>NZ_CP127837.1:2198767-2238819 GCF_030291195.1 Enterobacter sp. PGRG2 | reverse complement strand
GAGCCGGGTGGCGGCTTCGCCTTACCCGGCCTACGAGATAAACGCAGGCCCGGCAAGCTTGCGCCGCCGGGCACAGTTTAAGGTTAATAATCAGGCGTTGTAGGCATTCTCGCCGTGGCTGTTCACGTCCAGACCTTCACGCTCCTGCTCTTCCGGTACGCGCAGGCCAACCGTCATGTCCGCCACTTTGAAGCCGATGAAAGCCACTACCGCAGACCACACCACGGTGATGGCGATACTTTCCAGCTGTACCAGCACCTGATGGCCCATGGTCACGCCTTCTGCGAAGCCCACGCCGCCCAGAGAAGAGGAAGCGAATACGCCGGTCAGTACGCAGCCCACGATACCGCAGACGCCATGCACACCGAACACATCGCAAGGGTCGTCGACACGTAACCAGCGTTTCAGCATAGTCACACCCCACAGCCCCGCCAGACCTGCCGCCAGACCGACGATCATCGCACCGCCCACGCCGATATAACCGCACGCCGGAGTCACGCCAACCAGACCAGCAATCGCACCGGAACAGGCGCCCAGCAGCGAAGGTTTACCGCGCAGCGCCCACTCACCAAAGACCCAGGACAGAATCGCTGCCGCTGTTGCCACCACGGTGTTAACGAAGGCCAGCGCGGCGATTTCGTTCGCGGCGCTTGCGGAACCGGCGTTAAAACCAAACCAGCCCACGTAGAGGATCGCCGTACCGATAAACACCATCGGCAGGTTGTGCGGTTTGAAGGCTTCTTTACCGAAGCCGACACGTTTACCCACCAGGTAAGCGCCCACCAGACCGGCCACCGCAGCGTTAATGTGCACCACCGTACCGCCCGCAAAGTCCAGCGCGCCGTGGGAAGCCAGCAGACCGCCGCCCCAGACCATGTGCGCAATCGGCACATAAGAGAGCGTCATCCATACCACCACGAAGATCAGCACCGCAGAGAAACGAATACGTTCCGCCAGCGCACCGACGATAAGCCCGACGGTAATACAGGCAAACGAGCCCTGGAACGCAACGTGAATATACTGGTAGAAGCTGCCCATCACCGCCGTCAGCTCGATGTTTTTCAGCATCGCCCAGTTAAAGTTGCCGAAGAAGTTATTGCCTTCGCCGAAGGCCAGCGAGTAGCCATAAACCACCCACAGGATGCATACCAGCGCGAAGGTCACTGTTACCTGCGTCAGCATCGACAGCACGTTCTTGCCGCGGATCAGACCGCC
Source organism: Enterobacter sp. PGRG2 (assembly GCF_030291195.1). NCBI lineage: Bacteria > Pseudomonadati > Pseudomonadota > Gammaproteobacteria > Enterobacterales > Enterobacteriaceae > Enterobacter > Enterobacter sp. PGRG2. The sequence continues at coordinate 2,237,604 of NZ_CP127837.1, read as the reverse complement.
GTAGAACAGGGCGATGCCGGGAATTGTCATAAACAGCACCAGCGCGGTGCAGATCATCATAAAGGCGTTGTCCGCTTTGTCAGCAACAGCCGGGGCGGCCAGCGCCAGTCCCGGAAGCAAAGCCAGCGCGGCAAGTACGGATTTAAAAGTTGTTTTGCTCATTTTTCCCATCCCTATCACTGTGTGCAGGAGTTACAGCGCCGCTTCGTCGGCTTCGCCGGTACGAATGCGAATGACGCGTTGCAGCTCGGCAACGAAAATTTTGCCGTCGCCAATTTTTCCGGTGTAGGCCGCTTTGCTGATCACGTCGATCACTTCATCGAGCTGATCATCAGCAATCGCCACGTCAATCTTCACTTTTGGCAGGAAGTTAACGCTGTACTCGGCGCCACGGTACAACTCGGCGTGACCTTTCTGACGCCCGAAGCCTTTCACTTCAGTCACGGTCAGCCCCTGAATACCAATTGAAGAGAGCGCTTCACGCACGTCTTCGAGTTTGAATGGTTTAATCACCACGGTAACCAGCTTCATAAAGTTCCTCCAGGCGGAATTCGGTAATGGCAGCAGCTAACATGGTTCTGGTATTGCAATCGCTGTGCCAGAAATAAAAACGAGGAGAAGTTCAGGCCGTTACGCCGTGTGGCGAGGGGAAAAAGCAAAAGGGAAAAGTGTGACGGGGATTCAGATTGTTCCTGGAAAAGAAAAACGCACCATGCCAGTGCAGGGTGCGTTGCATTTTTGCACCAACAGCGATGGCTGTCAGTAGCCTGCCTGATAATGGTGCATCAGGCGATAAGCGATTCTTCTTTCGTGGCGGCGGCCAGCTCTTCCCCGGCCAGTTGCAGCTGGTACATCTGCCAGTAGCGCCCCTGCGCATTTAACAACGCCTGATGGGTGCCGCGCTCCACCGCCTGACCGCGATGCAGCACCAGAATGGTATCCGCCTCGACAATGGTCGACAGCCGGTGAGCGATCACCACCAGCGTGGTCTGCTGGCGGATCGCCGCCAGCGCCTGCTGGATCGCCTGCTCGGTGCCCGAATCGATATTGGCCGTCGCCTCATCAAGGATGAGGATCTGAGGAGTGCCGACCAGCACCCGCGCCAGCGCCAGCAGCTGTTTTTGCCCGACGGAGAGATTATTGCCCTGCTCCCCCAAACGGGTATGAATTCCGTCGCTCATGCTGCGCGCCAGCTCCGCCAGCTGCACCGTTTCCAGCGCCTGCCAGACCTTCTCTTCGCTGATGTCGCGCCCGAGAGTCACGTTTTCAAAAAAGGATTCTGCCATTACTACCGGATCCTGCTGCACCATCGCCACGCCGTTGCGCAGCGCGTTATGGCCGATGGTGGAGAGCGGACGTCCGTCGAGGCGAATTTCCCCCCGGGTAAGCGGGTAGTAGCCCATCATCAGGCTGGCGAGCGTACTTTTGCCGCTGCCGGTATGCCCCACCAGCGCCACAAAACTGCGTGACGGAATGGTCAGATTAATGTCCTGCAATACCAGCCGGTCATCACGATAGGCAAACGACAGGTTTTCGATCTCAACAGCGCCGCTTTCCAGCGGGCGATCGTCATCGCCGTAGGTCTGGCGCGGGCGATCCATCAGTTCAAACACGCGCTCCCCCGCCACCACCGCCTGCTGCAGCATCGACTGCTGGGTAGTGAGTTCGATCAGCGGTTCGTTAAGCCGCCCCAGATAGCTGATAAAGGCATAGAGCACGCCCACCTGTATGGTGCCGACGGCGGTAAAGCCAAACAGCATTAACAGGCCGCAGAGCACCAGCGCCGAAAACAGGCTCAGCAGCGGGCGCAGCAAAAAGCCGTCAAGGCGCAGCGTCTGCATACGTGCCGTGTAGTGCGAGCGGCTGGCTTCCCCCATCCGCTCGCCAAAGCGCGCCTGCTGGCGGAACTGCTGGATGACGCCCATGCCGTTGATCACTTCGTTAAAGCCGTCGTTGATGTCGGCGAGATAGCTGCGCAGACGACGGACAATAGGCGTGCTGTAGCGCTGATACAGCGCCATCACCACCAGCACCGCCGGGAAAATGGTCACTGCCACCAGCGCCATACGCCAGTCGAGGGTGAACATCGCCACCAGCATCGCGCCGATCAGCGCCGCGCTGCGCAGCACGGTTGCCACCACAGTGACGTAGAGATCGCGGATCACTTCGGTATCGTTGGTCACCCGGGAGATCAACTGCCCCACCGGTTGGGTATCGAAGGCGCTCAGCGGTTGACGGAGCGCCGCATCCATCACGTCGGTACGCAGTTGCTGCACCACGCCCACCGCCGCCTCGTTAAACAGCAGCGACTGCGCATAGTGCAGTCCCGCCGCCAGCAGTTGCAGGCCGATATAGGCGGCCGCCATGCCCGCCAGCAGGCCCCACGGCAGGTAACTTTTGGCGACCATGTTATCGATAAAATAGCTGATCAGCGCCGGGCCGGAGACTTCGGCAATCGCCGCCACCCACAGCATAACAACGGCGCGGGTCAGGGGTTTACGCCAGGGCTTGCCATACACTAACAGCCGTTTGAGCGTAGGCCACAGTTGCCCAAAACTACGCATTGGCAGGATCCTCTTTTTCTTCCGGCGCGTCATCCAGCGCCGCTTCCAGTTGCTGATAGCGATACATGTCGCGATACCAGCCGGGCTGCTGCGACAGCTGGTCGTGATGACCGCGCTGAGCAACATGTCCGTGCTGCATCACCAGAATTTCACTGGCTTCGGTAAGGGCCGACAGGCGGTGAGCGCTGATGATCACCGTGCGCCCTTCTCCCCACTGCCGCAGGTTGTGCAGGATCTCGTGTTCGGTTCGACCGTCCACGGCGGAGAGCGCATCGTCGAGGATAAGGATCTCGGCATTGAGCAACAGCGCGCGGGCAATAGAAATGCGCTGTTTCTGTCCGCCGGACAGCATGACGCCGCGCTCACCCACTTCGGTTTCATAGCCCTGCGGCAGGCGCAGAATGTCTTCATGGACGCTGGCAAGTCGCGCCGCGTGTTCGATCTCCTGCTGCGTGGCCCCAGGCTTGCCAAGGGCGATATTGTTCGCCACGGTATCGGAGAATAAAAACGGCGTCTGGTTCACCACCGCCAGACGACTACGCCAGGCGTCGAGCTTCAGGCGCGGCAGCGGAATACCGTGATAGGCAATCTCACCCTGATCGACATCGAAATGGCGCTGGATCAGCGACAGCAGGGTACTTTTCCCGGCACCGGTCGGCCCGCAGATGCCGAGCATTTGTCCGGGATTAAGCGTGAAATTGACGCCGTTCAGCGTGGCGCTGTCGGTTTGCGGATAGCGGAATTCGCGAATGGTCACCGCCAGCTCGCCGCGTCCGTCCGGCAGGGATTCGCTACCATCGTTGACCACCGGGGCTTCCGCCAGCATATCGCGGATACGGGTGTAGGCGGCGCTGCCGCGCTCGACGATGTTAAACATCCACGCCAGCGCCAGCATCGGCCAGATCATCAGTCCCAGATACATGATAAAGCTGGTCAGTTGCCCGAGGGTTAACGAGCCGTTGACCACCATCCAGCTGCCGCCGCCAATGGCCAGCAGATTCGCCATGCCGATGGCGATATAAATCGTCGGATCAAAACGCGCATCCACGCGGGCGACCTTCATATTTTTGCGCCCCGTGTCGGCGGCATCGGCGGCGAACAGCGCCGACTGGCGATCTTCCAGGCCAAAGGCCTTGATCATGCGGATGCTGGTCATGCTCTCCTGGGTCCGGTCGTTGAGCGAGGAGAATGCCGCCTGCGCCAGCTTAAAGCGCTCGTGCAGCTGGTCGCCGTAGCGCTTGATGACAATCGCCATGATCGGCATGGGCAGCAGTGCCAGCAGGGTGAGCTGCCAGCTGATTTGCGTCGACATCACCACCAGCACCACGCAGCCCATCACCAGCGAATCCACCAGCGTCAGCACCCCTTCCCCGGCGGCGAACACCACGCGATCGACATCGTTAGTGGCGCGCGCCATTAAATCGCCGGTGCGGTGGCGCAGGTAAAACTCCGGATGCTGGCGGCTGAGCTGGCGGTAAAAATCCTCACGCAGTTCAACGGCGAGCTGGTAGGAGGCGCCGAAAAGCAGCACGCGCCAGACGTAGCGCAGCAGGTAGGTGACAATCGCCACCCCCACCAGCAGGCCGATCCACAGCAGCACCCGGCTGGTGGTGTAATGTTGTTGCGTCACGCCATCCACCACATAGCCCACCACTTTCGGCGGGATAAGCTGCAGGATGGCAATAAAGATAAGCAGGGCTACAGCACCGAGATAGCGTCGCCATTCCCGGCGAAAGTACCAGCTTAATTGAGCAAATAATCGCACGCGGTCATTTCCTGAACGTGATTTTCCGGCGGTGGTGCTTCGGGCCGGGAGAGTTATTCAATGGGTAACGCAGTGGTGAACTTTATCTGTTCCATGGCGAAACTGGAGGTCACATCGGACAACCCAGGTACGCTGTTCACCAGCCGTTTATAGAAATCATCATAGCGCTTCATGTCGGCGACCTGCACCCGTAAAAGGTAGTCGTATTCGCCGGCCATGCGCCAGAAACCTAACACTTCGGGCAGCGCATTGACCTCAGAGACAAAGCGGCAGTACCAGTCGCGGCTGTGATGCTGGGTTTTGATCAGCACAAAGGCCGTAAGCCCGAGGCCGAGCTTTTCCGCATCCAGCAGCGCGACCCGTTCTTTGATCACGCCGTCGTCTTCCAGCCGTTTCAGCCGTTTCCAGCAGGGAGTGGTTGTCAGATTAACGGCATCCGCGAGCGCCTGCAAAGAGAGGGTGCAGTCGCTTTGCAGTAATGAAAGCAGCTTTCTGTCAATTTTATCTAGCATTGCCCCCTCCGGGAGAATTTCTTTCTCCTTAAAGTCTATTTCAAAGGTCATAAAGCAACAATTTTTTCCGTGCTTTCCGCTAAGCTGGGCACAAAATGACAAACGGATCCGCGCCATGAAAAACACCTGGGTTAAACATGCTATCAGTGAAATCAATGCCGATTATCAACGCTCGGCGGATACTCACCTTATCCGTCTGGCGCTGCCGGGTTTTCCGGGTATTCAGCTCTATTTGAAAGATGAAAGCACCCACCCGACCGGCAGCCTGAAGCATCGCCTGGCGCGATCCCTGTTTTTATACGGTCTGTGCAACGGCTGGATCAAAGAAGGCACGCCGATTATTGAGTCATCCTCCGGCTCAACGGCGGTGTCGGAAGCTTATTTTGCCCGTCTGCTGGGCCTGCCGTTTATCGCCGTAATGCCGTCCTGTACGGCGAAGCGCAAAATCGAGCAGATTGAATTCTACGGCGGGCGTTGTCACTTCGTGGAGAGCGCCTGCGAGATCTACGCCGCTTCCGAGATGCTGGCGCGGGAGCTGCACGGCCATTATATGGATCAGTTTACCTATGCCGAACGCGCCACCGACTGGCGCGGCAATAACAATATCGCCGACAGCATCTTCCGCCAGATGCAGAGCGAACCGCACCCGGAGCCGACGTGGATCGTGATGAGCGCCGGTACGGGCGGCACCTCCGCGACCATTGGCCGCTACCTGCGCTGCCAGGGCTACAATACTCAACTGATGGTGGTGGATCCGCAAAACTCGGTGTTTATGGATTACTGGCAAACCCGCGATAGCACTTTGCGCAGCCCGGTGGGCAGTAAAATCGAAGGTATTGGCCGCCCGCGCGTCGAGCCGTCGTTTGTGCCGGATGTGGTGGATGAAATGCTGCGCGTGCCGGATGCCGCCAGCGTCGCCACCGCGCAGTGGCTGGAAACGCAGTTAGGCCGCAAAGTGGGTGCGTCCACCGGCACCAATATGTGGGGCGCGCTGACGCTGGCGGCCAGAATGCGCGACGCAGGCCAGACCGGTTCTATCGTCACCCTGCTGTGCGACAGCGGCGAGCGCTATCTCGACACCTATTACAATGCGGAATGGGTGCAGGCGAATATCGGCGATGTGACGCCGTGGAAAGCGGAAATCGCCCGTTTACTGGCATAAAAAAAGCCGGGTTTAAACGGACCCGGCTTGCTGACAATGCTCATTATTCGGGGGAATAAGGAAGATGTGGTGTGGTCAGCCAATGCGTTAAATAGTGCGACACCGCCTGATTCTGACAGTGTCCGATCACCGGTAAATGGGGCAGCGCCGCGCGCAATTGCGGCATGGCGTTGCCCATAATCATGCCGCGTCCGACGGCGGCGAGCATTTCGTGGTCATTCATCGCGTCGCCAAATGCCATGCAATCCTGCATGGCGATCCCCAGCCGATCGCTTAAGATCGCCAGCGCCGCGCCTTTATTACAGCCCACAGGCAGCACCTCAAGACAATCAAAGGCCGAGAAACAGATATGCGCGCGATCGCCTAATGCCTCGTGCAGCTGAATGCGCAGACGCTCCAGATCCTCATGATCGCCGCAGAAACAGATTTTGGTCACTTCGTGCGGGCTGAGTGCTTTGAGATCCACCACCCGGTATTTAAAGCCGCTGTAAATATGGAAATCGAGCAGCAGAGGCATCTCTTCTCCGGTCAGCCAGCCGCTGTCGTTAAACACGTGCAGACTCGCCTGGGTATCCCACTGACGGTGGATCACCTGTTCGGCGACATCCGGGCTGAGATCCTGACGGTGCAGCAGTTCCCCCTCCAGCGAGTGAATGCGCGTGCCGTTACCGGTGATCAGATACGCCTCCAGCGTAATCATCCCCAGCAGATGACGCATCTCCAGCGCATGACGGCCGGTAGCGAAGGCCAGCGTAATATCCCGGTCGCGCAGGCGGCGCAGGGTATCCAGCGTTTGCTCGCCTAAACGGTGGTCAGGCATCAGTAAGGTGCCGTCCATATCAAATGCAGCCAGTCGCGCCATAATTATCCCGGTTTTGTGATGCGGAAACTTGTGTACCAGTATTGCCTGAGATATACGGAAGTAATAGTGAATACTTCAGGATATTTGTTCCGGGTTTATGCGCCAGTTAAATCGACTTAATCAGTATCAGCGCCTGTGGCAGTTTTCCGATGGCGAACCGCAGCACGCCAGCGTGGCGGGGCTGGCAGAGCGCTGTTTTTGCAGCGACCGCCATATGCGTACCCTGTTACGTCAAATGGAGGCGTCCGGCTGGCTGAGCTGGCAGGCGCAGTCGGGACGCGGAAAACGCGGCGTGCTGCATTTTCACGTCACGCCAGGATCGTTGCGCAATGCGCTGCTGGAGCAGGCCCTGAATGAGGGGCAGCAGCACAGCGCGCTGGCGCTGGCGCAACTGCCGCCGGAGGCGCTGCGCAATCTGCTGCATCCTTTTCTGGGCGGCCTGTGGCAAAACGACTCACCTACTCTGCGCATTCCCTATTATCGCCCTCTGGAGCCGCTGCATCCGGGCTTTCTGCCGGGGCGCGCCGAGCAGCATCTGGCCGGGCAGATCTTTTCCGGCCTGACGCGCTTTATTACCGATAACCCTTTGCCGCAGAGCGACCTGGCGCACCACTGGGAGGTGTCGGCCGATGGCCTGAGCTGGCGTTTTCATCTGCGCACCACCCTGCACTGGCATAATGGCGATGCGGTGAACGCCCAACAATTGCAGATGCGTTTGCAGCATCTGCTGACGCTGCCCGATCTGCGCAGGCTGTTTAACAGCGTGGCGGAGATCGCGGTGCCGCACCCGCACTGTCTGCTGTTCACGCTGCATCAGCCGGATCACTGGCTGGCGCACCGTCTGGCAAGCTACGGCAGCCGTCTGGCCCATCCGCAGCATCCGCTGGTGGGCACCGGTCCTTTCCGGCTGGCCTCCTTCAGCCCGGAACTGGTGCGCCTGGAAAGCCATGAGCATTATCACCTCAGCCATCCGCTGCTAAAGGCGGTGGAATACTGGATCACCCCGCAACTGTTCGAGCAGGATCTGGGCAGTAGTTGTCGCCATCCGGTGCAGATCACCATCGGCAAGCCGGATGAACTGATCCACCTGCGGCAGGTCAGCAGCGGCATCAGCCTCGGGTTTTGTTATCTTGCCCGGCGTATCAGTGAAAGACTGAGCCAGGCACAGGCGCGGCGACTGGTGCAGATCGTCCATCAGAGCGGCCTGCTACAGACCCTGCCGCTGGATGAAAACCTGATCACCCCCAGCCGGGAATTACTGCCCGGCTGGGCGATGCCGCACTGGGCGGAGGAAAAGGTGGCGCTGCCGGAAAAACTGACGCTGCTGTATCACCTGCCGGTGGAACTGCACACCATGGCGGAGGAGCTTAAGCGCTATCTTGCCGGGCTGGGCTGTGAACTGACGGTAATTTTTCATGATGCGAAGAACTGGGATAACTGTAGCGGGCTTGCAACTGCTGACCTGATGATGGGCGACAGGCTGATCGGCGAAGCGCCGGAATATACTCTGGAGCAATGGTTACGCTGCGATCCGCTGTGGCCCAATCTGTTACCCGCCTCTCGCTTTGCCCATCTCCAGGCCACGCTGGATGCGGTGCAGCGTCAGCCGAATGAACAGGCGCGCTGCGCGGATTTGCAGGATGTATTCAGCGGATTAATGGACGAGGCGGTGCTGACGCCGCTGTTTAACTATCAGTATCAGATCAGCGCCCCGCCTGGCGTGCAGGGGATCCGCCTGAACACCCGCGGCTGGTTTGATTTTACCGAGGCCTGGCTACCCGCCCCGGCGCGTGAAGAAGCTGGTCGCGCACTGCCGCAGACGCTACCATAGTGTTTTACATGCAATCGGGAAGAATTATGAAACGTGCCGTCGTCGTCTTTAGCGGAGGTCAGGACTCCACTACCTGTCTGGTGCAGGCGTTACAGCAGTATGATGAAGTCCACTGTGTCACCTTCGATTATGGTCAGCGTCATCGCGCCGAAATCGACGTTGCCCGTGAACTGGCGCTGAAACTGGGGGCGCGTGCGCATAAAGTGCTGGATGTTACCCTGCTTAATGAACTGGCGGTCAGCAGCCTGACCCGCGACAGCATCCCGGTGCCGGACTATGAGCCAGACGCCAGCGGTATCCCGAATACCTTTGTGCCGGGGCGCAATATTCTGTTCTTAACCCTGACCGCGATCTATGCGTATCAGGTACAGGCGGAAGCGGTCATTACCGGCGTGTGCGAGACGGATTTTTCCGGCTATCCGGACTGTCGCGATGAGTTCGTGAAAGCGCTCAATCATGCCGTTAATCTGGGCATGGCGAAGGATATACGCTTCGAGACGCCGCTGATGTGGCTCGACAAAGCGGAAACCTGGGCGCTGGCGGATCGCTGGGGGAAACTGGATTTGATCCGCAACGAGACGCTGACCTGCTACAACGGCATTAAGGGCGACGGTTGCGGCCAGTGCGCCGCCTGTAACCTGCGCGCTAACGGTCTGAATCACTACCTGGCGGATAAAGCGGGCGTGATGGCGGCGATGAAGAAAAAGACGGGCCTCGCGTAAGGCCTGCGTGCGAACATGTTGCCCGGCGGCGCAGGCTTGCCGGGCCTACAACGGCATTGCCCACGTAGGCCGGGTAAGCGACAGCGCCACCCGGCATCAAGCCCGGCCTTACTCCATCAACGCCTGTAATTTGTCCCGCAACTCCCCTTCCAGCGCCAGCGCCTTCTGGGTTTTCAGGTCGATACAGACAAAAGTGATTTGCGCATCGGCAACGACGTCCCCTCCCGGCTCCAGCGTCACCGCCTGACTTAATACGCCACTCTTACCGTTCAGCTGCTGGATGTGACTGGTGATGGTCAGCAGATCGCCCAGCACGGCCGGACGGCGATAGTTGATATTGATGTTCACCACCACAAAGGCGATGTTGCGGGCGGACATCCACTGAAAACTGTCGGTGTTTTCCAGGCCATCCCAGCGGGCTTCTTCCAGAAACTCCAGATAGCGGGCATTGTTCACATGCTGGTAAACGTCGATATGAAATCCACGAACTTTGATTTGAGTCTGCATAGCGCCTTAACCTTTTATTTTTTTCCAGGAACAGAGGTCATCACTGGTATGACCTCTTTATCCTGGCAAAATTTAGCGACTCCGCAACCCCAAAAACTACAGGGTTAAGCGTTCAAGGTTACGTTCCACCAGCGCATTGCCCATTCCCGGCACCTGTTTAAGATCTTCCACCGTTTTAAACGGCCCGTATTCCTCCCGATAGCTGACGATCGCCTGGGCTTTTTTCAGCCCTACCCCGTTGAGGACACGGGCCAGATCGTCGGCAGAAGCGGCGTTAATGCTGACCCTGGTACTTTCCTCATCGCCGGCTTTTGCCGTCTCCTTTGCCTGGGTAAGGTTTTGCGCGTCCGGCCTGGCGTCTGCTTTCGTTTGCATCGCCACCGGTTTAGCGCTTGCGGTCGCCGCAACCGTGCTCTGTGTCAAGCCTGCACAGGCGAGGCCGAGAGTAAAAATGAGGGCGTTGATTCCACGTTTCATGCTGTTATCTCCTTGTTTGTTGACAGCCACCTCACGATAAACAGGCGGCCAAACGGGTGCAAACAGCAAGCTTCAGAAATGGAAAAGGCCGCGTAAGCGGCCTTTGAATATTGCAGTGGGTTACAAAAAGATGCGAAGCGCCTCGTTATTGCTGAGGATCAACGATGTCGCCCTTTTTGATTTTGGCTTCCTTGCGCAGGTTGCTCATCAGCGCTTCGAAGGCGATTTGCGCATTGTTCTGGGTGATACCCTGCACCATCGCTTTTTTCTGCTCTTCCGGCATGGTGCCCGCTTTCACTTCATCCAGCGCCAGCAGTACCACGTTGCCCTGCATATCGCTGGCAATGCCGTAAGACGGCTTATCTTTGGCTGGCAACGGCAGCGCAAAGGCAGCCTGGCTCAGCGGATCCTGCCCGGTGCGGGTCAGGGTTTTCGCTTCACCGAAGCTCAGACCTGCGGCTTTCAGCGCCTCATCACCTTTACCGGCTTTGAGGGCGGCCAGCAGCTTGTCAGCATCCAGTTTGGCCTGCTGCTGCGCTTTGTTGTGCTTGACGATATCCGTCACCTGCGTTTTAACTTCATCCAGCGGCTTCACGGCTTCCGGCTTATGCTCGCTGACACGGATAACGAAGGCACGATCGCCGTCGACGGTAATGATGTCAGAGTTGCTGCCCGGCGTGCCGTTTTCCCCTACCAGACCACCATTGAAGATGGCATCGGCAACCGGTTTAAAGTTCAGCTCTTCCGGCAGGTTGTTACGACCAAACCAGCCGGTTTCCACGGCTTTCACGCCTGCGGCCTGTTCAGCGCCGGTCAGGGAGACGTTGTCGTTGCTCGCCGCTTCGCTCACTTTCTGTTGCAGCGCGTAGAAGGCATCAAGGCCTTTTTCCTGCTTCACTTTCGCGGCCAGATCGTCACGCACCTCCGCCAGCGGTTTTACTTTAGCAGGCTGAATATCATCCAGACGCACCACCAGGAAACCTACGCTGGATTTGATCACGCCAGACAGCTGGCCTTTTTCTTTCAGACCGGCATTTTTAAGTTCATCCGGCGTGGTGGCAGGTTCCAGCCATCCCATATCGCCGCCGTTACGGGCAGAGATGATGTCGGAGGATTTCTCTTTTGCCAGCTGTGCGAAGTCTGCGCCTTTGCTCAGGGCGTCAAGAACGGCTTTCGCCTCGTCTTCGGTTTTGGTCTGGATCACGCTGTAGCGGTTACGCTGCGGCTGGGTGAATTCATCCTGATGCTGGTCGTAGTACGCCTGAATGTCGGCATCGCTCGCATCCTGCTGCATGTTTACAGCATCCAGCTTGATATAGCTGACGCGGAACTGTTCCGGCGCCATAAAGCTGTTTTTGTTCTGCTCGTAATAGCTGGTGATTTCCTGATCGGTCACCGTCTGCTTCGCGGCCAGTGCATTCACATCAAGGATCGCTTCGCGCACGATACGCTGCTGCGCCACCAGGGTAGCCAGCTCGTCGGTTTCACCCTTCAGCATGAAATCGGTACCGGCAATGGCATTGATCAGTTGCTGAGACACCATCTGGTTACGCAACGCCTGCGCATACTGATCGGCGTTCATGCCCATCTGGTTAATCAGCGCGTTATAGCGGGTATTGTCAAAGGTGCCGTTATTCTGGAAAGCTTTGGTCGCGAAAATGGCTTTCTTCACCTGCTCATCGCTGATGCCGAGGCCAAGATGGCGGGCATACTGATCCAGCAGCGCTTCGTCGATAAGACGATCCAGCACCTGCTGACGCATGGTTTTCATGTAATTTTCGTTAGCGGCCAGTTCAGAGAACTGTTCACCCAACTGCTGCTGCATACGGTTACGCTCGCCTGCAACGGCATTTTCGAATTGTCCGCGACTAATTTCCTGGTCATTCACTTTTGCGGCATAGCTATCACCGCCGCCAATCAGATAACCACTCACGCCGGTCAGAATGAACGACACGATAATGATCCCGAAAATGATTTTGATCACAACGCTATTAGCCGCCGTGCGTAAATTGTCCATCATGGTGTAGCAACACTCCGCTGTAGATGACTTGAGGTCCCACGCAACACTGCTTATCCTGCCGCCGCGCGCAAACCCGTATTGTGACAAGAAACGGGGGTAAATGTCAGCCCACCGGGGCCGATTAATTGGGCAATCACAAATAAAAAAGGCACATCGGTTGATGCGCCCTTGTACTTTTTCACAATCCCTTTGGAGATCGCGCTCAGTTTACCGCGTCTTTCAGCGCTTTACCTGCGCGGAAACCCGGAACTTTAGCCGCGGCGATGGTGATCTCTTTGCCTGTTTGCGGGTTGCGACCAGTACGGGCAGCACGCTCTTTAACAGCAAAAGTACCAAAACCTACCAGTGCCACTTCGTCCCCTGCCTGCAGAGATTCAGTAACAGAAGCAATTAAAGCATCTAACGCACGTCCAGCCGCAGCTTTAGAGATATCAGCCCCTGCAGCAATTTTGTCTATCAGTTGAGATTTATTCACTCTTCTCTTCCTCTCTTTATAATTTATATCGCACTGAATCCTTCACAGAGCGACCGCGCAGCAGTTATATCAGGCCTGTCATGCCCTTACAACATCAGTTGATGATGACACATCCAGGCAGCAATCTAAATTAGCTATACAAAAAAAGGCTGGCAAGCCCGAAATGCGCTGCCAGCCTTGTTTTTCTTAGTGCTCTTTGCGCGAGGTCACTATTTTGCGCTTACAACCTGCATACCAGACGGCTCATTTTGCAGGGCAAGAGTCAGAACTTCCTCAATGCGCTTGACCGGGTGGATCTTCAGATCGGCAATCACGTTATCCGGAATATCTTCCAGATCGCGTTTGTTTTCGTCCGGGATCAGCACGGTTTTGATGCCGCCACGGTGCGCCGCCAGCAGTTTCTCTTTCAGACCGCCGATAGGTAGTACCAGCCCGCGCAGGGTGATTTCACCGGTCATCGCCACATCAGCGCGCACCGGGTTGCCGGTCAGACAGGAAACCAGCGCGGTACACATTGCGATACCAGCGCTCGGACCGTCTTTCGGGGTCGCCCCTTCCGGTACGTGAACGTGGATGTCGCGTTTCTCGTAGAAATCAGGGTTGATACCCAGTTTTTCTGCACGAGCGCGCACCACGGTCAGCGCGGCCTGAATGGATTCCTGCATAACTTCGCCCAGCGAACCGGTATAGGTCAGCTTGCCTTTGCCCGGTACGCAGGCGGTTTCGATGGTCAGCAAATCGCCGCCCACTTCCGTCCACGCCAGCCCGGTTACCTGACCTACGCGGTTTTCGTCATCGGCGCGACCATAGTCGAAACGCTGAACGCCGAGGAATTCATGCAGGTTGTCGCCGGTGATGTGAATGTGCTTCAGCGACTTATCCAGCAGCAGCTGTTTCACCGCTTTACGGCACAGTTTGGAGATTTCACGCTCCAGGCTACGCACGCCCGCTTCACGGGTGTAATAACGGATAATGCCGATGATGGCGCTGTCATCAACCGTAATTTCGCCATCTTTCAGGGCGTTACGCTCAATCTGCTTCGGCAACAGGTGACGCTTCGCAATGTTCAGCTTTTCGTCTTCGGTGTAACCGGAAAGACGGATCACTTCCATACGATCCAGCAGCGGAGCCGGAATGTTCATCGAGTTCGAGGTGGCGACAAACATCACGTCGCTAAGATCGTAATCGACTTCCAGATAGTGATCGCTGAAGGCGACGTTCTGTTCCGGATCCAGCACTTCAAGCAGGGCCGATGCCGGATCGCCACGCATGTCAGACGACATCTTGTCGATCTCATCGAGCAAGAACAGCGGGTTTTTGACGCCCACTTTCGCCATTTTCTGGATCAGTTTGCCCGGCATGGAGCCGATATAGGTACGGCGATGTCCGCGGATTTCCGCTTCGTCACGCACGCCGCCCAGCGCCATACGCACGTACTTACGCCCGGTGGCCTGGGCGATGGACTGACCAAGCGAGGTTTTACCCACCCCCGGCGGCCCTACAAGGCACAGGATCGGCCCTTTCAGTTTGTTTACACGGCTCTGCACCGCGAGGTATTCAAGGATGCGGTCTTTGACGCGCTCAAGACCATAGTGGTCTCTGTCGAGGATTTCCTGCGCCTGACGCAGATCTTTCTTCACTTTGCTGCGCGCGTTCCACGGTACCTGAATCATCCATTCGATGTAACCACGCACCACGGTCGCTTCCGCCGACATCGGAGACATCATTTTCAGCTTCTGCAGTTCTGCTTCGGCTTTCTCTTTTGCCTCTTTCGGCATTTTCGCCGCGTCGATCTTCCGCTTCAGCGCCTCGTTTTCGTCCGGCGCGTCGTCCATTTCGCCGAGCTCTTTCTGAATGGCTTTCATTTGCTCGTTCAGATAGTACTCGCGCTGGGATTTCTCCATCTGTTTTTTGACGCGGTTGCGAATGCGCTTCTCAACCTGCAACAGATCGATTTCCGATTCCATCATCGCCATCAGATATTCCAGACGCTCGTTCACGTCGGACATTTCTAACACGGACTGTTTGTCCGCCAGCTTCAGCGGCATGTGCGCGGCGATGGTGTCAGCCAGACGCGCAGGATCGTCGATGCTGTTCAGCGACGTCAGCACTTCCGGCGGGATTTTTTTGTTGAGCTTGATATAGCCTTCGAACTGGCTGATGGCCGTGCGTACCAGCACTTCCTGCTCGCGCTCGTCAATGGCCGGCGATTCAAGGTACTCGGCTTTCGCGGAGAAGTGTTCACCGTCGTCAGACAGCGCTGAAATGCGTGCGCGCTGCAAACCTTCGACCAGCACTTTAACGGTGCCGTCCGGCAGTTTCAGCATCTGTAAAATTGAGGCCACGGTCCCGACGGTGAAAAGATCATTTACACCCGGTTCATCCGTTGAGGCTTCTTTCTGCGCGACCAGCATGATTTTTTTATCATGATCCATGGCGGCTTCAAGGCAACGGATAGATTTTTCCCGCCCTACAAATAAGGGTATGACCATGTGCGGATAAACCACCACATCGCGCAGCGGCAATACGGGGATTTCAATGCGTTCAGAACGCTCAGGATTCATAGAGCTCTCTCTTAGTTTAGTGTCCGCCAGGGTAATCAGGTGGCATGACTGTGCTTCACGCAACCATTAACATGTATGTCAGTATATGGGGATGTTTCCCGGACATTCAACGTCAGGGAACAGGAAAAATAAAAGGGGAGATAAAATCCCCCCTTTTTTATTAACTGACTGTATGTTTTGGCGATTTATTCACCAGAAGCTTGCTGCGCTTCCGGTTTGCCATACATCAGCATGGGTTTGGATTGACCCGCAATAACGGACTCGTCGATGACCACTTTTTCGACATCTTCCATGGACGGTAAATCGTACATGGTGTCGAGCAGAGCGGCTTCTACGATGGAGCGCAGGCCACGGGCACCGGTTTTGCGCGCCATGGCTTTCTTGGCGATGGCATCCAGCGCTTCGTCGCGGAACTCAAGATCCACGCCTTCCAGATTAAACAGCGCCTGATACTGCTTGGTCAGGGCGTTTTTCGGCTCTTTCAGGATCTGGATCAGCGCTTCTTCGCTCAGTTCGTTCAGCGTAGCGACCACCGGCAGACGACCGATGAATTCCGGGATCAGACCAAATTTGATCAAATCTTCCGGTTCAACCTGCGCCAGCAGCTCACCTTCCTGCGGTTTCTCTGATTTTCCTTTCACCGTCGCGCCAAAACCAATGCCGGAGCCGGTTTCTACACGATGGGAGATCACTTTATCGAGACCCGCAAATGCGCCGCCACAGATAAAGAGGATCTTGGAGGTATCAACCTGCAGGAATTCCTGCTGCGGATGCTTGCGTCCACCCTGCGGCGGAACGGCGGCAACCGTGCCTTCAATCAGTTTCAACAGCGCCTGCTGCACGCCTTCACCGGAGACGTCACGGGTGATGGACGGGTTATCAGACTTACGGGAGATCTTGTCGATCTCATCGATATAGACGATACCGCGCTGGGCTTTCTGCACGTCGTAATCGCATTTTTGCAGCAGCTTCTGAATGATGTTTTCCACATCTTCACCCACATAACCGGCTTCGGTCAGGGTGGTGGCGTCCGCCATGGTGAAGGGCACATCCAGCAGGCGCGCCAGGGTTTCCGCCAGCAGGGTTTTACCGGAACCGGTTGGGCCGATCAGCAGAATGTTACTTTTGCCAAGCTCAACACCGTTGCTGGTATCACCGTTACGCAGACGTTTGTAGTGGTTGTAAACCGCCACCGCCAGCACTTTTTTGGCCTGTTCCTGACCAATAACATAATCGTCCAGATGATGACGGATTTCGTGCGGCGTCGGCAGCGCGCTACGCTCGCGATGCGGCGCAACTTCTTTGATCTCTTCGCGAATGATGTCGTTACACAGATCAACACATTCGTCGCAGATATACACGGACGGCCCGGCAATCAGCTTACGCACTTCATGCTGGCTTTTGCCGCAAAAAGAGCAATACAACAGTTTGCCCGAACCATCTTTGCGTTTATCTGTCATGAGTAAAAACCTCTTATCTGTTCTTTGTGCCGCACACGACGACGCAAATGCCAATCCAGGCGCAAAATGCTGCCTGGCGTAGTGCCGCTCTTACTGATTATAGCGGTACACGTCTGGCCTGAGCATTAATTACGATGGGTCAAAATCGAGTCGACCAGACCGTACTCAACTGCCTCTGGAGCGGAGAGGAAGCGGTCACGTTCGGTATCACGTTCGATTTGTTCTAAAGATTGACCCGTATGGTGCGCCATAAGTTCATTCATGCGCCCTTTAACTTTCAGGATTTCACGCGCGTGAATTTCAATGTCCGTGGCCTGGCCCTGATAGCCGCCCAACGGCTGGTGAATCATGACGCGAGAATTCGGCAGGCAGAAACGCTTGCCTTTAGCGCCCGCAGTCAGCAGGAATGCGCCCATAGAGGCCGCCTGTCCCATACAAATGGTGCTGACGTCCGGCTTAATAAATTGCATGGTGTCATAAATCGACATCCCGGCAGTGATCACACCACCCGGAGAGTTAATATACAGGTAAATGTCTTTTTCCGGGTTTTCCGCTTCCAGAAACAGCATCTGCGCCACAATCAGGTTAGCCATGTGGTCTTCGACCTGGCCGGTCATGAAAATGACGCGTTCCTTAAGAAGACGGGAATAGATATCAAAAGAACGCTCACCGCGCGAGGTCTGTTCAATGACCATTGGCACCAGCGCCATATGGGGTGCAAAGTTATCTTGTTCGCCGCTGTATGACATGTCCGTCTCCTGGATAAAAAATAAATAAACCTGCTGGACCGATTCTACTTGAGTATGACTGGTCTGACTACGACCGCCCTGGACGGATATTCAGCAAGAACACTTCTGACAGTCTCCCTGTAATGGGGATGGCTACGCCTTATTTCAAGCATAACAAGCTTTTGGCTTAACGCTAACACTGAAACGCGCTTTTAGCACTCATCCTAAAAAGTCTGGATGATAAAAAAAAGCCCGCCACAGCAAAGTGACGGGCTTCTGGTTACGTTATGTACGTAATGGCGAAACTTACGCCTGCTGGTTCATCAGCTCGTTGAAGGAAGTGGCTTTCTCAGTCACTTTCGCTTTTTCCAGAACGGCTTCAACAGCCTGCTCTTCCAGCGCAACGT
This sequence comes from Enterobacter sp. PGRG2, assembly GCF_030291195.1. NCBI lineage: Bacteria > Pseudomonadati > Pseudomonadota > Gammaproteobacteria > Enterobacterales > Enterobacteriaceae > Enterobacter > Enterobacter sp. PGRG2. The sequence goes on along the minus strand of NZ_CP127837.1, from coordinate 2,219,548 downwards.
TACGCATGTTGTCCATCAGCTCTTTGTTTTTGCTGTAGAACTCAATCACTTCTTTCGGATCTTCGTAGGCAGACGCCATTTCTTCAATCAGCGTGTTAACGCGCGCTTCGTCAGCTTTCAGCTCATGGGTACGGATAACTTCACCCAGCAGCAGGCCAACCACTACGCGACGCTTAGCCTGTTCTTCGAACAGTTCACGCGGCAGCTCCAGCGCTTGTTTCTCGTTGCCGCCGAAACGCTGTGCAGCCTGACGACGCAGTACGTCGATTTCGCCGTCGATCAGCGCAGCCGGCACGTCGATTTCGTTCGCTTTCACCAGACCGTCGATAGCCTGAGTTTTCACGCGGTTACGTACCGCGCCTTTCAGCTCGCGATCCATGTTTTTACGCACTTCAGCACGCAGACCTTCGATAGAACCATCTTCCACGCCGAAACGCTTGATGAATTCTTCGGTCAGTTCCGGCATTTCGCGCTCTTCAACCTTTTTCAGGTTGATGACGAATTTAGCGGCTTTACCTTTCAGGTTTTCAGCGTGGTATTCTTCCGGGAAGGTCACGTCGATAGTGAACTCTTCACCCGCTTTGTGGCCTTTGATACCGTCTTCGAAGCCCGGGATCATACGACCCTGGCCCATGGCCAGTACGAAATCAGTGGCCTTGCCGCCTTCGAACTCTTCACCATCTACGGAACCGGTGAAATCAACGGTCACGCGGTCTTCAGCTTCTACAGCGCCGTCTTTTTCTTTCCAGGTCGCCTGCTGCTTACGCAGGGTGTCCAGCATGCCATCAACGTCAGCTTCGGTCACTTCTACAACCGGCTTCTCAACTTCGATGGTGTCCAGACCGGACAGCTTCACTTCCGGATACACTTCGAACTCAACAGAGTAAGTGAAGTCTTCACCGAGTTTGTATTCGCCCGGCACATAGTTAGGCGCGCCGGCCGGATTGATTTTTTCCTGAATGATCGCATCAACAAAGTTACGGCTCATCAGTTCGCCCAGCACGTCCTGGCGTACAGATGCGCCATAACGCTGAGCAACAACGGACATCGGTACTTTGCCCTTACGGAAGCCGTCGATGCGAACTTTCTTCGCTACGTTAACCAGCTCGCTCTTCACAGCGGTCTCGATGCTGTCAGCAGCGATAGTAATCGTTACACGGCGCCCAAGGCCCTGAGTGGTCTCAACTGAAACTTGCATCTTGTTACCTCAAAAAATCACAGTGCTCGGTCAACTCTGGAAGCGCGTGTAAGTTTGGCTTCACAGTACCGGGATGTTCTCTTGAATCAGATATACATTCCCTGTCACCAGAATCATCCCGAAGACATTCCGAAAAATAAGACGCAGCATTATAGCGGCATCACTTTTATGAGTCGAGAACGGTTATTGCGTGCCGGATCGGCATTTTTCACAATTCCCGGCTAATTTTTGTCTGAATTTGGCGCAAACCGGACAAAACTCAGGCAAAACAAAACGGCCCGCAGGCCGTTTTCACATATTCTGTACGCAACATACTGGAAAAGTTCCAGCAGTTGCAAATTCCATTTATCAGGCGATGGTTCCGGCGCCCCGACATGGCGGCGAGGCCAGAACCGTATCCTGTAATCCTTCCCACTCTTTAATGGTATAGGTATGTAGCGCTAAGGCGTGTACCGATCCTGCCAGTTCATCCGTTAACGTACTGTAAATCATACGATGACGCGTCAGGAAACGCTCACCGGTGAAACGGTCGCTCACCAGGACGACTTTAAAATGGCTTTCTGAACCAGCCGGCACATTGTGACGATAGCTTTCATCCGCCACTTCGAGAAACGCGGGTTCAAACGCGGCCCTTAATTTTGATTCGATTTGGTCACGCATCATCATGATTTTACTCCTCTGACAGCGTCCAGAGATCACCCATCCCTTTAAATGTTAGCCGCTTTTACCACTTTCATTACACCAAAAAAACAATTATTTAGCTTTTGTGACCTTTTCTCATTCAAAGGCATTAACTCAACAGACAAAGTTATGCTCCGGCCCCCCTCAGGCGGGCAGAAAAGTCTTCGGTGGTCAGAAAACAGACAAGACGATGAATTTACATGCGTTCCCTGGTTGCCCCGGCCGTTGGCAATGTTATGATGGCGACAATTATTCTCTTATAAGCATCCGATCTTCCGAGAGCCCCCGACATGTTAAAAAAACTGCTTTTCCCGCTGGTCGCCCTGTTTATGCTCGCAGGCTGCGCTACACCGCCAAACACCATTGACGTTTCACCTAAAATTACGCTGCCGCAGCAGGACCCGAGCCTGATGGGCGTGACCGTGAGCATTAACGGCGCCGATCAGCGTCAGGATCAGGCACTGGCTAAAGTCACCCGTGACAATCAGTTAGTCACCCTGACCGCTACACGCGATCTGCGTTTCCTGTTGCAGGAAGTACTCGAAAAACAGATGGCCGCCCGCGGTTACATGGTTGGCCCGAACGGTGCGGTGAACCTGCAGATTATTGTCAATCAGCTGTATGCCGATGTGTCGCAGGGTAACGTGCGCTACAACATCGCCACCAAAGCCGACATCGCGATTATCGCCACCGCGGCTAATGGCAACAAGATGACCAAAAACTATCGCGCCAGCTACTCCGTTGAAGGTGCGTTCACCGCCAAGAACGAGAACATTGCTAACGCGGTTAACAGCGTGCTGACCGATACCATCGCGGACATGTCTCAGGACGTGAGCATCCACGAATTCATTAAACAGAACGCGCGTTAATTCTGCCCGCTGACCCGGCAGCCGTCGGGTCAGCGTCCCTCTTATGTCCAGCCACTATCTGCGCATTTTTCAGCAACCAAAATCAGCGATCCTGCTGATCTTAGGCTTCGCCTCCGGTATACCGCTTGCCCTGACCTCGGGCACCCTGCAGGCGTGGATGACCGTCGAAAATATCGATCTGAAAACCATTGGTTTCTTCTCGCTGGTCGGCCAGGCCTACGTCTTTAAATTCCTGTGGTCGCCGGTGATGGATCGCTATACGCCGCCCTTTTTAGGACGGCGGCGCGGCTGGCTGCTGACCACGCAGATTTTACTGCTGCTGGCGATTGCTGCGATGGGCTTTCTGGAGCCGGTCAGCCAGTTGCGCTGGATGGCGGCGCTGGCGGTGGTGATCGCGTTTTGTTCCGCCTCCCAAGACATTGTGTTCGATGCCTGGAAAACGGATGTATTACCCGCGGAGGAACGCGGCGCGGGCGCGGCCATCAGCGTGCTGGGTTATCGCCTCGGGATGCTGGTCTCCGGCGGACTGGCGCTGTGGCTGGCGGATAAATGGCTTGGCTGGCAGGGTATGTACTGGCTGATGGCGGCGCTGCTTATCCCCTGCATCATCGCCACGCTGCTGGCCCCGGAACCCACGGACGTTATTCCGGTGCCGAAATCCCTTGAACAGGCGGTCGTCGCGCCGCTGCGTGATTTCTTTGGCCGTAACAACGCCTGGCTGATTTTACTGCTGATCGTCCTTTATAAGCTGGGCGATGCCTTCGCCATGAGCCTGACCACCACTTTTCTGATCCGCGGCGTCGGTTTTGAAGCCGGTGAGGTCGGGGTGGTGAATAAAACGCTGGGCTTGATTGCCACCATTGTGGGCGCGCTTTACGGCGGCGTACTGATGCAGCGCCTGACGCTGTTCCGCGCGCTGCTGATTTTTGGCGTGTTGCAGGGCATATCTAATGCCGGTTACTGGTGGCTCTCCGTCACCGACAAACATATTTACAGCATGGCGGCGGCGGTGTTCTTTGAGAACCTGTGCGGCGGCATGGGCACCGCCGCCTTTGTCGCGCTGCTGATGACGCTGTGCAATAAATCCTTTTCCGCCACGCAGTTTGCCCTGCTCTCTGCCCTGTCTGCCGTGGGACGGGTATACGTTGGTCCCCTCGCCGGCTGGTTTGTCGAGGCGCATGGCTGGTCAACCTTTTATCTGTTCTCGGTGTTTGCCGCCCTTCCCGGCCTGCTCCTGTTGCTGGTCTGTAAGCAGACGCTGGCGTTTACCCAGCAAACGGACAGCTTCCTTCCACGCACTGAATATGCCACGGCCTACCGGCTGGCGTTGCGGATCCTGGCGGTCGGCTGTGCCCTGATCGCGGCCTGGCTGGTCATTTTGCTTCTTAACGCTTCCGGCCTTACCGCCTGGACATTCGGCCTGCAACTGCTGGAATGGGGTGCGCTGCTGGCAACGGCAGGTATCCTGTACGGGGGCATTCTTGACTACCTTGCTCTGCGCAAAACTCGTCTGATCTGAACCGTTTAACCTCAGGTTTAATTCACCAGAGTTATTATTTTGATTAAATATCGAACGATAAAATCGCTGTTAGTCAGCATTATTCATTCGCGCAAACTTAAATTTCTTTAATTATTTTGTGCGGTTTAAAATAATGACTATTCTTAAACGATTCAGCACCGTTATGAATTATTTCTTTCAAGTAATGTTCTATAAATGCTGATTCAATGTTAATAATTTGTACTTAAAATTGATTGGTTATACCAATTAACCTGATCAATTAACTGGAGGACGGAGTTTTGTTCTAACATAGGTGTAACTTAGGCGATCGCGAATTTTTACAGATTGTTGCATTCTATGTGACGCGCGCGGCAGAACCCGGTTACACCTCGCTGACACCGCGCCATTCATGTTTACAGTAATGTAACCTTCCCGTAAAATGCCCGCACACTTTAAACGCCACCTGATCCCCGTGGAATTGAGGTCGTTAAATGAGACTCAGGAAATACAATAAAAGTTTGGGACTGCTTTCGTTAATTGCAGGCACTGTTTTACTCAGTGGTTGTGATTCAGCACTGCTGGACCCCAAAGGACAGATCGGACTGGAACAACGTTCCTTGATACTGACAGCTCTTGGGCTGATGTTGATTGTCGTGATCCCCGCTATCGTGATGGCTATCGGCTTTGCCTGGAAGTATCGGGCGTCGAATAAGGATGCCAAATACAGCCCCAACTGGTCGCACTCGAACAAAGTTGAAGCTGTTGTCTGGACCATCCCCATCTTAATCATTATTTTCCTTGCTGTACTGACATGGAAAACCACGCATGCATTAGAACCAGGCAGACCGCTGGATCACGATGCTAAGCCGGTGACCATCGAAGTTATCGCTATGGACTGGAAATGGTTCTTCATCTATCCGGAGCAGGGTATCGCTACGGTGAATGAAATCGCCTTCCCGGCGAACACGCCAGTGGAATTCAAAATCACCTCTAACTCGGTGATGAACTCCTTCTTTATTCCGCGTCTGGGTAGCCAGATTTATGCGATGGCCGGGATGCAGACCAAGCTGCACCTGATTGCCAACGAAGCCGGCACCTATGATGGTATTTCCTCCAACTATAGTGGCGCAGGTTTCTCCGGCATGAAGTTCAAAGCTATTGCTACGCCGGATAACGCCACCTTTGACGCCTGGGTTGCCAAAGCGAAACAGTCTCCGAAAGTCATGAACGATATGGCGACGTACGAGAAAGTTGCGGCTCCGAGCGAATATAACAAGGTTGAATACTTCTCCAGCGTGAAACCGAATTTGTTTAAAGATGTTATTGGCAAATTTATGTCTCACGGGAAAAGCATGGACGTGACGCAGCCGGAAGGGGAACACAGTTCTCATGAAGGTATGGAAGGCATGGACATGAGTCACGCCCAAACCTCTCATTAAGGGGCTGAGGAATAATACGATGTTCGGAAAATTAACACTGGATGCAGTTCCGTACCATGAACCCATTATCATGGTTACGGTTGCAGCAATCCTCGTCGGTGGTCTGGCGCTGGTTGCCGCACTCACTTACTTCGGTAAGTGGTCTTACTTATGGAACGAATGGTTAACCTCCGTTGACCATAAACGCCTGGGGATTATGTATATCCTCGTCGCTATCGTTATGCTGGTGCGTGGCTTTGCCGACGCCATCATGATGCGTACCCAGCAGCTGCTGGTGTCCGCGGGCGAGCAGGGCTTCTTGCCACCGCATCACTACGATCAGATCTTTACCGCCCACGGCGTTATCATGATCTTCTTCGTGGCGATGCCGTTCGTTATCGGTCTGATGAACATTGTGGTGCCGCTGCAAATCGGCGCACGCGATGTTGCTTACCCGTTCCTGAACAACCTGAGCTTCTGGTTCACCGTTGTCGGCGTAATCCTGGTGAACGTTTCTCTGGGTGTGGGCGAGTTCGCGCAGACGGGTTGGGTCGCTTATCCGCCACTGTCGGGCATTGAGTACAGTCCGGGAGTCGGGGTCGACTACTGGATCTGGAGTCTCCAGCTCTCAGGTATTGGTACTACGCTGACCGGTATTAACTTCTTTGTAACCATCCTGCGTATGCGTGCGCCGGGCATGACGATGTTCAAAATGCCTGTGTTCACCTGGGCGTCGCTGTGTACTAACGTACTGATTATCGTCTCCTTCCCGATCCTGACGGTGACGATAGCCCTGCTGACCCTGGACCGCTACCTGGGCACCCATTTCTTCACGAATGATATGGGTGGCAACATGATGATGTACGTGAACCTGATTTGGGCCTGGGGCCATCCGGAAGTGTACATTCTTGTTCTGCCAGTGTTCGGTGTGTTCTCTGAAGTGACGGCAACGTTCTCCAGAAAGCGTCTGTTTGGTTATACCTCGCTGGTATGGGCAACTATCGCTATTACCGTACTGTCGTTCATCGTCTGGCTGCACCACTTCTTCACCATGGGCAGCGGTGCGAACGTTAACGCCTTCTTCGGTATCACCACGATGATTATCGCCATCCCGACCGGGGTGAAGATCTTCAACTGGCTGTTTACCATGTACCAGGGCCGTATCCAGTTCCACTCTTCCATGCTGTGGACTATCGGCTTCATCGTCACCTTCTCTATCGGTGGGATGACGGGCGTGCTGCTGGCCGTACCGGGCGCAGACTTCGTACTGCACAACAGCCTGTTCCTGGTGGCGCACTTCCATAACGTTATCATCGGTGGCGTGGTGTTCGGTTGCTTCGCAGGTATGACCTACTGGTGGCCGAAAGCCTTCGGTTACACCATGAACGAAGCCTGGGGCAAACGTGCATTCTGGTTCTGGATCATCGGCTTCTTCGTAACCTTTATGCCGCTGTACGCTATGGGCTTCATGGGTATGACCCGTCGCGTTAGCCAGGACATCGATCCGATGTTCGAACCGCTGATGATTGTGGCCGAAATCGGCGCGCTGCTGATTGCCTGCGGTATCTTCAGCATCGTGATGCAGATTTATACCTCTGTACGCGATCGCAACCAGAACCGCGACCTGACGGGCGATCCGTGGGGTGGCCGTACGCTGGAGTGGGCAACCTCTTCCCCGCCGCCGTTCTACAACTTTGCCGTTGTTCCGCATATCCACGAGCGTGATGCGTTCTGGGAAATGAAAGAGAAAGGCGAAGCGTACCAGCAGCCGACGCATTATGAAGAAATTCATATGCCGAAAAACAGCGGTGCAGGTGTGGTTATCGGCGCGTTCAGCACCATTTTCGGTTTCGCCATGATCTGGCATATCTGGTGGCTGGCCATCGTAGGCTTCGCAGGTATCATCATTACCTGGATTGTGAAGAGCTTCGATGAAGACGTGGATTACTACGTTCCGGTCGCGACCGTTGAGAAACTGGAAAACCAGCACTTTGATGAAATTAGCAAAGCAGGGCTGAAAAATGTCAACTGATTCTCTGGCACATTCTGGCGCTCATGCGCATGACCATGGGCATCACGATGCAGGAGCCAATAAAGTCTTTGGCTTCTGGATCTACCTGATGAGCGACTGCATTCTCTTTGCATGTCTGTTCGCAACCTATGCCGTTCTGGTGAACGGCACAGCGGGCGGCCCGAGCGGTAAAGATATTTTCGAACTGCCGTTCGTGCTGGTGGAAACTTTCCTCCTGCTGTTTAGCTCCATCACCTACGGCATGGCGGTTATCGCCATGGACAAAGGCAACAAAAGCCAGGTTCTGTCCTGGCTGGCGCTGACCTTCCTGTTTGGTGCGGGCTTCGTTGGGATGGAAATCTATGAATTCCATCATCTGATCGCCGAAGGCTTCGGCCCGGATCGCAGCGGCTTCCTGTCCGGGTTCTTCGCCCTGGTAGGTACCCACGGCGTGCACGTGACCTCTGGTCTGGTGTGGATGGCGCTGATGATGTTCCAGGTTTCCCGTCGCGGACTGACCAGCACTAACCGTACCCGTCTGATGTGCCTGAGCATGTTCTGGCACTTCCTGGACGTGGTGTGGATCTGTGTGTTCTCTGTTGTTTATCTGATGGGGGCAATGTAATGAGTCATCCAACCGATCATAGCGGCGCTTCTCACGGTACCGTAAAAACGTACATGACAGGTTTTATCCTGTCGATCATCCTGACGGTGATCCCGTTCTGGATGGTAATGAACGGCACTGCTTCTCATGCCACGCTGGTTAGCGTCGTCGTGGGGATGGCAGTGGTACAGATTCTGGTTCACCTGGTGTGCTTCCTGCATATGAATACCTCTTCTGAGGATCGCTGGAACCTGGTGGCCTTTGTCTTTACCGTGCTGATTATCGCCATAGTGGTTGCAGGATCCATCTGGATTATGTGGAGCCTGAACAACAACATGATGGTTCACTAAGAGCGGCGAGTATGATTAAGCAATACCTGCAAGTAACGAAACCAGGCATCATTTTCGGTAACCTGATCTCCGTGATCGGGGGGTTCCTGCTGGCCTCCAAGGGCAGCATCGACTATCCCCTTTTCGCTGCTACGCTGATTGGCGTGTCACTGGTAGTCGCATCCGGTTGTGTATTTAACAACTACATCGACCGCGATATTGACCGCAAAATGGAGCGCACGAAGAACCGGGTACTGGTCAAGGGCCTGATTTCGCCGAAAATGTCGCTGGTGTATGCCACCTTGTTGGGTATTGCTGGCTTTATGCTGCTGTGGTTTGGTGCTAACCCGCTGGCCTGCTGGCTGGGCGTGATGGGGTTTGTGGTTTATGTCGGCGTTTACAGCCTGTACATGAAACGCCACTCCGTTTATGGCACCCTGATTGGCTCTCTCTCCGGCGCTGCGCCGCCGGTGATTGGCTACTGCGCGGTAACCGGTGATTTTGACAGTGGCGCGCTGATCCTGCTGGCGATTTTCAGCCTGTGGCAGATGCCCCACTCCTACGCCATCGCGATTTTCCGCTTTAAGGATTATCAGGCGGCGAACATCCCGGTACTGCCGGTAGTGAAAGGCATCTCGGTTGCCAAAAACCATATCACGCTGTATATCATCGCCTTCGCTGTGGCGACGCTGATGCTCACTCTGGGTGGCTATGCCGGATATAAATATCTGGTGGTGGCTGCGGCGGTAAGCGTCTGGTGGCTCGGAATGGCGCTGCGTGGTTATAAAGTGGAAGATGATAAAGTCTGGGCGCGTAAGCTGTTCGTCTTTTCTATCGTCGCCATTACCTCGCTGTCGGTGATGATGTCCGTCGACTTTATGGTCCCGGATTCTCACAGCCTGCTTACTTACGTCTGGTAACGCATTAATACCTAAAAGGGTGCTACGGCACCCTTTTTTATTTGTAAAATACCCCGCTTTACCCTGCCCTGCCCCCGCACTACACTATGCCCGGCTTTAGAATTTGAGGTGGAAATGAACGATTATAAAATGACGCCAGGCGAGTTACGCGCCACCTGGGGTTTAGGGACTGTGTTCTCGTTGCGTATGCTCGGCATGTTTATGGTCCTGCCCGTTCTCACCACTTACGGTATGGCTTTGCAGGGCGCAAGCGAAGCGCTGATTGGTTTCGCCATTGGTATTTATGGGCTGGCGCAGGCCATTTTTCAGATCCCCTTTGGATTATTGTCCGATCGTATTGGACGCAAACCGCTGATTGTCGGCGGGCTGGCTATTTTTGTGATTGGCAGCGTGGTGGCGGCCCTGTCGGACTCGATCTGGGGCATTATTCTTGGCCGTGCGCTGCAAGGCTCAGGCGCGATTGCCGCCGCGGTAATGGCCCTTCTCTCTGATTTAACCCGCGAACAGAATCGCACCAAAGCGATGGCGTTTATTGGCGTCAGCTTTGGGGTTACCTTCGCCATTGCCATGGTGCTTGGCCCCATCATCACCCATAAGCTGGGCCTGCATGCGCTGTTCTGGATGATCGCCGGGCTGGCAACCGCCGGGATCGCCCTCACCCTGTGGGTGGTGCCGGACAGCAAAAACCATGTGCTGAACCGTGAATCAGGCATGGTCAAAGGCTGCTTCAGCAAAGTTATCGCCAGTCCGAAGCTGCTGAAGCTTAACTTCGGCATCATGTGCCTGCACATTTTGTTGATGTCCACCTTCGTCGCCCTGCCCGGCCAGCTGGAAGCCGCGGGCTTTGCCACAGCGGATCACTGGAAAATCTATCTGGCGACCATGCTGATTTCTTTTGTCTGCGTGGTGCCCTTTATCATCTATGCGGAAGTAAAACGCCGCATGAAGCGGGTGTTTGTCTTCTGCGTTGCGCTGCTGCTGATTGCCGAAATCGTGTTATGGGGCGCCGGGCCGCATTTCTGGGAGCAGGTGCTGGGCGTGCAGATCTTCTTCCTCGCCTTTAACCTGATGGAAGCGCTGTTGCCGTCGTTGATCAGTAAAGAAGCCCCGGCGGGCTATAAAGGCACGGCGATGGGTATTTACTCCACCAGCCAGTTTTTAGGTGTGGCGATTGGCGGCTCGATGGCGGGCTGGGTGGACGGTATGTTTGATTCACAAACGGTCTTTCTCGCGGGCGCGCTACTGGCGACCCTCTGGCTGCTGGTATCCCTGACCATGAGCGAACCGGCTTACGTCAGCAGTCTGCGCGTGGAAATTCCGGCGGATGTTCCCGCAGATGACACGCTGGGCGAGCAGTTACGCGCGTTGCCCGGGGTGAGCGAGGTGCTGGTGGTGCAGGATGAGCGCAGCGTATACATCAAAATCGACAGCAAAGTGACGAATCGCTTTGAGATCGAACAGGCGCTGCTGGCACGTTAAGCCCCGACCAGACCTGACCGGGGCTAACCGGTTTGCTTTTCCTTAGCGCCTGTACAGCGGTCCGTAGTTGCGGCAGGCGCGGTAATCCTGCCCTTCCGGATCCATTCCGTGCGCCGCCCACGCAGACGGTCGCCACACCTGCTCCTCCTCAATATTGTGCATGCTGACCGGAATACGCAACATGGCGGCCAGCGTAATGAAATCCGCACCGACATGGCCCGCCGTCAGTACAGCGTGATTTGCGCCCCAGCCAGACATCACTGACCAGACATCACGGAACGGGCCACGGCCCGTAAGACGCGGCGCAAACCAGGTGGTGGGCCAGGTCGGGTCTGTGCGTTGTTCCAGTACCGCATGGATCGCTTCCGGTAGCTCAACACTCCAGCCTTCAGCAATTTGCAGTACTGGCCCGATCCCTTTCACCATATTTACGCGCGTCATGGTAAAAGGCACCCCGCCGCGGGTGACAAACTGTGACGAAAAGCCGCCGCCGCGAAAATACTCATGTACCGCCGGACACCAGCGAGTGGCATTAAGACAGGCGTCTACCTCCGTGGTGCTGATTTCCCAATGGGGCTTGAGGGTAGGATTTCCTTTGATGTCCGTCTGCTGCGCGGTGCCATCGAGCGCCGCCGAACCGGAATTAATGAGATGAATAATCCCCTGCTCCGCCACGCCGCTGAGCGTCTCGCCCGTTACTCGTTCAACCGCTTCCGGCGACCAATAGGTGCGCACATCAGCGAAGATCTGCGCCGTGCCCGTCATCAGGTGCCCCATCAGCATCGCGACGCCATTCAGACTGTCGTTCTCCGTGGCCACAACGTAGGGCTGGCGGATGCCATTCCAGTCAAATGAGCTGTTCAGCAGCGCTTCTGCCATGTCGCCGTTCGGGTATTGATCCGTCCAGTGCCGCTGCCCCTGAAACCCGGCTGCGACAGCGTTATAGCCCAGCGCCTCTTCACAAAAGCCTGCTCGGGCCAGCACCGGATTGCCCTGCATCATGTCGCGGATACAGATAGCCATCAGTAAACTTTCCCGCAGGATCTCCCGCTGCTGTGCTTCGTTACGCTGATTGTGCTGCGCGTTTCGGTCTTCTCCGAAGCGGAATTTCTCCGTCGCCCATGCCAGCGCAAGGGCCAGTTCATCTTCATCATAAATATGTTGATCGATACGGCGGCGGAGTTCGGTCATATCAACGGACTGCACCCTCATGCCCAGCCAGGACGCAAAAAAATCATGATCGACAAGTGACCCCGCAATTCCCATTGAAACGCCGCCTAAAGCTAAATAGCTTTTGCCCTTCATGCTGGTCACCGTCAGGCCTGCACGTGCAAAACGCAGCAATTTTTCTTCCACATCCGGCGGGATGGCGGTGTCGTCACTGTCCTGTACATCCTGGCCGTAAATCGAAAAGGCCGGAATGCCCTGCTGATTATGTGCCGCCAACGCTGACGCCAGATAAACAGCGCCGGGTCGCTCCGTGCCGTTAAACCCCCAGATCGCTTTTGGGCGCAACGGATCAACATCAATGGTTTCACTGCCATAGCACCAGCAGGGCGTGACGGTGATAGTCAGCCCGACGTTCTGCGCCGAGAATTTCTCCTCACAGGCCGCGGACTCTGTCAGCCCGGCGATGCAGGTATCAGCGATTATGCACTCCACTTCACTGCCGCAGGCGTGACGCAGTTTTGCCTGCAACAGATTCGCGGTGGCATACGCCATATTCATCGTTTGCGCTTCCAGCGATTCGCGAATGCCCATCCGCCGCCCGTCAATGACAGGACGAATGCCAATCTTCGGAAGAACCTTTTTACCTTTCATAATGAGATCTCATCCTTACAGATATGTGATTGCCCTCAACGCCCCTGGCGTCAAATCCTTTTGCTAACTCGAATTAGCATAGAGTTTTTCTGATTTTCATCACAACATTTTTCGCCGGGTTTTGTGAGGATCCTCACGAGCGGTTTAACCACAGGGATGTAACCCTGACTTTCTGGAGCAGAAAATGACGACCTGTTTTTTCCTTGGCATAGACATAGGTTCAGCCAGCGTGCGCGCTGGGGTATTTGACGCAAACGGCCAGCGGCTGGCTTTCGCCACTCGCGCTATCTCACAGTTTCGTCCCGCCGAGGCGCGGGTAGAGCAGTCCTCCGCTGAGATCTGGCAGCAGAGTTGCGAGGCGGTTAGAGAGGCTGTCGCCAGTGCTGGCCTTGACGCCGGGCAGATAGTTTCGATTGGTTTTGATGCCACCTGTTCGCTGGTGGCTATCGATAAAAACGGCAACGGGCTTGCCGTATCGCCTGGCGAAGCTGACGATCACAACATCATTATGTGGATGGATCACCGCGCGGCGAGGGAAACGCAGTTGATCAACGCCACTGGCGATCGCGCTCTTAAATATACGGGCGGCGAAGTCAGTATTGAAATGGAACTGCCGAAAGCACTTTGGCTCAAGAACCATCATCCGCAAACCTGGCAACGCGCGCACCGTTTACTGGATCTGGCGGATTTTATGGTCTGGAAGGCCACAGGGGAGGATGTCGCCAGCCTGTGCACCCTGACCTGCAAATGGAATTATCTGGCTCATGAACAGCGTTTCAGCGACACGCTGCTGGCTGCCGCCGGGCTGGAAGCCCTGAGGGATAAAATTCCGCCGCGCATCCTGCCGCCCGCCGCTCGCGCCGGAACCTTAACGCCGGAGGCGGCTCAGGCGCTGGGGCTGTCTACGCAGGTCGTCGTCGCCAGCGGTATGATTGACGCCCATGCCGGCGGCGTAGCCTTAACCGGACGGCAACCTCAGGGTACCCTGGCACTGATAAGCGGCACATCTAACTGCCATCTGATTTGTAGCGAAGCGGCCATCATGACGCCCGGCGTATGGGGACCATACTGGTCAGCCATGTTGCCAGGGTACTGGCTGACCGAGGGCGGGCAAAGCGCTGCGGGCGCGTTAGTGGACTGGACGTTGCAAGAGTGCAGCACAGGAACAGAGCTAATTACTCAGGCTCATCAGCGTGGGTGCCATCCGGTTACGCTGGTTAACGAGTGGGTGGCCGCACTGGAAACCCGCGAAAATGAGCCCACAGCGGATTTGCACATACTGGCCGATCATCACGGCAACCGCTCTCCCCGCGCCCGACCAGACGCGCGCGGCAGTATATGCGGGTTACAGCTGGAACGCGGTGAATCCCGCGTGGCGCGGCAGTACCTCGCCACGCTTCAGGCCATCGCCTACGGCACACGCCATATTATTGAGGTCATGCAGAAACAGGGGCATATCATTGCGCGGCTGGCGCTGTGCGGCGGCGCTACGCATAACCCGCTATGGATGCGTGAGTATGCAGATGCTACAGGTTATGATATCCATCTATTGCAGGAAGAAGATGCCGTAACCTTGGGGTCTGCGATTAGCGGCGCGGTGGCTTGTCAGGCATTCCCGGATCTTGCCGCGGCGACGCAACAGATGGTGAGGCCCGGCAGCAGAGTTGTGGCAAATCCGGCGCGTAAGTCCTTTCATGACCGTAAATATCAGGTTTATCTACAAATGTGGGAACATCAGCAAGCGCTTAACCGACTGATGCATAAAGACAATGCCTGATAATCGTTCTATTATGGCCTCATCACTATTCTCTAAAGACCTGTCCGGAGCATACTGTAGTGGCCAAAACAGTCGAACAAATCGCCAACGAACTGAATTTGTCAGTCACGACCGTGCGGTTAGTGTTGAACGGAAAAGCGGAGCAGTACCGTATCAGCGTAAAGACTCAGGCGCGCATCAGGGAGTATGTAGACCGTTATGGTTATGTACTTAACCATTCGGCACGAAGTCTGAAACTCAATAAAACCGACACGCTCGGTTTTATTGTGCCGAACATTTCAAACGTCTTCTTTGCCACCCTGGCTGAAAAGCTGGAGTTGCGCTGTCGCCGCTCCGGCTACCAGTTAACCATCAGCTGTACCTATGACGATATTGAGTACGAAAACAAACTGGTACGAGCGCTGATCGCCCGCAACATAGACGGCTTATTCATTGTTCCCTCCTCGCTGGAAAACCAACAGCATCATCTGCGCCAGGTAAAAAAACCGATGGTACTACTGGATCGCGATTTCAGGTTCAGCAACAACGCGCTGGTTGAAAGCCAAAATGCGCAAGGTAGTCAGACGCTGACCGAGAATCTGCTGGCGTCAGGCAAAAAAACCGTCTGGTTTCTGGCAGGCGATGCCGAGTTACCGAGCATCAGCGATCGGCTGGATGGATACCTCCAGGCGCTGAAAAAACAGGGCATAGACCACAGTAACTGGGTCATCAAAGGAGCAGAAAACACGCCGGAAGGCGGCAGAGCGATCATGGATCGGTTGCTTGCACAACATGGGCAGCCGGAGGTATTTATCGCCTCATCGCTGCCGGTACTGGAGGGGGCTATCGATGCGCTGCGTACCCGCTTTGGTGAGCTTTCCCCGGATATTGATATCGGCACCTTTGATGAACACCCGATGCTGAGTTTCCTGGCAAATAATGTCTGGTCAATGCAACAGGACGAAGACGCCTGGGCGGAAAAAGCCTTCGATATGATGCAGCGCGCGCTTACCGGCGATCCCGTTAATGAGACCGTCAGAGTGCCGATGACGCTGATCACCCGCAAGCGCCGGTCTTAAATCAAGCGCCCCGCCCTGTCAGCGGCGGGTCTTTTTTACTGAGGCTTTTCACACAGTATGGTCGCTTGATCATTGCGGCCATTCTGCATCATCGCGGAATAGTAAACGTTGTTGATCACGTAGAAATGCATAATGAGGCCGGTGAGTAAATAAAACAGCGCTGGCACCAGCAGCATGATCCAGGATAACCCTGCGATCGCTGACGCACTTTGCGCGCCCTCGCTGGTGTAGCCCACCCAGACCAACAAATAGCCGGTGATCGGCCCGGCGATCCCCATACCGAATTTCTGGCAGAAAGAAATCATACCAATCGCCAGACCGGAAGCATCAATACCTGTTTTGCATAAGCCATAATCTGAAGCTTCAGTAATAGAAGACCAGAGGATCGGCGTATTAATCTGTGACACTACAGAACAGAGCAAATAAAAGAACGTCGCGCTCCAGAAGCTGTTTGCCCCTACCAGCCACCAGGCCAATAGCGACATCACCGCCGAGCCATACATGGAATACTTAAATACTTTTATCTTGCAGTAATGACGCGTCAGCCAGGTAGAGATCAACGGCCCAAGGATGCCTCCTACCGATCCCATACTCATGAATATCGCAATCCCATACCCGTCCGTCGCACCGGCAAACTCTTTGCCGTACATAATCGCGACGCTGCCATTCACCAGAAAGCCGACAAACAGCACGACCATCGCGAGGCTGATAATCTGCCATTGATCGTTTTGCAGCAAGCCTTTCACCTGGCGGCGTAAAGGCTCTGCAGGTGTCGTAGTGATCACCCGCTCTTTCACATTAAACGCGCAGAACAGCATGATAACGACGCTTACCGCCCCCACTACTGCAAAGGCTGTTGCGTAACTGCTGCGCGCATCGCTGCCCTGGGTCACCCAGTACGGCACAAAGGTTGAAACAATAAGCGTGGCTACCTTCGCCATCGGGAACCGAAAGGCGTTAGCGTTCAGTCGCTCCTGTGGATCGGCGGTGATCACGCCAATCAATGAAATATAGGGGATCGCCAGCACCGTAAAGGCAAGGCTGTTAAATATATAGACGCCGGTTGACCAGGCCATTTTCTGGCTATAGGTTTCGCCAAAAGAAGTAAATAACAGCCAGAGTGAAATACCGAAAGGTATTGCGCCAATCATCAACCAGTGACGATAACGTCCCAGACGGGTACGGAATTTACTGGTTAATATTCCCATCAGCGGATCGGAAATAGCATCAATGGTGCGCACAATCATTAATATCCAGCCTGCGTCAACGGGCGATAATCCGACGACCTGGATCAGGAAAGCATAGATAAGTATGGATGCGGAAATAATAGAAATAGTGAGTGCCATATCACCCGCGCCATAAGCGCTTTTTTCAAGAACCGATAAGCGTGTAGTCATGATAAAACTCTTCCGGTAACGTGATTTCAGGTGGCTCAGGTATGCACATCTTCTGCCTGACGGGAACCCGCCAGGCATACCGCAATAATGCGCATACCGCTGTTTAGTTATTCAGAAAATGGTGAAATAATTTTATTGTTAATGGACTTCTCACGCGTGGCGGCGATTTTCTTATCCACTTCCTGCTGGCGAAGCGTTTGCCAGTTTTCAAGACGCTGCG
The DNA here is from genome assembly GCF_030291195.1 of Enterobacter sp. PGRG2. Lineage (NCBI taxonomy): Bacteria > Pseudomonadati > Pseudomonadota > Gammaproteobacteria > Enterobacterales > Enterobacteriaceae > Enterobacter > Enterobacter sp. PGRG2. Next base: position 2,202,268 of record NZ_CP127837.1, on the reverse strand, counting down.
CCGCGCACTGTTTTTGCGCCTGCATTTCTGCATTCAGCGTTACCTCAGACAGCGGGGCAAAGGCTTCTCCTGCCCTTGCCGGAATACGCTCCGCCACCGGTTGCATCGACAATACGGGCGAGGGCAGCTTTTGATACCAGTAGACGGTCGACGCCCAGTCGTCAGAAAGATGATTACCATGACCATGCTCCATGGTCACCCGGATGCGTTTTTTAAAATGCACTGGATCGGTAATATGAAAGCGGTAGCTGGTCTGAAACCCTGGCAAATGAGAATCGTGTAGTGAGGAACCATTAAAAGGGGCGGAACAGTCCTGCATTCCCCAGGCATGATTAAAATAATCTTCTGTCCCTGTGCCATGAATTGAAGGCGGCCACAGCGGATCATCATCAATAAAGATCATCTCATCGCCTTCGCCCCACCAGGTTTCCTGCCGATGGCGCACCGATAAATTGCAGCCGATATAATGCCCTTCCCCCTCAATATTCAGAAGCTCATAATTATTCTCCGCGCTCAGGCAAGGAATATTGACTTCCGGGCTGTTAACCTGCAGTTCAGGCCCCCAGCCCTGGCAGGGATTTTCACGCTTCCACCAGGCATGAAAATAAGCAATATCGTCGGCATGCTTTTCCGGATAGCATTCAAAATCGATATTGAAATACTGTCCGTAGGGCAAATCATTCTGGTTTTCGACTTCAATAATCGCGCGCTCGTTAAAGGGCATGGGTAAATAGCAGTTAAACGCCGCCGTCGCGCCGGGCCGGTAATTTTCGTCGGGCCGACAAGAGACAGTGAAGGGCAGCGAGGTAAAGCTGGCCGGAACCGAATGCCCGACACAGAAAAAATCCCCCAGCGGCACGATAACGGACGGTTGCACCTGGTTATCCCAGTAAAATTTCAGCAGTACCTTACGATAGTAAGCTTCATCATGTTGCTCCCAGCTTACGCCAAGGGCGTTATTGATTTCATTAATGGGCGCGACATATTGTCCCTGCGTCGGATCAATCAATCCGGGGCCTTTTATTTTGCGGCAAAATTGCGTCATCCAGATATGGGTAATACAACCGCTGCCACTTATATCCGCTAACCGAACGGTTTCCCCGGCGGGGATCATCCAGTAATCCTGATTACGCCCGCTTTGATCCCAGCTGGATAGCCGCCCGCTGCGGGCATTTTTAATCTGACATAAATCCTGTAATAAACCTGTTTTGTCTGCTGACATGATAGCGCCTCACCATTTATCCATTATATCGGGGCCAGCGCCTTAAATTCATGTGATGGCATCCCTGCCCCGCCCTTTGCTAATTCGAGTTAGCAAAGTAATCAGTGCAGACCAGGCTGACAAGATGATTTCACCTAGAATGTGATTATCATCATTCTCAAATTCGTAATAGATTGATTAGTTTACTTAATTGGCTGAAGCAGATGAAGGGAGTAAAAAAGCCCGACGAAAAGGGTATCGCCGGGCCTGGGATAGTTAATCGCGGAAGTTTTTGAACTGGAACGGCTGCCCCAGATCGCCGCCGCGCACCAGCGCCATCGCGGACTGCAAATCGTCGCGTGATTTACCGGTCACGCGCACTTCTTCACCCTGGATCTGCGACTGCACTTTCAGCTTGCTGTCTTTGATCAGTTTGACGAGTTTCTTCTGCGTCGCGCTCTCGATGCCTTGTTTTAGCTTCGCCTCAACAAACCAGGTTTTGCCGCTGTGCACGAAAGTTTCAGGTACGTCCAGCGACGCCCCTTCAATACCGCGTTTCAGCAGTTTGGCACGCAGAATATCCAGCAGCTGGTTCACCTGGAAATCAGATTCGCTCAGCACCTTAATGGTTTTATTCGCCTCGTTCAGCTCGAAAGTGGCTTCAACGCCGCGAAAATCAAAACGCGACTCCACTTCACGGCTGGCATTGTCGACCGCATTGCGGACTTCCTGAAGATCAACTTCAGAGACAATATCGAAAGATGGCATCTTTTCTTCTCCCTCTCTATTTATTGCGATGCATAATACCTGCTAAGAAGCATAACTCAACTTGTTATGCCCGTAAGTGTTGCAGGCCAGGAGGAACCATGAAAATTACCGTGCTCGGATGCGGGGCATTAGGTCAGCTGTGGCTGAGCGCGCTGTGCAGGCATGGACATGAAGTCCAGGGCTGGCTTCGCGTACCTCAACCTTATTGCAGCGTAAACCTGATCGAAGAAGACGGCACCCTTTTTAACGCGTCCTTAACCGCGAACGATCCTGATTTTCTGGCGCAAAGCGATCTGCTGCTGGTGACTCTTAAAGCCTGGCAGGTGTCAGAACCGGTAAGAAACCTCGCCGCCAGATTACCTGCCGCTACGCCGATACTCCTCATCCATAATGGTATGGGTACGGTGGATGAGCTGAAAAATATCTCCCAGCCTCTGCTGATGGGTACCACCACGCACGCCGCCCGCCACGATGGCAATGTCATTCTGCACGTCGCGGGTGGTATCACCCACATTGGCCCTGCACGCCAGCAGGACGGGGATTACAGCTATCTGGCGGATACCCTTCAGGACGTGCTGCCGGACGTAGCCTGGCATAACACCATTCGCCCTGAGCTGTGGCGCAAGCTGGCGGTGAACTGCGTGATCAATCCGCTGACCGCGCTGTGGAACTGCCCGAACGGCGAGCTACAGGCGCATCCGGCCTTAATCCAGACGCTGTGCCACGAAGTGGCGGCGGTGATGGAGCGGGAAGGTCATCATACTTCCGCTGAGGATTTGCTGCTTTACGTCAACCAGATCATCGCCAGCACTAAAGATAACATCTCGTCGATGTTGCAGGACGTGCGCGCCCTGCGTCATACCGAAATTGATTACATCACCGGGTATTTGCTCAGACGCGCCCGCGCGCACGGTATAGCGGTCCCGGAAAACACCCGACTTTATGAACTCGTTAAGCGTAAGGAAAGTGAGTATGAGCCCATCAGCACTGATATGCCTCGCCCCTGGTAGTGAAGAAATGGAAGCGGTCACCACCATTGACCTGCTGGTGCGTGGCGGCATCAACGTCACCACCGCCAGCGTTGCCAGCGACGGCGATCTGACGATCGTCTGCTCGCGCGGCGTGAAACTGCTTGCCGATGCGCCGCTGGTGGAAGTGGCTGACGGCGATTTTGACATCATCGTCCTGCCGGGCGGCATTAAAGGCGCCGAATGTTTCCGTGACAGTCCGCTGCTGGTAGAGACGGTGCGGCAGTTCCATCTTTCCGGCCGCATCGTTGCCACCATCTGCGCCGCCGCGGCCACCGTGCTGGTTCCTCACAATCTGTTCCCCATCGGCAACATGACCGGCTTCCCGTCGCTGAAAGACCGTATCCCGGAAGATCAGTGGCAGGATAAACGTGTGGTTTGGGATCCGCGCGTCAACCTGCTGACCAGCCAGGGGCCGGGCACCGCCATTGATTTTGGTCTAAAGATTATCGATCTGCTGGTCGGGCGAGAAAAGGCCCATGAAGTGGCGTCACAGCTGGTAAT
>NZ_CP127837.1:2158097-2198712 GCF_030291195.1 Enterobacter sp. PGRG2 | reverse complement strand
CATTACGGGCGATAAACCTTCACGTTCTCAAAGCCCTGCTCGCGCAGATAAAGCGCCTGCAGGCGGCTCATCACGCCGCGCTCACACCACAGCAGCCAGGTTTTGCTCTGGTCGAGATCGCCGAATTTAGTGCTGAGCTTGTAGAATGGCAGAGATACCACTTCCACGCCTTCAACCTGCAACGGCTTATCGTCCTGCTCGTCGATGGAACGAATATCGAGGATCGCCTCGTTCGGGCCGAAACCGGTGACGGTTTCCACTTCCACTACTTCCTGCTGGGTTTGTTCGGCGATTTCGCGGATGTCGATATTGCTCGCCGCGGCGACCACTTCATCAAGAATGTCGAAGTTAAAGTTTTCTTCTTCCGCTTCGATTTTCGCTTTCACCGCTTTTACGGTCGGGCTTTTCGAGATCACACCGCAGTATTCCGGCATGGTACGGGCAAAGTCAGCGGTGCCGATTTCACGCGCCAGATCGATAATGTGTTCTTTATCGTGAGAGATCAGCGGACGCAGGATCAGCGTGTCGGAAACATTATCAATCAGACGCAGGTTGGTCAGCGTCTGGCTCGATACCTGGCCCAGCGCTTCGCCGGTCACCAGCGCCTGCACGCCATAACGTTCGGCGACTTTGGACGCCGCGCGCACCATCATGCGTTTGAGCACCACGCCCATCTGGCCGTCTTCCACTTTTTCGAGGATCTCGCCCACGACCGGCTCAAAGTTAATCGCCACAAATCGCACGCGGTGCGAGCTGCCAAAACGTTTCCACAGGTAGTACGCCACCTGACGCACGCCGATTTCATGCGCCGCGCCGCCCAGATTAAAGAAGCAGTAGTGTACGCGGCAGCCGCGACGCATCAGCATATAGCTGGACACGCCGGAGTCGAAACCGCCGGAGATCAGCGACAGCACATCTTCCTGGGTACCGATCGGGAAACCGCCGATGCCTTCGTAGCGGCCTTTCACCAGCAGCAAACGGTCATCTTCAATTTCCAGATGTACGGTCACATCCGGGTGCGTCAGTTTTACCCGCGCCGATTCGATATGCTGATTAAGTCCGCCGCCCACGTAGCGCTCTGCTTCAATAGAGCTAAACTCATGTTTACCGCGGCGTTTAACGCGCACGCAGAAGGTTTTGCCTTCCAGCTGGTCGCGATACTGCGCCAGCGCTTTTTCAAAAATGTCATGCAGTGAAGTGAAAGGCACATCTTCCACGTCCAGCACATGGTGGATCCCCGGAATGCGGGTCAGGGCATCGCGAATAGTCAGACGCTGGTTTTCGTCTCTGGAGCGGACTTCAATATGATCCCAGTGGCGAACGATGGCGAGCGTGTCGTCGTTATAATGTTTTAAAACGTTACGAATATTTCCGGTCAGCATCTTAATAAAGCGCAAACGCACAGATTGGCTTTTGATGGTGATTTCCGGGAACAATTTAATGATAAACTTCATGGCGGCAATGGTTCGTTGGCAGATCAGGCAAGCGATCTGTTGAGAGAAATATACAGCAGCCCATACCCGCGGCTGCATCCAGGCGCGGAAGTATACCACCATCGTGGTCAACCTGCGCATATTGCATGACCATTACGCCTTATTTGCTAAGTTGCGCCACTCCGCTACCATAGCGGGGCCGAATAAATGAGAGAGTCAGACATTCACATGCCAAAGAAAAATGACGCACCGGCCAGTTTCGAAACGGAGCTCAATGAGCTGGAACAGATTGTCACCCGTCTTGAAAGCGGCAACTTACCGCTGGAAGAAGCCTTAAATGAATTTGAGCGCGGCGTGCAGCTGGCCCGTCAGGGACAGGTTAAACTGCAACAGGCAGAGCAGCGCGTGCAGATCCTGCTTTCTGATAATGATGACGCCCCGCTGACGCCTTTCACTCCGGACGCCGAGTAAACATGGATTTTGCACAGCAACTTGAAATCTGCGTGCAGCAGGCGAATGACGCCCTGCGCCGCTTTATTTCTCCCCAGCCCTTTCAGAACACTCCACTGGTTGAGGCCATGCACTATGGCACACTGTTAGGCGGCAAACGGCTGCGGCCTTTCCTGGTGTATGCCACGGGCCAGATGTTTGGCGTGAGCGCATCCACGCTCGATGCCCCTGCCGCCGCCATTGAATGTATTCACGCCTATTCGCTGATGCATGACGATCTCCCGGCGATGGATGATGACGATCTGCGTCGCGGTCAGCCGACCTGCCATATTAAATTCGGCGAAGCGAATGCGATCCTCGCGGGCGATGCGCTGCAAACGCTGGCGTTTTCTATCCTCGCGGATACGCCCATGCCGGAAGTCGACGCGCGCGATCGCCTGGCCATGGTGTCTGAACTGGCGCAGGCCAGTGGCGTCGCAGGCATGTGCGGCGGACAGGCGCTGGATCTTGAGGCGGAAGGCAAACAGGTTGGTCTGGCGGAGCTTGAACGTATTCACCGGCATAAAACCGGTGCCCTGATCCGCGCCGCGGTGCGCCTGGGCGCGTTAAGCGCCGGTGATAAAGGACGCGCTGCGCTGCCGATCCTCGATCGCTACGCCGAAAGCATCGGTCTGGCGTTCCAGGTTCAGGATGACATTCTGGATGTGGTGGGTGATACTGCGACCCTTGGCAAACGCCAGGGTGCCGATCAGTATTTAGGTAAAAGCACCTACCCCGCACTACTGGGCTTAGAGCAGGCTCAGACAAAAGCCCGTGACCTGATTGACGATGCCCGCCATGCGCTAGACGCGCTGGCCGCCCAGTCACTGGATACCACGGCACTGGAAGCACTGGCGAATTACATAATCCAGCGTGATAAATAAACTTTTTATATGCTCCTGATAACGCAGAGGGCGACAAACTGCCCCCTGAATTATGACGAGTAAGACGAGTGGCCGATGAGTTTTGATATAGCCAAATACCCGACACTGGCACTGGTTGACTCCGCCCCGGAGTTACGTCTGCTGCCGAAAGAGAGCCTGCCGAAGCTGTGCGACGAACTACGTCGCTACCTGCTCGACAGCGTGAGCCGCTCCAGCGGGCACTTTGCCTCCGGGCTTGGCACCATTGAGCTGACCGTGGCGCTGCATTATGTCTATAACACGCCTTTCGATCAGCTGATCTGGGACGTGGGCCACCAGGCTTACCCGCATAAAATCCTCACCGGACGGCGCGATAAGATCGATACCATCCGTCAGAAAGACGGGCTGCACCCCTTCCCGTGGCGCGGCGAGAGCGAATACGACGTGCTGAGCGTCGGTCATTCCTCCACCTCGATCAGCGCCGGGATCGGCATCGCCGTTGCGGCGGCGAAAGAAGGCAAGCAGCGTCGCACTGTCTGTGTGATCGGCGATGGCGCGATCACTGCGGGCATGGCCTTTGAGGCGATGAACCACGCGGGCGATATCCGGCCGGATATGCTGGTGGTGCTCAACGACAACGAAATGTCGATTTCCGAGAACGTCGGCGCGCTGAATAACCATCTGGCGCAGCTGCTGTCCGGCAAACTCTATTCCACGCTGCGCGAAGGCGGTAAAAAAGTCTTCTCCGGCGTACCGCCGATCAAAGAGCTGCTCAAACGTACCGAAGAGCATATTAAAGGCATGGTGGTACCGGGCACGCTGTTTGAAGAGCTGGGCTTTAACTATATCGGCCCGGTGGACGGTCACGATGTGCTGGGTCTGGTGACGACGCTGAAAAACATGCGCGATCTGAAAGGCCCGCAGTTCCTGCATATCATGACCAAAAAAGGCCGTGGTTATGAGCCGGCGGAAAAAGATCCCATTACCTTCCACGCGGTGCCGAAATTCGATCCGGCTAAAGGAACGCTGCCGAAAAGCGTCGGCGGTATGCCGTCCTACTCCAAAATTTTTGGCGACTGGCTGTGCGAAACGGCGGCCAAAGACAGCAAACTGATGGCAATCACCCCGGCGATGCGCGAAGGCTCCGGCATGGTGGAGTTTTCCCGTAAATTCCCGGATCGCTATTTTGACGTGGCGATTGCCGAGCAGCACGCCGTGACCTTCGCGGCGGGTCTGGCGATTGGCGGTTACAAGCCGGTGGTGGCGATTTACTCCACCTTCCTGCAACGGGCTTACGATCAGGTGATCCATGACGTCGCCATCCAGAAGCTGCCGGTGCTGTTCGCCATTGACCGCGCAGGCATCGTCGGCGCTGACGGGCAGACGCATCAGGGCGCGTTCGACATCTCTTTCCTGCGCTGTATCCCGGAAATGGTGATCATGACGCCGAGCGATGAAAATGAATGCCGCCAGATGCTGTTTACCGGCTATCACTATAACGATGGCCCGAGCGCGGTGCGTTATCCCCGCGGCAATGCGCTGGGCGTGGAACTGACGCCGCTGCAAAAGCTGCCGTTGGGTAAAGGCGTGGTGAAACGTCAGGGCGAAAAAGTGGCGATTTTAAACTTCGGCACTCTGCTGGCCGATGCGGCACAGGTCGCGGAATCGCTCAATGCCACGCTGGTGGACATGCGTTTTGTGAAGCCGCTGGACGAGTCGTTGATCCTGTCGCTGGCCCGCAGCCATGAAGCGCTGGTGACGCTGGAAGAAAACGCCATCATCGGTGGCGCAGGCAGTGGTGTGAACGAAGTGCTGATGGCGAACCGCACGCTGGTGCCGGTGCTCAACCTCGGCCTGCCGGATCATTTTATTCCTCAGGGCACCCAGGACGAGGCGCGCGCCGCCATTGGTCTGGACGCTGCCGGTATTGAAGCCAGCATCAAAGGCTGGCTCGCCTAACTCCCCCGTCCGCTCCTGCTATGCTTAGGTAATCTCGTACCCGTAGCAGGAGTGGAACCATGCAATACAATACATTAGGAAAAACGGACCTTAAGGTTTCCCGTCTTTGTCTGGGCTGTATGACCTTTGGCGAGCCGGATCGGGGCAATCACGCCTGGACCCTGCCTGAAGAGAGCAGCCGACCGATTATTCAGCGCGCCCTGGAAGGCGGCATCAACTTTTTCGATACGGCAAACAGCTATTCCGATGGCAGCAGCGAGGAGATCGTCGGCCGCGCGCTGAAAGATTTTGCCCGCCGCGACGACGTGGTGGTCGCCACCAAAGTCTATTATCCGTCGGGCGATCTCACCGAAGGCCTGTCACGGGCGCAGATCCTGCGTTCCATCGATGACAGCCTGCGCCGCCTCGGCATGGAGTATGTCGATCTGCTGCAAATCCATCGCTGGGATTACAACACGCCTATTGAAGAAACCCTGGAAGCGCTGAACGACGTGGTGAAAGCCGGTAAAGCGCGCTACATAGGCGCATCGTCCATGCACACCGATCAGTTCGCCCAAGCGCTGGATCTGCAAAAACAGCACGGCTGGGCGCGTTTCGTCACCATGCAAAACCATTACAATCTGATCTACCGAGAAGAAGAGCGCGACATGCTGCCGCTGTGCTATCAGGAAGGCATCGCGGTGATCCCATGGAGCCCGCTGGCCCGTGGCCGTCTGACGCGCCCATGGGGGGAAACCACTGCGCGGCTGGTGTCCGATGAAGTGGGTAAAAAACTCTATGACGACAGCGAGCAGAGCGATGCGCAGATCGCCGAACGCCTGGCCGCGATAGCGGAAGACGTGGGCGCAACGCGGGCGCAGGTGGCGCTGGCCTGGCTGCTGAGTAAGCCGGGCGTGGCCGCGCCTATTATCGGCACGTCACGGGAAGAGCAGCTGGAAGAGTTGTTGCAGGCGGTTGATCTGCAACTGACGCCAGAGCAGATTGCTGAAATGGAAATGCCGTATAAACAGCATGCCGTGGTGGGTTTTAAATAATCGCTGCCCCGGCCTGTTGTGAAAAGATCAGGCCGGGGAAAACTGCTAGATAATGCCAATCGGCCAGTGATGTCCGATCACATACAGCACCGCCGCCGCGATAATCCCGGCGATAATATCGTCGACAATAATGCCCATTCCGCCGTGCACGTTGCGGTCAAACCAGCGGATCGGCCACGGCTTCCAGATATCGAAAAAGCGGAACAGCACAAAACCAGCCACTACCCACTGCCAGTCATGGGTCGGCAGCGCCATCAGCGTGATCCACATCCCGATGAACTCATCCCAGACGATGCTGCCGTGATCGTGCACGCCCATATCTTTCGCCGTTTGATGGCACAGATAAACGCCGATGCTGATCGACAGCATGATCACCAGCGAATAGAGCTGCCACGGCAGAAAAGTCATCAGAAACCAGAACGGGATGGCCGCAATGGAACCCGCCGTGCCCGGCATAATCGGACTTAAGCCGCTGCCAAAACCGGTGGCCAGCAGATGCCAGGGGTTGCGCATGCTAAGACGGCTTTTCGCACTATCCTTACGAGGTTGCAAAGTGATCGTATCCTTTTAAATCAAACGATACCGGTTTTCCGTCGCGGGTAAACTGGATGCCTTCCACATCGGCGCTCATCTGGCCGATGCAGGTAAAGGGCACGCCAAGATGACCAATGGCCACGTCCAGCGCCCCCCGGTTGCGTTCCGGCACGGTAAAGCAGAGTTCATAATCTTCGCCGCCCGCCAGCGCCCAGCGCAGCGCCTGCTCCGGCTCAACGTGACGGCGCATGGCGTCAGAGAACGGCATGGCATCCATATCCAGCATCGCGCCGCAGTCGCTGGCCTTCACGATATGCCCGAGATCGGAACTCAGCCCGTCGGATAAATCGATCGCCGCACTGGCCAGATCGCGCAGCGCCTGCCCCTGCAGAATGCGCGGCGTCGGACGCAGATGGCGTTTCACCAGCCACTGCGCGTCCTGCTCATTATCAACATGCAGCCGATCCTGCAGGATCGCCAGACCTGCCGCGCTGTCACCTGGCGTGCCAGTCACATAGATCCAGTCGCCAGGCTTCGCGCCCGAACGCTTAAGCGCGCGGCCCGCAGGCACATAGCCGTAGATACCCAGCGTCATCGACAGCGGCCCACGGGTGGTGTCGCCGCCAATCAGCTGCATATCGTAGTAATTAATCTGTTCGAACAGGCTATCGCTAAAGGCTTCCAGCCAGGCTTCATCGACGTCCGGCAACGTGATCGCCAGCGTCAGCCACGCCGGATCCGCGCCCATAGCCGCGAGATCGCTCAGGTTGGAGGCCAGCGCTTTGTGCGCCAGATCGACAGGGGAAATATCCGGAAGAAAATGGTTGCCCGAAACCAGGGTATCGGTACTGATTGCCAGCGTTTGCTTGTCAGGAATATTGAGCAGTGCGCAATCGTCGCCAATGCCGGTTTCGACATCCAGACGCGCGCGTCTTACGCGGTCAAAATAACGGGCAATAAGGGAAAACTCGCCGCATGCCATACGCTATGCCTCAGCAGAATGATAAACAGGAGACTGGGGAGGCGGCGAAATGGCAACTGCACTTCGCCGCGCGGACCAGCAGATTACTTTTTGTGGGGGCGGATCGCGGGTGCGGCTTTATCCAGCACGCCGTTAACAAACTTATGGCTGTCTTCTGCGCCAAACGTTTTTGCCAGTTCAATAGCTTCGTTGATGGCCACTTTATACGGCACATCCGCACGTTTAGAGAGTTCAAACAGCGCGATACGCAGTACCGCTTTCTCGACCTGGCCCAGCTCTTCGAGCAGACGGGACAGGTAGGGCTTCATCAGTCCATCGAGATATGCGCTGTTAGTCGCCACCCCGGACAGCAGTTCGCGGAAATACGCGATGTCGACATCTTTGACATCCTGTTCAGACAGGAACTGGTATTCAACATCGGCGATGTCGTTCTGGGACAACTGCCAGGAGTAAAGCGCCTGGACGGCACACTCACGGGCGCGGCGACGAGCAGCAGGTTTCACGGAAATTCCCCTTACAAAAAAATCAGGCTTTGATGGCCTTCAATACATTAATCATCTCAAGCGCGGTAAGGGCAGCTTCTGCACCTTTGTTACCGGCTTTGGTACCGGCGCGTTCGATGGCTTGTTCAATACTTTCAGTGGTCAGCACACCAAAGGCTACCGGGATTTCGCTCTGTTCAGCGACATGAGCCAGACCATTGCTTGCGCCACCCGCCACATATTCGAAATGGGCGGTACCGCCACGGATAACCGTGCCGAGCGCGATAATCGCATCATATTTACCGGTTTTTGCCAGTGCGCCAGCCGCCAGCGGCAGCTCATAAGCACCTGGAACCCAAACCACGGTGATGTTTTCATCTTTAACCTGACCGATACGTTTCAGTGCGTCGATAGCACCGTCCAGCAGGCTGTCGTTGATGAAGTTGTTGAAACGCGCAATGGTGATGGCGACGCGAGCGTCCGGGGCAGCAACGGTAGCTTCAATAATGTTCATACTCTTCCTTTACGGGTTCATTTGGCCCCGCAGGGGGGCGGATTTTATCATAATACTTTGCGCACTGCTTCCCTTTTACGAGGGCATTACGCAGTGGTCAAATGCAGGCAAATATCAGGTCCAACCTGACGAATTTCACTGAATGTAAACTGCGGCGCATCGGCTAACGCCTCAAGGCCCGGCAGTACGCACAGACCGCGGGCATCGCTGCCTAAAAGTTTCGGGGCGAGGTAGACCACCAGTTCATCCACCAGCCCGGCCTGAAGCAGCGCGCCCGCCAGGGATGCCCCGGCTTCCACCCAGATGCTGTTAACCTGCTCGCGACCCAGCAGCATCATCATCAGCACCAGGTCGAGATGGCCGTTGTGTTCAGGCACCTGGATATGACGAACATTATCCGGCCACGACCGCGAGTCCTGCTGCGTGCGGGCAAACCAGGTTTCACCCGCTTGCTGGATCAGACGGTGTTCCGGCGTGACGCGGTTCTGGCTGTCGACCACAATACGCAGCGGCTGGCGTAACTGCGCCTGCGGATACTGCGCCTGTACGTCTGCCGGGAGTTCGTCCCAACGAACGTTAAGCTGTGGATTATCCGCCAGCACCGTCGCGCTGCTGGTGAGGATAGCATGACTCTGCGCGCGCAGACGTTGCACATCGCGCCTTGCCTGCGGTGAGGTGATCCACTGGCTTTCGCCGCTGGCCATGGCGGTGCGGCCATCCAGCGACGCGCCCAGCTTCAGCTGCACATAAGGAAACCCGGTGCGCATACGCTTCAGGAAACCTTTGTTGAGGTTTTCCGCCTCGCTCATCATCAGCCCGTGGCTGACCTCAATGCCTGCCTGTTGCAGGCGGTACAGCCCGCGCCCGGCAACCTGCGGGTTGGGATCCTGCATCGCCGCCACCACGCGGGACACGCCCGCATTGATCAGCGCGTCGCAGCACGGCGGCGTGCGTCCGTGATGGCTACAGGGTTCCAGGGTGACATAGGCGGTGGCGCCACGCGCCTTTTCGCCCGCCATACGCAGGGCATGGACTTCAGCATGGGGTTCGCCCGCCCGCTGGTGATAGCCTTCGCCGACAATCTCGCCGTCTTTGACGATCACACAGCCGACGTTGGGATTAGGATGGGTGGTAAAACGCCCGCGTTGCGCCAGCTTCAGCGCTCGTGCCATGTACATCTCATCATGCATGAGCTTAATCCTGTAAGCGGGCGATCTCTTCGCCAAATTCGCGGATGTCTTCGAAGCTGCGGTAAACCGAGGCGAAGCGGATATAGGCGACTTTATCGAGCTTTTTCAGCTGATCCATCACCAGGTTGCCGATCATTTTGCTCGGCACTTCGCGCTCGCCGGTGGCGCGCAGCTGGGATTTGATATGATTCAGCGCCATTTCAACGTCATCGGCGCTTACCGGGCGTTTTTCCAGCGCGCGCAGCATGCCGTTACGCAGTTTTTCTTCGTTAAACGGCTCGCGGATCTCGTTGCTTTTCACCACGCGCGGCATCACCAGTTCTGCCACCTCAAAAGTGGTGAAGCGTTCATTACACACCAGACACTGACGGCGGCGGCGCACGGACGACCCTTCACCGACCAGGCGGGAGTCAATTACTTTGGTATCCACGGCTAAACAGAATGGGCAATGCATACGGCGTCCTGACGTTAAAATTAGCTGAAATCTATTTTAACCTGATCTGCCGTGACAACAAAGGCAAGACCGCTTTTGAGATAAAGGATCGATGGCAAGCCGGTTCGTGCAGGCTACTATTACAGGCAATGCTCTTTGCAAGGAAACCAACACGATGACAAGACGTTACCTGAAAATTTTGCTGGTCGGCAGCCTGTTTACCCTCAGCGCCTGCGCGCAGCAGAGCGAAGTCCGCCAGTTGCATCAAAGTGTCAGCACGCTTAACAAAGAAATGAGTAAGCTGAATCAGGAGACGGTGAAAATCACCCAGCAAAATGCGCTGAACGCCAAATCCAGCAGCGGTGTCTACCTGTTGCCTGGCGCGAATACCCCTGCCCTTCTGCACAGCCAGATCGGTATGCTAAAGATGTCGCTGGTAAACATCGCTCCTGATGCGAACGGCACGCGCGTGACGCTGCGCATTCAGGGCGAATCGAACGATCCGCTACCAGCGTTTAGCGGTACGGTGGAATGGGGCCAGATCCAGGGCACCACCAACGATTATCAGGAAGTGAACGTGCAAAACCAGCTGATTAACGCCCCGGCCAGCACCCTGGCGCCGAGCGACGTTGATCTGCCGCTGCAGCTTAACGGCATCACGCCGGACCAGCTGGGCTTTGTGCGCGTCCACGATATTCAGCCCGCCACAAATCAGTGATCCTGTTTAAGGGCGAGCCACTCGCCCTTTTCACTCCCTTCCCGCCTTTTTCCACGAAATATTTGCAAGACAGATGAATCTCAGTACAATCCCTGCGTTTTATATACGCAAACGTGAACGCAATCGATTACGTGCGTAATAGATATGTGAAACAACACATATTTTTGTGAGCATGGATACTTATAATAGGCTCGCTGAAATACGAAACATTTAGAAACTCAATACGCGCGTTCTTTCGCTCCCGCAAGGGAACCTAATCAGTGGCTAAACTATGAAAAAAACATTACTCGTCGCCGGTGCAGCACTGGCTCTCTCCTCCTCATTCGCAGTCTATGCGGCAGAAAATGACAAGCCGGAGTTCGTTTCCGACTGGTGGCACCAGAGCGTGAACGTGGTGGGCAGCTATCACACCCGTTTTGGACCGCAGATCCGTAACGATACCTACCTGGAATATGAAGCATTTGCCAAAAAAGACTGGTTTGATTTCTATGGTTACCTGGATGCGCCGGTATTCTTCGGTGGTAACACCGATGCCCGCGGGATCTGGAACCATGGTTCGCCGCTGTTTATGGAAATCGAACCGCGTTTCTCTATCGATAAGCTGACCGGCGCCGATCTGAGCTTCGGTCCGTTCAAAGAGTGGTATTTCGCGAACAACTACATCTACGACATGGGCCGCAACGCCTCTGGCCGTCAGAGCACCTGGTACATGGGTCTCGGTACCGACATCGATACCGGCCTGCCGATGAGCCTGTCACTGAACGTATATGCGAAATACCAGTGGCAGAACTACCTGGCGGAGAACGAAAACGAGTGGGACGGCTACCGTTTCAAAGTGAAATACTTCGTGCCGATCACCCAACTGTGGGGCGGTAACCTGAGCTACATCGGCTTCACCAACTTTGACTGGGGCTCAGACCTGGGCGATAAGAGCAGCTATGCGATGAACGGCATCAAGCAGCGTACCAACGACTCCATCGCCTCCAGCCACATTCTGTCCCTGAGCTACGATCACTGGCACTACTCGGTAGTAGCGCGTTACTGGCACAACGGCGGTCAGTGGAATGATGATGCAGACCTGGTATGGATGAAAGAAAACGTCCGCTCTACCGGCTGGGGTGGTTACCTGGTGGCAGGTTATAACTTCTGATTTGTCTGTCAGCCCGATCGAAAAGCCAGCTTAACCGCTGGCTTTTTTTTGCCCGTAAAACGCAGGCGAAAAAAAACCGCAGCGCTAAGGCTGCGGTTTTCAACGCAGAGCGTCGGTTTACGGCAGAATGGACGGCTGGTCCGCGCCTTCTTTCTCGACTTTCTGCACCAGCAGGTGTTCACGCTTCATGCCCAGTTTCAGCGCCAGCGCTGACGCGACATAAATCGACGATGCAGTACCGATGGACACACCGATCAGCATGGTCAGTGAGAAGCCCTGCAGCATGGCGCCGCCAAAGAGGTAGAGCATCAGGATCACCACTAAGGTGGTTCCTGAAGTGATCAACGTCCTGTGCAGCGTCTGGGTCAGGGACACGTTAAAGATTTCGTACGGCGTTCCGCGACGGATCTTGCGGAAGTTTTCACGAATACGGTCCGAGACCACGATGCTGTCGTTCAGCGAGTAACCGATCACCGACATCAGCGAGGCGACAATCGTCAGATCCACTTCGATATGGAACAGCGACAGTACGCCCATGGTGATGATGACGTCGTGCGCCAGCGCGATAACCACACCGGCCGCCAGACGCCACTCAAAGCGGAAGCCGACGTAAACCAGGATGGAAATCAGCGCCACCATCAGCGCCATCGCACCGGTCTGCGCCAGGTCCGCACCCACGCTCGGGCCGACGAACTCGATACGTTTCACCGCGGCATTCTGGCTGGTCGCTTCGTTAATCACGCTCACGACCTTGCTGCCCAGCACCTGACCACCGGTTTCACCCTCGGCAGGCGGCATACGCACCATGATGTCGCGGCTGCTGCCAAAGTTCTGCAACAGCGGATCGGCAAAGCCGGCTTTTTCCAGCGCTTCACGCATCTGATCCATATCGGCCGGTTTTTCCAGCGAGATTTCGATAACCGTACCGCCGGTAAAATCCAGACCCCAGTTAAAGCCTTTCACGCCAATAATGATAATTGACAGGATCAGCAGAAAACCGGAGATACCGAAGGCCCAGTAATCCCAGCGCATAAAGTCCCAGACTCTACGGCCGTGGTTCAATTGTTCAACAGTATATTCCTGTGCCACAACGCACTCCTCAGATAGACAGCTTGTTGATGCGTTTGCCGCCGTACAACAGGTTTACGATGGCACGGGTGCCGACGATCGCGGTAAACATTGACGTCGCCACACCGATACCGGTAGTAATGGCGAAGCCTTTAATGGCCCCGGTGCCTACGGCATACAGGATGATGACCTTAATAAGCGTCGTGACGTTGGCGTCAAAAATGGAGCTGAACGCGCCGCGATAACCTTCGTCAATCGCCTGCTGAACGCTACGCCCGTTGCTCAGCTCTTCTTTGATACGTTCGTTTATCAGTACGTTCGCATCCACCGCTACCGCAAGGGTTAAGACGATCCCCGCGATACCCGGCATGGTCAGCGTCGCCCCTGGCAGCAGGGACATGATGCCGACAATCAGCACCAGGTTGGCGATAAGCGCCGTGGTGGCGATCAGGCCAAACTTCTTATAGAAGAACAGCATGAAGATGATGGAGACCGCCAGACCCGCCAGACAGGCTTCCAGACCCTGAGTGATGTTCTGCATCCCTAAGGTTGGGCCAATGGTACGTTCTTCAACGATCTGAATCGGCGCAATCAACGCACCCGCACGCAGCAGCAGCGACAGCTGACGCGCTTCGTTAGGGTTATTGATGCCGGTAATACGGAAGCTGTTGCCGAGGCGAGACTGGATGTTGGCGACGTTAATCACCTCTTCCTGTTTCACCAGTACGGAACGACCGTTCGCATCTTTTTTACCGCTGTCTTTGTACTCCACAAACAGGGTCGCCATCGGTTTGCCGATGTTGTCCTTGGTGAAGTTAGACATGATGTTGCCACCAGCGCTGTCGAGCGAAATGTTAACCTGCGGCTGGTTGTACTCATCCTGGCTGGAAGTGGAGTCGGTGATATGGTCACCGGTCAGGATCACGCGTTTGTACAGCACAACCGGCTGGCCTTCGCGCATCTGTTTCACTTCTGAATCACCCGGTACACGGCCAGACGCCGCCGCCGACTGATCGACGTTGGTGTTCACCAGACGGAATTCGAGGGTCGCGGTTGCGCCAAGAATTTCCTTCGCACGCGCGGTGTCCTGAATACCCGGCAGTTCAACCACGATGCGGTCTGCGCCCTGACGCTGTACCAGCGGCTCGGCGACACCCAGTTGGTTGACACGGTTACGCAGGATGTTGATGTTCTGCTGTACCGCATATTCACGCGCTTCGCTCAGACGCGCATCGGTCATGACCGCGCGCAGGGCGTTGCCGCTCTGGCTGGTGATCACCATGTCGCGGTGACGGGCAGTCAGGTAAGTAATCGCCTGATCGCGCGCTGCGCTGTCGCGGAACACAATGCTCACGCCATAGTTATCTTCCTTACGCACGTTGGTGTAAGGAATGCCTTTTTCGCGTAAATCGCTACGCAGGCTGTCGGTATTTTGTTCCTGCAGTTTGCCGAGCGCGGTGTCCATATCCACTTCCATCAGGAAGTGTACGCCACCACGCAGATCCAGACCGAGTTTCATCGGCTCTGCTTTGATGGAGGATAACCAGCGCGGAGTAGCAGGTGCAAGGTTCAGCGCCACGACATATTTGTCACCCAACAGGCTGAGCAGCGCTTCACGCGCGCGCAGCTGCGTATCGGTGGAGTCGAAACGCGCAAGAATAGCGCCCTCTTCCAGTGCCACAGACTTAGCAGTGATTTTTTCTTGTTTTAAGGTGTTCTGGACCTGGATCAGCGTTTGCTCACTGGCGGCGACGCCGCGCGCACCAGTGATCTGAACTGCCGGATCCTCACCATACAGGTTGGGAAGTGCGTATAGCAGGCCGACGATAATCACGACGACCAGCATGATGTACTTCCACAAAGGATAACGGTTTAACACGGCACTTCCCTTTGGGAAAACGAAAGATTACAGCGCCTTCATCGTGCCTTTCGGCAGAACGGCAGCTACGAAGTCACGTTTGATAACCACTTCAGTGGTGTCATTCAGGGCGATAGCAATGTAGCCAGTTTCCGCTACTTTGGTCACGCGACCCACCAGGCCACCGTTGGTCAGCACTTCATCGCCTTTAGCGATGGAGTTCATCAGATTCTTGTGCTCTTTGGTACGTTTCTGCTGTGGGCGCAGGATCATGAAATAGAAGATCAGGCCAAATACAACCAGCATCAGGATCAAAGACATCGGGCTGCCCTGCGCCGGTGCGCCCGTTGCTGCTACGGCATCAGAAATAAAAAAGCTCATTCAAATTCCCTCATTATTAAAATTAATCAACGTTCAAAGGTGGAACATCACGACCCTGACGCTGGTAAAAATCGGTCACGAAGCTCTCTAATTTACCCTCTTCGATAGCCTTGCGTAAACCAGCCATTAAGCGCTGGTAATAGCGCAGGTTATGAATGGTATTAAGACGCGCGCCCAGTATTTCGTTGCAACGGTCAAGATGATGCAAGTAAGCGAGTGAATAATTGCGACACGTATAGCAATCACACTCTTCATCAAGCGGGCCGGTATCGCTCTTGTACTTCGCGTTACGGATTTTCACCACGCCATTGGTGACAAACAGATGGCCGTTACGCGCATTACGCGTCGGCATCACGCAGTCAAACATATCAATGCCGCGACGTACGCCTTCCACCAGATCTTCGGGTTTACCCACACCCATCAGGTATCGTGGTTTGTCTGCCGGGATCTGCGGGCACACATGCTCCAGAATACGGTGCATGTCTGCTTTAGGTTCACCTACAGCCAGACCGCCGACAGCGTAGCCATCAAAGCCAATCTCTACCAGACCTTTGACGGAGATATCACGTAAATCTTCGTAAACGCTGCCCTGGATAATACCGAACAGCGCATTTTTGTTTTGCAGCGAATCGAAACGGTCGCGGCTGCGCTTCGCCCAGCGTAAGGACATTTCCATGGAACGCTTGGCGTAGTCCCAGTCAGCCGGGTATGGCGTACATTCGTCGAAGATCATCACGATGTCGGAGCCGAGATCGTACTGGATCTCCATGGATTTTTCCGGATCGAGGAAGATCGGATCGCCGTTGATCGGGTTGCGGAAATGCACGCCCGCTTCGGTGATCTTACGAATATCGCCGAGGCTGAAGACCTGGAAACCGCCGGAGTCGGTCAGAATCGGGCCTTTCCACTGCATAAAGTCATGCAGATCGCCGTGCAGCTTCATGATCTCCTGACCCGGACGCAACCACAGGTGGAAGGTGTTGCCGAGGATAATCTGCGCGCCGGTGTCCTGCACTTCTTCCGGCGTCATGCCTTTTACGGTGCCGTAGGTGCCCACGGGCATAAAGGCCGGTGTTTCCACCACGCCGCGCTCAAACACCAGGCGGCCACGGCGGGCGCGTCCGTCTGTCG
The DNA here is from genome assembly GCF_030291195.1 of Enterobacter sp. PGRG2. Taxonomy (NCBI): domain Bacteria; kingdom Pseudomonadati; phylum Pseudomonadota; class Gammaproteobacteria; order Enterobacterales; family Enterobacteriaceae; genus Enterobacter; species Enterobacter sp. PGRG2. The sequence goes on along the minus strand of NZ_CP127837.1, from coordinate 2,182,493 downwards.
TATCTAATTCGAATTTCATTTTTTCTCCATACGCCGGAAAAACAGTCCAACGCGTCAATCAAAGCGCCGCGGAACTATTCCCCGACGCGCTCAGAAATTGCCTGCGGATTGTACGTGATAAACATTGCATCCCCGTAACTAAAAAAGCGATATTCCGCTTTTACCGCTTCTTTATAGGCATGCATGGTGGCTTTATAACCGGCAAAGGCCGATACCAGCATGATCAAGGTGGATTCCGGCAGGTGGAAGTTGGTCACCAGCGCGTCAATCACGCTGTACTGATAGCCAGGATAAATAAAGATCTGCGTATCGCCGAAGAAAGGCTCGATGAGATCGTTTTTGGCCGCTTTCGCGGCGCTTTCCAGCGAGCGCACCGAGGTGGTGCCGACCGCCACCACGCGATTGCCGCGCGCTTTCGCCGCCAGCACCGCGTCAACCACTTCCTGCGGCACTTCAGCATATTCAGAGTGCATGATGTGATCTTCAATGCTGTCCACGCGCACCGGCTGGAAGGTGCCCGCGCCAACGTGCAGCGTTACGAACGCCATCTCTACGCCTTTCTCACGCAGACGCGCCAGCAGCGGCTCATCAAAGTGCAGACCCGCGGTTGGCGCGGCGACAGCGCCCGGTTTCTGGCTGTAAACCGTCTGATAAAGTTCGCGGTCAGCGTCTTCATCCGGACGATCGATATAGGGCGGCAGCGGCATATGGCCGATGGCGTTGAGAATATCCAGCACCGGGCGTTCATCGTTAAACTCAACTTCAAACAGCGCATCGTGGCGGGCCACCATGGTGGCTTTAACGCTGTCATCGTCGCCTAAGAGCAGTTCCGCACCCGGCTTCGGCGCTTTAGAGGCGCGAATATGTGCCAGAATACGTTTATCATCCAGCATCCGCTCAACCAGCACTTCGATTTTACCGCCGCTGGCTTTACGGCCAAACAGACGCGCCGGGATCACGCGGGTATTGTTAAAGACCAGCAGATCCCCGGGGTTGAGCTTGTCGAGCAGATCGGTGAAAGTACCATGCGTCAGCGCGCCCGTCGGCCCGTCCAGCGATAACAGGCGGCAACTACTGCGCGCAGGCATAGGGTAATGGGCAATCAGGGATTCGGGTAATTCAAAGGAAAAATCGGCAACGCGCATGACTTACACTCAGACTGAAAAACAGGCGGGATAGTCTAGTGCTACGGTGCTTCCGCTGCAACAGCTACGCCTCTTTATGGATTAACTAAACAATGAACTTCCTCGCACACCTGCATCTTGCGCACCTCGCAGAAAGCTCGCTTCCCGGTAATTTGCTGGGCGATTTCGTTCGCGGCAACCCGCAGGATAGCTATCCGGCTGAGATTGTCGACGGCATTCGCATGCACCGCCGCATCGACGTGCTGACCGATAATTTGCCGGAAGTCCGCGAGGCGCGGGAGTGGTTTCGCCCGCAGACGCGCCGGGTCGCGCCCATTACGCTGGACGTGATGTGGGACCATTTTCTGTCGCGCCACTGGTTGCAGATGTCGCCGGACATGCCACTGAGCGAATTTGTCAGCTATGCCCACGCGCAGGTCGCCACCATTCTGCCCTCCTCGCCGGCGCGCTTCGTTAATCTGAATGACTATTTGTGGTCAGAGCGATGGCTTGAGCGCTACCGGGAGATGGATTTTATTCAGCAGGTGCTGAACGGCATGGCGACGCGGCGGCCCCGCCTCGATGCGCTGCGCGACTCGTGGCAGGATCTGGATACGCACTATCAGGCGCTGGAAAAGCTGTTCTTTCAGTTCTATCCCCGCATGATGGCGCAGGCGAAAAACAAACAGCTTTAGTGCTTGCGCTTTACCGGCAGGTGATTATCTTGATAGCGGCCTTACCCCTACAATCACACAGGAGAATTATGATGGTACTGGTTACTCGTCCGGCTCCGGACTTTGCCGCCGCCGCCGTGCTTGGCAATGGCGAAATTGTGGAAAATTTTAACTTCAAACAGCATATCCAGGGCAAAGCGACGGTACTGTTTTTCTGGCCGATGGACTTCACCTTCGTCTGCCCGTCAGAACTGATCGCTTTTGACAAGCGTTACGAAGAATTCCAGAAGCGCGGCGTGGAAGTCGTGGGCGTTTCTTTTGACTCTGAATTTGTTCACAACGCCTGGCGTAATACGCCGGTGGACAAAGGCGGCATTGGCCCGGTGAAATACGCGATGGTGGCCGACATCAAGCGCGAAATCCAGAAAGCCTACGGCATTGAACACCCGGACGCGGGCGTGGCGCTGCGCGGCTCCTTCCTGATTGACGCTAACGGTATTGTGCGTCATCAGGTGGTGAACGATCTGCCGCTGGGCCGTAACGTCGACGAAATGCTGCGTATGGTTGATGCCCTGCAATTCCACGAAGAGCACGGCGAAGTCTGCCCGGCGCAGTGGGAAAAAGGCAAAGAAGGGATGAACGCGTCGCCGGACGGCGTGGCGAAATACCTGAGCGAAAATCTCACCAGCCTGTAATCCGTTTTTGCCCGGCGGCGCTGCGCTTGCCGGGCCTGGGGGGGTTCGATGACGTAATGCCCGGCGGCGCTGCGCTTGCCGGGCCTACCATTGTTCCGCAGATCGTCGTACGTAGGCCGGGTAAGCGTCAGCGCCACCCGGCATTTTTATTTTTATACCGACTTCTGCCGTACCTCGCGCCAGATCCCAAGCCCCACCCAGACCAGCACCAGCACGCCCAGCACCAGCGCCGCCCACACCAGCATCTTCTTCCACTGGCTTTGCTGCTGCGCCGGATCCACCGCCGTCAGCCGCGCGTCGCCGCCCAGCACCACGCGATCCTGTACCAGCGCGTCCGGCAGTTGCGCATTCTCCTGACGTAGCGCGGCAGGCACCAGCATCTCCACCTCCATCGCCTGCGGTTGTGCAGCGCCATTCCCCCAGGCCAGTAAAAACGGCCCTTTACCTTGCGCATTAAAGATCAGCGTCTGGCTGGCGCGCTCGCCGGTCACCTGGGCGATACCATCCTCCAGTTGGCCATTAACCGCCGTAACGCGGATCGCCTGCACCAGCCCGCTGGTTTTCAGCGGCTCCGGCGCTTTGCCGTTCAGCTGATAAATCACGCTTTTCGCCAGCGGCTGCCATGCTGCCTTTTCCCCGCTGCGGTACTCGATCGCCAGCGGCAGTACGCGCCCGTGCCGGGCTTCAATCATCACCGACACCAGCGGCTGTGGCCGTTGCCAGGAGAACTCCTGTACCGCCGGGGAGACGGTTTTCGCCACCGCATTCAGGTGGATGTTCACCGCCGTATCGCTGTAAACCTGCTCAACCGCTGTCGCGCCGGTCAGCGCAGGCGCGTGCGCGGCATCGTTGAACACCACCAGCACATAACGCATTTCCGTCGGGTAGGCTGAACTGCTGAAATCCAGCGTGTCCAGCAACAGGCGATCGTTGCCGGAGGCAAGATCCATCAGCGGCATCTCCCGGCCCGCCAGCGTCCAGTTTTTCAGATCGCTGCTGAAGTACACATCCGCGCGCCCCTGCCAGTTGGCGGGCGCGGCGCTCCAGGCCAGCTTCAGCTGTGAAAGCGGAAAGTCGTCTTTTTGTGTGTCAGGCAGGGTTAACAGATAACTCTTCCCTGCTGTTTTCCGCCCTTCTCCCTCCAGACGGATTTCGATTCCGTCCTGCGAGCGCAACCACAGGCTTTCTGACGAGGCATTATTTTCCGGTACCGCATCAAGGGCGAACAGGCGCAGCGGCAGCGTGCGCGGCGGCATCTGTTTCTGCACCGCCGGGATCAGGGTAAAAGGCACGGCGTTACCCTGCTGATTAAAAACCCGCACGTCACGCAGATCGGGGGCGACGCTGTCGGTATAGATGCGCCCCGGTAAGGTCACCTGATACAGCGGCGATGGCGTGGTCGTCTCCAGCCCCGCGCCCCAGGCATAATCCTGCGGTTTTTCCGGCGCGGCGTCCTGGCTCCAGCCCGGCAGCGCCGCGCCCAGTAACGCACAAAAAAGTATCCGTCTGATGATTGTCATTATCCTTGTTCCTCGTTATGCGTCTGTTGTATCCGCGGCGGCAGCGGCGAGAAATAACCCACGATGAGCACCAGCACCGCCACGCCGATAAAGGCCACCGCGCGCGCCAGTCCGCCGCCGCCCGCGCTGTCCACCAGCATCAGTTTCACAATCACCACGCCAAGCAGCGCCGCACCGCCCAGCCATTCATGCCGCGACGCCTGCCGGGCAGCGCGCAGCATCACCAGCAGCGCCACCAGCATCCAGAACAGCGCGAAACAGGTCTGCACCAGGCGGGACGACCAGAGCGCGCTCACCGACCAGTCGATATCGCCATACCAGGCCAGACTGCGCAACAGCAGGCCGTTCAGCCACCAGAAGGCGAGCGCCGCCAGCAGCAGCGGCACACGTTTATGGATCTCACGCCCCTGCGCCGGGAAATAGCGGGCGCACAGCCGCGCCAGCGCGAACAGCGCCAGTAAGGCAAAGGCCGCGCCCTCTTCCAGCGGATTGAGCAATGGCCGGTAGCCCTGTTCCATCACCACGCCATCGTCGATATTGGTCAACAGCAGCATCACCAGCAGGAAAACGCCCGGCGGCGCCAGCGCCAGGGTGCCGTACCACTGCGGCCAGACGCGCAGCGGCCACAGCGAACGCTTGATCCCGGCGCGCACCAGCATGATGACCGCCGCCGCCGCGGTCATCGCCAGCCCCGCCTGCCACGGGAACATCCCCCACGGCAGCGCATCGGTATACCACCACAGCTCGGCCGCCAGCGCGGCGAGGATCATCCAGAACAGCGACAGGTGCAGCCCCTGTGAAAGCCAGGGCACGGGCGGCGTACGCTGTTGATACAGCAGCCAGAAGGCGGACGGCAGTGCAAGACACCAGGCGAGGTTCTGCCAGCCGGCGCTGAGGATCGCGCCCTGGGCTGCGATCTGCCAGACCAGCGTCGCCAGCATCAGGGGCCACAGCAGCCAGACGCTATCGCTTAGCGCGCGCCAGCGCAGCCGCTGGCCGACGACCCGCCAGCCGTGGAGGCTGAGGGCGATCAGCGCCAGTATGCCCGGCAGCTCATTCATAAAGCGGATTAAGGTCAGCGCTGACAGCCCGTGCAGCGCCAGCAGCCAGAAGAGGATCCCGCCCGCCAGCAGGCCGTGGCTGCCCTGAATATTCAGTCCGCGCCACAGCCAGGCGGCGGCGATCCATGTCAGGCTCAGCACCGCAAAAATCATCAGCTGCGACAGCGCCGGAACCAGATCCTGCATCGCCCACAGGGCGCTGCCCATCGCCAGCAGCAGTAAACCTGTGCCGCTGTAGCTCATCCGCCGTTGCTGTTGCTGTACGCCAAGCCACAGAATGCCAAGCCCTTCCAGCGCCCAGGCCATTGATGTCCAGCGGGCGGAAAGCGCCAGCGGGATGGCCAGCGTGACAAAAGCCCCGCCGAGCGCCAGCGCCGCCAGCACCAGCGGTCGCCCGAGTTCAGGTTTACGCCGCAGCACCAGCCACGCCAGCAGCAGATAAAACGCGCCGAAGCCGAGGGCGGAAAACGCCGGTCCATAGGCGAAATCCTGCGTGATGGCGTACTGCATACCAAATCCCAGCAACGGCGGCGCGAACAGCAGTACGCCGTCAATAATGCGCTTACTGCCGCCCTGCGCCCGCAGCGACAGTCCAACGCTCAGGACGCCAAACAACAGAATATTCGCGATCAGGAACAACTGGCAGCTGAGGTAGAACTCCGGCCGGTAGCTAAACAGCCCCCACAGGCCGCCAACACCAAAGGTAAAAAGCAGACCGAGCAGATTCAGCACCCGCCAGTGCTGCCAGACGCTGATAGCCAGAATGCCGCAGGAGAGCAGCAGGTAGAAAGAGAACAGCCCGATGTGGCTGCCGCCGCCGGTGGAGAGCAGCAACGGCGCAAGATAACCACCGAGGCTGGCGAGCATCGCGAGACTTAGCGCACGCTGTAACACCGCCAGCCCGACGCTTACAGCACAGATCAGCAGCAGCAAGGCGAAGGCCAGCGCCATCGGCAGCATCTGCCAGAGCCGGAACGCGCCGAATACCGTCAGATAGAGCACGCCGGTGGCCCCGCCCTGCAAAATCAGCGCATAAACAGGTTGTTTATGGCGCAGCCGCCAGCCGAGCGCCAGCAGCAGCACCGCCGCAAGCGCCGCCACGCACAGACGCAGTTCCAGCGGGAAGAGATCGCGCTCGACGGAATAGCGGAACAGAAACGCCAGCCCGAAGAACAGCAGCAGAATGCCGAGTTTCGCCAGCGGATTGCCGCGCATAAACCAGCCCACCAGCGAGGTGATCATGCCACCGCGCGGTTCGGCGGATGCGGGTTTGCTGACCGCCGCCGGGGTGACGGCAACCGGCTCAGGCTCCGGCACGCTCGCCGCCCAGGGATCGACAGCGGGCGGTGGTGCCGCAGGTACAATGACAGGCGCAGGAACAGGTTCCGGCTCCGCTATCCGTTCAGGCAGCGGCTGCGGCGCAGGCGCAATTGCCTGCCCCGCCAGCTGCTGCTCCAGCGCCGTCAGCCGTTCACGCAATACGCCCAGTTCTCGCTGCGTATCGCTGCTTTTTCGCCAGGCTCTGACCGCCAGCGCAGGGGCGACAATCAGCGCGAAAAAGAGAACAAGACCGGCAACCAGCAAAAGCTCATCCATGGTTTTACCTTCGGTTCGGTGATCACTCCCGAAAGGATATTACATTTCTTTTCAATGCTGATAAAAATGTTGCAACAGGTTCAGCGATTGCGCCACAGCGTGGCGGAGATCGCCGGTAGCGATAGCACATTATCCTCGATGGTGCCGGTGCCCACTTTGCACTGCCAGGCCGGGACGTCTACCAGCGGTAAATCCGTCAGCACCACCTCGCAGGCCTTGCCGCGGTTGATTGCCACCAGCACGCGTTCATGCCGGAAAACGCGCACAAAGACCACCACGTCGCCTTCCGCATGCAGCACCTGACAGCCGCCGTGACGCAGGGCGCGGCTTTTCTTACGCAGCGCCGCCATCTGCTGATAGAGGGCAAACAGCGTGGCGTCCTGTTTTTCTTTGTCCCACGGGAACGGCTTACGGCAGAAGGGATCGTTGTTGCCATCCAGCCCCACTTCATCGCCGTAATAGATACAGGGCACGCCAGGCCAGCTGAACAGCCAGACCACCGCCAGCGGCATCCGCGCGATGTCCTTGCCAAGCAGCGTTTTAAAACGCGAGGTATCGTGGCTGTCGAGCTGGTTAAACATGCGCAACTGTTGCTGATGCGACAGCCCGGCGCGGTAGTTATCCATCCACGCCATGCAGGTGGCGGCATCGATATGCTGCGGATCGTAAGAAATATCGGTGTTCGCGAGGAAGCCCCACACAGGGATGGTAAAGCCCCGGTAGTTCATGGCGGCGTCTTCGGCATCCGCCTGCAACCACTGCCGCGCATCGCCAAAATGCTCGCCGACGATATAGGCTTCCGGCTGCGTCTCTTTCGCCGCCTGGCTGATGCCACTGATGTGCAGCAGGTTATTCCGCGCCCCGCCCGCCTCGCCCAGCATATGCACCACATCCAGCCGCCAGCCGTCCATATTCCACGGCGCTTTCAGCCAGTGGCGCACAATGCTGTCTTCGCCTTTGTAAATCTCCTCCACCAGCGAGGCCGACTGATAATCCAGCTTTGGCAGGCTGGCATAGCCAAGCCAGTCGAGAGCGTGGCCGTCGTCGGAAAAGCTGTACCATTCCCGCCAGTCGGAGGCCGGATTATGACACGCGCCGGTGGTGCCGCGATTGTGCCGGTCAAACCAGGCGTGGGAGTCGCCGCTGTGGTTAAACACGCCGTCGAGCACCAGGCGGATGCCATCGCGCTGGGTGTTGGCGCGCAGCCGCAGCAGGGCCTGATCGCCGCCGAACTGCGGGTCGACGTGGCGATAATCTTCAGTATCGTATTTGTGCACGCTGGGGGCGACAAACACCGGGTTGAGGTACAGCGCCGTGGCGCCAAGTTTTTTCAGATAGGGCAGCTTTTCGCTGATGCCATCCAGATCGCCGCCGTAAAAGGTCGATCCCCCCGCCTCGCCGGTGAGGGGTTCATCCCAGTCGCGCAGCACGATCTCCTGCCCGGCGGCGTGATGGTAATAGACGTTGTCCTGCTCCGGCGTACGCGGCTGGCTGCGGGCAAAGCGATCGGGAAAGATCTGATAAAACACCTGATCCGCCACCCACTGCGGGCCATTATCCGGGCAATCGATGGCAAACTGTTCCAGCCGTGCGGGCGGGAAATCGCTGAAGCCCTGCGGCGTAAACCAGCGCTGGCGATCCGCCCACAGCAGTTTAAAGCTGTAGCGACGGCGCGGTTGCCCTTCGGACACGTCGATGGCGGCGCGCCAGGCGGTTACGCCGGGGTACGGTGCACTGCGCAGCGGATGCATCAGGATGGACGTCTCTTCGTTGTCCTTTTCCGTACGCAGTTTAACCTGCGCAGGCAAATCGTTGCCCGCCAGCCACAAAGTTATAAGAAGCTGATCTTTATTGAGTTTTACAAACGGCGCTACCGGAAGATGCCAGGCGTTCAACATCGCTTTACCCCTTGCTGAAAAATGACGCCACCTTGCCACAGCATAGTGAAAGTTCACTCATCATACTGCTGATAATTGGGGGAGGAGCATGGGGGAGGAGGAAGCCAAAAAGCATTGCCGGGCGGCAGGACGCTCACCCGGCAAAAGTTCAGGAGATCAGGCGGTTTTGCGGTCGTAACGGCGCTTAAACATCCAGCCGATGAGCAGCAGCGCGATCCACGCAAAGCCCACGTACAGCGAAATGCGGGTTTCCGGATGCCAGCCAATCAGCGCGATAATAAACACCAGGAACAGCAGACCGGCGATGGTCGTTGGTACGCCGCCCGGCACTTTAAACTTCAGCGCCGCCACTTCTTCCGGCGGCAGACGGCGACGGAAAGCGATCTGCGACAGCAAAATCATGATCCACACCCACACGGTGGCGAACGTCGCCAGCGAGGCGATCACCAGGAAAACGTTCTCCGGCATGATGTAGTTCAGCCAGGCGGCGAACAGCAGCGCGACCGTCATCACCACCACCGTCACCCACGGAATGCCGTTGCGCGAGGTTTTCGCAAACATCTTCGGCGCGCTGCCCTGCTCTGCCATACCGTGCAGCATACGTCCGACGCCAAACACATCGCTGTTAATCGCCGACAGCGACGCGGTCAGCACCACAAAGTTGAGGATGCTGGCGGCAAAGGTGATGCCCAGATGCTGGAAGGTCAGCACGAACGGGCTGCCGTTGGTGCCCACCTGGTTCCAGGGGTAGATGGACATGATCACAAACAGCGTACCGACATAAAACACCAGAATACGCATCGGCACGGAGTTGATGGCGCGCGGAATAGAGGTCTGCGGATCTTTCGCTTCCCCGGCGGTAATGCCGATGATTTCGATGCCGCCGTAGGCAAACATCACCATTTGCAGTGACATCACCATGCCGAGCCAGCCGTTGCTGAAGAAGCCGCCGTTGCTCCACAGGTTGTGGATGCCGGTCGGTTCGCCGCCGTTGCCAATGCCCCAGATGATGATGCCAAAGCCCGCCGCGATCATCACGATAATGGTGGCGACTTTAAAGAACGAGAACCAGAACTCCAGCTCGCCGAACACCTTGACGCTCATCAGGTTGACGGCGCAGATGATCATCACCACGCTCAGCACCCAGATCCAGTGCGGCACCGTCGGGAACCAGACGCCCATATAGATGCCGAACGCCGTGACATCAGCGATGGCGACAATCAGGATCTCAAAACAGTAGGTCCAGCCGGTGATGTAGCCTGCCAGCGGGCCGAGGTTTTCCTGGGCATAGCGTGAGAAGGAGCTGGCCGCCGGGTTATGTACCGACATCTCGCCCAGCGCACGCATGATGATATAGGCTGCCGCGCCGCCGATAATATAGGCGAGCAGTACGCTCGGCCCGGCCATTTTGATGGCGTCCGCCGAACCATAGAACAGGCCTGTGCCTATTGCCGAACCGAGCGCCATAAAGCGGATGTGTCGGGTGCTTAACCCCCGCTTTAGCTTGTTAGTACTTTCCATTGTTTCCCGTGCCATAACATAAATAAAAAAACCACGGGATGGTAAGCCCCGTGGTTATGACAAGCAACCCTTGATCAGTGTGCGCGGGAAGTCACCTGACGCCCTGCGGCACGATCCCAGACCACGGCCAGTATCACGATCACAACGGTTGGCATCAGCCACGCCAGCCCCTGCTCCGCCAGCGGTAAACGCTGGGTCCAGGCTGGCAACACCCCGCCAATGGCGGAGGCTTTGATACCGTCAAGGATACCAAAGGCCAGGCTGATGAACATCGCCGGCGCGATGATGCGCGACGAATTATGCCACCATGAACGGGTAAAGCTTAATACAACCAGTGCGATACACGGCGGATAAATGGCGGTCAGCACCGGAATGGAAATCTGGATCAGGTGGCTCAGGCCAAGGTTAGACACCAGCATCGAGAAGCCGCCGAGCACAAAGGCCAGCGTACGGTAAGAGAACGGCAGATACTGGGCGAAGAACTCCGCGCAGGCGCAGGTCAGGCCGACCGCCGTTACCAGGCAGGCGAGGAAAATCAGCGCCGCCAGCAGCAGGCTACCCGCGCCGCCAAAGGTGTGCTGTACGTAAGCATGAAGAATGGCCGCGCCGTTGGCGGACTGTTCCACCAGCGTGCTGCTGTCAGAGCCGAGACGGAACAGCGCCAGATACAGCAGCGTCAGACCCACACCGGCAATCAGGCCAGCCCAGATAGTGTAGCGGGTCAGCAGACGGGAGTCGGTCACGCCACGCGAACGGGCAGCGTTGACGATGACGATGCCGAAGACCATCGCGCCCAGCGTATCCATGGTGAGATAGCCGTTCACAAAGCCGTTAGAGAACGCGGCATTCTGATAGGCATCCATCGCGCTGCTGATCGGGCCTGCCGGCCAGACGAGCGCGGCAACGGACAGCACCGTCAGGGCGATGATTTTCATCGGCGCGAGGAAGTTACCCACGGTATCCAGCAGTTTGCCAGGATAGAGCGATACCAGGATCACCAGCGCAAAATAGACGAGGCTGTAAATCATCAGCGGCATCGCGCCGTCGCCGGTCAGCGGGGCAATACCTACTTCAAAGGAGACGGTGGTGGTACGCGGGATCGCAAACAGCGGCCCGACCGCCAGATAGCAGACGGTAGCCAGCAGCACGCCCGCCGCTTTGCCAATCGGCATACTGAGGCTATCCACGCCGCCGCCCACTTTCGCCAGCGCGACTACGGTCAGCACCGGCAGGCCTACGGCGGTGATCAGAAAGCCGAACGCCGCCGTCCAGACGTGCTCACCCGCCTGCAAACCGACCATTGGCGGAAAAATAATGTTACCTGCGCCGACAAAGAGGGCGAAAGTCATAAAGCCCAGAGCCATGATGTCTCGTGGTTTTAAGCGATGAGTCATAAACGTGTGCTGCCTGTGGATGTGGTGTTGGAAACGATGAAATGTTCGCCAGTGCCTTTGGAACAATACGACGGCAATTTCTCTCAATTTCAGCGGGATATGCTTCCCGCATGACGTGGCGAAGAATAGTTTTTCGATTTACCACGCAAATACAGTCGGTATGACAGTATCAGGGGCGCAATTTAAACGCTTATAACGTTTAAAGGCAAGACGGGATCGTAAAACCAGATGGATCTGCTGCTACCTATATGGTTACCAGTTCAAAACGCTATGTATAAGAAAAACACATGGCTTATCATGCGAACAAAAAATCATCAGCCGTACAATAATCGGTCAGAAAAAGGTGAACCGGAACGCAAACAGGCCAGCAATTGCTGGCCTGCGGAAAGATAAGCTGACAGTCGGGGCGTCAGGCGCTGTTTTTGGCGATCAATCGTTCCGGCAGAATAAAACTGAAACGCGTGCCCTGCCCTGGCGTGCTGGTAATGTTGAGGCGGCTGTCGTGATGATTGACCGCATGTTTAACGATGGCCAGCCCCAGCCCGCTGCCGCCGGTCTGCCGGGATCGCGCTTTATCCACCCGGTAGAAACGCTCCGTCAGGCGCGGAATGTGCTCGGCCGCGATCCCCGGTCCGTTATCCTCAACGCAAAATTCTGCGCCGTGGGGTACGCGCTTCCAGCTCACCACAATATGGGTGGCGGGGGGCGTATGGTTGACCGCATTATACACCAGGTTAGAGATGGCGCTACGCAGCTGATCTTCACTGCCCAGCACTTTCAGCGAGCTGTCGATGTGGAACTCAATAGTCTGCTTTTGCTGGCTGAGGGTTTGCGCTTCCCGCTCCACCACCCGCAGCATCATCGGCACATCAATGGTTTCGTTCAGCAGTTGCACCGGCGAGGCTTCAATTTTAGAGAGCGTCAGCAGCTGGCGCACCAGCCCTTCCATACGTGAGGTCTGCTCGCGCATGGTATGCAGCGCTTTTTCACGCGGCGCGCCTTCCAGCGTCTGCTCCTGCATCATCTCCAGATAACCCTGTAACACCGTCAATGGCGTGCGCAGTTCATGGCTGACGTTGGCGAAGAAGTTACGGCGCGCGCCTTCCAGCTGATGCATCTGCGTGACATCACGCGCCACCATCAGCAGTTGCTGATCGCTGTAGGGCATGACGCGAATTTCCAGATGGCGGCCATTATTCAGCACCAGATTGAGGGGCTTAAGGAATTCCTGACGCTTCAGGTACTGGGTGAATTCGGGATAACGCAGCAGGTTAAGGATGTTCTGGCCGTTATCGTCCGGCCAGCGCAGGCCCAGCAGTTGCTGCGCCAGACCGTTACACCAGAAGATCACGCCTTCTGCTGTGGTAAGCACCACGGCGTCCGGCAGCGACTCCGCGCCGCTGCGGAAGCGTTTGATCAGGCTGCCCAGTTCGCGACGGCGTTTTTTGTTACGCATCTGCATCTGGTGCAGCCCGTATAACAGCGGCTCCCAGCTACCGTGGCCCGGCGGCGGCGTCATGCTTCTGTCCACCCAGAGCCACCAGGAGAGTTGCAGTAAGTTCCAGAAATGCCAGACCAGTAATCCGGTGACGGCCGCCAGCAAAAACCACGGCAGATAACCAAATATGGCGCCGAGCACCAGCGCCGGGATGCAACACAGCACCAGCTCCAGCACCAGCCTTTTCCATGACAGCCGTTCCAGCACGCGTCACACTCCCTTCAGATGTTAGAAACGGGTCGAAAAACGATAACCCGTGCCGCGGACGGTCTGTACCATACGATCGTGGCCGCTATGTTCCAGCGCTTTACGCAGGCGGCGAATATGCACGTCAACCGTGCGATCTTCAACGTAAACGTTGGTGCCCCACACATGGTTCAGCAACTGTTCCCGGCTGTAGACACGTTCAGGATGGGTCATAAAGAAGTGTAAAAGCTTAAATTCGGTAGGCCCCATATCGAGGGGATTTTCGCCGGTCATCACGCGGTGGGAAGTGGGATCCAGGCTCAACCCCTGCATTTCGATCACCTCTTCTACCGCCATCGGCGAGATGCGGCGCATCACGGCTTTAATACGCGCCACCAGCTCTTTTGGCGAGAACGGCTTGGTGATGTAATCATCCGCCCCGGTTTCCAGACCACGCACGCGATCTTCTTCCTCGCCGCGGGCGGTAAGCATCATCACCGGAATATCACGGGTCAGGGCTTCACGCTTCACATGTTTGATAAACTGAATACCGGAACCGCCCGGTAGCATCCAGTCGAGCAAAATGAGATCGGGCCAGGGTTCATTCAACTGGTTCACCGCGCTGTCATAATCTTCCGCTTCGACAGGCTGGAAGCCGTTTTGCTCGAGGACAAAGCATACCATTTCACGAATTGGAGCTTCATCTTCCACGACCAGAATGCGTCTCGCCATAATTTGCCCTGTATTTATTAAGTCGCCAGTATATGTTGCGGTGGCATTATGCGTCAGATTTATGACAGATTTATGAAAATGATGACTGCCTGATGACTCAAGCCGTTGTTTTATGACACTCGCGAAAAAACCGATAACTATCTTCACGCCGCTTAACGTTTATAATCGGCTTCACGCTTTTTTGCCATGGGATCGTTATGCGTCTTCTTCATACCTCTGACTGGCACCTGGGTCAAAACTTTTACAGCAAAAGCCGGGCCGCTGAACATGCCGCCTTTCTTGACTGGCTGCTGAAAACCGCGGAAGAACAGCAGGTGGATGTGATTATTGTCGCAGGCGACATTTTTGATACCGGCTCGCCGCCGAGCTACGCCCGCGAACTCTACAACCGCTTTGTGGTGAATTTGCAGCAAACCGGCTGTCACCTGGTGGTGCTGGCGGGTAACCACGATTCTGTCGCCACGCTTAACGAATCCCGCGAAATTCTCGCCTTTTTAAACACCACCGTGGTCGCCACCGCCGGCAGCGCGCCCTTTATGCTTAAACGCCGGGACGGCACGCCGGGGGCGGTGTTCTGCCCGGTGCCGTTTTTACGCCCGCGCGACGTCGTGCTAAGCCAGGCCGGGTTATCCGGCAGTCAGAAACAACAGCTTTTGCTGACCAGCATCACAGCGTATTACCAGCAGCAGTATCAGGACGCCTGCGCCCTGCGTGGTGAACAGAGGCTGCCGGTTATCGCCAGCGGCCATCTGACTACCGTCGGGGCCAGCAAAAGTGACGCGGTGCGTGATATTTATATCGGCACGCTGGACGCCTTTCCGGCGCAGAACTTCCCGCCGGTGGATTATCTTGCTCTCGGCCATATTCATCGCCCGCAGCTGGTGGGCGGTCAGGAACATATCCGTTATTGCGGCTCCCCCATCGCGTTAAGTTTTGATGAAACCGGCAGGCCGAAAAGCGTCAACCTGGTGACCTTCAGCGACGGCAGGCTGGCGGAGGTGACGCCGCTGACGGTGCCGGTTACCCAGCAACTGGCGGTGATCAAAGGCGATCTGGCGGCTATCGGCGAACAGCTTGAGCAATGGCGCGACCAGCCGGTCAGCCCGCCGGTGTGGCTGGATATTGAAATCACCACCGACGAATACCTGGCGGACGCGCAACGGAAAATCCAGGCGCTTACCGGGGATCTGCCGGTGGAAGTGTTGCTGGTGCGCCGCAGCCGCGAGCAGCGCGAACGTCTGCTGGCGGGCGAACTGCGAGAAACCCTGAGTGAGCTGAAGGTGGAAGAAGTCTTTGAGCGGCGGCTGGCGCTGGAAAGCCTCGACGAGGCGCAAAACGCGCGTTTACAGACGCTGTTCGCGCAAACCGTTGACGCCCTGACGGAGGAAGACGACGCATGAAGATCCTCAGTCTGCGCCTGAAAAATATCAACTCCCTGAAAGGGGAATGGAAAATCGATTTCACCGCCGAGCCGTTCGCCAGTAATGGGCTGTTTGCCATCACCGGGCCGACGGGGGCGGGCAAAACCACCCTGCTCGACGCCATCTGTCTGGCGCTGTATCACGAAACGCCGCGTCTGAGCAGCGTCTCCCAGTCGCAAAACGATCTGATGACCCGCGATACCGCTGAATGTCTGGCGGAAGTGGAGTTTGAGGTCAAAGGCGTGGCTTACCGCGCTTTCTGGAGCCAGAACCGCGCCCGCAATCAACCGGACGGTAATTTGCAGGCGCCGCGCGTGGAGCTGGCGCTGTGCGCCGATGGCAAAATCCTTGCCGATAAAGTGAAAGACAAACTGGATCTGACCGCCACCCTGACCGGGCTGGACTATGGTCGTTTCACCCGCTCGATGCTGCTCTCCCAGGGCCAGTTTGCGGCCTTCCTCAATGCCAAACCCCGCGAGCGCGCCGAACTACTGGAAGAGCTGACCGGCACCGAGATCTACGGTCAGATCTCCGCGATGGTCTTCGAAAAGCATAAAACCGCGCGACTGGAGCTGGAAAAACTCCAGGCCCAGGCCGACGGCGTGCAGCTGTTAAGCGACGAACAGGCACAGACGCTCAGCGCAGGTTTGCAGGCACTTACTGACGAAGAAAAACAGCTGCTCGCCGGGCAGCAGCAGGCGCAGGGACATCATCAGTGGCTGAGTGAAAGCCACCGGCTGAGCGGCGAACGCCAGCGGGCGCACGAGGCGCTGACCGCCGCGCATGCGGCATTAGAGGCCGCCGCCCCGGAACTGGAAAAGCTGACCCGCGCCCTGCCTGCGGAAAAATTACGTCCCCACTGGCAGCAGTTACAGGAGCGCCAGCAGGCGTTACGCCTCGCACAGGGCCAGCACGAAAATGTGAATACTCGCTTACAACAGGTGCGCACCGGGCTGCAACAGACCTGGCAACTGGCGAATATCACCGCTACCACCCTGAAAAACGATGTGGCACAGGTGCAGCAGTGGCTCAGCGAACACGATCGTTTTCGCTTATGGAGCGCGGAACTGGCGAGCTGGCGTCTGACCTTTGCCCAGCAGCAGCGGGATGAAAAACAGCGGGCGGAGCTGCAAAATACACTCCGTACAACAGAACGGGCGCTCGCCGCCCTGCCGCCTTCCCCGCTGAATCTGAATCTGGAAGAAGTAAGCGCTCATTTACAACAGCACTTAGCGGGCCGTAGCGGGCGTCAACAGCTGGCAATGCTGCACCCGCAGTTTGTTGCGCTGGCAAAACGTCAGGCGCAACAGCAGCAGGAACTGGCGGAGATGGACACGCAGATCGCCGCCTGGGATCTGCGGCTTGGGGCTATTCGTCAGCAATATAAAGACAAGCGCCAGCATGAAAGCGATGTGGAAAAGCTGGTGGAGCAGGAAAAGCTGATCCTGCGCCTCGAAGCGGAACGCGCGAACCTGCAACCGGATACGCCCTGCCCGCTGTGCGGATCCACGTCGCATCCTGCCGTGGCGGCCTATCAGGCATTGCAGCCGGGCGAAAATCAGCAGCGGCTGGCGGCGCTGAAAAAAGAGGTGGAAAGCCTGCGCGAACAGGGTTTTGCCCTGAAAGGCCAGCTGGATACCCAGCGTCAGCACCGGGACAAACTCGCCGCGGCCCTTACAGCGATTCAGGAGGAAAGCGCCACGCTTCACGCCCGCTGGCAGCAGCAGTGCGCGGCGCTGAACATCGCGCTGACGCCGCAGGACGACGTGAGCGGCTGGCTGGCGGAGCAGGATCAGCATGAGCAGCAGCTGCGCCAGCTGAATGAACGCTTAACCCTGGAAGCAAGGCTGCATAAAGAGCAGCAGCGGGATGCGCAGCTGGCGGCGGAGATCGCCCGGCAGCGGGACGCGCTGGACACCGCGCTGGCACAGCTGGGCCTGACGCGGCCGGCAGTGAGCGACGAAGCAGCCTGGCTGGCGGCGCGGCAGGAAGAGTCGCAGCGCTGGCAGCAGCAGCATGACAAACTGCCACAGCTGCGGGAACAACTGAGCCGCCTCGACAGCCTGCTGGCAACGCTCGCCGATGACGGCACCACGCCGCCGCCCCTTCCGGAGCACCAACACGCCGCCGCGCTGGGCAACTGGCAGACGCTTTACAGCGAGGCCAGTACGCTTGAAGGCCAGCTGCGCCTGTTGCAGGAGCAGATACGCCAGCTCGACACACAGCAGGAACAGGCGCGCTCACAGTTCAGCGCGGCGCTGGCCGCCAGTCCTTTTGCAGACGAGGCCGCTTTCCTGAGCGCGCTGCTGGACGATGCGCAGCGGCAGGCGCTGGAGCAGCGTCAGCAGCAGCTTGAGCGGGCGCATCAGCAGCAAAGCACGCTCTATAGCCAGGCCGAAAGCACGCTGGCGCAGCATCTGGCGTCCCGTCCACCGACGCTGGCGGACGACGCCGAAATCGATGCGCTGGCCGCGCAGCTTTCCGCAGTGGTGCAGCAACTACGGGAAAACACCACCCGCCAGGGCGAGATCCGCCAGCAACTGAAACAGGACGCCGAAAACCGCCAGCGGCAGTTAGCGCTGATGCAGAGCATCCAGCAAAATGCGGAATATGTGGAAGACTGGGCGTATCTCAATGCGCTGATCGGCTCGAAAGAAGGCGATAAATTCCGTAAATTCGCCCAAGGGCTGACGCTCGATAATCTGGTGTGGCTGGCGAATAATCAGCTCACCCGCCTGCACGGGCGATACCTGCTCAAGCGCAAGGCCAGCGAAGCGCTGGAGCTGGAAGTGGTGGATACCTGGCAGGCGGACGCGGTGCGCGATACCCGTACCCTGTCCGGCGGAGAGAGTTTCCTCGTCAGCCTTGCGCTGGCGCTGGCGCTGTCGGATCTGGTCAGCCATAAAACGCGTATTGATTCACTGTTCCTTGATGAAGGGTTCGGCACGCTGGACAGCGAAACGCTGGACACCGCGCTGGATGCGCTGGACGCCCTTAACGCCACCGGGAAAACCATCGGCGTGATAAGCCACGTCGAGGCGATGAAAGAGCGCATCCCGGTGCAGATCAAGGTACGTAAAATTAACGGGCTGGGTTACAGCAAGCTGGATAAAGCCTGGGCCGTAGAATAAGGCGTTTCCCCTCGTCCAGCCGGGCGGGGGTTTTTCGTAAGGATGATTGCCGTGTCGGGTAGTATCAAAAAAGTCATTGTTTCGCTGGCGCTCGGGACGTTCGGGCTGGGAATGGCAGAGTTCGGCATTATGGGCGTGCTGACGGAACTGGCGAAGGATGTGCAGATCAGCATTCCCGCCGCGGGCCATATGATCTCCTGGTATGCGCTGGGGGTGGTGCTGGGCGCGCCGATCATCGCCCTGTTCTCTAACCGTTTTTCGCTGAAACATATCATGGTGTTTCTGGCGTTGCTGTGTCTGGCAGGCAACGTGATCTTCACCCTCTCCTCGTCCTATGTAATGCTGGCGATTGGCAGACTGGTGTCCGGTTTTCCCCACGGCGCGTTTTTTGGCGTCGGGGCGATCATTCTCACCAAAGTCGCGCAGCCCGGACGCGTCACCGCCGCCGTCGCAGGGATGATCTCCGGCATGACCATTGCCAATCTGATCGGCGTGCCGATTGGCACCTGGCTGAGCCATGAATTCAGCTGGCGCTATACCTTCTGGCTGATTGCGGCCTTTAACATTGCGGTGATGGTGTCGATCCTGATGTGGATCCCGGATATCGCTGACGAGGCCAAAACCACCCTCTCCGCGCAGTTCCGCTTCCTCAAATCCCCTGCGCCCTGGCTGATTTTTGCCGCCACCCTGTTCGGCAACGCCGGGGTTTTCGCCTGGTTCAGCTATATCAAACCGCTGATGATCTTCGTCTCCGGCTACGCAGAAACCACCATGCCGGCGATCATGATGCTGGTGGGACTGGGAATGGTGCTGGGTAATATGCTGAGCGGCAAGCTGTCGCGCTGGTTTACGCCGCTGCGCATCGCCATGACGACCGATCTGGTGATTGCCATTGCGCTGGCGCTGATCTTCTTCTTCGCGTGGAACAAAACCGCGTCCCTGAGCCTGGCCTTTATCAGCTGCGCCGGACTTTTTGCCCTGTCTGCGCCGCTGCAAATCCTGCTGCTGCAAAACGCCAGAGGCGGTGAAATGCTGGGAGCGGCGGGTGGACAAATGGCCTTTAATCTGGGCAGCGCGGTAGGGGCGTTTTGCGGCGGGATGATGCTGACCGCCGGGCTGACGTATGAATATGTGGCCTTACCGGCAGCCTTGCTGTCGTTATCGGCCATGATCTCACTGGTGTTGTACAGCCGCCTGAAAGGTCATGGGGCGGCTGCCGTGCAATGATTAATTTTGCGGCCACAGCCAGGCCGCGCCGCGCACGCCGCTGGAATCGCCGTGTACCGCTTTGCGGATCGGCGTTTCGCATTCACCGCCGAATACCCAGTTTTTCACCAGCGTTGGCACGGTTTTGTACAGACGATCGACGTTGCTCATGCCGCCGCCCAGCACGATCACGTCCGGATCCAGAATGTTTATCACATGGGCCAGTGATTTCGCCAGCCGCAGTTCGTGGCGGCTCAGCGCCAGTTCAGCGATCGGATCCTGCTCGCCCACCAGCCGGATAATCTCATTGCCTTTCAGCGACTGCCCGCTTAAGCGGTGGTAATCGGTGGCAAAACCGGTGCCGGAAATAAAGGTCTCGATACAGCCCTGTTTACCGCAGTAGCACGGCACTTCATCGCGATAGCGCAGTTCGTCCTCGTCCATCCACGGCAGCGGGTTGTGGCCCCACTCGCCTGCGGTGCCGTTGCCGCCAATATGCGCATGGCCATTTAGGGCGATGCCGGAACCGCAGCCGGTGCCGATGATCACCGCGAACACGGTTTGCGCCCCCGCCGCTGCGCCATCGACGGCTTCGGATACCGCCAGGCAGTTGGCGTCGTTCGCCAGCCGTACTTCACGGTTAAGCCGCTTGCTGAGATCTTTATCGAAAGGCTGACCGTTAAGCCAGGTGGAGTTGGCGTTTTTTACCACCCCGGTATAGGGCGAAATGGAGCCGGGGATCCCCATGCCGACGGTGCCGGTTTGCCCGGTCTCCTTTTCGGCCAGCTCAACCAGCGTGGCAACGGTTTCAATCGTCTGCCCGTAGTCGTTTTTTGGCGTTGGCAGACGGTGGCGGAACAGCTGTTCGCCGCTGTCGCTGAGCGCAATCACTTCTGTTTTTGTACCACCTAAATCAATTCCTATACGCACGGAAATCTCCTTGTTTTTCGCGGAATATCAACAGAGTAGGATCCCTGCCCCGTATTAGCAATGCATCGAAAGTGACAATTCGTTATCATGCCCGCTGCATTTAACGACAAGGCCGTGAAAATTATCATGCTGTGGTTCAAAAATTTGATGGTTTACCGTCTTAGCCGCGATGTTTCATTGCGCGCTGAAGAGATGGAAAAACAGTTAGCCGCGCTAACCTTTACACCTTGCGGTAGCCAGGATATGGCGAAAACCGGTTGGGTGCCGCCGATGGGTTCGCACAGTGATGCACTGACCCATACCAATAATGGCCAGATCATCATTTGCGCCCGCAAAGAAGAAAAGATCCTGCCGTCGCCGGTGATCAAACAGGCGCTGGAAGCCAAAATTGCCAAACTTGAAGCCGATCAGGGCCGCAAGCTGAAGAAGACCGAAAAAGATTCGCTGAAAGATGAAGTGCTGCATTCGCTGCTGCCGCGCGCCTTCAGCCGCTTCAGCCAGACGATGATGTGGATCGATACGGTTAACGGCCTGATCATGGTGGACTGCGCCAGCGCCAAAAAAGCGGAAGATACGCTGGCGCTGCTGCGTAAAAGCCTCGGCTCCCTGCCGGTGGTGCCGCTGACGCTGGAAAATCCAGTTGAACTGACGCTGACCGAATGGGTACGCTCCGGCAGCGCGGCGCAGGGATTCCAGTTGCAGGATGAAGCCGAACTGAAAGCGATCCTTGAAGATGGCGGCGTGATCCGCTGTAAAAAGCAGGATCTCGTCTGCGATGAAATCGCCGTGCATATTGAAGCCGGAAAGCTGGTCACTAAGCTTGCGCTCGACTGGCAGCAGCGTATTCAGTTTATGATGTGCGACGATGGCTCGATCAAACGCCTGAAGTTTTCCGATGAGCTGCGCGATCAGAATGAAGACATTGATCGCGAGGATTATGCCCAGCGCTATGATGCTGACTTTATCCTGATGACCGGGGAACTGGCGGCGTTAATTCAGAATCTGGTGGAAGGATTAGGCGGCGAAGCGCAGCGCTGATCCTGTCGATCTGCCCCCTCGCCTGAGGGGACAGATCGCTGCATTACAGATAGCGGCAAAGATAAGCGCTCGGCTCGGCCACCTGTAAATGGAATTCGCTGTGGCCGGGCACATTGAACACTTCCCCCGCCGCATAGGTTTTCCACTCCGTTTCTCCCGGCAGCAGCACGTTTAACGCGCCGCTGACCACCGTCATTTCTTCCGGCTGGGCGGTTCCGAAGGTGTATTCGCCTTCCGCCATGACGCCGACGCTGGCACGGCCAGTGCTGCTGCTGGTAAAACCAATGGATTTCACTTTACCGGAAAAGTATTCATTACTCTGAAGCATAGACTGGCCCTTATCTGTGTAGTGTATGGAAATCCACTATAGGGGCCAGGCTTTATGACTGTCACGTAAAATCGCTGTTACATCAGCAGCTCAGAGGCAAGACGGGCGACCAGCACGTTAGAGAGCAGAACGGGAACGTCGAGGGATTTTTGCAGCAGATCGCGGTGCGCCTGGTGAAAACCGAGGCAGTCGAGCATCAGCACGTCAGCGCCCTGATCGATGAGCGTTCTACCTGCGTCCACCAGCTGCGAGCCGATAGTGTCCTGTGGACTGGCAATGGCGTACAGCGGCTCGTTTGAAAGCGCCTGCCATTTTTGCTGCTGTTCGCCAAGCATCTCTGCCATCGGCACCAGCACGCCCACCTGATGACCATCAATAATGGAGGCAACCAGCGGCGGAATAATGCGTTGCGGCTCCAGCAGAATAGCGTTGCGGGATTTCAGCCCTTCTATTTTATCGTTATACATCAGCAGGATGACGTCATAGCCCTGCTTATCGAGCAGTTCGATGACGCTTTGCAGATCGCGCTTCACCTTCTGGCGCGAGACTTTTACCACCTCGCCATTGTTCAGCAGTGCGCGGATCTCGTCCTCGCCCGGCGCGGCGGCGTAATCTTCAAGGGCATCTTCAGGATCCATCTTGCCCATCAAACTAACGTGGGTGATCTGATCTTCAGCAATGTGCTCAGTTAAGAGCGGCAGCACAGCATTGAGGGGCACCACACCAATGGTGAGGATGGCCAGAGTCGCACTCATGGTTCTTTCCGCCTTCTTCACTTCAGTTATTCAGGACTGACAATTGCTCACGCCAGAGGGCGGGAGTAAAACCGGCAATGATCGTCGCAGAAAAAAGCGTAGCAGCAGATATGACCGGAGCGTGACTATTTTTGTAAACGCTTACATAAACGTCTGTAATTTCCCGAAAGGTTTATAAAATTCCCCCCGCGACGCGGGGGAAAGGGATCAGGATTTATCAGGATCTTCGTAGCGGCGCTTAGCATCCAGCGCTTCCTGCTCGGTATTATGCTCGCTGATCAGCGAATCGGGCTTCGGGTGATCGGATCGTAATTGATACCAGGTCACGGTTTCTTCCTGATTTCCTTTTTCAACGGTCACGATACGCGCTTCTCTTGGGTACGGCGGTCTTGTCGGCATAGCACTTCCTTTTTTATCAGTTTTTATCAGTCGTACCTGGAGTATAGCCAAAGGTAGCGCATCAGGTTTAGCTTGCGCGCGCCAGTAATAATACCGTCTGGATTTCTGCCACGACGCTTTCCGGATCCAGAGCGCCATCAACCACATAGTGCGCCGCCTCGCGATACAGCGCATCGCGCTCGGCCAGAATATCGCTCACTTCTTCACTGATGGGCTTGCCGGTTAGCGTCGGACGCTGAGTGGCTTTCGGCGTGGCTTC
This sequence comes from Enterobacter sp. PGRG2, assembly GCF_030291195.1. Classification (NCBI taxonomy): domain Bacteria; kingdom Pseudomonadati; phylum Pseudomonadota; class Gammaproteobacteria; order Enterobacterales; family Enterobacteriaceae; genus Enterobacter; species Enterobacter sp. PGRG2. The sequence continues at coordinate 2,159,127 of NZ_CP127837.1, read as the reverse complement.
CAGCCGCTGCGCCAGTACGTCCACCGGCGCGCAGAGATAAATCACGATGCCCTGTTCGTGCATAAACTGACGGTTAAATTCGCTGAGGATAATCCCGCCGCCGGTGGCGATCACTGTCGATGGCGCGGTGACGCTTTGCAGGGTGGCAGTTTCCCGCGCGCGAAATCCTGACCAGCCCTCTTTTTCAACGATACTGGCAACGGTCATTTGCGCCTGATCCTGTAATACGCGATCGGTATCGACAAACTGGCAGTCGCGGACCCGGGCGAGCTGAACGCCGATGGTGGTTTTTCCGCAACCGCGTGCGCCAGTTAGAAAGATGGGTAACGTCATGACCTGGTGATCCCCCTGGTTCCGCCCAATGCAGAACGAGATATGATGAAACAAAAATGATGATCTGCTGCCAGCAAGTGTAAATAAATAATTACAGAGAAATTTAAAACAGCGGTAACATTGATTTTAGCGAGAAAAATGCACTTTAAAGTGTAAAGATAAAATGGCACGCCCACCTTACTGAATGCGTCGTCCGTTGACAAGCTTTCAGCTGCCCTGATTGCTTTCACGGCGGCGCTTAACCTCCAGCAGCCATTTATCCAGTTCGGCGGCAAAGTGCTGGCGATCGCGCTGAGAGAGCGAATCCGGCCCGCCGGTCTGTACGCCGCTGGCGCGCAGGGTATCCATAAAATCACGCATCGTCAGGCGTTCACGAATGGTGGCTTCGGTATAGCGTTCGCCGCGCGGGTTCAGCGCCGCACCGCCTTTAGCGATCACTTCCGCCGCCAGCGGAATGTCAGCGGTGATCACCAGATCGCCGGGATTGCACAGGCGCACAATTTCGTTATCGGCCACGTCGAAGCCCGCCTCCACCCGCAGGGTGCGGATAAAACGTGACGGCGGCACGCGCAGGGACTGATTCGCCACCAGCGTCAGCGGGGTTTGCGTGCGCTCAGCGGCGCGAAATAACACTTCTTTGATTACGTTCGGACACGCATCGGCATCCACCCAAATCACCATATTGACTCCGGATAAA
>NZ_CP127837.1:2155106-2158060 GCF_030291195.1 Enterobacter sp. PGRG2 | reverse complement strand
GCAAAGACTACAAGGAAGCTTTAGCCCTGTGCGCGGATCCACGTTAAGCTATAAACCCAATCAATAAAAAACCAGGGAGTGACGTGATGGACAAAAAAATTGGTTTTATCGGCTGCGGCAACATGGGTAAAGCGATCCTCGGCGGTTTGATCGCCAGCGGCCAGGTGCTGCCGGGCCAGATTTGGGTGTATACCCCCTCCCCTGATAAAGTCGCTGCGCTGCACGATCAATACGGCATCAATGCCGCCGCCAGCGCGCAGGAAGTGGCGCAGGTCGCCGATATTGTGTTTGGCGCGGTGAAACCTAACGTCATGATCAAAGTACTAAGTGAAATCACTTCCAGCCTTAATAAAGATACGCTGATTGTCTCTATCGCCGCAGGCGTGACGCTGGATCAGCTGGCGCGTGCCCTCGGCCACGATCGCAAAATCGTGCGTACCATGCCTAACACCCCTGCGCTGGTGAATGCCGGTATGACCTCGATCACCCCTAACGCGCTGGTGACGCCGGAAGATATTGCGGATGTGGTGAATATTTTCCGCTGCTTCGGTGAAGCGGAAGTGATCGCCGAACCGATGATCCATCCGGTAGTCGGCGTCAGCGGCTCCGCCCCGGCCTATGTGTTTATGTTTATCGAAGCCATGGCTGATGCAGCGGTGCTCGGCGGTATGCCGCGCGCCCAGGCCTATAAGTTTGCGGCGCAGGCGGTGATGGGCTCGGCAAAAATGGTGCTGGAAACCGGTAAACATCCGGGTGAACTGAAAGACATGGTGTGCTCACCTGGCGGCACCACTATCGAGGCAGTCAGGGTGCTGGAAGATCGCGGTTTCCGCTCGGCAGTGATCGAAGCGATGAACAAATGCATGGAAAAATCAGAGAAGCTCAGCAAGGCCTGAGTTCAGGCGGCGATTTCGGTACGGTTGCGTCCGGCGTTTTTGGCTTTGTATAGCGCCATATCAGCGGCCTTCAGCCATTCGCGGTAGTGCAGCATATCGGCGGTTAAGGGCGCAACGCCCACGCTGATGTGCAGGGTGATGTGCGGCGCGGAGGTCAGGCGGAATGTCGCAAGCCTGGCATGGACGCGACTCATGGCGGCAGCGGCGCTTTCCGGGCTGGTGCCGTTCATGATCACCGCGAATTCATCGCCGCCAAAGCGCCCAATCACATCGCCGCCGCGCAGACTCATTTGCAGATGGTGCGTCAGGGCAATGATGGCTTCATCGCCAATGTCATGGCCGCAGGTGTCATTGATGATTTTGAAATGGTCGAGGTCGATAAGCAGCACCGTGGAAGCCAACTGGTGGCGGCGACAATTATCGTATTCGTTACGCAGCAGGATCTCCCAGTAGCGGCGGTTGTAGACGCCGGTCATGCCATCGCGGGTGCTCATCACCTTCAGACGACGTTTCTGCGCGGCCAGCCGGTTCGCCGTTTTGTAACTCCCCCACGCGAACAGCATCGGATAGATCACCAGAAAGGGGATCGACAACCACCCTTCCAGCGGCGTACTGGTCAGCACCACGGCAATACCGGTGATTTGCAGCGTGACCAGACAGGTTACCAGCAGCAGAACTAACCCCATGCCGCATAATTTCGGGCCGCCTGCGCCCATTAAATTCACGCCGATCATCATTACCAGCGCCGCGGTGGGCATAACGTTCACGCCAATAATGGCGATCCACATACCGGCAAGAATGGCATCCGTCTTCAGGTTGGCCAGTTCCGCACGCTTCGGCTCGCTGGCGCGCACTGCCCTTTGCCAGGCAAAATGCGGCCAGATAAACGCCCAGCACAGCAACGCCATCCACCAGCCCCCGGGGAGGGATTGCGTCACCATCACGCCCGCCAGCGGGAAATAGAGGCCGCCCACACCCGCCACGCGCGGCATCCTGGCGCGGCGGACAAACTGCTGCCCGGCCCGGTAAAGTTCGTCCTGACTTTGTAAGCTGTCGCCGTCAGGACGCGACGGCGCAGAAGTATAAAAATTGTTATCATTCATAATTTTTGGGAACATTCTGAAACATTTCCAAAAATTATAGGCAGGTGACCCGACGGGTAAGTATGAAATTTCGGGTGAGCCGTCGCGCAGCGTCACCCGTTTGTATCAGCGTTATTTTTTAAGGCAGGCGCTCATAAACTTACTGCGATCCTCGCCTTTCAGCGATTGCTGGGTCGCCTGAGAATTACATTCGCGCATTTTTTGTTGCTGGGGGGAAAGACTTTTCTGGCCCGGCTCTACCTTAGTATTTTTCAGGCAATCGCTCATATAACTTTTGCGGGCGTCGCCTTTTAACGTCTGCGCGGTGGCCTGTTGATTACAAATGGTCATACGTTGCTGTTGCGGCGTCAGATCTTTTTCAGCCGCGCTGACTGCCATCATAAAAAGCATGCCAAACAGCAGGGTTACCAGGAATGTTATTTTCATATCACCATCCTCAGGGCAAGTGTCTCTTTAAGCATGGCGCGTTACGAAAAAAAAACCACCCTCCGTTCATTTGCGCAATCAGGCGGCAAATGAACGGAGCGTGGTTGTATACTATTTTCTGCCAGCAAAGACAGACAGGGCAATAAAAGAAATAAAAAGCGCGATCGCTGGCATTCCCGTTCAGTGATTTAACTGCGGGGATGCCTGAGAAGCTTTTTTACGTATTGCTGCAACAGTTCAGAATCCTTTTCCGAGACCTCGGCATCCGGGCGGGCCGCTTCCAGCGCGCCTTCGATACTCTGGATCAGCGCATTCTGTTCCGGCGCGGCCATGTGGCGCAGCAGTGCCGTCACCACAATTTCCAGCGCCTCGACCTGTGCGACCAGCTCCTTAGACTCTTCCTCCTTTTCAGCAAGCTTAACCAACAACTCTGCGATGAGGTTTTTCATAGCGCTATTTCCTTATGTGATTTCCGCTGACGTTAGCACCAGATTTGAGAATTGCAAAGTAGATTCAGGTATTATTTTTT
>NZ_CP127837.1:2112951-2155019 GCF_030291195.1 Enterobacter sp. PGRG2 | reverse complement strand
AAAACAACAGACTGGCGGGGCGTTAAGCCCCGTTAAATAATAGTTTAAATCTGCTTACTTATTTTTTATCAATGCGAAGGCGGGTGCGCCTGAGTTCGGCCGCCAGCTGCCAGACGTTAAGCAAAACCACTACGGCTGTGGCGGCAAACACCCAGCGGAATCCGGCCATCGCGGAGACGGTCGCGCCCATCAGCGGACCAGCGACGTTGCCCAGATACATAAACGACTGGTTGTAGCCAAAAATGCGTCCGGTGACCTGATCGCTGGAATATTTTAGCAGCAGCGTCTGCACTGCCGGCAGCATGGCGCCATCCACAAAGCCAAGCAGAAAACGCAGGATGCCTAATTGCAGCGGCGAGGTGACAAAAGACATGGCGAAGAACAGCCCGACGGCGCAGATGAGCGTCGCCATCAGAATGCGGGCGGTACCGATGCGATCGCCAAGCTTACCGAGCCGGGGCGCGGAGATCAGCGCCGATACGCCCGGAATGGCGGCGATCATACCGCTAAGAAACGCAATATTGGTACTGTCCGGTGACAGCGACTGAATAAACAGCGCCAGCACCGGTCCCACGGATCCATTACACAACTGGATCACCATGGTCGTGACGAACAGGCTGATCACCAGCCGCGGATAAGGCAGCGAGGCAAATACCGCTTTGCCGGACAAACGCTGCGCTTTGCTGATTTTTGGCCGTACGCCTTCTTTGATCAGGAACAGCGTGACCAGAAAACTGACCACCAGCAGGATAGCGGTAATGAAAAATACCGCCCGCAGACCAACATGATCCGCCAGAAAGCCGCCCATCAACGGGCCGCCGATCACGCCGCTGATTTGCGCCGTGGACAGGGTGCTGAGCGCCCAGCCGCTGCGCTCGCGGGGCACCTGCGAGGCGACCAGCGCCATCGCGTTGGGAATGTAGCCGGAGGTCAGCCCCATGATGCCGCGCAGCAACAGGAGTTGCCAGACGTTAGTGGCGAAGGCCTGTAACAGAATGGCGATGGCCATGCCCAGCGAGGCGCGCAGCAGCATCAGCTTGCGGCCCTTGCGATCCGCGAGGCTGCCCCACATCGGCGAAACAATGGCCGACACCAGAAAGGTAATGCTGAAGGTCAGCCCTGACCACATTGACAGCGCTTCATGTGAAGTGACGCCGAGCTGCGCCACATACAACGGCAGAAAAGGCAGGATCTGACTGATCGCCAGGCCGGTGAAAAAACAGCCGAACCAGACGGAGATAAGATTTACTTTCCAGGCTTCCATAACAGGTTGTCTTTCTTGTGTAGATCACCCATTAGCGGCACAGGCCGTAGCCGCGCATGCCAAGGTGAAAATGATTTGCGTGGGCCGCATTGTACTCCGGGCCCAGCCCGTTGCCGTAATAGTCGCAGCTGGCACTGAGCATCGCCTGAAGCCAGGGCTGGGTTTTATCCACTTTCCAGCCACGCAGTACGCTGACTTGCTGACCGGAGGCGAGACGAAATCCGCTGATATCCAGCGCATCCGCCGTGGCGTGTTCGCTGAGGCGCGCATTCTCGCGGTGATAAATATTACGGCAGGCATAGCTGCCGAAATGGTCGATGCGCACCAGCGAGCTACCCATAAACTTCTGCGTCAAAGGCCGCGCCTGTTGATCGACAAACAGCGCCGAGCTTAACGCCAGCGGACATGAGGCCAGAAAACTGCTGCTGAGCTTTACCGGGCCAAAATCGCGCACCCGCACCGCGTTGGTGAGCGGACAGCTGCCGGTGGTGTTGGCGACCGACCGCGTGGTGATCAGCCGCTGCTGATTGGCCTCTGCCAGCAAGGCGGCGCACTGCTCAGGCGGCAAGCGTCGCAGCTTAAACTGGGTAATGACGCCGGGCGGATCGCTTAAGCGCAGCGGCGTTAAGGGGTTATACCAGGAGGGCAGATGGCGATACGCCATCACGCCCGCCCCCAAAAGAACCGCGACAACAATCAGGCTTTTTCCTTTCACGCGTTCTCCTTTCAGGCTGAAGAAACATTATATCAGAAGGCCGGGAATCCGCCGTTTTGACGTGGTAAGGTAGAGACTTTCATGACGTTAATGAGTGGATGTGGTGATGAAGAAGTTGCGGGTAGGCGTGGTGTTTGGCGGTAAATCGGCGGAGCATGAAGTCTCATTGCAGTCGGCGAAAAACATCGTGGAAGCGATGGACAAAAACCGCTTCGAGGTGGTGTTACTGGGTATTGATAAGCAGGGACAGTGGCACGTTAATGATGCAGAAAATTACCTGCTGAATGCCCATGATCCGGCGAGCATTGCGCTCAATCCTTCCGCAACCCGCCTGGCGCAGATCCCAGGCCAGGCGGAACAGCCGCTGATTAACGCCGACAATGGCGAGCCGCTGCCGCACATTGACGTGATTTTCCCGATCGTGCACGGCACGCTGGGGGAAGACGGTTCTTTGCAGGGTATGCTGCGCATGGCGAACCTGCCGTTTGTCGGCTCAGACGTGCTCGGATCCGCCGCCTGTATGGATAAAGACGTCACCAAGCGCTTGCTGCGCGATGCCGGACTGAACATCGCCCCCTTTATCACCCTGACGCGGGCAAACCGCCAGCGCTATTCTTTCGCTGAGATGACCTCGACGCTCGGCCTGCCGCTGTTTGTTAAACCGGCAAACCAGGGGTCTTCCGTTGGCGTCAGTAAAGTGACCACTGAAGCGCAGTATGAGGCGGCGGTGCGTCTGGCCTTCGAATTCGATCATAAAGTCGTGGTGGAAAAAGGCATTGTCGGTCGCGAAATCGAATGCGCCGTGTTGGGTAACGATGAGCCTGAAGCCAGCACCTGCGGCGAAATCGTGCTTAACAGTGAGTTTTACGCTTACGATACCAAGTACATTGATGATAACGGCGCGCGGGTGGTGGTCCCGGCGGATATCGATCCGGCGGTCAATGACGCGATCCGTAATATTGCGGTACAGGCATATCAGACGCTGGGCTGCGCCGGGATGGCGCGCGTGGACGTATTCCTGACGGCGGAAAATGACGTGATTATTAACGAAATCAACACGCTGCCGGGATTCACCAATATCAGTATGTATCCCAAGCTGTGGCAGGCAAGCGGTATCGGTTATACGGATCTGATTAGCCGTCTGATCGATCTGGCGTTAGCGCGCCATCAGGCCGACAGCGCGCTGAAAAGCACCATGAATTAATCCGGCGTTTTCGCCGCCGTCTCGTCTTCTGCGGGGCGGCGGCGAATAATCAGCCCCGCCAGCCAGAAGCTAATCACCCAGGTCACCAGCCCGACGGCATACGTCTGCCACCCCTGCGCCTCAAATCCCAGTAGTCCCACCACGCCGTTAAGAATGAAGATCAAACCAATGGCAAACGCATAATAATGCCAGTCACGGCGAATTTTCTCAGGCAGTTTCATAACAACTCCGTAGGCTAAAAAAATATCCTCGCATATTTGCGCCTGCACGTCTGTGCGGCATGCGGAAAATCTTAAATGTTAATGAATAAATATATATGTTACAAAAATGTGAGTGCCAGCAAAAATTGATTATTCTTCCCCGCGTTACGGTGCAATTTGTCACCAATCTGATATTGACATTCACAATGTCCTGTCAAAATAAACTCAGTATCACCGGCTTTGAGCCGACGTTCATCATGAGTAGCGGAGGTCGATATGGCAGACTTTACTTTGTCGAAACCCTTTTCGGATCGGAAAGGAAAAAAGCGTGACGCCTCCACCCCGGGTAACATTGCGTATGCCGTATTTGTACTGCTCTGCTTCTGGGCCGGTGCGCAACTGTTAAATCTGCTGGTGCATGCGCCTGGCGTGTTTGAACATCTGATGCAGATGCAGGATGTAAACCGGCCGCACGTTGAAATGGGGCTGGGCGTAGGGACCATTTTTGGTCTGGTCCCCTTCCTCATCGGTAGCGCCATTCTTGGCGTCATTGCCCTGCTGCTGCGCTGGCGGCGTTACGACTAAGCCTTTTATTTCTGTCCCATGCAGCGCGCCCGACGATCGTCCACACGCTTAGCAAACCAGGCGGTCGTCAGGTTGCGGGTGATTTTCGGGCTTTCCAGCTGAATGCCGGGCAACATCTCTTTCGGCTGCGCTTTCCCGCTTTTCTGCTCTGCTAAACGATACACTTCTCGATAGAGCGCGGTCTTTTCAAACGCCAGACTGTCGCCCTTCTCCAGTTGCTGACGAATTTCACGCTCGCTCATATCCAGTTTGCCCGCCAGTTTTCGCACTGCCAGCTCGGTTTTACCCGGCTCGCGCGTATCATAACGGATCAGATCGCCATCCAGCGCCAGCTTCACGCCGCTGGCTTTGCTGACCGCATTCTGGAACGCAGCATTGCGGCTGGCGTACCATCCGGCATTAAAATCGGCGAAACGGTAGATCGGCGCGGAGTAACTGGCGGGATAGTTAAGCAGGTGATAAGTCCCGAACCACAGACCGCCGCGGCGGGTGAACACTTCCTGACGCACCGAGCCGTCCATCTTCCACGGGTAACCGCTGGCATGCTTTTCAGCAAAGTCGATGCTCACCTGCATCGGCCCGCCGGTGTGCACCGGATTCAGCGAACCAAAGAGCGTCTGCCCCAGCGGTACGCGGTCGATCAGGTCGTCGAAAATCGCGCTGAGCTGCTTTTCGGTCTTCACGTTATCAAGACGCTCGCTGTAGCTTTTGCCCGTCGTTGAGTTGATTTTCAGCGCGGTGTGCACAACAAACGAGGGAATGTGCAGCCGCGCGGCGCGCTTGTCGATCTCCTGCCAGGCGATTTTGCTCAGCCCCGGCACCGGGGGATCGGCCTGATAGTTAGACTCCTGCTGCGCCACCGCCAGCACCGAGCAGATGTTTTCCAGCGTCGGCGCCAGCGACTGGCTTTCAAAGGTGGCTGCCAGGTCCTTCGCCCACGCATCGCGATCTTTCACGCTGGCGGGCATTTTCGCCCGCACCACGCCTGCCACATCAACCGGCTTCTCGCCCTCTTTCAGCGGCGTCGCACGCTCTGTGCTACATCCGGCGAGGATAAGACCGGCCAGAATCGGGATAAAACGTGGTGCGATCAAAGACATACTCTTTCCCTGTATCAGCTCAGTGTGGTGACAACGTCCGGCGTTTCCTCGTTATCGAGGGTGCGTTCGAAGGTACGCAAACGCTTGTAGATAGACATCAGTTCCACCAGCGTTGTCCAGGAGTTGATCAGATACTGGAAGGAGCTGCGCACCTGGTCAAATACGTTGGTGATCTGCGTCATCAGTCCGAGCGTGATGGTACCGGCAACAATCGACGGGAACAGCAGGAAAAGGCCGAAAACGTTATCGATTTGCAGGTAAAAAATACGCGCGATATTGAAGTACATATAGTGAAAATAGAGGCGGAAATAGTTACGGCGCACCGCGGCAAACAGCTCGCGCACGGTAGGCGGATCGGCACGCTCCGGATCGTCCTCGCCATACACCAGCTCTTTACGATAGGCCGCTTCCACGCGCTGATTTTTAAACTCCAGCCCCGGCAGTTTGATACCCACCACCGCCAGCAGGCCGGTGCCCACCAGCGACCAGAGGATAGCCGCCACCACCAGACCATAGGGGATATGCCCGATAATGGGGAGCTCCGGCACGTGTGCCGACAGCGTCACCAGAATCGGCAGGAAAGCGATCAGCTTCATAATGGCGTTGAGGAAACTGACGCCCATGTCTTCCAGCGTACTGGAGAAGCGCATGGTGTCTTCCTGCACACGCTGCGCGGCCCCTTCGATATGGCGTAAACGCTGCCAGTGCGCCATGTAATATTCGTTCATCGCCGTGCGCCAGCGGAACACATAGTGGCTGACGAAGAAGTTATTCAGCACCGCCACCAGCACCGCGATCAGCGCGATACCCAGGAAGACGCCGATTTCGCGATAGAACTGGCCCAGGGTAACTTTGTGCGGCGCGCTGAGCGCGGTCTGGATCAGATCGTAAAAAGGCGCGTACCAGGCGTTAATCGCCACGCTCACCTGCACCATAAACCAGGTGACGAAGATGATCAGTGCCGTGCCCAGAATCGACCAGTTCTGCCAGCGATGCGGCGCGGCTTTATACCAGAACAGCGCAAAAATCCCCACGCAGAGGGCGTAGTAAGCGTAAAAGACCAGATAGCCGCCCGACCAGAAGCGCGCAGCGCCAATCGGGACGTCATCAGACGCACCGGCAATGTGTTGTAGCCAGTCGCCCCCGCCAGCCTGCCAGAAAATAACGGCAATCAGCGCCCAAATAAATGCCGACAAAAAGAATGGTCCCGGCTTTGGGAAAAAAGACTTAAACATATCTGCTCCTGAAGCTTCTCATTTTTATAGCGAACAACGTGCTTAACGGATGAAATCCGCCTTTCAGACCAACCGGCGGTGGCTTAGTTCGCCTGCCACTCGCCAAGAATTGTTTCTGTGGATTTCACCTGCACCGGATTGCCGGGCATGATCAGCGTGCGCCAGACCTCATTGTGGTGAGCAATCAGCGACGCCGCGTCGACCGCGGCGCGATTCGCTGTGGTGTGAGCATCCTCTGCCACTGTGATCGCGTAACCGCGGCTGGCCCCGGTTTTGATCGTGGTATCGACGCAGTAATCTGTCGCACAGCCGCAAATCACAAATTCGCTAATGCCGTTATCTTCCAGCAGCTGCGCCAGTTCGGTTTTATAAAAAGCATCGCAGGCGGTTTTCGTCACATAGTTCGCCCGTTCTGGCTGAACAAGTTCGGGTAATAATGCGAAGCCTTCGCTCCCGGCTTCCAGACCACCCTCTTCGCAGTGCTGGATAAAAATCACCCTGTCTGCGGCTTGTGTTAGTTGGTTAATACACATGACGCACTGCTCACGCTGCAAACGCGGAGTGGCGAAAACACCGTTCTGCATATCCACAATCATGACTACCCGTTTGGCTGACATCGCTTTGCCCCTGAGAAAATTGCCGAAGTTTAGGAGGTTACCATAAGGCTGGCGTCACAGAAGCAGACATTAGGGGGCAAGAAAACCCGTCTGTTTACGCATCGTTACGTTTTAACCGCGAATAATGCCCTTTTCCGGGCTTTGCATCGGGCAACTAAATAGTATAAATACGCATAATCTTCTTAATTCTTTGATGGATACTTCGTTGAAACGTTGTCTGCTTTTATCCGTGATGCTGGGCGTGCTGAGCTTCTCGTCGGCCAATGCCGCACAACCCTCGCTCGATCCGGAATTTGCCTCTGATGTTGTCGATCGCTACGCAAACCATATTTATTACGGTAGCGGCGCCACCGGCATGGCGATGGTGGTGATCGATGGTAACCAGCGGGTGTTTCGAAGTTTTGGTGAAACTCGACCGGGCAGCAACGTCCATCCGCAGCTTGATTCCGTGATCCGCATCGCTTCGATTTCCAAGCTGATGACCAGCGAGATGCTGGTGAAACTGCTGGATCAGGGCGTGGTTAAACTTAACGATCCCCTGAGCAAGTATGCCCCGCCAGGCGCACGTGTTCCGACTTATAACGGCACGCCTATTACGCTGGTTAACCTTGCCACCCATACCAGCGCGTTACCGCGTGAACAGCCGGGCGGCGCGGCGCATCGTCCGGTATTTGTCTGGCCAACACGCGAGCAGCGCTGGAACTGGCTTTCTACCGCTAAGCTGAAAAGCGCGCCGGGAGCGCAGGCAGCCTATTCAAACCTGGCCTTTGATCTGCTGGCGGATGCGTTGTCCACCGCAGCAGGCAAACCCTATCCGCAGCTTTTCGAAGAGCAAATTACCCGTCCGCTGGGTATGAAAGACACCACTTTTACGCCGTCGCCGGATCAGTGCAAGCGGTTGATGGTGGCCGAGAAAGGCGCGAGTCCCTGTAATAACACTCTGGCAGCCATCGGCAGCGGCGGCGTGTACTCGACGCCGGGCGATATGATGCGCTGGATGCAGCAGTTCCTCTCCTCCGATTTTTATGCGCGTAATAATCAGGCCGATCGGATGCAGACGCTGATCTATCAGCGCACGCAGCTTACGCGAGTGATCGGAATGGACGTCCCCGGCAAGGCTGATGCGCTCGGTCTTGGCTGGGTGTACATGTCACCTAAAAATGGCCGTCCTGGGATCATTCAAAAAACCGGCGGTGGCGGCGGTTTTATTACCTATATGGCGATGGTGCCGAAAAACAATGTCGGCGTTTTTGTTGTGGTCACCCGTTCACCGCTGACGCGTTTTGTAAATATGAGCGACGGCGTAAACGACCTGGTCAGTGAGCTGAGTGGCCATAAGCCGGAAGTGATCCCGGCATCCTGAGCCGCTGCGCACGTTCAGTAATCCAGGGGCAGGCGGTTAATGCAGACCAGCTTGCCCTTCTCCATGCGAATATAATCACCCTGCCTCAGTGCCGCCAGCACCTCTGCAATGACCGAACGTGAAATCAGCGTGCGCCGCTGGATATAGGTCATAACGCCTATACGGGCGCGCAGAGCATCATCCCATTTCGCCATCGTCAGCAGCGTTGCACGTATTTGCGCATAGGAGCTGGTGCCAATCAGTTGCTGGTCGCGCGCTTCCAGCGCCCGGTTTTGCCAGGTCATCCAGTAGAAGGCGTCCCGCCAAAGCTGATATTTATCCAGAAGTTGTAACGTGGTACTGGCAGGAAGATGATAGCCGCGACAGGATGTTTCAACATGCAGATGATAGTGTTCCTGCGTCGGCATTGCGCCGATACCGAGCCCAAAAATCCCCGGTGCGGCTACGACGCCAAGCAGCAACCGATTATTCTGGCGTTCTAAAGAAATTGCCCCTTCAAGGAAAACGTAAGTACGCAGTTCATTACTCTCTTCCGGAACGATAACGCTGCCCTGGGCATATTCAAAGGGCGTTCCTGAAGGCATTAACCGATGATTCAGACGATGAAACTCGTCTACCGGTTGGCTGTTGATCATTTTTACTGTCTTTCCTTGCTGATAAACCCGCCAGTTGCCTGGCGGGCTTTATTACACAACAGGTGAACAAAAACGATACTGTTCTTACCAGGTATATTTCACACCAACATTCGCGCCCCAATCCTGCTCAACGTCGCCGCCGCCCAGGTAGGTTGCATCGCTGTAAGCGCTGAAGTTTTTGGTAAAGCTAAACTGGGTACCCAGTCCAACACGAACCGCTGAACCTTCAACACCATTGTCGATGTCGTCGTTGTTAATTTCTGCACTGTTGTCGGCGTCGTCATACACCCACGCCAGTTTGAAGTACGGGGTCAGCGCCTGGTCGGCACCGTAATTGAAGGTGTAACCCGCATCGAAGCCCAGTTCATAACGCAGGCTGTCATAAGACTGACCGTCCATACGCATGTCGTTGCTCAGCTGATAGTCATCGCCCGACTGGAACAGACCATTGATGCTGGCATAAGGCGTCAGATAACCGGTGTTATCGAACTTAAAGTCATAACCCAGTTTCAGACCGAAGCCCCAGGCGTCTGTTGAAGAATCACCATCAACATACTGGCCGTTGCTCATAGTGGCTGACAGGTCATTATTGAAACGGTTGTAACTTAATGAACCATCCAGGAAGACATCGTTGGCAAAGCGAGCGGAAGAATACAACCAGGCAGACTGACTGTCCTGATCAACCTGACCCGTTCTGTCGCTGATGTCGCCTTTTGCGAAGCCCGCCGCAGCACCGATGGTCCATTTAGCGTTGTTGCCTTCAACCAGGGAGTCAACACCCACCATGATACCGCTGGCATCCTGATCGTAAGCAATGGTGCCGTTATCGCCGTTGTAGCTGCCGCCAAAGTAGCTTACCCATGCCCCGCCGTTATCGGCCAGACCATGGCGGCCATTGGTCAGGCGAGCGCCTAACGTGTCCTGCTCAAGGTTCCAGATATTGGTATTGGCAGACGGAATGCTCAACGCCATGTTGGCGTAATCGGTCAGCTCTTTCTGCTTGAGGATAACGGTATTGCCGTTCTGCTCAGCCTGATAGGTGTAAGCCCCCAGGTCGGCTTTGTTGGCAGCGGAGAAGGTAGCGTTACTGTTCTGGTCGTTAATGTAGATAAGTTCTTTATCTTTGTATTCGGCAACAGAACCGGCACCGGTGGCGTTATCGATACGCACTTTATAGTTACCGGTCGCAGCAATGACGTTGTCAATGGAGCTGTTATCCAGTTCATCGCCATTATTGATATCGCCGTTACCGTTAACGGTCAGGTGACCATCAGAATTCATGGCGATAGTACCGTAACCGTAGTTAGCCTGCGTTTTATCCCAGGTACGGTCGTTGACCAGATCCGCATTCAGTACATAATCGCTGCTGTGGATATTGAACACACCGGACACCACATCACCATGGTTATCCGCAACGTTACCGCTGGTCAGTTCCAGTTTATCGGTGCTGAAGACGCCGTTGTCATACTGATCGACATTAACATCTAATGCGCCGCCGTTTGTTACGGTGATGGTATTGGCGTACAGAGAGTAATCACCATAGTGAGTGACGTCATCATTCAGCGCAACGGTACTGAAGGTATTAATCGTCAGGTGATCGGTGTTTACCTGACCATCTTCACCAATGTTCATTGAAGAACCGTTGGTTAATACGATGGTATCTGAAGTTAAACCAGAGTCAGTTACGTTTACCTGAGAGCCATTATTTACTGCCAGGCTATCAATAACGGAACCATTAACGGTATCCCATTCAGAACCGTTATTTAAGGTTACATTAAACACGCCGCTCTGGAATACCTGATTGCTGACAACGCGTCCCCAGTCATTGGCTTCAACGATAGCGCCCGGAGTAAGACTATTAGTCGCCACATCGTACATTGTCGCAGGCGCAATATCGTCAGCATAAATATTTGCTGAACCTACCCACTTGCTGCCGTTGTCCAGAGTAATATTCAGCTCATCAACATTCTGTGCGTCGTCAACCCAGCCACCATTAGTGTCCAGAATGCCGTCACCATTAGAATCATGACCCGTTGAATAGAAAAACTCGCCGTCATCATTCCAGTTACTGGTAAATTCAACATCGCCCAGCAGAGTAGAATGATTGAAATAGACGTTGTTCTTCATTGAGTAATGTGAAGCCGCGTTGTCTGTGAAAGACAGGGCTACGTCATTTGCGCCACCATTTCCTGCGTAATCACTCGGCTCTTCTGAGTTTCCGAAATGACCGCCAAACACGCCGAAATTATCGTCCTCATATGATTCCAGCGGACTTTGCGAACCGGAAGTCACTGTGGAATTGGCCACACTGATAGTGTTATCCCACTGATGATATTCGGAGCCGTAATTCGTATTGGTGGTATCCCCCTGGCTCAACGCAATACCTGCAACGCGTGAGTTATCAGAGATATTAATATTGCTTTCTACATCCAGATTAACGGCTACGCCGCGGGAGGTATAGAAAGACTCGTTCGTGGATTTCCCTGTCGTACCGTCCAGATAAGTATCTGTAAAGTAAAGCGCTTCATAGTCATCGTCAATGGTAGAATTGGCGACGTTCAGTGTAAATATATCGCCATCGTACCAGTTAGTATCAACGATGGTCGTGCCGTCGTTGAAAGAATACCCTTCATAGGTGCGAGGCAGGTAGTCGCCCGTGTCCGGGTCGGTGGAGGCAGGGGTTATACCATAATAACCAAACGGCAATTCTGAGGTAATGGAACCATGAATATTTGAGTTTGCGATGTTTACCGTATTATCTGAACCTGACACATAGTCATGATTTAAATAATAAGTTGAAATGGTACCATTAACGGTATCACCATTGAAGGATTGATCATAATCAGCGTTGGTGTTGTTATGATAAATAAAACCACTGTAAGTGACATAGTTGCCATCAGAGCCTGGAGCATCCATGTTACCCCAGTCCAGTACAGTAGAAGTATTGTCGTGATAGCCCCAGGTATTATAGGTTGCAGCATTTGCCTGAGAAGCGATTGCCAAAGTGCAGGCTAATGCCAGTTGAGATACAACGAGTTTCTTTTTCCAGGAGTGCATTTGTCATCCCTCCTCAGGGATTTAATTCGTTAGCTCGTAAAAATAGAACAGCAATAATATTGCCACCCCGGGAATTATGCGGTGGAGGGTTAGGAAAGTTCAACTAATCCGCTCATAAAGTACGAATCCAGACATAATAAACAGGCACGACAGCCAACATGTTAATTATCCAGTGAAAACAACTGGTTATACCAGCTCATTTTCATCAGGGGACGATCTTTTAAGATTAAAATCCAGATATACATTGATATCGATGATTATTTAAAAATCGTCATTTAGCAAACCTATAATTATTTATAAAAATGAAAAACGTAGTTAGCAAATAAATATATTAATACGAATTTATATTGCAGGAAATATATTACGAATTCACGTTACGCCAGTCTGCCACGGCGGTCTGTAAGGCCAGTTTGGTGAAACATCGCGGTCAAATTGAGGTAAAATGCCATGGTGTCCCACCAACATCAGGCAAATCATGACCGACTTAATCACCCGCCCGCGCCGTCTGCGCAAATCACCCGCACTCCGCGCCATGTTTGAAGAGACAACACTGAGCCTTAACGACCTGGTGTTACCAATTTTTGTTGAAGAAGAACTTGCCGACTACAAGGCCATCGATGCCATGCCGGGCGTGATGCGCATTCCGGAGAAGTTTCTCGCCCGCGAAATTGAACGCATTGCGAAGGCCGGGATCCGCTCGGTGATGACTTTCGGCATATCACACCACACTGACGCCACCGGCAGCGATGCCTGGAAAGAAGACGGTCTGGTGGCGCGTATGTCGCGGATCGCGAAAGATGCCGTGCCGGAAATGATCGTGATGTCCGACACCTGTTTTTGTGAATACACCTCCCACGGCCACTGCGGTGTGCTGTGCGAGCACGGTGTCGATAACGACGCAACCCTTATCAATCTTGGTAAGCAGGCGGTAGTCGCCGCGGCCGCCGGCGCTGATTTTATCGCCCCGTCCGCCGCGATGGATGGTCAGGTACAGGCGATCCGTCAGGCGCTTGATGCGGCTGGCTTCAACGATACCGCCATCATGTCCTACTCCACCAAATTCGCCTCTTCGTTTTACGGCCCGTTCCGTGAAGCCGCCGGTACCGCGCTGAAAGGCGATCGTAAAACCTATCAGATGAACCCCATGAACCGTCGTGAAGCGATCCGCGAATCCCTGCTCGACGAAGCCCAGGGCGCAGACTGCCTGATGGTGAAACCGGCAGGCGCTTATCTGGACATTCTGCGCGATATTCGTGAACGCACGCAGCTGCCCCTTGGCGCATACCAGGTAAGTGGCGAGTACGCGATGATCAAATTCGCCGCTCAGGCGGGCGCGATTGATGAAGATAAAGTGATCCTCGAAAGCCTGGGCGCGATCAAACGCGCCGGTGCGGATCTGATCTTCAGTTACTTCGCGCTGGATCTGGCGGAACGCAAGATCCTCTAATCAACAGGGCGGGGTTATCCCGCCTTTTTTATGCCTTTTATATTCCCGCTTAACGATTTTATTTATTCATACCGCTGAAATGTAAACGTCATCATGCCCTTCTACTGTCTGCATCAGGACGGGAGGAGGAGCCAACATGTTTAGCCTCGATAATGTACTCGACGACCTCTGGCCGCAGGCCAGACCGGCACCCTGGCAAAAAAATGCGTTGCGACGTCTGTTCTATGAAGAAGAGTTTCAGCAGTTCGCCGCCCGGCATCGTCATCTGAAAGGGCTGGAGATGGTCGAGCAGGTGCTTGAACACTTACAGATCCGCTGCACCATTCCCGCTCACGACCTTGAACAAATCCCCGAACATGGCCCGCTGGTGATCGTCGCCAACCACCCTACCGGTACGCTTGACGGCCTGGCCCTGCTGTATGCCGTCTCCCGCGTGCGCCGCGATGTAAAAGTGGTCACCAATCGCATGCTGAGCCATCTGGAGCCGCTGAGCTCGTTGTTTATTCCGGTCGATAATCTGGGCGGGCGCACGCGAAAAGCCTCGCTGCAACAGATGGAAAATCAGTTACAGGATGGCGGCGTGCTGATCTTCTTTCCGGCGGGGGAAGTGTCGCGCCTGACCCGCAGCGGCATACGCGATCGCAGCTGGCAGGCGGGCTTTGTCAAAATGGCGGCGAAATTCCGCACTCCGCTGCTGCCGGTGCATATCCGCGCCCACAACAGCGCGCTGTTTTACGCCAGTACGCTGATTTCCCGGACGCTGCCGTTGCTGCTGCTGATGCAACAGATGTTCCGCCGTCGCAACAGCAGCCTGCCGATCAACATCGGCCAGCGCATTCCCTGGGATAGCTGGTACAGTCCGCAAAGCGCCTCGCGGGAGATTGCCGAAAAATGCCGTCAGCACCTGATGCATTTAAGCAAAAACCAGCCCGGCATCTTGCGAACCGAGTGCGCCATTGCCCGTCCGGAAGATCGTCTCACGCTGAAGCGGGCGCTGGGCAAAGCTGAATGCCTGGGGCAAACCGCCGACGGGAAAACCATCTATTTATGGCAGCGTAACGGCGAAGAAGATGCGCCGATCCTGCGCGAACTGGGTCGCCTGCGTGAGATCGCCTTTCGCGCGGTGGGCGAAGGCAGCGGTAAACGCCGTGACACGGATCGCTACGATGATGACTATCTGCATCTGATCCTGTGGGATGAAGCGGATCTGGAAGTGGTTGGCGCATACCGTTTTAAGCCTGCTGCCAGCGCCCTTAACGCACAGGGCATCGAAGGGCTTTACAGCCACAGCCTGTTCCATTACGACGACAAAATGGCCGATATTCTGCAACAGGGCATCGAACTGGGGCGCAGTTTTATTCAGCCGCGCTACTGGGGACGCAGGGGTCTGGACTATTTATGGTCCGGTATCGGGGCGTATCTGGCGCGTTTTCCGCAGTATCGCTATCTGTTTGGACCGGTTTCCATTTCCGGCGGTCTGCCTCCCGCCGCGCGGGATTTGCTGGTGGCCTTTTACCGCCTGTGGTTCCCGCCTGCGCACCCCTTCGCCGCCTCGCGCCGCCCTTATCCTGCCAGTCTGCCGGATGTGCTGGCACAGTTTACCGGCGAAGATTACACCTCCGATCTTACGCGCCTGAAATCCCTGCTCGGCAATCTGGGCTGCGGCATTCCCCCGCTGTACAAACAGTATTCCGAGCTGTGCGAGCCGGGCGGCGTGCAGTTTATTGATTTCGGCAGCGATCCCGATTTTAACCACTGCGTGGACGGGCTGGTGCTGGTGGATCTCACCTATCTTAAAACCAATCGCTACGAGCGCTACATTGGGGTGCACCGTTAAACCTGCGGCGTCTTCCCGCCGGGAAAGACGCCATTTTACGGTTAATGGTGTGACATTTTTTTCATTTCACAGGTGAATGTTTACAAAATTAATTTTCCCTCATACTTTGGCTTAAGAGAGGGATGATGCCATTCACTTAATAAAACAATCCCTTTTTCGTGAATGGCGCATCATTTTTATCTAAATAGAATCCTAAAAATTGAGAAAATGAGTGCAGCAATATATTTACCAGACAATTAATAAATCTTGTTAAAAGATGCCCTAAAACATAATGATTGACACTTACCCTACCCCAAATTAATATCTTTAACGTTCTCAACTTCTAATTTTATTCAAGATAAAATCATGCCTGTTGTTTATAAAATGCAAACTATCGACAAAGGACATTTTACTACGCTCAGAAACACAATAGCCCGCGCACCCGCACCATTATAAAAACAACAAAAAAACTACAATAAAGGATGACTATTGTGGATAGTAAAATGCACGTCGGTATTTCTGATCATTTTATACAAAACCGTAAACCCGGTATTCTGGCAATTGGCGCGCACCCGGATGATATTGAACTTGGCTGCGGTGCGACCCTGGCTAATCTTGCTGCAAAAGGCTTTCACATTACCGCTATTATTCTTACTGCGGGTAATGCCGGTTGCCCTGCGGGAATAAGCCGTCATGATGAATCCCGGCTGGCGCTTAACACGCTGGGCTGTCAGGATTTATTCCCGTTTCATTATCAGGATACCCGCACCGATCATTATCTGGATGCTATTATCAACAGCATCGGTGAGGTGATAAAAGCACAGGAAGACGCTGGTATCAGGTTTGTGCGTACTTACACCATGCACGATAAAGACCGCCATCAGGACCACCGCGCAACCTATCAGGCCTCGATGGTCGCCTGTCGCACCATACCGCAAATATTGTGTTATGAAACGCCAAGCTGTCGTCTGTCTTTTATTCCGCAAGCCTTTGAAGAGTTTGATGAGAAGGCGCTGACGAATAAAATTGCCGCCCTTAAATTTCATCAAAGCCAGAAACATCGCGATTATATGCAGCCTGAGTCCATAAGAGCGCTGGCTCAATTTCGTGGTTTACAGGCAGGCATGAATTTGTGCGAAGGTTTCGTTGTGCAAAAAATGATTTTGTGAGAAAAAATGAAAACTATCATTTTTATTATGATGAGTATCACTATCCTTTGCTGGATCCTGCTGCGCTTAAATAAAAAACCCAGCCGGCGATATGGTGAAGTGGATGCCATTATTCCCGCCTATAACGAAGGCCCCTGCCTCGCCCAGTCACTGGATAATCTGCTGCGTAATCCTTATTTCCGCACGGTCATTTGCGTCAATGATGGCTCAACCGATAATACAGAAGCCGTAATGGCGCAGGTGAAAAAAAAGTGGGGCGACCGTTTTATAGCCGTGACGCAAAAAAATACCGGCAAAGGCGGCGCGCTGATGAATGGTCTGCAATACGCCACCTGCGATCAGGTTTTCCTGAGTGATGCCGACACCTGGGTGCCCTACGATCAGGACGGGATCGGCTACATGCTGGCGGAAATTGACAGCGGCGCGGATGCCGTTGGCGGTATCCCATCAACCCACCTTCAGGGTGCGGGCATTCTTCCCCATATTCGCGCCACGGTAAAGCTGCCGATGATTGTCATGAAGCGCACCTTACAGCAGTTTCTCGGCGGCGCGCCCTTCATCATCAGCGGGGCCTGCGGCATGTTCCGTACCCGGGTACTGCGTAAATATGGCTTTTCCGATCGCACCAAAGTTGAAGATCTCGATCTCTCCTGGACGCTGATCGCCAACGGTTATTGCATCCGCCAGGCCAATCGCTGCGTCGTTTACCCCCAGGAGTGCAATACCTTTCGGGATGAGTGGAAACGCTGGCGACGCTGGATTGTGGGTTACGCCGTCTGCATGCGTTTGCATAAATCGCTGATCTTAAGCCGCTTCGGCATATTTTCAATCCTGCCCATGGTGCTGGTGGTGATTTACGGCGTCATGACCTACGCGATGGTCTGGACGTGGAGCATCATTACGCACGGGCCCATAGGGATTGTGGAGTCTGTCTTCCCGCTGATCTGGGTGGGGATCGTCTGTGTGATCGGCACCTTCAGCGCCTGGTATCATCGCTGCTGGCTATTAATTCCGCTGGCACCTCTCTCTGTGTTTTACGTATTACTGGCCTACGCCATATGGATGGTTTATGGAATTATTGCCTTTTTCACTGGACGTGAACCTCAGCGCGACAAACCCACCCGTTATGCTGCCGTGGTGGAAACGCCGCCCGCTGCAACCGGCAAACCTGTCGCCGCTGATGATCAGCTATCTCAGGCTTGAGCCTTCGGCAACCGCTCCTGTGGAGATTGCCCCGACGGCGCTGATCGACGAAAGCGCGGGGGAAGTCCGCATCGGCCAGGGCACAAAAATTTGCCACGCCGCGGTGATCCAGGGGCCCGCGGTGATAGGCGCTCATTGCCTGATCGGCAACTACGCCTTTATTCGTCCCGGCAGCGTGCTGAGCA
Organism: Enterobacter sp. PGRG2; assembly: GCF_030291195.1. Lineage (NCBI taxonomy): Bacteria > Pseudomonadati > Pseudomonadota > Gammaproteobacteria > Enterobacterales > Enterobacteriaceae > Enterobacter > Enterobacter sp. PGRG2. The sequence continues at coordinate 2,137,224 of NZ_CP127837.1, read as the reverse complement.
ACAATGTCAGGGTGGGCTTCGCCACTGAAATCAAAAACGCGGTCATTGAAAAGAACGTCGCCATTGGGCCGCAATGTTTTATTGCCGACTCGGCGATCGGGCAGGACGCCTATCTGGGGGCGCAGGTACGCACCAGCAACCACCGGCTTGATGGCAAAACCGTCAGCGTCGATATAGCAGGAGAGCGGATCGACACCGGCTGTGAAAAGCTCGGCGCCTGGATTGGCCGGGGTGCGCGGCTGGGCATCCAGGTGATCATTTTGCCGGGACGCATTATCGCGCCGGATACCCTGCTGGGGCCGCGTATTCTGGTGGAGAAAAATCTGCCATCCGGCCGCTACAGCCTGAAACAGGAAATCATTCATAAGGAGATGACAGATGAGGCGAATTGCGCTGGCAATAACGGCAACCCTGATGTGCGCGCCGTTGCACGCGGAGCTCACCAGCCTGACCGCCGGCTATGATTTTAACGACTATTCCGGCTCCCATGGTTCGCGGAATATGCTGTTTGCTGAAATCAAAAATACGCTGGATAAGGGCGCGCTGGTGGTTAATCTCAGCGAAGGGGAGCGGGAATACGCGGCCGGTGAACGCTATCACAGCGTGCGGGGCCGCGCGTCCCTCTGGCATCGCTGGAATGACAGGCTGTCCACCCGCAGCAGCATCGCGCTGGCAGAAGATACGCCCGTTTTCGCCCGCCAGGATCTCCAGCAGGATGTAACGCTCAAAGTGCTTAAACCACTGCTGGTCACGGGAGGCTATCGCACTGCCCGGTATTATGGCGGCGTCGATGTGGACGCCTGGTCCGCAGGATTAACGTATTACGCGGGGCCGACCATCACCAACTGGCGTTATACCTGGTACGACTCACACGGCGCCGGGGACAGCTACAGTCATGTGGTGTCGCTGAAACTCAACGACGCCGCTGGCAAAGGCAGCACCCAGATGTGGTTTGCCTGGGGCAGCGGTGCCTATAACTATGACTGGGCGCCGGAGAGCTACACCGGCACCACGCAAAGCGTCAGCCTGCGCCGCGTACAGCCTCTGAATGCGCACTGGGTGCTGGGCATTACCCTCGGCAAGCAGTGGTACGATATGCCGCTGGAAAACTATACTGGCGTCAATGCGGCGCTTGATCTCACCTGGATATTTTAATCGCCCTTTCACTACGCCGGAGCAAACTGCACCGTCATAACGTTCATGACGGTGCAGTGGGTGTTCACCTTTACGCTATCCACATGAAATTGATGAGGTTTATTTCTGGCATCGCCTTTGCAACGCCTTTTCCGACTGGGTTTAATGGCGAGGCACTTCACGATGAACACAGAAACAACCACGTTAAAAAGAACGCTCGGCAGCTTCCGTCTGTGGGGCATTGCTGTTGGACTGGTGATTTCAGGGGAATATTTCGGCTGGAGCTACGGCTGGTCGCAGGCGGGCACGCTCGGGTTTTTGATTGTCGCCCTGCTGATCGCCGCCATGTACTGCGCCTTTATTTTTAGCTTTACGGAGCTTACCACCGCCATTCCTCATGCCGGTGGGCCTTTTGCGTATGCATATCGCGCCTTCGGGCCGACCGGCGGGTTTATTGCCGGATTCGCTACGCTGATAGAATTCGTGTTTGCGCCACCGGCGATCGCCATGGCGATTGGCGCCTACCTCAACGTTCAGTTCCCGTCGCTGGATCCAAAATGGGTGGCCTGCGGCGCTTACGTCATCTTTATGACGCTGAACATTCTGGGCGTCGGCATCGCCGCCACCTTTGAGCTGATCGTCACCCTGCTGGCGATTTTCGAACTGCTGGTGTTTATGGGCGTGGTCGCGCCTGGCTTCTCATGGGACAACTTTACCGCCCACGGCTGGGCTGGCGCGGAAAGCTTCAGCAGCCTGGCGCTGCCGGGGATGTTTGCCGCTATCCCCTTTGCCATCTGGTTTTTCCTCGCCATCGAAGGCGCATCCATGGCGGCCGAAGAAGCCAAAGATCCCCAGCGCACCATTCCCCGCGCGCTGGGCGGCGGTATTCTGACGCTCACTGTGCTGGCAGTCGGCGTGATGATATTTGCCGGCGGCGTTGGCGACTGGCGCGCCCTGTCGAACATTAACGATCCGCTGCCGCAGGCGATGAAAGCGGTGGTCGGCAGCAGCAGCGGCTGGCTGCACATGCTGGTGTGGCTCGGGCTGTTTGGCCTGGTGGCGTCATTTCACGGCATCATCATGGGCTATTCCCGCCAGATCTACTCTCTGGCCAGGGCGGGTTACTTACCGGCGCGGCTCGCCACCCTTAACCGCCGCACCCGCACGCCTCATCTGGCGATCCTCACGGGCGGCGTGGTAGGGATCGCGGCGATCTTCTCCGATTCGCTCATCACCATCAGCGGTATGCCGCTTACCGCCTGCATTGTGACGATGTCGGTATTTGGCGCTATTGTTATGTATATCACCTCCATGGCCGCGCTGTTCAAACTGCGCCGCAGCGAACCCCGGCTGATCCGGCCGTTCCGCGCGCCGCTGTTCCCGTATGCGCCAGCCTTCGCGCTCGCGATGGCGGTGCTCTGTCTGGTGGCGATGGTCTGGTATAACCCGCTGCTGGCGCTGATTTTTGCCGCCATGATGCTCGCGGGTTATCTGTGGTTTCGCAAAACCGCGTCGGCCCGCGAGCAGGCGGCGCTGGATCCGCAATTGCGGGCGATCTCCTGAGGAGACACCATGTATAAAACCACTCTGGCGCACCGGACCTACCGCTTCGCCAGCCTGAAAGATCTGCTGGCGAAAGCGTCCCCGGCGCGCTCCGGGGATGTGCTGGCGGGCGTCAGCGCAGAGTCTGCGGAAGAGCGCATGGCGGCAAAAATGGCGCTGGCGGAGGTGCCGCTGCGTAACATCCTTGCGGATCCGCTTATCCCCTACGAGCAGGACGAAGTCACCCGGCTGATTATCGATACCCATGACCAGGAAGCATTTCGCGACATCAGTCACCTGACGGTGGGAGATTTTCGCGACTGGCTACTGGAGGACAGTACCGACACGCAGACATTAAGCCGCGTCGCCCGCGCCATCACGCCGGAAATGGCGGCGGCCGTCAGCAAAATTATGCGCAACCAGGATCTGATCCTCGCCGCCAGTAAATGCCGGGTGATCACTCGTTTTCGCAACACCATCGGTCTGCCGGGGCACCTTAGCGTGCGCCTGCAACCGAATCACCCCACGGACGATTTAAAAGGCATTGCCGCCAGTATGCTCGACGGCCTGCTGTACGGCGCAGGTGACGCGGTAGTGGGAATTAATCCCGCCAGCGACAGCCTGCCGGTGCTGGAGCGACTGAATCATATGATGGCGGATATCATTGACCGCTTTGCGATCCCCACCCAGTCCTGCGTGCTGACGCACGTCACCAACACGCTACAACTGATTGAGCGCGGCGCGCCTGTCGATCTGGTATTTCAGTCGGTGGCAGGCACCGAAGCGGCGAACAGCGGTTTTGGCATCAATCTGGCGTTGCTGCGCGAGGCGCAGGAGGCGGCGCTGAGTCTTGGACGGGGTACGCTCGGCAGTAACCTGATATATTTTGAAACCGGCCAGGGCAGTTGCCTGTCGGCGGGAGCGCATCACGGCGTCGATCAGCAAACCTGCGAAGCGCGGGCCTACGCGGTGGCGCGGCATTTTGATCCGCTGCTGGTGAATACCGTGGTGGGCTTTATTGGCCCGGAATATCTCTATGACGGCAAACAGATCATCCGCGCCGGGCTGGAAGATCACTTCTGCGGCAAACTGATGGGACTGCCGATTGGCTGCGACGTCTGCTACACCAACCACGCTGAGGCGGATCAGGATGATATGGATACCCTGCTGACGCTGCTGTGCAACGCCGGGCTGACCTTCCTGATTGGCGTGCCGGGCGCGGATGACATCATGCTCAATTATCAGAGCACCTCCTTTCACGATGCGCTCTACGCCCGCCGTCTGCTCGGCCTGAAACATGCCCCGGAGTTCGCCGAATGGCTGACCCGTATGCAGATCATCGACAATAGCGGCCAGCTGCGCTTAACCGGTGCCAGTCACCCGTTGCTCAGCATTCTGCCGCAGGGAGCGACAGTATGAAAAATCCCGATGCCTGGTCATTGTTGCGGGAATTTACCGATGCGCGTATCGCCCTCGGCCGCAGCGGGGCCAGCCTGCCGACCCGCGAGGTACTGAATTTTGGTCTCGCCCATGCGCAGGCGCGCGACGCCATCCACCAGCCCTTTGACAGCCGCTCGCTGGAAAACGAATTAGCGGCGCTCGGCCTGCAAACCCTGACCGTTCACAGCGCGGCGGCAGATCGGCATATTTATTTAAATCGCCCGGATCTGGGGCGCAAACTGAGTGAGGAAAGCCGTGACGCACTGCGCGATCATCCCGTTGCCGCACACGATCTGCTGCTGGTGATTGGCGACGGGCTCTCGTCCCATGCGGTGCATCGCCAGGCGGTGCCGCTGATCGCCGCCCTGCTGCCGTATCTGCATACGCTGGGATTGTCCCTCGCACCTGTGGTGCTGGCGCATCAGTCACGGGTCGCGCTGGGGGATGACATCGGCGAAACGCTGAACAGCCAGGCGGTGGCGATTTTGATTGGCGAGCGCCCCGGCCTGTCGTCGCCGGACAGCCTGGGCGTTTACCTGACGTGGAAACCGGGCCGCACGCGGCTGGAGTCGGAGCGCAACTGCATTTCCAATATCCGTCCGGAAGGGCTGTGCCACGATGCGGCGGCGTTTAAGCTGGCATGGCTGCTGGAGCAGGCGTTTTTACGCCGTCTGACCGGCGTAAAACTAAAGGATGAAAGCGATAATCCGGCGCTGCACGGCCTGGTGAAGCCGCGCGTGCCGCTGACCTGAAACGCGTTTACGCCGTCAGCCAGCTTTTGATCTCCGCTTCCATTTCGCTTTGCAGTGATGCAGGTGCGAGGATCTTCAGGTGCGGGATCCAGTACTGCACCACCGGCAGGATCTCTTTTTTATGCGCCACCTGAGTGGTGACGATCAGGCCGCCATCGGCGGTGTGCTGTTCGATCACCTGCTCGTTGAGCAGATCCCGGCGCTGGAAATACTCCGCCACCTCCGGCGCCACGCTGAGCGTCACGCTGAACTTATCTTCCACGCCCCACACGCTCGGTTCCTGACGCATTTTTGCCAGCAGTTCTCCATCCGGCTCAAAGGTTTCAAAGGTACAATCCAGCGCGGTGATCTTGGTTAAGGTGAAGTTTTTCATGCGGTTTTCATGCCGCGCCGCCAGGTACCAGATGCCGTTCAGATTGGTGAGCTGATAAGGCTCCACCGCATAACGGCGCTCCTCGTTACGACGCAGGTAACGGAAGTTCACGCAGCAGTGCTCGTCAATGGCGCGCTGTAAACGGGAAAAGTGAACGGCCTGAAGTTCGCTGTCAATATAGCGATGCCCGTGTACCGTGATGGTCTGACTGGCGGTGGCCGAATGCATGGATGACAGCATGCGCTTATTAAAGCCCGGAAACAGTTCGCTGACGCCCGCCAGCCGCGCAAAGAGATCGATGCTGTTGGCATCGAAGCGTCCCAGCAGTCCGGGCGCAATTTTGTAACCGCCGCGTTCCGCCTGTGGCTCAATATCCAGAAAACTCAGGCGTTCGAGAATATCGCGCTTAATGGTGCGCGGATGCACGCCATACTCTTCCGCCAGTTGGTTTACGTAAAGCGTCTCGCCATTATTAAAACGCCCGAGAATTTCCCCAAGACGCGTAGCCAGCAGTTGGTGTTTATTTTCCATAATGCGGATCCTTGCCAGACATTAAATATAACCCTGCAAAGCATAACGGCATTATCGGGCGGATCTTTAGGGTTAAGGCGCAGATAAATCAACAGGATGGAAAAAGCGGCGTCAGTTTTTGATTTTTACCGGCCAGCGGATCGGCGGTACACGGTTGAGACCCGGACGCGCAAATAAATATCCCTGGAAATGTTTAATGCCTGCGGCCTCCAGCCAGCACCACTCTTCAACCTTTTCGACGCCCTCCGCCACCACGTCGATCTCCAGCTCGGCACAGCATTTTATGATGGCATTGAGGATCGCCTGCTGCGGGCCGTGCAGGTGAATATCGGTAATAATGCTGCGATCGATTTTCAGCTCGCCGGGCTGGAATTTGGTTAATAATGACAGCCCCGCAAAGCCCGCACCGAAATCGTCGATTGCAAGGCCAATCCCCGCCGAGCGCAGTTGCATAATGGCAAAGGCGAAGGCGTCGTAGCCGGAAATCACTTCATCTTCCGTCACCTCGACGATCACCTGTTCCGGCACCAGGCCGTTGCGGGTAATTTGATCGAGCAGGATATTTACCGCGTCAGGGATTTTGACCAGCGACATCGGCAACAGGTTAATGGAAAGTTTATTGCTGCCAATGCCGATTTTTTTCGCCAGCGCAAAAGCATACTCCTTGGACAGCAAATCAGCCTCGTGAATTTTCCCCGGCGGTATGGAGGCAAAATAATCATGAGGCGAACCGCCGGTGGGACTGCGGATCAGCGCTTCAAAGGAGCTAATTTGCCCGCGCAGCGGCTCGACAATCGGCTGGATGGCAAACTGGCAGGGCTGATCGGCAAACAGCATCGCCTGCGGTTGCGTGAAGGTCAGATTCTCCGCAACAAATTCCCAGTTAGCGGGCTCTGACAGCCGTGGATTAATATCGCGCCAGCGCCCGCGCATAAAGGACTTTATAAACTTGTACACCCGGGCATCGCTGGCGAGTCTGAAATTCAGCGCCCCGGCGCTGATCACCGAGCGCAGGATGGCGCGCGGATTGCCGGTGCGTAAATCATACAGCGCCATGCCGTTAGTCTGGAAATGGCGTTTTGGCGCATAGTCGCGCATCAGTTCGACCACGGAGTCGTGGCGCGGATCGGCATTAATACTCTCGTACAGCTGGTTAACCTTTTCCAGCGGGCCTTCCAGCACCTGCAAAAAATGGCTACCGTCAAACAGCAGGATGCCAGAGATACCCATAGCGGCGTTACGGGTCCGGGAGACGCATACCAGTTCGCTCAGCTTTGAAGGGTCAAAGCTGCTTGTCAGGCGACTCCGGTAAATCAGGGTAGAAATCATGCTCCAGATCCTAAAAAACGGTTAACAACATCAGTATAACGTGCAGGGCTAATGGCCTTCCGGCTCCCGGGAAATAACCACCCGGTTTCTGCCCTGATTTTTCGCGGCATACAGCGCGTTATCCGCGCGGCGTATTAAGCCACTGGCAATAATAGGCAGCGGTTTGTCCTGCGGCAGCGTTTTGCTGCCATTGAGTGTGGCGACGCCGATGCTGATAGTTAAAAAACCGGTCGGGCTTGCGGCATTCGGGATCCGCAGCGCTTCAATACTTTCACGCAGACCCTCGGCAATGGCCTGCGCTTCCTCGCGATCGGTGCAGGGTAAAATGACCAGAAACTCTTCGCCGCCGTAACGGCTGACGTTATCATCGGGCCGGTGACGCACGGCGGTCAGCGCGTTAGCGACATCCCGCAGGCAGGCATCCCCCGCCTGGTGGCCCTGACTGTCGTTAAAACGTTTGAAATAATCAATATCCGCCAGACATACCGACAGAAAATAGCCCTTTTCACAGGCGCGAATAATTTCACGGTTCAGGCACTCGTCCATAAAGCGACGGTTGAACAGCCCGGTGAGATAATCATGCTGGGCGTGCTGCTGTAATACCTGATTGGCATCCGCCAGTTTTTGTTCGGCCTGATACCGTTCGGTCACATCCACCCAGGTGACGGACAGCCCGACAACATTACCCGCCGCATCATGTACCGGCACCGGATGCAATGAGAAGGTGCGCCCTTCCCAGTGGGTTTCGCGCCCGGCGAGTTCAGCGCCGCTATCCGCCAGCGTAAAATCCCGCTCGAAGTGCTGCCAGCAGGCCGGCATCAGCTCAACAACAGGCTTGCCGTTAATTTCATTGCTGGTGCGGTTCAACAGTCGCGCCATGGCTTTGTTGGACATCACCATCTGCCCGTTGCGGTCGATCATGCACAGCGCCACCGGCGTGGTATCGTAGATGGTTTCCAGTTGCAGGACGCGTTCGCCCAGGGTGGAGATATTGCGATCCACACCCCGATAGCCACGCAGTTCGCCCTTCTCGTCGAACAGCGGAATGCCGCTGGTTTCCAGCACGATCACTTCCCCGTCCGCCCGCTTATTGCGGTTAACCAGCCCGGAAAAGGGGATCTGTTGCTGCACAATAGCCAGAAACGCACCGGCCACCCGCTCGGCCTCACCCGGCGGCATAAAATCAAAGGGCGTACAACCAATCACTTCGTCCGGCGTGTATCCCAGCAGACTGGTGACCACCTCCGACGACCAGGTGTAACGTCCTTGCGCATCCACTTCCCAAATCCAGTCGGAATTATGATTAAGCAGATCGTTCAGGTGTTTCAGGTCTACATCCCTGGGATTAAAGGTTTTTTTATCATCAGTCATCATTTTTACTGGCGTTGCTCCCGAAAGCGAACAGCGATCATTAACACAGGCACAGCCTCTGACTGAGGGTAATGAGAATAATCATTCAGGCCTCGCGAATTGCATGTAGATTATTGTTTCTATTACATCCAGAAACCAACAGCGGTTAAGCATATTTCATTTTTACGTGCTGGCGGATGCGTAGTTATCTCATTTAGGCAAATTCGCACTACCTGAATTAGGGATGTGACATGCTCGGAATATTTATATCATCGAAATTAAAACGGTTAAATAGGGCTATTCACTTTTAATTATTGTGGCTTTTACATTACAAAACGCGCTTAGCGCAAATTTCATTTATTATGGCGCGATCTGGCCGTCGTCCATGGCGCAGGAGAGGTTATCCCCTGCGCCAGAAAAGCTGTGACTAAAAGTAACAGGTAAAAAATTATAGCCAGCTCATTAATTGCAGCACGGAAAAAGCGACCATACCGCTAATCACGGTGGCGAATAAGCTGCGGGTAAGCGCGCCGACCAGGGTTGCGACAATCGCCGCCAGCAGCGATACGCTGAGCCCGGAGGCGGTCATCGCTGGTTTCTGAAGCAGCTCAGTCACCACGATGGCGGTCATAATTCCGGAGGGAATAAAAGCCAGCCATTGTTGCAGCGTGAAGGATAAACGCATACGGGATAATAACAATAACGGCAGGACGCGCATGGCAGCAGTAACAATCGACACCAGCGCAATTGCCAGAATAATATTTCTGTCCATGTTATTTGCCCCTTTTTTCCATTTTGATCAACACCAGTGTCGCCAGGGTAGCTGCCGCTGAAGCGGCAAAAATAACAACCAGGCTGGTGTTCGACCATGAGTGAAATAACAGGGTTATGACCATCGCGGTGACGATAGTCAGCGTTTCCAGACGTTGTCGTTTACTGGCAAACCAGGTCATCAGGATCAGCCCGATAAACATCGATACCAGGCTAAAGCTCAGGCCTTCCATCAGTGCGGCAGGCAGCGACGACGCCAGCCAGGCTCCCAGTACGCAGGAGATGATCCAGTTAATCCAGGCCGTGAGGTTCAGGCCAAGCATCCATTTAAAGGGAATTTCACCTGCTTCACTACCATACTGTACGGCCACGCCAAAGGTTTCATCGGTCAACAGCAGGCCGCTGACAATTTTCTGATACGTGGTGCTGTGCTGGAAAAAGAGGCTGACAGAGGAACTCATCAACAGATAACGCAGGTTGACGAGCAGCACGCTCAGCACGATGGAGGCGGTTTCTGCCCCGGCGGCCCATAAGGAGTAAAAAAGGAAATGCGCGGAACCCGCGTAAAGACACCCTGCCAGCAGCGTGATTTGCACAACAGAAAAGCCGGATAACGTCCCTATCGCGCCTGCCGCGATACCGATACTCCAGTAACCGGGGAGCGTAGGGAAACAGGCCTGGGCACCTGCCCGGAACAGCGACGGCTGCCCGGTACGGGTGTGGATATTCGAAAGCATCGTTCTTTCCTCAACGACTTCATTACAACGTATGTTGAAGTGTATCGTTTTCCGTACAGGATTAAAGGAAAATTCTGACTTGCCAACTTATCATACCGCTGTTCTGGTATTTCCCGGCCCGGCAATTAATAAAGAAGTATTACTTTCACATAGTTTATACAGGTGACGTAATTATCCCCCGCCTGATTTTCCCCAGGAATCATCCCATAATCTAAATTTTTATTTTCATTGCAAATTTTGAGGATCGTCTAAACTGAAACCTGACCATCGCGTAATCCCGCATAATTTGCGGATTGTTTCTCCAATGATTATTTAAGGAATACAAAATGACCATTAAGACTTTAGAAGATTTATTCATTCACGATTTATCAGACGTTTACAGCGCTGAGAAGCAAATTACGCGTGCCCTGCCGAAAATGGCTCGCGCAGCCACCGATGAGAAACTGGTCGCCGCGTTCAAACAACACCTTGAAGAGACGCAAGGTCAGATTGAGCGTCTTGATCAACTGGTGGAAGCCACTGAGGGTGTACGCATTAAGCGAATGAAATGCCATGCGTTAGAAGGTCTGGTCGAGGAAGCCCAGGAAATCATCGATTCTGTAGAAGCGGGCCCGGTACGTGACGCTGGTTTGATTGGCGCTGCGCAAAAGGTCGAGCACTATGAGATCGCCACTTACGGTACGCTTCGCGCACTGGCGGTGAAACTGGGTTATAAAGAAGCAGCCCGTTTACTGGGTGAAACGCTGGAAGAAGAAAAAGCCACAGATGAGAAACTGACGATCCTTGCTGAACAGCAGGCGTAATTTCATCTGCTGCTTTTAAGCAGTAAAAAGAAAGGCCGATCGTCCGATCGGCCTCTCTGAGATTATATTTGTTCCGTTTGTTCGCCGCTGCCGAAAATGCCACCCGTATAAACAGGTTCATTGCTTAATACAATGCTCGTCAGCGAGTTTCCAAAGGCGTCATAAGGCCCACCCAGTACACCAATCTCGTCATTGTTGTCGATTTCAAAGCCCTCAACAAAGCGCCAGAAACCCATTGTCTGCGTACCGGTGTCAAGGTTTTCTACTTCTTCATTCGTATAGAATGCGAGCTGCACGATACCTTTGTACCGGATCCGGTAAAAACCATTGTTCACATTTTCACCCTCAAAGGTATGAATAGAGATTATAGATGGTTTATACCAGACCGCCTTAAAATTGTGCTTTTTTAGCAGAATTATCTGAAAATTTTTTATTATCGTATCCGGTCACATTTCCGGCCGTATCGCCATTTATCAGTAAAACCAATCATTTTAATGACTTAAGACGAAACTAACGTCGGCCACAACGCCAGCGTCGTATCGATAATTTGCATCAGATCTTCAGGCGACGCCCCTTCACGGGCGCTGACCGACATCCCCTGGATCAGGCAGCTTATAAAAGCGGTCAATGCTGACAAATCGGTGTGGGCGGACAGTTCACCCTTTTCCTGCCGTTGCGTTAAAAACGCCAGCAGCATCTCTTCTTCCTGTGCATGACGGGTACGGACAGCACAGGCGATTTGCTCTGAAGATGCCGATACCGTGGCGGAAGTGTTGATCAGAAAACAACCTGCCGGGGTATCTGTGCTGGTAAAGCAACGGGCCAGCGCGGTGAGATAGTCACGCACGGCCTGCTCCACGGGTTTCTCATCGCAGAACAACTGCGCTTTGTGCCTGGCGGCAAAGGTACTGACATAGCGGTCCAGTACCGCCCGGAACAGTCCCTCTTTATTAGTAAATTCTGCATATAACGTCGGCGCCTTCGCGCCTGTCGCCTCTACCAGATCGGCAAGCGAGGTCGCTTCGTAGCCGTGCTGCCAGAATAATTCCATCGCCCGATCCAGCGTGGCCTCACGGTCAAACACTTTGGGTCGTCCCCTGCCTTTCTTCGTACAACTTGTCATCTGCATGGTCATTCGGCCCCCTGCTTTCAGTGATTTATATAGTAATCATTATAAAAACAAGTCGGCAGCGATGACCAGCAGGTTTTATACAAAAAATTTTTTCATGTATCTAAATGATTTATATGGGTTTAATAATTATATTAACGGTCATTAAAAAATAAGGTTGACGTGTGATGCAGATCACATCTATCATTTGTCTATCGATCGTTAAGTAATTACTTACGACACTCATTACACCGAATACTGAAGGTACTGATTATGAAAAACGTTAAAGCTCTGTTCGCCGTCACCATCCTGAGTTCACTCTCTTTCGCAAGCGTCGCTGCGGTGCAGGTTGATGCGACTCCCGCCGGTCAGCAGAAAGTGGGGCATATCTCAGCTAACGCGGGCACTAACATCGCATCACTGGAAGCAGAACTGGCGCAGAAAGCCGATGAAATGGGCGCGAAGTCTTACCGCATCACTTCTGTTACCGGCCCGAATACGCTGCACGGTACTGCGGTCATTTATAAATAAGTCGCCGATAACGACCCTTGATGAAAGAAGGTATAAGAAATGAAAAACATCAGCGTAGTTACTGCTTTTATCCTGGCCGCCACCGTCTCCTTTGGCGCAATGGCAGCCAATAACTCTACACCGCGTCCTGAAGCCGGTTCGAATATCGATAACACCGTGCATCAGAACCACCTGGAATACAGTCACGCTTTCGATCCTGAAAACCTGACCGCAGGCGATCTCCAGTAACTGGCGATCCCTGAACAAAAAGTTAACGCTCTTACCGAATATACTGTTTAAGGAATTATCATGAAAAACGTTAAAACCCTGGCCGCTGTAGCCGCTATGTCCCTGATGTCTTTCGGCGCTTTCGCACAATCCGTTACCGCTTCTGCCTCCACGTTGGACGCCGCTGAAGCGCAGATTGCCGCGAAAGCAGAGAAAGCTGGCGCATCCTATAAAATTACTGAAGCTAACGTCAGTAATAACGTGCACATGACCGCTGAACTGACAAAATAAGTCAGCGAGTCTGTCCTGGCGCCGCCAGACAAAAAAGCTCCCGAGGGAGCTTTTTTTATGCGCGCAATACAGGCTTAGTCGAGGTTTAAATCATCATAGTGCTGAATTAATTTACCGACGACGCCGTAATCCAGCGCCTGCTCCGGTGACATCCAGTAGTTACGGTCTGAATCTTTTTTCACTTTTTCCAGCGGCTGCCCGGTCGCGTCGGCAATCAGCTTGTTAACCCTTTCCTGCATGCGAATAATTTCACGCGCTTCAATTTCAATATCCGTTGCCTGACCACGCACGCCGCCTAACGGCTGATGGATCATAAAACGGGTATTCGGCAGCGAATAGCGGTGCTCTTTTTTCGCTGCCAGGTAAATGGTGATCCCGGCGCTGGCGACCCAGCCGGTACCAATGACATGCACTTCCGGACGAATGAATTTGATAAAGTCGTGGATGGTATCGCCCGCTTCAACATGACCGCCCTGGCTGTTGATATAAAGCTTAATCGGATCATTGTTGATGCTTTGCAACAGGATCAGCTGCGTCACTACTTTTTCGGCCAGCGTCTGGTTGATCTCGCCGGAAATAATGATCGAGCGGGAGGCGAGCATTTTTTGCTGCAACAGGCCGGAACCCTGGGTTTCTTCTTTTGACGTATCTTCAGGATCGTTTTTCATCGTGTGGTGCATTGTCATATCCTCTGGCAAAAGCGCGCAACATGCGCAATGTTATCTGCAAACTGAGTGTAGCTGCCTTTTGCCGTCAACCCAACAGTAACCGTCGGCGTTACCCTGTAGAGTAAGTGACTCATTTGTTCATGGAGAGATGCGATGCCTTTTACCGCCGTACCCGCTTACGCGCTCAGCATCACTGAGCTGACGGATATTCTCGGGCGCTGTTTTCAGGATTATTTTGTTCCTTTTACGCTAACGCCAGAGCACTTCGCCGCCCGCTTTATTGCCGAGGGGCTGAGCTTTGCAGATTCCTGCGTCTGGTTTGCGGATAACGAGCCTGTGGCGATCGCGCTTATTACGCGGCGGGGCAACCGCGCGCGGCTGGCGGCCTTTGCGATCCAGCCTGGCTGGCGCGGTAAAGGGCTGACCAAACCGATGCTGAGCGCGTTATTTGCCGGGCTAACAGAGGTCACCTCTCTGTCGCTTGAGGTGATCCGCGAGAACAGGCCTGCCATTGCGCTGTATCAATCGCTGGGATTTTGCGTCGCGCGCGAACTGTGCGGCTATCAGGGCAAGCTTGTCGAACCCAGGACTGAACTGGCAGACGACTCGCTGGATGGCCTGCTGTGCGCGGTTTATCGCGGCCCGGCTGAAAATACGCCCTGGCAGCTCGATCCGCTCTGCTTCCCGTCGCTGCCGTGTCGGGTGGTGAAAGATGGCGAGCACGCCTGGGGGGTGATCGCCACGCTGACAGCCACGCCGCAGCTGCGCTATCTTTTCGTGGATCCCGCGCACCGCCGTCAGGGCCTTGCCCGCAAGCTGCTGCAAAAAATCAACGCGCAATATCCTGGGATTGGTACGCCCGTCGCCGTTCCGTCCGCTTTTTCTTCATTGTTTGAAGGGGCGGGCTTTAAGGAAATGGTGATTGCCCAGTATGAAATGGTGCGTACGCCATAGGCTGTTTTGTATGAAAGATTCTACACTGAGACTTCATCCTGACGACGCTGGAGGCTGCATGTCAGTAAATTTTAACTGGATCAATGAACCCGCGCAGTGGCATTACGAAAACGGTAAATTACAGGTTATTACCGACGAAAAGACCGACTTCTGGCAAAAGACCTGGTATGGCTTTGAGCGCTTTTCCGGGCATATCTTCGCAACAGAAGTCGCCGATGACTTTACCTTCCAGGTAAAGGTATGCGCAGATTTCAACACCCTGTACGACCAGGCGGGGATCATGCTGATGATCGACGAGCACCACTGGTTAAAAGCCGGCATTGAGTATAACGATGGCGCGCCGGCTATCGGCAGCGTGCTGACGCGGGAGAATTCGGACTGGGCGACGGGGATTTTTCCGGGCGATCCGCGCACTTTCTGGCTGCGGCTAACGCGTAAAGGCGACAGCCTGCGGCTACAGTATTCCACCGATGGCCAGCACTGGCCGCTGCTGCGTTTAGGCTGGTTTCCGCGTGGCCCGGCGAAAATGGGCGTGATGTGCTGTACGCCTGAACGGCGCGGGCTGGCAGTGGAGTTTCCGGAGATGGCGCTTACGCCGCCACTCGATAAAGCCCTGCATGATTTAAGCTAAAAAAATCGCGGGCCTGACGCCCGCGATCCTCATGTTATCAGAAGGAAAGTTTATAGGTTGCGCCTATCGTCTGACCGGTGCTGTGCTCAGACGCCGTGATGTTGTAGCCAACGCCGAAGGCCATGTTGCCTTTGTGCAGCTTCACGCCCAGTTGTCCGTTGAACGCGGTGTTGTCGACCACATCGGCGGCAATTACGTCAGAAGCCTGGATCCCAGGTGCAGAGACTCTGCTCTGCGTGCGCGTGTCGCCTGCGGCAGCAATCACCCCGACATCAGCCTGGGCCCGCAGATCCCAGCCCGCATCCAGCGCGAAGGCTTTAGTAAACTTCACCCCCGCCGGGAACTGCCAGATATCCTGACGCGTTTGATCCGTTATGAACAGGCTGTCGCGACGGCTGCCGTTAGTATCGAACCCGCGGGTGGTCAGTTGGTTGAAGCGAGCGGCCGCGTGCGGGACAATCTCCACCAGTGGCGTGTTAATCCGATATTCACCGGTGATGCCGACGGTGAACAACTGCGAATCCACCGCGCCCTTCACTTTGCCATCCAGATTTGTCCATGCCGGAATACGCTGTTCAAGGTCGTTACGGTTTTCGCTGTAGCCGATGTCCGCAGTGACGTTCGCGCCCTGACTCGCCCAGTTCTGATACAGCGCGACGCCCCAGAAGCTGAAATCATTACTGGTGGCGTTGAAGTCACCCGTTGAGTCCGTTTCACCGTTACCGGCATGAACCGCGCCGCCGCTGCGCATCGCCCCCAGTGCGCTTTCATAAGCCACATCGCTGCCCACTATCAGGCCGGTGAAGTCGGTGTCATAGCCATAGGTCATGCGCGAGGCCTGCAAATCGCGGTTGCGCTGGTTGCCATACAGCGCCTGCACCCAGACGCTGGCATCCTTATCCGCTTGCAGCCCGTTACCGGTGGCTGACAGTCTGTCCTGAATCGCCCCGGCAGCGGCCATACCGGTCGCCAGCGTGCTGCTCTGCACCCCGCCCGCAATAGCCAGTTGCGCCACGCTGTTGACGGTTTTGATTACCTCGCTGTTGTGCACTTTAGGATCTTCAATGGCAGTCGACAGCAGGCGAATACTGGCGTGCGGACTGGCCAGCGAGTTCGACCCGCTGCTGATCATGCTGTTGAGCGCATTACCGATCGCCACGCCCGGCAGGACCACCTGCGACGCTTTGGCGGAGGTGGTGACCGTTACCGCGCCGTTATTTTCCTGTGTGGTGGCGTCAAGCAGCTTGTTCACCACCAGGTTCGCCCCCTGCCAACCCTGCCCTTCCCGCTGGATGTCACTGAAACCGTTCGCAATGGTATAGGTTTTATTGGCTCTGGCGTCGGCGATATAAAGCGCGGCCGAGTCTGCCACTTTTAACGTGCCGTCAGTGGCGTTCAGCGCCCCGTGCCCTGCGGCGGCGGAAGCATTCACCATCAGCAGTGAATGTTCGCCAAATTCAGCGTGGTTCACCGTGGCGTCACGGGAAGCCGATGCGCTGGTCAGCGAGCCATCAATACGCAGACCGCCCGTTCCTGCCGCCAGCGTTTGCGGTGCGCCAATCGCCAGTGCCGCGGTAATACTCTCTTTGCCCCAGCGAAGCCCGCTGTCGGCGAAGTGTTGCAGCGCAGCTGCGCTGGACGTGTCCCCCAGCACCAGCAGGGCATTCTGCCCGGTGGTCAGGCGACCATTCACCTCGCGACCGGCCATTACCACCTGCGAGGCGTCTTTCAGGGTGGCGCCGCTCTTCCATGCCGGGTCGATAAACATCCGCGCGCCCTGCAGATCCGCATCGCCCACCACCAGCGATCCCGCGGCGGTGAGACTGCCGACGGTGATCATGGCGTCCTGCCCTGCGATCAGATGCTCCGCATTAAGCGCCCCCTGAACGTTCAGTTGCGCCTCATCCTGCAACGCCAGATCGGCGTCAAAAATAGCGTTCTGATAGATATTCACCGTACCGCTGCTGACTATGGCCGCTTCGCTGTTGCCGGAGGTCACGCTGTGGTGTCCGGCGACCACGTTCATCTGGCTGTCGCTGCCCACGCTGATATTGCCATGCAGCGTGCCGCTGGTGTTGCCCGTGGCCCTGGCACCGAGGTTTAACGCGCCGTTGCTGACGTTGATATTCACATTTGCCTCAGGCGCCCCGGCGACACCAATCAGCGCGCCGCCCATCGCCCCGGTCAGCGTCAGCGACTGGCCGCCAGTGATTTCAACCTCTGCATCCTGCGTGCCTTCCAGCACCAGCTGCGCGGCGCCGAAACTGTTTTCCACGCCGATGGCATCCTCCGGCAGCGGCGCGCCGGACGCGCCTATCACCAGATGGTTTTTATCCGCCGTGACCTGCACCTCTGAAAGTACCGCCCCGGCAACCGCGGCGTCGGCGATAGTGACAGTGCCCACGGCCGTATCGCCGTTGACCAGTTGTCCGGTCATCACCAGCGCGCCATTGGTGTGGCCTTCCAGCAGCTGGTTTATCGACTTCACGTAGCCGAGCTGATAGGTGCTGTCGGTTAACACCAGGGTGCTGTCATTAATGCGGATGCGCGATCCGGTAGCGTTAAATCCGCCAGTGGTATCAGTGCTGGCGTCCTGATTAAAAAGCTGTGCTGACCGGGTTTGCAGCAGGCTCTTGTTAGTCAGCTCAAGCGAGGCGCCATCGCGCAGGGAGAGCGTATCCGCCATAATCTGCGCCGCATTGAACGTCAGTTTTCCCAGGCTCAGATCGACGGGGGCCGTCACTTTGCCGCCGTTCACCTGCAACGCCTGGCCGACGTTACCGTCGGTAAAGCCGCCCTGTATCGCGGTCTGGCCGATAATATTCAGCTTACTGATATTGCTGAATTTACTGCCATCCAGACGGGTCATTGAGCGGGCCAGCGTCAGGGCGCTGTTGACGCTGCCGTAGAGGTGACCGTCGATAACGGCATTGTCGAGCAGCACGTTCGCGCTCTGCACAGTGTCACCCGCGAGGATCACATCGCCGGTGATATGCGCATTATTACTGAGTTTTACATCAATACCGATGGCGTTGCCGAGCGTCATATTGCCGTTAAGCTGAGCGTTTTGCAGATCAACCTGCACATGATCGCTGCTGGTCAGCGCGATATTGCCATTAATGGTGCTGGACGCCGCCGCCAGACGGGTGGAGGTGCCGCCGTTCACGATAATCGCATCGCCATTGGCATTAGTGGTTTTCGTCACGGTACTGCCGTTCAGCGTCAGGGTATTTAAACCGGTTTTCGGGTTGGTGACCGAAATGCTGCCGTTAAGCTGGCTGTTTTCCAGCGCAATGTCGTTCTGGATTTCCGTGGTGGCGAAGCTGGTAATGTGCAGCGCTTTATCCGTTGGCACCACCGCGCCGGCGGTATCAATACGGCTATTTTTCAACGCGATGGTATTGTTATTGCGGCTACCGGAGATCACCACGCCGCCCTTATTCAACTGGCTCTCTTCGATATTTATTTCATGAATACCGCCACCGCCGGTTAACACTCTGCCGTTCAGCACGCTGCCGTTAACAATATCGATTTTCTGGTTACCGTTATCAGTGATACTGAGGTAGAGCGCCGATCCTCTGGCATAGTTTTTACTGGCAGGGGTTTTGCCGTTCTTATCGTAGTCCACGTCCGCCTGCGCGCCGTTCACGGTGGAGCGATCGACTTTTATCTGTAAATGCGTGGTGCCGCCGCCAGCCTCCAGCCAGTCCACGGACGCGTTATTCGCCAGCGTAATACTGGCGGTGCCTTTTTTACTGGCGTTAATATAAGCGTTATCTAATTTCGCGCCATCAACCAACAGGTTTTGAATGTCATTATCGCCACGTGACGAGGTACCGCTGGCGAAATAGATGCTTTTCGCGGCCGCATCGCCGTTAATGGCGGCATCCTGGGTTGGGCTGGTAAAATACCAGGCTGTCGGTTTTGGATTAAGGCTGGTAGTGACCTGCAACTCCTTAAGCCCGCAGGTTCCGGCGCTATAAGAGACACAGGTATTTGCAGCGCTGAGGTGAGGAACGATAAGACTGCCACCTAATACCAGCCCTACACTTCTGGCAATGCGGGTGATGCGGAAATTCTTCTCCATACCATACTCCTTAAGTATTCAGCCTTATTTAAGGTAATGCGCCGCGATTTGTTTACGGCGTTCCCGTTACCGACAGCGGGCCTGTACTTTAATTAATGAGTTCACATTTTGTTACGACTCCAAACATATCAGAGGAAAGTTCGCGATCCATTCAGACAGTTGCTGCCCTAATACGATTTATCTCAAAGAGAAACATAGCCACCTGTTTTATATACAGTTATTAAGCACCATCGTAATAAAAATAATCTCTCCGCACGATCTGCTTCTTTTTTGGTAAGAGTTTTCTTATAATCCAAATCCTATTTCTTAATTGCCTTTTATTGCCGTCACAGGTAATTATTGCCACCATGAATATTTTTAATAAAGGTTATGGATAATGATCGCTGTAATAACGTCATGCAGCTTCTTTCGTGAAGGGTTTCATGAGCTTTCCCGTCAACTACTTACCGAGTGCAAATCCTTTTCACGGGTGATGTACAGCGATACCATTAATACATTCACCAAGAAAATACTTAGTCAAACAAAAGCGATAGTGGTGGATTATGGGCAGTCAGACATTCAGCAACTCATCGATCTGCTGGTTGTTAAGAATAAGTATCCAGATAGTTATTTTATATTTATTACGCGTGAAAGCTGCTTCGAAAACACCATTGAAAATATTCTTATCAATACCGTTTCCGATTACTCAATTGATTGCGTCAGTGCCATCCGCAAATTAAAGGCGTGCCTGAAGGATTTTGCCTCCGGCAATCAGCATATTATCGTCACCAAAAACAGGCGGCTGTATCATATTGAAAAAGAGAAGAACCTGACGAAGCGGGAAAGTGATTTATTGCCCTACATTATTTCAGGGCGAAATAATAAGGAAATCTCACGTTATCTGGACGTCAGCGGCAAAACGGTGAGCCACCATCGTCGCAACATTTATCATAAATTTGCAGTCAATAACCTGACGGGTCTTTATCATGTCTTTGGTCGCTATGCCTGATACGGCAAGACGCTAAGGCAGGCTTACACCTGCCATAGCGTCGTTATATCACTCAGGCATCAGCAACCGGTTTTGCTTCAGTTTTCACCTGGGCATTTTCCAGCATACGACGCACCGGAACGATAAGCAGGGTCAGCACCGCCGCGCAAATCAGGAGCGCAATAGAGCAGCGCGCGAACAGATCCGGCAGCATATCCAGCTGATCCGCCTTCACATGACCGCCAATCAGACCCGCCGCCAGGTTGCCCAGCGCACTGGCGCAGAACCACAGCCCCATCATCTGACCACGCATTCTTTCCGGCGCCAGCAGCGTCATGGTCGCCAGACCAATCGGGCTTAAGCACAGCTCGCCGAGGGTCAGCATCAGGATGCTGCCCACCAGCCAGAATGGCGATACGCCTGCCCCGCCGTTCGCCAGCACGTTCTGCGCCGCCAGCATCATCAGCCCAAAGCCGCCCGCAGCGCACAAAATGCCGATCACGAATTTGGTCATACTGCTCATGCGCACATTGTTACGCGCCAGCATCGGCCATGCCCAGCTGAACACCGGCGCCAGAATGATAATGAACAGCGCATTAATGGACTGGAACCACACCGCAGGGATCTCAAAATCACCGATCATACGATTGGTATAGTCATTGGCGAACAGGTTAAATGACGTCGGTTTCTGTTCGAAGGCCGACCAGAAGAAGGCGGCGGAAACCAGCAGGATAAAGCACACCAGCAGTCTGGCGCGCTCTTTACGGTTAAGCCCGGCAAAGACAAACAGCCAGATAAAGTAGAGGGCCACCGAGGCGGCAATAACGTATACCAGCACGCTGGCGACAGCGACCGGGTTAATCACAATCACGCCCTGCGCGATAAGCGCCACGACAATTGCCACGCCTGCCGCCAGGCCGAGCAGCCAGCCGCCGACGCCGTTTTTCTTCGCCACCGGGTTGTTCCAGGTGGAATCGAGACCCACTTCGCTGTCGTAGCGTTTCATGGCCGGTACGGCAAACAGGCGGAAGATAACCAGCGCCACCAGCATGCCGATGCCACCAATACCAAAGCCCCAGTGCCAGCCGTGGGATTTAATCAGCCAACCAGAAATCAGCGGCGCGATAAAGGATCCCATGTTGATGCCCATATAAAACAGCGAGAAGCCGCCGTCACGACGCGCATCGCCCTTTTTATAAAGCGTACCGACCATCACCGAAATACAGGTTTTGAACAGCCCGGAGCCAAGGACGATAAACATCAGGCCAATAAAAAACATGCTGTTGCCCATCATGGCCGACAGCGCGATGGAGAGGTGGCCCAGGGCAATCAGAATTGAGCCGTACCACACCGCCCTCTGCTGGCCGAGCCAGTTGTCCGCCAGCCAGCCGCCCGGCAACGCGGCAAGATACATACTACCGGCAAAGATCCCCACAATGGCCGAGGCATTTTCACGTGCCAGCCCCATACCGCCATCGTAGACGGTGGCGGCCATGAACAAAATCAGCAGCGGGCGAATGCCGTAAAAGGAGAATCGTTCCCACATTTCCGTGAAGAACAGCGAGCCAAGCGGATAAGGATGCCCGAAGAAAGTCCGGCTTTCGTTTTTATTAACAGAGGAATGCATAAATTCTCCCAAAGAGGTGTGTCGTAGCGACTGCAAACACCGGTTGTATGCCGACCATGGAGGTTTTCGGTCGGTCATTTACACCCGGCAAAATATTATTTAACCATTTGTTAACTGAACACCAGCGTTGTCTGACAGCAGAATCCCGACTTTAAGATGAAAAGTCGACAAATGTCTAGTTTCGCAGATTTTATGTTGGGTGATTGTGGATAGTGATTGACATCAGGCAGCACTGCAAATGAGGTCAGTATCCTCATCTCACTGATGAGGATACTGATGGCCCGCCATGAACATTATGCGGGTGAGTAAATTCCAGGGAGGTTATTTATCAGGGTTATTTCGTACGCCCTCAAACAATCCCCAGCCAACGATGAGCAGATAAAGAAAAAGCTTCATGTAAGGTGACATCTGTTACCAGTCTCCATGTAAACCGACGCTGCCGCCAAAGGCTTCAGCGTCATAACTGCCCTGCACCGTAACGGCACTGTGATTACCCGCTCTGAACTGCAAACCGCCCGCCAGCGCGGTTTCGCCGCGATAATCGCCTACTGATACGGCATAGCCACTGCGGTTAGCGTTGTAATGGAGGTTAGCGGTGGCCTGCGCGCTGGCACCGAGGCGTTTAATCGCTTTGTTATTGCGATCAATTTGCTTTTGCAAACCTTTAGCGACGCGATCGGTATAGCGTTTTGCATCCTGTACGCCCTGATCAACATAACGCGCGGAGGATTCCGCCAGCACTTTGGCGTAGGCTTCCGCAGCGGCAAACTGTTCATCGGTGTAGGTGTTAGCCTGCGCTCTGGCATGAGCCGCGGCGCTGTCCGCATGAGCGTCGGCGTGCTTTTCAGCTGCGGCGGCGGCGTCATCGGCGTGCCCTTCTGCGGCGGCTTCGGCGTGATCGGAAACAGCATCCGCGTAACCGATCACCGAAGCCAGTGAGGTATCGCCGTTATCCGCCGGGTCAGTATTAGGGTTGTCGGTATTGTCGGGGTTATTATTGTTATCGGCGTTATTATTATTGTTATCGCCGTTATTATCGCTGCCGTTATTATCGGGATTACTGGTGTCGTGATGCCCCGTAATACTATCATGCAACTGAGCAAGTAAATCATCGGATACGCTGGTGTCGCCCCACGTAATGTAATGATGCTCGTTCCAGTAATTAACCTCTTCGGGGCTGTCAAAATGGACGCCAAGGCGATCCGCTTCGTTGTTAATATCGTTTAACCAGCTGTCTATACCATTTTGTTGCGTCTGGTTTATTTTATCCTCCACCGCCTGCTCTGCGGCGCTGCATTCAGACTGCCAGTTATCCAGCGCAGCACAATTATCATGCGCATACGCGTTTCCCACAGGCAATAAAATAGCCAAAGTTAAAAGCGTCTTTTTCATAAAATTAAATCGTTATTAATCAGGAATGACGGCACATTGGATGCACCCGGCAACAAAAAATAACGCACAGCCGACATTCAATCAAGTATTAATGCTGCTTAACATATTATCAGTTTAACTTTAGTTAACTTCGTTTACATCGCGCCCGCGATAATTAACCGCTAAAAAACATTGTTAGTGTAATGCACCAGCGAATGTTGCAGAATTATTTAAAACTGTAACATTCAGCCGATTTTTTAGTACATACTGCGTCCCGCAATTGATGCCGGACAAATTCCCTTTCCATCGCCCTGCGAATATGATAATTAAATAGCAGGTGATTATTTAAATTGAAGCGTTTTTTCAGAATGGATCGTAGCTTCCAAAGGAATAATTTAACAATTGCCTTTGGTTGTTAACTAAAATTTCCATTTACTGCTGGCCACCCATATATACATCAGCCACGCTTAAGCTCATTCTGAATAACCTTTAATGAAAGATGACACTATGACTACGCAAATTGTAGAAAACATTGCCACTTCCCGACCTCGATGGAAATTCAGAGATACCATCTGGATGCTCGGCGTTTACGGTGCCACCGTTGGCGCGGGGACGTTGTTTCTGCCCGTAGAAATAGGTACGCGTGGGCCGCTGGTGTTCTTTATGCTTCTGCTTCTCGCCTTCCCGCTGTCTATAGTACCGCACGTGCTGATTTGCCGCGTGTTTATGCGCGATCACCAGACGGCAGATAAATCCCTGCCGATGTTTGGCACTTTCTTCGGCGCGAAAGGACAAAAGGCGGTACGGGTTTATTTTTGTCTGGCGCATTTTCCTGTCACGCTGGTTTACGCGGTATCGCTGGTAAACGCGCTGGATAATCTCCTGAGCGATCATCTTCATATTACGATAATGAGCCGCGCATGGCTGGCGTTTATTATCGTCGCGGGTCTGTTTATGGTGTTGAGTAAAGGACGTGAGAAAGTGGTCAGCATTTTAAGCACTCTCGCGCTGCCCTTTGCCCTGACGGTGGTGATTATCGCCGCCGTGCAGATCCCTGACTGGCAGCTGG
>NZ_CP127837.1:2112252-2112911 GCF_030291195.1 Enterobacter sp. PGRG2 | reverse complement strand
AACCGGTGAAACCATAAAAAATCTGTGGCTGACGTTGCCGCTGATCACTTTCGCGTTTTGTTCAACGCCATTAATTTCCCCGCTGGCGGCACATTATCGTGAGAAGCATAACGGCGGAGAAACCAAAGCCGTGCTGGTTGTTCGCCTGGCTTATACTCTGATCTTTTTCAGTATTATTTTCTTTGTATTGAGCTGTATCCTGAGCATTCCTCATGAGACCTTTGTCGCCGCGAAAGCGCAAAACCTTAACGTCTTATCGGTAATGGAAGG
Source organism: Enterobacter sp. PGRG2 (assembly GCF_030291195.1). Classification (NCBI taxonomy): domain Bacteria; kingdom Pseudomonadati; phylum Pseudomonadota; class Gammaproteobacteria; order Enterobacterales; family Enterobacteriaceae; genus Enterobacter; species Enterobacter sp. PGRG2. The sequence continues at coordinate 2,112,641 of NZ_CP127837.1, read as the reverse complement.
TGAAAGACGCTCAGGATTACTTTTTTATGCTGCTCCGCTGATCGCCATTATCGGCATGACGAAATCCTTTTTAGGGATTTGCCTGCCGGTTGCTGAAACCTTCGCCGATCTGGTGACTGAAACAACCGGCGTAACTGAGAGCAAAGGTAAAACAATCGCGTTTCTGCTGATGTTCGCCGTGTCGTTTGCTGTGGTCTATGTGAACCCGAATGTGATCAATCTTATTGAAACCGTCTGCGGGCCAATGATTGCTATCTTCCTGTTCCTGATCCCGGTCTTTCTGATTTATACCCGCGATGCACTGCGTCCCCTGCGTGGAGTGACGCCGATGATTGTTTTAACGGGTGGTGTGCTGACCGTCTCAGCGTTACTGTACGGGATGTTGTGAC
>NZ_CP127837.1:2111855-2111929 GCF_030291195.1 Enterobacter sp. PGRG2 | reverse complement strand
ATTTTATTGCGTTTATGTTCCAGGGCACATTATGTGTCTACAAGGATTGCTTATGAACATAACGCATTGCATAC
>NZ_CP127837.1:2101560-2111792 GCF_030291195.1 Enterobacter sp. PGRG2 | reverse complement strand
CGGGCGCGTCGGCTGATAATGCCCGCGACTGGATGAACTTACCGAAAGATCTGAATATCATATTCGGTTATTATGCGCCAATGAACGTTGATGCCCCCGGCGTCAATATCGATGCCGATACCTTTCTCTTTCGTTACGGTTATACCTTTTCAATTGACGGGCGCACCTCGGCTATCCAGATTGTTCAGCCTTATACACGGTTGTCGGCCACGCCGGACAATGCCCGCTTCCCCGGAAGTTTTATCAATGAAAACCCCGGCGATACCCAGATTGTATTTGCGCATAACATCTTTGGCGGCCCGTCTTTATCCAAAAGTGAGTTTCGAAAATGGACGCCAGAGCCCTTTTTAACCGGTGCATTCTGGCTTACGGTGCCCGATGGTCAGTATGACAGTAATAACGTATTAAATTCCGGGGCCAATCGTTGGGTATTCAAACCAGAATTAGCGTCCGGTTATCCGATAGGCCCTGTCTGGCTGGAGCTGAATACCTGGGCGACGTTTTACACCGACAATGACGATTATTCAGGTAATAACACACTGTCACAACGACCATCCTATGCTGCTGAAGGGCATGTGAGTTATACCCTCTCCCCGGAATTATGGATCTCTCTGGATAGTTCATGGGCCGGTGGCGGTGAAACGAAAATCAATGGGGTAGTGCAGGACGACCGGAGTAACAACGTCATGCTCGGTACATCGATAGGGTTTCAGTTATCCCCGCAGTTTGGCGGCATGGTGGCATACAGCAATATTGTTGAGCATCGGGAATATTCTGCTGACGTCGATGGCTGGACGTTCCGCTTGCAGTATGCATGGTAAAAGGACACGAAAAAATGATCGCTTTTACTCATCACACCAGGCTTTTCTGGGCCGGGAGCCTGCTGGCTTTATCTTGTTATGCATGGGGTGAGAGTGCCAGTGTTGCGAATCAATCTAATAACCCGCTGCATCCGGCTTTCGCCCTGGCTTTTCATAATTATTACACCCCTGAACTCTATGGCAGCGAACAACATACTGATGATTTCTTCCTGCGCGGGACGATCCCCATAGCGCCGGGATTGATCCCTGTGCCCCAAATTTTCAGAATGTCAGTACCGGTTGTCACACGACCGCAAATTTCCGGCGGATATAATACCGGCATCGGCGATATTAATATTTTTGACATTCTTTTGCTTAAGCAAAAAGGCGTTAAACTCGGTGTCGGCCCCTTATTAACATTGGATTCAGCCTCACAGGACGAAACAGGCTCCGGTAAATGGCTGGCAGGCTTTTCCGCTGTTGTCGTACAGGATTCCGGCAGTGGTCTGTTTGGTGGATTATTGCAATGGCAGAAAAGTTTCGCGGGTGATAAAGATCGGACCAACGTTGAGACTCTCACATTACAACCTTTTGTTTTCCATAATCTTCCCCAAGGATGGTATCTGCGCTCGTCAGGGATAATGACTTATAACGTGCAAAACGATGATTACTATCTGCCCGTCGGCGTTGGTATTGGTCGGGCATGGAAATCAGGCAGTAACATAATCAATACCTTTATCGAACCTCAGTGGACCGTGGCACATAATGGGGATTATGAGCCGCAATTTACTCTCTTTACAGGATTGAACATTACCTTCGGCCGTTAATAAAAAAGCCTGTCGAGCTTTTATTTAATCGCCTTTAACATGGAGTACCCTATGAATAAGTTATTTATGATGAAAACAGTCGCGTCGGCTATTACACTTGCTATCCCGTTTATGGTTAATGCCGCGAATGGTCAACCGACTGAGGCCTATAAAGGCTATGACACGCCCGGGCAGTATATGGTCACTAAAACCACTACTCTGGCCGATAATATGATGCCGGTAATCTATAACGCCGGGCAGGAAAAGGAAACGGCACAAAAACTCGCAGAATTAGAAAAGAAAACGGGTAAAAAACCTAATATTCTGGTTTTTATCATGGACGATGTGGGCTGGATGGATGTTGGTTTTAACGGTGGCGGCGTGGCAGTAGGTAACCCGACGCCGGATATAGACAGGGTCGCGGAACAGGGGCTTATTTTAACATCCGCTTATTCGCAGCCCAGCTCATCGCCGACAAGAGCCTCTATCATGACCGGGCAATACTCAGCCCACCATGGCATTCTGGTGCCCCCTATGTACGGTCAGAAAGGAGGATTACAAGGCTTCACCACATTACCCCAGCTGCTACACGATCAAGGCTATGTCACTCAGGCCATCGGTAAATGGCATATAGGAGAAAATAAAGAGTCTCAACCTCAGAACGTTGGCTTCGATGATTTCCGTGGCTTCCTCTCCGTTTCAGATATGTATACAGAATGGCGGGACGCCAGTGTTAACCCAGAGATAGCCCTTAGCCCCTCCCGCCAGGAATATATAAAAAATCTGCCGTTTAATAAGAGCGATATTCATGCGACGCGTAGCGGAACATTTAATGAAGTTGCGGAGATCACTCCCAAATATATGGAAGATTTAGATCAACGCTGGTCGCAGTATGGTGCAGATTTTATCCGTACGATGCAGAAGAGCGATAAGCCTTTCTTTCTTTACTACGGCACCCGCGGCTGCCATTTCGATAATTACCCGAATGCGTACTATGCCGGTCGTTCTCCGGCAAAAACGTCATTTAGCGACTGTATGGTTGAAATGAACGATGTCTTTAACCGACTCTATAAGTCACTGGAAGAAACCAACCAACTGGATAATACCCTGATTGTCTTTACTTCTGATAATGGCCCGGAGGCCGAAGTCGCCCCCTATGGCCGGACCCCCTTCCGCGGATCAAAAGGATCGACATGGGAAGGCGGCGTCCGTGTTCCCACTTTTGTTTACTGGAAAGGCATGATACAGCCCCGCAAATCTGACGGCTTATTTGATATCACTGATATTTTCCCCACCAGCCTTGCCCTGGCGGGAAAATCGGGCGCTGAACTTGCGAAACTGGTTCCCAAAAGTACCTTTATCGATGGGGTTAATCAGGCATCCTGGTTTGTTGGAAATACAGGGCAATCTAATCGTCGGGCTGAGCATTACTTCTTAAACGGTCAGCTTTCCGCCGTACGGGTTGATGAGTTTAAATACCATACGCTGATCCAGCAACCTTATGCTTTCACCAGTAAAGGCTATCAGGGAGGGTTTACAGGATCTATCAGCAAGACAGCGGGATCAATGATCTTTAATCTGTATACCAATCCACAGGAAGATGAGAGTGTTGGCATTCGCCATATTCCTGTCGGGATAATCCTGCAGGAAGAAATCAAAAACTATAATAACATTCTCAATAAGTACCCGCCTTCAGTACAGATTCATTTGTAAGCTTTGCGCAAAACGGCCATCTGGTATGGCCGTTTTTTATTTTCATTTCTTTGATGCGCTGTTAATGTGAATGAGATCCGCATGCATTATATCGCTGGCTGGCCGACCACTGGCGATAAGATCGGTCATCGCCTTTAACCAGCGCGGCAGATGATTAAAATAGAGCTGAAAGCCCTCGCATAAATAATTGAGTCCGGGTTCGCCTTCTTTGCTGCGCATAAAGCGATGCTTCGGGCACCCCCCTTGACAGGCCTGTAACACCCTGCATTGACGGCACTGGCGTGGCAGCGAGTTATATTTATCAGTACCAAATTTTACCTGGCCCGCTGAATCGATCATCTCCGCCAGGGTTGCCCCCATAATATTGCCTAACCGGTGTTGCGGATAGACATAGTGGTCGCAGGCATAAATATCGCCGTTGTGCTCAACAATAACCGAGCGCCCGCAGGTGGGCTGATGGTGGCACACCGCGCCGGGGGCATTGATAAAGCGGGCAAACGCCCATTCGATATTCATGACAAAAATGCTGCCGACATCCCGCTTACGCCACTCTTCAAATACGCTAATAAGAAAATGACCATAATCGGCAGGCAATACCGTCCAGGGCGTCACGCGGCTTCCATCCCCGCCGGGAGCATGTAATTTTAGCCCGGCTTGCAGAGCGTCATCATCCGCCAGTCGTTCCACGACCGGGATAAACTGAATAAACTCTACCCCGGCGTCACGCAAAAAATGATAAATCTCCAGCGGGTACTGAGCGCTATGGCGATTTACGCATGTCAGTACGTTGTATTTTACCTTGTACTTTTGCAGCAGGGCGAGCGCCCGCATAACCCGATGATGGGTGGGTTTACCGCTTTTAGTAAGACGATACTTATCGTGGATCGCTGCCGGACCCTCCAGCGAAAGGCCAATCAAAAAATCGTTATCAGAAAAAAACTGACACCACGCATCGTTTAGTAAAATCCCGTTGGTCTGAAAACTATTAGATATTTTCCGGCCCGCGCCGTATTTTTGCTGTAGCGACACGGCTTTTTTATAAAATGCCAGCCCCGCTAACGCCGGTTCCCCGCCCTGCCAGGTAAAAGCGACTTCATCTTCAGGATACGTCGATTCAATATAACTTCGCACATACGTCTCAAGAACGTTATCGCTCATTATATTATGTTGTTGATAGTAAACTTCCTTTTCAAGATAAAAGCAGTAACTGCAATTAAGATTACAGACAGAACCAGACGGTTTTGCCATAACATGAAACGCACGTGTCTGAGTATTTTTTAACATATCCACATTCCTGTCGGGAAAGGTTCCATACAAAGCGATTTAATGGCTGCTTATTATCCCGACACAGACGGCGTAACTTTGTTGTACAAAAATAGCTTTTTTAAGGCTGATGATGCGTTTCTGCTATGCAGGCCACACATAACGGCATTCGCGTTTTAAGAATATTCTTTTTGCTCTCGCCGACTATGCTTAACGTTTAAAAAAACGAACAGCATTCTCGCAACGCACTCTTATTTCCCCTTTTGCATACCGGAGGCCTGGCATGAGCAACCACGGCGAATACCCCGAAGATAATCGGATTGGCAATCATGAACCGCACGATTTGAGTCTGACCCGTCGCGACCTAATCAAAGTCAGTGCCGCGACGGCGGCAACAGCCGTCGTTTATCCTCATTCAACGCTTGCAGCAAGCGTTCCGGCTGCAACTCCGGCCCCTGAAATAATGCCCCTCACACTAAAAGTGAACGGTAAAAACGAGCAGTTGGAGGTGGATACCCGGACCACGCTGCTGGACGCTTTGCGGGAGAATCTGCATCTGACCGGCACCAAAAAAGGCTGCGATCACGGACAGTGCGGGGCCTGTACCGTACTGGTCAACGGTCGCAGGCTGAATGCCTGCCTGACGCTTGCTGTCATGCATCAGGGGGCGGAGATCACCACCATTGAAGGTCTGGGTTCGCCAGACCATCTTCATCCCATGCAGGCGGCCTTTATCAAGCATGATGGCTTCCAGTGCGGCTACTGCACCTCCGGGCAAATTTGCTCATCGGTGGCAGTGCTGAAAGAGATTAAGGACGGCATTCCAAGCCACGTCACACGCGACCTGGTTTCCCCGCCTGAAATGACAGCCGATGAGATCCGTGAACGTATGAGCGGCAACCTCTGTCGCTGTGGCGCGTACGCCAACATCCTTGCTGCCATCGAAGACGCTGCGGGGGAGATAAAATCATGAAGGCATTTACCTATGAACGAGTGAATACCCCGGCTGAGGCGGCGCTCAGCGCTCAGCGTGTTCCCGGCGCAAAATTTATCGCGGGTGGCACCAATCTGCTGGACCTGATGAAGCTGGAAATTGAAACACCTACCCATCTTATCGATGTCAACGGGCTCGAGCTGGATAAGATTGAGGCAACCGACGCGGGCGGCCTGCGCATCGGCGCATTAGTGCGGAACACCGATTTGGCAGCCCACGAGCACGTGCGGCAGCATTATGCCGTACTCTCCCGCGCCCTTCTCGCTGGCGCTTCCGGCCAGTTACGTAATCAGGCTACCACCGCAGGTAATCTGCTTCAGCGCACGCGCTGCCCCTACTTTTACGATACCAATCAGCCCTGCAATAAACGCCTGCCCGGCAGCGGCTGCTCGGCACTTGAAGGCTTTAGCCGTCAGCACGCCGTAGTGGGCATAAGCGAAGCCTGCATTGCCACTCATCCGAGCGATATGGCGGTCGCGATGCGGTTGCTGGATGCGGTGGTAGAAACCATCACACCGGATGGAAAGGCTCGCAGTATCGCGCTGGCTGATTTTTATCGGCCGCCGGAGAAAACACCTCATATTGAAACCGCTCTGCTACCCGGCGAGCTTATCGTCGCGGTAACGTTGCCACCGCCTGTCGGCGGGGCACATTTCTACCGCAAGGTGCGCGATCGCGCCTCCTACGCTTTTGCTCTGGTGTCAGTCGCGGCGATCATCCAGCCAGACGGCAGTGGACGCGTCGCGCTGGGCGGAGTGGCGCATAAGCCCTGGCGCGTTGAGGCTGCGGACGCGCAAATGCCCCTCGGGGCGCAGGCCGTGTATGACACGCTGTTTGCCAGCGCACGTCCCACCGCTGAAAACACCTTCAAACTCCTGCTGGCGAAGCGAACGCTTGCCTCCGTAATGACAGAAGCGAGGGCTCAGGCATGAAATTTGATAAACCTGCCGGGGAAAACCCGATTGATCAGTTGAAGGTTATCGGTCGTCCACATGACCGCATTGATGGCGCGCTGAAAACGACCGGTACGGCACGTTACGCCTACGAATGGCACGAAATAGCGCCCAACGCCGCCTATGGCTATATCGTCGGTTCCGCCATTGCAAAAGGCCGGCTTACCGCCCTTGATATAGACGCCGCGCAAAAAGCGCCAGGCGTGCTGGCAGTCATCACCGCCGATAACGCCGGGGCACTCGGCAAAGGGGACAAAAACACCGCCAGACTGCTGGGCGGCCCCACGATTGAGCATTACCATCAGGCCATCGCTCTGGTGGTGGCAGAAACCTTCGAACAGGCGCGGGCGGCGGCCTCGCTGGTACAGGCACACTATCGCCGCGAAAGAGGGGCTTATTCTCTTGCGGATGAGAAACCGACTGTCAGTCAGCCCCCGGAAGATACGCCTGACAAAAACGTCGGTGACTTTGACGGCGCGTTCTCCTCCGCAGCAGTGAGAATTGATGCCACCTACACCACCCCGGATCAGAGCCATATGGCGATGGAGCCGCACGCCTCGATGGCCATCTGGGAGGGCAATAAGGTCACAGTATGGACCTCAAACCAGATGATTGACTGGTGCCGCACCGATCTGGCGAAAACGCTGAAAGTGCCCGTGGAGAATGTGCGAATTATCTCCCCGTACATCGGCGGTGGGTTTGGCGGCAAGCTGTTCCTGAGAAGCGATGCGCTGCTGGCGGCCCTCGCCGCCCGTGCGGTAAAACGCCCGGTTAAAGTCATGCTCCCCCGCCCCGTCATCCCCAATAACACCACTCACCGTCCCGCGACCCTTCAGCACCTGCGTATAGGTGCCGACCAAAGCGGAAAAATCACCGCTATCTCCCATGAAAGCTGGTCTGGCAATCTGCCCGGCGGCACGCCGGAAACGGCGGTGCAGCAAAGCGAATTTCTCTACGCCGGGGCGAATCGTCATACCGGCCTGCGGCTCGCCACGCTCGATTTGCCGGAAGGGAACGCCATGCGTGCGCCCGGCGAAGCCCCCGGATTAATGGCACTCGAAATCGCGATAGATGAGTTGGCGGAAAAAGCAGGCATCGATCCCGTCGAGTTTCGCATTCTGAATGACACTCAGGTTGATCCCGCCAGGCCGACACGCCCCTTCTCCCGCCGTCAGCTTATCGAGTGCTTACGCACCGGGGCGGATAAATTTGGCTGGAAACAGCGCAATGCCACACCCGGACAGGTGCGCGATGGTGAGTGGCTGATTGGTATCGGCGTCGCGGCGGGCTTTCGCAATAATCTGCTCGAAAAATCCGGCGCACGGGTTCACCTCGAGGAAAATGGCACCGTTACCGTGGAAACGGACATGACCGACATTGGCACCGGCAGCTACACCATTCTGGCCCAGACGGCAGCGGAAATGCTTGGCGTACCGCTGGAGCAGGTTACTGTTCACCTCGGCGACTCCAGTTTCCCGGTTTCTGCGGGGTCTGGCGGGCAATGGGGCGCGAATACCTCCACCTCCGGCGTGTACGCCGCCTGCGTGAAGCTTCGTGAGATGATTGCCTCAGCCGTCGGGTTTGATCCTGAGCAGTCGCAGTTTACCGACGGCAAAATTATCAGCGGTACGCGCAGCGCTGCGCTGCGTGAGGCTACGTCTGGCGGCAGGCTGACAGCAGAAGAGAGTATTGAATTCGGGACGCTCAGCGAGAAGTACCAGCAGTCGACCTTTGCCGGACATTTTGTTGAAGTCGGTGTGCACAGCGCAACGGGCGAGATCCGTGTTCATCGCATGCTTGCGGTGTGTGCCGCAGGGCGCATTCTGAATCCTAAAACCGCCCGCAGTCAGGTCATTGGCGCAATGACCATGGGTATGGGCGCGGCACTGATGGAGGAGCTGGCCGTGGATACTCGTCTGGGATACTTCGTTAATCACGATATGGCGGGGTATGAGGTGCCGGTCCATGCGGATATTCCGTTACAGGAGGTCATTTTCCTGGATGATACCGACCCCATTTCCTCCCCGATGAAAGCCAAAGGCGTGGGTGAGCTCGGCCTGTGCGGCGTAGGCGCGGCTATCGCCAATGCGGTTTACAACGCCACTGGTGTCCGGGTACGGGATTACCCCATCACCCTGGATAAGCTGCTCGATAAGCTGCCGGATGTGGTTTAAGGAGGAGCAATGTCATACTCGCTTTTTGATATAGACGAGCGCTTGCATAAGCCGGAACTGGCGTTTCTTACCGATGACCCCGTGACCATTCTGCGTTTTGCGGTGGAAGCGCTGATGGCCGGTAAAGCGGCGGTGTTAGTGACGCTGGTTGAGATACGCGGCGGCGCGGCGCGACCACTCGGGGCGCAGATGGTGGTGCGCGAAGATGGCCGCTACTGCGGTTTTGTCTCCGGCGGTTGCGTGGAAGCCGCCACTGCTTTTGAAGCGCTGGAGGTGATGGTCTCAGGCCGCGATCGCGACATTCGCTACGGCGAGGGTTCACCATGGTTCGACATTATTCTGCCCTGCGGTGGCGGGATCACTCTGACGCTCCATAAGCTGCGCTCACCACGGCCCCTTCTTGCCGTGCTGAACCGTCTGGAACAAAGAAAACCGGCGGGGCTGCGCTACGATCCGCAAGCACAATCGCTGGTGTGCCTGCCCGCGCAAACCCGAACGGGTTGGAATCTCAATGGCTTTGAGGTAGGGTTCAGGCCTTGCGTAAGGCTGATGATTTACGGAAGTTCTCTTGAAGCACAGGCAACCGCCAGCCTTGCGGCGGCAACAGGCTATGACAGCCATATCGTTGACCGTTTTCCATCCTCAGCCAGCGCTAAGATAGATGCCGACACGGCGGTAATTTTGCTGTGCCATGATCTCAACCGGGAGCTGCCAGTACTGCAGGCCGCGCGCGAGGCGAAACCCTTTTATCTCGGCGCGTTGGGCAGTTATCGAACGCACACGTTGCGTCTGCAAAAGCTCCACGAACTGGGATGGTGTAAGGAGGAGACAGAGCGAATCAGAGCGCCTGTCGGGATATTCCCTAAAGCCCGCGATGCGCATACTCTGGCACTCTCCGTGCTGGCAGAGGTCGCCTCTGTACGTCTCCATCAGAAGGAGGATCCATGCCAGCCCCCGTCGTCCTGATCCTCGCAGCCGGGCGTGGGGAGCGCTTTCTTGCTTCCGGGGGCAGTACCCATAAACTAGCCGCACAGCTCAACGGCAAGCCGGTTTTAGAACATGTGCTGGAAGCCGTCGAAAACGCGAAGCTGAAATGGCATCTGGTCTGCCCTGAAGGTGGAACGAGCGGCATGGGCGAGTCTATTTCTCTTGGCATTCACGCCACGCCTGAGGCTTCGGGATGGCTAATTCTGCCAGCCGACCTTCCCTTAATTCAGCCTTCATCATTGCAACGCGTCGCCGCGGAGCTCGAAGAAAATTCGATTGTGGTGCCTCACTACCAGCGTAACCCAGGTCATCCGGTCGGGTTCCGGCACAAATACCGTGCTGAATTAAGTGCCCTTTCCGGAAATATGGGAGCAAAAGAAATAGTGAGACGCGCACGACAACGGGGAGAGGTTAAAGATATTTTCCTGTCGGATTACGGTATCACCCACGATATCGATACCCTGGCAGACTTACAGGCGGCGCAAAGGTTAATAGACCTGTCGCATGCTTAACGACTGACTCATCCTTTGTAAGATCCGAAG
>NZ_CP127837.1:2065318-2097304 GCF_030291195.1 Enterobacter sp. PGRG2 | reverse complement strand
AATGGTGCCGATAATAGGAGTCGAACCTACGACCTTCGCATTACGAATGCGCTGCTCTACCAACTGAGCTATATCGGCCCTGAGACGTCTTCACGGGCGTGAATGACGGTGTAGAAGGTTAAAACTAACAGGGCGATGCGTCAATAACCTTTCTAATCAACCGGCTACTTTTGCATCACCCTGTTTCATTTAAGCACGAATGGTATCGTCGCCAAAACCGATCCACTTATAGGTGGTCAGGGCTTCAAGACCCATCGGGCCGCGGGCGTGCAGCTTCTGCGTGCTGACGGCCACTTCTGCCCCCAGACCAAACTGTGCGCCATCGGTGAATCGCGTAGAGGCGTTCACATAGACCGCTGACGAATCTACCTCATTCACAAAGCGATTCGCGTTGCGCAGCGTACGGGTGAGGATCGCGTCTGAATGCTGGGTGCCGTGCTCGCGAATATGCGCAATAGCGTCATCCAGATCCGCGACGATTTTCACGTTCAGATCGAGAGACAAAAACTCATCATCGTACTGCTGCGCTTTCACCGCTTCCACCTGCGCCGGGCCATCCTGTAACTGTGCCAGCGCGGCGTCGTCCGCATGCAGCGTTACGCCGCTTTCCGCCATTTGTTTGCTGAGCGCAGGCAGGAAGGTATCCGCGATATGCTGATGAACCAGCAGCGTCTCCACGGTGTTACAGGTGCTGGGACGCTGGGTTTTCGCGTTAACGATGATCTTCAGCGCCGGATCAATCTCGGCGGTGTCATCCACGTAGATATGGCACACGCCGATCCCGCCGGTGATCACCGGGATGGTGGACTGTTCGCGGCAAAGTTTATGCAAACCTGCRCCRCCRCGGGGGATCATCATGTCGATATATTTGTCCATGCGCAGCATCTCGTTCACCAGCGCACGATCCGGGCTTTCGATCGCCTGCACCGCACCGGCGGGCAGACCGCACTCTTGCAGCGCCTGCTGAATGACCTTCACGGTCGCGGCATTGGTGCGCCAGGTCTCTTTGCCGCCGCGCAGAATGGCGGCGTTACCGGTTTTCAGGCACAGGGAGGCGACATCCACGGTGACGTTAGGACGCGCTTCATAGATCACGCCAATGACGCCAAGCGGCACGCGGCGGCGCTCCAGACGCAGACCGCTGTCGAGCAGACCGCCGTCAATCACCTGCCCCACCGGATCGGCCAGCTTGCACACCTGGCGGACATCGTCAGCGATGGCTTTCAGGCGCGCGGGATTGAGCGCCAGGCGGTCGAGCATGGCTTCGCTCAGGCCGTTACGACGCGCTTCTGCCACATCCTCGGCGTTCGCCAGCAGGATCGCCTCCGTCTGCGCTTCCAGATAATCGGCCATTTTTTCCAGCACGCGGTTTTTTTCACGGGCGGATAGCTGCGCCAGTTTGTACGATGCTGCTTTCGCAGCGATGCCCATTTGTTCCAGCATACGTCTGCTCCTTAGCGGGTGATCATATCGTCACGATGGACGGCGACCGGGCCATATTCATAACCCAGAATCGCATCAATTTGCTGCGAGTGGTGGCCAGCGATACGACGCAGCGCATCGCTGTTGTAACGGGTTACCCCATGGGCGATGTCGCGCCCTTCCAGGTTACGGATGCGGATCACTTCCCCACGCGAAAAGTTGCCGTTCACCTCTTTGATGCCTTTCGGCAGCAGGGAGCTGCCCCGTTGCAGGATCGCCTCGGTCGCGCCCTCATCCACGGTGATTTCACCGGCGGGCGGCGCGCCAAAGATCCAGCGTTTACGGTTTTCCAGCGGTGAGGTCTGGGCGTGGAACAGCGTCCCCACAGAGATCCCCTCCACCACATCGCCAATCACGCCGGGACGGCTGCCCGCGGCAATAATGGTGTCGATACCGGCGCGGCAGGCCACGTCAGCGGCCTGAAGTTTGGTTCCCATCCCGCCGGTGCCGAGGCCGGAAACGCTGTCTCCGGCAATGGCGCGCAGGGCGTCATCAATACCGTAAACGTCTTTAATCAGTTCCGCCTGCGGATTACTGCGCGGATCGGCGGTAAACAGCCCTTGCTGATCCGTCAGCAGCAGTAATTTATCCGCACCGCCGAGGATCGCGGCCAGCGCCGAGAGATTATCGTTATCGCCCACTTTGATTTCAGCGGTGGCGACGGCGTCGTTTTCGTTGATCACCGGCACGATGTTGTTGTCCAGCAGCGCGCGCAGGGTGTCACGGGCGTTAAGGAAACGTTCGCGATCTTCCATATCGGCGCGGGTCAGCAGCATCTGCCCGACATGAATGCCGTAGATGGAAAAAAGTTGTTCCCACAGCTGGATGAGACGGCTTTGCCCCACCGCCGCCAGCAGTTGTTTGGAGGCGATGGTCGCCGGCAGTTCCGGATAGCCTAAATGTTCGCGCCCGGCGGCAATCGCCCCGGACGTCACAATCACAATGCGATGCCCGGCGGCATGCAGCTGTGCGCACTGGCGGACTAATTCCACAATGTGGGCGCGATTCAGGCGGCGCGATCCGCCCGTTAAAACACTGGTGCCCAGTTTTACCACCAGCGTCTGGCTGTCACTCATGATTCTCTGCCGTTAAACAAATAAGAAAAAAGATGGGAAAGGACGTTTTAACAGGAGTCAGCGCGCTTGCCAATAACCTGCGTAAAAAGCCCGTTTTTTATTGCGCGGGATCAGCAAGCCTAACGGCAGAATTTGACACTTTTATGGCAGTAGCAAATAAATCCATTTTTTTCAAATTAATCCGACTTTGTCATAAAACCTTCATTCCAGAGCGTTAAAACCCCTCATGTTTTTTCACGGGGCTATAAGCCCAGCGAATATTAGCGTGTCTTTCAAATCAGGAATCAAAATGAAAAAGAGTACTCTGGCATTAGTGGTGATGAGCATTGTCGCTTCCGCATCGGTACAGGCGGCAGAAGTTTATAACAAGAACGGCAACAAGCTGGACCTCTATGGCAAAGTTAAAGCCATGCATTACTTCAGCGACGATGCTGGCAGTGACGGTGATACCACTTATGTGCGTCTGGGCTTTAAGGGCGAAACGCAGATTAACGATCAGCTGACCGGTTTTGGTCGCTGGGAAGCGGAATTTGCCGGTAACAAAATCGAAGGCGCATCTGACGCGCAGAAAACCCGTCTGGCCTTCGCAGGTCTGAAAATCAAAGATTTTGGCTCTCTGGATTATGGTCGTAACCTCGGCGTGATGTACGACGTGCAGGCGGCGACGGATATGTTCCCTGAATTTGGCGGCGACTCTCTGGGTAAAACCGACAACTTTATGACCAAGCGTACTACTGGCGTGGCGACCTACCGCAACACCGACCTGTTCGGCGCTGTGGAAGGCCTGGACATGACCTTACAGTATCAGGGTAAAAACGAAGGCACCCGCGCGGCGAACAAACAGAACGGCGACGGCTGGGGCACCTCTCTGGCCTATGATTTCGGCGGCAGCCCGGTCACTATCACCGGCGCTTATGCCAGCTCGGACCGTACCGATCTGCAACAGTTGCAGGCGCGTGGTCAGGGCGACAAAGCCGACGCCTGGGGCACCAGCATCAAGTATGATGCCAACAACGTTTACCTGGCCGCCATGTACGCGGTGTCTCACAACATGACCCCGATCTCCGGCGGTTTCGCTAACAAAGCGGAAAACTTTGAAGCCGTGGCGCAGTACCAGTTCGACTTCGGCCTGCGTCCGTCTCTGGGCTACGTGCAGTCCAAAGGTAAAGACATCGAAGGCGGGATCGGCGATGAAGATCTGGTTAAATACATTGATGTGGGCGTGACCTACTACTTCAACAAAAACATGTCGGCGATGGTTGACTACAAAATCAACCAGATCGACGACGACAATCAGCTGGGTCTGAGCAGCGACGACGTGGTAGCGGTTGGCGTGACCTATCAGTTCTGATGACAGAAAAGAAAACGCCCTTCAGCGATGAAGGGCGTTTTTTTATGCGTGAGGTTTAGCGACAAATCAGGCCGAGAGTTTCACCGGCTCTTTTTTGAAGTCATCAGCAGGTTCAAGCTTCAGCTCAAGGGTGGAGAGCATATCGCGGGCACGACCATGAAAATCGCGCAGCGTATGTTCCAGACGCTCCTGCACTTCTTTGTCTTTGATCGCGACGGGCTGCCAGTGCCCTTCTTTATCAAACATGCCGAACTGATAGCTGTAGGTAAAGCGCTTCTCCTGGGCTTCCATTATCATCCACCAGCCCCAGAATTCGCGGCTTTCCGGCGCTGGCTTAACGTTAACGCAAACAGCCAGGCAGTCGAAAAAGAACCGATTATCTTCGCACTGTTCTTCCCGGATATAGGGGCCAAGTGCGGTGAATTTCTTAATAAGTCGGCTTCTCGGGTGTCCACTCGGTAACGTCATTGCAATCTCCTTATGTGTAGCCACTGTTTTACCAAACCGGCATAAATTAGCAATGCATTAACGCAATTTATGATTAATCCAGTCGGTAATTTCCCGCAGCGCACGGTCGAAATTGCGATACAGCGGTTTCTGCGGGATCTCCAGCAGCTTGCCATCGGCAGATGACGAGGTGATTAAACGCGACTCTTCTTCCGGGCTAAAGGGATCGTTCTTCCAGAAGCCGGACAGCATCGGCGTCGGGCAACGGCGTCCGAGCAGCCCCTGCGTTTTCAGCGAATAGCGATTCAGCTCCACGCGCAGCGCTTCGTCCGAGGCATCGTGCATCCCCAGACGGCTCGCCAGCACATCAAGATACATTTCCGGTATCGTGCTCAGACGGGCGCTGTCGGTCAGGAGCGCATGCACCATCGGCCCCAGACAGGCCACCGCTTTCAGGCGCGGCGATTCCAGATAGGCCAGCCGCACGGCGACGTTCGCGCCAAAGCGGAAGCCAAAGGCGGCGACGCGCGTATGGTCAATCCACGGAATATCCGGCAGCGCTTTCAGCACGTGCTGGTGGAGGATGCTGGAGTCCTGGGTCAGCTTCCATTTTGACGAGAAGCCAATCGACGGCATATCCAGCGTCAGCATGGCGATGCCCTGCGGCGCGAAATAGCGCTCATAAAGGGTGTAGTAGTCGCTTTGCAGGCTATCCAGCCCGCCGCACATCAGCACCGTCGGGAAGGGGCCGTCGCCTTTCGGCATGTGCAGAAACGCCGTTAAGGGCGCGCCGCCGGCAATGGGGATCTCCAGCTCGCGCAGCGAGCCAGGCAGCCGTCGCGCCGCTTCTTCATAAGCACGGTTCGCCAGAGCCTGCGCCTGCTCCGCCAGATCGTCACCCTTCAGATGGGGGTAGGCGGCAATACTGTAGAGGGTAGAGGCATGAAGCCAGTGACGGCCGCTGAGGGCAGCGTCTTCTTCCTGACTGGCTTTTTGCTGCCAGACCATCGCCTGGGTGGCCCACTCATATATCCAGTTGCCGTTGCGATAGCCCACCACGGTGTCGTAAAGGGCGTTGTCGGTGCGTTCGGCTTCACTCATCACGATGCGCGCCTGCACGTCCAGCAGCTCACGCGGATCGACGCCGCGCCAGATCCACATCAGACGGTTGTTCATGCGATACCAGCACGGGATGTTTCTGCCATCCAGCGCCGACTGGACCGCCGGTTGCGTGCCATGCTGAAAACGGCGGACTAATGTCGACGTCTCAGGGTGTTTGAAGCGGGGTTTAAACAGGGTTTCGCTAAGATTAGCCTGGGTCATTGCGCGCAGCCTCCATGAATACGTCACTAATGACTATTGTAACCTGCCGGGCGCTAAAATGAACAACGCCCGGCATAACCGGGCGCTGAAAAGGCATAATAGATGCGGGGATTAACGGCCGGAGATCGGCGGCACGAAGGCCACGCCCATATCCCAGGGTTGTTCAATCCAGGTATCCTGCGGAATATCAATTACATAATCATCAACCAGCGGACGACCAGCCGGTTTTGCAAAAATAGTAACAAAATGCGCTTTTGGATACATTTCACGAATGGCAACCGCGGTACCGCCGGTATCCACCAGATCGTCGATCACAATGAAACCTTCGCCATCGCCTTCCGCGCGTTTCAGCACGGTCAGCTCACGCTGGTTATCATGGTCGTAGCTGGAGATGCATACGGTATCTACATGGCGAATACCTAATTCACGTGCCAGCAGTGCGCCCGGCACCAGACCACCACGACTAACGGCAATGATGCCTTTCCACTGCTCTGACGGCATCAGGCGCGCGGCCAGTTTGCGGGCGTGAATTTGCAACATGTCCCAGGTGACGACGTATTTTTCGCTCATGTGAAGTGTCCCAGCCTATTTTAAAACGGCTTAAAAAGTGTTCGAGGGGAAAATGGGTTGCGCGAGATTATAGAGATCCGACGCACTAAAAACCAGTGTTACGGGGCACCTGCGCTGCTTTTTACGTGCGTCACAGTACCAGGCCGCCAATAAAGTGGTATTCTGCCAGCCTATCGCGCAAGCATTGCACATGGTGTTTATTTGCTAACCCTGCAACCTGTACATTTCTTTTACAGGTCTATGTCAAGGAGACTTATCGTGTCTGAACTGTCTCAATTATCTCCACAGCCGCTGTGGGATATTTTTGCCAAAATCTGTTCCATTCCGCATCCGTCTTATCATGAAGAACAACTGGCCGCGCACATTATGGGCTGGGCGCAGGAGAAAGGCCTGTTTGCTGAGCGCGACAGCGTCGGTAACATCCTGATCCGCAAACCGGCTACTGCCGGTATGGAAAACCGTAAGGCGGTCGTCCTTCAGGCGCACCTCGATATGGTGCCGCAGAAAAACAACGACACCGTGCATGATTTCACCAAAGATCCCATCCAGCCTTATATTGATGGCGAATGGGTAAAAGCACGCGGCACCACGCTGGGCGCGGATAACGGTATTGGTATGGCCTCTGCGCTGGCAGTGCTTGCAGACGACAGCGTGGCGCACGGCCCGCTGGAAGTGCTGCTGACCATGACCGAAGAAGCCGGTATGGACGGCGCCTTTGGTTTGCAGGCCAACTGGCTGCAGGCAGACATTCTGATCAACACCGACTCTGAAGAAGAGGGTGAAATCTACATGGGCTGCGCGGGCGGGATTGATTTTATCTCCACCCTGCCGCTGTCCCGTGAAGCCATCCCGGCGGGCTTCCAGACCTTTAAGCTGACGCTGAAAGGCCTGAAAGGCGGTCACTCCGGCGGTGATATTCACCTCGGGCTGGGCAACGCCAACAAGCTGCTGGCCCGCTTCCTGGCCGGTCACGCGAAAGCGCTGGATCTGCGTCTGGTGGATTTCAACGGCGGTACGCTGCGTAACGCCATCCCGCGTGAAGCTTTCGCCACCGTTGCCGTGTCTGCTGACAAAGCTGATGAGCTGAAAACCCTGGCGAGCACTTACCTCGACATTCTGAAAAACGAGCTGGAAGCGAAAGAGAAGAACCTGAACGTGGTTCTGGAAGCGACCACCACGGATAAAGCCGCGCTGACCAGCCAGTCCCGCGATGCGTTCGTGCAGCTGCTGAATGCCACCCCGAACGGCGTGATCCGCAACTCTGACGTGGCAAAAGGCGTGGTGGAAACCTCGCTGAACGTCGGCGTGGTGACCATGCAGGACGACAGCGCAGAGATCATCTGTCTGATCCGTTCGCTGATCGACAGCGGTAAAGAGTACGTAGTCAGCATGCTGGAATCTCTCGGGACGCTGGCTGGCGCGAAAACCTCCGCCAAAGGCAGCTACCCTGGCTGGCAGCCGGACGCCAGTTCGCCGGTGATGGCGCTGGTACGCGAAACCTATCAGCGTCTGTTTGATAAGACGCCGAACATTCAGGTGATCCATGCGGGTCTGGAATGTGGTCTGTTCAAAAAACCGTATCCGGATATGGATATGGTGTCTATCGGGCCAACCATTACCGGGCCGCACTCGCCGGATGAGCAGGTGCATATTGAAAGCGTGGGCCAGTACTGGACGCTGCTGACTGAACTGCTGAAGGCGATCCCGGCTAAGTCGTAAGCTTTGTGATAAACGCCCGGCGGCGCTTCGCTTGCCGGGCCTACAACAGCTCGCCCGTGCAATGTTGTACGGGATTGCCGGGCCTGCATGAACACTGTAGGCCGGGTAAGCGCAGCGCCACCTGGCACTTTTCCCCCAATTAAAGCCCCAGCACCAGTTGCCGCTCCAGCTGTGGATCGAGCAGCGTAACGTGCAGCCCCACCAGCCTGACGCCCCGCCCTCCCCGCCGCTCATCCCAGGTTTTTCTGGCGATGGCGAGCAAATCGGCTTTGTTTAAGCACGGCCAGACGTGCTCCTGGGTGGTGAGCTGAAAATCGTTGAATTTTAACTTCACCCCCTGACGGGCAATGCGCAGATCCGGTTTAACCTTTGCCAGCCGCCGTTCCAGCTCGTCATAAAGAAAATCAATTTGCGCTTCGCATTCTGACCACTCATGAATATCGTCTGCCAGCGTGCGCTCCACGCCGACCGATTTGCGTAACCGCTCGCTGGTGATCTCCCGCTCGTCGATCCCCTGGCTGCGCTCCCACAGCACGCGGCCAAATTTGCCAAAGCGCTTGAGCAGCATAGCGAGATCGGCGCGCTGTACGTCTTCGCAGGTGCGCAATCCCAGCTTTTCCAGCTTCGCCGCCGACACTTTGCCGACGCCGGGGATTTTCGATAAGGGTAACGTGCGCAGAAACTGCGGCACCTCGTTCGGGGTAATGACGTACTGACCGTTGGGCTTGTTAAGATCGGAGGCAATTTTCGCCAGAAACTTTACCGGCGCAATGCCAGCCGAAGCGGTGAGCTGAAGTTCATCAAAAATGGCCTGGCGGATCTGCCGGGCCATCAGCGTGGCCGAGCCCTGACAGTGCACGCTGTCGGTGACATCCAGATAGGCTTCATCAAGGGAAAGGGGTTCAACGTGCGAAGTGTAACGGGCAAAAATCTCCCGGATATGCGCGGAAGCTTCTTTATAGGCATCGAAACGACCGGGTAACAGGGTGAGATGCGGGCAAAGCTTCAGGGCCATCGCCGTGGGCATGGCGCTGCGCACGCCAAATTTGCGCGCCGGATAGTTGGCAGTGCTGATCACGCCGCGTCTTTCCCGGCTGCCGCCGATGGCGAGGGGAATATCACGCAGCGCGGGGTTGTCGCGCATTTCCACTGCTGCGAAAAAGCAGTCCATATCAACGTGTATTATTTTACGCATCGCAGACCCTCACCCATACTGGATAAGTATACAGCCTTACTGCCGTTTATGAGAAGCAGTTGTAATGATTTTGTGAGCAATGGGATAATCAACGGCAATGGCGCAATTAAACATAGTGTAAACGCGCTTATCCGGACTTGCGAAAAACTACCGGGGTGCTAATGTGAGCGCTCCTGACACAGATTAGTCTGATTTCGGATCCCTTTTGCCGTCCTGGCAATGTGAATTACGTTTTATCAAGGAACCAGCAGTATGCGCAAAATCGCATTATTTCTTGCGATGCTTTTGATCCCGTGCGTCTCGTTTGCCGGGCTGCTTAGCAGCAACAGTTCAACCACGCCGGTCAGCAAAGAGTACAAGCAGCAGTTGATGGGGTCGCCGGTTTACATCCAGATCTTCAAAGAAGAACGCACCCTTGATCTCTACGTCAAAATGGGCGAGCAGTATCAGCTTCTTGATAGTTATAAGATCTGTAACTATTCAGGCGGACTGGGGCCGAAACAGCGTCAGGGCGATTTCAAAAGTCCGGAAGGTTTTTATAACGTTCAGCGCAGTCAGCTAAAGCCGGACAGCCGCTTCTATAAAGCCATCAATATCGGTTTCCCGAACGCCTACGATCGTGCTCACGGTTATGAAGGCAAATACCTGATGATCCATGGCGCCTGTGTCTCTGTCGGCTGCTATGCGATGACCGATTCCGGCATTGATGAGATCTTCCAGTTTGTGACCGGCGCGCTGATTTTTGGTCAGCAAAGCGTGCAGGTGAGCATTTACCCGTTCCGCATGACCGACGCCAATATGGCGCGTCATAAATACTCTTACTATGCCGATTTCTGGAAGCAGCTGAAGCCGGGATATGACTATTTCGCCAGCACCCATCAGCCGCCTGTCGTGTCGGTGGTGGACGGGCGTTATGTGGTGAGCAAGCCGATTGCTAAAGGCGCAGTGCAGCCTCAGCTGGCGTCAAACTACACGCTCCCCGAGGCAAAATAAGACCCACTCACCTGGCATGATTTTGTGCCAGGTTTCATTGCCGGTTAACGGCTGAGTGGCGATAACAGTAACCACATCATTCGGTGTGGTTTCTTTCTGGAAGTCGATCTCCACGTCCTGATCCAGCAGCGTCGCCACGCCAAAGGGCGCGCGCCTTGTGATCCAGAACAGATTAGTCGAGCAGTAGGCCATCACGTAGCGCCCGTCCGACAGCAGCATGTTAAACACGCCCTTCTCACGCAACTCTTCCGCCAGCGTCCCGATGTATTTGAACACCGCCGCCATATTGCCCGGCGTTCGCGGATAGCGCGCGGTTAACTTATGCAGCAACCAGCAAAAGGCTTTTTCGCTGTCGGTTTCCCCCACCGGGCGGAAGTTGCCGGTTTCCAGCGATTTATAGCCGGTCAGCTGGCCGTTGTGGGCGTAGGTCCAGTTGCGGCCCCAGAGTTCACGGGTGAAAGGATGGGTGTTTTCCAGCGCCACTTCGCCACGGTTTGCCTGGCGAATATGGGCGATAACGGAGCAGGATTTGATGGGATAATCCTGTACCAGCTTTGCTATCGGCGAGTTATAGCTGGGCTGTGGATCTTTGAACGTGCGACAGCCTTTGCCTTCGTAAAAGGTAATACCCCAGCCGTCTTTATGCGGCCCGGTGCCGCCTCCGCGCTGTACAAGCCCGGTAAAGCTGAAGCAAATATCGGTAGGCACATTGGCGCTCATCCCGAGCAGTTCGCACATACAACACCTCCACCACGCTTCGGGGGCGTCTGCCCCCGATGAGAGTTATGCTTTAACCATCTCTTTTTCGATTAACTGGATCAGGATATGGATCACTTTGATATGGATTTCCTGAATACGATCAGCATAACCGAAATGCGGCACCCGGATTTCAATATCCGCAGATCCGGCCATTTTGCCGCCGTCTTTCCCGGTCAGGGTGATCACCTTCATGCCCTTTTCACGCGCCGCGGCAATAGCTTTGATCACGTTGCCGGAATTACCGGAGGTAGAGATCCCCAGCAGCACGTCCCCTTCACGGCCCACGGCTTCCACGTAACGCGAGAAAATATAGTCGTAACCGAAATCATTGCTGACGCAGGAAATATGGCTGACATCAGAAATAGCGATAGCCGGATAGCCAGGACGGTTTTCACGATAACGACCGGTCAGCTCCTCGGCAAAATGCATGGCATCGCAATGTGAACCGCCATTACCGCAGGAAAGTACCTTACCGCCCGCTTTGAAGCTGTCTGCCAGCAGTACCGCCGCGCGCTGAATGGCGTGGATATTGGCTTCATCTTTCAGAAAATTCGCCAGCGTTTCCGCCGCTTCGTTCAGTTCGTTACGAATCAGATCCTGGTACATGAGGGTATCCTTAAAAATGGATGAGGTTAACTCATCGCAGTGTACCGGATAGCGTTTCGGGCGAGAAGTATAAGCCTGACATATCACCGGGCCTTTTCGGTTTTCGTGCGCTCCCCCGCCCCAACAATGTGAACCAGGTTGTAATTATCTTGTAAACACATTGCTAAATAAAATGACATCCACTACAACCATAACATCACAAGTGGTCAGACCTCCTACAAGACAGGGAGCAATTTTCTATGATAATTTTGAGTATCCTCGCAACCATGGCGCTGCTCGGTGTGCTGTTTTATCACCGCGTCAGTCTGGTATTAAGTAGCGTTATTCTGCTGGCGTGGACCGCCTTGCTGGGCCTGACGGGGTTATGGTCCATCTGGGTGCTGTTGCCGCTGGCGATCATACTGGTGCCGTTCAATGTGCCATCCATGCGCAAGTCCATGATGTCGGCTCCGGCATTCCGCAGCTTCCGCAAAGTGATGCCGCCGATGTCGCGCACGGAAAAAGAGGCGATTGATGCCGGTACCACCTGGTGGGAAGGCGATCTGTTCCAGGGCAATCCTGACTGGAAAAAGCTGCATAACTATCCGCAGCCTCGTCTGACCGCTGAAGAGCAGGCGTTTATTGACGGGCCGGTGGAAGAAGCCTGCCGCATGGCAAATGATTTTCAGATCACCCATGAGATGGCCGATCTGCCGCCGGAACTGTGGGCGTTCCTGAAAGAGCACCGTTTCTTTGCGATGATCATCAAAAAAGAGTACGGCGGCCTGGAATTCTCCGCCTATGCGCAGTCCCGCGTACTGCAAAAACTGTCCGGGGTTTCCGGTATTCTGGCGATCACCGTCGGCGTGCCTAACTCATTAGGTCCGGGGGAGCTGTTGCAGCACTACGGTACCGATGAGCAAAAAAATCACTATCTGCCGCGCCTGGCGCGCGGGCAGGAGATCCCCTGCTTTGCCCTGACCAGCCCGGAAGCGGGTTCAGATGCGGGCGCGATCCCGGATACCGGTATCGTCTGCATGGGTGACTGGCAGGGGGAGCAGGTACTCGGTATGCGCCTGACCTGGAACAAACGTTATATCACGCTTGCTCCTATCGCCACCGTACTTGGCCTGGCGTTTAAACTCTCGGATCCGGAAAAACTGCTCGGCGGTGAAGTGGATCTGGGCATTACCTGTGCGTTAATCCCCACCAACACGCCGGGCGTGGAAATTGGCCGCCGTCACTTCCCGCTGAACGTGCCGTTCCAGAACGGGCCGACCCGCGGCAACGATATTTTCGTGCCTATTGATTACATTATCGGCGGTCCGAAAATGGCCGGTCAGGGCTGGCGTATGCTGGTGGAATGTCTGTCGGTGGGTCGCGGTATCACGCTGCCGTCCAACTCTACCGGTGGTCTGAAATCGGTGGCGATGGGCATCGGCGCTTATGCCCATATCCGTCGCCAGTTCAAAGTAGCGATCGGCAAGATGGAAGGTATTGAAGAGCCGCTGGCACGTATTGGCGGTAACGCCTATGTGATGGACGCGGCGGCATCGCTCATCACCTACGGCATTATGCTCGGTGAAAAACCGGCCGTGCTGTCAGCAATTGTGAAATACCACTGTACCCATCGCGGTCAGCAGTCAATCATTGACGCCATGGATATCGCCGGCGGTAAAGGCATTATGCTGGGCGAAGGCAACTTCCTGGCACGTGCCTATCAGGGCTCCCCTATCGCCATTACCGTGGAAGGGGCGAACATCCTGACCCGTACGATGATGATTTTCGGTCAGGGCGCGATCCGCTGCCATCCGTATGTGCTGGATGAGATGAACGCCGCGCAGAAAAATGATTTGAATGCCTTTGATAAACTGCTGTTCAAACATATCGGGCACGTCGGCAGCAATATGGTGCGCAGCTTCTGGCTCGGCCTGACGCGCGGCCTGACCAGCCGTTCGCCGACCCATGATGCGACAAAACGTTATTATCAGCACCTTAATCGCCTGAGCGCTAACCTCGCCCTGCTGTCCGATATTTCCATGGCGGTGCTGGGTGGCAGTCTGAAACGCCGCGAACGTATCTCCGCGCGTCTGGGCGATGTATTAAGCCAGGTGTTCCTCGCCTCTGCGACCCTGAAACGTTATGACGATGAAGGGCGTCACGAAGCGGATCTGCCGCTGGTGCACTGGGGCGTGCAGGATGCGATTTATAAAGCTGAACAGGCGATTGACGATCTGCTGGCTAACTTCCCGAACCGCGCGGTCGCCGGATTGATGAGAGCCGTGATCTTCCCGACCGGCCGCCACTACCTTGCTCCGTCGGACAAACTGGATCATAAAGTGGCGAAGATCCTGCAAACGCCGAGCGCCACCCGGTCGCGTATTGGTCGCGGTCAGTATTTGACGCCGAGCGAGTACAACCCGATTGGTCTGCTGGAAGAGGCGCTGCTGGACGTGATGGCCGCGGACCCTGTCCACCAGCGCATCTGTAAGGAAGCGGGCCGTAATCTGCCGTTTACCCGTCTGGATGAACTGGCGCGTGATGCGCTGGCGAAAGGCATCATTACCGCTGAAGAAGCCGCGATCCTGACGAAAGCCGAAGAGAGTCGCTTACGCAGCATCAACGTCGATGACTTTGAGCCGGAAGCGCTGGCGACACAGCCGGTAAAGCAGTCATCACCGCCGGAGAATATCCGTAAAATCGAAGCCGCCTGACGTTAAAGCGCACTGTCAAACCCCGCCCCGTGCGGGGTTTTTTATTGCCAACACATTCTCTGAACGCCGTGCTACAGTGTGAAAATACGGATCTTCGGGAGACACAATGTGCCTGGTTTGAAAATTACGTTACTGCAACAACCGCTGGTCTGGATGGATGGCCCGGCCAATCTGCGTCATTTTGACAGACAACTGGAAACCATCACCGGGCGCGATGTGATCGTCCTGCCGGAAATGTTCACCACCGGCTTTGCGATGGAAGCCGCGCAGCAATCGCTGCCGCAGGATGAGGTGGTCGCCTGGATGCATGACAAGGCCCGGCAGACCAATGCGCTGGTGGCGGGGAGCGCGGCGCTGCAAAGCGAGCGCGGGCCGGTAAACCGCTTTTTGCTGGTGGAGCCGGACGGTACGCTGCATCACTATGACAAACGCCACCTGTTCCGTATGGCCGACGAGCATCATCATTATGAAGCCGGAAATGAGCGTGTGGTGTTTGAGTGGCGCGGCTGGCGCATTCTGCCGCTGGTGTGTTACGACCTGCGCTTCCCGGTGTGGTCGCGCAATCGCAATGATTATGATCTGGCGCTGTACGTCGCCAACTGGCCTGCGCCGCGTTCGCTGCACTGGCAATCGTTGCTGGTGGCGCGCGCCATTGAAAACCTGGCCTATGTGGTGGGCTGTAACCGCGTCGGCACTGACGGCAACGGGCATCATTATCGGGGCGACAGCCGTATTGTCAGTCCGCAGGGTGAGATCTTAGCGACCGCCGAGCCGCATATGGCGACACGCATCGAGGCGGAACTGTCCCTGTCGGCGCTGAAAGAATACCGCGAGAAGTTCCCTGCCTGGCAGGATGCGGATCCTTTTACGCTGGAGTAAATCCGTGCTGCCCTCTTTCTGTCATGAGAGGGCAAAATGCAACGATGGTTTCAGAAACGACAAAGCCCTGAATCATTGCTGATTCAGGGCTTTTGAATAGTGGCGGAACGGACGGGACTCGAACCCGCGACCCCCTGCGTGACAGGCAGGTATTCTAACCGACTGAACTACCGCTCCACTGTTCCCGTGGGAACGAGGCGAATATTACGGTTTACCATGCAGGGCGTCAACGCTTTTTCTTCAGTTTTGAATCAGTTGCTGCAAAAATCGCCCACATGCTGATTTTTAGCGCTTTTCGACGGATATCAGGCGCGCCACAGGCAGCTTCCGCCTTTCTTTTGTACCAGATCGAGCCGCTTTTCATGCTCCATCACTTCTTCCTCACTGGCAAAAACCACGCGCAGATTGCTCGCCTGGCGAATAACGCGCTGAATCCCGGTTTCATCCTGCTGTTGCTGATTATCCCCTTCCATGGAAAACGCCATGCTGGTTTGCCCGCCGGTCATCAGCAGGAAAACGTCGGCGAGGATTTGGGAGTCGAGTAACGCCCCGTGCAGCGTACGTTTGCTGTTGTCTATTTCATAACGCGAGCAGAGCGCATCCAGGCTGTTTCGCTTACCGGGAAACATTTTACGCGCCAGCGCCAGGCTGTCGGTGATCTTGCAGAAGGTTTCCGTTTTCGGGATCCCGCGATTCAGCTTGCTGAATTCATAATCCATAAAGCCGATATCAAACGAGGCGTTATGGATCACCAGCTCCGCGCCGCGGATATAGTCTAAAAACTCATCGGCAATGTCGGCAAACGTCGGTTTATCCAGCAAAAACTCGTCGGCAATACCGTGTACGCCAAAAGCTTCAGGATCCACCAGCCGATCCGGTTTCAGATAAACGTGGAAGTTATTGCCGGTCAGACGGCGGTTGATGACCTCAACCGCGCCGATCTCAATGATTTTATGCCCTTCGTAATGAACGCCAAGCTGGTTCATACCGGTGGTTTCGGTATCGAGGACGATCTGTCGTGTAATTGCAGTGCTCATGTCGGTCATTTATGTCAGACTTATCGTTTTACTTGCCGTTTTTAATTACAGGAAGTCTACCAGAGATGCTTAAACAGGTAGAAATTTTCACCGATGGATCTTGCCTCGGTAATCCGGGTCCGGGTGGTTATGGTGCAATATTACGCTATCGCGGCCATGAAAGAACCTTCAGCGAAGGCTATCGGCTGACCACCAATAACCGGATGGAGCTGATGGCCGCTATTGTCTCCCTCGAAGCGCTGAAAGAGCACTGCGAAGTGGTGCTGAGCACCGATAGCCAGTACGTCCGCCAGGGGATCACGCAGTGGATCCATAACTGGAAAAAACGCGGCTGGAAAACCGCGGAAAAAAAACCGGTAAAAAATGTCGATTTATGGAAGCGCCTGGACACCGCCCTCGGTCAGCATGAGATCCGCTGGGAGTGGGTGAAAGGCCACGCCGGACATCCGGAGAACGAACGCTGCGATGAGCTGGCGCGCGCGGCGGCCATGAATCCCACTCAGGACGACATCGGTTATCAGCCAGACGCCTGATCAGGGTTTACGAAACTGACGCGTCGCACCCACTGCCTGCCGGACGCGTTGCCGGCTCTTACTCTGTTTCATGGGATTGAGCGTCAGCGGGATGGTGCGTTTGCGGGCCACAATCAGCTGCATACAGCCAAGGGCAGGCAAATGGGTGCTCAACATTTTTCCGCCCTGCCTGCGCCAGGGTAAGACGTGAAAGCGGCTGTAGTGCAGCACTTCAAAGTTGAGCAGCGATAACCAGTCCAGCTGTCGCATCATGGTAAACATGCGGCTGCGGTAGATTGCCGACTGTCTTCGTATCGGCACGAGTTTGCGCAGCCCAAGCAGGCTTACCGGATTAAAGCCGCTGATCACCAGCCAGCCATCATCAATCAGCACACGGTCCGCTTCCCGCAATAAGCCGTGCGGATCGCCACACCAGTTGTGGGTGTGTGCCAGTAAACAGGCGTCGATAGATTTATCGGCAAACGGCAAATGCAGCGGATCCGCCCTCACCTGTAAGGCGTCGCCCTGAGGCGCTACATTGACCTGATGCGAGATAGCGCAAGTTTCGACATTGATTTCTGCGCTGAGATTGCCAATCTTAAGCAGGTGAAATCCATAGATTTTCGCCAGCCATGGCTTGAGTTGCAGTTCCAGCGCGGCACGATAATGTTCGCCTGCGGGAAAGTCACTCCAGTGTTCGGGTGCCACAAATGTTTGAGGTATCCTTGCCGCCTTCATCACAACCTTCCGCTACGCTTTGAGAGGTAATTATGAATCTTAACAGTATTCCCGCCTTCCAGGACAACTACATCTGGGTGCTCAGCAACGACGAAGGACGCTGTCTGATTGTCGATCCGGGCGAAGCCGCGCCGGTGCTGGATGCAATCAAAGAAAACCAGTGGCAGCCCGCCGCTATTTTCCTGACGCATCATCACAATGATCATGTCGGCGGCATGAAGACGTTACTGCAACAGTATCCCGATATTCCGGTCTACGGTCCGGCGGAAACCCAGGGTAAAGGCACGACAGAAATTGTAACCGAGGGCGATAAAATCACCGTTTTGGGTATGGAGTTCGCGGTGTTTTCCACGCCAGGTCACACTTTAGGACATATCTGTTTCTTCAGTTTCCCTTATCTTTTTTGCGGCGACACGATGTTTTCTGGCGGGTGCGGCAGACTGTTCGAAGGCACGCCGGAGCAGATGTACCAGTCCTTTGTCAAAATTGCCGCCCTTCCGGACGAAACGCTCGTTTGTTGCGCACATGAATACACGTTAGCCAATATGAAGTTTGCCCGCAGCATCCTACCGCACGATTCGCTCATAAATGATTACTATAATAAAGTTAAAGACTTACGCGCAAAAAAAGAAAAGACATTACCCGTTTTTCTGAAAAATGAACGCCACATAAATTTATTTTTACGTACGCAAGACCCTGTTTTAATTGATCAAATAAATAAAGAAACAAATTTGCAACAGCCTGAGCAGCGTTTTGCCTGGTTGCGGGCAAAGAAAGATGACTTCTGACGGTTATGCTTGTCTTCTGCAAACATCGCCGTTATGATCGGTCGTCTTTTAAGCAACTATTGACACACACATGAAGGCAAAAGCGATATTACTCGCCTCTGTCCTGCTGGTGGGTTGCCAGGCTAATCAAGATGGCAACGTTCAACAGCACGCACAGAGCCTTTCTGCAGCTGGTCAAGGGGAAGCAGGAAAGTTTACGAGTCAAGCACGCTGGATGGACGATGGGACATCCTTCGCGCAGGATCAAGACTTGTGGGCTCTCATTGGCGACGAGCTAAAGATGGGAATTCCGGAGAATGGCCGGATTCGCGAACAGAAACAGAAGTATTTGAACAATAAGAGCTATCTCCACGATGTAACTTTACGGGCAGAGCCGTATATGTACTGGATAGCAGGGCAAGTTAAGAAACGTAACATGCCCATGGAACTGGTACTACTACCCATAGTGGAGAGCGCTTTTGACCCACACGCGACGTCTGGTGCCAATGCCGCAGGCATTTGGCAAATCATTCCGAGCACGGGGCGCAATTATGGTTTAAAACAGACACGCAATTACGATGCGCGTCGTGATGTAGTGGCGTCCACAACGGCCGCGCTCGACATGATGCAGCGTCTGAACCGTATGTTTGACGGCGACTGGTTATTAACAGTCGCGGCCTATAACAGCGGTGAAGGTCGTGTACTGAAGGCAATGAAAGCGAATAAAGCCCGGGGTAAACCCACGGACTTTTGGTCTCTTTCACTGCCACAGGAAACCAGGATTTACGTGCCAAAAATGCTGGCTTTGAGCGATATTCTCAAGAACAGCAAGCGTTATGGCGTTCGTCTGCCTTCTACAGATGAAAGTCGTGCGCTGGCGCGCGTCAGGTTGAACAGCCCGGTTGAGATTAACCAGCTGGCTGAAATGGCGGGAATACCCGTGAACAAGCTGAAAACCTTTAACGCAGGCGTTAAAGGCTCGACGCTCGGGTCGAGCGGCCCTCAGTATGTGATGGTGCCGCAGAAACATGCAGAACAGCTGCGTGAATCACTGGCTTCCGGCGAAATCGCTGCCGTACAGCCGACGCTGCTCGCGGATAATAAACCGCTGACCAGCCGAAGCTATAAAGTACGTTCAGGGGATACGCTTTCTGGCATTGCGTCACGTCTCGGCGTGACATCCAAAGATCTCCAGCAATGGAATAATCTGCGGGGTGCAAGCCTGAAGGTCGGCCAGAACCTGACCGTCGGTGCGGGTAGCCGCGCGCAGACCCTGGCGAACAACAGCGATAGCATTACCTATCGCGTTCGCAAAGGCGATTCGCTGTCGAGTATTGCTAAACGTCACGGCGTGAACATCAAAGATGTGATGCGCTGGAACGACAGTACCGATAACCTGAAGCCTGGCGATCAGCTGACGCTGTTTGTGAAGAACAGCGCGACACCTGACTCCTGATGATGAAAAAAGGCACCGCTTCCCCGGTGCTTTTTTTATTTCTCCCGCTTTTATTGCGCTTTCTGCGCCTCGACCATAATGATGTCGCTGGTAAAGGAGCCGTCGTCCTGCAATTCGAAATAACGTTGCACCTCATGGGATGCGCTTTGCTGGTATAAGCGTATGGCCTCGCACAGCGGCTGCGGTGTACGCATGCGCGCCACCCAGGACGCAAACTCCAGCACCAGACGATCGGTGGTCAGCGTCCGGCAAATCAGTCCGGCCTCAGCGATCATCGTCAGCCATTCGCCTGATGAATAATTCTGCACATGCGACGTGTCGCGCAGCGCCTCCACCGTTTGCAGCCAGATGTTCCGTACCGGATGGCCCGGCGACATCACGTCCATAATAATCAGCGTCCCGCCCGGTTTCAGCACGCGTTTCACTTCACGCAGCGCCTGGCCGACATCATGCCAGTGATGCGCGGAATAGCGGCTGATCACCACCTCAAAAGAGGCATCGGCAAAAGGCAACGCTTCTGCATAGCCCTGCTGCGTATCAATATTGTTCAGTCCTTTTTCCCGCGCCGCCTTCGCCACCACCTCCAGCATTTGTGCCGATAAATCATAAGCCGTCACCTGCGCCACAACGCCAGCGGCGGTAAAACTCGCGTGTCCCGCACCGCATCCCAGATCCAGAAGCTGCGAGCCGGCATGTTCGGCCAGCCGCGTCCGCAGCTGCTGTAAATCGCGGCCAGAGGCATGTACAGCGCTGGTTAAATAGGCGCTGGCCTGAGAGCCAAACTGTTTTTCGACGTGATCGTGATGGGATTGCGTGGTCATGGTGTCATCCTTCTGTGAGTTAAATGAAGGGCAGCGCCATGGTTGCAGGCCTGCCCTGGGGCAGACCTGACACGCCTTTATTTATCAGGTTTGCCGGGACTGAATTCGACGAGTAGCGGGTTGTGATCGGAGGCGCGGGTCACCAGCACGGAGGCTTGATCCACGTTCAGACCACGATAGAAGACAAAATCAAGCGGACGACCGAAGGCGCGACGGCGGTTGTCGTCAGTAAAGCGCACCTGGCGCATCGACATCTCTCTGGAGAAACGGTACAGCGCGTTCATACGCTGGCGGCTCCAGGCATTAAAATCTCCGGCCATGATCACCGGGCCGTTATGTTGCGCGATCTGATCGCCAATTGGCAGCAGCTGTTTACTGTAAACATCGACGCCGAGACTGAAATTCACCGCATGGACGTTTACTACCATCAGCAGCCGTGAATCCGGTAACGGATATACCGTCACCAGCGCCGATTTCGCCAGCCGCAGGATGGGTTCGCGCTCGCGCAGCGGGCAGCAATAGACCGGATGCGCGGAGGAGAGCGTCATCACGCCGGAGGGGTGTTGCGGCAGCACAAAAGCGGGAACCTGATCGGCA
Source organism: Enterobacter sp. PGRG2 (assembly GCF_030291195.1). Lineage (NCBI taxonomy): Bacteria > Pseudomonadati > Pseudomonadota > Gammaproteobacteria > Enterobacterales > Enterobacteriaceae > Enterobacter > Enterobacter sp. PGRG2. The sequence goes on along the minus strand of NZ_CP127837.1, from coordinate 2,076,283 downwards.
GCCAGATAGTTGGTGGTGGCGAATCTCACCAGTTCAGGGGTGGTTTGCGCCTCCTGCAACAAGACCAGGTGGGCGTCTTTACCGAAGTTTTGCAGCACAGAGAGCCATTCCGCCCGCTGCTGTTTAAAGATGTTCCACACCAGCACGCGGATCTTATCGTCACTGCTTAAGGGCGCGCCAGGTGGCAGTGCCTGACCAATGCTCGCGAATGAACCTGGCGGCAAAATTCGCTCAGCAGGTTGACCGGCAATATAGCGCATAGCATAGGTATTCTTTCGCACTTTTGGTTTCAAACCTCTGTCGCTGTGAGCCGCCCCGGAAGCAGAGTAGCCTTTCTGTTATAGGGATTTTAGCGCACACTTTCAACGCTATTCGGGTAAAACATCATTAATGGGACCAGGCCCTCCGCCTGCGCCCCCGTAAAACTATGATGCATAAGTGTCAGTTATCATTAAAATAGCGTAATAATTTTGCGACAGGGGCAATAATGAAGGCGACATCGGAAGAGATGGCAATTTTTGTGGCGGTGGTGGAAAGCGGCAGCTTCAGCCGGGCAGCCGAACAATTAGGCCAGGCTAACTCCGCCGTCAGCCGGGCGGTGAAAAAGCTGGAGATGAAGCTGGGCGTCAGCCTGCTCAACCGCACCACCCGCCAGCTCAGCCTCACCGAAGAAGGCGAGCGCTATTTCCGCCGCGTACAGCTTATTTTGCAGGAGATGGCGGCGGCGGAAAATGAAGTGATGGAAGCCAGATTAATGCCCCGCGGCCTGTTGCGCATCGATGCGGCCACGCCGGTGGTGCTGCATTATTTAATGCCGCTCATCAAACCCTTCCGCGAACGCTACCCGGAAATGACGCTGTCGCTGGTCTCGTCCGAAACATTCATCAACCTGATTGAGCGTAAAGTGGATGTGGCGATCCGCGTGGGTAAGCTCACCGACTCCAGTCTGCGCGCCCGCCCGCTGTTCAGCAGCTACCGCCGCATGATCGCCTCGCCGGACTATCTGGCACGCTATGGCACACCTGAAACCGTTGAGGATCTCGAGAAGCATACCTGCCTTGGTTTTACCGAGCCGGTTTCGCTGAATACCTGGCCTGTCGCCTGCCCGGACGGGCAGCTTTATGAGATCACCTGCGGCATTTCGTCTAATAGCGGAGAAACCCTGAAACAGCTGTGTCTCGGCGGCAACGGCATCGCCTGCCTGTCGGATTATATGATCGATAAGGAAATTGCCAGCGGCGAACTGGTAGAAGTGTTGCCTGCGAAGCGCCTGCCGGTGGATATGCCTTTCAGCGCCGTCTATTACAGCGATCGGGCGGTAAGTACCCGCATCCGCGCCTTTATTGATTTTCTCAGCGAGTATACCCGTTAAAAAATAGCGTATCTTATTAGCCGCCTGACTTAGGCTTTATCCTGGTGGATATAATATTAATCGCTATTTTTTATTATATTTCGGGCATTAGGAAACTCTTTCATTTAATTGATAAAATCGCTTCACAACTCGGTCATTAATTGCCGCACACATTTCAATTTTCAGTCCCCCATTGACACTGTTATTCTGTTACCTATACACTTAGTTACAAGTGCAATAGGAAATTACGCACATTCCTGTCCCTCAAGGATTTTTCACAAGAAACATATTCATATCATTTATATATTACAGAGACAACAATGGACGTTGCCAATAGTTCTTCATCTTTTCTTTCGCAGGAAGCAGAAAAACTTAATATATCAGCCTGGTTAATAAATCAGACGCCGCACCCGGATAATCTTTGTTTCAGAACGCTTAACAATAACTGGACGTACCGTGATGTTAAGAAAACGGTAGATCTTATTGCGGCGAATTTGTTGATTAAACATAACTTTAAGCCCGGCAACAGAGTAGCGTTGCTTGCCCCATGCAGTATTGCCCAGACGCTGTGCTGGCTGGCGGTAGTACGGGCGGGCGGCGTCATCACCACCCTGAACCCGGCATCAAGCAAGGTTGAATTCGATAATATTATTGAACTGGCCTCCCCTGCGCTGATTATTATTGATGAAAGGCTGCGGGAAAAACATATTCCCGATGAGCGCCATCCGCTATTTTCCAGAATGATTAGCATTGATTCAGAAAAGGAAAATGATGAATTTATTTCCGACTCTCTGCTTGAGGCAGTTCCTGCATCCTTCTGCTGGCCAGAAAGCCATGCCAGCGACATTGCCCTCATTGCTTTTACCTCGGGCAGCACCGGCAAACCTAAAATAACGCTTCACAGCCATGGAGATATTAAAGCCAATTGCGAAAGTTATGTTATTAATATATTAAAACCTCAGCCTGCTGACATTATTGTCTGTACCGCGCCGCTCTCTTTTAATTATGGTTTAGGCTCGCTGATCTTTGCGCCAATGACGGTGGGCGCCAGTTCGGTATTACTCCGGGAAGTGTCGCCTAAAACGCTGCCAGAGATTATCGCGCGTTTTCAGGCAACGGTGCTGTTTACCGCGCCTACCGCCTATCGCCGTTTACTAAAAGCCGGATGGTCGACATCAACGCTGCGCAAATGCATTTCTGCCGGTGAAACCCTGCCGGAAGATCTTGCCCTCCAGTGGCGGGAAGCCACCGGGCTGGTGTTAACCGATGCGCTGGGGTGCACCGAAGCGCTGCATATTTTTATCTCCACCCGCGAAGAAGACGCCCGCCCTGGCTGGACGGGCAAAGCGCTGCCGGGCTATGAAGTGGCGGTGCTGGATGAGTCAGGCCAGCATCTGCCGGCAGGTATGCCGGGGTATCTGGCGGTACGCGGTCTCATTGCGGACAGAGCGCTTGCCAAAAGCGGCCCCTTTGCAGGCTGGCTGATCACGGGCGACCGCGCCGAGCAAAACAGCGACGGGTATTTCCGCCATCTTGGCCGTATCGATAACCTGATCATTACCCGCGGCTTCACCCTCGATCCGACGGAAATCGAAAACGCCATACTGCGCTCAGGCGCTGTCAAAGAGTGCATGGTAACGGGCGAGGACGACAAAGAGATCACTCAACGTATTGTTGCCAGCCTGGTGCCTGAAGACCCCGTCACCTTTGATGTGGGCGTCCTGCGCCAGTGGCTCGCCACACAGCTCAGTTATTACAAGCTGCCGCACTGCTTTCATATCGTCACTGCGCTGCCGCGCAACGGCAACGGCAAGCTGATGCGCAAACGCCAGGCTATTGCCGCCGCCGCGCCCCTGCCGCGCCGCTTCAGCAAGCAACACTTTCTGCCTGCCGATATTCATGAACGTCATCAGTTTCTGGAACAGCACACCGGCGTGTCGCTGGCGCCGCTGTTTGATGAGTCGCTCAATGCCGAAACCTTAAAAGGCAATATTGAGAACGCTATCGGTACGGCGTCCGTTCCGGTAGGCATCGCCGGGCCGTTACATGTGCAGGGCCAGTACGCCAGCGGCGGATTTTATGTACCGCTGGCCACCACGGAAGGCTCGATGGTCGCCAGCTATCACCGGGGGATGAAGCTGTTCAACGCCGACAATCCGGTAAAAACGGTGATCAGCGGCGAGAACATGCAGCGCTCACCGGTCTTCTGTTTTGACAGCATGATCGATGCCACCGCCTTCGCCCATTGGCTGCCCTCACAGCTTCCGGCGTTACAGCAGCAGGTGAGCGAGCATTCGCGCTTCGCAAAACTGCGTTCCCTTGACGTGCAACCGCTGGATCGCACGGTGTTTGTGCGCTTTAACTACACCACCGGCGACGCTGCCGGGCAAAACATGGTGACTATCGTGACCGAGAAGCTCTGTTTATGGCTCCTCGACCACTGCCCGTGGCCCTACCGCTATTTGCTGTCCGGGAATTTCGACACCGATAAAAAGCACTCCGCCCTCAATATGATCAGCGGCCGTGGACGCCGGGTATCTGCCGAGATCGTTGTGCCCGCGAACGAGCTTTACAAGGTGATGAAAACCACGCCGGAACAGTTTATGGAGCTGTACTGGCTGGCGACCAAAGGCGGCTGGCTGGCTGGCGCCACCAGCAACGGCTGTCACAGCGCCAACGGTATTGCCGCCCTGTTTATCGCCCTCGGACAGGACGCCGCCTGCGTGGCGGAATCCAGCAGCATGATCATGGACTGTCGCCAGACGACGGACGGCGATCTGCGGGTCGCCATCACCATCCCGTCGCTGATCGTCGGCACCGTCGGCGGCGGCGTGAACCAGCCCTATGCTCAGGCGGGTCTTGCCCTGCTGGGCTGCCAGGGCGCAGGAAAAGCCAACAAACTGGCGGAAATTGTCGCCGCCACTGTGCTGGCGGGCGAACTTTCGCTGGCCTGCGCGATGGCCAGCCACACCTGGGCGACGGCGCACCGTAAACATGGCCGTACCTCCTCCACTGTAAAGGCCTGATAACCACTACTTATTAAGGAATGACGATGAAAGGGAATTTAACTTCAGAACTTACGCTACGCCACATGGACTTTTCATTCACGCCGGATGAAGAGCATCCTTACTGGTTAAAACGCGACGCCTCGCTTGCGGCAAATCTCGACGCGCTGTCATTGATGTTTCCGGAAGCGGAACGCCTGTTTATCAACTCGGTAAAACAGACGCTGAAAGCCCATCCCGATATGGAAGAGGCGCAGGAGATTGCCCGCCGTTTTTACTATCAGGAAGCAGAGCACACGCGCTGGCACAATAAATATAATCGTTCGCTGGGCCTGCCGGAGCGCTTCGTGGAAAAAAACGAACGCCTGCTGGGTCGCTGCTTCACCTGGCTGCGCAGCCTTAAGCCGCGTAACCAGCTCGCGGTCACCTGTGCGCTGGAGCACCTGACGTCCATCGGCGGCAAACAGGTGATCGGCAATCCCCGCTGGCTTGAGGGAGCGAGCGATGAAATGAAAGCCCTGTGGTACTGGCACGCCATTGAAGAAGTGGAGCACCGCAGCGTGCCTTTCGATATTTATATGAAAACCGGCGGCAGCTATCCGCACCGAATTGTCTGGTCGCTGGCGTCTTTCCTCATCTTCGCCCTGCTGCTGTTAAAACTCAGCACCGGCGCGATGAAAGCCCGCGGTGAACTTACCCTGGCGAGCATTCCCGGCACGCTGTGGAAGCTGTATGGCTGGAAGGGCCTGTACGTCACCATCATCAAAGATTTTCTGCCCTGGTTCCTGCCGGGCTTCCATCCTGAACAGACCAGAATGGACGCCGATAAGCTGGCCGCCGCCCACAAGCACATCGCGAACTGGGAGAAAGGGCAAAAGTGACAGCGCGTATAACCTTTCCTTTATACCGACAGCAAACTGAAATCGTCATGAGCCAGGCGATCCACGGGCACAGCGAACGCTTTCAGATGGTTTCAGCGGTGTCTTTCCCTGCCGGTCACGACTGGCAGCGGGTGACGGATGCGCTGACGCGCCTGTGGCATGATAAAGCGATCCTGCGCGTGCGCTTTACCCGCACCGACGAGGGCATTCGCCAGTATGTGGACAGCCTGATGCCGCAGTGGAACACCGCGCCCACTGTTTGCGATGCCCACACCATCGCCGGGATGCTGGAAGCCTGGCAATATGAACCCGCAGAGCTGTTTGACGCGCCGCTGTACGACGCTCGCCTGTTTTACTGTGGCGATCGACTGGTCGCCACCTTCCGCATTCATCATGCCATTGTCGATGGCCTGTCGCTGTGCCGCCTGAAAACCATGGCGCTGGACTACAGCGCCAGCCGCAAACGCGTGGACGATGCCGGTGCGCTGCCGGAGATGCGCTGCGATTATCTGGAGCAGTGCGGGCCGCAAATCACACCGCCTGCGGTCACCCGCTACTGGCAGCAAACCCTGCCCGCGTTATTGCCGTTCAGTAAACCGGCGCTGTCGTCCACCCGCATCATCCGCCGCAACTTTTTTATTCCCTGCGATCAGGCGCAGCTGGCGCGACACGCGGGCATGCCGGAAAATCAGCTCAATACGCTTTATTACAGCGTGATGAGCTGGCTGTGGCATGTGGTCAGCGATGAAACTGACTTTCTCGCCTGGCTGCCGGTGTGTGATAAACCGGGACTGGATCCGGAAGCGCTGGGAAACTTTGTTACCCTGTTGCCGACGTTATTTTCCGTGCCGCAACCCTGCTCGTTACAGGAGTGGATCGCCCACTGCCAGAAGGTGCTGTTCCGTTTATTCCGCAACCGGCAGATCTCCATGAGCGAGCTTAATCAGATTGCCGGGGCGCCGATCAACAGTGACGTGGTGTTCACCATTCTGCCCGCCACCTCCCGCCAGGATGAGGAAGAACTGACGGGGCTGAATGACTGGGCGGGCGGCGGTCTGCATGGCGCGTCCGTGGTGTTCTCCCTGCGCACCGATGCCCGTCGCGATGGCCTGGTGCTGCATGTGGATATGAACGCGCATTGGGCGGCGCAGCATGATGTCGATGCGCTGGTCAAACGCGCGACGCAGGCGTTGAACAGGCTGTTCGCCGTTCCGGCACAAGAGCCGCTTCCGGCTATCGAACCGCTGCACCAGCGTCCGGCGCCGCTGAACCGACTCACCCCTACCCGCCAGCAGCAGCCCATGCTTAACGCCATGGCGCGCAATCCTGCCGTACTGACCTACAACTGGGGGGAAAGCTACAGCATCAACGCGCCGCTGGATGCCGGACGTATGGCGCAGGCGGTGCGTGACGTCACGCGTCACTTCACCGCACTGCGCACCGTTTATCAGCAGCAGGGCCGTGACATCACGCTGTGGCACGACGAGATGTGCGGGATCCCTCACCAGTTTATCGATTTACGCAACAGCGATGCGGATGTGCAGGCGGAGATCGCCCGTCTGAATAAGCAGCCCTGGTCGCCGCTGGCGCCGCTGGCGGGCTCGTGGCTGTTCCAGCTGGCGGAGCAGCAGTTTGTCTGGTTCTTCCGCTGCCACCATCTGATTTACGATCACCACGCCGCGCGGGTGATGTTTACGGCGGTGTCCCGCCGCTATCACGCGCCCGATGCCGTTCTGCCGGAGTGTCATTATCCGCAGCTGGCCGGGGCGTTCAGCGCGTCTCAGGCACTGATGCCACAGCCGCCTGCGCCGCTGAGCTTCCATGGCATTGCCGCCGCGCACTGCCGTAGCGGGCATAACCTGCTGGTGCAGGAGAAAATCAGCGGTGACGCGCTGCGCCATTTCCGGCAGCTGACGCAGGCCCTTTCGCCCGCACGCCCACACCAGGCGCAGGCAAACCTGCTGCTGGCCGCGTTTGCCGCCACCTTTGCCGATGTTTGCCAGCAATCCACGCTGGATATCGGCATTTTTACCCATAACCGCAAAGCGGCACGCTGGCGCGAGACTTTCGGCCTGATGATGGAGCCGCGCACGCTGTCGCTCAACATAGATACCCGCGCGAGCCTGCAACAGCTGGCAGACGATATTGCCCTGGAAATCCGCAGCGCCGACGCGCCGACCGCCCGGGGAGCCAGCCTGCACTTCAACTATGTGCCGGAGGAAACACTGCAATTTGGTGATCTCCCCGTCAGCGTAGAGTGGATCTACGAAGCGGAAGACGATGACGTGCCGGTGTCGCTGATGGTGAATGCGTCGGATAATGATATTGAACTGAATTTCATCGGCAACGGGACGCTGTTCAGCGCGCCACAGCTGCAACGTATCGCGCAAAGCTGCGTGCATTATCTGCGTCAGGCAGGCGAGCGGCTGGCACTGGAAAAGGTAAGGCGCAGCCTTCCCGCGCTTGCGCTTCAGCCGGAGCAGGATCTGCCCATGGCCCCTCACGTGCTGAGCCTCATCCGCCAGCATGCCGCTGATGACCCCTGGCGTATCGCGCTGGAAACCCCGACGCTGACGCTCACCTATGGCGAACTGTGGCAGGCGGTCTATCTCTGCGCCCAGGATCTGACCACCTACGGGCTTAAGACCGGAGATCGGGTGGCGCTCTGTCTGTCGACACGCCACCATGCCATCATCGCTATGCTGGCCTGCCTGTCGCTGGGCGTCTGCTACATTCCGCTGGCCTGTGAAGATCTGCGCAGCGGTCGGCTTGACGCCGCTCTGACGCGTTGCGGCTGCCGGATGATCATTGGCGATACCTCCGAACCCGCAGGCAAGCTGCTGTATCGTAAACACCGCCTGCGTCTGGACAGCGCCGGGTTACCGCTCTGGCAGCCCGACCTGACGGCGCTGGACGAGGTTGATGCGTATATTATTTTCACCTCCGGCTCCACCGGCGAACCGAAAGGCGTCTGTGTACAAAGCTCTGCGCTGGCGACCTTTATCGTCAGCGCCATTCCGCTCTATACCCTTGATCGCAACAGCCGCATGCTGCAATTCAACATGCTGACCTTCGACGCCAGCGTGGAAGAAGTGTACGGCACGCTGTGCGCGGGCGGTACCCTGCTGACAAGCGATGACCGGGAAGTACGCCGTGACTTTGCCGTCTTCCTTGATCTGCTGATGGGCTGGCAGCCGACGCACATTTCGCTGCCGACGCCGTTCTGGTCGCTACTGACGCCCTGGATGCAGGAAAGACAGGCGCGCTTCCCGGCCAGCCTGGCGTTTCTCATTACCGGCGGCGATGAGATGCGCTACGAAACGCTGCAACACTGGTTCGCGCTGCCGCGCACGCCTGCGCTATTCAACACCTACGGCCCGACCGAAGCCACCTGTATCGTCAGCGCCGGGCAGGTCGAGGCGCAAAAAATGGAGGCGTACCGCAAAACCGGCGTGCCCATCGGCCAGCCCCTGCCCCATTGCGCCTTTATGGTGGCGGATGAAAATGGCCTGCCTGTACCGGCGGGATGTCTGGGCGAGCTGATTGTCGCAGGGCGTCACGTCGCACGCGGCTACTGCGATCGCCCGTTCATCGCGCCAGGAGAGGGCCTGTTGCCGCCGCAACGCTACGCCACCGGCGATCTGGTGCGCTGGTCGCCGGAAGAGGGGCTGACCTTCTTCGGCCGCAAAGACGGTCAGGTGAAGATTTCCGGCTACCGGGTTAACCCGCTGGAAATTGACGGCGCGCTGATGACGCATCCGCAGGTGGTGTACTGCACCACGCTTGCCAGCGAGGGGGCGCTGAAACAGTTGCACAGCGTGGTGGTCGCCCCCGGCTGCGATGTCACCACCCTGCGCCAGCACTGTCAGCGCCATCTGCCGGAGTGGCTGGTGCCGCAGCATATCCATCTGGTGGATGAACTGCCGCGCAATGCCGCTAACGGGAAATTTGACCGCCGGGCGCTGTTGACGCTCATCAGCCAGACCACCAGCGATTCGGCAAAACCTGCCGCGCACCCGCAGGCGTTTTCCGTGTTCCAGAAGTACATCGGCCAGGATCTGCCTTATGAAGCGAACTTCCTCGATTACGGGGCGACGTCGCTGGTGATCGTGCAGATCCTCTATGAACTGCGCAGCGATTATGGTCTGACGTTAGAGCTGGAGGATATGTACCGCCGCCCCAGCGCGAAACAGCTCCTGGAAGAACAGAGGCCGCTGAAACCGGCTGTGGCAAGCCCGCTTATCAAAGCGTAAATGCACTACGGCGGCGCAGCCGGGAAGGACGCGCCGCCGCTAAACATAACGACATCAGGGATGAATAATGGGTAAGACCAACGCCACCGTGCGGCCATCGCTGTTTCTGGTTCACGCCGGGGACGGCAATATTTCACACTACACCGGCCTGACGCCGCTGTTGCGGCCTTATGCCGACGTCTATTACCTGCAGGCCTCCGGCATTGCGGAAGGCACCACGCCGCTCGACAGCGTGGAGGAGATGAGCGCTTACTATCTTCAGGCGGTACGCAGCACGCAGCCCTGCGGGCCTTATTTTATCGGCGCTTACTCTTTCGGCGCGCAGACCGCCTTTGAGATGGCGCGACAGCTGGCCTGCGCCGGGGAAAAAGTCAGCCTCTGTTTTATCGACGCCTTCTGTATTTATGACGTTCCGCCGCCGTCGGAAAAACTCTATTTCCAGATGTTCCTGCGCGATTTTCTCGGCCTGGTGTCCGCGGAACGCCCGCTGCTGCGCCTGATCCCGCAATGGGGGAAAACCCTGGCGGCGGGCGTGCTCGGCTCGCTGCTCGGCCTGGTGCCTGCCGGTCCACGCTGGAAGGCGCTGGAATTTATCAGCTATCGCGTCGGCGGGCGGAGCTGGCGGCTCAGTCCGCAGCAAATCCAGCGCACGCTGGCTACCTATATCAGCATCAATAATGCCGTCATGCGCTACCGGCCGCAGACCTGCCCGGTCAGACTGCTGTTGCTGCGCGGCGAGCGCAATCGCATCGACTGGTTTTCTCATCTCTCGCTGCGGCTGCTGGGCGATGAAACGCTGACCCAGGCGATGAACCAGTTCCGGCAAAACCTGCAACAGCGCGACTACGGCTGGGGACAATTTACCGCCGCCGTGGACGTCCGCCGCGTGAACGCTAACCACTATGAAATGCTTAAACATGACGCTCTGCCGCAGGTTGCGGCGAGCATGATCGACTGGCTCAGGGAAGAAGCATCGTTATGAATACATCCCGGTTTTTAATCAGCGGCTTTCGCTTTCCCTTCGCCGCCTGGTTTGCCCGTTCGTTACAGGAGGCCGGTGCGCAGGTGACGGCCATCGACAGCAATCGCGCCGCGCTTTCAAAACTTATCGCGCCGGACGTGCCTTTCATTCGCCTGCCCTGTTTACGCGCCCATCCGCAGCGTTTTCTTGAGGCGGTAAACCGGCTGGCGCAACAGGCCCCGGCGACGCGCCTTATTCCGATGTTTGAAGAGAGCTTCTGGCTGGCGCGGCAGCATGCCCTCGGGCGGCTGGATCCGTCCATCGAACTCTTCGCCCTGCCGGATACGCTGATTACCCGTTTGCACAGCAAATACGAGGTGCTGGCGCTGGCGAAAGATGCGGGGCTGATTACGCCGCGCACTGAGGTGGTTGACAGCGTGGCAGACTGGCGCCGCCTTTCTGTCGATTATCGCTCTCCTCTGCTGAAACAGGAGTTTTCCAGCTTCGGCCACGG
>NZ_CP127837.1:2031948-2065266 GCF_030291195.1 Enterobacter sp. PGRG2 | reverse complement strand
GATGGGGGACGCTGGCTGATCCAGGAGAAGCTGATCGGTCGTGAACTTTGCACCTACAACCTCGCGCATAAGGGTAAACTGCTGGCCCACGCCTGCTATTTGCCCCGCCACCGCTGGAAACAGAGCGCGGCCTTCGGCTTTGAGGCGCTGCGTCACCCTGATGTCGAAGCCTTCTGCCGCCGCTTTATCGCTCAGCATTCCCTCAGCGGCCAAATCAGCTTCGATCTGATGGAGACGCCGGACGGCCTGGCCATCGTAGAGTGTAATCCGCGCGCCACCAACGGCCTGCTGTTGCTGGATAACGCCGGGGCCAGGCTGCTGAACGCCCGGGATGCCGACGCGCCCGTACTGCTGCCCGATGAGGGGGATATCCGCAGCTTTCATTGCATGCTGCGTTCAAAAGCGCGTTTCGCCAGCACCGAACAGCGTGCCGACACGGCACGGGAGATCGCCCGCAGTCGCGATATGTTCGCCGGGGTTTCCGCGCCACGGCTGATGGCGGCCATGAGCCTGCACATGCTGGATATCACGCAAAATATGCTGCGCTGGCGGGTGCCCGCGCGTTTTGCCTCGGTGGCGGACATCAGCTGGCAGTACCGGGAGGGACTATGACCGCCGTCACCCTGAGCAAGGTTGCAAAATATTATCAGATGGGCCGGGAGCGGGTAGCGGCGCTGAGCGACGTCAGCCTTGCGATCCCTGCGAACCAGTTTTCCGTGCTGGCGGGGCCTTCCGGCAGCGGTAAAAGCACGCTGCTCAATCTTATTGGCTGTCTCGACAAGCAGGACGACGGCGAGATTTATCTGCACGGCGAGTCGGTGCGCGGCTGGTCCGATCGCCAGATGACCGCGTATCGCGCCACCCACATTGGTTTTGTGTTCCAGAACTTCAACCTGCTGCCGGTATTGACCGCCGGGGAGAACATCGAATACCCGCTGCTGATGTGCGGCATGAAGCCGGCGCAACGCCGCGCGCGCGTGGCGCGGTTGATTGATGAGGTCGGGCTGGCAGGTAAAACCGACGCCATGCCGGGGGAATTATCCGGCGGGCAACGTCAGCGGGTGGCGATCGCCCGCGCGCTGGCGCATACCCCAAAACTGGTGCTGGCGGACGAGCCGACGGCGAATCTGGACAGCGCCACCGGGCTGCAAATTATCCTGCTGATGCGCAGGCTCCAGCACGAGCACCAGACCACCTTTGTTTTTTCCTCGCACGATCCGCAGCTCATCGCCCATGCCGACAGGGTCTTTACCCTGAAAGATGGCCAGTTAGTCCGGGAGGCGTCATGAAATTGCTGCGTCTGGCGTTACGTAATCTGCGGCGTAATGGTCGCCGTACCCTTTCAACGCAGCTGGCGCTGACCATCGGCACCGCCGCGCTGTTGCTGTTCGGCGGTTTTGTCAGCGACATCGCCAGCGGGCTGGAAACCGCCTATGTGCAGCGCGCGGGCCATTTGCAACTTCACCGCGCGGGATATATGGCGCTCGGCAGCGGCAATCCCACCGCCTTCAGCATTGCCGACAGCGATCGGCTGATCGCGACGCTCGAAAACGATCCGCTGTTAAAGCCAATGCTGCGCGTGGTGACGCCGGTGCTGGATACCGGCGGGATCGCCGGTAATTTCCTGCGCCAGACCTCCACCCAGGTGATGATCAGCGGCGTGATCCCCGACGAGCAGAACCAGTTGCAGCAGTGGAATGACTATAACTACCCGATCACTATACCGCCCTACCCGCTGGCGGGCACCGGGGAGAACAGCGCACTTATCGGTACCGGCGTCGCCCGGATCCTCGGACTGTGCCACACGCTGAAGCTGGAGGATTGTCCGCTGCCGACAGCTACCGTGGCGGATAACGAGGCCGCCGCCGTGCTGGATGAGGATATCGCCGCGCTTGCCAGCCAGCAGACGCAAAGCCTGGCGCAACAAACCGATCGTCAGGTGGATGTGCTGACCACGCGCCTGACCGGCGCGCCTGATATTGCGCGGCTAACGGTGATCGATGCTCTCAACCAGGGCTTACAGCCGCTGGATAACGTCTATCTGGCGATGCATCTGTCGACAGCGCAACGGCTGGTCTTCGGCGCAGGGGACCGCCGCGTGACCGGCATCATCATTCAGCTTGCGCACACCGATCAGATTGCCGCCGCGCGGGCGCGGATCGACATGCTGATGGCGACCTCCTTTGCCGATCAGCGCCTGGAGCTGCATGACGTTTTCGAGCTTAACCCGATGCACGGTCAGATTATGCATATGTTCGATACCTTTTTTGGCCTTGCGTCGCTGCTGGTGGGTATTGTCGCCATGTTCATGATCGGCAACACCATGAGTATGGCGGTGATGGAGCGCACCACGGAAATCGGCACGCTGCGCGCCATTGGCGTACAGCGTAGCGGCGTCATCGGCCTGTTTGTCACTGAAAGTCTGCTGATGGTGCTGCTGGGCTGCGGCGCGGGCATTGCGCTGGCGCTGACGGGGGATGCAGCACTGCGCCTGTTCTCCCTACGCTGGGTGCCGCCGGGCATGACCTATTCAGTGCCATTACTGGCGAACGTGGCGAGCCATCCGGCGCTTATCGCGCAGGTCAGCCTTGGCGCGGCCTGTCTGGCCGTGTTTGCCGTCGGCTTTGCCGCAAGACGGGCGGCCGGTCTGAACATTATCGATGCCCTGCGGCATGTCTGAATCAAACGAAAGGAAAAGTGTATGTTTTTTACAAGGAAGCGCGCTCGCCTGATGGTCTGCGGCCTGTTGTGTTATCTGCCAGCGGCCTTTGCCGCCCAGGATCCACAGGCGATCCTCTCTGCCAGCGATGCGATCCGTAACCCGACGCAAAGTTTTTCACTGACCACTCAGTTGCTGGATTATCAGAACGGCAAACAGAAAGACGCCACCACGGTGATCGTTTATTCCCGTCCGGATCCGCGCCGCGGTCAGTACCGCAGTCTGCTGCGCTTTACCGCGCCGGAGCGCGATGCCGGCAAGCTGATGCTTAAACAGGATCAGGACATCTGGTTCTATGAGCCCACCAGCAAAGCGAGCGTACGTATTTCGCCCCAGCAGCGCCTGCTGGGACAGGCAGCCAATGGTGATGTGGTATCCACCAATTTCGCCGCCGACTATAAAGCCACGGCCCAGGCGGAAGAAGTCATTGAAGACGGTCACCGTAAGCAGCAGGCCAGCATCCGCCTGACGTTAAAGGCCAGCACGCCACAGGCGGTCTATCATCACATTGAGCTGTGGGTGAAAAAAGAGGGCTGGGATCCGATCAAAGCGCAGTTTTACAGCGAGAGCGAGCGCCTGCTGAAAACCGCCTGGTATCGCCGTTATCAGCAACAGCTGGGGGCGTCGCGTCCGACTGAAATCGTGATCATTGACGGACTGGATCCGCAGCTCGTCACTATTATGCGCAATCAGGATTATCACTTCCGTGACATCCCGGAACGCTGGTTCCAGCGCGACTATCTGGTCAACTTCCGGGCAGATGCGACGCCATGAAACCGTTCATCATTGCTTCAGCCTGCGGGCTGTTAATGGCAGCGGGGGCGCAGGCTGATGACAGTTCGCTGGCGGCGCTGGCGCTGGCGGACGAAGCGGCTGTTGAATCAGCCGCGCCAAAAGCCTGGCGTTTGCAAATCGACGGCGCGGCGGGCTATCAGAACCGTGACGACGGACAGAGCCGCTACTGGCGCGGCTCGGAGCAGTTCAGCCTCGACAGCGGCCTGACCGACACCCTGCGACTGGTGTTTCGCGACCGGCTGGATCACCTTGATACCGCTGGTCTGACCGGCCACCACACCATGAATACCTGGCAGGAGGGTTATCTGAACTGGCAGCCCGTGGAAGGGCTGGCGTTGGACGCCGGACGGATCAACATCCGCAACGGCGTCGCGACTGGCTATTCCCCGACCGACTGGTTTCGCGATGGCGCAACCCGTGTCGTTACCGATATCGATCCGACCAGCCTGCGGCAGAATCGTCAGGGCAGCGTGATGCTGAACGGTCAGTGGCTGTGGGACAGCGGCGCGGTGTCCCTGCTCTGGTCGCCGCGCCTGTCGCAGGAAAGCAGCACCGCCTCCTTTAGCGCGGATTTGGGCAGCACCAATAACCAGCACCGTGGACAGCTGAGTTACAGTCCACAGATAAACGACCGGCTCAAGCCACAGTTTCTGGCGCTCTTCTCCGAAGACGAAGCTTTGCAGACGGGCGTCAATTTAAGTCTGTTGCTGAATGACAACACGACGCTCTATGCAGAGTGGGCGGGAGGCAAACAGCAGGATCAGTGGGACAAAGCCTGGCAACGGGATACCGCCGGGCATTTTCGCTCACAGCTGGCCGTCGGAGGAACCTTTACCTCCGCCAGTAAAATCTCGCTGACCGCAGAGTATCAGTATAACGAAGCCGCCCCCGACCGTGACGAATGGGAAAAACTCCGGGCGTTGCCTCCGGCGATGCAGGCCGCTTATAGCGGTTATCTCGTCCGTTCACAGGAAATCGCCACCCGCGAGGGGATCTTCTTCTTTTTTAACTGGCAGGACAGTCTGATGGATAAGCTGGATGTGAACGCCATGGTTCGTCTTGATCAGGTTAACGACAGCAATCTGTACTGGGGCGAATTTCGTTACCACTTTACGCGCTGGGATACGTCTGTGCAGTGGCAGCATTATTCACCTGGCAAAGATACGCTCTATGGCGCAGCGCCATTCGACACGCAGCTCAATTTACTGTTCACGCTTTATCTTTAATCACCCAGGCCGCCCTGTCTTATTTATTCCCGGACAGGACGGTGCTCTTTAACATAATTATCTTTAAGGAAAATCAACATGGACGACAATCGTCTGGCTATTTCTGACGTAATCAATGCGGCGCCGCTTTCCGCGCTCCAGATAAGGGTGCTGCTGTTGTGCTGCATTATGGTAGTGCTGGATGGTTTTGACGCCGCTGTTATTGGCTATATTGCGCCGACGCTGACCAAAGCCTGGCACCTTTCGCCGCAGCAACTGGCTCCGGTGTTTGCCGCCGGATTATTTGGCATGTTCGCCGGGGCGACCGGGTTCGGAATTCTTGCGGACCGGTACGGCAGAAAGATCATTCTGATCTTAAGCCTTATGATCGTGGCGACCGGCACGCTGGCGACCATCCTGACCGATTCGGTGATGGAAATGACGGCGTTACGCTTTATCACAGGGATCGGCATGGGCGCTATTCTGCCCAACAGTATTACGCTTGCCTCGGAGTATTCTCCGGCACGCAGCAAAATATTGTTAGTGACCCTGAGCTATTCCGGTTTTACGCTGGGGCTCGCGGCAGGAGGCTGGATCGCCGGGATCATTTTACCGATCTTTCAATGGCATGGTCTGCTGCTGGTGGGCGGCCTCGCTCCGCTTATTCTGATCCCGATAGCAATAGTCTGGCTGCCGGAATCCCTCTGCTTTATGGCGGGCCGCGATCGATACCGTAAAAAGCTCAATCATATCGTCAGCAAAATAACCGGCAAAAAAAACGAGGCGGTCTATTATATCAATAACGAAACCGTGCAGGTTTCCTCGCCGGTTGCGGCGCTTTTCCATATAGACACTATCCGCGTTACCCTGGTGCTGTGGTGCGCCTTTTTTGCCTTTATGTTTGTGTTTTATCTGCTGACCAGCTGGCTACCGCTGATCCTGTCGAAAAGCGGTTATCCGGTGGCAGAAATGACCCATATCGCGGCTATGTTGCCACTGGGCGGAGTGCTGGGTGGGATCGTAATGGCGACATTATTGGATCGTTTATTGAGCCTGCATGTACTGACAGTCGCCAGCGTTATCGCCGCGATCACGTTAACCTTAACCGGCGCGCAGCTTGCGCATCCGCAGGCATTACTGGCGGCAATATTTGTGCTGGGCTTTACCCTGACCGGAACGATGAACAATCTTAGCGTACTTGCTTCAACCTTCTACCCTACCCATGCCAGGGCAACGGGCGTCAGTTGGGCGTTAAGCGCAGGCCGGGCAGGTTCTATTTGCGGATCGTTGTCAGGGGGATTGCTGTTCAGCCAGGCACAAAGTCTGTCAGATGTGTTTATCTGGCTGGCATGTCCTGTTGCGGTGGCGTGTTTGGCGCTGGCGCTGGCGGGAAACAGGAAGGGTTAATCAGACGGTAATGAGATGACCAACGGTGAGGTAATGCCGTTGGTCATTTGCCTCAACGCCGTAATACGCAGGGTTGCAGTGGGTTTTCTACAGACGAAAAAAAACCGCATCACCTGAGTGATACGGTTTCTTTCGCAAAGACGTTAAAAGACGTCTTATAAATAAGTGGCGGAACGGACGGGACTCGAACCCGCGACCCCCTGCGTGACAGGCAGGTATTCTAACCGACTGAACTACCGCTCCACCGAATTTCTTTACAACCACCGGCTGTCACCCCGGTTTACTGCTTAATTTGATGCCTGGCAGTTCCCTACTCTCGCATGGGGAGACCCCACACTACCATCGGCGCTACGGCGTTTCACTTCTGAGTTCGGCATGGGGTCAGGTGGGACCGCCGCGCTAGTGCCGCCAGGCAAATTCTGTTCGTCTAAYGCCTTAAGGCATTAAACAGTAATCTGTATCAGCTGAAAATCTCTCAAATCACGCCAAAACATCTTCGGCGTTGTAAGGTTAAGCCTCACGGTTCATTAGTACCGGTTAGCTCAACGCATCGCTGCGCTTACACACCCGGCCTATCAACGTCGTCGTCTTCAACGTTCCTTCAGGACTCTCAAGGAGTCAGGGAGAACTCATCTCGGGGCAAGTTTCGTGCTTAGATGCTTTCAGCACTTATCTCTTCCGCATTTAGCTACCGGGCAATGCCATTGGCATGACAACCCGAACACCAGTGATGCGTCCACTCCGGTCCTCTCGTACTAGGAGCAGCCCCCCTCAATTCTCCAGCGCCCACGGCAGATAGGGACCGAACTGTCTCACGACGTTCTAAACCCAGCTCGCGTACCACTTTAAATGGCGAACAGCCATACCCTTGGGACCTACTTCAGCCCCAGGATGTGATGAGCCGACATCGAGGTGCCAAACACCGCCGTCGATATGAACTCTTGGGCGGTATCAGCCTGTTATCCCCGGAGTACCTTTTATCCGTTGAGCGATGGCCCTTCCATTCAGAACCACCGGATCACTATGACCTGCTTTCGCACCTGCTCGCGCCGTCACGCTCGCAGTCAAGCTAGCTTATGCCATTGCACTAACCTCCTGATGTCCGACCAGGATTAGCTAACCTTCGTGCTCCTCCGTTACGCTTTAGGAGGAGACCGCCCCAGTCAAACTACCCACCAGACACTGTCCGCAACCCGGATCACGGGTCCACGTTAGAACACCAGCCATTAAAGGGTGGTATTTCAAGGATGGCTCCACGCAGACTGGCGTCCACGCTTCAAAGCCTCCCACCTATCCTACACATCAAGGACCAGTGTTCAGTGTCAAGCTATAGTAAAGGTTCACGGGGTCTTTCCGTCTTGCCGCGGGTACACTGCATCTTCACAGCGATTTCAATTTCACTGAGTCTCGGGTGGAGACAGCCTGGCCATCATTACGCCATTCGTGCAGGTCGGAACTTACCCGACAAGGAATTTCGCTACCTTAGGACCGTTATAGTTACGGCCGCCGTTTACCGGGGCTTCGATCAAGAGCTTCGCGTTGCCGCTAACCCCATCAATTAACCTTCCGGCACCGGGCAGGCGTCACACCGTATACGTCCACTTTCGTGTTTGCACAGTGCTGTGTTTTTAATAAACAGTTGCAGCCAGCTGGTATCTTCGACTGGTTTCAGCTCCGTGAGCAAGTCACTTCACCTACGCACCAGCGTGCCTTCTCCCGAAGTTACGGCACCATTTTGCCTAGTTCCTTCACCCGAGTTCTCTCAAGCGCCTTGGTATTCTCTACCTGACCACCTGTGTCGGTTTGGGGTACGATTCTGTGTTACCTGATGCTTAGAGGCTTTTCCTGGAAGCAGGGCATTTGTCACTTCAGCACCGTAGTGCCTCGTCATCACGCCTCAGTGTTAGAGTGAACCGGATTTACCTGGAACACACACCTACACGCTTAAACCGGGACAACCGTCGCCCGGCCAACATAGCCTTCTCCGTCCCCCCTTCGCAGTAACACCGAGTACAGGAATATTAACCTGTTTCCCATCGACTACGCCTTTCGGCCTCGCCTTAGGGGTCGACTCACCCTGCCCCGATTAACGTTGGACAGGAACCCTTGGTCTTCCGGCGAGCGGGTTTTTCACCCGCTTTATCGTTACTTATGTCAGCATTCGCACTTCTGATACCTCCAGCAGACCTCACAGTCCACCTTCAACGGCTTACAGAACGCTCCCCTACCCAACAACACATAGTGTCGCTGCCGCAGCTTCGGTGCATGGTTTAGCCCCGTTACATCTTCCGCGCAGGCCGACTCGACCAGTGAGCTATTACGCTTTCTTTAAATGATGGCTGCTTCTAAGCCAACATCCTGGCTGTCTGTGCCTTCCCACATCGTTTCCCACTTAACCATGACTTTGGGACCTTAGCTGGCGGTCTGGGTTGTTTCCCTCTTCACGACGGACGTTAGCACCCGCCGTGTGTCTCCCGTGATAACATTCTTCGGTATTCGCAGTTTGCATCGGGTTGGTAAGTCGGGATGACCCCCTAGCCGAAACAGTGCTCTACCCCCGAAGATGAGTTCACGAGGCGCTACCTAAATAGCTTTCGGGGAGAACCAGCTATCTCCCGGTTTGATTGGCCTTTCACCCCCAGCCACAAGTCATCCGCTAATTTTTCAACATTAGTCGGTTCGGTCCTCCAGTTAGTGTTACCCAACCTTCAACCTGCCCATGGCTAGATCACCGGGTTTCGGGTCTATACCCTGCAACTTAACGCCCAGTTAAGACTCGGTTTCCCTTCGGCTCCCCTATACGGTTAACCTTGCTACAGAATATAAGTCGCTGACCCATTATACAAAAGGTACGCAGTCACCCCATAAAGAGGCTCCCACTGCTTGTACGTACACGGTTTCAGGTTCTGTTTCACTCCCCTCGCCGGGGTTCTTTTCGCCTTTCCCTCACGGTACTGGTTCACTATCGGTCAGTCAGGAGTATTTAGCCTTGGAGGATGGTCCCCCCATATTCAGACAGGATACCACGTGTCCCGCCCTACTCTTCGAACTCACAACATATGCATTTTTGTGTACGGGAGTATCACCCTGTACCCTGCGACTTTCCAGACGCTTCCACTAACACACATGCTGATTCAGGTTCTGGGCTCCTCCCCGTTCGCTCGCCGCTACTGGGGGAATCTCGGTTGATTTCTTTTCCTCGGGGTACTTAGATGTTTCAGTTCCCCCGGTTCGCCTCATGCCACTATGTATTCATGACATGATAGTGCAACGGATTGCACTGGGTTTCCCCATTCGGGTATCGCCGGTTATAACGGTTCATATCACCTTACCGGCGCTTATCGCAGATTAGCACGCCCTTCATCGCCTCTGACTGCCAGGGCATCCACCGTGTACGCTTAGTCGCTTAACCTCACAACCCGAAGATGTTTCACTTCTGATTGCGAAAATTTGAGAGACTCGAACACGCCGTTTTTCTTTTCTTATTACGGAGAAAAGAAACAGCGTGTCGTTTCAATTTTCAGCTTGATCCAGATTTTTAAAGAGCAAATATCTCAAACGAGACTCTGAAGTCTGTTTTGAGATACTGATTGGTTGTGCCTTTCACTCACACCCAGCAAGTGGCGTCCCCTAGGGGATTCGAACCCCTGTTGCCGCCGTGAAAGGGCGGAGTCCTAACCGCTAGACGAAGGGGACACGAGGTGTCACGACTTCGCAGCCGTCTTGCTCATTACTTTCATCAGACAATCTGTGTGGACACTGCAAGGCAGGTTCTTTCAGGTAAGGAGGTGATCCAACCGCAGGTTCCCCTACGGTTACCTTGTTACGACTTCACCCCAGTCATGAATCACAAAGTGGTAAGCGCCCTCCCGAAGGTTAAGCTACCTACTTCTTTTGCAACCCACTCCCATGGTGTGACGGGCGGTGTGTACAAGGCCCGGGAACGTATTCACCGTGGCATTCTGATCCACGATTACTAGCGATTCCGACTTCACGGAGTCGAGTTGCAGACTCCGATCCGGACTACGACATACTTTATGAGGTCCGCTTGCTCTCGCGAGGTCGCTTCTCTTTGTATATGCCATTGTAGCACGTGTGTAGCCCTACTCGTAAGGGCCATGATGACTTGACGTCATCCCCACCTTCCTCCAGTTTATCACTGGCAGTCTCCTTTGAGTTCCCGACCGAATCGCTGGCAACAAAGGATAAGGGTTGCGCTCGTTGCGGGACTTAACCCAACATTTCACAACACGAGCTGACGACAGCCATGCAGCACCTGTCTCAGAGTTCCCGAAGGCACCAAAGCATCTCTGCTAAGTTCTCTGGATGTCAAGAGTAGGTAAGGTTCTTCGCGTTGCATCGAATTAAACCACATGCTCCACCGCTTGTGCGGGCCCCCGTCAATTCATTTGAGTTTTAACCTTGCGGCCGTACTCCCCAGGCGGTCGACTTAACGCGTTAGCTCCGGAAGCCACGCCTCAAGGGCACAACCTCCAAGTCGACATCGTTTACAGCGTGGACTACCAGGGTATCTAATCCTGTTTGCTCCCCACGCTTTCGCACCTGAGCGTCAGTCTTTGTCCAGGGGGCCGCCTTCGCCACCGGTATTCCTCCAGATCTCTACGCATTTCACCGCTACACCTGGAATTCTACCCCCCTCTACAAGACTCAAGCCTGCCAGTTTCGGATGCAGTTCCCAGGTTGAGCCCGGGGATTTCACATCCGACTTGACAGACCGCCTGCGTGCGCTTTACGCCCAGTAATTCCGATTAACGCTTGCACCCTCCGTATTACCGCGGCTGCTGGCACGGAGTTAGCCGGTGCTTCTTCTGCGGGTAACGTCAATTGCTGAGGTTATTAACCACAACACCTTCCTCCCCGCTGAAAGTACTTTACAACCCGAAGGCCTTCTTCATACACGCGGCATGGCTGCATCAGGCTTGCGCCCATTGTGCAATATTCCCCACTGCTGCCTCCCGTAGGAGTCTGGACCGTGTCTCAGTTCCAGTGTGGCTGGTCATCCTCTCAGACCAGCTAGGGATCGTCGCCTAGGTGAGCCGTTACCCCACCTACTAGCTAATCCCATCTGGGCACATCTGATGGCAAGAGGCCCGAAGGTCCCCCTCTTTGGTCTTGCGACGTTATGCGGTATTAGCTACCGTTTCCAGTAGTTATCCCCCTCCATCAGGCAGTTTCCCAGACATTACTCACCCGTCCGCCGCTCGTCACCCGAGAGCAAGCTCTCTGTGCTACCGCTCGACTTGCATGTGTTAGGCCTGCCGCCAGCGTTCAATCTGAGCCATGATCAAACTCTTCAATTTAAGTTTGATGCTCGTGAATTAAACTTCGTAATGAATTACGTATGTTCACTCCAGAGACTTGGTATTCATTTAGCGTCCGAAGACGTTTAAGAATCCATGTCCTTGAGTGCCCACACAGATTGTCTGATAAATTGTTAAAGAGCAGTTGCGACGCGCTTTAGCGCTCTGTCGCGAGGTGGCGTATATTACGCTTTCCTCTTTCAGAGTCAACCCTCAATTTCAGGATTTTTTCTCTTCAACCGAACCGGCTGTTTGTGTGAAGTGATTCACATCCGCCGTGTCGATGGAGGCGCATTATAGGGAGTCCGGACGGGATGACAAGCATAAAACTGCATTTTTGTTTCAACCGCTCACCTTTTCATCATAACGCTTATTTTTACTGCTTTTTGATTGCCGCAGGCAGGTCAGCAAGGCTATTAATTACCCAATCTGCTGCGTTTTCTGCTTCAGGCGTGACGGGTTTAC
The DNA here is from genome assembly GCF_030291195.1 of Enterobacter sp. PGRG2. Taxonomy (NCBI): domain Bacteria; kingdom Pseudomonadati; phylum Pseudomonadota; class Gammaproteobacteria; order Enterobacterales; family Enterobacteriaceae; genus Enterobacter; species Enterobacter sp. PGRG2. The sequence goes on along the minus strand of NZ_CP127837.1, from coordinate 2,053,354 downwards.
CCGTGCGCACTAATACTTTATGACCCACACCTGCGGCAGCGGCAGCCTGCATATCTTCAAGTTTGTCGCCAACCATATAAGAAGCGGTCATATCAATGTGCAAAAAATCGCGCGCGGAGATAAGCATTCCCGGCTGCGGTTTACGGCAATCGCATACCTGGCGGAACTCTTCCACGCTTCCTTCCGGATGATGCGGACAGTAATAGATGCCATCCAGGTCGACGCCGCGATCCGCCAGCGACCAGTCCATCCATTCGGTCAGCGTTTCGAACTGCGCTTCGCTGAACTTACCGCGGGCGATGCCGGACTGATTGGTGACGACCACCAGCGCATAGCCCATCGCCTTCAGTTCACGCATGGCATCTATGACGCCATCGATAAATTCGAAGTTATCACTCTCATGGACATAGCCATGATCGACATTAATCGTGCCATCACGATCGAGAAAAATTGCGGGTACTGACTGTGCCACCGGTTTGCTCCTTTATATAAGACCTATGGCGCTAGTATCTCATGTTTCTGAACGCAAGAAAGTGCTCATCATACAGAGTTACATTGAAATAGACGTCTGGATGCCTTAACATCCGTTTTGTTTACGGTCATCGCCCGTATCCGGCAGAACAAAATGCCACGGCTAACTTTTAAACGATAAAAATAATCTAATGATTAAACTTTCGAATATCACCAAAGTCTTCCAGCAGGGGAACCGCACTATACAGGCGCTGAACAATGTCAGCCTGCATGTCCCTGCCGGTCAAATTTATGGCGTCATTGGCGCTTCAGGTGCGGGGAAAAGTACCTTAATCCGCTGCGTAAACCTGCTGGAGCGTCCGACGCAGGGCAGCGTGCTGGTTGACGGTCAGGATTTAACTGCCCTGACCGAATCCCAGTTAACCAAAGCCCGTCGTCAGATCGGCATGATCTTCCAGCATTTTAACCTGCTTGCTTCGCGCACCGTGGCGGGCAACGTCGCATTACCGCTGGAGCTGGACAACACCCCCGCCGCTGAAATCAAACGCCGCGTCACCGAGCTGCTGGAGTTAGTGGGCCTGAGCGATAAGCATGACAGCTATCCGGCGAATCTTTCCGGCGGTCAAAAACAGCGCGTAGCCATTGCCCGTGCGCTGGCCAGCAATCCCAAAGTATTGCTGTGTGATGAGGCCACCAGCGCGCTGGATCCAGCGACGACCCGCTCCATCCTCGAACTGCTCAAAGATATTAACCGCCGTCTTGGTTTAACCATCCTCCTTATTACGCATGAAATGGACGTGGTGAAACGTATCTGCGACTGCGTGGCCGTGATCAGCAACGGCGAGCTTATCGAGCAGGACACCGTCAGCGAAGTGTTCTCGCATCCGAAAACGCCGCTGGCGCAACAGTTTATTCAGTCCACGCTGCATCTGGACATTCCGGAAGATTATCAGCAGCGCATGACGGCAGAGCAGGGCGCCACCAGCGTGCCGATGCTGCGTATGGAATTTACCGGTCAGTCGGTGGATGCTCCCCTGCTTTCTGAAACCGCACGCCGTTTTAATGTGAACAACAACATTATCAGCGCGCAGATGGATTACGCCGGCGGCGTGAAGTTCGGCATCATGCTGACGGAAATGCACGGCACACAACAGGATACGCAAGCCGCCATTGCGTGGCTGCAGGAACACCATGTAAAAGTAGAGGTGCTGGGTTATGTCTGAGCCAATGATGTGGTTACTGGCGCGGGGCGTCTGGGAGACGCTGGCGATGACCTTTGTCTCCGGCTTCTTTGGTTTTGTGATCGGGCTGCCGGTAGGCGTACTGCTGTACGTCACCCGTCCCGGTCAGATCAGCGAGAACGCAAAGCTATATCGCAGCATTTCCGCGCTGGTGAATATTTTCCGCTCCATTCCGTTCATTATTTTGCTGGTCTGGATGATCCCCTTCACCCGCGTGATTGTGGGCACCTCCATCGGCTTGCAGGCGGCTATCGTACCGCTGACCGTGGGCGCAGCGCCCTTTATTGCCCGTATGGTTGAGAACGCCTTACTGGAGATCCCGACCGGACTTATCGAAGCCTCACGCGCGATGGGCGCCACGCCGATGCAGATCATTCGTAAGGTCCTGCTGCCTGAAGCCCTTGCTGGTCTGGTGAACGCGGCTACCATTACCCTGATCACCCTTGTGGGTTATTCCGCCATGGGCGGTGCTGTGGGTGCCGGTGGCCTGGGACAAATTGGCTATCAGTACGGTTACATCGGCTATAACGCCACCGTGATGAATACGGTGCTGGTACTGCTGGTCGTGCTGGTTTATCTGATCCAGTTCTCGGGCGATCGTATCGTCCGGGCTGTCACTCACAAATAACGTTATAAACAACACAATCGACTCTGAGAGTTAAGGAAATAGCATGGCGTTTAAATTCAAGACCTTTGCGGCAGTGGGTGCCCTGATTGGTTCTCTGGCCCTCGTGGGTTGCGGTCAGGACGAAAAAGATCCCAACCACATTAAAGTGGGCGTGATCGTCGGCGCTGAGCAGCAGGTAGCGGAAACCGCCGCGAAAGTGGCGAAAGAGAAATACGGTCTGGACGTGGAACTGGTGACCTTTAACGATTACGTGCTTCCGAACGAAGCGCTGAGCAAAGGCGACATCGACCTGAACGCCTTCCAGCACAAACCTTATCTGGATCAGCAGATCAAAGATCGCGGCTATAAGCTGACCTCCGTGGCGAACACCTTCGTTTACCCGATCGCCGGCTACTCCAAAAAAATCAAATCCATTGATGAGTTGCAGGAAGGCGCGCAGGTTGCCGTACCGAACGATCCGACTAACCTGGGCCGTTCCCTGCTGCTGCTGCAAAAACAGGGTCTGATCAAACTGAAAGATGGCGTCGGTCTGCTGCCGACCGTGCTGGACGTGGTGGAAAACCCGAAAAACCTGAAGATTGTTGAACTGGAAGCGCCGCAGTTACCGCGCTCGTTAGACGACGCGCAGATTGCGCTGGCCGTCATCAACACCACTTACGCCAGCCAGATCAACCTGACGCCGGCGAAAGACGGTATCTTCGTTGAAGATAAAGACTCCCCGTACGTCAACCTGCTCGTATCCCGCGAAGACAACAAAGATGCGGAAAACGTGAAGAAATTCATCCAGGCTTACCAGTCTGATGAAGTTTACCAGGAAGCCAACAAAGTCTTTAACGGCGGCGCGGTTAAAGGCTGGTAATCGCTTTTTTCTGTAATATCCTTCAAGGCGGGCGTAAGCCCGCCTTGTCATTTCTGTACTCTCCTGTTTCAATACCTGGTAATGCCATTATTTACTGAGGATATATTATGCGCGCTTTACCGATCTGTTTACTGGCACTCATGCTGAGCGGCTGTTCCATGCTAAGCAGATCTCCCGTCGAACCGGCCAGGGGCACCGCTACAACCACAAAAACCGAGCCGGAAAAACCAAAAGCGCCGCGCGCGGCCCCGGTAAGAATTATCACCAATGCCGAAGAGCTGGTTGGTAAACCGTTCCGCGATCTGGGTGAAGTGTCCGGCGACTCCTGCCAGGCGTCTAATCAGGACTCCCCGCCGAATATCCCTACCGCACGTAAACGCATGCAGATTAACGCTTCTAAATTGCGCGCCAACGCCGTGTTACAGCACAGCTGTGAAGTTACCAGCGGCACGCCGGGCTGCTATCGTCAGGCGGTATGCATTGGTACTGCGCTTAACATTACGGCAAAATGAGTGCCTTTTCGTTTGAGCAAATAGGCGTTATCCGTTCGCCCTATAAAGAGAAGTTTGCCGTACCGCGTCAGCCAGGGCTGGTAAACAGTCGCGGCGAACTTCATCTTACTGCCCCATACAATCAGGCCGATGCCGTACGCGGCCTTGAGGCGTTCAGCCATCTGTGGGTGCTGTTTGTTTTCCATCAGACGATGGAAGGGGGCTGGCGGCCAACGGTGCGCCCTCCCCGTCTCGGCGGCAATGCCCGAATGGGCGTGTTTGCCACGCGCTCAACATTCCGCCCGAATCCGGTCGGCATGTCGCTGGTTGAATTAAAAGGCATTCGCTGCCAGAAAGATCAGGTCATTCTTGAGCTCGGCAGTCTGGATCTGGTCGACGGCACGCCAGTGATCGACATCAAGCCCTATCTGCCGTTCGCCGAAGCCTTACCCGACGCGAAAGCCAGCTATGCCCAGCTTGCGCCGCAGGCGGATATGCCGGTGTTTTTTACCGAAGACATTGCCCGGCAGTTACCGGCGCTGGAGCAGCGCTACCCTGCCCTGCGACAGTTCATCATCGATGTACTGGCCCAGGATCCGCGCCCGGCCTACCGCAAAGAAGAAGATATGGGCAAAACCTATGCCGTATGGTTGCTGGATTTTAACGTGCGCTGGCGCGTAACGCCGTCGGGATTTGAGGTCTTTGCGCTGGAATCGCGCTAATTTTAGTGCGCTCTCTTTTGGCATCATTGCCAGGCTGATAAACTAAACCACTTTTTTTGTGTCAGGCTCGTTTTGAGCCTGTGCTCATCGTCCAAATGGAACCGTAACTACATGCGTACTAGCCAATATCTGCTCTCCACTCTGAAGGAGACACCTGCCGATGCCGAAGTCATCAGCCACCAGTTGATGCTGCGCGCCGGGATGATCCGCAAGCTGGCCTCAGGGTTATACACCTGGCTGCCGACCGGCCTGCGCGTGCTGAAGAAAGTCGAAAACATCGTGCGTGAAGAGATGAACAACGCCGGTGCGATCGAGGTGTCCATGCCGGTTGTTCAGCCCGCCGATCTGTGGGTGGAAAGCGGCCGCTGGGAGCAGTATGGCCCGGAACTGCTGCGTTTTGTCGATCGTGGCGAACGTCCGTTCGTGCTCGGCCCGACGCATGAAGAAGTGATCACCGACCTGATCCGTAACGAGCTCAGCTCTTACAAACAGCTGCCGCTGAACTTCTTCCAGATCCAGACTAAATTCCGTGACGAAGTGCGCCCGCGTTTCGGCGTGATGCGTTCCCGTGAATTCCTGATGAAAGATGCTTACTCTTTCCATACCTCTCAGGAATCCCTGCAGGAAACCTACGATGCCATGTATGCGGCCTACAGCAAAATCTTCAGCCGTATGGGTCTGGATTTCCGCGCGGTACAGGCTGACACCGGCTCAATCGGCGGTAGCGCTTCGCACGAATTCCAGGTGCTGGCGCAGAGCGGCGAAGACGATGTGATCTTCTCCGACAGCTCCGATTTCGCAGCCAACATTGAGTTTGCCGAAGCGCTGGCACCGAAAGAGCCGCGTGCCGCCGCGACGCAGGAAATGACGCTGGTTGATACGCCGAACGCGAAAACCATCGCCGAGCTGGTTGAGCAGTTCAATCTGCCAATCGAGAAAACCGTGAAAACTCTGCTGGTAAAAGCAGTGGAAGACAGCGCATATCCGCTGGTTGCCCTGCTGGTGCGTGGCGATCACGAACTGAACGAAATCAAAGCCGAAAAACTGCCGCAGGTTGCCAGCCCGCTGACCTTTGCCAGCGAAGAAGAGATCCGCGCGCTGGTTAAAGCAGGCCCTGGCTCGCTGGGTCCGGTTAACCTGCCGATCCCGGTAGTTATCGACCGTACCGTTGCCGCGATGAGTGATTTCTCCGCAGGCGCGAACATTGACGGTAAACACTACTTTGGCATCAACTGGGATCGCGATGTGGCGACGCCAGAAGTCGCGGATCTGCGTAACGTGGTGGCCGGCGACCCAAGCCCGGACGGTCAGGGTACGCTGTTGATCAAACGCGGTATCGAAGTGGGTCATATTTTCCAGCTGGGTACCAAGTACTCCGAAGCGCTGAAAGCCTCCGTACAGGGTGAAGATGGTCGTAACGTTACGCTGACCATGGGTTGCTACGGTATCGGTGTGACCCGCGTGGTGGCTGCGGCCATTGAGCAGAACCACGACGAACGCGGTATCGTCTGGCCTGACGCCATCGCACCTTTCCAGGTGGCGATCCTGCCGATGAACATGCACAAATCCTTCCGCGTGCAGGAACTGGCAGAGAAGCTGTACAGCGAGCTGCGTGCGCAGGGCATTGAAGTGCTGATGGATGATCGTAAAGAGCGTCCGGGCGTGATGTTTGCAGACATGGAGCTGATCGGCATTCCGCACACTATCGTTATCGGCGATCGTAACCTCGACAGCGACGAAATTGAGTACAAATATCGTCGTAGCGGCGAGAAGCAGATGATCAAAACCGGCGACATCCTGCCGTATCTGGTCAGGGCGATTAAAGGCTGAGGATTGTTATAGCCCGGCGGCGCAGGCTTGCCGGGCCTACATAAGCTCATGCAGGCCGGGTAAGACGCAGTCGCCACCCGGCAAATGACAGCCCGGTCACATCAAGGTAACCGGGCTTTTTTTATGGGCGCACTTTGCCGCGCAGGGATTTAACAGTCGATTTCTGCGCTTTGCCCGCCAGACGCCGCTCTTTGGACGCGCGCGTGGGCCGCGTTGGACGTCGACTTTTCTGTACCACGGTTAATTCTCTTATCAACGCTTCCAGCCGCGCCAGCGCCGCTTCACGGTTCATCTCCTGACTGCGGTACTCCTGCGCCTTGATAATCACCACGCCTTCCGCGGTGATCAAATGGTGCGTCGCCGCCAGCAGGCGCTCTTTGTAAAACTCCGGCAGGCTGGAGGCGCGAATGTCGAAACGCAGGTGAATGGCCGTGGAAGTTTTATTGACGTTTTGCCCGCCTGCGCCCTGAGAACGGATCGCCGTGATCTCCAGTTCGTTGTCCGGGATAGTGACATTCGATGACAGCGTGATCATGCCGGTTGTTGCCAGGTGGTCAGATGGATCTCCAGGTTATTCTGCGCATCAGACAGCCAGATCGCCCCCTCCTGAATGGTGGCCTGCAGGGTCATGGTACGCCCGGCAAACTCGCTGAGCTTCGCCAGCTGTTCATCATCCAGATACCAGATGCTCAGGTTGCTGTAGGTCGCCAGCTTAGTCTGATTTTGCTGCCACCAGATTTGCGCAGAACGGCTGTTATAGGTAAACAACGCCACTTCTTTGGCCTGGGTGCAGGCTTTTTTGATGCGTTTCTCATCCGGCAGTCCCAGCTCGATCCACAGGTCGATGCCCATGTGATCGTTATGCCGCCAGGCTTCCGGCTCATCTTCGGCGCTCAGGCCACGGGAGAACTGTAACCGCTCGTCAGCATATTTGATCCACGCCAGCAGGCGCAGCATCATGCGCTCCTGGGTTTCAGAAGGATGGCGGGCCAGCGTGAGCGTAGCATCCATAAACTGATTACGATCCAGATCGGCCACATTGACCGTCGCTTTATAAATTGTCGCTTTTAACGCCATGACACCACTCCTGCACAAAATTATCCCCATTGTAGCGAATTAAGGGATAAAGCGCTGTTTACTCTTAAAGTAGTGACCGCTTACTACGCTGATAATGCGCCAATGAGTGTGGTATAGTCACCTTGCTAAACAGAGTTTATCTTCGTAGGCTTAAACTTACATCCCATGGTGAAGTCAGCACACTGACAGGAGGACATGTGGAAAATTACTGTGAGTTAATACGCAAGCGGTATGCGGAGATCGCCAGCGGAGACTTAGGGTATATCCCCGATGCGCTGGGCTGCGTGTTAAACGTACTCAATGAAGTGGCATCAGATGGTGCGACTTCGGAGTCTGTCAGGGAAAAGGCGGCTTATGCTGCCGCGAACTTACTGGTGAGCGATTATGTCAATGAATGATACTTATCAACCCATCAATTGTGATGACTATGACAACCTCGAGCTCGCCTGCCAGCATCATCTTTTACTGACGCTGGAACTCAAAGACGGCGAAGTTTTGCAGGCAAAAGCCAGCGATTTGGTCATGCGTAAGAACGTTGAGTACCTGGTCGCTGATGCCGCTGGCACGACGCGGGAACTCCGCCTCGACAGAATAGCCAGCTTCAGCCATCCGCAAATCGGCACCGTTGTGGTGAGCGAATCCTGAGTCAATCAAGCGGGCAGCCTGGCTGCCCGTTATCTTTTCCACCGCAACGTAAAACCGGCTTCCTCCTCCGCCAGTCCGTCCCGCGTTATAAACTGCCCCGCCGCGGCAATCGGCGTTTCATCATAGAACAGAATTGGCGTGCTATCCCGCTGCCAGGGCGGCACTCCCAGCTCCTGCCAGATTTTTTTCAGCTTACGCCCCCCGGCACGACCAAGGATATGCAGCGTTCCGGGCGCGTAAAAACGCACTGTCGCCCGTTCACCGGCGCGCGGGGCACGTATCTCGCCGCCTATTATAAGCTGCAATTCTCCCAGGCCCGCGGGTAAGGCCAGCGGCTGAAAGGGATCATCCCAGCCGATTTGTGTGTCGCGCTGACTTTGCGGCACCTTTACCCACCAGAGCAGTCCCTGATAGCGACGGATCTCTCCATCGCCCAGCGTCAGGCCGGGGGTTGCATCGTCGCGCGCCAGCGCCACTTCCTGCCAGATGCGCGCCAGCCGGTCACGTGATGGCATAGCCGCGCCCTGCTGCGCCAGCCAGCGGCGCAGGATAGCTGCGCGTCGGACGGCGCTTTTCGTCATCAGCGGGGCGATATGCAGCGCACCCGCTTCGTTGGTCAGCGCGGCCAGCTCTTCCGCCAGTAGCTCGTCAAGCAGCTGCTCCTGCTCGCCGCAAAGCGCGGCGCTGCGCGCCACCGCGTCGGCAAAATGCGGCCAGCGGGCGTTAAGACGCGGCAAAATATGCAGACGTAAAAAGTTGCGGTCGTATTTATCATCCTGATTGCTGTCATCTTCGATCCAGCGCAGCGCATGCTGCTGCGCCCAGGCTTCCAGCGCCGTCCGGCGGGTATGGAGCAGCGGACGCAGCAACAGCGTATCGCCGAAAGGCAGAGAGGCGGGCATCGCCGCCAGTCCTGCCGGGCCGCTGCCGCGCTTTAACGCCAGCAGAAAAGTTTCGCTCTGATCGTCCAGATGCTGGGCGGTAAGCAGCACTTCGCCGGGCAACAGCGCCTCGCGAAAAGCCTGATAGCGCGCCTGGCGCGCCTGCGCTTCAATACTTTGCCCGGCCTGGTTTAACGTCACGCGCACGACGGTAAGGGGTACCTGCCACTGTTCGCAAAGCGCCTGGCACTGTTCCACCCACTCATCCGCGCGGGCATTCAGACCGTGATGGACGTGGATCGCGCGCAGCGATACCTCCGGCTGCTGTTCACGCCAGCACACCAGCTGGTGCAGCAGTACGGTTGAATCGAGGCCGCCGCTGAACCCCACCAGCAACTGGCGATGCGGTTCAAGGGACTGTGCAAGAGCGGAAATGGTCATGATGATCGTTTAAAAAGGAAGATGGCGGCACGTTACCGGGCATCTTCCACAGTGGCAAGCGTTACTGCTGGTAAAGTTCCAGCGGCAGACCGTCGGGATCGTTAAAGAAGGTAAAACGTTTGCCGGTAAAGGGATCGACACGTACCGGCTCGCAGGTCACGTTATGGGCTTCCAGATGCGCGATCGCTGCTTCAACGTCATCCACGCTGAACGCCAGGTGGCGTAAACCGCAGGCTTCCGGGTGGCTCGGACGCGCCGGCGGAAACGGAAATGAAAACAGCTCGATCACATACTGGCCGTTCAGCGCCAGATCGCCTTTCCAGGAGTCCCGCTCCGCACGGTACGCTTCACTTTGTAAGCTAAAGCCCAGTATGTCGCAGTAAAACGCCTTACTGCGGGTATAGTCGCTCGCGATGATCGCGATATGGTGAACCTGTTTTAAGCCGAGCATGCTGTCTCCTTTTTCCGATCCCTGCACGTTACGATCGCCCGCGGCGCTCTGCAAGGGGTCAGCCCTGTTTTAGGACTCGTACCCGGTAGATGCCCTCTTCATCGCGCTTCGCCCCGTGAATGTCGGTTTCAAAGCCGGGATAATGACGGCCAATGGCGCAGAGCATAAGCAGGAAATCGAGCACGGCGCGGCTCCTGGCTGTGATCACCTCCCCCGGCATCAGCAGCGGCACGCCCGGCGGATATGGCAGGATCATATTGGCCGACACACGATCGACAATCTCCTCCAGCGCCACCGTCTCCACCTCGCCTTTCACCTGCTGCTGCCAGGCCTGGTGCGGGGTCATACGCATGGTGGGCAGCACGTCAAAGGCCTGTAACATCAGGCGCGGCAGATCGTGCTGGCGGATCAGTTGATGAATGCCCTGCGCCAGATCCTGAATACGCATATTGCGGTAAAAATCGGGATCTTCCGCGTAGAGATCCGGCAGCATATTTTTCACCCGCAGATTCAGATCGTAGGCGCGCTTGAACTCCATCAGCCCGCGCAGCAGTCCCATCGCCCGCGTTTTGTCGATGCCGATACTGAACAGGAACAGCAGATTGTAAGGCCCGGTTTTTTCCACCACCACGCCACGCTCATCAAGGAATTTCGCCACCAGCGCCGCCGGGATCCCTTCATCGCTCATGTTGCCCTGCTCATCCATGCCCGGCGTGAGAATGGTCACTTTGACCGGATCGAGGAACATATGATCGGCGTCCGCGTCGCGGAATCCGTGCCAGCTCTCCCCCGGCGCCACCGGCCAGCAGTCAGCCTCGTCGATTTCCTCCGGCTGCCAGATGTCAAAGAACCAGCCGTCGGCCTCATCCTTCAGCCGCTGCACCTCTTTACGGAAATGCAGCGCCCGCTCAACGGAACGGTTGATCAGCCGTTTGCCGGGATTGCCGCGCAGCATTGCCGCCGCCGTTTCAATAGAGGCCACCAGCGGATAGCTCGGCGAGGTGGTGGTATGCATCATATAGGCTTCGTTAAACGTCTCCTCGTCGTACTCGCCTTTAATGTGGATCAGCGAGGCCTGCGAAAACGCTGCCAGCATTTTATGCGTCGACTGGGTTTCGAAGAAGACTTTCCCCGGCACGCGTTCACCGCTCATGCCGCTCTTTCCGGCATAGATGGGATGGAAATTAGTGTAAGGCACCCAGGCGGAATCAAAATGGATCGACGGCACATCGAGGGTCTTCTTGATCCAGTTGGTGTTGTACAGCAGCCCGTCATAGGTGGAGTTGGTGATCACCGCATGCACCGGCCAGGCCGCCCCGCTGGTGGCCGCCACTTTTTGCTCAATGCTTGCATGGCTGAATTCACGACGGGGAATGCCGCCCAGAATCCCCAGCGCGTTACGCCCCGGCTTCAGCCACAGCGGCACGACATCGCTCATCATCAACAGATGAGCGAGGGATTTATGGCAGTTACGGTCAATCAGCAGCGTGCTGCCGGCGGGCGCGGCGTACATGCCGACGATTTTGTTGGACGTCGAGGTGCCGTTGGTCACCATATAGCTCTGCTCAGCGCCAAAGGTGCGGGCGATGTACTCCTCCGCTTCCAGATGCGGACCGGTATGATCGAGCAGCGAGCCCAGCTCAGTGACGGAAATCGAGACATCCGCTTTCAGCGTATTACCGCCAAAGAAGTCATAAAACAAACAGCCCACCGGACTTTTTTGGTACGCCGTTCCCGCCATATGCCCTGGCGTGCAAAAGGTGTATTTCCCCTCTTTCACATAGGTGTAGAGCGCGCGGGTAAAAGGCGGCGTGATGTTATCAAGATATTCGCGGGTGTACTGCTCAATGCGTGTGGCGATGCCGTCAGCGACATCCAGCGCATATTCAAAGAACCACAGCGCCATGCGCATATCGTGGGCGCTGACGTCGAGCGTTGAGTGGGTATTGATAAAAGCATACAGCGGCAGATATTCGTTGAGCTGATTAATATCGCTGCACAGCTCAATGCCGTACTCGTCCCAGTCAAAAATCACGCCGCAGATGCGCGGGTTATGCTCAATAAACTTCAGCAGATCGGCGCTGTTCTGCGGGAAGATGATTTTAAACCCTTGTTTCTCCAGCGCGATGACCAGTTCGTTTATAGGTTCATCTTTATAAAAAACGCCATGCGTTCCCATAATGGCAATAATATTCACGCGTCACTCCTGCAAAAAACCTCCGCTAATGATAGTTGAGGTAAACGGCAGGTATAAAAAAAGCCACACTATAGTGTGGCTTTTCAGAATCATGACGCGTATCAGGCGTAGCCGTAGCTCATCAGACGCTGGTAACGACGGTTACGCAGATCTTCTTTGCTCAGCACATCGAGATCCGCCAGATCGTCCAGCAGTTGCGCTTTCAGGGAGGCAGCCATCGCTTCCGGGTTACGGTGCGCGCCGCCCAGCGGTTCCGGGATCACGCTGTCGATCAGCTTCAGCTCTTTCAGGCGCGGCGCGATAATGCCCATGGCATCCGCGGCCAGCGGCGCTTTGTCGGCGCTTTTCCACAGAATGGACGCACAACCTTCCGGAGAGATAACGGAATAGGTGCTGTACTGCAGCATATTAACTTTATCGCCAACGCCGATCGCCAGCGCGCCGCCGGAACCACCCTCACCAATGACGGTGCAGATGACAGGTACGTTCAGACGCGACATTTCACGCAGGTTGCGGGCGATGGCTTCAGACTGACCGCGCTCTTCCGCGCCGACGCCTGGATAAGCGCCAGGGGTGTCGATAAAGGTAATGATCGGCATGTTAAAACGCTCTGCCATTTCCATCAGGCGCAGCGCTTTGCGATAGCCTTCCGGAGCGGGCATGCCGAAGTTACGACGAATTTTCTCTTTGGTTTCGCGCCCTTTCTGATGACCAATGATCATCACCGGACGGCCATCCAGACGCGCGATCCCGCCAACAATGGCTTTATCGTCAGCGTAAGCACGGTCACCTGCCAGCTCGTCGAATTCATCAAATGCCAGGCGGACATAATCCAGGGTGTACGGACGCTGCGGGTGACGCGCCAGTTGCGCGACCTGCCATGCGCCGAGATCGGCAAAGATTTTGCGCGTCAGTTCTACGCTCTTTTCACGCAGACGATGCACTTCTTCGTCGATGTTAATATCCAGTTTCTCATCCTGGCGGCTTACGGCCGTCAGGGAATCGATTTTCGCTTCCAGCTCAGCAATCGGCTGTTCGAAATCAAGGAAATTCAGACTCATAGTATTCCTGTATTAGTCAAACTCTAGTTCCACCTGCTCCGAACCAATAAGGCCACGCAGATCGTTGAGTAAACGATCGCTCGGAGAGACACGCCACGTTGCACCGAAGCGCAACCGCGCACGTGCATCCGCCCTCTGATAGTAGAGATGTACTGGAATGGTCCCCGAACGATGGGGTTCCAGAGACTGACGGAGTCGGTTTAAAAGCTGGTCATCAATTTGCCTGTCCGTCAGCGAGATAGCAAGCCCGCGAGCATATTTTTCCCGGGCTTCGTCAATGTCCATGACTTCGCGGGCAGTCATTTTAAGCCCGCCGCTGAAGTCATCAAAGCTGACCTGTCCGCTGACGATAAGTATGCGGTCTTTTTCCAGCAAATGCTGATATTTATCCAGCGCGTCGGTGAATAACATCACCTCCAGGCGTCCGGAACGGTCATCCAGCGTACAGATGCCGATACGATTGCCGCGCTTGGTGACCATTACCCGCGCAGCAATGACGAGCCCCGCCGCCGTGGTGACTTTCCCACGTTCCGTCGGGTGCATGTCTTTCAGGCGATTGCCGCCGACATACCGCTCAATTTCTTTCAGGTACTGAGTGATCGGGTGCCCTGTCAGATACAGACCCAGGGTTTCACGCTCGCCATCCAGCACCACCTGTTCCGGCCACGGCTGGCAGCTGGCATAGGACTGCTCCACCTGCTCCGGCTCTTCTGCCAGCACGCCAAACATGTCAGCCTGGCCGATAGCCTCGGCTTTCGCATGCTGATCGGCGGCTTTCAGCGCATCGCCCAGCGCATTCATCAGCGCCGCACGGTGCGGTCCGAGGCGGTCGAAAGCCCCGGACATAATCAGTTTTTCCAGCACCCGGCGGTTAAGCTTTTTGGTGTCGGTACGGGCGCATAAATCAAACAGCTCGCGGAAATAGCCGTCTTTATTACGCGCTTCGAGAATGGCTTCAATCGGGCCTTCACCCACGCCTTTGATCGCGCCGATGCCATAGACAATTTCACCGTCATCGTTAACGTGGAAATGATACAGCCCGGAGTTAATGTCCGGCGGCAGGATCTTAAGCCCCATGCGCCAGCACTCATCCACCAGCCCCACCACCTTCTCAGTGTTGTCCATATCGGCGGTCATCACCGCCGCCATAAACTCAGCCGGATAGTGCGCTTTCAGCCACAGCGTCTGGTAAGACACCAGCGCGTAGGCGGCGGAGTGCGATTTGTTAAAGCCATAGCCAGCGAATTTTTCCACCAGATCGAAAATTTTAATCGCCAGTTCGCCGTCGATGCCGTTCTTTCTCGCGCCCTCTTCAAAGACAGAACGCTGCTTGGCCATCTCTTCGGGCTTTTTCTTACCCATCGCACGACGCAGCATGTCCGCGCCCCCCAGGGTATAGCCGGAAAGCTCCTGCGCGATCTGCATCACCTGTTCCTGGTACAGGATAATGCCGTAGGTTGGCTCCAGTACCGGTTTCAGGCATTCGTGCTGCCACTGCACATCCGGATAGGAGATCTCTTCGCGCCCGTGCTTACGGTCAATAAAGTTATCCACCATGCCGGACTGAAGGGGGCCCGGACGGAACAGCGCCACAAGCGCGATCATATCTTCGAAGCAGTCTGGCTGCAGACGCTTGATTAGATCTTTCATGCCGCGCGATTCAAGCTGGAACACGGCGGTCGTTTCCGAGCGCTGCAGCATATCAAAGCTTTTCTTGTCATCAAGCGGGATCGCCGCAATATCAATCGGCTCCAGGCCCTGTTTGGCCCGGCGCGGGTTGATCATCTTCAGCGCCCAGTCAATGATAGTGAGCGTTCGCAAACCAAGGAAGTCGAACTTCACCAGACCGGCATATTCCACGTCGTTCTTGTCGAACTGGGTGACCGGATGCTGGCCTGATTCATCGCAATACAGCGGCGCAAAGTCGGTAATTTTCGTCGGCGCGATCACCACGCCGCCCGCATGTTTACCGGCGTTACGCGTTACACCTTCCAGCTTGCGCGCCATATCTATCAGCGCTTTGACTTCTTCGTCAGCCTCGTAGATTTCCGGCAGCTGCGGCTCGGCTTCAAAGGCTTTCGCCAGCGTCATCCCCGGATCGGGCGGGATGAGTTTTGAGATACGATCGACAAAGCCGTACGGATGACCCAGTACGCGGCCCACGTCGCGGATCACCGCTTTCGCCGCCATCGTACCAAAGGTAATAATCTGCGATACCGCGTCGCGGCCATACATATCGGCCACGTGTTCAATCACCTGATCGCGTTTCTCCATGCAGAAGTCAACGTCGAAGTCAGGCATCGACACACGCTCCGGGTTAAGGAAGCGTTCGAACAGCAGGTCGAATTCCAGCGGATCGAGGTCGGTGATTTTCAGCGCATAGGCCACCAGCGAACCCGCGCCCGAGCCGCGCCCCGGCCCTACCGGTACGCCGTTATCCTTCGACCACTGGATAAATTCCATCACGATGAGGAAGTAGCCAGGGAACCCCATCTGGTTGATCACCTGGAGTTCTATGTCCAGGCGCTCGTCATATTCCGGGCGTTTCTCTGCGCGCACCGCCGGGTCCGGGAAGAGGAACTCCAGACGCTCTTCCAGCCCCTCTTTCGATTTCAGGATCAGGAAATCTTCGGTGCTCATGTCACCGGTCGGGAACTGCGGCAGGAAGTATTCGCCGAGGCGCACGGTGACGTTACAGCGTTTGGCAATTTCAACGCTGTTTTGCAGAGCTTCCGGCAGATCCGCAAACAGCTCCACCATCTCGTCTTCGGTACGCAGATACTGCTGCGGCGAGTAGTTGCGCGGACGTTTGGGATCGTCGAGGGTAAAACCATCGTGGATCGCCACGCGAATTTCGTGCGCGTCAAAATCACCGCTGTCGATAAAGCGTACGTCGTTGGTGGCAACGACCGGCAGGCCGCGGGCCTGCGCCAGCTCGACGGCCGCATGTAAATAGTTCTCTTCGTCCGGGCGACCGGTACGGATAAGCTCAAGGAAGAAGCGGTCCGGGAAGTGCGTTTCGTAGAACGAGACGCACTGATCAACCAGCGCGCTGTTGCCGCGCAGCAGGCTGCGGCCAACGTCGCCCATGCGCCCGCCGGACAGCAGGATCAGGCCATCGCCCAGCTCCGCCAGCCAGTCGCGATCGATCCACGGCCCCTGCGCGCCATAGCCACGCTGGTAAGCGCGGGAGATCAGCAGCGTCAGGTTCTGATAGCCGTTGTTATTGGCCGCCAGCACGGTGATCTGCGTCAGCTCGTCGCCCATGATGTCGCTCTGCACATGGAAATCTGCGCCGACAATGGGCTTCAGCCCCGCACCGTGGCCCGTCCCGTAGAACTTAACCAGACCGCAGAGGTTGGTAAAATCGGTGATCGCCAGCGCAGGCATGCCCAGCGAGGCCGCCTTTTTCACCAGCGGCCCGGTCTTTGCCAGCCCATCGATCATGGAATAGTCGCTGTGCACCCGCAGGTGTACGAAACGTGGTTCAGCCATTTTAGCTTCCGGTTTACTTATTGTGCTGCAAGGATCAGGACACCAGTCCCAGTGCGCGTTTTACGGGCGCAAAGCTACGCCGGTGATGCTCTGTGGCACCGTGCATCGCCAGCCGCTCCAGATGGAAGGCTGTCGGATACCCTTTGTGCCGGGCAAAGCCATATTGAGGAAAAGTCAGATCCAGCGCCGCCATTTCCGCATCGCGCGTCACTTTGGCAATAATAGACGCCGCGCTGATTTCTGCGACCCGGCTGTCACCTTTTACTACCGCCATTGACGGCATCGGCAGCGCCGGACAGCGGTTGCCGTCAATCAGGACATATTCCGGGGCGATGTGCAGCCCGGCAACGGCACGCTGCATCGCCAGCATGGTGGCGTGCAGAATATTCAGCTCGTCGATTTCATGCGGTTCGGCACGGCCCAGGCTCCAGCTCAGCGCCTTGTCTTTGATTTCATCAAACAGCGCCAGTCGGCGCTTTTCCGATAATTTTTTCGAGTCATTCAGACCCGCAATCGGGCGCGCCGGATCGAGGATCACCGCCGCGGTCACCACAGCGCCGACCAGCGGGCCACGGCCAACTTCATCCACACCGGCCACTAATCGGGTGTGCGGATAGATAAATTCCATCATTGCGCTAACTCCAGCACCGCATCGGCTGCTTGTTCATCGGCATTGCAACGGATCTGCTGATGCAGTTCGCGGAATGTCTCATGCATGGCATGGCTGGTTTTGCCATTGGCAAGCAGGGGCAACAGCGCATCGGCTAACGCCTGCGGCTGGCACTCTTCCTGTAATAATTCTTTCACCAGTTCACGCCCGGCCAACAGATTCGGCAGCGACACGTAGTCGGTTTTCACCAGACGTTTGGCGATCCAGAAGGTGAACGGCTTCATACGATAGCCCACCACCATCGGGCATTTCGCCAGCATGCACTCCAGCGCGGCGGTGCCGGACGCCAGAAGCGCGGCATCGCTGGCGACCATCGCCTCACGACCCATGCCATCCAGCAGATGCACGCGCAAATCCGGCGCGACATCCGCTTTGATGCGTTCAAACTGCTCGCGGCGTTTCGCATTAACCAGCGGCACCACCACTTCCAGATCCGGATAGTGGCTACGCAGGATCTGTGCGGTTTTCAGGAAATCTGCGCTGAGCATTTCCACTTCCGCCCCGCGGCTACCGGGCAGCAGCGCCAGACAATGCACATCGTGAGCAATGCCCAGCGTATCGCGGGCCGCGTTTTTATCGGGATCCAGCGGCATAGCGTCCGCCATGGTATGGCCGATAAAGCGACACGGCACGTTAAACCGGTCATAAAACGCTTTTTCGAAAGGCAGAAAAGCCAGCACCAGATTGGTGGATCTGCCGATTTTGAAAACGCGTTTTTGACGCCAGGCCCAGACGGACGGACTGACGTAATGGATCGTTTTGATCCCCTGCTTTTTAAGATTGCCTTCCAGCGTGATGTTGAAGTCCGGCGCATCAATGCCGACAAACACATCAGGCTTAAGATCGGTAAAACGGCGGGTGAGATCGGCGCGAATGTGCAGCAGACGGCGCAAACGACCCAGCACCTCCACGATGCCCATCACCGCCAGCTCTTCCATCTCGTACCAGGCTTCACAACCTTCGGCCTGCATACGCGGCCCCGCGACGCCAACAAAACGCGCGTCAGGGTGGCGTGCTTTCAGCGCTTTAATAAGACCTGCGCCAAGAATATCGCCGGAGGTTTCTCCGGCGACCAGGGCTATCGTAAGAGGACGACCAGACATTAACGGATCAGACCACGGGTTGAGCGTTCGAAGAACTCGGTGAACGCTTTCACTTCCGGATGCTGTTCCGCCAGTGCGGCGATTTCCGGCTTCGCTTCTTCCAGCGTCTTACCACTGCGGTACAGCAGTTTGTAAGCGTTACGGATAGCGAACAGCGCCTCTTTGCTGTAACCACGGCGCTTCAGCCCTTCGATGTTGACTCCGAACGGCGTGGCGTGGTTACCCTGGGCAATTACATACGGCGGGACGTCCTGCGCCACACCGGAGCAACCGCCGACCATAACGTGAGCGCCAATAATGCAGAACTGATGCACAGCCGTCATGCCGCCGATGATTGCAAAATCATCAACCGAAACGTGGCCCGCAAGCGTTGCATTGTTAGCAAGAATACAGCGATTCCCGACGGTACAGTCATGCGCAACGTGCGCGTTAACCATCAGTAGGTTGTCGCTGCCCACCTTCGTCAATCCACCACCCTGAACGGTTCCACGGTGAATGGTGACGCTTTCGCGAATGCGGTTACGATCGCCCACTTCTACACGGGTCGGCTCACCAGCGTATTTCAAATCCTGGTTTGCTTCACCGATAGTGGCGAACTGATATATCTCGTTGTCACGGCCAATAACAGTGTGGCCATTAATCACAACATGAGACTTCAGTACGGTACCCTCACCAATTTCAACATGGGGTCCAACAAGACAAAACGGTCCAATATGAACGTTAGCGCCGATGACGGCACCGTCTTCCACAATGGCGGTAGGATGAATAAAGGCGGTTTTATCAATCACGTATCAGGCCTCCCGGCTACGTGCACACATCATAGTAGCTTCACAAACAACTTTGCCGTCAACCGTAGCCACGCCTTTAAAGCGTGTCAGGCCACGACGCGTTTTTTCGAACGTCACTTCCATGATCATCTGATCACCAGGGACAACCGGGCGCTTAAAGCGCGCTTCATCGATGCCCGCAAAGTAATACAGCTCGCCTGGCTCCAGTTTACCAACGCTTTTAAACGCCAGAATACCGGTGGCCTGCGCCATGGCTTCCAGGATCAGGACGCCCGGGAAAATAGGTTTGCCAGGGAAATGCCCCTGGAAAAATGGCTCGTTAACCGAAACATTTTTTACTGCGCGCAGAAAACGACCTTCTTCAAAATCCAGCACACGGTCGACCAGCAAGAACGGGTAACGGTGCGGCAGAAGCTCTAAAATCTCTTCAATGTGCAGAGTATGAGTGTCAGTAGTCAAAATACTCTTCCTGTCTAAATATACTTAATGGCAATAATAACACGGCCCGCGGCAAGCTAATGCCGTCAGGCCGAGAAGTTTGGGCGTAAAACGGATGAATTATTAGTCTTGTTGATTGACCTTGCGCTCAACGGCTTTAAGACGCTTGCTCATATCATCAATGTTCATCACCAGTGCTGCTGTTTTGCGCCACACTTTGTTGGGTTGCAGCGGGATACCGGAGGAGTATACGCCCGGTTCAGTAATCGGACGCATCACCATGCCCATACCCGTTACGGTGACTTTATCGCAGATTTCCATATGACCGTTAATCACGCTGGCACCGCCAATCATACAGTAACGGCCAATTTTCAGGCTGCCCGCCATGATGACGCCACCCGCAACTGCGGTATTGTCGCCAATCACAACGTTATGTGCAATCTGGCACTGATTATCAATAATGACGCCATTACCGATAATGGTGTCATCCAGCGCCCCACGATCGATAGTGGTACAGGCGCCGATCTCTACGCGAGAGCCAATGATCACCCGGCCGAGCTGCGGGATCTTAACCCAGTTGCCGCGATCGTTGGCATAGCCAAAACCGTCCGCGCCGATCACCGTCCCGGACTGGATCAGGCAATTCTCACCGATCTCAATCTCATGGTAAACGGTAACGTTGGCCCATAAACGCGAGCCTGCGCCAATTTTAGTCTTTTTCCCGACGAAGCAACCCGCGCCAATCACTACGTTATCGCCTAATACCACATCAGATTCGATAACGGCGTTCGCGCCGATGGAGACGTTTTGACCCAGCGTTGCCGAGGCATCAATCACCGCGCTTTGCGCAATGTTCTGTGCCGGCTGCGGCGTGGAATCAAGAATTTGGGCCATACGCGCATAAGTCAGGTAGGGATTCTTCACTACCAGCGCCGCGCTTTTGGCGTAAGGGAGATCGTCCTGCGTCATGACGACAGCAGACGCCTGGCAGGCGGCCAGGTGTTCACGGTATTTTGGATTTACCATGAAAGTAATTTGACCTGCTTTAGCAGACTGCATGGACGCAACGCCGGTGATGACGATATCGCCATCACCGTGTAATTCTGCATCCAACTGCCCTGCTAATTCAGACAGTCGAATTGAAGGCATTACTTATTTAACCTGTTTCAGCACATCAGCGGTAATGTCTTTCACATCACTGCTGTTGTAAGCAACGGTATTTGCGTCAACCACCAGATCGATGCTCTGGTCGTCAGCCACTTTCTTCACAGCCGCCTGGATACGGTTAACCAGTTTGCCGCGCTCTTCGTTGGAACGACGCTGACGATCCTGCTCAAAAGCTTGTGCTTTCTGAGAGAAGGTCTGGCGCTGTGCCATTACGTCTTTTTCCAGCTTGCTACGATCGGATGATTTCATGGTAGAACCATCACGCTGCAAACGCTGCATTTTAGACTGCAGATCGGTTTCCATTTTCTGAAGTTCACCGGCACGGCCTTTGAACTCATTTTCCAGCGTTTTGGAAACGCCAGTTGTCTGTGCCACCTGCTGGAACAGGTTGCCCATGTTCACGATTGCAATTTTGTCTGCTGCCTGCGCGGACGTTGCCATCGCTAAACCGAGACCTGCCGCTAATAACCACTTTTTCACTGTAAACTCCTTACCATCCCAAATGTACCCGCAGGTACCATTCTTTGCGTGACAGGGCGAAACCGTGTCACGCTACACTGCTATTGCAGTCCTTTGCAAAGACCAGTTACCAGGTTTTACCGATGTTAAACTGGAACTGCTCTGCTTTGTCGCCATCGTACTTCTTAAACGGCTGGGCGTAAGAGAAGACCAACGGCCCCAATGGAGACATCCATTGTAGTGCGATACCGGCAGACATACGAATATTGCTCGGGTCACTGTAGTCAGGCA
>NZ_CP127837.1:2002614-2031920 GCF_030291195.1 Enterobacter sp. PGRG2 | reverse complement strand
TTCCCAGTTCGTATCCCAGACGGTACCGGCATCCCAGAAGAAGGAGGTACGAACAGAATTAGCATACTTATCGCTGATGAACGGCGTCGGCGTGATGAACTCCAGGCTGGCGACGCCCATGGCGTTACCGCCCACAGCATCGTCAGAGCCACATACCGAGCCTGCTACGTTGTTATCACAGTTATCCTGGCCGTTACCGCCGTAGTACACCGCTTTCGGACCAATGTTATTGGACTGGAAGCCACGTACGCTGCTGGAACCACCTGCATAGAAGTTCTCATAGAACGGCATCTCTTTGCCGCCCAGGCCATCACCATAACCCCACTTAGTACGACCCAGAACGACCCATTTGTGGTCATCATCAATCGGGAAGTACGACGCGGTATCCAGCGTGACTTTGTAGAACTCGTTATCGGAACCCGGTACGGTGACTTTACCGTTCAGGTTGACGCGCGAACCTTCTGTCGGGAAGTAGCCACGGTCAAGTCTGTTGTAGGTCCAGCCATAGTTAAAGGTGAAGTCATCGGCCGCGAAGCCGTTGTCATCATCCTGCGTACTGGCGCTCTGGCCGATGGAGTCAAGATAACGCCACATGGCGACCTGAGGTTCCATATTGGACAAATCGTTATGCACATAACCTAAGCCCAGACGCAACGTGTTGTATTCGTTGATCGGGAAGCCCAGTGTACCGTCAACGCCGTAGCTTTTGTTGGTATACGAGGAGAGGTCAGCGTCATCCGCTTCAAAGTCGTTATAGAAGATACGACCGCCCAGACTCACACCATCAACGGTGAAGTACGGGTTGGTGATCGAGAACTCAGAGTAGGTCTGGTAATCGTTTTTCGTGCCGTTGATGCCAACGGAGTAGCCGGTGCCTAACCAGTTATCCTGCTGCACGCCGACCTGGAAGCTAACGCCGCTTTCTGTACCGTAGCCAACACCGAAGTTGAAGCTACCGGTGTTACGCTCTTTAACTTTATAAACGACGTCCACCTGATCCGGGCTGCCCGGAATACGCTGGGTATCGGTATCCACCGTTTCGAAGTAACCGAGACGGTTCAGACGCTCTTTACCCTGGTCAACCAGATCGCTGCCCAGCCATGCCCCTTCCATCTGACGCATTTCGCGACGCAGAACGGCATCCTTCGAGGTGTCGTTACCTTCAAAGCGAATTTTACGAACGTAGTAGCGGTTACCGGCATCAACGTTGACATGCAGCTTAACGGTTTTATCCGTGTCGTTGATTTCAGGCTGCGACTGTACGCGCGGGTAAGCATAACCATAGCGACCAAGAAGCTTTTTAATATCGTCTTCCATTTTGGTCACTTTGGTGCCGTTATACAGCTCGCCCGGCTCAATTTTGGTCAGGCTTTCAATCTCGGCAGAGTGACCTGCCAGATTACCGCTGACCTCCACGCCGGAAAGCTTGTACTGATCGCCTTCGGTGACGTTTACGGTAATGTAGATGCCTTTTTTATCCGGCGTCAGGCTGACCTGCGTCGAATCAATGTTGAAACGGGCATAGCCACGATCCAGATAGTAGCTGCGCAGGGTTTCCAGATCGCCCGCCAGTTTCTGTTTCTGGTATTTACGATCGCCTACCACGTTCCACCATGGCACTTCATCACGCAGCTGGAAGGTTGAGATCAACTCTTCGGTGCTGAAGGCGTGGTTACCAACAATGTTGATCTGTTGGATCTTCGCCGAGACGCCTTCCTGGAAGACCAGTTTCAGGTCAACACGGTTACGCGGCAGCGGCGTGACGACCGCTTTTACGCTGGCGCTGTACTTACCGACGCTGTAGTAGAAATCCTCCAGCCCTTTTTCGATATCGGAAAGGGTGGTGCGATCCAGTGATTCGCCAACACGCACGCCAGAAGCCTCAAGGTTCTGTTTCAGCATGTCATCTTTCACTGATTTGTTACCAGAGAAAGTGATGCTGGCGATAGTCGGACGTTCTTTCACCTGTACAAGAAGGGTATCGCCATCACGCAGGACGCGGACGTCCTCGAAGTTGCCAGTGGCAAACAACGCACGAATGGTATTACTGATATCTTCATCATTAACCGTATCGCCCTGACGGACTGGCATACTGAGGAGGGCCGCACCAACGGCGACACGCTGAAGGCCTTCGAAATGAATGTCCTTCACTACGAATCCATCAGCACCGTATACGGTGGCGCTGCTAAACAGCAGCGACGCTATGAGCAACTTTTTCATCGCCATCGTTATTATGCGTTCTTCCTAACTAGCTCTCATAACCGAGAGAAATCATTGAAAAGTGCAAGCCCCATTAACAACACCAGCAAAATCGAGCCAATGCGGTAACTAAAGTCTTGAACTCGCTCGGATACCGGTCCGCCCTTTAGCTTTTCAATCGCTAAAAACAGCAGGTGCCCCCCGTCCAGAACAGGAAGCGGGAACAGGTTGATGATCCCAAGGTTCACGCTGATAAGAGCGAGGAACATCAGATAGTAAATCAACCCAAATTCTGCTGACATCCCAGCCCCCTGGGCGATAGAAATCGGCCCACTGAGGTTGTTCAGTTTGACATCACCGGTTATCAATTTCCCCAGCATACTGACCGTCAGCTTCATCAATTGCCAGGTTTTATCCGTGGCTTCAACGATGGCGCTGAATGGTCCGTACTGGCGTACTGTCTTGTACTCGTCAGGCAGCGGGATAATTTTAGGCACCACGCCTGCAAACCCTTCGTCCTTGCCGCTACCCGGTTTTGTATCTGGTATCAGTGTCAAAGACAAGGGGCTGCCCTGTCTTTCGATATCCAGTGCTAACGGCGTGCCGGGATTATCCCGGACAAGGGTGACAAAGGTCATCCACTGCGTTAACTGCTGACCATCGACTTTAACGATCCTGTCGCCTGCTTGCAAACCTGCTTTACTTGCAGCGGAGTCAGCCTGCACTTGCGCCAGTACCGGTTCAATCTGCGGACCGCGTGGCTGAATGCCGAGCGAGGCGACCGGATCTTCGCGGTCAGGCTCAAACGCCCAGTCGCGTAAATCCAGCGTCTTGTTCTGACGGCTGTCAGT
The DNA here is from genome assembly GCF_030291195.1 of Enterobacter sp. PGRG2. Lineage (NCBI taxonomy): Bacteria > Pseudomonadati > Pseudomonadota > Gammaproteobacteria > Enterobacterales > Enterobacteriaceae > Enterobacter > Enterobacter sp. PGRG2. The sequence continues at coordinate 2,028,870 of NZ_CP127837.1, read as the reverse complement.
ACCAAAGGGGGCCACGCTGATTGTAGTCTGCGCATCGCCGATTTTGGACACCAGTTGCAAACGCACAGCATCCCAGTCAGGCGTTTCGATACCATCAATCGCTTTAAGTTCCGTGCCGGGCGTAATTTGCGCGCTGGCGGCGATTGAGTTGGGTGTTATTTCACCGATTACCGGGCGTACGCCAGGCACGCCGATGATAAACACCAGCCAGTAAGCGACGATAGCAAAGAGGAAATTGGCTACGGGACCCGCAGCAATGACAGCAGCACGCTGCCCGACGGTTTTGTTGTTAAATGCGGTATGGCGCAGTTCCGGGATCACCGGCTCTACGCGCTCATCCAGCATTTTAACGTAACCGCCAAGAGGGATAAGCGCGATAACGAATTCCGTACCCTGCTTATCGGTGCGACGCCAGAGCGCTTTACCAAAACCGATGGAAAAACGCTCTACCCGCACACCACAACGACGAGCAACCCAGAAATGGCCAAATTCATGCACCGTGATCAGCACGCCCAGCGCAACAATGAACGCCGCCAGATTCCAGAGAATACTCAGCATATAATCTTCCGTTAAATCGTCCTGAATACCAGCAATAACAGACAGGCAAACACCGGCACCGCCGCTGTCAGGCTATCTATGCGATCAAGTATACCGCCGTGTCCTGGAATAAGGTTACCGCTATCTTTGATACCGGCTTCACGCTTAAACATACTTTCCGTTAAATCACCGAGTACAGAGGCAAGCGCTGCGACAATTGAGCACACCAGCAGCGTGGAAGGCGCAACGTCCAGATTTGCCCACACGCCATAGCCCCAGGATATTACCGCGGCCGTAAATAAACCGCCAATAAACCCCTGCCAGGTTTTGCCCGGCGATACTTTCGGCGCCAGTTTATGCTTGCCGAACAGTTTACCAAACATGTATGCGCCGGAGTCTGCGCCCCATACGAGGATCATGACATACAGCAGCCACAGCGCGCCGCTGTAGTGGTTATCGTCATAGTGCCAGGCGCGCAGCGTCAGCATTCCCCAGAAGAACGGCACAATGGTGAGGATACCGAACACGAGACGTAGCGCTTTTGAATGTCGCCACAGGCTGGCCGACGCCGGATAAAACAGCACCAGCAGCAGCGCGGCAATCCACCAGCCTAAGGATGCCCACAGCGCGCCTTCAACCAGCGGTTGGCGGACGTTGTAATGGTATTCCGGCATCAGTAACAGCCAGCCCGCAAGCAGCAGCCCGCACAATACCGCCAGCCATACCCGCGCGTTCCGGGACGTGAAACCGCTAAACTGCCCCCACTCCCATGCGGCAAGCATGCATACGGCGATAGTGACAATAGCAAATCCCACCGGCGGCAGTAAGAACAGCGCCGCGATAACCACAGGGATTAATACAAAAGCAGAAATCAGGCGATACTTCAGCAAAAGCTACCCCCATCAGGCTTCGTCGCCACCAGGCTCGGTGCCGCCGAAACGACGCTCTCGATTGGCAAAGGCATGCAGCGCACCTTCAAAGTCTTGTTCATCGAAATCAGGCCAAAGAACGTCAGTAAAGTAAAGTTCGGCATAGGCAATTTGCCACAACAAAAAGTTACTTATGCGATGTTCTCCCCCTGTCCTAATTACTAAATCTACGGGAGCCAGTTCATGCATGCAGATTTGCTTACTCAGCGCGTCTTCATCAATCTGGTCGGGGCGCAACAGCCCTTCCTGGACCTGAGCAGCTAAATGCTGTACTCCCTGAATAATATCCCAACGCCCGCCATAGTTCGCTGCAATATTCAGCGTCAGCCCCGTATTCTGTGCCGTCAGGGCCTCAGCTTTACGGATCCGTTCCTGCAAACGGGCGTTAAAACGGCTGGTGTCGCCGATGACGTGCAGACGCACATTATGGCGGTGCAGGCTTTTTACTTCGCTATCCAGCGCCCACACGAACAATTCCATCAGCGCGCTGACTTCCTGCGCTGGCCGGTTCCAGTTTTCACTACTAAAAGCGTACAGCGTCAATGCATCGATGCCGTTATTCGCAGCAAACGAAACCGCACGACGAACAGACTTGGCTCCGGCTTTATGACCAAAAGCCCGTAATTTCCCTTGTCTTTTCGCCCAGCGACCATTGCCATCCATAATTATCGCAACATGACGGCAGCCATGCGCTGGCAAATTCTCGCTTAATGGTTGATTAGCAGACAACATAACGCGTTATTAGTCCCTGAAAAGGATTTAGCGGTAGCCAGGAATACTGAAGCCTTTACATAAAAAAGCCGTGTAAAACCACGGCTTACCTGACCTGAAAGGACAAAAGCCCCACGATCAGGTGGCGCAGACTATATCACTGAAGTAATACGCTAACAAATAGCACAACCACGAGTGGCTGTAATATCACCAGCTTGCGAGTTGCGTCACTTGTTTTTGTGCAACATCACGCGCAAGTTTATCAACAGCCAGTACATCATCGATACTTTGCGGTTCGCGCAAATCCATCTTCTCAAGCACAGACAGATTCAGGGCAGCAATGTCGGTAAAGCGAATAGCCGAGTCCAGGAAGGCCGCGACCGTCACTTCGTTTGCCGCATTCAGCGCTGTGGTTGCCGCCTGCCCCTGCTCAAACGCGTCCATTGCCAGCTTCAGGCAAGGATAACGATCGTAATCAGGCGCGCAGAACGTCAGTGCACTCAGCGTACTGAAATCCAGCGGCTTCGCGCCTGAGACCACACGATTAGGCCAGGCCATCGTATGGGCTATCGGCGTGCGCATATCCGGCTCGCCCAGCTGCGCTAACACGCTGCCATCCAGATAACGTACCATGGAGTGGATCACCGACTGCGGGTGGATCAGCACTTCCATCTGATCGGCGGAGGCATTAAATAACCAGCGTGCTTCAATGTATTCCAGACCCTTGTTCATCATGGTGGCTGAATCAACGGAGATCTTACGTCCCATTGACCAGTTCGGATGGCGACAGGCCTGATCGGGCGTCATTGCAGCCAGTTCAGACAGCGGCGTTTCGCGAAATGGGCCACCAGACCCGGTAAGCAGAATCGACATCACGCCGTTCTGCTCCAGATCAGCGTACCCCAGGTTGTGCTGGAAAGGTTGCGGTAAACTCTGAAAAATAGCGTTATGTTCGCTGTCCACCGGCAAAAGCTGCGCGCCACTGTGCTTCACGGCCTCCATAAACAGCCGTCCGCAGGTCACCAGCGACTCTTTATTGGCAAGCAGCACGGTTTTACCGGCACGAATAGCCGCCAGCGTCGGCAGAAGCCCTGCCGCCCCGACAATGGCCGCCATCACCTGATCAACCTCATCCAGCGCGGCCATGTCACAGGCTGCCTGCTGACCGCTTAGCACCTCGGTACGGCTGCCGTGCTGCGCCAGCGCGGCTTTCAACTGACGGGCGCAGGCGTCATCATCCATCACCGCATAGCGCGGTGAGAATTCGAGGCACTGTTCGACCATCCGCGCCACGTTTTTACCGGCCACGAGCGCCGTCACCGCGAAGGTTTCAGGATTGTGGCGAACCACATCAAGGGTGCTGCAACCAATAGATCCGGTTGAGCCAAGGAGGGTTAATTGCTTCATCAGACGCCCGGCGTAATTTTGGAGGATAGAAAGCAAAACGCCGCCAGCAAACCCTGTGGATTTCTGTACGGCGTTGTCATCATGTGCGCAGGATCAGAACTGCATCAGTTCCGCTTCTTTATCCGCCAGCGCCGCATCGATTTTTTTAATCGCCGCGTCGGTCTGTTTCTGCACTTCTTCCTGTGAACGACGATCGTCATCTTCGCTGATGGCTTTGTCTTTCAGCAGCGCTTTCACTTTATCGTTCGCGTCACGACGGACGTTACGTACAGCAACGCGCGCGCCTTCTGCTTCGCCACGCACCACTTTGATCAGATCTTTACGACGTTCTTCCGTCAGCGCAGGCAGCGGAACACGAATGTCGCTACCGGCAGAGTTCGGGTTCAGACCCAGATCGGATGCCATGATCGCTTTCTCAACGGCCGGGCCCATGGAACGATCGAACACGTTGATTTTCAGCGTACGGGAATCTTCAACCGTGACGCTGGCCAGCTGACGCAGCGGGGTCGGGGTACCGTAGTACTCCACAACGATCCCGTCCAGCAGGCTCGGGGACGCGCGGCCAGTGCGCACTTTGCTGATTTGGGTTTTGAATGCTTCCACGCATTTTTCCATGCGTACTTCAGCATCTTTTCTGATGTCGTTTATCACGTTACGGATCCTTGAAAACTTGTCTCAGGCAGGCCACACATAGCCACACCCAAAGGTGCGCTAAGTATAGCCTCGTTTCATTCATCACACTGTCACAGTGTCTGATAAAAATCGCTTTTAAATAAAGCGGGATCTTACCTTTATTTAGCGCTCACGGAAATTAGTCCGTGATTAAAGTTCCTTCTTTTTCACCCATGACCACGCGGCGCAGCGCGCCCGGCTTGTTCATGTTGAACACGCGGATCGGCAGTTTATGGTCGCGGGCCAGAGTAAAGGCCGCCAGATCCATGACTTTGAGTTCACGATCCAGCACATCAGCATAGCTCAGCTGATCGTACAGGGTGGCGGTCGGATCCTGCATCGGATCGGCAGAGAACACGCCGTCAACCTTGGTGGCTTTCAGCACCACATCGGCTTCGATTTCAATACCACGCAGGCAGGCTGCGGAGTCAGTGGTAAAGAACGGGTTGCCGGTACCGGCAGAGAGGATCACCACGCGGTTATTACGCAGCAGGCTGATCGCTTCCGCCCAGCTGTAGTTATCGCACACGCCATTCAATGGAATAGCAGACATCAGGCGGGCGTTCACATAGGCGCGGTGGAGCGCGTCACGCATCGCCAGGCCATTCATTACGGTTGCCAGCATGCCCATGTGGTCGCCCACTACGCGATTCATACCCGCTTTCGCCAGACCTGCGCCACGGAAAAGATTACCACCACCAATCACCACACCGACCTGGATGCCTAATTCAACCAGCTCTTTAATTTCCTGTGCCATGCGGTCGAGGATGCTTGCGTCAATACCGAAGCCTTCGGAGCCCTGTAACGCTTCGCCACTAAGCTTAAGCAGAATGCGTTTATAGACGGGTTTTGCATTGGTAGCCATGATTCTTTCCTGAGACTGTCAACGATTGAGAGGGGTTATTTCAGGCGACATATTACGTCGCAAACCAGCACGAACAACATAGGTATTTTGCTGATTTTTTAAAGCGGGGTACAAAAAGAAGCCGCCCTCAGGCGGCTCCTTTTAGTGATTAAGACTGCTTGGACATGGCAGCAACTTCTGCTGCGAAGTCAGTCTCAACTTTCTCGATGCCTTCGCCCACTTCGAAGCGGATGAAGTTAGTTACGTCAGCGTTGTGCTCTTTCAGCAGCTGAGCAACAGTTTTGCTCGGATCGATAACGAACGGCTGACCGGTCAGAGAAACTTCGCCGGTGAATTTCTTCATGCGGCCTTCAACCATTTTCTCTGCGATTTCTTTCGGCTTGCCAGACTGCATGGCGATGTCCAGCTGTACCTGGTATTCTTTCTCTACCACTTCAGCAGACACGTCTTCCGGCTTAACGAATTCCGGCTTGCTTGCAGCAACGTGCATTGCCAGCTGCTTAACCAGCTCTTCGTCAGCACCGGTCGCGGCAATCAGAACGCCGATACGCGCGCCGTGCAGGTAGCTGCCCAGCACATCGCCTTCGAGGGCGGCAACGCGGCGAATGTTGATGTTCTCACCGATTTTTGCCACCAGCGCAACGCGCTCTTCTTCGAACTGCGCTTTCAGCACGTCAACGTCAGTGATTTTGCCAGCAACTGCAGCATCCAGCACTTTGTCAGCGAACGCCTGGAAACCACCGTCTTTAGCAACGAAGTCAGTCTGGCAGTTAACTTCCAGAATCACACCGTAGTTGCCGTCGATTTTGGTTTTGATCACGCCGTCAGCAGCTACGTTGCCTGCTTTTTTCGCCGCTTTGATCGCGCCAGATTTACGCATGTTTTCGATGGCCAGCTCGATGTCGCCATTGGCTTCAGTCAGCGCTTTTTTACAGTCCATCATGCCTGCGCCAGTACGTTCGCGCAGTTCTTTTACCAGGGATGCGGTAATTTCAGCCATTCTAAAATCCTCGGGAGATTTGATCTGCCTGGTCGTGATGACCAAACAGCTTAAAAGTGAAAAAGGGGCCATAAAAAGGCCCCTTAACCAAACTCGATACTACCTGGTTAATAAGGGCTCCGGGGAGCGTGCCTTATTATTCAGCTTCTACGAAGCTTTCTTCCGCCTGCGCAGCCAGATCCTGAGAACGGCCTTCACGTACGGTTGCAGCAACAGCGCTCAGGTACAGGGTTACAGCACGGATTGCATCGTCGTTACCCGGGATAACGAAGTCAACGCCGTCCGGATCGGAGTTGGTATCAACGATAGAAAACACCGGGATGCCCAGGTTGTTTGCTTCTTTGATTGCAATGTGTTCGTGGTCAGCATCGATTACAAACAGTGCGTCCGGCAGGCCGCCCATGTCTTTGATACCGCCCAGGCTGTTTTCCAGTTTCTCAAGCTCACGAGTGCGCATCAGCGCTTCTTTCTTGGTCAGCTTTTCGAAAGTACCGTCCTGAGACTGAGTTTCCAGGTCTTTCAGACGTTTGATGGACTGACGAACGGTTTTCCAGTTAGTCAGCATACCGCCCAGCCAGCGATGGTTCACGAAGAACTGGTCGCAGCTGTTAGCAGCTTCTTTCACCGCTTCGCTTGCAGCGCGTTTAGTACCAACGAAAAGGATTTTACCTTTACGAGAAGAGATCTTGCTCAGTTCAGCCAGGGCTTCATTGAACATCGGTACAGTTTTCTCAAGGTTGATGATGTGAACTTTGTTACGTGCGCCGAAGATGAAAGGCTTCATTTTCGGGTTCCAGTAACGGGTCTGGTGACCAAAGTGAACACCAGCCTTGAGCATGTCGCGCATGGAAACAGTTGCCATGATTAAAACCTCTATATAAAAGTTGGGGTTATGCCTCCACGTATCCCATATTACCGACCCCGAAGGGCACCCCGGAATATGTGCCGATACGTGTGTGTTATTTACACAAAGTGAGATTTGTGGCTTCACGTGCCAAAATGGAACGGAAGTCCGGCGCGCTTTATACCATAAATACGCCCGTGACACCAACAGTTGTTGGCGACGGATGCGCTTAATCATTCCCAATCTGGCAGGCGGCGCGTCAGGCTGATACCATTGACGCCACTTACACAATTATGGTCGACCCGATCGACCCCGATGGACAGAATCAATGGCTATCTCTATTAAGACTGCGGAAGAAATCGAAAAAATGCGCGTGGCGGGCCGTCTGGCTGCCGACGTGCTGGAAATGATCGAGCCTTTCGTTAAACCTGGCGTCAGCACCGGCGAGCTGGATCGTATTTGTAACGATTATATCGTCAATGAGCAAAAGGCGGTTTCTGCCTGCCTCGGCTATCACGGTTTCCCGAAGTCTGTCTGCATCTCTATTAATGAAGTGGTGTGCCATGGCATTCCGGATGACGAAAAACTGCTGAAAGATGGCGATATCGTGAATATCGACGTCACGGTGATCAAAGATGATTACCACGGCGACACCTCCAAAATGTTTATCGTCGGCAAACCGACCATTCTGGGCGAGCGCTTATGCCGCATTACCCAGGAGAGCCTCTATCTGGCCCTGCGCCTGGTGAAGCCGGGCATTCGTCTGCGCAGCCTGGGCGCCGCCATTCAGAAATTTGTCGAAGCGGAAGGCTTCTCTGTGGTGCGCGAATATTGCGGACACGGCATCGGTCGCGGCTTCCACGAAGAGCCGCAGGTGCTGCATTATGATGCGGATGACGGCGGCGTGGTGTTGCAGGCCGGTATGACCTTTACCGTTGAGCCTATGGTCAACGCGGGCGATTACCGCATTCGCACCATGAAAGACGGCTGGACGGTGAAAACCAAAGATCGCAGCTTGTCTGCACAATACGAGCATACTATTGTGGTGACGGATAACGGCTGCGAAATTCTGACGTTACGAAAGGATGACACCATCCCGGCGATACTCTCGCACAACGAATGATGATGAAGCCGGCGATTGCCGGCTTTTTTTATGGCGATAGTTTTTTCTTATAAATGGGCGCGATATGAGTCATAACCTCTGCGAGCAGTTCAGTCACACGGCCCCTTCCCTGCCCGGTCAGCCGGAAAACCCTAACGCCTGGCCTGCGGGAGAGCTGACGTGCGCCGGGATCAAAGCGCGGCTGGACGCCTTCCAGCACTGGCTGGGCGAGGTCTTTGATGCCGGGCTTTCTGCCGAACAACTGATTGAAGCCCGTACCGAGTTTATCGATCAGCTGTTACAGCGCCTGTGGATGGAGTACGGGTTTGGCGAGGTCGCCGATACCGCGCTGGTGGCGGTGGGCGGTTACGGGCGTGGCGAACTGCATCCGCTGTCAGATATCGATCTGCTGATCCTCAGCCGTAAAAAGCTCTCAGAGGAGCAGTCGCAAAAGATTGGCGAGCTGCTCACCCTGCTGTGGGACATTAAGCTGGAAGTCGGGCACAGCGTGCGCACGCTGGAAGAGTGTCTGCTGGAGGGCTTATCGGATCTGACGGTCGCCACCAATCTGATTGAATCCCGGCTGTTGATTGGCGACGTTGCGCTGTTCCTGGAGCTGCAAAAGCACATTTTCAGCGACGGCTTCTGGCCGTCGGAAAAATTCTTCGCCGCCAAAGTTGAAGAGCAAAACGAGCGCCATCAACGCTACCACGGCACCAGTTATAACCTTGAGCCGGACATCAAAAACAGCCCCGGCGGCCTGCGCGACATCCACACCTTACAGTGGATCGCCCGCCGTCATTTTGGCGCCACCTCCTTAAACGAAATGGTTGGCTTCGGCTTTCTGACCCAGGCCGAACGTAACGAACTGAACGAATGTCAGCATCTGCTGTGGCGCATCCGTTTTGCGCTGCATCTGGAGCTTAACCGCTACGATAACCGTCTGCTGTTTGACCGCCAGCTAAGCGTCGCCCAGCGCCTGAACTATTCCGGCGACGGCAACCAGCCGGTCGAGCATATGATGAAAGACTTCTATCGCGTGACCCGTCGCGTCACCGAGCTGAATCAGATGCTGCTGCAACTGTTTGACGAAGCTATTCTTGCGCTGACTGCCGATGAAAAACCGCGCGCCATTGACGATGAGTTTCAACTGCGCGGCACCCTAATCGATCTGCGGGACGAGACGCTGTTTATCCGCGAGCCGCAGGCCATTCTGCGCATGTTCTATATGATGGTGCGCAACAGCAGCATCACCGGTATTTACTCCACCACCCTGCGCCATTTGCGCCATGCCCGTCGTCATCTGACGCAGCCGCTCTGTTTTATCCCGGAAGCGCGCACGCTGTTTCTCAGCATGCTGCGTCACCCCGGCGCGGTCAGCCGTGGCCTGCTGCCGATGCACCGCCACAGCGTGCTGTGGGCCTATATGCCCCAGTGGTCGCACATTGTCGGCCAGATGCAGTTCGATCTGTTTCATGCCTATACGGTGGATGAGCACACCATCCGCGTCCTGCTGAAGCTGGAAAGCTTTGCCGATGAGGCTACGCGCCAGAAGCATCCGCTGTGCGTGGAGCTGTGGCCGCGCCTGTCGCATCCGGAGCTGATCCTCATTGCCGCCCTGTTCCACGATATCGCCAAAGGTCGCGGCGGCGATCACTCAGTGCTGGGCGCGCAGGATGTACTGAAATTCGCCGAACTGCACGGTCTGAACTCACGGGAAACGCAGCTGGTCGCCTGGCTGGTGCGCCAGCACTTATTAATGTCCGTGACCGCCCAGCGCCGTGATATTCAGGATCCCGAAGTCATTAAGCAGTTCGCCGAAGAAGTACAGACTGAAAACCGTCTGCGTTTCCTGGTCTGTCTGACGGTGGCGGACATTTGCGCCACCAATGAAACCCTGTGGAACAGCTGGAAGCAGAGCCTGTTGCGCGAGCTGTACTTCGCCACGGAAAAACAGCTGCGTCGCGGAATGCAAAACACCCCGGATATGCGCGAGCGTGTGCGTCATCATCAGATCCAGGCGCTGGCGCTGTTGCGCATGGACAACATTAATGAAGAAGCGCTGCATCATATCTGGGCGCGCTGCCGGGCGAACTATTTCGTGCGCCACAGCCCAAATCAGCTGGCATGGCACGCGCGTAATTTGTTGCAGCACGATCTGAGCGAGCCGATGATCCTGCTCAGCCCGCAGGCCACGCGCGGCGGCACGGAAATCTTTATCTGGAGCCCCGATCGCCCCTACCTGTTTGCCGCGGTCTGCGCCGAGCTGGATCGCCGCAACCTGAGCGTGCATGACGCGCAAATCTTCACCACCCGCGACGGCATGGCGATGGACACCTTCATCGTGCTGGAGCCGGACGGCAAACCGCTGGCGGCGGATCGCCATGAGGTCATTCGCTTTGGTCTGCTGCAGGCGATCACCCAGAACAGCTGGCAGCCGCCGCAGCCTCGCCGACAGCCCGCAAAACTGCGCCATTTTACCGTCGACACCGAGGTCAATTTCCTGCCGACCCACACGGACAGAAAATCCTTCCTCGAACTGATCGCCCTCGATCAGCCTGGGCTGCTGGCCCGCGTCGGCCAGGTGTTTGCAGACCTGGGAATTTCCTTACATGGGGCGAGAATTTCGACAATTGGCGAGCGAGTAGAAGATTTATTTATAATCGCCACAGCGGACCGGCGTGGCCTTAATAATGTGCTCCAGCAGGAAGTGCAACAACGGTTGACAGCGGCCCTCAATCCAAACGATAAAGGGTAACGATTTTTTTTATACAGATGGAAAGAGTAAACATGCAGCAATTACAGAACGTTATTGAGACCGCTTTCGAGCGCCGTGCCGACATCACCCCGGCAAATGTGGATACCGTTACCCGTGAAGCGGTTAATCAGGTTATTGCCCTGCTGGATTCCGGCGCGCTGCGTGTCGCAGAGAAAATTGACGGTCAGTGGGTTACGCACCAGTGGCTGAAGAAAGCGGTGCTGCTCTCTTTCCGCATTAACGATAACAAAGTGATCGAGGGCGCTGAAAGCCGCTACTTCGACAAAGTGCCGATGAAATTCGCCGACTACGACGAAGCGCGCTTTCAGAAAGAAGGCTTCCGCGTGGTGCCGCCAGCGGCCGTGCGTCAGGGTGCCTATATCGCCCGTAACACCGTACTGATGCCGTCCTATGTCAACATCGGCGCATACGTCGATGAAGGCACCATGGTGGATACCTGGGCCACGGTGGGTTCCTGCGCGCAGATTGGCAAGAACGTTCACCTCTCCGGCGGTGTGGGTATTGGTGGTGTTCTTGAGCCACTGCAGGCGAACCCGACTATCATTGAAGATAACTGCTTCATTGGCGCACGTTCTGAAGTGGTGGAAGGCGTTATCGTGGAAGAAGGTTCCGTGATCTCGATGGGCGTGTACATCGGTCAGAGCACCCGTATTTACGATCGCGAAACCGGCGAAGTGCATTATGGCCGCGTGCCGGCAGGCTCGGTTGTTGTCTCCGGCAACCTGCCGTCTAAAGACGGCTCTTACAGCCTGTACTGCGCGGTGATTGTGAAAAAAGTAGATGCGAAAACACGCGGAAAAGTAGGCATTAACGAATTGCTGCGCACGATCGACTAAGGTATCTCCTCTCCCCCTCAGGGAGAGGGTGACTCACCCCGCCTTTTTTGCACGACGCAGTGGCGAAGATAGATTTTTTCGTTAATTATTCATAGGTTATGTTGAGCTTAAGGGTACCGCTATGTACGATAATCTGAAAAGTTTAGGCATTACCAATCCGGATGAAATCGATCGCTACAGCCTCCGTCAGGAAGCCAATAACGATATTCTGAAAATCTATTTTCATAAGGACAAAGGCGAGTTTTTCGCGAAAAGCGTGAAGTTTAAATACCCGCGCCAGCGTAAAACCATTGTCGCGGATGGCGTGGGCCAGGGCTACAAAGAAGTGCAGGAAATCAGCCCTAACCTGCGTTATGTGATCGATGAGCTGGATCAGATCTGCCAGCGCGATCGTACGGAAGTCGACCTGAAGCGTAAGATCTTAGACGATCTGCGTCATCTGGAATCGGTCGTGACCAATAAGATCAGTGAAATTGAAGCCGATCTGGAAAAGCTGACCCGCAATAAATAACCGTCGCGTGCCCGGTGGCGCACGCTTACCGGGCCTGCAACGATGCGAATTTACAGGCCGGGTAAGGCGCAAGCCGCCACCCGGCATATTTTATCTAACGCTGTTCATCCAGCTGCAACGCCACATACAGCAGCAGCCGGTCGTCAAAATTCCCCAAATCTAAACCTGTTAATTCCGAGATGCGGTTGAGCCGGTATTCCAGCGTATTACGGTGGATAAACAGCGCTTTGGACGTCGCCAGCGGCTGCACGTTATGGCGGAACCAGGCCGTCAGCGTACGCCTCAGCAGCCCGTTGTTATCCATCGCTTTCAGACGCGCCAGCGGACGGGAGAGTTCATTTGCCTGCCAGCCGCCGCGCAGACTGTCGAGCAGCACCGGCAGCATCAAATCCTGATAAAAATAGCTGCGGTTTTCCGGCATCCGCTGTTTGCCCACCATCATGGTGGTGCGCGCGGTGCGGTACGAGCGGGCGATGCTGCCCGGCCCGGTAAAATAGTTGCCGAGCGCCACGCGAAAGCGCAGCTGCCCGTTCTCTTTCATGCGCGAAATCAGCAGTTCCACCCGCTTGCGATGATCTTCCGCATCCCAGCGGCCAAACTGATTGAGCGCCGGTTTCAGCACCACCATCTCCGTCAGCGACACAATGGCGATCAGGTTATTCCGCTCCGGCGTGGTCAGGGCGTTTTGCAGCTGCTGAAGTTCCGCCATCGCGCTGTCGACGCCGAGCTGGCCGCTGTCCACTTCCACCACCGCCACCACGCGCGGCTGATTTAAATCGATACCCAGACGCTGCGCCCATTCGGTCAGCGCCGGGGTGTGCTCTTCTGCCTGGATCAGGTTCATGACCAGCTCTTCGCGCAGGCGGCTGTCCTGGGCTAACAGATGCATCAGCCGGGACTGCTCAAGCATCATTTCGGCGGTCATGCACACCAGCTCGCCGTATTTGCGCAGCGTTTCCGGTTCACCGGTAAGGCCGATAACGCCGACGATCTCCCCTTCCAGACGCAGCGGCAGATTAATGCCCTGACGCACGCCGTGCAGGTGACGCGCCACGGCGTCATCAATATCCACCACCCGCCCCTGAGACAGCACCAGCAACGCGCCTTCGTGCAATTCCCCAATACGCTCCCGATCGCCACTGCCGATGATCCGGCCACGCGCATCCATCACGTTGATGTTGGTATCGATAATGCACATCGTGCGTGACACGATGTCCTGCGCCATTTTGGTATCAAGATGCCAGCCAGCCATGTATCCCTCCCGTAAGCAGTGCTCCAGAATAGAAAAGATAATAGCGGCGCGCATTGTGCAAATGCACAGAGCAGGGATCAGAAGTGTGGAGTTGTGGAAAGCTTCACAGAACGGAGGTATAACTCCCTTCTCCGTGGCGGAGAAGGGAGCGGCGGATTACTGCATCAGCAGATACAGCGAGGTGTCGCCACGCTGAATATTCAGCGCCAGTACCGACGGTTTGCTGTCGAGGATCTTACGCAGTTCAGCGATATTTTTCACACGCTGCTGGTTCGCGCCAATGATCACGTCGCCTTTTTTCAGGCCAATGCGGGCCGCCGGAGAATTGGCTTTCACATTGCTGATGGTGACACCCTGATCCTGGCCTTTGTTGCTCATTTCCGCGCCTTCAATACCGCTGAAGACGGTGCTGGATTCCACCTGGTTCTGGCTGCTCTGTTGCAGTTCCAGATTGACGGTCACCGGCTTACCGTCACGCAGCAGGCCAAGGGAGACTTTGCTGCCGATTGGCATTGAGCCGACTTCCGCACGCAGCGCCGCAAAGCTGCTGATTGCCTTGCCGTTCAGGGTGGTGATCACATCGCCTGCTTTAATGCCCGCTTTCGCGGCGGAAGAGTTCGGCATCACCTGGCTGACGAAGGCCCCGCGCTGAGCGTCGACTTTCATCGCTTTCGCCAGCTCAGAGTTGAGTTCTGTTCCCAGAATACCCAGTTCACCACGACGCACCTGGCCGTACTGCACCATCTGCGCGGTCAGGTTTTTCACCATGTTGCTCGGGATAGCAAAGCCGATACCGATGTTACCGCCGTCCGGCGCGAGGATCGCAGTGTTGATACCGATCAGCTCGCCGTTCAGGTTCACCAGCGCGCCGCCGGAGTTACCGCGGTTAATGGCCGCATCCGTCTGGATAAAGTTTTCATAGTTTTCCGCATTCAGGCCGCTACGTCCCAGCGCAGAAACGATCCCCGAGGTTACGGTTTCGCCCAGGCCAAAGGGGTTACCGATCGCCACGGTATAGTCACCCACGCGCAGCGCGTCGGAGTCAGCAAGTTTGATAGCCGTCAGGTTTTTCGGGCTCTGGATCTGGATCAGCGCCAGATCAGAGCGCGGATCTTTACCCACAACTTTCGCGTCGAATTTACGCCCGTCGCCCAGCTGCACTTTAATGGTGGTGGCGTTATCCACCACGTGGTTATTGGTGACGACATAGCCTTTTGCGGCATCAATGATTACGCCGGAACCCAGCGCCATGAATTTTTGTTGCTGACCGCCGTCAGATCCGCCCGGCGCGCCGCCCTGGCAGAACGGCGAACTCTGGAACGGCGACCCTTCCTGGCAGAACGGCGAATCGTCACCAAAGAACTGCTGGAAGTTACGGCCCATACGCGGCGTGTTCACCGTCGTGCTGCCTTCCACATTGATGCTCACCACCGATGGCATGACTTTTTCCAGCATCGGCGCCAGACTCGGCATCGGCTGAGCGGCCTGCGCGGAGGACGCGGTTTCAGCCGCCATAGCTGACATCGGAGAAAGCGCTAAACCTAAACTTAATGCCAGTGCACTCATGGCTAACGTCGTTTTTTTCATGTTGTTTAATCTCTGATTACTGATTACGCAAAAGGGCTGTGTTGTTTCAGTGAGAGTCATTTTATAGCGCGAAGTTCCAAAACGGACTTTCTGCAAAAGTAAAAATTTATTGTCAGTCTTTACAATTGCTGCGCTATTATTCAACGGCCATTAAACGGCGGTATTCATCCCAGGCATAAAGATCTGTCATGCCGCTAATATAGTCCTGGATCAGGCGACAACGGTAATAAAACTCCAGTACAGGGAAATCTGTCGCCGCGCGATCTAATTTACTGACCGCCTCTACATACGCCAGCCGGTGACGGGTTGAGAGCTTATGAAAAAGGCGGGTTTCAATCGGGAAACGCCGCAGCCGTTCTTTTTCCGCCAGCTCGCTAAAATCGCTGATCGTTAATTGCAACAGCGGCCGATAGATATCTAACAAACCGCTGATCACCCGGTAACCCTGCAATTCCAGCTGTTCTACATCGGGGTGACTGAAGACATTTTCAACCGCGACGCTCTTATATAATTCAAGCAATTGGCTATAGCCGCTTTCGTCTTCCAGCAGCGCATGATTAAATTCTCCGGAGAAAATCTGCGGCAGATTATCAATAAATCGCTGCGCCGCATAAGGCACCAGCTTATTTAGCGTGTTGACCCGCAAATACATAAAGAACTGATCTTCGGCGCTGCGGCTTAATCGGTTGGCACGGGATTTATCCCAGGCATTTTCGACGACCTGTGCAAACAGCGATCCTTTTTCATGGCTGCCCCAGGCATCATAAAGATGCTGATAAAGCTGCTCGACGGTAAATATTCTTTTCTCGACGGCGTCTTCCAGATCAGCGACGCAATAAGAAATATCATCCGCGGCTTCCATTACCCAGGTGAGCGGGAAACGGCTGAACGTATCCAGTTCCAGCTCTTTACGTAAGCGGTCGACGTAAGCTTCCTCGGAAAAATAATAGCCGGGCTTCTTCATTAAATAATTATGACTGGCGGGCGGCTCGCCCACCCACCACGCCGGACGGGTATATTTTAAAATACAGCCCACCTGCGCCCAGGTGAGGTTCATACGCATCAGCGAATGTACCAGCCGGATCCCCTGCGCATTGCCTTCAAAATGACACAGATCCTGCCGCACCTTCCGCCGCAGGCCGTTCAGTTCATCCTCCCCTTCCCGCAGGCGCAGCGCGGTCACCTGACAGCGATCGCTGCTCAGCGGCTGGCTGGCGGCATCCTCCGGGAACAGGCGCTGGCGAAACCAGTCGTTGATCGCCGCTTCGCCAAAATGGCCGAACGGCGGGTTGCCAATGTCATGCATCAGACAGGCCATTTCAACGATACTTTCAAACGGCCCGGTCAGTTCGGCCAGACCGTAGGTTTCCAGCAGCCGCTGCTCTTTGAGGCGGCTTAAGATCTCTTTGGCGATGTAACGCCCCACCTGCTGTACTTCCAGCGAGTGCGTCAGCCGGGTGCGTACGGCGGCATTGCGCTCCAGCGGGAAGACCTGAGTTTTCTGTTGCAGACGGCGGATCGCCGGGGAATTTACAATGCGTCCGCGATCGCTTTCAAAGATGCGCAGGATCTCATGTTCCGTTTTGACGCCCTGCGGTGAGCGGTAGCGGCGATGCCAGTTTATTTTTCTGCGAAAATCGATCTCAGCCATTTCTTCTCCCGCGATCGTGCGTCATGTGAAGTAATGCATTCCTGCCTGCCATGATAGACTATGCCCTGAAAACGTAACTCAGTCTTATCACATTAGCGAGTATCTCTATGAAAGTTGGCATTATTGGTGCAATGGAAGAAGAAGTGACGCTGCTGCGTGACAAAATCGAAAATCGTCAGACGCAGAATATCGCGGGCTGCGAAATTTACACCGGTACGCTCAATGGCACTGAAGTCGCCCTGCTGAAATCGGGTATTGGCAAAGTCGCGGCGGCGATGGGCGCTACGCTGCTGCTGGAGCGCTGCAAACCTGATGTGATCATCAATACCGGCTCGGCAGGCGGTCTCGCGCCAACGCTGAAAGTGGGCGATATCGTGGTTTCCGACGAAGCGCGTTACCACGATGCCGACGTCACCGCCTTTGGTTACGAACTCGGCCAGCTGCCGGGCTGCCCGGCGGGCTTTAAAGCCGACGAAAAACTGGTTGCCGCCGCCGAAGCCTGCATTGCGCAATTAAATCTGAACGCCGTGCGCGGGCTGATTGTCAGCGGTGATGCCTTCATTAATGGCTCTGAAAACCTCGCGAAAATCCGCCATAACTTCCCGCAGGCGATTGCCGTTGAGATGGAAGCCACGGCGATTGCCCACGTCTGCCATAACATGGGCGTGCCTTTCGTGGTGGTACGCGCTATTTCTGACGTGGCAGATCAGGAGTCGCATCTGAGCTTCGAGGAATTCCTCGTCGTGGCGGCGAAGCAGTCCAGCCTGATGGTTGAGACGCTGGTGCAGAACCTGGCGCGTGGCTAAGGGTTCCTTCAGGGCGCTTGCCGCCCTGCTTCTGCTGACGCCAGCGTGGCTTTATGCCGCGCCGCGCGTGATTTCCCTCTCACCGGCCAATACTGAACTGGCGTTTGCCGCCGGGATCACGCCGGTGGGCGTCAGCAGCCATTCCGATTACCCGCCCGCGGCCAGTAAAATTGAGCAGGTCGCCAGCTGGCAGGGCATTAACCTTGAGCGCATCGTGGCGCTTAAGCCCGACGTGGTGCTGGCCTGGCGCGGCGGCAACGCGGAACGTCAGGTTAACCAGCTCACCCGCTTTGGTATTCGCGTGCTGTGGGTTGACGCCGAAAGCATCGAGCAGGTGGCGCAATCGCTGGAGCGCCTCGCCGAATACAGCCCGCAACCTGAACAGGCGCACGCCAGTGCTCAGGCGATGCTCACCGATTATGCCGCCTTAAAAGCGCAGTACGCCGGTACGCCGAAGAAACGCGTCTTTATGCAGTTCAGCACTCACCCGCTGTTTACCAGCGGCAGCGGAACCATCCAGCACCAGGTGGTGACGCTGTGCGGCGGTGAAAATATCTTTGCTTCCGCCCGTGTTCCCTGGCCGCAGGTGAGCCGTGAACAGGTGCTGGCCCGCGATCCGCAGGCCATTGTGGTCACCGGCGGAGTGGACGCCATTCCGAAAGTGCAGGCATTCTGGAATAATCATCTCAAAAGTGAGGTGATAGCCCTCAATAGTGACTGGTTTGAACGTGCATCCCCGCGTATTATCCTCGCCGCAAAACAACTCTGTACCGCTCTCGCACAGGTAAAATAAAATGCTTGTCTACTGGCTGGATATTATCGGCACCGCCGTTTTCGCCATCTCCGGCGTACTGCTTGCCGGCAAACTGCGTATGGATCCCTTTGGCGTGCTGGTGCTGGGGGTGGTGACCGCCGTCGGCGGCGGTACCATCCGCGATATGGCGCTGGATCACGGCCCGGTGTTCTGGGTAAAAGATCCCACCGATCTGGTGATCGCCATGGTCACCTGCCTGTTAACCATTCTGCTGGTGCGCCAACCGCGCCGCCTGCCGAAATGGGTATTGCCGGTGTTCGATGCCGTGGGGTTAGCGGTCTTCGTGGGGATTGGCGTGAATAAGGCGTTTCTGGCCGGAACCGGGCCGCTGGTGGCGATTTGTATGGGCGTGGTCACCGGCGTGGGCGGCGGTATTATCCGCGATATGCTGGCGCGGGAAATCCCGATGATCCTGCGCACCGAAATCTATGCCACAGCCTGTATTATCGGCGGCATCGTGCATGCCACGGCGTTTTACACTTTCGGCGTACCGCTGGAAACGGCGAGTATGATCGGGATGGTGGTGACGCTCGCCATTCGTCTGGCGGCGATCCGCTGGCATCTGAAACTGCCGACCTTTGCGCTGGATGATAATCCGCGATAAGACATGATATTGCCCGGTGGCGCTTCGCTTACCGGGCCTGGAACTGTCATGATTCGCCCGGTGGCGCTACGCTTACCGGGCCTACAAAATAATGTGATGATGTTTTGCAGGCCGGGCGAGACGGCGTCGCCGCCCGACAACAGAGCAGAGAATTAAATGCTGAAGGACGATCCGCAACCGCAGGTGCTTTTCGCGTTCGGGTTGGTCACGACAAAGCGCGATCCTTCCAGACCTTCGGTATAATCCACCGCGCCGCCCACCAGATATTGCAGGCTCATCGGATCCACCACCAGCGCGACGCCGGATTTTTCAATGGTCATGTCGCCATCGTTAACCTGATCGTCAAAGGTGAAACCGTACTGGAAGCCGCTGCAACCGCCGCCGGTAATGTAGACACGCAGCTTCAGGTTCGGGTTGTCTTCGTCTGCGATCAGATCTTTTACTTTAATGGCTGCGGCTTCGGTAAACTGCAGCGGCAGGGCTACTTCATCACTCATTTTTTGCTCCCAATGATACGGCGATGCGGGCAAAAATTAACCCGATCTTTAAATTATTATCTAATACCCTGGTGAATCGTTCAAGTATTCTCCCTGAATGCCTGCGCGTGGGTCTTAGCCTCAAGGTCAGCTTCCTGACGCGCCAGCGTACGGGCAAGGATGGTCGAGTATAACGGTTTGCCGCCTAAAAATTGTGCCAGTAGTGTTGCGCCAAGACAGGTAATAATCATTGGCAAAATGAGCTGATAATTGTCAGTCATCTCCAGAACCAGCACGATGCCGGTCAGGGGCGCACGCACGGAAGCCGCCAGCAGCGCGCCCATCCCGGCGATAGCGAAGGTGCCTGCCTCCAGATGATAAGCCGGAAACAGCCCGGCGCAGGCCATGCCGAACGCCGTACCTAACAGCGTACCCAGCGCCAGCATAGGCGCGAATATCCCGCCCGGCGCACCGGATGAAAAGCACAATAAGGTAGTGATCACCCTGGCAACAAAGATGAACAGCAGCATCCCCACCGCGTAATTTCCGGCGGCGGCAATCGGGATCAGCATAAAGCCGCCCCCGGAAATTTCCGGAACAATCAGCCCCAGCACGCCGCACAGTCCGCCGATAAGCCCGCCGATCAGCACCCATTTTTTAATATCGCCGCCGTGCAGACGGGCGAACATATCCTGCGTGCGCAGCACCAGCGTATTAAACAGCGGCCCGACGCAGCCGAAGACCATGCCGAGCACCAGATACAGCCACAGCGTATTCACCGGCGCATTCGCCAGCTTGCCCACTTCGATCACCGCCCCTTCGCCGTTAAAAATGCGAAACACAATGCTCGACATGATCACGCCGGTAAACACGGCTTTTATGGAAATCAGGTTATAGCGAAACTGCGGGCGCATCTCTTCTAGGATAAACAAAATGCCCGCCAGCGGCGCGTTAAAGGCCGCCGACAGCCCCGCCGCCGCACCGGTAGCCAGCAGCGTGTGGCGGGCTTCGGCGCTGCGCATGCGGAAAATATCCAGCACCATGCGCCCGACGTTGCCGCCAAGCTGTACCGTCGGCCCTTCGCGCCCCAGCACCATACCCGCGCCCAGCGTACCCATACCGCCGATGAATTTAACCGGTAATACGCGCCACCAGCGCACCGGGCGAAGCTCCTCCAGCGCGCCCTCGATTTCCGGAATACCCGAGCCGCCCGCCTCCGGCGCGAAGCGTCGCACCAGAAAATAGCCGACCATCGCCAGCAGTGCCGACAGCACAAAGGCCAGCGGCCATACCAGCCAGGCGCGATCCGCCACCTGCGCCAGCGTGCCGATACGCAGGTTTGACACGCCGTTCACCGCTTTCTCGAACGCCACGCCCACCAGTCCCGCAAGGGTGCCGACCAGCGCCGCCATCAGCAGGATCGCCAGCGGCGTTTTGTCGCGCTGCAACAGACGGCGGATCAGATCGCCGCGCCGCAAACGCACCAGTTGCTGTGTGCGGAAGGAAGAATTTTCTGCTTTCATATTGGCTTAATTAATTCGTCACACAAATGAGTTGGCCTATTTTACCCATGCGCACCGTCATGGTGGCAATAAAAATACCCACAAAAGTGCCCTTTCAATCGGGGGAAACTTTTATAACCTCCGGCGAATACTTTAGAATGGCCCATAAACCCTTTTTCCACGAACCAGGAACTCACTTATGAGTAAGTCTCAAGACCTCTATAGCGCCGCACGTAAACTCATCCCCGGCGGCGTGAACTCGCCGGTACGCGCGTTTACCGGCGTCGGCGGTACGCCGCTGTTTATTGAGCGTGCGGATGGTGCTTACCTGTACGACGCCGACGGCAAAGCCTATGTGGATTATGTCGGCTCCTGGGGACCCATGGTGCTGGGGCATAACCACCCGGCGATCCGTAACGCGGTTATCGAAGCGGCGGAGCGCGGCCTGAGCTTTGGCGCGCCGACCGAAATGGAAGTAAAAATGGCGGCGCTGGTAACTGAACTGGTGCCGACCATGGACATGGTGCGGATGGTGAACTCCGGTACCGAAGCCACCATGAGCGCCATCCGCCTGGCGCGCGGCTTCACCGGTCGTGACAAAATCATCAAATTCGAAGGCTGCTACCACGGTCACGCCGACTGCCTGCTGGTAAAAGCCGGCTCCGGCGCGCTGACCCTCGGCCAGCCGAATTCACCGGGCGTACCGGCGGATTTTGCGAAGCATACCCTGACCTGCACCTATAACGATCTGGCGTCTGTGCGTCAGGCGTTCGAGGAGTTCCCGCAGGAGATCGCCTGCATTATCGTGGAGCCTGTCGCGGGCAACATGAACTGCATTCCGCCGCAGCCGGACTTCCTGCCGGGCCTGCGCGCGCTGTGCGATGAGTTTGGCGCGCTGCTGATCATCGACGAAGTGATGACCGGTTTCCGCGTGGCGCTGGCGGGCGCGCAGGCTTACTACGATGTAGTGCCGGATCTGACCTGCCTCGGCAAAATCATCGGCGGCGGCATGCCGGTGGGCGCCTTTGGCGGGCGTCGTGAGGTGATGGATGCGCTGGCCCCGACCGGCCCGGTGTATCAGGCGGGTACGCTGTCCGGCAACCCGATTGCCATGGCGGCAGGCTACGCCTGTTTAACGGAAGTCGCCCAGCCTGGTATCCACGAAACCCTGACCGATCTGACCACCCGCCTGGCGAATGGTCTGCTGGACGCGGCGCAGGAAGCAGGCGTACCGCTGGTGGTGAATCACGTCGGCGGCATGTTCGGGATCTTCTTCACCGATGCCGTCGAAGTGACCTGCTATCAGGATGTGCTGAAGTGCGACGTGGAGCGCTTTAAGCGTTTCTTCCATCTGATGCTGGACGAAGGCGTTTACCTGGCGCCGTCAGCGTTCGAAGCGGGCTTTATGTCGGTGGCGCACAGCGAAGAAGATATTAATAAGACCATTGATGCGGCGCGTAAGGTGTTCGCGCAGCTGTAGTTGTTATTGTGCCCGGCGGCGCTTCGCTTGCCGGGCCTACAGAATCGCAGTACCGTAGGTCGGRTAAGCGWAGCGCCACCCGACAAAACCATCGTCAGATAAGGCGCTGCCGCCACCCGACACGTCTCACCGGCTCTGCTTCCTCAGCAAATAAATAAAGTACGGCGCGCCGATAAAGGTCGACAGCAGCCCCGCCGGGATCTGGTACGGGAACATGATCATCCTGCCGCACCAGTCCGCAAACACCAGCAGTAATCCCCCCGTTAAGGCAGACATCACCATATGCGGCATTGTACGGCGGAAGCCCATCATGCGCGCAATATGCGGCGCCATCAGGCCGACAAAACTCAGCGGACCGATGGTCATGGTCGCGGCGGCGGTCAGACAGGACGCCAGCAACAGCAGCCCGACGCGCGACGGCGTGAGCGCCACGCCAACCGCGCGGGCTGTTTCACCGCCGAGCGGCAGAATGGTCAGCCAGCGGCGGCACAGCGGTGCGATCGCCAGCAGTACAACGGTCGCTGCCATCGCCCACATCACCTGCGTGGCGGTGGCGCTGTAGGTCGAGCCGGAGATCCACGTCAGGATCTGCGCCATACGCGGATCGCCGCTCGCCTGCAACATCATCAACAGCATGGTAAAGGCGGTACTGAGCGCCATCCCCGCCAGCAGCATCCGTTGCGGCGAGAATCCCCCGCGACCGGCGGCCAGCATAATGATCATAAGCGTCACTGCCGCCCCCAGGCTGCCCGCAGGCAGCAGCCAGCCAAAGGCGTCGCCCGGCACAAAGAACAGCATCACCACCACGCCGAAGGCCGCGCCGGAGCTGATGCCCAGCACTTCGGGGCTGGCCATCGGGTTACCCGTCAGGCGCTGGATAATGCAGCCCGCCACCGCCAGCATCACGCCCGCCGTCAGCGCCGCCAGAATTCGCGGCGCGCGCCACTGCATCAGTTCATTGAGCAGCGAACCGCTCGCCCAGTGCCACCCTTCTGCATCCCGCCCCAGCGACAGCGCCACCGCCATGCCCAGCAGCAGCACGATGACGCCCGCCAGCGCAAACCAGGGCACATGCTGACGCTCAGTAAACACGCGATCGCCCCCTTCCATTGAGGGCGCGCTCATACTCTTAAGACGCGGCAGCAGCCACAGCAGCAGCGGCGCACCCACCAGCGCCGTTACCGAGCCGGTGGAGATTTCCATCCACACCCGCATCAGCCAGAGCACCACCTGATCGGAAAGCCAGAGGATCAGCGCGCCAATCAGCGGGGCCAGCAGCAGCCGCGACAGCAGCCGCCGCGCGCCGAGCATTTTCGCCAGCAGCGGCGCGAACAGGCCGATAAAACCGATAATACCCACCGCGTTCACCAGCAGCGCGCTGAGCACAATCGCCAGCATCAGCGCGCCAAGTCTGGCCAGCGACAGCGCAAGGCCGAGATTACGCGCCACGCCGTCATCCAGCCCCATCAGGGTCAGCGGACGCAGCAGCAGCAGCGTCAGCAGCGCGCCGCCGAGCAGCTGCGGCCACAGGCGTTGCACGACGCTCCAGTCGGACTGCGTCAGCGTGCCGGTGCTCCACAGGAACATGCTTTGCAGCTGATCGTGGTGGAAAAGCACCAGCAGCTGATTGATCGCCCCGCAGTACAGGCTGACCACCAGCCCGGCGAGGATCAGCGTCACCGGCGAGAGGCGTTTTCCCCAGGCAACGCCAAACACCAGCGCGCCCACCACGCAGGCCCCGGCCAGCGCGGCAAACTGTGAGGTCATCACCCCCGGCAGCGCCCACAGGGTGGTAATAGTGATCCCCAGTTGCGCGCCGGTAGCGACGCCCAGCGTCGTCGGCTCCGCCAGCGGATTACGCAGCACCTGCTGGAACAGTACGCCCACCAGTCCCAGTCCTGCGCCCACCAGCAATGAAATCGCCAGCCGCGGCAGCAGGCTGTAATGGAACAGCATCTGCTCAATGGAATTACTATCCGGTTGCCAGACACCCTGCTGCCACTGCGCACGGGGCAGCGCCACGTTGAGGTTATTCCACGTCAGGCCAAGGCCGACGATAAACAGCACGGCAAGCAGCGCCGCCGGGAAAGGCGCAATACGACGGCTCATGCCTGGCCTCCCATCACCTTATCCAGCACGCGGACAAAGTGCATTGCCGACAGGGTGGCGCCGTAGAACCACACCGCAGGCGCACGATAAAAGCGTCCGGCGCGCACGAAAGGCATCGACTGCCATAGCGGGGTCGCCATCAGCGCCTGCATATCCCGCTCGTTACCATGATCGAAACAGAGCACATCCACATCTTTAAATTCGCCCAGCCGGTCGATACCCACCGCCGTACTGCCCCAGAAGGTAGTTTCCCCCTGCCAGGCATTAGGAATACCAAAGGCGTCAAGCGGCTCCTGGAACAGGCAGTTCGGGCAGAACACCAGCATATGACGCGCATCCAGCAGCGTGACCATCAGTAATGGCCTGTCGCCACGCTTCGCAAAGCGCGGTTTCATCGAATCGATAAAAGCATCGAATTCATTGAGATGCGCCCGCGCGGCTGGCTCCCGACCAATCAGCTGCGCCATTTCCTGGAGCGACTGACGCGCCATGGTGAGCGGTTTTTTGCCGTCGCTGAAGGTGAATCCACGGCCAGGGGCGATACGCGCCAGCACATCCGCCGACGGGCCATAGCCGGCAGACCAGACCATATACGAGGGTTTCATCTGGGTGAGCAGTTCGAGATTCGGCTCGGTGCGCAGACCAATGTCGATCACCGAGTCGGGCAGCGCCGGTTCGTTGACCCACAGGTTGTAGTTGGGCACATCGGCAACGCCATAGGGGGTGATGCCGAGCGCCAGCAGCAGTTCCACCGGCAGCCATTCCAGGGCGACAATCCGGTGCGGATCGACCGCCGCCGCGCGGGCGCTGCCCATTTTCAGCAGCAGCGGCGACAGGGCCATCGCCGTCAGCAGGCGACGACGGCTAAAGAGGTTTACGTCAGTCATCAGAGAACAAAGCTCACCGGTGCAGCCCCTGTCGGGTGAGGCAGAATGCCCATCGGGATACCGTAGATTTTTTCCAGCGTATCGGCGCGCATCAGCGATTCCGGCGTGCCTTCGGCGATCTTCTCCCCGCCGCGCAGCGCCACCAGAAAATCGCAGTAACGCGCCGCCATATTAATATCGTGCAGCACGGCGATCACCGTCAGACCGCGCTGCTGGCTGAGGCGGTGTACCAGCGCCAGCACGTCCACCTGATGGGCGATGTCGAGCGCCGAGGTCGGTTCGTCGAGCAGCAGGCAGCGGCTGTCCTGCGCTACCAGCATGGCGATCCACGCCCGCTGACGCTCGCCGCCGGAGAGGCTGTCCACCAGACGGTGCGCCAGCGGTTTTAATCCCACCAGCGCAATGGCTTCGTCGACTTTTTCCCTGTCGGCGACACCAAAACGCCCCAGCGCGCCATGCCAGGGATAACGCCCTATCGCCACCAGTTCGCGCACCGTCATGCCTTCCGCCTGCGGCAACTGCTGCGGCAGATAGGCCACTTTGCGGGCAAAGGCTTTGCTGTTCCAGCTGTCCAGCGGTTGTCCGTCCAGCAAAATATCGCCGTCCGACGGCGGCTGGTGGCGGCCAAGCATTTTCAGCAGGGTGGATTTACCGGAACCGTTATGACCAATAAGACCGGTCACTTTGCCCACCGGGAAGGTTAACGACAGCGGGTGCAGCAGCGTGCGGCCAGGCACCCGGAAGGCGACATCGGTAAGACGAAACGTGGTATCGGGATGGGAGTTGTTTTCCTGCATAGCGCCAACTTGTAAAAAGGGCACGGCAAGCCGTGCCCAAAAGGAGATTAGAAGCGGAAGGTTGCGGTACCGACAATCTGGCGTTCCGCGCCCCAGTA
>NZ_CP127837.1:2002053-2002136 GCF_030291195.1 Enterobacter sp. PGRG2 | reverse complement strand
TTGGTCAGATGATAAACCGCCGCCGTCACCGTCACAGGCAGATCTTTAGGCACGTATTTCACGCCAGCTTCATACTGCTCGCC
>NZ_CP127837.1:1981429-2000742 GCF_030291195.1 Enterobacter sp. PGRG2 | reverse complement strand
CATCTCTTCACGCGTTACCACCGAAATCGACTGCGGCGTCTTTTCAATCGGCGTATCGGTTTTGGTTGCTGTTGCCGTGTGTTTGGCAGCAATTGTCGCCGCCGGGCCCCACGCGCTTTCCTGCGGGGCGGCGGAGGTGGTGACAGTAATAGTGTCTTCAGCTGCATGGGCATAAAAAGACATGCCGCTGATTGCGGTAGCGACCACGACTGCGATTTTACGCAGTGAAGAATTGACCGGCAGAGCCGTTTCAGGACGCGCCATTGTGTGTCTCTCTGGAATGGGATGAATGATAACGTAAACGATAATTATTATTATGACCGCAGCATATTATGCGAGCATCCGGCTTGAAAGCAAGGGATATGCGGCCCTACAAGAATTGAGGGTTTAAGAAATAATCAGATGATCAGAAAGGGTAAAAAAGATGTGCCCGAATGTTTAATAACCCGTGCAAAGTTCACATTTCAGCGATAGTAAACCTCAAAAGTCGCCGCCGCGTTGACATGCCCGCCTTTGACGGTGCCGGTTTTGAAATAGCGCGCTTTTAGCGGGATAGTGACCGACTGCCCGGCGCTGGTTTGTGACACCGCCGTATACTCCTGGTCAAACTGCAACACCGCATTATTACTGTTCAGGATCTGGATACCCACGCCCTGAGCGGCCCCTTCTTCTGCCGC
This sequence comes from Enterobacter sp. PGRG2, assembly GCF_030291195.1. Lineage (NCBI taxonomy): Bacteria > Pseudomonadati > Pseudomonadota > Gammaproteobacteria > Enterobacterales > Enterobacteriaceae > Enterobacter > Enterobacter sp. PGRG2. The sequence goes on along the minus strand of NZ_CP127837.1, from coordinate 2,000,065 downwards.
AATATTCAGGATATTGCCGTTTGTCACGCCAGTCGAACCTGCGGTAGTGAAGCGGTAATCGATTTTTCTTCCGGCGTCGCAGTTATCAATCTGGAGCTTAAACCTGTCATCGGATACCACCCTTGAGACATTATTTGTAAACTCACTCGCATTAATCTCCTCTAAAGGCACGGTGATGTTTTTTTCCACCAGATTACAGGTCGTGTGCTGCACTTCAACGAGGCTGGAGCTGTAGCTCAGGTAGCCGACGACGGTGTTATCGTACTTCCATTCGGCATTAAATTTACCGATGTACACCATCCCCGAACTCACCGGCCCGGTCACGACAAACTGCGCCGCGCCGTTGAGCGTTAAGGTGTAATAGCCATTCTCTTTGATAACAGGCGACATATCTCTGTGCCAGGGCCTGACGATATCGTCGGCTTCGAATGTTGGCGTAGTCGCGTTTGTCCAGGCGGCGCGAAAGCCGATACCCGGCACATTGGTTTGATAGACGCCCTGCAGGGGATTGTCCGCCCGCTCGTCAGTTGCGTTGACATTGGTATAACCCTGCCAGATGTCCGCAACGGCAGTACATTCAACTCTGATCGTATAGCTGGACTGACGCTCGCTATAAATGATCGTACCAGGTTCAGCATCGCTGTTGACGATTAATGTCGGCGGCGCGAATCCAATCCTTGCAGCAGGTTTTCTGTCAAGAATGGTGCACGACGCCCGCGCGGCCGTACTCAATAACGCCGAACCGATCAGCAGCAACCCAAGACCGCAGCGCCCTGCCATTAACAACATTTTATTTTTCATCTCAACGTCCTGTTTATTCGCAGCTGACGGTTCTCATCAGAAACCTGGCATCCATTTTTTTCGGCACGGTGATCCTGCCTGCGCAGCGCGTCTCCGGCGTATCGCCCCATTGCACGGTGAAAGCTTGCGTACCCTTTAATCCCGTCACGTAGACCTCACCGCCATCACCCACAATCGCCGTCATGCCTTCGATACTGAACACCGCGCCGAATGGCACTGCGCCCTCACGGTGCGTCAGGGTTAACAGCGCGCGTTTACCCGAGCGGGCGGAAAAATCGGCTGCCAGAACGGCCCCTTTTGTCGGAATGGCTTCGACCGCGGCATCCTGAATATCAATATCATCCCGCCCCTGCGTGTTCACCGTAATGGTATTGCGCCGGTAAGGGGTCAGCGTGGGAACGATGGCGTTGCCCCAGGCGTCGGTATAAATGCCCTGTGAACTCTGCACTTTCACATGATCGCCATCGGTAATATGCACCACGGCAAAAGCGTCCTGCACCGTACGCCCCAGGGTTACGCCATGGGAATGCGCCACCACTGAACCCTGTGCGCTATATCCCCACTGTTTACTGTTTTTCTGGTAGCTGTAGTTGGTGCTGAAATCGCCCATAGAGGCGCGATAGCGGGAGGAGAGATAAGCGCCATTGCCAGCCTGGTCGCTGGTGTAGGTCTGCTGGAGGTTATAGGTCAAGTTATTGTCTTCCAGCAACGAGCCGTTAAGACCTACCTGGTGCGACGCGGGGCCATTTTTCGCCCTGTTCAGACTGTAAGTGGCCCAGGCTTCCGGCAAAAAGCGTGACAGCGGAATATTCAGCGACAGAGCGAGTTGCCGATCGTCACGGGTCGTGGGCGTTTTGGTCAGGCTGTAATTCACTGACCAGTTCGCCCCGTGCCAGCTGCTGCTGTAGCCAAAGCTGACGCTGCGCTCGCGCCCCGCCATTCCCCAGTAGTTTTGCTGCCAGGCGTTAGCATAGACGGAACCCCATCCCCGTAGTGACTGGGAAAGATTGAGTTGCAAGCGGCTGCGTCTGTTGTAGACGTTGCGATAGCTGTACATATCGCTGCTGTCATAGCCGCCATTGCGCTGATCCAGGGCTTCCTGAAAAGTGTAGAAGCCAGACGTGGAATAGCGGTAGCTGGCCAGCGTCAGTGTAGTATCGGTTGCCGGAAAGTCTTTTGCGTACTGCGCACGCCATGACTGCCCTTTCTTATCGCCACGTTCATCTGCAAAAGAAGTGTGTGCCTGCGTCAGATCCAGCGACAGGGAGCCCAGACGGTGCAAATCAGCTCCTACACCAACCAACCCGGCGCGATACATTGAGGCGCCAAGTACGCCGCCGTAAATCGTGGTGCCGAATGGCAGACCATAAATTACCGTCGCCTGACCAAAGCCCGGCTCTGCGCCATGATTAACATCGCGGTATTTACCCGCTGAAAGGCTGTATTTCAGCGCGCCTTCACGCTGCATGATGGGAACGGAAGAACTGGCCTGGATAAAGCTTCGCTGTGTACCATCGGCTTCCTCAACCGTCACTTCGAGATCGGCGCCTGCCGTCACCTGCGTGAGATCGCGCAGCTCAAAAGGCCCTGCCGAGACGTTGGTCTGATAAATGATGTAACCATTTTGCTTAACGGTCACCTTCGCGTCGCTGTTAGCGATACCCCGAACTACCGGGGCAAATCCCTGTAATCCGCCAGGCAACATAGCGGTATCCGTTTCCAGGGTTACGCCTGTCATTTGAACGCTGTCGAACAGCTCGCCGTTAGTCGAGGTTTGTCCGGCGCGAAACTGGCTGCGTAAGCGTTTCACATCGCGCTCAAGGGTACTGCTAATGGACTGCCAGCCGGTGTCACTTGCCCAACTGCTGGTATTGCGTAAGCGCCAGGGCCCCATGTTCAGACCGGAGTTCAGGCTTGCCCAGTTTGCCACGCTGCTGCTGGCGTCAGATTGCTGACGCGCGCCAGAAACATAATAACTGGACCAGATTGCGGGCATACCGTCATCCCAGTTTGCCGGATTAGTTTCGCCTGAGATCCGCGTATTGCGATACATCTGGGGGATATGCAGTTGCAACACCTGGGTGTCCGGACTGAAATCATAGCGCGCCCCAGGAATGTACTCACTGATGTCGCCTACCGCCGCATTATCTGCAAGCTCATGTAATGCCGGAACGGTATCGACCTTTACGCCCAGTTCAGCCAGTTCGGCTTTGGTAAATTGCGGAATGAGTTGTTTATTGTCTTTCGACAGGAGGTAATTGAGGTTTCTTTTATCAAGGCGATCCTCATTCCAGACGATGGTCGTCAGATACTGGCCAGGCGACAAGCCGTTATTACGCAGCCAGGCTTCAATAGCCCCGGTATTTTCCAGTGGCGTCTCTGTTTCCAGTGCGCTGAGGTTGAAATAGTCTTCAGCATAAACGGCGCTGGTCACCGTCGATATTGTCAGTGCCAGCGCGCTGAGCCCAAAAATCCGGCCATTACACCAGGAAGACATAAACGCCACCCACGATAAATTCACAGCCAGGTTATAACGCTTGCTGACGCGGTTCGGTCTCGGCGCCAAAATCGTTGATCGCGGTCCACATCACTGACCCGTGCGCCGCCGTCGGCAGGGCAAAAACCTGCTCGCCATAAGGGGCGATCATCATGGATAGCGCGGAAGGGGTATCCTGCTTGCCGAGCGGTTTTACCTCTTTCTGCGCCACCTTAAGCTGACCCAGGGTAACGTAAAACGGCGTAGGGTTTTTGATCGTCAACTGATTATTGCGGCGGCTGAACTGCAACGACTGCCACGCCGTTTTCGCGGCGGTATCGCTGAATGCCGATGGGCGGTAAAACAGTTTGATTTTCGTCTTGATCGCAAATTGCAGAGTATTTTTATCGCGCAGTTCTTCAGGCATAGAAGACACCGATTTGATATTTGCCATAAACAAGGATTCGCGATCCTGGGGTAAATGTGTTTTATCGCCGGTATAGACGACATGCAGCAGCGTTTGACGATTTTCATCGAGCTTGTAAATGGGCGGCGTGATGACAAAGGGCGCTTTGCTGTCATCAATATTGCTGACCCAGCTATGCACCAGATAACGCTTAGCATCATCTTTATTTTTTAACGCGACCTGGACTTCAGCCTGGTCCGAGGGATAAATAATTCGCGTTCCGCCAATGACGACGCCCGCCTGCGCCAGGGTAGCGCCCAGCAGAAAGAAGATCCCGAGTATGGCATTATAAATTCGCATTTCCTTCATTCCATTGAAAATACTGGCCCGCCCTGGGCCAGTTTATCTTGATAAATTAACGATAAACCAGGGTGTATGTAGCTTGCGCGGAATAATCACCCGCAGTCGGTAAATCCGCACCAACCTGAATAACTTCAGCGGTGTAGTTAAATACGACGTCCATCCCCTGCACATTTTGTTTTGCGGCAGAGGGTGGTTCTGTCCCGTCAAATTTAATAAAGGTGTTACTGCTGTATTCCGGGTACATGCGGATCCCTACATTATTGGCAACACCGGTGGTTCCCAGAACTTCATCGTCATAACCCGCGATGCGATCGCCGGAGAACTTGATGTTAATAAAAGAGATGCTGGTATCGCAGTTGCGTACGGTAATCTCAAAAGGCTGGCTATCACCCACTTTTTTATCCTCGCCAAATGAAGTTTGCGTCAGGTTCCTGAACGTCACAATGCCGTTAGTGACTGCGCCATTCACGTTAACGTTGCAACTGTCGGCGACGATTTTCCCGTTAAAGCTAATAGTACCGGTATCGGTCGCCTGAACTGGCGAAACGGAGGTAGTAAACAGCACGCCAGCAAGCAGTGGCAGAAAATATTTTTTATACATAACGTGTTCCTTACATATGTCTATAAAAAAATTTACATCACAAAAATGATAAACCGGGGAGTTAATATTTTAACCAACCATAAGAATGAGCTTATGAAGTGAAAAGATATCCATATACACCTCACGCTCATTCGATCTTATTTACTAATATTACCTTCACCTAAAAATTAACGCAACTACCAGGAATTTCCTGAAGCCAGTAAATATTCAAGACCCAGACCAGGAAGACTCATATTAAAAATACTTTTGATTAGTCTTATACAAGATTTAATTAATTATTAAATTCCACTCCATATATTCACCAGAAAAATAGTAATATCCCACTACACCCAGGATCAGAGAGTTAATACATGAAAGCCAGGGTTGAATGAATATAACTCCCGTTTAATCACCGGGATCGTGACGTCATAAGGAAGTGGCATACATTAGGAAATGGAAAGCATGACCGGGAGGAATAAGCAGGGAACAATCTTAAAAAAAACGCCCCAGAGCGACGTTAATCGACTCTGAGGCGGTGATACAGGCGGGTAACGCTTAGTTACCGCCGAACATATCCTTGATCCAGCCCGCTACGCCGTCGCTTTTTTCTTCCTGCTGCGGCGGTTGTTGCTGCTGTTGCTGAGGCTGCTGTTGCGGCTGCTGCGGCGCAGACTGATCGAACGGATTATTCGACTGCTGCAACGCCTGGCTCTGCTGGCACAGGCTGTCCGGGTTGGTGGTCCACACCGGGATAGTACGGGAACTTCCGCCAGCGCACATGAAGTTGCCTGCGTCATCAATGCCCATATCGACGATGTCTTCCGGCGCGGTCAGCTCCAGCGGGAACGGCGACTGGTTCGCCAGATAGCGCTGATAGATGGCCATCGCCCCGCTCGCCCCGTACAGTTTGGTCGGCTGGTTATTGTCGCGGCCTACCCAGGTGATGGTCACTTCACGCCCGTCGATCCCGGCAAACCAGGTGTCGACGTTATTGTTGGTGGTGCCGGTTTTACCCGCCAGATGCAGACCCGGATATTTCGCGCCAAGCTGACGCCCGGTGCCACGCTGGATCACCTGCTGCATGGTCCACAGCGTCATATAGGCCGCCTGAGCAGGCACTGCGCGCTCCGCCTGCGGGAAGCTCTGGTAGAGCACCGTACCGTCTTCCGCAATCACCGAACGCAGCGAAGAGAGCGTCGCCCGGTTACCGCCGCTGGCGATAGTCTGGAACGCCTGCGCCACTTCCACCGGCGTCAGGTTCAGCGCCCCTAACAGCATGGATGGCACCGCGTGCAGCTGATCTTTCGGCGCGCCCAGTTTCAGCCAGGTATCGGTGACCGCCGGCAGGCCAAGCGCCATCCCGAGGTTTACCGTCGGCACGTTCATTGAACGGGTCAGCGCATCCACCAGCAGCACCTGGCCGCTGAAGCGTTTGTCATCGTTCTGCGGCGACCACACCTGGCCATTTGGCTGGCGCAGGGAGATAGGCGCATCGGCGATCACCGTATTCAGACGGTACTGATTCGGCTGGCTCAGCGCGGTCAGATAGGTCGCCGGTTTTGCCAGCGAGCCAATGGAACGACGCGCCTGCATCGCACGGTTATAACCGGCGAACTGCGGCGTCGCGCCGCCGACCATGGCGCGGACTTCGCCGCTGAAGCGGTCGACCACCACCATCGCGGTTTCCAGATCGCTCAGCTTACGCTGCTTGATCAGCGCCGGAATACCTTCCACCGCCGCTTTCTCAGCGGCATCCTGCGCCACCGAGTCAAAGGTGGTGAAGATCTTCACGCCGGAGAGATCTTTCACTTTATCGCCCAGCTTCGCCTGCAACTCCTGACGCACCATCTGCATAAAGGCAGGCTGCGGGGAAATCACGCCGCCGCGCGGCTGCACGCCCAGCGGACGGGCGCTCAGCATGTCGTAAAGCTCCTGATCGATAACCTGCTGCTGTTGCAGCAGACGCAGGACCAGGTTACGACGCTCCAGCGCCAGTTTCGGGTTACGCCACGGGTTATAAATGGACGCGCCTTTTACCATGCCCACCAGCAGCGCCTGCTGGTCAAGGCTCAGCTCTTCCACCGGACGCCCGAAGTAGTACAGGCTCGCCAGCGGGAAGCCGCGGATCTCGTTGTCGCCGCTCTGACCGAGGTACACCTCGTTCATATACAGCTCAAGGATACGGTCTTTGCTGTAGCGCGCATCCATGATCAGCGCCATATAAGCTTCGTTCGCTTTACGGCCATATGAGCGTTCGCTGGAGAGGAACAGGTTTTTCACCAGCTGCTGGGTGAGCGTACTGGCCCCCTGCACCGTGCGCCCTGCCGTCAGGTTCGCCAGCACCGCACGCCCGATGGAGTAGAAGCTGATACCGTCATGCTCATAGAAATGGCGGTCTTCGGTCGCCAGCAGGGTATCCACCAGCAGATCCGGGAAACCACTGCGCGGCACAAACAGGCGCTGCTCGCCGTTCGGCGAGGAGAGCATGGTGATCAGCCGCGGATCGAGACGGAAGAAACCGAACTGGCGGTTGTTCTCCATGTTCTCAATGGTTTCCAGACGGTCGCCGCTGAAGGTCAGACGCGCGCGCACCTGCCCCTCTTTACTGTCCGGAAAATCGAACGGACGGCGGATCATCTCGATGCTGTTAGCCTGCACGGTAAACTCGCCGGGGCGGGTCATCGCCGTCACCTTGCGGTACTGGGTGGCTTCCAGCAGCTTCACCATCTCGTTTTTGCTGACCGCCATGTCCGGCTCAAGGTTAACCATGCGGCCATACACGGCGGCAGGCAATTGCCAGACTTTGCCGTCAATGCGGCTGCGGATCTTCTGGTCGAGATACAGTCCGTATATCGCCAGCAGTACAAGAATAACAATGCCGATTTTTACCAGCAGCCAGAACCAGCCGCGTTTGCCGCGAGGTTTTTTGCCTTTGCCTTTACCTTTACTCCGGCGCGGCATCGGTTCGTCGTCCTCATCATCATAATCATCCGCGTCTTCATCTCTGAGTCGACGACGGCTTACTTTTTCTTTTACCGGACGCGCTGGTCGGCCTTTGCGTCCAATAGGTTCGCGGTCATTCCCCGCCATGTTTACTCTCCGCTACATTTTTCAGGCGCAAGGCCCGATCCTCATTGCTTCCGCAAAATGGCGGAAGAAGAAATCTCTCAAAGTTCATTGCACTCGTGCCGGATGGCGCTGACGCTTGTCCGGCCTACAGGATGTGATTATGCCTGCGAATACTTTTTAGTACGCCGGGTGGGCGCTGCCGTTGCCGGGTCATCCGGCCAGACATGTTTGGGATAGCGCCCTTTCATCTCTTTCTGCACTTCACGGTACGCGCCCTGCCAGAACGCGCTGAGATCGCGCGTGATTTGTAAGGGACGGCGGGCGGGAGACAGCAGCTCCAGCACCAGCGGCACGCGCCCGTCGGCAATGGCGGGCGTGGTCGCCTCGCCAAACATCTCCTGCATCCGCACCGCCAGCACCGGGTCGTTATCCTCGTGATAACGAATGGCTATCCGGCTTTCCGTCGGCACAGTGTAATGCGACGGCAGCGCACTATCCAGCCGTTGACGCATCGGCCAGCTCAGCAAATTTTCCAGCGCCCGGCACACATCCAGCGCTTTCAGGGCGCGTAGGGAGTGAACGCCCTGCATGCCGGGAAGTAACCATAGCTCAAGCGTTGCCAAAAGCGAGTCATCATCCACGGCAGGCCATGCAGTTTCCGGCAGCCATTTCGCGGCGCAGTGCAGCCGGAGTCGCAGCTGCTCCGCTTCCGGCGTCCAGTTCAGCACCTGCAAGCCCTTCTCGCGGATGCCGTTGAGCATCGCCAGATGCAGCTCTTCTTCCGACGGTTTCGCCAGCGGCCTGACGTTTAATGTTAGCTGTCCAATCTGACTGCGGCGAAAGGCTTTCAGCGTGCCCTGCACGTCATCCCACTCCACGGTATCAGACTGGCGTAATAATTCCGGGTGCGCGGCGACCAGCGCATTAATGTCCAGCGCCAGCGCCTGCAAAATGCGCGCGTCCGGCGTATGGCTGCCCTGCAACAGCAAGGGCGCGATCAGCCACTCATGACGCCCCAGCGCATCGTCGCTGTCGAGCATCACGCCCATCCCGTTTGCCAGCTGATAGCGTCCTTCCTGCCCGCGACGGCGGGCGATACGGTCGGCAAAACCACAGGCCAACACACCGGGGAGCAGATCGCTGTCCTCCGCGCCTGCCCGCGCGTTGAGGCGTTTAATCAGCTGCTGGCTGCGGCGCTGCCAGTACGGCTGACTGCGTGAGAAGGCGACGCTTAAATCGCTATTCCCGCCACGCGGCGGCTCTTCAAGAATGGCGACCAGCTTCGCGGCGGTGGCGATCTCATCCGGCGTATTCGCGGCTATAAGCATCGCCCCGTGACGCGGATCGGTGCCGAGCTGCGCGATTTTCTGACCGCGCGGGGTCAGGCGATCTTCCGCCAGCGCCTGGAGCTGCGTCAGTAATGTTCTTGCTGCGGCCAGATTCGCGGCGGGCGGCGCATCAAGAAAACACAGCTGCGCCGGATCCGGGCATCCCCATTGCAGCAACTCCAGCAGCAGACCGGAGAGATCGCTTTGCAGGATCTCCGCATCGCTCTGCGCGGCGGCGCGTTCCGCCTGATCTTTTGCCAGCAGATGCACGCAGATCCCCGCCTCCAGTCGCCCGGCGCGGCCTGCGCGCTGGGTCATCGACGCCTGGCTGATACGCTGGGTCACCAGCCGCGTCAGCCCGGTACGGGGATCAAAACGCGCCACCCGCACCTGGGCGCTGTCCACCACTAAGCGAATGCCTTCGATGGTCAGACTGGTTTCCGCAATGTTGGTCGCCAGCACCACTTTGCGCAGACCCTCCGGCGCGGGAAGAATGGCTTTGCGCTGTTCGGCCAGCGGCAGCGCGCCGTATAACGGACAGAGCTGGACATCCGCGCCCACGCGCGGGGCGAGGTGTTCCTGCACGCGCTGGATCTCGCCGACGCCCGGCAGAAACAGCAGCAGCGAGCCGCGCTCCGCCCGCAGCAGTTCGGCGGTGGCAATGGCGATAGCTTCATCGGCACGCTGATGCGCAGGTAGCGGCTGGTAGCGCCGTTCCACGGGAAACGCGCGGCCTTCGGACACAATCACCGGCGCATCGGGCAACAGCCCGCGCAGCCGTTCATTATCCAGCGTCGCCGACATAATCAGGAGTTTGAGATCGTCCCGCAGCCCTTGTTGCACATCCAGCAGCAGCGCCAGCGCCAGATCTGCCTGTACGCTGCGCTCATGGAATTCATCGAGGATCACCAGCCCCACGCCGGTCAGTTCCGGATCCTGCTGGATCATGCGCGTGAGGATCCCCTCGGTCACCACTTCGAGACGGGTCTGCGGCCCGACGCAGGTTTCGGCGCGCATGCGGTAGCCGACGGTGTCGCCGGGCTTTTCATTCAGGCTTTCCGCCAGCCGCTGCGCGACGTTACGGGCCGCCAGTCGGCGCGGTTCAAGGAGTAAAATGCGGCCTGCAATCTCGCCCTGTTGCAGAATTTGCAGCGGCAGCCAGGTGGATTTCCCGGCCCCGGTGGGCGCATTAAGCAGCACGCAGGAGGCGCTTTTCAGCGCGGCAAGCAATTCAGGCAGTACGGCGGCAACCGGCAAAGAGGACACGCAGGGCTCCAGTGGGTTAACTTTCATTTCATCGGCGTGCATTGTAGCATCGCCGTAAATCATTACCGAGTATCCCTTATGCCAGATACCAGACGGCTGTTTTTTGGCCTTGAACTGCCCGCTGACATTCAGCAGCAGGTGATCCACTGGCGCGCCGCGCACTTTGCGCCTGACGCCGGTCGCCCGATAGCGGCGGCTAATCTGCACCTGACGCTGGCGTTTTTAGGCGATGTGAGCGCTGACAAACAGCGGGCGTTGTGCGAGCTGGCCGGGCGTATCCGCCAGACAGGCTTTACGCTGACGCTGGATGATGCCGGACAGTGGCTGCGCTCGCGGGTCGTCTGGCTCGGTACCCGTCAGCCGCCGCGGGGCCTGCTGCAACTGGCGAGTATGCTGCGCGCGCAGGCCGCCCGCAGTGGATGCTATCAAAGCCCGCAGCCGTTTCACCCGCACGTTACGCTGCTGCGCGATGCCAGCCATGCGGTCACTATCCCGCCGCCGGGCTTTCGCTGGTCGTTTACGGTGAATGAATTTGTGCTGTATGAATCGCAGTTTATTAAGGGACGTACGCGTTACACGGCGCTCAGCCGCTGGACGCTCAGCCAAAAGGAATGACCTATGCAGTTTTCTCCGCCGCTTCAGTCCGCCACCCTGATCCAGCGCTATAAACGCTTTCTGGCGGATGTGGTGACGCCCACAGGTGAAACCCTGACCCTGCACTGCCCGAATACCGGCGCGATGACCGGTTGCGCGACGCCTGGCGACACCGTCTGGTATTCCACTTCAGAAAATACTAAACGGAAATATGCACACACCTGGGAATTAACTCAAACGCAAGCGGGCGCGTGGATTTGCGTCAATACTTTGCGCGCCAATATGTTAGTGAAAGAGGCATTAATGGCAGATCGTTTGCCAACACTAACGGGCTATAGCGCTTTGAAAAGTGAAGTGAAATATGGTTCTGAGCAGAGCCGTATTGATTTCATGTTACAGGCAGAAGACCGCCGCAACTGCTATATTGAAGTGAAATCAGTCACGCTGGCCGATAAGGCGCAGGGCTATTTCCCCGATGCGGTCACGCTGCGGGGGCAGAAGCATCTGCGTGAGTTGATGAGCGTGGCGGCCGCAGGGGATCGGGCAGTGCTGTTGTTTGCCGTGCTGCATTCAGCCATTGACCGATTTTCACCGGCTCGCCACATTGATCCTAAATACGCACAGCTTCTCAGTGAAGCGCAGCGGCAGGGGGTAGAAATTCTGATTTATAAAGCGGAACTTTCTGCCGAAATTATGAGTCTGACAATGCCGCTATCTGCCGAATTTTAAAGGTATAGTGGCTGAGTAAATAGTGTGCTGGCCTACGTGCGCAAATACGCTTTTCCTCACAGGGTTGTCAAGTGTAACGTTTAGATAATTGCTATCCTGAAAAGCATCTGCTATTTATAGCGGCCTGATTTTTCCCCAACACGGGGATCGATAGTGCGTGTTAAGGAGAAACAACATGCAAGAAGGGCAAAACCGTAAAACATCGTCCCTGAGTATTCTCGCCATCGCTGGGGTGGAGCCATACCAGGAGAAGCCGGGCGAAGAGTATATGAACGAAGCCCAGCTCACGCATTTCAAACGCATTCTGGAAGCGTGGCGTAATCAACTTAGGGACGAAGTCGATCGCACTGTCACACATATGCAGGACGAAGCCGCTAACTTCCCTGATCCGGTAGACCGTGCCGCACAGGAAGAAGAGTTCAGCCTTGAACTGCGTAACCGTGACCGCGAACGTAAACTGATCAAAAAGATCGAGAAAACGCTTAAGAAAGTGGAAGACGAAGACTTCGGCTTCTGCGAGTCCTGCGGTGTTGAAATTGGCATTCGTCGCCTGGAAGCCCGTCCTACGGCTGACCTGTGCATCGACTGCAAAACACTGGCAGAAATCCGCGAAAAACAAATGGCGGGTTAACCTGCGGCGCTTTCGTAATGTTCTCTCAGGCGGGAGTCTCTCCCGCCCTCTTAGCTTTACCCAACCATGCCTGACGCTGATTATATCGGGCGCTTTGCGCCATCCCCTTCTGGTGAACTCCATTTCGGTTCGCTGATCGCCGCCCTTGGCAGCTATTTACAGGCGCGTGCCCATGCCGGTCGCTGGCTGGTACGTATCGAAGATATTGATCCCCCGCGTGAAGTCCCCAGCGCTGCTGACACTATTCTGCGCCAGCTCGAACACTATGGTTTGCACTGGGATGGCGACGTGCTGTGGCAGTCCCGGCGTCATGACGCCTACCGCGATATTCTGCAACAGCTGCACCAACAAGAGCGCTGCTATTACTGCACCTGCACCAGGGCGCGCATTCAGAATATTGGCGGCGTTTATGACGGCTACTGCCGGACCCGGGGCAATGGCCCGGAAAACGCTGCGCTGCGGCTTATTCAGCATCAGCCAGTGACCCGTTTTCACGATCGGCTGCGCGGCGAGATCGTCGCCGATGCAGCGCTGGCGCATGAAGATTTTATTATTCATCGCCGTGATGGGTTATTTGCATATAATCTGGCGGTGGTGGTGGACGATCATTTCCAGGGCGTGACGGAAATTGTGCGCGGCGCGGATTTGATTGAACCGACGGTCCGCCAGATTTCGCTCTATCAACAGCTTGGCTGGGCGGTGCCGGAGTATATCCACCTGCCGCTGGCGCTCAATGCCGCCGGCGATAAGCTGTCGAAGCAGAATCACGCTCCGGCGCTGCCGCAGGGGGACCCGCGCCCCATACTTATCAGCGCGTTAGCGTTTTTAAATCAGGATGTAACAGAAGAATGGCAGGATCTGTCCGTGGACGCCCTGCTACAACGAGCGGTGCAAAACTGGTCCCTGTCACGGGTGCCGGAGCAAGCCTGCGTGAATCCGGCATTCTCAAATGCCCCACGCTGAGCTATGATAAGCCGCAATTTTTTTGTCCAGAAGACTGACACAACCGAGGTGCACTATTTTTACCCGAGTCGCTAATTTTTGCCGCAAGGTGCTAAGCCGCGAGGAGAGCATGGCCGAAGACGTCGCCATCGCCGAACCAAAGATGACGGTTATCCCGCGTGAGCAGCACACGATTTCCCGCAAAGATATCAGTGAAAATGCCCTCAAGGTCCTCTATCGCCTGAATAAAGCCGGCTATGAGTCATACCTGGTCGGCGGCGGGGTGCGTGACCTGTTGCTGGGCAAAAAGCCAAAAGATTTCGACGTCACCACCAACGCCACGCCGGATCAGGTGCGTAAGCTGTTCCGCAACTGCCGTCTGGTCGGTCGTCGTTTCCGTCTTGCGCACGTGATGTTTGGCCCCGAGATCATCGAGGTCGCGACTTTCCGCGGGCATCATGAAGAGCAGGCTGCCGATCGCACCACCTCCCAGCGTGGCCAGAACGGCATGCTGCTGCGCGATAACATTTTCGGCTCCATCGAAGATGATGCGCAGCGCCGCGATTTCACCATCAACAGCCTCTATTACAGCGTCGCCGATTTTACCGTGCGCGATTATGTGGGCGGGATGCGCGATCTGGAAGACGGCGTGATCCGTCTGATCGGCAATCCGGAAACCCGCTATCGGGAAGATCCGGTGCGTATGCTGCGTGCGGTGCGCTTTGCCGCCAAACTGCATATGCGTATCAGCGACGAAACCGCCGAGCCGATCCCGCGCCTGGCGACGCTCATCAACGACGTGCCGCCGGCGCGCCTGTTTGAAGAGTCCCTCAAGCTGTTGCAGGCGGGCTACGGTTACGAAACCTATAAGCTGCTGCGCGAATACAGCCTGTTCCAGCCGCTGTTCCCGACCATTACCCGCTACTTTACCGAGAGCGGCGATACGCCGATGGAACGCATCATCGATCAGGTGCTGAAGAATACCGATAACCGCATTCATAACGATATGCGCGTCAATCCGGCCTTCCTGTTCGCCGCCATGCTGTGGTATCCGCAGCTGGAAACCGCGCAGCGCATCGCCCAGGAAAGCGGGCTGACCTATCACGACGCCTTTGCGCTGGCGATGAACGATGTGCTCGACGAAGCCTGCCGCACGCTGGCTATTCCGAAACGCATCACCACGCTGGTGCGCGATATCTGGCAGCTACAGCTGCGCATGTCCCGACGTCAGGGTAAACGCGCCTGGAAGCTGATGGAGCATCCGAAATTCCGCGCCGCCTACGATTTGATGGCGCTGCGTGCCGAAGCGGAAAACAACCACGAACTGCAACGTCTGACGCAGTGGTGGGGTGAATTCCAGGTGTCCGCGCCACCGGCGCAAAAAGGCATGCTCGACGTGCTGGACGACGAACCGCAGGAACGTCGCCGTCACCGCCGTCCGCGCAAACGCGCGCCGCGCCGCGAAGGCAGCGCATGACGCTGGCGTATATCGCTATCGGCAGCAATCTGGCCTCACCTCTTGAGCAGGTGAACGCGGCCATCACGGCGCTGGGAGAGATCCCGCACAGCCAGATTGTTGCGCTTTCACCGTTTTACCGCACGCCGCCCCTTGGCCCGCAGGATCAACCCGATTACCTGAACGCCGCCGTCGCGCTTGAAACCACGCTTGATGCCGAAACCCTGCTCGATCATACCCAGCGCATTGAGCTGGCGCAGGGTCGGGTACGCAAAGCCGAGCGCTGGGGGCCGCGCACCCTCGATCTGGACATTATGCTGTTCGGCGACCAAGTCATTAATACGCCCCGCCTGACGGTTCCCCATTACGACATGCATAACCGTGGCTTTATGCTGTGGCCGCTGTTTGAAATCGCCCCGGAAGCGCTCTTCCCGGACGGCACGCCCCTCGCCTGCGTACTGACGCAGTGCGGCGCGCCAAAACCCGCCCTCTGGTAAATCTCCCCTTGCTTTCGCCTGGCGAAAGCCTGGCTAAAATCATTGTTCGCATCAATGTTACTGATAGAATGCCGGAAGTCTGAAGGCTCCATCAGGAAACGTTATGAAACCAACCACCATCTCCTCGCTACTGAAATGTAAAGAGGAAAAAAAGCGCTTCGCCACCATCACTGCCTATGATTTCAGCTTCGCCAAACTCTTTGCCGAAGAAGGGATCAACGTCATGCTGGTGGGTGATTCGTTAGGGATGACGGTACAAGGACATGATTCCACGCTGCCGGTAACGGTAGAAGATATTGCCTACCACACGCGCGCCGTTCGCCGTGGCGCGCCGCATTGCCTGCTGCTCGCCGACCTGCCGTTTATGGCGTACGCCACGCCTGAGCAGGCGTTTGCCAGTTCCGCAGAAGTGATGCGCGCCGGGGCCAACATGGTCAAAATTGAAGGTGGACGCTGGCTGGCGGAGACGGTAAAAATGTTGACCGACCGCGCGGTGCCGGTGTGCGGTCATCTGGGCTTAACCCCGCAGTCGGTGAATATTTTCGGCGGCTATAAAGTGCAGGGCCGGGGCGATGCCGCGCAAACCCTGTTTGACGATGCGCTGGCGTTGGAAGCCGCAGGCGCGCAGCTGCTGGTGCTGGAGTGCGTGCCGGTTGAACTGGCAAAACGCATTACCGACGCGCTGCGCATTCCGGTCATCGGTATTGGCGCGGGCAATGTTACCGACGGGCAGATCCTGGTGATGCACGACGCCTTTGGCATTACCGGCGGACATATTCCAAAATTTGCTAAAAACTTCCTCACCGGTACCGGCGATATGCGCGCTGCGGTGCGTCAGTACGTGGAAGAGGTGGAAGCGGGAGTTTATCCCGGCGAAGAGCACAGTTTCCATTAAGGAGTCTTATTGTGTTGATTATCGAAACCCTGCCGCTGCTGCGTCAGCATATCCGCCGTCTGCGTCAGGAAGGTAAACGCATTGCGCTGGTCCCCACTATGGGTAACCTGCACGACGGCCATATGAAGCTGGTGGATGAAGCGCGAAACGCCGCCGATGTGGTGGTGGCGAGCATTTTTGTCAACCCGATGCAGTTTGACCGGGCCGACGATCTGGCGCGTTATCCGCGTACCCTGCAGGACGACTGTGAAAAGCTGAACAAGCGTAAAGTGGACATTGTGTTCGCCCCTGCGCCGGATCAGATTTACCCGCAGGGCACGGAGTCGCAAACCTGGGTGGAAGTGCCTGGCCTGTCAGCGATGCTGGAAGGCGCGAGCCGTCCGGGGCATTTCCGCGGCGTCGCCACTATCGTCAGCAAACTCTTTAACCTGGTGCAGCCGGATGTCGCCTGTTTCGGGGAAAAGGATTATCAGCAGCTGGCGGTGATCCGCAAAATGGTCGCTGACATGGGGTATGACATTGAGATCATCGGCGTGCCGACGGTACGCGCGAAAGATGGACTCGCGCTGAGTTCCCGCAACGGCTATCTCACCAGCGATCAGCGCAAAATCGCGCCGGGTCTGAGCAAGGTGATGAACGCGATGGCGGAAAAACTGCTCGCGGGCGATGACGACATCCATGAGATCGTTGCCGTAGCGGAGCAGGATCTGAATAACAGCGGTTTTCGCGCCGATGATATTCAGATCCGGGATGCCGATACGCTGCTGGAGGTTTCCCCCGCCAGTAAACGTGCGGTGATCCTGATGGCCGCCTGGCTTGGTCAGGCCCGCCTGATCGATAATAAAGTCGTGGAATTACCTCGCTAGTGCAGGTAAAACCCCCTATCAAACACAGTAACGAAGGTTAACTTTATGATCCGCACTATGCTGCAAGGCAAGCTCCACCGCGTCAAAGTGACGCAGGCTGACCTGCATTACGAAGGCTCCTGCGCCATCGACCAGGATTTCCTTGAGGCGGCTGGTATTCTGGAATACGAAGCCATTGATATTTACAACGTGACTAACGGTAAGCGCTTTTCCACCTATGCGATTGCCGGTGAGCGCGGTTCACGCATCATTTCCGTGAATGGCGCCGCGGCGCACTGCGCGGATGTGGGCGACATTCTGATCATCGCCAGCTACGTCACCATGCCCGATGAGCAGGCGCGCAGCTGGCAGCCGAAAGTGGCCTATTTTGACGGCGACAACGAGATGAAACGCACCGCGAAAGCCGTGCCGGTGCAGGTTGCCTGAGTTAACCCTGTGGCCGGTTAACAATTAACCGCGCCATGGTCTCCAGCGGATCCGTTCTTAGAATATAGAGTCGTTTTAATAAGAACGGATTATCCCCCGGTTTTACCTTTCCCTTCACCGTCGTCACCGCCAGATGAAAGCCCGCGTCCTGGGCCGCTTTCACCGCCTTGCTGTCATAGCCGCCAAACGGGTAGGACAGATACAGGGCATGGGGATTAAACTGCGCCAGCGCGCGGCGGGAGCGCTCAAAATCGAACAGCACTACGTGGTAGCTGCGGCTCAGTAAAATGGGATGGCGGCTATTATCCACCCGGTGCAGAAAATGCGTGTGCGACTGGAAATCAAACACATCGCGGATCTGCTGCATTTCTGAAATGCTCATAAACTGTAGCGATTTCGGGTCCCACTTTTCCGGCTTACGCTTGATGCGTGACGTAATGGTAAAGGAGGTGGCTTTAAAGCCGTACTGCTTGAGGATCGGGTACGCATAGCGGCTCACCGACTTCAGGCCATCATCAAAGGTGATCACCACCGCCCGCGCCGGCAGGTTCATCCGGTTGTGCACGTAGCCTTCCAGCTGAGACATGGTCAGCGTGGTGTATCCCTGATCGCGCAACCACGTCATCTGGTTACTGAAGGCGCGAACGGACGTAGTGGTGGAGGTATGCCGGAAACGGGTATTTTCCTCGTCACGCAGAATGTGGTGATAGGTCAGGATCGGCAGCCCTTCATCCTGCTGGGCGTCCAGCGCGCTGACGTACGCCAGCCGGTTGCCAATGCGGATCTGATACCAGGTCTGGTTCAGACCGTCTTTCAGCTTGCCGATTACCGGATAGCGCAGGTTTTCCACCAGCATGCCAAAGGGCGCGCTGCCGGTGTTGGGGCCGTTATAGACCGGCGTCGGTTTCCAGGTGATCAGGTTCTGATTGCTGAGCGGCTTGTTCAGATCGCCAAGGCTGTCCTCAACCCGCTGTTTTCCCTGCACCGCTTCCAGATGCTGTTTATCAATAAAGCCGGTGCCAAACCCGAAGCGGAATTCGTAATAGTCGGCGGCTGTGGGCGCTACGGCGATGATCTGCCCGGCATACAGATGACCAACGGTAATGACTTCATTGCCCACCTGCGCCCAGACGGCGGCATCTTCGGTGGTTTGCATATAACGTTCGGTGGCGGTCGGCTGGCCCAACAGGCTGGCGGAAGCGCTGCCGGAGAGCAGAATCAGCAGAGTAAAAGCGAAACGGATCAGCATGGCTTAACTGTGGTGAAGAAATTCTGCGCGCATTGTAACAAAAGCATTCGTAATACCAATGG
>NZ_CP127837.1:1978874-1981388 GCF_030291195.1 Enterobacter sp. PGRG2 | reverse complement strand
AGCTGCGCAGACCGCGGCCGCGCTGGATCAGATACCAGCACAAGGCATAAAACGCCACGATAAACACCACCAGCACGGCAATGGTAGTGATGAGCGGCACATCACTGATGCCGAGGAAACCGAAGCGGAAACCGCTGATCATGTAGACGATCGGGTTTAAGTGCGACAGCGCCTGCCAGAACGGCGGCAGCAGCGTCAGGGAGTAGAACACCCCGCCAAGGTAGGTCAGCGGCGTCAGCACAAAGGTCGGGATCAGGCTGATGTCATCAAAGGTCTTGGCGAATACGGCGTTAAGCAGTCCGGCGAGCGAGAACAGCACCGCCGTCAGCAGCAGCGTCAGGCCGACGAACAGCCAGGAGTGCACCTGGAAGGGCACGAAGAACAGCGAAATCGCCGTCACCAGCACGCCGACGCACAGCCCACGCGCCACGCCGCCGCCCACATAGCCGACAATAATCACATGCGTCGGCACCGGCGCGACCAGCAGTTCTTCAATATTGCGCTGGAACTTGGCGCTGAAGAACGACGAGGCGACGTTGGCGTAAGCATTGGTGATCACCGCCATCATGATCAGACCCGGCACGATAAACTGCATGTAGGTAAAGCCGTGCATTTCGCCAATGCGCGAGCCGATCAGGTTACCGAAGATGATGAAATAGAGCGTCATGGTGATGACCGGCGGCACCAGCGTCTGGATCCAGATACGCATAAAACGCTGAATTTCTTTATGCCAGATGCTTTTCAGCGCGACCCAATAAAGCTGCATCATGCCTGGTCTCCTGTTTTTTCGTTTACCAGCGTGACAAACAGCTCTTCAAGACGGTTCGCTTTGTTACGCATACTTAATACCTGAATACCCTGCGCGCTCAGCTGGCTGAACACGCTATTGATGCCCTGCTCGCGCAGCACTTCGACCTCCAGCGTCGAGGTGTCCACCAGACGATACTGATAACCTTCCAGCTTCGGCAACGGGCTTTTCGCCGCCAGATCGAGAATAAAGGTTTCGGATTTGAGCTTCGCCAGCAGGGATTTCATGGAGGTATTCTCCACCAGTTGCCCGTGCTGAATAATGCCGATATTACGGCACAGCATCTCCGCCTCTTCCAGATAGTGGGTGGTCAGAATGATGGTGGTGCCTTTGTCATTCAGATCCTTCAGAAAGCCCCACATGGAGCGGCGCAGTTCGATGTCAACGCCCGCGGTCGGCTCGTCAAGGATTAGCAGTTTAGGTTCATGCATCAGGGCGCGGGCAATCATCAGACGACGCTTCATGCCGCCGGAGAGCATACGCGCACGTTCGCCGCGTTTTTCCCACAAATCCAGCTGCTTTAAGTATTTTTCACTGCGCGCTACCGCTTCGGCACGCTCAACGCCATAGTAACCGGCCTGGTTCACCACAATCTGCTGCACGGTTTCAAACGGGTTAAAGTTGAACTCCTGCGGCACCAGACCGAGCTGGCGTTTGGCGTTGACGACATCTTTTTCAAGGTCGTAACCAAAGACGCTGACCCGTCCGGAAGATTTATTTACCAGCGAACTGATAATACCGATGGTGGTTGACTTACCGGCGCCGTTTGGCCCGAGTAGCGCATAGAAATCCCCTGCTTCTACTTGTAAATCAATACCCCGCAGCGCCTGAACGCCGCCCGGGTAGGTTTTTTTAAGCTGCTCAAGCTCCAGTGCAATGGTCATGACTGCTTTTTTACCTTTTTTCTTACACTCTATGTGTGGTTTAAAAAAAAATGGAGTTGACCTATATTAGCTCAACGCTATTACTTGGTTACAGGTCGTTAACCTCAATGAAAGACATAGATACACTCATTAGTAACAATGCACTATGGTCAAAAATGCTGGTCGAAGAGGATCCGGGATTTTTTGAGACATTAGCACAGGCACAGAAACCGCGCTTTTTATGGATTGGCTGTTCAGACAGCCGCGTTCCGGCTGAGCGCCTGACCGGTCTTGAACCCGGTGAGTTATTTGTTCACCGAAACGTTGCCAACCTGGTGATCCACACCGATCTGAACTGTCTGTCGGTCGTTCAGTATGCGGTGGATGTGCTGGAAGTTGAGCATATCATCATCTGCGGTCACTACGGCTGCGGCGGTGTGCAGGCGGCGGTGGAAAACCCGGAACTGGGCCTGATCAACAACTGGCTGCTGCACATCCGTGACATCTGGTTTAAACATAGCGCACTGCTTAACGAAATGCCGGAAGAGCGTCGTCTGGATACCCTGTGTGAGCTGAACGTGATGGAGCAGGTGTATAACCTGGGCCACTCAACCATCATGCAGTCAGCGTGGAAGCGCGGCCAGAACGTGACCATTCACGGCTGGGCGTACGGTATTCACGACGGTCTGCTGCGCGATCTGGAAGTAACCGCCACCAACCGCGACACGCTGGAATCGCGTTACCGCCAGGGGCTGTCCAACATCAGCCAGAAGCACATTAATCACAAATAAGATTCGTTATATTNNTATGCCGGGTGGCGGCTTCGCCTTACCCGGCCTACGT
>NZ_CP127837.1:1975683-1978865 GCF_030291195.1 Enterobacter sp. PGRG2 | reverse complement strand
CTGACATGTAGGCCGGGTAAGCGTAGCGCCACCCGGCTTTTTTACGCTTACTCGTCCTGCATCACCACTTTGCCGATGTACGGCAGATGACGATAGCGCTGGGCGTAATCAATCCCGTAACCCACCACGAACTCATCCGGGATCGAGAAACCGACAAATTCCACCGGCACCGTCACTTCACGGCGGGACGGTTTATCCAGCAGGGTACAAATCGCCAGGGATTTTGGCTCGCGCAGGCTCAGGATCTCGCGCACTTTCGACAGCGTGTTGCCGGAGTCGATAATGTCTTCGACGATCAGCACGTCTTTACCGCGGATATCTTCATCCAGGTCTTTGAGAATTTTTACGTCGCGCGTGGTGGACATGCCGCTGCCGTAGCTGGAGGCGGTCATAAAATCGACTTCATGAGGCACCTGCACTTCACGACACAGATCCGCCATAAACATAAACGAGCCGCGTAACAGGCCCACCAGCACCATCTCGCTGCCGCTGTCCTTATAGTGCTCAGTGATTTGACGACCCAGTTCGGTAATGCGCGCTTTGATCTCGGCTTCCGGGATCATCACTTCAACAGTATGTTTCATTTCTCTAACCGTATGATTTAAAAAACAATCACTCAATGCGGATAGCGTAGCGTCCGGCATCAATTCATAAGCGCGTCAGTATACCAGTAAATGCCCCCGGCCGGGGGACGAGATAATAAAAGCCAGAATTGTGATGACTGTCACACTTGTTAAATCCTATAATTAATTGCTTCCAAAATATTAACAAAATGAGATGAGTGTCTTTTATGGCAGAAAATAAACCGCATCCGTCACGCACACTCGTGACGATCACCGCGCTGTTCGCCGCTTTCTGCGGACTATACCTGCTTATCGGGGGCGCCTGGCTGGTCGCGATTGGCGGCTCCTGGTACTACCCTGTCGCCGGGCTGGTGATGCTCGCCGTCACCTGGCTGCTGTGGCGCAGCAAGCGCTCAGCGCTGTGGGTCTACGCCGCGCTGTTACTGGGTACGATGATTTGGGGCGTATGGGAAGTCGGCTTTGACTTCTGGGCCTTAACCCCACGCAGCGATATTCTGGTCTTCTTCGGTATCTGGCTGATCCTGCCGTTCGTCTGGCGTCGTCTGCTGGTGCCTTCCCGCGGCGCAGTAGCGGCGCTGGTTGTGGCGCTGCTGGTTAGCGGCGCGATGCTGACCTGGGCAGGCTTTAACGATCCGCAGGAAGTGAACGGCACCCTGAGCGCCGACGCCACGCCGGCAGAGCCGATTTCCCAGGTGGCCGACGCCGACTGGCCAGCCTATGGCCGTAATCAGGAAGGCCAGCGTTACTCCCCGCTGAAGCAGATCAACGTCGATAACGTTAAGGATCTGAAAGAAGCCTGGGTGTTCCGCACCGGCGATCTGAAACAGCCTAACGATCCGGGTGAACTGACCAACGAAGTGACGCCGATTAAAGTCGGCAACATGCTGTATCTCTGCACCGCGCACCAGCGTCTGTTTGCGCTGGACGCAGCGACCGGTAAAGAGAAGTGGCACTTTGATCCGCAGCTGAATACTAATACCTCGTTCCAGCACGTTACCTGCCGTGGTGTTTCTTACCACGAAGCGCGCGCCGACAATGCCAGCCCGGAAGTGATCGCTGACTGTCCGCGCCGCATCATGCTGCCGGTGAACGATGGCCGTCTGTTCGCCATCAACGCCGATAACGGTAAGCTGTGCGAAACCTTTGCCAACAAAGGTATTCTGAACCTGCAAACCAACATGCCGGATACCACGCCGGGTCTGTACGAACCGACTTCGCCGCCGATCATTACCGATAAAACTATCGTGATTGCCGGTTCCGTCACCGATAACTTCTCCACCCGCGAAACGTCCGGCGTGATCCGTGGTTTTGATGTAAACACCGGTAAACTGCTGTGGGCCTTCGATCCGGGCGCGAAAGATCCGAACGCTATCCCGTCTGACGAACATAGCTTCACCTTTAACTCGCCGAACTCCTGGGCCCCGGCGGCCTATGACGCCAAGCTGGATCTGGTTTATCTGCCGATGGGCGTGAGCACCCCGGATATCTGGGGCGGCAACCGTACGCCGGAGCAGGAGCGTTATGCCAGTTCCGTGCTGGCGCTGAATGCCACCACCGGTAAACTGGCCTGGAGCTATCAGACCGTTCACCACGATCTGTGGGATATGGATTTACCGGCCCAGCCGACGCTGGCGGATATTACCGTTAACGGTAAAACCGTACCGGTGATCTACGCGCCGGCGAAAACCGGTAACATCTTCGTGCTGGATCGTCGTAATGGCGAGCCGGTTGTCCCGGCGCCGGAAAAACCGGTTCCGCAGGGCGCGGCGAAAGGCGATTACGTCACCAAAACCCAGCCGTTCTCTGAACTGAGCTTCCGTCCGAAGAAAGATCTGACCGGTGCGGATATGTGGGGCGCGACCATGTTTGACCAGCTGGTCTGTCGCGTCATGTTCCATCAGCTGCGCTATGAAGGCATCTTCACCCCGCCGTCCGAGCAGGGCACGCTGGTGTTCCCGGGTAACCTCGGTATGTTTGAGTGGGGCGGTATTTCCGTCGATCCGAACCGTCAGGTGGCGATTGCTAACCCGATGGCGCTGCCGTTTGTTTCCAAACTGATGCCGCGCGGTCCGGGCAATCCGATGGAACAGCCGAAAGACGCGAAAGGCAGCGGTACCGAAGCCGGGATCCAGCCGCAGTACGGCGTGCCTTATGGCGTGACCCTGAACCCGTTCCTGTCGCCGTTTGGTCTGCCGTGTAAACAGCCTGCCTGGGGTTATATCTCCGCGCTGGATCTGAAAACCAACGACGTGGTGTGGAAAAAACGTATTGGTACGCCGCAGGACAGCCTGCCGTTCCCGATGCCGATCCCGGTGCCGTTCAATATGGGTATGCCGATGCTGGGCGGTCCGATCTCCACCGCCGGTAACGTGCTGTTTATCGCCGCTACCGCCGATAACTACCTGCGCGCTTACAACATGAGCAACGGTGAGAAACTGTGGCAGGGCCGTCTGCCGGCGGGTGGTCAGGCGACGCCGATGACCTATGAAGTGAATGGCAAGCAGTATGTGGTCATTTCCGCCGGTGGTCACGGTTCGTTTGGCACCAAAATGGGCGACTACATTGTGGCCTATGCGCTGCCGGATGAGGCGAAGTAAT
>NZ_CP127837.1:1965891-1975601 GCF_030291195.1 Enterobacter sp. PGRG2 | reverse complement strand
TTATACCGTAAACCCAAGCATCATCCCGGTATCTTCATGCTCCAGCAGATGGCAGTGCGCCATATAGGCCTGCGCTTTCGGAGCGTCATAGTCAAACTTCACCAGCACTTCGCTGCGCGCGCCAAATACGTTGACGATATCTTTCCAGCCTGCGCGATGCGCCGCGGGCGGCTTGCCGTTCTCTGACAGAATGCGGAACTGCGTGCCGTGGATATGGAACGGATGCAGCATCATGTCCCCCTCCCCGGAAATCACCCAGCGCTCGTACTGCCCTTTGGTCGCGGCAAAGGCCGGGGTGTTCATGTCGAAGGCTTTACCGTTAATCATATTGCCATGGCGGAAATCAACGCCCTGCCCGCCATGGTTCATGCCGCCGTGATCCATACTGCCGTGATCCATCCCGCCATGACTCATGTGCCCCGCCATGCCGGTCATCGCCTGATCGCCATATTTTTTCTGTAGCGCCTGCATTCCCATCATGTCGAGCATTGGATCCATCGACAGCTGAAGCGTGCGCTGCGTCAGGCCATCCAGCGGCGGCAGCGATGGCATGGTCGCGAGGGTATCAGGCAGCTCGCCGGACGCCACAACGGTCAGCGGCTGTATATGCAACACCGGCTGCGGCTTGTCGAAAGGCGCGACCGCCATGCCCATCTGACTCACCGGCAGGGTGATCAGGTCGAAGTCTTTCCCGTCGCGCGTCTCCACCAGCACTTCAAAACGCTCCCCCGGCAGCATCGGCAGTTCGGCAACTTTTACCGGCTCCGCAAGCAGGCCGCCATCACTGGCAATCACATAGAGCGGGCGCTTATCGCTGGTGGCGAAGTTGAGCGAACGGGCGTTGCAGCCGTTCAGCAGACGCAGACGCAGCCAGCCGCGTGGGGCGGCATGCCGGGGATAGATCGCGCCATTGGCGAGCAGCGTATCGCCAAACCAGCCGACGGCCGCGCTCATGATGTCCAGCTGATAGTCGATCTGCCCGTCGGCGTTAAAACGCTTGTCCTGTACGATCACCGGAACGTCATCAATACCCCACTGTTGCGGCAGACGCAGCATGCGGCTCTCGTCGTCTTCGATCAGCACCAGCCCGGCCAGCCCCATCGCCACCTGATGACCGGTTTTTGCGTGCTGATGAGGATGGAACCAGCAGGTGGCCGCGCGCTGGCTGGGGGTAAAGCTGACGGTACGCTGGCCGCCGGGCTTGATAATGCCCTGCGGTCCGCCATCCACCTCGCCCGGCACTTCCAGGCCATGCCAGTGAACCGTCGTTTCTTCCGCCAGCCGGTTGTTGATCTCAATGGTCACCGCCTTACCCTGGCGCAGTTTGATCGCCGGACCAAGCAGATTACCGTTGTAGCCCCAGGTGGCGGCGTTTTTCCCGGCGAAGGCTGTGGTGCCAGCCTGCGCCCGTAACTGAATGCGGCTCTGCGCGTCCGGCATCAGCAGCGCCGGGATTGGCAGTGCTTGCGGCGCGGCGGCAAAGGCCGCTTTCGACCATCCCGGTAGCACGCTTATCGCGCCCAGCGCAGCGGAGTATTTTATAAAGTCACGACGTTGCATCTTTATTCCCTTTTTAAAGCCTGGCGAGCTTTTGAGCATAAACCCTGCCCTTGCGGTAAGGTCAAGCGAACCTCTAATAATAAAGATCGTCGCCCTGCCCCCAAGTATGCTAACGTTAAATTTCCTCGATGTTCCGGTAGAAATAATGAAGACGTTTTTCAGAACAATTACGTTCGCCAGCCTGCTGGCTGTATCAGCAAATAGTTATGCACTCAGTGAGTCAGAAGCCGAAGACATGGCCGATTTAACGGCGGTGTTTGTATTCCTGAAAAACGACTGTGGCTACCAGAATTTACCGAACGGTCAGATCCGTCGCGCGCTGGTGTTTTTCGCCCAGCAGAATCAGTGGGATCTGAGCAACTACGAGAGCTTTGATATGAAAGCGCTGGGGGAAGACAGCTACCGCGACCTCAGCGGTATTGGCATCGCCACGGATAAAAAGTGCAAAGCGCTGGCGCGTGATTCCCTGAGCCTGCTTGCCTACGTGAAATAACCCTTCCTCTGCCCCTTCTGCGGGGCAGGGATTTATAGCCGTGCATCCCCGTCACTAGTTAGCTATCATGTTACGCCCGTTTTATATGGGTGTTAACGAAGGAGCGAGCAATGACTGATAGCAAACTGTGGCACGAAACGCTGCATGACCAGTTCGGGCAGTACTTCGCCGTGGACAAGGTGCTGTACCACGAAAAAACCGATCATCAGGATCTGATTATCTTTGAAAACGCCGCATTCGGGCGCGTAATGGCGCTGGATGGCGTGGTGCAAACCACCGAGCGGGATGAGTTCATTTATCATGAAATGATGACCCACGTACCGCTGCTGGCGCACGGTCATGCGAAGCATGTGCTGATCATCGGCGGCGGCGACGGCGCGATGCTGCGCGAAGTGAGCCGTCATAAGAGTATCGAAACCATCACCATGGTGGAGATCGACGCTGGCGTCGTGTCATTCTGCCGCCAGTATTTGCCGAATCATAATGCCGGGGCTTATGACGATCCGCGCTTTACGCTGGTGATTGACGACGGCGTCAATTTTGTTAACCAGACCGCGCAAACCTTTGATGTGATCATCTCTGACTGCACCGATCCCATCGGGCCTGGCGAAAGTCTGTTTACCTCGGCATTTTACGAAGGCTGCAAGCGTTGCCTGAATCCTGGCGGTATTTTCGTCGCGCAAAACGGCGTGAGCTTTTTGCAGCAGGATGAAGCCATCGACAGTCACCGTAAACTCAGCCATTACTTTGACGATGTGAGTTTTTATCAGGCCGCCATTCCCACCTATTACGGTGGTGTGATGACCTTCGCCTGGGCGACGGACAACGGCGCGCTGCGTCATCTTTCTACCGGCATTATTCAGGCGCGTTTCCACAGCGCAAACCTGACGTGTCGTTATTACAATCCGGCAGTACACACGGCGGCGTTCGCGTTACCACAATATTTGCACGATGCACTGTTTGCGCAGTGATCCTAAGGGGGTGATAAAAATTGAAAAAGCTTAAACTACATGGCTTTAATAACCTGACCAAAAGCCTGAGTTTTTGTATTTACGATATCTGTTATGCCAATACGGCTGAAGAGCGCGATGGTTATATCGCCTATATCGATGAACTCTATAACGCCAATCGACTGACGGAGATCCTGACGGAAACCTGTTCGATTATTGGCGCGAATATCCTGAATATCGCCCGTCAGGATTATGAGCCGCAGGGCGCCAGCGTGACGATCCTCGTCAGCGAAGAGCCCGTTGAACCGCATCTGATCGACAACACTGAACATCCTGGCCCGCTGCCGGAAACCGTGGTAGCTCACCTCGACAAGAGCCATATCTGCGTTCACACCTACCCGGAAAGCCATCCGGAGGGCGGACTGTGCACCTTCCGCGCGGATATTGAAGTCTCGACCTGTGGGGTGATTTCACCGCTGAAAGCCCTGAATTATTTAATCCACCAGCTTGAGTCCGATATTGTGACCGTTGACTATCGCGTGCGCGGCTTTACCCGCGACGTGTCGGGTAAAAAACACTTTATCGATCATGAAATCAATTCGATTCAGAACTTCCTGTCCGATGACATGAAAGCGCTGTATGACATGGTAGATGTAAACGTTTATCAGGAAAATATCTTCCACACCAAGATGTTGCTGAAAGAATTCGACCTGAAACACTATATGTTCCACACCCGCCCGGAAGATCTCACCGCCGACGAGCGTAAAGTGATCACCGAAGCGCTGTGGAAAGAGATGCGCGAAATCTATTACGGCCGCAATATTCCCGCCGTGTAAGACTGGTTTACGGAGCAGGGATGCTCCGTGATGATTATTTCTGCTGCAGGAATTCGCGGTACGCTTTGACCACCTGCAGGAAATCCTCAACGCCGCACAGCGACAGGCTCTCCTCGTCGTAGTAATTCATCCCCTCTTCCATCTCGTCGCCGGAAAACTCCAGCTGGTTGGCGCGCACGATGATCTCTTCGCCGTCCATCCACAGGGTGTATTCGTGTCCGACGCGCTGCCACTGACGCTCGCTGCCTTTCACTGTCCGCGCCGCCGCTTCCACTTCATCAAGCAGGGCGAGGTTCTCTTTCACTTCTTCATTAAACCAGTGACCGACCACCTCGTGGCCCATCGACATGCGTACCTTCACCACGCCGGTGATATCACGCAAAAATTCGTAATCCATGATGCATTCCTCTGATCCAGCAATGGGGTAATTATCGCAGCAGCGGGAAAGAAAAACAGCGGGACGGGCGGAGGATATGGAAATAAAAAGGGTGAGCGCGGATCACCGCCCTCACCCTTGTTTTCTCACCAGTGGAGAATGCTCACTTATACGGCAGTCTGGAAGATCACCGCGTCAGCTTTTTCGGTGTACTGACCGAGTTTGTCGAAGTTCAGATAGCGATAGGTGTCTACCGCGGTCTTATCGACCTGCGCCATATAGGTCTGGTACTCCTCCGGCGTCGGCAGTTTGCCGAGCAGGGAAGAGACCGCCGCCAGCTCTGCGGACGCCAGGAACACGTTCGCGCCGGTGCCCAGACGGTTCGGGAAGTTACGCGTCGAAGTGGACACTACCGTTGAGCCGTCTGCCACACGCGCCTGGTTACCCATGCACAGTGAACAGCCCGGGATCTCAACGCGCGCGCCGCTCTTACCAAACACGCTGTAGTAGCCCTCTTCGGTGAGCTGCGCGGCATCCATACGGGTTGGCGGCGCGACCCACAGACGGGTCGGCAGCTGGCCTTTATGGTTGTCCAGCAGCTTACCGGCCGCGCGGAAGTGACCGATGTTGGTCATGCACGAACCGATAAACACTTCGTCAATCTTCTCACCCGCCACGTCAGACAGCAGACGCGCATCATCCGGATCGTTCGGTGCACACAGGATCGGCTCTTTGATATCTGCCAGATCGATGTCGATCACTGCCGCGTATTCGGCGTCAGCATCGGCTTCCATCAGCTGCGGATCCGCCAGCCATTTTTCCATGCCCTGAATACGACGCTCCAGCGTACGGCGGTCGCCGTAGCCTTCCGCAATCATCCACTTCAGCAGGACGATGTTGGAGGTCAGGTATTCTTCAATCGGCGCTTTATCGAGCTTGATAGTACAGCCCGCCGCAGAACGTTCCGCTGACGCATCCGCCAGTTCAAACGCCTGCTCTACTTTCAGCTCCGGCAGCCCTTCGATTTCCAGGATGCGACCAGAGAAGATGTTTTTCTTCCCTTTCTTCTCAACGGTCAGCAGGCCCTGGCGAATGGCATACAGCGGGATGGCGTGCACCAGATCGCGCAGGGTGATACCCGGCTGCATCTGGCCTTTAAAGCGCACCAGTACCGATTCCGGCATATCCAGCGGCATCACGCCGGTCGCGGCGGCGAAGGCCACCAGACCAGAGCCCGCCGGGAAGGAGATGCCAATCGGGAAACGGGTATGGGAGTCACCGCCGGTACCCACGGTATCCGGCAGCAGCATACGGTTCAGCCACGAGTGGATGATGCCGTCGCCCGGACGCAGCGAGACGCCGCCGCGGTTCATAATAAAGTCCGGCAGCGTGTGGTGTGTGGTGACGTCCACCGGCTTCGGATAGGCCGCGGTGTGGCAGAAGGACTGCATCACCAGATCGGCAGAGAAGCCCAGACAGGCCAGGTCTTTCAGTTCATCACGGGTCATCGGCCCGGTGGTGTCCTGCGAGCCAACCGAGGTCATTTTCGGTTCGCAGTATTCGCCAGGACGCACGCCCTTCACGCCACAGGCGCGGCCCACCATTTTCTGCGCCAGCGAGAAGCCCTTATCGCTCGCCGCCACCGGCTTAGCAATACGGAAGACCTCACTGTGCGGCAGACCCAGCGCTTCACGCGCTTTGGTGGTCAGGCCACGGCCGATGATCAGCGGGATACGGCCACCGGCGCGCACTTCGTCGATCAGCACGTCGGTTTTCAGTTCAAAGTTCGCCAGCAGTTCGCCAGTTTCGTGGTTACGCACTTCGCCTTTGAACGGGTAGACGTCAATCACGTCGCCCATGTTCAGCGCGTTCACGTCCACTTCAATCGGCAGCGCGCCGGCATCTTCCATGGTGTTGAAGAAGATTGGCGCGATTTTGCCGCCCAGCACCAGACCGCCGCCGCGCTTGTTCGGCACGTTCGGAATGTCGTCGCCCATAAACCAGAGTACGGAGTTGGTGGCGGATTTACGGGATGAACCGGTACCGACCACGTCGCCCACGTAGGCCAGCGGGAAGCCTTTTTTGTTCAGCTCTTCGATCTGTTTGATCGGGCCAACGCTACCCGGCTGATCCGGCACAATGCCTTCACGGGCGTTTTTCAGCATCGCCAGCGCGTGCAGCGGAATATCCGGGCGCGACCAGGCATCCGGCGCCGGAGAGAGATCGTCGGTGTTGGTTTCGCCGGTCACTTTAAAGACGGTGACGGTAATTTTTTCAGCCAGCGGCGGACGGCTCAGGAACCATTCTGCCTCGGCCCAGGAGTGCATCACCTGCTGTGCGTAAGCGTTGCCCGCTTTGGCTTTCTCTTCCACGTCGTAGAAGTTGTCGAACATCAGCAGCGTGTGGGACAGCGCTTTGGCGGCACCCGGCGCCAGCTTAGCATCGTCCAGCGCGTCAATCAGCGGATGGATGTTGTAACCACCCTGCATGGTGCCCAGCAGTTCAATGGCTTTTTCCGGAGTGACCAGCGGAGAGGCGGTTTCGCCTTTGGCGACGGCTGCAAGGAAACCGGCTTTAACGTAGGCGGCTTCATCAACGCCCGGCGGGACACGGTTGGCTAACAGATCTAACAGGAATTCTTCTTCGCCCACTGGCGGGGACTTCAGCAGCTCGACCAGCGCAGCCATTTGCGTGGCATCTAAGGGTTTTGGTGCAATCCCTTCAGCGGCACGTTCAGCTACGTGCTTACGGTATTCTTCTAGCACGACGGTTCTCCTCGCTCTCATTGTCATAGTGCGGCCGGCAGTTTCTTCACGCTCCTGTGAGACAGCAGTTTGTAGGGTAAAAGCCCGGTACCGCGACGGGCAGCATAGCAGGATTTAAAGGGGGTGTTAATCTGTTTACAAAAAAGCAACATTAAAAATTAGCTGAATCGTTACGGGCGATACACCTCTCTTTCACAGGGCTTCTCCGGCAGACGAAAATACCTTTTTATCCCCCACGGCTGACTCTGCAAAAGGGCTTATCCCTACGCTTTGCAATGTTTACTAACACTCTTGTTGTCCGGTTATGGACGGGGCACGGTGCGATGCCTGTTTTAATCAAAAAATAAACAATCAGCGCTTTATACTCGCGGGCATTTACCGCCATCTGGCCTGTGTTTTATTCGCGTGTATCCCACCGGATACCGGGAGAACCTCATGAAGTTGCCATTCAAACCTCAGATCCTGATGCTGCTGTGCAGCGCCGGGATTTTAGCCGCCTCGGGCGTGCTGTATGTCAAAAGCAGGACGCCGGAAACACCGCCGCCTGCCGTTGTCGCCCAGCCGGTTACGCCCGCCCCGCCGCCCGCTCCGCCGGTCGCCACCCCAACCTTTACCGCGGCGCAAATCGATCAGTGGGTGGCACCAATCGCGCTCTACCCGGACGCGCTGCTCTCGCAGGTGCTGATGGCCGCCACCTACCCCGCGAACGTCGTGCAGGCGGCCCAGTGGTCGCAGGATAATCCCACGCTCCAGGGCGACGCGGCGATCCAGGCGGTGATTAACCAGCCCTGGGATCCGAGCGTCAGATCGCTGGTGGCCTTTCCGTCGCTGATGGCATTGATGGGGGAAAACCCACAGTGGGTGCAAAACCTCGGCGATGCCTTTCTGGCGCAGCCGAAAGAGGTGATGGATTCAGTGCAGAAACTGCGCGCGCTGGCGCAACAGACGGGCGCGCTCACCTCCACGCCGCAGCAGAAAGTCAGCACCGTACCGGCGAAAAGCAGTACCGCGCCGCAATCCGCGTCGGGGAGCACTACCGTGGTGAGTACGCCAGCCCCGACGGTGATCAAAATCGAACCCGCCGATCCGGAGGTGGTGTATGTCCCGAGCTTTAACCCGACCGTAGTGTACGGCAGCTGGCCGACGCCCGCCTATCCGCCGGTGTATCTGCCGCCGCCTCCCGGCCAGCAGTTCACCGACAGCCTGGTGCGGGGCTTAGGTTTCAGCCTCGGCGTCGCCACCACTTATGCGCTGTTCAGCGATATTGACTGGGATGACGATCATGACCATCGAGGCTACGACCACAACGGCGATAATATCAATATCAACGTCAATAACTTCAACCGTATCTCCGGCGGCAGGCTGGTCACCAAAAATGACACTGTGGTGTGGCAGCACAATCCTGCCTTCCGTAATAACCTGCCCTCCCGCGATGCGCAGCGTCAGACGGCAGCAAAGCAGTTAAACCAGATCGCGCAGCGCAATAATTATCGCGGTTACGATACTCCCACCACTACCGCCCGTCGCGAGGCGGCAAAAACTCAGTTCAATCAGTCCACGACGCAGCAGAAACGCGAGGCGATACAGGCCCGCCGGGACAATCCCACCGCGCAGCAGCAACAGCGCCGCGATGCCATCAAAGCCCGCCACGATAACCCGACGCCGCAACAGCAACAGCGGCGGGAAAAGCTGCAACAGCGCCAGAGCGCTTCCCGTGCCACGGCGCTGAGCGGCAATGACAGCCGTTCCCCCTCCTGGCAGGCGCAGCGTCAGCGCGGCGAGCAGAGCCGCCAGCGTCTGAACCGCGAACAGCGCAGCTCGTTACGTGAACATGCGGCCGAACGCCGTGAACTTAACCGTCGTTAATCAGGCAGGGATCATGAAACTACAGAAAATTATCGCCGGATTGCTGCTGCTGTTACCGGTGATGGGTCAGGCGCAGCAGGCGTTCAGCACGCCGGAGCAGGCCGCCAGTACGCTAGTCAGCGCCATCCAGGATCAAAATGACAGCGTGCTGACGCAACTGCTCGGCGATGACTGGCAGCAGATCCTGCCGCCGGACGGGGCAGATGCGCAAGCCGTGGCGCGTTTTCTGCGCGACTGGCAGATAAGCCATCAGATTGATGAGCAGAACGGCGTGGCGCACCTGAGCGTCGGGCGCGGTCAGTGGCAGCTCCCCATCCCGATGGTGAAAACCGCCGCGGGCTGGCAGTTTGATACCGCACGCGCCGCCGACGAGATCCTCACCCGCACCCTCGGGCGCAATGAGCTGTCAGCTATTAACGCGCTCCAGGCTTATTTGGACGCGCAGCGGGATTACTTCGCCCTTAACCACCATTATGCGCAGAAGCTTATCAGCAGCGAGGGTAAAAAAGATGGCCTCTACTGGCCGGTGTCACCGGGGGAAGCGCCCAGCCCGCTTGGCCCGGCGTTCAGCCCGACCACGCCCGGCGAGGGTTATCACGGCTATCGTTTCCGGCTGCTGACGGGTAAGGGGCAAGGTAATGATGCGCCTGCCGCGCTGCTGGCGTGGCCGCTGGACTACGGCAAAACCGGCGTCGCCACCTTTGTGATTGACGGTCAGGATCGGGTATATCAGCGGGATTTCGGCGCGCAGACGGCGCAGCAGACTGAAGGGATAACGCAGTTTACGCCGGACGAGCAGTGGCAACCGGTGCAGCCCTGAAGGTAAAACGCAGGCATAAAAAAAGCGGCTATTAAGCCGCTTTA
>NZ_CP127837.1:1912981-1965833 GCF_030291195.1 Enterobacter sp. PGRG2 | reverse complement strand
GCAGGCCGGGTAAGGCGAAGCCGCCACCCGGCTACACAAACTCAGACGCTTATTTCTTTTTCGCTTTCGGGTTCGGCAGGTCGGTGATGCTACCTTCGAACACTTCAGCGGCCAGGCCCACGGACTCATGCAGAGTCGGGTGCGCATGGATAGTCAGCGCCAGATCTTCCGCGTCACAGCCCATTTCGATAGCCAGACCGATCTCACCCAACAGCTCGCCGCCGTTAGTACCGACAATAGCGCCACCGATCACACGGTGAGACTCTTTGTCGAAAATCAGTTTGGTCATACCGTCTGCGCAGTCGGACGCGATAGCACGGCCAGAAGCAGCCCACGGGAAGGTGGCGGTTTCGTAGCTGATGCCTTTTTCTTTCGCTTCTTTTTCGGTCAGACCAACCCAGGCAACTTCCGGCTCGGTGTACGCGATGGACGGGATCACTTTCGGATCGAAGTAGTGCTTCATACCTGCGATAACTTCAGCGGCAACATGACCTTCGTGAACACCTTTGTGCGCCAGCATCGGCTGACCGACGATGTCGCCGATAGCGAAGATGTGCGGTACGTTGGTACGCAGCTGTTTGTCGACACGGATAAAGCCACGGTCGTCCACTTCCACGCCAGCTTTGCCTGCGTCGAGGTTTTTACCGTTCGGCACACGGCCGATAGCCACCAGCACGGCGTCATAACGCTGCGCTTCAGCAGGGGCTTTTTTGCCTTCCATGGAAACGTAAATACCGTCTTCTTTAGCTTCAACGGCAGTCACTTTGGTTTCCAGCATCAGGTTGAATTTCTTGCTGATACGCTTGGTGAAGACTTTAACGATATCTTTGTCAGCCGCCGGGATCACCTGGTCGAACATTTCAACCACGTCGATCTCTGAACCCAGCGCATGGTATACGGTGCCCATTTCCAGACCGATGATACCGCCACCCATAACCAGCAGGCGCTTAGGTACTTCTTTCAGCTCCAGAGCGTCGGTGGAATCCCATACGCGCGGATCTTCATGTGGAATGAACGGCAGTTCGATCGGACGGGAACCCGCCGCGATGATCGCGTTGTCGAAGTTGATTACGGTTTTGCCGTTTTCGCCTTCCACTTCCAGGGTGTTAGCCCCGGTGAATTTACCCAGACCGTTCACCACTTTTACTTTACGGCCTTTCGCCATACCGGCCAGACCGCCAGTCAGTTGGGTGATGACTTTTTCTTTCCAGGTACGAATCTTGTCGATATCGGTTTTCGGTTCGCCGAAGACGATACCGTGCTCAGCCAGCGCTTTGGCTTCTTCGATAACTTTAGCAACATGCAGCAGCGCTTTAGAAGGGATACAGCCGACGTTCAGACAAACACCGCCGAGGGTGTTGTAACGTTCAACAATGACGGTTTCCAGACCTAAATCAGCGCAACGGAAGGCAGCAGAGTAACCTGCCGGGCCTGCCCCAAGTACCACGACCTGAGTTTTGATTTCAGTACTCATCATGACCTCTTATTGATTTCCGGCAGTCCAGGGGACGTATCGCCCTTCTTCGCCGGGACGTTCTATCCGCCCGCATAGTACAAAATTGTTAACAATTTTGAAACAACAAACGGTAAACGAGTTGTCCTTTGTCCCAATAACCCCAATAACATAATGAGATTACCAGAAAAAAGCCGACCGTCAGGCCGGCTTTCTTATTTACATCACCAGACGGCGAATATCAGACAGCATGTTATTGATGATGGTGATGAAACGCGCACCATCAGCACCGTCGATCACGCGGTGGTCGAAGGACAGAGAGATCGGCATCATCAGACGCGGCACGAACTCTTTACCATTCCAGACCGGCTCCATCGCGGATTTGGACACACCGAGGATAGCCACTTCCGGCGCGTTAACGATCGGCGCGAAGTGCGTGGTACCCAGGCCACCGATGCTGGAGATGGTGAAGCAACCGCCCTGCATTTCGCCAGCCGTCAGCTTACCGTCACGTGCTTTTTTGGAGATCACGGTCAGTTCACGGGACAGCTCGGTGATGCTCTTCTTGTTCACGTCTTTGAACACCGGAACCACCAGGCCATTCGGGGTATCAACAGCCACACCGATGTTGATGTATTTCTTCAGCGTCAGACGCTGCGCGTCTTCAGACAGGGAGCTGTTGAAGCGAGGCATCTGCTCGAGCGCTGCGGCAACGGCTTTCATGATGAAGACAACCGGGGTGAATTTCACGTCCAGTTTGCGCTTCTCAGCTTCGGCGTTCTGCTGCTTACGGAAGGCTTCCAGATCGGTGATGTCGGTTTTGTCGAAGTGCGTAACGTGCGGGATCATCACCCAGTTACGGCTCAGGTTAGCACCAGAGATTTTCTGGATACGGCCCAGTTCAACTTCTTCCACTTCACCAAACTTGCTGAAGTCCACTTTCGGCCATGGCAGCATGCCCGGCAGACCGCCGCCGGTAGCAGCAGCAGGTGCCGCTTCAGCGCGTTTAACCGCGTCTTTCACGTAAGCCTGAACGTCTTCGCGCAGGATACGGCCTTTACGACCTGTACCTTTCACTTTCGCCAGGTTCACACCGAATTCGCGCGCCAGGCGGCGGATCAGCGGGGTCGCGTGGACGTAAGCGTCGTTTTCAGCAAACTCAGATTTGCCTTCCGCTTTCGCCGGTGCAGCGGCGGCCGGTGCTTTCGCCGCCGCTGCTGGTGCTGCTTCCTGTTTGGCCGCAGCCGGAGCCGCAGCCGGGGCTGCGCCTTCCACTTCGAAGACCATGATCAGGGAGCCGGTAGACACTTTGTCGCCGGTGCTGATTTTGATCTCTTTCACGGTGCCCGCGAACGGTGCCGGAACTTCCATGGAGGCTTTGTCGCCTTCCACGGTGATCAGTGACTGCTCAGCGGCAACTTTGTCGCCCACTTTCACCATCACTTCGGTCACTTCAACTTCGTCACCGCCGATGTCCGGTACGTTGACGTCTTTCGCGCCCGCCGCTGCTGCCGGAGCAGAAGCCGCTTCTTCTTTAACCTGCGGTTTCGCGTCGCTGGCAGCCGGAGCGGCGCCTTCCACTTCGAAGACCATGATCAGGGAGCCGGTGGACACTTTGTCGCCGGTGCTGATTTTGATCTCTTTCACGGTGCCCGCGAACGGTGCCGGGACTTCCATAGAGGCTTTGTCGCCTTCCACGGTGATCAGCGACTGCTCAGCAGCCACTTTGTCGCCGACTTTAACCATGATCTCGGTGACTTCAACTTCGTCGCCGCCGATATCCGGTACGTTGACGTCTTTGGCAGCCGCCGCAGCCGGTGCAGAGGCTGCTGCCGGTGCTGCTTCTTTCTTCTCTTCTGCTTTCGCAGGTGCTGCATCAGCAGCACCGTCAGCGGAATCGAAAATCATGATCAGTTTGCCAGTCTCGGTTTTGTCGCCAACAGAGACTTTGATCTCTTTAACAACGCCAGCCTGAGGTGACGGGACTTCCATAGAGGCTTTGTCGCCTTCTACGGTGATCAGCGACTGTTCAGCTTCAACTTTGTCGCCCACTTTGACCAGGATCTCGGTGATTTCAACTTCATCAGCCCCGATGTCCGGTACATTGATTTCGATAGCCATTCTTCTTTTACCTCTTACGCCAGACGCGGGTTAACTTTATCTGCATCGATGTTGAATTTGGTAATTGCTTCTGCAACTACTTTCTTGTCGATGTCGCCACGTTTAGCCAGTTCGCCCAGTGCTGCAACAACCACATAAGAAGCATCAACTTCGAAGTGGTGACGCAGGTTTTCACGGCTGTCAGAGCGACCGAAGCCATCAGTACCCAGTACGCGGTAATCGCTTGCCGGGATGAAGTTACGGATCTGCTCAGCGAACAGTTTCATATAGTCAGTTGATGCCACTGCCGGTGCGTCGCTCAGAACCTGTGCAACGTACGGTACGCGCGGCTCGTCGGTCGGGTGCAGCATGTTCCAGCGCTCACAATCCTGGCCATCGCGCGCCAGTTCGGTGAAGGAGGTCACGCTGAACACGTCAGAACCGATACCGTAGTCTTTCGCCAGGATCTGCGCTGCTTCACGTACGTGACGCAGGATAGAACCGGAGCCCAGCAGCTGAACTTTACCTTTCGCGCCTTCGACAGTTTCGAGTTTATAGATACCTTTACGGATCCCTTCCTCGGCGCCTTCCGGCATCGCTGGCATGTGGTAGTTTTCGTTCAGCGTGGTGATGTAGTAGTACACGTTCTCTTGCGCTTCACCGTACATACGATGCAGACCGTCATGCATGATGACAGCAACTTCGTAGGCGTAAGCCGGATCGTAAGAGATACAGTTCGGGATGGTCAGCGACTGAATGTGGCTGTGACCATCTTCGTGCTGGAGACCTTCGCCGTTCAGCGTAGTACGACCAGAAGTCCCGCCGATCAGGAAGCCACGTGCCTGCTGATCGCCTGCTGCCCAGCACAGGTCGCCGATACGCTGGAAACCGAACATGGAGTAGTAGATGTAGAACGGGATCATCGGCAGATCGTTGGTGCTGTAAGAGGTCGCAGCGGCCAGCCAGGAAGAACCTGCGCCCAGCTCGTTGATACCTTCCTGCAGGATCTGACCTTTCTCGTCTTCTTTGTAGTACGCAACCTGCTCACGGTCCTGCGGGGTGTACTGCTGGCCGTTCGGGCTGTAAATACCAATCTGACGGAACAGACCTTCCATACCGAAAGTACGCGCTTCGTCGGCGATGATCGGCACCAGGCGATCTTTGATCGACTTGTTCTTCAGCATCACGTTCAGGGCACGCACGAAGGCGATAGTGGTGGAGATCTCTTTGTTCTGCTCTTCCAGCAGCTGGTTGAAGTCAGCCAGGGTCGGCAGCTCAAGCTTCTCAGAGAATTTCGGCTGGCGAGACGGCAGATAACCGTTCAGCTTCTGACGCTGGGCGTGCAGATAAGTGTGCTCTTCAGAACCTTCCGGGAAGGTAATGTAGGACAGCTTCTCAACCTGCTCATCGGTCACCGGCACATTGAAACGATCACGGATGTAACGTACACCGTCCATGTTCATTTTCTTCACCTGGTGGGCGATGTTTTTACCTTCAGCGGTGTCGCCCATGCCGTAACCTTTGATGGTATGGGCCAGGATAACTGTTGCTTTGCCTTTGGTTTCCTGCGCTTTCTTGAATGCAGCGTAGACTTTCTTCGGATCGTGGCCACCACGGTTCAGTGCCCAGATCTCATCGTCAGACCAGTCGGCAACCAGCGCGGCAGTTTCCGGGTATTTACCGAAGAAGTGCTCACGAACGTACGCGCCGTTTTTGGATTTGAAGGTCTGATAGTCGCCGTCAACGGTTTCGTTCATCAGCTGGATCAGTTTACCGCTGGTGTCTTTACGCAGCAGCTCATCCCAACGACCGCCCCACATCACCTTGATTACGTTCCAGCCAGCGCCTTCGAAGATGCCTTCCAGTTCGTTGATGATTTTGCCGTTACCGGTTACCGGGCCGTCCAGACGTTGCAGGTTACAGTTGATAACGAAGACCAGGTTATCCAGTTTTTCACGGGTCGCGATGGTGATCGCGCCTTTGGATTCCGGCTCATCCATCTCGCCGTCGCCAAGGAAGGCGTAAACGGTTTGCTGGGAAGTATCTTTCAGACCACGGTGTTCCAGATATTTCAGGAATTTAGCCTGGTAGATCGCACCAATCGGACCCAGACCCATAGAGACGGTCGGGAACTGCCAGAATTCCGGCATCAGTTTCGGGTGCGGGTAGGAAGACAGGCCATTGCCGTGAACTTCCTGACGGAAGTTGTTCATCTGCTCTTCAGTCAGACGACCTTCCAGGAATGCGCGAGCGTAAACGCCCGGAGAGATGTGGCCCTGGAAGTACACCAGATCGCCACCGTCTTTCTCGCTGCGTGCGCGGAAGAAGTGGTTGAAGCAAACTTCATACACAGTCGCAGAAGACTGGAAAGACGCCATGTGGCCGCCCAGCTCGAGGTCTTTTTTAGACGCACGCAGCACGGTCATGATGGCGTTCCAGCGGATAGCAGAACGAATGCGACGTTCCAGCTCCAGATTACCCGGGTATTCCGGCTCATCTTCAACGGCAATAGTATTTACATAGTTGCGAGCGTTTGAACCAGCTGCCACGTTAACGCCGCCTTTGC
The DNA here is from genome assembly GCF_030291195.1 of Enterobacter sp. PGRG2. Taxonomy (NCBI): domain Bacteria; kingdom Pseudomonadati; phylum Pseudomonadota; class Gammaproteobacteria; order Enterobacterales; family Enterobacteriaceae; genus Enterobacter; species Enterobacter sp. PGRG2. The sequence goes on along the minus strand of NZ_CP127837.1, from coordinate 1,959,714 downwards.
GGGCCTGAGACAGTAACTGGTCAATCAGATACTGAGCGCGCTCAACACCTTCTTCACGGATGACCGATTCGATCGCCTGTTGCCAGTCGCGAGTTTCGATCGGATCCACGTCATTGATTAAACGATCTGACATGGGTTTTTCCTTATCTATCTAATTTTCGTTGATTAATCTGGAACCTGTCCCATTGTATTTTCGGCAGAAAACACAATAAGACAGGTTCTGCGTTTAGTTGCCGCGCTCTAAATTATGGCGCTTAATCCTTTCTTTGCTGTAGGCGGCGCATGGAGCGTTCACGACGGCTCTGCTCACGGCTGCGGTCCAGCAATATTTCCTCAATAAACGCCAGATGCCGGTGAGACGCTTCACGCGCCTGCTCCGGCTCTCTGGCGATAATCGCCTCAAAAATTCTGGAGCGATGGTTGCTTACCAGCGGGAGCATTTCCCGGCGGGCATACAGCAATTCAAAATTCTGACGAACGTTCTGCGCCATCATTGGTTCCATGCAGCGTAGCAAATGCAGCAAAACCACATTGTGCGCCGCTTCGGTGACGGCAATCTGATACAGGACGACGGCATCGGCTTCGGCATCGAGATCCCCGGATTCCTGCGCGCGCTCGATCGCCTGATGCAGCTCGCGGATGCGCGCGCGATCGTCGTCGGTGCCACGCAAGGCCGCGTAATAGGCGGCAATGCCTTCCAGCGCGTGGCGCGTCTCGAGGAGGTCAAACTGGGATTCGGGGTGATCGGACAAAAGCTCTACCAGCGGATCGCTGAAGCTCTGCCACAGGTTACTCTGGACAAAGGTACCACCGCCCTGGCGACGCAGTAGCAGGCCCTTGGCTTCAAGGCGTTGGATCGCCTCGCGCAGCGAAGGACGGGAAACGTCGAACTGTTTAGCCAGCTCACGTTCCGGAGGAAGTTTTTCACCGGGGCGCAATGTCCCTTCAAGGATCAAAAACTCCAGTTGCTGCTCTATCACATCGGATAATTTAGGTTGGCGGATTTTACTGTAGGCCATTGTTCCCTGTCCTAAGCCGTTTTCCCGGAGTGCCATTTAACCGGAGTCAATTGGTCTGACCAATTTCATGTTCTTGACGCTAAAGTAACAAAGTATTCACCTTCTGTCCATACAGGTTTTGATTGAAATCAGGGAACCACGCACATTTTAACAACATTACAGAAATAACGTTTCAGAAATGTAACTTCGCACAAATGAGCCCGCTACTCATAAAGAGGCATATTTAACTTATGTGAAACGCCTGACCGGTAAAGTGAACCGATTCAGTCGCACGAAAAACGAGTAAATACCCATTTCTGGAGTGGAATTATGCATTTGGGGTAATGAAGAGGAGGAATGGCTACTATTTACAATTGGTTTCTTTTTATTCAGTCGTCATGCGCCCCTAATAAAGCAGGTGCATTCGCATGCGCTTACCACTATTCTGATGCAGACGAAAGACTCAGCGCTATATTTAAGAAAGACCTTTCGTAAACATATAAATACAACAAATGGAATTTCATCCGTACACGCACACAACAGCGTACTAATAATAACCACACACGAGGTTTCATGATGGAAGGTCAACAGCACGGTGAACTGCTGAAGCGCGGCCTTAAAAACCGCCACATTCAGCTTATTGCGCTGGGTGGAGCTATCGGGACTGGCCTGTTTCTGGGCAGCGCGTCAGTCATCCAGTCCGCCGGGCCGGGAATTATTCTCGGCTATGCGATTGCAGGTTTTATCGCTTTTCTGATCATGCGCCAGTTGGGCGAGATGGTGGTTGAAGAGCCGGTAGCCGGTTCGTTCAGCCATTTTGCCTATAAATACTGGGGCGGTTTCGCGGGCTTCGCGTCCGGCTGGAACTACTGGGTGCTGTACGTACTGGTTGCCATGGCGGAACTGACCGCCGTCGGTAAATACATCCAGTTCTGGTGGCCGGAGATCCCGACCTGGGCGTCGGCCGCCGTGTTCTTCGTTTTAATCAACGCCATTAACCTCACCAACGTGAAAGTGTTTGGCGAGATGGAGTTCTGGTTTGCCATTATCAAAGTGATCGCGGTCGTGGCGATGATCCTGTTCGGCGGCTGGCTGCTGTTCAGCGACAGCGCCGGCCCGCAGGCCACCGTGCGCAACCTCTGGGAACAGGGCGGATTCCTGCCTAACGGCTTTACCGGGCTGGTGATGATGATGGCGATCATCATGTTCTCCTTCGGCGGGCTGGAGCTGGTGGGCATTACCGCCGCCGAAGCCGATAACCCGCAGGTCAGCATCCCGAAAGCCACCAACCAGGTGATCTACCGCATTCTGATCTTCTATGTGGGCTCGCTGGCGGTGCTGCTGTCACTGCTGCCGTGGACGCGCGTGACCGCCGACACCAGCCCCTTCGTGTTGATCTTCCATGAGCTGGGCGACACCTTCGTGGCTAACGCCCTGAACATTGTAGTGCTGACCGCCGCGCTGTCGGTGTACAACAGCTGCGTGTACTGCAACAGCCGTATGCTGTTCGGTCTGGCGCAACAGGGCAACGCGCCGAAAGTGCTGGCGAAAGTGGATAAACGCGGCGTGCCGGTGGGCACCATTCTCATCTCTGCGCTCTTTACCGCGCTGTGCGTGCTGATCAACTACCTGGCACCGGGCGAAGCCTTCGGCCTGCTGATGGCGCTGGTGGTTTCGGCGCTGGTGATCAACTGGGCGATGATAAGCCTGGCGCACATGAAGTTCCGCCGCGCGAAAGATCTACAGGGTGTGAAAACCCGCTTCCCTGCCCTGTTCTATCCGCTGGGTAACTGGATCTGCCTGCTCTTTATGGCGGCAGTGCTGGTGATTATGGCGATGACCCCGGGCATGGCGATCTCCGTCTGGCTGATCCCGGTGTGGATGCTCATCCTTGCCGTCGGTTACTTCTTCAAACAGAAGAACCTGAAAACCGCAAAAGCCCATTAATCTTGTTGCTTTCCCCCCTCTCCTTCGGGCGAGGGGGACCCGCCCCTGTTACCTGGTTCACACTTTCCCCTGCATAGCCATTTTGTCCATCTCTTTAACTTAAACCTGCTACGCAAAAAAGTCATAGCGTGCGAATAATTCTCTCCATATCTCAACGGGAGAATTGTCGATGGACAACGCTAAACTGTCAGTCAAAGAAAAGATCGGCTACGGAATGGGAGACGCCGGATGTAATATTATCTTTGGCGCTATCATGTTGTTTGTGAATTATTTCTATACGGACATATTTGGTCTGGCTCCGGCGCTGGTGGGCGTATTACTGCTTTCCATCCGCGTAATTGACGCCGTAACCGACCCGATTATGGGCGCGCTGGCAGACAGAACGAAGAGCAAATATGGGCGATTTCGTCCATGGCTGTTATGGATCGCCGTGCCTTACGCGGTGTTCAGCGTGCTGATGTTTACCACGCCGGACTGGACATATAACAGCAAGGTTATCTATGCGTTTGTCACCTACTTCCTGCTGTCGCTGACCTATACCGCCATCAACATTCCTTACTGCTCGCTGGGCAGCGTGATCACCAACGATCCAAAAGAGCGCGTCGCCTGTCAGTCTTACCGTTTTGTGATGGTGGGGATCGCCACCCTGCTGTTGTCGCTGACGCTGCTGCCGATGGCGGAGTGGTTTGGCGGCGAAGATAAAGCCAAAGGCTACCAGATGGCGATGACGGTGCTGGCGTTTATCGGCATGTGCATGTTCCTCTACTGCTTTGCGACGGTGCGCGAGCGCGTCAAACCCGCTGTCCCGACCAATGACGATCTGAAAAAAGACTTCAAAGACGTCTGGAAAAACGACCAGTGGGTACGCATTCTGCTGCTCACCCTGTGCAATGTCTGCCCGGGCTTCATACGCATGGCGGCCACCATGTACTACGTCACCTGGGTCATGGGACAAAGCACCCATTTCGCCACCCTGTTTATCAGCCTCGGCGTGGTGGGCATGATGATTGGCAGTATGCTGGCGAAAGTGCTGACCGACCGCTGGTGTAAATTGCAGGTCTTCTTCTGGACCAACATTGTGCTGGCGATTTTCTCCGGCGGCTTTTACTTCCTGGATCCGCAGGCGACGACGCTTATCGTGGTGCTCTATTTCCTGCTTAACGTTATTCATCAAATCCCCTCCCCGCTGCACTGGTCGCTGATGGCGGACGTGGATGACTACGGCGAGTGGAAAACCGGTAAACGCATCACCGGCATCAGCTTCTCCGGCAACCTGTTCTTCCTGAAAGTGGGTCTGGCGGTTGCCGGGGCGATGGTAGGCTTCCTGCTCTCCTGGTATGGTTACGACGCGGGCGCGAAAGCGCAAAGCGCAAGCGCCATTAACGGTATCGTACTGCTGTTCAGCGTCATTCCGGGCGTGGGCTATTTGATCACCGCGGGCGTGGTTCGCCTGTTGAAAGTCGACCGTGAAACCATGAAGCAGATCCAGAGCGATCTGGAGAAACGTCGCACTAATTATCGCGAGCTGAATGAGACTGCTTCTCATCAGCCGGTTAAACCATAAGGAAAGCCTGATGAACCCGTGGCCCAATCCCTTTATCGAACAACGCGCCGATCCCTTTATTCTGCGCCACGACAACGCCTACTATTTTGTCGCCTCAGTGCCGGAATACGATCGGCTGGAGATCCGCCGCGCCGCCACTATCGAAGGATTGCGCGATGCGCCTGCCAGCGTGGTCTGGCGTAAACCCGCCAGCGGCCCGATGAGCCAGCTTATCTGGGCGCCGGAGCTGCATCATCTTAACGGCAAGTGGTATCTCTATTTTGCCGCCACGCACACCCACGATCTGGATGCGCTGAATATGTTCCAGCACCGTATGTTTGTGCTGGAGTGCGCCGACGCCGATCCGCTGAGCGGGCGCTGGACGGAAAAGGGGCAGATCAAAACGCAGTTCGACTCTTTCTGCCTGGATCCCACCACCTTTAACCATCAGGGTAAACAGTGGTACCTGTGGGCGCAAAAAGATCCGGCCATTGAAGGAAACTCAAACCTGTACCTGGCAGAGCTGGAAAATCCCTGGACGATTAAGGGTCAGCCGGTGATGTTAAGCAAACCTGAATTTGACTGGGAATGCCGCGGCTTTAAGGTTAACGAAGGCCCGGCGGTGCTGTTCCATGGCGATCGGTTATTTATCAGCTATTCCGCCAGCGCCACCGATGAAAACTACTGCCTGGGCCTGCTGTGGATCGCTATTGACGCCGACCCGCAGCAGCCGGAAAACTGGCATAAATCCCCGCAGCCGGTCTTTGTGACCAGCTATGAGAATCGCCAGTACGGGCCGGGTCATAACAGCTTTACGCAAACGCCGGACGGCCAGGACGTGCTGGTTTACCACGCGCGCAACTACACGGAGATCGAAGGCGATCCGCTGTACGATCCGAACCGTCATACGCGGCTGAAAGTGATCCACTGGAAAGAAGACGGGATGCCGGACTTTGGGGTGCCACCGGCGGATAACAATTAAGAAGATTGCCCGGCGGCGCTTCGCTTGCCGGGCCTACATATGCTTGTAAGCGCAGGATCTGTAGGCCGGATAAGCGCAGGATATGTAGGCCGGGTAAGCGCAGGATCTTGTAGGCCGGGTAAGCACAGCGCCACCCGGCATCGTCTCAAAAATTACACCAGCGTCCCGTAAATCGTCAGCAGCGCCACCACAACCACCACCACAAAGGACGTTTTCTTCGCCATTGAAACCGCCACTTTTGGCGTTTCAACGCGGTCCAGATGCGGCTCACGCGCCAGCGAATACTGCGCCAGCCGCGTCAACACCTGATACTGCGACGTATGACGATCGTAAAGTGAGGCAAACCAGGCCGGAAGCGCCTTTTCACCGTGACCAATCAGCGCGTACACCACGCCCACCAGCCGTACCGGGATCCAGTCCAGCACATGCAGAATGGCGTCAATTCCTGACTGATGGCGCTGCGGCGGCGTCATATAACGCGCCAGCCACGACTGCCAGGCGCGTAAAAACGCATAGCCCACCAGCGTCACCGGTCCCCATGTCCCGCCGACGATAAACCAGAACAGCGGCGCGAGGTAAAAGCGGAAGTTAATCCACAACAGCGCATTTTGCAGCTCGCGTAAAAACTCACGCTCATCGCAGTCCGGCGGCACGCCGTGGATCATCGTCAGTTCACTGGCCATTGCGCCGCGCGCATGGGCATCATCCCGCGCTGCGGCCTTCAGATAAGCATGGTAGTGCAGCCGTACTTTGCCCGCGCCGATACACAACAGCCCGAGTAGGATCCACACCACCAGCAGCGGCACGTTGTAAAACAGGCCATAAAGCGCGCGTAACACGAGAAAGGTCGCCAGCATCGCCAGCGCGGTCATACCCAGCGTATGGAACATCGAAAAATGGCGGATGCGGCGGAACAGCACTTCAAGGCGGTGATCAAGCTGCCAGTGCTCGCCGAGTTTAAACAGGCGCTCGGCAATCAGAACTAACAGCATAGTAAACAACGTCATGTCATCTCCTTATCTGACGAGGGGGTGACCAGAGCACGAAATGTCGCCCAGTCAAAAGCCGGGCCGGGATCGGTTTTACGCTCAGGTGCGATATCGCTGTGCCCGGTTATATTGTCAGCAATTGCCGGATAAAGCCCGATCAATGTTTGCGTCACCGCGGCTAACTGCTGATATTGCGCCGGGGTGTAGGGCGTGGTGTCCGTTCCCTCAAGCTCTATGCCGATGGAAAAATCATTGCACCGCTGGCGGCCCGCATAACAAGACACACCCGCATGCCAGGCGCGTTTATCGAAAGGAACGTACTGCACGATTTCGCCATCACGACGGATCAGGCAATGCGCTGACACGCGCAGATGGGCAATCTCAGCGAAGAAGGGATCGGCTTGCGGATCCAGCGTACCGGTGAACAGCGCATCAATCCACGGCCCGCCAAATTGTCCGGGCGGCAGGCTTATATTATGCACAACCAGTAACGAGGGGGTCTCATCGTCCGGGCGGCAGTCATGGTGCGGCGAAGGCACATGGCGAGCATCCACCAACCAGCCCTTGTTTAACAGCATGCAGGATCTCCTAAGATATGGTGCTGATACACGGTTCAGAGTAGCATGTTTCAATCTTTTGATTCGTTACCCTTTTTGGAGTTTATCATGCCGCCTCGCCGCTATAACCCCGACCATCGACGTGACGCGCTTTTAGAACGTATTAACCTCGACATTCCTGCCGCTGTGGCGCGCGCGCTGCAGGAAGATCTCGGTGGAGAGGTGGATGCGAACAATGATATTACCGCCCAATTATTGCCCGCAGACGACCGCGCACACGCCGTGGTGATCACCCGCGAAGACGGTATTTTCTGCGGCAAACGCTGGGTGGAAGAAGTCTTTATTCAGCTGGCTGGCGATGATGTCGCCCTGACGTGGCATGTCGCCGATGGCGATGCCATCACCGCGAATCAAACGCTGTTCGAGCTGGACGGCCCGTCCCGCGTGCTGCTGACCGGCGAGCGTACGGCGCTGAACTTTGTGCAAACGCTCTCCGGCGTCGCCAGCGTGGTCAGCCGCTACGTCGCGCTGCTGGCGGGCACCAAAACGCAGCTGCTGGATACGCGCAAAACCCTGCCGGGGCTGCGTACCGCGCTGAAATATGCCGTGCTGTGCGGCGGCGGGGCGAATCATCGCCTCGGGCTGTCGGATGCCTTCCTGATCAAAGAGAACCACATTATCGCCGCGGGCAGCGTCCGTCAGGCGGTGGAAAAAGCCTTCTGGCTGCACCCCGACGTGCCGGTGGAGGTGGAAGTGGAAACCCTGGATGAGCTGGATGATGCGCTGAAAGCCGGGGCCGACATCATCATGCTCGACAACTTCGACACTGACCAAATGCGCGAAGCGGTGAAGCGCGCCAGCGGCCAGGCACGGCTGGAAGTGTCCGGCAACGTCACCGCAGAAACGATCCGCGAATTTGCCGACACCGGCGTGGATTACATTTCCGTGGGCGCGCTGACCAAGCATGTGCAGGCGCTGGATCTGTCGATGCGTTTTCGCGGATAGCGTGCGTTGCCCGGCGCGACCCGTCGGGCAATTTTTCGTAGCCGCTCGCAATAATCATGCGGAATATTGCAACACGCGTAAAATCTTCTGAAGCCGCCTTCGCGGATACGTTTTATCCCCTCGCACCGCCCCGCCATTACTGCCAGAGTCGCTCCTGGTCAACAAGGAGCACATTATGGACACGCAAAAAGGATTTACCTTAATTGAGCTAATGGTGGTTATCGGCATTATTTCCATCCTCAGCGCCATCAGCATTCCCGCCTATCAGAACTACCTGCGCAAAGCGGCGCTGACGGACATGCTGCAAACCTTCATCCCCTACCGGACAGCAATCGAACTGTGCGCCCTCGATCATGGCGGCGTGTCGGCCTGCGATGCGGGCAGTAACGGCATTCCGTCGCCTACCACCACCCGCTATGTCTCCGCCATGAGCGTAGTGAAAGGCGTCGTGGCGCTTACCGGACAGGAAAGCCTGACCGGGCTTGGCGTTACCCTCACGCCGCAGTGGAATAACAGCAATGGCATGACGGGCTGGGATCGGCTGTGCACGGTGCAGGACGATGGCGCGCTGAAACAGGCCTGTGAAGAGGTGTTTCGCTTCAGCGGTCAACAGGAGGCGAAATGAAACAGGAACAGTTGATCGCGTTATGTCAGCGTCATAACGCCCTGCTGCTGGAGAGTAACGATCGGCGCATCGCTATCGCGGTTATAAACGAACCGTCTGACGATCTGATGGCTGCGCTGCGCTTTGCTACCCAAAAGCGTATCGACATTGAGTGCTGGACGGCGGAGGAGATGGAAAAACACCGGCAGCGTCTCTCTGCGCCGCAGCTATCTGTTGTGACGCAGGACAGCGCCACCACGACGGCGTTTCTCGATCATACCCTGCAACAGGCGCTGACGCTGCGGGCATCGGATATCCACTTTGAGCCGGGCGAGGCTGATTTTCGAATTCGTCTGCGGGTGGACGGCGTACTGCACACCTTGCCGCCGGTGGCGCCAGCCATGGCGAAAACCCTGGTGGCGCGTCTTAAGGTACTGGGCAATCTGGACATTGCCGAGCGCCGCCTGCCGCAGGACGGGCAGTTTACCGTAACGCTCAACGGTAAAGCCATTTCGTTTCGCATTGCCACCCTGCCCTGCCGCTACGGTGAAAAAGTTGTTCTGCGTCTGCTGCATCAGGTCAATCAGACGCTGGAGCTGACGCAACTGGGCATGCTGCCGGAACAGCTGGCGCAGTTTCAGACCGCGCTCAGCAAACCCCAGGGCCTGCTGCTGGTGACCGGGCCTACCGGCAGCGGTAAAACGGTGACGCTCTACAGCGCCTTACAGTCGCGTAACAGCGATGAGGTGAATATTTGCAGCGTGGAAGATCCTGTTGAAATCCCGCTGGCGGGACTTAATCAGACGCAGATCAATCCACGTGCGGGCCTGAGCTTTCAGAGCGTACTGCGCGCGCTGCTGCGTCAGGATCCGGATATCGTCATGGTCGGTGAGATCCGCGATGGCGAAACGGCGGAAATCGCCATTAAAGCCTCGCAGACCGGGCATCTGGTGCTGTCGACGCTGCACACCAACTCCACCAGCGAAACCCTGACGCGCATCCAGCAAATGGGCGTTGCGCCATGGATGCTCGCCTCGGCGCTTTCGCTGGTGGTGGCGCAACGGCTGGTGCGCAAACTCTGCCCGCACTGCCGGTCAAAAATCCAGAGCGACACGCTGATCCCGCCAGCGCTGTGGCCGCGCCCGTTACCACGATGGCAGTCCACCGGCTGCGACCAGTGCTATCACGGTTTTTACGGCAGGATCGCGCTGTTTGAGGTGCTGCCGGTAAACAAGCCGCTGCGGCATGCCATCGCCGCGGGGGATACGGCCAGCGACATTCATCGTAAAGCGCGGCAGGCCGGAATGACCACGCTGTTCGAGAGCGGCTGTCTGGCCGTCGAGCGCGGACTGACCACGCAGGAAGAGCTGCTGCGCGTACTGGGTATTCCCCATGCCGACTAATACCCTGTGGCAGTGGCGCGGGCTGGATCAGGCGGGGCATCCGCACGAGGGGCTGCTGTGGGGTGAGGACCGGGTCAGCGTGGCGATGGCCTTACAGCACCGCGCTGTGCACCTCGTACAGCTTAAACGCTGTCCGGTGCATGCGCGCGCCTGGCGGGGAACGCAAAGCGAGGAGCTGATCCGCCAGCTGGCGACCCTGTTGCAGGCGGGGCTGGCGTTGCCGGATGGGTTACGGCTTTTAGCCGGACAGCATCCGCGCCCCCAGTGGCAGGCGCTGCTGCAACACCTGGCGGAGGAGCTGGAACAGGGCACGCCGTTTTCGGCGGCGATCCAGCAATGGCCGCAGGCCTTTCCACCGCTGTATGTTGCCCTGATCCACACCGGTGAACTGACGGGTAAACTCGATAGCTGTTGTTTTGAGCTGGCGGCCCGGCAAAAGGCGCAGCGGCTGCTGGCGGCGAAGGTTAAAAAGGCGCTGCGCTATCCGCTGATCGTGTTATCGCTGGCGGTGCTGATTGTGCTGGCAATGGTTTACCTGGTGCTGCCGGAGTTCGCCGCCATCTACCGGACCTTTAACGCGCCGCTGCCGGCATTAACGCGCGGCGTGATGGCGCTGGCGGACGGTATACACCAGTGGGGCGCAGCGGTGCTGGTACTGTTTATCGCGCTGATGCTTACCCTGTATAAGCTGCGTAAAAAGCCGCGCTGGTTGCGCTATCGTCAGCGCCTGCTGCTGCGGTGCCCGGTGGTGGGCGCTCTCCTGCGCGGGCAAAAGCTCAGCCAGATTTTTACCGTGCTGATGCTTACGCAAAACGCCGGTATCGCCTTTTTGCAGGGGCTGGAGAGTGTGGAAAATACGCTGCCCTGCCCGTACTGGCGTGACCTGCTGCATCAGGCGCATCATGAGATCACCCAGGGAGCACCGATCTGGCAGGCGCTGAAGAACAGCGGCGAATTTACCCCGCTCTGCGTACAGCTGGTCAGAACCGGCGAGGCGTCAGGGGCGCTGGATACCATGCTCGGCGATCTGGCTCGCTATCACAGCGAAAAGACGCAGCAGCTGGCAGATAACCTGGCCGCACTGCTGGAGCCGATCATGCTGATCGTGACGGGATTAATTATTGGTACGCTGGTGGTGGCCATGTATCTGCCGGTGTTTCATCTGGGGGATGCAATGAGCGGAATGGGATAGATAAGGCTGGCGCAGCGAACCGCGCCAGCAGACGCATCAGAGGCTATTGAACACGCGGTTCTCTTGCTCCGCTACGCGGATAAAGGTGGTGCGCTTGGTCAGCTCTTTCAGACGGGACGCGCCCACATAGGTGCAGGCAGAACGCAGGCCGCCGAGGATATCGCGCGCCGTGTTTTCAACCGGGCCACGCAGCGGCAGCTTCACGGTTTTACCTTCGGCTGCACGGTAACCCGCAACGCCGCCGACATGACGATTCATCGCTGATTCAGAGCTCATGCCGTAAAACAGCATGAATTTCTCACCGTCTTCTTCAACAACGGTGCCGCCGCTTTCATCATGACCCGCCAGCATACCGCCGAGCATCACAAAATCTGCGCCGCCGCCGAAAGCTTTCGCCACATCGCCCGGTACGGTGCAGCCGCCATCGCTGACGATTTGGCCGCCCAGACCGTGCGCCGCATCGGCACATTCGATCACCGCGGACAGCTGCGGGTAGCCAACGCCGGTTTTCACTCGGGTGGTACACACGGAGCCGGGGCCAATGCCTACTTTGACGATATCCGCGCCGCAAAGGATCAGCTCTTCACACATTTCGCCGGTCACCACGTTGCCCGCGCAGATAGTTTTATTCGGCCAGGCTTCACGCGCTTTGGTCACAAACTGCGAGAAGTGTTCGGAGTAACCATTTGCCACGTCAATGCAAATAAAGTTCAGCGCCGGATTCAGGGCAAGGATCTGGCGGGTTTTGTCGAAATCCGCATCAGAGGTGCCGGTGGACACCATCACGTGTTTTAACACCGCGTCGGATTCACGCGCAACGAACGCCTGCCAGTCGGCTACGGAATAGTGTTTATGTACTGCCGTCAGGATGTCGAATGAAGCCAGTGCTTTTGCCATCGCGAAGGTGCCGACGGTATCCATATTGGCGGCAATAATCGGCACGCCTGACCAGGCCATACCTGAATGCTTAAAGGTGAATTCGCGTCCCAGTTCAACGTCGGAACGGCTTTTGAGGGTGGAACGTTTAGGGCGGATAAGAACGTCTTTGAAACCTAACTTCAAATCTTCTTCGATACGCATGTAGGGGTCCTGGGGTTAATGGCGATAAATGCAAACTGTCAAACACACAACTCCAGTGACGCTATCATACGCACTAAATAGGTCTGCGCAAGACTGCGAAATTCTCTTTTTTTACGCTACAATCCTATAAATTTACCTGGAAAACGGCTCAGTTTCGCCGCATCTGACGCCCCGTTTTCTGTACGAATTATAACCGATTGATTTACGAAACAAATAAATTGACCGGTCGTCGTCTGGCTGACCATTTTGGGATTTTGTTTTATGGGGTATACGGTCGCCTTAACCGGGGGTATTGGCAGTGGCAAAACCACTGTCGCAAACGCTTTCTCCCGCTGTGGGGTTAACGTAGTAGACGCTGATGTTATCGCCCGCCAGGTGGTGGAACCGGGTACGCCCGCGCTGGCTGCCATCGGCGAGCACTTCGGCGATACGGTGATTAACGCAGACGGGACGTTAAATCGTCGCGTGCTGCGCGAACGCATTTTTTCCTCCCCGGCAGAAAAAGCCTGGCTTAACGCCTTACTGCATCCTTTAATTCATCAGGAAACCCAGCGCCAGATTGCGCAGGCGACATCCCCTTATGTCTTATGGGTCGTTCCGTTACTGGTGGAAAACCAGTTACATACCAAAGCCGATCGGGTGCTGGTGGTGGACGTCTCGCCTGAAATACAACTCTCTCGCACCATGCAGCGCGATGGCGTAACACGCGAACATGCCGAACATATACTCGCCGCGCAGGCGACGCGGGAAGCTCGCCTGGCCATCGCTGACGATATTATTGACAATAATGGCGCACCAGATGCCGTGGCATCGGATGTTGCCCGCCTGCATGCCGCGTACCTTAGCTACGCCGCCCGGGCCGTTTCACAGGAAAAAGCGTAATGCACACCCATGTCCTCTTTGAACATCCGCTTAATGAAAAAATGCGCACCTGGTTGCGCATTGAATTTTTGGTCCAGCAGCTGTCATGCCGTTTACCCATCGCTGATTCCACCGACGCGCTGCATTTTTTCCGTAATATCGGCGACCTGCTGGATGTGTTCGAACGCGGGGAAGTACGCACAGAATTGTTAAAAGAGCTGGAGCGCCAGCAGCGTAAACTTAAAGCCTGGGTCGAAGTGCCGGGCGTGGATCAGGAGCGGATCGCCGCTCTCAGCGATCAGCTCAGACAGTGCAGCACGACGCTGATGTCGGCCCCGCGCATTGGCCAGTTATTGCGGGAAGATAAACTCATTGGCCTGGTTCGCCAGCGTCTGAGCATTCCCGGCGGCTGCTGTAGCTTTGATTTGCCGACGCTGCACCTGTGGCTGCATTTACCCCAGGCGCAACGGGATGAGCAGGTCAGCGTCTGGCTTAACAGCCTGCAGCCCCTGACCCAGACGTTAACTCTGATCCTCGAATTAGTGCGTAATTCCGCGCCATTCCGTAAGCAGACCAGCCTGCATGGTTTTTACCAGGATAACGGCGAGGATGCCGATTTACTGCGTCTGCAACTTGCGCTGTCGGATGCGCTCTATCCGCAAATTTCCGGCCATAAAAGCCGCTTCGCCATTCGCTTTCTGCCGCTGGACAGTGAAAATGGCGTGATCCCTGAGCGTCTGGATTTTGAACTGGCCTGCTGTTAAGGAACTGATATGTCTGAAGTTATGATCGTAAACTGCCCGACCTGCGGGAAAAAAGTAGTCTGGGGCGACGTCAGCCCGTTTCGCCCGTTTTGTTCTAAACGCTGCCAGCTGATCGATCTCGGCGAGTGGGCCGCAGAAGAAAAACGCATCCCGAGCTCCGGCGAGCTTAATGACAGCGATGACTGGAGCGAAGAGAAGCTTTAAAGCTCCTGGTGTAACCGGGTGACGATGGGTGCGTTCGCGGGCGGGAAATCGTCCGCATTCAGCGCCTGCTGCGCTATCCAGCCGCCCGGCTGACCTTCCCTGCCCCAGGGTTCGCCTTCCCAGCTTTCCACCAGATAAAACCACAGCGTGATATGCAGTTCCGGGTAGCTGTACTCCAGCCGCTCGTACAGCTGCGCGCTGGTGACGACAATCCCCACCTCTTCTTCCAGCTCGCGCACCAGCGCCTGTTCCGGCGTTTCTCCCGCTTCGATCTTACCGCCGGGAAACTCTTTTTTGTTCGCCATATGCGCGTCGGCAGCACGTTGAGTAATAAAGATTTCGCCCTGCGCGTTGCGGATAATGCCCGCTGAAATATGCAGTACTTTCATTTATTTCGCTCCATAAAAAAGGCGCAGATATCTGCGCCTTTTGTGGTGGTCGTGACAGGATCAGTTCAGACGGCCATGACACTGTTTAAATTTCTTGCCGGAACCGCACGGGCAAGGATCGTTACGGCCCACTTTGCGTTCGCCGGTCTGGGCAGCCAGCGCTTCTGCGGCTTCGGCTTCATCGGTCTGATGGCTGAGCTGTTGCATCTGCGCCAGACGTTCAGCTTCCTGACGGCGCTGCTGCTCCATCTCTTCCACTTCTTCCGGCTCGCGTACCTGAACCTTGCTCAGGGTGCTGATCACTTCGTACTTCAGGGATTCGAGCATCGCCGCGAACATGGCGAAGGATTCACGCTTGTACTCCTGCTTCGGATCTTTCTGCGCGTAACCACGCAGATGGATACCCTGACGCAGATAATCCATGGCTGCAAGATGCTCTTTCCACAGGGAATCCAGCGTTTGCAGCATCACGCCTTTTTCGAAGTGGCGCATCATCTCCGCGCCCACGATCTCTTCTTTGCGTTTATAGACTTCCACCGCCTGAGTCAGAATACGCTCACGCAGGGTTTCTTCGTGCAGCTCTGGCTCTTTATCCAGCCACTCAGCGATCGGCAGTTCCAGATCGAAATCGTTTTTCAGACGTTCCTGCAGGCCAGGGATATCCCACATTTCTTCCAGCGACTGCGGCGGAATGTGCGCATCAATGGTCGCCTTAAAGACATCTTCACGGATGCTGTTGATGGTTTCGCTTACGTCGGACACGTCCAGCAATTCGTTACGCTGGGTATAAATCGCACGGCGCTGATCGTTCGCCACATCATCATATTCCAGCAGCTGCTTACGAATATCGAAGTTACGGCTTTCCACTTTGCGCTGGGCGTTAGCAATGGCTTTGGTCACCCACGGGTGTTCGATAGCTTCGCCTGGCTTCATACCCAGTTTACGCATCATGCCCGACACACGGTCAGAGGCAAAAATACGCATCAGGGCATCTTCCATCGACAGGTAGAAGCGTGAAGAACCCGCATCGCCCTGACGGCCAGAACGGCCACGCAGCTGGTTATCGATACGACGGGATTCGTGACGTTCGGTACCGATGATGTGCAGACCGCCGGACGCCAGCACGGCATCGTGACGCGCCTGCCAGTCGGCTTTAATCTGCGCGATCTGCTCCGGGGTTGGATCTTCAAGTTCAGCAAGCTCTGCCTGCCAGCTACCGCCCAGCACGATATCCGTACCACGACCCGCCATGTTGGTGGCGATGGTCACCGCTGACGGATAACCCGCCTGTGCGACGATGGCCGCTTCGTTGGCGTGGAACTTGGCGTTCAGCACGTTGTGCTTGATACCCGCTTTTTCCAGTTCCTGAGACACCACTTCTGATTTCTCAATGGAGATAGTACCCACCAGCACCGGCTGGCCTTTGGCGGTACGCTCTTTAATATCTTCGATAATGGCCTGAATTTTTTCCGCTTCGGTCATGTAGACCAGATCCGGCATATCTTTACGGATCATCGGACGGTTGGTCGGCACCACCACCGTATCCAGCTTATAGATAGAGCTGAATTCAAAGGCTTCGGTGTCCGCGGTACCGGTCATACCGGCCAGTTTTTCATACAGGCGGAAATAGTTCTGGAAGGTGATGGACGCCAGCGTCTGGTTCTCGTTCTGGATTTGCACGCCTTCTTTGGCTTCAACCGCCTGGTGCAGACCATCAGACCAGCGACGGCCCTGCATGGTACGACCGGTGTGCTCATCAACGATGATGACTTCGCCGTCTTTCACGATGTAGTCAACGTCACGGGTAAAGAGCACGTGCGCACGCAGCGCAGCGGTAACGTGGTGCATCAGCATGATGTTGGCCGGAGAGTACAGTGACTCGCCCTCTTCCATAATGCCTTCTTTGACCAGCAGCTCTTCCACCAGCACCAGACCGCGCTCGGTGATGTTCACCTGGCGGGATTTTTCGTCCACCGAGAAGTGACCTTCACCCTGGAAGGTGTCGGAGTCTTCTTTTTCCTGACGGATCAGGTTAGGAATGATTTTGTTGACGCGCATGTACATTTCGGAGCTGTCTTCAGCCGGGCCGGAAATGATCAGCGGCGTACGGGCTTCATCGATAAGGATGGAGTCCACCTCATCCACCAGCGCGTAGTGAAGTTTACGCTGCACGCGCTCTTCAGGGCTGAAGGCCATGTTATCGCGCAGGTAGTCAAAGCCGTATTCGTTGTTGGTGCCGTAGGTGATGTCAGCGGCATAAGCTTCGCGCTTCGCCGGAGCGGGCATATTGGGCAGGTTGATGCCTACCGTCAGGCCGAGGAACTCAAACAGCGGACGGTTGTTTTCGGCGTCACGCTGCGCCAGATAGTCGTTGACGGTAACCACGTGCACACCTTTACCGCTCAGGGCGTTCAGGTAAGCGGGCAGGGTTGCGGTCAGAGTTTTACCTTCACCGGTACGCATCTCGGCGATGCAACGTTCGTTCAGCACCATGCCGCCCAGCAGCTGCACGTCAAAGTGACGCATACCGAATACGCGTTTACTGGCTTCACGGACCACTGCAAAGGCTTCCGGGATCAGACTTTCAACGGTTTCGCCCTTTTCCAGACGCGCTCGGAATTCACCGGTTTTCGCTTTCAGCTCATCGTCGGTGAGCTTTTCCATTGCCGGTTCCATGCTGTTAATGACGCCCACCACTTTACGCATACGGCGCAGGGTACGGTCGTTACGACTACCAAAAACTTTTGTTAATAATTTGATTAGCATAATAAAAATCTCAAACGCCCCGCTTCGCGGAGTCTAATAAAAAGGAAAAAACCAGAAAAGATCAGCTGAGGCGTTGAGGTCCGGCGCGGATCCCCTGCACCTGGCTCAGCCAGGCAGAGACGTTAAACGCCTTCGGGGAGAACGATGAAGCAGTGATGTACTGACGAACGATGACCGGAGGTTTTCTCTCCAGCGTCAGTAAGGCATTGAGCGTATCCAGCAGCGCGCGGTGGTGCGCTTCGCCAGGCAATGGCGCTTCCGCGACAGACAGCGTCTGCGGCGCCATAGCAAAAGAGAGATGGCGGATAACCGTGCGGATCGCGTGCTGATGCCAGTAATCCACCGTAAAACTGGGGCGGCGGTTTGCTTCCAGCAGCGCAAGGCTGGTGAAGTTAACCGGGGTGATGCGATCGTGATTACTGGCAGCGGTTCTGGCGGGTTGCGCGGCGTCAGCGTTGTTATTGAGCGTGGGGAGGCCGAGACTCGCCGCGACCATCCCTAACAAGAGATGCGGCCAGAAGTAGCGTCTGCCAAATTGTCGCCAGCGCGTCAGTAATCCGCTCACTTACCTCACCTGAATGATGCAAACCTGCACAGGTTTATTTGTGTATTCGTTTTTGTGCGCCCAAATATTACCACTAATGGCGTGACAGGACAGCAGTAATGAAGGCGTGGAAGAGGTAAAACTGCTTAAGAAAACACCGAACGCACCAGGAAAAATGCTGAAAACCGTAAGAGGAGTAACGGGCGGGCAGAAGAAGCGGAATACCGTGATTTAAAAACAAAAACGGCTGACACCCCTGACCGGAGAGAGTGCCAGGTTTGCCAGCCGAATTTTAATAATGGTATGGACTGTTACGCCAGAACCATTGTCGGTGCTTTGAACGCCAGCGGCATTTCTGCCTCGTCCTGGAACGTCACATATTCCCAGGCTTCCTGTTTTGCCAGGACTGCCTGCAACAGTTTGTTGTTCAGTGCGTGACCGGATTTGTACGCGGTAAATGCGCCGATGATATTGTGACCACACATAAACAGGTCGCCAATCGCATCCAGCATTTTGTGACGTACGAATTCGTCTTCAAAACGCAGACCGTCTTCGTTCAGTACGCGATAATCGTCAACGACGATGGCACAATCGAAACTACCGCCCAGGCACAAACCACGGGATTGCAGATATTCGATATCACGCATGAAGCCGAAAGTACGCGCACGGCTGATCTGACGCATGAACGCATCGGCAGAGAAGTTCATTGCATAGCGCTGGTTGCTGGAGTCAATCGCCGGATGGTTGAAGTCGATGGTAAAGTCCAACGAGAAACCATTGTACGGTTTAAATTCAGCCCATTTATCGCCATCTTCAACGCGAACTGTCTCTTTAATGCGAACGAATTTCTTCGCGCAATTAAGCTCTTCGATACCGGCATCAAGCAGCAGGTATACGAACGGCGCGGCACTACCGTCCATGATCGGGATTTCTGGCGCGTCGACTTCAATCATAATGTTGTCGATACCCAGACCCGCCAGAGCGGCATTAAGGTGCTCTACGGTAGAAATTCGTACGTCATGCTCATTGACCAGGCAAGTACAGAGCATGGTATCACGCACAGATTTGGCATCAGCCGGGAAATCTACCGGTGGATTCAAGTCGGTGCGACGATAGATGACCCCGGTGTTTGCCGGCGCAGGGCGTAGCGTCAGTGTGACTTTCTTGCCGGTATGTAAACCGACGCCAGTCGCCTGAACGATACGTTTAAGAGTCCTTTGTTTGATCATCGTATTATCTCGCCTAATTACCTATCCAACCAGATTGTACTACACAACCGGTGGGCCAGTTTAGCACAAAGAGCGGAGATGCCCAACTTCCAGCCAATTCTTAATCAGCCTGTTTACGCAAAAATGCCGGGATATCCAGATAATCCGGCTCTTTGGTGGTCTGCGGCGTGTTGTCGTTAACCACTTTTGCTGCCGGTTTTTGTTCCTGCGTCAGCGGCGCCATACCGTGCTGCTGGTAACGATCCAGAGCCGGTTGCTGCGTCTGCTTGTTGGTCACCAGCGTGATTTCCGGACGTTTGTCCATGCCGATACCGGTCGCCACCACAGTCACGCGCAGTTCGTCGTTCATTTCCGGATCCAGCGACGTACCAATTACCACGGTCGCGTTATCGGAAGCGAAGGCACGAATGGTGTTACCCACGGTTTCGAACTCATCCAGACGCAGGTCGAAGCCAGCGGTGATGTTAACCAGCACGCCGCGCGCACCGGACAGATCGATATCTTCCAGCAGCGGGCTGGAGATCGCCATTTCTGCCGCTTCTTCCGCACGGTCTTCACCGCTGGCCACGCCGGAGCCCATCATCGCATAGCCCATTTCGGACATTACGGTGCGCACGTCAGCAAAGTCGACGTTCATCAGGCCCGGACGGGTGATCAGTTCAGCGATACCCTGCACTGCGCCTTTTAACACGTCATTCGCCGCGCCAAACGCATCCAGCAGGGAGATACCGCGTCCCAGCACTTTCAGCAGTTTGTCGTTAGGAATGGTGATCAGCGAATCCACATGCTTGGACAGCTCAGTGATACCCTGCTCCGCAAACGCCATACGCTTCTTGCCTTCAAAATTGAAAGGCTTGGTCACGACAGCAACGGTCAGAATACCTAAATCTTTTGCTACTTCAGCGACGACTGGCGCTGCACCGGTACCGGTACCGCCGCCCATGCCCGCTGCGATAAACACCATGTCTGCGCCATCCAGCGCCGCACGCAGTGCTTCACGATCTTCTTCTGCCGCATTGCGACCGACTTCCGGGTTAGCGCCTGCTCCCAGACCTTTGGTGATGCCGCCGCCAATCTGAATGGTTTGACCCACCGCAGTTTTACGCAACGCCTGAGCGTCAGTATTCACCGCGAAGAATTCCACACCTTCGATGCGTTCGCGCACCATGTGTTCGACGGCGTTACCGCCGCCACCACCGACGCCGATGACTTTAATCACCGCGTCGTTGGTCAGTTCCATAGGTTCAAACATAATTTCTCTCCGTTTTGTGCCTGTCGCCTGAGACCGCTAATATTCTCCGGTCTCTGAAAAATTAAAACTCTTTTCGCAGCCAGCTGTTGAGTCGTTTGATCCACGAGCCGACTGACACACGTTTTTCCACTTCTGCTTCACCACTCAAATGGGACTCTTTCCCGTAGTGAAGCAACCCAACCGCCGTGGAATAATACGGCTCCTGGGCATAATCCGTAAGTCCGGTAATATTCAGCGGCGCACCAATACGCACCTGCGTATGGAACACTCGCTGTGCGCAGGCGGCTAAGCCTTCAATCTGCGCGGCACCGCCTGTCAACACAATCCCCGCCGCCAGATGATGTTTCACACCCTGCTGACGAAGCTGCTCCTGCAACTGTAAAATCTCTTCGTTTACCAGATTGAGCAGTTCGGTATACCGCGGCTCAATCACTTCCGCCAGCGTCTGACGCTGAAGGCTGCGCGGCGGACGACCGCCCACGCTCGGCACTTCTACGCTCTCGTCTTTACCGACGATGGAGCCGAGTGCGCAGCCATGACGCACTTTGATGGCTTCGGCATCGCTCGGCGGCGTACCGAAGGCATAAGCGATATCGCTGGTGACGACGTTCCCCGCATAAGGGATCACTTTTGTGTGACGTAACGCCCCACCGGTATAGACGGCAATATCCATTGTACCACCGCCGACGTCTACAACGCAGACACCCAGCTCACGTTCGTCTTCTGTCAGCACAGAATAACTGGACGCCAGTCCGGCAAAGATCAGTTGGTCAACTTTCAGGCCACAACGTTCAACGGCTTTGACAATGTTTTTCGCCATATCGTTGTGACATGTGATCAAGTGCACTTTTGCCTGCATACGTACGCCCGACAGACCTACCGGGTTCTTGATCCCTTCCTGGTAATCAATGGCGTACTCCTGCGGAATCACATGCAGGACGCGATGCTCATCGCGAACACGTACGGATTTAGCGGTATGCACCACGTTTTCAACGTCTTCCTGCGTCACTTCTTCTTCTGAAATCGGCACCATACCAATTTCATTCTGGCAGCTGATGTGTTTACCTGAAAGCGCCAGATACACTGACGAAATCTGGCAGTCTGCCATTAATTCGGCCTGGTCAATGGCGCGCTGTACGCATTTAACCACGGACTCCAGGTCATTAACCCCACCTTTATCCATACCACGGGACGGGCAGCTGCCCACGCCAATGATATTGATCATACCGTCGGGCAGAACTTCCCCTACTAAAGCGGCGACCTTCGCGGTGCCAATCTCCAGTCCAACTACCAGTTTTCTGTCCGTCGCCTTGATCATTGTTGCTCTGCCTGTGCCTGATTCTGTTGCTGATTAGGATCCTCAATGGGAGCCGGTTTCCATCCGACCGCCGCGCCTGAGTCATAGCGCAAGTCAACGTAGCTAATCTCTTTGCCATCGGTCTGCGCCTGCTGCAAAAGCACCGGGTACAGTTCAACAAAGCGGGACAGGCGTTTCATCGTATCGCCCCGCCCAAGATTGAGCTTAATATCGTTGTTCAACGTTAATTGCCAGGAGCGCCGCGCGGTCATGGCCGCCTCTTTCAACGTGAACTTATCCTTAGCCAGCTCTTTACCCATATCACGGTAGCCCTGCAAAACTTCGTTTTCGCTGCCTTCGGGACCGTACAGCAGAGGTAATCCCTCTTTACTGACGCGATCCGCAGGTACGCTGAACGAATTGCCGTCGGCATCCACCATGTGCTGATCATTCCACCGCGCTATAGGCACATATTCAACCAGATGAATCTTCAATTCATCAGGCCATTGCTTACGAACGCTCGCCTGTTTGATCCACGGCAGGCGCTCGATCTGGCTCTGAATGATGTTGACGTCCTGCGTCATAAAGGTGCCGGGCGATCCCAGCGCCAGTATGGACTGACGAATATCATCATTACGCGTGTAATGCCGTTCGCCCGTGACTACCAGTCTGGAAAGGGGTAAACGTTGCGCGTCATCCATCCAGCCCAGCACCATCCAGCCGCTCACCAGCACGGTACACACTACCGTAAGCAGGAAAATAATCCCTGCCAGACGCGTTCCATTATTCCGTCGTGAGGAGCTAACCTCTTCCTCACTCTGGTTGCGCGTGTTCAGTGCCGCCTGCGACATATCAGTCCGCCAATGCCAAAATTCTTACAACCAGCTGCGAGAAGCTCATTCCCGCCTGGCGCGCCGCCATCGGCACCAGACTATGGCTGGTCATGCCCGGCGAGGTATTCGCTTCCAGGAGATAAAACTGGCCATCGCTGTCCTGCATGGCGTCAATGCGACCCCAGCCCTGACAGCCTAACGCGGTCCATGCTTTTTGCACCAGATCGCGTAAATGCGATTCATCGCCTGCTTCTAAACCGGAAGGACAGAAATATTGTGTCTCATCAGAGAGATACTTCGCCTCATAATCATAGAAGGTTCCAGCGGGTTGGATGCGAATTGACGGTAAAATTTCTTCACCGAGCACGGCCAGCGTAAATTCCGGGCCACTGAGCCATTTTTCAATAAGAACATCTTCATCATGTTGAAAAGCCATTGTCAATGCATCCTGTAATGCACTGGCTTCGGTGACTTTTGACATGCCCACGCTGGAGCCCTCGCGGCTCGGCTTCACAATCAGCGGTAAGCCCAGCGCGGAAATCTGTGCCGTAACGGCGTCATCAAGACCCGCTTCGAAGGCCTTACGGGTTAGCGCCACCCAGGGGGCGACCGGTAAACCCGCGCCCTGCCACAACAATTTGCTGCGCAGTTTGTCCATGGAGATCGCCGACGCCATCACGCCGCTGCCGGTATAGGGCAGCCCGATCAGCTCCAGCAATCCCTGTAACGTGCCATCTTCTCCCCCGCGACCGTGCAGGGCAATAAACACTTTCTGATAGCCGAGCGCTTTTAACTGCGTGACATCGGTATCGCGCGGATCAACAGGATGGGCATCAACGCCCCCTTCGCGCAGACCGGCCAGCACTGCCGCGCCGGAATTCAGCGATACGTCACGTTCCGCAGAGGTTCCGCCAAAGAGGACGGCAACTTTCTCAGCCATGATGTTCTTCCTCCTGGGTTTGCGGTTTCAGTTTACTTTCAGCAAGGCTGCGGGCGATTTTGCCGATATTGCCTGCGCCCTGCACCAGAATCAGATCGTTGCCGGTTAATACCGGCGCCAGCATCGCCGCCACCTGCGCGTGATCCGGCACAAGGATCGGGTCGATTTTACCGCGACCACGAATGGTACGGCAAAGCGAACGGCTGTCTGCGCCCGGGATCGGCGTTTCGCCGGCGGAATACACATCCAGCATCAGCAGGGTATCCACCTGCGTCAGCACGTTGGCGAAATCGTCGTAGAGATCGCGGGTACGGGTATAGCGGTGCGGCTGGAAGATCATGATCAGATTCTTTTCCGGCCAGCCCGCGCGTGCCGCTTTGATCGTGGCGTCCACTTCCGTCGGGTGATGACCGTAATCATCAACCAGCATCGCGGTACCTGCTTTACCGTTCACCGTCTCTAACGGGAATTCACCGAGGAAATCGAAACGACGGCCGGTGCCCTGGAAACTTTCCAGCGCGCGCAGGATCGCCGCATCGTCGATACCTTCTTCTGTAGCGACCGCTACCGCCGCCGCTGCGTTCAGCGCGTTATGGCGACCCGGCGCGTTCAGCGTTACGTGCAGCGCAGGCTTGTCCTGACGCAGCAGCGTAAAGTGCCCCTGCGGCCCGGTCTGGCGATAATTTTCAATGCGCACATCCGCATCATCACTGAAGCCATAAGTGGTCGTCTGACGTCCCACACGCGGCAGCAGCTCACGGATCACGCCATCGTCCACGCACATTACCGCACGACCATAAAACGGCAGGTTGTGCAGGAAGTTAATGAACGTCTGCTTTAAATTTTCAAAGTCGCCCTGGTAGGTATCCATATGATCGGCTTCGATATTGGTAACAATCGCCACCATCGGCTGCAAATGCAGGAAAGAGGCATCGCTCTCATCCGCCTCGGCGATGAGATAACGGCTGTGACCCAGACGCGCATGCACGCCCGCCGCTTTCACCAGACCGCCGTTAACGAAGGTCGGATCCAGCCCTGCTTCCGCATAAATACTGGCCACCATCGCCGTGGTGGTGGTTTTACCGTGCGTACCGGCGATGGCGATACCGTGACGAAAACGCATTAACTCCGCCAGCATTTCAGCGCGGCGGATCACCGGAATGCGCGCTTCATGAGCGGCGACGATCTCCGGGTTATCCGCGGTAATGGCGCTCGACACCACCACCACGCTGGCATCCAGTACGTTTTCTGGACGGTGATTGAAGTAGATGGTCGCGCCGAGGGAAGACAACTGCTGCGTCACCGGATTGGGCGCCAGATCGGAGCCGCTGATCTGATAGCCTTCGTTGGCCAGCACTTCAGCGATACCGCCCATACCGGCACCGCCAATGCCAACAAAGTGAATGTGCCGGACGCGACGCATCTCGGGCACGATAGAACGCAGTTTCGCCAGTTGTTGTGTATTCATTCTCTAAACGCCATCGACTTCAAAAATTCGTGCGACGCAAAAGGCGTCGCGATCTTTATGCCTGTGCTGCAAGGCATACTGCTCTGGCAACCCGATCGGTTGCATCCGGTATGGCGGCGGCACGTGCGCGCTCTGCCATGACTAATAATGTTCTGCGATCCCAGCCCGCCAGCGTCTCTGCCACGGCATCGACGGTAAACTGCGGCTGTTCAAGGATCTTTGCCGCGCTCGCTTTTTCAAGCGGCAGGGCATTCCAGTACTGCTGCCGATCTTTGTGCTGGAAGGGCACAAACAGCGCCGGTAAACCGGCGGCGGCAATTTCGCTCACCGTTAACGCGCCGGAACGGCAAACCACGACATCGGCCCAGGCATAAGCTGCCGCCATATCGTCAATAAATTCGGTAACTTTATGCTGCGGCTGACCGTTTTCCGCATACGCCTGCTCGACGGTCTGCTGCGCGCCCTTGCCGCTCTGATGCCAGATGGTGACGCGGTCGGCGAGCTTCGCGGCGACCTGCGGCATGGTCTGGTTCAGGATGCGCGCCCCCTGGGAGCCGCCCACCACCAGCACGCGCACCGGCCCTTCACGACCGGCCAGACGATCCTGCGGCAGCGGCAGCGCCAGCACATCGGTACGCACCGGGTTGCCGACCACCTCTGCATTGGCAAAGGCACCGGGAAACGCCTGCATCACCGTTCTGGCGATTTTCGCCAGCCACTTGTTGGTCAGACCGGCGATGCCGTTCTGCTCATGAAGCACCACGGGAATGCCCAGCGACCAGGCCGCCAGCCCGCCGGGGCCTGACACATAACCGCCCATGCCCAGCACCACGTCCGGACGAAAGCGCTTCATGATGGCGCGCGCCTGACGCCAGGCGTTGAAAATTCGCAGCGGCGCCAGCAGCAGCGCTTTCACGCCTTTCCCGCGCAGGCCGGAAATGCGGATAAAATCGATCTCGATGCCGTGTTTCGGCACTAAATCCGCTTCCATTCGGTCGGCGGTGCCCAGCCAGCGAACCTGCCAGCCCTCAGCCATTAAATGATGCGCAACCGCCAGCCCGGGGAAAACATGCCCGCCGGTGCCGCCAGCCATCACCATTAATCGCTTCGCCTGAACACTCATCGAACACCTCGTGTAAACGCCTGGGCTTTTTCCAGACGAGTTTCATAATCAATACGTAACAGCAGCATGATCGCCGTCGACATAATCAACAAACTGGAACCACCGTAACTGATCAGCGGTAGCGTCAGACCCTTGGTTGGCAGCATACCCGCCGCCGCACCGACGTTAACCAGCGCCTGGAAGCTGAACCAGACGCCGATCGAACAGGCCAGAAAGCCGGAAAAACGCTGATCGATCTCCAGCGCCTTGCGACCGATGGACATGGCGCGGAAAGCGACGAAGAATACCATCAAAAGCGCCAGTACCACACCGATATAACCCAGTTCCTCACCAATAATGGCGAAGATAAAGTCAGTATGCGCTTCGGGCAGATATTCCAGTTTCTGTACCGAATTCCCCAGCCCCTGCCCCCACAATTCGCCGCGACCAAATGCCATCAGCGACTGCGTAAGCTGGTAACCACTGCCGAACGGATCGTCCCACGGACGCCAGAAAGAGGTCACGCGGCGGATACGATAGGGTTCGGCGAGGATCAGCAGCACCACCGCGGAGATGCCCATGCCGATAATGGCGATGAACTGCCACAGCTTGGCGCCCGCCAGAAACAGCATCGCGAGCGTGGTGACAAAGAGCACCACCACCGTACCGAGGTCAGGCTGCGCCAGCAGTAACACCGCCAGCACGAGGATCACGCCCATCGGTTTTAAGAAGCCGCGCAGGTTATTTCGCACCTCATCAACCTTACGCACCAGGTAGTTCGCCAGATAGCAGAACAGCGACAGCTTGGTAAATTCCGCGGGCTGGAAACGCATCAGCCCTAAATCGATCCAGCGCGATGCCCCGTTGATCGAGCTGCCCACTACCAGAACCAGCAGCAGCATGATAATGGCGAGGATCAGCATCGCCGAGCTGTAGCGCTGCCAGAAGGTCATCGGCAGACGCAGGGTGATCACCGCCAGACAAAACGCGAGGAACAGATACAGCGCGTCACGTTTGGCGAAGAAGAACGGATCGTTAGTCAGGCGCTGGCCGACCGGCATCGACGCCGAGGTCACCATGATAAAACCTACCGCACCCAGGCCAAGCGTCAGCCACAGCAGCATGCGGTCATACATGATCAGACTGTCGGTGTCTTTCTCACGGGATCCCATGACCCAGCCACGAAGTGCCGAGCCAGCCCAGCCAAGGATACCCATCCCCGGCAGGCGCGGCAGTCGAAGGCGCGGTAGCGATAAACGCATCAGCCTAACTCCCTCGCCAGACGGGTAAAGAGATCGCCCCGTTGTTCGAAATTCTTAAACTGATCCAGGCTGGCGCAGGCGGGCGACAGCAGCACCATGTCCCCGGCTTTTACCTGCGGCGCGATCAGGCGCATCGCCTGTTCCATGGTTTCCGTTTGCACGGCAACGTCCGGACGCAGCGCGGCAAGTTCAGCGCCGTCGCGGCCAAAGCAGTACAGGCGAACACGATCGCCGGTCAGATAACGCCCCAGCGGCGAGAAATCCGCGGATTTGCCGTCGCCGCCGAGCAATAAATGTAAGGTGCCGTCCACCTGCAGGCCGTTCAGCGCCGCTTCGGTGCTGCCGACGTTGGTGGCTTTGGAGTCGTTGATCCAGCGTACGCCGTTATGCTCAAGGGCCAGCTGGAAACGGTGCGCGAGACCGGTGAAGGTGGTTAGCGCTTTCAGGCTGCTGGCGCGCGGTATACCGGCGGCATCCGCCAGCGCCAGCGCCGCCAGCGCATTGGTGTAGTTATGCTGCCCCGTAAGCTTCATCTCTTTTACGTTCAGCACCTTTTCGCCCTTCACGCGCAGCCAGGTTTCCCCCTGCTGGCGGTTCAGGTGATAGTCGCCCACATCCACGCCGAAGCTGATGCAGCGTTCGTCCGCGCCACGCACCGGCATGGTCAGCGCATCATCGGCATTCACCACGCAGACTTTGGCGTTTTCATAGACGCGCAGTTTCGCCGCACGATACTGCTGGAGGCCAAACGGATAGCGATCCATATGATCTTCAGTGACGTTCAGGATCGTCGCCGCCACGCTGCGCAGGCTGGTGGTAGTTTCCAGCTGGAAGCTCGACAGTTCCAGCACGTACAGTTCACAGGCGCTGTCCAGCAGCATCAGCGCAGGCAGGCCGATATTGCCGCCGACGCCAACGTTCATACCCGCAGCTTTCGCCATTTCGCCCACCAGAGTGGTGACGGTGCTTTTACCGTTTGAACCGGTAATGGCGATGATCGGCGCCTGGGCTTCACGGCAAAACAGTTCGATGTCGCCGATAATCTCCACGCCTTCATCGGCGGCGGCGCTGAGGGACGGATGCGCCAGCGCCATACCCGGACTGGCGACAATCAGATCGGCGGCCAGCAGCCAGTCGTCATTCAGACTACCAAGATGGCGCTCCACCGTTTCCGGCAGCTTGTCCAGCCCCGGCGGCGCAACGCGCGTGTCCATTACCCGCGGGTTAACGCCGCGCGCAAGGAAAAAGTCCACGCAGGACAGGCCGGTTAAACCTAACCCGATGATGACGACTTTTTTGCCCTGGTAATCTGCCATGATTAACGTACCTTCAGCGTTGCCAGTCCGATGAGGACCAGCATCAGCGAAATAATCCAGAAGCGCACAATAACGCGCGGCTCCGGCCAGCCTTTCAGTTCGTAATGGTGATGGATCGGCGCCATGCGGAAGATCCGCTGGCCGCGCAGTTTAAACGAGCCAACCTGCAGGATCACCGACAGGGTTTCCACCACAAAGACGCCGCCCATGATCACCAGCAGGAATTCCTGACGCAGCAGCACGGCGATAATGCCCAGCGCGCCGCCCAGCGCCAGCGAGCCGACGTCGCCCATAAAGACCTGCGCCGGATAGGTGTTGAACCATAAGAAACCGAGTCCTGCGCCGACGATTGCCGTACAGACGATCACCAGTTCACCCGCATGACGCAGGTAAGGGATGTGCAGATAGTTGGCGAAATTCATGTTACCGGACGCCCAGGCCACCAGCGCAAAGCCCCCGGCGACAAACACCGTCGGCATAATGGCAAGGCCATCCAGACCGTCAGTCAGGTTGACTGCGTTGCCGGTGCCGACAATCACGAAGTAGGCCAGCAGCACATAGAACAGCCCCAGCTGCGGCATCACGTCCTTGAAGAACGGCACTACCAGCTGCGTGGCTGGCGTATCGTTACCGGCGAGGTAAAGCGCAAAGGCCACGCCCAGCGCGATCACTGACATCCAGAAATACTTCCAGCGGGCAATCAGTCCTTTGGTGTCTTTACGCACCACCTTGCGGTAATCATCCACAAAGCCGATGATGCCGTAGCCGACCAGCACCACCAGTACGCACCAGACGTAAGGGTTGGAGGGATAGGCCCACAGCAGGACGGAAATGACAATCGCGGTCAGGATCATGATCCCGCCCATGGTTGGCGTACCGCGTTTACTGAAGTGCGATTCCGGACCGTCGTTACGGACGACCTGGCCAAAAGCGAGTTTTTGCAGACGGGCAATCATGCGCGGGCCCATCCACAGCGAGATGAACAGCGCGGTCAGCAGGCTGACAATGGCGCGAAACGTCAGATAAGAAAAGACGTTAAAGCCAGAATAATATTTGACCAGATGCTCGGCCAGCCACACTAACATGTCCCGTTCTCCTGTAATGCGTGTACTACCTCTTCCATGGCAGCACTACGTGAACCTTTCACCAGAATGGTGATAATTTGATGTTCTGCGATCAGCGCTTTCAGACGCGTTACGACCGCAGACTTATCGTTAAAATGCTCGCCCACACCGCTGGCGTCGCTAAGGGTTTTACTTGCTGTACCTACGCTCAGTACCCGATCCAGGCCTGCGGCTTTCGCGGCGGCGCCGACCTGCGCATGACATTCTTCGCTTTCTGCGCCCAGTTCCGCCATATCGCCCACCACCATCACGCGGTAGCCCGGCATTTCAGACAGCACCTGCGCGGCGGCGGTCATGGAACCGACGTTGGCGTTATAGGAGTCATCCAGCAGCAGCTGGTTTTCCCCCAGCGCAATCGGGAACAAACGCCCCGGTACGGCTTTCAGCTGCGCCAGCCCGGTTTTCACCGCGTCCAGGGTTGCGCCCACTGCCATAGACAATGCCGTCGCGGCCAGCGCGTTAGCAATGTTATGACGGCCCGGCAGCGGCAGCAGCACCTCAACATCGCCGGTCGGCGTTTGCAGGGTGAATTCCGTGCCGTGGGAGGTCACATGGATATTGGTGGCGGTAAAATCGCTGTTGGCGGCATTCGGGGAAAAACGCCAGGTTTTACGATCGCCAATCACGCTCTGCCAGTTAAGCCAGTCGTTATTATCCGCGTTCATGATCGCTATGCCGTTTTGCGGCAGGCCGGTGAAGATCTCACCTTTGGCCTTCGCCACGCCGGCCAGCGATCCGAAACCTTCCAGATGCGCCGCCGCCAGGTTATTCACCAGCGCCGCTTCCGGACGGGTCAGACTCACGGTCCAGGCGATTTCGCCCTGGTGGTTGGCACCCAGTTCGATCACCGCAAATTCGTGCTCCGGCGTCAGACGCAGCAATGTCATCGGCACGCCGATGTCATTATTTAGGTTGCCGGCGGTATAAAGTGTGTTTCCGCACTGGCTGAGGATCGCCGCGGTCATCTCTTTGACCGAGGTTTTGCCGGAGGAACCGGTCAGCGCCACGACGCGCGTCGGCACCTGCTGACGCACCCAGGCCGCCAGTTCGCCAAAGGCTAAACGGGTGTCTTTCACCAGCAGCTGCGGTAAATCGCACTCCACTTTGCGGCTGACCAGCAGCGCGCCCGCGCCGCCTTCTTTAGCGGTCGCGGCAAAATCGTGAGCGTCGAAACGTTCGCCTTTCAGGGCCACAAACAGGCAGCCGGGCGTCAGTTTACGCGTGTCGGTCGTCACCGCATCAATAGTCAGATCCGAACCGATCAGTTCACCTTTCAGGATCCCGGCAAGCTGGCTTAAATTCACGCTGATCATGCGACCACTCCCAGCAGACGAGCGGCAGTCACGCGATCCGAGTAATCCAGACGGTTGGTGCCGATAATCTGATAATCTTCATGTCCTTTGCCCGCCAGCAGCACCACGTCGTTCTCCTGGGCCTGCATAATGGCGTTGGTCACCGCTTCCGCACGGCCTTCCACGACGCGGGCATGGCCTGCGTCCAGCATACCGGCCAGAATGTCGTTGATGATGGCGCGCGGCTCTTCGGTACGCGGGTTGTCGTCGGTCACTACGGCGATGTCGGCGAACTCTTCGGCAATGGCCCCCATCAGCGGACGCTTGCCTTTATCGCGATCGCCGCCGCAGCCAAACACGCACCACAGTTTGCCGGTGCAGTGCAGGCGCGCCGCCTGCAGGGCTTTTTCCAGCGCATCCGGCGTGTGCGCGTAATCCACCACCACCGTCGGTTTACCCGGCGCGCTGAACACTTCCATACGGCCGCATACCGGTTGCAGGCGCGCAGCGGTTTTCAGCAGATCGCTTAACGGGAAATCCAGCGCCAGCAGGGTGGCCAGCGCCAGCAGTAAATTGCTGACGTTAAAGGCGCCCATCAGACGGCTTTCGATCTCGCCTTCGCCCCAGGAGGAGTCAAAACGGATAGTCGCGCCGCTGTCGTGATAGTTGACGTCGGTCGCTTTTAACCAGCGGCCATGACAGTCCGGGTTGATGTGATCTTCCATCGAAACGGCAACCGCGTCCGGCAGTTTTGCCAGCCAGCGGCGGCCCACTTCATCATCGGCGTTCACAATGGCTTCGCCATAATGATGCGCGGAAAACAGCAGCCATTTTGCCGCTTCGTAGTTTTCCATATCGCCATGATAATCAAGGTGATCACGGCTTAAATTGGTAAAGACGCTGGCGCGGAATTTGAGCGCCGCCACGCGGTGCTGGATCAGACCGTGGGAAGAGACTTCCATTGCCGCCAGGGTCGCGCCCTGCTCTGCCAGTCCGGCAATCACATGCTGCACATCAACGGCGGAGCCGGTGGTGTTTTCAGTAGGAATAACGTTGCCCAGTAAACCGTTACCGACGGTGCCCATCACGGCGCTGGTTTCGCCGAGCAGCTGGCCCCACTGCGCAATAAGCTGCGTGGTGGTGGTTTTGCCGTTGGTGCCGGTCACGCCAATCAGGCGTAACCGATCTGACGGCTCATCGTAAAAACGGCCCGCCAGCGCGGAGAGGCGTTCATTAAGCTGGCTCAGGTAGATCACCGGCACGCCGTGCATTTCACGCACCTCGCCGTCGGTGGCTTCACCCTGCGCTTCGGCAATAATAGCGGCAACACCCTGGGCAATCGCCTGCGGGATATAACGACGCCCGTCCGTCTGATGACCAACAACGGCCACAAAGAGATCGCCCGACGCCGCCACGCGGCTGTCGAGTGTCATTTCCCGAAGTGCTCTCGCAGGCAGTGCTGGTACCCACGGAGCGAGTAGGTCGCGCAAATTACGATCTGCCACCTGTTGCCTCGCCTTGATTAATCACAAATTCACTTTTCTCGCCCGTCGCCAGCGCATCCGGTTCGATGTTCATGGTGCGCAGAACGCCGCCCATGATGGCACCGAACACCGGCGCGGAAACGGCGCCACCGTAATATTTACCCGCCTGCGGATCGTTAATCACCACCACCAGCGCGAAACGCGGCTGACTGGCGGGCGCAACGCCTGCGGTGTAAGCAATGTATTTATTGATGTATTTTCCGTCCGGGCCGACTTTTTTCGCCGTACCGGTTTTGATGGCAATGCGATAGCCTTTGATCGCCGCTTTCACGCCGCCGCCGCCAGGCAGCGCCACGCTTTCCATCATGTGCACCACGGTACGCACAATGGATTCCGGGAAGATACGTTCGCCCGGCACCGGGGGATCAACTTTGGTGATCGACAGCGGACGATAAACGCCATAGCTGCCAATCGTTGCGTAGACTCGCGCTAACTGTAACGGCGTTACCATTAGCCCGTAGCCGAAAGAGAAGGTGGCCCTCTCTATGTCAGACCACCGTTGTTTTTGAGGATATAAGCCACTGCGTTCTCCGACCAACCCCAAATTGGTCGCTTTTCCCAGCCCAAAGTGCGAGTAAGTTTCTACCAGCGCTGAGGACGGCATCGCTAACGCCAGCTTTGAAACACCGACGTTACTCGACTTCTGCAATACCCCGGTGAGGGTTAATTCACTGTAACGCGCCACGTCTTTGATTTCGTGACCGTTGATCCGGTAAGGCACGGTGTTGAGCACCGTATTTTCCCGCACCACGCCGCGCTGTAACGCCGTCATCACCACCATGGGTTTGACGGTCGAACCGGGTTCGAAGACGTCGGTGATGGTACGGTTACGCATGACATCTTTCTGCGTGCCGGTGAGGTTATTCGGGTTATAGGAGGGGCTGTTCGCCATCGCCAGCACTTCGCCGGTGTTCACATCCACCAGCACCGCGCTGCCTGATTCCGCTTTGTTAAAGGCGACGGCGTTGTTCAGTTCTCGGTACACCAGCGCCTGCAGGCGCTCGTCAATACTCAGCGCCAGGTTGTGCGCCGCCTGGCTGTCGGTGGAAGAGATGTCTTCGATCACGCGACCGTAGCGGTCTTTACGCACGATGCGCTCGCCCGGCTGACCGGTGAGCCATTTATCAAAGCTTTTCTCGACGCCTTCAATGCCCTGGCTGTCAACGTTGGTAAAGCCGATGAGGTGAGCGGTAACTTCGCCTGAAGGGTAGTAACGGCGAGACTCTTCACGTAAGTGAATGCCGGGCAGTTTGAGTTTTTTGATGTAATCGCCCAGATCCGGGTTAACCTGGCGCGCCAGATAGATAAAGCGCCCTTTCGGGTTGGCATTGACGCGCGCCGCAAGCTGATCCAGCGGCATATTCAGCGCGTCGGAAAGGGCTTTCCAGCGGTTATCCAGCGAAATGCCGCCTGCGTCATGCAGCTCTTTCGGATCGGCCCAGATCGCTTTTACCGGCACGCTTACCGCCAGCGGGCGGCCAGAGCGATCGGTGATCATACCGCGCGAGGTAGACACTTCCTGCACGCGCAGCGAGCGTAAGTCGCCCTGCCGCACCAGCATATCCGGGTTGATGATCTGCAACCATGCTACGCGACCCAGCAAAAATGCCAGCGCCAGTAGAATGCAACCGCAAAGCAACGCAAAACGCCAACTAATAAAGTTGGCCTGTTCTTCCTGGCGTTTCGGTTTTATCGCCTTCGCCGCTGCTTTCATGCGTCGGGTAAGTCCTTATTTTTGTACGACAATATTTTCTTGCGAAGGATCGACATGCTGCATTTGCAGCTTCTCGGTGGCGATCCGCTCAACCCGGCTGTGATCGCCGAGCGCGTTCTCTTCAAGGATCAGGTTGCGCCATTCGATGTCCAGCGCATCGCGCTCCACCACCAGCTGTTCGCGCTGGGCGGTGAGTAAGCGCGTATGGTGCGCGGTAGTGACTACCGTCACCGCCGTGGCAATGATGCAAATGAACAGACAGAGTGGCAGTTTCCCAAATCGCAAAAGATCGTCGCCGATCACACCAGGCAAGGCATGGCGCTCGTTGCTTCCTAACGATTCTTTAACCTTGCTGAAGGTCTCTGTCACTCTGCTGATCATGCGTTCGTCCTCTCTGCGATGCGCAGAACTGAACTACGGGCGCGTGGGTTCTCTGCCACTTCTTCATCGCCCGGCATCAACTTGCCTAATGCCCGCAGATAACGGCCACCCAGCTTGCTGAGTTGTGCTTCCGTCATCGGTAATCCCGCCGGAACCTGCGGACCACGGCTGTTTTCACGCATAAAGCGCTTCACAATGCGGTCTTCAAGGGAGTGGAAACTGATGATGGAAAGCCGGCCTCCCGGGGCCAGCACGTTGAGCGAGTTTTTTAGCGCCAGCTCAATCTCTTCCAGTTCACTGTTAACCCAGATGCGCACCGCCTGGAAGGTACGGGTCGCGGGGTGTTTAAACTTATCTTTAATCGGCGTGGCCGCAGCGACCACTTCCGCCAGTTCTTTGGTGCGGGTCATCGGATCGAGACGATTACGCTCGACAATGGCGCGCGCAATACGTTTTGCGAAACGCTCTTCGCCGAAGGTTTTCAGCACCCAGGCGATGTCAGCTTCGTCCGCGTTTTGCAGCCATTCGGCGGCAGACTGGCCCCGCGTTGGATCCATACGCATATCCAGCGGGCCATCGCGCATAAAGGAAAAGCCGCGCTCAGGATCGTCAAGTTGCGGAGAAGAAACGCCCAGATCGAGGAGAATGCCGTTGATTTTGCCGGTCAGCCCGCGCTCAGCAACGTAATCTGCCAGCGCCGAGAAAGGCCCGTGCACAATAGAAAAGCGGGGATCATCAATGGTATTAGCAATGGCAATGGCTTCTGGATCGCGATCGATAGCCAGTAAGCGACCTTCCGCTCCCAACTGAGAGAGGATCAAACGTGAATGTCCACCGCGGCCAAAGGTGCCGTCAATGTAAATGCCGTCCGGCTGGATGTTAAGGCCGTTAACCGCTTCATCCAGCAGAACCGTAGTATGTTTAAAATTATCCATCATCGTTATAGAGACAAATCCTGCAATCGATCTGAAAGCTGTTCAGCACCAGATTGCTCAGCGTCGATATCTTCCCTGACCTGTTGATACCAGGTCGTTTCATCCCACAGTTCAAATTTATTAAACTGCCCGACCAGCATCACTTCTTTGTTTAGTCCGGCGTGCTGCCGTAAAACGGGCGGTATCAGTAAACGGCCCGCGCTGTCCATCTGACATTCACTGGCATGGCCCAGCAGTAAACGCTGCACACGTCGCTCCAGCGGGTTCATACTCGACAGACGCGATAATTTTTGCTCAATAATTTCCCATTCCGGGAGAGGATAAAGCAGCAGACAGGCGTGGTGGATGTCGATGGTGCAAACCAGTTGACCAGAAGCGTGCCCGACCAGATATTCCCGATGACGGGTAGGCACAGCGAGCCGGCCTTTACTGTCGAGATTAACTAATGTTGCTCCACGGAACATGCCAGTTTCACCTCACCATGACCCTTTTCACCACTTTATCCCACAAATCTCCACTGGAGGAGTTTACGGAGCGGAGGAAAAGCTTGTCAAGCCAGCACTGACGCTAAGCGATTTAAAAGCCAGCCAGCTTCAGACAGCGATCGGCACCGGGGAAATTTTGCCCTACCTGCACTGCAAATTAACGTCATGAATATTTGTAAGAAAATAAACCGAATTTCTTCATGAGCGCTCCCTCACACTTCTTAGCAGTGCTGAAATATAAAGTGTCAGTTTGCGACGCGGGCGGCATTTTAAGCCATATTGCATTCAGATGACAGCGCCCGTTAAAGCTGCGCATGCCGCGGCTGCGCGGCCATAAGCGCAATTTATAAAAGCCGCCGGGAAAAGTGATGGTTAATTCGGCAAATCAGATGAGGATGTAACAAAACAATTCAAAATATACGAATGCTTACTTCTTATAATGATGAAAAACAGGCCACAGATAATTAATCGCCTTCGTTATTAACGCCCCTGAATTTTTTAAGGATTAATCTGATTCTTAAGCAGGCGTGATAATTTAAAACCAGCAGAAAAGAAAAAGGCAGCTATGGCTGCCTTTCGGGTGGAACTCAAATACGGTTAAGTATGCCGCGGCGGTACAGATTACGCCGGATACGGCTCAGGCCTGGCTTCGGTTTGCGCGGTTCATCAAGGCTTGCCAGGACGATCTCCAGCACGCGCTCCGCCACATCACGGTGACGCTGCGCGACGGCCAGTACCGGGCATTGCAGGAAGTCCAGCAGTTCGTGGTCGCCAAAGGTGGCGATAGCCAGATTCGATGGCAGCTTGCCATCGCGACGCAGCGTGACGTCCATCACGCCCTGCAACAGCGCAAAAGATGTGGTGAACAGCGCCTGCGGCATCGGGTGTGTTTCCAGCCACTTTTCGAATAGCTGCGCGGCGGCTTCCCGTTCATAACTGTTAGCGTAGAGATACTGCACTTCGCGCGGATCGTCTTTCCAGGCGGTGCGGAATCCCTGCTCGCGCAGGAAGCTTACCGACAGCTCCGGCAGCGCGCCTAAATAAAGAACCGTTTCAGCGGGGAAGGTGCGCAATTCGGCGGCCAGCATTTCGGCGTCGTCCTGATCGGCACCGACCACGCTGGTGAAGTGCTCACGATCCAGCGCGCGATCGAGGGCGACGATGGGGAACGCGTCATTAGCCCAGCGCTGATAAAATGGATGCTCTGGCGGTAACGAGGTGGAGACGATAATGGCATCCACCTGTCGTTGCAGCAGATGTTCAATGCAGCGCATTTCGTTATCCGGCTGATCTTCGGAGCAGGCAATCAGTAACTGATAGCCGCGTTGCCGCGCCTGGCGCTCCAGATAGTTTGCAATCCGCGTATAACTGGTGTTCTCCAGATCGGGAATAACCAGTCCAATCGATCGCGTACGTCCTGCACGCAGCCCGGCCGCTACCGCATTCGGATGGTAGTTATGCTCACGGACCACGGCCATAACTTTTTCAACGGTTTTATCGCTGACACGATACTGCTTAGCTTTACCGTTGATGACATAGCTGGCTGTGGTACGTGAGACGCCGGCTAGCCGGGCGATTTCATCCAGTTTCACAATTGCCTCTCAAGAAAAAAAGATACTCCATAACCTTTTTGAGGATATAGGTTAAATTCCATAACATCTAAACGCAGAATAGTCACTGCGGCAACCGCTTTCGCGCATGCTTTCAATTGAATTCGCAAAAAAAAGCCCGACAGGGAGTGTCGGGCCGGGATTTAGGCTGGCGCTATCGTCTTAACGCATGATCTTATCGCCGCGAGACAGACCCACCACGCCGGAGCGTGCCACTTCGACAATTTTGGCGACATCGCGGATCGTCGCCAGAAAAGCGTCCAACTTATCGCTGGTGCCGGCAAGCTGAACCGTGTAAATCGACGGCGTCACGTCGATGATCTGTCCACGGAAGATTTCGGCGTTGCGCTTCACTTCTTCACGCCCGTATCCGCTGGCCTGGATTTTCACCAGCATGATCTCACGCTCAACGTGCGCCCCCTGCCCCAGTTCGTTGACGCGCAGCACGTCCACCAGCTTGTGCAGCTGCTTTTCGATCTGCTCAAGCACTTTCGCATCGCCCACCGTCTGAATGGTCATGCGCGAAAGCGTGGGATCGTCAGTGGGCGCTACGGTCAGGCTTTCAATGTTATAGCCGCGCTGGGAAAACAGACCGATCACGCGGGACAAGGCCCCGGACTCGTTTTCCAGTAACACAGATAATATCCGGCGCATAATCAGGTCCTCTCCGTTTTGCTTAACCACATCTCATCCATGCCGCCGCCGCGAATATGCATCGGATAAACGTGTTCACTGCCATCCACGCAGACATCGACAAACACCAGACGATTGTTGCGTACCTGCGCAAGGGCTTCTGCCAGCTGGCTTTCCAGTTCGGCTGGATGAGTAATGCGCATGCCCACATGCCCGTAGGCTTCCGCCAGACGCACAAAATCAGGCAGGGAGTTCATATAGGACTGGGAGTGGCGGCCGGAATAGATCATGTCCTGCCACTGCTTCACCATACCCAGATAACCGTTATTCAGGTTGAGCACCAGCACCGGCAGCTCGTATTGCAACGCGGTGGAGAGTTCCTGAATGTTCATCTGGATGCTGCCGTCACCGGTCACGCAGATCACCGTTTCCTCCGGCAGCGCCATTTTTACGCCCAGCGCCGCGGGCAGGCCGAAGCCCATGGTGCCGAGGCCGCCGGAGTTGATCCAGCGACGCGGCTTATCAAAGGGATAATAGAGGGCGGCGAACATCTGGTGCTGACCGACATCGGAAGTCACATAGGCGTCGCCCTGGGTTAAGCGCCAGATGGTTTCGATCACCGCCTGCGGCTTAATGCTTTCGCTGCTGGTGTCATATTTCAGACACTGCCGGGCGCGCCACTGGTCGATCTTAAGCCACCAGTCGCGGATATCGTCCAGCGGCTGACTGGAGGTTTCCTGTCCCAGCAGTTCCAGCATCTG
The DNA here is from genome assembly GCF_030291195.1 of Enterobacter sp. PGRG2. Lineage (NCBI taxonomy): Bacteria > Pseudomonadati > Pseudomonadota > Gammaproteobacteria > Enterobacterales > Enterobacteriaceae > Enterobacter > Enterobacter sp. PGRG2. Next base: position 1,920,708 of record NZ_CP127837.1, on the reverse strand, counting down.
CTCCAGCACCTGACGCGCATCGCCGACAATAGGCACATCCGCCGCCACGGTTTTTGAAATGGACGTGGGATCGATGTCGATATGCAGCACGGTGGCATTCGGACAGTACTTCATCAGGTTATTGGTGGTGCGATCGTCGAAACGCACGCCAACGGCGAAGATCACATCGGAATGGTGCATCGTCATGTTGGCTTCGTAAGTGCCGTGCATCCCGAGCATGCCGAGCGCCTGACGGTGCGTGGCCGGAAACGCCCCCAGCCCCATTAATGATGACGCCACCGGCAGATTGAGTTTTTCGATAAGCTCGCGCAGCTGTGCTTCGCAGCCCGCGTTCACCGCTCCACCGCCGACGTAAACCACCGGATTTTTCGCCGCGATCAGCGTTTGCAGCGCGCGTTTGATCTGGCCTTTATGCCCCTGGGTGGTTGGATTATAAGAACGCATGCTGACCGACTCGGGCCACACATAAGGGAATTTGTTCGCCGGGTTCATAATGTCTTTCGGCAAATCGACCACCACCGGGCCGGGACGGCCGCTCGCTGCCAGCCAGAAGGCCTTTTTCAGCACGCCGGGTATGTCTTCTGTCTGTTTGACGAGGAAACTGTGCTTCACCACCGGGCGGGAGATGCCCACCATGTCGCACTCCTGGAAGGCATCGTAGCCAATCAGCGAGGTCGCCACCTGACCGGAAAGCACTACCAGCGGAATAGAGTCCATATACGCGGTAGCGATACCGGTAATGGCGTTGGTGGCGCCCGGTCCTGAAGTCACCAGCACGACGCCGACTTCACCGGTCGCGCGTGCCAGCCCGTCTGCCATATGCACCGCCGCCTGCTCATGGCGCACCAGCACATGATCGATGCCCCCTACCGTATGTAAGGCGTCATATATATCAAGGACGGCGCCTCCGGGATAACCGAATACTTGCTTTACGCCCTGATCGATAAGCGATCGGACGACCATCTCGGCTCCAGACAACATCTCCATGGTTTGCCTCCAGGCGTTATTTTGTTATTTGAGGATCACCTTAACCGCTCAAAATCAGGCAGGCAATTGGCAAAGGTTTAGCCCGACAGTCATCAGGAAGAAGAAATAAGAGGTCGGCGAAGCTCAGAAAGAAGAATACACCATGATAAGTAAAGACGATGACCAATCGTCACGGTAAAAGGGAATGAGACAGGTAATCATGCATTTTTAACGTCGCGCGAAGGCTGACGTTAAAAATGCATTAGTAGAAAATATTGCATTATAAATGATTAACAGAATAAATAAGACGCTGCGCGTCTGTTAAGATTTAACGACGGCAGACGGAAACGAGCAACTCCTCCATCCATTGATGGCCCTTATCGCGCCCTGCCGCTTCGTGCCAGGAAAGGAAACAGGTGCGGCTATTCAATTTCAGCGGTAACGGCAGAATTTGTAATTCTAATTTCTCGGCATATTCATCCGCTAACCAGCGCGGCGCAATAGCGACCAGATGCGTTTGCGATACGACATTCAGAACGCTAATTAATGCCATGCCCTGATAAGCGATACAGCGCTGTTTTTCCGGCGTGTCATACCATGCCTGGCTAAAAGAGGCATAACGATCCAGCGCCACCACCGCGTGCTCTTCATTATAAACATCGCTTTCCCGTAATGGCCCCGTCAGGCGCGGATGTTTTTTACTGGCCACCAGCACCATTTCATCTTTAAACAGAGGAATACAGGAAAACTCCGGACGACGAAATTCTTCATAACCAATCACGAACTCAATTTCCTGATAGCGCAGTTGATGTTCAGTATTGTGATTGAGGGAAGATTTAAAGACTAAATGAATATTGGGGGCCATTTCTTCGACGCGATTATAAATCACCGACGTCAGATAATTGTCCAGCGGACTACAGACGCATAAATTAAATACCCGTGCGCTGTTAATCGGCTCGAAACCCGCTCCCGGCAGTTCATTCTGAATGAGCTGCAACGCCTGGCGAACAGATCCGTACAGCTGGAAAGCGCGCGCAGTGGGCTGGATGCCGCGGCCATAGCGGACAAACAGCTCATCATCGAACATCACTTTCAGACGGGCAACCGCGTTGCTGACGGCGGGTTGCGACATCTGTAAATGCATCGCGGCGCGGGTGATGTTTTGCTCCTGCATCACCACATCAAATACCGTCAGTAAATTAAGGTCGACCATTCGCAGCTTGGGTTTCGTCGCTTCGGATGGATTAATATTGGTAATGTTTTCTTCGGGCATATTGAACTCCACTGTCACGCCAACCTCCCTTTACTTATGCAGTAATAATTTCGTGAAATATTATTTACCATGCATATGAAACAAGCAAAAGAAGATTTTTACAAAATAGGAATATATAAAGATCTCTTGATGAGTAAAGAGATTAAATTTGGTAATCAATGCGGCGTATTAGTGATCAACACATTCACCGTATAACTTGACGCAAATAAAAACATAAACACCATGAATATACATAATCACTTTTATTTAATCGCCATTTCAGTTTCTCTTAACTCAAAACAATAAAGCACCAGAGAATTAACATGATAAGTACAATACTTAACAATATATTCCTGAGACAAAACCAGTATCTGAAACAAGTAATGGAAAATCATAGCGATACAGACAGGAAAATCGTCATTGCGGCTTGCGAACAAAAATAAGCAGTCATGTGTATTTGTCACAAAATGCAAGCGCGTCATTTTTTGAAAAAGGATGTCACTGCCTTTGCTGTCAGATACAGCACAATTACCTCATCACGCCATACGGCTGACGCGCTTAAAAAAGTGCATTTCCGGGATCGGGGGTTGACATCAGATTACGTATCCAGTACCACTAGAAGCATATTGTATTCATCTGGAGCATGACACATGATTCGCCACGTTCGTTTCGCCGGTCTACTACTACTAAACGCATCTTCCTTGCGCGGTGGACTGGTGGGCGACACGCAGAATTAAGTCATCTCCCGGTAGAATAACGAACCCGCGCTATTGCGCGGGTTTTTTTATGCTCGTAGCAAAGCGCCCTCAGACAGAAAAGGACCTAAACCATGAGCCAGCAACAAGTCATTATTTTCGATACGACCTTACGTGACGGTGAACAGGCATTACAGGCAAGCCTGAGCGTGAAAGAAAAACTGCAAATCGCGCTGGCGCTGGAACGTATGGGTGTTGACGTCATGGAAGTCGGGTTCCCTGTCTCCTCCCCTGGCGATTTTGAATCTGTGCAGACCATCGCCCGTCAGGTTAAAAACAGCCGCGTCTGTGCTTTAGCGCGCTGTGTGGAGAAAGATATTGATGTAGCGGCGGAGTCGCTGAAAGTCGCGGAAGCCTTCCGTATTCACACTTTTATTGCCACCTCCCCGATGCACATCGCCACCAAACTGCGCAGTACGCTGGATGAAGTGATTGAGCGCGCGGTCTACATGGTCAAACGCGCCCGTAACTATACCGACGATGTGGAGTTCTCCTGTGAAGACGCAGGCCGCACGCCGATTGAAGACCTGGCGCGCGTGGTCGAAGCGGCGATCAACGCCGGGGCCAGAACCATTAATATTCCTGATACCGTCGGCTACACCATGCCGTTCGAATTCGCCAGTATCATTAGCGGCCTGTATGAGCGCGTGCCGAACATTGATAAAGCCATTATATCTGTGCATACCCATGACGATCTGGGGCTGGCCGTCGGCAACGCCATGGCCGCCGTTAACGCCGGCGCGCGTCAGGTCGAAGGCGCGATGAACGGTATCGGCGAGCGTGCCGGTAACTGCTCGCTGGAAGAAGTGATCATGGCGATCAAAGTACGCCAGGACATCATGAAGGTGCACACCCGTATCAACCATCAGGAAATCTGGCGCACCAGCCAGATGGTCAGCCAGATCTGCAACATGCCGATCCCGGCCAACAAAGCGATTGTCGGCACCGGCGCTTTCGCCCACTCCTCCGGTATTCACCAGGACGGCGTACTGAAAAACCGCTCCAACTACGAAATCATGACCCCGGAATCCATCGGTCTGAACCAGGTGCAGCTGAACCTGACCTCCCGCTCTGGCCGCGCCGCTGTGAAACACCGCATGGACGAGATGGGTTATAAAGAAAGCGACTACAACCTGGACAACCTGTACGACGCCTTCCTGAAGCTGGCGGATAAAAAAGGCCAGGTCTTTGATTACGATCTGGAAGCCTTAGCCTTCATTAATAAGCAGCAGGAAGAGCCGGAGCATTTCCGTCTGGATTACTTCAGCGTGCAGTCAGGCTCTAACGACATCGCCACCGCCTCCGTGAAGCTGGCATGCGGTGATGACGTGAAAGCCGAAGCCGCCAACGGCAACGGCCCGGTCGACGCCGTATACCAGGCGATCAACCGCATCACCGACTACAACATTGAGCTGGTGAAATACCAGTTAACCGCCAAAGGCCACGGCAAAGACGCGCTGGGCCAGGTGGACATCGTGGCGAACTATAACGGGCGTCGCTTCCATGGCGTGGGTCTGGCCACCGATATCGTGGAATCCTCCGCCAAAGCCATGGTGCACGTGCTGAACAATATCTGGCGTGCTAACGAAGTCGAAAAAGAACTGCAACGCAAAGCTATTAAAGAAAACAATCAGGAAACCGTGTGATGTCTAAAAATTATCATATTGCAGTTTTGCCGGGCGACGGCATTGGCCCGGAAGTGATGGCGCAAGCCCTGAAAGTACTGGACGCGATCCGTAACCGTTTTGACATGCGTATTTCCACCAGCCACTACGATGTGGGTGGTATCGCCATTGACCGCCACGGCAACCCGCTGCCGCAGGCCACCGTTGAAGGCTGCGAACAGGCCGATGCGGTGCTGTTCGGCTCCGTCGGCGGCCCGAAATGGGAAAAGCTGCCGCCCGATCAGCAGCCCGAGCGCGGCGCGCTGCTGCCGCTGCGTAAACACTTTAAGCTGTTCAGCAACCTGCGTCCGGCGAAGCTGTACCAGGGGCTGGAAGCCTTTTGCCCGCTGCGTGCCGATATCGCCGCGAACGGCTTCGACATTCTGTGCGTACGTGAACTGACCGGCGGCATCTACTTTGGTCAGCCGAAGGGCCGCGAAGGTAGCGGTCAGCACGAAAAAGCGTTCGACACCGAGGTGTATCACCGTTTTGAGATCGAACGCATCGCGCGTATCGCCTTTGAATCGGCGCGTAAACGCCGCCACAAAGTGACCTCCATCGATAAAGCGAACGTCCTGCAGTCGTCGATCCTGTGGCGCGAAATCGTTAACGAAATCGCGCAGGAATACCCGGACGTTGAACTGGCGCATATGTATATCGATAACGCCACCATGCAGCTGATTAAAGATCCGTCGCAGTTTGACGTGCTGCTGTGCTCTAACCTGTTCGGCGACATCCTGTCTGACGAATGCGCGATGATCACCGGTTCCATGGGTATGCTGCCGTCCGCCAGCCTGAACGAGCAGGGCTTTGGTCTGTACGAACCCGCCGGCGGCTCCGCGCCGGATATCGCCGGGAAAAATATCGCCAACCCGATCGCGCAGATCCTGTCGCTGGCGCTGCTGCTGCGCTACAGCCTGGACGCGAACGAGGCCGCCACGGCCATTGAAGTCGCCATTAACCGCGCGCTGGAAGAAGGCGTGCGTACCGGTGACCTGGCCCACGGCGGCGCGGCCGTCAGTACTGATGAAATGGGCGACATTATTGCCCGTTATGTTTCCGAAGGGGTGTGATCATGGCTAAGAGCTTGTATGAAAAATTGTTTGATGCGCACGTCGTCTATGAAGCGCCAGACGAAACCCCGTTGCTGTATATCGACCGCCATCTGGTGCACGAAGTGACCTCGCCGCAGGCGTTTGATGGCCTGCGCGCCCACAAGCGCCCGGTACGTCAGCCGGGTAAAACCTTCGCCACCATGGATCACAACGTCTCGACGCAGACCAAAGACATCAACGCCTCCGGCGAAATGGCGCGCATCCAGATGCAGGAGCTGATCAAGAACTGCAATGAATTCGGCGTCGAACTTTACGATCTGAACCACCCGTATCAGGGGATCGTGCACGTGATGGGGCCGGAACAGGGCATCACCCTGCCGGGCATGACCATCGTCTGCGGCGATTCCCACACCGCCACCCACGGCGCATTTGGCGCGCTGGCGTTCGGCATCGGCACGTCGGAAGTGGAACACGTGCTGGCGACGCAGACCCTGAAACAGGGCCGCGCGAAAACCATGAAGATTGAAGTCACCGGCCAGGCAGCGCCGGGGATCACCGCGAAAGACATCGTGCTGGCGATCATCGGCAAAACCGGCAGCGCCGGCGGTACCGGCTATGTGGTGGAGTTTTGCGGCGACGCGATCCGCGCCCTGAGCATGGAAGGCCGCATGACGCTGTGCAACATGGCGATTGAGATGGGCGCGAAAGCGGGCCTGGTCGCGCCGGATGAAACCACCTTCAACTATGTGAAAGGCCGTCTGCACGCGCCGAAAGACCACGATTTTGACGAGGCGGTGGCGTACTGGTCCACCCTCAAAAGCGACGAAGATGCAGAGTTTGACCGTGTGGTGACGCTGCGCGCCGAAGAGATCGCCCCGCAGGTGACCTGGGGCACCAACCCCGGCCAGGTGATCTCGGTGAACGATATTATTCCCGATCCGGCTTCTTTTGCCGATCCGGTCGAACGCGCCTCCGCGGAAAAAGCGCTGGCCTACATGGGCCTGAAACCGGGCGTGCCGCTGACCGAGGTGGCTATCGATAAAGTATTTATCGGCTCCTGCACCAACTCGCGTATTGAAGATCTGCGCGCGGCGGCTGACATCGCCCGCGGGCGCAAAGTCGCGCCGGGCGTACAGGCGCTGGTGGTGCCGGGTTCCGGGCCGGTGAAAGCTCAGGCGGAAGCGGAAGGGCTGGACAAGATTTTCATCGAAGCCGGTTTTGAATGGCGTCTGCCGGGCTGCTCCATGTGTCTGGCAATGAACAATGACCGCCTGAACCCCGGCGAGCGTTGCGCCTCCACCAGCAACCGTAACTTCGAAGGACGTCAGGGCCGCGGCGGACGCACGCACCTGCTGAGCCCGGCCATGGCAGCGGCTGCCGCCGTCACCGGTCACTTCGCTGACATTCGCAACCTGAAATAAGGACACCATCATGGCAGAGAAATTTATTCAACATACCGGCCTGGTGGTTCCGCTGGATGCCGCCAACGTCGATACCGACGCGATCATTCCGAAGCAGTTTTTGCAGAAAGTGACCCGCACCGGTTTTGGCGCGCATCTGTTTAATGACTGGCGTTTCCTGGACGACAAAGGCCAGCAGCCGGATCCTGACTTCGTGCTTAATTTCCCGATCTACAAAGGCGCGTCCATTTTGCTGGCGCGGGAAAACTTTGGCTGCGGCTCCTCCCGTGAGCACGCCCCCTGGGCGCTGACCGATTACGGCTTCAAAGTGGTGATCGCCCCAAGCTTCGCCGACATCTTCTACGGCAACAGCTTTAACAACCAGCTGCTGCCGGTGAAACTGAGCGACGCCGAAGTGGATGAACTGTTTGAGCTGGTGAAGGCCAATCCGGGGATCCGCTTTGAAGTGGATCTGGAAGCGCAGGAAGTGAAGGCCGGGGATAAAACCTACCGCTTTAACATCGACGCCTTCCGCCGCCACTGTATGCTGAACGGGCTGGACAGCATCGGCCTGACCTTGCAGCACGACGACGCCATCGCGTCTTACGAAGCAAAACAACCGGCGTTTATGCGCT
>NZ_CP127837.1:1908090-1912933 GCF_030291195.1 Enterobacter sp. PGRG2 | reverse complement strand
CGCAGGCCGGATAAGGCGCAGCCACCATCCGGCACATACCACCACATCTTGTAGGCCGGATAAAGCGCAGCCGCCATCCGGCACATACCACCACATCTTGTAGGCCGGGTAAGGCGTAGCCACCACCCGGCACATTCCACCAGATCTTGTAGGCCGGGTAAGGCGCAGCCGCCACCCGGCACATTCCACGCATCTACACGTCTTTCACCCGGCTGGTTATGCCAAGCGTCACCAGCGAAATCCCGGCAATCACCCAGTACACCACCCCGTGACCATAACTCTGCGCCAGCGCGCCCTGGATCACCCCGGCTAAAATCACGCCCGTGGAGATACTGTTGGTGAACAGCGTGGTCGCCGATCCCGCCCGGCCCGGCATCAGATCCTGGAACCACAGCATGCCGATCCCGGCGACAATGCCGATAAAAATGGCGTTAAACAGTTGCAGGATGAGCAGCGCCACATGGCTGTGGAAGAAAATCAGGCCGATATAAAACAGCACGCCCGCCGCTACCGCGAGAGTCATCATGCGGCGTTTGCCGAAGCGCTTAACGTAGAAGCCTGCGAGGATCATCGCCGGAATTTCCAGCCCTGCCGCCGTACCCATCAGGATCCCCGCCAGCTTATCCGGCAGCCCCAGATCGGCACTGATCCACAGCGGCATATCGATGATGTACATGGTGTTGCAGGTCCACATCAGCGTGGAGGCGATAAACAGCAGACGCACGTTTTTGTCGCCCCAGCCGCTGACGCGGGTGACCGGCACATCGGCCGCCTGCTCCACCCGCGCCACCGACGGCAGGATCAGCGCAATCAGCGCCAGGCTGATGGCGAAGATCCAGGCGGCGATGCAGAACATGGCGGTGAAGCCGTAATTCAGCGCGATCATAAAGGCCAGCGGCGGGCCGATCACCCACGCCAGCGACAGCTGCGCACGCATCACCGAACTGAACATCACCACTTCACGCGCCGAGTTATCGGCATATTCCCGCGCAAGGGCAAACAGCTGCGGCATGGCGGTATTGGCGATGGAGGCCAGCAGCACGCCACAGGTGATGAGCGTCAGATAGTGGCGGTTGAAAGCAAACAGCAGCGCATTGCCGATGGCCATGGCGCAACAGAGCATGATCAGTTTGCGGCGATCGCCCCGGCTGTCGGATCGTTTCGCCAGCCACAGGCTTACCAGGATCCCGGCGATGGCGTTGACGGTATAAAACAGGCCCACCCAGAAGGGTTGCGCGCCCACCTCACGGCTGAGAAACAGACTGAGCGTCGGCGCCTGCAATGCGCCGGCGATCCCCATCATAAAGGCAACGATCATAAACGCGGCATAGACCCCGTTCAAACGTCTGCCCATCGTCATAAGCCACAGCATAATTCGTCCTTTTGCGCGCGCAAACAATGAAAAAAGCCAGCAGATGATACCTGCTGGCGTGGCGATAAGCACCAATACTCAGTCACACATGGTGGAAGCGAATGCTGTAGCAGCCCTCCCCGCTTCCATCGACGTTCAGTATTGGCTTAATATAGGGATTAATAAATTGATGAGTTTTCGTCAGGAGTTCCCCTTTTATGTCGTCGGGCCGTCTGCAACAACAATTCATCCGCCTGTGGCAGTGTTGCGACGGCGCTTCCAGGGAAACCACGCTGAGCGAACTGGCGGAACTGCTGAGCTGTTCGCGCCGCCATATGCGTACGCTGCTCAACACCATGCAGGCGCGCGGCTGGCTGACATGGGAAGCGGAAGCCGGACGGGGTAAGCGCTCACGTCTCACCTTCCTTTATACCGGGCTGGCGTTGCAACAGCAGCGGGCAGAAGATCTGCTGGAGCAGGATCGTATCGATCAGCTGGTGCAGCTGGTGGGCGACAAAACCGCCGTGCGCCAGATGCTGGTGTCGCATCTGGGGCGCAGTTTTCGCCAGGGCCGCCATATTTTGCGTGTGCTCTATTACCGCCCGCTGCGCAACCTGCTGCCCGGCACGGCGTTAAGACGCTCTGAAACCCATATCGCCCGCCAGATCTTCAGCGCCCTGACGCGGGTAAATGAGGAAAACGGGGAACTGGAAGCGGATATCGCCCATCACTGGCAACAGCTTTCGCCGCTGCACTGGCGATTTTATCTGCGGCCCGGCATTCATTTTCACCACGGCCGCGAACTGGAGATGCGCGACGTCATCACCTCCCTTGAGCGTATCAACGCCTTTCCGCTCTATTCGCACATCACGCAGATCGTCTCTCCCACGCCCTGGACGCTGGACATTCACCTCTCTGAGCCGGACAGCTGGCTGCCCTGGCTGCTGGGTCATGTGCAGTCGATGATCCTGCCCCACGAATGGGAGTCGATGAGCAACTTCGCCAGCCTGCCGGTCGGCACCGGCCCCTATGCCGTCACCCGTAACAACAGCAGCCAGCTGAAGATCCAGGCTTTTGACGACTACTTTGGCTTTCGCGCGCTGATTGATGAGGTGAACGTCTGGGTGCTGCCGGAAGTGAACGACGATCCCAGCGGCGGCCTGACACTAGAAGGCCCCGGCGAGGGCGAAAAAGCCATTGAGAGCCGTCTTGAAGAGGGCTGCTACTACCTGCTGTTCGATGCCCGTACGCCAAAGGGCAACAATGCGGCGGTGCGGGACTGGATCAGCCATGTGCTCTCCCCTGCCAGCCTGCTGTATCACGGCGACGAGCACTATCAGCGCTTCTGGTTTCCGGCATATGGCCTGCTGCCGCGCTGGCACCACGCGCGACCCGGCGGTAGCGAGATCGAAAAACCCGCCGGTCTTGAATCCCTCACCCTTACCTACTACCGGGAACATCAGGAGCACAAAGTCATCGCCCGCTCGATGATCGCCCTGCTGGCACAGCACCATGTGCGGCTGGAGATCCAGGAGGTGGAGTACGAGGAGTGGCACAGCGGCGAGGTGACCAGCGATATCTGGCTGAACAGCGCCAACTTCACGCTGCCGCTCGATTTTTCGCTGTTCACGCATTTATACGAAGTGCCGCTGCTCCAGCGGTGCATTCCCCGTGACTGGCAGCAGGATGCCGCCCAATGGCGCGCAGGCGAAATGAATCTGGCGAACTGGTGCCAGCAACTGATGGCGAACCGCGCGATAGTGCCGCTGATCCATCACTGGCTGACCATCAACGGTCAGCGCAGTATGCGCGGCCTGCGCATGAATACCCTGGGATGGTTTGACTTTAAATCGGCGTGGTTTGCGCCGCCGGAGCCCTAAGGGAAAAGTCGGTGGGCCCTGTGCCCACCGAACGACCAGCTTACTTCGTCATCTGCTCGGCTGATTTCAGATGCTGCTCAACGACCGGCGTATGTGCGTCAGCCAGCGCCTTCACGTCCGGATCTTTGATCATCTTCGCATCGCTCTGCAGTTTCGTCAGTACCATCTTGTGGTCTTTCGTTCCGGCATTTTCCATATACATCTTGTCAAAGTCGTCACCGCTCGCTTTTTCCAGCTTCGCTGCCATAGCCTTATGCTCAGCATCCGGCTCCGTCGGCAGCGTTACACCTTTTTGCTGAGCGACTGTCTGGACTTTGGTCAGAGCTGCACCATGATCGTCGACCATCTTCTGCGCGAAGGCTTTCACGTCGCTGCTTTGCGCTTTGCTCAGCGCAATCTTGGCGGCGGCGATTTCATTGATATTGGCCTGCGCCATATCCTTCACCGCTTTTTCGTCCCCGGAACTGAGCTTAGCGCCCGATGCGGTCTGGCTGGTGGCGTCACTCGTTGCAGTGCTGGTTTGTGTCTGGGCTTGCACGCCGAGCGTGGTGAACATCGCAGCCACTGCCGATACGGCCAGCAGTCCTTTCAAGGTTTTGCTCTTTTGCATGTGATTCTCCAGATGGTCATCGGTAGGGTGAATTTGAGGTAATTATCTGCACGCAGTCTCCTGCGTAAATGACAACGGCACTACTCAGTATAGTTGAACGCTCAGAGACAGCAGTTTTAGTTAGAGATCTTACAAAGGGCAGCAGGAAATGGCGGGCGTAAAGGTGTGGGAAGGATGCAGCCTGCCCGGCGGCGCAGGCTTGCCGGGCCTACAGGTGGCACCCGGCAAGATGTTACGGCTGGCTACGCTTCTGTCCCTTTCACCCAGCGCGGCGCTTTCATAATATCGGTGAAATACCACACCAGTTCACACAGCAACCCGGTCAGGGTTTTCTCCATATCCGGCGGCAGCGACTGGCTGTTCAACAGGCGCGTTAACGCCAGGCAGTATTCACACAGCAGATCAGATTCCGGTTCGAAACACGGCGGTTCAGCGGGCGGCGTTTCCACCGTCAGTTGCGGGATCAGATGCGGTGGAATAACGTCATTCAGTGTGGGTTGTAGCAGCATCAGGCAGGCGTTCAGACGCCCGCACATCGCGAGGCGCAGCGCCGCATCGTCGCTTTCAATCAGCGCTTCAGCAAAATGCTCGCAGTGATTCGCCAGCACGGTGAAATCCGTGTCTGCGGTAAAGGGAACGGTAAGTAACGGGTGAGTCTGGTTGAGGGTCGTAGCCATAAGGGCAGCCTCCGGTATGTGAATGTATATTCCGCCACCGAAGAGACCAATCTTACGGGTGGCGGACTGAACGGAGTTGGTCTTACCGGCCATACCGACACCGGCGCGCCTTGCGGCGCCCCCGYCCAGCCCACCATWGAGATGTAGCCAAACGCACGACATAAGAAAGACGCTTACGCGTCATATGTCGCAGGTATGATATGCAGGAGACCAATCCCGGCACCTGATTTTGCAGGTGCGGGAAGATGCTACTGTCAGACGCGATCAACGGCAAGCGGATTTGGCATTACGGTTTGCGGCGCGCCTCGCAAAGACGTTTAAAACC
>NZ_CP127837.1:1861064-1907116 GCF_030291195.1 Enterobacter sp. PGRG2 | reverse complement strand
GCCCCCAACCATCCCTCATTGCTGCCCGGCAACAAAATCATTACACTAGCGCCGTGCTCAACGGGGTGCTGCGCGGAACGCGTGTGCTGAGAAAATACCCGTCGAACCTGATCCGGATAACGCCGGCGAAGGGATTTGAGGCTACCGCTCAAGTCCTTTGCCACTCTCTTTTATTGAGGTGCAAAGTGTTAAAAAAATGTCTGCCGTTCCTGCTGCTGATTGCCGCGCCCGCCTTTGCCAAACCCGTTCTTACCGTTTACACCTACGACTCCTTTGCCGCTGACTGGGGTCCAGGCCCGAAAGTCAAAAAGGCCTTTGAAGCGGACTGTAACTGCGAGCTGAAGCTGGTGGCGCTGGAAGATGGCGTCTCGCTGCTCAACCGTCTGCGCATGGAAGGCAAAAACAGCAAAGCCGACGTGGTGCTGGGGCTGGATAACAACCTGCTGGAAGCGGCCACGCAAACTAAACTGTTCGCCAAAAGCGGCATCCCGAATGATGCAGTGAACGTGCCGGGCGGCTGGAAAAACGATACCTTCGTACCGTTTGATTACGGCTATTTCGCCTTCGTCTATGACAAAAATAAACTGAAAAACCCGCCGAAAAGCCTGAAAGAACTGGTTGAAAGCGACCAGAAATGGCGTGTGATCTACCAGGATCCGCGCACCAGCACGCCGGGCCTCGGCCTGCTGCTGTGGATGCAAAAAGTCTATGGCGATAAGACGCCGGACGCCTGGCAAAAACTCGCCGCGAAAACCGTCACCGTCACCAAAGGCTGGAGCGAGGCTTACGGCCTGTTCCTGAAAGGCGAAAGCGACCTGGTGCTGAGCTACACCACCTCCCCGGCGTATCACGCCATTGAAGAGAAGAAAGACAACTACGCCGCGGCGGGCTTCAGCGAAGGGCACTATTTGCAGGTGGAAGTTGCCGCCCGCACCGCTGCCAGCAAGCAGCCGGAACTGGCGGAGAAGTTCCTGAAATTTATGGTGACGCCGGCGTTCCAGAACACCATCGCTACCGGCAACTGGATGTATCCGGTGACCAGCGTGGCGCTGCCCGCGGGCTTTGACCAGCTGGTGAAACCGGCCACCACGCTGGAATACTCCCCGCAGGATGTTGCCGCGAAGCGTGCCGACTGGATCAGTGCATGGCAACGCGCCGTCAGCCGTTAATTCCCGGCTGGCTGCTGCCCGGTGCCGCCGCAGCCACGCTGATGGTGGCGGTGGCGCTGGCGGCTTTTTTTGCGCTGTGGATGAATGCGCCAGTAACGGACGTTGCCGCGCTGTTGCAGGACAGCTACCTGTGGCACGTGGTGCGCTTCTCGTTCTGGCAGGCGTTTTTGTCTGCCCTGCTGTCGGTAGCCCCGGCAATTTCCCTGTCCCGTGCCCTGTACCGCCGCCGCTTTCCTGGGCGGCAAATGCTGTTACGCCTGTGCGCCATGACGCTGATTTTGCCGGTGCTGGTGGCGGTGTTCGGCATTCTCAGCGTCTATGGTCGTCAGGGCTGGCTGGCGCAGATTTTCGGATCGCACTGGACGTTTTCGCCTTACGGCCTGCAGGGGATCCTGCTGGCCCACGTCTTCTTTAACCTGCCGATGGCGACTCGCCTGCTGTTACAGGCACTGGAGCAGATCCCCGGCGAGCAGCGCCAGCTTGCCGCCCAGCTCGGGATGCGCGGCTGGGCGTTTTTCCGCTTTGTTGAATGGCCCTGGCTGCGGCGGCAAATTCCGCCGGTGGCGGCGCTGATCTTTATGCTCTGCTTCGCCAGCTTTGCCACCGTGCTGTCGCTGGGCGGTGGACCACAGGCCACCACCATTGAGCTGGCGATTTATCAGGCGCTGAGTTACGACTTTGAACCAGGCCGCGCGGCGCTGCTGGCGCTGGTGCAGATGATCTGCTGTCTCGGGCTGGTGCTGTTAAGCCAGCGGCTGAGCAAAGCCATTGCCGTCGGTTCAAATCACATCACCGGCTGGCGCGATCCGCAGGACAGCCTGTTGCGCCGCCTCGCCGATGGCACGCTGATCGTGCTCGCCCTGTTGCTGTTGCTGCCGCCGCTGATTGCCGTGATGGTGGAAGGGCTGAATCGTAGCCTGTTGGATGTGCTGGCGCAGCCGGTGCTGTGGCAGGCGACCTGGACCTCGCTGCGCATCGCACTGTGCGCCGGGGTGCTGTGTGTGATCCTGACCATGATGCTGCTGTGGAGCAGCCGCGAACTGCGCGCCCGCCAGCAGCCCTTCGCCGGGCAGGCGCTGGAGCTGTCCGGTATGTTGATCCTCGCGATGCCCGGCATCGTGCTGGCGACTGGCTTCTTTTTACTGCTTAACAACGCCACCGGCCTGCCGGACTCCGCTGACGGCATCGTGATTTTTACTAACGCGCTGATGGCCATCCCCTATGCGCTGAAAGTGCTGGACAACCCGATGCGCGATGTCGCCGCCCGTTACAGGCTGCTGTGCCAGTCTCTGGGCATGGCGGGGCTGCAACGTCTGCGGGTGGTGGAGCTGCGCGCGCTGAAACGTCCGCTGGCGCAGGCGCTGGCGTTTGCCTGTGTGCTGTCGATTGGCGATTTTGGCGTCGTGGCGCTGTTCGGCAATGACGATTTCCGCACGCTGCCGTTCTACCTTTATCAGCAAATCGGCGCTTATCGCAGCCAGGACGGGGCGGTGACGGCGCTGCTGCTGCTGGCGCTGTGCTTTATCCTGTTCACCGTGATTGAAAAACTACCGGGTCGCCATGCTAAAACTGACTGATACCACCTGGCTTTACCATCACCTGCCCATGCGCTTTACGCTGAATATCGAGCGGGGTGAACAGGTGGCGATCCTCGGGCCGAGCGGCGCGGGGAAAAGCACGCTGCTCAATCTCATCGCCGGATTTTTACAGCCGGACAGCGGCACTATTGTGCTGGAAAACGAGGATCACACCCGCACGCCGCCGTCGCGCCGCCCGGTGTCGATGCTGTTCCAGGAAAACAATCTGTTCACTCACCTGACGGTGCGGCAGAACATTGGTCTCGGACTGCATCCCGGCTTAAAACTTAACGACGCCCAGCGCGCCTCTCTCACGGCCATTGCCGCGCAGATGGGGCTGGGATCGCTGCTCGATCGTCTGCCAGATCAGCTCTCCGGCGGGCAACGTCAGCGCGTGGCGCTGGCGCGCTGTCTGGTGCGCGAACAGCCGGTATTGCTGCTTGATGAGCCGTTTTCCGCCCTGGATCCGGCGCTGCGTCAGGAGATGCTGGCGCTGGTTAACGAGGTGTGTCAGCGCCAGAACCTGACGCTGCTGATGGTGTCGCACAGTGTGGAAGATGCGCTGCGCATCGCCCCGCGCTCGCTGGTGATCGCCGACGGGCGCATTGCCTGGGACGGCAGCACGCAGGCGCTGGTGAGCGGGCAGTCGCCCGCCTCGGCCTTACTGGGGATCGCCGCACCGTAACTCTGCCATGAGCCACGACGCAACATTTTTTATTCATAAGTGAAGAATTAACTCCATTTTATTTAAAAAACTGGAGTTAAAAATTCATTGCGTGATCGCCTTCATGCTTTTCTTCCGCGCCCTTTTCCATAATGCCGCCGCCGCACTTGTGGAGCCAAACACTCAGGAGGAAAAATGATAAAGGGATTTAACGCCAGCGCGGCACTCGACAGGCTGGCTTACTGGGCAGGCAGAATGGCGGCGCAGCGCCATCTCACGGCGATCAGGGAAGGATTTATTTTTCTGATGCCGCTGATCATAGCCGCCTCGTTTTTTGTACTCATCAATAATGTGGTACTGAATGAAAAAGCCGGGCTGATGGGACTGCTCGGTATAAAAGCCGACTGGCTTGTTCCCGCCAGAGAAATTGGTATACGCATTTACAATGGCACGCTCAATATTCTGACGCTACTCGCAACAGCGATGATAGCGTGGCGCATGGCGCTCGCGCGTGAACAGGCGGGAGCTATTCATGCGGTCTTCGCGCTGGCCTGTCTGGTGATCTTTTTCCCCCTTGAGCAGACGTTGCAGATGGCGGATCAAATCGTTCGGGTTCCCGGCCTTATCGCCGCCAGCGAAACCGCCGCCAGCGGCCTGTTTGTCGGCATTATCATCGCCCTGATAAGCAGCGAACTGTTGACGCTGGCGCAGCGCAGTCGCTATCTGGCGATCCGCATGCCTGACAGCGTTCCACCCGCTGTAGCCAGCTCTTTTAACGTTATTCTTCCCATGTTGTTGCTGCTCACCCTGTTTGGCCTGCTGGCAGTGTTAATTGAAGTATGTTTCGGCACTAACCTGCACCATCTGGTGAACGAGGTTGTGCAGGCGCCGCTGCAAAACGCATTACAAAGTCTGCATGGCGTGCTCGGCCTGCTGTTCAGCATGAATATGCTGTGGTTTTTCGGCATCCATGGCGTATCGATCATGATGCCGATCACCGAGCCAACGCTGCTGGTGGCGATCCAGGAAAACGCCGCCGCGCTTCAGCAGGGCGCTGTTCCGCCACACATTGTCACCAAACCTTTTATTGACGCTTTCGGATATATGGGCGGCGGCGGGCAGACCATCGGATTGGTTATCGCCATGCTCATCGCCTCGCGCCGGGAAGATCACCGGACCATCACCCGGCTTTCCGGCGTGCCGTCGTTGTTCAACATCAATGAGCCGATGATTTTTGGCATCCCGATTATCTTTAATCCGCTGCTGCTGGTGCCCTTTATTCTGACGCCGCTCCTGAGCGTCGGCATCGCCTGGTTCGCCACCGCGCTTGAGCTGATCGATAAAACCACCGTGCTGATCCCCTGGACCACGCCGCCAGTGCTCTCCGCATTTCTCGCCACGGGCGGGGACTGGCGCGCCGCGCTGCTGGCCCTGCTGTTGCTGATACTTTCGGTGTTGATCTATCTGCCTTTCGTGCTGGCGCTGAATCGCCAGAAACAAGCGGAACAAGGAGCATAACGGATGAAAATTGTCTGTCTGCCGCTGGATGCCCGCCCCTATAACTACGATTTTCTACAGTCGCTGGCGGCGATGGATAGCCAGCTGACGCTAGTGATGCCGCCGCGTGATTTGCTCGGTTTCCGCAAAACACCCGCCCACTTTGCCGCGCTCACCGCGTTTATCGAGGCGCATATGGCTGGTGCCGATGCGCTGATCCTGTCGCTGGATATGCTGATTTACGGCGGCCTGCTGCCTGCGCGTACGCATCATTTAACGCCAGAGGCGCTGCACGCGCGCCTTGACTGGCTGCGTCAGCTCCATCAGCGTTATCCGGCAGTAGAAATCTCCGCCTCCTCGCTGATCCTGCGTACCCCCGCCTATGATTCCGCCGAAGAAGAGCCGGATTATTATGCGCACTGTGGCCGGGCCATCTGGCAGTACGGCATTTACCGCGACCGCGACGCACAGGGTCTGCTGACGGCGGAAGAACAGCTGGAGTATCAGCGTCTGGCGGCAGAGCTGGACAGCGCAGCAAGAACGGATTTCGAACAGCGTCGGCAGCACAATATCGCCGTCACGCAGGCCGCGTTGGAGCTGGTTACTGATGGTGTGCTGGCGTGTCTGCTGATCCCACAGGATGACGCCTCGCCCTTTGGCTATACCGCCATGGATCAGCGCCAGCTTTACCGGGCTATCGCCGCGAATCGCCTGCAGGATCGCGTCTGGCTGCACCCCGGCACCGACGAATCAGGTTGTACCTTACTGACCCGGGCCTGGCTTACACGGCAACCAACGCGGCTGAAATTTGCGGTCTGCTGGTCGAATCAGGCTTTTCGGCAATTTGTGCCTGAGTATGAAGATCGACCTTTTGAAGAGAGCCTGCTCTCCCACAGCCGCGCCTGCGGTATTGCCCTTTGTGATGATCCGGCAAATGCGGACGCGCTGCTGGGCATCAACGGCTGCGGCGAGGTGATGCAGGAGGGCTGGATGCAGCAGAACAATAAAGCGCTCTCTTATTACCGTAACCGCAGCCTTACCGCCTTTTGCGACACGCTGGCTTCATGGATTGGTGGCAAACCGGTCGGCATTGCCGATGTCGCTTTCAGCAACGGCGGCGAGCGGGAGTTAATTGAAATGCTGGATCACCATCGCCTGCTGGATCGCCTCAGCGCCTATGCAGGCTGGAACACTGCCTGTAATACGCTGGGCACCGTACTGGCCGCCCTCGCCTTCGCCTGTCGCGGCGACCGCCCGCAGCAGGCACGCAATTTTATGCTGGAACGTCTGGTGTCGGACTGGGCTTATCAGAGCGAAGTGCGATTTGCGGTACAGGAAACCGTGCTGCCTGCGCTGGGCGCCAGCTATGCGCAGTTCGGCAAACACGAAGCGGCTATTCTGGCAACCATTGCCACGCGCGTTAAACAATGCTGGCAGCAGACGCTGCACAACAGTTTTTCTGGCCAGCAGCTCGTCATCGACGAGGTTCGCGCGCCCTTCAAACGGATGAGCGGCCTGGCTTTTACCGTCTCTTTAAAACCCCCATCATCGCCCAGCCGTGATTAAAGGATGTTTATGTCGATCAGTGCGTTAATTAAAATGCATCACAACCAACTCACCCGCACCGAGCAGCGGCTGGCGGATTATATTCTGGCCCATCAGCAGCAGGTGATCATGCGCAATATCGCGAGCCTTGCCAGCGCAACGCAGCTGGGCGAAGCGACGATCGTGCGCTTTTGCCGCAAGATTGGCCTGGCAGGTTTTGCGGCGCTGAAAAGAGAACTGACCGCAGAACAGCTCCAGTCGCTACAACCGCTGCCTCAAAGCGACAGTCCCGCCGAACAGCCCTCATTACTGGACGTGGCGCGTCGGCTGCATCAGCTTAATCAGGCATCGCTGGACGAAACCCTGGCGCTGCAAAGCAACGCTACCCTGGAGCAGGCGGCGACTTTGCTGCTCGGTGCCAGCCAGATCAATGTGTACGGTATCGGCATGTCGGGCATCAGCGCGCTGGAGGCAAAGTATCGCTTTATGCGCATCGGCATGCGAATTGACGCGCATACGGATAACCATACGATGCTGCTGAATTCTGCGCTGGTGGGCAAGCAGGATCTGGTAATAGGCATCAGCCATACCGGAGAAACGCGCGATCTGGTCGATGCTTTTCAGAACGCAAAGCAGAATGGCGCTAGCACGCTGGCAATCACCCGCTATTTGCATTCACCTTTAACGTCCTTTGCTGATGTCACGTTATTAACTGGAGGGTCGCAGAATCGCTATGAAAGCGATGCGTCTATGATCAAAGCATCGCAAACCTGGCTTATTGATTTGCTGTTTAATATGGCGATCTTTATTAATCAGGGACGATCGATTGATAATTTACTGGAAGTGATGAAGCGGATAGAAAAAAACGGGCCGCCTGAGCGACCCGTTTCTTAACAACAACGATTACAGCAGTGCTTTTGCCTGGCTTACCACATTGTCGACCGTGAAGCCGAACGCTTCAAACAGCTGCTCTGCCGGGGCAGATTCACCGAAGGTGGTCATGCCGACGATAGCGCCGTTCAGGCCCACGTATTTGTACCAATAGTCGGCGATACCCGCTTCTACTGCCACGCGCGCAGASACAGCTTTCGGCAGCACGGATTCGCGGTAAGCGGCATCCTGTTTGTCGAACGCATCGGTAGACGGCATGGAGACCACGCGGGCTTTGATGCCTTCGGCAGTCAGTTTTTCCCATGCGCCTACAGCCAGCTCCACTTCGGAACCGGTGGCAATGAAAATCACCTGCGGCTGGCCGTCGCTGTCTTTCAGCACATAACCACCACGGGCGATGTCTGCCAGCTGCTGCTCGGTACGATCCTGTTGCGCCAGGTTCTGACGGGAGAGGATCAGCGCGGTCGGGCCATCGTGACGCTCAACGCCATATTTCCACGCCACCGCGGATTCAACCTGATCGCACGGACGCCAGGTGCTCATGTTCGGGGTGACGCGCAGGGAAGCGATTTGCTCGACCGGCTGGTGCGTCGGGCCGTCTTCGCCCAGACCGATGGAGTCGTGGGTGTAAACCATCACCTGACGCTGTTTCATCAGCGCTGCCATACGCACCGCGTTACGGGCGTATTCCACAAACATCAGGAAGGTGGAGGTGTACGGCACGAAACCGCCGTGCAGGGCGATACCGTTGGCAATGGCGGTCATACCGAATTCGCGCACGCCGTAATGGATGTAGTTACCTGCGGCGTCTTCGTTAATCGCTTTCGAGCCGGACCAGATGGTCAGGTTGCTTGGCGCCAGGTCAGCAGAACCGCCGAGGAATTCCGGCAGCCACGGGCCGAAGGCTTCAATCGCATTCTGGGACGCTTTACGGCTGGCGATTTTCGCCGGGTTTGCCTGCAGTTTGGCAATGAATTCATTCGCTTTCGCGGCGAAATCTTCCGGCATTTCACCTTTCATACGGCGGGTGAACTCTGCCGCTTCCTGCGGGAAGGCTTTCGCGTAGGCCGCGAACTTCTCGTTCCAGGCGTTTTCTTTCGCCGCGCCCATTTCTTTCGCATCCCACTGCGCATAAATGTCAGACGGGATTTCAAAAGCAGCATGTTTCCAGCCCAGCTGTTCGCGGGTCAGCGCCACTTCCGCGTCGCCCAGCGGCGCGCCGTGGGAGTCGTGAGTACCGGCTTTGTTCGGGGAACCGAAACCAATGATGGTTTTGCACATCAGCAGGGATGGTTTGTCGGTTACGGATTTAGCTTCTTCGATGGCGCGTTTGATCGCGTCAGCATCGTGACCGTCCACACCACGCACCACGTGCCAGCCGTAGGCTTCAAAACGTGCTGCGGTGTCGTCGGTGAACCAGCCTTCTACGTGGCCGTCGATAGAGATGCCGTTGTCATCATAGAACGCCACCAGTTTGCCGAGGCCGAGGGTACCGGCAAGGGAGCACACTTCGTGGGAGATGCCTTCCATCATGCAGCCATCGCCCATGAAGGCGTAGGTGAAGTGGTCGACGATGTCGTGGCCCGGACGGTTAAACTGCGCCGCGAGGGTTTTCTCAGCGATAGCCATACCCACTGCGTTAGCAATACCCTGACCCAGCGGGCCGGTGGTGGTTTCCACACCGGCGGTGTAGCCCACTTCCGGGTGACCCGGGGTCTTGGAGTGCAGCTGGCGGAAGTTTTTCAGCTCTTCAATCGGCAGATCGTAGCCGGTGAGGTGCAGCAGGCTGTAAATCAGCATGGAGCCGTGGCCGTTGGACAGCACGAAGCGGTCACGATCGGCCCAGGCCGGGTTCTGCGGATTATGGTTCAGGAAATCGCGCCACAGGACTTCGGCGATGTCTGCCATGCCCATCGGGGCGCCCGGGTGACCGGACTTGGCTTTCTGTACTGCGTCCATGCTCAGCGCACGAATAGCGTTGGCAAGCTCTTTACGTGAGGACATTTTGACTCCAGATCGGACTGTTAAAGGCCATGCCCTGGCGACTTGACTACAGCGCGGAATGGGCTACGCCGGAAAAAAGTGACAACAATGTAACCCAAGCGGCAACTCATGTACATGGAGCATCCTTTTGCCGCTTCAGAAATCTCTGGATCACGCTCGCAAGTTGCGCAAACGCTCGCCGCCCTCCGGTTCTATTCTTTATACTCAGCGCAACTGCCCGCTTCGTTCAGGCGCGGCGACTATCAAAACATGCATTAATCATTGCGGAAGATAAGACATGAAGATTCGCACAGCATTGCTTGCTCTGGGTGTGGCAACGGCGTTGACCGGCTGCCAGAACATGGATTCTAACGGCCTGATGAGCTCCGGCGCGGAAGCGTTCCAGGCCTACTCATTAAGCGATCAGCAGGTGATTGCATTAAGCGATGAAGCCTGTAAAGAGATGGACAGCAAAGCGACGATCTCCCCGGCCAGCAGCGCTTACAGCCAGCGTCTGGCGAAAATCGCCAACGCGCTGGGCGACAACATCAACGGCCAGGCCGTGAACTACAAGGTCTATGAGACGAAAGATGTGAACGCCTTTGCGATGGCGAACGGCTGCATCCGCGTATACAGCGGCCTGATGGATATGATGAACGATAACGAAGTGGAAGCGGTGATCGGCCATGAAATGGGTCACGTGGCGCTTGGTCATGTGAAGCGCGGCATGCAGGTGGCGCTGGGTACCAACGCGGTGCGCGTGGCGGCGGCGTCTGCCGGTGGCGTAGTGGGTAGTCTGTCGCAGTCGCAGCTTGGCGATCTGGGTGAAAAACTGGTCAATTCCCAGTTCTCTCAACGCCAGGAATCCGAAGCGGATGACTACTCTTACGATCTGTTGCGCAAACGCGGCATCAGCCCGGCCGGTCTGGCGACCAGCTTTGAGAAGCTCTCTAAACTGGAAGCAGGCCGTCAAAGCTCAATGTTTGACGACCATCCGGCTTCCGAAGCGCGTGCGCAGCATATTCGCGATCGCATGGCGGCAGACGGCATCAAATAAATCTGTTCGGGCGTAATTGGCGAAGCCAGTCTGGGTCAGGCCAGCGCGCAGCCACCGGAGCGTACACGTAGTACGTGAGGATGGCGAGCACTGCCCTGGCCCATAATGGCGAGTAAAATAGCCCGATTACTCGCCTTTTTTGGCGGCCTGGATGTACAACATCTCCAGTGCCAGCGTCGCGGCGGCCAGCGCCGTGATCTCAGACTGATCGTAAGCCGGTGCTACTTCCACCACGTCCATACCCACGATATTCAGATCTTTCAGGCCGCGCACCAGTTTAATGGCGCGATCGGAGGTCAGCCCGCCAATGACCGGCGTGCCGGTGCCCGGTGCGAACGCCGGATCCAGACAGTCGATATCAAAGCTCAGATAAACCGGCATGTCGCCCACAATCTGCTTCACCTGGGCGAGAATGTCGTCCACGCTGCGATCGTTTACCTGGCAGGCATCCAGCACGGTAAAGCCGTTGTCTTTGTCGAACTCGGTACGGATACCAATCTGCACGGAGTGGTGCGGATCGATCAGGCCTTCTTTCGGCGCGGTGTAGAACATGGTGCCGTGGTCGAACTCGCAGCCGTTCGCGTAGGTGTCGGTGTGGGCATCGAAATGCACCAGCGCCATTTTGCCGAAGTGTTTCGCGTGGGCGCGCAGCAGCGGCAGCGTGACGAAGTGGTCGCCGCCGAAGGAGAGCATACGCTTACCGGCCGCCAGCAGTTTTTCCGCGTGGGCCTGTAATTTTTCGCTCATTTCACGCGCATCGCCGAAGGCGTACACCAGATCGCCACAGTCGACAACGTTCAGGCGCTCGCGCATGTCGAAGTTCCACGGGAAGCGGTTGTGTTCCCAGGCGAGGTTGGTGGACACCTGACGGATTGCGCCCGGCCCATGACGGCTACCGGCACGGCCGGAGGTCGCCATATCAAAAGGTACACCGGTGATCACCCAGTCAGCATCACTGTCATACGGCTGGAAATTCATCGGAAGGCGTAAAAAACCAAAGGCGTTAGATACCAGAGAGTTATCGTACTGATGACCTAAGGTGCTCATGTCTGTGACCTCTTTCGTAAAGTCGATATAAAAAAAATCCCCTCCGCGTCGTTAAACCCGACGAGAAAGGGATTAGGGGCGAAGCGGGAGTCGATTACTCGTCTTCCAGGTAGGTATACCCGTACAGTCCGGCTTCAAATTCTTCGAGGAACTGCTGTTGCAGATCCGTATCCAGATCGGTTTGTTTCACCTGATCGCGGAAATGCGTTAACAGCGTTTTTGGATCCAGCTGCACGTATTCCAGCATATCGGCCACGGTATCGCCTTCGTCAGACAGCTCGACTTCCACGCTGCCATCCGGGAAGACAAACACGTCCACCGCTTCGGTGTCACCGAACAGGTTATGCATGTTGCCGAGAATTTCCTGATACGCGCCCACCATAAAGAAGCCCAGCGGCGGCGGGTTTTCCGGATCGTACTGCGGCATCGGCATGGTGGTGGCAATACCATCGCCATCCACATAGTGATCGATAGCGCCATCCGAGTCACAGGTAATATCCAGCAGCACCGCACGACGCTCCGGCACCTGGTTCAGCCCTTCCAGCGGCATCACCGGGAACAGCTGATCGATACCCCAGGCATCCGGCATCGACTGGAACAGCGAGAAGTTGACGTAAATTTTATCCGCCATACGTTCCTGCAGCTCATCGATAATCGGGCGATGGGCGCGATTGCTCGGATCCAGCTGCTTCTGCACTTCGTGGCACATGCTCAGGTAGAGCTGTTCCGCCCAGGCGCGATCCTGTAAGGAGTAAGCACCGGAGGAGTAGCCGACGTGAATGTCGTGCAGATCCATCTGGCTGTCGTGCAGCCATTCGCGCAGGGAGCGACGGGTACCCGGCTGGTGCATTTCGCCCCAGGTTTCCCACATACTTTGCAGCGCGCGCGGCGCGTCTTCGGACGGCGCGGTCGGCTCGGTGTATTCGTTACGCTCCACGCCGATGATGTTGGACACCAGCACGGTATGGTGCGCGGTCACGGCGCGGCCAGACTCGGTGATCACCGTCGGATGCGGCAGGCCGTGCTCTTCGCAGGCATCGCCAATCGCCCAGATAATGTTGTTGGCGTATTCGTTCAGGCCGTAGTTAACGGAGCAGTCGGACTGCGAGCGCGTGCCTTCATAGTCCACGCCCAGGCCGCCGCCCACGTCGAAGCACTGGATGTTCACGCCCAGCTTGTGCAGCTCAACGTAGAAACGGGCGGATTCACGCACGCCGTTGGCGATATCGCGAATGTTCGCCATCTGCGAGCCGAGGTGGAAGTGCAGCAGCTGGATGCTGTCCAGACGACCGCGTTCACGCAGAATTTCCACCAGTTGCAGCACCTGGGTGGCAGCCAGGCCGAATTTGGATTTTTCACCGCCGGAGGACTGCCATTTACCGGAGCCCTGCGATGCCAGACGCGCACGCACGCCAAGGCGCGGGATGACGTTCAGACGTTCGGCTTCGTCCAGCACGATGGCGATCTCGGACATCTTCTCGATCACCAGATAGACCTTGTGGCCCATCTTTTCGCCGATCAGCGCCAGGCGGATGTATTCACGGTCTTTATAACCGTTACAGACGATCACGCTGCGGGTCATGCCGGCATGGGCCAGCACCGCCATCAGTTCCGCTTTGGAACCGGCTTCCAGACCCAGGGGTTCACCGGAGTGGATCAGGGACTCAATAACGCGACGATGCTGGTTAACCTTAATCGGGTAGACCAGGAAGTAGTCGCCATTGTAGCCATAGGATTCGCGCGCACGTTTAAAGGCGGCGTTGATTGAACGCAGACGGTGCTGCAGGATCTGCGGGAAGCAGAACAGTGCAGGCAGACGCTGCCCCTGCGCTTCACGCGCTTTTACCAGTTCAGCAAGATCAACGCGCGCTTGCGGTACGTCAGGATCCGGGCAAACGCTGATATGACCCAGTTCGTTGACGTCGTAGTAGTTATTGCCCCACCAGGCAATATTATAGGTGCGCAGCATTTTGCTGGCTTCCTGGGAGCTCATGGCTACCTCCTGCATGGAACGTAGTACACCCTGTTCGCCTGCTGACGAAGGGGATGGCGAAGACATGTCGTCAGACATAGCGAACCTCAAACATAGTTGAAAGTGTATACCCTGTGAAATTCGGCTTACCGCAAGTCGGAATTACCCTTGCCGCACGAAAGACCGTGGATATAAAACAGTTGACTACTATCGCAGCGTAACACAGCGATAACAACCCATAAACAGACAGAGTGGCCAGCAGACTATGCTGGTACGCCGACTGCGCGACCGGTTTCTTGTTCATATCATTTTAAAACACGTATCCGAACCAGATTATGACGGTTCAGCGAAACCACGAGAAAACCCCTGATCAACAGGAGCGCCCTTGTTCAGGTATTACAGGGCCTTACCGGCTCTGGAGTCCTGAGAAGCGCCGAGATGGGTTAAACATCGGCAGGATTGCAATGAAGATATGCAGGTAGCGGGAGTCAGATGCCCGGCCGGACGGCATGGCAGATCTAGCGGTAAACAACGGTTCATTATCTGGTATCACCTCCACGCCAACCGGGGTCTGGTCAGCGATAAGCCCAAGCGAATTTAACTGCTCAACCCGGCTGGAAGTGGCGACACGAAACGTTGTCGTGCGCTTTTTTATACCCTGGCGCAAAGCGCCGCAAGGGATAAGCCGCGTGCGGCGTTTTATACCGTCAAAGGGGGCAAAAAGCAAAATAAAAAAGCAGGCTTTGCAGGCATATAAGTAAAATTCGCCGTTGGGCTGCCATCAAGAATGCGACGAATCTCAAAAAAGGCTGGAAATGGGCTCAAGAATTGACCTAAAATAGCCGTCCAGATGTTAATCCATCTATACAGATTAACACTTAGACTTCCTGTGTCATTAACCTGCATGCCGCATCGACGGCCCCGGCACAGAGTTTGAGCTTATACCATTACCCCAGGGTGACTTAGAACATGGCAAAACACCTTTTTACATCAGAGTCTGTCTCAGAAGGACATCCTGATAAAATCGCTGACCAGATTTCCGATGCCGTACTGGACGCGATCCTCGAACAGGATCCGAAAGCGCGCGTCGCCTGCGAAACTTATGTGAAAACCGGGATGGTTCTGGTGGGTGGCGAAATCACCACCAGTGCATGGGTCGACATCGAAGAAATCACCCGTAAAACCGTGCGTGACATCGGTTATGTCCATTCTGATATGGGGTTTGACGCCAACTCCTGCGCCGTGCTGAGCGCGATTGGTAAACAGTCTCCGGACATCAACCAGGGCGTTGACCGTGCCGATCCGCTGGAACAGGGCGCTGGCGACCAGGGCCTGATGTTTGGTTACGCGACCAACGAAACCGACGTGCTGATGCCAGCGCCAATCACCTACGCTCACCGTCTGGTGCAGCGTCAGGCAGAAGTGCGTAAAAACGGCACCCTGCCGTGGCTGCGTCCTGACGCGAAAAGCCAGGTGACCTTCCAGTACGACAACGGCAAAATTGTCGGTATCGATGCCGTGGTGCTTTCCACGCAGCATGCTGAAGATATCGATCAGAAAGCCCTGCAGGAAGGCGTGATGGAAGAGATCATCAAGCCGGTTCTGCCACAGGAGTGGCTGAACGAATCCACTAAATTCTTCATCAACCCGACCGGCCGTTTCGTTATCGGCGGCCCGATGGGCGACTGCGGCCTGACCGGTCGTAAGATCATCGTTGATACCTACGGCGGCATGGCGCGTCACGGCGGCGGCGCTTTCTCCGGTAAAGATCCATCGAAAGTGGACCGCTCTGCGGCCTACGCGGCGCGTTACGTTGCGAAAAACATCGTGGCGGCGGGTCTGGCGGATCGCTGTGAAATCCAGGTCTCCTACGCGATTGGCGTGGCTGAACCGACTTCCATCATGGTGGAAACCTTCGGCACCGAGAAAATCGCTACCGAACAGCTGACCCTGCTGGTGCGCGAGTTCTTCGATCTGCGTCCGTACGGCCTGATCCAGATGCTGGATCTGCTGCACCCGATCTACAAAGAAACCGCGGCATACGGTCACTTTGGTCGTGAACATTTCCCATGGGAAAAAACCGACAAAGCCGCCGTGCTGCGTGACGCTGCCGGCCTGAAATAATCTGCTGACAGTCGCGTAATAAAGGCCAGCCCTGTGCTGGCCTTTTGCTTTTTTACGCTTTTTCCTGGCCCATCCGCCTGCCGAGCGGTCTATACTTTATGTGCCCCATTTCATCTTTTTCTGAAAGCGATTACATCACCGTTGACCTGCCATCCCCTGCCCTGTTGCGCTTTTTCAGCCATTTTTAACCTCCTGTTACATCATGCTTCGGTTTAATCTGAATGTACTTTCACATGAGATTTGCAAAACTATAATAATCTATTGATAAATTTAATTAATTTAACAATGAGTCTTGCAGGCGGGGTGTAACCGATTACACTAGCGTGATTTACATCACACAAAACAATAGCTTGCTCACCTAACCTTTACGTCGATAAATGTGTGACTTAACCGGAGGCGATATGCCTGATAATAAAAAAAAGGGGCGTTCTAACAAGGCAATGACGTTTTTTGTCTGTTTCCTCGCCGCACTGGCCGGACTGCTGTTTGGCCTTGATATTGGTGTGATCGCAGGGGCCCTGCCCTTCATTACCGATGAGTTTAAAATTAGCCCGCACACGCAGGAATGGGTGGTGAGTTCCATGATGTTCGGTGCCGCCGTGGGCGCTGTGGGTAGCGGCTGGCTGTCTTTCCGTCTCGGGCGTAAAAAGAGCCTGATGATCGGTGCGGTGCTGTTTGTGATCGGTTCGCTGTTCTCAGCCGCCGCGCCAAACGTCGAAGTACTGATCCTCTCGCGTGTGCTGCTCGGCCTTGCGGTCGGCGTGGCCTCTTATACCGCCCCGCTGTATCTGTCTGAAATCGCGCCGGAAAAAATTCGCGGCAGCATGATTTCCATGTACCAGCTGATGATCACCATAGGTATTCTCGGTGCCTATCTTTCTGACACCGCGTTCAGCTACAGCGGCGCATGGCGCTGGATGCTGGGCGTGATCATCATCCCGGCTATTCTGCTGCTGATTGGCGTGTTTTTCCTGCCGGACAGCCCGCGCTGGTACGCCGCTAAACGCCGCTTCCATGATGCCGAGCGYGTGCTGCTGCGTCTGCGCGACACCAGCGCCGAAGCGAAAAACGAACTGGATGAGATCCGTGAAAGCCTGCAGGTTAAGCAGAGCGGCTGGGCGCTGTTTAAAGAGAACAGCAACTTCCGCCGCGCCGTATTCCTCGGCATTCTGTTACAGGTGATGCAACAGTTCACCGGTATGAACGTGATCATGTATTACGCGCCGAAAATCTTTGAACTGGCGGGTTACTCCAACACTACCGAGCAGATGTGGGGCACCGTTATTGTGGGTGTGACCAACGTGCTGGCGACCTTTATCGCCATCGGTCTGGTGGATCGCTGGGGCCGTAAACCGACGCTGACGCTGGGCTTCCTGGTGATGGCGGTCGGCATGGGCGTACTGGGTACCATGATGCATGTGGGTATTGATACCCCGACCGAACAGTATGTGGCTGTCGGTATGCTGCTGATGTTCATCGTTGGTTTTGCGATGAGTGCTGGCCCGCTGATCTGGGTACTGTGTTCTGAGATCCAGCCGTTGAAAGGCCGCGATTTCGGTATCACCTGCTCTACCGCCACCAACTGGATCGCCAACATGATCGTCGGTGCGACCTTCCTGACCATGCTCAACACGCTGGGCAACGCCAACACCTTCTGGGTATACGCGGGCCTGAACCTGTTCTTCATCGTGCTGACCCTCTGGCTGGTGCCGGAAACCAAGCATGTGTCGCTGGAGCATATCGAGCGTAACCTGATGAAAGGCCGCAAACTCCGCGAGATTGGCTCTCACGACTGATTGTTCGCCTCAGGGCGTTGCCACCCGGCAACGCCCTTCTTGCACTTCTTTTTTCACCGCACTATTCTCTGCCGTTATGAAAACCACCCGCCTCCCCATCGCCATCCAACAGGCCGTTATGCGCAGCCTGCGCGACAACCTCGCCCTCGCGAATCAGAAACTCAACCGCGCCTATCCGGAGCCTGCGCTGGTGTATCAGCAACGGGGAACCGCCGCCGGTACTGCGTGGCTGGAAAGCTATGAGATCCGCCTGAATGCCGTGCTGCTGATGGAAAATCAGCAGGCTTTTATTGATGAGGTGGTACCCCATGAACTGGCGCATCTGCTGGTGTGGAAGCACTTTGGACGCGTGCCGCCGCACGGTAAAGAGTGGAAATGGATGATGGAAAGCGTGCTTGGCGTTCCGGCGCGCCGCACTCATCAATTTGAGCTGGCGTCCGTACGCCGCAATACCTTCCCTTACCGTTGCCCCTGCCAGCAGCATCAGCTGACGGTGCGCCGCCACAACAAGATCCTGCGCGGCGAAGCCGTGTATCGCTGCGTGCACTGCGGCGAGCCGCTGGTGGCGGAGGCCTGATTTTCGGAACTTTTATGCTCTGACTGATTGCATCTGACAACCGCTTTCGCTAGGGTGCGGACACACTCAGATATGGAGCAGGCTATGTCCCGCAAACTTGCTTTTGCTGCCCTTTTACTGGCTGGCAGCCTTTCCTTTCCCGGTATTGCCGGGAGTATCAACAATTTCTCGCAGGCGAAAGCGGCCAGCGTCAAAGTGAACGCCGATGCGCCCGGCGATTTTTACTGCGGCTGCAAAATTACCTGGCAGGGTAAAAAAGGCGTCGTCGATCTGGCGTCCTGCGGCTATAAAGTGCGTAAAAACGAAAACCGCGCCAGCCGTATCGAATGGGAGCATGTGGTGCCCGCCTGGCAGTTCGGCCATCAGCGCCAGTGCTGGCAGGACGGCGGCCGCAAAAATTGCAGCAAAGATCCGGTCTATCGCCAGATGGAAAGCGATATGCATAACCTGCAACCTTCCGTCGGCGAAGTGAACGGCGATCGCGGCAACTTCATGTACAGCCAGTGGAACGGCGGCGAAGGCCAGTACGGTCAGTGCCCGATGAAAGTCGATTTCAAAGCGAAGCTGGCGGAGCCGCCTGCCCGCGCCAGAGGCGCTATCGCGCGTACGTATTTCTACATGCGTGACCAGTATCAGCTCTCTTTGTCCCGTCAGCAGACGCAGCTTTTCACCGCGTGGGATAAACTCTATCCGGTGACCAGCTGGGAGTGTGAGCGCGACCGCCGTATCGCCGCCGTGCAGGGGCATCACAACCCTTACGTGCTGCGCGCTTGTCAGGCACAAAAGAGCTAACTTAAACTGGCGCGTATTATTGAGCGATTAAACGGAAGTACTAGCATGCGTAAACCCCGCATTTATCACCCGGGATCTTTAACTGTCGGTCAGCAGGTGGCGCTGAACGATGACGCCGCCAACCATGTGGGGCGCGTACTGCGTATGACCGCTGGTCAGCAGGTGCAGTTGTTTGACGGCAGCAATCAGGTTTTTGACGCCGAAATCCTCCGCGCGGATAAAAAAAGCGTCGAGGTCAGCGTTCTGTCCGGGGAAACCGACGATCGTGAATCGCCGCTGCATATTCATCTGGGCCAGGTGATGTCCCGCGGCGAAAAAATGGAATTCACCATCCAGAAATCGATCGAACTGGGGGTAAGCCTCATTACGCCACTTTTTTCTGAGCGCTGCGGCGTTAAACTGGATGCTGAACGCCTGAACAAGAAGATCCAGCAGTGGCAGAAAATCGCCATCGCTGCCTGTGAACAGTGTGGTCGCAATGTGGTCCCGGAAATCCGTCCGGCGATGGATCTGGAAGCCTGGTGCGCCGAGCCTGACGACGGCATCAAGCTGAATTTGCATCCGCGCGCCAGCGCCAGCATCAACACACTGCCGTTGCCGGTGAGCCGTATTCGCCTGCTGATCGGCCCGGAAGGCGGTTTATCTGCCGATGAAATCGCCATGACCGCACGCTATCAGTTTACTGATATTCTGTTGGGTCCACGTGTTTTGCGCACTGAAACGACCGCGCTCACCGCAATTACTGCACTGCAAGTACGCTTCGGCGATTTGGGGTAACGGAGAAAAAGAATGATTAAGCTCGGCATCGTGATGGATCCCATCGCAGACATTAACATCAAGAAAGATTCCAGCTTCGCTATGCTGCTGGAAGCGCAACGTCGCGGCTACGAGCTGCACTATATGGAAATGGCCGATCTTTACCTGACTAACGGTGAAGCCCGCGCCCGCACGCGTCTGCTCTCCGTCGAGCAAAACTACGATAAATGGTACGAATTCGGCAGCGAGCAGGATATTGACCTCGCCTCGCTTAACGTCGTGCTGATGCGTAAAGATCCGCCGTTCGACACCGAATTTATTTACGCCACTTATATCCTTGAACGCGCCGAAGAGAAAGGCACGCTGATCGTCAATAAGCCGCAGAGCCTGCGCGACTGTAACGAGAAGCTGTTCACCGCCTGGTTTGCCGATCTGACCCCGGAAACCCTGGTCACCCGCAACAAGGCGCAGCTGAAAGCGTTCTGGGAAAAGCATCACGACATCATTTTAAAACCGCTGGATGGCATGGGCGGCACTTCGATTTTTCGCGTGAAAGAGGGCGATCCTAACCTGCCGGTGATCGCTGAAACCCTGACTGAGCTGGGCAGCCGCTACTGCATGGCGCAAAACTATCTGCCCGCCATCAAAGACGGCGACAAGCGCGTGCTGGTAGTGGATGGCGAACCTGTGCCTTACTGCCTGGCGCGTATTCCGCAGGGCGGCGAAACCCGTGGCAATCTGGCCGCCGGTGGCCGTGGCGAACCGCGTCCGCTCAGCGACAGCGACTGGGATATCGCCCGCCGCGTCGCCCCGACGCTGAAAGCCAAAGGGCTGATTTTTGTTGGTCTCGACATCATTGGTGACCGTCTGACCGAAATCAACGTCACCAGCCCGACCTGCATTCGTGAAATCGAAGCCGTCTTCCCGATCTCCATCACCGGGATGCTGATGGACGCCATCGAAAAGCGTCTTGGTCAGTAATCCGCTCTGACGATCCGGCGGGAGGGAACCCGCCAGTGTCTGACTAGTGACAGCACGCTGCTTTCCCCGCATACTGGACGCTTGCTGCTTTTTTGAACCGGAAACAGAACCTTGACAATGAATTTACAGCATCACTTTCTGATTGCCATGCCTGCTCTCCAGGATCCCATCTTCCGTCGTGCTGTTGTCTACATTTGCGAGTACAACGATGAAGGTGCGATGGGGATCATCATCAATAAGCCGCTGGAAAACCTCAAGGTTGAGGGTGTGCTTGAGAAACTTAAAATTCAGCCTGAATCGCGCAACCCGGCGATCCGCCTGGATAAACCAGTATTCCTCGGCGGCCCGCTGGCGGAAGATCGCGGCTTTATTCTGCATACGCCGCCCGCCAAATTCGCCTCCAGCATCCGCATTTCCGATAACACGGTGATCACCACCTCCCGGGACGTGCTGGAAACCTTAGGCACCGATGACCAGCCGACGGACGTGCTGGTGGCGCTGGGCTACGCCTCCTGGGAGAAAGGCCAGCTGGAGCAGGAGATCCTCGACAACGCCTGGCTGACCGCCCCGGCCGATCAGAATATCCTCTTTAAAACGCCGATTGCCGACCGCTGGCGCGAGGCGGCAAAACTTATCGGCATTGATATTTCAACCATGCCTGGCGTGGCGGGGCATGCCTGATGAGCGGCACTTTACTGGCGTTTGATTTCGGTACCAAAAGCATCGGCGTGGCCATCGGCCAGCGTATCACCGGCACCGCCCGGCCACTGACTGCCATCAAAGCGCAGGACGGCACGCCGGACTGGAAGCTGATTGAAAAGCTGCTCAAAGAGTGGCAGCCGGATGCAGTGGTGGTGGGCCTGCCGTTAAATATGGACGGCACCGAACAGCCGCTGACCGCCCGCGCGCGCAACTTTGCCAATAAGATCCACGGCCGTTTCGGCGTGAAGATCCAGTTACACGATGAGCGTCTGAGCACCGTGGAAGCCCGTTCAGGGCTGTTTGAACACGGCGGCTTTCGCTCGCTCACCAAAGGCAACGTCGATTCTGCTTCGGCGGTGATCATCCTCGAAAGCTATTTCGAACAACATCTTTGATCCCCCCTTCCCCGTCACGCATGAGCGCTGTCGGGGACGATTCCCTCGATCGTCCTCACACTTTACGGCCCTGCTTTTTGCATTTCCGATAGTGTATCTATAAAAGAAACAGTGTAGCCCGATTTGGCGCTCACTCTTTTTGCGTTAGCTGGATACAGAGCTGGTTTAGCGCGTCCAGCCGGGCGGTAACTTGTTTGTCGTCAGGCTGCCACATCCCGGCAAACGCCAGCGCCGCCGAGTGAAAACCGAGCGGGCGGGCCATTGAGACTTCGCCGTCATCGTGATGCCAGATCACGCGTCCGTGCGCGCGCTGTTGCGCCACATGGGGACCGAGCTGCTGCCACTGTTCCGGGGAAAAACGCGCAATCAGCGCCTCGTCGCTTTCCGCCGCCAGCAGCGACATGCCGATGACCGATTGCCAGGCGGGCAGCATATGAAAACCCGCCAGCGCCTGGCTGCCCTGTCTGTCGGGACTGGAGTGATAGATATAAATCACCTGATCCTCCCAGAGCACGCCCAGCGCCACCACGATGTCTTTCGGGGCATGGCGCTCCAGCAACGGCAGCGCCTGGGAAAAGAGCGCTGAACCACGGATGGCCTGCGCCGCCAGCGCGTGGATGCCGGGACCGGGGAGATAACGCCGCTGTTCGTCCTGCATCGTCAGGCCAATGGACGCCATGGTCATCAGCAGACGGTTAACGCGGGTGGTATTGATACCCATCAGACGCGCCAGTTCGCGACAACCGATGGCCCGGCCGCTGGAGACGAGGTATTGCAGACAGCGAATGCCGTCAATCAGGCTTTGATTCGGTTGAGACGACATGAGCGGCCCCCATTCCATTTTTGCGTTCTGAACGTCGATTTTACCGCCAGTACAGAAGGAAACAAGATAATGAAAATCTTTCCCCAGCGCGATGCGAGAACCTTCCCTACGGTGCAGCTGAAAACCGACCTGCTGGTGGCCGGCGGCGGGCTTGCCGGACTCTGCGCGGCGCTGGCCGCCGCGCGCGACGGCTTGCAGGTGGTGCTGATCCAGGACAGGCCGGTGCTGGGAGGTAATGCCTCCAGCGAAGTACGGCTGTGGGCTAACGGCGCGACCTCGCATATGGGCAACAATAACCGCTGGTCGCGGGAAGGCGGCATCATGGGCGAGATCCTCGAAGAAAACCTCTGGTGCAACAAAGAGGGCAACCCGGTGATGTTCGACCTGGTGCTGCTGGATCTGGCGAAAAGCCAGCCGGGGCTGACGCCGCTGCTTAATACTGCGGTGTTTGAAGTGGAGGCGTATCAGCAGTGTATTCATCAGGTCAAAGCCTTTAACCCGATCAACGAGACCTTTTATGAGGTCGCCGCCAGCCAGTTTTGCGATGCCACCGGTGATGGCGTGCTCGGCTATCTGGCGGGCGCGGAGTACCGCGAAGGCGCGGAAGAGATGGCGGAGCTGGGTGAAAAAATGGCCCCCGGCGACAACTTTGGCCATAAACTCGGACACTCGATCTATTTCTATACCAAACAAACTGACGGCCCGGTGCAGTTTGTTCCGCCATCTTTCGCGCTGCCTGATATTACCGCTATCCCGCGCTATAAGCGGCTGACCTCGACGCTGAACGGCTGCGATCTGTGGTGGCTGGAATGGGGCGGACGGCTCGACACCGTGCACGAAAGCGAAGCCATCAAATGGGAACTGTGGAAAATCGTCTGGGGCGTCTGGGATCATATTAAAAACTCCGGCCAGTTCCCGGAAGCGGCCAACATGACCATTGAATGGGTGGGCGCGATCCCCGGCAAGCGCGAGAGCCGCCGGTTTGTGGGCGACCATCTGCTGTGCCAGCATGACATTATTGAGCAGCGTGACCACTACGACGCCGTGGCCTACGGCGGCTGGTCGATTGATTTGCATCCGGCTGACGGGGTGTACAGCACTCACGACGGCTGCCGACAATTTCACAGTAAAGGCACCTATACCATTCCTTATCGCAGCCTTTACAGTCGCTCGCTGGATAACCTGTTCTTAACCGGGCGCCTGATCTCCGCCACCCACGTCGCCTTTGGCAGTGCGCGGGTGATGTGCACCTGCGGCTTGCTGGGCGAAGTGGTGGGCCGCGCCGCCGCGCTGTGCCACCAGCAGGGATTTACTCCGCGCCAGCTCGCTGATCGTGAAAACATTGGCGCGCTCCAGCAGCATTTGCAGGCCACCGGCTGTTATATCCCGCGCCAGCAGTTGATCGACCCGGCGGCAGGCGCCAGCGTGAGCGCCAGCAGTGAATACCCGCTCAGCCAGCTGCCGTCCAACGGCGCCTGGCAGTCGCTCTCCGCCAGCATGGCGCTGCTGCTGCCGATCAAAGCCGGGGCGTCGCTGCCGGAACTCACCTTTACCCTGCGCGCCGGTCAGCGCCGGACGGTGAACGTAACGCTGATGGGCAGCGCCCGCTCCGGCAACTTTACGCCGGAACTGCATTATGACCAGTGCGTGCTGCATGTCGCTGGTGAAGGCGAGCATTGCTGCGCCTTCCGCTGGCAGAGCGATCGCGATCAGTATGTTTTCGTCGCCTTTGACGCGCAGGATGACGTGGAGATCGCGCTCACCGACACGGCACTGCCGGGCATAATGACGGTCTTTAACAGCCTGAATGCCCGCGTCGCGAAGCAAACCCGCCAGGTCGCCGACGGCGATTACGGTGTCGATGAGTTCGACTTCTGGCTACCGCGCCGCCGTCCACATCAGGTGATGCCCGCCCTGCGACTGGATCCGCCGCTGCGCTGTTTCAGCCCGGATAACCTGCTTAACGGGCGGCTGCGCCCGGAACAGTACAGCAACGGCTGGGTGCCCGACGCGCAGGATCCTGCGCCCCAGGTGACCTGGCAGTGGCCCGCGCCGCATACTTTCCGGCATCTGACGCTGGTGCAGGATCATGACTTTGATAACGCTATGGAGACGGTACAGATGGGCCATCATCAGGCCGTGACGCCGCACTGCATCACCCATTATCGTCTGTGGGCCGATGAGCGGTTGCTTGCCGAGGTGCGCAACAATCACCGCTCCGTCTGTGAACACCATTTTGAGACGCCGCAAACCGCCACGCGCATCCGTCTGGAGATCGTCGCCACCGCCGG
The DNA here is from genome assembly GCF_030291195.1 of Enterobacter sp. PGRG2. Classification (NCBI taxonomy): domain Bacteria; kingdom Pseudomonadati; phylum Pseudomonadota; class Gammaproteobacteria; order Enterobacterales; family Enterobacteriaceae; genus Enterobacter; species Enterobacter sp. PGRG2. Next base: position 1,882,477 of record NZ_CP127837.1, on the reverse strand, counting down.
GGCGCTGCCCGCCGTTTACTCCCTGAACGTGCGCTGATCTTTAAAGCCTGCCCTGCGCCACCCGCTGCTGGTGGCTTTGGGCAAAGGTCAGCATGCCTGCCTGCTGCCCGGTCTGCATCATGCCGGGCAACTGGTGGGTTTTCCCCTCGCGAATAAGATTCGCCACCGCCGGGGTGTTCACCAGCAGTTCAAACAGCGCCACCCTGCCCCCCTGCCTGTCAGCCTCCAGCTTTTGCGCCAGTACCGCCTGTAAACTGCCCGCCAGCTGGCTGCGTACCGGATCTTTTTCCTGCGCCGGAAAGGTGTCCACCAGCCGCTCTATCGCCTGCGCCGCGCCACGGGTATGCAGGGTTGCCAGCACCAGATGGCCGGTCTCCGCCGCCGTCAGCGCCAGCCGGATGGTTTCACTATCGCGCAGCTCGCCGAGCAAAATCACATCGGGATCTTCCCGCAGCGCCGCCCGTAAGCCGTCGGCAAACGAGGCGCAGTGCGGGCCAATTTCCCGCTGCTGGATCAGGCATTGCGCGCTCTGGTGCACAAACTCCACCGGATCCTCCAGCGTCAGAATATGGCCATGCAGCGAGTGATTAAGCGCGTCGACCATTGCCGCAAGCGTGGTGGATTTGCCGCTGCCGGTCGCCCCGGTCACCAGGATCAGACCATTTTCCCGTGCCAGCAACGTGTTCAGAAGCGGCGGTGTCTCCAGCGCTGCCAGCGTCGGGCAACGATCCGGCAACAGGCGCAACGCCAGCGAGATGCCGCGATGGTGGCGAAAGGCGCTGGCACGCAGGCGATGGTGATTGAGCGAAAGGGCGAAATCCACCTGACGCCGGGTGCGCCACTCGTCACGCTGCTGCTCATCGAGCGTGGCCTGTAACAGGGCGTCGGGATCCGGCGGCGGAAAAGGCGCGGCCTCCAGCCTGCCCTGTCGTCGCCAGCGCGGCGGCCCGTCACTGCACAGGTGTAGATCCGAGACGTTATGCTTTACACTAAGGGCCACGATCTCTTCCATATCCATAAAGCCTCCTGGAAACATGAACGATATAGCGCATAACCTGGCACAGGTTCGGGATAAAATCTCAGCGGCGGCAACGCGTTGCGGCCGTGCTTCAGAAGAAGTTACGCTGCTTGCAGTGAGCAAAACAAAACCTGCGAGCGCCGTCGCAGATGCGGTCGCTGCGGGTCAGCGCGCGTTTGGCGAAAATTACGTTCAGGAAGGCGTCGACAAGATCCGCCACTTTCAGGAGACGGGCGTCGCCGGGCTGGAGTGGCACTTTATCGGCCCGTTGCAGTCCAACAAAAGCCGTCTGGTGGCGGAGCATTTTGACTGGTGTCATACCGTGGATCGTCTGCGTATCGCCAGCCGTCTGAGCGAGCAACGTCCGGCGACCCTCGCGCCGCTTAACATCCTGATCCAGATAAACATTAGTGACGAAGCGAGCAAGTCCGGCATTGCCCTGAGCGAGCTGGATGCGCTGGCGGCGCAGGTGGCGGAATTGCCCGGCGTGCGCCTGCGCGGGCTGATGGCGATCCCTGCGCCTGTGTCAGATTATGAAAGGCAGTTTGCGGTGGCACGGCAAATGGCTGTAGCATTTGACGCGCTCAAAGCGCGTTATCCCACCGTCGACACCCTTTCGCTGGGAATGTCGGACGATATGGACGCCGCCATTGCGGCAGGCAGCACTATGGTGCGCATCGGAACCGCTATCTTTGGTGCGCGCGATTACACAAAAAATAAGGAAAACTGAGGAACGCCATGAAGACGTTGACTTTCCTGCTCTCGACGGTCATTGAACTCTATACGATGATCCTGTTGCTGCGCATCTGGATGCAGTGTGCCCGCGTGGATTTTTACAATCCACTGTCGCAGTTTATCGTTAAAGTGACCCAGCCGGTGGTGGGGCCGCTGCGTCGGGTGATCCCGGCGATGGGGCCGATTGACAGCGCCTCGCTGCTGGTTGCGTTTCTGCTGTGCGTGCTGAAAGCCATCGTGCTGTTTATGGTGGTGACCTTCCAGCCGATCATCTGGATCGCCGCCGTACTGATCCTGCTTAAAACCATTGGCCTGCTGATTTTCTGGGTGCTGCTGGCGATGGCGATCATGAGCTGGGTAAGCCAGGGCCGCAGCCCGGTAGAGTTCGTGCTGATGCAGCTGACCGATCCGCTGTTACGCCCAATCCGCCGCCTGCTGCCGTCGATGGGCGGTATTGATTTCTCGCCGATGATCCTCGTGCTGCTGCTGTACGTGCTCAATATGGGTATTGCAGAGTTGTTGCAGTCTACCGGCGATATGCTGCTGCCAGGGCTGTGGATGGCGCTGTGAGTGCAGTCTGCGCCTGTGAAGACGGGCTGGTTTTACGGCTGTATATTCAGCCGAAAGCCAGCCGGGATGCGATTGTCGGGCTGCATGGCGACGAAGTAAAAGTCGCCATCACCGCCCCACCGGTGGACGGCCAGGCCAATGCGCATCTGGTAAAATATCTCGCTAAGCAGTTCCGCGTCGCCAAAAGCCAGGTGGTGATTGAAAAAGGCGAACTGGGCCGCCATAAGCAGGTTAAAATTATTCATCCGCAAACTATCCCGACTGACGTCGCGGCATTACTGAATTAGGATCCGCTATGCAAAAAGTTGTCCTCGCTACCGGTAACGCCGGTAAAGTGCGCGAGCTTGCCTCGCTGTTGAATGATTTCGGCCTCGACGTGGTGGCGCAAACGGAACTGGGCGTCGATTCCGTGGAAGAGACCGGCCTGACCTTTATCGAAAATGCGATCATCAAAGCACGCCATGCGGCGAAAGTAACGGGTTTACCGGCGCTGGCCGATGACTCCGGTCTGGCGGTCGACGTGCTGGGCGGCGCGCCGGGGATCTACTCCGCGCGTTTCTCCGGCGTTGATGCCAGCGATCAGCAGAATCTCGAAAAACTGCTCGAAGAATTACAGGACGTGCCGGACGATAAACGTCAGGCGCAGTTCCACTGTGTGCTGGTGTATATGCGCCACGCTGACGATCCGACACCGCGGGTATGCCACGGCAGCTGGCAGGGGGTCATCACCCGCGAGCAGGCCGGAAACGGCGGCTTTGGCTACGATCCGATTTTCTTTGTCCCTTCGCTGGGCAAAACCGCTGCGGAACTGACCCGCGAAGAAAAGAGCGCTATTTCCCATCGTGGACAGGCGCTGAAACTGTTACTGGAAGCATTGCGTAATGGCTAATTTGCCACCCCTGAGTCTTTATATTCATATTCCCTGGTGCGTGCAGAAATGCCCGTACTGCGATTTCAACTCCCATGCGTTAAAGGGCGAAGTGCCCCATGACGACTATGTGGCGCATCTGCTGTGCGATCTGGATGCCGATGCCGCCTATGCCCAGGGACGTGAAGTAAAGACTATTTTTATCGGTGGCGGTACGCCGAGCCTGCTTTCCGGTCCGGCGATGCAAACCCTGCTCGACGGCGTGCGGGCGCGTCTTAACCTCGCCGCTGACGCTGAAATTACCATGGAAGCCAACCCCGGCACGGTGGAAGCGGATCGCTTCGTTGAGTATCAGCGGGCGGGCGTTAACCGTATCTCCATTGGCGTGCAAAGCTTCAGCGATGAGAAGCTGCGCCGTCTGGGGCGTATTCACGGGCCGGACGAAGCAAAACGGGCGGCGCATCTCGCCGCCGGGCTGGGGCTGCGCAGTTTTAACCTCGATCTGATGCACGGTCTGCCGGATCAGTCTCTGGAAGAAGCGCTGGATGATTTGCGTCAGGCGATTGCCCTGAACCCGCCGCATCTTTCCTGGTATCAGCTGACCATTGAGCCGGGCACGCTGTTTGGCTCGCGTCCGCCGGTGCTGCCGGATGATGATTCGCTGTGGGATATTTTTGAGCAGGGCGACAAGCTGCTGACCGCCGCAGGCTATGTGCAGTATGAAACCTCGGCCTACGCGAAACCAGGCTATCAGTGCCAGCATAACCTTAACTACTGGCGCTTCGGCGATTATCTGGGCATTGGCTGCGGCGCGCACGGTAAAGTCACCTTCCCGGACGGGCGGATTTTGCGTACCGCCAAAACACGCCATCCGCGCGGCTATATGCAGGGGACCTACCTTGATAAGCAGCATGATGTCGCGGCAGAGGACAAACCTTTCGAGTTCTTTATGAACCGTTTCCGCCTGCTGGAAGCGGCGCCGCGCGCGGAGTTTACGCGCTACACCGGGCTTGATGAAGCGGTGATCCGCCCGCAAATCGATAAGGCCATTGCCCTTGGCTATCTTACCGAGTCGGCAACCTGCTGGCAGATCACCGAACAGGGTAAGCTGTTCCTCAATTCGCTGCTGGAGCTGTTTCTGGCTGAATAGCCCCTCTCCCCCGGGAGAGGGAGAAGGGAAAGACTGCCTGCTTATTTAAATCCTTTTGCTTCTTTAATCAGCTCGTAGGCTTTCTGGATCTCCTGCGCTTTTTGCTTCGCCATCTCCATCATTTCCGGCGGCAGCCCTTTGGCGACCAGCTTGTCCGGATGGTGCTCGCTCATCAGCTTACGGTAAGCGCGCTTGACGGTGGTGGCGTCGGCGTCAGGTTTCACCCCCAGCACATTGCAGGCGTCTTCCAGCGTCGGTCCGCGCTGCGCCTGTTGCCATTCGCCGCCGGACTGCTGCTGATAGCCATCGCCGAAGTGCGCCCCGCCCTGCATCATGCGTAAGAACTGGTCGAACTGCATACGGGAGATGCCCAGCTCTTCGGCGATCACATACAGCACTTCACGCTCGTTGGGATGCAGCGAGCCGTCCGCAAAAGCGGCCTGGATCTGAATTTCCAGAAACATCCGTATCAGATCGAAGCGTCCAAAACAGATGCTGCGGAACTGACGCATTTTTTCGCGCAGCGGATAGTTATCCGCCTTACCGACGCGAAACGCCTGCTGCGCGGCGGCACGCGAGTCGCCATGCAGATTCATACGATCCATAAACAGGGTTGCCACCTGAATATCGGCCTGCGTCACATGGCCTTTGGATTTGGTTAAATGGCCCATCACCTCAAAGGTGGTGGCGAAAAAGAGCGACTGACGTTCACGCTGATTAGCAAACCACGCCATTTTACGGCTGCGTGCCTTGTCAAACATATGCCCGATCAATAGCCCGAGGAGCACGCCCCAGAAGCCCCCGCCCATCATTAAGGCGATGGCGACACCAATCACTTTTCCCCAATACTGCATATACTCCCCAAATCGTCATGCCGTCGGCTAAAATTTGCATTATCATACCCGTCATTCTATGCCGTGCACAGGCACAGCCTTCTTTAGCAGGCTCGATCACGGGCAGGATTAACACTAGCGCTGCGAAGGTGAGTAAGTTAGTCTCTGACTGTTTGCAAGCCGTAAAGCCACTGATGACGGAACAACAAATACAACGTATGAATAAACGTATTCCCACCCTTCTGGCCACCATGATTGCCTCTGCTCTGTACAGCCAGTACGGACAGGCGGCCGATCTTGCCTCGCAGTGTATGCTGGGCGTACCAAGCTATAACCGCCCTCTGGTGACAGGGGATACTAACAATCTGCCCGTCACCATTAACGCGGACCATGCGAAAGGCAATTACCCGGACGATGCCGTGTTTACCGGCAAGGTTGATGTCCAGCAGGGTAACAGCCGTTTGCAGGCCGACGAGATGCAGCTGCATCAGCAGGTGGCGGAAGGCCAGGCCGATCCCGTGCGCACCGTCGACGCACTGGGTAACGTACATTACGACGATAACCAGGTCATTCTGAAAGGTCCGAAAGCCTGGGCGAATCTGAATACCAAAGATACTAACGTCTGGGAAGGCGATTATCAGATGGTAGGACGTCAGGGTCGTGGTACTGCCGACCTGATGAAACAGCGCGGTGAAAACCGCTATACCATTCTGGATAACGGTACCTTCACCTCCTGTCTGCCGGGGTCGAATACCTGGAGCGTGGTGGGTTCGGAAGTGATCCATGACCGGGAAGAACAGGTGGCGGAAATCTGGAACGCGCGCTTTAAGCTCGGGCCGGTGCCGGTGTTCTACAGCCCCTATTTGCAGTTACCGATTGGCGACAAACGCCGCTCAGGTTTCCTGATCCCGAACGCCAAATACAGCACCACGAACTATTTTGAGTTCTACCTGCCGTACTACTGGAACATCGCGCCGAACTTCGATGCCACCATTACCCCGCACTATATTCACAAGCGTGGCAATATTCAGTGGGAAAACGAATTCCGTTACCTGACCCAGGCGGGCGCAGGTCTGGTGGAGTTTGACTATCTGCCGTCTGATAAAGTCTATCAGGATGAGAACCCGACCGAGAGCGATCGTCACCGCTGGTTGTTCTACTGGCAGCATGGCGGCGTGCTGGATGAAGTATGGCGCTTTAACGTTAACTATACCAAAGTCAGCGACCCAACCTATTTCAACGACTTTACCACCAAATACGGTTCCAGCACCGACGGTTACGCCACGCAGATATTCAGCGTGGGCTACGGTATTGAAAACTTCAATGCCACGCTGTCGACCAAGCAGTTCCAGGTGTTTGATACCCAGAGTGGCGACTCCTATTCCGCTGAGCCGCAGCTGGATATGAACTTTTACCAGAATGACGTTGGTCCCTTTGATACCCGCGTCTATGCTCAGGCTGTGCATTTTGTTAACGCGAATGAAATTATGCCGGAGGCTACGCGTTTACATCTTGAGCCTACCATTAATTTGCCACTTTCAAACGAGTGGGGCAGCCTGAACACCGAAGCTAAGGTCATGGCGACCCATTACCAGCAAACGAATATTGACGACTATAACAATGCCACCAAAGCTGGCCTTGAAAGCTCAGTAAGTCGTGTGCTGCCGCAGTTTAAAGTTGACGGCAAAATGGTTTTCGAGCGCGACATGAACTGGGCGGAAAACTTTACCCAGACGCTGGAGCCGCGCGCGCAGTATCTGTACGTGCCTTATCGTGACCAGAGCGGCATTAAAAACTATGACTCGTCGCTGCTGCAGTCTGACTACAGCGGCCTGTTCCGCGATCGCACTTACGGCGGTCTTGACCGTATCGCCTCTGCTAATCAGGTGACTACCGGTATCACATCGCGCATTTATGATGACGAATCGGTTGAACGTTTTAACGTTTCTGTTGGTCAAATCTACTATTTCTCAGAGTCCCGTACCGGGGATGACAATATTAACTGGGAAAAAGATAACAACACCGGTTCGCTGGTCTGGGCAGGCGATACCTACTGGCGCATGTCTGACCGCTGGGGTCTGCGCGGCGGGGTGCAGTACGATACGCGCCTTGATAACGTAGCCACCAGCAGCGCGACATTAGAGTATCGTCGTGACGAAGACCGTATGGTACAGCTGAGCTATCGCTACGCCAGCCCGGAGTATATCCAGGCGGCGCTGCCAAATTATGATGTCACCTCTGATCAATACAAAGATGGCATCTCGCAGGTAGGCGGCGCGGCAAGCTGGCCGATCGTCGACCGCTGGTCGATTGTCGGCGCGTACTATTTTGATACCAACACCAGCAAACCGGCGGATCAGATGGTCGGTCTGCAATATAACTCCTGCTGCTACGCTATCCGCGTTGGGTATGAACGTAAGCTGAACGGCTGGGATCCACAAAGTAACCAGAGTAAGTACGATAAAGTTATCGGCTTTAACATCGAACTGCGCGGCCTGAGTTCTAACTACGGTCTGGGTACCCAGCAGATGCTGCGTTCGAACATTCTGCCTTATCGTTCTACTTTGTAATGTCGTTGATTTGCAACGTAATCCGCATTGCGGTTAATGGAAATGGAAAAAGTATGAAGAACTGGAAAACGCTGCTGCTCGGTCTCGCTATGGTTGCGAACACCGGTTTCGCTGCGCCGCAGGTTGTCGATAAAGTCGCTGCCGTCGTCAATAATGGCGTGGTGTTAGAAAGTGACGTTGATGGTTTGATGCAGTCCGTGAAACTCAACGCCGGTCAGGCGGGCCAGCAATTGCCGGATGACAACACGCTGCGTCACCAAATTCTTGAGCGGCTGATCATGGATCAGATCATCCTGCAGATGGGCACTAAAATGGGTGTCAAGGTCACTGACGAGCAGCTCGATCAGGCGATCGCCAACATCGCCAAACAGAACAACATGACGCTGGATCAGATGCGCAGCCGTCTGGCTTACGATGGCGTTAATTACAGCACCTACCGTAACCAGATCCGTAAAGAGATGCTGATCTCCGAAGTGCGCAACGGCGAAGTGCGCCGCCGCGTCACTATTCTGCCGCAAGAGGTGGAATCTCTGGCACAGCAGGTGGGCAATCAGAACGATGCCAGCACTGAGCTTAACCTGAGCCACATCCTCATTCCTCTGCCGGAAAACCCAACTTCCGATCAGGTGAACGAAGCGGAAAGCCAGGCGCGCTCTATTGTTGAGCAGGCGCGTGCCGGTGATGACTTCGGTAAGCTGGCGATCACTTACTCTGCCGACCAGCAGGCGCTGAAAGGCGGCGAAATGGGCTGGGGCCGTATTCAGGAGCTGCCGTCTATCTTTGCCCAGGCGCTGAGCACGGCGAAGAAAGGCGACGTGATCGGTCCGGTACGTTCCGGCGTGGGCTTCCATATTCTGAAAGTGAACGATCTGCGTGGTCAGAGCCAGAGCATTTCCGTGACCGAAGTACACGCGCGTCACATCCTGCTTAAGCCGTCGCCTATCATGACCGACGACCAGGCGCGTGTGAAGATCGAGCAGATCGCAGCCGACATCAAGAGTGGTAAAACCACCTTTGCTAATGCGGCGAAAGAGTTCTCTCAGGATCCGGGCTCTGCGAATCAGGGCGGCGATCTGGGCTGGGCTGCGCCAGACATTTTCGATCCGGCATTCCGCGATGCGCTGACTAAGCTCAACAAAGGCCAGATCAGCGGACCGGTTCACTCTTCCTTCGGCTGGCACCTGATTGAACTGCTGGACACCCGTAACGTCGACAAGACCGATGCGGCGCAGAAAGATCGCGCGTACCGCATGCTGATGAACCGTAAAATGTCAGAAGAAGGCGCAGCCTGGATGCAGGAACAACGCGCCAGCGCTTACGTGAAAATCCTGAGCAACTAATGAACGTTCAGCGTGTCGTTATCACTCCCGGCGAACCCGCCGGGATTGGCCCCGACCTCGTCGTCCAGCTCGCCCAGCGCGACTGGCCGATGGAACTGGTGGTCTGCGCCGACGCAGCGCTTCTCACAGACCGGGCCGCCCAGCTCGGTCTGTCGCTTTCGCTGCTTCCCTGGCAACCTGAAAATCCCCCGCAGCCGCAACGCGCCGGTACCTTAACGCTGTTACCCGTGGCGCTGCGCGAGTCCGTGGTGGCAGGACAGCTGTCAGTGGCGAATGGTGCCTATGTGGTGGAAACCCTGGCGCGCGCCTGCGACGGCTGCCTGAACGGTGAGTTTGCCGCGCTGGTGACCGGGCCGGTACATAAAGGCGTGATTAACGACGCCGGCGTGCCCTTCACCGGACATACCGAGTTCTTTGAAGAACGCGCGCAGGCCAGCAAAGTGGTGATGATGCTGGCGACGGAAGAACTACGCGTGGCGCTGGCGACGACGCATCTGCCCATTAAAGCCGTAGCAGACGCGATTACCCCGGCCCTGCTGCGCGATGTGATCACCATCCTGCATCACGATCTGCGCACTAAATTTGGCATCGGTGAACCGCACGTGCTGGTCTGCGGCCTGAACCCGCACGCCGGTGAAGGCGGACATATGGGAACGGAAGAGATCGACACCATTATTCCGGTGCTTAATGAACTGCGCGCGCAGGGGATGAATCTCAGCGGTCCGTTACCCGCCGACACGCTGTTCCAGCCTAAATATCTCGATCACGCCGATGCGGTGCTGGCGATGTACCACGATCAGGGCCTGCCTGTGCTAAAATACCAGGGCTTTGGCCGCGGGGTAAATATTACGCTCGGCCTGCCCTTTATTCGCACCTCGGTTGACCACGGTACTGCCCTTGAACTGGCGGGCCACGGGAAAGCCGATGTCGGCAGTTTTATTACGGCGCTTAATCTCGCCATCAAAATGATTATTAATACTCAATGAATACGAGAGTCCATCAGGGCCATCTTGCCCGCAAACGCTTCGGGCAAAACTTCCTCAACGATCAGTTTGTGATCGACAGTATCGTTTCGGCGATCAACCCTAAACCCGGTCAGGCGATGGTCGAAATCGGCCCGGGCCTTGGCGCGCTGACCGAGCCGGTTGGCGAGCGCATGGATAAAATGACCGTGATCGAGCTGGATCGCGATCTGGCGGCCCGCCTGCAAACGCATCCGTTTTTGGCCCCTAAGCTGACGATTTATCAGCAGGATGCCATGACAATGAATTTCGAAGAGCTGTCCACGACCCTCGGCCAGCCTTTGCGCGTGTTTGGCAACCTGCCGTATAACATCTCCACGCCGTTAATGTTCCACCTGTTTAGCTATACTGGTGCCATTGCCGACATGCATTTTATGCTGCAAAAAGAGGTGGTGAATCGCCTGGTTGCAGGACCAAACAGTAAAGCGTATGGTCGTTTAAGCGTGATGGCGCAATATTATTGCCAGGTGATCCCGGTACTTGAAGTGCCGCCGACGGCCTTTACGCCAGCGCCAAAAGTGGATTCCGCGGTCGTCAGACTGGTACCGCACGCCACGCCGCCGTATCCGGTAAAAGAGGTTCGCGTACTGAGTCGTATCACGACCGAAGCATTCAACCAGCGTCGTAAAACGATTCGTAACAGCCTCGGTAATTTGTTCAGCGTCGAGGTTCTCGCCTCGCTGGGTATTGATCCTGGCGCCCGCGCAGAGAACATCTCTGTGGCGCAATACTGCCAGCTGGCGAATTACCTTATTGATAATACGCCGCCGAAGGAGAGTTAAGTCATGAGCAATTCGCCCCGCGTATGTGTTCAGGTACAGAGCGTTTATATTGAGTCTCAGTCAGCACCGGAGCTTGAACGTTATGTCTTTGCGTACACCGTAACCATACGAAATCTGGGGCGGACGCCTGTGCAGGTGCTCGGGCGCTACTGGCTTATCACCAACGGCAACGGCCGTGAAACCGAAGTCCAGGGCGAAGGTATCGTCGGCGTGCAGCCGCATATCGACGCCGGCGACGAATATCAGTATACCAGCGGCGCAGTGCTTGAAACGCCGCTGGGCACCATGCAGGGTCATTATGAAATGATCGATGCCCAGGGGAATGCTTTCCGCATTGCCATTCCGGTTTTCCGACTCGCCGTCCCTACACTTATCCATTAATCACATGTCTACATATCTGATTGGCGACGTTCATGGTTGCTACGATGAATTGATCGCATTATTAAAGCAGGTGCAGTTTGATCCGCAGATGGACACGCTGTGGCTAACGGGCGACCTGGTGGCGCGGGGTCCGGCGTCGCTGGAGGTGCTGCGCTTTGTGAAATCGCTTGGCGACAGCGTGCGCATGGTGCTCGGCAATCACGATCTGCATCTGCTGGGCGTGTATGCGGGTATCAGCCGTAACAAGCCGAAAGATCGTATTACGCCGCTGCTGGAAGCGTCGGACGCCGACGAGCTGATCAACTGGCTGCGCCGTCAGCCGCTGTTGCAGGTGGATGAAGAGAAAAAGCTGGTGATGGCCCACGCAGGTATTACGCCGCAGTGGGATCTGGAAACCGCCATCGCCTGCGCCAGAGACGTCGAGTCCGTGCTGGCCAGCGACACTTACCCGTTATTCCTCGACGCCATGTATGGCGATATGCCGAACAACTGGTCGCCGGAGCTGGCCGGGCTGGCGCGTTTACGCTTTATCAGCAACGCCTTTACCCGCATGCGCTTCTGCTTCCCGAACGGGCAGCTGGATATGTACTGTAAAGACGTGCCGGAGAATGCCCCTGCCCCGCTGAAGCCGTGGTTTGCGATTCCGGGGCCGGTGGCGGAAGAGTACAGCATCGCCTTTGGTCACTGGGCGTCGCTGGAAGGAAAAGGTACGCCGGAAGGCATTTATGCGCTGGATACCGGCTGCTGCTGGGGCGGCGTGCTGACCTGTCTGCGCTGGGAAGATAAAACCTGGTTTGCGCAGCATTCGAATCGCCAGCTGGATCTGGGCGAAAACGAAGCGGCGTCATTCTGAGGGATGTCCGCCCACACCGGTCAGGCGTGGGCGGAACAGAGCATTACCGGCGGTCTAAAATCTCAAAACAGTAGCTGTGCGAATTCTGCGCATCGGCGTCGTGAAACTCGCTGAACACCGACTCCCAGTCATCCGGCTCGTAGTCAGGGAAATGAGTATCCCCTTCCACTTCTGCATCAATATGGGTCAGATACAGGCGCTGCGCTTTCGGCAGGAACTGCTCGTAAACCCGACCGCCGCCGATCACCATGATTTCTTCCGCGTCGCCGCAGGCGGCAATCGCCTCATCCACAGAAGAGACCCACTGCACGCGATCGTCAGTCCCCGGATTGCTGCTGATGACGATATTTTTACGTCCCGGCAGCGGGCGTCCGATGGACTCCCAGGTCAGGCGGCCCATCACCACAGGTTTATTTAAGGTATTGCGTTTAAACCAGGCGAGATCGGCAGGCAAGTTCCACGGCATGGCGTTTTCCATGCCGATAACGCGATCTACCGCTAACGCCGCAATCAGACTGATCATTGAATGTATCCCGGTGCAAAAAATTGTCGCCACTATACGTAAAGCGCATTCTCACGTCGACTGGCGACAGGGTAAAGAATGATAAAATTTTTCATTCTGCTGACGGCTTCACTGCCGGTTCATCCCGCGGATCGCCGGTGTGTTTGCCCTCTTCCGTGCCCTGCCAGCCGTGGCGCTGAATAAGCGACAGGTGCGCGCGATCTTCAGTGATGATCTCGCTCAGCATCGCGCTGGTGCGTTTATACACCGCCGCGCGCGACTGGGTGTCATTGTCGACCTGCGCCATTTCTTCCACCATCTGCGCATTATAACGACGGAACAGATCGGCACGCTCGCGCGCCTCATACTGACCCAGCCCCAGCCCTTCCAGCGCCATACGTCCGAGTCTGAGCGCCCCTTCGAAGGTTTCACGCTCTGGCCTTTCGACCCCGGCCTGGCGAAGACGAATAAAGTGATCAACGTCGCGGGCGCGGGCGATAATTGTCAGGTGCGGGAAATGCGCTTTCACCAGTTCCGTCAGTTGCAGGTTGGTTTTCGGATCGTCAATGGCGTTGATAAAGACTTCCGCCTTCGCCGCGCCAGCGGACTCCAGCAGATCCACCCGCGTGGCGTCGCCGTAAAATACCTTCATGCCAAACTTGCGCAGCGTTTCGATATGGTCAGGATCGTGATCCAGTACCACCATTTTCACGCCGCTGGAGAGCAGCAAACGTCCGGCGATCTGCCCGAAGCGTCCAAACCCGGCGACGATCACCCGCGGCTGTTCTTCATCAATTTCATCCGCCTCGCGCGGCTGGCCGACAGCGGCATTTTCCAGACGCGTCAGCAGCACCAGCAGGATCGGCGTGGCGGCCATCGACAGCGCCACCGCCAGGGTCAGCGCCTTCGCCCACTCGGGATCCAGCACGTTCGCCGTCTGCGCCGCGCCAAAGATCACAAAGGCAAACTCACTCCCCTGCCCCAGCAGCACGGCGAACCAGCGGCGCTGTTTTCCCGGCACCTTCAGCGGACGGGCAATCAGCCACAGAACCAGGGTTTTGATCACCAGGAAACCCAGCAGCAGAACGGCGATGCGCAGCGGATGCGTCACCAGCGTACCAAAATCGATGGACATGCCGACGCCGATGAAAAACAGCCCTAACAGCAGTCCCTTGAAAGGTTCGATGTCGCTTTCCAGCGCATGACGATACTCGGAGCTTGCCAGCAATACCCCGGCTAAAAACGCGCCCATTGCCATCGACAAACCGGCTTCTTCCAGCAGCAGACCGAAGCCAAACACCAGGAACAGCGCCACGGCGCTGAACACTTCCCGCAGGCCGGATCGCGCCACAAAACGCAGCGCCGGTCGCGCCACATAACGGCCAATCAATACCACCAGCACCAGCGCGCCCACCACTTTTAACGCCGAAAGTGAAAAGGTGCTGAGCGTCATGGCTTCACCGCTGGCGGCCATCAGCGGGATCATCGCCACCAGCGGAATGGCGGCAATATCCTGGAACAGCAGCACGGCAAAGGCGCTGCGGCCCATTTGCGAGACCATCAGGTTGCGCTCGTTCATTGCCTGCATGGCAATGGCGGTGGAAGACAGCCCCAGCGTCAGGCCGATCAGCACCGCCACCTGCCAGCGCAGGCCCAGCGCCATACAAAACGCGCCAAGCAGCAGACCGCAGGCCAGCATTTGCAGCGCGCCGCCGCCAAATACCGAGGCGCGCAGCTTCCACAGCCGCTGCGGATCCAGCTCAAGGCCGATGACGAACAGCATCAGCACCACGCCGATTTCGGCGAAATGTAAAATCGACTGCGCATCCGTCACCAGCCTCAAACCCCACGGGCCGATGATGCAGCCTGCAATCAGATAACCCAGAACGGATCCGAGGCCGAGGCGCACGGCAACCGGCACGATAAGTGCGGCGGATCCCAGATAGATCAGCGCCTGAATGAGCGTATGGCTATCCATGATGTGTCTCCTGCCAGTCAGTCAGACGTTGTTTATAGTGGCGCGCCTGCGCCTGAAGGGTTTCGTCGTCATCAACGAAGGTATTGTGCATGGCAAAAGGCGGCAGCCATTGCAGGCCACAATAGATCGCCGTCGACTGGAGCGGCTGCGAGAGCACATCAAAGCCCGGATGGGCACCGAGTTCGAAATGGTGTTTTCCGCCGCCGGTGGTCACTGCCCACAGCAGCTGTTTACCGTGCAACGCCTGACCGCCCTCGCCGTAAGCCCAGCCGTGGGAGAGCACTTTGTCCATCCACAGTTTCAGCAGCGGCGGCACGCTGTACCACTGCATCGGATGCTGCCAGACGATGAGATCGGCGCGTTCCACCGCCGCCTGTTCGGCAGAGATATCGATATTAAAGTCGGGGTAAAGTTCGTATAAAGAGCGGATTTCCACGCCGTCGAGCGTCTCTGCCTGCTCAATCATCCGTTTATTCGCATGGGAATGCCGCGGATAGGGATGGGCATAAATAATAAGGATCATGAGTAACCTGTCTGCACCGTGCTTATATTTGCCCTGAGTGTAGACAGTTAATGGTTGCGCTTACAGCGAAAACTTACAAGCCGTTTACAAAACAACGCCCCGTTACCGGCAGGTAACAGGGCGTCTTTATCAGGCTGGTGCAGATTAGTTATCCAGCTCGCTCATGCCTTTCAGCTGGTCACGGTTAATCTGCTCGGTCTGACCGGTTTTGGCGTTTTTATAGGAGACCATGCCGGTGTCATTATCGACTTCCGGTTTACCGTCGGTGACGATGGTGCTGCCGTCGGTGGTTTTTACTTCCTGATTTGATGAGCAACCGGCAACGGTCATCATGGTCGTCGCTGCAAAAAGTGAAGCCAGTAAAAGTTTATGTCGCATGGTGTTCTCCCCGCGTTTTCAGTGAATTTTTGTTCCGGATAATTTAACTGTAGATGAAACAACTGCGGGCGGGAGAAAACACAGAACACTCTGAATGGGTTACGAAATAACAACAGTGAAACAGACAGGCAGAAACAAGCGAAGCGTCACCCGGCAACATGCGTTTACCGGGTGACGGGGTGACAATTTACTTATCGATCTGCGCGTGCATTTCCTGTACTGAAATCACTTTCTCGGTGGCATCGGCATTCAGCGCCATCGCGGTGGCGAAGCCGCCGTTCAGGGTGGTGTCGTAATGCACTTTATATTGCAGCGCGCTGCGGCGAATGAGTTTGGAATCTTCAATCGCCTGACGGCCTGCGGTGGTGTTGATGATGTAGGTGTATTCGCCATTCTTGATACGATCCTGAATGTGCGGACGGCCTTCATGCACCTTGTTCACCAGACGCGGGTTGATTCCGGCTTCACCCAGCACAATCGCGGTGCCGTGGGTGGCATCCAGCTCGAAGCCCTGCTTGAGCAGTTTGGCCGCCAGATCCACCACGCGCTCTTTATCGCCTTCACGCACCGACAGCAGTGCGCGACCGGTTTTCTTCATGGTCGAGTTGCTGCCCAGCTGCGCTTTGGCAAAGGCTTCCGCAAAGGTACGACCCACGCCCATCACTTCACCGGTAGAGCGCATTTCCGGCCCTAACAGCGGGTCAACGCCCGGGAACTTGTTGAACGGCAACACCACTTCTTTCACCGAGTAGTACGGCGGGATGATCTCTTTGGTCACACCCTGCTCGGCCAGCGATTTCCCTGCCATCACGCGCGCTGCCACTTTCGCCAGCGGCACGCCGGTGGCTTTGGAGACGAACGGCACGGTACGCGCCGCACGCGGGTTCACTTCAATCAGGTAGACTTCGTTGTCCTTCACCGCAAACTGCACGTTCATCAGGCCGCGCACCTGCAACTCGAAGGCCAGCTTCTGCACCTGCTGGCGCATCACGTCCTGAATCTCCTGGCTCAGCGTGTAGGCCGGCAGGGAGCAGGCGGAGTCGCCGGAGTGCACGCCAGCCTGTTCGATGTGCTCCATGATGCCGCCAATCAGCACCATTTCGCCGTCGCAGATGGCGTCAACGTCCACTTCCACCGCATCATCCAGGAAGCGATCCAGCAGTACCGGCGCATCGTTGGAGACGCTGACGGCAGTCATAAAGTAGCGACGCAGATCCACTTCGTCATAAACGATTTCCATCGCGCGGCCGCCAAGCACATAGGACGGGCGCACCACCAGCGGGTAGCCAATCTCTTTCGCTTTCTCGACCGCCATTTCGATGGCCGTCACCGTGGCGTTGGCTGGCTGTTTCAGCTTCAGACGATCCACCGCCTGCTGGAAACGTTCGCGGTCTTCGGCGCGGTCGATGGCATCCGGGCTGGTGCCGATAACCGGTACGCCTGCGGCTTCAAGCGCACGCGCCAGTTTCAGCGGCGTCTGGCCGCCGTACTGGACGATCACGCCTTTCGGCTTCTCGATACGCACGATTTCCAGCACGTCTTCCAGCGTTACCGGCTCAAAGTACAGACGGTCGGAGGTGTCGTAATCGGTGGAGACGGTTTCCGGGTTACAGTTAACCATAATGGTTTCATAACCATCTTCGCGCAGCGCCAGCGAGGCATGTACGCAGCAGTAGTCAAACTCAATGCCCTGACCGATACGGTTCGGCCCGCCGCCCAGCACCATGATTTTTTCGCGATCCGGATTCGGGTTCGATTCGCACTCTTCTTCATAGGTGGAGTACATGTACGCGGTGTCGGTGGAGAACTCCGCCGCACAGGTATCCACGCGCTTGTAAACCGGGTGCAGGTTGTACTGCTCACGCAGTTTGCGCACTTCGGATTCGCGCACGCCCGCCAGGGTTGCCAGACGCGCATCGGCAAAGCCTTTACGCTTCAGGGTACGCAGGAAATCCGCGTCGAGGCCGTTAATGCCCACTTCCGCGACTTTCTCTTCCAGACGCACCAGCTCTTCAATCTGCACCAGGAACCAGCGGTCGATGTTGGTCAGGTTGAACACGCCGTCGACGGACAGCCCGGCGCGGAAGGCATCGGCGATATACCAGATACGCTCGGCGCCCGCGTCTTTCAGTTCGCGGCGGATTTTGGTCAGCGCTTCCGGGTCGTCAAGGCTCACTTTCGGGTCAAAGCCGGTCGCGCCCACTTCCAGACCGCGCAGCGCTTTTTGCAGCGATTCCTGCTGGGTGCGGCCAATCGCCATCACTTCGCCGACGGATTTCATCTGCGTGGTCAGGCGGTCGTTTGCGCCGACAAATTTTTCGAAGTTAAAGCGTGGGATCTTGGTGACCACGTAGTCGATGGACGGCTCAAACGAGGCCGGAGTACGGCCACCGGTGATGTCGTTCATCAGTTCGTCCAGCGTGTAACCTACCGCCAGTTTCGCCGCCACTTTGGCAATCGGGAAACCGGTCGCTTTCGAGGCCAGCGCCGAAGAGCGGGAAACGCGCGGGTTCATTTCGATCACGATCAGGCGACCGTTTTTCGGGTTCACCGAGAACTGGACGTTAGAGCCGCCGGTTTCGACGCCGATTTCACGCAGCACCGCCATCGAGGCGTTACGCATGATCTGATACTCTTTGTCGGTCAGGGTCTGCGCTGGTGCAACGGTGATGGAGTCGCCGGTGTGGATGCCCATGGCGTCGAAGTTTTCGATAGAGCAGACGATGATGCAGTTGTCGTTTTTATCGCGCACCACTTCCATTTCGTACTCTTTCCAGCCAATCAGCGACTCATCGATCAGCAGCTCTTTGGTCGGCGAGAGGTCGAGGCCGCGGGAGCAGATCTCTTCAAACTCTTCGCGGTTATAAGCGATACCGCCGCCGGTGCCGCCCATGGTAAAGGACGGACGGATAATGCACGGATAACCCACGTCAGCGGCAACCGCCAGCGCTTCTTCCATATTGTGCGCAATGCCGGAGCGGGCGGTGTCGAGGCCGATTTTCTTCATGGCGATGTCGAAACGGCGACGGTCTTCGGCTTTATCAATGGCGTCTGCGGTCGCGCCAATCATGGTCACACCGAATTCTTCCAGCACGCCCTGACGTTCCAGCTCCAGCGCGCAGTTCAGCGCCGTCTGGCCGCCCATGGTTGGCAGCACCGCGTCCGGACGCTCTTTTTCGATGATTTTGCGCACCACTTCCCAGTGGATAGGCTCAATATAGGTGGCATCGGCCATTTCCGGGTCGGTCATGATGGTGGCCGGGTTAGAGTTCACCAGAATAACGCGGTAACCCTCTTCACGCAGCGCTTTACACGCCTGCGCGCCGGAATAGTCGAACTCACAGGCCTGGCCGATAACAATCGGGCCAGCGCCAAGGATCAGGATGCTTTTTATGTCTGTACGTTTTGGCATGGCTTTTATGGCTCCTGATTATTTGGCGACAGAACGGTAAGTCTTGATCAGTTCAATAAAGTGGTCGAACAGCGGCGCGGCATCGTGCGGGCCGGGGCTGGCTTCCGGGTGGCCCTGGAAGCTGAACGCCGGTTTATCGTTACGATGGATGCCCTGTAGCGTGCCGTCGAACAGCGACTTGTGGGTCACGCGCAGGGTTGACGGCATGGTGGACTCGTCCACCGCAAAACCGTGGTTCTGGGCGGTGATCATCACCACGTTGTTTTCCACGTCTTTCACCGGGTGGTTGCCGCCGTGGTGACCAAATTTCATCTTCACGGTTTTGGCACCGCTGGCCAGCGCCAGCAGCTGATGGCCGAGACAGATGCCGAACACCGGAATATCGGTATCGAGGAAGGTTTTAATCGCCTCGATGGCGTAATCGCATGGTGCCGGGTCGCCGGGACCGTTGGAGAGGAAGATGCCGTCCGGGTTCATTTTCAGCACCTCTTCTGCCGGGGTTTGCGCCGGAACAACCGTCAGACGGCAGCCGCGATCCACCAGCATGCGCAGAATGTTGCGCTTCGCGCCGTAGTCGTAGGCCACCACGTGGAACGGCAGTTCGCTTTCGGCGCGGGCTTCGGGCAGTTCGCCTTCAAGCGTCCAGCTCCCCTGCGTCCAGCTATAGCTCTCCTGAGTGGACACGACTTTCGCCAGGTCCATACCGTTAAGGCCAGGGAAAGCTTTCGCTTTTTCCAGCGCCAGCGCCGCGTCCGGGTTATCACCGGCGATGATGCAGCCGTTTTGCGCCCCTTTCTCACGCAGCAGGCGCGTCAGCTTACGGGTATCGATATCGGCAATCGCCACGATGTTATGGCGTTTCAGGTAAGAGGAGAGATCTTCCTGATTGCGGTAGTTGCTGGCAATCAGCGGCAGATCGCGGATGACGAGGCCTTGCGCATGTACCTGAGAGGATTCTTCGTCAGCAGAATTGGTGCCGACATTACCGATATGAGGATAAGTAAGAGTAACGATTTGGCGGGAGTAGGAAGGATCAGTGAGGATTTCTTGATAACCGGTCATTGAAGTATTGAAAACGACTTCCCCAACCGCCGAACCTGTTGCCCCTATGGCCCGACCGTAAAACTGGGTTCCGTCTTCCAGAACCAATAGCGCTGACTTAATCAAAACACCCTCCAGAGAATATTCACTCACTTTATTTGCATATTAATTCATAATGAGCCCGTGAATCAATGCAAATTTGCTTACCCGCGAATTTTCGGCAAACGGCGGCATTCTAGAGACAGGTGAGACAAAAGTCTACCCGATCGACCATTTTTATTTATGTTTTTGCGCCTCTGACAAACCACAGAAGGCAAAGGCAGTGAAAAGATCAGCTATATCAGGCAGGAAAACGCTTGCGCGGTTAGAAAACTGGAATATTTGTCTGGCACCCTGCAAAACCGGACCAGATGGTCAAAATTTACATTACAGAAACAAATAAACCGAAGAAGATTGAAAATTTCGGAGGTTTAATAGAAAAATATTAATGAAAAGCAAAAATAAAGGGACAATAAAATATTGCCCCATGTAATCAAGTAATTATGATTACCACAACCACATCACGAGAGGTAATAAAGGCTATAAATTGTTAAGATCCAGCACATCACGCATATCAAAAAGACCGCTTCGCTTCGCTTTCAGCCACAATGCCGAGCGAACCGCACCATTGGCAAAGGTCATACGGCTGGAGGCTTTGTGCGTGATTTCAATGCGCTCGCCGATATCGGCAAACATCGCCGTGTGTTCACCCACGATGTCGCCTGCGCGCACGGTGGCAAAACCGATGCTGCCCGGCACGCGTTCGCCGGTGTAACCTTCACGGCTGTACACCGCGCACTCCTTCAAATCTTTATCCATCGCCTGCGCAATAGCTTCACCCATCGCCAGCGCCGTGCCTGACGGCGCATCCACTTTATGACGGTGATGCGCTTCGATAATTTCGATGTCGGTATAATCACCCATCACTTTGGCTGCTTTCTCCAGCAGCTTGAGCATCACATTCACGCCAACGCTGAAGTTCGCCGCAAAGACTATGCCGATGTCCTGCGCGGCCTCGCTGATGGCCGCTTTGCCCGCGTCGTCAAAGCCGGTGGTGCCAATTACCATGCCCTTGCCGTGCTCACGGCAGAAGGCCAGATGCGCCAGCGTGCCTTCCGGGCGGGTAAAATCGATAAAGACATCAAAATCGTCTTTCACAGCCTCAAGATCGCTCTGCACGGTAACGCCGGTTGTGCCCGCGCCCGCCAGTTCACCCGCATCGCTGCCAAGCAGCGACGATCCCTCACGCTCAAGGGCCGCGCCGAGCGCCACGCCTTCCATTGCCAGTGCCGCCTGGATCAGCTGGCGACCCATACGGCCACCGGCTCCCGCGATGGCCACGCGGATGTTTGCCTCTTGCATAGTTGTACTCTTTTGTTAATGAAATGCTGAAAAAACGTTTTCAGAGTAACCAGCCC
>NZ_CP127837.1:1855069-1860980 GCF_030291195.1 Enterobacter sp. PGRG2 | reverse complement strand
CGAAAGCCGCAGGACTCCCTGACCACCAGCGCGGGCGGTAAAATAATGCGCTGGGGAGGCTCATCATTGCCCTGAATGCGACTGTACAGCAGCTCCCCGGCTTTACGGCCAATCTCTTTTGCCGCCACCGATACGGTGGTGAGCGCAGGCTGCACCAGCGCGGCTTCGGTAATATCGTCAAAGCCCACCAGCGCAAAGTCACGCCCCACTTCGCGGCCCATTTTTCGCAGCGCCTGCATCACGCCGAGGGCCACAATATCCTGATAGCAGACCGCCGCGGTGATCTGCGGGTACTGCGTCAGCAGCGCCTGCGCGACGCGCGCCCCATCGCTCTGGCTGGCCTGCGAGGTCACCAGCCAGGCCGGTTCCGGCGAAATGCCCTTCGCAAGCAGCGTACTGGTAAAACCGCCGATGCGCTGCGCCCGGGTGCCGGAGCTGGCGCTGCCGCCGATAAAGGCGATATGCCGGTGCCCGAGGCTGAGCAGGTGGCGGGTCGCCATTTGCGTGCCAAGAAAATTATCAGTGCCGACAAAATCAAACTGCGGATCGCTTGCCGGTCGCACCACCATGATCGCCGGAATGTTACGGCGCTTAAGGGCGTCAAAGAACGACGACGGCGTTTCCCGCGCGGCGCACAGCACCATGCCGCAGGCGTTATTGCGCATCAGGGAATCGACAAATTTTTGCTGCCGCTCGCCGGACTCCTCGCTGTTCGCCAGAAACAGCAGCAGATCGTGGCGCTCCATTTCGTGACTTAAGCCTGCGGTCATTTCGCCATAAAAGGGATTGGTGATGTCGTGCAGCAGCAGTCCGACCTGATTACTGCTGCGGTTACGCAGGTTGGCCGCCGTCTGGTTATAGACATAGCCGGACTCATCCAGCGCTTTCAGCACCCGCTCCCGCGTGGACGGGGAAATACGCCCGCGGTTACGCAGCACCATTGAGACGGTCGCCGTTGATACCCCTGCCCTTGCCGCCACCTGCGCCAGCGTGATCGTCGCCATTGCCTGCTCCTCATCCTGTGAAGGTTAATCGAATAACCATAGCAGAGGCTTTTGTCCGGTGATAGTCCTCACATTCCTGGCGGTAACCGGTGCCTTAATGTGGATTCTGCCGGGTTAATCGCGTTAACCAGCCTTCATTTTTAAAGTTAATCGATTAACCTGATTAAAAACCACCCGCGCAGCAGGCACGGATGTCATTTATGGGGAGGGGTTATGTCACTACGCAGCATCACATCTGAACGCCTGATCCTGCTGGATCAGCCGTGGCGCGATCGTGCGACCATTCTGGATCAGCTTTGCCAGCGCCTGTATGACGAAGGCAAAGTCAGCGATAAAGCGGCGTTTCTGGAGGCGGTCTGGCAGCGGGAGAAGCTGTCGGAAACCGGCTTTGAACAGGGCATCGCCATTCCCCATGGTAAATCTGCCGTGGTCGCCCGCCCCGCCTTTGCGGTGGCGCGCGTTACGCAGCCGGTGCGCGACTGGCCCACTATGGACGGTGAAGATCAGGTGGAGCTGATCTTTTTGCTGGCGGTGCCCTTCGGCGATGACGCCGGACATCTGCGCTTGCTCTCCACCCTCAGCCTGTCGCTGATGGATGAGCAGCGGGTGGCGGCGCTGAAAGCGGCGGCGACGGTGGAGGATTTTCTTACGCTGCTGGATGACACCAACACTTCACGCGCCAGCACGCCGGTGACTGCCGGCGGCCAAAGCCTGATTGTTATCACCTCCTGCCCGGCGGGCATCGCGCATACCTATATGGCGGCGGAAGCACTGGAAAAAGCGGGCGCGGCGCGGGGCATTCAGGTATGGAGCGAAAAACAGGGGGCCAACGGCACCGAAGATGAAGTTACCGACGCGCAAATTGCCGCTGCCGCCGGGGTGATTTTCGCCGCCACCCTGCCGCCAAAAGGCAAAGCGCGTTTTAACGGCAAGCCCTATATCGCCACTTCAGTGTCAGAACCGCTGAAAGACGCGGACGGCCTGATCGATCGCCTGCTGCGCCAGCCGGACGGCATTGTCAGCGTTGACGGCGACAACAGCGAGTCGCGCACGCGGGAGAAATCCTTTCTCGCCCGGCTCTATCAGGGGGTATCCAGCGGTATCTCGTACATGATCCCGGTGATCGTCGCCGCAGGGCTGATGATCGGCGTCGGCCAGTTGACCGCCAGCCTGCTCGGGGTGACGGATATCGGCAACGCCAGCTATGCAAAGAGCGATAGTACCGCGCTGGTGCTCTGCCATTTCCTGACGCAGTACGGCAACATGATCATGAAGTTTATGTATCCGGTATTCGCCGCCTACATGGCCTACAGCATTGCCGACCGCCCCGGTCTGGTGCCGGGCTTTATCGGCGGTGCCTTCGCCGGTGGCCTGCATTACACCTTCTGGTCGGTGAGCGGCGGCATTCCGTCGGGTTTTCTCGGCGCGCTGATCCTCGGCATGCTCGCCGGTTTCCTTGCTGATTATCTGAATACCCATATCCGTCTGCACAAACATTTGCAGGCGATGAAGCCCATGCTGATCGTGCCCGGCCTCTCTGCGCTGGCGATTTTCTTTATCAACTACAGCTTTGTCGATCCGGTATTCGGCGGCATCAATCAGTGGTTGCAGCAGATGATCGTGGCGCACGGCAGCGGCAGCACATTGATGCTGGCGGCGCTCATCGCCTCCCTTACCGCCTTTGATCTCGGCGGGCCGGTCAACAAATCCGCCGGGGCGATCGCCATCGGCCTTGCCGCCGATCATATCTATCCCCTTACCGCCCGCGTGCTGGGGATCGTGATCCCGCCCATCGGCATCGGGCTGGCGACGCTGATCGACCGCATGATCGTCCGCCAGCGCGTCTTTGATGAAAACCAGCGCATCACCGGTACCACCTCGCTGATCCTGGGTTTTCTTGCCATCGGCGAAGGGGCGATCCCCTTCATGCTGAAAAATCCGCTGATCACCATCTCCATCAATATCACCGGCGCGGTGATCGGCGCGCTGACGGCCATCACCCTGGGATCGGTGCAGTGGTATCCGCTGCCCGCCATCTGGGGCTGGCCGCTGGTGCAGAACCTGCCCGCCTACCTGTGCGGCATGGCGGCGGGCATTAGCTTTATCGCCCTGACCAATGTCTTCGTGCGCTACGCGCTGATCCGCGCCGGCAAAATGCACATTGCATAGCAGAGAGAAAACGATGAAAAAAGAGGTTTATGTGGTGGCGCACTGCCACTGGGATGCGGAGTGGTATTTCACCTGCGAGGACTCCCATATTCTGCTGACAGAGAATATGGATTATCTGATCGACCTGCTGGAGCGCGATCCAACATTCCCCTCCTTCACCTTTGACGGGCTGGCGGTGGTGCTGGACGAATATTTACAGGTGCGCCCGGAAAACGCCCCGCGGCTGGAGGCGCTCATCAGCCAGCGGCGGCTGTTCGTCGGCCCCTGGTATACGCAGTGTGATTCCCTGCTGATCCGCACCGAATCCCTGATCCGCAATTTGCAGTACGGCATCGCCACGGCGCAGCGCTTTGGTCACAGTATGAACATCGGCTATCTGCCGGATATTTTTGGCCAGCATGCCTATTTACCGGCGATCTTCGGCGATCTGGGTATCGACTATGCGGTGTTGCAGCGCGGCGTTTATACCGACCAGCTTAAGGGCGATCTGAATTTCCTGTGGCGCGCGCCGAATCAAAAAACGCTGCCTGCCTGTTGTCTGTATTTCGGCTACGGGCCGGGGAAATTTTTATCCACCGAGGCGGATTATGTGGAGCACCGGCTGCTGCCGATCCTCGACCGTTTAACCGCTCTTAACCGCAGCACCGACAAACTGCTGCTGCCTGCCGGTGGCGATCAGGTGCTGGCGAACGCGCAGTTTCCACAGACGGTGAAGGCGCTGAATGAACTGGACACGCCCTATCACTTTCATATGACCGATTACGAAAGTTATCTGCGTGACGCCTGGGCAGACGCGCCCTTCAGCAACGTCATTGACGGCGAGCTGGTGGCCTGTCAGAAATCGCGTATCCACCGCACCTGCCACTCCACGCGCTACGACATCAAACGCCAGACCTGGCAGACGGAGCATCTGCTGCTCGATCAACTGGAGCCGCTGATGGCGGTTGCCTCGCACCTCGGCGTGACCTACCCGCAGCCGGTTATCGACAGCATGTGGAAAACGCTGTTCGCCGCCCATGCGCATAATGGCATTGAGGCCACCAACGCCGATGCGGTGAATCAGAACATTAAAAACCGGCTGATCAGCGTCGAGCGCTCGGCGCTGAGCCTGCTTAACGTGCTGAAAAAGAAAATCAGCTATCAGATCGCCCGCCAGCTGGCGGATGAACGTCTGCTGGTGGTATTCAACTGTGACATCAGCCCGCTGTCCCAGCTTGTCCGCGCGGTGATCTTTACCCAACAACCCGATTTTATCCTGACGCAGAACGGCGTGGCGGTGGAGAGCACCCTGCTGCAACAGGAAAAACTCTCCGGCGGCCAGGTAGTGATAGTCACCGCCGCGGGCGAAAAACTCGAGCCGGTAGCCGACTATTACCGTAGCGAGATCCTCTTTCGCCCGCCGTCGCTGCCGGGCCTCGGCTATCAGACGTTACGGGTGGAGGAGCAGCAATCCTGCGCCCGGCTGGTGCGGCGCGACCTGCTGGTGATTGAAAATGCCCGCTACCGTATCAGCCTCGCCTCCGGCGTGCTGACGCTGGAGAACAAACAGACCGGCCAGCGCGTGGAAGATTTCTTAACCTTTGTGGATTGCGGTGATGATGGCGACGAGTTCGACTTCGCGCCGCTGGCAGACGAGCAGCCGCTTACCTGCCGGGAATTCCACTTTGTGACCTGTGAAAGCAGCGCGCAGGTGTCGCGCCTGACGCTGCGATCCGCCCTCACCCTGACCGCGAATATGGCGGAGCGCCAGGCAGGGATCGCCCGGCAAAAAATGGCTATCGCCACTACGCTTGAGCTGCGCGACGGCGAAGGTTTTGTGCGCGTGCATCATCAGTTGATCAACGCCGCCACGGAGCACCGTTTGCGGGTGCACCTGAAAACGCCGGTGGCGCAGCCCAACTATTCTTTTGCCGATCAGGGCTTCAGTATTATTCGCCG
Organism: Enterobacter sp. PGRG2; assembly: GCF_030291195.1. Taxonomy (NCBI): domain Bacteria; kingdom Pseudomonadati; phylum Pseudomonadota; class Gammaproteobacteria; order Enterobacterales; family Enterobacteriaceae; genus Enterobacter; species Enterobacter sp. PGRG2. Next base: position 1,855,869 of record NZ_CP127837.1, on the reverse strand, counting down.
CGAAACGGTGAACCCTTACGTTGCACAGTGGCGCGAGCTGGGCTTTGTGGAAAAACCGATGCCCATCTACACGCTGGAAAACGTGGTGTATCTGCAAAATGCACAACACTGTTTCGGCGTGATAACCAAAGGCATCAAAGAGTACGAGGTGCTGCCGGAGAGCGATACCCTGGCGCTGACGCTGTTCCGCAGCGTCGGCCTGCTCGGGAAAGACGATACCCTGTGGCGGCCTGGCCGGGCCTCCGGCATCAATAACAAAGTCGTTGAAACGCCGGACGCGCAGATGTTGCAGGAAATGGAATTCGACTACGCGCTGTTGCTGGATGGTCCGCAGGATGCGACGGCGATGTTCAGCGCCTGCCGGGATTACCGCGAACACTACCTCACTTACCAGGTGCAAAAACTCAATTCCTTTGAGGAGCGTCTGGAGCGCTTTACCCTGCCGATTGCGCCGCACGGCCTGCCGCCAGAGTCACAGCTCATTGCCTGCGGCAATCCGCGCCTGTTCCTCAGCATGTGCCGCCCCGGCGCGCGCGACGGTGAAACCCTGGTGCGGCTGTTTAACCCCACGCCGCAGCCGGAAATCTGTCCGCTGACCGTCCCGCCGGGCAGCCGGATTTATCAATTGTCATTAAACGAAGCCCGGCGCACGCCACTGCGGGGTGACGCGCTAATCGCCCCTGGCGATTACCTGACGCTGGCGATTGTCACAGGAGAACTACAATGACTGGCTCGTCCTATGAGAAGTACCCTGAAGTGCGCGTGCACGGCTATGACCATCAGGCGTGGGCGGGCTGGAA
>NZ_CP127837.1:1853368-1855034 GCF_030291195.1 Enterobacter sp. PGRG2 | reverse complement strand
CGGGCAGCGTACTGGTGATCGACTGCTATCCAGGCGTGCGATTGCGCGAGCTGGAAGAAACCATGCTGCCCACGCTCGGGGCCGCGCGGGTGATTAACGTGGAGCACGCCCGTCGGGATGCGCAGGCCCTGCATCATTTGCTGGCGCGTAATCTTACGGACGACCGGGTGTTTGGCGTGCTCTCCTGCCACCAGTTAGTGGAATTCTTTGATGACGACAAACTCCGGGCGCTGCGCCAGCAGGTAAGCGAGGCCAGCGACGGCCTGACGGTGATCTATGGCCCGGGCGCAGCGCTGGTGCATCCCGGCGATGTACTGGTGTACGCCGATCTGCCGCGCTGGGAAATTCAGCAGCGGATGCGCAGCGGCGAGCTGGGCAACTGGGGCGCGGATAATGCCGATGAGGATATTCTGAGGCGCTACAAGCGCGCCTTTTTTATTGAGTGGCGGGTATTCGATCGCCATAAAACGCCGCTGCTTAAACGTGCCGATTTTCTGCTGGATACCACCGCTGGCGATGCCCCGGCGCTGGTCAGCGGCGAGGCGTTTCGCGCCGGGCTGGCGCAGACCGTGCAACAACCGTTTCGCGTGATGCCCTTTTTCGACCCTGGCGTGTGGGGCGGCCAGTGGATGAAACAGCAATTCGATCTCGATCCCACAAAACCAAACTATGCCTGGTGTTTTGACTGCGTGCCCGAGGAAAACAGCCTGTTGCTACGGTTTGGCGCTGTGCGGATCGAGATCCCCGCTCAGGATCTGGTGCTGCTGCAACCCCGCGCGCTGTTAGGTGAGAAAGTCCACGCCCGTTTTGGCGCGGAGTTCCCGATCCGTTTTGATTTTCTCGACACCATCGGCGGCCAGCATCTGAGCCTGCAGGTGCATCCGCTGACGGAATACATTCAGCAGCAGTTTGGCATGCATTACACTCAGGATGAGAGTTACTACATTCTGGACGCAACGCCGGAGGCGGTGGTGTATCTCGGCACGAAAACCGGCATCGTTCCGCAGGCAATGCTGGACGATCTGCACGCCGCCAGCCGGGGAGAAAAGCGCTTCGACGACGCCCGCTTTGTAAATCCGATCCCGGCGCGCAAACACGATCACTTCCTGATCCCGGCGGGCACGGTGCACTGCTCCGGCGCGGGCACCATGGTGCTGGAAGTCAGTGCCACGCCCTATATTTTCACCTTCAAGCTATGGGACTGGGATCGCGTGGGGATGGACGGCCTGCCGCGCCCGGTGCATCTGCATCACGGCGCGCAGGTGATCGACTGGCAGCGTGATACCGCCTGGGTGCACGACAATCTGGTCAACCGTATCGAGACGGTCGCCGAAGGCGAAGGCTGGCGCGAAGAGCGTACCGGACTGCATGAACGGGAGTTTATCGAAACCCGCCGCCACTGGTTTACCGCACCGGTCACCCATCACACAGAGGGCGGCGTTAACGTGCTCAATCTGGTGGAGGGCACAGAAGCGCTGGTTGACAGCCCGGACGGGGCCTTTGCGCCCTTCGTGGTGCATTATGCCGAAACCTTCATTATTCCCGCCGCCGTGGGCGAGTACCGCATTTCGCCCTGCGGCGACGGGCAGCAGTGCGCCACGCTCAAAGCCTGGGTAAGGGGATAAAGATGATAAACGTGATCATTGCCACCCATGGCCCGCTGGCG
>NZ_CP127837.1:1829325-1853346 GCF_030291195.1 Enterobacter sp. PGRG2 | reverse complement strand
GTATGGTGTACGGCGAGCTACCGCACGTTTTCAGCGTCACGCTCAGCGAGCAGGCGGGGATCGACGGCTTTAAGCGTGATTTTGCCGGCCAGCTGGCCCGCGCAAGCGAGCACGCCGACGGTGTGCTGGTGCTGTGCGATCTGCAAAGCGGCACGCCGTGGAACGTCGCCTGCCAGTACGCCTTTTCCCCGCACACTACGCCGCCGGTCGCGGTGCTGGCGGGGGTGAGCTTTCCCATGCTGCTGCAAAGCGAGGAGATCGGCGATTTTACTGACGTCCATATTGCAGCGGATCGGCTGCTGGCGCTGACGCTGCCGACGCTCGTCAAAGCCGTCCCTGTTACTGATGAACCATCCGATGATTTTTGAAGGAGCCTGCTATGAGTCTTTCTTTTGTGCGTATTGACGATCGCGTCATTCACGGGCAGCTCGTCACGCGCTGGGCCAAAGAGCTGCCCTGCGATGGCATTATCGCCATTGATGATGCCGTCGCGGCCGATCCGCTGCTTTCCTCGGTGATGAAAGGGGCGGTTCAGGACATCAAAGTGTGGCTGTTCGATACCGCCACGGCGATTGAAAAACTGCCGAAGGTCATCGCCAGTGAGAAGCATTACTTCGTGATCGGCAAATCGCCGGTCACGCTGCAACGCCTGGCGCAGGCCGGGATCAACCTGCAAAACGCCAACGGCAGAATCAACGTCGGGCCGATGAGCGCCCGCGCGGATACCACTACCATCGGCCCAAACCAGTCGGTTAACGCCGAAGAGATTGCCGCCTTTGACTGGCTGACCGCGCACGGGCATCTGATTGAGTTTCGTCTGGTGCCGGATGCCAACAGCTACCGCTGGCAGGACGCCCGCCAGAAACTGAAATAAGGGGGCAGTATGTTTATCGAGGCGATACTGATTGGCCTGCTGTGTTATCTGGGCGCGCTGAGCAGCCCCTGGCTGCTGGGCTTAACCGGCGGCTGGTATCTGATCACCCGTCCGCTGGTATCCGGGATGCTGGTGGGGCTGATCCTGGGGGATATGCAAACCGGCATTATCATCGGCGTGGCGGTGCAGGCGGTGTATATCGCCATGGTAACGCCGGGCGGCTCGATGCCCGCCGATCTGAATTTTGTGGCTTATCCGGCGATTGCGCTGGGTATACTTTCCGGGCAGGGACCGGAAGTGGCGGTAGCGCTGGCGGCGACCATCGGCATCGCCGGAACCATTTTGTTTAACGCCATGATGGTGCTGAATTCATTCTGGAATCACCGGGCGGATGTGGCGCTGGAGCGCGGTGACGAGCGCGGCCTGTGGCTTAACAGCGCCCTCTGGCCGCAGGCGACGAACTTTGTTTTACGCTTCGTGCCGACTTTTATTGCCGTCTACTTCGGCGCGCAGTACATCAGCGCCTTTATGGACAGCCTGCCGAAAGTGGTGCTTTCCAGCATGAACGTGCTGGGCGGCATTCTGCCTGCGGTGGGGATCGCCATTTTGCTTAAGCAGATCATCAAAAACTACAGCATGCTGATCTACTTTCTGGTCGGCTTCGTCTGCATCGTCTTTTTAAAACTCAATATGGTCGCGCTGGTGATCGTCGGCGCGCTGCTGGCGCTGATCCACTACAACTACAAACCGGAACCCGCGCAGCCTGTGGCGACCGCGCCGGTCGATGATGAGGATGAATTCTGATGGACAATCGCACCCTTACCCGAACCGATCTGCGCCGCTGCTGGCGGGCGTGGATGATGCACAATCTGTCATCCATGAGTTTTGAGCGTCTGGAATCCTTCGGCTTCTGCCTGAGTATGCTGCCGGTGGCGAAAAAGCTTTATCCGGATGCCGCCGAACGCCAGGAAATGCTGCGCCGTCATGCGTCTTTTTATAACACCGAGCCGCAGCTAGGAGCCATTGTGAACGGCATGGTGCTGGGGCTGGAGGAGAAAAAAGCTAACGGCGAACCCATTGACGGTGACATGATCAACACGCTGAAGGTGGGTCTGATGGGGCCAGTGGCGGGCATTGGCGATTCGATGATCCCCGGGATGCTGATCCCGATCCTGCTCAGTATCGGCATGGCGCTGGCGGCGGGCGGCAGCGCCATCGGGCCGCTGTTTTATGCCGTTGCCTGGCTGGCAATCATCATTCCCGGCTCATGGTTCCTGTTTCTGAAAGGCTACAAAATGGGCTCTGGCTCGGTGGAGATGCTGGTGAGCAGTAAATCCACCCGCCTGCGGGAAGCGCTGTCGCTGCTCGGCGTATTTGTGATGGGCGGCGTGGCGGCAAGCTACGTTAAGCTCGGCACCGGGCTTGAGTTTATCACTAAGGACGGGGTGAATATTCATGTGCAGCAGATGCTGGACGGTATTTTCCCGCAACTCTTACCGCTCATCGTGGTGCTCGGCACCTGGTATCTGATGGCGAAACGCGGCGTGTCGCCGGTAAAAGCGATGCTGCTGTTGCTGGCGCTGGCTGCCGCAGGCGTCGTGAGCGGAGTATTCGCGGGATAAGGTTTGCCGGGTGACGCCAGCTCACCCGGCCGGGGTTTTNNNAAGGATGAAAATCCAGCCACCGATCTGCGGCTTTATCGGGGCGGGAGATAAACTGGAAGCGCGCCGGATCGTCAATAAACTGCTGATAGAGCGGCGCGGCGGTAATGCCGAATTCGCTGTAGCGCCGGGGGGTGATCGCCTGTAAGCGTCCCGGCGCGTAGTGCGGGTTATGCTGCCAGATAATCTGTTTTTCCTGTAACAGCGGATACCACGCCAGCCCCTTGTGCGCTCGCACGGCGTCGTACTCGAAGCCGTATTCCCGATCGCACCAGGCGCCGAAAGTTAAGGGTTCATCCGGGCTGGCGGAGATGGTGGCGTGTCCCCAGCCTGGCGGCACCAGCACTTTCTCGCCGGGCCCGGCGATCACCGCGAAGCAGCGCCCTGGATCGTCTGCCACATACTCCTGCATATAGATAATCGCCCTGCCCTGCCAGATTTCGTACAGCTCCGGCGGCGACCAGCCGCTGTGCTGGCTGATGCGGTGTACGTGCCCCTGGCTGCGTACCGGCTCGTCGCCCAGTTGCCCGGCGGCGTAGGTCACCACACCGAACAGCAGCATGCGTTTTTTCAGCTCGTCGCGATCCTGAATGCGCGCCACATCCATCGCGATGGCGTACACCTCATTCGGGCCGCGGCAGTGCGGATCGCGCAGCGAAGCGCGGATCTGATCGAGCGTGCGGATCTCCGCCAGCGGGCCGATGACCTCTCCGCCATAGCTGAACCCCAGCGGCTGACGATAGACAGTCATATCCAGACCGCAATCAAACGGCTGTTCTGCCATGGCATACCTCGCTTTCATCGGTGATGCGCAGCGCAAAACCGCTGCTGAGCGCGGCGTAATCGTGCCCGGCGCTGCACGGCCAGACCGCCAGCGCCGAGAGGGTTTCGCTGCCGGTATTGATCAGACGATGGGCGGTAAAACCGGGGATGATGTGTACGGATCCGGGCGTGACCTTCTCCAGCCGCGCCTCCCCCTGTTCATTTTGCAGCAGTAGTAAGCCGGTGCCGCGCAGTCCGAAATAGACTTCGCCCTGCTCGCGGCGCTGGTGAAAATGACCCCGCGTCATGAAATATTCATTGCCGACCTTGCCGGGATACAAGTGGGTGACGCCAACGTACAGCGCCCCGTCGGCGGTCGGGGAATCAAACATCTCCACGTCATAGACGCACTGGTGCGGATCGCATTGATGGAAGGCGAGCGTATCGGCGAATACGCCGTCCAGCTGGTGGAGGCAGGTCGATTTACGAATGCGCGGGCCATTGGCTAATGCGCCGCTGGCCCATGCCACCTGCGGCGGCAGAGGTAAAGAAGGTTTCATGGTTATCTCCGGCCCGAGGAGAACAACCCAATAACAGTAGCAGGTTAATCGATTAACTTAATGTGAAGACTGCGCATTTTGATGCAGGGATCACAGGGGCGTTAAATAAAAATGCCAGCGGGTCTTCACCGGCTGGCATTGGCGTTTTATGCATAACTTCTGCGTTAGTGAACTTCTTTCACGTCGACGCGCAGTTCTTTCGGCACTTCAAAAACGATATTCTCTTCGCGGCCTTCCAGCGGAATGGCTTCGCCGCCGCCCAGCGCCTGCAAACGCTTGATGACGTTCTGCACCAGAATATCCGGCGCGGAAGCGCCTGCGGTGACGCCCACACAGGCGGCGCTGGCGACCCAGGCTTCCTGAATGTCGTCGGCATCGTCAATGAGGTACGCCGCTTTACCCATGCGCTGTGCCAGCTCTGCCAGACGGTTGGAGTTGGAGGAGTTTTTCGACCCCACCACCAGCACCACGTCCGCCTGCTCCGCCAGGGCGCGCACCGCTTCCTGCCGGTTAGTGGTGGCGTAACAGATATCGTCTTTGCGCGGCCCGACGATTTTCGGGAAACGCACGCGCAGGGCGTCGATCACCTCAGAGGTATCGTCCACCGAGAGCGTGGTCTGGGTCATAAACGACAGTTTGCTTTCGTCTTTGACGTTCAGCGTGAAGACGTCGTCCGGGGATTCCACCAGGTACATGCCGCCTTTCGGGTTGCTGTACTGGCCCATGGTGCCTTCCACTTCCGGATGGCCCGCGTGACCAATCAGAATGGACTCTTCGCCGCGGCGGCTGGCGCGCGCCACTTCCATATGCACTTTAGTGACCAGCGGGCAGGTGGCGTCAAAGACGGTCAGATCGCGGCTTTTCGCTTCGTTACGTACCGCCTGCGAAACGCCGTGCGCCGAGAAAATCAGGATCGCGCCGTCCGGCACTTCGCTGATCTGCTCGATAAAAATCGCCCCGCGCTCGCGCAGGCTGTCCACCACGTAACGGTTATGCACCACTTCATGACGCACATAAATCGGCGCGCCGTAAATCGCCAGCGCGTTTTCAACAATGCTGATAGCGCGGTCTACGCCAGCGCAGAAGCCGCGCGGGTTAGCCAACAGGATCTGCATGTTATGCCTCCAGTACCGGATCGACTTCCAGCACTTCAATATCAAAATGGACGGTCTGGTTTGCCAGCGGGTGATTGAAATCCACGGTAATCGAATCGCCGTTAATTTCGCGGATCATGCCGGGCATTTCGCTGCCATCCATTGCGGTAAATAACATGATTGCGCCGATTTCCGGCTCGCCCGCGTCCATAAACTCACGACGCGAGAAATACTGGATCAGATCCGGGCTGACGACCCCGAAAGCCGCATCCGGCTCCAGCGAGAAGGTTTTTTTATCGCCCGCTTTCAGCCCCAGCAGATGCTGTTCCAGCCCTTCGGAGAGCGACCCGTCGCCCAGACGAAACAGCGCGGGTTTGCCGTTGTTGCGGGTAGATTCCGCAGTGGAGCCATCTTCAAGTTTTAAGGTGAAGTGCACCAGTACTGCGCTGTTGCTCTGTATCGATTCAGACATGCAGGTTGCTCTATTTAAATTTTGTTGCCCGGTGGCGCTTCGCTTACCGGGCCTACAGGGATCGTAGGCCGGTGCAAGCGTAGCGCCGCCCGGCGATTGGTTATGCGAGTTTTTTCGCGCGGGAAGGCAAAAATCCTTCCAGCACGATCAGCGCCGCGCCAATGCAAATGGCCGTATCGGCCAGATTAAAGGTCGCGAAATGCCAGTTGCCGACGTAGAAATCGATCATGTCGACCACAAAACCGTGCCACAAACGGTCGAACAGATTACCCAGCGCACCGCCAATGATCAGCGCATAGGCAATGTTGTTCAGCTTCTGTGACGCCTTTGCGCGATACATCATGACCATGAGGATCACGCAAATGCCAAGGGCGATACCGGCAAAGAACCAGCGCTGCCAGCCGCCGCTGTCGGCGAGGAAACTGAACGCCGCGCCATAGTTACGCGCATAATGCAGATTAAGCGACGGGAACAGAGATACCGTATCCCCCAGAGCAAAGTTCTGGAGGATCAGGAATTTACTGCCCAGATCGATAATCAGCACGACCACTACCAGCCACAACCAGCGCAGCCCTGTTGAAAAGATCGGTTTACTCATCAGGCGAACTTACGTTTTTCGCCGTCACCGGCGATGTTGCTGACACAGCGTCCGCAGATATCTGCGTGTTCCGCCACCTTGCCGACGTCGGTCGTGTAATGCCAGCAGCGCGGGCATTTTTCGCCTTCGGCTTTGCTGAGCGACACTTTCAGTCCCTTGAGCAGTTCGCTCTGTTGGGCGTCGTCGGACGCGGTTGCATAATCGGCAACCGCAGCCCCGGAGGTCAACAGGACAAATCGTAATTCATCGCCCAGCGCCGTCAGTTTAGCCGCCAGCTCAGGTTCTGCGTACAGGGTGACTGCCGCTTCCAGCGAACCGCCGACTTTTTTATCAGCACGCGCCTGTTCGATCACCTTGTTCACTTCGCCGCGCACTTTCAGCAGCTCGCTCCAGAACGCGTCGTTCATGGCTTCGGTTTCCGCCAGACCAAACAGACCCTGGTACCATTCGCCGGTGAAGACGTATTTTTCGCGATCGCCCGGCAGGTAGCCCCAGATTTCATCGGCGGTGAAGGACATGATTGGCGCCATCCAGCGCACCAGCGCTTCGGCAATGTGGTACAGCGCGGTCTGACAGCTTCGGCGGGCCACGCTGTCCGCTTTCGCGGTGTACTGGCGATCTTTGATGATGTCGAGGTAGAACGAGCCCATTTCAACGGAGCAGAAGCGCATCAGGCGCTGTACCACTTCGTGGAAATCGTAAGACTCATACGCTTTAACAATATCGTCCTGCGCCGCCTGCGCGCAGCCTACCGCCCAGCGATCCAGCACCACCATCTCTTCCGGTTTCACCATATCGGTTGCCGGATTGAACCCGTTCAGGTTCGCCAGCAGGAAGCGCGCGGTGTTACGGATACGACGATAGCTGTCGGCAGCACGTTTGAGGATCTCGTCAGACACCGCCATTTCGCCGGTGTAATCGGTAGACGCCACCCACAGACGCAGAATATCCGCGCCGAGTTTGTTCATCACATCCTGCGGGCTGACAGTATTGCCGATAGATTTAGACATCTTACGGCCCTGACCATCAACGGTGAAACCGTGAGTCAGTACCTGACGATAAGGCGCTTTGCCTTTCATGGCGGTGGAGATCATCAGGGAGGACATGAACCAGCCGCGATGCTGGTCGGAACCTTCCAGATACATATCCGCCGCGTGACCGGCAAACTCCGGACGCACATCCACAACGGAGGAGTGCGTGGATCCGGAATCGAACCATACGTCCAGCGTATCCGGCACTTTCACGTAGTTGTCGGCGTCATCGCCCATGATCTCTTTCGCATCAAGATCCCACCAGGCCTGGATACCGTCAACTTCAACGCGTTTCGCCACTTCTTCCATCAGTTCCAGAGTACGCGGGTGCAGCTCTTCGGTGTCTTTATGCACGAACAGCGACATCGGCACGCCCCAGGTACGCTGACGGGAGATACACCAGTCAGGACGGTTAGCGACCATAGATTCGATACGCGCCTGGCCCCAGTCCGGGATCCACTGCACGCCTTTGATCTCAGACAGCGACTGCGCGCGCAGGCCTTTCTGATCCATGCTGATAAACCACTGCGGGGTGGCACGGAAGATGATCGGCGTTTTGTGGCGCCAGCAGCACGGATAGCTGTGCTGCATTTTTTCGACGTGCAGCAATGCGCCTTTTTCACGCAGCAGCTCAACGATGGTGTCGTTGGCTTTGAAAACGTTCAGGCCGTCCAGCGTCGGGTAAGTGCCCGCCAGATAGGTGCCGTCCGGGCCAACCGGGTTGGCGATTTCCAGACCGTATTTCTGGCTGATGGTGTAGTCGTCAGGACCGTGGCCGCCAGCGGTATGTACCGCGCCGGTACCCGCATCGAGGGTGACGTGATCGCCCAGAATAGCCGGCACGTCAAAGCCCATAAACGGATGCGCAAAACGCAGCTGCTCAAGTTCTGCGCCGTTCACGGTGCCCAGTACGCTGTAATCGGCCACGCCGATGCGTTTCATCACGCTGTCGACCAGATCTTTGGCGAGGATCAGCGCCTGGCCGTCAATCTGCACCAGCGCGTAATCGAATTCTGGCGACAGAGAGATCGCGCGGTTAGCAGGCAGCGTCCACGGGGTGGTGGTCCAGATCACCAGCGAGATCGGGCCAGTTACGCCCGGCAGGCCGAATTTGGCTTTTACCGCGTCCTGATCGACAGCCTGGAAGGCGACGTCAATGGACGGAGAGGTTTTGTCGTAATACTCCACTTCCGCTTCTGCCAGCGCAGAGCGGCAGTCAACGCACCAGTGTACTGGCTTCGCGCCTTTTAACAGGTGGCCGTTACCGATGATTTTACCCAGCGCGCGGATGATGTTGGCTTCGGTTTTGAAGTCCATGGTCAGGTACGGGTGCGACCAGTCGCCCAGCACGCCCAGACGGATAAAGTCTTCACGCTGACCGTTAACCTGGCTTGCGGCGTATTCGCGGCACTTGGCGCGGAATTCTGCGGCGGTGAACTTCTCGCCCGGCTTACCGAATTCCTGCTCCACTTTCAGCTCGATCGGCAGACCGTGGCAGTCCCAGCCCGGAACATAAGGCGAATCATAGCCCGCGAGTCCTTTGGACTTCACGATAATGTCTTTCAGAATCTTGTTAACCGAGTGACCAATATGAATGCTGCCATTCGCATAGGGAGGGCCATCATGCAGAATGAAGGTTTTTTTGCCTTTTTTCGCCGCACGGATGATGCCGTACAGATCATCATCGGTCCAGCGCGCCAGCATTCCCGGCTCGCGTTTGGCGAGATCGCCACGCATCGGGAACCCTGTTTCCGGCAAATTCAGGGTAGATTTATAGTCACTCATCAGATTCTCGGTTCCGTATTTAAAACATATGTTGGCGTTACGCCGGGTTTTGTAGCCCTAAAAACTCGCGGGCGGTTAATTCATCTCGCGCAATTTGCGCTTTGAGTTCATCCAGCGAGGCAAATCGCTGCTCACTGCGGATTTTTTTTCGCAGTATGACATCTATATGGCGTCCGTAGAGGTCCATTACAACGTCTAACAGATGCACTTCCAGCTGCTGGCGCACGCCTGCCACCGTGGGTCGCGTACCGATATTGGCCACGCCCGGCAGGGGTTTATCGCCCAGCCCCGTTACTTCAACGGCATAGACTCCTTTTACCGGGGAGACCTGGCGGCGCAGCGGGATATTCGCCGTCGGGAAGCCGATGGTGCGGCCCAGCGCATCGCCATGCACCACGCGCCCGGAAATTGTAAAAGGATGGCCTAACAGGCTTTCCGCCAGCGCGATGTCGTCGTTCGCCAGCGCCTGACGCACCGCCGTGCTACTGACGCGTACGCCATCCTGACAGAAGGTTTGCGTGCTGGTGACGTCAAAACCATACTCCAGCCCGGCCTTCTGTAATAACAAGAAATCGCCCTGACGACCAGCGCCATAGCGGAAATCATCCCCCACGGCGAGGAACTGCACGCCGAGGCGGTCGACCAGCAAATCACTGACGAAGTTTTGCGCCGTCAGCGCGGCAAAGCGCCTGTCGAAGCGCACGCACAGCACGTAATCCACGCCGCATTCGGCCAGATAACGCAGCTTGTCACGCAGGCGCGTCAGGCGGGCGGGCGCTTTATCGCCCGCGAACAGCTCCAGCGGCTGCGGCTCAAAAATCATCACCACAACCGGTAAACCACGTGCGCGGCCTTCTTCACGCAGCCCCTCGATCAGGGCCTGATGACCACGATGCACGCCGTCGAAATTACCAATAGTCAGCACACACCCGCGCGGGGCCTGGCTGAGATTATGTATGCCGCGTATCAGCTTCATGTCTGGCTCAAAAACGGGGAAATCGGCAGAGTATACCTTGTACAGCGTTCAAGGTTAACCGGCGATTGGCCTTCGTAAACAGAAAGCTGTGTTGATTTCATTGTGCTTATGTCAGGCCTGCGAAAAAACTGCCCCTTGCCTGTGATTTTTATGGCGGAAAAGCTGTATCTACGCGCGGCTTGCTGGTAGAATCCTGCGCCATCACACGTAACGAGTGTCGCTACGCAGCGGCGCTTATTTGCACAAATCCATTGACAAAAGAAGGCTAAGAGGGCATATTCCTCGGCCTTTGAATTGTCCACATAGATCATATTTGGGAGTTGGACCTTGGCTAATATCAAATCAGCTAAGAAGCGCGCCGTTCAGTCTGAAAAGGCACGCAAGCACAACGCAAGCCGTCGCTCTATGATGCGTACTTTCATCAAGAAAGTATACGCAGCGATTGAAGCTGGCGACAAAGCAGCTGCGCAGAAAGCATTTAACGAAATGCAACCGATCGTGGATCGTCAGGCCGCTAAAGGTCTGATCCACAAAAACAAAGCAGCGCGTCATAAGGCTAACCTGACCGCGCAGATCAACAAACTGGCTTAATCGCCCGCTTGTTGTACTTTGTTGAAGAAACCCGCTCAGGCGGGTTTTTTTACGTCTGTGGTAAAGCAAAGAGCGTTGAGTAGTCCCGGTTACAGATACGCTGCACGGCGGGATGCTGGATCATGCGTTCGGCAAAAATCGCGTGATACTCCTCCATGATGTTCTCCACCCGCCCTATCTCAATCATGCGCTCGTCGGCATAGAAGTCCTGGGCGTAGAGCGTCGGGGCGACAAAAATAGCGTTATGCGCCGCGCCAAAGGCTTTCATCAGCGCCGCATCATCAAACTCCCCCAGGATTTCCACTTTCAGCCCCTGAGAACTAAACCAGTTGAGCAGCTTACGCCCGAGCATCGAGCGACGGCCGGGAATTAATAACCGGCGTTCTTCAAGGCAGCCTGGAAAAGGCCTGGCAGGCGGCGGGTTAAGGCACCAGAAGCTGACGCCGCACTCGCCAATCTTCACCGAGAACAGCCCCGCTTCCTGCGTGGAATCGATCGGGCAGTCGGAGATGATCATATCCAGCTTGTGCTGGCTGAGCTGCTCCAGCAGCATTTCATGGGTCGATTCAAAACAGCGCAGATGAATTTGCTCATCTTCCGCCACCGCCGCGTCCAGCACGCCGCTGACCAGCCGTTTCGACAGGGCATCCGCCACGCCCACATCAAACAGCAGGTTAGATTCTTTGCGGTAGTTAACGATATCGAGCATCTCCTGGCTCAGAGTGAACATCTTATCGGCGTAGCGGAAAACCAGTTCCCCCAGCTCGCTGGGTTCAAGGCCACGGCCTTTACGCTTAAACAGCTTGCCCTGTAAACGATCCTCCAGCGCCTTGATCTGGCCGGTGATGGTCTGCGGCGTCAGGTGCAGCACTTCCGCTGCCCCGACCACAGAGCCCTGCTGGTAGACCTGCCAGAAGTAGTAAAGATGGTTGTAGTTAATATGCGCCATAACCCTCTCCTGCCAGTGACAGCACAGGCCGCACGGGGCGGCCTGCTTTTGTCGGTTATACGGGCTTTAACCGCGAGCGCAGCAGGACGTAGCCCACCACGGCGGAGAGCAACGACCCGAGCAGGATCCCCAGCTTCGCCAGACCCACCAGCTCCGGCTCCAGCTCGGCAAAGGCCAGCGTGGTGATAAAGATAGACATGGTGAAGCCAATCCCGCACAGCACGCCCACGGCCATAATCTGATTGAACGCCGTACCGTGGGGCAGTTTCGCCAGCTTCAGGCGCAGCGCAAGCCAGGTAAAGAGGGTAATACCGAGCGGCTTACCGATAAACAGACCGGCAATAATACCCAGCGGCAGCATGGACGCCAGGCTGGTCGGCGTGATCCCCTGAAGCGATACCCCCGCATTGGCAAAGGCAAAGAGCGGCAGGATCAGCCAGCTCACCCAGGGGCTCAGCACGTGCTCCAGATTTTTTGCCGGTGAGACGCCGTCTTTTTCCTTCAGCGGGATAAAGAAGCCGATGATCACCCCGGCGATAGTCGCGTGCACGCCGGACTTCAGCACCGCCGTCCACAGCACCAGTCCCACGAGAATATAAATCCCCGTCCGCCGCACGTTCAGGGCATTGAGCAGCGCCAGCACCACTATCGCCGCGGCAGCCACGCCCAGCGACAGCATCGACAGCTGGCTGGTGTAGAACAGTGCGATGATCAGGATCGCGCCCAGGTCATCGATAATCGCCAGCGCCATCAGGAAAATCTTCAGCGCCACCGGAATGCGGTTCCCCAGTAACGCCAGCACGCCCAGGGCAAAGGCAATATCGGTGGCGGTAGGGATCGCCCAGCCGTGACGGGCAATGGGATCGTGAACGTTAAACAGCAGGTAGATAAGCGCAGGAAGGACCATACCGCCTAAAGCGGCGATAACCGGGAAAGCGGCCTGCTGGCGCGTCGCCAGCGATCCCTGCACCAGTTCGCTTTTCACTTCCAGGCCAATGGCCAGGAAGAAGACGGCCATCAGGGCGTCATTGATCCACAGCAGCATATCTTTATGGATCTCAAGGGATCCAACGGTTAACTCCACCGGGATGCTGAGAAAATCATGATACAGGCCGCTGGTCGCGTCGAGGTTCGCCATGATCATCGCCAGCAGGGCAGCAACGATCAGCGTAACGCCACCAGAGGCGTCGCTGTTAATAAAACGATGTAAGACCTTCATTATTCTTTTCTCTCCGACAACGAAGCACATGTGGGGTCATCTTAAAGAGAATGAAGGTTCGATAAAAGCAGATTATCACTGACCAATAACTCAGTTTTCCCGAGTATTGAAGCAATAAAAAAACCGATACCCGGTAAAAGGTATCGGTTTTGTGCAAAGACAGCCGTCTTCGGATTAACGGGTCAGATCGTCAAAGAACTTTTTCACGCCGTCGAAGAAGCTTTTGGAGCGCGGGCTGTTGTGTTCGCCCGTCGGCCCGCCAAAGCTGTCCTGCAGATCTTTCAGCAGCTGTTTCTGCTTCTCGTTCAGGCCCACCGGGGTTTCCACCACCACGCGGCATAACAGGTCGCCCTGCGCGCCGCCGCGCACGGATTTCACGCCCTTGCCGCGCATACGGAACAGTTTACCGGTCTGCGTTTCATGGGGCACTTTCAGCTTCACGCGGCCATCCAGCGTCGGCACTTCGATTTCGCCGCCAAGCGCTGCCATCGCAAAGTTGATCGGCACTTCGCAGTACAGGTTGTTGCCTTCACGTTCGAAGATCGGGTGCTGTTTCACCTGCACCTGAACGTACAGATCGCCTGCCGGTGCGCCGTGCTCACCTGCTTCACCTTCGCCGGACAGACGAATGCGATCGCCGGTATCGACACCCGCCGGGATTTTAACCGACAGGGTTTTGCTCTTCTCTACGCGGCCATGACCGTGGCATTTGTTGCACGGATCTTTAATGATCGAACCGCGGCCCTGACAGTGCGGACACGCCTGCTGCACCGCAAAGAAGCCCTGGCGCATCTGCACCTGACCGGAACCATGACAGGTCGGACAGGTCTGCGGTTGCGTCCCCACTTTCGCGCCGCTGCCGTGGCAAACGTCACACTCTTCCAGCGTCGGAATGCGGATCTCTTTGGTAACGCCACGAACGGCTTCTTCGAGCGTCAGCTCCATGTTGTAACGTAAATCAGCCCCACGCGACGCCCGTTGACGCCCGCGACCACCACCGAAAATATCGCCAAACACGTCGCCGAAAATATCGCTGAAGTCGGCTCCGCCGCCGCCAAAACCACCGCCGCCACCCATGCCGCCTTGTTCAAACGCAGCATGGCCGTACTGGTCGTAAGCGGCACGTTTCTGGGCATCAGTGAGGACTTCGTAGGCTTCTTTAATTTCTTTGAATTTGGCTTCGGCCTCTTTATCGCCCTGGTTGCGGTCCGGGTGAAATTTCATGGCCAGGCGTTTGTACGCCTTTTTGATTTCACGCTCTTCCGCTGATTTGGAAACGCCTAAAATCTCGTAATAATCTTGCTTTGCCATCTTTTTTTTCTGCCCCTCACATGCGTGCACGGGCGGAGAGGAAACCTCTTCGCCCGTGCCAGTATTTACCCGTTCAAAGGGCGATTATTTTTTGTCTTTAACTTCTTCGAACTCAGCGTCGACAACGTCGTCATCTTTGCCATGGTTCGCAGAAGCGTCAGCACCGCCCGCCTGCTGCTGTGCATGCTGCTGCTGAGCGATTTCCATCAGCTTCTGAGAAGCCTGGGCCAGCGCCTGCATTTTCGCTTCGATGTCGGCTTTATCTTCGCCTTTCAGAGAAGTTTCCAGCGCGCTCAGCGCAGACTCGATAGCGGTTTTGTCGTCAGCCGGCAGCTGATCGCCTGCTTCTTCAACCTGCTTACGGGTGCTGTGCAGCAGATGGTCGCCCTGGTTGCGGGTCTGTACCAGCTCTTCGAACTTACGGTCAGATTCCGCGTTCGCTTCAGCATCGCGCACCATTTTCTGGATTTCTTCTTCGTTCAGACCAGAAGACGCCTTGATGGTGATTTTCTGCTCTTTGCCGCTGTTTTTGTCTTTCGCGGAAACGTGCAGGATACCGTCGGCATCGATGTCGAAGGTCACTTCGATCTGCGGCATACCGCGCGGTGCCGGGTTGATACCGTCGAGGTTGAACTGGCCCAGTGATTTGTTATCGGAAGCGCGTTTACGCTCACCCTGAATCACGTGGATAGTTACCGCAGACTGGTTATCTTCCGCCGTCGAGAACACCTGGCTGTGCTTGGTCGGGATAGTGGTGTTCTTGCTGATCAGCGGAGTCATCACGCCGCCCATGGTTTCGATACCCAGCGACAGCGGGGTAACGTCCAGCAGCAGAACGTCTTTCACTTCACCGGTCAGCACGCCGCCCTGAACCGCAGCACCGATTGCCACTGCTTCGTCCGGGTTAACGTCTTTACGCGGCTCTTTGCCGAAGAACTCAGCCACTTTCTTCTGAACCATTGGCATACGCGTCTGACCACCGACCAGGATCACGTCGTTGATGTCAGAAACAGACAGGCCAGCGTCCTGCAGCGCCACTTTCAGCGGCTCGATGGAACGGTTTACCAGGTCTTCGACCAGGCTTTCCAGTTTCGCGCGAGTCACTTTGATGTTCATGTGTTTCGGACCGGTGGCGTCTGCGGTGATGTACGGCAGGTTCACGTCGGTCTGCTGTGCGGAAGACAGCTCGATTTTCGCTTTTTCTGCCGCTTCTTTCAGACGCTGCATAGCCAGCGGGTCATTGCGCAGGTCGATGCCCTGGTCTTTCTTAAATTCTTCAACGAGGTAGTTGATCATACGGCTGTCGAAGTCTTCACCACCGAGGTGAGTATCACCGTTGGTTGCCAGAACTTCGAAGGTTTTTTCGCCGTCAACTTCGTCGATTTCGATAATGGAGATATCGAAAGTACCGCCGCCCAGGTCATAAACCGCGATAGTACGGTTGCCCACTTCTTTGTCGAGGCCGTAAGCCAGCGCCGCAGCGGTCGGTTCGTTGATGATACGTTTTACTTCCAGGCCTGCGATACGGCCGGCGTCTTTGGTCGCCTGACGCTGCGCATCGTTAAAGTAAGCCGGAACGGTGATAACCGCTTCAGTTACTGGTTCGCCCAGATAATCTTCCGCCGTTTTCTTCATTTTTTTCAGCACTTCAGCAGAGATCTGCGGCGGTGCGGTTTTGGTGCCTTTCACATCAAGCCAGGCATCGCCGTTATCGGCAGCAATGATTTTGTACGGCATGATGGACACGTCACGCTGAACTTCTTCGTCCTGGAAGCGGCGACCGATCAGGCGTTTAATCGCAAAAAGGGTATTTTGCGGGTTTGTCACGGCCTGACGTTTAGCCGGCTGACCAACGAGAGTTTCACCGTCCTGAGTATAAGCAATGATAGAAGGCGTGGTGCGATCGCCCTCGGCGTTCTCCAGCACACGTGCAGTGGTGCCGTCCATAATCGCTACACAAGAGTTGGTTGTACCCAGGTCGATACCAATAATTTTACCCATCTAAACGTCTCCACTAAAAAATCGTCATCATGTGGTTGTGGATCTGTAATAAGGGCAAATGAATGGCTTTCAACTGCCCCCTGAGTGTTTTTTTCAGATCCACTCACTTCGGTTGACTACAAGATGGGGTCGTAAAGGAAGGCATCAAGGGGGGCGGCTAAAAAATTTTTTAATTTCACCCTGTTCAGATCATAGACACCGTGACCGCCGCTCATTATGATGCCGCGCCCCGCCTCCTCTATCCCTGGCGTGGGCTTTTACTTTCACCATTTTAATGATGATTTTTTCCTTGAGGACTTATGGGCGACACTAAGTTGGCTAATCCGGCACCGCTGGGCTTAATGGGCTTCGGCATGACCACTATTCTGCTCAACCTGCACAATATTGGTATGTTCCCGCTGGATGGCGTGATCCTGGCGATGGGTATTTTCTACGGCGGTATCGCGCAGATTTTTGCAGGTCTGCTGGAATTTAAAAAAGGCAATACCTTTGGTTTAACCGCCTTTACCTCTTACGGCTCTTTCTGGCTGACGCTGGTCGCCATTCTGCTGCTGCCGAAAATGGGTCTGGCGGCTGCGGCTGACGGCCATTTCCTCGGCGTGTATCTGGGCATCTGGGGCGTGTTCACCCTGTTTATGTTCTTCGGTACGCTGAAAGGCCCGCGCATGCTGCAGTTCGTATTCCTGAGCCTGACCGTGCTGTTTGCCCTGCTGTGCGCCGGTCACCTGGCGGACAACGAAAGCATTGTGCATATTGCTGGCTGGATTGGCCTGGTCTGCGGCGCAAGCGCCATTTACCTGGCGATGGGTGAAGTCCTGAACGAACAATTTGGCCGCACCGTGCTGCCAATTGGTGAAAAGCGCTAATCTCCCTGCTTATTAAAATGCAGAGCCTGGCTCTGCATTTTTTTTGCCCTCGCGCCGCGTCATTGTCCTGCCGCGCAAAAATGCGGTATTTTCATCAGCTCTTTCTTTTTAACAAGGACTGCCGATGATGCGGTTATCTCCCCTTCCGTTGGGGTTACTCTCTCTGGGGCTGATAGCGACAGCACCGGCGCGGGCGATCCCCATGCCACCCGCTCCCGCCGTCACCAATGTTGAATGGCTACCCGGCAGCACCGTGCGCATGGGCGATACCATTAACGCTATTTTTCGCGTCTCGCTGGCGAGCGGCGATGCCAATGATATGTGGATGAATATCGACTGCCGCACGCAGCAAAAAACGTTGCTGTTTATGGACGTGCAGGCAAAATCCCGCCCCTCTCTGCGCGTCTATGGCATGAATTCCATTTCCCGTTATACGCCGGGCACTCCCTTTGAACCTGATGCCGACAGCCTGTTCGCCACCAAAACCGAGCTGGACGTGTGCCAGAAAAATGTGCCGGAACCGCGCTGGGCGGGGCTATCCTCCGCCGACGACCAGGCTGATCGCCTGTATGTGGATGTGAACAACAGTCAGCGTGAAGAGCGGATGCTGAAAGTGCGGCTCGCCACGGATTACGCGCGCATTTACCGTGACGAAAAGTACGCCGCGCCTTACTCAATGAAAATTGACGAGATGATGCTTAACTGCGAAACCGGCGAGGGCATGGCGCTTAACCACTTTGCGCTGGATAAGCAGTTTGTTACCGACAGCCAGACGCCCATCGCGGCGAAATTCACCCCGCTCGCCCCGCCGCTGGCAAAAGTGGCGAAAACCCTGTGCGGCGTAAAAGATCTGCATGAGTTTACCGGCAGCGGCCCGCTGGCGGCGCGGGAGAAAACCCCTGCGGAAAACCAACTGACGCCGCCGGATTTCCCGCAGAACGAACCTGGCCCCATCCAGCGTTATCCGCTGGGCAAACAGGCCGCTGAGGGTGTCAGCCAGGCGATGACCCGCCCCGATCAGCATCCCGCCTTCACCCGCCTGACCTACACCCAGCACTGGGCCGATGACGTCAATGAAACCTCCGTCACCCGCATCGACGTGCTGCCGGATGGCTCCACCCTGGCGCTGGATACGCTGACGCTGGGCAATGTGACCTTTTATTCGCAGTATCAGCGGCTGTTTAATATCGTCAACATCCGGGAATGGGATTCGATGAATCCTGCGCCGCTGGTCGGGCAGGCGCTGGACAGCAGCTTCAGCCTGCCGCCGCAGCCGGGCGGTGAATACCGCTGGCAGACCCTGCTTGCCGACGGCAAAAGCGCCGGGAAAGAGAAAACGAAAAGCCAGCTGTGCCGGGCGGAAGAGGAGTGGCAGTCAGCCTCCGCGCTCAGTAAGCGTTTCAGCGGACGTTATCTGGAACTGAGCTGCACCGACGATCGCGGCGATGGCAAAGCGATGAGCAGCGATTACGCGTGGATAGAAGATCTGCGGGTGTTTATCCGCATCGGCTATCAGGAAGACGGGAAGAAAAAACGCTTCACCTTCTCAGACGTCACTATCCTGCGCTGAGCGTAAAACAAAAATGCAGAGCCAGGCTCTGCATTTTTTTTACATCTGCTGAAGCGGCCGCTCCGCGACCGTATCGTCATGATACAGATCCTGGCGCAGCCAGACGCCCAGCCCTAACCCTACCAGCGACAGCGCCAGCACGTACCACGCGGGCGCCATTGGCGAGACGCCCATCAGCATGGTGACGGCAATCGGCGTCAGGCCGCCAAAAATGGCGTAAGAGACGTTATAGGAGAAGGAGATGCCGGTAAAACGCACTTCCGCCGGGAAAGCCCGCACCATCACATAAGGCACCGCCCCCACTACGCCGACGCACAGCCCCACCAGGCCATAGAGCGCGAAAAGATATTGCGGATGCGCCCCCGCCAGGTGGTAAAACAGCCAGCTTGAGCAGGCCAGCAGCAGGCTGCCGGTAATAAAGGTTTTGCTCGCCCCAAAGCGATCCGCCGCCAGCCCCGCCAGCAGACAGCCGATGCACAGCATAATGGTGGCGATACTGTTGGCCTGTAAGGTGAGCGCAGGCGCAAGACCATACTGTTTTTGCAGCCAGACGGGGGACATCAGGATCACCACCACGATCCCCGCCGACAGCAGCCAGGTCAGCAGCATGGATACCACCACCGCTTTCCGGTGCCTGACCACCACGGCCTTCACCGGCAACTCCTGGGCCAGCGCTTTACGCTGCTGCATTTCGAGGAAAATCGGCGTCTCCTGCAACCAGCGGCGCAGGTACATGGCGATCAGACCAAACACGCCCCCCAGCAGGAACGGAATACGCCAGCCGTACTCGTGCACCGCCTGTGGCGTCAGGCTGGTGTTAACCAGCGTCGCCACCACCGAGCCCAGCAGGATCCCGACGGTCAGCCCGGCGGTCAGCGTGCCGCAGGCGATACCGATACGGTTGCCCGGCACATGCTCGGCAACAAAAACCCAGGCCCCCGGCACTTCACCGCCAATCGCCGCCCCCTGCAACAGGCGCATCAGCAGCAGTAACAGCGGCGCGGCGATACCAATGGAGGCATAGGTCGGCAGCAGACCCATCGCCAGCGTCGGGATCGCCATCAGCAGGATGCTCAGGGTGAACATCTTTTTGCGGCCCACCAGATCGCCAAAGTGCGCCATGATGATGCCGCCCAGCGGACGCGCCAGGTAACCGGCGGCGAAAATACCGAAGGTCTGCACCTGGCGCAGCCATTCCGGTATATCTGCCGGGAAAAACAGCTCGCCGACAACGGCGGCAAAGAAGACGAAGATGATGAAGTCATAAAACTCCAGCGCCCCGCCAAGGGCAGCGAGGGAGAGCGTTTTGACATCCTGACGATTCAGAGGGCGTGTGTAATGTGACATAACCGACCATTGTGCAGAGGTGAATTGACGTTATTTTCGATACAGCATGTAAAGTAAAAATTACTATATCGTAAATAATTCAGCACGCCACAGGCAGCTCAGGTTATGTCACAAAAGGCTTATTTTTAGCCGTTTATGTCGCGTATTGCGCTTTTAGGACGAAATGCTGCTACCACTTCCGGATGCGTCTCCACATAGGGGCCATCCAGCAGCTGTACACAATACGGTACACTGGCAAAAATACCGTGCACCAGCGGGCTGCCATCGGCGGCTTTCACGCCTTCCAGGGTTTCCTGAATGGATTTCGGCTGGCCGGGAAGGTTAAGGATCAGCGCCTGTTTACGGATCACTCCCACCTGGCGGGAAAGGATCGCCGTGGGCACATAGTGCAGGCTGATCTGGCGCATCTGTTCACCAAAGCCAGGCATTTCACGATCGGCGACCGCCAGCGTGGCGTCCGGCGTGACGTCACGACGCGCCGGGCCGGTGCCGCCGGTGGTCAGCACCAGGTGACAGCTCATCTCATCCACCAGCTCGCACAGCGTCTGCTCGATGATCGCCTGCTCATCGGGGATCAGTCGGGTTTCCAGCGTAAAGGGGGTTTTGAGGGCGCGCGTCAGCCAGCTTTCCAGCGCGGGCAACCCTTTGTCTTCATAGACACCGCTTGATGCGCGGTCTGAAATTGACACTAAGCCAATGCGTAAAGTATCCATCGTCATTCCGTTTTTAGTCATTCACTATCACGGAATAATACACGTCGGGGAAAAGGACAGACAGGGGGGAAGCGGATAAGCGTGACCGGAGGCCCGGCCACGCTTCGGGGATTACAGCAGATCGCCGATCATTTTTTCCAGTTTTTCCTGGTCGACCGCAAACTTACGGATACCATCCGCCAGTTTGTCTACCGCCATCGGATCCTGGTTGTGCTGCCACAGGAATTCAGATTCGGTGATACGTGCCGGACGCGCTTTCACTTCACCGCTGAAGGAAAGTTTACGCTCGATGGTGCCTTCGCTTTCCGCCAGCTCTTTCAGCAGGGCCGGGGCGATGGTCAGACGATCGCAACCCGCCAGCTCAACGATTTCGCCGACGTTACGGAAGCTTGCGCCCATGACCACGGTTTCATAGCCGTGCTGTTTGTAGTACTCGTAGATTTCCGTTACGGAGACCACGCCCGGATCTTCAGCCGGTGCGTACTCTTTCTTATCGGTATTCGCTTTGTACCAGTCGAGGATACGGCCGACGAACGGAGAAATCAGGAACACGCCCGCTTCCGCACAGGCACGAGCCTGCGCGAAGGAGAACAGCAGCGTCAGGTTACAGTTGATGCCTTCTTTTTCCAGCTGCTCAGCGGCACGAATACCCTGCCAGGTGGAAGCCAGTTTGATCAGGATACGGTCATTGCTGATGCCCGCATCGTTATACAGTTTGATCAGGCGCTTAGCTTTGGCGATAGACGCTTCGGTATCGTAGGACAGACGCGCATCCACTTCGGTGGAGATACGGCCCGGGATCAGTTTCAGAATTTCCAGACCGATATTGACGGCCAGTTTGTCCGAAGCATCAACGATCTGCTGCGCGCGATCGCTGCTCTGGCTTTTCGCCCAGGTGACTGCGTCATCAATCAGTTTGCGGTATTCAGGGATCTGGGCTGCGTTAAGGATCAGAGAAGGGTTGGTTGTGGCATCCTGCGGCTGATACAGCTTCATTGCCGCGATGTCTCCAGTGTCGGCCACCACGGTGGTGAACTGACGAAGGGAGGTCAATTTATCCGTCATAATAGTGTTTCTCTTTAAACAGCTTGTTAGGGGGATGTAACCGGTCTGCCCAGATAATATCACGCCACTCTGTCAGCGCAACCGCAGTCAATTGGCAAGCGCAGAGTATGATAAACTCGCGGTTCGACAGCGCCGCGCGCGGTAAGCGGGCGTGGCCTAACGGCATGAACAAGAGGAATGTGAATGCCTGATTTCTTTTTATTCATCAATGAAATACTGTGGGGATCGGTGATGATCTACCTGCTGTTGGGTGCAGGGATCTGGTTCACCTTTCGCAGCGGTTTTATCCAGTTTCGCTATATCCGTCTCTTCGCACGCAGCCTTATTACCAGCGTCAGGCCGCAGCCCGGCGGACTCTCCTCCTTTCAGGCGTTATGCGTCAGCCTTGCCGCCCGTTTTGGCAACGGCAACCTTGCCGGCGTGGCGCTGGCGGTCACCGCTGGCGGACCGGGGGCGGTGTTCTGGATGTGGGTTTCTGCGCTGATCGGCATGGCGACCGCCTTTGCCGAATGTTCCCTCTCCCAGCTGTATAAAGAGCGCGACCAGAACCAGCAGTTTCGCGGCGGTCCGGCGTGGTATCTCGCCAGAGGGCTGGGAATGCGCTGGCTGGGCGTGCTGTTTTCCGTTTTGCTGTTGATCGCCTACGGTCTGATCTTCAACACCATGCAGGCGAACGCCGTAGCCGGTGCCGTTCACTTTGCTTTTGCGATGCCGGGCGGCATGGCGGGCGTTGTGCTGGCGCTGCTCAGTTTGTTGTTTATCCTGCGCGGGATGCACGGCGTGGCGCGGCTGATGCAATGGGTGGTGCCGGTGATGGCGGTGCTGTGGGTGGGCGCCAGCCTGCTGATTACGCTGTGGCATGCCGACCAGCTTCCGCACATCCTCATGCTGATTGTGAAAAGCGCCTTTGGCTGGGAGGAAGCCGCCGCCGGGACGCTGGGCTATACCTTAAGCCAGGCGATCACCAGCGGCTTTCAGCGCGGAATGCTCTCCAACGAGGCCGGGCTTGGCTCAACGCCCAACGTCGCCGCGGCGGCAGTCTCCTGGCCGCCTCACCCGGCGGCGCAGGGTATCGTGCAGATGATTGGCGTGGTGATCGACACCATTGTGGTCAGTACGGCCAGCGCCATGATTATCCTGCTGGCGGATGAATATGCCACCCGACCTGCCAGCGATGGCATTCAGCTGATGCAGCACGCGCTGGTGTCGCTGACCGGCAACTGGGGAGCGGGTTTTGTCGCTTTTGTCATTCTGCTTTTCGCCCTGACTTCCATTGTGGTGAACTACCTCTATGCCGAGAACAACCTCGTTTTCCTACGGCTGCATAACAAAAAGAACGTCTGGCTGCTGCGCGCCACGACCCTGACGATGGTGATGGCAGGCTCGCTGGTGAGTCTGCCGGTGGTCTGGCAGATCGCCGATGTGGTGATGGCGTTAATGGCGCTGATTAACCTGATGGCGCTGCTGCTGCTCTCGCCGGTGGTAACCATTATCGCCGGTGATTATCTGCGCCAGCGTAAGCTGGGTATCAGGCCGGTGTTCGATCCTAAGCGCTACCCGGAAATCGAACGCCAGCTGGCGCCCGGCGCCTGGGACGAGGTGCCGCGCGAGTAATGGCGGCAATCGCAACAATCGATCAACCAGGGTGATTTTTTTGCTACAGTCACCCAAAATTTCCCGCAAGGACTGGATATGCTGATTCTGATTTCACCGGCAAAAACGCTGGATTACCAAAGCCCGCTGGCGACAACCCGCTATACGCAGCCGGAGTTACTGGATCATTCCCAGCGTCTGATTGACGTTGCGCGTAAGCTTTCCGCGCCGCAAATCAAAGCATTGATGGGCATCAGCGATAAGCTTGCCGATCTCAACGCCACCCGCTTTCATGACTGGCAGCCGGATTTCACGCCGGACAATGCCCGCCAGGCGATCCTTGCCTTTAAAGGCGACGTTTATACCGGCTTGCAGGCGGAAACCTTCAGCGAAGAGGATTTCGATTTTGCCCAGCAGCATCTGCGTATGCTCTCCGGGTTATACGGCGTGCTGCGTCCGCTGGATCTGATGCAGCCTTATCGCCTGGAAATGGGCATTCGTCTTGAGAATCCGCAGGGCAGCGATCTCTATCAGTTCTGGGGCGAAACCATCACCCAAAAACTGAACGAGGCGCTGGCGGCGCAGGGCGATCAGGTGATCGTGAACCTCGCCTCGGATGAGTATTTCCGCGCGGTAAAACCGAAGCTGCTCGACGGCGAGATCATCAAGCCGGTATTCCTGGATGAGAAGAACGGTAAGTTCAAGGTGATCAGCTTCTACGCCAAAAAAGCGCGTGGGCTGATGAGCCGCTACATTATTCAAAATCGCCTGAAGACTCCGGCGCAGCTGAAGGATTTTGCGGTGGATGGATATGCGTTTGACGAAGAAATGTCAGGGAAAGGTGAGTTAGTCTTTAAGCGCCGGGAGCAGTAATCGCCCTCCGTTAATGCTCTTGTTGCCCGGTGGCGCTCTGCTTACCGGGCCTACAAAACAACGCGCCAGNNATACGTAGGCCCGGTAAGCGTCAGCGCCACCGGGCATAA
>NZ_CP127837.1:1815136-1829314 GCF_030291195.1 Enterobacter sp. PGRG2 | reverse complement strand
ATATGTAGGCCCGGCAAGCTTGCGCCGCCGGGCAACGGCATCACATTACGCTCTTGTCATCATCAGCTTACGCAGTGCCGCGAAATCCGCCGGCAGGGTATGGGAGAGCAGCGGTAAATCGGCGCGTGCCGCCAGTTCCTGCGGCAGTTCCAGCGGTTCGCCGAGGATCGCTTCCACGCTCTCTTTGAATTTCGCCGGATGCGCCGTGCCGAGGAACAAACCGTATTCCCCCGGATGCAGTTGGTCGCGCAGCGCGCGGTAGGCTATCGCCGCATGCGGCTCAGAAAGGTAGCCCTTCTCTTTCAGCTCGCGCATAGTGGACTTCGTGGTCTCATCGTCCACCGCCGCATAGCCCAGCTCGTTAAGACGCCAGATTTTACGGCGGAACAGCTCTTCCACACGTGGCCAGTTATTTGGCTGGCTTACGTCCATGGCGTTGGACAGCGTTGCCTGGGTCGCTTTCGGCGACCATTCGCCCCCCTGCAAAAAGCGCGGGACGGTGTCATTGGCGTTAGTGGCGGCGATAAAACGCTTCACCGGCAGGCCGAGGGATTTCGCCAGCAGCCCGGCGGTCAGATCGCCAAAGTTACCGCTCGGCACCGAGATCACCAGCTGGTTACGGGCTTCCTGCGGCAACTGGGCGACGGCTTCGAAGTAATAGCAGATCTGCGCCAGCAGACGGCTGATGTTAATAGAGTTGGCGGAGTTAAGCCCCAGCGCCCCTTTCAGTTCTTCATCGTCAAAAGCCAGTTTTACCAGCGCCTGACAGGCATCGAAATCTCCGTCAATGGCGACGGTTTCAATGTTGCCGCCCAGGGTGCAGAACAATTTTTCCTGCAACGGGCTGATTTTGCCCTGCGGGTAGAGGATCACCACGCGCACGTTTTCGAGGCCGTAAAACGCATGGGCCACTGCCGCGCCGGTATCGCCGGAGGTGGCGGTGAGGATGGTCACCGGCTTGTCGCCGGAGATGTGCGTCAGCATCTGCGCCATAAAGCGGCCGCCGAAGTCTTTAAAGGCCAGCGTCGGACCGTGGAACAGCTCCAGACAGCCGATATCCTCTTCTACCTGGCTCACCGGCGCCGGGAAGGCGAAGGCGGCGCGCACGCGGGCTTCGAGGATCTCCTCCGGGATCTCATCGCCAATAAAGGCGGCGAGGATTTTGCTGCTGCGGGTGACGAAATCCATCTCCAGCATGGCGTCGATGTCGGTCAGGCTGAATTCCGGCAGATCGTGCGGGAAAAACAGCCCCTGGTTTTTACCTAACCCCTGCGTGATTGCCTGGGCAAAACTGACCTGCTCGTTGTGATCTTTAAGATTGTAGAGTTTCATTCGTTATCCCAGTACGCGTGCGCCAGCCGTATCCAGCCGACAAATATGGACAAAACCTTCGCTGTTTTGCAGATAATGCTGGCTGAGCCAGTCTGCCACGCGCTGCGCGGTGGCCGGGTTATCGCACACCGCAAACATCGTCGGCCCGGATCCGGAGATCCCGCAGGCCAGCGCCCCCATCTCTGCCGCCGCCTGACGGGCATCGTTAAAGCCAGGCAGGAGTTTGGTGCGATAAGGTTCAGCGATGACATCTTTCATTAATTTCGCCGCCAGCGCAGGCTGCTGCGTATGGCAGGCGTGGATAAATCCCGCCAGATAGCGACCGTGCGCAATACAATCCTGACGGCGGTACTGTGCGGGCAGGATGGCGCGCGCTTCGGCAGTGGAGACTTTAATGCCCGGATAGGCCATCACCCACAGCCACTCTTCAAAGCCTGGCACGTCCTGACTGATGATGCCGTTTTCTTCCAGCATCAGTTGCAGGCCGCCCAGGAAGCAGGGCGCGACGTTATCGTAGTGAATACTGCCGGAAATACGGCCTTCCAGCTCGCCCATCAGCGCCAGCAGGCGGGCGTCGCTGAGCGGTTTGCCGCAGAATTCATTCATCGCCATCAGGCCGGCCACCACTGAGCAGGCGCTGGAGCCGAGGCCGGAGCCAATCGGCATATTTTTTTCCAGCGTCATCGCCACCGGAATGGTTTTGCCGATCTCCTGGCAAAAACGTTCCCAGCACTGATAGACAATATTCTCACGCGGTTCGGCAGGCAGCTTGCTGACGAAGCGCCCTTTGTTGGTCAGCGAGAATTCCCCCGCCGCCTCGACGCTGACGCAGTCGCCCAGCAGCTCGCCGTTGACCGGCGACACCGCGGCGCCCAGAACATCAAACCCCACGCTCACGTTGCCAATGGAGGCCGGGGCATACACTTTCACCATGTTAAACTCCTAACTTCCATGACAGGGTGCGCAGCAGATCGGCGAACACGCCCGCCGCCGTCACATCGTTACCCGCACCGTAACCGCGCAGCACCAGCGGCAGCGGTTGATAATAGTGGCTGTAGAAAGCCAGCGCGTTTTCGCCGTTTTTCACTTTATACAGCGGATCGTTGCCGTCCACTTCGGCGATCTTCACCCGGCACACGCCGTCTTCTTCAATATTGCCCACGTAGCGCAGCACGTTTCCGGCATCCCGCGCTTTCGCAACGCGGGCGGCGAAGGCATCGTCCAGTTCCGGCAGACGGGCCATAAAGCTCTCCACGTCGCCACTGGCGTCGAAGCTTTCCGGCAGCACCGGTTCGATAACGATGTCAGACAGCTCCAGTTCGCGTCCGGTTTCGCGCGCCAGGATGAGCAGCTTGCGCGCCACGTCCATACCCGACAGATCGTCACGCGGATCCGGTTCGGTATAGCCCATTTCACGGGCGACGCGGGTGGCTTCCGACAGCGACACGCCTTCATCGAGCTTACCGAAGATAAAGGACAATGACCCGGAGAGAATGCCGGAGAAACGCTGTAATTCATCACCGGCGTTAAGCAGGTTTTGCAGGTTCTCAATCACCGGCAGACCCGCGCCGACGTTGGTGTCGTAGAGGAATTTACGACGCGATTTGCTGGCGGCGTTGCGCAGCTCGTGGTAGTAGGCCATCGACGAGGTGTTGGCTTTTTTGTTCGGCGTCACCACGTGGAAACCTTCCCGCAGGAAATCCGCGTACTGATCGGCCACTGCCTGGTTAGAGGTACAGTCGACGATCACCGGGTTCAGCAGGTGGTACTCTTTCACCAGGCGGATCAAACGGCCAAGGTTAAACGGCTCTTTCGCTTCCGCAAGCTCAGCCTGCCAGTTTTCCAGATCCAGACCGTGCACGTTGGTGAGCAGCGCTTTTGAATTCGCCACGCCGCAGACGCGCAGATCGATATGCTTGCTTTTCAGCCAGCCCTGCTGACGCTTCAGCTGCTCCAGTAGCGCCCCGCCGACGCCACCGACGCCGACCACAAAGACTTCGATCACCTGATCGGTGTTAAACAGCATCTGGTGCGTGACGCGCACGCCGGTGGTGGCATCGTCATTGCTGACCACCACGGAAATGGAGCGCTCGGAAGAGCCCTGGGCAATGGCGACAATGTTAATGTTCGCCCGTGCCAGCGCGGCAAAGAACTTCGCCGAAATGCCGCGCAGGGTGCGCATGCCGTCGCCAACCACGGAGATGATCGCCAGCCGCTCCATCACCGCCAGGGGTTCGAGCAGGCCTTCTTTCAGCTCCAGATAGAACTCTTCGCCCATGGCGCGCTGGGCGCGGGCGCAGTCTGCCTGAGGTACGCAGAAGCTGATGCTGTATTCGGAAGAGGACTGGGTGATCAGCACCACCGAAATACCGGCGCGGGACATGGTGGCGAACACGCGCGCCGCCATGCCGACCATGCCTTTCATGCCTGGGCCGGAGACGCTGAACATCGCCATATTGTTGAGGTTAGAGATGCCTTTTACCGGCAGTCCGTCTTCATTAGAACTGGCGCCAATCAGCGTGCCGGGGGCCTGCGGATTACCGGTATTTTTAATCAGGCACGGGATCTGGAACTGGGCGATCGGCGTAATGGTGCGCGGGTGTAACACTTTCGCGCCGAAGTATGACAGCTCCATCGCCTCCTGATAGGACATGGATTTCAGCAGGCGGGCGTCCGGCACCTGGCGCGGATCGCAGGTATATACCCCGTCGACATCGGTCCAGATCTCACAGCAGTCGGCGCGCAAACAGGCGGCCAGCACCGCGGCGGAATAGTCGGAGCCGTTGCGCCCCAGCACCACCAGCTCGCCTTTATCATTACCGGCGGTAAAGCCCGCCATCAGCACCATGTGATCCGCGGGAATGCGGCTGGCGGCGATACGGCGCGTGGATTCGGTGATGTCGACGGTGGATTCAAGGTAATGGCCGACCGCGAGCAGTTTTTCCACCGGATCGATAACCGTCACTTTATGACCGCGCGCTTCCAGCAATCCAGCCATAATGGCGATAGAGAGCTTTTCACCCCGACAGATGATCGAGGCATTGATGCTGTCCGGGCACTGACCGAGCAGGCTGATTCCATGCAGTACATGTTTGATCTGGGCGAATTCCTGATCCACCACGCCTTTCAGGCGGGCAAGAGGGAAATCGGGCTGGAGGTCGGAAAGACCCTGAAGAAGTTCGGCAAAAATGCGCTCTGCGTCGCTGATATTAGGTACGGCATCCTGACCGCTGATGGTTTTTTCAATCATCGCCACCAGGTGATTGGTGATTTTAGCCGGGGCAGACAGCACGGTGGCGACCTGCCCCTGCCTGGCATTGCTTTCCAGGATGTCGGCAACACGCAGAAAACGTTCTGCATTTGCCACTGATGTACCGCCGAACTTCAAGACTCGCATGGAATTACCCCTTGATCTTTAGCCGAAAAAAAAGCCCGCACTGTTGAGGTGCGGGCTTTTTCCTGTGTTTCCTGTGCGCGTCAGCCCGCCCCGTTACCTGTGGTAATGGTGGTTGTCGTAATAATGGTGACGGTGCTGATGCGTTTCATGGATGTTGTGTGCTCTGTAATTATTATCTGTCTGTGTTGTATGCCTATATTGGTTAAAGTATCTGCCCTGCCAAGTCAATTTATTTTTAATTTTGCGACTTTTCCACTGGCGGGCCGCTCACGCTGTTTGTGCGCAGATTTTGCTGAAAATTCGCCACAGTGTGGCAAGCAGGCAGTCGATCTGACTGCCATAAAGGAATATCTCAAACTTTTAACCGGCGAGCTTTTTTTCAATATCATGCAGCAAACGATGCAGCATTGCCGTGTCGCGCTGCTCAAAAAGACCAATGCGCTGTTCCAGCCAGTCGACCATTTTGATGTCGTCGTCGACGCCCAGTTTTTCCAGTAATGCCCGCGCGCGTATACGCAGAGCGCGTAACTGGTTCTCGTCACTGATAACGGCGGGCGCGACGGCCGTTTGTTGTATTAAAGTTGTTAACTGATAGCAATAGACCATCACGGCCTGCCCCAGATTGAGCGACGGATAATCGGCCACCATAGGCGCGCCGGTTAACACATCCGCCAGCGTCAGCTCATCATTGGTTAAGCCGGAATCTTCACGGCCAAACACCAGCGCGGCGTGATGGAGCCACTGGCTTTTCTCCTGCATCAGCGGCACCAGTTCGGCAGGCGTGGCGTAGTAATGGAATTTTGACCGGCTGCGGGCGGTGGTCGCGACGGTAAACTGCACATCGTGCAGGGCCGCTTCAAGCGTTGGATAAACCGTAGCATTATCAAGCACATCGCCGGATCCGTGCGCCACTCTCCGCGCCCCTTCCTCCAGATGCGCGCGGCTGTCCACAATGCGCAAATCAGTAAAGCCCATGGTCTTCATGGCGCGTGCCGCCGCACCGACATTTTCCGCGCGGGCGGGTGAAACTAATATGATGGATACCTGCATGTGGGACTCTCTTTTAATACGCCAGGCCTTCTGCAAGACCACTTTCGTCAAGATATTACGCGATGCAAATTTACATTTTTGCAACAGAAATCACTGAAATCAGCGTCCGGTATGCTTAAAAAGAACTACACTGTTGCATAGATTGACTACCTGATTTTATGTTAACAGAAGCAGTGCAGACTCCTGTTTATGCTGGCTAATTATGCCATAAATGCTTATCTCTTTTCGGATTCACAACACTTATTAATTTACTGTTGCAACTGGTTGGTTTATTGATAGATTGTGAAAGCGGCTCATATAAAGCTACGAATATTTCATCAAAGTGTTAACGTGCTACAATTGAACTTGATATATGTCAACGAAGCGTAGTTTTATTGGGTGTCTGGCACCTCTTAGCCTGTTATGTTGCTGTTAAAATGGTTAGGATGACAGCCGTTTTTGACACTGTCGGGTCCAAAGGGAAAGTAACCACGACCAAGCTAATGATGTTGTTGACGTTGATGGTAAGTGCATCAAGAACGCAATTACGTACTTTAGTCATGTTACGCCGTGCATGTTAATTTGCGACATGTATCAGGCAGGTCAGGGACTTTTGTACTTCCTGTTTCGATTTAGTTGGCAATTTAGGTAGCAAACATGCAGACCCCGCAAATTCTTATTGTTGAAGACGAGTTGGTAACACGCAACACGTTGAAGAGCATTTTCGAAGCAGAAGGCTACGATGTCTTTGAAGCGACTGATGGCGCTGAGATGCATCAGATCCTCTCCGAAAATGACATTAATCTGGTGATCATGGACATCAACCTGCCTGGTAAAAACGGGCTGTTGC
This sequence comes from Enterobacter sp. PGRG2, assembly GCF_030291195.1. NCBI lineage: Bacteria > Pseudomonadati > Pseudomonadota > Gammaproteobacteria > Enterobacterales > Enterobacteriaceae > Enterobacter > Enterobacter sp. PGRG2. The sequence continues at coordinate 1,822,706 of NZ_CP127837.1, read as the reverse complement.
TGGCACGTGAGCTGCGCGAGCAGGCGAACGTCGCCCTGATGTTCCTGACCGGTCGTGATAACGAAGTGGATAAAATCCTCGGCCTCGAAATCGGCGCTGACGATTACATCACCAAACCGTTTAACCCGCGTGAGCTGACCATCCGTGCACGCAACCTGCTGTCCCGTACGATGAATCTGAGCGCGATTAGCGAAGAGCGTCGCACCGTTGACAGCTACAAGTTCAACGGCTGGGAGCTGGATATCAACAGCCGCTCGCTGATCAGCCCTAACGGTGAGCAGTACAAGCTGCCGCGTAGCGAATTCCGCGCCATGCTGCACTTCTGCGAAAATCCGGGCAAGATCCAGTCCCGCGCCGATCTGCTGAAGAAGATGACCGGCCGCGAACTGAAACCGCATGACCGTACCGTTGACGTGACCATTCGTCGCATTCGTAAGCATTTCGAATCAACGCCGGACACGCCGGAAATTATCGCCACCATCCACGGTGAAGGTTACCGTTTCTGCGGCGATTTAGCGGAATAAGAATAAAAACGGCGCATGATGCGCCGTTTTTCTTTTCTCCATCCGGACCCGTTTCAACGGCATCCGTGCAGCCTGCTATTTACCCCACGGCATAATCGGCACCGCGCTGATGGCGTTTTTCGGCGAGCCTTCCACAACTTTATCCGAGTAGGTCAGATAAGCCAGCGTGTTGCGCTTCGCGTCGTAGAACCGCACCACCTGCAATTTCTTGAACACCAGCGAGGTGCGTTTCTGGAACACCACATCGCCCTGCGCCTTACCGGTTTTCACCTTTTCGCTCAGCTCAATCGGCCCGACCTGCTGGCAGGAAATCGCCGCGTCTGAGGTATCTTCCGCCAGCCCCAGACCGCCTTTGATACCGCCCGTTTTTGCGCGGCTCAGATAACAGGTGACGTTTTTCACATCGGGATCGTCAAAGGCTTCCACTATGATCTTGTGATCCGGGCCAAACATTTTAAATACCGTATCTACAGAGCCAATTTGTTCAGCCTGAACCGACTGTCCGGCAGCGCACAGGAACAGGCACAGCAGCAAACGCTTGTATTTCATATTGTTACCATTGATAAAAATTACGTTGAGTGATTATTGTCCGTTACAGAAGAAAATAGCTATAAATCACTGAATTACGAAAAATCAGAATAAATTCAACCATGAAAAGCATTTATGCGCAAAAAAAACACTGAATGCTAAAAGAACGAAAAATGCTATTATCCGCTACCTTAGTATCAGGCACCCGCTAAATAAGGATGAGGACACAATATGGATCAGGCTGGGATTATTCGCGAACTGCTTGTCTGGCTGGAGGGGCATCTGGATCAATCCCTCGCTCTGGATAATGTGGCGGCGAAAGCAGGCTATTCCAAGTGGCATCTGCAAAGGATGTTCAAGGATGTGACAGGTCATGCGATAGGTGCCTATATTCGCGCACGCCGGTTATCCAAGGCGGCGGTGGCGCTGCGCTTAACAGCACGTCCGATTCTGGACATCGCCCTGCAATACCGTTTCGACTCGCAGCAAACCTTCACCCGCGCATTCAAAAAGCAATTTAACCTGACGCCGGCGCTGTACCGCCGCGCCCCGGACTGGAGCGCCTACGGCATCCGCCCTCCGCTGCGTTTGGGCGAATTCCATATGCCCGAGTATCAGTTTGTTACGCTGCCGACGATGGACCTGGTGGGCACCACCCAGAGCTATACCTGCTCGCTGGAGGAGATCTCCCGCTTCCGTAACGACATGCGCATTCAGTTCTGGCGGGAATTTTTAGGCAACTCGCCGCAGTTACCAGCCGAACTGTACGGCCTGCATGAAACGCGTCCGGGCAGCGAAAAGGATGACGAACAGGAGGTGTTCTACACCACCGCCGTGACGCCGGAAATGGCGAACGGTCACCTGCAAAATGCCCATCCGGTGACGCTGGAAGGGGGTGAATACGTGATGTTCACTTATGAAGGGCCGGGCAATGAGTTGCAGGAATTTATCCTGACCATCTACGGCACCTGTATGCCGATGCTGGATCTCACCCGCCGCAAGGGGCTCGATATAGAGCGCTTCTTCCCGCAGGATGAGGCCCGGAACCAGGAGCGGCCGATTGAACTGCGCTGCGAATACCTGATCCCGGTGCGTCGTTAACGCTGTAGCTCGTCCAGTGCCGGAGCATCCAGATGCGAGACGTCTCCGGCCGTTTCCACCACCCAGCCGGAAGCCAGCCACGCGCTTTCCTGGTAATCGATACGCGAAATAGAGCAGTTGCGCAGACGCAGGCGGCGTTCAGCCCAGGCTGGCAGCCCCAGAATGGTGCTCACCAGACAGCCCAGCGCCATACCATGACTCACCAGCAGCGGACGGCTGCCTTTCGGCAGATCCAGACAGGCCGCCAGCGCCGCGTGCATACGTTCGCTCAGCTCCTGCATGGACTCGCCATCCGGAATGCGCCCTTCTGCGGTGCCGTTAACCATCTGACGACGCCAGCCCTCTTCTTCTTCCGTCAGGGAATCGATATGGCGGCTTTCCAGCACGCCCATATCCAGCTCACGCAGACGGGCGTCAAAAATAATGTCGCAGCCGCAGGCATCGGCGATAATTTCCGCCGTGCGACGCGTGCGCCCTAAATCACTGGCGATGATATGGGTGATGCCGAGCGTTTTCGCCCGTTCGCCCACCTGCCATGCCTGATGCTCACCTTTTGCCGTCAACGGACTGTCTGACTGCCCTTGAATACGACGCTCGGCGTTCCACTGCGTTTCACCGTGGCGAACAAGGTATACCTGTAACATGCGTTTTTTCCATTATACTGCGGGGCAAATTTATAAATCTGAGTAATATTGATTATGTACCATGTTGTCTCAGCTACCAGCAATCCAGCGAAAATTAAGGCTATTCTGCACGCATTTCACGAGATTTTCGGCGAAGGATCCTGCCATATGGAGTCTGTCGCCGTCGAGAGCGGCGTGCCGGAACAACCCTTCGGCAGCGCAGAAACGCGGGCTGGCGCACGTAATCGTGTCGAAAACGCCCGTCGTGAAAGGCCGCAGGCGGATTTCTGGGTGGCGATAGAAGCGGGAATTGACGATGACAGCACCTTCAGCTGGGTGGTGATTGAAAGCCGCGATCAGCGCGGAGAAGCGCGTTCCGCCACCCTGCCGCTGCCTGCCGTCATTCTTGAGCATGTACGCGCCGGGGAAGCGCTTGGCCCGGTGATGTCGCAGTTCACCGGCATTGATGAGATTGGGCGTAAAGAAGGGGCAATTGGCGTGTTCACCGCCGGAAAGCTGACGCGTACCAGCGTCTACCATCAGGCGGTGATCCTGGCGTTAAGTCCGTTTCACAACGACGTTTATCGCTGATCTTTAAGCAGCGCCTTTTCGAGCCATTCACGCAGCTCGGCGGGCGCCGCCTTCAGGCTGTTCGAGCCGCGGGTGATGGTCGCAATGCCGGTCCCCAGCTCATTTTTCAGTTCGCGCTGGCTCATCTCGCCGCGCAACAGTTCTTCAATGATCCGTACCCGCGTTCCCAGGGCTTCGCGCTCGTCCGGCGTCAGCATCAAATTGAGCAACGGAAGATGCAAATCCTGTTCGCAGGATTGTGTAAGCAGCTCAACGAAGCGCAACCATTCCTGGTGACGCTGTTCGGCAACGGCTGCTGAATAAGGAGATTGCTGCGTCATGTCATACCGCCATACTCATCAACGAGTACAGCAGCATAACACAAACCCGGCAGATCAGTAACGACGCCCCCATTCCGTCGCCGTGAGCAGCGTCGGTTTACCGCCCATGAAGTACTGATAATAGGCGTCATAGGCCAGCACGTTTTTCACATACCCACGCGTTTCCGAGAACGGAATGCTCTCGACAAAAGCGATGGCGTCAATGCGTCCACCGCTGTTGCCAAGCCAGGTGCGCACCCGACCGGGACCGGCATTGTAAGCCGCCGAGGCGAAGATACGGTTATTGCCAAACTGCTGATACACGTACTGCAAATAGCTGGTGCCGATGTTGATATTGGTTTCCGGATCCAGCAGCTGGCCCGGCGAGCTGTAGCCCGGAATATTAAACATCTTCACCGTATGCGTCGCGGTGCCCGGCATGATCTGCATCAGCCCGCTGGCGCCGACCGGCGAGCGCACTTTCGGGTTCCAGGCGCTCTCCTGGCGTGAAATGGCCATGGCGTAGCTCTGGGAAATATCTTTGCCGCTGGTATAACGCTCAAAGAGATCTTTATACGCCAGCGGGAAACGCTCCTCCAGCTGATCCCACAGCTTACCGGCGATGGTCGCCTGCACGCTCAGATCCCACCACTGACGTTCAAAGGCATAGCGCGCCAGCTGCGCCTGCTGTTGCGTGGTGCGGCTGGTGACCAGATTGGCCCACTCGCTGCGGGCGGTGTTATCCAGCCCCCAGTACATCAGCTCGCGCACGCGCGCCATCTCCGGACCCTGTACCAGCGTCGGATCGATGTTGCCGGGCGCTTTATCCACTTTCAGCGGATAGTCTTCCCCCAGACGCTGCGCCGCCACCATCGGGTAGAATCCGCGCTGCTGCATCAGGGATCGCAGAATGGTGTTCGCTTCTTCTTCGCGGCCACGCTCCAGCAGCAGATCCGCCTGCCAGTAGCGCCATTCGTCTTTCTCTTTGGCATCCATCGGCAGACGGGCAAGCCAGGTATTCAGCCCACGGCGATCCCCCTGCCCTAAGGCGATACGCACCCGGCGCTCCACCAGCGACGTGGACTGGGTACGCATAATGGCATCGTCACGCCAGCGCGCCTGCTCGTCGGTGACATCGTTGCCCATCAGACGCCAGGCGATAATATCGCGCAGCGCCTGAGTTTGATCTTCATTAAGCTGCTGGGCCTGCACCAGCGACGGCAGCATCAGGCGCGCATTTTCCACATCCTGACGCGCCACGCTGGCGAAGGCTTCTTCCGCCATCTGGCGGGTAAAATCGGTGGCACCAGTGGTGCGGGCGAAGGTCAGCACGCTGTTGGGATCGTTCGCCAGCGTCACAATCGCCGTCGAAATGGTCTGGTACTCCGCGGGCATCTGATTCGCCAGCACCGTCACCAGTTGGGTATTCCCGGCTTTCATCGCCAGGCGAATACGTTCCAGATAGGCCAGCGGATCCTGAGTGCCGGAGGCGCGCCAGGCGCCGAAGAGTTTGTCACAGGCGTTAGGCTGGCTTTTGCCCGTCAGCCAGAGTTCTTTTGCGCCCTGCCAGGCTTCGCTGGCTTGTCCGGTGTTCCATTTGGCGTAGTAATAGTTACATTGCGCTTCGGTGGTGCTCGGCTTTTGCGGGCTGAACGCCAGCAGGCCGCGCCAGTCTTCACGCCGCGCCAGCTCGTTCACAAAACGGTTTTGCAGGCTGCGCGCGGGCGGCAGCGTCGGGTTTGACTGAATAAAATTGCTGACCTTGATCGCCGGCTGGTTCATCAGATCGTCAGTAATCTGGCGGTATTCCAGGTAAGGATAAAGGGGATAATCGGTGAGGGTCGGCATCAGCTGCGCCACCACGTCCATTTGTTTGCTATCCCACGCCTGCTTGATTTGCGCATAACGGTTACGCTGATCGTCCAGCGAATCGGCGCGTGCCGTGTGGCTGAGGGTCAGTAAACAGCTGCCCACCACCAGCATCTGCCAGACGACGTGTTTTGCTTTCTGCACAGGCTTTTCCTCTTATAAATAAAACGCTTCACCGCATCATGCGCGCGAATACTTTATGCTAACCAGGCATCCCCTATCGCGCCACGCCCTGGACACTTTTTTACCTTTTCGGTGTGATTTAACACTCTCGCCCGGGCCTGCTGGGATTGCGCCGTGAAAACCGCTACACTGCGCAGTTAAAGACCATTCACATCCCGATAAAAGAGGCGAAGTCCAACGTGGCTCAATTCGTTTATACCATGCATCGTGTCGGCAAAGTGGTTCCGCCGAAACGTCATATCCTGAAAAATATCTCGCTGAGTTTCTTCCCGGGCGCAAAAATTGGCGTGCTGGGTCTCAACGGTGCCGGTAAGTCCACCCTGCTGCGCATTATGGCCGGCATCGATACCGACATCGAAGGTGAAGCCCGTCCGCAGCCTGGCCTGAAAATTGGTTATCTGCCGCAGGAGCCGAAACTCAATCCTGAACATACCGTGCGCGAGTCCGTTGAAGAAGCGGTCGCCGAAGTGGTTAACGCCCTGAAAGGGCTGGACGAAGTGTACGCGAAGTACGCCGAGCCGGACGCCGACTTCGATAAGCTGGCGGCGCAACAGGGTAAATTTGAAGAAATTATCCAGGCGCATGACGGCCACAACCTGAACGTGCAGCTGGAACGCGCCGCCGATGCGCTGCGTCTGCCGGACTGGGATGCCAAAATCGAAAAACTGTCCGGTGGTGAACGCCGCCGCGTCGCGCTGTGCCGTCTGCTGCTGGAAAAGCCGGACATGCTGCTGCTCGACGAACCGACGAACCACCTGGATGCCGAATCCGTCGCCTGGCTGGAACGCTTCCTGCACGACTTCGAAGGCACCGTGGTGGCGATCACCCACGACCGTTACTTCCTTGATAACGTTGCGGGTTGGATCCTGGAGCTTGACCGCGGTGAAGGTATTCCGTGGGAAGGTAACTACTCCTCCTGGCTGGAGCAGAAAGATCAGCGTCTGGCGCAGGAAGCTTCTCAGGAAGCGGCCCGCCGTAAATCCATTGAGAAAGAGCTGGAGTGGGTGCGTCAGGGCGCGAAAGGCCGTCAGTCGAAAGGCAAGGCGCGTCTGGCCCGCTTTGAAGAGCTTAACAGCACCGAATACCAGAAACGTAACGAAACCAACGAACTCTTTATTCCACCTGGACCGCGTCTGGGCGATAAAGTCGTTGAAGTTACCAACCTCAGCAAATCCTACGGCGATCGTCAGCTGATCGACGGCCTGAGCTTCTCCGTGCCGAAAGGCGCGATCGTCGGCATCATCGGCCCGAACGGCGCGGGTAAATCCACGCTGTTCCGCATGCTGTCCGGTCAGGAGCAGCCAGACGGCGGCACCATCGAGCTGGGTGAAACCGTGAAGCTGGCGTCCGTTGACCAGTTCCGCGACGCGATGGATAACAGCAAAACCGTGTGGGAAGAAGTGTCCGGCGGGCTGGATATCATGCGTATCGGCAACACCGAGATGCCAAGCCGCGCCTACGTTGGCCGCTTTAACTTTAAAGGGATTGATCAGGGTAAACGCGTGGGCGAACTGTCCGGCGGTGAGCGTGGTCGTCTGCACCTGGCGAAGCTGTTGCAGGTTGGCGGCAACATGCTGCTGCTCGATGAACCGACCAACGACCTGGATATCGAAACCCTGCGCGCGCTGGAAAACGCCCTGCTGGAGTTCCCGGGCTGCGCGATGGTGATCTCGCACGACCGCTGGTTCCTTGACCGTATCGCCACCCACATTCTGGATTACCAGGATGAGGGCAAAGTGGAATTCTTCGAAGGTAACTTTACCGAATACGAAGAGTACAAGAAACGCACTCTCGGCGCGGACGCGCTGGAGCCGAAGCGTATCAAGTACAAGCGTATTTCGAAGTAATGCCG
>NZ_CP127837.1:1810749-1815115 GCF_030291195.1 Enterobacter sp. PGRG2 | reverse complement strand
AGGGGCATTTTTTTAACCCTGCTCGCCCATCAGCTGCTTCACCAGATCCACACAGCGCAGGAAACGCGCGTCGTAGTCCGCCTCTTCCACATGTACAAAATCGATATTGTTTTGCTTCAGCAGCGACACCAGTAACGCCTGGAACTCTTTTCTGTCCACCGAGCTGCCGAGGCTGCGCAGGCCATCAGAAACCCAGGGGGTATTGTTTTCCAGCAGGATCACCAGGTCAAAACGGTACTCGTCGATCAACGCCTGCACAAACGGATGCTCACGCCCTTCGTACTTTTTACAGAATGCCTGAGTACTAACAAAATCCGTATCCACAAAGGCCACTTTGTTCGCGTATTTCACCGCGAAATCAATGTACTGCGCATGGCCCAGCGCGATCTTGTCATAGTCCGAATACTGCAACGCCATCTCGTCGCCGCCCAGATGCGAAAAGACATAATCGCGGCCATATTCCCAGGCGCTGGTGGTGTTAAAGATGTTGGCGAGCTTATTGATGAGCGTCGATTTACCGCTCGACTCGCCGCCAAGAATGGCGACGGTACGCACAAAGAAGGGTTTCACTTCGGTGGGGATGTAATCCCAGTAGCGGAACGGGTTCTCGCGGATCTGCGCGCCGCTGATGTTCATAAAGGTGCGTTCCGGATCGATAAGGATCGTTTCTGTTCCCAGATGTTCCAGATACTGCGGTGCATCCAGCGCTTCGGAGGTGTAGATCCGGTTCGGCTCGATGCCCTTCTCTTCCATAAAGGCTTTCATGCCCCGGCTCCACACGTCCCAGCCGTGGGGATACGGCTCCATGCCCTCTTCATTGAAAGCATGGATATGAATGTTCTTCTGGTATTTGAAGGTCTGCAACAGCCAGCGCAGGCGATCCGGTACCGTCGGCTGCTGTGACATGGCGCTGTCTTCGAAAAGCGCGCGGTCACGGGTGTCGTCATAGCCCATGATGATATGCAGCTCGTCCACCTGGCTACAGGCACGCTGGATCAGATAGATATGCCCGGTATGCAGCGGGTAAAACTTGCCGAACACCACGCCGACGGATTTGCGGCGACGCGGGAATTCCAGCCCTAAAAAGCGGTGCAACGCTTCCAGCTTCTGCGCGCTCGGGCTTTTGATTTTGGCATTGAGCAACTGGCTGAGGTAGCCCTTGGTCATGCCGCTGGCATCCGCCACCTGCTGCAGGGTGCAGCCTTTCTGGCGGATCGCGGTCTTCAGGTAATCAAATGACGACATAGGTGCCTCCTGCATCAGTGCGGTTAGTTTCCGCTTAATAAATCATTATAAGTCGTCAAAAACAGATAGCGCATCAGAAAGCTTCTTGACACCAAAGACTTGCATCCCGGCAGGCGGCTTTTTCGGCACGTTGGCCGCAGGCACGATGGCGCGTTTGAAGCCGTGTTTGGCGGCCTCGGAGATACGCTCCTGGCCGCTCGGCACCGGGCGGATCTCGCCCGCCAGCCCCACTTCGCCGAACACCACCAGATCGTCCGGCAGCGGGCGGTCGCGCAGGCTGGAGACCATCGCCAGCAGCAGCGCCAGGTCCGCGCTGGTTTCGGTGACTTTTACGCCGCCGACCACGTTAACGAACACGTCCTGATCCGACATTTGCAGACCGCCGTGACGGTGCAGCACCGCCAGCAAAATCGCCAGACGGTTTTGCTCAAGACCGACGGCCACGCGGCGCGGGTTAGCCATCATCGACTGATCCACCAGCGCCTGAATTTCCACCAGCAGCGGGCGCGTGCCTTCCCATACCACCATCACCGAACTACCGGCGGTGACTTCATCGCCACGGCTTAAGAAGATGGCAGACGGATTGCTCACTTCGCGCAGGCCCTGCTCGGTCATGGCGAACACGCCGAGTTCGTTGACCGCGCCGAAGCGGTTTTTATGGCTGCGCAGCGTGCGGAAGCGGGAGTCGGCATCGCCGTCCAGCAGCACCGAACAGTCGATGCAGTGCTCCAGCACTTTTGGCCCGGCCAGCGAGCCGTCTTTGGTGACGTGGCCGACCATTACAATGGCCACGCCGCGCGTTTTGGCGTAGCGCGTCAGATAGGCCGCTCCTTCACGCACCTGCGCCACGCTGCCCGGCGACGACTGAATATCCGCCATATGCATCACCTGGATGGAGTCGATGACCATCAACTTCGGCTGCTCTTCATCGGCGATAGTGCAGATGTCTTCAATGCTGGTTTCAGACAGCATATTGAGATTCGCCGTCGGCAGGCCCAGACGGTGCGCGCGCATCGCCACCTGTTGCAGCGACTCTTCCCCGGTGACGTACAGAGTTTTCATCTGCTCGGACAGCTTGCACAGCGTTTGCAGCAGCAGCGTGGACTTGCCCGCGCCGGGGTTGCCGCCGATAAGTATTGCGCTGCCCGGCACCACGCCGCCGCCCAGCACACGGTCAAATTCTTTAAAGCCGGTGGAAAAGCGCGGCAATTCCTCAAGGCTGATCTCGGAGAGCTTCTGTACCTTCGAGCCGCCCGCATTACCGGCATAGCCGCTCAGGCGCTCGTTACGGGCAACCACGGGCGATGCCGCCACACGCACTTCGGTGATGGTGTTCCAGGCATGACAGGCGCTGCACTGCCCCTGCCAGCGCGGATAATCGGCACCACATTCATTACATACAAATGCGCGTTTCGGAGCTTTTGCCACTTTTACCTCGTTATTTCTGATTCATGCTGCCCGACAGGATGCAGAACACGCCCATCAGGTCAGCGTGACGGATCGTCACTTCTGTCTTTTCGTTCACTTTCGGCTTGGCGTGATAGGCAATGCCCAGCCCTGCCGCTTTAATCATCGGCAGATCGTTTGCGCCATCGCCAATGGCCACGGTCTGCTCAAAGGGCACGTCATATTTTTCTGCCAGACGTTTCAGCGTTTTCGCTTTGTACTGCGCATCCACGATGTCGCCCAGCACATGGCCGGTGAGCCTGCCGTCCATGATTTCCAGTTCATTGGCGACCACCGCCGTCAGGTGCAGCTTGTCGCGCAGGTAATCGGCGAAGAAAGTGAAACCGCCGGAGGCAATGGCGACTTTCCAGTCCAGCGACTGTAGCTTCAGCACCAGCTGCGTGAGGCCCGGCATCAGCGGTAAATCATCGCGCACCTGGCGCAGGATATTGGCGTCGGCCCCTTTTAAGGTCGCCACGCGGCTGCGCAGGCTTTCGGTGAAATCCAGCTCGCCGCGCATGGCGCGTTCGGTGACTTCCGCCACCATCTCGCCGGTGCCCGCCAGTTTGGCGATCTCATCTATACATTCGATCTGAATGGCGGTGGAATCCATGTCCATCACCAGTAATCCCGGTGTTTTCAGGTGCGGGATCTTGCCAAGCGGCGCGACGTCCAGCCCGGCGTCGTGCGCCAGACGGGTGGCGCGCGGCGTCAGCGAACCGGCCAGGCGGATCACCTGATACTCATCCACGCCCCAGGCCGCCACAATCACCATGGCTGCGCCCAGCTTACGCTGATACTCCGTCAGGCGCGCTTTATTCAGATCGCGACCGTAAAGCAGCCAGCCGCTGCGACCGGCATGATAATCCAGCGGCATCACCTCATCGCCACTTAACGAGAGCGGCAATCCAGGCCACTGAGAAACCTCTTCAGGCAGATCGCACCAGGTCAGACTGTTAAGCATTAATGCTCCTGTTTACACGTTCGCGTCGGAAATTGTCTATACCCTGAATAATTCGGGTTGCAGGAAGGCGGCGACGCAGTGAGTCCCCGGGAGCTTACATAAGTAAGTGACCGGGGTGAACGAGGAAAGCCAACACACCTGCAACCTGAAGTATGACGGGTATAAGGAAAATAACGCATGAGGCTACCCTGTAACCATCGCTTCTGGCAACAGCTTCATGTGGAATTGTGCAGTGCTGCCGGGCCCGGAGAGAGGGTACCCGGCAGGACGTTTACCGTTACGTTACGCTTCCAGTTCTTTCACGCCCGTCTGCGTTCGTACCCAGCGCGGGGCTTTCATGATGTCCGCGAAATACCACACCAGTTCACAGAGCAGCCCGGTAAGGCTTTTTTCCATGTCCGGCGGCAGCGACTGACTGTTGAGCACGCGCGTTAACGTCAGACAGTATTCACATAACAGGTCAGATTCCGGTTCGAAACGGGGCGGTTGCGCAGGCGGTGTATCCACCGTGAGCGCCGCAACCAGATGCGGCGGTATCACCTCATTCAGCGTGGGCTGGAGCAGCATCATGCAGGCATTGAGGCGGCCGCACATGGCAAGGCGCAGCGCCGGATCGTCGCTTTCAATCAGCGCTTCGGCAAAATGCTCGCAATGATCCGCCAGCAGGGTGAAATCGGTGTCAGCAGTAAAAGGAACGGTAAGTAAGGGGTA
>NZ_CP127837.1:1810552-1810626 GCF_030291195.1 Enterobacter sp. PGRG2 | reverse complement strand
ACCGGCGCGCCTTGCGACGCCCCCGCCCGGCCCACCATTGAGGTGTAGCCGAACGCACGACATAAAAATTATGT
>NZ_CP127837.1:1810401-1810536 GCF_030291195.1 Enterobacter sp. PGRG2 | reverse complement strand
TGGAGGCTAATCCCGGCACCTGATTTTGCAGGTGCGGGAAGATGCTACTGCCGGAGCCGATTATCGGCAAGTGGATTTAGCTGTACGGTTTGCGTAGCGGCTCGCAAAGGTGTTTGAAAGATGGGCTGATGTCTG
>NZ_CP127837.1:1804798-1806653 GCF_030291195.1 Enterobacter sp. PGRG2 | reverse complement strand
ATCCCCCTCACCTTGCCCTCCCCCCAACCACATGCAACAATCGTAACGACCATTGTCATTACACAATGGTTTATCATGAGTAGCATCACCCGGTGCATCGACCATGCATTCAAAGCGCGGACCGTTATGCCGCAGCGGAAGCGTAAAATTTTCAACAGGTAGACTATGGCTCGCGCAAAATTAAAATTCCGGCTGCATCGCACCGTGATTGTCCTGATCTGTCTCGCCCTTCTGGTGGCGCTGATGCAGGGGGCCAGCTGGTTCAGCCAGAGCCACCAGCGGGCGCGCAATCCACAGCTGGAGGAGCTGGCCCGCACGCTGGCGCGTCAGGTGACGCTGAATCTCGCGCCGCTGATGCGCAGTGAAACGCCGGACGAAAAACGTATCGGCCAGATCCTGCGTCAGCTAACCGACGAAAGCCGCATTCTGGATGCGGGCGTCTATGACGAACAGGGCGATCTGGTGGTCCGCGCGGGCGAAAGCGTCGATGTGCGCGACCGGCTGGCGCTGGATGGCAAAAAAGCGGGCGGCTATTTTAACCAGCAAATTGTCGAGCCGGTGCCGGGTAAAAATGGTCCGCTGGGCTATCTGCGCCTGACGCTGGATACCCATACGCTGGCGACCGAAGCGAAACAGGTCGATAACACCACCAATATTTTACGCCTGATGCTGCTGCTCTCCCTCGCCATCGGCGTGGTGCTGACCCGCACCCTGTTGCAGGGCAAACGCACCCGCTGGCAGCAATCCCCCTTCCTGCTGACGGCCAGCAAGTCGGTGCCGGAAGAAGAAGAGCGTGATAAAAAGGAACCCTGACGGGACACCGTATAAAGGAGACTGGCTATGTCCACCCTGCGTTTATTGATTTCTGACTCTTACGATCCCTGGTTTAACCTGGCGGTGGAAGAGTGCATTTTCCGCCAGATGCCCGCCACGCAGCGCGTGCTGTTCCTGTGGCGCAATGCGGATACCGTGGTCATTGGCCGGGCGCAGAATCCATGGAAAGAGTGTAATACCCGGCGCATGGAAGAGGATCATGTGCGCCTTGCCCGTCGCAGCAGCGGCGGCGGCGCGGTGTTTCACGATCTCGGCAATACCTGCTTCACCTTTATGGCGGGTAAGCCGGAATATGATAAAAGCATTTCCACGGCGATCGTCTTAAACGCGCTGCGATCCCTTGGCGCGACGGCGGAAGCCTCCGGGCGTAACGATCTGGTGGTAAAAACCCCGGACGGCGACCGTAAAGTCTCCGGCTCCGCCTACCGGGAGACGCCGGATCGTGGTTTTCATCACGGTACGCTGCTGCTGAATGCCGATCTCAGCCGTCTGGCGAACTACCTGAATCCGGACAAGAAAAAGCTCCAGGCCAAAGGGATCACCTCGGTGCGCGGGCGGGTGGCGAACCTTGTCGATCTGCTGCCCGGCATCACCCATGAGGCGATCTGCGAAGCCGTCACCCGCGCCTTTTTCGAACACTACGGTGAAAGCGTGGAGGCGGAGATCATCTCCCCGGACAAGACGCCGGATCTGCCGAACTTCGCCGAAACCTTTGCCCGCCAGAGCAGCTGGGAGTGGAACTTTGGTCAGGCCCCGGCCTTCAGCCATTTACTGGACGAGCGCTTTACCTGGGGCGGCGTGGAGCTGCATTTCGATGTGGAAAAAGGCCATATTACCCGCACGCAGGTGTTCACCGACAGCCTGAATCCCGCGCCGCTCGAAGCACTGGCGGCACGTTTGCAGGGCTGTTTGTATCGCGCCGATCGGCTGCAACAGGTTTGTGAGAAGTTGATTGCGGATTATCCTGAGCAGGAAAAAGAACTGCGGGAGTTGTCGGCGTGGATTGCCGGGGCAGTGCGCT
>NZ_CP127837.1:1752946-1804712 GCF_030291195.1 Enterobacter sp. PGRG2 | reverse complement strand
TTACTCTTTATCGCCCAGCAGAACGGATTCCAGCGCGATTTTGATCATGTCATTGAAGGTGGTCTGACGCTCAGCGGCAGTGGTCTGCTCGTGGGTACGGATATGGTCGGACACGGTGCAGATGGTCAGCGCTTTCGCACCGAATTCCGCCGCCACGCCGTAGATACCCGCGGCTTCCATTTCCACGCCGAGGATGCCGTATTTTTCCATCACGTCGAACATGGACGGATCCGGGGTGTAGAACAGGTCGGCAGAGAAAATGTTACCGACGCGCGCGTCAACGCCCAGCGCTTTGGCGGCGTCAACCGCGTTACGCACCATGTCGAAGTCCGCGATGGCCGCGAAGTCGTGATCTTTAAAACGCAGACGGTTCACTTTGGAATCGGTGCAGGCACCCATACCAATCACCACGTCACGCAGTTTTACGTCGGCACGTACCGCACCGCAGGAGCCGACGCGGATGATTTTCTTCACGCCGAAATCGGTGATCAGCTCTTTGGTGTAAATGGAGCAGGACGGGATACCCATGCCGTGACCCATTACGGAAATTTTGCGGCCTTTATAAGTACCGGTGTAGCCCAGCATGCCGCGCACGTTGTTTACTTCGCGCGCGTCTTCCAGGAAGGTTTCCGCGATGTGCTTGGCACGCAGCGGATCGCCCGGCATCAGTACAACGTCAGCGAAATCACCCATTTCTGCATTAATGTGTGGGGTAGCCATCTTTCATTCCTTTTTAAAATTTTGCCGGGTGGCGGCTGCGCCTTACCCGGCCTACATAACTACAAACGCTTCCTCGTAGGCCGGATAAGCGTAGCGCCATCCGGCAACGGGTATCAGAACATGGCTTTGCCATATTCCATATCGGACGTGCCAAAGTATTTCGCCAGCGTCTGACCGATGTCCGCGAAGGTCTCACGGTGACCGAGCGAGCCCGGTTTCACTTTCGGGCCGTAGATCAGTACCGGAATGTGTTCGCGGGTGTGATCGGTGCCTTTCCAGGTCGGATCGCAGCCGTGGTCAGCGGTGAAGATAATAATGTCATCTTCGCCCACCAGCTCCAGCAGCTCCGGCATACGGCGGTCGAACAGCTCAAGACCACCGGCATAGCCTGCCACGTCGCGGCGATGGCCCCAGGTGGAGTCGAAATCGACAAAGTTGGTAAACACGATAGTGTTATCCCCTGCCTCTTTCATCTCTTTAACGGTGGCGTCAAAGAGCGCGTCCAGACCGGTCGCTTTCACTTTTTTGGTGATACCGACGTTGGCGTAGATGTCCGCGATTTTACCCACGGAAACCACCTGGCCGTTCTTATCTTCAACCAGCTTTTTCAGGATGGTTGGCGCCGGTGGCTCTACCGCCAGATCGTGACGGTTACCGGTACGCTGGAAGTTGCCCGGCTTGTCGCCGATAAACGGACGTGCGATCACGCGGCCAATGTTGTAGCCGCCTTCGGTCAGCTCTTCACGGGCGATTTCGCACAGCTCATACAGCTTATCCAGGCCAAAGGTCTCTTCGTGACAGGCGATCTGGAACACCGAGTCGGCAGAGGTATAGAAAATCGGTTTCCCGGTTTTCATATGCTCTTCGCCGAGCTGGTCGAGGATCACCGTACCGGAGGAGTGGCAGTTACCGAGGTAACCCGGCAGGTTTGCGCGTTCCACCAGCTTGTCGAGCAGTTCCTGCGGAAAGCTGTTGGTCTCGTTGCTGAAATAGCCCCAGTCGAACAGCACAGGCACACCGGCGATTTCCCAGTGGCCCGACGGCGTGTCTTTCCCGGAGGAGAGTTCATGTGCCCAGGCATACGCGCCGATCACTTCCGCGTTGCCGTCCAGACCCGCCGCAATCTTGCCGGTGGAACCTTCGTGGGCTTTCGCCAGACCCAGACGGGTCAGGTTAGGCAGATTAAGCGGACCCTGACGACCCTGGTCAGCTTCACCTTTTGCGCAGGCTTCTGCGATGTGGCCAAGTGTGTCTGAACCTACGTCGCCAAAGCGCTCCGCATCTTCAGTCGCACCGATGCCGAATGAGTCCAGCACCATTATAAATGCACGTTTCATAGTTTCTCCGTACCTTGCGCGCTGTAAAAAAGCGATCAGATCAGTATACCCGAACTCTTCCTGTAACGGGAAGCTCGCCGGGCGGTTATTCGGTAATTCTGCGATACACCACCGGGGTTTGCGCCGGTGCGCTGTCGTCAACGCGGATGGCGGCTTTCACCGCGCGGGCCGCTTCCTGCCAGCTGTTTTCGTCTCTGGCATGAATGACCGCCAGCGGACGCTGACCGTCCACGCTGCCGCCCAGTCGGGCCATATCGGTAAAGCCGACGCTGTAATCAATGGCGTCAGAGGCCTGACGGCGACCGCCGCCCATCGATACCACCGCCATGCCGAGGGCACGGGTATCCATGTCTGACACGAAGCCTTCGTTATCAGCATAAACCGCTTTGGTCAGCGTCGCCGTCGGCAGGTATTTGTCGTAGTTTTCCACGAAGTCGGTCGGGCCTTTTTGCGCGGCAACCATGCGGCCGAAGATTTCGGCTGCTTTGCCGTTGTCGAGCACGGTTTGCAGCATGGCGCGGGCGCTGGCGTCATCTTTTGCCAGCTTGCCGGAAATGAGCATTTCCACGCACAGCGCGGTGGTCACTTCCAGCAGGCGCGGGTTGCGGTATTCGCCGGTGAGGAACTGCACGGCTTCGCGTACTTCCACGGCGTTACCGGCGCTGGAGGCCAGCACCTGGTTCATGTCCGTCAGCAGCGCGGTGGTGCGAACACCTGCACCATTCGCCACGCCGACAATCGCCTGCGCCAGTTCCGCAGAGAGTTCGTAAGTTGGCATAAAGGCGCCGCTGCCAACCTTCACATCCATCACCAGCGCATCCAGACCTTCCGCCAGTTTTTTGGCGAGGATCGAGGCGGTGATCAGCGGGATGGAGTCAACCGTGGCGGTAATGTCACGGGTGGCATAAAAACGTTTATCCGCCGGTGCCAGCGAGCTGGTCTGGCCGATGATTGCCACGCCCACGTCTTTGATGATCTCGCGGAAGCGTTGATCGTTCGGGAAAATATCGAAGCCCGGAATGGCTTCCAGCTTGTCGAGGGTGCCGCCGGTATGCCCCAGGCCGCGCCCGGAAATCATCGGAATGTACCCGCCGCAGGCGGCGACCATCGGCCCCAGCATCAGCGAGGTGACATCGCCCACGCCGCCGGTGGAGTGTTTATCTACAATCGGGCCGTTAAGGTTGAGGCTTTTCCACTCCAGCACGCTGCCGGAATCACGCATCGCCATGGTGAGCGAGACGCGCTCTTCAATCGCCATGTCATGGAAGAAAATGGTCATTGCCAGCGCCGCAATCTGGCCTTCGGAAACGGTATTGTCACGAATGCCGTTAATAAAAAAGCGGATCTCTTCATCGCTTAATGCGATGCCGTCACGTTTTTTGCGGATAATTTCTTGAGCGAGAAACAAGGGAACCCCCTGAGGAAAAAGAGTCGAAGGCCATTCTGTAGGCCGGGTAAGCAACGCGCCACCCGGCGTTACGATGACATGCCGGGTGGCGGTGATGCCTTACCCGGCCTGTGGTCTGGCAAATAACTACTTAATACGCGCTTGCGCTTTTACCGTCGCCGTGGCCCAGCGCTTTCAGCAGGCTTGCCAGCAGGCTGGACGCGCCAAAACGGTAGTGACGGGAATCAGCCCAGTCAGCGCCAAACAGCTCGTCGGCGATCGCCAGGAACTGCGCGGCATCTTCAGCCGTACGTACGCCGCCCGCCGGTTTGAAGCCAACGGTTTTTTCCACGCCCATATCACGGATCACTTCCATCATAATGCGCGCGCTTTCCGGCGTGGCATTGACCGGCACTTTACCGGTGGAGGTTTTGATAAAGTCAGCGCCCGCTTTGATGGCGATTTCAGAGGCTTTACGGATCAGGGCTTCTTCTTTCAGCTCACCGGTTTCGATGATCACTTTAAGCAGCACGTTCGCCGCGGCACAGGCGTCTTTACAGGCTTTCACCAGGTCAAAACCGACCTGCTCGTTACCGGCGATCAGCGCGCGGTACGGGAATACCACGTCCACTTCATCCGCGCCGTAGGCGATGGCGGCGCGGGTTTCGGCCAGCGCGATCTCAATGTCGTCGTTACCGTGCGGGAAGTTGGTCACGGTGGCGATGCGCACGTCAGGCGTGCCCTGCTCGTTCAGGGTCTTACGCGCAATCGGGATAAAGCGCGGATAGATGCAAACCGCGGCGGTGTTGCCAACCGGGGTCTTCGCCTGGTGACACAGGGCGATCACTTTCGCATCGGTGTCATCGTCGTTCAGGGTGGTCAGATCCATCAGTTTCAACGCGCGCAGGCTGCTTGCGGTTAAATCAGTCATAACATTCTCCGGTTAACATTTATTCCGGCGGGTGTGTGAGTATTCTAACATTCACCCGCCACGACACTTCGACATTCATCACAGTTAATGAAAACGGCATTCACATTTGCATAACTGATATGAGATTCAGATCAACTTTTTCAGCACCAGGGCCAGGGTTTTTCCGCTGCGCACCCATCAGGATCAAAAGACGCGCATCCGGCATTTCTTACACTGCCCGCCTCACTCAGGGAACCCGAGGAAAGCCCATGCCCGCGTCTGCGCCCCAAACGATGCTGCAACGTTGCCAGCAAATTGTGACAAGCCCTGTACTCTCATCCGCACAAAAGCGACATTTTCTGGCGCTGGAGGCGGAAAACGCTCTGCCTTATCCCGCCTTACCCCAGGCCGCGCGTGCGTCGCTGGATGACGGCGTGATATGCGATATGTTCGAGGGCAACGCGCCTTACAAACCGCGCTATGTGCTGCCCGATTACGCGAAATTTCTGGCGCAGGGTTCGGAATGGCTGGAGCTGGAACCGGCAAAAGATTTCGACGATGCGCTGTCGATGCTCACCATTCTTTATCACCATGTGCCGTCGGTCACCTCGATGCCGGTGTTCCTCGGCCACCTCGATGCCCTGCTGCAACCTTATGTTAGAATTCTAACACAAGACGAAATCGATAGTCGCATAAAACGTTTCTGGCGCTATCTGGATCGTACCCTGCCGGATGCCTTTATGCATGCCAATATCGGCCCGCAGGATACACCGGTCACCCGCGCCACTTTACGCGCTGACGCAGAGTTAAAGCAGGTTTCGCCGAATCTGACCTTTATTTACGACCCTGACGTCACCCCCGAATCGCTGCTGCTGAAGGTGGCGGAAAACATCTGCGAGTGCAGTAAACCGCATATTTCCAACGGCCCGGTAAATGATAGAATTTTCACAAAAGGCGGCTACGGCGTCGTCAGCTGTTACAATTCCCTGCCGCTGGCGGGGGGCGGCAGCACGCTGGTCAGGCTGAACCTGAAGGCCGTTGCCGAACGCAGCGCCTCGGTGGACGACTTTTTTAATCGCACGCTGGCGCACTACTGCGCACAGCAGATCGCCATCATTGATGCCCGCTGCGACTTCCTTTATCAGCAGTCCCGTTTCTTTGAGCATAGCTTCCTGGTAAAAGAGGGGCTGATCGATGCGCAACGTTTTGTGCCGATGTTCGGCATCTACGGCCTTGCGGAAGCGGTGAACACGCTGTGTGAGAAAAGCGGCAGCGCGGGCCGTTACGGGCAGGACGAGGCGGCGAATCAACTGGCTTACCGCATCAGCGAATATCTGGCGGATTTTGTCGCCCGCACGCCGGTGAAGCATGGCTGGCAGCAGCGCGCGATGCTGCATGCGCAGTCCGGCATCAGCAGCGATACCCTCACCACGCCGGGGGCGCGCCTGCCGTACGGCGAGGAGCCGGATCCCATCACCCACTTGCAGACGGTTGCCCCGCATCATGCCTGGTATGCGGCGGGCATCAGCGACATTTTAACCCTCGACGAAACCATCAAACGCAACCCGCAGGCGGTGATGCAACTCTGTCTCGGGGCGTTCAGTCTCGGGATGCGGGAGTTCACTGCCAACGTCAGCGGTAACGACCTGGTGCGCGTTACCGGCTATATGGTGCGGCTGTCGGATCTGGAAAAATTCCGCGCGGAAGGATCGCGCACCAACACCACCTGGCTGGGTGAAGAGGCCGCGCGCAATACGCGCATGCTGGAACGTCAACCGCGCGTGGTCAGCCATGAACAGCAGATGCGCTTTAGTCAGTAAGCTGATCCCTTTCTCCTGCGTCGACGGGCCGGGCAGCCGGCTGGCGCTGTTTTTACAGGGCTGCTCCATGCGCTGTAAAAACTGCCATAACCCCTGGACCATGGGGCGCTGCAATCACTGCGGTGACTGCGTGCCGCACTGCCCGCATCAGGCGCTGTCGATAGTAAACGGACAGATGACATGGGATGAAACCGTCTGCCAGCAGTGCGACACCTGCTTACGGCGCTGCCCGCAGCGGGCAACGCCGATGGCACAGCGCATGAGCGTGGCGGAGGTTATCGCGCAGATCAAAAAAGTGCGCGCGTTTATCGGCGGTATTACCGTCAGCGGCGGCGAGGCCACCACGCAACTGCCCTTTTTACTGGAACTCTTTGCGGCAATAAAAGCCGATCCGGCGCTGTCGGCGCTGAGCTGTCTGGTGGACAGTAATGGCCTGCTGAGTGAAACCGGCTGGCAAAAACTGCTGCCGCTGTTTGACGGCGCGATGATCGATCTGAAAGCCTGGGACAATGACGCTCACCGCCAGCTGACCGGGCGGGACAACGCACAAGTGAAAGAGAGCATCCGCTGGCTGGCGGCGCGCGGCAAACTGGCCGAGCTGCGGCTGCTGGTGATCCCCGGTCACAGCGATTATCTGCCACACATGGCAGAGTTGAGCGATTTTATTGTCAGCCTCGGCAACGTCAGCGTGCGGCTGAACGCTTTTCATGCCCACGGCGTTTATGGCGAGGCGGCACAATGGCGCAGCGCCACCCCGGCGGATGTGGAACCGCTGGCGGCGGCGCTGCGGGAAAGGGGCGTGGAGAAGATTATTCTGCCTGCGCTTTATCTGTGAAAAACAGACGGCGGGTGTTGGCAAATATCGTTTCGGCGATCGCTTCCGGTGCTTCCGGACGCAGTTCGCACAAAGAGTCGAACACCTGTGCCACCCGCTCCGGGCGGTTGGGCTGGCCCTGAAAACCATTCAGCGGCATATCCGGCGCGTCGGTTTCCAGCAGCAGCGCCGATAACGGCAGCCGTGCCATCACATCGCGGGTTTTACTGGCGCGCGGGTAAGTGATGGTACCGCCGACGCCGATGTAATAGCCCAGCTCAATAAACCGTTGCGCCTGTTGCAGGCTACCGGCAAAGCCGTGCACCACGCCGGTACGCGGCAGCGCGTGGCGCTTCAGGTGCATCGCCAGCTTATCGTGGGTGCGCCTGGAGTGCAGGATCACCGGAAAAGCATAGCGTTTCGCCAGCGCCAGCTGGGCGTCCAGTATCTGTTCCTGACGATCAAACTGCGGGTTGTCGCGATACAAATCAAGGCCGATTTCGCCGATGGCGATCAGCCGTGGATCAGGGGCGGCAAGGTGCGCCTCCAGCTGTTGCAGACAGCGGTCGGTATGCTGCTCGATAACTATGGGATGCAGACCCAGCGCGGCATAAAGCACCTCGTGCTCGCGGGCCAGCGTCAGCACGCGTTCAAAATTCGCCGCTTCCGTTGAGGGCACGATAATTGCCTCCACGCCAGCTCCGGCGGCACGGGCAATGCTGGCGTTTTCATCGCCGGTGAAGGGCGGAAAATCAAAATGGCAGTGGGTGTCGATAAAACGCAGTGTCACGCCGTCCCCTCACTGTTAAAGCTGGTGTCATCGTTAGCCTGAGGCGCATCCACCAGCGGTGTGGTAATGGCATCGTTGGCGACCGCGGCGGGCGGCACCACGACGGTAGGCGGTACGGTGACGGCTGGCGGCGTCACAATGCGCGGGGCATGGCGCAACAGCGGCGGCGTTTCCGCCAGCAGTTTACCCACCGTTGCCAGGAAGTAGCGTCCACAAAGACGACCCAGTTTGTAGTCGTCCCGCAGCGCAGGCAGACGGCTGCCCAGCGCCATGCTTTTCAGCAGCCGCGGCGGGTAGATCTCAAAGATGCGCAGTTTTCCCGGCGGCTTTTCGATGAACTGCTGAATGGCGCGATAGCTGGTTTCATGATGCTGCACCAGCGCCATCAGCGGTTGCAGGCTGCTGTCGCCCAGCCAGCGCTCCATACGCTTAAACCATTGCGGGGTGTAATACATCTGCGATGGCACGGTGCGGATCACCACAATTGTCTGCGCCCCCCGATTCGCCGCTTCCTGCACCGGGATCGCATCGCTGATGCCGCCATCCAGATAGTTAATGCCTTCCAGCATCACGCCGGGACGGTAAAAGCCGGGGATGGCGCTCGACGCGCGGATCAGATCCAGCCAGGTCTGGCTGGTGGGCGAAAAGTAGCCGGGAGTGAAGTCATCGCCGCGACAGGCGCACATGTAAAAGGATTTACCGCTGTCGAACAGCCGGGCGGCGGTGTCCATGGCCAGCGGCATCTGGCTGGCGGTGGATTCAATCAGCCAGTCCAGATCGATAAGATTCCCGCCGCGCACGAAGCGCACCGGGTTAAAGAATTCCCGCGATGTGGTGTAGCGCATAATGACTTTTCGCGCATAGCCAGGCTGGTTACAGAGATACGCCGAGAGATTTTGCGCCCCGGCGGAGGTGCCGAAGTACAGGTCAAAAGGGTTGAAATTTGCGCGCATGAATTCGTCCAGCACGCCTGCTGTGAAAATGCCCCGTTGACCGCCGCCTTCACACACCAGCGCGAGTCGACCCGGGCGAAATGGACGTAACGCTAACGGTGCAATATTACCAAGCGTTACCGGAATTCGCTGTCCCACCCTGTCACCCTGTTAAATTATTGTGGCTTACAAAGTAGCGCAATTTTAACGCCGCTTAAACAACGAAAGCCAGTCACGAGGACTGGCTTTGCGATGTATCGGGGTGTGTCAAACTGCTATGGACGTCTGCGGCCCATGAACAGGCTGACCAGGAACAGAATGATACCAACAACAAATACGATTTTTGCTGCACCCGCTGCGGTACCTGCTAAACCACCGAAGCCCAGGGCGGCGGCGATTAGCGCGATAACCAGAAATATAATGCCCCAACGAAACATATGACTCTCCTTTACCATAATTAATGTCGACCGCTGCTCGTGAGCGCTCAGGCTACTCACTGCGATTTTTTTCGGTATCCTGCCTGCAAGACCCGGCATTAACCGGGCAATGCATTACTTCGCTTTAAGGTCGTTCTTCACACTTTTCACACCATCGACCGCTTTGGCGATACTTTCCGCACGATCAATTTGTGCCTGGGAATCCACCGTACCGCTCAGCTGTACCACGCCATCCGTGGTTTCAACTTTCACTTTACGTGACGGGACGATGTCATCAGCCAACAGTTTGGCTTTCACTTCGCTGGTGGTCGCAGTATCGCCTGCGTACCCTTTAACGGATTCGGATTTGCCATCACGAACGTGGAGTTTGTCGCTTACAGAAGCTACGCCCTCAACCTGTTTGGCAACCTTAACCGCTTCTTCAGCCTGGGCCTGACTTTCGACGAAACCGCTCAGCGTTACGACCGCTTTATCCGTTTCCACCGAAATATCTGTACTCTTGATGCTCTCATGATCCACCAGTGCCGCTTTTACCTTGGCGGTAATGGCGCTGTCATCCATGAAGTTACCGACTTTATTCATAGAGCTATCGATTTTTTGCCCTGCGTCGCTTGCGGTGGATTGCGCTTTATCGGTGGCGCTGGTTTCTGCCAGTGCAGAACCGCTTGCCAGCACGGAACCCAGCATCACTGCCAGCAGAGTTTTAGAAATCTTCAGTCTTGTCATAGTCATCGATTTATTCCTTTCAGTTTGCCCGCACCGGGGCGTCAAGCGGCCCTACTGGCTGCTTCGTTGCTGTGGTGAAGCTCACCAAATGCAGATTTCAATGGCATCGGTCACATAATCATGATGTCCCGTGGCGCACTGGCCTGCTCCAGTTATTAATATTATGGTTATCCGTTAAGCCAGGATGAAAGGTCAGTATTCACGCATTGAACAGTGCTTTCAGCCACCCCTTCGGTAACCACTTTGTTAAATATAGCTAACAAAATTAAAAGCGCTTGCGCGAAAGACTAAAAAATAAGCAACAAACTGAAAAAGCGGGGTAATTAAGAACATTCCGCAAGAGGCTAATAAGACAGGGAAAGTCATTGAGCGCGGCGGCTGCCGCGCTCTGAGGGGCCGGGATTAGTGTTCGCGTGTTTTACGGAACTGAACGTCAGGATAACGTTCCTGGGTCAGGTTGAGGTTAACCATGGTCGGGGCGATATACGTCAGGTTGTCGCCACCGTCCAGCGCCAGCTGGATTTCGTTCTTCCGTTTGAATTCTTCAAACTTCTTCACGTCAGTGCTTTCAACCCAGCGCGCCGTGGCGACGTTGACGGATTCGTAGATCGCCTCCACGTTGTACTCGCTCTTCAGACGCGCTACCACCACGTCAAACTGCAGCACACCCACCGCGCCCACGATCAGATCGTTGTTGGAGATCGGACGGAACACCTGCACCGCCCCTTCTTCAGAGAGCTGCACCAGCCCTTTCAGCAGCTGTTTCTGCTTCAGCGGATCGCGCAGGCGAATACGGCGGAACAGTTCAGGGGCGAAGTTCGGGATACCGGTGAACTTCATCATTTCGCCCTGGGTGAAGGTATCGCCAATCTGGATAGTGCCGTGGTTATGCAGACCGATGATGTCGCCGGGGAAGGCTTCTTCAACGTGCGAACGGTCGCCCGCCATAAAGGTCAGCGCATCGGAGATCACCACATCTTTACCGGTACGCACCTGGCGCAGCTTCATGCCTTTTTCATATTTTCCGGACACCACGCGCATAAAGGCGACGCGGTCGCGGTGCTTCGGATCCATGTTGGCCTGAATTTTAAACACGAAGCCGCTGAACTTCTCTTCCTTCGCTTCCACGGTGCGGGTATCGGTTTTACGCCACATCGGCGCAGGCGCCCAGTCCACCAGACCGTCGAGCATATGGTCTACGCCGAAGTTACCCAGCGCGGTACCGAAGAACACCGGGGTGATTTCACCGGCGAGGAACAGATCCTGATCGAATTCGTTGGATGCGCCCTGCACCAGCTCCAGCTCGTCACGCAGCTGTTGCGCCAGGTCTTCGCCCACGGCGCTGTCCAGCTCCGGGTTGTTCAGCCCTTTAACAATACGCACGTCCTGAATGGTGTGGCCTTTACCGGTCTGATACAGATAGGTTTCATCTTTATAGAGGTGGTAGACGCCTTTAAACAGCTTGCCGCAGCCAATCGGCCAGGTGATGGGCGCGCAGCCAATCTTCAGCTCGTTTTCCACTTCATCCAGCAGCTCCATCGGATCGCGGATGTCACGGTCAAGTTTGTTCATAAAGGTGAGGATCGGCGTATCGCGCAGACGGGTCACTTCCATCAGCTTACGGGTACGATCTTCAACGCCTTTTGCCGCATCGATTACCATCAGGCAGCAGTCCACCGCCGTCAGCGTGCGGTAGGTATCTTCGGAGAAGTCTTCGTGGCCGGGGGTATCCAGCAGGTTCACCAGGCAGTCGTGATACGGAAACTGCATCACGGAGGTGGTGATCGAGATCCCACGCTGCTTTTCCATTTCCATCCAGTCGGATTTGGCGTGCTGGTTGGAGCCACGGCCTTTTACCGTACCGGCGGTCTGGATTGCCTGTCCGAACAGCAGCACCTTTTCGGTGATGGTGGTTTTACCGGCGTCCGGGTGAGAAATAATGGCAAACGTGCGGCGCTTCGCCACCTCTTGTAAATAAGGAGACAACGTCATAATGATATTCTTCTTAGTCAATGCGCGGCGCAAAGCCACGCAGCATGAAATTCAAATTGCGGCTATTTTACCCATCAATAGAGGACAGACAATCAATGTTTACACAGCAGCTGCTCCAGTTCGCCAAGGGAGGTCACGGTCCAGGTGGGAGTCACACCGTCCGGTAATGCGCGCTGATGGGCGTTAAGCCAGCAGGTGGACAATCCGGCGTTCATGCCGCCCAGAATGTCCGACTCGGCGGTATCCCCCACCATTAATACCCGCTCACGCGCCGGGTTACCCGCCTGCGCCAGCGCATAATCAAAA
This sequence comes from Enterobacter sp. PGRG2, assembly GCF_030291195.1. Taxonomy (NCBI): domain Bacteria; kingdom Pseudomonadati; phylum Pseudomonadota; class Gammaproteobacteria; order Enterobacterales; family Enterobacteriaceae; genus Enterobacter; species Enterobacter sp. PGRG2. The sequence goes on along the minus strand of NZ_CP127837.1, from coordinate 1,792,541 downwards.
ATCTTCGGATGCGGCTTCGCCACGCCGATCTGCTCGGAAATCACCAGCAGATCGAAATAGTCCCGCAGTCCGGTACGCTCAAGGCGGATTTCCTGCAAAGCGGTAAAGCCATTGGTGATAATGCCCAGCTTCGCTTTACCTTTCAGCGATTTCAGCAGGGATAGCGCGCCCGGTAGCGGGGTGCAGATCTCCGCCATCGCGTTAAGAAAGGCGTCATTCAGATCGCCCGCCGGAACATTAAGCTTCGCCGCCCATCCTTCAAAACGCTGGTGCTGAAGCTGTAAGGCAGAAATCGCGCCGTTCTGGTATTCCACCCATAGCGGTTTATTAACGGCCTGATAGTCCTGGAAATCGTCAGCGGTAAAGGTCACGCTATAGTCAAGAAACATCCGCTGTAAGCCGCCGAACGAATCAAAGGTAAACAGCGTTTCGTCGGCGTCAAAGAAAATCCAGTCCCAGTTCATTACATCACCTTACGTCTTGTTAAATCGGCAACGCCATAATGATTGCGTCTTCGCGGCCTGTTGCCGTCGGGTAGTAGTTACGCCGGACGGTGGCTTCGTTGAAGCCCAGGCTTTCATACAGCGCGATGGCGGCGGCGTTTGAAGCGCGTACTTCCAGCCACAGCGTCAGCACATCGCGTTTTTCCAGCTCGACAATCAGATGCTGAAGCAGCATTTTGCCCAGCCCCTGGCGCTGAAAAGCGGGATCGACCGCAATGTTAAACAGCGTGGCTTCGTCGAGCACCACCTGCGTAATGGCAAATGCGGCCATGGTGTCGCCCGCCATCAGCCGGAAATTGAGATAGCGATCGCCCTGATTGCTGGCGAAGGTTTTTTCACTCCACGGAAAGGCGTGCGCGCGGGTTTCGATCTGAAAAGCCGCTGCCAAATCAGTCGTGGTGAGGGAAGAAATCGTGTTCATGTTCGCAGATTTGTTGCCATAGGGCGGCGCGAGCCGCAGGGTTAACCCGTAATTCATCGAAGAGCGGGGACGTTACCTTCACGCCTTCAAGCGCCACGGTTTCGTCAGCGCCCAGCAGCCAGCAGTTACAGCGGCTGCCCGGTGGCAACATCGCGATCCGTTCCGGCGTAATTTGTAAAACCTGGTCGGGCGAGAGGGTCAGTGCCCGCAGCACGTCGCTGATAAGCGGTTCGGTTAATGCCGGCAGCGCAGAGGACACCATCACCAGACGAATGTGCGCCGGCAGCGAAATCGCAATTTCGCCCTGCAACGCCGCGGGCCTGCGCAAAGCCCACTGGGTAATGCCCAGCTGCTGTAGTTGCCAGTCGCGTCGGGATGTCATAGCGGATCACTCCTGTCTGTCAGGCGCGCAAATATAGCAAATTCGTCGTATCTGCGCCAACAAACTACTATAATCGCCGCCTGAGTTTAATGAGGAGTGTTTAATGTCTGCGTTTACCCCGGCAAGTGAAGTCTTGCTGCGCCACAGTGATGATTTCGAAGAGAGCCGTATTCTGTTTGCCGGAGATATGCAGGATGACCTGCCTGCTCGCCTGGAGACGGCGGCAAGCCGTGCGCACACCCAGCAGTTCCATCACTGGCAGGTGCTGAGCCGTCAGATGGAAGATCGCGTGCGTTTCAGCCTCGTCGCCGACGCCTCTGACGTGGCGGACAGCGATACCCTGATCTACTACTGGCCGAAAAACAAGCCGGAAGCCCAGTTCCAGCTGATGAACATTTTGTCGCTGCTGCCGGTGGGCACCGATATTTTCGTGATTGGCGAAAACCGCAGCGGCGTGCGTAGCGCCGAGCAAATGCTGGAAGCATACTGCCCGCTGACCAAAGTTGACAGCGCCCGTCGCTGTGGCCTGTATCATGGTCGCCTGGAAAAACAGCCTGCTTTCGATGCCGAAAGCTTCTGGGATGAATACCCACTGGACGCGTTGACCATCAAAACCCTGCCGGGCGTGTTCAGCCGCGACGGTCTGGATGTCGGCAGTAAACTGTTGCTCTCCACCCTGACGCCGCACACCAAAGGTAAAGTGCTGGACGTGGGCTGTGGCGCAGGCGTGTTATCCGTGGCGCTGGCCAGCCATTCGCCAAAAGTGCGTCTGAGCCTGTGCGATGTAAGCGCTGCGGCGGTGGAAGCCAGCCGCGCGACACTGGCGGCAAACGCTATTGAAGGCGAAGTGTTCGCCAGTAATGTGTTCTCGGAAGTGACCGGGCGTTATGACATGATCATTTCTAACCCGCCATTCCACGATGGTTTGCAGACCAGCCTTGAAGCCGCGCAAACCCTGATCCGCGGCGCGGTGCGCCATCTGAACAGCGGCGGCGAGCTGCGTATTGTCGCCAACGCCTTCCTGCCTTATCCGCAGGCGCTGGACGAAACCTTTGGCTTCCACGAAGTGATCGCACAAACCGGTCGTTTTAAAGTTTACCGCACGGTTATGACGCGCCAGGCAAAACGCTAATTGCCAACGTGCCGTTTTTTGCAGCAAATGAAGAAACGGCACGCAATTAATTGTTGACGAAAATCCTAAAACATCTAGAATGCGCCTCCGTGGTTACGATACTTCAAGAGTATCGATGGTATGCGAAGGTGGCGGAATTGGTAGACGCGCTAGCTTCAGGTGTTAGTGTCCTTAGGATGTGGGGGTTCGAGTCCCCCCCTCGCACCATAAATCACATGATATTGCTCGCACTGGGCGAAGGTGGCGGAATTGGTAGACGCGCTAGCTTCAGGTGTTAGTGTCCTCAGGATGTGGGGGTTCGAGTCCCCCCCCTCGCACCAACGAGGCAATATCAAAAAATAAGATAACTGTGCGAAGGTGGCGGAATTGGTAGACGCGCTAGCTTCAGGTGTTAGTGTCCTCAGGATGTGGGGGTTCGAGTCCCCCCCCTCGCACCAATTATCTTGTTTTCTTCTGTTTCTTCCCGCTGTCCTTCCTGCTTACATCATCCGCTTGAGATTCATCAGCAGCATCATCATCCCGCTGACCAGCGCAATGCCTGACGGCAACAGCACGAAGTGCCGTAACTGCTTGTGATAAAGCATCACTGGCGTCAATACCAGCCCCAGCACGATCAATACTCGCCATGCATTAAGAGAAAGATCGGCATACGCCAGTCCGGACACGATAATACCCGGCAATAAAAGACCCCATCCACTTCCCAGCGCCCGCTGCAACATGCTTTCGCCTCTCACACTGATAATGATAACCAATATCATATGATAAGTTTTCTCATTTGTCAGCGGGTATAATGAGGATTGCATGAACTTTACGCATCGCCTGATGACATACATTCACTAAGGTGATAAATTGCTCACCCAGAAAAAGTAGATAACAATTTTATAATATTTTCGCGATTAACTATTCCCCGCGTTATTTTTCGTTTTGGCAACCATTACATTTTAAATTGCAGATTAATAACGACTTTAAGTTTAAAGATGACAGCACACTCATGGCATTCCCTTTGTAACAAGAAATACCGTTTATCCCTGCGTTTGTTCTTGTTTCTCAATGCAGCTTCGGCGCTTTTTTCCTTTCTGCTTCCGCTCTATAATGCGCGGTCGCTGACGATCCCGCTGTGTCTGCTGTTTACTATCAGCGTGACGCTGCTGGCGTGGCACTGGCGCTTTCCGGCGAAGAAATTAAATGTGTCGCCGATCTCAGTTTTATTTGGCGCATTATGGGCGTGGCATGTCGCCATTAAATTTTCGCTGCTTGCCGATCCCGGCTCGCCTTATCTGCTGATTGCGTTAATTAGCGTGTTATTTATCGGCTCAATAGCTTTTTCCAATAATATCATCGCATTCACGCTGCATTCGCTGCCGGTATTTTTATGCTGCCTGTGGTTTAGCGAGGGTGAGAACATGGTGCGGATGATATTTTCCTTCGCCCTGCCGATGGCAGGTATTGCTATTCAGAACGTGATCCAGTCGCGCAATGATAAGTTTGCCCTTGATTTGATGTGCCGGTTGCTGGAAGAAAGAGAGACGCTGAACGATTTAAGCATGCTCGATCCGCTTACCGGTCTGTACAACCGTCGCGGCCTGCAAAACAAAATCGATAACCTGCTGGCGCTGGATAGCGGCGTTCGCTATGTCCTGCTGCTTGATATCGACCATTTCAAAGCCTACAACGATCACTATGGTCATATGATGGGTGATCAGGCGCTGATCCGCGTGTCGGCGGCTATCCGCGATGCCGTGCGTTCGCGGGATATTGTCGCCCGTTTCGGCGGCGAAGAATTTATGATCCTGTTAAGCAATGTTGATCTGGAGCGGGCGCGCATGGCCGCCGAGCGCATTCGCCAGCAGGTTTACGATCTGAAAATTCCGCACATGTTTAACGAGAGCGTGGCGACCAACGTGACGGTCAGCATCGGTATCGCGCCGCTGACGGACACCAATATTGAAGCGGCGCTGGATCAGGCGGATAAGGCGCTTTATGAAGCCAAGCACCTGGGCCGCAACAATATCCTGTTCAGCGGCGAGCTAAAGGTCGCCTGAAGCGCGATCGCCCTCCACTTTCCGGACAAAGATCTTGCGATCGGTTTTATCTATAGTTAGGATTGGCAATCATTATCATTTAGATTCCATTTCAGTTGCGCACTATGGCCTATCGCTTCGCTCCGATCACTGAAGATGCTGTCTGGCGTATCCCGCTTCGTCCTGAAACGGTATCGCTGGCCGATGCCCTGCGTGATGCGTTTGCCACGCACCGTGCGCACTTCCTGGATGTGATAAAACTTGATGAGGCTTATCCTCACCAGGCCATGACGCTGGCCGAATGGTCACAGCCGTCAACGCTTCAGTCGTTGCAGGCTATCTATGCCGATCACATCTACCGTAATCAGCCAACGCAACTGCGGGAAAATAAGCCGCTGCTGTCGTTATGGGCGCAGTGGTATCTGGGCCTGATGGTGCCGCCGCTGCTGCTGGCGCTGTTAACCCAGAAAACCGCGCCGGATGTTTCTCCGGAACATTTTCACGTTGAGTTCCATGAAACCGGACGTGCCGCCTGCTTCTGGATGGATGTGCATGCGGATCACGTCACCACCCGTCTTTCCGATCAGCAACGTATTGAGCGGCTGATTGTCCGGGCGATGGTGCCGGTGGTGCAGGCGCTGGAGTCGACCGGCGACATCAACGGCAAGCTTATCTGGAGCAACACCGGTTATCTGATCAACTGGTATCTCAATGAGATGAAACCCCTGCTCGGCGAGGAGCGCGTCGCGGCGCTGCGTCAGTTCTGCTTCTTTGAGAAACAGCTTTCTGATGGTCAGGATAATCCGTTATGGCGCACCGTGGTGCTGCGTGATGGGTTACTGGTGCGCCGCACCTGCTGCCAGCGCTACCGTCTGCCGGACGTGCAGCAGTGCGGTGATTGCACGCTGAAATAAAAAAGGGGCTTTCGCCCCTTCAGATTTCCTTGCCGGGTGGCGCTTCGCTTACCCGGCCTACAAAAACCATCCTCTTTTACGCCACCTGTTGACGCTCTTCCTCTGCACGCAATGCCTCTTCGGCTTCCTGCGCCAGCAACTGCTTCTCATACACTTTAAAGAACGGGTAATAGATGATGGCGGACACCACGGCCAGTACTACCACGAGGATCGCCGCACGGAAATCCCAGCCCAGCCCCCATGCCGCACCGATTGGCGCAGGCGCAGTCCAGGGCACGACGGAAATCACCCGGCCAATCAGATCCATTTTCATGGCGGCCCAGGCGATCACCGCATTCACCATAGGCGCGAGCAGGAACGGAATGAAGAATACCGGGTTCATCACGATAGGCGTGCCGAAGATCACCGGCTCGTTAATGTTAAAGAAGCTCGGCACCACGCTCAGTTTACCTATCGAACGCAGGTGCACTGAACGGCTGCGCAAATAGCACAGCACCAGCCCCATGGTGGCCCCGGAGCCGCCGATCACAATAAAGAAGGTCCAGAAGGCTTCCATAAAGATATGCGGCAAGGGCGCGCCCTGCGCCAGCGCGCTCTGGTTCATGCCAAGGTTAGTCAGCCAGAACATTTGCAGCATCCCGGAGACGATAGCCGCGCCATGGATCCCGGCAAACCACAGCAGATGCCCAATCAGCACCGCCAGCAGAATAGCCGGCAGTGAATCCGCCGCCGAGACCAGAGGTTTAAACAGCGACATGATGGCCTGCGGGATCAACATATCGAATTGCGACTGGATAAACAGGCTCAGCGGGTACAGCGTTACCACCACCACCAGCACCGGGATCAGCAGGTCGAATGAGTTTTTGATCATCGGCGGCACCTGATCCGGCAGGCGGATACCAATGTTATGCGCCTTCAGAAAACGCATCATCTCCACGCAATAGATGGCGACGAGGATCGCCGTAAAGATGCCGGTGCCTCCCAGACTGTCTACCGGCATCGCGCCTTTGGTTTTCGGGGCGGCTACCAGCAGGAATGCCATCAGCGACAGCATGGCGCACATGAAGGGATCAAGCTGATGCGATTTCACGTAGTGCTTGCCGAGGTTATAGGCGATTGCCGCACAGATGTAGATCGACATGATGCCCATGGTCATATCAAAGGGCGTCAGGATCTGCCCTTCGAACTGTTTGGCCATATCCAGCCAGGCGCGGGCAAAGCCTAATGTGGTATCCGGTGAAAACGGCGGATAGGCAAAGACCAGTAAAAACGAGCCGACGATCATAAAGGGCATGGCGGAAATAAAGCCATCACGGATCGCCATCACATGACGCTGGGAAGAAATTCGCCCGGCAATCGGGCTGACGTAATTTTCAACGAAGCGGAAAATCAGATTAAACGCAGCATGGTTATCAGACATAGCAGCTCTCCTGTCAGGCGAACAAGTTAAACGCAGCAGCGGTAAACAGCGAGCTGTGCGGCAATCCATTATGCGGGTTTACAACCATGCCGGGCGCAGGACCAGCATTAAAGCTCAGTGGGATACGTTTCATAGACGGCTCTTTTTATCTGAGACAGAGGAAGGGTAAAACGAGTATTAATCTCCGCCACGGACACTGCAACCGGTTACTGTAACCGGTTTCCGTGATTGTGAAGAGGATCGAGAAATCCGGCAGATCCGTTTGTGATTAATTAATATTTACAGCACACGAAGGCTTATGCCAGATTACTGCCAGTCGTTCCCAGGAGATAACAATGAGTCTGCATTCTGTGCGGGAGTTTTTTGCAAGCCAGGCCCCCGATATTGAAATTATTGAACTAAGTCAGAGTACTGCAACAGTGGCACTGGCCGCAGCGGCGCACAATGTTGAACCCGGACAAATCGCCAAAACGCTGTCGTTGAAAGTAAAAGATGAAGTGATCCTGATCGTGGCGAAAGGTGACGCCAGGCTGGATAACAAAAAGCTGAAATCCACCTTTGGCGCGAAAGCGCGCATGCTGAGTAGCGATGAAGTGGTGCTCACCACCGGTCATCCGGTTGGCGGCGTCTGCCCTTTCGGGCTGGAGAACCCGCTGGCCGTCTACTGCGATGTATCCCTTAAGCAGTATCAGGAAGTGCTGCCTGCCGCAGGCGCTACCCACAGCGCCGTGCGTATTTCACCGTCGCGCATGGCGCAACTGACGTCTGCCACCTGGGTGGATGTCTGTGAATAAAAGACTGCGCCAGAGTCTCGTCTGGCGCAGCTGTGCAGGTTGATACCAAAACTCAAGCAACCATATGGACCGCAGGCGGTTTTCGGTCAACCGAGATGTGCATCAGAATATCCGCCGCGTCCAGCAGTCCCGCATCCGAATGCACGCCCAGCTTGGTCATGGCGTTAAACTTGTGCGCGCGCACGGTTTTAATATTACGCGACAAATAGTGCGCGATCTCCGGCATCGAATACCCATAGGTCATGTAGTGCAGGATCGCGCGCTCCGTCGGACTCAGCCCATTATTTTTGCTGACGTACCAGTCGTTTATCACGTTTTGATTAAGCCGATGCGTATTGTTGAGCAGTATCGAAAGCTGCTCCTGTAACAGCCCAATCGCCAGCGTTTTGCTGATGATGCCATGCAGACTGGAAGGGGAAAGCAAACTCATCAGACGCACTTCGGTATCATCCTGCGCCAGCACAATTCGCTGAGCGGACGGATACCCTTTTGCAAGTTTTAGCAGACTCTTCAGGCAGTCAATACGCTCTGCCCGCAGTCCGGAAAGTGAAAATATGACAGAAAAAAAAGGCATCTTCAGCGCGGCCGCTTCAAACGATGGGTAATCTTTAAAAAAATGGAGCTTATACATACTCAAGGCTGAGGTGCTGAAAAGATGTGACAGCCCGATCTCACTCATTACACAACTTTCGATGACAGCAACATGCCGCTTTGCACATTTCTTTTCCATTCTGTTTGCTCTCCGTAGGCTGAAGCCAGATTCAGCTCTCTCATTCCCTGTGCACTGTTAATCCATGCGTACATTTCAGCATTGCTGCGCAGTGAAAGGCGGCGCATGGCGCTATTCTTTTGCGCACTCACGGTCTTATTACTCTTCTTGAGCAACATGGCGACCTGATTAATGCCCCAACCTTTTCCGATAAGCCGTAATACCCGGCGTTCAGACAGCGTCAGCAGTGCTGATTTTTCCTCTTCTTCGTCAAATTCACCTGGCTCCGGGGACAGCAGGCTTTGGCTGATCCGCTCGGCGCTGATGCTGCCTGCGCGAATGGCGTTCACCACGACCTCAATGGGATCAACCTGAGACAGTAAGGTACTTTCCGGGCGCAGCAGCATTTCTACCGCCAGCGGGTATAACGGACGCGGGACAATAAAAATCCAGTGAATATCAAGATACTGAGTCAATAACTTGTAGTACTGTTCGCAGAGATTTTTTGGATGACGAATGTCCCCTGACAAATCGGCAACCACTAAATCTGCGCGCCGCAATTGCAGTAACGTAAGCTCTTCTAATGCGCGGCAATACGAGAGTTCATATTCGGGAAAATGGTGGGCAATAATATTGCCAAGGCCATTTTGTATGATAGGTGCTTTACTAATAACGATTCCGAACTTACAACTTCCTGTAACCATAATTTATCCGTCTCCTTTTTTAAGTACAGAAACTCAGGAGAAAACATACGCTTTTAATAAGCGCTGATTTCATCCTTAACTTTTCTGACACTTTTCCCTGGATACTAACCGTAGCGTGCCACCTGGCACGTCTGTTCCTTCTGGGGAGATTAACCATGAGATTATTTCATCCTGCTCTCACCGCGCTAATATCGCATAAATTGTGAAAAATAAATAACCAGGGTGATGGTTAAAAAATACAAAAAAAATTAAGTAAAAATTAAATTATTCATTTAGTGAATATAAAAACGGTCAGGAGTAGCCGTCAGGCCCCGTCCGCACTGCATCCGGTAAAAGATAATAATTCTCAAAGATAATGAATAAATATTGATCTGCCCCCTGACCGGGCCATGGACGCTTCGTGCTAAAAATAGATTTTCCGCCTGGCCTTCAGGCGTTTTGGCGTTGACTACCAGGGCACGACATGCAAGCAGAGCAGGCGTCACAGCGGACCATCACGCGATTATGTATTCAGTGCGGTCTTTTTCTATTACAGCACGGTGCCGAAAGCGCACTGGTAGAAGAATTATCCACCCGGCTTGGGCTGGCGCTGGGGATGGACAGCGTAGAAAGTTCGATTTCAGCCAATGCTATCGTGCTGACGACAATTAAAGACGGTGAATGTCTCACCTCGACGCGCAAGAACAGCGATCGCGGGATCAACATGCATGTGGTGACCGAGGTACAGCATATTGTCATCATGGCCGAGCATAAACTGCTCGATTATCGGGACGTTGAAAAGCGCTTCAATCACGTCAAGCCGCTGCGTTATCCACGCTGGCTGATGGTGCTGATGGTCGGCCTCTCCTGCGCCTGCTTTTGCAGACTTAATAAAGGCGGGTGGGATGGCGCGGTGGTGACGTTCTTCGCCAGCAGCATCGCCATGTACGTCCGCCTGACGCTGGCGCAGCGGCATATGCATCCGCAGATCAATTTCTGCATTACCGCTTTTGTGGCGACCACGGTCGCAGGTTTATTGCTGATGCTGCCCGCCTTCGCGCTTACCTCAACGGTATCAATGGCCGCCAGCGTGTTGTTGCTGGTGCCGGGCTTTCCGCTGATTAACGCCGTGGCGGATATGTTCAAAGGGCATATTAATACCGGACTGGCGCGCTGGGCGATCGCCAGCCTGCTGACCCTCGCCACCTGCGTGGGCGTGGTGATGGCAATGACAGTTTGGGGGCTGCGCGGATGGGCATAATCGATTTTCTGCTGGCGCTGATGCAGGACATGGCGCTGTCGGCCATTCCCGCCGTGGGTTTTGCCATGGTGTTTAACGTTCCGCACCGCGCTCTGCCCTGGTGCGCGCTACTGGGGGCGATTGGTCACGGGTCGCGCATGACGATGGTCACCGCAGGCTTCAATATCGAATGGTCCACCTTTATGGCGTCGATGCTGGTTGGGGCCATTGGCATCCGCTGGTCGCGCTGGTATCTGGCGCACCCGAAAGTCTTTACCGTGGCGGCGGTGATCCCGATGTTTCCGGGCATTTCGGCCTATACCGCGATGATCTCAGCGGTAAAAATTGGCCATCTGGGCTACAGCGAGGATCTGATGATCCTGCTGCTGACCAATTTCCTCAAGGCCACTTCCATCGTGGCCGCCCTGTCGATTGGCCTGTCGGTGCCCGGGCTGTGGATCTACCGCAAGCGCCCGCGCGTTTGAAATTTGTTTTCTGCCGCTGCCGTGGTGATAATCCCCCTTTGCGTTTTGGCCTATAAGGAGTGAGCGTGGAGCACCATGGCAGTAATCCCTCAGAGAAAAGTGACGAAGCCAGTCTGAAAGATAAAATCTTTCACAGCGCCATTACGCTGTTTGCGGAATACGGGCTAAACGGCGCGCGCATGGAGCAGATCGCGGAAAAAGCGGGCACCACCAAACGCATGGTGGTCTATCACTTCAAAACCAAAGAAAACCTGTACTTACGCGTGCTTGAACACGTCTATACGGAAATTCGCGCCAGTGAAAAACGGCTGAACCTTGCCGGTATGCCGCCGGTGGAAGCCATGGTGCAGCTTGTTGAAAGCACCTTTGATTATCATGCCGCCCATCCGGATTTTATTCGCATCATCTGCATGGAAAACATGCAGCGGGGACGCTTCATGCAAGAGTCTGCGGTGCTGCGCACGGTAAACCGCAGCGCGCTGGATCTGCTGGAAGATATTTTGCAGCGCGGGCAGCGCAAACAGCTGTTTAATAAAACGGTCACTGCGCGCGACGTCCACCGCCTGATGAGCAGCTTCAGTTTTCACTTCGTGGCCAACAGTTATACCTTCACCCTGCTGTTTGAAGACGGGGCCGACAGCGCCGCCCAGGAAGCGCATTATCGCGCGATGGCGGTGCAGGTGGTGCTGCGTTATCTGTGCCCCTGACATGTCGCAAATAAATAACTTGCAATTAAATCGTGCACTATCTATATTCATCTCATGAAGACGAAGACCGCTCCATCCAGCCGCGTGCTGGAACTTGATAACCAGCTCTGTTTTGCGCTCTATTCTGCGAATCTGGCGCTCAACAAAGTGTACCGGCAACTGCTGGCGCCCTTGCAGCTGACCTACCCGCAGTATCTGGTGATGCTGGTGTTATGGGAACGGGATGACGTTACGGTATCGGAGATAGGCGAGCGCCTGTTTCTGGATTCCGCCACGCTGACGCCGCTGCTTAAGCGTCTGGAGAGCGCCGGGCTGATTAGCCGCCAGCGCTCCCGCCAGGATGAGCGGCAGGTGGTGGTCACGCTGAGCGACAGCGGCCGGGCGTTGCAGGAACAGGCGCGGGATATTCCTGAACAGGTAGGCTGCGCCGCCGCCTGCGATACCGCCACGCTGACGTCGCTCAAGCTGGAGCTGGAAAAGTTACGCGAAAACTTACACCGCGCATAATGACTCATTCAGAGTGATTATGCTCGCAGATAAATAGCACGCTATTTTATAGCATACAAAAGGAACGCATTATGTCTCTCGAAAAAGTGATCTATACCGCTGTTGCCAAAGCTACCGGTGGCCGTGACGGCCGCGCAACCTCTTCTGACGGCGTACTTGATGTGAAACTGGGCGTGCCGAAAGAGATGGGCGGCGCAGGCGGTGATGCCACTAACCCGGAACAGCTGTTTGCAGCGGGCTACTCTGCCTGTTTCCTCGGCGCGATGAAATTTGTCAGCGCACGCGACAAAATCACCATGCCTAAAGACGCGTTCATTGAAGGCGAAGTGGGTATCGGGCCGCTGCCGACCGGTTTTGGTATCGAAGCCAAACTGAACATCCACCTGCCGGGTATGGATGCCAGCGAAGCGAAAAAACTGGTAGATGCAGCACACATCGTTTGCCCTTACTCCAACGCAACGCGCGGCAACATCGACGTTACGCTGAACATTATTTCCTGATTTATTACCCTCACCAGGGGGCTTTTCGGGAGGACAAGACGGCTGCCCGCTTGCGCAGCCGCCTCCTTTATCCTGTTGATTAGTCAACACTTAAGGCCGGGGAAACCCGGCTTTCTTTTCTGCACTGCTTTCCGGGCAGCGCTCTGTGCTACTATGTGCACATATCAGTTGCGGATCCCTTCGCAATGTCTGTACCAGTCAGTTTGAGATAGCACAATGTCCTCCAGAATCCTGTCCACGAACGTCATCGGCATCGATGATTTTACGCGCCAGCACGCCACCGTTCTGGCGCAAGCGCCGCACGGCACGGTGGCCGTGTTTGCCAATAATGCACCGGCTTTTTACGCGCTCACCCCTGCGCGGCTGGCGCAGTTGCTGGAACTGGAAGCCCGTCTGGAACGCCCGGCCAGCGATGTGGCGCTGGACGCACAGTTTTATGAAGAACCTGCGGCCGCGCCGGTGAGCGTGCCGATAGGGAAATTTGCCATGTATCCCGCCTGGCAGCCCGACGCGGATTTTCAGCGTCAGGCAGCGCTGTGGGGTATCGGCCTGACGCAGCCGGTTACGCCGGAAGAACTGGCGTCATTCGTGGCCTACTGGCAGGCGGAAGGCAAAGTCTTCCACCATATCCAGTGGCAGCAAAAGCTGGCGCGCAGCGTTCAGATGAGCCGCGCCAGCCAGGGCGCATCGCTCAGGCGTGATGTGAACACGGTGAGCGAGCCTGATAATCAAATTCCACCCGGTTTCAGAGGATGATGATGAAAAACGTCGGCGAACTGATGAAACGTCTGCAAAAGATGATGCCAGAGCACGTTAAACCCGCGTTTAAAACGGGCGAAGAGCTGCTGGCGTGGCAAAAAGAGCAAGGTGAGATCCGCGCCGCTGCCCTTGCGCGTGAAAACCGCGCCATGAAAATGCAGCGCACCTTTAACCGCTCCGGCATCCGTCCTTTACACCAGAACTGCTCGTTCGATAACTATAAAGTCGAGAACGAAGGCCAGATGAACGCCCTTGCCAAAGCGCGTCAGTACGTGGAAGCCTTCGACGGCAACATCGCCAGCTTTATCTTTTCCGGCAAGCCTGGCACCGGTAAAAATCACCTCGCGGCGGCTATCTGCAACGAACTGCTGCTGCGCGGCAAATCGGTGCTGATTATTACCGTGGCGGATATTATGTCGGCGATGAAAGACACCTTCAATAATCGCCAGATCAGCGAGGAGCAGTTGCTCAACGATCTGAGCAATGTCGATCTGCTGGTGATCGACGAGATCGGCATGCAGTCCGAATCGCGCTACGAAAAAGTGATCATCAATCAGATCGTCGATCGCCGCTCCTCCTCCAAACGCCCGACCGGGATGCTGACCAACAGCAATATGGACGAAATGACCAAACTGCTCGGTGAGCGCGTGATGGACAGGATGCGTCTGGGCAACAGCCTGTGGGTGATATTCAACTGGGAAAGCTACCGCAGCCGCGTCACCGGAAAAGAGTATTGAGAGCAATCTGAACCCGTAATGCGCGTCGGCCCTGTAATAATGGGCCGATCCTGCCCGTCAGGGCATTACCCAAGAGTACGCCAGATGAAATTAGCCCAACGTATGCTTTGCTGCGCCCTTGTCGGCAGCGCCCTTCTCTCCACCGCCGCCAACGCCGCCTCCTGGCAGGAATCCCTCTCCAGCGCTGCCACGCAGCTCAGCCAGAACAATGACTCACAGCAGGGCGGCCTGTCGCTCTCGTCACTGGGCGGCTTACTTAACGGCGGCAACCAGGCGTTAAGCGCCGACAACATGAACAATGCCGCAGGCATTTTGCAGTATTGCGCCAAAAACAAGCTGGCGTCAGTCACGAATGCGGAAAACGTGAAAAATCAGGTGATGGAAAAACTGGGCCTGAGTACGCCCGCCGCGCAGCAGCAGGATACCAACTATCTTGATGGCCTCCAGGGACTGCTTAACACCAAAGAGGGTGAACAACTCAGCCTGAGTAATATCGGCAACTCCCCGCTGGCGGAGAAAGTCAAAACCAAAGCCTGCGATATCGTACTGAAACAGGGGATAGGCTTCCTGTCCTGAGGGGCGTAAACGTCGCGTTCATGACAGACGCGACGTCGCCTGCCGCTTTCCATCTTTGCCCGCCATTATTCCCGCCTCATTTAAAGATGCGACGCTCTTCAAATAGTCACACATCTAAACCAAATCTGAATCACTGCACGATTTAATGACACTAGAATTGCAGCAGTATGACATCCCATTTACATTGTATCGCTCAAAAATAACAGCAATGGCCAGCCGCGCGACTGGCGACTGATGAGGACAGGCTGTGTCGGAATTGCTTTCCCTTGCCCTTTTTCTTGCTTCCGTGGTGATTTACGCCTGGAAAGCAGGCCGCAATACGTGGTGGTTTACCGCCACGCTGATTGTGCTCGGCCTTTTTGTGGTTCTTAATATCACCCTCTACGCCAGCGATTACTTTACCGGTGACGGTATCAACGATGCGGTGCTCTACACGCTGACCAACAGCCTGACCGGCGCGGGCGTCAGTAAGTACATACTGCCCGGCGCGGGCCTGATCCTCGCGCTGATTGCGGTGTTCAGCGCCCTCGGCTGGATTTTGCGCCGTCGCCGCCATATGCCCTTTCATTTCGGCTACAGCCTGCTGGCGCTGATGCTGGCGCTCGGCTCGGTGGATGCCAGCCCGGCGTTTCACCAGATCACCGAGCTGGTGAAATCCCAGTCGCGGGAAAGCTCGCCGGACTTCGACACCTGGTATAAAGTGCCCGCCAAAAGCATTCCGGATCCCAAACTCAACCTCGTCTATATCTACGGCGAGAGTCTTGAGCGCACTTATTTCGATAACGCCGCCTTCCCGGATCTGACGCCGGAGCTGGGGGCAATCAAAAATAACAGCATCGATTTTACCCATACCGCGCAGCTGCCCGGCACCGATTACACCATTGCCGGTATGGTGGCCTCCCAGTGCGGCATTCCGCTGTTCGCGCCTTTTGAAGGCAACGCCTCTGCGTCCATGTCGAGCTTCTTCCCGCAGAATCTGTGTCTGGGGGATATCCTGAAAAACTCCGGCTATGAAAACCATTTCGTGCAGGGTGCGAATCTGCGTTTCGCCGGTAAAGACGTGTTCCTGAAATCCCACGGTTTCGATCATCTGGTGGGTGCGGAAGAGCTGAAAAGCCAGGTTGCCGATCCTGCTTACCGTAATGACTGGGGTTTTTACGACGACACCGTGCTGGATGAGGTGTGGAAAAAGTACGAAGAACTGTCCAAAAGCGGCAAACGTTTTTCGCTGTTCACCCTGACGGTGGACACCCATCATCCTGACGGTTTTATCTCGCGGACCTGCGATCGTAAACGCTATGAGATGGACGGCAAACTTAACCAGTCGTTCAGCGCGGTCACCTGTAGCCAGCAGCATATTGCGGCGCTGATCCAGAAAATCCAGGCCTCGCCCTGGTACAAGGACACGGTGATTGTGGTCTCGTCCGATCATCTGGCGATGAATAACACCGCCTGGAAATACCTCAGCAAGCAGGATCGCAACAACCTGTTCTTTGTGCTGCGTGGCGATAAACCGCAGCAGGACGTGTCCGGCATCAAGCGCAACACCATGGATAACGGCGCGACTGTGCTGGATATTCTCGGCGGCGATAACTTTATCGGCCTCGGGCGCAGCAGCCTTTCCGGCCAGTCGCTGTCGGAATCCTTCCTGAATATGAAAGAGAAGGTGCTGTCCTGGAAGCCGGACATCATCCGGCTGTGGAACTTCCCGAAAGAGATGAAGGATTTCACCGTCGATACCGACAAAAAGATGATCGCCTTTTCCGGCAGCCATTTCCGTCTGCCGCTGCTGTTGCGTGTTTCCGATCAGCGCGTCGAGCCGCTGCCGGAGAGTGAATACTCCGCCCCGCTGCGCTTCCAGCTGGCGGATTTCGCGCCGCGTGATAATTTCGTGTGGGTCGATCAGTGCTACAAGATGGCGCAGCTGTGGGCGCCGCAGCTGGCGCTCTCCACCGACTGGTGCGTCTCCCAGGGACAACTGGGCGGCGAGCAGCGCGTACAGCGCGTTGACCGCGCACAGTGGCAAGGCAAAACGGCCTTCAAAGAGACCATGATCGACACCCTGCGCTATAAGGCGAACGTCGATAAATTAAAAGTGGTGGATAACGATATTCGCTACAAAGCCGACAGCTTTGTGTTTAACGTCGCCGGCGCGCCGGAGGAAGTGAAGCAGTTCAGCGGTATTTCGCGTCCGGAATCCTGGGGACGCTGGTCTAACGCTCAGCTTGGTAAGGCGGTAAAAATCGAATACAAAGCGCCGCTGCCCGCGGAGTTTGAACTGGTGATCACCGCCAAAGCCTTTGGCCCAAACGCCGATCGCCCTATCCCGGTGCGCGTCGGTAACAGCGAACAGACGCTGACGCTCGGTCACGATCTTTCCACCACCACGCTGCGCTTCAGTAATCCGGCGCAGAGTAATACGCTGGAGATTATCCCGCCTGATCCGCAGTCCACGAACGAGGGCAATATTCTCGGTCATTCACCGCGTCAGCTGGGTATCGGGATGGTGGAAATTAAAGTGGTGAAAGTCGGCGGGTAAATTTGGATGTGCCCGGCGGCGCGAAGCTTGCCAGGCCTACAATCAGCAAACCATTTGAACGTTAATGCCCGGCGGCGCGAAGCTTGCCGGGCCTACAATCAGCAAACCATTTGAACGTTAATGCCCGGCGGCGCAGGCTTGCCGGGCCTACAGAGGCGATCCTGTAGGCCCGGTAAGCGCAGCGCCACCGGGCATTTAAAGTTTAAAACGTTTCCCAGTTCTCATCTGTCGTCGCGACTTTACGCGTCAACACCGTCGGCGCCATGGTCTGCACCGGGGTGATGCCTGCTGAAGCCGGGCGTGCGACGCGACGGGTGCGGAACACGGCAACCGCCTGCGTCAGACGGCTCGCCTGCTCTTCCAGGGCAGCAGCSGCWGCGGCGGATTCTTCCACCAGCGAGGCGTTCTGCTGCGTCACCCGATCCATTTCCGCGACCGCCAGACCTACCTGGTCGATACCGCGGCTCTGCTCATCAGAGGCAGAGGCGATTTCGCCCATGATGTCGGTCACACGGGTTACCGCGCTGACGATCTCATCCATGGTTTCACCGGCGCTTTCCACCAGCGTGGAGCCGATTTCAACGCGACCCACAGAGTCTTCGATCAGGCTCTTAATTTCACGCGCCGCCTGGGCACTACGCTGGGCGAGGTTACGCACTTCACCGGCCACCACCGCAAAACCACGGCCCTGTTCACCGGCACGTGCCGCTTCCACCGCGGCGTTCAGCGCCAGGATGTTGGTCTGGAAGGCAATGCCGTCGATCACGCTGATAATGTCAGCAATTTTCTGCGAACTGCCGGCGATGTCGCGCATGGTCTGCACCACGTTATCCACCACCTTGCCGCCCTTCTGCGCGGTTTCTGACGCGCTGAGCGCCAGATGGCTCGCCTGACGGGCGTTTTCGGCGTTCTGCTTCACGGTAGCGGTCAGCTCTTCCATGCTGGCGGCAGTCTCTTCCAGGGAAGCGGCCTGCTGTTCAGTACGGGAGGAGAGATCGTTATTACCGGCGGAGATTTCGCTGGCGCCGCTGTAAATCGCGTCCGCGCCGCTGCGCACGTCGCCCACGGTACGTACCAGCTCGCTCTGCATGTGGCGCAGGCTGTCTGCCAGCTGCCCCATCTCGTTAGTGCCGTGTACGTTGATATCCTGTTCCAGATCGCCGCCCGCAATGTGACGGATGCTTTCCACCAGACGTTGCAGCGGAGCAATCAGCACGTTTTTAATGCCGAACCACACGGCAATAATCACCGCCAGCACCACGGTCAGCACGCTGATAATGATCCACACCGCCATGCTGTAGGAGCTGTCGTTATCGGCGACCGCCACGTCATACAGATGGTCGTTCTGCTCCAGATACTGCACATACTGCTTCTCAAAGCCATCCTGATAACCCTGGGTTGGCTGATCGAAGAACTCGGTGATTTTGCCTGCGCCCAGTAACTGGATCAGCTCGGCCAGCGCACCGTGATAGATGTCGTAGTTACGCTTCACTTCGGCGGCTGCGGCTTCGCTCTGGCGAGGATCGCGCGGCAGCGCCTGATACTCGTTCCAGCGCACTTCCGCCTGTTTCAGGGACGCGGTCGCAATCTGCATCAGTTCCGCCACGGTCGCGCCGCTGCCGATGTTATTCTGATCCATCATGTAGCGGATCCCGGCACGGTTGAGCGTGTTACGGGTCTGCAACAGCGCCACCCAGCTGCCGTTCAGCGTGGATTGCTGAGCGCGAATGGTTTGCAGAACGGTGAAGTTTTCTTTGTCATGCTTGAGGGCGTTAAAGAAGAGACCACCGGAGGTTAATTGTAAAAGGCCAAATAAACACAGTACCAGCAGTAAACTGGTCACAATTTTGATACGGTTTAACATGTTTTTCATTCCTTTGGACGAATAACACTTTGTCGGCCTGGATAAGAAAAACTTTACGGTAAATCGCATAAGCGGTAGTCGATGAGTGTGTAGCCCCCTTCCATGCAGTCGTCTAATTCAGCACGATATCCCGATAATTTTCATTAAGTTACGATGTAACAACAATTATCACACTATGGTTTTTCATCCTAAAAACCATGCATATAATGTGATTTTTTCGGGAGAACCCCATGATTGATCGCGATTACGACCATTTGACGACCTTGCTACATCTTTTTTTTGAACGGGAAGATATTCGCCAGAAGCTCAACATTATCGACCAGTACGATATCTCTGGCTGGGAAATCTGGATGCAGATTGAATTTGCTAACCTGCTGGTTTCTACCGGGCATGAGTGGTGGCGTGAACAGACGTTGGGGTGTGATTTACGTAAAAATCCGGTACGCAATAGTCTGCGCACCGATTTTCTGCTGAGAAAAAAAGGCTGGGCACTGGATACTTATATCGCGCTGGAAGTAAAACAGAACCGTGATCCCACAAGTTGTGTGAAAAATATGATTCGGGATCTGGAAAAGAGCGCGCGTATTAAACGTTCTGAAATCGATCTGCGCAGCTTCTGGACATTGGGCATTACTACGTTGATTGATCGCGAACGGCTCGACCAACTCATTGATCGTTACCTTAACGATAAGTATTACCAGACAAAATCACGTGACAGACACGTACTGCTGCAACCTATCGATAACACGCCATACTGCTTTATCGTTATTTAAAGTGCTTCCGTAGAAGCGTCTGCTGCCATACGCTTCTACGAAACGTAAATTTTCACGTGATCGCAATCACACATTTTCTGCCGCTCACAGCGACTATTAACCGCTTACTCCTCACGCCGACCGCTCACCCCCGATTAACTACCGCTTAGCCAGATTACGCCCGTTTTTTGCGCACTCTTTGTCATGATCTGCCCGGCAAGCTGTCTCTTCAACTCACTACTTACACATTGACCTTTTCGGTCTTAAAGCCAGGTCTGATATGGATAATAAAAAGCTACTTAAGCACTTACCCTGGGCGATACTGGGGATCCTCGGTGCATTCTGTCTGGCGGTCGTCGCCTTACGACGGGGTGAAAGCGTAAGCGCCCTGTGGATCGTCGTCGCTTCTGTTTCGGTTTACCTTGTGGCCTACCGCTACTACAGCCTCTACATCGCCCAGAAGGTGATGAAACTCGACCCGACGCGCGCCACGCCCGCGGTCATTAACAACGACGGCCTGAACTATGTGCCGACCAACCGTAACGTGCTGTTCGGGCACCATTTTGCCGCTATCGCCGGGGCAGGCCCGCTGGTCGGCCCGGTGCTCGCCGCGCAAATGGGCTACCTGCCGGGCACCCTGTGGCTGCTGGCGGGCGTGGTGCTGGCCGGTGCGGTACAGGACTTTATGGTGCTGTTCATCTCCTCCCGCCGTAACGGCGCGTCTCTGGGCGAGATGATCAAAGAAGAAATGGGCCCGGTACCCGGCACCATTGCGCTGTTCGGCTGCTTCCTGATCATGATCATCATCCTCGCCGTGCTGGCGCTGATCGTGGTGAAAGCGCTGGCGGAATCGCCGTGGGGCGTCTTTACCGTCTGCTCAACGGTGCCTATCGCGCTCTTTATGGGCATTTACATGCGCTTCCTGCGTCCGGGTCGCGTGGGTGAAGTGTCGGTGATCGGTATCCTGCTGCTGGTGGCGTCGATTTATTTCGGCGGTGTGATTGCGCACGATCCGTACTGGGGCCCGGCGCTGACCTTTAAAGACACCACCATCACCTTTACGCTGATTGGCTACGCCTTTATCTCGGCGCTGCTGCCGGTATGGCTGATCCTCGCGCCGCGTGACTATCTGGCGACCTTCCTGAAAATCGGCGTCATCGTCGGTCTGGCTATCGGCATTGTGATCCTTAATCCGGAACTGAAAATGCCTGCCATGACCCAGTACATCGACGGTACCGGTCCGCTGTGGAAAGGCGCGCTCTTCCCGTTCCTGTTTATCACCATCGCCTGTGGCGCGGTATCCGGCTTCCATGCACTGATCGCCTCCGGCACCACGCCGAAGCTGCTGGCCTGTGAAACCGACGCGCGCTTTATCGGTTATGGCGCAATGCTGATGGAATCCTTCGTCGCCATCATGGCGCTGGTGGCGGCGTCCATTATCGAGCCGGGCCTGTACTTTGCCATGAACACCCCGCCTGCCGGTCTGGGCATCGTGATGCCAAACCTGCATGAGCTGGGCGGCGAAAACGGGCCGATGATCATGGCGCAGCTGAAAGACGTCACCGCGCACGCGGCGGCCACCGTCAGTTCCTGGGGCTTTGTGATTTCCCCTGAGCAGATCCTGCAAACCGCGAAAGACATCGGCGAGCCATCCGTGCTCAACCGTGCCGGTGGCGCGCCGACGCTGGCGGTGGGGATCGCGCATGTGTTCCACAAGATCCTGCCGTGGGCTGACATGGGCTTCTGGTACCACTTCGGCATTCTGTTTGAGGCGCTGTTCATTCTGACCGCGCTGGATGCGGGTACCCGTTCCGGCCGCTTTATGTTGCAGGATCTGCTGGGTAACTTCGTGCCTTTCCTGAAGAAAACCGATTCGCTGGTGGCCGGTATTATCGGTACGGCGGGCTGCGTGGGACTGTGGGGCTACCTGCTGTATCAGGGCGTGGTCGATCCGCTGGGCGGCGTGAAGAGCCTGTGGCCGCTGTTCGGCATCTCCAACCAGATGCTGGCTGCCGTGGCGCTGGTGCTGGGTACGGTGGTGCTGGTGAAAATGCAGCGCACTAAATACATCTGGGTGACGGTGGTTCCGGCGGTGTGGCTGCTGATCTGCACCACCTGGGCGCTCGGCCTGAAGCTGTTCAGCGACAATCCGCAGATGGAAGGCTTCTTCTACATGGCCAGCCAGTACAAAGCGCGAATTGCCGCTGGCGGCGAGCTGACCGCGCAGGAAGTGGCGAACATGAACCACATCGTGGTGAACAACTACACCAACGCAGGCCTGAGCATTCTGTTCCTGGTGGTGGTGTACAGCATCATTTTCTACGGTTTCAAAACCTGGATGAAAGCCCGCAACAGCACGGTACGCACGGATAAAGAAACGCCGTACGTGCCGGTGCCGGAAGGCGGCGTGAAAACCTCCTCGCATCACTAAGTAGCCTGGCGGGTGGCGCTGCGCTGACCCGCCCTACAAAATACTTCAGGTCCGGCACGCGTAGCGCCGCCGGGCTTTTTCTTATCGGGATGGAAAATGTTTGGTAACTTAGGCGAAGCAAAAAAGTATCTCGGCCAGGCCGCGCGTATGCTGATTGGTATTCCTGATTACGACAACTACGTCGAGCATATGAAAACCAATCACCCGGACAAGCCCTGTATGACCTATAACGAGTTCTTCCGTGAACGTCAGGAAGCACGCTATGGCAGCGGCGGAAGCAGCTGCTGTTAAGAAGGAAACCTCATGACCCCGATTGCCGTCACCCTCCTCACCGGTTTTCTTGGCGCAGGAAAAACCACCCTGCTGCGCCACATCCTCAATGAACAGCACGGTTATAAAATTGCCGTCATCGAAAATGAGTTCGGGGAAGTCTCCGTCGATACTCAGCTGATCGGCGATCGCGCCACGCAGATCAAAACCCTGACCAACGGCTGTATCTGCTGTAGCCGTTCTAATGAATTACAGGACGCGCTGCTGGATCTGCTCGACAGCCTCGACAAAGGCGATATCGAATTTGACCGGCTGGTGATCGAATGCACCGGCATGGCCGATCCCGGCCCGATTATTCAGACCTTCTTTAATCATGAAATTATCTGCCAGCGTTACCTGCTGGACGGCGTGATCGCGCTGGTGGACGCGGTACATGCCGATGAGCAGATGAATCAGTTCACCCTGGCCCAGTCGCAGGTGGGCTATGCCGACCGCATTCTGCTCACCAAAACCGATATTGCTGGCGAGGCCGAACCGCTGCGCGAACGGCTGGCGCGCATCAACGCCCGCGCGCCCATCTACACCGTGATCCACGGCGAAACCGATCTGGCGCTGCTGTTTAACACTCATGGCTTTATGCTGGAAGAAACCATCGTCCCGGCGAAGCCGCGCTTCCACTTTATGGGCGATAAACAGAATGATATTGCGTCTATTGTGGTGGAGATGGATTACCCGGTGGACATCAGCGAAGTGTCGCGGGTAATGGAAAACCTGCTGCTGAGCTTCGCGGAAAAGCTGCTGCGCTACAAAGGGATGCTGTGGATCGACGGCGAACCAAACCGCCTGCTGTTCCAGGGCGTGCAGCGCCTGTACAGCGCCGACTGGGACCGTCCGTGGGGCGACGAACCACCGCACAGCCAGCTGGTGTTTATCGGGGTACAGTTGCCGGAAGACGAGATCAGAGCGGCCTTTGCGGGGCTGAAGAAATAATCCAGGCCGGATAAGGCGCAGCCGCCATCCGGCATAACGTTAATCCTGATAACACTCCACCAGAAACTCCATCATTTCGGTGGCATCTTTACTGTGATAAAAACGCACCATTCGGGCGTTAAATTCCAGCGCACGGGCAGCGGGGATGCTGATAGGGTTGAAGCCGTGCAGCATCAACCAGCCATTCATCATATGACGACTGGTGCGTTTATTACCGTCAAAGAAAAACTGGAAATAAGCGCCAAAAAGGAACATGGCCAGCGCGCCTTCAAAAGGCGGCAGGGTTTTGATCTGGCGGGCACCTTCTGAAAATATCCGGTTAAGTTCCGGAGCGCCGGCTGCCGTTGCGGGCGGAAAATGCGTACCCAGTTCCCCCAGGTGAACGCGGGCCTGATAATGCACCTCATCCCCTTCGCCCCGGAAAACGCCCCATTCCAGCGCTTCGTTACGGGCAATAATACTGTGTAGCAGCGTGAAGGTTTTTTTATCGAGATCAAACCGCCCGGTCTGCACCAGCTCAATCAGCTTTTTGCTGCTGTCAGCAAGGTTTAACACCTGCTCGGTATCACTAACTTTATGGCCGCCGACGGTAACGCCATCCAGCAGGGTTTTAACTTCAACATAGGTATAGGGGTTATTTTCCAGCTGTGCCGCGTCCCACACAAAACCTGCCATATGGGTTTTAAAGGTAAATAACGCCACGCGGTTACCCACGTTTTTAACCTCCGGGATCACGCTTGCGTCCCAGGTCAGCCCCAGCAGTTCAGTCGACATCGCTCTTTCCCGTATCATTCTTGATGCTGGTTATTATTTCACAGTTTTAGCACATCGCTAATATGGCGTTTGAATCAGGGGGATAAGAGGCTTAAAACGGAAGGAGGCTGGCCCTTCCCTGCGGGAGGGCCATGATGCTAATCAGTAATTACTTACTCACCACCACCAGCTTCTGGTTCACAAACTCCTTGATCCCCAGATCCGACAGCTCGCGGCCAAAGCCGGAGCGCTTGACGCCGCCGAACGGCAGTTCCGGCGCGGTGTCGGTCAGCGAGTTGATGTAAACCATCCCGGTTTCGATACGCGAGGCGAGACCTTTGGCCCGCTCGATGTTCTGGCTGAAGATCGCGCCGCCCAGACCGTAGTGGGAGTCGTTCGCCAGCTTCACCACTTCATCATCATTTTTCACCACATAGATCTGCGCCACCGGGCCGAAGAACTCTTCAAAGTACGCCGGGTTATCGCGGGTGATGTTGGTGAGAATGGTCGGTTCAAAGAAGTTACCTTTGTGGTCGACTGGCTTACCGCCATAGTGCAGCGTCGCGCCATTTTTCACCGCCTCGTCCACCTGTTTGGTCAGGGTTTCGACGGCATCTTTCGAGGATAGCGGGCCGAGAGTAGTGCTTTCATCCAGCGGATCGCCCATCTTCACCTGACAGAACGCCTCGGTGTATTTTTCAAGGAACTTATCCGCCACCGCCTCATGGATGATAAAGCGTTTCGCCGCGGTACATACCTGCCCGGCGTTCTGCAACCGCGCCATGACACCCACTTTCACCGCTTTTTCCATATCGGCGTCGTCGAGCACCACGAACACGTCGTTACCGCCCAGCTCCAGCGTCGATTTTTTCAGTTTCTTCGCCGCCTGCGCAGCGACGATACCACCTGCTTTTTCTGAACCGGTCAGCGCCACGCCCTGCACGCGGTCATCGGCGATAATGTTTGATACCTGATCGGATGAAATAAACAGGTTTGTGTACGCCCCTTCGGGCGCGCCCGCTTCACGCACCAGATGCGCAAAGGCTTCAGCACAGTGCGGCACAATACTCGCATGTTTTACCAGCACCGGGTTACCGGCGGCGAGGTTTGGTGCCAGCACACGCATCAGCTGATAATAAGGGAAGTTCCACGGCTCCACCGCCAGCAGTACGCCAATCGGGTGATGCTCAACCCAGGCGTCGCCCAGATCGGAGTCATATTTCACCGGCGCAAGGAAGGTTTTGGCGTTATCCGCGTAATAGCGGGCAATTTTCGCGCACAGCGCCACTTCGCCACGGCTCTGTTCAATCAGCTTGCCCATGTCCTGGGTGGCAATTTTTGCCAGTTCTTCCTGCTGCTCTTCCATCAGATCGGCCAGGCGGTGCAGGATCGGCAGCCGCTGATCAATATTCCCTTTCGCCCAGTCGGAGTGATATAGCGCATCGGCTTTTTGCAGCGCGCTTTCAACCTCGGCATCGCTGTGGGGCGGATACTCTTTTACAAGCTCGTTGGTAAAAGGATTCATTGTCTGGTACGCCATATCAAATACCTCCTGATGGGCAGTAAAAAATGCTATCTGGGTTATTAATGGTAGACGCAACGACTGCGATTAAGCGTAAAGTTTCGTATAAACCTATGATTTTTCATTTCTGTATGGCGTTTTACGTGGCTTACCTTCTACCTTTACTACTTTGAAAAAAGGCAGAAAACAGAGGAGGCATCATGTCGCAATCAGCGGTTCGGGGAATGGATCACATCGGGATCACCGTCCCGGATATAGAACAGGCGACAGCCTTTTTCTGCGCCGCGCTGGGGGCAGAAGTGATATACACCTCCGTCGCGCCAGGGGATGAGATCGATCAGCAGGCGCAGCAGAAAACGCTGCGTTTAACGCCCGGTACGCAGGTGAAAGCGGTGCGTATGCTGAAACTGCATCATGGTCCCGGCATTGAACTGTTTGAAATGCACGGCGACGATCAACGGGAGCCACCCCGGGCGAATGACTATGGTCTGCAACATTTTGCCGTGTATGTGGATGACATCGAGGCGGCCATTAAAAGCTTTGAACAGGCGGGCGGCACTATGTTCACCGGGCCGAAAGCGCTGAGCTTTCCCCCCGAGCGCGGCGACGGCAACGCCTTTTGCTATGGCCGTACGCCCTGGGGCGGCATTATCGAAATGATCACCCGCCCCTCGCCGATGCCCTATGAACAGCACACTGCGCTTCGCCGCTGGCAGCCCTGAGTCAGTAGGCGCTATCGAGCTTCTCTTCACGCAGCCACGGATGGCTTCGCAAATAAGCATAAACTGCTGGTCCCGGCTCCAGCGGCTCATATCCGTAAATATCATCAAGTGTTTTCAGGGTTTCCCGGAGTAACGGCGTCCGGCAGGACTGACGCACGGTTTCGGATCCCGTCCAGATTTCATACTGTAACTGGGCAATGATCCATAACGTAGGCCGCCACCAGTCATAGGCGAAGTTAACCTGTTTGATCACCGAGTGCGCGGCCTGACGCTGCGCCAGCATTGAAAAAAAGTTCAGTATGTTATCGAGGTGAAGGCGGGCAGCACGATCCACATCCGCCAGTTCTTTATCAGACGCCGTTGCCAGCTCTGGCCGGAATTGCGTGTAAATCTGCCGTGCCTTTTCTGGAAAAGGCAAACGCCCGACCGGGAATAGTCGGCTCGTTAAAAACATGCCGTAAGGCTTATGTCTTACGGCAATTAACAGGCATAAAAACGCGTCGTTTTTGACGGCCTGAAAACTGTCCGAGGTAAAGGTATTGAACAGTTCAAATACGCTTCGTTCGATGCTATCGATATTGCTGCGGCGTGTTTGTTCAATCTGCAATACCAGTGTGGTGACCAGCCCGGCAAAAGCCAGCGCACTGACCAGCACATTAAAAATATTATAAAAACTGATGGTCGGCTCGCCGATGCTGTAGCGTGAAAACAGTAGCGACATCGGAAAAATCATCACCCAGCACAACAGGATGACGCTGGCGATTAGCAGGACTCTTTTTTTCATCTTTTAAACTCTCCGTTTCATAAAAAGACGATACCTGTAATGCCGCGTTTTTTCAGCACGATTTTATTTCGACAGAAATGTGAGAGAATTTAATCTGTTGGATACGGTCAGGAGATCTATTCTTAAACCATGGATAAACTCGCTGAACTTAAACGCGCCAAGCGTCTGGCGCTGTCGCTACTGCTGATTGCAGCGGCGACTTTTGTGACGACTCTGTTTCTGCCGCCCTCGATCTGGGTCAGCGGCGTAAAGGCGGTGGCCGAAGCGGCGATGGTCGGCGCGCTGGCGGACTGGTTCGCGGTGGTGGCGCTGTTTCGCCGCGTCCCGCTGCCGTTCATTTCCCGCCATACGGCGATCATCCCGCGCAATAAAGATCGCATCGGCGAAAATCTCGGGGTTTTCGTGCAGGAAAAATTTCTCGATACCCAGTCGCTTATTGATCTGATCCGGCGTCACGAACCGGCTTTGATCATCGGTAACTGGTTCAGTAAACCGGAAAATGCCGCGCGCATTGGGCAGAACCTTTTGCAGGTGATGAGCGGCTTTCTCGATTTGACTGATGACTCGCGCATTCAGCAGTTGCTCAAACGCGCAGTACATAAGGCCATCGACAAGGTGGATCTCAGCGGCACCTCCGCGCTGGTGCTGGAAAGCCTGACCAAAAACAATCGTCATCAGGCGCTGCTGGACGCGCTTATTGCGCAACTGGTCACGCTGTTAGGCCGCGAGAGCACCCGCACCTTTATCGCCGCGCAGATTGTGCGCTGGCTCAAAACCGAACATCCGAACAAAGCGCGGCTGCTGCCGACGGAATGGCTCGGCGAGCACAGCGCCGAACTGGTCACCAGCGCGGTAAATTCCCTGCTGGCAGACATCAGCGCCGATCAGGCGCACCAGATCCGCCTTGCCTTTGATCGCGCCACGGTACGGCTGATCGAGCGGCTGAAAACGGATCCGGAAATGGCGGCAAAAGCCGAAAGCACCAAAACCTATCTGAAAGAGGATGAGGCCTTTAACCGCTATCTGGGGGAACTGTGGGGCGATCTGCGCGGCTGGCTGAAAGCGGATATGCAAAGTGACGACTCCCGCGTTAAACAGCGCATCACCGAAGCCGGGCTGTGGTTTGGCGAAACCCTTGTCGCCGACAGCGCCCTGCGCGCGTCGCTCAATCAGCATCTGGAGCAGGCCGCGCGCAGCGTTGCGCCGGAGTTCGCCCGCTTCCTCACCGGCCATATCAGCGACACGGTAAAAAGCTGGGACGCGAAAGATATGTCGCAGCAGATCGAGCTGAACATCGGCAAGGATTTGCAGTTTATCCGCGTCAACGGCACGCTGGTCGGCGGCACTATCGGGCTGATATTATTCCTGCTTTCACAGCTTCCGGCGCTGTTTTCACGCTTCTCTTTCAGCCTGTAACGCGCCTTGTCACACTCCGGCCTGCGGCGGATCGATCACGTAACGGGTCGCCTCAAAGCGATTGAGGATCAGGTGCACCAGAAAAACCATGGTCAGGGTGACCAGCAGTGAGACGGTTACCGAGGCAATGCGGTAAACGTCGCTGAACACCAGATCCTGATCCGGGTGCATATTCTGCCCGAACATAATGCCGAGGGTGGTGACGCTGGCAAAGCCCACGCCCGCTCCGACTTTTTCCATGGTGTGCAGGCGCGCGCCGAAGGCCATGCCGAGGCCAATCAGCGGCATCATCAATAACATATGGCTGCTGTGATCGTAGAGCACCAGCTGCACCACCATCACATACATACAGCCCAGCACCACGCCGACGATGCGCCACAGCGAACTTAACACCGCGCCGCGATAATGCATCGGGAACAGCGACAAAATCCCCGCCATCAGCGCCGACAGCGAATCGCTCAGATTACAGACCTGGAAGACGATAAAAATCATCGTCGCCACCGTGCCGGACAACAGCGATTCGTGCCGCACGCGGGCGGCGTTTTTCTCGATCAGCGGCGGGCGCGTGCGCGGTTCGACATCCGGGATCAGGTAGTGCAGCACCGCGCTCAGGCACACCGCCATTACGCTGGCCTCCATATTGGAGAACAGCAGCACATGCCAGTCGTTGGTGGGGTAGCTCATAAAATTGAGCATCACGCTCTGGCACACCACGCCCATGGAGCCGAACAGGAACAGCGGCCCCTGGCTCATAAAGCGAAAACGGATCACGTACAGGCCAAACACCACCAGCGTCATGATCACCGGCCACTGTGACAGATAGCCGATGATCAGCACCATTTCGATGCAGTTGATCGCGGAACTCAAAATAAACTGTTTGGCCACGTGCCGGTTAAACATCGGCACCAGCGCCATCAGCATCAGCGGATAGACCACGAAAAAGACGCCGTACTGGGTGTTGTAAAAGCTTGAGATGCTGAGCGCGATCACCCCCGCCACCGCGATACGCATCGTCTGACGCAGATCGTTGGCGGTAAAGACGATCTTATCGTGCGGCGTGAAAACGCGGGTCAGCGTGTTGTTAATAGACATAATGCAACAGGCTGACTAAATGGATTTGCAGCCCGGAGAAGAAGCGGGCGAACGGACCTTCGCTGTTATACAGCTGCACGGTGGCGCGCGCGCCGGTCGGCAGCCGCTGATCCAGCGGTTCATCCAGCGCGACGTGAATGCGCATACGCTGGGCATCGCGCACCCAGCGGTTAGAGGACTCCGGCGCAGACAGCTCGCCATTCACCGCTTCCTGCCCCGCCAGTACCCCCGCGTCGCGGCTGGTAACGTGCGCATGAAACACCTGGCCCGGCAGCGCGTCAAACACCACCGCCGCGTCAGATCCGGGATGCGTATGGCGCAGGCTCTTTTCCCGGAAATCGGCGATGATATCCGTCTGCTCGCTGACCAGCGCCAGCGCTGCGGATCCGGCAGCGGCGTTCCAGCCGGGGCTTAATTGCAGGTTACTCACCATGCCGTCCGCTTCGGCGCGCACTTTGGTCCACGCCAGATCCAGCTCTGCCTGGGTCAGCGCGTTGCGGTATTTTTGCAGCGTCACGTTGCGGCTGTCGTCCTTTTCGCCGCGCTCAATCATCAGCTCGCTGATGTTCGCCCGCAGCGCATTCACTGACTGTTCGCTGCTCTGCCAGGCGGTACGCACTTTATCCAGATCCTGTTGCGACACATTCTGCATGGCGCTTAAACGCTGATAACGGTCATAAGTGACCTTATCGTTTTGCGCGGTCAGCGTGGCGGTTTTCAGGCTCGCCTGGGCGGCGGCGATTTTCGCGTCCAGCTGTTGATTGGTGAGACGCGCCTGTTGCAGCGCAATTTGCGCGGCTTCCACTTTGTTGATGAACGGCGTGGGATCCAGCTCAAACAGCAGATCGCCCTTCTTTACCGGGCTGTTATTATGCACGTGCACCTGCGCGACATAACCCGCCACGCGCGACGAGACCGGCGTCACCACCCGCATCACGGTGGCATCCGGCGTCAGCGGGATCCAGATGTCCGCGACAATAAAATAGACAAACATCAGCAGGAAAGAGGCAATACTCACCCTTACCCAGCGGGCAAATTTTTGTTCAGGCGTCATCATCATTATATCTTCGTGGTTACTGTGCAGACGGGCAGCCGGCTAAGCTAATGGTTATCAGGGGAAGGATCAAGAAAGCGGCAACAAGAGAGCATGGAATGCGAAAAAGTGATCGTGATCACATAAAGACGTTAAAAAAAGGCCCGGTCAGCGCTCGCCGCCGGGCTATGTCATCAGCATACATCGTCGCGTTTAAGTCCCACATCACGCAGCTGGGCTTCGCTCATCTGGCTGAGTATGCGCTGCGTCCTTGCCCGAAGACGCCACTGCTTAAACGCCCGCCAGATCAGAACAAAGCCGATAAAAGGCCGTTTGGGTCGGTTTTCAAAGAATTCCATGATTGCTCTCCACGCCGGAACAGAGCCTTATCATGGGGAAACACCGGCCAGCAATACAGATGCACAAAACGCTTTTCTTAACCATACAGATCCGCTAAAACAGCAGTTGAATGGCATTTTTGCCGCTGCTCTGTACTGGTCTTGCGATCTGTACGGGTCTGATAAAGGATACAGCATGACGCGTTACCAACATCTGGCCAATCTGCTGGCCGAACGCATTGAGCAGGGGTTATACCGCAGCGGCGAAAAACTGCCTTCCGTGCGCGCCCTGAGCCAGGAGCACGGCGTCAGCATCAGCACCGTACAGGAAGCCTACCGGGTGCTGGAAAATCTCCAGTTGATCCTGCCGCAGCCGCGCTCGGGCTATTTTGTGGCTCCCCGCAAAGTACAGCCGCCGGTACCGGCGATGTCGCGCCCGGTACAGCGTCCGGTCGAGATCACCCAGTGGGACGAAGTACTGACGCTGCTGGACGCGCGAAGCGATCCCGCCATCACCTCTTTTGGCGGCGGCGCGCCGGACATTGCCCAGGCCACCCTGAAACCGCTGTGGCGTGAGATGAGCCGCGTGGTGCAGCACCATATGCACGATGCGTTCAGCTACGATGACCTGGCGGGGCGGCGTGAACTGCGCGAACAGATCGCCCGGCTGATGCTCGACAACGGCGCGGTGCTGAGCGCCGACGAAATCATCATCACCAGCGGCTGTCACAGCGCCATGGCCATTGCGCTGCTGGCGGTGTGTAAACCGGGAGACATTGTGGCGGTGGAGTCGCCGTCATTTCACGGCACCATGCAGATGCTGCGCGGGCTGGGTATCAAAGCCATTGAAATCCCGACCGACCCTGATACCGGCATCAGCGTGGAAGCGCTGGAGCTGGCGTTTGAACAGTGGCCGATCAAAGGCGTCATTCTGGTGCCCAACTGCAATAATCCGCTGGGCTTTGTCATGCCCGACGCGCGCAAACGGGCGATGCTCACCCTGGCGCAGCGGCACGATATTGTGATTTTTGAAGATGATGTCTACGGCGAACTGGCTTTTGATTACCCGCGTCCGCGCACGCTGAAGTCTTTTGATATTGATGGCCGCGTACTGCTGTGCAGTTCCTTTACCAAAACTATCGCCCCCGGCCTGCGCATCGGCTGGATCGCGCCGGGCCGCTATCACGATCGCGTATTGCATATGAAATACGCCGCCAGCGGCACCAATGTGCCCACCACGCAGATGGCGATGACGGCTTTTATCCGCGACGGGCATTATCATCGTCACCTGCGCCGTATGCGGCAGTTCTATCAGCATAATATGGACACCTTTACCTGCTGGGTGCGCCAGTATTTTCCCTGTGAAATTTGCGTCACACGCCCGAAAGGCGGCTTTATGCTGTGGATCGAACTCCCCGAGACGGTCGACATGGTATGCGTGGCAAAACAGCTGAGCCGCCTGAAGATCCAGATCGCCCCCGGCTCGCTGTTTTCCGCCTCCGGCAAATACCGCAACTGCCTGCGCATCAACTGCGCCCTGCCCACCGACGAGCGTCACCGCCAGGCGCTTAAACAGCTCGGCGAAGCGGTGCAGATTGCGCTGGAGGCGTGAGTCGTGAAATCTTTTGCCGGGTGGCGCTGCGCTTACCCGACCTACAGGGGAAAGCATTTCTGTAGGCCCGGCAAGGCTGCGCCGCCGGGCATGGCGGGATTATTCGTCGAAGTACCAGTAGCCCTGATTAACCAGCGCGGTCAGTTCGGCGACGAACGCCGGATTGTTCAGCGCATCGCCCAGCTCGTTTTGCCCCACCAGCGTGAAGCGGCAGAGCGCATCGGCGGCAACGGGATCCACGGTGACCAGCGGCTCGCTGTTGACGAAGAACCGCCCGCCGATATTCAGCACCCGCAGCCCGCTCAGGCGGGAGAGCACTTCGCCGCCCTGTAAGGCATCAAGAACCTCATCTTCCGCATAGGGCGGCTCAGCAGGCGCGATGTCCAGCTCGTGGCGCGGTGTGGTGGCAAAGCGGCCAAACCAGTTCCGGAAATCTTCTGGCTGGTTGATCATGTCGATCATCATCCCGCGCAGACGCGCCAGCTCGTACTCTTCCACCCGCCCCGGATGCTCGCGGCAGGTCAGATCCGGATCGCTGTAATGCTCGCCGCCCAGATCGTTTTCCAGCGCATAATCGGCAAAGCTGCTGATCAGATCGCGGCCGTTCGGCCCGCGGAAGCCCACGGAATAGTTGAGCGCCGTTTCATGGGTGAAGCCATCGTGCGGGAAGCCCGGCGGAATGTAGAGGATGTCCCCCGGCGCCAGATCTTCATCAATGATCGGTTCAAAGGGATCGACATGCAGCAGCGCCGGATGCGGGCAGAACTGACGCATCGGCAGCTTGTCGCCCACGCGCCAGCGGCGGCTGCCCATCCCCTGAATGATAAACACGTCGTACTGATCGATATGCGGCCCCACGCCGCCGCCCGGCACGGAGAAGGAGATCATCAGATCGTCCAGCCGCCAGTCCGGCAGCACGCGGAACGGACGAACCAGTTCAGCAGAGGGCGCATGCCAGTGGTTCACCGCCTGCGCCAGCAGCGACCAGCCGGTTTCGCCCAGCCCGTCGAAATCCTCAAACGGCCCGTTGCTGGCCTGCCACTGACCATTCTTGTGGCTGACGAGGCGGCTGTCCACCTCCGGCTCCATCGCCAGGCCCGCCAGTTCGTCCGGGGTGATGGGATCGACAAAATTCGGCAACGCGTTTTTCAGTACAACGGGTTGTTTCTGCCAGTATTTTTCAAGAAATTCCGGCCAGTTAAGATTCAGTTGGTACGCCATACGATCCTGCCTGCGAGAAGATAAACGGCCCTGATTATAAAGAGGGCGCAGGCCTGGCCGCCTTGTCATGGGTCAAGGGTTAGCGTGGCGCTGCCCGATGCGCATGGCGCTGTACAGCGAACACAGCTCAAGCAGGCTTTTGGTGCCGGTGCGTTTCATCAGGCCATTGCGCTGCACGCTGACGGTGGTCGGGCTGACGCCGCGGATTTGGGCGATCTCCTCCAGCGAATGCCCGCGCAGTAACAAGCGCATGATCTGCTGCTCGGCGGCAGTAAATTTAAAGGGCGCGGCACGGTAGCCCGCGCGCTGATTTTGCTCCGCCAGCAGGAGCATGATGGTCAATGCCTGGCGTAGCGCCTCCACGCCGAGGTTTTCCGCCAGACTCAGTTTTATCAGTCCGGGAAACAGACGGTTTATCGCGTCGAAATGGCGCTCATCAGTAATGAAAATAGCGTGGTGAACGGGCGGGTGAGAAAAATACAGGGCGTAGATCTCCACAATATCCATGCCGGAGGTGACATAGATGCAGGACGGACTGGCGCGGCTCCCCCCGCCCCGCTCCTGGTACAGTTGATTGAGGATTTTCTCTATTCCGTAAATGTAGAAACGATCTTTTCCGTAGACGGTCATATTCGGGCTCCAGAGGTAATATTGTTATTGGCCTTCTGCATGGAAGACTTTTTTTGAATTTTGTGCAGGCCATCGGCGTGATGTTCCTGCTTGTTTAAGCTTTGTTTAAGTTAGCGCGGGATGACATTTTGCTGTCTCTATACCAGTAATATTATGCCTCCAGCCATGACACGCTATTTTCAAATGCGAAATAACTTATTATCCAGGAATAAATTTATTGTCAAACATGACCTCTACTGTAAACCACGTTAATTCGGCTCGTAAAAATAGACGATCAGCAACTTATCACATTGATATTATTGAATATAAATCACCAGGAATATCTTTATAAATGCCATATTAATTAATTTAGGCGCATTTTTAATACTCTGATCGCAGTCTCAAAACGCCATTTCATTTTGTGCAAAAGTCTATTCCACAAAATAAAAATAACCTCAAACTGCTGACTGGCAGAGAACATCTTATACCTGTGGACTACTAAAAATAGGGGATCCTATGTTGCGCTCATTGTTATTATTAACTGTACCTTTCGTGAGTATTGCGGCTCAGGCAGTGACCTTTGATTATCGTCACGAAATGAACGACAGCGGTGGAAATAATCATAAAGATCGTCTGGCGGTATCACACCGTTTTGCCAATGGTTTTGGCTTATCGCTGGAAGGGAAATGGAAAGGTTCCCAGGATAAAGACAAAGCCTTTGACGAAACCGTCAGTAATGGCACCGAAGTGGTGGCAAGCTACGTTCATAAAATTAATAAAACCTTTCAGATTGAGCCGGGCTTCTCGCTGGATACCAGCTCGTCATCAAATAACTACCGCCCGTATCTGCGCGGTAAAGCCAACCTCACCGATGACGTCAGCGCGTCATTGCGCTACCGGCCTTACTTCAAGCGTAACTCCGGCAATATCGGCTCGCAGAAAGACACCTCAGAGAACGGCTACAACCTGACCAGCGTACTGTCATGGAAATTCCTGAAAGACTATCAGCTGGATTATGAGCTGGATTATAAAAAAGCGAATTCCGCAGGCGTGGTGCTGGCAGATAACGATAGCCACGACTGGACGCACGATTTTAAGCTGACCTACAAATGGGATAAGAACTGGTCCCCTTATATGGCGATTGGTAATGTTTCCGGCAGCAAATTTACCGATGAAAGACAAACCCGTTACCGCGTCGGCGTGAAATATTCCTTCTGATGACATCCGGGCAGCAGCATAAAAATAAAACCCTTATTTGACTGAGAGGCAAATAATGAAAATTTCAGGATTAGCACTGGCGATAAGTTGTCTGAGTCTGTTCTCTGCTCACGCCATGGCGCAGGAGAGCGAACGCCTGAACAGCGTTAAAACGTTCGCGGACACCGTCTTTGATAAGGCGGGGGATAAATACGGGCACCATGTGCCGCTGCTGGCAAACGGCGTCGATCCGCGCACCGGCAAACAGATGGAGTGGATCTTCCCGGACGGCAAAAAAGCCGTGCTGTCGAACTTCTCTGCCCAGCAGAACCTGATGCGCGTGCTGGTCGGCCTGAGCAATCTCACCGGCGACGCAAAATATAAACAGCGCGCCGAAGACAATGTGCGCTACTACTTCGACCATTATCAGGATGCCAGTGGCCTGCTGTTATGGGGCGGCCACCGTTTTGTGGATCTGAAAACGCTCCAGCCTGAAGGCCCGAGCGAAAAAGAGATGGTTCATGAGCTGAAAAACGCTTACCCCTATTACGATCTGATGTTTGCCGTGGATAAACCCGCCACCACGCGCTTTATCAAAGCGTTCTGGAATGCGCACGTTAACGACTGGAAAACGCTGGAAACCAGCCGCCACGGTGCTTACGGCAAAGCGATGGGCAAGCTCTGGGAGAACGATTTTGAGCAACAGCCGCCGTTTTTCGCCACTAAAGGGCTGAGCTTCCTGAATGCCGGAAACGATCTGATCTACTCCGCCTCGCTGCTCTATCAGTACGATCATGATGAAGGGGCGCTGCGCTGGGCGAAGCGTCTGGCGGAACAGTATGTGTTACCGCGCGATAAAAAGACCGGCCTGGGCGTTTATCAGTTCACGCAGCCGCTCAAACGCGCGGAAACCACCGACGACACGGACACCAACTCGAAATACGGTGACCGCGCCCAGCGCCAGTTCGGGCCTGAGCTGGGCGCCGACGCGCTGGAAGGCAATATGATGCTGAAAGGCCGCACCAGCACGCTTTACTCCGAGAACGCGCTGATGCAGCTGGCGCTGGCAAAATCTCTCGGTAAGGATGGCGACGACATCAAAAAATGGACGCTCGACGGCCTGAAAGCCTTCGCCACTCATGCCTATGACGCGCAGACCAACACCTTCCGCCCGATGCTGGCGAACGGCACCGATCTGTCAGGCTACGAGCTAAAACGTGACGGCTACTACGGTAAAAAAGGCAGCATCCTGAAGCCATATCCGGCGGGCAATGAGTTCCTGCTCTCTTATGCCAGAGCCTGGACGCTGGAGCCGGATCCGGCGATGTGGATAGTGGCGCGCGGCATTGCGCAGGGTCAGGGCCTGGGGGACATCGGCGCGCCCGGCGGCACGGACACTAAGCTGAACCTGAACACCGATAACAACGAGCCATACGCCATTTTCGCGCTTATCGATCTGTGGCAGTCCACCGGCAATAAAGACTATCTGACGCTGGCGGACCGCGTGGCGACCAACATCCTGAATACCCGTCGTCTGAACGGCTTCTTCGTCGACGACCCGCAGGCGGAGTTCGCCAGCATCGACAATATCGCGCCTTACGCGCTACTGGCGCTGGAAGCCGCCTTCCGTAATCAACCCGACGCGGTGGCCCCTTTCCTTAACGGTGCTGGTTTCACCGAGGGCGCGTATCTGCTGGCGGACGGCACGGTGCGTTACTCCACCCGCGACGATGAGCTGTTTAAACTCAAACCGGGCGAGCAGTTAAAACCGAACGGCAAAAAATAACCCGACGCCCCCGTCCCGCGACGGGGGCTGCCGTTTAGCGCGCGCCACTGCCGATACGCTGCCCCAGTTCGCGGGCGGCGGTCAGATAATCCTCCGGGCGCGGCAAGTGCGAGGGCAACATCCACTCCGCCGCCCGGAACTGTGCGCCGCAGTAGCCAAAAATGCCGTGCTCCAGCTGCGTTTTCATCGCCTCAAAATAGTTGTGCCGCTGGTAGACGTCCTCCGTCGCCGCCCCCAGCCCCACCAGCCAGACGTTCAGCCGACCGAGTTTTTTCAGCAGCTTACCGTCGGGCGACTCTTCATAGGCCCAGCCATTCGTAAACACGCGATCGATCCAGCCCTTCATCATGCCGGGCATCGACCACCAGTAAATCGGGAACACCAGCACCAGATTGTCGGCGGCGTCGATGCGCTGCTGCTCCCGGCGCACGTCGTCAGGCACCGTACGCTGGCCGCTGAACGCCTGATAATCCATCTCCTGATACGCTGGCGTGAAGTTCTCCTGATGTAAGTCGGCAATCTCCACGCGATGCGCACTGTCGGCGCTGGTGATGCCGTCGGCAATATGGTTCGCCACGCTGCGGGTGAGCGAGGTAAGAGACGGGTGAGAGGTGACGATCAGAGTTTGCATAGGTTTTCCTCATTGCTTCTGCCGGGGAACTCTTTTACTCTTAAAGCTGAAGTTACCTTTAGTAACTTACCAATAGTAACTTATCGATGGACGATGCTGTTGTCAACAGGAGGCCCGACGATGACGCAAAAGCGCATGAGCAAAGAAGACCGTTTTCAGCAATTACTGGAGGCGGCCTGGAAACTTATTGGCCAGGAGGGCACCGAGTCCCTGACGCCCGGCAGACTGGCGGAGTTTGCCGGCGTGACCAAGCCGCTGGTGTATAACCATTTCGGCTCCCGTACCGGGCTGTTTATTGCGCTGTACCGGGACTTTGAAGCGCGTCAGGCGCAGATCTTTACCCAATCGATTTCCCGCAGCGGCCCGACGTTGCACGACAAAGCCAGCGCCATCGCCCGGGCGTACATCAACTGCGTGCTGACCCAGGGCATTGAGATCCCCGAAGTGCTGGCCGCACTGAGCGCATCGCCCGAGATGGAAGTGTTTAAGCTCGAATACGCGCGGGATTTCGTAAACCTGTGCCGCGACCTTCTGCTGCCCTTCTCTCCTGACAAGGCGCTGCCCGATGCCGGTTTATGGGCGATTTTCGGCGCTGCCGAGGGACTGAGCTATGCGGCGAAGACCGGGGAACTGGATGCGGACGCGGCGGTTGAGGAACTGACGGTGATGATTATGGGGGTGGTGAAACGGGGGTAAAGTCGTACGGAGGTTTAACCGGACTTACTCTTTACCAAAGCAAGGATCTGCGCTTTGTCGGCACCAGAGAGCGTAGCCCAATGAAGTGTGAGCTCTGCTAACTCATCATCAGCCATGTAGAAATAAGCGAGGGGTACCTCAAGCGCGGCGGCAAGCTGCTGCGCCGTTTCAATGCTGGCCTGATGCACGCCCTTCTCATAACGATTGATGCGCGTACTCGCCACAAACTCATCTATCCCGGCACGTATGCCAAGACTTTTTTGTGATAGCCCTTTCGCAAGACGCGCCGCTTTGAGCCGCTGGCAAAAGATGTCGGAGTAATTGCTGGTAATTTTCATGGCTACGATAGTCGTAGTTTTACCAGTCGGCAGATACTACGATAATCGTAGTATTGATTTCAGTTCAGGCAGTTAGCAGGTCTGGCGCAAAGGCTGTGATTTGCAGAAATTCAATATTGCGTAGTGCCTCCCATACACCTCATAGCCTTTGCACTCCATTTCATAAAAACCTCGGTCGATCCGCATAACTACGAAATTCGTAGTTTTAGATTTAGACTCCATACTACGAATAACGTAGCATTTATGCGGTAACGGTTTTACTTACATGACACGTCAGGAGGGATTATGACAACAGGTTGGCATTCGGCGGACATCATCGCGGGCTTACGTAAAAAAGGGACGTCTCTGGCAGCGCTGTCGCGCGCGTCGGGATTGAGTTCCTCCACGCTGGCAAATGCGCTTACGCGTCCGTGGCCTAAGGGGGAGCATTTGATTGCGGAGGCGTTGGGAGTGGAGCCGAGCGTGATATGGCCGGAAAGATATGTGGGGCAGGATGGGAAGAAAGTGGA
>NZ_CP127837.1:1703038-1730719 GCF_030291195.1 Enterobacter sp. PGRG2 | reverse complement strand
GCACAAAAAAAGCCGCCCTCAGGCGACTTAATTAGCATTCCGATGGTGCCGAAGGCCGGACTCGAACCGGCACGTATTTCTACGGTTGATTTTGAATCAACTGCGTCTACCGATTTCGCCACTCCGGCACGGAAAGGTATGCGGAAAACGTTGAGGATTATACCCTTACCGGCCACCTTCGCAACCTCAATTGTCCGTAGCGTGCGCTAAGTGCCGAAAATTTCGCCTTAGCCCTGCCCGTCTCCCATCTGTCCGGCAGCGKGGCGACTCCGTTGCTATACTCTGCATCATCTCAAAACAAGGAGTCACGATGCTCGTGCTGTGGAACACCCTGATTGTGCTGGCGACCGTCGCCGCAATGGAGATCGTGGCGACGCTGGCGCATAAATACATCATGCATGGATGGGGATGGGGCTGGCATCTTTCACACCATGAACCGCGCACCGGCTGGTTTGAAGTCAACGATCTCTATGCCGTGGTGTTCGCCGTGCTGGCGATAGCGCTGATCGCCGTTGGCACGTCCGGCGTCTGGCCGCTCCAGTGGATAGGCGCGGGCATGACGCTCTACGGCGCCATTTATTTTATGGTGCATGACGGGCTGGTGCATCAGCGCTGGCCATTTCGCTATATCCCGCGCCGCGGCTATCTGAAACGACTCTATATGGCGCATCGCCTGCATCATGCGGTGCGCGGCAAAGAGGACTGCGTCTCCTTCGGTTTTCTCTATGCGCCGCCGGTCTCAAAGCTCCAGGCGATCCTGCGCAGCCGTAACGGCAGACCGCCGCAGGGCGAGAAGGCTACACCGCGCGATCGTCATGCCGGGGACGCTGCCACAGCGCAGAAGAACGCGGCGACGTCGACGCGGCGCGAGAGCTGACCGCCTGCGCGGCACCTTTGAGCAGCAGCGCGAGTTTCTCACCCTTGCTGGTGCCCTGCCGCCGATCCCAGGCGCGGGGGCCGGCAGCTTTCACCTTCACGCCAATCTCCCGGTACACCCCGTGCGCCGTGGCGATCGCCCAGGCGGAACGCAGCGGCAAACCGGCGAGTCCCGCGCGTGCCGAGGCGTAGTAAGGTTCTGCGGCGTCCACCAGTCGCGCCGCCAGCCGCGCCAGCTTCTCGCGGTTAGCGGGATCGGCAAGCTGTTCGTGGTCGATGCCCTCCTCCGCCAGCCACTGCGCCGGTAAGTAGCAACGCCCGGCTTCAGCATCCTCGACAATATCCCGCGCAATGTTGGTCAACTGAAAGGCCAGCCCCAGATCGCAGGCGCGATCCAGCACCGCCTCGTTGCGCACACCCATTACCCGCGCCATCATCAGCCCCACCACGCCCGCCACGTGATAGCAGTAGCGCAGCGTATCCCCGAACGTCTCATAGTGCGTATCACGCACGTCCATGGCGAAGCCTTCCAGATGATCGAACGCCAGCTGCGGCGGAATGGCGTGGCGCGTCGCCACCTCCTGAAAGGCGGCGAAGGCAGGCTCCTGCATCGGTGCGCCCGCGTAGGCGCGCTCCGTCTCGGTTCTCAGCATCGCCAGCCGCTGTGTGGCGCTGCCGTTAACGGCGGAGGCATCCCGAAAGCCCAGCACCTGGCCGTCGATCACATCGTCGCAATAGCGGCACCAGGCGTAGAGCATCAGGGCGCTGCGGCGGGTCGGCGCGTCAAACAGCTTTGCAGCGGTATTGAAGCTTTTCGATCCAGCCGCCATGGTATCGGTGGCGTGTTCCATCAGCGTGCTGTTCATCGTGCCAGCGCCTCCAGCATCAGCCCTGCGGTGGCTTTTGCCGAGCCGATCACGCCGGGAATGCCTGCGCCCGGATGGGTACCCGCGCCCACCAGATAAAGGTTAGGAATGCGGCTGTCGCGGTTGTGCGGGCGGAACCAGGCGCTCTGGCGCAGAATGGGTTCGACGGAGAAAGCCGAGCCATGATGCGCGCCGAGCTGGTCGCGGAAATCAAAGGGCGTGAACATGCGCTGCGTCACCAGCTGGTCGCGCAGGCCGGGCATGTAGTGCTCCTCCAGATAGGCGAAGATGCGGTCACGCAGGCGCGGCCCTTCGACATCCCAGTCGAGATCGGCAGTGCCGAGGTGCGGCACCGGCGCCAGCACGTAGTAGCTGCCGCAGCCGGGCGGTGCCAGCGAAGGATCGGTGACGCAGGGCGCATGCAGGTAGAGCGAGAAATCTTCCGACAGGGTGTCGCGATTAAAAATATCGTCAATCAGCGCCTTATAGCGCGGCCCGAAGCAGACGGTGTGGTGCGCCAGCTGGCTGTGATGATGATTAAGCCCGAAATAGAGCACGAACAGCGAGTTGCTCATGCGCTTGCGCTTCAGCGACGCGGCGCGGGACGCGCCCACCGGATGATGGCCAAGCAGTTTTTCGTAGGTGTGCACCACGTCGGCGTTGGAGGCGACCGCCGCCACTTCGATGCGCCGCCCGTCTGCCAGCTGCACCGCGCCGATCTCGTTGCCGCGGGCCTCCAGCCGGGTGACTTCGGCGTTCAGCTCCAGCGTGCCGCCGAGATCCTCAAACAGCCGCACCAGCCCCTGCACCAGCGCGCCGGTGCCGCCGCGGGCGAACCACACGCCCCACTCGCGCTCCAGCGCATGGATCAGCGTGTAGATGGACGAGGTGGCGAACGGGTTGCCGCCCACCAGCAGCGAATGGAAGGAGAACGCCTCGCGCAGGCGCTCATCCTCGATAAACGATGACACCATGCTGTAAACGCTGCGCCACGCCTGCAAACGCGCCAGCTGCGGACCGGCGCGCACCATATCGCGGAACGACAGAAAGGGCACAGTACCGAGCTTCAGATAGCCCTCTTTAAATACCGCCTGCGAGTACGCCAGAAAGCGGCGATAGCCTTCCACGTCGCGGGGGTTGAAGCGGCGGATCTGTTCTTCCAGCCGCGCCTGATCGTTGTCATAGTCAAAGACCTGTCCCGACTCCCAGCAGAGGCGATAAAACGGCGTCACCGGCAGCAGATCGACATAGTCGGCCATGCGCTTGCCCGCCAGCGTGAACAGCTCTTCAATGGCGGTGGGATCGGTGATCACCGTAGGGCCTGCGTCAAAAGCAAAACCCTGATCCTGATAAACATAGGCGCGGCCGCCGGGCTTGTCGCGCTGCTCCAGCAGCAGCGTGGGAATGCCTGCCGCCTGCAGACGGATCGCTAAGGCCAGGCCGCCGAAACCAGCGCCTATTACTACTGTTTTATTCATCACTGAACGCTCGCAGCCGGGGAGTGTGTTTGAGTACGGCCTGCAGGGCTTCGCCCACCGGTACCGGTGGTTTGCCCGTCAGGATCCGCGCTTTGTCGGCCAGGGTAAGCTGACCGGCGTAAAAGCGGGCGATAAGCCCTGGGTTAAGTCGGTAAAAACGCTGCATCACCTGCCAGCGTCGGTCAGGTCGTCCGGCAAGAAACAGCATACGATTGAGCACGCGGAAGAAACGCTGGCGACGCCACTGCTGCTGCGCGTAGTC
Source organism: Enterobacter sp. PGRG2 (assembly GCF_030291195.1). Lineage (NCBI taxonomy): Bacteria > Pseudomonadati > Pseudomonadota > Gammaproteobacteria > Enterobacterales > Enterobacteriaceae > Enterobacter > Enterobacter sp. PGRG2. The sequence continues at coordinate 1,727,237 of NZ_CP127837.1, read as the reverse complement.
CCGCGTCAGGGCGAAGATCGCGCCGGACGACAGGTCGCGCTGGGCAGCGATCAGATCCGCCAGCGCCGCCGCCTGCGGCAGGGAGTAGCCGGTGGTGGAGTGGAACAGCCCGGCGCGCAGGCCGCTACAGGGCTGGCCCGCCTTCTGCCGCCAGAACGCGCGACAGTCTCCCGCCAGGGTGATCGGCAGGTTGCCCTGCTCTTCCCGCTCCAGCGTCTCCAGCGCCCAGCCCTGCGCCGCCGCGTAACCGGCGATATGCTGGCGCGCCTGATCGTCGCCAAGCGTGGCGCGATCGATGTAATGGGTATCTTCAATCAGCAGGCTGTCGGCGGAAAGCGGCAGCGTATAGACAAAGCGGTAGCCCGCCGACTGATCCACGGTGGCGTCCATCAGCAGCGGGCGCGTCAGCCCGTGCGGCTGGCTGAGCCGCCACTCCTGCCCGAGAAACGCCTGTGCGCCAATGGTCAGATGTTCGCCCGGCTGATAGCCGCGCCCGTCGATCACCGCGCCTGCATGGAGCACCGTGCCGTCCGCCAGCGTCACCGTCCGGGGCGTCAGCGCGCTGACCGGCGTCTGCCTTCGCAGGCTATCCCCCAGCGCCTGCGCCATCTCAAGTGCGAAGCGCTCAGAGGTGATGCTCAGATAGCCGCCGTCGAACCGCCTGGTCAGCGCCGGAAAGCGCACGTCATAGCCGGGCCAGCGGTGCGCCACCAGCGGTGCTATCCAGGCGTACTGCGTCGGGGTGAGATCCTCGTGATGAAATGACCAGGTATGATTGCCGCCCGGCTCTGCACCGGCCTCCAGCAGCAGCACCTTCAGCTGCGGCTGACGCTGGCGCAGCCGCCAGGCGATCAGCCCGTTGGCCAGCCCGCCGCCGACAAGGATCAGATCGTACTGCGTCATGCGCAGGCCGCCAGGATCGGGTGGCGGCTGTTGAGCGCCTGCTCCACTATTTCCGCCGCGCTGGTCGCGCCGCCAGCACCGGCAAGCTGCGTCTGCATCAGGCGTAGCTGCTGGCGGTAGCGGGCGTCGCTGAGCAACGCGTTCAGGTTTTTCGCCAGCGCGCCTGCGGTGGTGAAGCGTGAAGCGCGGCGGCCAATGCCGCTGTAAACCACGCGCGCGGCGACGCCCGGCTGGTCGAACGCCAGCGGAATAGTCAGCATCGGCGTGGCGCTCTCTATCGCGTCCATCACCGTATTGAGTCCGCCGTGGGTGATCACCGCCTGCGCCTGGCGCAGCACGGCAGGCTGGTCGGCAAAATCAGTCACCTCCGCGCCGTAGCGCCGCAGTCGCGCTTCCTGTGCCTCGTCCAGGCCGCCGCAGTGGGCGATAAGCAGCCGGACGTTCAGCTGGCGGCAGGCGCGGGCGATAGTGCGGAACAGCCTGTAGCGGTGCCCCTGAAGGGTGCCCAGCGAGGCGAACACCAGCGGCTGCGCGGAAGTCTGTACCGCCTCCGGCGCGGTGTGACTGTGGCGCAGCGGCCCAACGGCGTGAAAGTGCGCGGGCAACTGGCGACGGGGAAAATCAAAAGCAGGCAGCGTCTGGCTGATCTGCGCCAGCGGCGACAGACAGTCATGAAGCGATTGCCGCTCGCCGAGGCCGAAGGCGCGCGCATGGCGAGCGATCACCTCGCTGTGGCGGCGCATCAGCCAGTCATAGATGCGCTCGCTGGTGGCATAGAGTTTCTGGCTGCGTGGACCGGTGGCGTAGTTAAAGGGCATCACCGGCAGCGGCAGATGCGGCTCGCGGTTTACCGGCAAGGCGCAGGCGACCGAGACGAACGGCAGGCCCAGAGCTTCGGCGACCAGCCCGCCCGCCGCCTCCATCTGATCGACGATCAGCCCGTCGATACCCGCCTGTTGCAGCGCGGCGGGCAGCTCACGGCAGAGCATGTCGCTGGTTTTCGCCATGTCTTCAATCAGCCGAAAAATACCCGGTCCTGACGGGTGCGCCGTTAACGCCAGGGTGCGCGCCAGGCTGCCGGGGGGATGGCTGCGTTCGCCAAGGGGATAAAAACCGATGCGCGCGTCGTCAAGCAGCGTGCGCGCTTCCGCCTGCTGCATAAAGGTGACGCGATGGCCGCGGGCGATTAACGCCTGCGCCAGCGCTTCCAGCGCGCGCACATGGCTGTAGAGCGGTGGCGCGATAACCGCGTAATGGCTCATTCCTCATCCCCGACGCGCACCAGTCTGGCCTGCCGCAGCGCGCTCAGGCTGGCGCTGCCGGTACAGAAACAGGCGACCCGCAGCTGATCGATGATGATCTGAAAATGGGCGATCACCGCGTCGCCGGAGGCAGTGGCGCAGCCGAGCACCCCTGCGGCCTGGCCTGCGAGGGTCGCGCCCAGCGCGATGGCGCGCGCCACGTCAATGCCGTCGCTGACGCCGCCGGAGGCGATAAGCGGCATCTGCGGTAGCGCCTGATGCAGATCGCGCAATGCGCGAGCGGTGGGGATGCCCCAGTCGGCGAAGGCCATCGCCACGGCGCGGTCGTGCGGCGTCGCGGCGCGTTCGCCCTCCACCGCTGCCCAGCTGGTGCCGCCGGAACCGGCGACGTCCAGCATCGCCACCCCCGCGTCAGCCAGCTGGCGGGCCACCGGCACCGAAATCCCCGCGCCGACCTCTTTCACCACCACCGGCACCGGCAGGGCCTTCACCGTGCGGGCGATCGCCGCCAGCACGCCGCGCCAGTCGCGGTCACCGCCGCCCTGCAAAGCTTCCTGTAAGGGGTTGAGATGAATAATCAGCGCGTCCGCTTCGATCATATCCACCGCGCGGCGGGCGTAGTCGATGCCATGGTGCGCGGCAATCTGCGCCGCGCCCAGGTTCGCCAGCAGCGGAATATCCGGCGCGGCACGGCGCAGTTCGCGGGTCAGCCCCCAGCTGTCTTCGCTTTCCAGCGCCACACGCTGGGAGCCGACGCCCATCGCCAGCCCTAACGCCTGCGCCGCTTCCGCCAGATGGCGGTTAATTTCCCTGGCGCGGCTGGCGCCGCCGGTCATCGAACTTATCAGCAGCGGCGCGCGCAGCGTCCTGCCGAACAGCGTGGTGCTTAAATCGATGGCGTCCAGATCCAGCTCCGGCATCGCGCAGTGTTCAAAACGCCAGTCGGCAAAACCGGTGCCGCGCTTTTTCAGCGCCCGCGCCGGATCCAGCACGATATCCAGATGATCGTTTTTGCGTTGAGTCAGTTCCCTGTCCTTCATTGCCGCTCCAGTCGATGTGGCGTCCTGAGATAAAACGTGTTAGCCGAACAGCGCCATCTGCTTGTCGAACCAGGCGTGCATAAAGCGCCGCGTGGAGACACCGCGCTGACAGGCGCTGGTGAGATGTTCATCCGCGCTGCGCAGATGATCGCGCAGCCGCTGATGCACCGCCTCCGCGCCGAGCATCGCCACCAGCGTCGATTTGCCGTGATCTTTATTCACATCTTTGCCGGTGCCGTTCAGGCCGTCGGCCAGATCGTCCAGCAACTGGAACGCCTGCCCCAGATCCTGCGCAAAGCAGCGCAACCGCTGACGCGCCTGCGGCGGGGCATCGGCGACGATCGCTGCCATTTGCAGCGTGGCGTCGAACAGACGGCTGGTTTTCAGTTCATTGGCGAGCAGGATCGCTTCGGCGCTGCGCGTCCCGGCGCCCTCGTGCAGATCGAGATACTGCCCCTGTACCAGTCCCTGTAACCCGACGGCGGTGGAGAGTTCCGCCACCGCCAGGGTTTTACAGGCAGGCGACAGCGACTGGGCTTCCGCCACCACGCCAAAGGCGCGGCTGAGCAGCGCCACGGCGGCGAGGATAGCGACGTTTTCGCCATACTGGCGGTGGATTGTCGGGCGGCCGCGACGCAGCAGCGCATTGTCCATACAGGGGATATCGTCGAGCATCAGCGACGCGGCGTGCACCATCTCCACCGCGCAGGCGAGATCGAGCAGGCCGGGCTGATCGGCGTGGCAGCCGAGATCGCGCGCCGCCAGCACCAGCAGCAACGGACGCACCCGTTTACCCGCCACCAGCGTGCCTTCGCGCATCGCCGTATAGACCAGATCCTGCTGTTGTCCCGCGGGCAGCAGCTGATCAAGGCGGATTTGCAGCGCCTCGCGCAGCGCCTGTAACTCATCTTCATGGTTCAGGCAGTTATCGGCGTTAACCTTCATCGTTACGGTCATGGTTCCTCGTCGTGGCGGTATGATGCGAATGGCGCATGTGACGGCTGCCATCGAGCCGTCATAATCTGACCAGGAACTTTTGCAGCCTGAACAGCCGCTTGCCTGTTTATTTGCATCCTGCTTTGTCTGAAAAGCGTAGCGCACTCTACAGATATTTGCTTTTACGCAACGCCTTCATCACAACTATTTACCTTGCTTTAACAATGAGCGGCTACGCCAGCAGTTCCCGCAGCAGCGCCATCACCTGACCCACCTCCGCTGCGGACAATGCGCCGTCTTTGGCGAAGCGCACCCGCCCGCTCTTATCCAGCACCACCACGGCGGAACCGCCCGGTTGCAGTTGCCAGGCGCGCAATACCGAGCCGCGATCGTCCACCACGAACTGCGCCGCCGGGGTTTCCCGTTTGCTCTCCTCCAGACTGCGCCGCACGAACAGCGCGCTGCCGGGAATGGCGTCGTCGGTATTGACGATGGTGGTGACCGCAAACCGGCTGGCAGGCAACCCGGCTTTGCCGATGGCGTCGATCAGCGCGGCATTCTGATCTTTGGCGGAGAGCCGCCCTGCCATATGCAGCACCACACCCACTTTTCCGCCGAGGCGCGCGCTGTTCCACACCTGATAGCGGATCGCCTCCTGCTGAAGCTGCAACTCACCGCGATCCGCTACTCCCACCGGTGGCACGCGTTCCCCTTCCACAAAGTTATGGGCTGAGGCGAAAAAAGGCAGCCCGCCCGTCAGCAACACTATCGCCGCGCGTAAGGTCATTGGGTTCTCCGGTCACTGTTCATCAGCATGAAGTATAAGACGACATGGCGGAATGCCCTCTTCCGCTAAGTCGCCCCTTACGGAATGCTCTACACTTCTTTCTAATCAATGCCAACCGAAGGAAATTGTGATGAGCATCATAAAAAGTTACGCCGCCCCTGAGGCCGGTGCCGATCTGGAACTACATGAATTTGATGCGGGTGAACTGCTGCCGGCTGACGTTGAAGTTCAGGTTGATTACTGTGGTATCTGCCATTCTGATTTATCCATGATCGATAACGAGTGGGGCATGTCGCAGTACCCACTGGTTGCCGGTCATGAAGTGATTGGCCGCGTGGTGGCCCTTGGCCGCGATGCGCAGGACAAGGGTCTGAAAGTGGGCCAGCGCGTGGGTATCGGCTGGACGGCGCGCAGCTGCGGGCACTGCGATGCCTGTATCAGCGGCAACCAGATCAACTGTCTGGAAGGCGCGGTGCCGACCATTTTAAACCGTGGCGGTTTTGCCGATAAAATTCGCGCCGACTGGCAATGGGTGATCCCGCTGCCGGACAGCATTGATATTGAAACCGCAGGCCCGCTGCTGTGCGGCGGTATCACGGTATTCAAACCGCTGCTGATGCACCATGTCACCGCCACCAGCCGCGTCGGCGTGATCGGTATCGGCGGTCTGGGCCATATCGCCATTAAACTGCTGCGCGCCATGGGCTGCGAAGTGACGGCGTTCAGCTCCAACCCGGCGAAAGAAGCGGAAGTGCGCGGCTTTGGCGCAGATAAAGTAGTGAACAGCCGCGATCCGGAAGCCCTGAAAGCGCTGGCCGGTCAGTTTGATCTGATCATCAATACCGTTAACGTCGATCTGGAATGGCAGCCGTACTTTGAAGCCCTGGCCTACGGCGGCAACTTCCACACTGTTGGCGCGGTGCTGAAACCGCTGCCGGTGCCGGCGTTTACGCTGATTGGCGGCGACCGCAGCATCTCCGGCTCTGCCACAGGTACGCCGTATGAACTGCGCAAGCTGATGAAGTTTGCCGGTCGTGCGCAGGTGGCACCGACCACCGAGCTGTTCCCGATGTCAAAAATCAATGAAGCGCTGCAACATGTGCGTGACGGCAAAGCCCGTTATCGCGTGGTGTTAAAAGCGGATTTTTAAAGGGTAAAACGCCCGGCGGCGCGTAGCTTGCCGGGCCTGTGTATTCAGACCTTCTTCAGAGCAGCAAAGACTTCAGCCACTGCGACCGCGCCCGGATCGGTCACCCCTTCCAGGTTTTCGCGGTTGACGTAAGACGATCGCCCCGCCCCGGCTTTTTGCATCGACGCGGTAGCTTCCGCGCCCTTTTTCGCCGCACTAATGGCCGCCGTCAGATCCTGATCGCGCAACGCTTCCAGCGCCGGTTGCAGCGCGTCAATCAGCGTGCGGTCGCCCAGATCGGCACCACCATAATGCTTCATCTGCTTCAGCCCTTTTAACAGTGCTTCCGGCAGCGGTTGCCCGTCGTGGATCGCCTGTCCGGCGGCGGTGAAAAAGATCGACATCAGCACGCCGCTGGAGCCGCCCATCACCGTCGCAAGGCGCTCGCCCACCAGTTGCAGCAGTTGCGCGGTGTTGTTAAGTGGCAGCTTGCCGTCCGCCAGCAGCTGCGCCACGTCCCGCGCCCCTTCGGCAAAGGTCGAGCCGGTATCGCCGTCGCCTACTTTGGCGTCCAGTGCGTTCAGGCGGTTCTCAAGGTTAATCAGCGTGTCGGTGGCGGTTTTCACCAACGCCTTCACCTGCGGGTTATCGGACGGCTGAATTTCCAGGCTGTCGTGAATGGCGTTGTGGCTGACGGTGCGCATCGGCGCGAAGGCCACCGGTTTCTGCCAGCCGACGGTCTCGACATCAGCGCACAGCGCCTGTTCAAAGGTGTCGTTCAGGCGCAACAGCGACAGCGAGAACCCTTTCATATCCAGCGAGCTGACCAGCGGCGCGGGGCCGACCAGATAGGCGATCTGATCTTTTAATGCCGAGTGCGCCAGCTCTTTGGTGAGCAGCGCCATTTCCAGGGCGGAGACGCCGCCGAGGTTGTTGATCAGCACCGCCACGCGGTCATTGCCCGCCTTCTCTTTTAACGGGCCGACCAGGGTATCGATGAGTTTTTTGCTGTTGTGCGAATCCACCGTCGTGGCGCCAGGTTCGCCATGAATACCGAGGCCGAGTTCCACCTGGCCGCGCTGAATGCGGTTTTCCTCTTCGCCGTCGCTGCCCGGCAGGTTGCAGGTTTCCATCGCCAGCCCGAGGCTCCAGACGTTGTCGCAGGCCTGTTGCGCCAGCTCGCGCACTTCGCTGAGGGATTTGCCCTGTTCGGCGGCGAAACCCGCCACTTTATGTACCAGCGCCGTACCGGCGATGCCGCGCGGCTGTTTGTTATCCGGCAGCGCAATGTCATCGGCGACGATCACCATTTCCACTTTCAGGCCGTAGCGCTTGGCTTTTTCCGCCGCGAGGCCAAAGTTCAGGCGGTCGCCGGTGTAGTTTTTGACGATCAGCAGACAGCCGCGATCGCCGGTGACTGCGACAATGGCGTTCAGTACCGCATCCACGCTTGGCGAGGCAAAGACATCGCCGCAGACGGCGGCGGTGAGCATCCCTTTGCCCACAAAACCTGCATGGGCCGGTTCGTGGCCGGAGCCGCCGCCGGAGATCACCGCCACACGGCTTTTACTCCAGTCGCTGCGGGCGACCACGCGGATGGCAGGATCAATATCAAGGCGGACAAGGTTGGCGTGAGGGGCGGAGATGACAAGGCCTTCAATGGCGTCGTTGACCAGCTGCTTGCGGTCATTAAAGAAAAATCTGGACATAACTACCTGATAATTTAGTTAACCGTATGCATAGCATAGTCTGCGTAGCAGAGAACGTCGCAAAGTACAGAATTATCGGGGGGGAAATGTCCCCTCTCCAGGGCGGAGAGGGGATGACTTATCAGGAGCGCCGCAGCATCAGCCACAGACTGATGGCAAAGAACGAGGCGCTGGGCAGCAGCGCGCCGATAATCGGCGGAATGCCGTACACCAGGGTCAGCGGGCCGAAGATCTGATCCAGCACATAGAACACGAAGCCGAAGCTGATACCGGTCACCACACGCACGCCCATCGGCACGCTGCGCAGCGGACCAAAGATAAACGACAGCGCCATCAGCATCATCACCGCCACCGACAGCGGCTGGAAGATCTTGCTCCACATGTTCAGTTCATAGCGCCCGGAATCCTGGCCGCTGGACTTGAGGTATTTCACATAATCCCGCAGGCCGGTGATCGACAGCGCATCGGGATCCAGCGCCACCACGCCCAGCTTGTCCGGCGTCAGGTTAGTTTTCCAGGTGCCGCTCACCGTCTGCGAGCCGGTAACCTGTTTCGGATCGGTCAGATTAGATTCATCTACCTGCGATAAACGCCACACTTTGGCATTGGGATCGAAAGTGGCGGAAGCCGCGTAACGCACCGACTGCAAACGACGCTGATCGTTAAAGCCATAGATGCTGACGCCGCCAAGGGAGGCATCGCCGGTGACGCGCTCAATATAAACAAAGTTGTTGCCGTCTTTCGCCCATAAGCCCTGCTGGGTGGAAAGCAGCGAGCCGCCGTACAGCTGCTGCGCGCGGTAGTTACGCGCCATCTGCTCGCCCTGCGGGGCGACCCATTCGCCGATGGCCATGGTCAGCAGCACCAGCGGGATGGCGGTTTTCATCACTGACAGCGCCACCTGCATACGGGTAAAGCCGGAGGCCTGCATCACTACCAGCTCGCTGCGCTGCGCCAGCATCCCCAGCCCCAGCAGCGCGCCTAACAGCGCCGCCATCGGGAAGAAAATCTGAATATCTTTCGGAATACTGAGCACGGTATACATGCCCGCACCCAGCGCGTCGTAACTGCCCTGCCCGGCGCGCTTAAGCTGGTCGACAAATTTAATAATTGCGGAAAGCGAAACCAGCATGAACAGCGTCATCATGATGGTGGTGAAAATGGTTTTACCGATATAGCGGTCGAGTACGCGAAATGCCTGCATTATACCGCTCCTTTACGCGTGAAACGGGCGCGCAGACGGCGCATCGGCACCGTGTCCCAAAGGTTCAGGCCAATCGCCAGCGCCAGATACAGCAGGTTGACGGCCCACATCCAGATCAGCGGATCGATTCGCCCTTTCGCCGCGTTCGACTTCAGCGAGGTTTGCAGCAGGAAGAACACCAGGTAAAGCAACATGGCGGGCAACATCGACAGCACGCGGCCCTGACGCGGGTTAACCACTGACAGCGGCACGACCATCAGCGCCATCATAAAGACGGTGAAGATCAGCGTTAAGCGCCAGTGCAGCTCGGCGTTGGCACGTTTGTTATCGGTGTTGAGCAGCGTACGCATGTCCATCTGCTCGGTATCATCCGGATCCAGCGCCACGGCCTGATGGCCGATAATCGCCTGATAGTCCTGGAAGTCGGTGATACGGAAGTCGCGCAGCATCGCCGTGCCTTCAAAGCGCGTGCCCTTATTAAGCGTCACTACCTGCGAGCCATCTTTTTTCTGCGACAGCTCGCCGGAATCCGCCACCACCACTGACGGGCGGGCATTGCCTTTCGGGCGGATCTGCGCGAGGAAGACGTCGTTAAAACGGCTGCCGTCCACGCTTTCAATAAAGAGTACGGAGTTGCCGTCGGTGGCTTGCTGGAACTGGCCCTGCGCCAGCGCCGCCATGCCAGGGTTGGCTTTGGCTTCCGCCAGCACCTCATCCTGATGACGCGCCGACCACGGCCCGGCCCACATGACGTTAACCGCCGCCACGATACCGGTCAGCAGCGCGAGGATCATCGCGGCTTTCACCAGCACGGCCTTGCCCAGGCCGCAGGCATGCATCACCGTAATTTCGCTGTCGGTGTAGAGTTTACCCAACGTCATTAACAGCCCAAGGAACAGGCTGAGCGGCAGGATCAGCTGCGCCATTTCTGGCACGCCTAAGCCCAGTAAAGAGAGCACCAGGTTTGTCGGGATCTCACCGTCCACCGCCGCGCCGAGGATCCTGACCAGCTTCTGACAGAAGAAAATCAGAAGCAGGATGAATAGGATCGCCAACTGGCTTTTGAGCGTCTCCCGCACCAAATATCTTATGATTATCACTTTAAATACGCCCGTAAAAACCCGTTTTTTGCAGGAAAATCGCTTGTTTCATGGCTTAAACGTCATTTATTCTCTTGAGTCGTTGAAATCATCGCTAAGATAACAAAACTCAGCGGATTCGCGGTTTAGAATAAGTTCTGACGTGTTGAACCGTAATAACGTTAAGATTAACACGAAGTCACCGCAACAGCGGACATGAGTTACGAAAGCTTGCAATTCTATCCGTACCCATGGCTGTTGTCTTTAAGATTCAGGAGCGTAGTGCATGGAGTTCAGTGTAAAAAGCGGTAGCCCGGAGAAACAGCGGAGTGCCTGCATCGTTGTTGGCGTATTTGAACCACGCCGACTTTCTCCCATCGCCGAACAACTCGATAAAATAAGCGATGGCTATATCAGCGCGCTGCTGCGTCGCGGCGAACTGGAAGGCAAACCGGGACAAACGTTATTGCTTCACCACGTTCCTAATGTGCTTTCCGAACGTATTCTGCTGATCGGCTGTGGCAAAGAGCGCGAGCTGGATGAGCGTCAGTATAAGCAGGTTATTCAGAAAACGATAAATACCCTGAATGATACCGGCTCCATGGAAGCGGTCTGCTTCCTGACCGAACTGCACGTTAAAGGCCGCAATACGTACTGGAAAGTACGCCAGGCGGTGGAGACGGCAAAAGAGACGCTGTACAGCTTCGATCAGCTGAAAACCACAAAAAGCGAGCCGCGTCGTCCACTGCGTAAAATGGTGTTCAACGTGCCGACCCGCCGTGAACTGACCAGCGGCGAGCGCGCTATTCAGCACGGTCTGGCGATTGCCGCCGGTATTAAAGCGGCGAAAGATCTCGGCAATATGCCGCCAAACATCTGTAATGCCGGTTATCTGGCTTCCCAGGCGCGCCAGCTGGCGGATTCCTTCAGCCAGAACGTCGTCACCCGCGTAATCGGCGAGCAGCAGATGCGCGAGCTGGGTATGCACTCTTATCTGGCGGTGGGTCAGGGTTCGCAGAATGAATCCCTGATGTCCGTTATCGAATACAAAGGCAGCAGCGACGAAGACGCGCGTCCGATTGTGCTGGTGGGTAAAGGCCTGACCTTTGACTCCGGCGGTATCTCCATCAAACCTGCCGAAGGCATGGACGAGATGAAGTACGACATGTGCGGCGCGGCGGCGGTGTACGGCGTTATGCGGATGGTGGCGGAACTCCAGCTGCCGATTAACGTCGTGGGCGTGCTGGCGGGCTGTGAAAACATGCCTGGCGGGCGCGCTTATCGTCCGGGCGATGTGCTGACCACTATGTCCGGTCAGACGGTGGAAGTCCTGAACACCGACGCCGAAGGCCGCCTGGTGCTGTGCGACGTGCTGACCTACGTTGAACGTTTTGATCCGGAAGCGGTGATCGACGTGGCGACCCTCACCGGCGCCTGTGTCATCGCGCTGGGTCATCACATCACCGGTCTGCTGTCGAACCACAATCCGCTGGCGCACGAACTGATCAGCGCCTCCGAACAGGCGGGCGACCGCGCGTGGCGTCTGCCGATGGCCGATGAGTTCCAGGAACAGCTGGAATCTAATTTTGCCGATATGGCGAACATTGGCGGCCGTCCTGGCGGGGCGATCACCGCGGGCTGCTTCCTGGCGCGCTTCACCCGTAAATATAACTGGGCGCACCTGGACATCGCCGGCACCGCATGGCGCTCCGGCAAAGCCAAAGGCGCGACCGGTCGTCCGGTGGCGCTGCTGTCGCAGTTCCTGCTCAATCGCGCGGGTTTTAACGGCGACGAGTGATGTAAAGTGCCGGGTGGCGGCTTCGCCTTACCCGGCCTACACGCCACTCAACCGTAGGCCGGGTAAGCGTGCGCCACCCGGCTTCACATTTAAATCCATCAAAGAAGCCCCATATCATGAAAAACGCGACGTTCTACCTTCTGGACAATGACGACACCGTAGATGGCCTCAGCGCCGTTGAACAACTGGTGTGTGAAATTGCCGCGGAACGTTGGCGCAACGGCAAGCGCGTGCTGATCGCCTGCGAGGATGAGCAACAGGCGATCCGTCTTGACGAGGCCCTGTGGGCGCGTCCGGCGGAGAGTTTTGTGCCGCATAATCTGGCGGGTGAAGGACCACGGGGCGGCGCGCCGGTGGAGATCGCCTGGCCGCAAAAACGCAACAGCAGCCCGCGCGATCTGTTAATCGCTTTACGCGTTAACTTTGCAGATTTTGCCACCGCTTTCACAGAAGTGGTAGACTTCGTCCCCTACGAAGAAACTTTGAAACAACTGGCTCGCGAGCGCTATAAAGCCTATCGCCTGGCTGGTTTTAACCTGAATACGGCAACCTGGAAATAATGGAAAAGACATATAACCCACAAGATATCGAACAGCCGCTTTACGAGCACTGGGAGCAGCAGGGCTATTTCAAACCGAATGGCGATGAAAGCCAGGAAAGCTTCTGCATCATGATCCCGCCGCCGAACGTCACCGGCAGTTTGCATATGGGTCACGCCTTCCAGCAAACCATCATGGATACCCTGATCCGCTACCAGCGTATGCAGGGCAAAAATACCCTGTGGCAGGTGGGTACCGACCACGCCGGTATCGCCACGCAGATGGTGGTTGAGCGCAAAATTGCCGCCGAAGAAGGTAAAACCCGCCACGATTACGGCCGCGACGCCTTTATCGACAAAATCTGGCAGTGGAAAGCGGAATCCGGCGGCACCATTACCCGTCAGATGCGCCGCCTGGGTAACTCCGTGGACTGGGAGCGCGAGCGCTTCACCATGGACGAAGGCCTGTCCAACGCCGTAAAAGAAGTCTTCGTGCGCCTGTATAAAGAAGATCTGATTTACCGCGGTAAGCGCCTGGTGAACTGGGATCCGAAACTGCGCACCGCGATTTCCGATCTGGAAGTGGAAAACCGCGAGTCGAAAGGCTCCATGTGGCACATCCGCTATCCGCTGGCTGACGGCGCGAAAACCGCCGACGGCAAAGATTACCTGGTGGTCGCCACTACCCGTCCGGAAACCCTGCTGGGCGATACCGGCGTGGCGGTTAACCCGGAGGATCCGCGTTATAAAGATCTGATCGGCAAATTCGTCATGCTGCCGCTGGTGGATCGTCGCATCCCGATCGTCGGCGATGAGCACGCGGACATGACCAAAGGCACCGGCTGCGTGAAGATCACCCCGGCGCACGATTTTAACGACTACGAAGTGGGTCGTCGTCACCAGCTGCCGATGATCAACATTCTGACCTTTGACGGCGACATCCGTGACGTGGCCGAAGTGTATGACACCAAAGGCAACGAATCCGACGTTTACTCAGGCGCGATCCCGGCGCAGTTCCAGAAGCTGGAACGTTTTGCTGCCCGTAAAGCGGTAGTGGCGGCGGTTGACGCCCTCGGCCTGCTCGAAGAGATCAAACCGCACGACCTGACCGTGCCTTACGGCGACCGTGGCGGCGTGGTGATCGAGCCGATGCTGACCGACCAGTGGTATGTCCGTGCGGACGTGCTGGCGAAACCGGCGGTGGAAGCAGTAGAAAACGGCGATATCCAGTTTGTGCCGAAGCAGTACGAAAACATGTACTTCTCCTGGATGCGCGACATTCAGGACTGGTGTATCTCCCGCCAGCTGTGGTGGGGTCACCGTATTCCGGCATGGTACGACAACGACGGCAACGTCTACGTTGGCCGCAGTGAAGAAGAAGTGCGCAGCGAAAACAACCTCCCTGCGGACGTTGCCCTGCGCCAGGACGAAGACGTGCTGGACACCTGGTTCTCCTCCGCGCTCTGGACCTTCTCCACCCTCGGCTGGCCGGAAAACACTGACGCGCTGCGCCAGTTCCACCCGACCTCGGTGATGGTGTCCGGCTTCGACATTATCTTCTTCTGGATCGCGCGCATGATCATGATGACCATGCACTTCATCAAAGATGAAAACGGCAAGCCGCAGGTACCGTTTAAAACCGTTTATATGACCGGTCTTATCCGCGATGACGAAGGCCAGAAGATGTCCAAATCCAAGGGCAACGTCATTGACCCGCTGGATATGGTGGACGGGATCTCCCTGCCGGATCTGCTGGAAAAACGCACCGGCAACATGATGCAGCCGCAGCTGGCGGAAAAAATCGCTAAGCGTACCGAGAAGCAGTTCCCGGACGGCATTGAGCCGCACGGTACCGACGCCCTGCGTTTCACCCTGGCGGCGCTGGCCTCAACCGGCCGCGACATCAACTGGGACATGAAGCGCCTGGAAGGTTACCGTAACTTCTGTAACAAACTGTGGAACGCCAGCCGCTTTGTGCTGATGAACACCGAAGATCAGGATTGTGGCTTCAACGGCGGCGAACTGACGCTGTCGCTGGCGGATCGCTGGATCCTCGCCGAGTTCAACCGTACGGTGAAAGCCTACCGTGAAGCGCTGGACAGCTACCGCTTTGATATTGCCGCGGGCATTCTGTACGAGTTCACCTGGAACCAGTTCTGCGACTGGTATCTGGAGCTGACCAAGCCGGTAATGAACGGCGGTTCCGAAGCGGAACTGCGCGGCACGCGTAATACGCTGGTGACGGTGCTGGAAGGTCTGCTGCGTCTGGCGCACCCGATTATTCCGTTCATCACCGAAACCATCTGGCAGCGCGTGAAAGTGCTGAAAGGCATTACCGCCGACACCATCATGCTGCAACCCTTCCCGCAGTTTGATTCGGCACTGGCAGACGACGCGGCGCTGGCGGATACCGAGTGGCTGAAACAGGCGATTGTCGCGGTGCGTAACATCCGCGCTGAGATGAACCTCTCCCCTGCTAAACCGCTGGCGCTGCTGCTGCGCGGTTGCAGCGATGAGGTTATCCGTCGCGTGACGGAAAACCGCAGCTTCCTGCAAACCCTGGCGCGCCTGGAAAGCATCACCGTGCTGCCTGCTGACGACAAAGGGCCGGTATCGGTCACCAAAATCGTTGACGGTGCCGAACTGCTGATCCCGATGGCGGGTCTGGTGGACAAAGCCGCAGAGCTGGAGCGTCTGGCAAAAGAAGTGGCGAAGATCGAGCAGGAAATCGCGAAAATCGAAAGCAAACTGGGTAACGAAGGTTTTGTGGCGCGCGCGCCGGAAGCCGTGGTTGCCAAAGAGCGCGAGCGTCTGGACGGATTCGCCCAGGCCAAAGCGAAGCTGATTGAGCAGCAGGGCGTGATCGCCGCGCTGTAAGCGGTTCATCGTGAATAAAAAACCGGGCCGCTGCGCCCGGTTTTTTTATGCCTTTTATTGCGTGGCGTTGCGGATGGTCTCCAGCCGCTCCTGCATCGCCGGATGCGTGCTGAGCCAGTCCGGGATCGCCCACTTGTCGTCATCCTTGCCCTCCTCGCCCAGCGCGGTGAAAATTTGCAGCATCGCGCTTAACGGTCGTCCCTGGCGCTGCATTTCCGCCAGCGCAAAGCGATCCGCTTCGCTCTCCATACTGCGTGAGAAGCGCATCTCGTTCACCAGCACCGCTGACTGCAACAGGGTATCGCCGATGCCGCTGACGTCACCCATCACCCACAACAGGGTGATGGAGATCAGCGACGAGCGCACCACCATCTGCATGGAGTGCCGGTAACGGTAATGGCCGATCTCATGCAGCATTACGGCGGCCAGCGCATCGTCGCTTTTCGCCAGCCGCACCAGCTGGTCGCTGAGCATCATGGTGCCATCCGGCAGCATTAACGCATTCGCCCCCAGCGGGAAATGCATGATGCGCAGGCGCAGGCCCGTCTGATCGCGCATATCCTGCGGGATCACCGTCCGGAACAGCGTCTGCAACTGCTGCTGGCGCGCAGTACTCAGTTTGCTCTCCGTCAGCCCCTGCTCTTCCAGATAAGCGGCGCTGTAGCGGCCAAGCTGCTGCTCAATGCTCACCGGTAATTGTTGAGCGATAACGCCACTCAGCCACGGCAGCAGCACCCAGACGTAAAATACCCCCACCAGCACGGTGGCGAACAGCATCGCCACCACGCCACGTTTGTGCTGCTCCAGGCGGTGGACCAGCCCCGGGCGCCGGTGGCGGAAATACCACTGGCGAAACGCCTTATCGTCACCCGGCGCAAAACGGCCGCCGTCGGCAAAGGTGAGCGACAACGGAATATCTCCCAGCGCCTCTGACACGGTCAGCGCCGCCAGCGGGTACGTCTCGTCGCCGCTATCCCGGTGCAGCGTCACCGCCCCGTCATGCAACGTCAGACGGGCCGCCTCACGGGCAGCCCGACCGGGATACTGATAAAAGCCGCTGAGATCACAGCCCGACATTGATATCCAGCGCCTGCACCAGCTCTTCCGTCACGGCAGCGGGAGCCTGTTCACCGTGGGCGCGTACGGTCAGCAGATCCAGATCCCCTTCCACCTCCAGCGTTTGCAGCAGGTAACGCGCATGACGCACATGAGCAAACGGCGAGGCAATGCCTAAAGAGAAGATAACGATCAGCGCATTGGTGAACAGCAGGCCGAGGTAGGAGGTGAATTTCATGCTGGAGTGCAGACGCAGCGCGCCGCCGTTCAATGTGGTCTGATTTGCCACGTAATTACGGTGCGCCACAATCAGCCAGGCCGCCGCCATCATGCCGCCTGCCAGCGCCACCACATAAGCCAGAATAATCAGGCCTATATTGCTCAGCACCATCATGGCGATCGCATCTTCAGAACCACCGTAGACGCTCGCCTGCATAATGGAGTAAAACATTTTGGCGAAGATCAGCCCAAGAATAATCAGCACCGGCACCACAAAGAGCGCGGCTTTAAAGGCCATTTTGACAAAGGCGTCTTTATTCATGTCGCCTTTGAACGCGGCATCGCCAAAGAAAAGGTTGTTCACGTAGAGGTCGTAAGTCAGCGCGGAATTAATCCCCTGAATGAGGATCGCGCCCGGCACAAAAATCACCACCATCAGCAGAATACCCAGCATCGGGTTGGTGAAAAAATTCACCAGCGACACGATAACAATCAGCGCCGCGAAAGCCAGCAGCGGGAAGCCGAGGAATACCCAGTAGGCGCGACCAACGCGGCAGAGGTAGTTAAAACGCACGCCGCGGTAGCTGGACATAATGGCATTGAAGCGCCAGCTGCGGATAATAATCCACGGCAGCAACGCAATAAACGCCAGCATGATCACCATTCCCAGCACTTCACTTGCCATGAAACAGAGGTAGAAAATAACGATGCCAACAAAGGCGATGATACGACCGACCAGAATTTGCATCGGACGGGCATGATAATCAAAGCGATCGCCCGCCAGCTCGGTATTGCCATAAAAATAACGGTAGGTTCTGACTTTCGCCCAGGCGGAATATATGCCAAGGGTAATAACAGACAAGAAGATATTCACCAGCCATATTGTAAAATAGTCGCCGCCATCCCCGTGAAACTTGATTTGATGACGCTGTGTTTTAGTTAAGGAATCCATACTTTTTCGTCCTGAAATGAATGATTAAAACCCTTATTACAAGGGGGAATTAACGTCACGCAGCACAATGTACTGCGCGGAACTTCATTACCGTATACCGGCAATAAAATGGAAAAGTGTTAATGCAGGCTTTTATTTTTCATCCCGCGAGGTCTGTTTTATAGTGGGGGCTTGTCCAAAGACTTTTACTGTCCCACGTTTCCAGGTTATCCCATGCAGAATAATGCACTCAGTATGACAGGCGAATTACGGCTTCGCCCTCTCCAGGAAAAAGATAATCCGGTCATTGCCCGCGTGATCCGCGAGGTTTCGGCTGAATTCGGACTCACGGCGGATAAAGGCTACACCGTGGCCGATCCTAATCTGGACGCGTTGTTCCAGCTCTACAGCCAGCCACGCCATGCTTACTGGGTGGTGGAGCAGGACGGCCAGGTAGTGGGGGGCGGTGGTATCGCGCCGCTGACCTGTAGCGATCCGGACATTTGCGAACTGCAAAAAATGTATTTTCTGCCGGGCATTCGCGGTAAAGGCCTGGCGCGCCAGCTCGCCCTTTCCGCCCTGGATTTCGCTCGTGAGCAGGGTTTTACCCGCTGCTACCTCGAAACCACGGCCTTTCTGAAAGACGCCATTGCCCTATATGAGCGTCTGGGCTTTGCGCATATCGACGCGCCGCTGGGCTGCACCGGGCACGTGGACTGCGAAGTCCGCATGCTAAAAGCGTTGTAATACTCGTTAACTGACCCTCCCCTTTCGGGAGGGCCATCAGAGAGGCGTTATTGCGCCATCATAAAACGCACAATACCCGCGGCTTTATCAGCCGGTAGCGCCAGCACATTGCTCCACATCTCTTCCACCATATCGCAGGTCAGCTTCTCTTTGCCCACGCCCTTCTGCGGCTCAGACAAAATGGCCACATCATCGCCATATTTTTTCACCAGCGTGGCGGCAACGGCCTGAAGATCCTGCTGGGCGCGTTCACGCTCCTGCGGCGTCGCAGTGTGTTTGCCCGCGCCGTATGCCGAACGCATCATATCGGCGTCCACGGTGGCGCGGTAGGTCAGCATCTCTTTGGACAGTACACGCATCGGATTGATCCCGCCTTTCACGTTCGGGAACAGGAAGCGGTAGCAGTCATCGTCACTCACCTTCTGGATCGCCGCCGTCTGCTCCATATTCACTTTCATATAGCGCACCACCTGATCGTCCGGCGCCGATTGCAGACGCGAGATCTGGATCTGCAAAATTTCCGGCTGGATGACGTCGATAATTTGTTGCTCCGTTTTGCCCTCTTTCTGCATAGCCAGCGCGCGGCCACGCAGCTTCGACCAGTACTCCGGCTCCTGCTCTTTTAGCACCGTAAAGGAGGGAAATTGCGCCATCGCGGCGTCAAACTTCTGCTCCTCGGTGAGCCCGGATTGCGAGGGACGGGAACCGATAAAAAAACCGACGGCAGTGGCGACAACAAGTACGACGATAAGGGATATGACAATCCGTGACAGTTTCATCCTGACTCTCTGTATAGGTTGTTAAAAAGTTATAGTGAAAAAAAGGAGAGGTATGTTACGCAACATCGGATTCGGTCGCACCTGCCAGAAATTGGTGCATTTGAGGGCGTTTTGGTGGGAATGCCTGCGGGAAAGGTGGTACGGCAGCAGGCGCTGCCGCACTTTTACTTAGTGGCGAACGCCGTCGTCGTCTTCGTCCAGCAGATCTTCTTCGTCGTCGCCTTCTTCGCCGTTAGGATCCTCGTAGTAGGTGCCCCAGCCGTCGTATTCAACGTCGAATTTTTCTGCCAGCGTCATTAGCTGCTCAACCTGCGCATCAATCAGCTCTGCCTTGAGTGCGGATTCGCTGAGGATGTCACAGCAGATCACCACTTCGCCTTCTTCCACTTCCAGCTCTTCCGGCTCGGTGACTTCATAACCCAGTTTGAACGCCTCGACCGCCACTTTCTCCAGCGTTTCGAAATCGTCAGCGGAAAGATGATGCTCGATGGTGTACAGCGCGTCAGGATCGCTGCCGTCTTCCAGCAGTTCTTCAATAATCAAACGCGTTTCTTCGCGTTGCTCTTCCAGTTGCTCCGGGTTTGCCATGGATCGTTCCTCATAATGTGCGGCAGATACTCTTATTTTCACACACCGCTGACAATGCCTCCACTCCTGACCGAAAAGATTTGTTAAACAGGGTTGCAAATGAATATTTACATATATAAAGTGAATTTTAATTCAATAAGTGGCCTGAGCCATGTGAGGGAAATATGTCTGCATTATTCCGGAAGCACTTTCTTAAACTGCTCGATTTTACACCCGCTGAAATCCACACCCTGCTGGCGCTCGCCGCACAACTGAAAGCCGATAAGAAAAAAGGTAAAGAAGTACAGAAACTTACTGGTAAAAACATCGCGCTCATCTTCGAAAAAGACTCAACCCGCACACGATGCTCTTTCGAAGTTGCCGCATTTGACCAAGGCGCGCGCGTCACCTATCTCGGCCCTGCCGGTAGTCAGATTGGGCATAAAGAATCAATTAAGGATACCGCGCGCGTGCTGGGACGCATGTACGACGGCATTCAGTACCGTGGTTTCGGGCAGGAAGTTGTTGAAACGCTGGCAGAATATGCCGGCGTGCCGGTATGGAATGGCCTGACCAACGAGTTCCACCCAACGCAATTGCTGGCGGATCTGCTCACCATGCAGGAGCATCTGCCGGGCAAAGCCTTTAATGAGATGACGCTGGTATATGCCGGTGATGCGCGTAACAACATGGGCAACTCGATGCTGGAAGCCGCCGCGCTGGTCGGGCTGGATCTGCGTCTGGTCGCACCCAAAGCCTGCTGGCCGGACGCGAGCCTGGTGGCCGAGTGCACGGCGCTGGCGGTGAAAAACGGTGGCAATATCACGCTGACGGAAGATGTCGCCGCTGGCGTGAAAGGCGCTGACTTTGTTTATACCGACGTCTGGGTATCGATGGGCGAAGCCAAAGAGAAGTGGGCGGAGCGTATTGCATTACTGCGCGGCTATCAGGTGAACCGCCAGATGCTGACGCTGACCGGCAATCCGCAGGTGAAATTCCTGCACTGCCTGCCCGCGTTTCACGACGATCAAACGACGCTCGGCAAACAGATGGCGGAGACCTATGGCCTGCGTGGCGGCATGGAAGTCACCGATGAGGTGTTTGAATCGGCAAACAGCGTGGTGTTTGATCAGGCGGAAAACCGTATGCACACCATTAAAGCGGTGATGGTGGCGACCCTGGCGGAGTGATGTATTGCCCGGCGGCGCAAGCTTGCCGGGCCTACGGTTACCATCGATGTTGAAGATGTTGTAGGCCGGGTAAGGCGTAGCCGCCACCCGGCAACACCATTACGCCACCAGCAGTTTCACCACCACTTTACGCACCGGCGCGGCCTCGCCCACGGCGCACAGCGGTTTGTGCACTTCCCCCGGGTAGAACACCACAAAATCCCCTTCGCTCAGCACCACCGTTTTTTCCTGCTCGCCTGCCGGCAAAAACGCGATGTCCTTGTCCGCCAGCCAGTCGGTATCCGGCGTACCGTTCGGCAGGGTGCTGAAGGTCATTCCTTCCTGCCCCTTCAATACGATCTGAATATCCAGATAGCGTGCGTGATACTCGGCGCGGCGCTCGGCGAACGGCTGCGTCATATCGTCAGACACCAGATAAAACAGGCGCGAGCCGTCAATATCATGCTTCCCGGTCGGGGTCGCGTCCGTGACGTGCTGCTTAACGTAGTCGATAGCCTGCGCCAGCTCCTGCGGCAGCCAGGACTGGAGATTGTGAATGTTGCCAACGATCATGATGAACTCCTCATATAAAACACTGTTTCATTTTTACGTGTTATACGAAAAATCCCTTTGCTGCACCACCTCTAAATGGAAAAGGTTTGCGATAACGCATGTTTATCGGCAAGCCTGTTACCAGACTGTTAACGCTGCGTCCGGACGTATGCAGTAATACTGCATAACTTTTTGCGCCGGCTTTGCGCCTTGATCTGCAACCTGCTGAAAATAGTGTGCTTATCAAAAAAACCACTTCCCGCTCACACTTTGCCGTACGGCATATTCAGGCGCACGTTTTCATATTTATTTTTTAATTCGACTTAATACCGCAATAATTTATTAGCCATTTTGCATAGTCATGCGAACATCTTTATTTTATCCAGAAATTTCAACATGATAGACAAAATAGAATTAATGAGTCAATGTACAAAATATTAACAACTAAAAATAATGACAGCAATTAATGCGTAGCAATGCACCGAGTTAAAATAGTCATTTGAGTATTCTCTGATGCCTGTCATGCAATAAGAAATAAAGTTCTGCAGTGCCGGTTTCACGTGAGCAATATCACATTATTAATAGCGACAGCCATTAGTATTACCGCCGAATTCACCTGAATACGAAGGGTTATGAAAATAGTCTTTTCATAACGCTGGCCCCTTTATTTCTAAAAAAGTGCAAGGAATAAATATGGAAAAGCATTATGTCGGTTCTGAAATTGGCCAATTGCGTAGCGTGATGTTACATCGCCCCAATCTTAGCCTGAAAAGACTGACGCCATCGAATTGCCAGGAGTTGTTATTTGACGACGTGTTATCGGTTGAGCGTGCGGGCGAGGAGCACGATATTTTTGCCAGTACGCTGCGCGATCAGGGCGTGGAAGTATTACTGCTCACTGACCTGCTTACCCAGACGCTGGATATACCGGATGCCAAAGGCTGGCTGTTGCAAACCCAGGTGTCAGATTACCGCCTCGGGCCTGCCTTTGCCGCCGACGTGCGCGGCTGGCTGGCGGATTTGCCGCATCGTGAACTGGCGCGGCGTTTAAGCGGCGGCCTGACCTACGGGGAAATTCCGGCTTTTATTAAAAATATGGTGGTGGATACCCATTCGGCGAATGACTTTATTATGAAGCCACTGCCTAACCATTTATTTACCCGCGATACCTCCTGCTGGATCTATAACGGCGTGTCTATTAACCCGATGGCTAAACCGGCACGCCAGCGGGAAACCAATAATCTGCGCGCCATTTATCGCTGGCATCCACAGTTTGCCGACGGCGATTTTATTAAATATTTCGGCGATGAAAATATTAATTATGACCATGCCACCATCGAAGGCGGCGACGTATTAGTCATTGGCCGCGGCGCGGTATTAATCGGTATGTCGGAACGCACTACGCCGCAGGGGGTGGAATTCCTCGCCAGCGCCCTGTTTAAACATCGCCAGGCCGAGCGGGTGATCGCCGTGGAACTGCCGAAGCACCGCTCCTGTATGCACCTCGATACCGTCATGACCCATATCGACGTCGATACCTTCTCCGTCTACCCGGAAGTGGTACGCAAAGACGCCCAGTGCTGGACGCTGACCCCCGACGGACGCGGCGGCATCAGCCGTTTACAGGAGCGAGGCCTGCTGCCTGCGCTGGAAAAAGCCCTGGGCGTGACGCAGATCCGCCTGATCACCACCGGCGGCGATGCCTTTGAAGCAGAACGCGAGCAGTGGAACGACGCCAACAATGTGTTAACCCTGCGCCCCGGCGTGGTGGTGGGCTATGAGCGCAACATCTGGACCAACGAAAAATACGACAAGGCAGGCATCACCGTGCTGCCGATCCCCGGCGACGAACTGGGCCGCGGTCGCGGCGGCGCGCGCTGCATGAGCTGCCCGCTTGAACGCGACGGCATTTAAGGAGAAGCCCATGGAACTGAAACCCACTCTCGTCGTCGCCCTCGGCGGCAATGCGCTGTTAAAACGCGGCGAGCCGCTGGAAGCCGACATTCAGCGCAAAAATATCCTGCTCGCGGCGCAGACCATCGCCCGGCTGACTCATGACTGGCGCGTGGTGCTGGTGCACGGCAACGGGCCGCAGGTGGGCCTGCTGGCGCTGCAAAACAGCGCCTATGACAAGGTCACGCCCTACCCGCTGGATGTGCTGGGCGCGGAAAGCCAGGGAATGATTGGCTACATGCTGCAACAGGCGCTGAAAAACCTGCTGCCGCAGCGGGAGATCAGCGTGCTGCTCACGCAGGTGGAAGTGGACGCTGCCGATCCGGCCTTCCGCCAGCCGACCAAATACATCGGCCCGGTGTATGACGAAGCCCAGGCCGCCGCACTGAAAGCGGAAAAAGGCTGGACCTTCAAAGCCGACGGGAATTATTTCCGCCGCGTGGTGCCCTCGCCGCAGCCCCGGCGCATCGTCGAGCGCGATGCCATTAACGCGCTGATCGGCCATGACCATCTGGTGATCTGCAACGGCGGCGGCGGCGTGCCGGTGGTGGAAAAAGCCGACGGCTACCACGGCATCGAGGCGGTGATCGACAAAGATCTCTCCGCGGCTCTGCTGGCGCGGCAGATCGAAGCCGATGCGCTGCTGATCCTCACCGACGCCGATGCGGTCTATGTCGGCTGGGGCACGCCAGCCCAGCGCCCGCTCACCCAGGTCACGCCAGAACAGCTTAACGGAATGACCTTTGATGCCGGATCCATGGGGCCGAAAGTCGCCGCCTGTTGCCGTTTTGTCGACGAGTGCCACGGCATCGCCGGGATAGGCGCGCTGACGGACGGCCCGGCGATCCTCGCCGGTGAGAAAGGTACGTTGATCCGGCATTAAGCCTTCATACCCTTTTGCCTGATGGCGGCTGCGCCTTATCAGGCCTACGGCCTGTAGGCCGGATAAGGCGAAGCCGCCATC
>NZ_CP127837.1:1697902-1703020 GCF_030291195.1 Enterobacter sp. PGRG2 | reverse complement strand
AAGGAATTACTTATGTCCCACTCCCTGAAAAACCGCAATTTCCTCAAGCTGCTGGACTACACCCCGGCGGAGATCCAGTCGCTTATCGATCTGGCTATCGAACTGAAAGCCGCCAAAAAAGCCGGACGTGAAAAGCCAACCCTGACCGGGAAAAACATTGCGCTGATTTTTGAAAAAACCTCCACCCGCACCCGCTGCGCCTTTGAAGTGGCGGCCTTCGATCAGGGCGCGCAGGTCACCTATATCGGCCCGTCCGGTTCGCAGATCGGCCACAAAGAGTCGATGAAAGATACCGCCCGTGTGCTGGGACGTATGTATGACGGCATTGAATACCGCGGCTACGGCCAGGCCATTGTGGAAGAACTGGGCGAATTCGCGGGCGTGCCGGTATGGAACGGCCTGACCAACGAATTTCACCCCACGCAGATCCTCGCCGACCTGATGACCATGCTGGAGCATGCACCGGGCAAAACCCTGCCGGAACTGCGCTTCGCCTATCTGGGTGATGCACGTAACAACATGGGCAATGACCTGATGGTGGGCGCAGCGAAAATGGGCATGGACATCCGTCTGGTCGCGCCCCGCGCCTTCTGGCCGGAAGAGGCGCTGGTGGTGCAGTGTCGCGCCATCGCCAGCGAAACCGGCGCGCGCATCATGCTGACGGAGGACGTCGAAGAAGGCGTCAACGGCGTTGATTTTCTCTACACCGACGTCTGGGTGTCGATGGGCGAACCAAAAGAAGCCTGGGCCGAGCGCGTCAGCCTGATGAAACCTTATCAGGTCAACAGCGCTGTCGTGAAAGCCACCGGCAACCCGAACGTCAAATTTATGCACTGCCTGCCCGCGTTCCACAACGAGCACACCACCATGGGCCGGGAAATCGAAATCGCCTACGGGCTGAAGGGGCTGGAAGTCACCGAAGAGGTGTTTGAGTCGGCGAACTCCATCGTTTTCGACGAAGCAGAAAACAGAATGCACACCATTAAAGCGGTCATGGTGGCGACACTCGGCAAGTAATTATCCGGGCGCGCCGGTGAGCTGGCGCGCCCGCACAGGGAGATCACCCCATGGGCAAATTCAAATTTCCTTCCGCTTACACCATTTTATTTATCCTGATCGCGCTGGTCGCCGCCCTGAGCTGGATCGTCCCCGCCGGGCAGTATCAGATGATGATGAACGAGACGCTCGGCAAAGAAGTCCCGGTGGCGGGCACTTACGCGCAGGTCGCCGCCCATCCGCAGGGACTGGTCGCCGTGCTGATGGCCCCCATCGGCGGGCTATACGATCCCGTCACCGGCCAGGCGGGCGCGATAGACGTGGCGCTCTTTATTCTGATCATTGGCGGCTTTCTGGGGATCGTCACCAAAACCGGGGCGATCGATGCCGGGATCGCCCGCGTCACCCTCAAACTGCACGGCCACGAAGAGTGGATGATCCCGATCCTGATGGGCCTGTTCGCTGCGGGCGGCACCATCTACGGCATGGCGGAAGAGTCGCTGCCGTTTTACACCCTGCTGGTGCCGGTGATGCTGGCGGCGCGTTTTGATCCTGTGGTGGCCGCCTCGACCATTCTGCTGGGCGCGGGGATCGGCACCCTCGGATCCACCATCAACCCCTTTGCCACGGTGATCGCCGCCAACGCCGCCGGGATCCCCTTTACCAACGGCATTTTACTGCGCGTGCTGTTGCTGGCGGTGGGCTGGCTGATCTGCGTGGCCTGGGTCATGCGCTATGCCCGTAAAGTGCGCCAGGATCCGGCCTGCTCCATCGTGGCCGATAAGCTTGACGAAAACCGTGCGCATTTTCTTGGTGATAAGCCGCAGGAGATGCTGGAATTCACCCCGGTGCGCAAACTTATCCTCGTGATCTTCGCCCTCGCCTTCGCGGTGATGATCTACGGCGTGGCGGTGCTCGGCTGGTGGATGGCGGAGATCTCGGCGGTGTTTCTGGCGGCGGCGATTATCGTCGGGCTGATTGCCCGCATGAGCGAAGAGGAACTGACCTCCACCTTTATCAACGGCGCGCGGGATCTGCTCGGTGTGGCGCTGATCATCGGCATCGCGCGCGGCATCGTGGTGATCATGGACAAAGGCATGATCACCCATACCATTCTGCACAGCGCCGAAGGGCTGGTCAGCGGGCTGTCCACCGTCGCCTTTATCAATGTCATGTACTGGCTGGAAGTGGTGCTCTCTTTCCTGGTGCCGTCGTCCTCGGGTCTGGCGGTGCTGACCATGCCGATCATGGCCCCGCTGGCGGATTTCGCTAACGTCAATCGCGATCTGGTGGTCACGGCCTACCAGTCCGCCTCCGGCATTGTGAATCTGATCACACCCACCTCTGCCGTTGTGATGGGCGGCCTGGCCATTGCGCGCGTACCTTATGTGCGTTACCTGAAGTGGGTTGCGCCCTTGCTGTTGATCCTGACGGTAGTGATCACCGTTGTGTTAAGTCTTGGCGCCCTGCTCTAGTTTTCGCCGGATGGCGCGCGCCACCGGGCATTTTGGCAACTAACTGGAATAAAATGATGAAGGAATACGCAGAATGCACCGCCAGAGAGCAACTTCAGCTCGCTGTCTGCCAGCGTCTTATTGTGGAGAAAAGCTATTTATCGCAGGAGGCGATCCGCCGCGATTTACAGCTGCATGGTTTTGACAGCATCAGTCAGTCCACCGTTTCGCGGCTGTTAAAGCTGCTGGGCGTGATAAAAATTCGCAACGCGAAAGGACAAAAGATTTATTCCGTGAATCCACAGTTACGCCCGGCACCCGATGCTGCGCGATCCGTGTCGGAAATGGTGGTCAGCGTCGAACACAACAGCGAGTTTATCCTTATCCATACCGCCGCCGGATACGGGCGCGCCGTCGCCAGGATACTGGATTACCATGCGATCCCGGACATCCTTGGCGTGGTGGCGAGCAGCAGCATTGTCTGGGTCGCGCCACGGGATGTGTCACGCACGGCGCTGGTACATAAACGCGTTAATTATCTATTAAGAATGCATTAATATGCAAAATAACCGTTTGCCTTGTATGAATCGTGCATTGAATCACTTGATCCGCAAAAGCAGCTGAGTATAATGCCGGGCAATTTGCCGGGAGGAAAGCATGGTCAACTGCGTACGACATCGCGTCTTACCGCGTCTGAAAACAGACGCAGGCCTGCCGTTTTTCTTCCCGTTGCTCACGATATTCACAGCCCCTCTTATTGAGGGGCTTTTTTTTGCGCAGGCGTCAGGAGAGAACGATGGCTAATCCGCTCTATCAAAAACATATCATTTCCATAAATGATCTCAGTCGCGAAGAACTGGAACTGGTGCTGGCAACCGCCGCCAGACTGAAGGCCACGCCGCAACCGGAGCTGCTGAAGCACAAAGTGATCGCCAGCTGCTTTTTTGAGGCCTCCACGCGCACCCGCCTCTCTTTTGAAACCTCCATGCACCGCTTAGGGGCCAGCGTGGTGGGCTTCTCCGACAGCAGCAACACGTCGCTTGGCAAAAAAGGCGAAACGCTGGCGGACACCATTTCGGTGATCAGCACCTATGTCGATGCGATTGTCATGCGTCACCCGCAGGAGGGCGCGGCGCGGCTGGCGACGGAGTTTTCCGGCGGCATTCCGGTACTGAATGCCGGGGATGGCTCGAACCAGCATCCGACCCAGACCCTGCTCGACTTGTTTACCATTCAGGAAACCCAGGGCCGCCTGGAAAATCTGAATATCGCGATGGTCGGCGATCTGAAATATGGCCGCACGGTGCACTCGCTGGCGCAGGCGCTGGCGAAATTCAGCGGCAACCGCTTCCTGTTTATCGCGCCTGCCGCGCTGGCGATGCCGCAGTACATTCTGGATATGCTCGACGAAAAGGGCATTGCGTGGAGCGTGCATGACAGCATCGACGAGGTGATGCCGGAAGTGGACATTCTCTATATGACCCGCGTGCAGAAAGAGCGTCTGGATCCGTCTGAATACGCCAACGTGAAGGCGCAGTTTGTACTGCGCGCCAGCGACTTAACCCATGCGCGGGCCAATATGAAAGTGCTGCACCCGCTGCCGCGCGTGGATGAGATCCACACCGATGTCGATAAAACCCCGCACGCCTGGTATTTCCAGCAGGCCGGTAACGGCATCTTCGCCCGCCAGGCGCTGCTGGCGCTGGTTCTTAATCGCGATTTGGTTCTGTAAGGAGCACTGAGATGACACATGATAATAAACTCCAGGTCGAAGCCATCAAACGCGGCACCGTGATTGACCATATCCCGGCGCAGGTGGGCTTTAAGCTGCTGACGCTGTTCAAGCTGACCGAAACCGATCAGCGCATCACCATCGGCCTGAATTTGCCGTCAGGCGAAATGGGCCGCAAAGATCTGATCAAAATCGAGAACACTTTTCTTACCGATGAGCAGGTGGATCAGCTCTCTTTATATGCGCCGGACGCGACGGTAAACCGCATTGATGAGTATGAAGTGGTGGGAAAATCGCGCCCGAAACTGCCGGAGCGCATCGACGCCGTGCTGGTGTGCCCGAACAGCAACTGCATCAGCCATGCCGAACCGGTTTTCTCCAGTTTTGCAGTGAAAAAACGCGCCAGCGACATCGCACTCAAATGCAAATACTGTGAAAAAGAGTTTTCCCATTATGTGGTGCTGGCCAGCTAATTGAGGTTGGTAATGGGTTCTGCGCTGCCTATAATGGCGCGGAACCCCTTATTTTCGCTGTTATTCAGGAGAAATCATGACTAAAACCATCGCGACGGAAAATGCACCAGCAGCCATTGGTCCTTATGTTCAGGGTGTTGATCTGGGCAGTATGATCATTACTTCCGGGCAGATCCCGGTGGATCCGAAAACCGGCACCGTGCCGGACGACGTTTCCGCTCAGGCGCGTCAGTCGCTGGAAAACGTGAAAGCTATCGTTGAAGCAGCGGGCCTGAAAGTGGGCGACATCGTGAAAACGACGGTGTTTGTGAAAGATCTGAACGATTTCGCCACCGTTAACGCTACCTACGAAGCATTTTTCACCGAGCATAACGCCACCTTCCCGGCACGCTCCTGCGTGGAAGTGGCGCGTCTGCCGAAAGATGTGAAGATTGAAATCGAAGCGATTGCGGTACGCCGTTAA
>NZ_CP127837.1:1690609-1697855 GCF_030291195.1 Enterobacter sp. PGRG2 | reverse complement strand
TGTAGGCCGGGTAAGCGTAGCGCCACCCGGCAAACAGGTTAAAGCACAACTCCCCCCTCACTGCCACCCGTACCGGCAGCTGTAAAATCCTTTCACCAGCTGCGTCAACGCCATATACCCCAGCAAAATCCCCGCCAGCCACGGGAAGTACGCCAGCGGCAGCGCCTGGAGTTGCAGATAGCTTGCCAGCGGCGAGAACGGCAGCCCGATGCCCAACACCATCACTACCGCCGTCATCATCAGCAGCGGCCAGGCGGCGCGACTCTGGAAGAAGGGCACGCGACGGGTGCGGATCATATGCACAATCAGCGTCTGGGACAGCAGCCCCACCACAAACCAGCCGGACTGGAACAGCGTCTGCGCTTCCGGCACGTTGGCGTGGAACACCCACCACATCACACAGAACGTCAGAATGTCGAAGATCGAACTGATCGGCCCAAAGAACAGCATAAAGCGCCCCAGATCGGCGGGGTTCCAGCGCTGTGGCTTCTGGATCTGCTCATCGTCGACGTTATCAAAGGGGATCGCCACCTGTGACACATCGTACAGCAGGTTCTGGATCAGTAAGTGCAGCGGCAGCATGGGTAAAAATGGCAGAAATGCGCTCGCCACCAGCACGCTGAACACGTTGCCGAAGTTAGAACTGGCGGTCATTTTGATGTACTTGAGCATATTGGCAAAAGTACGACGCCCTTCGATCACGCCTGCTTCCAGCACCATCAGGCTCTTTTCCAGCAGAATAATATCAGCGGCTTCGCGGGCGATATCCACCGCCCCGTCCACGGAAATGCCAATGTCCGCTGCCCGCAGCGCCGGGGCATCGTTGATGCCGTCGCCCATAAAGCCCACCACATGCCCTTCACGTTTTAGCAGCGTGACGATGCGCTCTTTGTGCATCGGCGTCAGACGGGCGAACAGCGTGGTGCGCTGCGCCAGCGCCGCCAGCTCGTCATCGCTTAACCCTTCGATATCGCTGCCGGTGACCACCTCGCCCGCGTTCAGCCCGACGTCGTGGCACACTTTCGCCGCCACCAGCTCGCTGTCGCCGGTAAGGATTTTCACCGTGATGCCGCTGGCGTGCAGCGCCTTCAGCGCCGGGGCGGTGCTCTCTTTCGGCGGATCGAGAAAGGCGATATAGCCTTCAAGGATCAGGTCTGACTCATCGGCACGCTGATAATCCCCCTGCCGCGCCGCGAGGTATTTGCTGGCCACCGCCACCACGCGCAGGCCCTGACGGTTCAGGGTTTGGGTGACGCGCTCGATGCGGCGCAGCATAGCCTGATCCAGCGCTGTCACCTCGCCGTTATGCCGCACATGGCTACAGACGCTGAGCATCTCCTGTAACGCCCCTTTGCAAATGAGTAGCGGCGCATCCGGCGTTTCCGCCACCACCACCGACATGCGGCGGCGCTCAAAATCAAAGGGGATCTCGTCGATTTTTTGCCAGCGGGCGGAGAGTTCCCGCGCACGGTCTTCGTCCACCCCTTCCAGCACCGCCACATCCAGCAGGTTTTTCAGGCCGGTCTGGTAATGGCTGTTCAGCCACGCGGTGTGAAGTACGTGCTCACTAACTTTTCCGGCGATGTCCGTGTGGTTCTCCAGCACGATTTTGTCCTGGGTCAGGGTGCCGGTTTTATCGGTGCACAGGATGTCCATCGCGCCGAAGTTCTGGATGGCGTCCAGATGTTTCACGATCACTTTCTGTTTAGACAGTTTCACCGCGCCGCGTGCCAGCGTCGAGGTGACGATCATCGGCAGCATTTCCGGGGTTAAGCCCACCGCCACCGACAGCGCAAACAGCGCCGCTTCCCACCAGTCGCCTTTGGTGTAGCCGTTAATCAACAGCACCAGCGGCGCCATGACGAGCATAAAACGGATCAGCAGCATACTGACGCGGCTGATGCCTTTCTGGAACGCATTCGGCTCGGTGGGCTGTTCGCTGACGCGCCCGGCCAGCTGACCAAACCAGGTGTTGCCGCCGGTGGCGATGACCATCGCCTGCGCCGTGCCGCTCACCACGTTAGTGCCCATAAAGCACAGGGTGTCGCACTCCAGCGCATTGGTTTGCGCGGCATTACGTGTGACGGCGAGCTTCTCCACCGGCAGCGATTCGCCGGTCAGCGAGGCCTGCGCCACGAACAGATCCCGGGCCTGTATCACGCGCAAATCGGCAGGGATCATATCCCCCGCCGCCAGCCGGACAATATCCCCCGGCACCAGTTCTTCCAGCGGCAGTTCACACCAGGCGCTTTCGCCTTTGTCGTTGATCACCCGCAGCACGGTGGCAGTGTTGCTGACCATCGCTTTCAGCGCGTCGGCGGCGCGGGTGGATCGCGCTTCCTGGATAAAATTGAGCAGCGTGGCGATCGCCACCATCAGGCCGATCACCCCCGCGGCAAACATATCTTCGGTGGCGTAAGAGATCACGCCGAGCAGCGTCAGCAATAAATTGAACGGGTTGCGATAGCACAGCCACAGGTGCACCCACCAGGGCGATGGTTCCTGCGCCGGAATGCGGTTGTCGCCGTGCTTCTCGCGGCTGGCCGTGACTTCCTGCGGGTTAAGCCCTTCAGGATGGCTGCCGAAGGTGCGCCACAGTTGAGATTCGTCCATCGCCGCCACGTTGAGGCAGTGAGCGCTGAGCGAAGCCGGGATCGGGGTTACGCCTGCGATGGTGGCATCCGGCAGCGGGCTGCGGTCAACCAGACGGCGTGGTAAATGGCGGCTGAGCGCAAAGAAGCGCTGCCGGATAAAATTTTTCAGCATAAAAAGTCCCTCTGCGCCCGCAGGCGCAAATGTTATTTTGCAGGGACGTAAAACGTCGCTGCCCTACGCGTCTGGCAAGGCAGCGAAAACAGACTTACCGGAACGCGGGAAAACTCCCGTCGGGGAGAGGGGTGGGATCAGGATCCATGTCGCCTCCGGTAAAAGTGATAAGGTTTAGTTGCGGCGCATGATAACGCCCGGCAACTAAACCGGACATAAACCAGACTTTGCGCATTGTATTTTGTCGCAGTAGCATTAGGCTGATACCGACCTGACAGGAATGGACGCATGCAAAACCGACTGACAATCAAAGACATCGCCCGCTTAAGCGGCGTGGGTAAATCCACCGTTTCGCGCGTGCTCAATAATGAGAGCGGCGTCAGCGTCCAGACCCGTGAGCGCGTGGAAGCCGTCATGCAACAGCATGGCTTCTCCCCGTCCCGCTCGGCGCGGGCAATGCGCGGCCAGAGCGATAACATCGTGGCGATCATCGTCACGCGCCTCGATTCGCTGTCGGAAAATCTTGCGGTACAGACCATGCTGCCAGCGTTTTACGCCCAGGGTTACGATCCGATCATGATGGAAAGTCAGTTCTCTCCGGCGCTGGTGGAAGAGCATCTTGGCATGTTACGTCGCCGCAATATCGACGGCGTGGTGCTGTTCGGCTTTACTGGCCTCACGGAAACCCTGCTTGCGCCCTGGCAGTCTTCGCTGGTGCTGATGGCGCGGGACGCCAGCGGTTTTGCCTCCGTCTGTTATGACGATGAACGGGCGATCCAGATGCTGCTGGAAAAGCTCTACGCCCAGGGGCACCGGCATATCAGCTATCTCGGCGTGCCTGCCAGCGACACCACCACCGGCCAGCGCCGCCACGACGCCTATCTGCATTTCTGCGCACAGCATCAGATGCAGCCCGTCGCCGTGCTGCCGGGCCTGGCGATGAAACAGGGTTATGAGCACGTCGCCCGCGTCTTAACGCCGGACACTACTGCGCTGGTCTGCGCCACTGATACTCTGGCGCTCGGCGCGAGTAAGTACTTACAGGAGCAGCGCATCACCGCCCTGCAACTGGCCAGCGTCGGCAATACGCCGCTGATGAAATTTCTGCATCCGGAAATCGTCACCGTCGATCCCGGCTACGCTGAAGCGGGCCGTATGGCCGCCACGCAGCTGATCGATCAGATCACCGGCCGCGCCGATCCGCGCACCATTATCGTCCCCGCCCGCCTCGGTTAATCTTTGCTTGTATGATTTAGTGTGATCCTTAACCGATTTCGGGAACGTTCCCTTTTCGCTTTTGCCGATCCGCAGATACTCTTTCAGCTGTTCCCTACGCATAATTCCAAATCCTCTGTGAGGCTTCACGATGAGCAAAAAAGTAGATCAAGCTGACATCGATAAATTAATCGAGCTGGTTGGCGGACGGGATAACATCGCCACCGTCAGCCACTGTATTACCCGCCTGCGCTTTGTGCTTGATAACCCGGCGAAAGCCGATCCGAAAGCCATTGAAAAACTGAAAATGGTGAAGGGCTGCTTTACCAACGCCGGACAGTTCCAGGTGGTGATCGGCCCCGATGTCGGCGACTACTATAAAGTCCTGCTCGCCACCACCGGTCAGGCTCATGCGGATAAAGAGCACGCCAAACGGGTGGCGCGCCAGAATATGAAATGGTACGAGCAGCTGATCTCGCACTTTGCGGAGATCTTCTTCCCGCTGCTGCCGGCGCTGATCAGCGGCGGTTTGATTCTGGGCTTCCGTAACGTTATCGGCGATCTGCCGATGAGCAACGGCCAGACGCTGGCGCAAATGTCCCCGGCGCTGAAAACCATTTATGACTTCCTGTGGCTGATTGGCGAGGCGATCTTCTTCTACCTGCCGGTGGGGATCTGCTGGTCGGCGGTGAAGAAAATGGGCGGCACGCCGATCCTCGGTATCGTGCTCGGCATTACGCTGGTTTCGCCGCAGTTAATGAACGCTTACTTACTGGGTCAGCAGGTGCCGGAAGCCTGGAACTTTGGCCTGTTCAGCATTGATAAAGTAGGTTACCAGGCGCAGGTCATCCCGGCGCTGCTGGCGGGTCTGGCGCTTGGCTATATTGAATTGCAGCTGAAGCGTATCGTCCCCGCCTACCTCTATCTGGTGGTGGTGCCGGTCTGCTCGCTGCTCCTCGCAGTGTTCCTTGCCCACGCGTTTATCGGCCCCTTTGGTCGTCTTATCGGCGACGGCGTGGCCTTCGCCATGCGCCATCTGATGACCGGCAGCTTCGCCCCGATAGGCGCGGCGCTGTTTGGCTTCCTCTATGCGCCGCTGGTGATCACCGGGGTGCACCAGACCACGCTCGCTATTGATATGCAGATGATCCAGAGCATGGGCGGCACACCGATGTGGCCGCTGATTGCCCTGTCGAACATCGCTCAGGCGTCCGCCGTGGTGGGGATCATCATCGTCAGCCGCAAAGAGAATGAACGTGAGATTTCGGTGCCTGCCGCTATCTCCGCTTTCCTCGGCGTGACCGAACCGGCAATGTACGGTATCAACCTGAAATACCGCTTCCCGATGCTGTGCGCCATGATTGGCTCCTGCCTCGCCGCGCTGCTGTGCGGATTATACGGCGTGATGGCGAACGGCATCGGCGTCGGCGGCCTGCCGGGGATCCTGTCCATCCAGACCGGTTACTGGCAGGTCTACGGCATCGCCATGGTCATCGCCATTGTCGTGCCGTTAGTGCTCACGACCTTTATGTACCAGCGCAAAGCCCGTCAGGGATCGCTACAGATTGTTTGATGCTACGGGGGCGCGACGGCGCCCCTTTTTTTGATCGGGACGACATGATGAATACACTTCCCCACTGGTGGCAGACCGGCGCGATCTACCAGATTTACCCGAAGAGCTTCCAGGACACCACCGGCAGCGGGCGCGGCGATTTACGCGGCGTGACGCAGCGCCTCGACTACCTGAAAATCCTCGGCGTCGACGCCATCTGGCTGACGCCGTTTTATATCTCGCCGCAGGTGGATAACGGCTACGACGTGGCGAACTATACCGCCATCGATCCGGGCTACGGCACGCTGGACGATTTTGACGAGATGGTGACCCAGGCCCATGCGCGCGGCATCCGCATCGTGCTGGATATGGTGTTAAACCATACCTCCACGCAGCACGCCTGGTTCCGCCATGCGCAGGATCCCGCCAGTCCGTACCGCGAATTTTATATCTGGCGCGACGGCTCGCCGGTGACGCCGCCGAACAACTGGCGCTCGAAATTCGGCGGCAGCGCCTGGCGCTGGCATGCGGAGAGCGGGCAGTACTATCTGCACCTTTTCGCCCCGGAGCAGGCGGATCTGAACTGGGAAAGCCCGCAGGTGCGCGCCGAGCTGAAAAAGGTGTGTGAATTCTGGGCCGATCGCGGCGTCGACGGGCTGCGCCTCGATGTGGTGAATCTGATTTCCAAAGATCAGGATTTTCCGTCGGATGAGCTGGGGGACGGGCGTCGTTTTTACACCGACGGGCCGCGCGCCCATGAGTATTTGCAGGAGATGAGCCGCGACGTTTTCCGCCCGCGCGGGCTGATGACGGTGGGCGAAATGTCCTCCACCACCCTGGATCACTGTCGGCAGTACGCCGCACAGGATGGCCGCGAACTGTCGATGACCTTTAACTTCCATCATCTGAAAGTGGACTACCCCGGCGGGGAAAAATGGACGCTGGCCGCCCCGGATTTCGTGGCGCTGAAGACGCTGTTCCGCTACTGGCAGCAGGGGATGCATCAGGTGGCGTGGAACGCGCTGTTCTGGTGTAACCACGATCAGCCGCGCATCGTCTCCCGCTTTGGTGATGAGGGGGAATATCGCGTCACCTCGGCGAAAATGCTCGCCATGGTGCTGCACGGTATGCAGGGCACGCCCTATATCTATCAGGGCGAAGAGATCGGCATGACCAACCCGCACTTTACGCGCATCACCGATTACCGCGACGTGGAAAGCCACAATATGTTTGCCGAACGCCGCGCCGCCGGTCAGGACGCCGACCAGCTGCTGACGATCCTCGCCTCCAAATCCCGCGACAACAGCCGCACGCCGATGCAGTGGGATGCCTCTCCCCATGCCGGGTTTACCCGGGGCGAGCCGTGGATCGCCCTGTGCGAGAACTATCCGCAGGTGAACGTGGAGGCGGCCCTGCGCGATGCGGACTCGGTGTTTTATACCTATCAGGCGCTGATTGCGCTGCGCAAACGCGAGCCGGTGCTGACCTGGGGAGATTATGAGGATCTGCTGCCTGCGCATCCGTCCGTGTGGTGTTATCGCCGCCAGTGGCAGGGGCAGACGCTGCTGGTAGTGGCGAATCTGAGCGGGGAGAATCAGGCATGGGAGCCGGAGGAGATGGCGGGCGACTGGCGGGTGGTGATGAGTAATTATGCGGAGGTGGCGCAGGCCCCTGCGAAGGCGGTGTTAAGGCCGTATGAGGCGGTGTGGTGGA
>NZ_CP127837.1:1665338-1690539 GCF_030291195.1 Enterobacter sp. PGRG2 | reverse complement strand
CGGTGGAATGTTCCGTTCACTTTGCGTTTCGTGTCAGGCGTGACGCCGCTGACGGTGAACGTGCTAAGGGGGCCACCGCGGCCCCCTTAGCAATCCCCGCGGCCCCGCACAGAAACCGGTGCTGCGCACTGCGCTCACCTCCCGCCCGTCTGCCTGCGGTCGGCTCGATTCGGCCTCCTGCCTCATTTCGCCTCTGGCCGCCATCCATGGCGKCCAGCCCTTGTCATCCGGCCTCCGGCTCGCCGGTTTCAGCGGGGACTCAACCCCTCGCGTTAATTACGATGACGGTTTGTTACGACTGAGTGGCTTTGTGTTTGTCGGAACTTACTGGAACCAAAGCCGTTCGTCGGAGCGAAAAAGAGCGCAATAAACCACGAAACGCTCCATCAGAATTTACATTCCCCGCAACGCCCGCCATCTGTACGGTCATGTTTTTACCTTGTCCTGCATCAATAAAATCGCAAACTTGTTTGATGCAAATCACTATATATAGGACTTAAAATCCCGCCCCGACCCAATATGTTGTATTAATTGTCTAATCTTACAACAACCACACCGCTGGTTTATCCCTCAAATTTGTGGATAAAAAAGACCGTGCGCGAGGAAAAACCTGCTGGCACAGACGTATGCCCGCTGTGAATATTATTCCGCTTTTGTGGATAACCTGTTTCTAAATGGAGAGATCATGACACCGCATGTGATGAAACGAGATGGCTGTAAAGTGCCTTTCAACTCAGAGCGCATTCAGGAAGCAATTTTGCGTGCAGCTAAAGCAGCGGGAGTCGATGACGCAGATTATTGCGCCACCGTCGCAGAGGTCGTGGGACAGCAGATGAAGGGCCGCAGTCAGGTGGATATCAATGAAATTCAGACTGCGGTAGAAAACCAGCTGATGTCCGGCCCGTACAAGCAGCTGGCGCGCGCCTACATTGAATATCGCCATGACCGGGATATTGAGCGTGAAAAACGTGGCCGCCTGAATCAGGAGATCCGCGGTCTGGTGGAGCAAACCAACTCTGCGCTGCTTAACGAAAACGCCAATAAAGACAGCAAAGTGATCCCCACCCAGCGCGACCTGCTGGCGGGCATCGTCGCCAAACACTACGCCCGTCAGCATCTGCTGCCGCGTGACGTGGTGCTGGCGCACGAGCGTGGCGATATTCACTACCACGATCTCGACTACTCGCCCTTCTTCCCGATGTTCAACTGTATGCTCATCGATCTGAAAGGCATGCTGACCCACGGCTTTAAAATGGGCAACGCCGAGATCGAACCGCCCAAATCCATCTCCACCGCCACGGCGGTGACCGCGCAGATCATCGCCCAGGTCGCCAGCCATATTTACGGCGGCACCACCATTAACCGCATCGACGAAGTGCTGGCGCCTTTTGTCACCGCCAGCTTCAAAAAACACCGCAAAACGGCGGAAGAGTGGCACATCCCGGATGCGGACGGCTACGCCCATTCCCGTACCGAAAAAGAGTGCTACGACGCTTTTCAGTCGCTGGAATACGAAGTGAATACGCTGCACACCGCCAACGGCCAGACGCCGTTCGTCACTTTTGGCTTTGGCCTCGGCACCAGCTGGGAATCGCGGCTGATCCAGCAGTCGATCCTGCGTAACCGCATCGCGGGACTGGGCAAAAATCGTAAAACCGCCGTGTTCCCGAAACTGGTGTTTGCCATCCGCGACGGCCTGAACCACAAGCCCGGCGATGCCAACTACGACATCAAACAGCTGGCGCTGGAATGCGCGAGCAAGCGCATGTATCCGGACATTCTCAATTACGATCAGGTGGTGAAAGTCACCGGCTCGTTCAAAACCCCGATGGGCTGCCGCAGCTTCCTCGGCGTCTGGGAAGATGAAAACGGCGAGCAGATCCACGACGGGCGTAACAACCTCGGCGTGATCAGCCTGAACCTGCCGCGCATCGCGCTGGAAGCGAAAGGCGACGAAGCCACATTCTGGAAACTACTGGACGCCCGCCTGCAGCTGGCGCGGAAAGCGCTGATGACCCGTATCGCCCGTCTGGAGGGCGTGAAAGCCCGCGTCGCGCCCATTCTCTATATGGAAGGGGCCTGCGGTGTGCGTCTGAAGGCGGACGATGAGGTATCGGAAATTTTCAAAAACGGGCGCGCGTCCATTTCGCTGGGCTATATCGGCATCCATGAAACCATTAACGCGCTGGCGGGCGGCGAACACATGTACGACAGCGAGACGCTGCGCGCGAAAGGCATTGCCATTGTCGAACGTCTGCGTCAGGCGGTGGATCAGTGGAAAGAAGAGACCGGCTACGGCTTCAGCCTCTACAGCACGCCGAGCGAAAACCTGTGCGATCGTTTCTGCCGTCTGGATACCGCCGAGTTCGGCGTGGTTCCAGGCGTCACCGACAAAGGTTATTACACCAACAGTTTCCACCTCGACGTGGAGAAGAAGGTAAACCCGTACGACAAAATCGATTTCGAAGCCCCCTATCCGCCGCTGGCAAATGGCGGTTTCATCTGTTACGGCGAATACCCGAACATTCAGCACAACCTGAAAGCGCTGGAAGACGTATGGGATTACAGCTATCAGCATGTGCCCTATTACGGCACCAACACACCGATTGATGAGTGCTACGAGTGCGGCTTTACCGGCGAGTTTGAGTGCACCAGCAAAGGCTTCACCTGTCCGAAATGCGGCAACCACGATGCCGCGCGGGTGTCGGTGACCCGCCGCGTATGCGGCTATCTGGGCAGCCCGGATGCGCGTCCGTTTAACGCCGGTAAGCAGGAAGAAGTGAAGCGCCGCGTGAAGCATTTAGGGAACGGGCAGATCGGTTGAGTCTGTGTCCTTCAACGCCACCCGGCTGTAACTGTAGGCCGGGTAAGCGAAGCGCCACCCGGCAAGGTTATGCATTATGAATTTTCATCAATATTACCCCGTCGATATCGTGAACGGCCCCGGAACGCGCTGCACGCTGTTTGTTTCCGGGTGCGTGCACGAATGCCCTGGCTGCTACAACAAAAGCACCTGGCGGCTCAATTCCGGGCAGCCGTTCACCCGCGAGATGGCCGATCAAATTATCGGTGATTTGAACGATACGCGGATCAAACGCCAGGGGATCTCCCTGTCCGGCGGCGATCCGCTGCATCCGCAAAACGTGCCGGAGATCCTGGCGCTGGTGCAGCGCATTCGTGCCGAATGCCCCGGCAAGGATATCTGGGTGTGGACGGGTTATAAGCTAGAGGAGTTAACTGCCGCGCAAATGGCGGTAGTGGATCTGATTAACGTGCTGGTGGACGGGAAGTTTGTGCTGGATCTGAAAGATCCGTCACTGATCTGGCGCGGGAGTAGCAACCAGGTGGTGCATTATTTGCGGTAATTGGGCTTGTTTGTCGGGTGGCGCTGCGCTTACCCGACCTACAATAATAAGAATGCCGCCAGAAGGCGGCATGTTTAATTAACGGGCGACCACAAAGCGTTTGTCGTCGTCCATAAAGGCTTTATCGCCCGCCGGTGCGAGGATGGCGCCAAAATTCATCTGTCCACGCAGTTTCCAGCTGGCCGGGATATTCCAGGCCTGCTGCACGTCAGCGTCAACCAGCGGGTTGTAGTGCTGAAGGTTCGCGCCAATACCCTTCTCCGCCAGCGCCAGCCATACCGCGTACTGGGCGATACCGGTGCTGTGTTCTGACCAGATCGGGAAGTTATCGGCATAAGCGGCAAACTGCTCCTGCAGACGGGCAACCACGTCCTGATCTTCGAAGAAGAGTACCGAACCCGCGGCGGCAGCGAAGCCGTCCAGCTTGTCGGAAGTGGCATGGAAGCTCTCTGCAGGAACAATTTTTCTTAACTGTTCACGCACAATCTCCCAGAATTTATTGTGTTCGTTGCCGAGCAGGATCAGCGCGCGGGAACTCTGCGAGTTGAATGCCGAAGGCGCCTGACGAATGGCTTCCTGAATGGTGGCAATCACTTCATCTTCTGATACCGGCAGGTCCTTGCCCAGTGCATAGATGGTTCTGCGTTGCGTCGCGAGCGAAATAAAGTTGTCTGACATACGTTCTCCTGAATGTTTTTCACTTCAAATTCTGTCGGCTGTTCTTACAGAGTAAGCCTGACGGCGCAATCATGAAAGTAGAACAATTTGTCCTTATCCTTCAAAAAAACAGAACGACCGCACGTTGATTATTTTGTATTAAATTATTTCGCTGCCCCGCCGATAACCTTTTTGTCACCTTTATCCCTTGCAGATGCTGCGCACTCTTCCCGAAAAGAGCGCACCGCGTCCTGCGCCCTATTGCATTTTCGACCCGGAGATGATGATGAACGGTATTGAAAAAATCACCGCGACAAATACGCACGGTGAATCGCTTTTATCTAATCAGGATAATAACCCGACTGTCTGGAATAACAGTAAATCCACAGACGTTAATACTGACAAATCGCCGCTGGACGCCGAAGAAAGCGCCACGAAGATTACGCTGTCTTCGCAGACGCCGGAAGAAATCAAGAAGCAGCAAGAACTTAAGAAACAGGAAATTAAGAAAACGGATTATACGCTGGAGATGTCCGGCATCCCGCTGTACGGCGGCCGGCTGGTATCCGTAACCAAATATCCTGATGGCTCAGAGCAAATCGTCGATGCCATTACCGGGCAGGAAATACTGCCGCAGGATCTTCCACCGAAAAGATAAATATCTTCACGGGGAAACTTGTAAAAATAAAAATACCCGCTAGCGCAGGCATTAATATAAATATTTTACCTTAATTAAAACCGGCTCACGCATTCCATGGCGACGGTTTTAAATTCGGTAAAATCTTTGCAGGCGCATAAGCGGGTCAGCGCGCGTTCCCGCAGGAAGGTGACAAAAATATCGTAAATGGCCATCGCTTCTTCATATTCGCTTTTGCTGATCGCCAGCAGGAAAACAATATGCGCGACTTCATCCCCCCACTGGATGCCTTCCGGCGCCAGCACGGTATAGACCACGGTTTTTTTCGCCAGCAGTCCCAGCGCGTGGGGCAGCGCGATGCCGTCGCCAAGCATGGTGCTGACGATGGCCTCACGCTCCACCACCGAATCGACGAACTCCGCATCGACAAAGCCCTCCTCATGCAGCTGGCTGCACAGCATCGCAAACAGCGTCTGCTGATCGACCGAGCGATCGATAATGCGGAAATGGCTGGCATCGAAATACTTCTCCAGCATCCAGGGACGCGTGCGATCCACCAGCACCAGTTTGCCGATCTGCTCTAACTGGTAATCCGTGGGGAAAGGCGCGATGGTGACCACCGGCTTGTCTTTTTCACTGATGCGCGCGGTGGCGATAACAAAGTCCTCGCTGATGCTGTCGCGCTGTTCGTAATCCCGCAGCGTCACCGTACTGGTGACCTCGATCTGCGGATATTTGCGTTGCAGCACCGCTTCGATCATGCGCGCCATGGCGTTACCGGCATCGCACACCAGCAGCACGCGCGGTTGCCGCTGATAGCCAATATTGTAATGG
This sequence comes from Enterobacter sp. PGRG2, assembly GCF_030291195.1. Classification (NCBI taxonomy): domain Bacteria; kingdom Pseudomonadati; phylum Pseudomonadota; class Gammaproteobacteria; order Enterobacterales; family Enterobacteriaceae; genus Enterobacter; species Enterobacter sp. PGRG2. Next base: position 1,685,046 of record NZ_CP127837.1, on the reverse strand, counting down.
CGCTCCAGCCCGACGCCGATATGCAGCACCAGGAAGCCGATTTCGTTTTCGCTGATCGTCCAGGGCGTGTATTTGCCCCAGCCCGACACCGCCGCGAGGGTCATGTCCCAGGCCATCGGATAGTGCTGTTTGATGTTATCCAGCAGCGGATTGGGGATCATGATCTGGTAGCGCACACGGGTGATCATCGTCTTAATGTGCGTCAGCAGATCCGCATGCAGCTGGGCATCGTTTTGCAGATTGTAGTTGTAGTGGGTATTGATAAAGCCAAGGATATAGTTGACCAGCGCTTCGTCGTCATCGGCATTGATAGCGCTCGGCGCGATCTCCTGCACCTGTCGCCCGGCGATGTGCACCCGCAGCCACGCTTCTTCCGACGGGGCGAGCGGTTTCTGCGCCAGCTGTTGCAGGGTGGCGGCGATCTCCCGCGCGGCGAGGTGGACATTTTCATCGCCATCGTCCGCCGTGAATTCCGGCAGCGGATAGCCTTCGCTGATGCGCCGCACCGCCACCGCGCAGTAGAGGCGGATGAACAGCTCGCCCTCATCCGTCAGGCGAATATGATGGCGGGTGAAGCACTGATGCAGCAGCCTCTCCAGCTGTTCCGGTACGCCGCGGTTCAGCGCCTCCTCGGTTAACAGCGGGCTGTGGGCGTCCTGCTGCGCCAGCTCCCACAGCAGATCCGTCAGACAGGCGCGGATCGCCATTTCGCTGCCGAACAGCTTCATGCCGTGACGCGGGCGCGTTTCCAGCGTCAGATGGTAGCGCTGTAGCCAGTCACGCACCTCCGCCATATCGCTTTGCAGCGTCGCCCGGCTGACAAACCATTCATCAGCTAAATCTTCCAGCTTGAGGGAGAAGGCCGACGTTAAAAAACGCACCACCAGATAGTGCACCCGCTCCTGCCCGCTGCGCGGAATACGCAGCGCGCGCGGGCGATCCGTTTGCAGGGAGTGAAAGCGGGTGGCGTCGTCGATTTTCAGCTGATAGCCGTTGCCGCGGCTGAGGATAAACTGCGCGCCGTGGCTGGCGAGCAGCGCATTCAGCGCGGTGATATCGGCCCGCACGGTACGCGTGGACACCGACAGCCGCTGCGCCAGCTCGTCCTGCGGCAGCGTCTCGTTTTGCAGCATGTCGAACAGCTGCGCTAAACGTTGGTTCGGAAATCGCACGTCGGTGTCCTCTGGTTACGGCAGTAGCGCCCGGGTCATCGCCAGCAGCTGGCGCACGTCTTCCGGGCGGGTATTACCGCTTACTTTATCAATAATGGAACTATAAATATGAGGAATGATTTTCGGTACACCGGCGTCCAGCGCGATGCGCAGGATCTCACTGTAATTCTCCAGATCGATACCGCCGGTCGGCTCCAGCCAGAAGTCATGGCGGGCGCAGGCTTCCGCCACCGTCTGATACTCATCACGGCAGTCCAGCCCGCCCATCGGGAAATATTTGATCGAGCTGCCGCCCATGTCTTTTAACAGCGCGATGGCGGTCTCCACCGGCACGATGCCCGCCGGTGCGCCGGAACTCAGCGGCCCGGTGGAGATCTTCACCTGCCCCGGCGTGCCGGTGGGGGAAACCAGACCGTTAACCACGGTTTCCGACTGGCCGAGCAGCGCGCGGCTCGCGCCCACGCCGGTAAAGACCTGGTTGACGTGCTGCGGCTGTACCTCGCGGGAAATGGCGCTGACCATCGCTGATTGATTGGGATCGCCTGCCCCCAGGCCGACGGAGAGCGCGTTATTAATCAGCGCGGCATACTCGCGCATGTCCGCCACGGCGCTCGCCACGTCCGGATAATTCTTCGACAGCACGCCCACCAGCACATGGCCTTCGGCGGCGTCGTAAATTTCACGGGCATTCTCTTTCGAGCCTGCCAGCACATTCAGGCAGACACGGTCGCGGTAGAAATTGGGCGTCAGGGTCATGCGGTTTGCTCCTTGTTCAGCACGTCGGCAATGCGGCGAATAATAATGTCCAGCTGGTCGGCGCTGACGCTGCGCACGTCCGCTTCGATAATGCCTTCGTTGGCTTTATAGCCACGGAAATAGATGGCGTACTCGCCCTGTTTCAGCGCGTTAACCAGCTCGCCGGTGGCGATACCGGTGACGGCTTCATCAAATTTGATCTCTGCCCGCGCGATGTCGCGCCCGGCGCTGTCCCACACCACGCGCGCGGTGACGCCGTCCAGCGTATTCAGTCCGTCAATGAATGGCGTCATTTTTGCCACCATTTCCGCGCCGCTCTCTTTCTGCGCGGAGAGGTAGTGTTCGATGGCGCAGGTCAGGCCAAGAATGCCCTCTTTGCCCACTTTCATGGCGCGGCCAATGCCCGCCGTCTGACGTTTTACCCATTCGACATACTGCTGTTTGCCGATCACCAGGCCGCTGGTCGGCCCTTCGATAGCTTTCGCCCCGCTGTAGATCACAAGATCAGCCCCGGCGCGGTAGTAGCACTGCAAATCTTCTTCGGCGGCGGCATCGACGATCAGCGGCAGATTGTGTTTACGCGCCACCACCGCCGCCTGTTCGACGTTGAGCATGCTTTTCTGCACGCAGTGGTGCGATTTGATGTACATGATCGCCGCCGTGCGCGGGGTGATGGCTGCCGCCAGCTGCGCCGCCGAGCACTCGTTGGCGTAACCGGCTTCGACGACTTTGCCGCCGCCCAGCGCCACCATGGTGCCGACCGGCGCGCCAAAGTTGACGTTATGCCCGCGCGGCAGCACGATTTCGTTGTTTTCGATCGGCGTGCTGTGCAGGTTTTCCAGCAGCCAGTCGCTGTCTTTTACCAGCACCGCCGCTACCGACTGCGCAATGCCCGCCGAGGCGCAGGAGACGACGGTCGCACCTTCCACTTCCAGCAGTTTTGCGATGTAGTCCCCGGTTTTATTCACCAGATCTTTCATCTCAAAATAGTGGTTCATGCCGGTCAGTACCGCCTCGACCACTTCCGGGCGCGGGGTGGAGACGCCAAGCGCGGTCATGCGCCCGGAGGCGTTAATCACCTGTTTGAGCGCGTATTTTTCATAAATCGAAGACATGTTCTTCACTCCCTTGTGGTGTCATATAACCTTTACCTGCACGGATCGCCGCCAGCGGCACCAGCACGCTGTCGGCATGCAGGCTGTCGTTTTCTGCGTCGGTGAACAGCACCGGCTGGTGCCGCCAGTCGAAAATCGTCAGATCGGCGTCAAAGCCCACCGCCAGGCGACCTTTGCGTTTCAGCCGCAGGCCGTCGGCGGCGCTGGCGGTAACGCATTCGATCACCTGCGGCAGCGACATGCCGATGGCGAGAAATTTCGACATCACCCGCGCCAGCGAAAACACCGGGCCGTTAATACGGTTGCGGCAGTAGATATCCGAGCTGATGGTGTGCGGCAGAATGCCGAGGCTGATGGCCTGCTTCGCCACCTCAAAACTGAAGCTGGCGCTGCCGTGGCCGACATCAAGGCGCACGCCACGGCGCAGGGCGTCGATCATCGAGGCGCGCAACTCGCCCGCAGGCGTCAGGATGCGGTTTGGCTTGCCGTTGTAGCAGTGGGTGATGATGTCCCCTGACGTCAGCCGTGCGGCGATGTCGTCGAGGTTCGGCGGGTTGTTGCCAATGTGCACCATCAGCGGCAGATCGCCATTCTCTTTCTGAAAGGTTCGGGCGCGCTCCAGCGGCGCGATGCCGTTATCGCCCACCACGCTGCCGCTCATGCGCGCTTTCAGCCCGACGATAAAGTCCGGGTGGCGTTTTACCGCCGCCCGTACCGCGTCACCGTCGATATTCGCCATGTCCGCCAGTTCGTTCTGGGCAATCAGCCCAACACGGGAGATATTGAGCAGCGCGAAAACCTCCGTCACCACGCTGCGCGTCAGGGCATAGAAATCGTCCACGTCGTTGGCGCCAGTGCTGCCCGCGTCCACCACCGTGGTGACGCCAGTGGCGATCCCGATGCTGTCCGGCTCGTCGCGGTAGATGGGTGAACGGCTGTAGCAGTGAACGTGAGAGTCGATCCAGCCCGCGCTGACGTAGTGCTCACCGTTCAGATCGAGGATTTTCGCGGCCGGCGCGTCGATCTCGCCGATCGCCGCGATCTGCCCGCCCTGCACGGCGATATCGACGATAGTGTCGTCCACCAGCCGCGCGCGGCGCAGGAGTAAATCATACATGCGCATCTCCTTGAGTTTGATTACAGCGCCACCGGGAAGATGGAGCCGAGGATCATCGCGCCGAGGATCGCCCCGCCGGTGATCGGCTTCTGCCAGATGTAGAACAGCAGCGCGCCAATCAGCGAGCCAATGCCAATCGGGATCGAGGCGGTCATTGCGCTGAGAATGATCAGCGGCCCGAGGAAGCGCCCGGAGGCGTTACCCGCGCCCATCATCACGTCCGCTCCGTAGGTGGAGTCGCTCTGATTGATGGTGAATTTACGCGCCAGGATGATCAGGTAGCCGATCGCCAGACCAATCAGCAGGCCGGTGACCAGCGAGGCGCCAAAGTTCGCCACCGGGAAGACAAAGCCCGCGCCTAACAGCAGCGCCGGGACGCCCAGGCCAACGCCGGTCTGGATCGCGCCGCCGATGTCGAGAATACCCACCAGCGAGCCTTCAATGATGCGCGCAAACAGGAAGCTCGCGCCGAACGCCGCCACCGCGCCGTAAACGCCGGTGTCCATCCCCGCCCGCAGCATCGACACAAAAGCCACTTCGTTAAACGCGCCTATGCCGTAGAGGTAATACATGTGTGTCCCGGCAAAGACGCCGGAGGAGAGCAGGCCAACGAAGATCGGGAATGACCAGTCGGCGTACCAAAAACCTTTATTCTGTTCCATGTCAGGCTCCTGTTATTTGCCGCTTACCGCGTTGTGGATCAGGTCCAGCCAGTTCGGCACGGTGAGGTGGAAGGATTCGATCATTTTCATGTCGAAGCCGCGGAAGAAGGCGCTCAGTACGAACAGCGCAACGATGGCGCTCATCATCACTTTGGTGACGCGGTTCCAGCCGCTCTCTTCCACGCCCTTGCCAATCAGAATGCCCAGCACCAGACCCGGTACGGCGTTGCCCATGATCAGCTGCGCCGCGCCGCCGAAAATGGTCGCCCAGAAGCCGGACTTTTTACCGGCATCAATCGCCGCCAGCCAGAAGATCACCGGCATGACGGTGTTCACCAGCAGGTTCGCCGCCGGTACCAGCACTTTTACCGCCGTCACCTGTAAGGCCGCCGGTACCGCCGAGGCGGTGGAGTTGAGGAAGGCGACGACGATCATGCCGATCACGCCGCAGGCAATGGCCATCTTTTTCGGATCGTGCAGCGTCTCGCCGACGTTGCGGTTTTTGATCATCAGCGCCGCCGCGCCCCAGTTCGGGATGATGCGATGATCGACGTCCTGGGTGAAGGATCCCGCCGCTACGGACGAGGCCCAGGCGTTGAAGAAAAAGCCCAGTCCAAAGGAGAAGTGCGACGCCGGATCCCCTTCACAGGAGTTCAGCTCGCCTAAGGTACGAAACGCCCCCATTCCCTGGGTGGTTGGCGCGTGAAACATGCGTGCAGCCCCGGCTCCCACACCCACGCCGACCAGGCCGCCGATGATGAGAGATTTTATTAAAATTATCAGGAACATAGTTAAACCCTATGGTGAAAATCAGGTGTGCGTGACGAATGCCACTTTATTAAGATCAATGGCGGTCACGTTGACGGTAACGTCCAGCTCCACGCTGAACGTGCGTCGCTCCCGGCGCAGAAAGAAAAACAGAAATGCTTCTTTGCGCACCGCTTCACGCGCATGAACAACCTGCACATCCTGTGGCTCAATACGCAGTAAAATATGCGGTGATGCCTTCATCACCGCGCCCTGAACCTGGTTCAGGGCATCCGCAAAGGCGCGCGATTTCGACTCGCCTTTGCCGTTAACTCTCACCGTGGTGGTGAAATGCTCTTTCATACTCATGCGCCGTGCTTTTTCTGCCACGCCAGCACCAGGCGCTCGCCCAACTCTTCTTTATCCATAAAGCCGAAGCCGAGCACGTTGCAGCCTTCATTGATGGCGGTGACGCCCTCATCCACAGAACGCATGCCGTATTTGGCTTTGTAGCCATATTTGGTCTGCGCGGTGATCGCCCCTGCGCCGCCGCTGCCGCAGAATGAAATGCCAAAGGTGGCGTTTTCCGCTTTCATGACGTCGCCCAGCTTCATGTCTGCCGCCACGCCCGGCACCACCACGGCGCGTCCACCCGCTTTTTCCACACCGGCTGCCACTTTCTGACCTTTGCCCAGGCGATCGCCAATCACTACGGTAATCTGTTCCATCTTTTGCTCCTTACAGGTTGTCTTTCGCCACTTCGAAGTGCACCGACAGCAGCCAGGCCTCTTCTTCGGGAAGGTTGCCAAACGCCGCCACGATTTCACGGGCAAGTGACATTGAATCTTCTGAGATCTCGTCAAACAGGCTGGCATCGACCTCCGGCAGTGGTTCGCCGGTTATCGAACGGTGCGCCATGGCACGGACGTGCGAGGTCAGCATCTGTTCCTGTACCGCGTTGGGGATAATGTTGTGGCGGGCCAGCAGGCTGTAGACCTGCGTTAACATGGTGTCCGCCAGACGCCCCGCGTCGTTGTTTACCGCTCCGTTATTCACTCGTCTTACCCCGTTAATGTCTCCGGGTTAAAACTAACGGCGCAGGTTAAGAGTTTGTAGCGAGTTGTTTTCCACTTCGAAGTGGAAAGGTCAGTGGCGGCAGTGATCTGTTCCACAGAAAAAGCGGCAGAGGAGATTTTTGGCTGGAATAGTGTGAGTTTCATCACGGTATAGCGCCGTGTTCCGCGCGGCGTGCGGCATAAAAGAAAATGCCGTTCTGTGAGATAAACGGGGTTTTTGTGGCAAGTATTGGAAAGGCTTATGGGCGGATGTAGCTGATGTCGGGAGGCGCTTCGCTTACCCGACCTGCCGGTGCAGGCCGGGTAAACAGGCTTAACGGAATTTCTTGTGATACGTATTGCGGGTGGTTTTTATTTCTTCGGCGGCGGCCTGTGCTTCTTTGACCTTGCCTTCGTTTGCCAGCTTCATTGCGCCGTCAATCTGGCTCACCAGAATATCAAAACCGTGGCGGTACTCTTTCATTTCCGGGCTGTCTGCCGCTTTATCTTCCATTTTCGGCGGCGTTTCTTTCTGCGCATCCAGCGCGGCGGTGCGCATTTTCGTTAACGCGTCTTTCATTTCATCGGCGTTATCGGTTTTCTGCACCACTTTCAGGTTTTCATTCAGCGTATCCATATCATCGCCCAGATCGGCGAGCGCCGCCTGACCTACAAAGAGGGATGATATGGCCAGTAACGCCAGCATGTTTTTACGCATTGCTCACTTCCTTTTTGTTTTTATTGATAATTACTGACCGGCGATTTTCATCTCCGGTAACAGCACTGAACCACACTGAATATTGCTGCGTGTTTCAATATCGTCACCAATGGTAACGATATTGCGCCACATGTCCTTGAGGTTGCCCGCAATAGTGATTTCGCTTACCGGATACTGGATTTCGCCGTTTTCCACCCAGAAGCCCGCCGCGCCGCGGGAGTAATCGCCGGTAATGCCGCTTACGCCCTGGCCCATCAGCTCGGTCACCACCAGCCCGGTGCCCATCTCTTTCAGCAGTTGCTCAAAGCTGAGGCCGCGACCGTCGATGCGCCAGTTATGAATGCCGCCCGCGTGACCGGTGCTTTTCAGCCCCAGTTTACGTGCGGAATAGTTGGTCAGCAGCCACTGGGTCAGAATGCCGTCTTTGATGATTTCGCGGCGCTCTGTGCGCACGCCTTCGCTGTCGAACGGCGTCGAGGCAAGGCCTTTAAGCAGATGCGGCTGCTCGTCGATGGTCAGCCATTCCGGCAGGATCTGTTTGCCGAGGTAGTCCAGCAGGAAGGTGGATTTGCGGTACACCGCGCCGCCGGCAATGGCGCCTACCAGATGGCCAAACAGCCCGGTCGCCACTTCATTGGCAAAAATCACCGGCGCTTTCATGGTGGAGAGTTTGCGCGGCGACAGGCGGGACAGCGTGCGTTTCGCACATTCCGCACCGACCCATTCCGGGGATTGCAGATCGTCTAACGCGCGCCCGATGGTGTAGGCGTAATCGCGCTCCATATCGCCATTTTCTTCGGCAATCACGCTGCTGGAGAGCGAATGGCGGCTGGAGCAGTAGCTTTGCAGCATGCCGTGGCTGTTGCCGAATACGCGGATACCGTAGTGGCTGTTGAAGCTGCCGCCTTCGGTGTTGGTGATGCGCTTATCAACGGCGAGGGAGGCCTGTTCAGCGCGCGCGGCAAAGGCAATCGCCTCGTCCGGGGTGATCTCTGCCGGGTGGAACAGGTCTAAATCCGGCGCGTCAAAGGCCAGCAGCTCTTTATCCGCCACGCCCGCGTACGGATCCGGCGAGGTGTAGCGCGCGATGTCCAGCGCCGCCTGCACGGTGCGCGCAATGGCGTCCGGGCTTAAGTCAGTAGAGGAGGCGCTGCCTTTGCGATTCTGATGGTAAACGGTGATGCCCAGCGCACCATCGCTGTTAAATTCAACGTTCTCCACCTCACCGTAACGGGTGCTCACGCCAATGCCGGTCGTCTTCGATACTGACACTTCCGCGCCATCCGATTTGCCAGCAGCTAAACCCAGTGCGGTGGAGACGGCTTCTTCCAGCGCTTTGCGTTGCTCTGCAACTTGTGTGATTACTTTCATCGCCAATGCCATAATGTAAGGGGAGTTTCAAAGAAGTCTAACAGAGAACCCATTCTCAGTGTGCTCCCAGGGTGTTAGTATTAGCCTCTTTTTTAAGGAGCCTGAGATGACCAAGCAGCCCGAAGACTGGCTCGACGACGTGCCCGGTGATGAGATCGATGATGAAGATGATGAGATCATCTGGGTCAGTAAAAGTGAAATTAAGCGTGATGCCGAAGAATTAAAACGCCTCGGCGCGGAGATGGTTGAGCTGGGCAAAAATGCCCTCGACAAAATTCCGCTGGATGACGATCTGCGCGCCGCCATTGAACTGGCGCAGCGTATCAAGAAAGAAGGCCGTCGCCGCCAGATGCAGTTGATCGGCAAAATGCTGCGTCAGCGCGATGTGGAGCCGATCCGCCAGGCGCTGGATAAGCTGAAAAACCGCCATAACCAGCAGGTTGCGTTTTTCCATAAGCTGGAACACATCCGCGACCGTCTGATTGAAGAAGGCGATGATGCGGTGCCGGACGTGCTGAACCTGTGGCCGCATGCCGACCGTCAGCAGTTGCGTTCGCTGATCCGCAATGCGAAAAAAGAGAAAGAAGGGAATAAAGCGCCGAAGTCTGCGCGTCTGATTTTCCAGTATCTGCGCGAGCTGGCGGAAGCCGACGCGGAGTAAGCACCGGTTAACATTTTGCCGGGTGGCGGCTTGCGCCTTACCCGGCCTACGGTTCCCGGTTTGATGGTTTTGTAGGCCCGGTAAGCGAAGCGCCACCGGGCGCTGTATTACACCGGCTCGGCAGCCGCCGCCGCTTTCTTCGCTAACCCGTCCAGCAGTTTCTGGTGAATGCCACCAAACCCGCCGTTACTCATCACCAGAATATGATCGCCAGGCTGCGCGGTTTTCACCACCATCTCCGCCAGGGTATCCACATCCGCATGCCAGTGCGCAGGCTGAATGCAGGCTTCCGCCACTTCGGCCACCTGCCATGGAATATGCTGCGGCTGAAGCAGGAACACTTCATCGGCGCGTCCCAGCGACGGCGCTAAATCATCTTTGCAGATACCCATTTTCATGGTGTTTGAGCGCGGCTCCAGCACGGCGAGAATGCGCGCGGTGCCGCCCACTTTCCCGCGCAGCGCGGCCAGGGTGGCAAGGATCGCCGTCGGGTGATGGGCGAAATCGTCATACACAGTCACACCGTTGGCTTCGCCGCGCAACTCCAGACGGCGGCGGGCGTTGATGAACGATCCCAGCGCACTGGCCGCATCCGCAGGCGCAACGCCCACATGACGCGCCGCGGCGATCGCCATCAGGCCGTTATGCATGTTGTGCTCGCCCACCAGATCCCACTTCACGCGGCCCACGCTTTCGCCGTCGAGCCACACTTCCCATTCGGAAGCATCGGTGGTCAGCTTTTTCGCCTGCCAGTGTCCCTGCTCGCCCACCTGCTCCTGCTCGCTCCAGCAGCCCATCGCCATCGTCTGCTTCAGATTGATGTCGTTTTCTGGCCAGATGATTTTGCCCTGCCCCGGCACGATGCGCACCAGGTGGTGGAACTGCTTCTGGATCGCTTTCAGATCGTCGAAGATATCCGCATGATCGAACTCAAGATTGTTGAGGATCAGGGTGCGCGGGCAGTAGTGCACGAATTTGGAACGCTTATCGAAGAAGGCGCAGTCATATTCGTCGGCTTCGATGACGAAGAACGGGCTTTCACCCAGACGCGCGGAAACCTCAAAATTGCCCGGCACGCCGCCGATCACAAAGCCAGGTTTATAGCCGCAGACGTCGAGGATCCAGGTCGCCATACCGGCGGTGGTGGTTTTACCGTGTGTACCGGCCACCGCCAGCACCCAGCGGTCGCGCAGCACGAAATCGTGCAGCCACTGCGGGCCGGACATATAAGGAATGTTCTTTTCCAGCACCGCTTCCACACACGGATTGCCGCGGGTCATGGCGTTGCCGATGATCACAAGATCCGGCGCGTTATCGAGCTGCGATGGATCGTAACCCTGAATTAAATCAATCCCTTGTTCTGATAAAAGCGTGCTCATTGGCGGATACACATTGGCGTCCGAACCCGTTACCTCATGGCCCAGGGAACGGGCCAGCATTGCCAGGCCGCCCATAAAGGTGCCACAAATCCCCAATATATGAATGCGCATACGTCGTTATCCTTCTTTAATCTGGCGCACATTTTACCCACATGTCCGGGGTCAGATAAATGCATTTCAGGATATTCCGTAGTTTGCTGGCGCGATTCACCTGTGCGCAATCTTTTGAAACTTTGTTAAGATTGTTGCAGTCGCTTTACTCCACATAGAATGTAGGGAAGTGTTATGAAAACGTTAGGTGAATTTATCGTTGAAAAGCAGCATGAGTTTTCACATGCCACGGGTGAGCTCACGTCACTGTTGTCGGCGATAAAACTGGGGGCCAAAATCATCCACCGGGATATTAATAAAGCCGGTCTGGTTGATATTCTGGGCGCCAGTGGTGCCGAAAACGTCCAGGGAGAGGTGCAGCAAAAACTCGACCTGTTCGCTAATGAAAAACTGAAATCTGCACTGAAAGCACGCGACATCGTGGCGGGCATTGCCTCTGAAGAAGAAGACGAAATCGTGGTTTTCGAAGGGTGCGAGCATGCGAAGTACGTGGTGCTGATGGATCCGCTGGACGGCTCTTCCAACATCGACGTTAACGTTTCTGTCGGGACCATCTTCTCTATCTATCGCCGCGTCACGCCGGTCGGCACGCCGGTGACAGAAGAAGACTTCCTGCAACCGGGTAACAAGCAGGTTGCCGCCGGTTATGTGGTTTACGGTTCCTCCACCATGCTGGTGTACACCACCGGCTGCGGCGTACATGCCTTCACTTACGATCCGTCACTGGGCGTCTTCTGCCTGTGCCAGGAGCGTATGCGCTTCCCGGAAAAGGGTTACACCTACTCCATTAACGAAGGCAACTACATTAAATTCCCGCAGGGCGTGAAGAAGTATCTGAAGTTCTGCCAGGAAGAAGATCAGGCCACCCATCGCCCGTATACCTCGCGCTATATCGGTTCGCTGGTGGCGGATTTCCACCGTAATCTGCTGAAAGGCGGCATCTACCTTTACCCGAGCACCGCAAGCCACCCGGAAGGGAAGCTGCGTCTGCTGTATGAAGGTAACCCGATGGCGTTCCTGGCGGAGCAGGCTGGCGGTAAAGCGAGCGACGGTAAAGAGCGTATTCTGGACATCGTGCCGGAAAGCCTGCACCAGCGCCGCCCGTTCTTCGTCGGCAACGAGCATATGGTGAATGACGTAGAGCGCTTTATGCGTGAGTATCCGGACGCGTAATTTTTAGATTGTCGATACGGTTCGCCGGGTGGCGCTGACGCTTACCCGGCCTACTCATTAGTGTGCCGGGCAATTCAGCCTCTTACCCCGCCATCTGCAATCTGAACGATGCCATCGCTTCCATCAGTTCACGCGACTGCTCTTCCAGCGAGCGGGTCGCGGCGGAGGATTGCTGCACCAGCGCAGAGTTCTGCTGCGCCGTCTCGTCCATCTGATTGACTGCAATATTCACCTGTTCAATCCCGCGGCTCTGCTCGTGCGAGGCGCTGGCGATTTCACGCAGCAGTTTGGTCATACGCATCACTTCACCGGCGATTTCATCCATGGTTTCCCCGGCCTGGATCGCCAGATCGTTGCCTTCGCTGACGTGCGCTTTGGAATCGCTGATCAGGGAGCGGATCTCTTTCGCGGCATCGGCGCTGCGACCGGCAAGATTACGCACTTCTGCGGCGACCACCGCAAAACCGCGCCCCTGCTCCCCTGCCCGCGCGGCTTCCACCGAGGCGTTCAGCGCAAGGATATTGGTCTGGAAGGCAATGCCGTCAATGACGCTGAGGATGTCGGCGATACGGTTGGCACTGCCGGCGATATCGCTCATTTTTTCAATCACGTAGCAGACCATTTCGCTGCCGCGATCGGCGGTATCCGAGACGGTTTTCGCCAGCTGGTGCGCCTGTTCGGCGTTGTCCGCGTTTTGTTTCACCGTGGCGGTGATCTCTTCCATGCTCGCCGCCGTCTGCTCAAGGGAGCTGGCGGTGGATTCGGTGCGCTGCGCCAGATCCATATTGCCGGCGGTCAGCTCGCGGCTGCCGGTATCAATTTGCGCGCTGGCATCGCGCACGCGGGTGACCGATCCCACCAGTGAATGGCGCATCTCATCGATGGCGGCGATCAGGCGGTTGAACTCCTTGCTGGCGGGCGCGGCGCTGACCGGCGTGAGATCGCCTGCGGCCACCTGCTCCAGCTGACGGATTGACGCATCCAGCGGTTTTAACAGCATATGACGCAGCACCAGCCATGCCAGCACGATGACGCCCGCCGTCAGCAGCGCGGCAATGACGATAAACACCATGACGCGGTTTTTACTGCTTTGCACCGCCTTCACTTCCGCCTGGCCGCGGGTTTCGCCCCATTTCAGGAATGCCTGCATGTCGTTATCAAACTGACGCGACACCGGAATAAGCTTGTTTTCCAGCAGATCGTAATAGCCGTCAGGGCTTTGCTCGTTCAGCGCTTTCTGCATCGGCACGATGCCCTGGCTATTGTAGTCGGCATAGCTTTTCGCCAGACGATCCAGCAGCGGTTTACCGGCTTCGTCATCCACGCCCGCATCGATCACCGCCTGCAGGCCTTTCTGCGCCTGCGCGATTTCGCTGTTGATCCCTTTGACGGATTTCCCGGCGTCGTCCAGCAGCCCGACTTCCATCATGCGTACGGCCTGACCGGCCTCGTTGCGGGCACGTAAAATCAGGTTATATCCTTCATTCAGACGCGCCATCTGCTCACCCTGAAGGTGATTGATGCGTTGCAGAGAGGAGGAACTTTGCGTGAGGGCGTAAATCCCGATGCCGCTGACCAGCAGCAGGAGTAATGTCATAACGGCCAGTAAAGACAGCAAGCCGGTGCGAATCGATAGCGTTTTTAGCATAATGATGATTCCGGTAGCAGGGATACTTCGTGGCGCAAACAGAGCGTAATTTTGAGTTATCGGCTGCCACCGGAAAATCTTTAGCGTTTTTTAACCAATTCAGTGCGTTATGGCTTTGTTGCCGCCGTGTTGATACGTGTTACCGGCGAGCTCTGGCGATTCTCCCACAGGACGGTCAGGCCGCGCTGTAACGCGATAAAAATAAACAGCAGGATGCCGATGGCGATCTTCGTCCACCAGGAGCTGAGCGTGCCGTCAAAGTTAATGTAGGTCTGGATCAGCCCCTGAATGGCCACGCCGAACAGCGTCCCCAGTACCGTGCCGACGCCGCCGCTTAACAGGGTGCCGCCTATGACCACCGACGCGATGGCGTCCAGCTCCACGCCGACCCCCGCCAGCGCATAGCCTGCCTGGGTGTAAACCGAGAAGACAATGCCCGCCAGGGTCGCAAGGCCGGTAGATAACATATAAATGCGGATGGTGGTACTGCGCGTGGACACCCCCATCAGATTCGCCGAGGTGGCGCTGCCGCCGATGGCGTACACCTGATTGCCAAAGCGCGTACGGTGCGCGAGGAAAATGCCGATCACCACTACGCCGAGCATTAGCAGCCCCATGGCGCTAAGCCGCCCGCCGCCGGGGATTTTCCACGCCAGGCTTGAAAGCGTGTCGTACACCGGGTGGTTAATGGGAATGGATTCTTCAGACACCAGATAGCTGACGCCGCGCAGAAAGAACATTCCCGCCAGGGTGATAATAAAGGCCGGGATTTTAAGCCCGTCGATTAAAAGCCCCATAAAAGCGCCAAAGGCGCAGCCCATCGCCAGCACCAGCGGGAAGGCCACCAGCGGCGAGATGCCCCAGAAACCGATCGCTTTCGCAAGGAAGACGCCGGTAAAGGCGATCACCGAGCCGACCGACAGATCGATACCGCCGGAGAGGATCACAAAGGTCATGCCGACGGCGATAATGCCGAGGAAGGCGTTATCCGTCAGGATGTTGCAGATCACCCGCGTGGAGGCAAAGCCGGGAAACTGCGTCAGGCAATACAGATAGCCGAGCACGAACACGCCAAGCGTGATCATCAGCGGTAAGTTACGTTTGATCATGACCACGGCTCCGTTTAATTAAGGAAATAAAGCGCGGCGACTGGACAATCAGCACGCACAGCACCACGACGGCTTTCACCACCTGGTTGAGTTCAGCCGGGAAACCGGAGAGCAGGATGCCGGTATTCATCCCCTGGATGATCAGCGCCCCCACCACCGACAGCAGCAGATTAAAGCGCCCGCCCATCAGCGACGCGCCGCCGATCACCACCGCCAGAATAGCGTCCAGTTCCAGCCACAGCCCGGCATTGTTGGCGTCGGCCCCGCGAATATCGGCGGTGACGATAATACCGGCAATGGCCGCGCACAGGCCGCTCAGCACATAGGTCAGCATCACCACCATACGGGTATTCACGCCAGCGTTTTTCGCCGCGCGGATGTTGATCCCCACCGCTTCGATAAACATGCCGAGCGCCGTTTTACGGGTGAACAGCCAGAACAGGATGAGCGTTAACAGCGCAATCATCACCGGCGTCGGAAACAGCAGCAGCGAGCCGCTGCCAAGCCACGACAGGCTGGGCGCGTCAAAGGTGACGATCTGCCCGGAGGTGATGAGCTGCGCCACGCCGCGTCCGGCTACCATCAGGATCAGCGTGGCGACAAAGGGCTGGATCTTTAAGATCGCCACCAGCACGCCATTCCACAATCCCGCCAGCACGCCGGATCCCAGCGCAGCCAGTATCACCACCGGCAGGCTGTGTCCGGCGACGGTCATTGAGGCCGCCGTCGCGCCAGCGATGGCCATCACCGCGCCGACAGAGAGATCGATGCCGCCGGTGGCGATCACCAGCGTCATACCAATCGCCAGCAGCGCAACGGGCGCAGCGCGGTTAAGAATGTCGATCGGGCTGCCGAACAGGCGGCCATCCTGCAAAATCACCTGATAAAAGTGCGGCGCGACCAGGCTGTCGACCACCAGCACCAGTAACAGCGCGATAATTTGCGGCGTCCCCACCGGCCAGCTGAAGCGGCGTTTAGGTTCCCCCGCGCGGGGCAGAGATTGAGGCATCACATGCTTCTCCTTAGGCCGCAATGGCGTTCATGATCGCCGGCACGGTAAGTTCCGCCAGCGGGATCTCCGCGATCTGTTTGCGATCGCGCATGATGATCACCCGATCGGCATAGCCGACCAGTTCTTCCAGTTCGGAGGAGATGACCAGCAGCGCCAGACCGTCGGCGCAGAGGGTTTCGATAAGGCGGATGATCTCGGCGTGAGCCCCCACGTCAATGCCGCGCGTCGGCTCGTCGAGGATCAGGAACTGTGGCCGCGTCAGCAGCCAGCGGGAGAGCAGCACTTTTTGCTGATTGCCGCCGGAGAGAAATTCAATCGGCTGCTCTGCACTCGGTGTGCGGATCCCCAGCTGGCGAATAAAGCGCGCCGCGATCTCGTTCTGCTCTTTGCGCGGGATGGGCCGCAGCCAGCCGCGCTGGGCCTGTAACGCCAGAATGATATTTTCCCTCACCGAGGCGGCGGCGATAATGCCGTCGGTTTTGCGGTCCTCAGGGCAGAAACCGATGCCGAGGCAGGATGCCTGGTGCGGCGAGCGCAGCGTTTGCGGTTTGCCCCTGATCAGCGCGGTGCCCTGATCGGCGGGTTTGATACCGAAGATCACCTCGGCGGTTTCGGTGCGTCCGGAGCCTAACAGTCCCGCCAGGCCAACGATTTCACCAGGACGAACCTCCAGATCGAAGGGGGCAATAACGCCTTTTTTACCAAAGTCTTTAAAGGCGGCGACCGGTCTGTCGCTGAGCAGCGTGCGCCCGGCACGTTGCAGCGCGTTGTTATCCAGCTCGCGGCCAAGCATCATTTTGACCAGCTCGATTTGCGGCAGCTCACGCGTTTCTTTGCAGCCGACAAAGCTGCCGTTGCGCAGTACGGTGATGCGGTCGCTGACCTCATACACCTGATCGAGAAAGTGAGTGACAAAAACCAGGCTCACGCCCTGGTCGCGCAACTGACGCATCAGGGTAAACAGCATCTCCACTTCCTGGGTATCCAGGCTGGCGGTAGGTTCATCAAGGATCAGCACTTTCGCCGAGAGATCGATAGCGCGGCAAATGGCGACGATCTGCTGCATCGCCACGGAAAAACGGTTCAGCGGTTCACGCACGTCGAGGGAGAAGCCGTAGGATTCCATCAGCGCGGTGGCGCGTTTTTCCATCTCTTTACGGCGCAAAAAACCGAATCGCCGGGGTTCGCGGCCAATAAACAGGTTATCCGCCACCGACATGTTCGGCAGCAGGTTCACTTCCTGATAAACGGTGCCGATCCCCAGTTGCTGGGCATGAGCGGTATTTTTGGGCGCGATGCGTTCGCCTTCCAGATAAATAGCGCCGCGATCGGCGTGATAGACCCCGGTCAGCGCCTTAATCAGCGTCGATTTTCCCGCGCCGTTTTCACCGAGCAGCGCCATGATTTCGCCGCGCCTGAGGCTGAAATCGACGTTATCCAGCGCCTTCACGCCGGGGAAGAATTTGCTTAAGCCCTCTGTCCGGAGGATTTCCTGGTGTTGTTCTGTGGTCATGGTTCCCCCTGCGTCAAGCCGGATGGCGCTACGCTTACCGGCCTGTAAAAGCACGTCTCAGGTCAGTAAGCGCAGCGTCACCCGGCAGGTTAAAGGCTTAGTAGCCCATGTTTTTCTTCTTCTCTAACTCTTCTTTCGCGGTATCCGGCAGGTAGAGCGTCGATTTGGTGATGGTGACTT
The DNA here is from genome assembly GCF_030291195.1 of Enterobacter sp. PGRG2. Lineage (NCBI taxonomy): Bacteria > Pseudomonadati > Pseudomonadota > Gammaproteobacteria > Enterobacterales > Enterobacteriaceae > Enterobacter > Enterobacter sp. PGRG2. The sequence continues at coordinate 1,667,547 of NZ_CP127837.1, read as the reverse complement.
TTTCCGGCTGCGTGCCGTCTTTTTTGAATTTCTCCAGCGCATCAAAGGCCGGGCCGGCCATGTTCGGCGTCAGCTCAACGCTGGCGTTGGCTTCACCGTCGATCATCGCTTTATAAATATCCGGCACGCCGTCAATGGAACCGGTCAGAATGTCTTTGCCCGGTTTGAGACCCGCTTCTTTGATCGCCTGGATCGCGCCGATCGCCATGTCGTCGTTATGGGCGTAAACCATGCAGATGTTTTTGCCGTTGTTTTCCGCCTTGATGAAGCTTTCCATGACCTCTTTCCCTTTACTGCGGGTGAAGTCGCCGGACTGGGAACGGATGATTTTGATATTCGGCGTTTTGCTGATCGCCTCAGCGAAACCTTTCTTACGGTCGATGGCGACGCTTGCGCCAACGGTGCCCTGCAACTCCACGACGTTACACTGTTTGTCGCCGACGGTTTTTGCCAGCCATTCGCCGATCAAGCGGCCTTCCAGCACGTTGTCGGCAGTCACTGTGGTCATGTAGAGCGACTTATCTTTCACATCAATATTACGGTCAAGCAGGAAGACCGGGATCTCCGCCTCTTTCGCTTCTTTCAGGACCGGCTCCCAGCCTGTCGCCACCACAGGCGCGATAAAGATCGCATCCACGCCCTGGGCAATAAAGGAACGAACGGCTTTGATCTGGTTCTCCTGTTTTTGCTGACCATCGGCAATTTTCAGGGTAATTCCACGCTTTTCCGCTTCGCTTTTCGCAACGCTGGTTTCTGCGGCGCGCCAGCCGGATTCAGATCCGACCTGCGAAAAACCGACGGTTAAGGGTGCGGCCATCGCCATAGACGACATGGCTGCCGAAACTGCTGTGACAAGAAGTAAGCGCTTCCACATAGGGACATCCTCGTAGGGTTATTGTTGGCTATAACTTCACCTGCCCGGACACTATAGACAACCAGAGATGTAACAGAATGCGTTACATCACACTTCAGAAAAGTGAACGAAAGGTTAACAACCAGATGAGATCCAGCGCGCGAAAAGTGATGTTTTAACAGACCTATGACATACCTGGCATTTGCGGAATTTTTGCGTTTGACGGGGTCGCAGATCGCGCTGTGTAAACGCTTCCACAAATTTATTCAGTATGCAGCTAACTTTATGGACAATCCGCGCGTCAGATTGCTCCTGAATCCGTTATCAGCAGACGACACGGCTGAAAACAGCCAGAGACTTTCCCAGGGAGTTAGCTATAATACCCGGCACTTGTTTGCACACATTTTAAAGGAAACAAACATGAGCTTATTGAACGTACCTGCCGGCAAAGATCTGCCAGAAGACATCTACGTTGTTATCGAGATCCCGGCCAATGCCGATCCGATCAAATATGAAATCGACAAAGACACCGGCGCGCTTTTTGTTGACCGCTTCATGTCGACTGCAATGTTCTATCCGTGCAACTACGGCTACATCAACAACACCCTGTCTCTGGACGGCGACCCGGTAGACGTGCTGGTACCGACGCCGTACCCGTTACAGCCAGGCTCTGTTGTACGCTGCCGTCCGGTTGGCGTGCTGAAAATGACCGACGAAGCGGGCGAAGACGCCAAGCTGGTTGCGGTTCCGCACACCAAACTGAGCAAAGAATACGATCACATCAAAGATGTGAACGACCTGCCGGAACTGCTGAAAGCGCAGATCACTCACTTCTTCGAGCACTATAAAGATCTCGAAAAAGGCAAATGGGTGAAAGTGGACGGCTGGGACAACGCCGAAGCGGCTAAAGCTGAAATCGTGGCTTCTTTCGAGCGCGCGGCGAAGAAATAATTCCGTATAGCGGGTTTATTTAAAGTATTACTATCAACGGACCCGCCAACAGCAGGGTCCGTTTTTTTATTCACGAACTAAATATATCAGTATTGCTGTATCCCGGATTTTGGGGATAATCTGAGCTAAATGGAGTTGGCTTTGAACAGTTATTTACATTTTGTCCTGTTTTTTACAGGGCTGATCCTGTACCTGCGCACCGCCGGGCAGAAAAAATGCTGGCGTCGGGCAATGATGGCCGGTTCGCTGTTTTATCTGCTGCTAAATATCTTATACTTCGGCTGCAATTACTTTACCGGTGCCGGCATTAACCGCGCCGCCGTTCATACTTTAACGGATAATCTGACCGGTGCCGGGATCGCCCAGTACCTGTTACCCGCCGCAGGACTGGCCGCCTGTATGATC
>NZ_CP127837.1:1656510-1665128 GCF_030291195.1 Enterobacter sp. PGRG2 | reverse complement strand
AAGCCCGTTTATAACCTGGTTTATATTTATGCGGAAAGTCTTGAGCGAACCTTGTTCGATGAAAATAAATTTCCACAACTGGTTCCCGATTTAAATCTTATCAGAAAATTTTCATTAGATTTTTCTGACACCAGGCAATTACCTGGGACGGATTTTACTATTGGCGGTATTGTCGCCTCACAATGTGGTATTCCCTTCTTTTCGCCAATGGATCGTAATTTCTCCGATAATCTGCGCAGCTTTTTTCCCTCGCTGATATGTCTTGGCGATATTCTCAAAAACTCAGGCTATGAGAATTACTTTTATCAGGGCGCGGATCTGCGCTTCGCCAGCAAAGCAGCCTTTTTTAACACACACGGCTTTCAGCATGTCGCCGGACTGCAGGAGCAAAAAAACGCGCTGCCGGATAAGACGTACCTCAATGACTGGGGTCTGCACGATGACACCACTCTTAATGCGGTCTGGGAGAAATACCAGATGCTTACCGCGCAAAATAAGCCTTTCGCGCTCTTTGCTTTAACCGTGGATACGCATCCGCCGGTGGGATCCATTGCGAAAAGCTGTCAGCAAAAACGCTGGCAGGAGGGCAAAGACGAGGCGTTCAACGCCGTGCTGTGCAGCCAGGAAAATATCGCCACGCTGATTAATAAGATCAAAGCGTCGCCTGGCTTTAAAAATACGCTGATCGTGGTGTCCTCCGATCATCTGGCGATGGAGCCCATCGGCGGTCAGATTGCGCAAAAACAACCGCAGCGGGAAAATTTGTTTTTTATTCTGCGCGGCGATCGTTCACAGACGGAGGTTATTTCCCGGCCACGCAATACGATGGATAACGGGGCCACCGTGCTGGAATTACTCGGCGGCGATAACGCCATCGGGCTTGGGCGCAGTACCCTTTCACGTCCCTCCCTGTCCGCCACCTATACATCCCTTGAAACGCGTATGCTGGACTGGGAGCCGGATATTATTCGTTTATGGTCAGGCGATCCGCAAAAGATTGACCAGTTAGTGATTAATCAGCAGAGCGGCAGCCTGTCGCTGGGCGATTTTAACTACACCCTGCCGGTGCTCTTCAAGGTGACGGAAGACAGCGTGCAGCCCTATCTGCCGGGCACCTATAACGCGCCGCTGAGTAAATACCTTGCCCATTTCGGGGCAGAGGATCGCTTTGTGTGGATCGATAAGTGCTTTCGCATTGCCCGCCTGGGGAAGCCTGAGCTGGCGACCGCACGGGAACTCTGCTTAGCGGAAGGCACGCTGGAGTCGGCGGTGAGCGTGCGGAAAATCCCGACGCCGGTTTATCAGACCAGAGTGGCATTTCCGCAGCACGACGATGATCGCGTGGACATTCATCAGCGGGTGAAAAGCCTTAATCAGACGCCAGACAGTGTGCGTTATCCGGCGGATCGCATCATGTTCGACATTGAAGGGTTCCCCCAACAGGTGAAGGCGGTGCGGGGGATTTCGTGGCAGGAGGACTGGGGACGCTGGTCGAATGCCAATATCGACCCGGCGGTAACCGTGGTTTATAAACGTCCCTTGCCGGACGCCTTTGACCTTACCCTGGTCGCCAAAGCCTCTGCCGCTAACATCGGGAAAAAGATTCTTGTGCGCGCCGGACAAGAAGAACATAGCCTGGTATTTGGCAGTGAGATTTCTACCCGGACGGTACGCTTTTCCGCAACCGGCGGTCCGACTGAACTGATCATCACGCCGCCCGACAGCGAGCCTGTTGATGAGGAAGGTCGTGGCGTCACGCTGGCCGAAACTCTTCAGCGCAGGCTGGGGATAGGGCTGGTGGAACTGAAAATTACCCCTGCGCCGTAGTCAATCCACAAAAAACAACGCCACCCGAAGGTGGCGTTGTATTAATACCGGTCCCGATCCAGCCAGTTTCCCGTTTCTATCCAGGTGCGCCCGTCGACCGGACGCTGGTACACGTACATCCATGCACTGCCGTACGGTGTCTGGATCAACTGACGTTTATACTCACCGCCTGCGGTGCGTAATGCATCCAGTTCGGCAAGGGTCGCCGAATCGATACGATAGACTTCCCCCTGCACATGGCCCGCACCGGGCACCGCGCCAGGGTAGTGACCCAGACTGTACAGTCGAAAATCTTCAACATTATGATCGCCCAGCCACTGAGCGTTGGTCATCCAGTGGCTGTTGCCTTGCTTGCGTCGTAAACTGCCGTAGACAAATATTCGCATTGCTAAAACTCAAACTGATAGAGCAAATCAAGTGCCTGATCTATGCCAGACACCGCTTCGAGATAAAGCTTAGGCATCAGGCGATAGCGCAGCGTGAGCGTTGCCAGAGAATCAAAAATACCCACTCCATACTTCACCTGCAGACCCGGCAGTACATAGCCGCTGACCACCACCTGGGAGGAGTCCCCCACCCCGGCAGTATCCAGTGCCAGATTGCTGACGCCGAACGTCTCGCCGATTTTACCCACAACCTGCCCACTTTGTGCAACCCCCAGGCCAACAAGGGCCGAGGTCATCGCCGCGCTGTCGCTCTGATCGCTGTCGAGCGGCTGTCCGCGTAGTAAATAGGAGAGCGCTTCCTGCTGCGACATCGCCGGGTCGGAGAAGATCTCCGCCTTAGGTTCATCGGCGGTACCTGTCACCCGTACGCCTGCGATAACGTCGTTTTCGGTGGCCTCGGGGTTACGGATCGCTTCAATGTTAAGTAAAGGTTGATCCGGTGGGCCCGAGAACAATAACTCACCTTTGCGCACAATCAAATCCTGACCGTAGGCATGGAAGCGTCCTTCAGGGATATTTATTTGCCCGTTCAGGCCAAGCCCTTGATTATCCTGCGCAACTTTTAAATCGCCGTTCAGACGCGCTTTCAGGCCAAAGGCGTCCATACGCACGTTATTGCCCACATGCACGATCAGGTTACTGTTGATCGGGATGCTGGCGGACTGCGGTTTCTCCGGCTCCAGGTTGGCATTGAGCATCACTTCGTCGCTGGATACGCCGACCGCGCTCTCCGGCACGTCGTGCACCACGATGCGCGCCCACGGAATATCAATGCTGCCGTCGAGGGTGACCAGATCCGGCGTGGCGACAAACACCACGTCCGGCGAGGCATCCAGGCGGATCATCGGCGGTACGGTGATGCGTACTTTGCTGCCTTTGGCGGCAACCCGCGCGCGCCAGTTATCCAGCTGGCTCCAGTCCGCATCGCCGCTGAGGTTGATCTGCCCCTGCTGGGTGCGCACGACGCCCTGCAATGTGGAGCGCTGGCCGTTGAAGTTCATCGCCAGCTGGCTCGGCTGCATGTCGAACGGCATAAAGTTGCCGTCGATATCCACGCCGTTCAGCTGCATCTGCCCGAACAGCTGCGGGCTTTGCGCATCCCCGGCGAGGCGCAGATTGGCGCTCAGCGTACCCGCCGCTTTTTCGCCGCGGGAGAAGATGGCGTTGACCATGCCGATAGAGAAGTTGCGGATATTAACGTTGCCGCCCAGATTACGCCGCCCCTGCGGATCGGTGATCTGCACCTGGCCATCAAACTGACCGTTATTGGTCAGCCGCATCATCCAGCCGAGATCGGCGCGGTTATCCCGCAGCCGCGCGTTAAGGTTAAGCGTGTCGAAGGCCACCAGCAGCGGCGCGTCGTTGATGGTTTGCGTCACGCGCACGTTGCGCCCGGAGAGGGTCACATCCCCCTGCGGCAGGCCCTCTTTCGTTGTATCCCAGCTGACGTCGGCTTTGCCGCTGAAAATGCCGCTGGCCTGGGTGGCGTCCGGCATAAAGGGTTTTACCATCGCCAGATCGAAGCGGTTAAGGTTCACCACCGCGCGGCCTTCCGCCCCGGCATCGATAGTTTGCGGTACGCACAGTTCTGCATTCGGGTTAGTCCAGCAGTGCGGCCCGATGCTGATCTTCTGCTCGCTGTTACGGTAATCCAGCGCAATCGCCCGGTTGAGGGACCAGGGGCCGACCGGGGTGGCGAAGCGGGTGTCGCTCAGGTTGCCTTTCCAGCGCTGGGTGGCGCGGTCAAAGCTGCCCGCCAGTTTAAGCTGGCCGGATACCGGCTCGCCCTGCACACGCAGTTGCAGCTCGTGCTGTTTTTCGCTGCCTTTTGCATCCAGCTGTACCAGGCTCAGGTTAACGCCCGGCTGCGCAATGCGCTCGGCGCGCACGTTGAGGTGACCGGCGATCTGATCGGTGGATTTCACATCGCCATCCACACGCACGCTGGCGACCGACAGCTCCTGCCAGCGCAGCGCACGAGCGGTAATATCCGCCAGCACCTGCGGCGCATCGACGGTGCCGCGCACTTTCACCAGGCCTTTCGCCGTGCCGCCCAGACCCGGCAGCGCGTTATCCAGCCCCGGCGCGTTTATCACCGCATCAAGGTTAAGATCTTTAACGCCCAGCTCGCCTTTGACGTCGGCGCTGTTCGGCCCCAGTTGCAGATGCAGACCTGGGATCACCCATTGCAGATAGCTGTTCCCTTTCAGGGAGCCTTCCACATTCACTTTGTTTTGTTTAACGTTGCCGGTGATCTTCAGCTGCGGGACATCCATCTGCCAGCTGCCGCCGTACAGGCTACCGCGGGTTTTGATCGCGCCGTTCAGTTTTGACGGCCAGTCCGGAAATTCTTTGGCGGTATTGATGCCGTTGAGCGTCAGATCGCCGCGCCAGCTGATCGCCTGCTGCCAGTCGAGCAGCGCTTTCAGCTCGGTTTTCCCCTCCAGCGCCGCGACGGTCAGCTTGTCGAGATTGATCTGCTGCTCATTGCCCTTCGCATCCAGCAGGATGGTGGCGGGCGGTACGCTCTGCCCTTTAACCGCCGTGTGGAACGACAGGGTGTAATCGGTCATTTTTCCGCTGAGCTTCAGCTTCAGATCGTCGGCCTGATACTGGCGCTCGCCGGTAAAGGGCCAGTACAGCTGCTCGCTCACCACTTCCAGATTCAGGGGCAGGCCCGCTTCGGCGAGCTGGGTTTGCGCCCGCAGTACCATATCCACTGGCCCGGAAAGATTGATGCCGACATCGAGGGTTTCACGCAGCGCGCCGCCAACCTTGAGCTTCACTTTTTCGCCTTTCAGCGGATCGACGTTCAGCGTGCTGTTCAGCGTCAGATCCACCGGCCAGTTATTGCTGAGCTGCGCGGTACCGGTGGCGTTCACCGTGCCCTGGTTCGAGTCGATATCCAGCGCATCAAGCGCCATGTTGCCGTCCTGCGTGCTGACTTTCAGCAGCATGGTGCGCACCAGAATATCGGTATCGCCGGTCAGACGCAGGGATTCGCCGCGAAACTCCTCGATATTGAGATTCAGCGGCAGGTGCACATCGGTCATCTCCGGCAGTACCGGCTTTGAGAACAGATCTTTCAGGGTTTCACCCAGCGGCTTTTCGTCCGGGTGAGGGTTATTGATCTTCGGATCCACCACTTCTTCCTGCGCCACCTCCGCCACTTTCGGCAGCGCGATCAGCAGGCCCTGCAAATTCGTTGGCTTCAGCGTCAGGTTTTTCTCCTGCCAGTTCAGCCCGCTGGTGAATTCGATCACCGACACGGTGGTGTCGTCGATTTTAATGTTGATGTTATTGAGCGCCACGCGGCTTAAGGTGATGGCGTAAGGCGTGGAGAGATCCAGCGGGCCGGTGTCCTCTTCTTCCACCTGTTCCGACTTCGGCATTTTCTTGCTGTCTATCGCCACGTTGATGTCTTTCAGCGACAGATCGTTAACGCACAGGCTGAAGTCACGCAGGCAGCCGAGCTTTACCGCCAGATGAATATCCCCGGCGTTAACCGCCACGCCAGGCTGGGTGTAGCTAAGATTTTTCAGATGCAGATCGCGCCAGCCGCCGGTGACCTGGCCAATTTCCAGCCCTGGCACCCAGCGATTCGCCGCTTTAAACAGCGTATGCAGGCCGGTAGTGGTGCCCACCAGAAAGGCGACGGTGCCCAGCAGCAGCAGGATGAAGATCAGTACGCCGAGGCTTATTTTCTTCCACAAACTCATAATTCAGGCCCCAGACCGATGTAAAACTGTAATCCGTGTTCGTCTTTGTCGCCGATGGGCACGGCGAGATCGAGCTTAATGGGGCCGACCGGCGACTGCCAGCGTACGCCGACGCCCGCGCCGGTTTTGAAATCGCTGCGGCGAATGTCGCTCACCGCTTCACCGCTGTCGATGAAGGTCGCGCCCCACCATTTCCCGGTGACGTTGTACTGGTACTCCAGCGAGCCGGTCGCCAGTTTCGACGCCCCTTTCAGCTTGCCGTCGTCATCCTTCGGCGAAATGGATTTGTACTTATAACCGCGGATACTGCGATCGCCCCCGGCGAAGAAGCGCAGATCCGGCGGCACTTTGTCGAAATCGCCGGTCTCGATCCAGCCGAGGTTGCCGCGCGCCACAAAGCGATGGCGGTCGGCAAGGGTGCGGATCCAGACGTTCTGCGCCTGCAACACCGAGAAATCGACGTCCGAGCCCCACGCGGTGTTGGAGTAATCAATGGAGTAGCGCTGGGAGTCGCCCCAGGTCGGCATCAGGCCGCCGCGCGAGCGGGTACGGCTGATCATCACGCCCGGATAGAGCAGCATGGTAGTGTTGGTAACGTTGCCCTGGGTAAAGTGATCGAGACTCCAGCGCAGGTTAATGGCTCGCTGCCAGCCGCTGGAGAGATCCCAGTAGCGGGACACCGCCAGCGTGGTGGAATCCGCTTCCGTATCGTTCAGATCGGTGCGCTTAAGGCCGCCCTGCACCAGGTAATACTGCTCCAGCGGATTTTTCAGCAGCGGCACTTTGTAGCTGAAATCCAGTTGCTGTTCCGGGGCGGAAATACTGGCGTTGGTGATCAGGCTGTGGCCGTAAGAGTTCATCCACGGCTTTTTCCACGACGCCTTCACCCGCGGCCCGACGTCGGTGGAGTAACCCACGCCGGTTTCAATGGTGTTTTCCGTGCGCGGCGATACCACGCCATGCAGCGGCAGCACTTTGGTTTTGCGCGACTTTTCAAATTCCGGCGCGACGATCACCGAGTTAAACCAGCCGGTGGCGGACAGACGCCGGTTCAGCTCTGCCAGGTCTTTGGTCTGGTAATAATCGCCCTCCTTAAAGGGCACCAGATTTTGCAGGTACTCATCGCGAATTTGCGAGCCTTCGAAAGTCACTTCACCAAAGCGGTAGCGCGTGCCGCTGTCGTAATCAATATCCCAGAACGCCTGATGGCGATCGAGGGCGACGCCCAGCTGGCTTTTATTAAACTTGCTGTCGAAATAGCCTTTGCGCAGGGCAACGTTGGTGAGGGATTTTTTAAAGCTGTCGTAATCGTGATGATTCAGTACGGTGCCGGTAGCCGGACGGGTTTTCAGCAGGTCGAGATAGTCATGATCGGTGCGGGCGCCGCCGCGCAGGATCACATCCGTACCGCCGATACGCACCGGTTCGCCCGGCGATACGCGGGCGATCAGCACCTGGCGACCTTTGGCCGGCGGCGGGCGCAGATCAAATTCAATGGTCGGCTCGTAGTAGCCAAGCGCTTTCAGACCGTCACGGATGGCGTCATCCACGCGAGCGCGAAAGCGGCGATCGGGGGTGACCTCATCGCTTTCAATCGTCGACAGCTGTGCGCGGACGTTTTTTTGTAGCGCGCCTGATAACCCCTCTACCTGCAAACGGACGTTTGCCGCAAAGGCGTGACCGCTTGCCAGCAGTAAAGTGGCAATACCTATAAGACGGATCTGTGGCACGTTCTCTCCTGAATATCCTTGTCCTGGCCCTGGAAGGAAACCAAAATGCCGCTCCCGGCTTAACAATAATTCAACAATGCGGGTTGAAAAACAGACGACAACCTCAATATTTCTTATGTTTAAATTTAGCCGTATTTAAAGCACTTATTGTGTTAAAAGACGAGCGCCGTTACAACCCTAACCACAATTCCCTTTCCCCGGAGGCCACACCGTGAGTCTATTTGATAAAAAACACCTTGTTACTCAGTCGGATGCACTGCCGGGCCGTAACACGCCAATGCCGGTTGCCAGTCTGCATGCGGTCAATGAACACTCGATGACGCATGTCCCGGACGGGATGGACGTCGCATTTTTCGCCATGGGCTGCTTCTGGGGCGTTGAACGTTTGTTCTGGGTTTTACCCGGCGTCTACAGCACCGCCGCAGGCTATATGGGCGGTTACACGTCGAACCCGACCTACCGCGAAGTGTGCAGCGGTCAGACCGGCCATGCCGAAGCCGTGCGCGTGGTCTACGATCCGAACGTTATCAGCTATGAACAGCTGTTGCAGGTGTTCTGGGAGAATCATGATCCCGCTCAGGGGATGCGCCAGGGCAATGACCACGGCACCCAGTACCGCTCGGCGATTTATCCCCTGACGCCGGAACAGGACGCCGCGGCGAAAGCCAGCCTTGAGCGTTTCCAGGCCGCCATGCGCGCGGCGGGGGATGACCGCACGGTCACCACCGAAATCAAGACCGCCGGGCCGTTTTACTATGCGGAAGATGATCACCAGCAGTATCTGCATAAAAACCCGTACGGCTACTGCGGTATCGGCGGTATCGGCGTCTGTCTGCCGCCGCAGGGCACGGCGTAATCNNNTCCCCTCACCCCGGCCCTCTCCCGGCGGGAGAGGG
>NZ_CP127837.1:1642950-1656432 GCF_030291195.1 Enterobacter sp. PGRG2 | reverse complement strand
CCAGTCCCTCTCCCTGGGGAGAGGGTTAGGGTGAGGGGAAGGCCTGCGCCGCATGGCGGGTCGCCTGGCTGACCGTCCCGAACTCCACCAGCCGCCCCGGTAGCAGCAGATTAAACACCGGGGCCTGCGGGCGGTTAAGCCGCGTCTGTAACAGATGTACCGCCTCCACGCCCAGCTCACGGCAGGGCACCGCAATACCGGTCACGCTGCCGTCCAGTTGCCCTTCCACATCCGTGCTGATAAGCGACACATCCTGCGGTACCCGCAGCCCGCGCTGCGCCAGCATCCGCTGAATACCCGCCGTCATATCGGCGCTGCCGCACAGCAGCGCCTGCGGCCACTGATCCGCAGGCCGGGCGTCGAACCACTGCGCCAGCCGTTGGGCGGCCTCGTTGCCGCCAAAGCCTTCGGTCACCAGCAGATCTGTTGCCGCCTCAAAGGCCACATGAAAATGACGGTACGCCTCCAGGATGCCTTCCAGCCGCACAGACAGGGTTTCGCGCCGCAGGGTGGTGATGGTGAGAATGCGCCGGTGCCCGTGGGCCAGCAGATGCCGCGCGGCGTTAAAACCGATGGCGCGGTGATCCGGCGACACCGCGTCGAGGCGGCTTTCACGGTTACTGGCGTTGATCAGCACGCAGGGTTTACCGAGCGTCTGCGCCAGCCGGTGAACCGCCGGATCGTCGATGCCGATCATGATCAGCGCGCTGATATTCTTGTGGCCCGCTTTTGCCAGAAAGCGCGCCAGATCGGCGTCCTGCTCCTCCAGGCTGCAATAGCTCAGGTGAACATCATGGGCGGCGGTGGCCCCGGCAATCCCGCGCGTCACCGCGTGATAAAAGGGATCGCCACCCATGCTGAAAGTGCGTGCCGGGGCGAAGACGGCAATGTCGTTGATCAGCAGACGGCCGCAGGCCAGCTCTTCCAGCACGCCGAGCCGCCGCGCGCAGCTGACAATCGTCTCACGCGCTTTCGTGCTGGTGGCGGCTTTACCGCTTAATACCCGCGAGACGGTGCTGACGGAGTAGCCCGTCTGCGCGGCAATGGCGTCCATTTTCAGCTTTCCTGCCATAGTGTGATCCTGCTCGCAATCAATACCTGCAAATTTTTGCAGCGCCAGTATGATGATTTTAAAACCCTTTTTCAGAGTGCCGCGCAGTTTCCTCGCCTCCCTGCGAGCATTCTCACAAATTGTGTTTGTCGCCGGTTTGCCGCGTCTCTATTTTCCCGTTATTCCCACTGATCCCCAAAGGTGAGCAATGAAAAAGGTTCGTTTTGGCATTATCGGCATCGGCAATATCGGCACGGTGCACGCCCGCTATCTGCTGGCCGGAAAAATCGGCGACGCCTGCCTTGCCGCCGTCTGCGATAATAATTCTGCGAAACATGCGGCGATACGCGCGCTGGTGGGCGAGGCCGTGCCGCTGTTTGATGACGCCCGGGCGATGCTGCAAAGCGGGCTTATCGACGCGGTGATCGTCGCCACGCCGCACTACGATCATCCCCGGCTGTCGATGATGGCGATGCGCCAGGGTATCCATACGCTGTGCGAGAAACCGGCGGGCGTCTACACCGCTCAGGTGCGGGAGATGAACGCCTGCGCGCGCGAGTGCGATGTGGTGTTCGGCATCATGTACAACCAGCGCCCGATGCCGCTGTATCAGAAAGTGAAGGACCTGATTGTCAGCGGCGAGCTGGGAGAAATTCGCCGCTCGACCTGGATCATCACCAACTGGTATCGCTCGCAGAGCTATTACAACTCCGGCGGCTGGCGGGCGACGTGGAAAGGTGAAGGCGGCGGCGTGCTGCTGAATCAGGATCCGCACCAGCTCGATCTCTGGCAGTGGCTGGTGGGCATGCCGGTGCGCCTGCGGGCGTTCTGCCAGTTCGGCAAACACAGGCAGATTGAAGTGGAAGATGAGGTCACCGCCTACGCCGAATATGCCAACGGCGCAACGGGGGTGTTTATTACCAGCGTCGCCGAAACGCCGGGGACTAATCGCCTGGAGATCGCAGGCGATCGCGGCAAAGTGGTGGTGGAAGACGGCGCTTTACGCTTCTGGCGTCTGCGCGAATCCGAACCGGACTTCAATGCCCGCTGGCAGCACGGTTTTGGCGAGCCGGAATGCTGGGAAGTGACCCTACCCGTTGCCGCGCCTTGCAGCGATCATCAGGTTATTACCGCCAATTTCACTGCCGCCATTCTGCGCGGCGAGCCGCTTATCGCACCAGGCTGTGAAGGCATCCACGGCCTGACGCTCTCCAACGCCATGCACCTCTCCACCTGGACGGACGACTGGGTTGAGCTGCCGCTGGACGAAACGCGCTATCTGCACCTGTTGCAGGAGCGCATCGCGCAGTCGGCAGAGAAAAACGTTGAAAACCGCACCCTGGACGCCTCCGGGACCTGGTGATCGCCAAAGGAGACAGAGATGAACAAGCAGGATGGAATGCATTATGCCCCGACGGGCAAACCGCAGCCGGTAGTGGGCAGCGGGGAATTTGTTTTTGCCGCCGTGGCGCTCGATCACGGGCATATTTACGGTATGTGCAACGGTCTGACGGAGGCGGGCGCGACCCTGAAATGGGTTTATGATGCGGACGCGGCCAGGGTGGAAAAATTCCTCGAACAGTATCCGCAGGCGCAGGCGGCCGCCTCGCTGGAGGTTATTCTGCGCGATCCCGGGGTGAAGCTGGTGGCGGCAGCGGCGGTTCCGTCGGAACGCTGCCCGCTGGGGCTTAAGGTAATGGCCGCCGGAAAAGATTATTTCACCGACAAAGCGCCGCTTATCAGCCTGGAACAGCTGGCGGACGCGAAGGCGATGGTGGCGAAAACCGGGCGCAAATACGCGGTCTACTACAGCGAGCGGCTGCATGTGGAAAGCGCGGTCTTTGCCGGACAACTGGTGGCGCAGGGGGCGATTGGTCGGGTGATCCAGACGCTCGGCACTGGGCCGCACCGCGAAGGCCACGGCCGCCCGGACTGGTTCTACGATCGCCGCTATTATGGCGGTATTCTCTGCGACATCGGCAGCCATCAGATCGAACAGTTTCTGTTTTATACCGGCAACCAGGACGCGCGCATCCTGGCAAGCCAGGTACGCAATGTTAACCATCCACAGTATCCCACTTTTGAAGATTTTGGCGATGCCATGCTGGCGGGAGAGAACGGCGCGAGCGGCTATTTCCGCTGCGACTGGTTCACGCCGGACGGGTTGTCCACCTGGGGTGACGGCCGCCTGACGCTGCTCGGCACCGAAGGTTATATTGAGATCCGCAAATACATCGACCTGTCGCGCGGCGAGCAGGACGTGGTCTATCTGGTGAATCAGGCGGGCGAATTCCGTTATCCCGTCGCCGGAAAAATTGGCTTCCCCTATTTTGGCGCGCTGATACTCGACTGTCTGCACCGCACCGAAAACGCCATGACCCAGGCGCACGCGTTCAAAGCGGCAGAGCTGTGCGTGCGGGCGCAAATGCTGGCAAACGCCCGTCAGCCGGAGGCGTAAATGGACAGTCTTAACGTCGCCATCATTGGCGCGGGGGCGATCCATGGCTGCCACGTGGCGGCACTGCAACATACGCCAGGGGTGAGCCTGCACGCGCTGGTGGACATTGACGCGGAAAAAGGCGCGGCGCTGGCCCGCCGCTACGGCTGCCGTTTTTATCAGGATTATCACGAGATGCTCACGGATATGAACATCGACGCGGTGCATATCTGTACGCCGCACCATCTGCACCGGGAGATGATCATCGCGGCGCTTGCCGCCGGAAAGCAGGTGTTCAGCGAAAAGCCGGTCGGCCTGTCGCTGGCAGAGGTGGCGCAAATCCGTGAAGCGGCTGCCGGTGCTGAGGGCGTGCTCGGCCTGTGTTTTCAGAATCGCTATAACCCCACCAGCCAGGCGATCCGGGCGCAGCTGGCGGATGGCGGCATCGGCCAGCTGCGGGGCATGAAGGCCAGCCTGACATGGTCGCGCGGCGGTGATTACTACAGGCCTGGCGGCTGGCGCGGACGCTTTGCCACCGAGGGCGGTAGCCTGCTAATCAACCAGGCGATCCACACCCTCGATCTGATGCAGTGGTTCGCGGGCGGCGTGACGCGGGTGAAAGGCGTGGTCGACAGCACTTTATTAAGCGGGGTGATCGAGACGGAAGACAGCGCGATGGCGACGCTGGAATTCAGCGGCGGGGCGTATGGCGTGTTTCATGCCACCACCTGCTACTCAGCAGATGCCGCGCTTTCCCTTGAGATCGACGGCGAACGGGGACGCTTACGGCTGGAGGAAAATCAGCTCTGGCGCATTACCGGTAATGCCCGCACGCTGCTGGCGCAGGATACCCCGCCAGACGGCGATGCCAGAAACTACTGGGGCGACGGCCACCGGCGGGCGATCCAGCAGTTTTATACCACCGTACGCGATCCCACGCGGCCTGTGCATGTCTCCCTTGAGGATGCCGCCTGCGCGCAGGCGATAGTCGAAGCGATCTACCGCTCCTCGCAGATCCGGCAATGGATAAGCCTGGCGCAATGAAGGCGGTGTATTACTGACCAAGCCCGTTCTGGCAACCCAACGCTGCCTTAGGCTATACTACCCCCTGAAATTGCGGGTCAACCTTCCACGGCCCGCTTTTACTTAGCTTTACCACATAGATTTTCAACCTTCCCCCTTTCGAGGATCTGGCCTATGGCTGGATAAGATATGTTAAACAGTATTTTACTAATACTCTGTCTGATCGCTGTGAGTGCGTTTTTCTCGCTGTCGGAGATTTCGCTCGCGGCGTCCCGTAAAATTAAACTTAAGCTGCTGGCCGATGAGGGCAATATCAATGCCATGCGCATCCTGAAAATGCAGGAAACGCCGGGTATGTTCTTTACGGTGGTGCAAATCGGCCTTAACGCGGTCGCCATTCTCGGCGGTATCGTGGGCGATGCGGCATTCTCCCCGGCCTTCTACAGCGTGCTGATCAACTTCATGTCACCGGAGCTGGCGGATCAGCTGAGCTTTATGATCTCCTTCACCCTTGTTACCAGTATGTTCATCCTGTTTGCGGATCTCACTCCGAAACGCATCGGTATGATTGCGCCAGAAGCGGTGGCTTTGCGCATCATCAACCCGATGCGCTTCTGCCTGTTTATCTTCACCCCGCTGGTGTGGTTCTTTAATGGCCTGGCAAACGTGATTTTCCGCATTTTCAAACTGCCGATGGTGCGCAAAGACGACATCACCTCCGACGATATTTATGCGGTGGTGGAAGCGGGCGCGCTGGCGGGCGTGCTGCGTAAGCAGGAGCACGAGCTTATCGAGAACGTCTTTGAACTGGAATCCCGTACCGTGCCGTCGTCCATGACCTCGCGCGAGAACATCATCTGGTTCGATTTGCATGAAGATGAGCAGAGCCTGAAGAATAAAGTGGCGCAGCATCCGCACTCCAAATTCCTCGTCTGTAATGAAGATATTGACCATATCATCGGCTATGTGGATTCCAAGGATCTGCTGAACCGTGTAATTGGCAACCAGAGCCTGACGCTGGTGAACGGCGTGCAGATCCGCAACACCCTGATCGTGCCGGATACGCTGACGCTTTCGGAAGCGCTGGAAAGTTTCAAAGCGGCGGGTGAAGACTTCGCGGTGATCATGAATGAATACGCGCTGGTGGTGGGCATTATCACGCTGAACGATGTGATGACCACGCTGATGGGCGATCTGGTGGGCCAGGGTCAGGAAGAGCAGATCGTGGCGCGCGATGAAAACTCATGGCTGATTGACGGCGGTACGCCGATTGACGACGTGATGCGCGTACTGGATATCGACGAGTTCCCGCAGTCCGGCAACTATGAAACCATCGGTGGTTTTATGATGTTCATGCTGCGTAAAATCCCGAAACGCACCGACTCGGTGAAATTCAACGGCTTTAAGTTCGAAGTGGTGGATATTGATAACTTCCGCATCGATCAGCTGCTGGTGACGCGTATCGACAGCAAGCCAACGGTGCTGGTGCCGAAAATGCCGGATGGCAGTGAGAAAGGCGCGGCATAACTTTTACCTGTGCCAGAAACATCAACGGCCCCTTCAGGGGCCGTTTGCATTTTAGTTATTTAGACGACTGCATAGCACATCGATTACGCCAAATCAGACTGCAAACGCAGTACCTGGCGGTTAACTTCAGACATTACAGAGTAATGCTGTTTGTCTTTTACTTTCGGCAGCAGGATCTTACCCTTATCAAACTCGAAAGCCCCGACGTCCTTGATGTACAACCGTCCACGAAACAGGATTTTTACGTATTTTGCTACCTGAAGCGGGTTGTAACGTTGGAAAATTTTCATTGTTGTCTCTCTTCTGCTGAGTCTACGCCCTTGCGGTACCACAATCGGACCGACTGTTATGAACGCAAATTTTGTTGCCCAATGACTATAGATCACAAACCACCTGTTACCCAGTTTGCAGCAGGTTATTTACCGTTTCATGACAATTAATCAGAATATTCTTTTCCATGCTTAATCAGAGGCAGTATAAGTCGTCGTTTTTTTACAGATGTGTGCGTTACGCCGCAAAGTGGCACCGGGATTGCGGGAAAACACCCTTGATCGCACTTATGATTAAAAATGTTAAGACCAAGTGGTCGGATCACCTGCAAACAATAATACAGAAGGAAACCTCATGACCTTACGCACTCTGCTGGCAGCCACCTGCCTGCTCCTGCCATTGATGGCCTCTGCCCATCGCTTTGAGAACAATCAGCGCGTTCCGCCGGTCGGCATCGCCGACAGAGGGGAGCTGATCCTCAGTAATAATGAGTTTAGCTACAAAAAATGGAACAGCGCGCAGCTGCCTGGAAAAGTGCGGGTGGTGCAACATATTGCCGGTCGTTCGTCAGCAAAAGAGAAAAATGCCGCGCTGATCGAAGCGATCAAATCGGCGAATTTGCCCCACGACCGTTACCAGACCACCACCATCATTAATACCGATGATGCCATTCCCGGTTCGGCGATGTTTGTGCGCAGCAGCATTGAGAGCAATAAAAAGCTCTATCCCTGGTCACAGTTTATCGTCGACAGCGACGGCGTAGCGCGTAAAGCCTGGCAACTGGATGAAGAAAGCTCTGCAGTGGCGGTGCTGGATAAAGACGGACGGGTGCAATGGGCGAAAGATGGCGCGCTGACGCCAGAAGAAGCGCAGCAGGTAGTCGCCCTGCTGCGCCAGTTACTCAGTAAATAGAGACCCGGAAGCCGGGGTTGAGGAAGGATTCACGCGGCGTATAGTCAAGGGTTTTACCCTGCCAGTCGTGAACGTGCGCCCCGGCGGCGGCGGCCACCGCATGGCCCGCCGCCGTATCCCAGACGTTGGTCGGCCCAAAGCGCGGATAAAGCTGCGCCTGCCCTTCTGCCACCAGGCAGAATTTCAGCGACGAGCCAATGGACGTGGTCTGGTGCTCGCCCAGCTGTTGCAGGTACTCTTTCAGCTCATCATCACTGTGCGAGCGGCTGATCACCACCAGCGGCGGACGGGCATCGCGCACCTGAATCGGCTTGCGGATGCCGCTCTCTTCTTTCCAGGCTTTGCCGTCGGCGGCGCTGTACATCACGTTAAGCACCGGCGCGTAGACCACGCCGAGCACCGGCTTGCCGTTTTCGATCAGCGCAATGTTCACCGTGAACTCGCCGTTGCGTTTGATAAATTCTTTGGTGCCGTCCAGCGGATCCACCAGCCAGTAGCGCTGCCAGTGCTGGCGGATTTCCCAGGACGGCGGATCTTCTTCCGAGAGCACCGGAATATCCGGCGTTAATGCCACCAGCCCCTGCACAATAATTTGATGAGCGGCAATGTCGGCCGCCGTTACGGGTGAGTCATCGGTTTTACTGGTGACGTCCATCGGCTGATGGCCGTCGTACACCTGCATAATCGCATCCCCTGCCTCGCGGGCAAGCTGACAAATTGCATCTAACATCGTCCACCTCTTTTTTATTTCAGTGGGTTAACTCGTTGTTTTACTTATATCGCATCATAAAGGGATCCGCCATCTGTGATAGTGATTCCGGTTTCCATGGCAACTTTTATGGCAAGATTCACAATTCTGTAAGCAACAAAATGTAAATACATTCTCTTTTGTGGCTTAGATCTTAAAAAGGACATCTCTGATGATTAAGTTTAGCGCAACGCTCCTGGCCACGCTGATCGCCGCCAGCGTGCAGGCCGCAACGGTGGATCTCCGTATTATGGAAACCACTGATTTGCATAGCAATATGATGGACTTCGATTACTACAAAGATAGCGCGACAGAAAAATTCGGCCTGGTGCGTACCGCCAGCCTGATCAACGCCGCCCGCAGTGAAGCCACGAACAGCGTGCTGGTGGATAATGGCGACCTGATCCAGGGCAGCCCGCTCGGCGATTATGTTGCCAGCCACGGACTGAAAAAAGGCGAGGTGCACCCGGTTTATAAGGCGTTAAATACCCTGGATTATGCGGTGGGCAACCTCGGCAACCATGAATTCAACTATGGTCTGGATTTCCTGCACAACGCGCTGGCAGGGGCGAAATTCCCGTACGTTAACGCCAATATCATCGACGTTAAAACCAAAAAGCCTCTGTTCACTCCTTACATCATTAAAGACACCACGGTTAAAGATAAAGACGGTAAAGAGCATAATCTGCGTATCGGCTATATCGGCTTTGTGCCGCCGCAGATCATGACCTGGGATAAAGCCAATCTCGACGGCAAAGTCACGGTCAACGACATCACCGAAACCGCGCGCCGTTATGTGCCGGAGATGCGTGAGAAAGGCGCGGATCTGGTGGTGGTAGTGGCCCACTCCGGCCTGTCTGCCGATCCGTATCAGGCGATGGCGGAAAACTCTGTGTACTACTTAAGTCAGGTGCCGGGCGTGGATACCATTCTGTTCGGCCACGCTCATGCGGTTTTCCCGTCGAAAGACTTCGCCAGCATCAAGGGCGCGGACGTGGAGAACGGCAAGCTGAACGGCGTGCCGTCGGTGATGCCGGGCATGTGGGGCGATCATCTTGGCGTGGTGGATCTGACGCTGAGCAATGACAGCGGTAAGTGGCAGGTCACGCAGTCGAAAGCGGAAGCGCGTCCGATTTATGACGCGGTGGCGAAAAAATCGCTGGTCGCTGAAGACAGCAAACTGGTGGACGTGCTGAAGCATGACCACGACGCGACGCGGGAGTTTGTCAGCAAGCCGATCGGCAATTCCGCCGACAACATGTACAGCTATCTGGCGCTGGTGCAGGACGATCCGACGGTTCAGGTGGTGAACAACGCGCAAAAAGCCTACGTTGAGCATTTCATTCAGGGCGATCCGGATCTGGCGAAACTGCCGGTGCTGTCTGCCGCCGCGCCGTTCAAAGTGGGTGGTCGTAAAAACGATCCGGCGAGCTTTGTTGAGGTAGAAAAAGGCCAGCTTACCTTCCGTAACGCCGCCGATCTCTATCTGTATCCGAACACCCTGGTGGTGGTGAAAGTCAGCGGTAGCGAACTGAAAGAGTGGCTGGAGTGCTCCGCCGGGCAGTTTAATCAGATTGATGTGAACAGCAACAAACCGCAGTCGCTGATCAACTGGGACGGTTTCCGCACCTATAACTTCGATGTCATCGACGGCGTGAAGTATCAGATCGACATCACCCAGCCGGCGCGCTACGACGGCGAATGCCAGAGCGTGAACCCGCAAGCGGAGCGCATTAAGGATCTGACCTTCAACGGCAAAGCTGTCGATCCGGCGGCGACCTTCCTTGTCGCCACCAATAACTACCGCGCTTACGGCGGCAAGTTTGCCGGTACCGGCGACAGCCATATCGCTTTTGCCTCGCCGGATGAAAACCGCGCGGTGCTGGCGAAATGGATCGGCGACGAGTCGGCGCGCGCGGGCGAGATCCACCCGGCGGCGGATAACAACTGGCGTCTGGCCCCTATCCACAGTAAAGCGCCGCTCGATATTCGCTTTGAAACCTCGCCGTCGGAAAAAGCGGCGGCCTTTATCAAAGAGAAAGCGCAGTATCCGATGAAAAATACCGGCACCGATGACATCGGTTTCGCGATTTATCAGTTAGATTTAAGCGGCAAATAAATCACGCCGCACATCAACCGACAAAACGCCCGGCGGCGCAGGCTTGCCGGGCCTACATGTTCACCATCCCGTAGGCCGGGTAAGGCGAAGCCGCCACCCGGCATATATCGCACCGCCACCCGGCACTTTACGCAGCACGCTCGTCGCGAAGCGCCAGCACCTGCGGCAGATTCAGCTCGATCCAGTCCGCCAGGTCCGCCACCTTCTCACTCACCTGCTCGCCCAGCGGCGTCAGGCTGTACTCCACATGGGGCGGCACCACCGGATAAGACACCCGATTGATAAAGCCGTCCTGCTCCAGCCATTGCAGGCTTTGCGACAGCATTTTCTCGCTGACGCCACCCATCTTGCGGCGCAGTTCGCTGAAACGGTGCGTGCCGTCGCGTAATGCCACCAGGATCAACACCCCCCAGCGGCTGGTCACATGTTTAAGCACATCCCGGGACGGACACTGCTCGGCGAATAAATTGCCGTCGCGCAGTTGCTCGCTGAGGGTGGCAGGACGTTCAACTTTCTTCATACTAACCTTTTTGTACGTACTTACTAAAAGTGAGTCAGGGTGATAGTGTCTCATAACACAACCCAGAGACGAAGGAGTTTTCCATGATTGCTATTACCGGAGCCACCGGCCAGCTTGGTCAGTTAGCTGTCGCCGCCCTGCAGAAAACCGTTCCCGCCAGCCAGATCGTCGCCATTGTGCGTAACCCCGCGAAAGCCGACGCGCTGGCGCAACAGGGCGTTGTCGTTCGTCAGGCGGATTACGGCGACGAAGCGGCATTAACCCGCGCGCTGGAAGGCGTTGAGAAACTGCTGCTCATCTCCTCCAGCGAAGTGGGTCAGCGCACCGCTCAGCATCGCAATGTGATCAACGCAGCCAAAGCCGCAGGCGTCAGTTTCATTGCCTATACCAGCCTGCTGCATGCGGATACCTCACCGCTCGGCCTCGCCGCTGAACATATCGAAACGGAGAAACTGCTTGCCGCCTCCGGCATTCCTTACGCCCTGCTGCGTAACGGCTGGTACAGCGAAAACTATCTCGCCAGCGCTCCGCCTGCGCTGGCGCACGGCGTGTTTATCGGCGCGGCGGGCGACGGCAAAATCGCCTCGGCAACCCGTGAGGACTACGCCGCTGCCGCTGCAAAAGTGGTCAGTGAAGACGGCCATGCCGGTAAGGTGTATGAGCTGGCGGGCGATCAGGCCTGGACGCTGAGCGAACTGGCGGCGGAACTGTCTAAGCAGAGCGGTAAAAACGTGGTCTATCAGAACCTCAGCGAAGCCGATTATGCCGCGGCGCTGCGCGGTGTCGGCCTGCCGGACGCCTTTGCCAGCCTGCTGGCGAACTCCGACACCGGCGCGTCTAAAGGCGGTCTGTTTGATGACAGCCATACGCTCAGCAAACTGATTGGTCGCCCGACCACGCCGATTGCCGACAGCATCAAAGCCATACTGTAACTGTTACAAACTAGTTAATTTTTGTAGCATGCCGCCGGGTCATCCTTAATAATGAAGGCATGACCCTGGCGGAGAGTGAATGTGCAAGGCGTACCGGAACAGTTCAGCGATGAGAAAGACCGCGCCCGTTTTCGGCACCTGCCGCAGTTGCCGGGCGTCGAGCTGTATCAGGCCCATATCTCCCGCTACGCCTTTGAGCCGCACACCCACGAAGCCTTCGGCATTGGCGCTATAGAAGCCGGTGCCGAGCGTTTTCGCTATCGCGGCGCGCAGCACGTCGCCCCGGTGAACTCCGTCGTCACCATGAATCCTGATGAACTGCACACCGGCGAGGCGGAAACCGCTGACGGCTGGCGCTATCGCATGATTTATCTGGAGCCTGACTTGCTGGAGCAGGTCACCGGCATCCGCCACTGGTGGTTTGCTGACGCCTCCCGTCACGATCCGCTGCGTTCGCGGCAGATTTGCGCCCTGATCCATGCCCTGTGGCATAGCGACGACACGCTGGCGCAGCAGGGTTATCTGCTCGATTTGATCGACGCTTTTCAGCCGCTGGCCCGTCATGCGCCGGTCAGTGCCGAAGGGGCGCACCGTTTTGAGCGCGTACGGGAGTACCTGCATGATAACTATATGCAGCCGCTGACCCTCGACGAACTGGCGCGCGTGGCGTCCCTCAGCCCGTACCATTTCCAGCGTCAGTTTAAAGCCCATTATCACGTCACCCCGCACCAGATGCTGATGGCGATCCGCCTGTGGCGGGCAAAGAATTTCCTCACTCACGGCCTGCCCGCCGCCGATGTCGCCGCCTTAACCGGGCTGACCGATCAGTCGCACCTGACCCGCGCCTTTACCCGCCGCTATGGCATCACGCCGGTACGCTACCAGAAGCAGGTCGCCCGCCGCTGATGCGCAACCTCATACAATATTCTTCCTCTGCCCTGCCCTACACTGCCGATCAACATGAATAATATGGATGGCAGGATGATTAGTGGTGTGCTGTATGCCCTGGCCGCAGGGTTAATGTGGGGACTGATTTTTGTCGGGCCGCTGCTGGTGCCGGACTATCCGGCGATTTTGCAGTCGACCGGACGTTATCTGGCGCTCGGGCTTATCGCCGTGCCGCTGGCCTGGCTGGGGCGTGCACGTCTGCGTCAGTTAAGCCGTCATGACTGGTTGATCGCCCTGGCGCTGACCCTGTCGGGCAACCTGGTTTATTACGTTTGTCTCGCCAGCGCTATTCAGCGTACCGGCGCGCCCGTCTCAACGATGATCATCGGCACGCTGCCGGTGGTGCTGCCGGTGCTGGCGAATCTGCTCTACAGCAAGCGCGACGGCAAGCTGCCGTGGCTGCGCCTTGCGCCCGCGCTGCTGTGCATCGCCGCAGGGCTGTTGTGTGTGAATATCGCCGAACTGCGGCACGGGCTGCCGAATTTCAGCGGGTGGCGCTATGGTTCGGGGATCGCGCTGGCGCTGGTGTCGGTGGCGTGCTGGGCGTGGTATGCGCTGCGCAATGCCCGCTGGCTGCGGGAAAATCCCACGCGTCATCCGATGATGTGGGCGACGGCGCAGGGCCTGGTGACGCTGCCGGTGTCGCTGGTGGGCTATATTGCGGCCTGTGTGTGGTTACAGGCGGATCAGCCGGGATTTGCGCTGCCGTTTGGTCCACGCCCGCTGGTGTTTATTGGCCTGATGACGGCCATTGCCATTTTGTGTTCATGGGTGGGGGCGCTGTGCTGGAACCTGGCCAGCCAGAAATTGCCGACGGTGATCCTCGGACCGTTGATCGTATTCGAAACGCTGGCGGGCTTGCTGTATACCTTTTTGCTGCGCCAGAGCGTGCCGCCGCTGTTGACGGTGTCGGGAATTGCGCTGCTGGTGGTGGGAGTGGTGATCGCGGTGCGGGTAAAACGGGTGGTGAACGGATGATAGTGCCGGGTGGCGGC
>NZ_CP127837.1:1559322-1642869 GCF_030291195.1 Enterobacter sp. PGRG2 | reverse complement strand
CCATCCAGGCCCGGCAAGCATGCGCCGCCGGGCATCAGGCTTAGAAGGTTTCCCAGTTCGCGTCTGTAGTCGCGGCAACCGGCTTCATTTTCACCGCCGCCGGACGCGCGTTTGCTACGGCAGCCGGGGCGCGACGTTTCACTTTGAACACCGCCACGGTATCGTTAAGCAGGGAGGCCTGCTCTTCCAGCGCCGCTGCTGCTGCCGCGGATTCTTCCACCAGCGAGGCGTTCTGCTGCGTCACACGATCCATCTCCGCCACAGCCTGACCCACCTGGTCAATACCACGGCTCTGCTCGTCGGAAGCCGAAGCGATTTCGCCCATAATATCGGTGACGCGCGTTACGGCGTTGACGATTTCCGCCATGGTTTCACCGGCTTCATGCACCAGCGCAGAACCTGCATCTACGCGGCTACCTGAATCGTCGATCAGCGCTTTGATCTCTTTAGCTGCCTGTGCGCTGCGGCTCGCCAGGGTACGAACTTCACCGGCTACCACCGCAAAGCCACGACCCTGCTCACCGGCACGGGCGGCTTCCACCGCGGCGTTCAGCGCCAGAATATTGGTCTGGAAAGCAATGCCATCGATGACGTTGGTGATCTGCGCGATTTTGCTGGAGCTGGTGGCGATTTCGTCCATGGTACGCACCACGCCGTCCACCACTGCGCCGCCTTTCTGCGCGGTTTCAGAGGCGGTTTTCGCCAGCTGCGTCGCCTGACGGGCGTTATCGGCATTCTGCTTCACGGTAGCGGTCAGCTGTTCCATGCTGGCAGCGGTTTCTTCCAGCGAAGCGGCCTGTTGCTCAGTACGGGAAGAGAGATCGTTGCTGCCGGCAGAGATTTCACCCGCGCCGGTAAAGATAGTGTCCGCGCCATCGCGCACCACGCTGACGGTGGTCGCCAGCGCCTGCTGCATTTCACGTACGTTTGACGCCAGCAGCGCCATTTCGTTTTTGCCTTCCGCATCGATTTCATGGGTCAGATCGCCCGCCGCGATGTGGCGGATGTGGGCCATCACTTCATGTAACGGCTTCAGCAGCACGCGCTGCATGGCGATCCAGCTGGCGACGATCACCGCCACCACCAGCAGCATGATGGCGCTGAGGATCCACATGATGCGCACATAATCATTTTCGTTATCGATGACGCCTTTGTTCGCCAGCTCAGCCTGCGCGGCACGCCATTCGCGATAAACGCTCTGCATGGCAACCTGTTTGCTCTCTGCGCCCTGTCTGAACATCGCCTCCAGATCGCCTGCTGCCAGCAGACGGTTCATTTCGTTCAGGGTAGTGGAATAGATGCCGTATTGCTTTTCCAGCTCCGGCGGCAGGCGAGGATCCATGCCCGGCGTTTCCGGCAACGCATCGTAGATTTCATAGTGCTTTTGCGCATCGTCCAGCAGGCTTTTCGCGGTTTTCACCAGCTCACCCAGCTCGCCGCCGTTGATTTGGCTCGCGGTGCTGCTTTGCAGACGTAACATCCCGCGGTTAAGCGTCACGCGGGCCTGGTTCAGGCTGATCCAGGCGTCGGTAAATTCCGCCACGTTCTGGCTGGAGACCTGGGAGACATTAAAATTCTGTTTGTCATTGTTGAGCGCATTGATAAACACGGCCGCAGCAATCAGTTGCATCGCGCCGAGCACGAAAAGCACCATTATCAACAGGGTTATAACTTTTACACGTTTAAACATCGGGAACCTTTTATCGGATGCAGGATTTTTATGTGACGGGGGTATATCGGCAGGTTTTAACGCTTGTTTAACGAAGATATTGCAGACTCGATACCAAATCTTCACTTTCGCAAGTAGTTTCAATACGTTATAAGCAGTAAATTTTTGTGACTCAGCGCACAAAAATGGGCAAATAAATCCCGTCACTCATAAGGGGTATAGCCGCAGCTTAAAGATGCATTTAAAATGCATCTTATATTCTGACTAACGAGGTAACTGCCATGGCCTTTCGCGATCAACCTTTAGGTGAGCTGGCGCTGTCCATCCCCCGCGCTTCTGCCCTGTTCCGTCAATACGATATGGATTACTGCTGTGGGGGTAAGCAAACGCTGGCACGTGCCGCGGCGCGCAAAGAGCTGGATGTGGCGGCCATTGAAGCGCAGCTGGCGAAACTGGCTGAACAGCCGGTAGAGAAGGACTGGCGCGTGGAGCCGCTTGCAAACATCATCGACCATATCATCGTGCGCTATCACGATCGCCACCGCGAGCAGTTACCGGAGCTGATCCTGCAGGCCACCAAAGTCGAGCGCGTCCATGCCGATAAACCCAACGTGCCGCGCGGCCTGACCAAATACCTGACCATGCTGCATCAGGAGCTTTCCAGCCATATGATGAAAGAGGAGCAGATCCTCTTCCCGATGATCAAACAGGGCATGGGCAGCCACGCCGCCGGACCGATTAACGTCATGGAGAGCGAGCATGATGAAGCGGGGGAACTGCTGGAGGTGATCAAGCACACCACCAATAACGTGACGCCGCCGCCGGAAGCCTGCACCACCTGGAAAGCGATGTACAACGGCATTAATGAACTGATTGACGATCTGATGGAGCACATCAGTCTGGAAAACAATGTGCTGTTTCCGCGGGCATTAAGCGGGGAGTAATGGCGTTGCCCGGTGGCGCTACGCTTACCGGGCCTACGTGAACGGGATTATTGTCCAGGCCGGATAAGCGCAGCGCCATCCTGCATTACAGGCGACTAGCGGCGCATACGTGCCATACGCTTCTTACCCACTAAGAACCAGAACACACCCAGCACGATAAACCACAGCGGCGTGACGATCAGCGCCTGGCGGGTATCTTCTTCCAGCGTCAGCAGAACCAGCACGAAGACGAAGAACGCCATACACACCCAGCACATCAGCTTGCCGAGCGGCATCTTATAAATCGACTTCTCATGCAGGTGCGGGCGCTGTTTGCGGTAGACCAGATACGAGCAAAGAATAATGGTCCACACAAACATGAACAGGATCGCCGATACCGTGGTGATCATGGTGAAGGCAGAGATCACGCTCGGATTAACATACAGCATCACCACGCCGCCCAGCAGGCAGATGCAGGAGAAGGTCAGACCCGTTGCCGGTACCGCGCGTTTTGACAGCTTACCGAAGCTTTTCGGCGCGGCCCCGTCCTGCGCCAGGCCGAACAACATACGGCTGGTGGAGAACACGCCGCTGTTCGCCGACGACGCGGCCGAAGTCAGCACCACAAAGTTGATAATGCTTGCTGCCGCCGGTAAGCCGACCAGCACGAACAGCTCAACGAACGGGCTCTTTTCCGCCACTACCGAGCTCCACGGCGTCACCGACATAATAATAATCAGCGCGAACACGTAGAACATGATGATACGGATCGGAATGGAGTTGATGGCGCGCGGCAGGGATTTTTCCGGATCCTTCGTTTCTGCGGCCGTCGTGCCGACCAGTTCGATCCCCACAAAGGCAAACACCGCGATCTGGAAACCGGCAAAGAAACCGCTGATGCCTTTCGGGAACCAGCCGCCGTCATTCCACAGATGCGCGAAAGAGGCCTGTACGCCACTCGGCGAGGTGAATTCGGTCAGCACCATCACCAGGCCCACCACCACCAGCCCGACAATAGCGACGATTTTGATCATCGCGAACCAGAATTCCATTTCGCCGAACATTTTCACCGTCGCGAGGTTGAGGCTCAGCAACAGCAGGATCACCGCCAGCGAAGCCACCCAGTCCGATAAGTTGGGGAACCAGAACTGTGCATAAGAGGTGATCGCCACCACGTCGGCCATGCCGGTAACCACCCAGCAAAACCAGTAGGTCCAGCCGGTAAAGTAACCCGCCCACGGCCCCAGCAAATCGGCGGCGAAATCGCTGAACGACTTATATTCCAGATTTGACAGCAGCAGTTCGCCCATCGCGCGCATCACGAAAAACAGCATAAAGCCGATGATCATATAGACAAATATGATCGACGGGCCGGCCAGACTGATGGTTTTACCTGAGCCCATAAACAGGCCGGTGCCGATAGCGCCACCGATGGCGATAAGCTGGATGTGACGGTTGGTGAGATTGCGCCGTAGCGATTGCTCCGCCGGAGCCTGCTGGTCAGCGGCGACCTTCGTTTGATCTACCATGTATTTATTCCTGTACCTGTCTGCGTTGTTGAGGCTCTTCTGGCCTTTCATAGTGTCACGTGCGTGACAATGCCTTGGTTTTTTGACTCATCGATAGTAGGTAAGAATCGGAGGGATGAATACTGTGTTTTGAATGAGATGTTAAATTTATGTTTAAACTGAGTGTTATATCACTTCGTCTGTGCGAATCAGGTCACAAAAATACACGCAACAAATGCATTTGCAACATTAAATATCGACTCTGAGCTAAAGAACGGCATATGTGCGGAGAGAAAATACCCTCTCCCGGTTACGGGAGAGGGTTACTTTGCGGGAAATTACAGGATTTCCAGTAATTCCACTTCAAAGACCAGGGTGCTGAACGGAGGGATAGACGCGCCTGCGCCACGCTCGCCGTACGCCAGGTTTTGCGGAATGGTCAGTTCCCACTTCGAGCCAACCGGCATCAGGGTCAGCGCTTCGATCCAGCCTGGGATCACGCCGTTAACCGGGAATTCAGCCGGTTCGCCACGGGCTACAGAGCTGTCGAACACGGTGCCGTCGATCAGTTTACCGGTGTAGTGCACGCGCACGCGGTCAGTACGTGCCGGGATCGGACCTTCGCCCTGAGTCAGTACACGGAACTGCAGACCGGATTCGGTGCTGTTCACGCCGTCTTTCTCACGGTTTTCGTCCAGGTATTTCACGCCTTCAGACGCCATCGCTTCGAAGCGCTCGCGACGGACGGCGTCAGCGCGTTCATGGATTTCACGCAGGGCACGGTGAACGACATCGACCGGTACCGCCGGCTGTTTGCCTGCCAGCGCGTCAGCAATGCCCGCTACCAGCGCTTCCGGTAACAGCCCCTGCAGGCCAGACTCGCTCAGTTGCTGCCCTACCTGCAGGCCAATGCCGTAGCTTGCCTGCGCTTCGATAGTGTCAAAAGTCGGGGTTGTCATGGGTTTTCCTTTCATCGCATTTAAAGTAGCGGGCAGCATAACAGTCAGGCTGCGACGGGTAAAACTTTGTCGCGGGGATTGATGACAAATCGCAGGGAAAAAGAAACAATGGTGGCGGTAAGATTTTTCCCGAACTGAAGTCACGAAAGCGTGCTTTACTACGCTCATCAGGCAGTTAGCAAACTATACTCAGTGACACAGGATACTAACGACGCGGAGCAGGAGGAAAGCCATGCCCGGGCGATTTGAACTGAAACCAACCCTGGCGAGGATCTGGCACGCGCCGGACAACGTGCGCATCATGGATCCGCTGCCGCCGGGCCATCGCCGTGGCATTATTTTCGCCGCTGCGCTGATCGTTATCGGGTTCCTGCTGCCGGGTACCGACGACAGCGAGGTGTCGTCCACCACCCGCGATGCGCAACTTGATCTCCAGTCGCAGTCACAGCCTCAGTCGCAACAGACTGCGCAGCCCGAACAGCCGCCGCTGGTCTCGTCGCCGCAAAACGACGGCCAGGTAGCGCCCATTGCGCCGGAGCCAATCCAGGAGCAAGAGCAGGAACAGCCGCCGACCACACAGAATAGCGCGCCGTTGCAGGAGCCGACCGGCATTGAGCAGCAGTGGCGCACCTATCGCGTCGAACCGGGTAAAACCCTGGCTCAGCTGTTCCGCGACCATAATCTGCCGCCGACGGATGTCTATGCGATGGCGCAGGTTGAAGGCAATGGTAAGCCGCTCAGCAACCTGCAAACGGGGCAGATTGTGAAAATCCGCCAGAACGCCAACGGCGTGGTCACCGGGCTGACCATCGAAGCCAGCGGCGACCAGCAGGTGCTGTTTACCCGCCAGACGGACGGCAGCTTTATCCGTGCGCGTTAATTATTAATGGGTTGAACAGAGAGGGAACGTCAGGCGTTCCCCTTTTTGACTTTATTCACCCACCAGATGCCGGAGCACACCAGTACCAGCGCCAGCGCATATTTCCATTCCAGGATGTTTTCGCCGAGGAAAATCGCCGACAGCACTGCGCCCGACACCGGGATCAGGAAGTTAAAGGGCGCGATCATGCCCACGCGGTTATATTTCAGTAAAATACTCCACAGCGCAAAGGCCACGGAAGAGAGCAGCGTCAGATAGCCCAGAATGGCCACCGAGGAGAAGCCGTGCAGGGTGAGCGAGCCGCCCGTGAGATAGCCCCCCACCACCAGCGCCAGACCGCCCATCCCCAGCTGATAGCCGGTCATCACCGTCGGATCCACCGTTTGCGAAATGCGCTTGCCGTACAGCGTGGCCGCCGAGAGAATAAACGCCGCCAGCACCACCGAGCCGTCGCCCATCAGCGTGAAGCTGAAATCCATGCCGCTGTTGAAGTTAACCACCATCACCCCGGCAAATCCCAGCACGCAGCCGAGCGTTTTGTTGTAGCTCAGCTTGTCGTTCTGGTAGATGAAATGCGCCAGTAGCACGCTGAAGAAAGTGCCGGTGGCGTTCATGATCGAGCCTTTCACGCCGGTGGTGAACGCAAGCCCAATATAAAAGAAGATGTACTGCAATGACGTTTGCGTCAGGCCAAGCACGGCGAGCTGCCCATACTGGCGACCGCTCAGACGGGCGATGGGTTTACGCTGCATCATGGCGAACAGCAGCAGTAACAGCCCGGCAAACAGGAAGCGATAACCGGCAAAAACGATTTTTGACGGGATATCGTCGGTGGCGATCTGAAAAATCTCGTAGCCGCTCTTAATCGCCGGATAGGCGCTGCCCCAGAGCAGGCAGCAGAGCGCTGCGCCCATATAGACGACGTTTTTGCGGGCAAACAGAGGCGGCTGGTGGCTTGTGTCCATTCCTTCACCAAAAAATAAAATAATGTTTTATTTTTCTATTATCGCGAAAAGGTTAAGCAATAGCCAGTCAGTACAGGATCAGAATAGTAGAAGGCAGAAAAGCAAAACGCCGGCACAAGGCCGGCGTTTCGTTGTTATCAAAACGTGGGTTGCAGATTACTCAGCAACAACGTTGATGATAACTTTAGCGAACACTTCGCTGTGAACCTGGAAGCTCACTTCGTGCTCACCAGTGGTACGCAGAACGCCGTTCGGTAAACGAACTTCGCTCTTAGCCACGTCAACGCCAGCTGCAGTTACAGCGTCAGCGATGTCGCGAGTACCGATGGAACCGAACAGTTTACCTTCGTCGCCTGCTTTAGACGCAACGGTAACGGTGCCCAGTGCGTTGATTTTCTCAGCGCGAGCTTCAGCAGCGGACAGAACGTCAGCCAGTTTGGCTTCCAGTTCAGCACGGCGTGCTTCGAAGAATTCAACGTTTTTCTTGGTAGCAGGAACAGCTTTACCCTGCGGTACCAGGAAGTTACGAGCGTAACCCGCTTTAACGTTAACCTGATCACCCAGGCTACCCAGGTTTGCTACTTTATCAAGCAGAATAACTTGCATTACCTTATCCTCTCAAAGTCGTATTAATGGACCGTGACCGATTACTGATGACGATCAGTGTACGGCAGCAGGGACAGGTAGCGTGCGCGTTTGATAGCGCGAGCCAGCTGACGCTGATATTTTGCACGGGTACCGGTGATACGGCTTGGGACAATCTTACCGCTTTCGGTGATGTAGTTTTTCAGCGTTGCGATATCTTTATAGTCGATCTCTTGAACGCCTTCCGCGGTGAAACGGCAGAACTTGCGACGACGGAAATAACGTGCCATTTGGCTAGTCTCCAGAATCTATCAAATCAATCTGCTCGGCATGCAGTACCATTTTCGTCAGTCCGTTCTTTGCCTTATGGCAACTAATGAACCCCTGAACAGTGACTGCGCTACCGACCGTTATACTGTGAGTAATGGCCTGGTTCTCGTGCCCGCTGATTATTACAGGCATCTGGCACCACGCCTGCCGGTGGAAACCGGCTTCCTCCTGCACAGAACGATGCTCAAGCACGAACTGGCAATGAGGTATTCCTGATGGACTGACCTTTCGAAGGGGCATCCTGCACACGGTGCCGGATAACACCAGACGGTTGGTCATCAGAAATTACTCTTCAGAATCCCCAGCATCATCAGCATCTGCGGTTTCGTTTGCGAAATCATCGCGACGCTCACGGCGCTCGTCTTTCGCTTTAACCATCGGAGATGCTTCAGTAACAGCGTTTTTGGTACGCATAACCATGCTGCGGATAACGGCATCGTTGAAGCGGAAGTTAGTTTCCAGCTCATCGATCGCTTCCTGCGGCGCTTCAACGTTCATCAGAACGTAGTGGGCTTTGTGCAGTTTGTTGATCGGATAAGCCAGCTGACGGCGGCCCCAGTCTTCCAGACGGTGGATCGTACCTTCTGCTGCAGTGATTGCACCAGTGTAACGCTCGATCATGCCCGGAACCTGTTCGCTCTGGTCAGGATGGACCATAAAAACGATTTCGTAATGACGCATCGAATTGCTCCTTACGGATTATTCAGCCTCCTGTCAGGGTCAGCCGCGGCCCATGGAAGCAAGGAACGTGTTTGAAAGGCGGCTGAAAAATTGACGCGTAATCATACTTGCGACGCCCACCGAACTCAAGCTAATTGCACAAATAATTCGCACACCGTGTAAAACGGGTCTACGCGGTCATTACCGTTGCCCGTAATAGGCGTCCGGCCCGTGCTTGCGCAGGAAATGCTTCTCCAGCAGGTAGTCGTCGATGGGCTTTAAATGCGGGTTAATGCCGCAGGCAATCCACGCCATGCGCGCGACCTCTTCCATTACCACCGCGTTATGCACCGCGTCAGCGGCGTCTTTTCCCCAGGCAAAAGGGCCGTGCTGATACACCACTATTCCCGGCGTATGCAGCGGATCGGCGTCGCCCAAAGTTTCAATAATCACCCTGCCGGTATTGAGTTCGTACTCTTCCCGTACTTCCTGTTCAGTTAACGCGCGGGTGCAGGGAATATCTGCAGCAAAGTAATCCGCGTGGGTGGTGCCCAACGCCGGGATCGCCCGTCCTGCCTGCGCCCAGGCGGTGGCATGGGTTGAATGGGTATGCACCACACCGCCGAGGGCAGAATAACGGCGGTACAGCGCCAGATGCGTGGCGGTATCTGAGGAAGGATGAAGACACCCGTGCAACACTTTGCCGCTGAGATCGACAATGACGATATCGTCAGGCGTCATGGCTTCATACGCCACGCCGCTCGGTTTGATCGCCACCCAGCCGCGTTCGCGGTCAATGGCGCTGACGTTGCCCCAGGTAAAAGTTACCAGCCCGTAGCGCGGCAGCGCCATATTAGCGTCGTACACCTGCTGTCTGAGTCGTTCCATTATACCGCCTCCTGTAAACCGGCCCGCGCCATGCGCTCACGTACCCAGTCCCGCGCCCTGATCACGTCGGCTGCCGGATCCGCGGCCGTTTCGCTCCACATCTCAATCAGGTACGGCCCGCAGTAGCCGCTCTGCCTGAGGGTGGCGAAGCAACGCTCAAAATCCACAATCCCTTCGCCAAAGGGCACGTTCTTAAACTCACCCGGGCGGGTATCTTTAACGTGTACCGCGACGATATGTCCGCTCCCGGCCTGGAGTTCCATCTGTACGTCGTTATCCCATGCGGACAGGTTGCCGATGTCGGGGTAGAGCTGGAACCAGGGGTTATTCAGGTAATGGGCGTAGCCCAGCGCTTTGCTGATGGAGTTCATCAACGGGTAGTCCATGATCTCCATCGCCAGCGTCACCTGAGCGCGGCTCGCCATCACCACGCTCTCTTTCAGCCCGTCACGAAAGCGGCGGCGCGTTTCGTCACTGCCCTGCTGGTAATAGACGTCGTAGCCCGCCAGCTGGATCACGCGGATGCCGACGTCCTGCGCGAACTGGATGGCTTTACGCATGATCGCAAGCCCCTGCTGACGCACGTGGTCATCTTCACTGCCAAGGGGAAAGCGGCGGTGCGCGCTCAGGCACATGGACGGCACCCGCACGCCGGTTTCGGCAATGGCATTGACCAGCGCCAGCCGTTGCTCACGGCTCCAGTCAAGGCGCGAAAGCCGGGCGTCGGTTTCATCCACGGACATTTCCACAAAATCAAAACCCAGCGTTCTGGCAAGCTGCAAACGTTCAGCCCAGCACTCCCCGGCGGGGAGCGCTTTTTCATAGATGCCGAGCGGCACCTGTTTCGACAACATAGCCGCTCCTTAGCCCCACAGCTGTGCGATGGTGCGTTTGAACTGGCGGGCGGCTTCCACCGGCGAGGCGGCATCGCGGATGCTGCGCCCGGCAATAAAGACATGGATGGGAATGCCCTGGAACAGCGGCAGATCCTCCAGCGCCAGCCCGCCGGTGACCGTCACCTTAAAGCCCATCTCCGCCAGCCGTCTGATGGCGGCAATGTCCGACTCGCCCCAGGCCACGCCCGCCGCCTGCGCATCCCGGCTGCGGTGATACACCACCTGCCTGATACCGGCATCGCGCCAGCCCTGCGCCTGCTCCCAGGTCCAGTAACCGGTCAGCTCAATTTGCACGTCGCCGTTAAACTCCTGCGCCACATCCAGCGCGCCTCTGGCGGTGTTCAGATCCGCACAGCAGATCACCGTCACCCAGTCGGCATTCGCCTCGAAACACATGCGGGAGAGGATTTTCCCGGCGTCAGCGATTTTGGCGTCCGCCAGCACGATTTTGTGCGGATAGAGCGCCTTGAGATCGCGCACGGCGCGCACGCCTTCGCCAACGCAAAGGATGGTGCCGACCTCAATAATATCCACCTCTTCGGCAATCAGACGGGTGGTTTCATAGGCGTGGGAGAGCGTCTGGTTATCCAGCGCCACCTGCAACATAGGTAATGCCATAGTAAGTCCCTCTTAAACGGCCGCCGCATCAGCGGCATCAATGAGATCCAGCACGTCCTGCGCAGTGCGGCAGGCGCGTAAGCGGTCGAAATTGGCTTCATCATCAAACAGGTTAACGATCTGCATGATGCCCACCTCCTGATGAGTGTTGGCGTCCACCGCCGCCATGGTGATGAGGATATCCACCGGATCGTTATCCTCATGGTTAAACACCAGCGGGGTTTTCAGCGTCACCAGCGAAAACCCGGTGCGCCTGACGCCCTCTTCCGGGCGGCCATGGGGCATGGCAAGGCCTGGAGCGATGACAAAATAGGGGCCGAACTGCGCCACGCCGTCGAGAATGGCCTGGTAATAGCGCGGTTCCACCACGTCAGCGGCCACCAGCAGATCGACGCCGATTTTCACCGCCTCCTGCCAGCTGCTGGCCTCGGCCTGCAAACGAATCGACTTATTTTCCGCCAGCGAATCACGTAATTTCATGGCGCGTCCTTACTTCAGATCCTGGGGAAAGTGCGCGGCTATCACTTCCATCAGCTTTGGCCCGAAATCAGCGGGCGACAGCATATTGCGCACGCCGACCACGTATTTGTTGCCGCTGACGCTGATTTCACCGGCAATATGGGTGGAGGCGATAATCACGTCCGCCCCGCCCAGCTCGCTTTTGTATTCGCCCACGGCGCAGCTGTTCACGCTGTGGTCCACGCCCTGTTGCGTCAGGAACTGATCCACTTTCATTTTCATGATCATGGAACTGCCCTGCCCGTTACCACATACCGCCAGAATTCGTACAGTCATCGCTCTACTCCTTTTATTGGGCAGAAGGTTCTGCCAGAGGGTGTTCTGCATCTTCTTCCGCACGCAGCGCCCGTCCTGCAAAGAACATGTACGCCAGCGCGATCAGGATAATGACGCCCATAAACCACAGGCCGAGGGTGAAGCCCTGCATCATCGGCGGTGCCAGAATCGACCAGTCCGCCATGCCCATCCATGCATTCATGCCGGTGAGTTTTACCGCCCATACGCAGCCAAAGATTTCGATCATGCCCATCACCAGGCAAATTTTGAGCGCCGCCCGCCAGCCGCCAAAATGGTTGGCGAAGACGCCGATAGTGGCGTTAGAGAAGAACATCGGGATAAAACCGGGGATGATCAGAATGGAGGAGCCGCACACCAGCAGGGTACCCACCGCAATCAGCTGGCCGACGGTGCCCCACATAAAGCCCCACACCACCGCATTGGGCGCGAAGCTGTAGATGGCCGCGCAGTCGATCGCCAGCACAGCGCCGGGGATCAGCCGCTGGGAGATGCCGTTGAACGCTTCGGAGAGTTCGGCGACAAACATCCTTACGCCCTGCACGATAATGAAAATCGCCACCGCGAACTGAAAACCCGTTTGCAGGATATAAATGGTCCAGTGGATTTTACCGGCCATCGCCTGCACCACATCCAGCCCGAAGGAGAGCAGGATCGCGCCAAAGAACAGCGTCATGACGATGGCGGTGGAAACGATGTTGTCGTGGAAAATGTTCAGCCAGCCGGGCAGTTTAAGATCTTCCACGCTCTCCTCTTTTTTGCCGAGGTATGGGGCGAGCTTGTACGCCAGCCAGGAGGCAAACTGTTGCTGATGGCCGATGGAAAAGCCGCAGTTGTCGGTCACCTGCTGCGTCGGCTTGTACATCATGTTGGAGGTGATCCCCCAGTACAGCGACACCAGCACCGCCGTGCAGATAATGGTGGTCCACATCGGGTAGCCGAGGATAAAAAAGAACACGGCAATAAGTCCGGCCTGCTGAAACATAATGTGGCCGGTGAGCATAATGGTGCGAATGCCGGTCACGCGGCGGAACAGCACATATAAAATGTTTAACGCCAGCGCCAGCAACACCGCATATCCCACCCAGCTGTAAGCCTCGCCCATGCGTTCAATGGTAGCCATCATTGAGGCGTAGGTGTCCGAGATAGCCCCATTAATGCCGTACACCTCCGACATTTTTGCCACCACCGGTTTAAAGGTGCTGGTGAGAATGCCGGATCCCGCCTGTAAGAGCATGAAGCCGATAATGGTTTTTATAGTGCCTTTGACGATCACGCTGACGCTTTTACGCAGCAGGATGTACCCCAGGCAGGTGACGATACCCAACAGCAACGGGGCGTTGGTCATGACCTGGTTAAAGAAAACGGTAAAGACGCTGTAGAGGATCTCCATAACTCTCTCCGGAGGGTAAAGGGCACCGGGCATCGGTACCGGGCGTGCGCACACTCTAACAATCAAAAATAATCACAAGAAGATTGCATTTGATTATTTGTGATGCGCCGCGCAATTTATTTCCTCACACCAATAGTGGTTATTCATCATGGCGAAAAATTAATATCATTTACAGACAGATATAAAAAACAAATCTGCTCTTCCACGATATAAACCGCGCAAAACCTGAACGCGCCTCGCACAATTTCTGCAAACCACCTCGTTGCATTGCTGAAAAAAGCGTGACAACATGAATCACAACAAATCATTTTATGATTACATTTGACATAAAAAGTGAGGAGTACAGAATGAGCAAAGTGGAAAGCATCAGTCGCGAATCATGGATCCTCAGCACCTTTCCGGAGTGGGGAAGCTGGCTGAATGAAGAAATCGAGCAGGAGCAGGTGGCGCCGGGCACCTTTGCCATGTGGTGGCTCGGCTGCACCGGCATCTGGCTGAAGTCAGAGGGCGGCACAAACGTCTGCGTGGATTTCTGGTGCGGTACCGGCAAACAAAGCCACGGCAATCCGCTGATGAAAACCGGCCACCAGATGCAGCGTATGGCGGGGGTGAAAAAGCTACAGCCGAATCTGCGCACCACGCCTTTCGTGCTCGATCCTTTCGCCATCCGCGAGATCGACGCGGTGCTCGCCACCCACGATCATAACGATCATATCGATGTAAACGTGGCGGCGGCGGTCATGCAAAACTGTCCGCAGACGGTGCCCTTTATCGGGCCGCAGACCTGCGTCGATCTGTGGGTTAGCTGGGGGGTGCCGCACGAGCGCTGCATCGTGGTGAAACCAGGCGACGTGGTGAAGATAAAAGATATTGAGATCCATGCCCTTGACGCTTTTGATCGCACGGCATTGATCACCCTGCCCGCGGATCAGCAAGCCGCCGGGATCCTGCCGGACGGCATGGATGAACGCGCGGTGAACTACCTGTTCAAAACGCCGGGCGGCTCGCTCTACCACAGCGGGGATTCGCACTACTCGAACTATTATGCGAAGCACGGCAATGACCATCAGATCGACGTGGCTCTCGGCTCGTACGGCGAAAACCCGCGCGGCATTACCGACAAAATGACCAGCGTGGATCTGCTGCGCATGGCGGAAGCGCTGAACGCCAAAGTGGTGATCCCCTTTCATCATGACATCTGGTCGAATTTCCAGGCGGATCCGCAGGAGCTGCGCGTGCTGTGGGAGATGAAAAAGGATCGCCTGCAATATGGCTTCAAACCCTTCATCTGGCAGGTGGGCGGTAAATTTACCTGGCCGCTGGATAAAGACAAATTTGAATATCACTACCCGCGCGGCTTTGACGACTGCTTTACCATTGAGCCTGATTTACCGTTCAAATCCTTCCTGTGATCGCCACAGGTTTCGCGTCCGGCGGCCTGTGCTGCCGGGCCGGCATTTTTTTATTAACGCTTAGTAATCGCAGGCTATTTCAAATATCATCTAAAAAAATCATTACCAATCGGAATAGCTCATGACAGAAGCGCAACGACATCAAATTTTACTGGAACTGCTGGCGCAGACGGGCTTTATCACCGTCGAGCAGGTGATGGCGCGGCTGGATGTCTCCCCTGCCACCGCGCGCCGGGACATCAACAAGCTCGACGAGAGCGGCAAGCTGAAAAAGGTGCGCAACGGCGCGGAAGCCATCAGCCAGCAGCGCCCGCGCTGGACGCCGATGAATATTCATCAGGCGCAAAATCTGGATGAGAAGGTGCGGATCGCCAAAGCGGCATCGCAACTGGTTAATCCG
Source organism: Enterobacter sp. PGRG2 (assembly GCF_030291195.1). Classification (NCBI taxonomy): domain Bacteria; kingdom Pseudomonadati; phylum Pseudomonadota; class Gammaproteobacteria; order Enterobacterales; family Enterobacteriaceae; genus Enterobacter; species Enterobacter sp. PGRG2. The sequence goes on along the minus strand of NZ_CP127837.1, from coordinate 1,627,970 downwards.
GGGGAGAGCGTGGTGATCAACTGTGGTTCCACCGCTTTTTTACTGGGCCGCGAAATGTGCGGCAAGCCGGTGCAGATCATCACTAATTACCTGCCGCTGGCAAATTACCTGATCGATCAGGAGCACGAAAGCGTGGTGATCATGGGCGGCCAGTACAATAAAAGCCAGGCCATCACCCTCAGTCCCCAGGGCAGTGAAAACAGCCTGTATGCGGGACACTGGATGTTTACCAGCGGAAAAGGTTTAGCCGCCGACGGGCTGTATAAAACGGATATGCTGACCGCCATGGCGGAGCAGAAGATGCTGAACGTGGTGGGAAAACTGGTGGTGCTGGTGGACAGCAGCAAAGTAGGCGAACGTGCCGGGATGCTGTTCAGCCGCGCCGATCAAATCGATATGGTGATCACCGGCAAACAGGCTAACCCTGACATCATCAGACAGCTTGAAAGCCAGGGCGTGCAGGTGATGTGCGTTTAAAGGTGCGCGCGGAAGAAATCGACGGTAGCGTCCAGCGCAACGGGCGTAATGCGATGTTTCACCCCTGCTTCCCATACGCAGGTTAGCTGCTGATCCAGCCCGGCCTGCGTCAGCGCCTGCTGTAATCGCCAGGTTTCGACTGCCGGAACGACGTCGTCCTCCTCGCCGTGCCACAGCAGCAGGGGCCGGTCTGCCAGACGGGGTAAATGCCGGGAAACTTCCCAGTCGGTAAGCGGCGCTACGGCCTGTTGCAGATCCGCAGGCGGGAACAGCGTGCGGGCAAGGGTCGTAAAATAGCCGGATCCCATCAGGCTGGCGACGCATTTCACTTCCGGATGCCGCGTCATGATGCCCAGCGCCGTCATGCCGCCCATCGACGCGCCGCCCACCGCCAGCCGGGCATCCTTAATCAGCCCGGCGTCGTAAAGCGCCCTTTGCAGCGGGTCAAACTCCCGTAAATTGCTGTGCAGGATCTGCCAGAACTGTCCGAGCCGCGCCGTGGCGTCGCCGTTAAAGCGCGCGCCGTGATCCCGCGCGTCCGGCATCACCACCCTTATGCCCGCCTGCGCCAGCGCGACGGCAAAATAGCTGTACACCAGTTTCGATGAGCTAAAGCCGTGGTAAAACACCACCGTCGGCAGCGGCTGAGCGCGCTGTCCGGCAGGCGTGGCGTGAAGGGTTTCAATGCCGGCAAACTGCCGCGTTTCCAGTTCAATCATCAGGCTCTCCTGCTTTATTTTGCCGATATGCCACGCAGGGTGACGTCACACAAACCACGATCGACGATGTTTTGCCATAATGGTGAGACGTCCATTACGCTTTCGGGTGATTTTTAGTCAAAAATCACGTTTCAGATAACATTTCGGGAACATTCCCCCAAAGGGAAATTCACGAGGAACTACACTATGCCAATCAGGAAACGAGAAACAACAATGAGCCGGTTCGCCCCTGTTGTACTGGCATTATTACTGAGCGGCTGTAGCGCATTACAGGGTACACCGCAGCCCCCGCCTCCGGCGAAGAGTGAGCCGCAGGAGATCAGCCGCAATCAGACTGAAGGTTTACAGCGTTTAGGCACCATCAGCGTGATGGTTAAAGGCTCTCCGATGGATGCGGAGGCGGAAATCAAAGCCAAAGCCGCCGCAGCTAAAGCGGATTATTACGTCATTCTTCTCAATGACGATACTGTTTTTACCGGCCAGTGGTATTCTCAGGCCATTTTGTATCGTCAGTAACGGCGCATTGTTTTTTAAGGTTGATTTACACTGCTTTGCACCTTTAGACGTATTCCTGTGCACAATAAATTCGATGCTTCGGCAAGGGAGAGGATTTATACGCGATGGATTGCCCTGCCATGACTCAGGGTAACGTTAAATGGAGCTGACAAATGAAACGATCGCTTGCCTTAACCACGCTGCTGCTCTCACTGGGTTTAGTGAGCACAACGGCGCAGTCCGCCGAATTCGCCAGTGCCGATTGCGTCACCGGGCTGAATGAAATCGGCCTGATCTCAGTAAATAATGTTTATGGCAGTGCACAGGATGTAGAACGGGTCATCGCCTTTAAGGCGGATGAGCAGGGCGCGTCCTGGTATCGCATTATTGCGATGCAGGAGGATCGACGGGCCGATAACTGGCGCGTGCAGGCCATACTTTATGCGTAGCTCTCCGAAGCCACCTTTAATGGTGGCTTTTCTTTTTGTTGGTTTTTAATTACCCTACTGTTACTAAGTCAATAATTTCTTGTTACTTTTTGTTACATAGATTCACTAAATATTAGCGCGTAGCTGCCGTTGAACGACGCACACCTTTCGATCAATGGATATTTTATGAACGCGTCTTTTCGCCATGCCGGTCTGGGCACCAGGCTTTCTCTGATGACAGGCGTGAGCGTTGCTGTGCTTTTCCTGTTGTTCACCTTCCTGATGAGTCGTAACGCCAGCCAACAGCTCGAAACCCTCGCCGTTGAAGATCTTCACAGTCAGTCCACCGGTGTAGTGGATATGGTCGAGATGTTCAATACCAGCCTCAGTGAAGAAGTTGAGAGCTACACGCGTTTATTCACCAGTTTTATTCCGCAGCCGATCAGCGTGGATACCACGCAAACCCGCACTATTCAGGGCATAACGGTGCCGCTGCTAAAAGGCGGTGAGATTGAGCTGCACGAAAATAATGCCGTACCGGACGATTTTCTGAACCGTACCGGCGCTATTGCGACGCTGTTCGTGCGCAGCGGCGATGATTTCGTGCGCGTGGCGACCTCGCTGCGTAAAGAAAACGGCGATCGCGCCATCGGCACGAAGCTGGACAGCGCCAGCCCGGTGCTGGCTCCCGTCATACGTGGCGAGGCCTATCGCGGTCTGGCATTGCTGTTCGGCAAACGCTATATCACCCAGTATCAGCCGGTAAAAGACGCCAGCGGCAATATCATCGCCATTCTCTTCGTCGGCGTGGATATCAGCCGTTCCTGGGGCATCATGCGCGATAAGATCCTGCAACGCCGTCTCGGCGAGAGCGGGCATTTCTACGTACTGGATCGCAACGCCGGTAAAAATTATGGCAATTACCTGTTCCATCCGCGCGAAGAAGGAAAGCGCCCCCAGTGGGATGACGCCACGCAGAAAGCGCTGCTCGGCAGCGAATCCGGTACGCTGGCGCGCACTGATGCCGATGGCCGGACTTTGATGATGTCGTGGATCGCCCTGCCCGGCTGGAACTGGACGATTGTCGGGGAAGTGGACAAAGCCGTGCTACTACGCGATGTTAACACCATGCGTAACCAGTTCCTGATCGCAGGCGTGGTGATCTCGCTGCTGTTTGCCGCGCTCTTTGTGGTGATCATCCGCCGCTGGCTGACCCGCCCGCTGCGGGATGTTATTCAGCTGGCGCAGCACTATGCCTCGGGTGATTTACGCGCCACGCTGGCAGTGAAAAGCAAGGATGAAGTGGGCCAGCTGATCGAGGCCATTAACGGCATCGGTCACGGTCTGCAAAACATGGTGCATCAGGTACGCGAAGCCGCAGGTGAGATTAATCAGGGCACCACCACCCTGGCTGCCGACAGCGGAGAGATCACCGAGCAGATCAACAAGCAGGCCAGCAGCGTGGAAGAAACCTCCGCCAGCATGGAACAGCTGGCGGCCACGGTACAGCAAACCGCGGAAAACATGGATCAGACCCAGCGTCTGGTGCATGACACCTCTGGCGCTGTGCAGCAGGGCGGCCAGACCGTCAGCCGCGCGGTGGCGACCATGAACGATATTCGTGACGCCTCCCAGCGTATCGCCGCCATTACTCAGGTCATTGAATCCATTGCCTTCCAGACCAACATTCTGGCGCTGAACGCCGCCGTGGAAGCGGCGCGGGCAGGCGAGCATGGCAAAGGGTTCGCCGTGGTGGCGCAGGAAGTGCGGGCGCTGGCGGCGCGCAGTGCGCAGGCGGTGAAAGAGATCGAGGAGCTGATCGCCGATACGCTGGCGAAAGTGTCGGAAGGCCACGCCCTGTCAGAACAGACGCAGAAGGCGATGTCGGCGATCATCGATCATATGGGCAACATTAATCAGCTGGTGACCGAGATTAACCACGCCTCACGGGAACAGTCTGCCGGTATCGGCCAGGTGAATCTGGCGATGACGCACATTGGCGAAGCCACGCACATCACCGCCGATCGTGCATCACGCAGTGAAGATATTGCCCGCACGCTGCGGGAAAAAGGCAGCCATCTGAGCCAGCTGGTCAGCCTGTTCCGCCTTTAACCCACGCCGCCCGTGGCGCGCGACAGCAGGTGATTCTGCACCTGCTCGTTTATCAGCGCGCCGCCACGGGTATCCAGCATCATCTGACACCAGGCCTGCGCCAGCGGCGGCGATGCGTGGCGCAGCATCTGCGCCCCGGCCGCCAGCCGGTAAAGCTGTTGCGCGATCTCCCGGGCCCGGGCTTCCTGCGGCTTACGCAGCAGCCGCTGCAACTGCCGCCAGGCACGGTCGTAATGCCGATCCTGGCCCTTCACCTCCCCGAACGCCTGCGTCAGCAGATCCATCACGCCATGCTGTTTTGCCAGCACGCGCAGCACGTCCAGACACATGATATTGCCGGAGCCTTCCCAGATGCTGTTGACCGGCATTTCGCGGTACAGGCGCGGCAGTTCACTCTCCTCGCAATAACCAATGCCGCCAAGTACTTCCATCGCTTCCGCCACAAAAGGAATGCCCGCCTTACAGACGGCGAATTTCGCCACCGGCGTGAACAGTCGCGCCCACAGCGCCGCCTCGGGATCGGTGCGGTGATCCAGCGCGCCCGCCAGCTGGAACAGAAACGCGGTCTGCCCTTCCAGCTGTAACGCCATCCGGCTGAGCACGTCACGCATCAGCGGCTGATCGACCAGATTTTTGCCGAACGCCTGGCGCTGGTGCGCATGATAGAGGGCCACGGAAAAGGCGCGGCGCATCAGGCCGTGGCTGCCCAGCGCGCAGTCAACGCGCGTCAGTCCGCCCATTTTGAGTATCTGCCGTACGCCGTCCCCCTCCTCGCCCAGCAGCCAGCCGCAGGCGTCATGGAATTCCACTTCGCTGCTGGCGTTCGAGCGGTTGCCGAGCTTGTCTTTCAGCCGCTCAAGGCGTACGCCGTTGCGCGTGCCGTCCGGCAGAAAACGCGGCACGAAGAAGCAGGACAGACCGCCGCTGGCCTGAGCCAGCACCAGATGCGCATCACTTTGCGGCACCGAGAAAAACCATTTATGGCCCACCAGCCGGTAAACATCACCGCTTTTTTCCGCCCGCGTGGTATTGCTCAACACGTCGGATCCGCCCTGCTTTTCCGTCATTCCCATGCCGATCAACAGGCCACGTTTTTGCGCGCCGGGCAGGACATGCGGATCGTAGCGATCGCTTAACAGCGGTTTTAACCAGTCGCGAAACGGCGCGGGCAGCGTCTGTTGCAGCAGCGGCGTGGCGGCAAAGGTCATGGTTACCGGGCAAAGGGTGCCCGCCTCCACCTGCGCATGCAGCACAAAGCGCGCCGCGCGGGCGACGAACGATCCCGCCCGCGCCTCATCTTCCCACGCCAGATTATGTACCCGGTTGGCGCACAGCCCCTGCATCAGCAGGTGCCAGGCCGGGTGGGAACGGACATCGTCCAGCCGCTCGCCGGTGGCGTCATAGCGCAGCAGTTCGGGTGGGTTAACGTTAGCTAAACGCCCCAGTTCAAGAGACTCCGCCGTGCCCAGTTGTTGACCGATACTTGCCAGCAGCTCGGTGTCCCAGCCCGCGCCTTCACGGGCCACGGCGTCACGCAGCGAGGCGTCTGAAAGAAAAAGATTGCTGTTATTGAGCGGCAACGGCTGATTAAAAACGGTGTGGGTTTGCCAGCGCATTCTGTGTCCCTCCTTCATTGGCATCGCCGGTAAGTATGGATAGCGGTAAGGTTTTTGGTCCGGAGCTTTATCACAAAAGCGCCATCCGCCCCCACAGACGCCGTCCGGCCGCCCGGATCTCTTCTTTATCAGAAGCCCTTTCAGTTGCCGTATCTGAACTATGATTGATTTGCAACTGCTGTGGGGAACGTGACCATTGCACATCAATTCTGTGCTCACTGATGAGCTATACGGGGTAATTGTATGTCGTCCAGGACCTTTACGAAGAGTTGGGGGGCCGAATACACAGAGGCCAATGGCGTGCGTTTTCGTCTGTGGGCTTCCGGTCACCCGAGGGTAATGCTCCGGCTTGCCGGGGAAGACAAAGAAATGAACGCGGTGGGCGACGGCTGGTTTGAACTGACGGTGCCGGGCGTCGCGCCGGGCGCGGAATACCAGTATGTGCTGCCTGACGGCATGGCGGTGCCGGATCCCGCCTCCCGCGCGCAAAAAGCCGATGTGAACGGCCCGTCGCTGGTCGTCGATCCGGCACACTATGCCTGGCAGAACACCGACTGGCAGGGCCGGGCATGGGAAGAAAGCGTGGTGTACGAAATGCACATCGGCACCTTTACGCCGGAGGGCACTTTCCGCGCCGCCATCGACAAACTGCCGTACCTCGCGCAAACCGGCATCACCATGATCGAAGTGCTGCCCGTCTCGCAGTTTGGCGGCAACCGCGGCTGGGGCTATGACGGCGTGCTGCTGTACGCCCCCCATGCGGCCTATGGTTCGCCGGACGATTTCAAGGCCTTTATCGACGCCGCCCACGGCCACGGGCTGTCGGTGGTGCTGGATATTGTGCTTAACCATTTCGGGCCGGAAGGCAACTATCTGCCGCTGCTGTCGCCGGAGTTCTTCCATAAAGAGCGCCATACGCCCTGGGGCGCAGGCATCGCCTATGATGTGGACGCCGCCCGCCGCTATATGCTGGAAGCGCCGCTCTACTGGCTGGAAGAGTACAACCTCGACGGCCTGCGCTTTGACGCCATCGATCAGATCGAAGATACCTCAGAGAAACATCTGCTGATTGAGATTGCTGAACGCATCCGCGAGCGCATCACCGATCGGCCAGTGCATCTGACCACCGAAGACTGCCGTAACGTCACCTTCCTGCATCCGCGCGAAAAAGACGGTTCGGTGCCGCTGTTTACCGGCGAATGGAACGACGATTTCCACAATGCCGTGCACGTCTTCGCCACCGGCGAAACCCACGCCTATTACCAGGATTTTGCCCGCGAGCCGGAAAAGCTGGTGGCGCGTACGCTGGCGGAAGGCTTTGCCTATCAGGGTGAAGTTTCGGTGCAGTCCGGCGAGCCGCGCGGCGTGAAAAGTACCGGCCAGCCGCCGACCGCCTTTGTGGATTTCATCCAGAATCATGACCAGACCGGCAACCGCGCCCAGGGCGACCGTCTGATTTCCCTGGCGGGCGCAGAGCGCACCCGCGTGCTGCTGGCGATGCTGCTATTATCGCCGCATATTCCGCTGCTGTTTATGGGGGAAGAGTACGGCGAAACCAGGCCGTTCCTGTTCTTCACCGATTTCCATGGCGATCTGGCGAAAGCGGTACGGGAAGGCCGCGCGAAAGAGTTTGAAGGCCATGCGGGTCATGAAGGCGAAAGCGTGCCGGATCCGAATGCGGAGCAGACCTTTGCCCGTTCAAAACTTGACTGGCAGAAGCTGGACACGCCGGAAGGCGAGGAGTGGCTGGCCTTTACCCAGGCGCTGCTGGATGTGCGTAAGCAGTATATTGTCCCGCTGCTGGCAACGGCGGGCGGCAACAGCGGTAAGGTGGTGGAGACGGCTGAAGGTTATCTCGCCGTCAGCTGGCGCTTCCCGCAGGGTACGCTCTCCATGGCGCTCAATATCAGCGACCGGCATCAGCCGCTGCCGGATCAACCCGGCGAGACCATCTATGTCTGGCGCTCCCCGGCGGCGGATCTGCCGCCTGATTCCATTATTGTCCGTCTTGCCCCGGGAGATATATCGTGAGTATCCCAACCTCGACTTACCGTATTCAGTTCCGCAACGGCATGACCTTTGATCGTGCCGCCGCGCTGGTGCCCTACCTGAAACGGCTCGGCATCAGCCATCTCTATGCTTCACCGGTGTTTACCGCCACCAGCGGCTCAACCCACGGCTACGACGTGACCGACGCCAACGAAATCGATCCGACCATTGGCGGGCGCGAAGGCTTTGACCGCATGGCGCAGGCGCTGAAAGCCGCCGGTCTGGGTTTGATCCTCGATATCGTGCCGAACCATATGGCCGCCTCGCTGGAAAATCCCTGGTGGCGCGATGTGATCGAACATGGCGAAGACAGCCGTTACGCGCGGCATTTCGATATCGACTGGTCGCGCCGCCTGACCCTGCCGTTCCTCGGCGATACCTTTGAAGCGGTGCTGGCGAACGATGAGATCAGCGTCAAGCCCGATCCGAAAACCGGACGTCCGGCGCTGGCCTATTTCGACAACTTTTACCCGCTGACGCCCGCCAGCTGGCAGGGGCGCGAAGCGGAAGTGCTGGCGCTGACCGACAAGGCTGACATCGCCGCGCTGCACGATCAGCAGCCGTGGCGGTTAATGTCCTGGCGCGATGCGCCGCGCGACCTCTCCTATCGCCGCTTCTTTGAGATCACCGGGCTGGCCGGTGTGCGCGTGGAAGATAACACCGTATTTGATGATACCCACCGGCTGATCCTCGAACTGGTGCATTCCGGCGCGGTGGACGGACTACGGGTGGATCATGTGGATGGCCTTGCGGATCCGCAGGCCTATCTGGCGCGGCTGCGTGAGACCGCCGGACCGGAGTGCTACATCACCGTCGAAAAAATCCTCGGCAAGGGCGAGCACATTCCGGAAGACTGGCCGATCTCCGGCACCACTGGCTATGAGTTTATTGCCGCACTCTCTGACGTGCTGGTGGATGACGATAAGCTGGACGCGCTGCGTCAGGCCTACGACGAGGCGGTCGGCAAACCGGTGGACATGAAAGCCGAACTGCGCGCCGCCAAGCTGCTGATGGCGGATCGCAATTTCGAAGGGGAATTCACCACTCTGCTGCGCCTGGCGATGGAGATCGCCGCCACGCAAAACCGCACGCTGGATGAAAGCCTGGTGCGCGCGGCCCTGCGCGAACTGCTGGTGGCCTTCCCGGTTTACCGTACCTATGGCACCGCCAGCGGCCTGCCGCAGGCCAGTCAGCAACTGCTGCAAAAAGTGGTTGCGCGGGTAAAAAACAGCGATTACGCCCCGGATACCGAAGCGCTTGATTTCGTGGCGGGCATTCTTGCCAGCGCTGATCCGGCTGCTGCCACTTTCCGCACCCGTTTCCAGCAGCTTACCGGGCCGCTGATGGCAAAATCGGTGGAAGACACGCTGTTCTTCCGTCAGCACCTGGATCTGGCGCTTAACGAAGTGGGCGCTGAACCGTTGCCGCGCGTCTTCTCCCTTGACCGTTTCCACGCCGAGATGAAAACCCGTCTTGAACGACAGCCGGATGCGCTGTCGGGCACCTCGACCCATGACACCAAACGCGGTGAAGATGCCCGCGCACGGCTCTATACCCTTACCGAAGCGCCGGAGGAATGGGCGGCGCACGTAGCGCGCTGGCATCAGATGAACGACAGCAAAGTCACCGTGCTGTTCGATGGCCCGACGCCAAAACCGGAACTCGCCTGGATGCTGTACCAGGCGCTGGCGGGCGTCTGGCCGGTCACCCTGACGCCCCAGGACACCGCCGGTTTAGCGGCGCTGGAAGAACGCTTTATTCCGTTCGTGGAAAAGGCGCTGCGTGAAGCGAAGCTGCGCACTGACTGGGCCGACAGCAACGACGTCTATGAAACCGTGGTGCTCGACTATGCCCGTCATCTGCTCTCCCCGGACAACCAGGCTTTCCTGGAAGATTTTTACCAGACGCTGCAACCCTTTGTCCGCGCGGGCCTTGTCAACAGTCTGACCCAGACGGTGATCAAGCTTACCGCTCCCGGCGTGCCGGATATTTATCAGGGCAGCGAAACCCTTAACTTCAGCCTCGTCGATCCGGATAACCGCCGCGAGCCGGACTTTGCCGCCCTTGAGCAGCATCTGTTCAGCGATGACGAGCCTGTGCCGACCTCAGAAGCAGACTGGATGAGCGGCGCGCTCAAGCAGCAGGTGATCACCCATGTGCTGCATTATCGCCAGCGTAAACCCGATCTGTTCCGCCGTGGCGACTATGTGCCGCTGGCGGCAAAAGGCGATAACGCCGATCACCTGATCGCCTTCGCCCGTCAGCAGGGTAATGATGCGTTGATTGTTATCGCGCCGCGGCTGGTGCTGCCAATGCAGCAGGCGGGCGACGCGCTGACTGCCCCGCAACGCTGGCCACAGACGGCGGTCAACCTGGCTGCGGCCCTGGCTAACCGTCGTTATCGCGATCTTCTTACCGGAGAAGAAGTGGCGCTTACCGACCAGATCCACCTTGAAAATGTCGATTGCTGTTCGTCTGTCATATACGTAACCATATGATATAAGAGGGAATAAATGTCTAACAATAATAGCTTTGAAATTCTGGCGGGAACCAGCGAATGTCTTGGCGCCAATTTTGATGGCGAGGGTGTCAACTTTGCGCTTTTCTCTGCACACGCAGAACGGGTTGAACTCTGTCTGTTTGATCAGGACGGGAAAACCGAGATCGCCCGCCTGGATCTGCCGGAATATACCCATGAAATCTGGCACGGTTACGTGCCTGGCCTGCAACCCGGCGCGCTCTACGGCTATCGCGTCTATGGTCCCTACGATCCGGAAAACGGCCATCGTTTTAACCCCAACAAACTGCTGCTCGATCCCTATGCCCGTGAACTGGCGGGGGATATCGAGTGGAATGACGCGCATTTCGCCTACGAGCTGCTGCATGAAGATAAAGATCTGACCTTTGATACCCAGGACAGCGCGCCCTTTACGCCAAAATGCCGTGTCATCGATCCCAATGAATTCGACTGGAAAGATGAAAACCGTCCGAACATTCCGTGGTCGCAAACGGTGCTCTATGAAACCCATGTGAAGGGCTTTACGCAGCTCAATTCCGCGATTCCGGAAGAACTGCGCGGTACCTATGAAGGCATGGGACATCCGGCGACGGTGGAGTACATCAAGAGCCTGGGCGTGACCTCGGTGGAACTGCTGCCGGTGCACTGGTTCCCGGACGATCAGCATCTGCTGGATAAGGGGCTGAAGAACTTCTGGGGCTATAACACCCTCGGTTTCTTCGCGCCTGCTTCGCGCTATTTCGGCCCGAACGGTATTCAGGGTTTCCGCGACATGGTGCGCGCGTACCACGATGCGGGCATCGAAGTGATCCTCGACGTGGTGTACAACCATACGGCAGAGGGTAATGAACTCGGCCCGACGCTCTCCTTTAAGGGCATCGACAACTTCTCTTACTACCGCACCATGCCGGATCAGCATCGTTATTACATCAACGATACCGGCACCGGCAACACCGTTAACACCTCGCATCCGCGCGTATTGCAGATGATCATGGATTCCCTGCGTTACTGGGCGGAATCAATGCATATCGACGGTTTTCGCTTCGACTTAGGCACCATTCTCGGTCGTGAGCCGGAAGGCTTTGACCAGCGCGGCGGCTTCTTTGACGCCATTATGCAGGATCCGGTGCTGTCGAAACTGAAGCTAATCGGCGAGCCCTGGGATATCGGACCGGGCGGCTATCAGGTGGGCGGCTTCCCGCCGGGCTGGGCGGAATGGAACGATAAATACCGCGATACGGTGCGCGAATACTGGAAAGGTATCAACGTTTCCACCGACTTTGCTGCGCGTCTGTTAGGCTCCGGCGATATTTACGATCTGCGCGGCCGCCGTCCGTGGTCGAGCGTCAACTTTATCACCGCCCACGACGGCTTCACGCTTAACGATCTGGTGTCCTATAACGAGAAGCACAACGACGATAACGGCGAAGACAATAACGACGGCCATAACGATAACCGCTCCTACAACTATGGCGCGGAAGGCCCGACGGACGACGAAGGCATCAACAACGTGCGTGAACGGCAGAAGCGTAACTTCCTCACCACGCTGTTCCTGTCCCACGGTTCGCCAATGCTGCTGGCAGGGGATGAGTTTGGCCGCAGTCAGATGGGTAACAATAACGGCTACTGCCAGGACAGCGAGATTTCCTGGGTTCACTGGGATAACCTGCCGGAAAGCAGTGAGGCGCTGCGCGAGTTCACCCGTCATCTGATCAAAATGCGCGCGAAGCAGCCGCTGTTGCGCCGTGAAAGCTGGCGCGACGGCACCGAGATCAAGTGGTTCAACGCCGGTGGCGGCTATCAGCAACCGGAGCAGTGGGATGAAGGCTCGACGCTGGGCGTTTCACTGACCCGCCACGATTTGCATGATGAAGAAGGCCTGTGGCACGAAGTGCTGGTGCTGTTTAACCCGTTCGAAGGTAACGTGCCCTTCCTGATCCCGCAGTCCACGGATGAGGGCTGGATGCTGGAGCTGACTACGTCCGATACCGCCAAACGCGGGCTGATCATTACCAAAGAGAAGGAATTCGAACTGGAAGGCCGCAGTATCGCGCTGTTCAGAAGGCCGTAAGCCGTTTTACAGCCAGAAAAAAGGGCCATCATCTGATGGCCCTTTTTATTATTCGCAGACAGTTAGCCGCGCTGGCGTACCGCTTCGAACAGGCAGATGCCGGTCGCCACCGACACGTTCAGCGAGGAGACGCTGCCCGCCATCGGAATGCTGATCAGCTCATCGCAATGCTCGCGGGTCAGACGACGCATACCTTCGCCCTCCGCGCCCATCACCAGCGCCATCGCGCCGGTCATTTTGCTCTGGAACAGGGTGTGGTCCGCTTCGCCCGCAGTGCCGACGATCCAGATATTCTCTTCCTGCAATACGCGCATGGTGCGCGCCAGGTTGGTGACGCGGATCAGCGGCACGTTTTCTGCCGCGCCACAGGCGACTTTTTTCGCCGTCGCGTTCAGCTGCGCAGAGCGGTCTTTCGGCACGATCACCGCATGGACGCCCGCCGCATCGGCGCTGCGCAGGCAGGCCCCGAGGTTGTGCGGATCGGTGACGCCATCAAGGATCAGGAAGAATGGCTTATCCAGGCTTGCGATCAGATCCGGCAGATCGTTTTCCTGATACTGACGACCCGGCTTCACGCGCGCAATGATCCCCTGGTGTACCGCGCCTTCGCTTTTCTCGTCCAGAAACTGACGGGAGGCCACCTGAACCGGAACGCCCTGCGCTTCCAGCGCATGGATCAGCGGCATCAGGCGCTTATCTTCGCGTCCTTTCAGAATAAAAACTTCCTGAAAGCGCTCAGGGGCGCGTTCCAGCAGTGCCTGCACCGCGTGGATGCCATAAATCATTTCACTCATGAAGGGTACTCAGTAGAGGTTAAAAGGGTGTTTCCCGCCCATTATAACCCACGACGCCCCCGGACGTCCTTCCCCGTTACGCATTCACCGCCGCAGGAAGCCGGTTTTTTTCTGCGGGATGCGCAGGCAGTATCGCCGACAGCAGCCAGCGCGTGTAGTCATGCTGCGGATGGGCAAAAAGCTGCGCGCTGGCCGCCTCTTCCACCAGCTGTCCGCGATACATCACGCCTACCCGATCCGCCACGTGACGCACCACATTGAGATCGTGAGAGATAAACAGGTAGGCGAGGCCATAGTCGCGCTGCAAATCCATCAGCAGATTCAGCACCTGCGACTGAATGGAAACGTCCAGCGCCGACACCGGTTCATCGCAGATGATCAGCTTCGGACGCAGGATCAGCGCCCGCGCGATGCCGATACGCTGGCGCTGTCCGCCTGAAAACGCCTGCGGATAACGTCCGGCATCCTGCGCCCGCAGACCGACCTGTTCCAGCATCGCCGCCACCGCTTTTTTACGACGCTGCGCATCGCGTTCGCCGTGAATGATCAATGGCTCCTCAATGCTGTAGCCAATGGTGCGCTTTGGATCGAGCGTGGAGAGCGGATCCTGGAAGATCATCTGAATGTCTTTGCGCACGCTGCGCCATCCGGCGGCACTGAGATCCAGCAGCGACTGGCCGTTGAAATCCACCCGCCCGCCGGAGGCCGGGGTTAAACCGAGAAGGGTGCGCCCGGTGGTGCTTTTACCGCTGCCGGATTCGCCGACCAGCGCGTAGGTTTCCCCGGCATGGATGTTAAAACTGACGTCCTGCACCGCCTGCACGCTATGCCCGCGACGGGTAAAGGTTTTGGACAGATGCTGTACGTTCAGCAACGGCTGATTCATGGCATGACTCCCGTTTCTTCTGCGCGCCAGCAGCGCACCTGATGACCGTGACCGCCGAGCGGGCGCAGTTGCGGCGGCTGTGCGCGACAGGTGGCGGTCGCCAGCGGACAGCGATCGGCAAAGGTACAGCCGCCCGGCAGCGCATCCAGCGCCGGGACGCTGCCGCGGATCTCCTCCAGCCGCGTCTTTGGCGTGTGGGACAGCGAGGGCCGCGCCGCCAGCAGCGCGCGGGTATAGGGATGGCGGGGATTTTCAAACAGCGTCATCACGTCTGTTTCTTCCACCACCTGCCCGGCGTAGAGCACCACCACGCGCTGACACAGTCGCGCCACCACGCTCAGGTCGTGGGTAATAAAGATGATCCCCATTCCGCTCTGCTGTTTGATGTCGTCCAGCAGTTGCAGGATTTGCGCCTGGATAGTGGCGTCCAGCGCGGTGGTCGGCTCATCGGCAATCAGCAGCGACGGCGCACTGGCGATCGCCATGGCGATCATCACCCGCTGGCGCATGCCGCCGGAAAGCTCATGGGGCCAGGCGTTGACGCAGCGGGCGGCATCAGCAATGCCCACCTGCTCCAGCAGGCGCAGCCGTTTTTGCTGGCGCTGCGCCCGGTTTAACGCGGTATGCAGCTTCAGGCTTTCTTCAATCTGAAAGCCGATAGTCAGCACCGGGTTCAGGCTGGAGAGCGGATCCTGGAAAATCATCGCCATCTCGCCGCCGCTGCGCTGGCGGCGTGCCGTTGCCGGGAGCGTGTCGAGGCGTTGGCCGCCGAGGGCGATTTCACCTTCGGTGCGGCTGGTGCGCGGGGACAATAGCCCCATCAGCGCCTGCGCGGTGACGCTTTTCCCGCAGCCGGATTCACCGATGATGCCCAGCGTTTCATGATGATGCACGGTAAAGGAGACGCCGCGCACCGGAGCCACCACGCCCTGCGGCGTGGCGAAATTCACCCGCAAATCTTTGACGCTTAACAGCGGCGGCGGATTAACCATGTTGCTCCCCTTTTTTCAGCAGGCGCAGGACACGCTGCGGCAGCGGTTTCAGCCCCGGCTCGGCGCTGTCGCGCAGGTCGTCGCCGATAATATTCAGCGCGAGGATCAGCAGCACAATGGCGATGCCGGGAAAAAAGGTCATCCACCAGGCGGTAAAGATCACTGCTTTTCCTTCCAGCAACAGATTGCCGAGGCTGGGCGTGGGCGCAGGCACGCCGGAACCCAGAAAGCTCAGCGCGGCCTCGGTCAGAATAGCCACCGAGAACACCCAGGTGACCTGCACAATCAGCGGCGACAGCACGTTCGGCAGCAGATGTAGCCAGATAATGCGCGCCGGGGAGGCCCCCTGCGCGCGCAGGGCTTCAATGAAATTTTTCTCTTTGATAACCAGCGCCGCGCCGCGGATCACCCGCGCAATGGACGGCACGTATACCAGCGACAGCGCCAGCACAACGTTAGCGATGTTCGGCCCCAGCACGCCGACAATAGCGATAGCCAGCAACAACGACGGAAAGGCGAACAGCCCGTCGCAGACGCGCATCAGAATGCGATCCACCGGGCGATACCAGGCGCAGAGCAGCCCGGTCAGCATGCCGATCGCCCCGGCTATTACCGCCACCGCCGCCCCGACGGAAAACGATACCCGCACCGCCAGCGCCACGCGCACAAACAGATCGCGGCCAAAGTTATCGGTGCCAAACCAGTGCGCCGCGCCGGGGGCCTTCAGGCGGCTGAGCGGATCGATAGCATAAGGATCGTAAGGGCTGAAAAAGGTGCCGCACACCGAGAGCAGCACAATGCCCGCCAGCACGCCGCACCATAGCCAGAGTTTGTTTCGCGTCATGCGCTTTCACTCCCCTCGACGGACAGGCGTGGATCGACCATATAGCTGAGCACGTCCACCGCCAGATTAATCAGCACGTAACAGACGGTGATCAGCAGCACCACGCCCTGGATCACCGTGAAATCCCGCCGCTCGATGGAGTCCACCACCAGCGAGCCGACGCCGGGAATGCCGAATACGCTTTCGATGACGATGGTGCCGGTGACCAGCGAGGCGAAGGATTCCCCGCAGATGGTCAGCACCGGGATCAGGGCGTTTTTCAGCGTATGGCGCAGCAGCACCATGCGCTCGGGCACGCCTTTGGCGCGGGCGGTATGAATAAAATTCTCCTGCAGCACGTCGAGCATTACCGCGCGGGTCATGCGTGAGATCAGCGCGGCAATACGAAAACCGAGCGCAATGGCGGGCAGCGTCAGATACCAGAGGTTTTGCAGCCCGTTTTCGTTGGTGGAGCGATAGCCCACTACCGGGAACCAGCGCAGCTGCACGGCGAAAAAGAAGATCAGGAACAGGCCAAGCAGAAAGCCCGGTACCGACATACCGAGGGTGGCCAGCGCGCGAATGATCCGGTCGGCCATGCCGCCATGCTGCCAGGCGCTGATCGCCCCGCTCCCCAGCCCCAGCACCAGCGCGATCAGCTGCGCGTACAGCGCAAGGGCCAGCGTCGGGGTGAGATGCTGTAAAAACAGCTCGCTGACGCTGGCATTGAGAAACAGCGAGTGGCCCAGATCGCCAGACAACACCGCGCCCGCCCAGCGCACAAATTGCATCAGCAGCGGCTGATCCAGCCCCATCTGCTGGCGCAGCGCGGCAATGTCCTGCGGGCTGGCGTCATTGCCGAGGATCACCAGCACCGGATCGCCCGGCGCAAGATGCACCAGGCAAAACACCACCAGCGATACCACCAGCAGCACGGGCAGCAGCGCCATCAGCCGGTGAAACAAGAACCACTTCATAGACGTCTCCGGTTACGGCGTGACGGTAACATTCCACAGCACCGGCCCAATCAGATCATGGTAGCCGTGCACGTTTTTCTTCAGGGCGACCGGCTCAGGCGTGGTGTGACCAAGCACGATAACCGGCAGATATTGCCAGGTCAGCACGTTCAGTTTATCCACCAGTGGCCGCGCTTCTTTCAGCGATGCCGCCTGCTTGATGCCATCAAGCGCCGCATCGATTTCCGGGCTGTTGCTCAGACCCGGAAACTTCGCCCGCGAGTCGAGGAAGGGATACTGGTGCAGCACCTGACGCATGGAGAACTCCAGCGCGCACAGATCGAAGTTCTTCGGATCCTGACGGCGTTGCAGCACCGTCGGCCAGTCGTAGACGTCCAGCCGGGATTTGACGCCGATCTGTTTCAGCACCTGCTGGGCGACAATCGCCAGGTTATACAGCTCTGCATACTCTTTGGTGGCGATAATCACCACTTCTTCGCCCTTATAACCGGATTCTTTAACCAGTTTGCGAGCCTCCTCGAGTTTATGCTGGTTCCAGAATGGCTTGCCCGCCTCGCTGTACCAGTCCACCTGATTCGGGAATCCCAGAGATGGATCTTCTTTAAAGAAACGCGGATCGCTGTAGCCCGCCAGCAGCGTCTGGTGCACGTCGAGCGCAAGGTTAAACGCCTGTCTAAGCTTTAGGTCAGCGAACGGCCCTTGCTGTTTGTTGAACAGATAGGTGATCAGCGAACCGCCGCTTTCGGGCCGCGCCAGGCTCAGATCCGGCGCGTTGGTAAGGGCATCGATATTGTCTTTCGGCAGGTTAAACACAATGTCGTATTCGCCGGTCATCGCTCCGGCCAGCCGCGTGGACTCATCGGTGATATAGCGGAACCAGATGTCTTTTACGTTGGCTGGCTTAGCGCCGGAAAGTCCGCTGGACGGCTCTTTGCGCGACATAAAGCCGTCATAGCGCGTCAGATGTAAATACTCGCCCTGTTTAAACTCCGCGAGTTTGTATGGCCCGGTACCGATAAGCTCGGTGACCGGTTTTTTGCTGCTGTTGGCCTGGTCGATCAGGCGTTTGGGCATGATGGCGGCGATGTTTTTCACGTCCGCCAGCACGTTGAGGGCGATCAGTGAAGGCTCCGGCAGCGTGAGGCGCACGGTTTTGTCGTCCACCTTGCTGAACTGCGCCCCCGGCAGGTTAGCTTTACCCTGCGTCGATACCGCCAGCCAGCGCGTCATGGAAGCCACCACGTCATCGGCGGTGAGCGGCTGACCATCGTGGAACTTCACGTCGTCGCGCAGCACGAAGGTGTAGGTTTTGCGATCGTCACTCAGCGTATAGGACGCCACCAGATCCGGCACCGGCTCAAACTTATCGTTGATGGTGAACAGCTCTTCAAAGATATGGCGATCCACATCAGAGGTGGCGTTATTGGTGGTGAGATACGGATCGAGGGTGCCGGGCCGGTTACCATAGGCGATGTTCAGCGTCGCATTACGGTTCACGGCTTCGGCCAGTGCGCTTCCCCAGGGTAAAGCCGCCGCCAGCAGCAGTGCGGCGGCAGAGAATGTCATTTTCATTGTTTTTCTGGCTCCGGTGGCGATCAGGCCGCGTTTGAGGTGGTAGGTCGTCCGGCAAATTCATCCTTCGCCGCCTGAAGCAGCGCAGGCTCGGTGAGCAGCCGTAGCCCGGCGCGCGCCAGCACCAGCGCCCCGGTGATTAAGGCTTCGTACCCTTTTTCGGAGTTGGCGGCTTCGCGGAAGGCGACCGTGTGGCCGATCAAATCGTCCGGGCCAATCTTGATGGACGGATGCGCAGTGGGCACCGCATGGCTGATGTCGCCGACGTCCGTCGATCCTTTGCCCTCTTTGGCGCTGAGATCCACCGGTTCGCCCACGGCCGTGAACTCCTCAAGAAACAGGTTATTCAGCGTGTCATTGATGTTGAAATCCCGCGGACCGACCTGATGCTCAATTTTCACCGTCGCGCCGGTCGCCAGCGCAGCGCCTTCGGCAATCGCCCGGATGCGTGGCTCCAGCGCTTCAACGGCTTCACGGCTTTCCGCGCGGATATAAAAATGCGCCGAGGCGTATTCAGGGATCACGTTCGGCGCCTGGCCGCCATTGGTGATGATGCCATGGATGCGCACGCCGTCCGGCAGTTGCTGGCGCAGCACGCTGATGCCGTTATAGAGCAGTACCAGCGCGTCCAGTGCGTTGACCCCTTTGTGCGGCGAGCTGCCCGCGTGGGAGGGTTTTCCGTAAAAGTGGAAGTAGAGGTGGTTATTGGCGAGGAATGGCCCGGTCAGGCGTGTTCTGCCGCCCGGATGCACCATCATCGCCGCGTCTACATCCCGCAGGAATCCGTGCTCAACAAAGCGGGCTTTCACATTGCCGTTCGGGCCGCCTTTACCGCGCAGCCCGCCCTCTTCCGCCGGCGTGCCCAGCACCACGACTTTGCCGCCGGTTTTATCCAGCGTCTGGCTAAGGGCAATGGCGGCGGCGATACTGGAAACGCCGATGATGTTATGTCCACAGGCGTGGCCGATATCGATCAGCGCATCAAATTCGGCGAGATAAGCAATGGTCGGTCCTGGCCTGCCGCTCTCTTTTACCGCATAGAAGGCGGTTTCGTGACCGGCGACGTTGGCCGTGACGGTAAAGCCGTTTTTCGCCAGCAGCGCGGTCAGCAGGCCGCTGGCGTAATATTCATTGTTACCGGTTTCCGGGTGCGCATGAATATCTTTTGAGATGGCGATGTACTCGTCGCGGTGTTGATTAAGGCTCTGTTCCAGTCGTGCGGTTAACTCGCTATTGCTCATTGCTTCCACCTTTTTGTGATGTCGGTTGATGAAGGGGTTAACTCAGATGACGCTTTGCCTCCTGACGGACGCGATGCAGAACGTGATGCTTGATTTCGCCGTAGCGCGGGTGTTCCACCAGGGATTCAATGTCGCGCTCGCGACCGAAGGGACTGGCAATTTCTTCCACGATCTTGCCGGGTTTTGCCGACATGATCAGAATGCGATCGGCGAGGAACAGCGCTTCTTCCACGTCGTGGGTGACAAATAACAGCGTGGTGTCCGTTTCCAGCCAGGCGTTGCGCAGCAATTCCTGCATCATCAGGCGCGTCTGGGCGTCGAGCGCGCCGAACGGCTCGTCAAGCAGCAGCACTTCCGGTTCCGGCAGCCAGGCGCGCGCCAGCGCCACGCGCTGTTTCATGCCGCCCGACAACTGCCAGGGGGCGTGATGTTCAAAGCCTTTCAGCCCGACGCGGGCCAGCCAGTCCAGCGCCTTCGCGTTCACGTCGTCTTTGCGGTGGCTGCCGAGGCGCGGGCCAAAGGTGACGTTATCCAGCACCGACAGCCAGGGGAACAGATTCGGCTGCTGGAAAATCATCCCGCGGGAAGGCCCGGGCTTGCGTACCGGCTCGCCGCCGCTCAGAACCCGCCCGCGGTCAGGCCGGGTAAAGCCGGCCACAAGATTAAGAATAGTGGATTTGCCGCAGCCCGACGGCCCCAACAGCACCACAAATTCGCCCTTCGCAAGCGACAGGGAGACGTCTTCCAGCACGGTAAAGGGATGCGGTTTCGCCGCAAATTGCAGGGACACCTGCTCCAGCGCAATCTGTACAGTCATTATTCTTTTCCTGCCCAGGGCACAAACACGCGTTGCAGGCCGAGGATAAGTAAATCAAGGAGATAGCCAATACCGCCGAGCAGCAGGATGCCCAGCATGACGATATCGGTGCGTAAGTAAGAGCTGGCGTTGATCACCATCCAGCCCAGACCTGAGCTGGCGGCGACCATTTCGGCGGCGATCAGCGACGTCCAGCCAATGCCAATCGACAGCCTGACGGTGGTAAACAGATCCGGCAGCGCATCCGGCAACACCACGCGCAGGAAAATTTGTTGTCGGGAAGCGCCGAGGGTCTGCGCCACGCGAATGCGCGAGCGACCAATGCGCTCCACCGCCGCGCTGGCCCCCACCACCACGCTGAGGAAGGTGGCGATGAAAATCAGAAAGAATTTCGAGCTTTCACCGATGCCGAGCCATACCACCGCCAGCGGGATCAGCGCGATTTTCGGCAGCGGACGCAGAAACTGCACGAAGGGATTAAGCACTGCCGCCAGCCCGTCGGACAGGCCCATCAACAGGCCGAGCGGAATACCGATCACAATCGCCACCGCAAAGGCGCTGAGCGCCCGCGCGAGGCTGACGGCGATATGCTGCCAGAGCGGAACCTGCCGGTAACCGTCAGCCAGCAGCTCTTCCGTGGTCAGACCGATGTCCGTCAGCGACGGCAGCAGCAGCGGATCCACCCATTGCCGGGTCGCCGCCACCTGCCAAAGGATAAAAAAGATCGCCACCGACAGCACGCTGATGGCGATGTGCTGACTTACTCTCATTTTGCGTTCACCGCCGCATCGCGAAGGTAACGGGAGTTGATGGCCGCGTCCCAGTTCGCGGGGATGTCACGCTTGCGGATCTCGCCAATTCCGGCGAGGAAGTTTGAGGTTTTGGTCAGCGCTTTGCCGATGCCGCTGTCGGTGCTGTGCGTACCGTCGCCCAGCCAGGCGGCGGTGCCCTGTTCGCTCAGCGTCGGGTATTCCAGACCGCCCAGCGTATTGGCGGCGGTGGTCACAGGCGCGCCCACTTCTTTCGCCACGATGGCGGCGGCACGTTCAGGATCTTTTTTGAACTCATTGACCTTTTCCTGATGCACGCGCAGGAAGGCGCTGACCACCTCCGGGTACTGTTCGGCAAAGGCTTTACGCACCACATAGTTGTTGTAGATCAGGTAGCCCGCCTGTTGCAGATCTTTGGTGGCGAACACCTGGTGCCCGCCAGCTGACTCCAGCTCCTGGGCGAAGGGCGCCCAGACGTAGCCCGCGTCAATATCGCCCCGCTTCCATGCGGCAACCATTTCCGCCGGACGCAATGGCAACAGGGTAATTTTACTGCGGTCGAGTTTGTTGACGCTGATCGCCGCCTCCAGCGCATATTGCGCGGTGGAGTTTGGCGGATAGCCCACACGTTTGCCTTCAATATCATTAATGCGGGTGATGCCCTCTTTGCCGATTAAGCGTTCGTAGCTGGCGATCACGCCGGACACGCCGATTATTTCCACCGGTAATTTACGCACAATACCCGCCGTCGCCGGGCTGGAGCCAAAATTGGCAATATCAATAGCATTACTGGCGAAATAGGTTAATGCATCGGCTCCGGAAGCAAATTGCACCCATTTCACTTTGCTGTTTAACGCTTTATCCAGAGAACCATCGGCTTTTGCCAGCATTAATACCTGCGAACCGCCGCTATAAGCAATACGGACTTCTTCCGGCGTGGCGGCAAAAGAAATCTGCGACCATAAGCTACCCGCTGCCAGTAATAAGCAGAGACTTTTTTTCATTTTATTATCCTGTGAGGAAATTAATTATTTAGCGCCCGACCAGTATATTCAGCCGACGTTGATTTATTTATACGGATTATTGCTAAGCATTTATTCACAACAGGAATGGCGATAATCCTGCCAGAGGGCGGAACAGCGCTCCGCCAGCGCCTGCGCCGGATCGACGGCGTGGGAAAGAAAGGGGGAGTCAATGGCCTTCAGGGCGACCGGCACTTCGGTGCAGGCGAGGATTAATTGCTGCGCCCCGCGTTCAACCAGCGCCTGCGCCTGGCGCGCCAGTAACTCGCCGCCTTCACGCAGCGCACCGCGTTTAACCGCGTAGCAGCCCGGTACAAACAGCGTTTCCAGCTCATGAGTGTCGGGCAGCACCGGCGTGATGCCCAGACGGCGCAGCCCCTGCTGATACCAGCCCGCGTCGAGCGTGCCTTTGGTGGCGATCACTCCAACGCGCGTAGCGTGCTCAGGGCGGATCTGCGTGAGGGTGGCCTCAACGATATGCACCAGCGGCGCGGCGCTTGCCGCCTGCAATGCCGCAAACCAGTGATGGGCGGTGTTACAGGGGATGGCGATGTGGCTCGCCCCTGCGGCGTTTAAAGTGTTGATACCGTTGAGCAACTGCGGCAAGGGCGACGGGCCGGTGCCCGCCAGCGCCTGTTGCCGGTCGGCGATCTGCGGCACGTTCCACGCCAGCACCGGGATCTGCTGCTGATCGCGCTGCGCAGGCGTGGCCTCCAGCAGCTTTGCCATAAAATCTACCGTGGCCAGCGGCCCCATGCCGCCCAGCACGCCGAGCAGGAAGGGTGTCATTTTTCCAGCACCTGACGATAACCAAACAGCCCCGCCGAACCGCCGGTGTGGATAAACACCACGTTTTCGTCCTGGCGGAAATGACCGTTGCGGATCAGATCCACCAGCCCGGCAAAGCCTTTCCCGGAATAGACCGGATCCAGCAGAATGCCTTCGTGACGTGCCAGCAGGCGCAGCGCTTCTGTCATGCCGTCAGTAGGTAAACCGTAGCCGTCGCCCACGTAATCGCTGTTGGCAACCACCCGGTTACGCGGCAGCTCGCCCGCCACACCCAGCAGCGCAAGGGTGCGGGAGGCCAGGTTCCATACGTTCTCTTCCTGCTTCTCTTTCGGCGCGCGCACGCTGATGCCGAGCACGGGCACATGGCTATTGGTCGCAGTAAATCCGGCGACAAGGCCCGCCTGGGTGCCGGTGCTGCCGGTGGCGTGCACCACGTGATCGATGCGTAAGCGTAATTGGGAGGACTGGTAAAGCAGCTCCTCGGCACAGGCCACGTAGCCCAGCGCGCCTATGGGGTTAGAGCCGCCGCCGGGGATGACATAAGGGTTAAAGCCCTGTTCGCGCAGCCTGGCGGCATAGTCGTCCATCGCCTGCTGCATGTCGGTGCCGCCCGGCAGATGGGCGACTATCTCGCCGCCGAGCAGTTCATCAAGCAAAACGTTACCGGATCGCTGGTAATCTTCGCCGAAATCGGTGACGCGCTTTTCGAGCAGCACTTTCGCCGGTAAGCCTAATTTTGCCGCGCCGGCAATAGTCTGGCGCACGTGATTCGACTGGGTTGCGCCCTGGGTAATAATCACATCGGCGTTTTTTTGCAGCGCGTCGGCCAGCAAAAATTCCAGTTTGCGGGTTTTATTTCCCCCGGTGGCAAGTCCGGTGGCGTCATCGCGCTTGATCCATATTTTCGGTCCGCCCAGTAATTTACTCAGATTATCTAAAGGTTCGAGCGGCGTGGGGAAATGACCTAACGAGAGGCGCGGAAAACGGGCCAGATGCATAGTAGCTCCTTGAGAATTTGCTCATCAGCAAAATAATAATTATTGAGCTACTCTACACCGCCGGGCTTTGAGCCTAATGACAAATAATAAATATCTATTGCTGAAAATTAACTAACCGCGAAAATAAAAAAAAGCCCCTTATTATAAGAGGCTTTTATTTATTGCGCAGAGCCTGCGTTATTCAGCGACTTTCTTTTTCGCTGCGCGCTTTGCTTTGGTCGCCGCCGCGATTTTTTGCGTTTTCGCAGAAGGCGCCTTTGGCTTTTTCTCTTTCTTCGCTTTCGGCTGCGCGCTGTCCGGGTTTTTAGCTTTGGCTTTTGATTTGCCTTTTTCGCCACGGAATGCGCTATCCGGCTCGAAGTTTACTTTTTTGCCCACCTGACGACGACGGCTGGCGTTACGTCCCGGCGCGCCTTTTTTGGCTTTTTCGCGTTCGGTTTTGCCGACGTTACGCGGCGCGCGTTCGCTGGAGATCAGCGTGAAGTCGATTTTACGCTCGTCCATGCTGACCGCTTCCACACGCACTTCCACACGGTCGCCCAGGCGATAGGTCTGGCCGCCGGATTCGCCGATCAGACGCTGACCAACCTGGTCGAAACGGTAGTAGTCGTTGTCGAGGGAGGACACGTGCACCAGACCGTCGATGAACAGCTCGTTCAGACGCACGAAGAAACCAAAGCCGGTGACGCTGGCAATCACCCCGGAGAAGGTATTGCCCACCTGATCCTGCATAAAGTCACACTTCAGCCAGTCGGCGACGTCGCGCGTGGCTTCGTCGGCACGGCGTTCGGCCATAGAACAGTGCTGACCGAGTTGCAGCATCGCTTCCACGCTGTAGTGCCAGCCGCCGGTTTCGGTGCTGTCGCCTTCGTGCCCCTGCTCTTTCGCCAGCAGGTATTTGATGGCGCGGTGTAGCGACAGATCGGGATAACGACGGATCGGCGAGGTGAAGTGTGCGTACTGTTGCAGCGCCAGACCAAAGTGACCGCGGTTTTCCGGATCGTAAATCGCCTGTTTCATGGAGCGCAGCAGCATGGTTTGCAGCATTTCATGATCGGGACGATCGGCGATGGATTCCAGCAGCGCCGCGTAGTCACCCGGCTCCGGCTTACTGCCGCCCGGCAGCTCCAGGCCCAGCTCAGCCAGTACCGAGCGGAAGGAGGTGATGGCTTCGTTAGTCGGACGATCGTGAATACGGAACAGCGCCGGTTCTTTCGCTTTCTCGACAAAACGCGCCGCCGAGATGTTGGCGAGGATCATGCACTCTTCGATCAGCTTGTGGGCGTCGTTACGCTCAGTCAGCTCGATGCGCTCAATACGGCGTTCCGCGTTGAAGATGAACTTGGCTTCTTCGCTCTCGAAAGAGATGCCGCCACGCTCTTCGCGCGCCTGGTTCAGGGTTTTGTAGAGGTTGTGCAGCTCTTCGATGTGTTTGACCAGCGGAGCGTACTGCTGACGCAGCTCCTGATCGCCTTCCAGCATATGCCAGACCTTGGTGTAGGTCAGACGCGCGTGGGAGCTCATCACCGCTTCATAGAATTTGTAGCCGGTTAAGCGCCCTTTGGTGGAGATGGTCATCTCGCAGACCATACAGAGGCGGTCAACCTGCGGGTTGAGCGAGCACAGGCCGTTGGAGAGCACTTCCGGCAGCATAGGCACCACCTGCGACGGGAAGTAGACCGAGGTGCCGCGGTTGTGCGCTTCGTCGTCCAGCGCGGTGCCAGGGCGCACGTAGTAGCTGACGTCCGCAATGGCCACCCACAGACGCCAGCCGCCACCACGTTTTTTCTCGCAGTAAACCGCATCGTCGAAGTCGCGGGCGTCTTCGCCGTCGATGGTGACCAGCGGCAGGTTACGCAGGTCAACGCGGCCTGATTTCGCCGCTTCCGGCACCTGTTCGCTGAGGCTGGCGATCTCGTCTTCCACCGCTTTCGGCCAGACGTAAGGGATTTCGTGGGTGCGCAGCGCCATGTCGACAGCCATGCTGGTGCCCATGTTATCGCCCAGCACTTCAACAATTTTACCAATGGCTTTGGTGCGGCGGGTAGGACGCTGGGTGAGTTCAACCACCACCACGAAGCCCATGCGCGCGCCCATGACTTCTTCCGGCGGCACAAGGATGTCGAAGCTCAGGCGGCTGTCATCCGGCACCACAAAGCCCACACCGGCATCGGTGAAGTAGCGGCCGACGATCTGCCCGGTACGCGGCTCCAGCACGCGCACAATACGCGCTTCGCGGCGACCTTTACGGTCAGCGCCGAGCGGCTGCGCCAGCACGATATCGCCGTGCATGCACATTTTCATCTGTTCAGAAGAGAGATAGAGATCGTCTTTACGGCCTTCCACGCGCAGGAAGCCGAAGCCGTCGCGGTGACCGATTACCTTGCCTTTCAGCAGGTCGAGGCGCTCCGGCAGCGCATAGCACTGGCGGCGGGTGAAGACCAGTTGCCCGTCGCGCTCCATGGCGCGCAGGCGACGACGCAGCCCTTCAAGCTGTTCTTCGCCTTCGATATTGAGTTCAACCGCCAGTTCTTCGCGGTTAGCGGGTTTTTCGCGTTTGGATAAGTGATCGAGAATGAATTCACGACTGGGAATAGGGTTGGCGTACTTTTCAGCTTCGCGGTCCTGGAAAGGATCTTGTGACATTGCGGTTCCTCCGTTGTCAGCTCTGGCGGAAAAGTCTGTCATTCCACCAGCAATAATTTATAAAGCGGTTGATTCTCTTCAACCAGGTCTGCCAGCGTGTAGCTGTCCAGCTCCTTAAGAAAGCTCTGCACGGCCTGGGAAAGGGCCTTTTTCAGGCGGCAGGCGGGCGTGATATGACAAAATGCGCTGCTGCAATTGACCAGCGTCAGCGGCTCCAGTTCACGCACTACATCACCTATACATATAGCACGGGCTGGCTTACCCAGCCGGATCCCGCCGTTTTTGCCCCTGACGGCCGTGACGTAGCCTGCCCGGCTCAGCTGGTTGATGATTTTGACCATGTGATTACGGGACACACCGTACACTTCTGTCACTTCAGAAATACTGGTCATTCGTCCTTCCGGCAGCGACGCCATATAGATTAAGGCTCGCAATCCGTAATCGGTGAAACTCGTTAACTGCACATCAACCTCAGGAAATAAGAAAAAACGCGGGACACCCGTGGTGTATTGACACTATTGATGATAAACCAGCCACCAGTCAGGCTGCTAATTTATTTAGAAATGAACGGTGATGGGAAGAAGTAATAAAGGCAAAACAAGGGGCGCTGTGATGGCGCCCCTGGCGTGATTATGCGTCGAACGGATCGCGCAGGATCATGGTTTCAGAACGGTCAGGACCGGTAGAGATAATATCGATCGGTACGCCCGTTAATTCTTCGATACGCTGAATGTAGTTCAGCGCAGCCTGCGGCAGGCCGCTACGCTCTTTCACGCCGAAGGTGGTTTCTGACCAGCCCGGCATGGTTTCGTAGATCGGCTCGATGCCTTCCCAGTCGTCGGCAGCCATCGGCGTGGTGGTCACTTCGCGGCCGTCCGGCATACGGTAGGCCACGCAGATTTTCACTTCTTTCAGGCCATCCAGCACGTCCAGCTTGGTCAGGCAGAAGCCAGACAGGGAGTTGATCTGCACCGCACGGCGCACGGCAACCGCATCCAGCCAGCCGGTACGACGGCGACGGCCGGTGGTAGCGCCGAACTCGTTACCCTGTTTGCACAGGAACTCGCCGATGTCGTCAAACAGCTCCGTCGGGAACGGACCTGCGCCAACGCGGGTGGAGTAAGCTTTGATGATGCCGAGCACGTAATCCACATAGCGCGGACCGATACCGGAACCTGTCGCCACGCCACCGGCGGTGGTGTTGGAGGAGGTTACATACGGATAGGTACCGTGGTCGATATCCAGCAGCGTACCCTGCGCGCCTTCGAACATGATGAAATCACCACGTTTACGCGCCTGGTCGAGCAGATCGGAGACGTCCACCACCATGGAAGTGAGGATGTCGGCAACCGCCATCACATCGTCCAGCACTTTCTGGTAGTCAACAGCGTCAACTTTGTAGAAGTTAACCAGCTGGAAGTTATGGTATTCCAGCACTTCTTTGAGTTTGGTAGCGAAGGTGTCTTTGTCGAACAGGTCGCCAACGCGCAGACCGCGACGGGCTACTTTATCTTCATAGGCCGGACCGATGCCACGACCGGTGGTGCCGATCGCTTTCGCGCCGCGCGCTTTTTCACGCGCTACGTCCAGCGCCACATGATAATCGAGGATCAGCGGGCAGGCTTCAGACAGCAGCAGACGCTCGCGAACCGGGATACCGCGGTCTTCCAGTTCTTTCATCTCTTTCATTAACGCAGCAGGAGACAGCACCACGCCGTTACCAATGATGCTGGTGACGTTATCGCGGAGAATACCTGATGGAATAAGATGGAGAACGGTTTTTTCACCGTTGATTACGAGAGTATGGCCTGCGTTGTGACCGCCCTGGTAGCGTACAACAAATTTAGCCCGTTCAGTCAGGAGATCGACGATCTTCCCTTTACCTTCGTCACCCCATTGGGTGCCCAGTACGACGACGTTGTTACCCATTTTTCAAAATCACCGTTTGCTTAAAAAAGGATTCTACCATCGCTTTTTCTGATAATCAGCACTTTTTGTCGCCTAATTTCGGCAAACCGGCGTGCTTTGTCTTCAGCCAATCGTTTTCCTCAACATGTAGTAGACAACGACGCCAGCAACCACTAGACCGCCGCCAAAACGCCGTAAAATGTTATCAGGAAGCTGAATGAGCGCGCCGATCATACGTCGCCATGCACGAGGATAAAGCATTGGTCCGAGGCCTTCCAGTACCAGAACGAGGGCCAGTGCCAGCCAGATGGTGGTGTTCATTTTTAGATGTCCCTGAATGAGAAAACCACCGGCTCCTGAGGAACACGGTGGTTTTTAGCAGATTAAACAGCCTGACCGGGGTTAGCGTACGGCGTTGCCCGGCGTCTTCATGTAGCGGAAGAAATCGCTGTCCGGGCTGAGCACCATAACGTCCTGGTTGCTCTGGAAGCTGTTCTCGTAAGCACGCAGGCTACGGATGAAGGCGTAGAAGTCAGGATCCTGGCTAAAGGCGTCGGCAAAGAGTTTAGCCGCTTCGGCATCACCTTCACCACGCAGGATACGACCTTCACGCTCCGCTTCCGCCAGCGTCTTGGTCACTTCGTAATCGGAGGCCGCGCGCAGCTTCTCCGCTTCTTCCTGACCCTGTGAACGGTGGCGACGGGCAACCGCTTCACGCTCAGCGCGCATACGGTTGTAAATCGCTTCCGACACTTCGTTCGGCAGGTTGATCTGCTTGATACGCACGTCGACAACTTCAATACCTAAGGCCGCCATACTGTTCGGGTTCACCACCGGCACTTTACCGTTGGTTTCCGCCGTAACGCGTTTCGCGGCTTTCGCGATTTCGTCATCGGCAGCAGGCGTGGCCACTTCATCTTCGGTGCCGGCAGAACCGGAGTTCAGGGCATCGCGCACTTCCAGCGTCAGACGACCGCGGGAGTCAGTCACGATGTCTTTCACATCAAGACGGCCGATTTCAGAACGCAGACGGTCAGAGAACTTACGTTTCAGCAGCACTTCCGCCTGAGAGACATCGCCACCACCGGTTGCCAGGTAGTAACGGCTGAAGTCGCTGATGCGCCACTTGATGTAAGAGTCGACAATCAGGTCTTTCTTCTCTTTAGTCACAAAGCGGTCAGCCTGGTTATCCATCGTCTGGATACGGGCGTCGAGCATTTTCACGGCTTCGATAAACGGCAGTTTGAAATGCAGACCCGGCTCAAAGACCAGCGGTTTGTTTTCATCGTCACGGAGGACTTTACCGAAACGCATGGTAATGCCGCGCTCGCCTTCTTTCACCACGAAAATAGACGTATAGAGCACGACCAGCACGATAATAATTACCGCAATAATAGACTTACGCATCGTTATTCCCCCTGACGCTGTGAGTCGTTACGCTGCGCGTTGGCACGGCGTTGGTCCATAATGTCACCCTGGCTGGCAGTCGGTGCGGTGCTGGCATTGCTGCCGGAGTTTGAGGCAGGCGGCAGGCGCAACAGATTGTTGGCTCCGCTGGTCTCATTTTTTGCTCCGCTGGCGTTACCGCCCTTCAGCATTTGATCCAGGGGCAGCACCATCAGGTTGCCGCCTTTATCGTTAACCAGCACTTTGCGGGTGTGGCTCAGCACTTTTTCCATGCTTTCGATATACAGACGTTCACGGGTAATTTCCGGTGCGGCTTTATATTCCGGCAGAAGTTTGGCAAAACGCGCCACTTCACCCTGGGCTTCCAGGATGGTCTGCGTGCGGTATGCGCGGGCTTCTTCAAGAATACGCTGGGCCTGACCGTTCGCACGAGGCTGGACTTCGTTCGCGTAGGCTTCCGCTTCACGGATAGATTGCTGTTCGTTTTCACGCGCGGCAATCGCATCATCAAAGGCGGCCTGTACGGCTTCCGGCGGACGCGCGGCCTGGAAGTTGACGTCCAGCAGGGTGATACCCATGTTGTACGGACGAATGGTCTCTTCCAGTTCACGTTGGGTATCGCTACGAATAACGGTACGGCCTTCGGTGAGGATACGGTCCATGGTGTATTTGCCGATCACGCCACGCAGGGCGCTGTCGGTGGCCTGACGCAGGCTGTCGTCCGCGCTGGTCACGCTAAACAGATAGTGCTGCGGATCGGTAACGCGGTACTGCACGTTCATTTCCACACGCACCACGTTTTCGTCGGACGTCAGCATCACGCCGGAAGCCGCCAGTTCACGCACGGATTCGACGTTTACCGCCGTCACGTTATCAATAAACGTCGGCTTCCAGTTAAGGCCCGGCTCCACCAGATGGCTGAATTTACCGAAACGGGTGACCACACCGCGCTCGGCTTCTTTAATGGTATAGAAACCGCTGGCAGCCCAGATAATGACGGCGGCCGCAGCGACGATACCGACCACTCGTCCTCCCATATGACTGCGAGGGCCTGGCGCGGAACTTCCGCCGCCTGAACCGGTACCTTTACCGCCGCCCAGGCCGCCGAGCTTTTTGCTCAGCTTACGGAAAATATCATCTAAATCAGGCGGCCCCTGTTCGCGACCGCCTTTATTTCCCCCAGAGTTACCGTCGGGCTTATTGCTGCTCCCCCACGGGTCGCGGTCTTGTCCGTTATTACCGGGCTGATTCCACGCCATGTTTGTGCTCCATATTTGTTATGCGGTGATATCCCCAGAGGGGAAATGTCTTCAGGTGATACGCCGGTTAGACCACGTAGTCCACCAATGCCGGTTCTTGTTTACAGAGTCGACGCCAGTCAATAATCGGCATGCGTATCTGCATACCCACGCTGCCGTCTTCCTCCATCCACTCTTTTTCTATCGCCTGAAGCTGGTGAAACCGGCTTCGCAAACGCCCTTCTTCGGGAGGCAGACGCAACGTGTGCTGCGCGACTTCTCCGGAAAGCCGTTCGGTTAACGCCTGGAATAACAGTGGTACGCCGACGCCGGTCTGGGCAGAAAGCCAGACCCGAATCGGTTTATTTTCATCGTCACGATCGATACGCGGCTCAAAGCTGTCGAGCATATCGATTTTATTCATGACCATCAGCGTGGGGATTTCGTGCGCGTCGATTTCTTCGAGCACCGTATCCACCGCGGCGATATTTTCCTGCAAGCGGACATCCGCTGCGTCGACAACGTGCAATAGCAGCGTGGCCTGACGGGTTTCCTGCAACGTGGCTTTAAACGCGGCCACCAGGTCATGTGGCAAATGGCGGATAAACCCTACGGTATCCGCAAGCACGGTTTCGCCCACGTCCGCCACGTCGATACGGCGCAGCGTCGGATCCAGGGTCGCAAACAGCTGGTCTGCGGCGTAAACCTGGGCCTCGGTGATCTGGTTAAACAGCGTCGATTTGCCGGCGTTGGTGTATCCCACCAAGGATACGGTCGGAATATCGGCTTTCTGACGGGAGCGACGTCCCTGCTCACGCTGCTTTTCAACTTTTTCAAGCCGCGAGAGGATCTGCATAATACGATTGCGCAGTAAACGACGGTCGGTCTCGAGCTGGGTTTCCCCCGGACCACGCAAACCAATCCCGCCTTTCTGTCGCTCAAGGTGGGTCCAGCCACGCACCAGACGCGTAGCCATATGGCGCAGCTGCGCCAGCTCAACCTGCAACTTACCTTCATGGGTACGTGCACGTTGGGCAAAAATGTCTAAAATCAAGCCGGTGCGGTCAATAACACGACATTCGCATAACCGTTCAAGATTACGTTCCTGAGCAGGGGTCAGCGCATGATCAAAAAGTACGACCGATGCCCCTGTTGCCTTAACGGCTTCCGCTATTTCAACTGCCTTACCTTCACCAACAAAATACTTTGGGTGCGGTGCTTTACGGCTACCGGTAACCACCTGCATTGCTTCGACACCAGCTGAAGAGACCAGGGATTCAAACTCCTGGAGATCTTCCATATCTTTGTCTTGCGAAAAATAGATGTGTACCAGAACCGCCTGCTCACCGGCGTCATAACGGTCAAACAAGCGTAAACCCTCTTAAAATACCAGCGGGGAACTCAGATAATCTGGCTCCCCGGCATGGATTAACAACAACTAACCTTACTCGGCGTCGTCGCTGTCTTGTTGCGTCGCAGAGGACCCCTGCGCGTTACTGCCATGATGATAGTTACTGGAGCCGCCGGTCGTGTTGTTGCTGTGATGAGAAACCGGACGAGACGGGACAACAGTAGAAATTGCGTGCTTATAGACCATCTGGCTGACCGTGTTTTTCAACAGGATCACGAACTGATCGAAAGACTCAATTTGACCTTGCAGCTTGATACCATTCACCAAATAAATAGAAACCGGAACACGTTCACGACGCAGTGCGTTCAAAAACGGGTCTTGTAATGATTGCCCCTTAGCCATTCTATCTTTTCCTTATATGCTTGTTTTGTACTTAGAACCCGGAGGCCCTGAAAACTGCGTAAAATTTTGCGCACGATACGATGTAATTGTACACATTCAGTTTGCGTTAGCACCAACTACCTGTAATACCGCATCTCTTGCCTGTTCGGGCGATTCGCTGTCTAACCAGTGAACCCCGTCCCAGCTACGCAGCCAGGTGATCTGACGCTTCGCTAACTGTCTCGTGGCGCAAACTCCTCGATAAACCATTTCATCATATGAGATCTCGCCTTCAAGGTAAGACCACATCTGGCGGTATCCCACACAACGAATGGAAGGCATGTCCGTATGCAAATCTCCACGGGCAAAAAGCGCCCGCACTTCTGCTTCAAAACCTGAAGCCAACATCTGATGAAAACGCTGCTCAATTCGCTGATGGAGCAGTTCACGGCTCGCCGGGGCGATGGCGAACTGATGCACCTGATACGGCAGAGCCTCTCCTGACGTTTGCGTCAGTTCCGTTAAAGTTTTACCCGAAATGAAAAAAACTTCCAGTGCCCGGGAAAGCCTTTGCGGATCATTTGGATGAATTCGCGCACCGGCCACCGGATCTATCTCCAGCAGTTGCCTGTGCAGTGCGTCCCATCCTAGCTCGGCCGCCTGTTGTTCAATTTTAGCTCTTACCGCCGGATCCGCTGACGGCAAGGGAGATAACCCTTCCAGCAGCGCCTTAAAATAGAGCATGGTGCCGCCCACCAGTAACGGAATACGCCCGGCGGCGGTGATCTCTGCCATATGCGCCAGGGCATCGCGGCGAAAATCAGCCGCAGAATAGGCCTGCGCCGGGTCGAGAATATCCAGCAACCGGTGCGGCGCCGCGCGTAATTCGTCGGCATCCGGCTTTGCGGTGCCGATATCCATTCCCTGATAAATAAGGGCAGAATCGACGCTTATCAACTCTACTGGCAAAACTTTACGCAACTCAATGGCTAACGCCGTTTTGCCGGAGGCTGTTGGCCCCATTAAAAAAATTGCCTTAGGCAGGCTCGCCATACTCTGGTCAGTCATGTCTCAGGGCGTTCATCGCCGAATGTAAATCAACAGGTTGAACCAGGCCACCCGGCGGGGTTTTCACCAGCTGCGGGCAAAGACGTTCGACATCAGCGATCACCGTGATGGCCTGGGCCACACTCCACTGCGGGTGGACGCTCTCAAGCTTACGGGCAATCCACTGGGCGGTGTTCGCCGCGTCTAACGTTGTTTGCTGCGCCAGGTAGCCTATCAGTTCAGGAATCAAGATTTGTAAATTTTGTTGGCGTAAGGGTAAAGGCACGGCGCGAATGGTCACATGATGGGCATCGGACAGAAATTCGATGCCCATGTCGGCCAGCATTGCCTGTGCACGTTGCAGCGCCGCGCGCTCGTCAGCGCTGACTTTCAGGCGAACCGGGATCAATAGCGGCTGTGCGCAGGCCGCTGTATTACCCGGCGTCAGCTGTGCCTGTTTGTACCAGCGCTCCGCCACCGGCAAGGCCAGCAGGAATAACGCCCCGTCGCGCTCCAGCAGGGCGCAATCCTGGCCGATAATCGTCAGCACGCGGCCAAAGCTCTGGCTGTGCGCGTCAACGGCGGAGGGTGTGGGTTCGGGGGCTGGCGCGCTACGCTCAACGGCTGGCGTCTCCAGCAACTGGCGATACAACGCCCCCTGCTGTTTCTGATAGCCCGGCTGAGCGTTCGGCCAGCCTGCGCCGCCGCTGCTTTGCCCGCTACCCTGTCCACCGCGTGGCGTGGCAGCCGGTGCGGTATAACGCTCCGGCGCAGGCTCGCGGGCGACCGCCGGGCTGGCGAACTGGTTTTTACCCGCCGCGATGCGGTTTTCCGGCATACTGCGCGGTTCCGGCGCGTCGGCCAGCGGCAGCGCCTTATCCAGCCGTTGTTGCAGGACGCTCAACACGCCCTGATAGATAAAATCATGTACCAGCCGCGACTGGTGGAAACGCACTTCATGCTTGGCCGGATGGACGTTGACGTCCACCTGATGCGGATCGATCTCCAGATAGAGCACAAACGCCGGTTGCTGATCGGCGCCGAGTTTATCCTCACAGGCCTGGCGGATCGCATGATTGATCAGGCGATCGCGCATCATGCGGCCATTGACGTAGCAGTACTGGATCTCGGCGAAGGCGGAGGTGGTGGATTGCGGATCCGCCACCCAGCCGCGCATCCCCAGATCGCCGTGCTGCCATTCTATTTGCAGCGCCTGCTCGATAAAAGGCACGCCGCAGATCGCCCCCAGACGGCATTCTTTCTGCCCGCCTGGTGGGACGGCGCGATACTGGCGCACCATTTTGCCGTTATGATTCAGGTTGATGGTGACGTCAAAACGCGCCAGCGCGATGCGGCGGATCACCTCATCAATATGTCCGAATTCGGTCTTCTCGGTACGCATAAATTTGCGGCGGGCGGGGGTGTTATAAAAGAGATCCAGCACTTCCAGCGTCGTCCCCACCGGATGCGCGGCGGGTTTGACCGTTACGTCCATGTCGCGCCCTTCGGCGTAAGCCTGCCAGGCTTCGGGCTGATCTGCTGTGCGCGAGGTCAGCGTCAGGCGGGATACCGAGCTGATGCTGGCCAGCGCCTCGCCGCGAAAGCCAAGGCTGATAATGGCTTCCAGATCGTCGAGGGAGGCGATTTTACTGGTGGCATGACGCGCCAGCGCCAGCGCCAGCTCATCTTTTTTGATGCCGCAGCCGTTATCGCGGATGCGGATAAGCTTCGCGCCGCCGCGTTCGATATCAATGTCAATGCGGGTCGCCCCGGCATCAAGGCTGTTTTCCACCAGCTCTTTCACAACCGACGCAGGACGTTCCACCACTTCGCCTGCGGCGATCTGGTTCGCAAGCTGTGGCGGCAAAACCTGAATCGGCATGAAATCTCCTTAATTAAAGAACGCGCCGCCCGAGGAGGCGGCACTCGCCGTCTGGCCGGCACCGCCCTGCGGGGCCGACTGGATCGGATGCGCCTGGAAGTACTGGCGCAGACCGTTATAAATCGCTTCCGCCAGCTGTTGCTGATAGTCATCGCTGCCCAGCAGGCGCTCTTCGCTGTTGTTACTGATAAAGCCCGTTTCCACCAGCACCGATGGAATATCCGGCGAGCGCAGCACGCCGAGGCTGGCATGTTCCGGGCGGCGTTTATGCAGCGAACCAATGCGCTGTAGCTGACCGAGCATATTCACGGCGACATCATACCCGACACGCTGGGAATGACCGAACTGCAAATCCAGCACCGCCTGGCTCAGGTAGGGATCGGACTGGCTGTTCGCCAGCACATCCCCTGCTCCGCCCAGTAGCTCGGACTGCTTCTCATGCTGCTCCAGCCAGCTGGCCATTTCGCTGTTGGCGCGACGGTTAGACAGCACCCACACGGACGCGCCGGTGGCGTCACGGTTCGGCGCGGCATCCGCATGGATCGACACCAGGAAGTTCGCGTTCTGTTTACGCGCCACGTCGGAGCGGCCCATCACCGAAATAAAGTAATCGCCGTCGCGGGTCAGCACGCCTTTAAACATCGGATCGTCATTAAGCAACGCGCGCAGTTTGCGGGCAATCGCCATGGTGACGTTTTTCTCACGCGTGCCGCCAGGGCCGATAGCGCCCGGATCCTGGCCGCCGTGTCCGGCATCAATGGCGATGATCACTTTGTCACCGGACGCGCTGCGCGAACGCATGGCCGGGCGGGTCACCGTATTACTGCTGGTCACGCTCGTTACGCGGTCGTTTTCATTTTTAAAAGGATTGCGGGCAGGCTCTGCCGGACGCGGCGCAATAGCGGGCGCAACGGCTGGCGTCTCGACGCGCTTCACCACAACCGGCGGCGGAGGCGGAGGGGGCGGTGGTGCATCGGCGTTAATGGTAAAGACCACGGTATAGCTGGCGCCGTTTTGCTGCTTCACCGCACGGGTTTTACCGTTCTGCGTCAGGTCGACCACCAGGCGCAGGGACTGATTATCTTTCGGCGTACCAGAGCGGATAGCCTTCACCAGGTTATTACCGCTAAATTGCAGCGGCAACCCCTGGATCACGCCGGTCTGTTTGATGTCCAGCGCCACGCTGCGTTTGCTGTCCTGGGAAAAGGCGTATTCCGGATCGCCCATAAAGCTCAGGGTGATGCGCGCCTGATCATTGCCATTGGACACCTGAATATCGGATAAGGTTGCTGCTCCTGCCTGGGTACAGGCCAGCAGCAGTATTGTCGCGAACCAGCTTTTAACGCGATTGATCATCCCGCCATTCCTACAGTTAACCGGCCAGTCGCGCCAGTAACGAATTACCCGATGAGGAAACGGCAGAAATGCACGCCTCACGCCCTTGTGCCTGGTATGACATATGGATTTCGATATCCGGTTCAGGCAGCACGCCCGCGCCTTGTTGCGGCCATTCGACAAGGCAGATCGCGTCGCGGCCAAAGTAGTCGCGGATACCCATAAATTCCAGTTCTTCCGGATCGGCGAGCCGGTACAGGTCAAAGTGATAGACCATCAGTTTGTCGAGGGTATAAGGCTCGACCAGCGTATAGGTCGGGCTTTTCACGTTGCCGTTATGCCCGAGCGCCTGCAAAAAGCCCCGGCTGAACGTGGTCTTACCCGCCCCCAGATCGCCATATAGATAGATGACCGTCGCGCCATCGCAGGCCTGCGCCACGCGCTGGCCAAGATCTAAGGTTGCTTCTTCGTCAGGTAAAGGGATCACTCGATTAATCATGGTTTACGTCAATCACATCCGGGTTAACTACACGCCGAAGCGTGGAAAAAAGATCGGTCGCTAACATGCCGCGCGTGCCATAACGCGCCGCGAGCCTGTCGGCAGCGGCGCCATGTGCTACGCAGCCTGCACAGGCGGCATCGTACAGGGAGAATTTTTGCCCTGCGAGCGCGCCAATAATACCAGAGAGCACATCGCCCATGCCGCCGCTGCCCATCCCGGCGTTTCCGGCATCAATGATGCCCGTCTCGCCGTTTTCGCAGGCGATAACCGTGCCCGCGCCTTTCAGCACCACAACACCCCCGTAACGTTTTACCAGACGTCGGGCTGAAAGTAAGCGATCACTTTCAATTTCTGCAACGCTACAGTTCAGTAGCCGTGCGGCTTCGCCGGGGTGCGGCGTCAGGATGCGATTGTGACGTTTATCGGGATTGATTGCCAGAAGGTTCAGTGCGTCAGCGTCCCACAGCATGGGTTTGCGAAAATTCTCAATTTTACGCAGGGCGTCTTTGCCCCACGCCTGTTGCCCGAGACCCGGCCCCACGACCACCACGTCCGCCCATTCGAGGCTTTCATCCAGGCTTTGCGCCGTGAGTTCATGCACCATCAGTTCCGGGCGGGCGGTGATGATAGGGCCGATATTTTCGCTGCGCGTCAGTACGCGAACCAGCCCTGCGCCAGTACGCAGCGCGGCTTCTCCGGTCATACGGATAGCCCCCGCCGTACCGTGATCGCCGCCGACAATCACCAGCTGTCCGTTATCGCCTTTATGCGAGGTTGGTCGTCTGGGGGGTAACCAGTCTGCCAGCTGTGTGGCATCGAAACGGGTTATTTTAGTTTCCTGTCCCGCCAGCCAGCTTTCCAGTCCCAGCGCATGATGATGCAGCTGCCCTACCATATCGCGCGCTTTACCGGTCAGCAGGCCAGGCTTAAGGGCGATAAAAGTCAGGGTATGCGCGGCGTTGATCACCGCGCCAGGCGTCGCGCCCGTTTGTGCCAGCAGGCCAGACGGGATATCCAGCGCCAGCACCGGCGCGGGATGTTGATTGGCATGTTCAATAAGCGCGGCGATGTGCTC
The DNA here is from genome assembly GCF_030291195.1 of Enterobacter sp. PGRG2. Lineage (NCBI taxonomy): Bacteria > Pseudomonadati > Pseudomonadota > Gammaproteobacteria > Enterobacterales > Enterobacteriaceae > Enterobacter > Enterobacter sp. PGRG2. The sequence goes on along the minus strand of NZ_CP127837.1, from coordinate 1,589,032 downwards.
CCGCGGGGCATCGGTCAGTCCGGTGCCCAGCAGACCGTCGATAATCAGATCCACGCCTTCCGGCCAGGCCAGCGTCGGCGCATGAATGGCGCCCCCGGCATCAAGCCACGCCTCACGCGCGGCATGGGCCTCCTCCGGCAAAGGTTTATCGCTTTCCTGCGCCAGCAGCGTCACCTCAATGCCCGCAGCGGCGGCCAGACGCGCCACCACATAGCCATCGCCGCCGTTGTTACCGTGGCCGCAGAGGATCAGCCAGTGCTGCGCCCCGGGGTAATGTTCCCGCGCGACAGTAAAGGCCGCCTGACCAGCGCGCTGCATCAGTTCATACAGCGTGATGCCGAGGCTGTCGGCCGCCTCCTGTTCCGCGCGTTTGAGTTCATCCGCAGGCCAGATGGAGTGTGGTATACTTGCGGGGTTTTTCTTCAATGTATGGTCCGTCATGTCACAGCCCCTCGATCTCAATCAGTTAGCGCAAAACATTAAACAGTGGGGCACTGAACTGGGCTTTCAGCAGGTCGGTATCACCGACACCGATCTCACCGCCGCCGAACCCAAACTGCAGGCATGGCTGGATAAGCAATATCACGGCGAAATGGACTGGATGGCGCGTCACGGTATGATGCGCGCCCGTCCGCATGAGCTTTTACCCGGTACACTGCGCGTGATCAGCGTGCGCATGAATTACCTGCCCGCTAACGCCGCCTTCGCCAGCACGCTGAAAAACCCGTCGCTGGGCTATGTCAGCCGCTATGCGCTGGGCCGCGATTACCATAAGTTATTGCGTAACCGCTTAAAAAAGCTCGGTGAAAAGATCCAGGAACAGTGCGTATCGCTGAATTTTAGACCCTTTGTGGATTCTGCGCCCATTCTTGAACGCCCGCTGGCGGAAAAAGCCGGGCTTGGCTGGACAGGTAAGCACTCACTTATTCTTAATCGCGAAGCCGGTTCGTTTTTCTTCCTTGGCGAGCTGCTGATCGATTTGCCGCTGCCGGTTGATCAGCCGGTGGAAGAAGGCTGCGGTAAATGCGTGGCCTGCATGACCATCTGTCCGACCGGCGCGATTGTCGAGCCCTATACGGTCGATGCGCGCCGCTGTATCTCTTACCTGACGATTGAGCTGGAAGGCGCGATCCCGGAAGAATTTCGCCCCTTGATGGGCAACCGCATCTACGGCTGCGACGACTGTCAGCTAATCTGCCCGTGGAACCGCTACTCGCAACTGACGGACGAAGAGGACTTCAGCCCGCGCAAAGCGCTGCACGCGCCCGAGCTTATTATGCTGTTCGGCTGGAGCGAAACCCACTTCCTGAAAGTCACCGAAGGATCGGCGATCCGCCGTATCGGTCATTTACGCTGGCTGAGAAATATCGCCGTCGCGCTGGGGAACGCGCCATGGGATGAAGCTAACATTCGCGCGCTGGAACAGCGCAGAGGTGAGCACCCACTTCTTGATGAGCACATAGAATGGGCGATTGCGCAGCAAATTGATAAGCGGAATGCCTGTGTTGTCGAGGTGCAATTACCGCAGAAATTGCGGCTGGTGCGGGTAATTGAAAAAGGGCTGAAACGCGACGCCTGACCTTTCCACAGCTTGTGCATAAAAATAAAAACACATTGCTAATCAAGGCGGAGATGTTCGTCAAGGGACAGGATTAACATTTTGAAATGAAATTTTTGTGAAACATATCAGGCAGTTATCAGAAATTCATTCACATCCTGAATCATTTACCGGGACAGGCAGAAATAACAAACCTGTGGATAAGTCTGTTCACAAGAATATGTCAAAGCGGAAACAAATCGTCTGCGGCAAGGGATCCCGCTGTGGATAATTTATTCAGAGAAGAAATTTGGAGCGGGAAACGAGACTCGAACTCGCGACCCCGACCTTGGCAAGGTCGTGCTCTACCAACTGAGCTATTCCCGCTTGGGTGGTGCGTGGCTGTAAAAAGCCAATCAAATTTTGGAGCGGGAAACGAGACTCGAACTCGCGACCCCGACCTTGGCAAGGTCGTGCTCTACCAACTGAGCTATTCCCGCATATTCGTCGTCTTTCAGGCTGCCTGGTTGCAACATGAAATCCTTGAATCTGGATACTGCGTGGCTGTAAAAGCCATTTCAAATTTTGGAGCGGGAAACGAGACTCGAACTCGCGACCCCGACCTTGGCAAGGTCGTGCTCTACCAACTGAGCTATTCCCGCTCTGCGTAACTTTGCAATTTCTGCATCGGTACGGGAGGCGCATTATACGAGAATTCATTTTAGCTGCAAGCCCTGAAACTGAAAAATTTAAATTTTTTGTTCAAGTGCTGCTTTAATCGGCAAGATGATTATTTTCCCATCAAAATCCGCATTATGGCCCCTCGCCTGCGAAAGACAGGGGCCAAAAAAAAGTTACAGTTTGATGAAATGCTCGCGGTAATAGGCCAGTTCCGCGATCGATTCGCGGATATCGTCCAGCGCCTGATGCGTGTTTTGCTTTTTCAGGCCGGCCAGCACCTCCGGCTTCCAGCGCTTAGCCAGCTCTTTCAGGGTGCTGACGTCCAGATAGCGGTAATGGAAATACGCTTCCAGCTCCGGCATGTATTTAAACAGGAAACGGCGATCCTGGCCGATACTGTTACCGCAAATCGGCGATGTGCCTGCCGGCACCCACTGTTTCAGGAATTCAATCGTCGCCAGCTCTGCGGCGCGATCGTCCTGGGTACTGGCCTTCACGCGATCCACCAGACCGCTGCCGGTATGGGTACGTACGTTCCAGTCATCCATCAGCGCCAGCTGTTCATCTGACTGGTGCACGGCGATAACCGGACCTTCTGCCAGAATGTTCAGGTTCGCATCGGTGACCAGCGTCGCGATTTCGATGATTCGATCGCGCTCTGGATCGAGGCCGGTCATTTCCAGATCGATCCAAATGAGGTTGTTTTCATTTGCACTCATGCTATTTTCCACCCTTCTCGCATAACCAGCCACATCTGGTTAACTAGTATAAAATAGCGTGTATCATAGAGGTTTTGCCCACCAGGGGCGACCAGGAGTCAGCACGATTGAGTAAAAATAAACTCTCCAAAGGCCAGCAGCGCCGCGTCAACGCCAATCACCAGCGGCGGCTAAAAACGTCTGTGGAGAAACCGGACCTTGACGACAACCTGTTTGGCGAAGCGGCTGAAGGCATCGTAATCAGCCGTTTTGGCATGCATGCCGACGTGGAATCCGCAGACGGTGAAACTCACCGCTGTAACATTCGTCGCACGATTCGTTCGCTGGTCACCGGCGACCGCGTTGTCTGGCGTCCGGGTAAAGCCGCCGCGGAAGGCGTTAACGTGAAAGGGATCGTCGAGGCGGTGCATGAGCGCACTTCCGTTCTGACGCGCCCGGACTTTTACGACGGGGTAAAACCCATCGCGGCGAACATCAATCAGATTGTCATCGTCTCGGCTATCCTGCCGGAGCTGTCGCTTAACATCATCGACCGCTACCTGGTGGCATGCGAAACCCTGGACGTTGAACCCATCATCGTGCTGAATAAAATCGACCTGCTGGATGCGGAAGGCATGGCGTTTGTGAATGAGCAGATGGATATCTATCGCCACATTGGTTATCGCGTGCTGATGGTGTCCAGCTACACCCAGGACGGCCTGAAACCGCTGGAAGAGGCGCTGACCGATCGTATCAGCATCTTTGCCGGCCAGTCCGGCGTGGGCAAATCCAGCCTGCTGAATTCGCTCTTAGGCCTGCCGACGGAGATCCTCGTTAACGACGTCTCCGATAACTCCGGTCTTGGTCAGCACACCACCACCGCCTCACGCCTGTACCACTTCCCGCACGGCGGCGACGTTATTGACTCTCCTGGCGTACGTGAGTTCGGTCTGTGGCATCTGGAGCCTGAGCAGGTTACCCGGGGCTTTATCGACTTCCATGATTATTTAGGCCACTGCAAATATCGTGACTGCAAGCACGATACCGATCCGGGATGCGCTATCCGCGAGGCGGTTGAGCAAGGTAAAATCGCCGAATCACGCTTCGAAAATTATCATCGCATTCTGGAAAGCATGTCGCAGGTAAAAACGCGTAAAAACTTTTCTGATACCGATAGCTGACATTTAAGCTAAGCATCGCCAGAATTGTCACCCTTTTAAAAGATCCGCCGGTAATACGGGGATCGGGAACGGTAAAAAATATTAGCCTGGAGGCTACCTTGTTAGACTCATTTAAACTTTCGCTTCAATACATTCTGCCTAAACTGTGGCTGACTCGCCTCGCGGGCTGGGGCGCAAGAAAACGCGCAGGCTGGCTGACCAAACTGGTTATCGATCTGTTCGTCAAATACTACAAGGTCGATATGAACGAGGCGCAAAAGCCGGATACCGCCAGCTATCGCACCTTTAACGACTTCTTTGTCCGCCCGCTGCGTGATGAAGTGCGTCCGCTCAATACCGATCCGAACGTGCTGGTGATGCCTGCCGACGGCGTGATCAGCCAGCTGGGCAGCATCGAAAACGACAAACTGTTGCAGGCAAAAGGCCATAACTACAGCCTTGAAGCGCTGCTGGCCGGGAATTACCTGATGGCGGATCTGTTCCGCAACGGCTCCTTTGTCACCACTTACCTGTCGCCGCGCGACTATCACCGCGTCCATATGCCGTGTAACGGTATTCTGCGTGAGATGATCTACGTGCCGGGCGATCTTTTCTCGGTCAACCACCTGACCGCGCGCAATGTGCCAAACTTATTTGCCCGTAACGAGCGCGTGATCTGCCTGTTTGATACCGAGTTCGGCCCGATGGCGCAGATCCTGGTCGGCGCGACTATCGTTGGCAGCATCGAAACCGTCTGGGCGGGCACCGTCACACCGCCGCGCGAAGGCATCATCAAACGCTGGACCTGGCCCGCGGGTGAAAGCGATGGCGCTGTCGCCCTGCTGAAAGGCCAGGAAATGGGCCGCTTTAAGCTTGGTTCTACGGTGATTAACCTGTTCGCGCCGGGCAAAGTGGAACTGGTTGAACAGCTGCAAAGCCTGTCGGTGACCAAAATCGGCGAACCGCTGGCGGTCTCCACCGAGGCCATTGTGATGCCGGAGCCGACCCCGCTGCCGCAGGAAGAGATCGACGCCGAGCACGACGCCAACCCGCTGGTGGACGACAAGAAAGACCCTGTCTGATTTTAAAAGGTAACTGATGTGCGCCTGATTATCGCTTTTCTGATGGCCTGGTGCCTCAGTCTCAGTATGGGGGCGTCCGCTGCGACGGCCCCCGACGCTAAACAAATCGCGCAGGAACTGGAGCAGGCTAAAGGGGCGAAAAATGCCCCGGATCAGGCCGAAACCGTTGAGGTGCTCCAGGCCGCGCTGAACGCGCTCGACGAGCGTAACGGCTCGCTTGAGCGCGCAAAGCAGTATCAGCAGGTCATTGACGACTTCGCCAAAACCTCCCAGACCTTACGCGCACAGCTGAACAGTATGCGCGACGAGCCGCGCGCCATTCCCACCGACCTGAGTTCTGACGCCCTCAATCAGGAAATTTTGCAGGTCAGCAGCCAACTGCTGGATAAGACGCGCCTGGCGCAGCAGGAGCAGGAGCGCGCCCGTGAAATCAGCGATTCCTTAAGCCAGCTGCCGCAGCAGCAAACCGATGCCCGCCGCCAGCTCAATGAGGTGGAACGCCGCGCCGGTACGCCAGCCGGTACCACCGCGCTGGCCCAGGCGCAGCTGCTCAGCGCTCAGGCGGAATCTGCCAGGCTGAAAGCGCTGGTGGATGAACTGGAGCTGGCGCAACTGTCCGCCAACAACCGCCAGGAACTGGCGCGTATGCGCTCCGAGCTGGCGCAAAAGCAGGCGGCGCAGCTGGATACTTACTTACAGGCGCTGCGTAATCAGCTCAACAGCCAGCGGCAGCGTGAAGCCGAGCAGGCGCTGGAAAGCACCGAAATGCTGGCGGAAAACAGCGCCAACCTGCCGGTCGGCATTGTCGATCAGTTTAAAATCAACCGCGAACTCTCCCAGGCGCTCAACCAGCAGGCGCAGCGGATGGATCTGGTCGCCTCTCAGCAACGGCAGGCCACCGGTCAGACGTTACAGGTACGTCAGGCGCTCAACACCCTGCGCGAGCAGTCCCAGTGGCTGGGGGCATCCAACATGCTTGGCGAAGCGCTGCGCGCGCAGGTCGCCCGTCTGCCGGAAATGCCGAAACCACAGCAGCTGGACACCGAAATGGCGCAGCTGCGCGTGCACCGTATGCGCTATGAAGATCTGCTGAACAAGCAGCCGCAACTGCGGCAGATCCGTCAGGTTGACGGCCAGCCGCTGACCCGCGAACAGAGCCGTATTCTTGACGCCCAGCTGCGCACTCAGCGCGAACTGCTGACGTCGCTGTTGCAGGGCGGCGACACGCTGATCCTTGAACTCACCAAACTCAAGGTGTCGCACACGCAGCTGGAGGACGCGCTGAAAGAGGTGAACGAGGCGACGCACCGTTACCTGTTCTGGACCTCGGACGTCAGCCCCATCAATCTCAGCTGGCCGATCGACATCGTGCAGGATCTGCGCCGTCTGATCTCGCTGGATACCTTCAGCCAGCTGGGCAAAGCCACGCTGATGATGCTGACCACCAAAGAAACGCTGCTGCCGCTGTTTGCCGCCCTGTTCCTTGTCGGCTTCAGCCTGTACTCGCGTAAGCACTTTACCCGCTTTCTGGAGCGTTCGTCCGCCCGCGTCGGCAAGGTGACTCAGGATCACTTCTGGCTGACGCTGCGCACGGTATTCTGGTCGATTCTGGTGGCCTCGCCGCTGCCGGTGCTGTGGGCTACCCTGGGTTATGGTTTGCGTGAGGCCTGGCCGTATCCGCTGGCGGTGGCGATTGGCGATGGCGTCACCGCGACCGTGCCGATGCTGTGGGCGGTGATGATTTGCGCCACCTTTGCCCGCCCCAACGGTCTGTTTGTCGCGCATTTTGCGTGGCCGCGGGCGCGTGTGGCGCGCGGTATGCGCAACTATTTGCTGTGTATTGGCCTGATCGTGCCGCTGATTATGGCGCTGATCATGTTCGATAATCTTAATGACCGTGAGTTCTCCGGCTCCCTCGGACGACTGTGCTTTATGCTGATTTGCGGCGCGCTGGCGATGGTCACCCTGAGCCTGAAACGCGCCGGGATCCCGCTGTATGTCGACAAAACTGGCAGCAGCGACAACATGGGCAACCATCTGCTGTGGAACCTGCTGCTGAGCGCCCCGCTGGTGGCGATGCTGGCGGCAATGGTCGGTTATCTGGCGACAGCGCAGGCACTGCTGGCGCGGCTGGAGACCTCGGTGGCCATCTGGTTCCTGCTGCTGGTGGTGTATCACATCATTCGCCGCTGGATGCTGATCCAGCGTCGTCGGCTGGCCTTTGATCGCGCCAAACATCGCCGCGCCGAGATCCTTGCCCAGCGTGCGCGGGGGGAAGAAGATCCGCATCACACTACCAGCACCGAAGGGCTGGTGGAAGTGGACGAGAGCGAAGTGGATCTGGATACCATCAGTACCCAGTCGCTGCGCCTGGTGCGTTCCATCCTGATGCTGATCGCCCTGCTGTCGGTGATTGTGCTGTGGTCGGAAATCCACTCCGCGTTTGGCTTCCTGGAAAATATTTCCCTGTGGGATGTCACCTCCACCGTGCAGGGCGTGGAAAGCCTTGAGCCGATTACCCTTGGCGCGGTGCTGATCGCGATTCTGGTGTTTATCATCACCACGCAGCTGGTGCGTAACCTCCCTGCCCTGCTGGAGCTGGCGCTGTTGCAGCACCTCGATCTGACGCCGGGCACCGGCTACGCCATTACCACCATCACCAAATATCTGCTGATGCTGTTTGGCGGTCTGGTGGGCTTCTCGATGATTGGTATTGAGTGGTCAAAATTGCAGTGGCTGGTGGCCGCGCTCGGTGTCGGGCTCGGGTTTGGTTTGCAGGAGATTTTCGCCAACTTCATCTCGGGCCTGATCATTCTGTTCGAAAAACCGATCCGCATCGGCGATACCGTAACGATCCGCGATCTGACCGGCAGCATCACCAAAATCAATACCCGCGCCACGACGATCAGCGACTGGGATCGCAAAGAGATCATCGTGCCGAACAAGGCGTTTATCACCGAGCAGTTTATCAACTGGTCGCTGTCGGATTCGGTAACCCGTGTGGTGCTGACGGTGCCTGCGCCGGCGGATGCCAATAGTGAGGAAGTGACGCAGTTGCTGTATACCGCTGCGGAACGCTGCTCGCTGGTGATCGATAACCCGCCGCCCGAAGTGTTCCTGGTGGATTTACAGCAGGGCATTCAGCTGTTTGAACTGCGTATTTACGCTGCGGAGATGGGACACCGGATGCCGCTGCGCCATGAGATCCATCAGTTGATCCTGGCGGGCTTCCGTGAACACGGTATTGATATGCCGTTCCCGCCGTTCCAGATGCGTCTGGAAACCCTGGGCGGTAAAGCAACGAACAGAACGCTGACCTCTGCCGGACGTGGCCGCCCGGCGGGAAGTTTGTAAACCCCTCACCCCGGCTCTCTTTTCAGAAAGAGGGCCGGGACCGTTAAGCCTTACGCTCTGTCGACGGTAAAGGCGATCACTTCACTTAAGTTTTCCGCGCCCAGTGCCAGCATGATCAGGCGGTCAACGCCCAGCGCCACGCCGGAGCAATCCGGCATCCCTACTTTCAGCGCTTCCAGCAGATTCACATCAATAGGCTGCTGCGGCAGGCCGCGGGCGGCGCGCTTGCGGTTATCCTGCTCAAAGCGTTGCTGCTGCTCGCGGGCGTCCGTCAGCTCGTGGAAACCATTCGCCAGCTCAAGCCCTTTGAAATAGACCTCAAAGCGCTCCGCCACGCGGTGATCTTCAGTGCTGATCTGCGCCAGCGCAGCCTGGCTTGCCGGGAAGTGATAGACAAAGGCCGGGCGATCTTTACCAATGTGCGGCTCGACGCCCATGGTAAACAGCAATTGCAGCAGCGTGTCGCGATCGTCTTCCGTGTCGGCAATATTGCTCAGATCCAGCTTCGCCGCCGCGTCGCGCAGCTGTTGCTTATCGGCAGAGAGCGGATCGATTTCCAGATGGCGCTGGAAAGCCTGCTGATAAGACAGGGATTCTGCTGCCGGGCACTCAAGCACCTGTTGCAGCAGATCGTCCACTTCATTCATCAGGCGGTACATGTCGTAATGCGGACGATACCATTCCAGCATGGTGAATTCCGGATTGTGGTGACGCCCCATCTCTTCATTGCGGAAGCTGCGACACAGCTGGAACACCGGACCGCAGCCCGCCACCAGCAGACGCTTCATATGGTATTCCGGGCTGGTCATCAGATAGAGGTTCATCCCCTGAGAATGGCCGGGGCCTACAAAACGGGTTTCGAACGGGAACAGATGAATATCCGTCACCGTCGCCTGACTCATGCAGGGCGTTTCCACCTCCAGTACACCGCGGTCGGCAAAGAAACGACGGATCTCCGCAATCTTCGCGGCGCGTTTCAGTAAATTGGGGATGGACGCGCTCGGCTGCCAGGTTGCCGTCTCGCTCATGGTAATTCTCCGTATGCTGATAAGGGCACGAAGTCTACCCGTAACCCGCCAGAGAGACAAATTTTGCACAGTAATTTGTTGCTCGCGGCGGACAAATAAGACAAAGGGCCGGATCCATCAAACAGAGTGATAAATCACGCGGAAGATCGGCAAAAAAATCGAACGCATCAAATTTCCCTTCCTCCCGCAAGGTTATACTGCCTCCCCATAATGGAGCAGTGGACATGCTTTCGCGACGCCCGTTAAACGCGAAGCGGAATAACTAAAACCTGGAGGAATGTCGTGCAAACCTTTCAAGCCGATCTTGCCGTAATTGGCGCAGGTGGTGCCGGATTACGCGCCGCGATAGCTGCGGCGCAAGCGAATCCCAACGCTAAAATCGCCCTGATCTCAAAAGTCTACCCCATGCGCAGCCATACCGTGGCCGCGGAAGGGGGATCTGCCGCCGTCGCGCAGGATCATGACAGCTTCGATTACCATTTTCACGATACCGTCGCCGGTGGAGACTGGCTTTGCGAGCAGGATGTGGTGGATTATTTCGTGCACCATTGCCCGACCGAAATGATCCAGCTGGAACAGTGGGGCTGCCCGTGGAGCCGCCGCCCGGATGGTTCCGTCAACGTGCGTCGCTTCGGCGGCATGAAGATTGAGCGCACCTGGTTTGCCGCCGACAAAACCGGCTTCCACATGCTACACACCCTTTTCCAGACCTCGTTGCAGTTTCCGCAGATCCAGCGCTTTGACGAGCATTTTGTCCTCGATGTACTGGTGGATGACGGCGCGGTGCGCGGCCTTGTCGCCATGAATATGATGGAAGGGTCGCTGGTGCAGATCCGCGCCAATGCGGTGATCATGGCAACCGGCGGCGCCGGGCGCGTGTACCGCTTCAACACCAACGGCGGCATCGTCACCGGCGATGGCATGGGCATTGCGCTGAACCATGGCGTAGCGCTGCGCGACATGGAGTTTGTACAGTACCACCCGACCGGCCTGCCGGGATCCGGCATTCTGATGACCGAAGGCTGCCGTGGCGAAGGCGGTATTCTGGTGAATAAAGATGGTTACCGTTATCTGCAGGATTACGGCATGGGCCCGGAAACGCCCCTCGGCGAGCCGAAAAACAAATATATGGAGCTGGGGCCGCGCGATAAAGTCTCCCAGGCCTTCTGGCATGAGTGGCGCAAGGGCAACACCATTTCGACGCCACGCGGCGACGTGGTCCATCTGGATCTCCGCCATCTGGGTGAGAAAAAGCTGCTCGAACGTCTGCCGTTTATCTGTGAGCTTGCCAAAGCGTATGTCGGCGTCGATCCGGTGAAAGATCCGATCCCGGTACGCCCGACCGCGCACTACACCATGGGCGGCATCGAAACCGATCAAAACTGCGAAACCCGCATCAAAGGCCTGTTCGCGGTGGGCGAATGCTCGTCTGTCGGGCTGCACGGCGCGAACCGTCTTGGCTCGAACTCGCTGGCCGAACTGGTGGTCTTTGGCCGCCTCGCCGGTGAAAAAGCCATGGAACATGCCATGGGCGCACATCAGCCTGACGATAAGGCGCTGAACGCCCAGGCCGGTGATGTGGAACAGCGCCTGAAAGATCTCGTTAACCAGGAAGGCAGTGAAAACTGGGCGCATCTGCGCGACGAAATGGGCATGGCGATGGAAGAAGGCTGCGGCATCTACCGTACGCCGGAACTGATGCAGAAAACCATCGATAAGCTGGCGGAGTTGCAGGAGCGCTTCAAACGCGTGCGCATCACCGACACCTCCAGCGTGTTCAATACCGATCTGCTCTATACCCTTGAACTAAAGCATGGCCTGAACGTGGCGGAGTGTATGGCGCACTCGGCAATGGCCCGTAAAGAGTCGCGCGGCGCGCATCAGCGTCTGGATGAAGGTTGTACCGAACGCGATGACGTCAACTTCCTCAAACATACGCTCGCTTATCGCGATGCTGACGGCACGACGCGTCTGGAATACAGCGACGTGAAGATCACCACGTTGCCGCCGGCGAAACGCATGTATGGCGGCGAAGCGGAAGCAGCCGAGAATAAGGAGAAGGCGAATGGCTGAGCTACAAACCCTGAAAATCGAGGTGGTGCGCTATAACCCGGAAGTGGACAGCGCCCCGCACAGCGCGTTTTACGAGGTGCCCTTTGATGAGCAAACCTCACTGCTGGACGCACTGGGCTATATCAAGGATAACCTCGCGCCGGATCTCAGCTACCGCTGGTCGTGCCGCATGGCGATTTGCGGCTCCTGCGGCATGATGGTCAACAAAGTGCCGAAGCTGGCCTGTAAAACTTTCCTGCGCGAATACGAACAAGGCATGAAGGTGGAGGCGCTGGCGAACTTCCCGATTGAGCGCGACCTGGTGGTCGATATGACGCACTTTATCGAAAGCCTGGAAGCCATTAAACCCTACATTATCGGCAATCCGCGCACACCGGATCAGGGGACAAATACCCAGACCCCGGCGCAGATGGCGAAATACCATCAGTTCTCCGGCTGCATCAACTGTGGTCTGTGCTATGCCGCCTGTCCGCAGTTCGGTCTGAATCCGGAATTCATCGGCCCGGCGGCGATCACCCTGGCGCACCGGTATAACGAAGACAGCCGCGATCGCGGCAAGAAAGAGCGTATGGCGCAGCTTAACAGCCAGAACGGCGTCTGGAGCTGTACGTTTGTGGGCTATTGCTCTGTCGTTTGTCCGAAGCACGTCGATCCGGCGGCGGCCATTCAGCAGGGGAAAGTGGAAAGTTCGAAAGACTTTCTTATCGCCACCCTGAAACCACGCTAAGGAGCGCATGATGACAACGAAACGTAAACCTTACGTGCGGCCGGTGCCGTCAAACTGGTGGAAAAACCTGCCGTTTTATCGCTTTTATATGCTGCGCGAAGGCACGGCAATCACTACCGTGTGGTTCAGCATCGTACTGATTTATGGCCTGTTTGCGCTGAAGCATGGCGCTGAAAGCTGGGCGGGGTTTGTGAGCTTCCTGCAAAACCCGGTGGTGGTGATCCTTAACCTCATCACGCTGGCAGGGGCGTTGCTGCACACCAAAACCTGGTTTGAGCTGGCGCCGAAAGCCGCGAATATCATCGTCAAAGACGAGAAAATGGGACCGCAGCCGATCATCAAAGGGCTGTGGGTTGTCACGGCGCTGGTGACGCTGGTGGTGCTGTTTGTCGCCCTGTACTGGTAAGGAGGCAAGAATGATTAATCCAAATCCACAACGCTCTGACGAACCTGTTTTCTGGGGGCTGTTTGGCGCAGGCGGCATGTGGGGCGCGTTCTTTGCGCCGGTCATCGTGCTGCTGGTTGGCGTGCTGCTGCCGCTGGGGCTGTATCCCGGCGACGCGCTCGGCTTTGAGCGGGTACTGGCCTTTGCCCAGAGCCTGATCGGACGCGCCTTTATCTTCCTGATGATTGTGCTGCCGCTGTGGTGCGGCCTGCACCGCATCCATCACCTGATGCATGACCTGAAAATCCACGTACCCAACGGTAAATGGGTGTTTTACGGCCTTGCCGCCATCCTGAGCGTGGTAACGCTGGTCGGGGTGATTTTCCTTTAAGTACAGCGCCGGGTCTGATGTTGCAGACCCGGTCACGCTTCGCAACGGCAAGCCGGGCAAACTTCCGGTGACGCTTTACACTTATCTGTAAATCCTGGAAGGAAAATACCATGCGTATATTGCCTGTCGTTGCCGTCGTTTCCGCCGCGCTTCTGATGGTGGCCTGCCAGTCTCCCACTCCTCCTCCCGGCGTCACCGTCGTGGAAAATTTTAATACCACACGCTATCTCGGTACCTGGTATGAAATCGCCCGTCTGGATCACCGTTTTGAGCGCGGGCTGGATAACGTCACCGCCACCTACAGCCTGCGGGAAGACGGCGGGCTGAACGTCATTAACAAAGGCTATAACCCGTCGCGGGGTATGTGGCAATCCACGGATGGCAGGGCTTACTTTACGGGATCTAAAAACCGTGCGGCGCTGAAGGTATCGTTTTTTGGCCCCTTTTACGGCGGCTATAACGTCATTGCGCTGGATAAAGATTATCGCCACGCGCTGGTCTGCGGACCGGACCGCGATTACCTGTGGATCCTGTCCCGCACCCGCACTATTCCGGATAACGTGAAACAGGATCTGGTGAACACCGCAAAACAACAGGGCTTTGCGGTGGAGAAACTCATCTGGGTGGCGCAAAACCGTTAATGGGTGCTGAGTTTTAACCCGATGATCCCGGCGACAATCAGCACCAGGCTGATGATGCGCGCCGGGCTTGTGGATTCACCCAGCAATATCATGCCGGTAATGGACGCGCCGACCGCGCCTATTCCCGTCCAGATCGCATACGCGGTGCCGACCGGCAGCGTTTTCATCGCCCACGACAGCATAACAATACTGACGATCATGGCGCTGGCGGTGATGATACTGGGCGTGAGACGGGTGAAACCATGGGTGTATTTCAGGCCGATGGCCCAGACAACTTCAAGTAAACCCGCAATAAGTAAAACGAACCAGGACATAGTTGGCTCCTGAGATGGGGCCGTCCCCGTTGAAGATGGCGCTTACAGGTCGTCCTGCAAGGCTTATGTAGAAGCGTATTCTTACCGTCAGGCATTACTATTTCAACTTTTTTATTTATCCAAAATTTTAACGGCTTAAAGCAAGAAATAGGTGCAGTTCGCAGCGGAGTTCCGTCATTTACCTTTTTTGTCTTCCCACTATGATGGTGTACTTTCAGATAAATGAAAGCCGTCACCCATTCTGACTGCGAAACCAAACATGTTCAAAATTTTATTGATTGACCGTTGTTGCTTCGCCCGCTTCGGGCTTGAGAGCTGGCTCAATCAAAGTGAGATCTTTCCGGGGCCGGTGGTGATAACCGGGCTGAACAATTTAATGCTCGCCAAAGAACATGCCGCCCAATGGCAGCCGGATCTGGTGATTGCCGATCTCTATGGTTTTGCGAGTGAATTACATCACGTGCAGCAATTAGCCTCGTTATTACACATCTGTAGCCAAAGCCCGCTGCTGTTATTATCTTCCGGGCATGATGCGCAGATGGAAAGCTATTGCCAGCAGTTCCCGCTCTGGGGTCGATTAGATAAGTCTGTACCGCTTGACGCGCTTGCCCGTAGCATTAACGGGGCGCTGTGCTCACGACCAACAGAAGATGTGAATCAGACGGTGACACCGCTGCTGACGCGGCAGGAAGAGAAAGTATTATCACTGTGGATGGACGGCACTAATAACCATTGTATCGCTCACCGGCTCGGTATTAATGGCAAAACGGTTTATACCTATAAACGAAATATCCGCATGAAGCTGGGCATGGGGAATCGTTTTACGCCGTTTTTGTCACTGCCGGAAAGCGGAAGCAACGGTACGGCAGAGGCCGTACCGTACGCTGCTGTTACTGCTGAGCTTTAGTGGCTGCACCAGAGATCGCGCTGCCGCCATCAGAAATATCTTCGCCTACGCCACGCGTGGTGTTACACGCGGTCAACACAGAAGAAAGAACCAGTACCGAAAAGATCGCAGCAATTGTTTTCTTAACCATAATATATTCCTTTTATAGCCAGTGTTATTTGTGTATAGCCTGTTAAGCATAGACAAAATTCCGGGCTGTGGAGAAAAAGGCGATATTTTAGGACGATTTGAAGTCAGCGGCATGGCATCGCGCCACACCGCTGAAGATAAGGCAGGAATTACTTAACGCGGGAAACGTATTCGCCAGAGCGGGTGTCCACTTTGATGACTTCGCCGGTCTGTACGAACAGCGGTACTTTAACCACGGCGCCCGTGCTCAGTTTGGCAGGTTTACCACCGGTACCCGCGGTATCGCCTTTCAGGCCTGGATCGGTTTCCACGATTTCCAGTTCAACGAAGTTCGGCGGGGTCACGGCGATCGGCTGGCCGTTCCACAGGGTTACGATGCATTCAGCCTGATCCAGCAGCCATTTGGCGCTGTCGCCGATGGCTTTAGCGTCCGCAGACAGCTGTTCGAAGGTTTCGTTGTTCATGAAGTGCCAGAACTCACCGTCGTTGTACAGGTAAGTCAGGTTCATATCGATAACGTCAGCGCCTTCAGCGGAATCGGTGGATTTGAAGGTTTTCTCAACGCGAGTACCGGTCAGCAGACGGCGCAGCTTAACGCGTGCGAACGCCTGACCTTTACCCGGCTTAACGAATTCACTGGATTCAACCGCGTAAGGTTCGCCTTCGAACATGATTTTAAGACCGGCACGAAAATCGTTGCTATAGTAAGTCGCCATAAGGCCCTCTGAAATATTGTTAACTGGTATTAGCCAAAAAATGGCACACATTGTAACCCTAAACACCCCTTCCAGAGAAGAATGGTTATTGCAACTTGCCGATGTAATAACCGATCCTGATGAACTTCTGCAGCTTTTAAATATAGACGCCAGCGCAGAGCTGCTCGCGGGACGCGAAGCCCGTCGGCTGTTCGCCCTGCGCGTCCCCCGCGCATTTGCGGCGCGCATGGAAAAAGGCAACCCGAACGATCCGCTGTTGCGTCAGGTACTTACCGCGCAGGAAGAGTTTATCGCCGCCCCCGGCTTTACCACCGATCCGCTCGAAGAACAGCACAGCGTGGTGCCGGGATTGCTGCATAAATACCGTAACCGGGCGCTGCTGCTTGTTAAGGGCGGCTGCGCGGTAAATTGCCGCTATTGCTTCCGCCGTCACTTCCCGTACGCCGATAATCAGGGCAATAAGCGTAACTGGCAGGCCGCGCTCGACTATATTGCGCTGCATCCGGAGCTGGATGAGATCATTTTCTCCGGCGGCGATCCGCTGATGGCGAAAGATCATGAGCTGGACTGGCTGATCGGCGAGCTGGAGGCGATCCCGCATATTAAGCGTCTGCGCATTCACAGCCGTCTGCCGGTGGTGATCCCGGCGCGCATTACCGATACGCTGGCGGCCCGCCTGGCGCGATCCTCATTGCAGATCCTGCTGGTGAACCATATCAACCATGCCCGGGAAATTGACGACGCTTTCCGCGCGGCCATGACGCAGCTGCGGCAGGCGGGCGTCACGCTGCTCAATCAGAGCGTGCTGCTGCGCGGCGTGAACGACAACGCGCAGACGCTGGCGGATCTCAGCAATGCCCTGTTTGATGCGAGTGTGATGCCCTATTACCTGCACGTACTGGATAAAGTCCAGGGCGCGGCGCATTTTATGGTGAGCGATGACGAAGCGCGTCAGATTGTGCGTGAATTGCTGACCCTGGTATCCGGCTATATGGTGCCGCGCCTGGCGCGTGAAATCGGCGGCGAGCCGAGTAAAACGCCGCTGGATTTGCAATTGCGCCAGCAATAAGCCTTCTTCAAGAGTCCGCATTCGGACTCTTTTTACCCCTCATCTCCCCTTATACTGCCCCGCGTTTTCTTGCCAAATCTGTGCCCTTCATCCGGTATATTGCCGCCCCTCATGGAGAATATAAATGCCCTTAACTATTCATGGACTGAACGCTGGCGTTATTCGTCATGACAATGATTTTGCTGCGCTGGCCCTGAAAATTAAACACGAGGCGAATAATGACAGCCTGCTGTTTCTTCCGCTGTTACCCCTGAAAGATCTGCTGCTGTGTCTTGAATATCATCTTCCCGTGAAAAGCGTACCCGATGACGCTGGCAGCACGCTGCACAGCAACGCGCCGGCGCTGGTCGAAGATGAACTGAGAAATGCGGATGTGCGCCTGCGGGTGGAAGGCGTTACGCTACTTGATGATACAGGCAACAGCCTGACGATAGCCTTCACCCTGAATACGGGCGAGACGCTGACCCTGAATATTGCGGATACGCAAATCCCGGCGCTGGTGAAACTGATTATTCATGCAATGAACAATGCCGGGCTACGAGCGCTGGTGGAAAGCGTGTCTTCTGTGCTGGATTTCCTGCCGCTGTATGACGTGGACAGCCGGGATAACGCACAGCTGGAATACGACGCTTATCAGCATCCTGAGTGGAAATACCGCCTGTTCACCCATCATCTGGTGGTGATCTATCAGTATAAAAATACCGCAGGAGAATTACATACCAGCGGCTCGGTCATTAAAACGCGATCCCCTTCCGCGTCACAAGAAACCCAGGGCATCGTGAAACGTCTGCTGCGCTTCAGCAAGCGTCTGCGCAAGCTGGATGACACACCCTGCAAGGTATTTGTCAGAACACTGGCGGCGGGAAATAAGGTCACGCTGACACAGGCGCAGTGCCTGCATGCGGTGCATAATCTGCGGTTACATGTGGAGAAATCGGCGGCCTGAAAACAGTGAACCCCTGCGCGGGGTTCATCTTATCAGATGCCGGCGATCAGTTCGGGCACTTGTATACCTGGCCGCTCATTTCGCTGGCGGTCGGCACAAAGCTCGACATGAATCCCTGGGTCGGGCTGCTGACATTGAAAATCACGTTGCCGCCCATTTTTGCCGCTTCGTTACGCAGGGCATTTGCCGCGCCGCGCATTGAGCCGCCCTCTTCGCCATGCTGACCCGACAACCAGTTGCTTTGCGTACCGGTTGCGGTGCCCAGTAAACGACACTGCTCACTCGGTTTCTCTTCAACAAAACGAACGCTTTGCCCACCCGCGGTCAGATCGTTGCTGGCGCTACAACCCGCCAGCAGCAACGCTGTTCCGACAATCCCTGCACCGACGTAAACGCGCATGTTATTCCTCATGTAATAGCTGGACAACGTTGTCCGTGTCTGAACCTTATACTAAAAAGATGACCAAAAGAAAAACCCCCAGGCATTTCTGTCCGGGGGTTTGTTGGTCATATCACGTCAGAAGCTGTATTTCACACCGATCATGCCGCCATAATTGTCATAGCTGTTGTCACCGGTCGCCATCGTCAGACTGCCCCACGCCTTCAGGCCCGGCGTAATATTGCCTGACAGTCCCATTTTCATTTCATAGCGATCAGCAGGTGTATCATCGTCATAACGGGTATTGTCAATTTCCAGGCTGTTATCCGCCGTGCCATGCCACCAGTTGATTTCCATAAAGGGCTGCACCACCTGCTGCGGGCTTTGCCGCCACAGACGCACCCCGAGGCGGCTGGTTACGCCGTCGGCATCGTAGCCGCTGACGGACATACCCGCGCCGTCGCTGTGGCTGTCAGCATCGTAGGCGCTGTAAATGATCTGCGCCTGCGGTTGCAGGATCACCTGACTTTGCTGCGCGGCGTTTTCCGACAGCACAAAGCCGTAACCCGCTTCCAGCGAACCGCTCCAGACGCTGGAGTCGTACTCATCATCCCCGACGCCTGACTGCCTGCTGCTGACGCTGTTATCGTACCAGCCATACTGTAACCAGCTGTCGACATACAAGTGCTCCGGCTGTTTCACGTCACTCAGCCAGGTGCCGTAGAGACCGACGCTGTAGCCTTCCACGCTCGCATCCATGTTAAAGCGCGTTTTTCCTGCGCCATTGCTGACGCGATAGTATTTATCACTGTCTGCATCGCTGCGCTGCCAGCTGCCCATCACGCCAAAACGTATATCATCGCTGCCGTTGCTGGTCAGGCGTAAGAGATCGCCGCCCAGCTGTACCCGGACGCTTTCCTGATCGACATTGAACTGACCGCCTGCGCTGTTATGGTTAGTCTGACCGCCGGTAATGCGTCCCCAGAGCGCAGGCGCGCCTTCACCGCCCGGCTGTTGTCCATCATGGCGATCGTGGTATGTCTGGATCATCATTTCGACTGCCGCCGTCTGGTTCGCCAGATAACCGGCCACTTCCGGGCGGATCATTGACCCATTATCATCACCATTGTCTGGTGAAGGGGCGGGATCCGGATCTGGTGTCGGATCGGGGGTAGGATCAGGATTGGGGGCTGGATCGGGCGTGGGATCGGGATCCGGTGTCGGCTCAGGATCCGGCGCTGGTTCAGGATTTGCCTCATCGCTGACCAGATACCAGTCGGTATCGGCGGTATTCTGCTCCAGACGATAAATATACTGTCCGGCGCTCATGGTGTGAGTTTGTCCCGCCAGTTCAAAGGCATCTTCCGACGTGCTGCCGCGCACATCCACCACTTTAATACCGTCGCCGGTGGTCAATGCCGCATCACTGTCGCTGCCGGTATTGGTAAACAGCAGATCGGTTTTCGCGCTGCCCATTTCGACGTTATCAACAATCAGCATATCGCTCTGCGAATTCGCGCCACCTTCGTTGAGCACCACATCCATGGCGATGGTGCCGCCATTGGAGACATACGTACTGTTACCGGCAACCCCGGCGTCAGTGCTGCTGCTGATAACGAGCGTATCCCCCGCTTTACCATTAGCGCTCATATCAATGGTGCCGCTGTTGGTAAAGGTGCTGAGGCCCAGCAGTTGCGCCTGCATAATGCCGTCGTTGCTGGTGCTGTTAACGCTGTAACCCGTGGCATATTCGTTTGAGGTGTTGGTGCTGGTGACGTCGCTGTCTGCCACGCTGTCGAGCACGATCGTGCCGGTATTATTAAATACCCCGTTACCGCCAAAACTGGACACTGCCACGGCTTTGGTATCGCGTGTACCGTCGCCGTCAGTATCCTGCCAATTGCGTAAATGCAGGTTGCCGCTGTTATTCAGGGTGACGTCATCGCCGCTGAGGGTCAGATTACCAGTGAGCGTGCCCTTGTTGGTGACCGTCACCGTCGGCGCGGTAATGACCATCGCGCTGTCATTCATCGCGCCGAGCGTAGCAGTATCCTCTATGCTCATCGTCACGGTTTTCTGGCTAGTGGCGCTGACGCCCGTGGCATCCGCTCCCCAACCGCCGCTGGTCTGGGTATTGCCCCCAAGATTAATAACAATATCGCCGCTATTTTCACTGAATGCGTTAATACCCTGCGCCCCTTCCCCGGAAGCGGTTAATTGCAGATCTAAGGTGTCAATGGTAATACCGCTATTACCGTCGTTGAGAACATCGTTATAGACTTGGGCCTGAATACCTTTTGCCCCCGTTCCCTGCGCAGTAATTACCCCTGAACTGTTAATTGCCACATTATTATTTTGACCTTCCGCTGCATAAGCGGACATACCGATTGCATTAAAGCCCTGCACATTGATGTTGGCCAGCACATCCAAAGCTATATTTGTGTTAGCTGGCTCTGAAGCGAATGCCCCTAATGCCTCGGCTTTTATGCCAATACTATTGCCCGCAGACGCGTCGCCAACATTAATGAATAAATCCGGAGAGTCAATATCTACCGTCAAAGACTGATAGCCGTAGGCAGTAATACCGATGCTACCAGTACCCGTCAGCGTAATATCAGAAGCAGTATTATCAATGTGTAACTCCGCAATTTTATCATCAGCGATGTCAATACCTGCCGCATAATCGTTATCACTGGTAATATTCATTACGCTATCGTTAACATTCACTATAGCGCCACCGCCATCGTCGCCCCCAGCGTAGATACCTATTTGGGTTTCAGCTAATTCAATATTCGCCGAGTCAACATTCATAATAAGTATTCCGGGTTCTTCGGAATCGGGAACGTTCCGGCCGAAATAGATACCTATATTGTTATTGTCGACGTCGGTGTCGACGCGACTATCATAAGTCACACTCCCTGAAATTTTCATTTCAGCCGATCCGCCACCATTGTAATATTCATAAATGTTGCCGTTATTACCGCTGGTATAATCGTAAAGCGCATTCGCGTGCGCCGTGCCGCCCAACGCCAGCGCGACGCACATGGCGAGATAATTCGTTTTCATTGCATCCCTTCTCCTGAATATATTTGCGAGTGGTATAAATAAGCAAACGCATATTATTAGCTGCAAAAGGTTATTAGCATGAAGGATGCGTGTATTAACATAAAATGTTATAGACAATATGAATCATTTCAGAATATATGAATTTACCGTAGCACTCACTTTAATTTAAGAACATCCTTAAAATAATGAGTTAGCACATTCATTTTGTTGGCATTTCTGTGTTTGTCAAAATATGTTCCTGGAATTATGGGTTCATCTGTTAATAATCACAAATCCAATATTATAATAATGATATATATTTAGAGAAGTTATACGCCGCGCAAAGAAAAACCCCCGGACATTGCTGACCGGGGGTTTTCTTATTTCTGCGGGATGCAGAACAACATGATTACATCATGCCGCCCATACCACCCATGCCGCCCATACCGCCAGCAGCACCTAAATCAGGGCCATCAGCTTTCGGCAGGTCGGTCACCATGCACTCGGTGGTGATCATCAGACCGGCAACAGAGGCCGCGTACTGCAGAGCAGAACGGGTCACTTTAGTCGGATCCAGGATACCCATGTCGATCATGTTGCCGTATTCTTCGGTCGCTGCGTTGTAACCGTAGTTACCGTCGCCGCCTTTAACGGTGTTAGCCACAACAGACGGCTCTTCGCCGCAGTTCAGCACGATCTGACGCAGCGGTGCTTCCATTGCGCGCAGCGCAACTTTGATACCGACGTTCTGATCTTCGTTCTGGCCACGCAGTTCGCTCAGTTTAGAAGCAACACGGATCAGCGCAACGCCGCCGCCTGCAACCACACCTTCTTCAACCGCAGCACGGGTTGCGTGCAGGGCATCTTCTACGCGGGCTTTCTTCTCTTTCATTTCAACTTCGGTAGCAGCACCGACTTTGATTACCGCAACGCCGCCAGCCAGTTTAGCTACGCGCTCCTGCAGTTTTTCACGATCGTAGTCAGAGGTCGCTTCTTCGATCTGCTGACGGATCTGAGAAACACGGCCCTGAATGCTCGCTTCTTCACCCACGCCATCGATGATGGTGGTGGTGTCTTTGTTGATCACAACGCGTTTAGCCTGACCCAGGTCTTCCAGGGTCGCTTTTTCCAGCTCCATACCGATCTCTTCAGAGATCACGGTACCGCCGGTCAGGATAGCGATATCCTGCAGCATAGCTTTACGACGGTCGCCGAAGCCCGGTGCTTTCACCGCAGCCACTTTCACGATGCCGCGCATGGTGTTAACCACCAGGGTTGCCAGCGCTTCGCCTTCCACATCTTCAGCGATGATCAGCAGTGGTTTACCGGCTTTCGCAACGGCTTCCAGTACTGGCAGCATTTCGCGGATGTTGGAGATTTTTTTATCAGCCAGCAGGATGAACGGGCTTTCCAGTTCAATGGAGCCAGTTTCCGGCTTGTTGATGAAATACGGGGACAGGTAGCCACGGTCGAACTGCATACCTTCTACCACGTCCAGCTCGTCCTGCAGGCCGGTGCCTTCTTCAACGGTGATAACGCCTTCTTTACCCACTTTCTCCATGGCTTCCGCGATCAGTTTACCCACGGTTTCATCGGAGTTAGCGGAGATGGTACCAACCTGAGCAATGGCTCGGGAATCGGAGCAAGGTACAGACAGGGCTTTCAGTTCTTCAACCGCAGCGATAACCGCTTTGTCGATGCCGCGTTTCAGATCCATCGGGTTCATGCCAGCCGCTACAGCTTTCAGGCCTTCGGTGATGATGGACTGTGCCAGTACGGTTGCAGTGGTGGTACCGTCGCCTGCCGCGTCGTTCGCTTTAGAGGCAACTTCTTTCACCATCTGCGCGCCCATGTTTTCGAACTTGTCTTCCAGCTCGATTTCACGTGCTACAGAAACACCATCTTTAGTAATGGTCGGTGCACCGAAAGATTTATCCAGAACAACGTTACGGCCTTTCGGGCCAAGGGTAACTTTCACTGCGTCTGCCAGTACGTTTACGCCGCGCAGCATTTTCACACGAGCGTCGTTACCGAATTTTACGTCTTTAGCTGCCATTTTCTTCTTTCCCTTAAATTCGTAGGTTCAGTTCGCGGGTGGGTTACGCTTCAACAATTGCCAGAATGTCGCTTTCGGACATGATCAGCACTTCTTGATCGTCAATCTTTTCAGATTTCACACCGTAGCCATCGTTGAAAATGACGATGTCACCAACTTTAACGTCCAGTGGCTGCACGCTACCGTTTTCCAGGATGCGGCCTTTACCGACAGCGATGATTTCGCCACGAGTCGATTTACCAGCAGCGCTTCCGGTCAGTACGATGCCGCCCGCAGACTTGGACTCAACTTCTTTACGCTTGACGATGACACGGTCATGCAACGGACGAATACTCATTGATAGCTCTCCTTTGAGAAAGTCAGTATCGGTTATGGATGACGCCGGCCTAAAGGTGGTTCCCGGCTGGTGACGTCAGAGATGGGGGTGCTTGATCAAGCCTTCAAGGGGCAAAAAGAAAAAAATTTTCTTAAGGGCGATAAAAAGTTGCCTGAAACAACGTCCTGCAAGAAGTGGGGAGGGAACGCGCGGCGCTGATAAGGCCTGCTTATGCTACTATCGCCGCTCTTTGATGGCGGCAGGACAGGGTAATGAGCGGATTAAAACAGGAACTGGGATTAGCGCAAGGGGTGGGCTTACTCTCTACTTCATTATTAGGCACCGGCGTGTTTGCCGTTCCTGCGCTGGCGGCGCTGGTAGCAGGCGACAACAGCCTGTGGGCCTGGCCTGCGCTGATCGTGCTGGTGTTTCCCATCGCCATTGTTTTTGCCCTGCTTGGCCGACATTTTCCCAGCGCAGGCGGCGTGGCGCATTTTGTCGCCCTGGCCTTTGGCCCCCGGCTGGCGCGCGTCACCGGCTGGCTATTTTTGTCGGTGATCCCGGTGGGATTACCCGCCGCGCTGCACATCGCCACCGGTTTTGGGCAGTCGCTGTTCGGCTGGCACGACAGCCAGTTATTGCTGGCGGAGCTGGGCACCCTCGCCATCATCTGGTGGATTGGCTCCCGGGGCGCGCGCTCCAGCGCCAACCTGCAAACCCTGGTGGCGATTTTGATCGTCGCCCTGATTGTAGCGATCTGGATCTATGGCGATATTACCCTCGCGGCCATTCCCTTCCCGGCGCTGCCGGAGGTGGATACCCCGCAGCTGTTCGCCGCGCTGTCGGTGATGTTCTGGTGCTTCGTCGGGCTTGAGGCTTTTGCGCATCTGGCGTCAGAATTCAAACAGCCGGAGCGCGATTTTCCCCGCGCGCTGATGATTGGCCTGCTGCTGGCGGGAACCGTATACTGGGCCTGTACCGTGCTGGTGCTGCATTTTAATGCCTACAGCGCCGATCGCGCCGCCGCGACTTCATTGCCGGGCATCGTCGTGCAGCTGTTTGGCGTGAAAGCCCTGTGGATCGCCTGCGTCATTGGTTATCTGGCCTGCTTTGCCAGTCTGAACATTTATATCCAGAGCTTCGCGCGGCTGGTGTGGTCGCAGGCGCAGCACCTGCCGGACAGCTATCTGGCGCGCCTTTCGAAAAACCACATTCCGCGTAACGCCCTCAGCGCGGTGATCGGCTGCTGCATGCTGAGCACGCTGGGTATCTATCTGCTGGATATCAATCTGGATGCGCTGATTGTCTATGCCAACGGCATTTTCATCATGATCTATCTGCTGTGTATGCTGGCGGGATGTCGGCTGCTGACCGGGCGTTATCGTGCGCTGGCAGCGCTTGGCGGGGTGCTCTGTTTACTGCTGCTGGCGATGGTCGGCTGGAAGAGCCTTTACGCCATCATCATGCTGGCGGCGCTGTGGCTGTTTTTACCCAAACGGCGCGTGGATTAAACATGCCGGGCGGCGCTGTGCTTGCCCGGCCTACAATTGCTGGAACGGGTAATTTGTAGGCCCGGTAAGCGCAGCGCCACCGGGCAAAAGTAATTATTGATCGTCTTTATGTTCGATACGGTCACGCTGATCGTCTTTACGCTGGTATTCGCCATCAAAGGTCTGCCCGCCCTGGGTACCGGCGCTGAAACCGCCCCCCGGCATACGGGAAAAACGCAGATGCGGCATCAGGCGCAGGGTCAGCAGTTTCTGTACCGGCGGCAACAGCAGCAACAGACCGAGGAAATCGGTAAAGAAGCCCGGCAACAGCAGCAACAGCCCGGCGATGATCAGCGACACGCTCTTGATCATTTCTGCTGCCGGACTTTCACCCGCCGCCATTTTCTGCTGCATCAGCAGTAAATTCTTGAAGCCCTGGTTACGCACCAGCGACATCCCGACCACGGAACTGAAGATCACCAGCACCAGAGTTAACAGGACGCCTAAGACCTGGGCGACCTGAATGAAAATCGAAATCTCAATGTAAACATATAAAAATACGGCAATTAACGGTATCCAGCGCACTGGCTTCTCCTGTGTAAACCGCGGCTTTCGCGCCACGGTCAGTGTAATTTTGCGACACGCATGATCCTGTAATGGAGGCTTCATGCCAGAATTCAATCGGAATGCGCGACTATTTTTTGGCAATGATTGATCCGGTGATGTATTTCACAAATCAATAAAAGTACCGTATCAGCTAAGATAATAAGTGATCCAGGTTACGGCAATTCGCTATGATCAGCATATGATCCCGGTTACGTGGCTGATTAAGGAAATAATCGTCGGTCAGTAATCACACATAACCACAGATCTCCTGTGTGTTTGGTGCATTCATTCGTAGCTTTAATTTAAGAAGGTTCACATGTTAAACAACATTCGTATCGAAGAAGATTTGTTGGGCACAAGGGAAGTACCAGCGGATGCCTATTATGGCGTCCACACTCTGAGAGCGATTGAAAACTTTTACATTAGTAACAGCAAAATCAGTGACATCCCTGAGTTTGTGCGCGGCATGGTGATGGTTAAGAAAGCGGCAGCAATGGCCAACAAGGAGTTGCAGACCATCCCGAAGAACGTGGCTAATGTCATTATCGCCGCATGTGATGAAGTCCTGAATAACGGCAAATGCATGGATCAGTTCCCGGTTGACGTTTATCAGGGCGGCGCGGGCACTTCCGTCAACATGAACACCAACGAAGTGCTGGCGAACATCGGCCTTGAGCTGATGGGCCACCAGAAAGGTGAGTACCAGTACCTCAACCCGAACGATCACGTTAACAAATGCCAGTCCACCAACGACGCCTATCCGACCGGCTTCCGTATCGCGGTATACGCTTCGATCGAAAAACTGATCGATGCCATCCACCAGCTCGGCGAAGGCTTCCAGAATAAAGCCGTTGAGTTCCAGGACGTACTGAAAATGGGCCGCACCCAGTTGCAGGACGCGGTGCCGATGACGCTGGGCCAGGAGTTCCATGCCTTTAACGTGCTGCTGAACGAAGAGACCAAAAACCTGCGTCGTACTGCGGAACTGCTGCTGGAAGTGAACCTCGGCGCAACCGCCATCGGCACCCGTCTGAACACCCCGGACGGCTACCAGCAGCTGGCGGTGCAGAAGCTGGCGGAAGTCAGTAACCTGCCGGTCGTCCCGGCGGAAGATCTCATCGAAGCCACCTCCGACTGCGGCGCTTACGTAATGGTGCACAGCTCGCTGAAACGTCTGGCGGTGAAACTCTCCAAAATCTGTAATGACCTGCGTCTGCTCTCCTCCGGGCCGCGTGCAGGTCTGAACGAGATCAACCTGCCGGAACTGCAGGCAGGCTCCTCGATCATGCCAGCCAAAGTGAACCCGGTGGTGCCGGAAGTGGTAAACCAGGTATGCTTCAAGGTGATCGGTAACGACACCACCGTGACCATGGCTTCCGAAGCGGGTCAGTTGCAGCTGAACGTGATGGAGCCGGTGATTGGCCAGGCGATGTTTGAATCCATCCACATCCTGACCAACGCCTGTTACAACCTTCTGGAAAAATGCATCAACGGCATTACCGCTAACCGCGCCGTCTGCGAAAGCTACGTTTACAACTCCATCGGCATCGTCACTTATCTCAATCCGTTTATCGGCCACCACAATGGTGATATTGTTGGTAAGATCTGTGCGGAGACCGGTAAGAGCGTACGGGAAGTGGTGCTGGAGCGCGGTCTGCTGACTGAAGCAGAACTGGATGACATCTTCTCGCCGCATAACCTGATGCATCCGGTCTATAAGGCCAAACGCTACACCGATGAAAGCGAGCAGTAATTGTTCGCCACGCAAACAAAGGCACGTCAGATGACGTGCCTTTTTGCTTTTTAAGAGTTACTAAAATACAACAATCTAATATCAACTTGTTAATAAACAAGGCAGGCAACTATGTTTGGTGCAGAACTTGTTATCGTCCTTCTGGCGATTTATTTAGGGGCAAGACTTGGCGGGATCGGCATTGGGCTGGCCGGAGGATTGGGCGTACTCGTATTGACGCTCTTTTTTCAAATCCCGCCTGGCGCGATCCCCTTTGACGTTATCGAAATCATCATGGCGGTTATCGCCGCCATCGCCGCGATGCAGGTCGCAGGCGGCATGGATTACCTGGTCAGCCTCGCCGAAAAAATGCTGCGTCGGCATCCCAAATACATCACCTTTTTAGCGCCGCTGGTCACCTGGTTTATGACCATTCTGGCGGGCACCGGGCACACCGCCTTCTCCACGCTGCCGGTGATCACCGAAGTGGCGAAAGAACAGGGCATCCGCCCGTCCCGCCCATTATCCATCGCCGTGGTCGCCTCGCAGATCGCCATCACCGCCTCGCCGATTTCCGCCGCCGTGGTGTTCTTTGCCGGCATCCTTGAACCGCTGGGCGTCAGCTATCTGACGTTGCTGGCGATCTGTATCCCCACCACGCTGGTTGCGGTGATGCTTACCGCCGTGGTGTGTAACTTCCTCGGCAGCGAGCTGAAAGACGATCCGGTGTATCAGGAGCGACTGGCGAAAGGCGAAGTCAGCCTGCGCGGCAGCCAGGTGTTTAACATCAAACCTCATGCGAAGCGTTCGCTGATGCTGTTTTTAATCGGCATCGTCGCGGTTATGGTTTACGCCACCGCCATCAGCCCGACGGTAGGGCTTATCGCCAACCCGGTGCTGCCGCGTAACGAAGCCATTGTGGTGTTTATGCTGACCATCGCCACGCTCATCTGCCTGACCTGTAAAATTGATACCGGCGAGATCCTTAACGCCAGCACCTTTAAATCCGGCATGAGCGCCTGCGTCTGCGTACTGGGCGTGGCCTGGCTGGGCGACACTTTCGTGAAACATCACATTGAAGATATTCAGATGGTGGCGGGCGATCTGCTGCATAACTACCCGTGGATGCTGGCGGTGGTGCTGTTCTTTGCCGCCACGCTGCTCTACTCCCAGGCGGCGACCACCAAAGCGCTGATGCCTGCCGCCCTGCTGCTGGGCGTCAGCCCGCTCACCGCCATCGCGTCCTTCGCGGCGGTGTCGGCGCTCTTTGTGCTGCCCACCTATCCAACGCTGCTGGCTGCGGTGGAAATGGACGACACCGGCTCCACCCGTATCGGCAAATATGTCTTTAACCATGCCTTTTTGATCCCCGGCGTTATTGCCATCACGCTGTGCGTGATCCTCGGCTTTATCGTCGGCGGCATCCTGTTGTAAATCTCGTTAAAAACGGGCCGTCTCGCGGCCCGTTGCATGAATCCCCGCCCGTCACCTGCTATAGTGCCTGTTTTCGCCGAGTCGAGATTGACGATGAACACGCCTGACGCTGTTGTTGTGCTCTGTACCGCCCCGGATGAAGCCACTGCCCAGGATCTGGCTGCCAAAGTCCTTGCGGATAAACTCGCTGCCTGTGTCACCCTGTTGCCGGGCGCGACCTCGCTCTATTACTGGGAAGGGAAACTGGAGCAGGAATATGAAGTGCAGATGCTGCTGAAAAGCGATCTCGCCCATCAGAAGGCGCTGCTCGCCTGCCTGAAATCGCACCACCCTTATCAGACCCCCGAATTACTGGTTTTACCGGTTACACACGGAGATAGTGATTACCTCTCATGGCTCAACGCTTCCTTACGCTGATCCTGCTGCTGTGCAGCACCTCAGTCTTCGCCGGACTGTTTGACGCGCCTGGCCGCTCTACTTTTGTGCCTGCCGACCAGGCCTTTGCCTTTGATTTTCAGCAAAACCAGCACGACCTGACGCTGCACTGGCAGGTGAAAGAGGGCTACTACCTCTATCGCCAGCAGATCAAAATCACCCCTGCCGGTGCGGAGATCGCTCCGCCGCAACTGCCTGCGGGCGAGATGCACGAAGATGAGTTCTTCGGTAAAAGCGAAGTGTATCGCCAGCGCCTGGATGTGCCGGTGACGGTGAATGCCGCGGGTAAAAATGCCACGCTCACCGTGACTTACCAGGGCTGCGCCGAGGCCGGGCTGTGCTATCCGCCGGAAACCAAAACGGTGCCGCTGACGGAAAT
>NZ_CP127837.1:1528632-1559267 GCF_030291195.1 Enterobacter sp. PGRG2 | reverse complement strand
GAACTGCCCTTTTCCGCCCTCTGGGCGCTGTTGATCGGCATCGGCATCGCCTTTACCCCCTGCGTACTGCCGATGTATCCGCTGATTTCCGGCATCGTGCTCGGAGGCAAACAGCGCCTTCGCACAGGCCGCGCCCTGCTGCTGGCGTTCATTTATGTGCAGGGCATGGCGCTGACCTACACCGCGCTGGGCCTGGTCGTGGCTGCCGCCGGGCTGCAGTTTCAGGCGGCGCTGCAACATCCTTACGTGCTGATCGGACTGGCGGTCCTCTTTACCATGCTGGCGCTGTCGATGTTCGGCCTGTTCTCCTTACAGCTGCCTTCCGCGCTGCAAACCCGCTTAACGCTGTGGAGCAATCGTCAGCAGGGCGGCTCCCCCGGCGGCGTCTTTGTGATGGGGGCCATTGCCGGGCTGATTTGCTCCCCCTGCACCACCGCGCCGCTCAGCGCCATCCTGCTGTACATCGCCCAGAGCGGCAACCTCTGGCTCGGTGGCGGCACGCTGTACCTGTACGCGCTGGGAATGGGCCTGCCGCTGATACTGATCACCGTCTTTGGCAACCGCCTGTTGCCGAAAAGCGGGCCATGGATGGAGCAGGTCAAAATCGCCTTTGGCTTTGTGATCCTCGCTCTGCCGGTGTTTTTGCTGGAGCGTGTCCTGGGCGATACCTGGGGGCTACGGCTGTGGTCGATGCTCGGCGTCGCCTTCTTCTGCTGGGCGTTTATCTCCAGCCTTACGGCAAAAGCGGCGTGGGTGCGCATCGTGCAGGTGGTTCTGCTGGGCGGCGCGCTGGTCTGCGCGAAGCCGTTGCAGGACTGGGCCTTTGGCGTAAGCGCCGCGCAGAACCTGCCGCACCTTAACTTTACGCCAGTGGCGGATCTGGATGCGCTGCATCAGGCGCTGGCTCAGGCGAAGGGCAAACCAGTCATGCTCGATCTGTACGCCGACTGGTGCGTGGCCTGTAAAGAGTTTGAGAAGTACACCTTCAGCGATCCGCATGTTCAGGAAGCGCTGAAAGATACCGTACTGTTGCAGGCCAACGTGACGGCGAACACCGCGGCAGATGCCGCTCTGTTACAGGCGCTGCAGGTGCCTGGACTGCCCACGATCCTGTTCTTTGATGCGCAGGGCAACGAACAATCCGCCTTACGGGTGGCCGGTTTTATGGACGCGGCGGCCTTCGCCGCGCATTTGCGCAATCGCCAGCCGTAAACGACACTGTGAATGGGAAAAACGGTTCAATAACGCAGGAGGACACCGTGCAACGCGAAGATGTTTTGGGGAACACTCTGCAATTACTTGAACTTAAAGGGATTGCTGATACCACGCCAGAGATGATCGCCGAACGTATCAATTATCCGCTGGATGAATTTTTACGCTTCTGGCCCGATAAAGACGCGCTGATTTATGATGCGCTGCGTTATCTGAGCACGCAGGTCGATACCTGGCGCAGGCAACTGCTGCTGAACGACGACCTCAGCCTTGAGCAAAAATTGCTGGCCCGCTATGGCGCGCTGAGCGAATGCGTCGCGAATCACCGCTATCCCGGCTGCCTGTTTATCGCCGCCTGTACCTTTTACCCGGATCCGGCGCACCCGATCCATCAGCTGGCGGCGCAGCAAAAAAGCGCGGCCTATGAGTTCTCGCACGATCTGCTGCGAAAGATCGGCATTGAAGATGCGCCTATGGTCGCCAAACAAATGGAGCTGGTGCTGGAAGGCTGCCTCAGCCGGATGCTGGTTAACCGCAGCCAGACGGATGTCGACACCGCCCAGCGCCTGGCCGAAGATATTCTGCGTTTCGCCCAGTGCCGTCAGGGCGGCGCGCTGACCTGATCTCAGTGCAGCAAACCCGCCCAGGCTGACAGCAACAGACAGAGCGCCATCGSCCGCTGAAAGCCGCGCAGCGCCGACGGGGTGCGGAAAATCCGGTTAACGGCATTGCCGGACAATGCCCAGCCGCTCAGGCAGATCACCGAAATCAGCAAAAACAGCAGCGATAACAGGGTGATGTCCCGCAGCGGATGCGCCCCGTGCGGCGCAAACAGGCTCACCACCGCCAGCGCCATCATCCAGGTCTTGGGATTGATCAACTGTAACAGCGCCGCCGATCTGGCGCTGAAGGGCTGTTGCGCCTCATCAAACTGCGCCGCCGGTGCGCGGAACAATTGCCAGCTCATTAAGCTTAACCACAGCGCTCCCATCCAGCTCATCACCGTACGCACCAGCGGATGATCCCGCAGCACCTCCCCCGCGCCCGCGCCGGAAACAAAGACAATCAGGCTCGCCGCCAGACAGGCCCCCGCCACGGCAGGCAGCGTGGCTTTGACGCCAAACCGCTGGCTGCTGGCCAGAATGAGGATATTGGTCGGGCCGGGCGTGATGGACGCCACAAAGGCAAACAGCATAAACGGCAGATACGCAGACAACAGATTCACAGGCAGGGCTCCTTATAAGTGATGCCCTGACTGTGGCGTTATTTTTCGCGCGGGTCTGGAAGATTTGTGCACAGCCTGCGGTAATGCGCCGGTGACAGCCGGTAGGCACGCTGGAACCAGCGCCCGAGATGGCTCTGATCGGCAAAACCGAGCGCCGCCGCCACGCTGGCGGGTTGCTCCCCCTGCGCCAGCATCGCCCGCGCCTTCGCCAGCCGCAGCTGGATCAGCCAGGCGTGGGGCGACAGATGAAACTCCCGTTTAAAACAGCGCGTCAGCGTGAAGCGATCGGTGCCGGTTTCCCGCGCCAGATCGTCAAGGCCGATATTCTCCCCGACAAAAGCATACAGATAATCCCGCGCACGATGGGCTATGGCCCCGCTCTGCACCTGCTCCGGCAGCCGTTTGCGCCACTGGCAGTGCTGTGTCAGCTGGCTTAACAGATTGTCCATGGTGCTGTGTTGCAGAATGCGCATCTCATCGCTGTGCAGCGCGGTAAACGTCTGCGCGATGGCCCGCACGAGCGCCGGTTCACGGGCAATGGTGCGGTTAAAATGCAGCGAATAGCTCGAAGGCACGGCGTCATACAGCCCGCGCAGGGTGTCGGCGAGCCAGCGCTCATCCAGATAAAAAGTCAGATAGGTAAAGCCCCCCGCCACCGGCGCATCGCCGTCGTGGATTTCGCCAGGCTCCAGCAAGAACGCATCCCCCGGCGTGCTGCGATGCTGTTCGCGGCGGCAGTGAAACTGCTGCGTGCCGGTCAGCGTCATTCCCACCAGATAGCTGTCATGCCAGTGCGGATCGTAGGCGTGCCCTTCAAAGTGCGCGCGGATCGTTTCTATGCCGGTTTCGTCGTGCTGCCGCAGCTCCAGCCAGTCTTGTGCCATATGTCCTCCCGGATCTCCGAGTGTAGCATTCACAGCCGCGTGGGGAATGTCTGGAAGATTTGTGCAGCCAGGCGAAAAATGGCTGAGATTGCAGCAAACTGCCGTAAATTTAAGCAACTAAACGCGATTTCCGGAAATAAGGTTGACGCCGTAAAGCGATTAAGGTTTAATGCGCCCCGTTGCCCGGATAGCTCAGTCGGTAGAGCAGGGGATTGAAAATCCCCGTGTCCTTGGTTCGATTCCGAGTCCGGGCACCACTATTCAGAAAAACCCGCTTATGGCGGGTTTTTTGCTTTCTGGCATCTCATTTAATCGCTTCTATTTATTGCGTAGCGTTAAGCTCTCAATCAAATCCCCTAACGTCACCATTAACATCATGGGATCAATCTGCTGGCTTGCACTGGCTCAGGGTAGTGATCATTTTTTTTGCTCCCACGGGGCGGCAGTTTGCATGGTTTTTCGAAGCGACACATTCTGGGAAGGGATCTGACCCATCCGCATGATAAATTTCTGACAGGAATCAGGATCGATCATGATAATGCGCTGATCGATCAGCGCTTCTCCAGCGGCACGACCGATCATCTCTCCTTCGGCGGGCTTAATGCGCAAAGTCAGTGGTTCGTATTTAACTGACATAATGCGTTTCGCTGACATGATGTTGTCCTCCGGCATGCTTTCAGGTCAGTAATAATATCGTATGCAAAATACCAATGTTGTGACAGGGTTTATCTGTTCAACTCTGCTTGCCCGGCGGCGCAGGCTTGCCGGGCCTACATGATCCCGGCAAGCTTTTACAGCAGGCTACGCTTACACACCTTTTACCCAGCGCGGCGCTTTCATCATGTCGGCGAAATACCACACCAGTTCACACAGCAATCCTGTAAGAGTTTTCTCCATATCCGGCGGCAGCGACTGGCTGTTCAGTACGCGCGTTAAGGTCAGGCAGTATTCACAAAGCAGGTCGGATTCCGGTTCGAAACGCGGCGGTTCCGCAGGCGGGGTATCAACCGTGAGCGCCGGAATAAGATGCGGCGGGATGGCATCATTGAGCGTGGGTTGCAGCAGCGTCAGACAGGCATTGAGTCGCCCGCACATGGCGAGGCGCAGCGCCGTATCATCGCTTTCAATCAGCGCTTCGGCGAAGTGCTCGCAGTGATCCGCCAGCACGGTGAAATCTGTATCTGCGGTGAAGGGAACGGTAAGTAAGTTATTGGACTGCTCTATATAGGTAGCCATAAGGGTAGACTCCAACGAGGTTTTATAACCCACCACGTAAGAGACCAATCTTATGGGTGGTGGGACTGAACGGAGTTGGTCTTACCGGTCTCGTTGGCTACCGGCGCACCTTGCGGCGCCCCCGTTCAGCCCACCATTGAGATGTAGCAGAACGCACGACATAAAAATCAATGTCGCCAACGAGTTAACATCAGGAGACCAATCCCGGCACCTGATTTTGCAGGTGCGGGAAGATGCTACTGCCAGACGCGATTAACGGCAAGCGGAAACAGTAGCGCGATTTGCGGCGCGCCTCGCAAAGACGGTCCAAAAACTGTCGTACCCTTTCGGCGATGTTAACAATGCCTTCTGCGCACTCTGCTGGCGTTACTGGTGACAGTTTATCTGCGAGTATGTTGAACACCTCATGCCCGAAAGTTATACTTTGTATAAACAAATGGGGAGTTCGCGATGAGCATTGCAATCAAAAAATGGGGAAACAGTAATGGCGTTATCCTTCCCGCCCTGCTTCTCAGGCAACTGGGTGTCAGCGCTGGTCAGTCTCTGGATGCAGAAGTCCGGGACGGCGCGCTTATTCTGACGCCAGTACGTCAACGCTATACGCTTGAAGAACTGGTCGCACAGTGCGATGCCAGCGCACCAGCAACCAGCGAAGAAGAAATATGGGGTAAGGATGCGCCAGTGGGGAATGAAATATGGTAAAGCGTAAGCAGGGATGGCAGCGCGGCGATATAGTCATGGTTGATTTTAATCCTGCTGTTGGCAGCGAACAGCGGGAACCACGTCCGGCATTGATTCTTACGAAAAAACTGTTTAACGATTTGGGCATGGCGTTCGTCGCACCGGTTACTCAGGGCGGTAATTATGCCCGTCATGCCGGGTTTACCGTTTCGCTTTCCGGCTCTGGCAGTAAAACGCAGGGGGTGGTTCTTCTCAATCAGGCCCGGATGATTGATCTCAACGCCCGCGACGCCCGGTTTGTTGAAGTCCTGGACGAAGCCGTTGTTAACGATGTCCTGCTCAGATTCTCTACCCTCGTCGAAGCAGATTAAGCCGCTCACCCGCACCCCACCTTCCTGCCCAGCAGTTCCGGCCACAGCGCTGCCCAGTTTCCACCGTGATCCATTCCGGGGATCACCGCCACCTGCGTACAGCGCGGGCCGGTCGCCTGACGGAAACGTCCGGCCACGGCGGGCGGTACGGTACTGTCATCCGCGCCGCTGTAATGGATCTGCGGCAGGTTTTTCAGGGCCGGGGCGACATCAATAGCGCTCTGCGCGTCCGGCATTGGGGTCACATGATGCAGTGCATTCACATAAGCCACATCCAGATTGCCCGCCACCGTGCGCAGCGCGATGACGTCCTGTCTGCGGGCCGCCAGCAGCGCGGCGATATTGCCGCCGCCGGAATAGCCCACCAGCTCAAACTCCACCTGCGGATATTGCGCCTTCACCTGGCTTAACGCCGCGTTCATCGCCGCCACGACCGCGGCGGAAAAACGCTGATCCGTCCATACGCGCGGCTGACAGGCGGCGGGCAGCGGCGGGCCGATAAACTGACAAGGGCGCGCCAGATACAGCACGTTCGCCGACGGATCCGCCGCCGCCAGTTGCAGGCCCACCGGGTTACGCGGCGTCGGATCGTCAGACGGGCGCGTACGGCTGACCCAGGCAAAACCATCCCCTTCGATATATACCCGCAGACGCGTAACCGGCGGCGTGATGCGCTGCCAGCCGCGCACAGTAATCCAGTCCGTGACGAATTCTCGCGCCTTCAGCTGGCGTTTTTTCGCAAGTGTGCTAGCAGTCTCGCGGGGATCCGAAGTAGTACAGCCGCTTAACAATAAAACGAAGCTAATCAATAACACAGCTTTAAAATACCCACGATTTATTACCATTTCCTGGCTCCACGCGAGAGAGGTTTAAGTTAAATATTAAAGTAAGCCTTAATTCCGCCGATAAATCATTAAGCACCGCTTATTGTTTTGTTAGCCATTAAGTGGGTGTTCTGCGCCGGAGACAAATTCAGATTAGTCTGAACAGTGTTACTACCCGCACATACTTTTTACAAACAGCGCGACATCGCAATGGTACATCATGAATAAATTACGTATCTGCCAGCAAGGATCTTTGCTGGTTGCTTTAACCTCCGCGCAAGGACTGCTGGCACCACACGCACTCGCTATATCGAGTGATTACACCATTAATACCCCACAGTCCGATGTGCAGATCGCCAACGCTTACGATCGGGTCATTATTACCGATCAGGGTTCTGTCACGGCTCCCCCCAGCGGCTCCGCGCTGCATGTTATGTAGGGTATATCCGTTAATACCCTGAATAACGACGGTAGCATCAGCGCTGATAATGCGAATATGTATACGCAGTCTAACGGTATCTGGAATGAAGGCACTATCGGCACCCTGAATAACACCGGCACCATTACCTATACAGGTAATAATAACGCTGGTAATAATGCTGCGGTCTACAATACGGGTGAGATCGGTACCTTTAATAACGAGGGTACAATTAAGAGTGCCTATATAGGTATCCGCAATGACGGCCTTATTAACACGCTGACTAATAACAGTAAAATTAGCGGCTCCCTTGTCGGGTTATATAACCGGAATAATGCCGCTATTAACAATAACGCAGGCAGCGTGATCATTAACAACGGTCTGATCAGCGGTGCCTACGGGATCTACAGTTACAATTATCTGAATAACACCAGCACCCTGAATCTGGTAAACAACGGCACTATTACCGGCACAACCTATGCAATTCATGCCTCCGGTAATAATGGCTCCGCCATGGTGTTGGCTAACAGCGGCACGATCAAAGGCACGTTACGCTCCGATAACGGCGCATCGCTGGATATTATCGGCGGTAGCAATAATAACGTTGGCGTACTGACCGGCACCAACGGTATCGGTAAGATCCTGAGCGCCAGCGATGTCTTCTTCCGCTCCGGCTCGCTGCTGCTGAATGATAACATCAATACGCCAGGCACTGTGGTGAACGACGCGGCCAGCCTGCAGGTGAACACCCCGCTGAATATCACTGGTAATTACCATCAGAATGCCACTGGCGCGCTGATCCTTGGCGTGGCTGATAATGCGGTCGCGACCGGCGATAAAGCAGCCGACAGCAGCTATGGCCGTCTGGTTGTCAGCGGCGCGGCTACCGTTGATGCAGGCTCCAGCGTCTCCCTCGCGCGTACCGGCAACACCTATCAGTTTGCGGCGGGTCAGCGTTATGTGGTGATCGACGCGAACAGCGCTAACACAAACTACAACGCCGGGACACTGAACTATAAAGCCGCAGGCTATGACGGCCTGGTGACAGGCTCCACCGTCACCGACAATACGAACAGTGCGCTGGTGGTAACTCTGGAAAAACCACCGGTCGTGGTCACACCGCCTGAAGTAAGCGTGCCTGTCGAGACGCCGGTGGTAGTTACGCCGCCTGTGGTCACCCCCCCGGTGGAAACAATACCTGTTGTCACGACACCCGCCGAAAAACCGCCGGTCGTTACCGTGCCGGAAGTGATCACCCCGGTCGTCACTACCCCGGTGTTGCCGCCTGTGGTGGTGACTCCGCCGGTGACTGCGCCTGCTGAACCGCAGCCTGCTGAGCCAGTACGGGCAACCACGCCTAACGCCACGGCGTCGCTGGGTGGTCTGGCGAATTACTCCGGTATCTCTTCGCAGCTGCTGGAGCTTTACAACGCCTCGCTGGCCATTGACGGCGAGCAGGAAGCGAACCGCGTCGGCGAACGTCTGTCCACCGGGCAGAGCATCAGCGCCAGCACGGCAACCGGCGTGGCGAACTCCACGGCGATGTCAGTGGTGGGCAATCATATGGATACCGTGCGTAATCCGCAGACGGCGGGTGCCAGCGGGGTATCCACCGGTGATGACTACAGCAACTGGATCGTCTGGGGCCAGCCGTTCGGCGGTTATGCCCGTCAGGACACCACCGACGACGTCAGCGGCTACAGCGCGAAATTCGGCGGTCTGATCCTCGGCGCCGATCGCGCGCTGGGCGACGACTGGCGCGTAGGTGCAGCGATGAACTACAGCAACACCTCGGTGCACGGCAAAGACAACCTGAGCGGCAACACCTCAACCGCTGACAACTATGGCGTGATTGGTTATGCGGCTTACACCGGCAATCCGTGGTTCCTGAATCTGTCTGCGGCAGTGAACCGTCAGAACTATGACTCGGTGCGTCGTGCTGATTTCACCGGCTTCTCCGGCACGGCGAAGGGCAAGTTCAACGGCCAGTCCGTCACCCTGCAAAGCGAATTCGGTTATCCGCTGACGCTGCCTGCGCAGGTCGTGGTCACGCCGCTGGCCGCACTGGCTTACAGCTATCAGCATGTTGATGGCTATAAGGAAAGCGGTGGCAACGGCATGGCGCTGGACGTGGATGCCTCACACTCCCAGTCCGTGATCAGCGATATCGGCGTCCGTGTACAGAAAACCGTGGATACCCCGCTGGGCGCGCTGACTCCGTTTGCGCAGATCTCCTGGATCCACCAGTACGATAACCGTCGCATGAGCAATAATGCGTCCTACGTGGCCGATACCCTGGGCGAAACCCAATTCACCACCAAAGGCGCGTCGCCGGTGAAAGATATGGCGGGACTGGCAGTGGGCACCACGCTGTACAGCGCCAATGATCTGACCATCGACGCCCGTTACGATGTTCAGGCCAGCGATACTTACCAGGCGCACACCTTCAGCCTGCGTTTAAACAAATCGTTCTGATTTAATTCTACGGGGCCGGTAACGGCCCCTGTTATTTTCAGGTTGTCTCCGCCGCCGTTCCGGTCAATAGTTAAGGTTTTCATCCGGATGAAAACCCATGCCATCCTCTCTGTTAAAAGTCGCAGCCCTGCTGCTGGCGCTGATTGTTGTCTACACCGGTATTTACGCTGGCGATAAAATTACCTGGCTGATGGAAGTCACGCCGGTGCTGATCCTCGTTCCCCTGCTGTGGGCCACCCACGCGCGCTATCCCCTCACCCCCTTGCTGTATACGCTGATTTTTTTCCACGCCATTATTCTGATGGTCGGCGGCATGTACACCTACGCCAAAGTGCCGATTGGCTTTGATGTGCAGGCGTGGCTGGGGCTTGACCGCAACCCCTATGACAAACTCGGTCACTTTTTCCAGGGGCTGGTGCCGGCGCTGGCAGCGCGGGAGATCCTGGTGCGCGGTGCCTTTGTGCGCGGGCGGAAAATGCTCGGCTTTGTGGTGTGCTGTATTGCGCTGGCGATCAGCGCCATGTATGAGCTGATCGAGTGGTGGGCGGCACTGGCGATGGGCCAGGGCGCGGACGATTTCCTCGGCACCCAGGGCGATCCCTGGGATACCCAGTCAGACATGTTCTGCGCGCTGCTGGGTGCGCTGACCACGGTGCTGCTGCTGGCGCGTTACCATCAGCGGCAGTTATCCCGTTACCTTAACGCGGCCTAACCTCTATACTCTGGTCATCATTTCCCGACGGGCATTTATGATGACTCCAGCACTGACCCGCTCATGGCGGCTCCCCGGCGCGATAACCTGCACCCTTATCGCGCTGGCGGCTCTTCTGCTGTTGCACCACCACTGGGGCGCTTTTTTGCAGTGGTGCCTGAGCACGCAGATCACGCTGCACCGTTATCTGGTGATGTATCTGCTGCAACTCAATAATCATCAGCTGAGCGGCGGCCTGTGGCTGCTGGTCGGCGCGTTCTTTTACGGCGTGCTGCACGCTATCGGGCCGGGGCACGGCAAATTTATCGTTACCACCTGGCTCGGCACCAATCAGGAAAGCCCGCTGGCGGCGCGGCTGATCCCGTTTTTCGGCAGCCTGTTGCAGGGCGTCAGCGCCATTGCCTTTGTCTTTATCCTCGCCGTTGGCTTTAACCTGGCGTCGGGGGATCTGAGCCAAAGCCGCTGGTACGTCGAAAAAATCAGCGCGCTGCTGATCGGCGGCTTCGGCTGCTATGTGATCTATCAGGCCGCCAGAAGCCTCCCCACGCGCGGACTGCGTATCCACCGTATGAAACCGCTTCACGCCGGACATGCGCCGGACTGCGGCTGTGGTCATCATCATGGCGTGGGCTTAGCTACCAGCGGCGACTGGAAAACGCGCGCGGGCGTGATGCTCTCTATCGGCGCGCGCCCGTGCAGCGGGGCGATCATGATTTTGCTGTTTTCGAATGCGCTGGGCATGGTCAGCTGGGGCATGGCAGCGGTGATGACCATGTCGCTCGGCACAGGTCTTTCGATCATCGGCCTGTCGCTGGCGGTACGCTATGCCCGCAACCGTACGGCGGCGCTGTTTGGCGGGCAGCGCCAGACATGGATTGTTCCGGCACTGAAAATCGCCGGAGGGATGGCGATAATACTCTTTGCCTCAGTGCTGTTTTTAACGGTAATACCGGTGAGCGCGAACGGGGATTTTATTGCGGCGGGATGTTAACCCTCTCCCATGGGGAGAGGGTCGGGGTGAGGGGAAAATTACTCGTCGATACGCGGGTGCTGCTGCACCAGACGGGTACGCTTCTCCTGCAGTTCAGCGATCTCCTGATCAA
This sequence comes from Enterobacter sp. PGRG2, assembly GCF_030291195.1. Classification (NCBI taxonomy): domain Bacteria; kingdom Pseudomonadati; phylum Pseudomonadota; class Gammaproteobacteria; order Enterobacterales; family Enterobacteriaceae; genus Enterobacter; species Enterobacter sp. PGRG2. The sequence continues at coordinate 1,548,126 of NZ_CP127837.1, read as the reverse complement.
TATCTTCGATTTTCTGCTCGATATTGTCATGATGCTCACGCAGGATCTCACGGGCTTCCTGAATGTCCGACGCCGCCGGGGTTGCGCCGCGCAGCGGGCGGTTCGCCGTCTCTTTCATGGTAATACCGGTAATCAAACCAATCACCGCCACCACCATCAGGTAATACGCTGGCATCATCAGATTCTCTGAGCTTTCCACCAGCCAGGCGGCCAGGGTTGGCGTCAGACCGGCAATCAGCACCGAGATATTAAAGGCGCTCGCCAGCGCGCTGAAGCGGATATGCGTCGGGAACATCGCCGGTAAGGACGAGGCCATCACGCCGGTGAAGCAGTTCAGGATCACCGCCAGCATCAGCAGCCCGGCAAAAATCAGGCCGATGATATTACTGTTGATCATAATGAACGCCGGAATAGCCAGCGAGAACAGCGCCACGCTGCCCAGAATGATAAACGGGCGGCGGCCAAAACGGTCGCTCAGCAGGCCCATCACCGGCTGCACAAACAGCATCCCGATCATGATGGCGATGATAATCAGTACGCCATGATCTTCGGAATAGTGCAGGTTATGGGACAGGTAGCTTGGCATGTAGGTCAGCAACATGTAATAGGTCACGTTGGTGGAGATCACCAGACCAATACAGGTCAGCAGGCTGCGCCAGTGTTTGGTGGCAATCTCTTTGAACGAGACTTTCGGCCCGTCCTGCAACCCTTCGCGATCGCCCTGCTCCAGCTTATCCACATGCTGCTGGAACGCCGGGGTCTCTTCCAGCGCATGACGCAGATAAAGACCAATCAGACCCAGCGGCAGCGCCAGGAAGAACGGCAGACGCCAGCCCCAGTCAAGGAAGTTCTCTTCACCGACGACGGTGGAAATCAGCACCACCACGCCCGCGCCCAGCACGAAACCGGCAATGGAGCCGAAATCCAGCCAGCTGCCCATAAAGCCGCGCTTACGGTCAGGAGAGTACTCCGCCACGAAGATTGACGCCCCGGTGTATTCGCCGCCCACCGAGAACCCCTGCGCCATTTTACACAGCAACAGCAGGATCGGCGCCCAGATGCCTATAGAGGCATAAGAGGGGATCAGACCAATACAGAAGGTACTGACGGACATGATGACAATCGTCATGGCGAGTATTTTCTGACGGCCATACTTATCGCCTAACATGCCGAAGAACAATCCGCCCAACGGACGAATAAGGAAAGGTACAGAGAAGGTCGCCAGCGCAGCGATCATTTGCACGCTGGGGTTAGCATCCGGGAAGAAGACCTTACCGAGCGCATAAGCAACAAATCCATAAACACCGAAATCAAACCACTCCATCGCATTACCCAGCGATGCGGCGGTGATTGCTTTGCGAAGTTTCCCATCATCAATAATGGTCACATCGCGCAGCGTGATTGGCTTTACTTTTTTCCTTTTTAACATTCTTTATCCTCATGGACTTTGCCCTGAACGCACAGCCGACGGAAGCGTAAAAACTCTCGTCATTACACTACACAGTTAATGGTTGCCGGGTGATTGCGTTCTTTAATATCAAGCGTAGCAGGTTTGGTTACGTAAGCTGGTTAAAGTCTGGACAGCCAAACCTGTTGACGCCTGTTCGGGCAGTTAATGACCTCTTTACCCTAACAGGGTTTAAAACCGTGATCAACTTCACACATATTTACCCACCACTGACAAAACCCTCATTTTTATGGGAATAAGGTGATCCTCAAACGAATCACTAACCCGGTCAAAAACACCTTATTTTTACAACTCATTTACAGGCTTTTTAATATCTGGAGCCTTTAAGAAACTTTACGTGAAATATGTGATCCAGATAACTAAAACACTGTTTCGTTTTCATTGAATCAATATTCCGATGACTGCATCATAGCGCCAGGCACACTTAAAGAGGAAAGCACTGGCGGCGCCTGTCGGCATATAACGCGATCCCCGCGATGAGATAAACGCGACTCATCAGCGAACTATCTGATTGATTTTATTAATTTTACATTTTTTAGCTTTTATCGCGCGCATGGCGCGGTGAAGCGTGAGGATCTTCAATGAAAATCAAGGCCACGATCGAACGCATCCCCGGCGGGATGATGCTGGTTCCCCTGCTGCTTGGGGCAATTCTAAATACCCTGGCACCGGATACCGGCGCTTATTTTGGTTCCTTCACGAAAGGGATGATCACCGGTACGGTGCCTATTCTGGCAGTGTGGTTCTTTTGTATTGGCGCCTCCATTGATTTACGCGCTACCGGCACGGTACTGCGTAAATCCGGTACGCTGGTGATCACTAAAATTGCCGTGGCATGGATAGTGGCAATGATTGCCGCCACCTTTATTCCGGAAACCGGAATTCAGGCGGGCTTCTTTGCCGGGCTGTCGGTGCTGGCTATTGTCTCTGCCATGGATATGACCAACGGCGGCCTGTACGCCAGCCTGATGAACCAGTATGGCACCAAAGAAGAGTCCGGCGCCTTCGTTCTGATGTCGCTGGAATCCGGCCCGCTGATGACCATGGTGATCCTCGGATCGGCCGGTCTGGCCTCCTTCGAACCGCATCACTTTATCGGCGCGGTCCTGCCGTTCCTGATTGGCTTTGCGCTGGGCAACCTTGATCACGATTTTCGCGCATTCTTCAGCAAAGCGACGCCGGTGCTGATCCCGTTCTTCGGTTTCGCGCTGGGGAATACCATCAACCTGAATGTGATCATGAATACCGGTCTGCTGGGGATCTTCCTGGGCGTGGCGGTCATCATCATTACCGGTATCCCGCTGATCCTGGCGGACCGCTGGATTGGCGGTGGTAACGGTACGGCAGGCGTGGCAGCGTCATCGGCGGCAGGCGCGGCGGTGGCAAACCCGGTGATTATCGCGCAGATTAACCCGGCCTTCGAACCGGTAGCCGCATCAGCTACGGCGCTGGTGGCAGCCAGTGTGATTGTGACGGCGATTCTGGTGCCCATCATTACCGCGCTCTATGCGAAGCGCTATGGCAACCCGCAACAATCGCCTGCGGCGGTTGAACAAGAAAAAGCGGCAGAGTCGCTGCATCACTGACAGACTATTTCCCCTCTCGCCTGGCGGAAGGGGAATTACACGCCCTCGCTAAAGACTTCCTCCACCAGCGCCGTCGCCAGACGCGTCGCAGAACAGAGCCGCGGCATACCCAGCGCCACCGTTTGCCAGCTTTGCGTCACCGACCAGCACACCGGATGACGATCGACATCGCACCAGTCCCCCAACCAGCCCAGCAGATCTTTATTATCCATCAGGCCCGGCGTGGCGGGTGTGGTTAACCATTGATGATAGAAATGGCGGGTGGCCGGTGACGCCCCTATACCCTGCGCCATAAAATCGGCGGCCATAATGCGCAGATTGTCTTTCAGCAGGCTGGACACTTCCGGCCGGGTTAAGCGGCAGGCATCGCCAAACGCGCCCCAGCGCAGCTCTTCCAGCGCGATAAAACAGCGTCCGGCCAGCGACCAGCCATCGTATTTCCCGGCGCGCCAGCGGGTAAAAATCTGCTCGCTGTGCAGTCCGGCCTGCACCATCAGCCCGCGCTGGGTCAGCGCTTTCTCTTTCGAGGCGGCGCGCAGGCTGAAATGCGCCAGCATATCGTCATACTGTTTTTGCAGCGCGGCAGACAGCCCGGGGCGACGTTCACTGTTCTGCTGCAACATTGTCAGGCGCTGCGTGATACGCGCCAGCGCCAGCTGACCCGGATCGAACATGCTGGCGAGTTTTTCCACCAGCCCGAGACGCAGCGCATCGTTTTCATGATACATGCCGGACATCGCCCACGGACGCAGCTGCGTCTGGGTCATGATCTCCTGCGTCAGCCGTTCGCGAAACGCCTGTTGCTGGGGCACGATTTGCGTCTGCCGGGGGGCATCGATGCCCTGCACCAGATCGACAATAAATTTTGGCTGGATGCACTCCAGCGTCTGCCCGGGTCCGTCGAGAAGTCGGTTTTTCATGGTTGATCTGCCGCAAACAGGGTTTGAATATCATCGCGCAGCAGCCGGGCATCTTCATGGATCCAGTTGGCAGTGGTGATGCATTGCCGGAGATGCTGACGCAGCGCCGCCGCCGTCGATTCATTCTGCTGACGAATCGCCAGGCTGTCACGCAGGCTTTCCTGTAACCCCGACAAACTGTGCGAAAACTCGGCGAAAAAGGTCGCCATCCCCGCCGTTACGGACACATCAACCTGCGCCGCCAGCGCCTTACGGATCTGCGCGCAAAAATGCGCGACGTGATTAATCAGGTTCTGGTGCAGCGAGGTCACGTCGATAACGTAACGGGTACGGGTGACGACATAATCATTCCAGCCCCAGCCCGGATTGTTCAGCCAGCGCGACATGCTGTCCCGCACGCCGCTGACGCGCGACTGCCCGGCAGGAATATCTTCGGCGGCGATGGCATCCACAAACAGTTGCCGCGTATTGAAGTTCAGCGTGCTGGCCTGAAACGCCGGTAAGCTGATGCGCGCGCGAAAACCGGCGTGGCTCAGCTCTTCCTTTATACGGGTTTCAATCGGGCGCATCGCGTCCTGTAACGAACGGGTCAGGGTGTACTCCAGCTGATCGAAACGCTGCGCCAGTTCCCGGCTGATGCGATCCTGCGCGCCCAGCAAAATCACCTCGCAGGCGGAGCGGATTTTACTCAGCGCCACCTGCGCCTGGCTTTCATCCTCCAGCACCAGTTTACCGACGCCAAACTCCTCGTCAGCGTTGATAAGCGTGGCCTCTTCCGGTCGCTCGCTGTGGGTAAAATAGTGGTCGATCTCGCTGATAATGGTCGCCTGCTCGCCATTGATAAAGCGATCGGCGGCAGCCAGCACATCTTCCACTTCATGATTCACTTCGTCGCTGACCCGCTCCTGGCAGGCGTGCAGCAGACGGGTATCCTCTTCCAGCCGGGCGATATTCTGCTCCAGATTTTCCAGCGCCACCGTCAGCCCCTGATAGCGAAAATCCAGATACTCGCGGGCGCTCTGGGCATAATTGAGCAATTTGTGCGAAGCAGATCGCAGCGCATACAGCGAGGCATTGGCATGGGCGGCGTGCAGCAGTTTCTGGATCGGCTGCTCAAACAGCGAGTCTTCCCACAGCAATTCGGCGGCATGTTGTATATGCGCGCTGTCATCCAGATCGGTCAGCCGCCAGCGGCGGCCCAGGGCGGCTTCGGCAAAGTCCTGCACCCAGCGCTGTTCTTCAGGATCGGGCAGTTTACCGCTACGCAGCAGCTCGTGCCGGGCACGGTTTGCCAGATAACCCCACATGGAGGAGACCGGGAAAATCTGCGTCGGCGTGATATGCCCTTTCATTAAAGTACCGGCGATCAGCGTGCGCACCTGATCGGCATCGTCACTGTTGCGATCCTTCTGGTCGAACTTATTCACCAGCGCAAACAGCGGCACCGACTTGCCAACGGCGGCAATCGCCTCGCGGACTTCTTCATCGGAAATCGACTTCAACTGGGTGTAATCCATCACCGCCAGTACCGCCGAGGCGCGTGCCAGCTGCTCTTTCAGCATCTGCTGCAAATGCGGCTGACCGGCTTCGTTCGGCCCGGGGGTATCAAGCAGCGTCAACTGCCCCATGTTTTTTTCCAGCCCGGCGAGATGCACAAACTCCACCTCAATGACCGGAATATGCTCCAGCGCCGTATAAGAAGAAAACGGGAAATCGACGTCCAGCGCTTTCGACAGGCGCACCAGATCGTTGAGGCTTTTCAGGCAATGAAAGATCGGCTGCGCGCCCAGATAGTGTTTATCGAAGGCATCGCCCTGACGAATACGATCCAGCAGCGTCTGCATGTCTTTATCAATTTCCAGCTTCTGCGCCAGTTTCTCGCGATCGAAGCCAAACAGTCGCATCTGCAACTGCTGGGTCAGGGTATCAATAGGCCCGACGTGGGAAAAATGCAGCACCGGCTCTTTTTGCCCCGGCGTATGACGGATCAGAGTTGGCAGCGCGGTCATCGGCCGGTTACGGTTAGGCAGCACTTCCGTGCCGACGATGGCGTTAATGGTGGTGGATTTCCCCGCCTTCATGGTGCCGACGATAGCGAGCACCATCTCCAGACGGGTAATTTTGCGCAGTTCGTTACTCAGCGTCGCCTGCTGAGCGTCAATTCCACGCGCGCTGAAATGCAAAGGATGAACATTGGAGGCGTTGTTTATATCGGTAATCAACGCATCATCAAGCTTTGCTACCGGCATCGTTTGTAATGAATGAAGATTATGCAGGGAAAGCTGCAACAACCTTTCGGCTTCCTGGCTCAATTCAAATATTGTCTGTGTGTGCATGATAAAAGTCTTTCCTTAACGCAAATTTTTATAACTTTTATTTAGCCGAGCGGTTTGTTTAATGTAGTGTCGGCTTTTTTAATTACGCGTGGAAAAATATCTGAAAAAAGATAACTACCTGACGTGACTCAATAAAAAATTCTAAATTATGATGCAGTTCAGCGAGTTACTTTGCTCATGTCAGAAACAAAAGCAACAGCGCGTAGACTAATTTTAAGAGTTACCAGGATATATCTTCATTTATTTACCCACCCAAATTGAGAGGTAAGTCGCCGACTTCGGCAGGAGACAGAGCTGGTGCCGAGAGCTGCTTTTTAATAACACTGGATGCGTGATCTCACCATATATGAATTGGTTCAGAGTGGCAATTTCCACCGAAAAATATTGAAAATTAGCGCTCATTCATGCATCAGAATACCTCACCTGTTAAGCATGGCTTAACTGCCTGACAGGGTGTGTCACGTCGATCACTTTTAGTGAAAAAAGAATAGCACCGACAACAGTAAGGATTTGGTGTACAATCTTCGACCTTTTTGGCAGCCTGCCATTTTTCGGTGGACGGACTTCCACCCCCATTAGCCTTTTATTGAGGAATGATTATGCAACTCCCCCACTGCCCGAAATGCAATTCTGAATACACTTACGAAGACAACGGCATGTACATCTGCCCGGAATGCGCGAACGAGTGGAACGACGCCAGCGCGTCGGAAGACAGCGACACGCTGATCGTCAAAGATGCCAATGGCAATCTGCTGGCCGACGGCGACAGCGTGACGGTCGTTAAGGATCTGAAAGTGAAAGGCAGCTCTTCAATGCTGAAAATCGGCACCAAAGTGAAGAACATCCGCCTGGTGGAAGGCGATCATAATATCGACTGCAAAATCGACGGCTTTGGCCCGATGAAGCTGAAATCCGAATTTGTGAAAAAGAACTGATCGTCCGGGTGGGCACATAACGTTCCCGCCCCTGCCTTTCCCCTGCCAGCTTCACTATTCCGTCATCTCTGCTTAACGCAAACGTCATACTTCCTTGCCACTCTGGCTCTTATCTTCACTATGGAGCCCTCCATGCATTCCATGACCACCATGAATAATAACGTGCAGGACGCGCAGCACAGTTTTCGTCGTCTGTTAAAAGCCATGAGCGAGCCGGGGGTAATTGTTGCCCTGCACCAGTTAAAACACGGCTGGCAGCCACTCAATCTGGCGACCTCCAGCGTACTGCTGACGCTGGCCGATAAAAACATGCCGGTGTGGCTGTCGAATCCGCTGCATAACGATTTTGTGATCCAGAATCTGCGCCTGCACACCCGCGCAGCGCTGGTGAATGAGCCACATTTCGCCACCCTTGCGCTGGCCGATGATACGCTCAGCGCCGCCGAACTGGACGCCCTTTTCGCTGCCGCCGCCGCGCAGCCTGGCCCTGTCACGCTGATCGTGCAGGTTTCCGGCTTAAGCGGCGGTCGTATGCTGCGCCTGACCGGGCCTGGCATTCATGAGGAGCGCATGATCGCGCCGCAACTGCCGCACTGCATCGTTCATGCTCTTGCCGACCGCCTGCACGCCTTCCCGCTGGGCATTGATCTGCTGCTCACCCACGGCGAACGTCTGCTGGCGCTGCCGCGTGATACGCATATTGAGATGTATTGATCAGTCAGGAATGCACTGCAAATGGCCGTGATGCACGCCGCGCTGGGAGATAATCTCGTCGGCGTAGTGCTGAATATCGTGCAGATTGCCTTTGAGGATCGCCACTTCCAGACAGTCGTCATGGCTGACGTGAACGTGCAGCGTCGACACCGACAGATCGTGGTGCTGATGCTGGGCCGCCACCAGCCGCGATGACAGCTCGCGGGTTTCATGCTCATAGACATAGCTCAGCACCGCATAGCCGTGCTGATCGGCCTCTGTCGCCGCTTCTTCCGCCAGCGATTGCCGCACAATATCCCGCAGGGCTTCTGAACGGCTCTGATAGCCACGTTTATCGCTCAGACGATCGAGCGTTGCCAGTAAATCATCATCAATGGTGATGGTGATGCGCTGCATACAATTCCCTTCTGTTAGCGTACCGGAAAAGCGGGCAATACCGCCTGCTGTAAGGCGATCCCGGCAGGCGTTGCAAAGCATAGCTGCTCATCCACCGGGCGGGTTTCGATAATGTGGCCGTTGTCCATCACCATCACCCGCTGACAGAAGCGCTTCACCAGCCGCAGATCGTGGGTAATAAACAGAAAGCCGATATTCAGCTGCGCCTGGAGCTGCTTCAGCAGCGCCACTATGTGCGCCTGGAGTACCAGATCGAGGTTGGACACCGCCTCGTCCAGCACCAGTAATTTCGGCCGTACCGCCAGCGCGCGCGCCAGGCATACGCGCTGTAATTGTCCGCCGCTGAGCTGCGACGGTAGTTTGCTCATGAACGTATCGTCCAGTTCCACGCTGGTGAGCGTGGTAAGAATGCGCTCCTGCTGTTCCGCTGCCGACAGGCTGGTCAGATGGCGCAGCGGTTCGGCAATAATCTCCGCCACGGTTTTGCGCGGATTCACCGCGCTCAGCGCATCCTGGAACACCATCTGCACATCCTGGCGAAAGCGCTGTGCGTCGGCGCGCGCCAGGCGGTGAATATTCTGCCCCTGATAGCGCACCTCGCCGCGCTGCGGTTTTTCCAGCCCGGCGATCAGCCGCGCCAGCGTGCTTTTACCGCAGCCGCTGCGTCCGAGCAGCGCCAGGGTTTCGCCCGCGCGGATGTCAAAAGAAATGTCTTCCAGCACGGCTTTTTGCTGCCCGCGCCGGAACAACCCTGACGAGGTATAGCCATGGGAAACCTGGTGGATGGCGATCAGCGTCATTGCGGCAATGCCTCGCCATACAGCGCCAGATGCGCACTCACCAGCCGACGTGAAAGCGGATGCTGCGGGCGATAAAAGAGATCGTCCACTGTGCCCTGCTCCACAATCCGCCCCTGTTCCATCACCGCCACCTCATCGGCCAGCCGCGCCACCACGCCCATATCGTGCGTCACCAGCAGCATTCCCGGCGCACGGGTTTTCATGACATCCGCCAGCACATCAAGGATACGCGCCTGCGCCACCGCATCGAGATCGGTGGTCGGCTCATCGGCAAACATAAAGGGCGCATCGCCGAGCAGCGCCAGCGCAATCATCACCCGCTGCAACATGCCGCCGCTCATCTCAAAGGGATAGAGTGACAGTACGCGCGCGGCCTGCTCCAGCCCGACATCCGCCAGCCGTGCCAGCAGCAGGGCATCGCTGCCGTTTTTACCCAGCGCCTGACAGGTTTCCCTGGCGTGATCGCGGATGGTGCGCAGCGGATTAAAGGCGCTGCGCGGGTTTTGCATCACGCAGGACACCTGCCTGCCGCGCAGTTCATGGGCCGCCGCCACTCTGCCGTCGAGCAGCACCTGCCCGCCGGTGCGCCGCACGCCCGGCGGCAGTTCGCCCAGCGCGCCGTTGCAGGTCAGCGATTTGCCGCAGCCGCTGTTACCCACCAGCGCCAGTACGCGCCCCCGGCGCAGGGTCAGCGAGACGTTATCCACCAGGCACGTACCGGCAGCATAAAAGGAAAACCTGTCGAGGGTCAGCGTGTTCATGAATGGCTCTCCTGCAAAGCCCTGCCGGGATCGAGGTGGTCGCGCAGCGCGTCGCCCACCAGGTTAAAACTCATCACGCTGATAAACAGCGCCAGCCCCGGCCAGAGCATTTGCAGCGGCTGCGTCCAGATATACTGTCGCGCGTCGTTGATCATGATCCCCCACTCCGGCGTCGGGGCGGTGACGCCCAGCCCGAGAAAAGACATCCCCGCGATATGCAGCATCATGTGGCCGGTATCCAGCGTGGCGAGGATCAGCAGCGACGGCAGCACCGCGCCGCTGATGTGCTCAATAAAAATCCGCACCCGGCTGGCCCCGGCGAGACGCGCGGCCAGCACAAACTCCCGCTGGCGCAGCGACAGCACCATGCTGCGCACCATGCGCGCGTACCAGGCCCAGTGCGACAGGGCGATGGCGATAATCACGTTGGTGATGCCGGTGCCGAGGATCGCTACGAGGAAAAACGACAGGATGGAGGTGGGAAAGGTCATAAAGAGATCGGCAACGCGCATGACCAGCTGATCGGTGCGCCCGCCGAGCAACCCTGCCGCGCCGCCCGCGATCATGCCGATGGTCAGCACCAGCAGCAGACAGAGCAGCACTGCGCCAAGGGAGATACGCGTGGCCGCCAGCAGACGGCTGAAGATATCGCGTCCCAGGTGATCGGTGCCCAGCCAGTGCTGGCTGTCCGGCGCTAACAGGCGCTCCGGCAGATTAAGAGCCATCGGATCGAACGGCAGCCACCACTGGCTGGTCAGCGCCACCATAAACAGCAGAGCGATGATCAAAAGCGCCATGCGCACCGGCCAGCGGGCAAGAAAAACCGTGTTCATGCGTGCTGTCCCTCGTGGCTGCGCACGCGCGGATCCAGCGCGGCGTTGATCATATCCACCAGCAGATTGCCGATCACAAAGACGGTCACCATCAGCAGGGTAAAGCACTGGATCACCGGATAGTCACGGTTAAAAATGGCGGAGACGGCATAACGGCCGACGCCCGGCCAGGCGAAAATACTTTCGACGATCAGCGTGCCGCCGATCAGCTCGCCGATGTGCATTCCCAGCGCGGTGACCAGCGGAACGGCAGCGTTTTTCAGCACATGGTGGCGCTCGGTTTGCGCCGCCGTTAAGCCCCGCAGCCGCGCCCATGTCACATGCCGCTGCCCTGCCACTTCCAGCATACTGGTGCGCAGCAGACGGGCGTTGATCGAAAGGGACATAAAGGCAATGGAAACCGCCGGCAGGATCATGTAGCGCCAGCCGCCGTAGCCCATCGCCGGCAGCCAGTTCAGCTTCACGGAAAAGAGCATCACCAGCAGAAATGCCAGCCAGAAATTGGGCATTGAGACGCCGAGGAAAGCGATCACGCGCACGATATGATCCGGCAGGCGGTTGGGATAACGCGCCGCCCAGACGCCGAGCGGCACGGAGATCGCCAGGATCAGCACCAGCGCCAGTCCCGCCAGTTGCAGGGTGGCGGGCAGAAAATGCAGCAGATCGTCGAGCACCGGACGCCCTGTGGCATAAGAGACGCCGAAATCCAGCCGCGCGGCGCGCATCAGCCAGTGCCAGTACTGCACCGGCAGCGGCGCGTTAAGCCCGAGCATCTCCCGCGTGGCGGCCAGCACCTCCGCCGTCGGCGGCACGCCGGAAAGGCGTAAATAGTCCATCGCCGGATCGCCGACGCCCAGATGCAGCATCAAAAACACCAGCAGCGACGCGGCGAGCAGTATAGGGATCAGCAGCAGCAAACGACGTAGCGCCCAGTTCAGCATCATGGCTGCGCCACCGGATTGAGCTGTTCGAAGGGGATCTCTGACGCCATCGGCGCGAAGGGGATGGCTCCCAGTTCAGGCCGCGATACCGCCATCACCGAGACATAGCTGAGCGGCAGATAGACCGCTTCCTGATGCAGCCGGGTGAGGATGTCTTTATATAAGGCCTGGCGGGCAGTTTCATCCTGCTGCGTCAGCACCTGGCCAATTTCCTGGTCGATGAGCGCCTTATCCGGCAACCCCAGCTGCGCCTGGTAATCCGCATGGGACGGCACGCGCATGGAACTGATAAACGCGTGGGGATCGTAAGGCGCGCCCCAGGTGCGGTTGAAAATCATGCCGAAGCGACCGTCCCGCTGGCGGGCGTAGATACTGCTCTCTTCTTCGCCGATAAGCTGAATATCGACGCCGATTTTGCGCAAATCTGCCTGAATAATCTCCGCCATCGCCTTGCTTTCGGCATCGGTACCGGTAAAGGCCAGTTCAATGCGCAGCGGCTGGCCGTTTTTCTCGCGTATAGCGTTACCGGCAGGCAGCGTCCAGCCAGCTTTTTCAAGCAGGGCGCGGGCCTGCGCCGGATCGTAGCCGCGCGGTTTAAGGCCGATATTCGCATAGGGCACCGAGGGGGCGAACAGCGTGTCCGCCAGCTGCTGTGTGCCGTAGAGCGCAGTGGCGATCATGGTTTTTTTATCCACCGCATAATTAAGGGCTTCGCGCACCGCCAGCTCATTTGTGGGGGCAAGCCGGGTATTGAGCGCCAGCATCACCGTTTCCACCGGCGCGGAAAGTTGCGTGTGGTACGCCGGGTTCTGGCTAAAGCGCGCGAAAGTATCGAGGGGTAACAGCCCGTCGCTGCCGTAGAGCAGATCCACCTCCCCGGTTTCAAAGGCAATAGCGCGGCTGGTGGGATCGGGGATCACATTAACCCTGACCTTGTCGATCGGCGGTTGTTTTCCCCAGTAATGCGGGTTGCGCACGAAGACATCATCCTGATTCAGGCGCGACGAGTGCAACATCCACGGCCCGGTGCCGACCGGCGCTTTAATGCCGTTTTTCGTGCCGCCATCGACAAACTGCGACGGGGCGATAAAGCGGAACGGCCGCGGCAGCGCCAGCTCCTGTAAAAACGGGTAGTAGGCGCTTTTCAGCGTAATTTGCAGCTTTTGCGGACCGAGCGCTTTGACATCGGTGATTTGGTTCACCAGTTCCAGCCAGCTATGGCGGGCGCGGTTAGCCAGCACGGCGCGGAAATTCGCCGCGGCGGCGTCGGCGTTGAAAGGTTCGCCATTGGAAAAAGTGACCTTTTCGCGCAGGGTGAAGACCCAGGTTTTCCCGTCGGCGGAGTGCGTCCAGCCGGTAGCCAGCCACGGCTCCACCCTGCCGCCCGCCGCGTATTTCACCAGCGGTTCATACACCATGCTCTGCGCAAACATCTGGTTGGGGGTGTAAAGATGCGGGTTGAGCGGGCCAACGTTGACCGGCCAGGCGGTGGTGAGCGTCGTCGGGTCAGTCTGAGAGAAGGCGACTGCGGAAAAACAGAGCAGTACGCCAGTGATGATCGAGCGGAGTGTGAACACGACAGGGAACCTGTGCAGGAAAAGTATGATGATTATAAGAATTGATCACACTGAAATGTTGATGTGGCGCAAGTGAGGGGCGATTGCGCCGGGTGGCGCTGCGCTTACCCGGCCTACAGCTCTTCCCCGACGTTCGACACGTCAAATCTGACGATGGCGCGCTTTTCGTCAGGGTTTTCACTCCCTTCCTGCTCCGCATCCCGCAGAAATACCCGCATAAAGAATATGGCATGTAAACTGCATAACGGGGGCAAGTGCGCGTATGCGCGAATTGAAAACTGGAGTGAGACCGATGAAAAAAGTCGTCACGGTATGCCCCTATTGCGCCTCGGGTTGCAAAATCAACCTTGTGGTTGATAACGGGAAAATCGTCCGGGCGGAAGCGGCGCAGGGGAAAACCAATCAGGGAACCCTGTGTCTTAAAGGCTATTACGGCTGGGATTTTATCAACGATACCCGGATCCTGACCCCGCGCCTGAAAACCCCGATGATCCGTCGCCAGCGCGGCGGCAAACTGGAAGCGGTATCCTGGAGTGAAGCGCTGGACTACGTCGCCAGCCGACTTTCCGCCATCAAAGAGAAGTACGGCCCTGATGCCATCCAGACCACAGGTTCGTCACGCGGCACCGGCAATGAAACCAACTATGTGATGCAAAAATTCGCGCGCGCCGTTATTGGCACCAATAACGTTGATTGCTGCGCACGTGTCTGACACGGCCCATCGGTTGCAGGTCTGCACCAGTCGGTCGGTAATGGCGCAATGAGCAATGCCATCACAGAAATTGATAACACGGATTTGGTCTTTATTTTTGGCTACAACCCGGCGGATTCCCACCCTATCGTCGCTAATCATGTGATCCGCGCGAAAAAGAACGGGGCGAAAATTATCGTCTGCGATCCGCGCAAAATTGAAACCGCGCGCATTGCGGATATGCATATTGCACTGAAAAACGGCTCGAATATCGCGCTGCTTAACGCCATCGGGCACGTCATTATCAGCGAAGATCTCTACGATCATGCTTTCGTGGCCGCGCGTACGCAGGATTTTGACGAGTATAAAAAGATTGTTGCAGGCTATCCGCCGGAGTCGGTGGAAGCGATCACCGGCGTCAGCGCCGAAGAGATCCGCACCTGCGCGCGTCTGTATGCGGGGGCGAAAAGCGCGGCGATCCTGTGGGGCATGGGCGTCACCCAGTTCTATCAGGGCGTGGAAACCGTGCGTTCGCTGACCAGTCTGGCGATGCTGACCGGCAACCTCGGCAAGCCTCACGCGGGCGTCAACCCGGTGCGCGGGCAGAATAACGTGCAGGGCGCGTGCGATATGGGCGCGCTGCCGGATACCTATCCGGGCTATCAGTACGTGCACATACCGGAAAACCGCGAGAAGTTCGCCAGGGCCTGGGGCGTGGCCAGCCTGCCGGCGCACACCGGCTACCGCATCAGCGAGCTGCCGCACCGGGCGGCCCATGGCGAGGTACGCGCGGCCTACATCATGGGGGAAGATCCGCTGCAAACCGACGCCGAGCTGTCGGCGGTGCGTAAAGGCTTTGAAGATCTGGAACTGGTGATCGTCCAGGACATCTTTATGACCAAAACCGCAGCGGCGGCGGATGTCATTCTGCCGTCAACGTCCTGGGGGGAACATGAAGGGGTGTATTCCGCGGCAGACCGTGGCTTCCAGCGCTTCTTTAAAGCCGTGGAGCCGCAGTGGGATCTGAAAACGGACTGGCAGATCATCAGCGAAATCGCCACCCGCATGGGCTATCCGATGCACTACAACAACACCCAGGAGATCTGGGATGAGCTGCGCCATCTGTGCCCGGACTTCTATGGCGCAACCTATGAAAAAATGGGCGAGCTGGGTTATATCCAGTGGCCGTGCCGCGATACCTCGGACGCGGATCAGGGGACCTCATACCTGTTCAAAGAGAAGTTTGAAACCGATACCGGGCTGGCGAAGTTCTACACCTGCGACTGGGTGCCACCCATCGACAAACTGACCGACGAGTACCCGCTGGTGCTGTCGACGGTGCGGGAAGTGGGTCACTACTCCTGTCGTTCAATGACCGGCAACTGTGCGGCACTGGCGGCGTTAGCGGATGAACCTGGCTATGCGCAGATCAACACCGCCGACGCGGCGCGTCTGGGCATTGAAGATGAAGCGCTGATCTGGGTGAACTCCCGCAAAGGCCGCATCATCACCCGCGCGCAGGTCAGCGATCGCCCGAACAAAGGGGCGATTTATATGACCTACCAGTGGTGGATTGGTGCCTGTAACGAGCTGGTGACGGAGAACTTAAGCCCGATAACCAAAACGCCGGAGTACAAGTACTGCGCCGTCAACGTTGAGCGGATTGCCGACCAGCGTGCCGCGGAACAGTATGTGATCGCCGAGTACGATAAGTTAAAAGCCAGTCTGCGCGAGAGCGCGATGGGGTAACGAGAGAGGGGTATTGCCCGGTGGCGCTTCGCTTACCGGGCCTACAGGTTACGACGTAGGCCCGGCAAGCTTGCGCCGCCGGGCATCTTTTAAGCAAATCAGGAATTCGCGGTTTTATCAAATTTGCCCAGCACCTCGCGCTCGTAAGCCAGCGCTTTTTTACGGTCAAATTTGTGTTCCCACTTGGCGATCACCAGCACCGCCAGCGCATTACCCACCACGTTCAGCGCCGTACGCGCCATATCGAGGATACGGTCAACACCGGCGATAAACGCCAGACCTTCCAGCGGGATGCCGACGCTGCCCAGCGTCGCCAGCAGCACCACAAAGGAGACGCCCGGCACGCCAGCGATACCTTTGGAGGTGACCATCAGCGTCAGCACCAGAATGATCTCCTGCCCCAGCGACAGCTCAATGCCGTACAGCTGTGCGATGAAAATCGCCGCAATGCTCTGATATAGCGTCGAACCATCAAGATTGAAGGAGTAACCGGTCGGCACGACGAAGCTGGTGATCGATGCCGGTGCGCCATAGGCCTCCATCTTCTCGATAATGCGCGGCAGCACGCTTTCGGAGCTGGCGGTGGAATAGGCGAGGATCAGTTCCTCTTTCAGGATGCGGATCAGCGTCCAGATGCTCAGCTTGCACAGACGCGCCACCGCGCCCAGCACCACCAGCGCGAAGAAGACAATCGCGGCATACACCAGGATCACCAGCTTGGCGAGCGGCCACAGGGAGGCGAAACCAAAGTTCGCCACCGTCACCGAGATCAGCGCGAACACGCCCACCGGCGCATAACGCATCACCATATGGGTGACTTTAAACATGGTTTCGGAAATGGAGCGGAAGACCGTCACCAGCGGCTCACGATGTGCGGAAGGCAGCGATGACAGCCCAAGGCCAAACAGCACCGAGAAGAAGATGATCGGCAGCATATCGCCCTTCGCCATCGACGACACGATATTGGTCGGCACCAGCGACAGTATGGTTCCCATCAGGCCATGGGCATGGCTCTGCACTTCCGCCGTTGTACTCTGGTATTTCGAAATATCCACCGTTGCCAGCTGCGACATATCAATGCCCGCGCCCGGCTGGAATACATTCGCCAGTGTGATGCCAAGAATAATGGCCACTGTAGTGATCACTTCGAAATAAAGAATGGTTTTCGCGCCAATGCGACCCAGCTGTTTCGCATCTCCCACGCCGGCAATTCCCACAATCAGGGTGGAAATCACAATAGGGACAACGATCATTTTGATCAGATGAATAAAGATATCGCCTGCCGGAGACAGGAGATTCGCAATCAGCCATTCGCGGCTGTCGCTTTGGTAATGCAGGTAACTACCCAGAAGAATACCCAGCACCAGGGCCAGCAAAATTTGCCAGGCTAGGCTGACTTTCACATTTTTCATAACGAGTGACATCCTTAGTGAAGCGCTATTCCCTGCTGTCCATGAAGACTGCCAGCAAGGGGGATGGTTAGCGTTTCTTACAAAAGCGGGGGTTTTTAACGCGCATTATCAGTACCATTTGCGTGGTATCCCGTGCAACCCTTTAAGTTCAGGGACTTTCGCTGATTTCTCCCTTAAAAAGCGCATTTTATAGCATTTATCATGCATAACTATTTGTTATAGATGAATTTTTAATTGCCATAAAAGCAATAGTTCTTAGCGTAAATTATTTCCCTTCTAAGCATCATCTGCTGCATTTTCATACACTCAAGCATTGCGTGATCTGTCGCCCAAAAAGTAAACAAAGCTCCCAAAGCCCCTACAATTAACGTTTGTGTGACATATTATTAACATCTTACAAGGAGAACAAAAGCCATGAGCCAAATCCACAAACACCCTATTCCCGCCCAGATCGCGGAAAAATGCCTGATTAATGCCGAACAGTACCAGGCGAAATACCAGCAATCCATCACCGATCCTGACGCTTTCTGGGGTGAGGAAGGCAAAATTCTCGACTGGATCACGCCTTATCAGAAGGTGAAAAACACCTCCTTTGCGCCTGGGAATGTTTCGATTAAATGGTATGAAGATGGACAGCTCAACCTGGCGGCTAACTGCCTGGACAGGCACCTGGCTGAGCGTGGCGATCAAACGGCAATCATCTGGGAAGGCGACGACGCCAGCCAGAGCAAACATATCTCTTACCGCGATCTGCACGGCGAAGTGTGCCGCTTTGCCAATGTCCTGCTGACGCTGGGCATTAAGAAAGGCGACGTGGTAGCTATTTATATGCCGATGGTGCCGGAAGCGGCGGTGGCGATGCTGGCCTGCGCGCGCATTGGCGCGGTGCATTCGGTTATTTTTGGCGGTTTCTCGCCGGAAGCGGTCGCCGGGCGTATTGTGGACTCCAGCTCACGGCTGGTGATCACCGCCGACGAAGGCGTACGTGCCGGGCGTAGTATTCCGCTGAAGAAGAACGTCGACGACGCGTTAAAAAATCCGGCGGTGACAACGATTGAAAACGTCGTGGTGTTTAAACGCACCGGCGGCGCTATCGACTGGCAGGAAGGCCGCGATCTGTGGTGGCACGATGTGATGGCGACCGCCAGCAGCGACCACCAGCCGGAAGCGATGAATGCCGAAGATCCGCTGTTTATCCTTTATACCTCCGGCTCCACCGGTAAACCGAAAGGCGTGCTGCACACCACCGGCGGTTACCTGGTCTATGCCGCGACCACCTTCAAATACGTCTTCGATTACCATCCGGGCGACATCTACTGGTGTACCGCCGACGTGGGCTGGGTGACCGGCCACAGCTATCTGCTGTACGGCCCGCTGGCCTGCGGCGCGACCACCCTGATGTTTGAAGGCGTACCGAACTGGCCGACGCCAGCGCGTATGGCGCAGGTGGTGGACAAGCATCAGGTCAATATTCTCTATACCGCGCCAACAGCGATCCGCGCCCTGATGGCGGAAGGCGATAAGGCGATTGACGGCACCAGCCGCGCCTCGCTGCGGATTCTGGGATCGGTGGGCGAACCCATTAACCCGGAAGCCTGGGAGTGGTACTGGAAAAAAATCGGCAACGAAAATTGCCCGGTGATGGACACCTGGTGGCAGACGGAAACCGGCGGTTTTATGATCACCCCGCTGCCCGGCGCCATCGAACTGAAAGCCGGTTCCGCCAGCCTGCCGTTCTTCGGCGTACAACCGGCCCTGGTGGATAACGAAGGCAATCCGCTGGAAGGCGCCACCGAAGGCAACCTGGCGATTGTCGATTCATGGCCAGGCCAGGCGCGCACGCTGTTTGGCGACCATGAGCGCTTCGAGCAGACCTATTTCTCCACCTTCAAGAATATGTATTTCAGCGGCGACGGCGCGCGCCGTGACGAAGACGGTTACTACTGGATCACCGGGCGCGTGGACGATGTGCTGAACGTCTCCGGCCACCGTCTGGGCACGGCAGAAATCGAATCGGCGCTGGTATCGCACCCGAAAATCGCCGAAGCGGCGGTGGTGGGCATTCCGCACAATATTAAAGGCCAGGCGATTTATGCCTATGTCACGCTGAACCACGGCGAAGAGCCGTCGCCGGAACTGTATACCGAGGTGCGCAACTGGGTGCGGAAAGAGATCGGCCCGCTGGCGACGCCGGATATTCTGCACTGGACCGATTCGCTGCCCAAAACCCGATCCGGCAAAATTATGCGCCGCATTCTGCGCAAAATCGCCGCCGGTGACACCAGTAACCTGGGAGATACCTCAACGCTTGCCGATCCTGGCGTAGTGGAAAAACTGCTGGAAGAAAAACAAGGCATTACGATGCCGTCATAACC
>NZ_CP127837.1:1521431-1528425 GCF_030291195.1 Enterobacter sp. PGRG2 | reverse complement strand
AGCCTCTGGAGATTTCGTGATGAATGAACTCATTTATCAACGGATAGAACATAACGCGCATTTCAGGGAGCTGGTCGAAAAAAGGCAACGGTTTGCCATCATTTTGTCGCTGATCGTGCTGGCGATTTATGTCTGCTTTATTCTGCTTATCGCCTTCGCCCCTGGCTGGCTGGGTACGCCGCTCTATCCCGGCACCAGCGTCACGCGCGGCATTCCTGTTGGCGTCGGCGTGATCCTGATTTCGTTCGTGTTAACCGGCGTTTACGTCTGGCGGGCGAACGGTGAGTTTGACCGTCTGAACAATGCCGTGATCCGCGAGGTAAACGCACCATGAAGAGATTACTGACGGCGGCTGCCGCCATACTCCCTTTCTCCGCGAACGCGGCAGATGCCCTGACCGGCGCGGTGCAGCGCCAGCCGACCAACTGGCAGGCGATCATCATGTTCGTGGTGTTTGTCGCCTTTACGCTTGGCATCACGTACTGGGCGTCAAAACGTACCCGCACCCGCAGCGATTACTACACGGCGGGCGGTAATATTACCGGTCTGCAAAACGGCCTGGCGATCGCCGGGGATTACATGTCGGCGGCGTCCTTTCTGGGGATTTCCGCGCTGGTGTTCACCTCCGGCTACGATGGCCTGATTTACTCGCTGGGTTTCCTGGTGGGCTGGCCGATCATTCTGTTTTTGATCGCCGAGCGTCTGCGTAACCTCGGACGCTATACCTTTGCCGATGTGGCGTCGTATCGTCTGAAACAGGGTCCGATCCGTATTCTCTCCGCCTGCGGCTCGCTGGTGGTGGTGGCGCTCTATCTGATCGCCCAAATGGTGGGCGCGGGCAAACTGATCCAGCTGCTGTTTGGCCTGAACTATCACATCGCCGTGGTGCTGGTGGGCGTGCTGATGGTGATGTACGTGCTGTTCGGCGGCATGCTGGCCACCACCTGGGTGCAGATCATCAAAGCCGTGCTGCTGCTGTTCGGCGCCAGCTTTATGGCCTTTATGGTGATGCGTCACGTCGGTTTCAGCTTCAATAACCTGTTTACCGAAGCCATGGCGGTGCATCCGAAAGGCACGGCGATCATGAGTCCGGGCGGTCTGGTGAAAGATCCGATCTCTGCGTTGTCGCTGGGGCTGGGGCTGATGTTTGGTACCGCCGGTCTGCCGCATATTCTGATGCGCTTCTTTACCGTCAGCGATGCCCGTGAAGCGCGGAAAAGCGTGTTCTACGCCACCGGCTTTATGGGTTACTTCTACATCCTGACCTTTATTATCGGCTTCGGCGCGATCATGCTGGTGGGCGCAAATCCGGCGTTTAAAGATGCCACCGGCGCGCTGATTGGCGGCAATAACATGGCGGCGGTGCATCTTGCCAACGCGGTGGGCGGCAACCTGTTCCTCGGCTTTATCTCGGCGGTGGCCTTCGCGACTATCCTCGCGGTGGTGGCGGGCTTAACCCTGGCGGGCGCATCGGCGGTATCGCACGATCTGTATGCCAACGTGTTCCGTAAAGGGGCCACCGAGCGCGACGAGCTGCGGGTGTCAAAAATCACCGTGCTGGTACTGGGCGTGATCGCCATCCTGCTGGGTATTCTGTTTGAGAATCAGAACATTGCCTTCATGGTGGGTCTGGCGTTCTCGATTGCGGCAAGCTGTAACTTCCCGATCATTCTGCTGTCGATGTACTGGTCGAAGCTGACCACCCGTGGCGCGATGATCGGCGGCTGGCTGGGGCTGATTACCGCCGTGGTGCTGATGGTGCTTGGCCCGACTATCTGGGTGCAGATCCTCGGCCACGCCAGCGCCATCTTCCCGTATGAGTACCCGGCGCTGTTCTCCATTGCGGTGGCCTTTATCGGTATCTGGGTGTTCTCGGCAATCGACAATACCGCGGAAGGGAAACTGGAACGCGAGAAGTTCCGCGCCCAGTTTATCCGTTCGCAAACCGGTATCGGCATCGATCAGGGCCGCGCGCATTAATCTGTTTTACCCCCGGCCTGCGGGCCGGGGTTGTGTTTCATCGTGAGCAACATCACGTCCTGCGTGCGACAAAAGTCGATCCGCGTCACAGTATCCCGGCGCGTTTTGTAAGCCCCGTCACACTTTGCGCGACTCCAACCCCCTGACCCTGTTTTGCACTCTGCGCCGTCACGACAATGCCCTTCCCGCTTTTTATGCTGATGGAAGCCCTGGCTTACGCGTTAAGCCAATAATTTCATTAAGTAATTAATCGAGGATGGTATGAAAAAATATGCCCTTGTCGGCACGGGCGGGCGTGCCGGGATGTACATTGCGGCCATCGGCGGTCAGTGGAAAGAGACGGCCACCCTGGTCGCCTTCTGCGATACCAACCACACGCGTATTCACTACGCCAATCAGTTGCTGAAAAACGAAGGGGCTGCGCCAGCGTCCACCTGGCACGCCTCGCAGTTTGAGGAGATGATCCGCGAGACGCGCCCGGACGTGATTATCGTCACCACCGTCGATCGTACCCATGATGATTATATTGTGCGCGCCCTGTACGCCGGGTGTGATGTGATCACCGAAAAACCGATGACCATCGACGAGCAGCGGGCGCTGCGCATCCTCGATGCCATTGAAGAGACGGGCCGTCAGGTGCGTGTGACCTTTAACTACCGCTATGCGCCGCATCACAGCAAAGTGCGCGAGCTGCTGATGAACGGCACCATTGGCGAGGTGAACTCGGTACACTTTGAATGGCTGCTGAACACCGAACACGGCGCGGATTATTTTCGTCGCTGGCACCGGGAAAAGCGCAACAGCGGCGGCCTGCTGGTACACAAATCCACCCACCATTTCGACCTGATGAACTTCTGGCTGGGGAGCTATCCGCAGCGCGTCTATGCCGAAGGCAGCCTGCGCTTTTACGGTAAAGAGAACGCGGAGCGGCGCGGCATTACGCAGTTCTATCCCCGCGCCCACGGCTACGCCGCCGCCCAGGACGATCCTTTTGCCCTGCACATGGAGGACAATCCCCAGCTGAAAGCGCTGTATCTGGATGCCGAGCACGAAGATAACTATTTTCGCGATCAGAGCGTGTTCAGCGACGGCATCACCATTGAAGACACCATGTCGGTGCTGGTGAAATACCAGAATCAGGTGCAGCTGACCTATTCCCTGAACGCCTATCTGCCATGGGAGGGGCTGAACGTGGTGTTTAACGGCAGTGAAGGCCGTCTGGAAATGAAGCTGGTGGAGAAATCTTACGTCAACGCCGGTGGCGATCGCGCCAGCGAAGGGAGCCTGGAAGGCTGCGACATCACGGTGTTCCCGATGTTTGCCGCGCCCTGGAAAGCCGAATTCGCCATCGGTGAAGGCGGACACGGCGGCGGAGATAACGCCATGCTGGCGGATTTGTTCGGGCCTGCCACGCACGATCCGCTGCAGCGCGCCGCCGATCACCGCGCCGGGGCGATGTCGATCCTCACCGGTATCGCCGGGAATATCTCCATGCAGCAACAACGTCCGGTGAATTTCAAAGAGTTTGAGCTGGTGTCACGCCTGAAAAAGTAGTGCTTTAGCCCCCTCACCCACAGGATGAGGGGGACATACGCTACTTGTTTTCAATCAGCAGCGCTTCCAGCAGGTCCAGATCGTGCAGCAGTTTTTGCAGCGTTTCGTTGCTGATCTGCCGCGTGGCGCGCAGATGATACAGCTCTGCCCGCTCGGAACGCAGCGCCGCGAGGCGGAAGCGGCGTTCGAGATTCTCTTCCTGCATGGAGCTTTCGACGTTATTACGCCCGTCAGCGCGGCGACGCAGATTACCAATCACCCGCGAACTGACTTCCGTCAGCAGCTGATCGTCAATGTTCTCCTCGGCGTTGGCCGCCAGGCGCTCTTCCATTTTCTGAATGGCGACAATAGCCACATCAGCGGTTTTCGCCCGCGCCAGCCGCTCTTCTTTTGCTTGCTGCGCGTGATCGGCGATCTCCATATGTTGCAGCAGCATGGGTAAAACCACCACGGCGACAAACAGCGAGAAGAGGATCACCCCGGCAGCCAGGAAGACCAGTTCATAACGCGCCGGGAAGTGTTCCCCGCCCGGTAACAACAATGGAATGGAGAGTACACCGGCGAGGGTGATCGCCCCGCGCACGCCCGCAAAAGTGGAGATCAGCAGTTCGCGCGTGCTCCACATCCCAAATTCCATCGGGCTTTTGGTGAGGAAGCGCTGGCTGAATTTCTGCATCGTCCACAGCCAGCCGAAACGCACCAGCATCAGCGCGGCATAAATCAGAATGATGTCGGTAAACAGCATCCAGGTTTCGACGTTAGGATCGGCTTCCGCCGCCACCAGCGAGGTTTCCAGAATGCCCGGCAGTTGCAGACCCAGCAGCAGGAACACCATGCCGTTAAAGACGAATTCCAGCATCGACCAGGTGCTGTTGGCGCGCAGACGCATGGCCAGAGGCGCGGAGCGCATCACGCCGGAACGGGTGATAGTCATCCCGGCCGCCACCGCTGCCAGAATGCCGGACACACCGATGTGTTCTGCGATCAGATAAGAGGCGAACGGCAGCAGGAACAGCAGCACGATTTGCGTGGCTGGTTCATCCCCGCCCCAGCGGCTGAGAAAACGCAGCGAACGGCCATACAGCCAGCTGACCACGAATCCGGCCAGCAGACCGCCAATCGCCACCTTGAGGAATTCCACGGTCGCGCCGCCGACGGTGAAGACCATGGTGCCCATCGCCACCGCGACGGCAAACTTCAGGGCCACCAGGCCTGAGGCGTCGTTCATCAGCGCCTCGCCCTGCAGGATGCCCATAATTTTTTTCGGGATGCGCCCTTCGCCAACAATGCCGGACAGCGCCACGGCATCGGTCGGCGACAGCACCGCCGCCAGCGCGAACGCCGGGATCAGCGGAATACCGGGCACCACCCAGTAAATCAGATAGCCGATGCCGACCACGGTGACCAGCACCAGCGCCAGCGCAAGGCCAAATATTTCACGCCCGTGCTCCAGAAACTCGCGCGTTGGGGTTTTCCAGCCATCCGCGAACAGCAGCGGCGGGATAAACAGCACCAGAAAGAGTTCCGGATCGAACTCCACATGCAGACCAAAAGTGGGTAAGGCCAGCATAGCGCCGATGGCGATCTGCATCAGCGGCAGGGGGATCTGGAAGGGCAGGACACGGGTGACGACACCCGAGAGTGAGACCACAAGGGTCATGATGAGTATGGTGAAGAAAATTTCCATGCGTTCCCTGTTTGCGATGATTTTTTATAATCGATGACGAGGCATCATGCCTTTCATAATAGAACATGCAGCTTAACGCAATGGAAACAGGATGTGCCTTAAAAAGTAAAAAGGGCGGCAATCGCCACCCTTTTTTTCGAGCCGGATCGGAAAATTAAATCGCCCAGCCGCCCGCGTAGAAGGCCACCAGCGCCACCGCGATCACCACGGTACCGATGTTCAGACGACGCCATTCACCCGACACTACACGGCCAATCACCAGCGAGGCGAAGCCGATCATGATGCCGGTAACGATGTTACAGGTCAGCACTATAAACACCGCGGTGATAAGGCCCGCCATCGCATCCACGAAATCGGCAAAATCGATTTTCGACACGTTGCTCAGCATCAGCAGGCCAACGTACATCAGCGCAGGGGCGGTGGCGTAAGCCGGAACCAGATAGGAGAGCGGAGAGAGGAACAGGATCAGCAGGAACAGCACGCCAACGGTGATCGCCGTCAGACCGGTTTTACCGCCTGCCGCCGTACCCGCCGCCGATTCGATATACACCGCCGCCGGTGCTGCGCCCACCAGGCCAGAGAAGACGCTGCTCAGGGAGTCGGTGGTCAGCGCTTTGCCGCCATCGATAATCTGACCGTCTTTATCCAGCAGGTTAGCCTGACCGGCCACCGCACGAATGGTGCCTGTCGCATCAAACACGGCGGTCATCACCAGCGCCAGTACGCTCGGCAGCACGATCGGGTTCAGCGCGCCCATAATATCCAGGCTGCCGATCAGCGAATTGCCGTGTTCGTCGCTCAGCGACGGCATGGCAAAAATACCGGAGAAGTGCACCGCCGGATCAAAAATCAGCCCGACAACAGACACGCCGATAATGGTCAGCAGAATGCCGCCCGGCACTTTCAGTTTTTCCAGACCGATAATCACCGCGAGGCCAATCAGCGACATGATCACCGGGAAGCTGGCGAAATGCCCCAGCGCTACCGGCAACCCGTCGATGGGGTTTTTCACTACCAGACCCACGCCGTTCGCGGCAATGAGCAGCAGGAACAGGCCGATACCGATGCCGGTGCCATGCGCCACGCCCTGCGGCAGATTGCGCAGGATCCAGCTACGGATGCCGGTGGCAGAGATCACGGTGAACAGCACGCCCATCAGGAATACCGCGCCCAGGGCGACAGGTACGCTGATTTGCTGGCCGAGCACCAGGCTGAAAGCGGTGAAAGCGGTCAGCGAGATGGCGCAGCCAATCGCCAGCGGCAGATTCGCCCACAGGCCCATCACAATAGAGCCCAGACCGGCAACCAGACAGGTGGCAACAAACACCGCCGTCGGCGGGAAGCCCGCTTTGCCCAGCATGCCTGGCACCACGATCACGGAGTAAACCATGGCCAGGAAGGTGGTAAGACCGGCTACGATCTCCTGACGGACAGTGCTGCCACGTGCAGAAATTTTAAATAAAGCGTCAAGCGAACCGCCGGTACGCGCTGAAGGCGTAGACATAGAAAACATCCCCTGAGAATTTTTATATTCGCTGGTTTGCGTGGCGGACAATCCACTGCCAGATTAAACGTCATCTCCATGTGCTACGTTGCGGCAAAGCAGTGCCACAAAAAGCAAACGTTTAACTCCGCGCAAACAAAACGGCTGTTGAAAAAGGCAAACGATTATCCAGCCATCCACAGGGGTATTTCAACTTAACTTTGTCGCTTTTTATGAAATTTCGCTCAGGACGACGAAGAAAGCAGCAGGGGATGCGCAAACGTTGTCGT
>NZ_CP127837.1:1497302-1521388 GCF_030291195.1 Enterobacter sp. PGRG2 | reverse complement strand
TTTATTCCCCAGGCAACTCGAACGGACCGCCTTTTTCAATAGCGCGCTGCCAGGCCGGACGCATCTCGACGCGTTTCTTCCATGCCTGCAAATTGGGCAGGTGCTCGACGCCGCCGCGCGCCAGCAGGGCAAACACCGGGAAGCTCATCTGGATATCCGCCATGCTGGGAGACTCGCCGGTAAACCAGGGCTGGCTGCCGAGCTCTGCTTCTATATAGCGGGCATGCGTTTCGATCTGTTTATTGAGATAGC
Organism: Enterobacter sp. PGRG2; assembly: GCF_030291195.1. Classification (NCBI taxonomy): domain Bacteria; kingdom Pseudomonadati; phylum Pseudomonadota; class Gammaproteobacteria; order Enterobacterales; family Enterobacteriaceae; genus Enterobacter; species Enterobacter sp. PGRG2. Next base: position 1,521,136 of record NZ_CP127837.1, on the reverse strand, counting down.
CTTTCTGCACTCCCTGCCCCAGCGCTTTACCAAGGGTGCGAAAACCCAGCGGCACCGGCGGCTTGCCCAGGCTGCTGAACACCAGTTTCATCAGCAACGGCGGCATCAGCGAGCCTTCGGCATAATGCAGCCAGAAACGGTACTGCAAACGCTGGTCGGCATCGGTGGGTTTCAGGGTGCCCTGAGGATCATAGTTTTCCTGGAGGTATTCGAGGATGGCCCCCGACTCTGCAATAATGCGCCCGTCATCTTCCAGCACCGGCGATTTTCCCAGCGGGTGCACTTTTTTCAGCGCTTCCGGGGCCATCATGGTTTTTTCGCGCTGATAACGCACGATTTCATAGGGCACGCCAAGCTCTTCCAGCGCCCACAGCACGCGCTGTGAACGGGACTTATTAAGATGATGCACTTTAAGCATGATTTACTCCGTTAACCAGGTAAGTACTTACTATAGAAAATTGTGCATCATGCGCGAAAAATTTCGGTAATAATTCCCCGGTTGCCGCTGGTAAAGCTGCCGTGCTGACTTACACTAAAAGTGTCGATACAAACCGGACCCTCCAGCGTTTTTAGTTACACCGAGGGGTATTGATGTCGGGGGAGACCCTCCCACAAACCCGTGGGATAGAGCGAAAGACAAAAGACCGGGAAACAAACTAAAGCGCCGTAACGGCGCTTTAGTTTTTTGTGGCGAATATTAATCATCTTCCAGCAGTCGCGCGCCGGTGCCCTGCTCGCCCAGCCGGTCGCCGGGATTACGCAGCGGGCAGTCGCTGCGTGACAAACAGCCGCAGCCGATACAGCCGTCCAGTTCATCGCGTAATGCTTCCAGGGTATGGATACGCCGATCCAGTTCCACCCGCCACTGGGACGACAGCTCTTTCCACTCTTTAGGGCTGAGCGTGTGCCCTTCCGGCAACACGCCAAACGCCTCGCCAATGGTTGCAAGTGGAATGCCGATGCGCTGCGCGATTTTGATGATCGCCACATAACGCAGCACATCACGGGTATAACGCCGCTGATTACCGCTGTTACGCACGCTTTTAATCAGACCTTTGGCCTCATAAAAGTGCAATGCCGATACCGCGACACCGCTACGTTTCGCCACTTCGCCGGGGGTGAGCAGCGCTTTAATACGCGGTAATTTCTTTTCCATAAATCGCTTTACCTCAAGTTAACTTGAGGAATTATACTCGCCCGCAGACAAAACGACAGCGGCAGAACTGACAAAGAGGCTAGTATGTCCCATCAGCAAATTATTCAGACACTGATTGAATGGATTGATGAACATATCGACCAACCTATGAACATTGATGTGGTCGCCAGAAAGTCCGGTTATTCGAAATGGTATTTACAGAGAATGTTCCGCGCGGTGATGCATCAGACGTTGGGGGATTACATCCGTCAGCGCCGGTTACTGCTGGCGGCAGAAGCGCTGCGCACCACGCGGCGGCCCATTTTTGATATCGCCATGGACCTGGGCTATGTTTCGCAGCAAACCTTTTCGCGTGTATTCCGCCGCGAATTCGACAGAACGCCCAGCGATTACCGTCATCAGATGTAAACCTCAATGAGCGCTTATCCCGTCAGGCGTCTGTTAAGACTACCGGGACAAGCGCTTAGTCGTGCTGCTGCGCCCAGTGAATAAAATCCTGCGGCGATAACGCCTTCGCAAAGTGCCAGCCCTGGCAGAATTGCACGCCGCGCTTTAACAGCCAGGTGACCTGCTCCGCCGTTTCCACGCCTTCCGCAATGATCTTCAGACGCAGGCTGTGCGCCATCTCAATAATATGTTCAGCGATCAAATGGCTGGTGCTGTTAGTCGTCAGGGTATCGATAAAGGATTTGTCGATTTTCAGAATATCGACATTGAGGGAATATAAGTTATGCAGGTTGGAATAGCCGGTACCGAAATCATCAATTGCCACTTCATAACCCGCATGACGGAACGCCTGAATAACCGGCGTGGTTTTCGGCACATCAATAAAGCCGCGCTCGGTCACTTCGATCTTAATTTGTTCAGCCCGCACCGCGTAATGTGTTGCCTTATCAGAAATAAGGGCAATCAGGCGTGACGAATGGAAATCCGAGGCGGATAAGTTAATTGAAATATAGAGGTGCGGGTTGGCGGCGAGGAAATGCCCCAGATCGGTAAACACCTCTTCAACCACATAATCGGTGACGCGTTCAATCAACCCTTCTTTTTCAGCCAGCGGTATAAACTCCACCGGGCTCATCACCGGACCATTAAACCCCGGCCAGCGCAGCAGGGCTTCTGCGCCCACGCATTTACCGGTTTTGATATCAATAATGGGTTGATAATGCAGCCTGAGTTGACGCTTTAGCAGCGCCCGATGCAGCAAACGCCGCGGGGAGTTAAATTCATGCCGGGTACGTGAGACTATCAGTAAAATGAGAATACTGCCGATCAGCGCCAGCGGGACCAACAGCATGGCCTGATGATACAGGAAACCATAATAGCGGGTGCTGGACGTCGAGACGATCATCGAAACAGGTCGCTTGTCGGAATGGGCAATGGTATAGAAACGATTATCTGTCCGGAAGTTTAATTTCTCATTTTGTACATGTTCAGACAATATTTTAACGTTAGCGCCAGGACTGACTGAAAAGAAGGTTTTACTGATATTGTCATAAACGCCATACGTTAATGTACGATCGTCTGATGCCACTTCACTGTAAAAAAGTGGATTCACCACTACCGCATAATTACCGCGCCGCATATATACCATCTTATATCCTGAATAAAATGGCGTATCGCGATAGTAATAAATTGAAACGTCAGGATTACGTTTATAATCGGCAGCAGGAATAATATAAGGTTGAGGCAAAGTAATACTGGTGGAGCATAAAAAATGATCGCCCTGGGTATAGATGAGATCCGCCAGATAAAGCCGCCCGCGAATAATATTAAGCATATTTTGCCGATGCAACGGCGAACAGAGCGGGCCGCTGAATTTCAGGGCTTCGTCATAGGCAATATCTGCCTGACGGATCACCAGCTCGGTTTTATCCAGCGCGAGTTGCGCAAATGCATTGAGCTGCGCGCTCGTTTCTTTTACCGCGCGGATGTGTGCAAACCATAGCGCCAGCATCACAGGCAGTATAACTACCATGATGATCCCGACGATCCTCAGCACCTTGCGAAGTGCGCTATGATTCATTTCCGCCTAATATCCCTGCAAAATGTGTGCCTGTAATAACGACAGGATGCTTTGATTAACAGGTGATTACGTTGCATGAATCATAAGACATTAGCAACTGACTTTTTTCATAAGAAACCTAATATCTGCTTATGACGATAATATTCGTCCGTAAGGCAAACTAAAAGTGTTCCCCCTGTTTATATTAAGGAAAATAAATATCCAGTTCGTCATCAAGGTTTAAGATAACTCAACAGGGGATCGCTGATTAACGCAAATTGCAGGCCGATAAAAATGATAACCGGCAGATGTTTATTTTTTAAACTGCAAAAGTGAATGGTGTGCAAAGAATACGCATAATAAAAAAATAATGTTGTTACCCTTCTGTTTCTAAAAGAGGCATATAGCCGTGGCCTGAAAGGCGCTAACAAAGCGGCTGACGCCCCCTTTATGGATATGAAACTGAGCAAAATTGACGCAGATCGCTGGCGAATAAAAGAGCAAATGTGATATAGTTCACAAAAATTGTGAAAATGAAATCACGTTTCATTGGTTATCAGAGGAAGGGTTGATGGCTACCATTACCACCGGCGTGGTATTGCTACGCTGGCAGTTATTGAGCGCGGTGCTGATGTTTCTTGCCAGCACATTAAACATTCGCTTTCGCAAGTCTGATTATATCGGTCTTGCGGTGATCAGCAGCGGGCTGGGCGTGATCGCCGCCTGCTGGTTCGCCACCGGTTTGCTCGGCATTACGCTGATTGATGTGGCGGCGATCTGGAATAATATTAAAGACGTAATGATTGAAGCCTCCAGTCACACGCCACCTGAATGGCCGGTGGTCATCACCTGATGGCATCGCACCAAAACAAAAGCCCCGTCAATGCGGGGCTTTTTGCGTACTGATGGTCAGGATCAGAACGGGATGTCGTCGTCAAAATCCATTGGCGGTTCGTTAGACTGCGCCGGTGCTGAAGACGGCTGCTGCGGGCGAGACTGCGCGCCGCCGCTGAACTGATTGCCGCCGCCCTGCGGCTGCTGAGGCTGACCCCAGCCGCCCTGCTGCTGGCCGCCGCCTGCCGGTGCGCCGCCACCCTGACGTCCACCCAGCATCTGCATTACGCCGCCAATCTGCGGAACGTTGATTTCAGTGGTGTAGCGTTCCTGACCGCTCTGATCGGTCCACTTACGGGTGCGCAGGGAACCTTCGATATATACCTGCGAGCCTTTACGCAGATATTCACCGGCGATTTCCGCCAGTTTGCCRAACAGCACAACSCKGTGCCATTCAGTCTGCTCTTTAGTCTCACCGGTGTTTTTATCACGCCAGGATTCGGAGGTCGCCAGCGTAATGTTGGCGACTGCGCCACCACTCGGCATGTAGCGTACTTCCGGGTCCTGGCCCAGATTACCGACGAGAATCACCTTGTTTACGCCTCTGCTGGCCATGGTCGTGTCTCCTGAATACGTTTCTTAATAGTGTAAACGCGCGATTGTAGCATTACAAACCGCGCGATTGATACCTTGCGAGGCGGATTCCAGTAAACCGCGCCGTCGCGACATTGTTGCAAGACTCACTGGAAGGCGCATCATAACACTGTATATCCATTCAGGTTAAATTGTGTCATAATTAATCGTTTCAGTTCAGACCGCCGGGCGTGTTCTATGCTTACCGAAATGGATGCATAACGCTATGGCAGCCGAATCTCTACCGGGAAAGGTGAATGGATAAGATAGAAGTACGGGGCGCGCGTACCCATAATCTCAAGAACATCAACATCGTCATCCCACGCGACAAGCTGATTGTCGTGACCGGGCTTTCGGGTTCAGGCAAATCCTCGCTGGCTTTTGACACCCTTTATGCCGAAGGGCAGCGTCGTTACGTCGAATCGCTCTCTGCCTATGCGCGGCAGTTCCTGTCCCTCATGGAAAAGCCAGATGTCGATCATATTGAAGGGCTGTCGCCGGCAATCTCCATTGAGCAGAAGTCGACGTCGCACAACCCACGTTCCACGGTCGGGACCATTACCGAAATTCATGACTATCTGCGTCTGCTGTTTGCCCGCGTGGGCGAAGCGCGCTGCCCGGATCATAACGTTCCGCTGGCCGCGCAAACGGTCAGTCAGATGGTCGATAACGTGCTCTCGCAGCCTGAAGGCAAGCGGCTGATGCTGCTGGCGCCTATCATCAAAGATCGTAAGGGCGAGCACACCAAAACGCTGGAAAACCTGGCCAGCCAGGGTTATATCCGCGCCCGTATCGACGGCGAAGTCTGCGATCTTTCCGATCCGCCGACGCTTGAGCTGCAAAAGAAACACACCATTGAGGTGGTCATCGACCGCTTTAAAGTGCGCGACGATCTGACGCAGCGCCTGGCGGAATCCTTTGAAACCGCGCTGGATCTCTCCGGCGGGACGGCGATCGTGGCCGATATGGACGACGTCAAAGCGGGCGAACTGCTGTTCTCCGCAAACTTCGCCTGCCCGATTTGCGGCTACAGCATGAATGAGCTGGAACCGCGTATGTTCTCGTTCAACAACCCGGCGGGCGCCTGTCCGACCTGCGACGGGCTGGGCGTACAACAGTATTTCGATCCGGATCGGGTGATCCAGAATCCGGAGCTGTCGCTGGCGGGCGGCGCGATCCGCGGCTGGGATCGCCGAAACTTCTATTATTTCCAGATGCTGCGCTCCCTTGCCGAACACTACAAGTTCGACGTGGAAGCGCCGTGGGCCAGCCTGAGCGCTAACGTACATAAAGTGGTGCTGTTCGGATCCGGCAAAGAGAACGTCGAATTTAAGTACATGAACGATCGCGGCGATACTTCCGTGCGACGCCATCCGTTTGAAGGCGTGCTGCACAATATGGAGCGCCGTTATAAAGAGACGGAATCCAGCGCGGTACGTGAAGAGCTGGCGAAGTTCATCAGCAACCGCTCGTGCACCACCTGTGACGGAACGCGTCTGCGTCGTGAAGCGCGCCACGTGTTTGTGGAAGACACGCCGCTGCCGACCATCTCCGACATGAGCATCGGCCATGCGATGGATTTCTTCACCAATCTGAAACTTTCCGGCCAGCGTGCAAAAATCGCTGAAAAAGTGCTGAAAGAGATTGGCGATCGTCTGAAATTCCTCGTGAACGTTGGGCTGAACTACCTGACGCTGTCCCGTTCGGCAGAGACCCTGTCCGGCGGCGAAGCGCAGCGTATCCGCCTGGCGAGCCAGATCGGTGCTGGCCTGGTGGGCGTGATGTACGTGCTGGATGAGCCGTCTATCGGTCTGCATCAGCGCGATAACGAACGTCTGCTCGGCACGCTGATCCATCTGCGTAACCTCGGCAACACGGTGATTGTGGTGGAGCATGATGAAGATGCGATCCGCGCCGCAGATCACGTTATCGACATCGGCCCGGGCGCAGGCGTTCATGGCGGTCAGGTAGTGGCTGAAGGTACGCTTGAAGACATCATGGCGGTGCCGGAATCGCTGACCGGGCAGTTTATGAGCGGCGTACGTAAGATTGAGATCCCGAAAGCGCGTGTGCCTGCGGATCCGGAAAAAGTGCTTAAGCTGACTGGCGCGCGCGGCAACAACCTGAAGGATGTCACCCTGACGCTGCCGGTAGGCCTGTTTACCTGCATCACCGGCGTGTCCGGCTCGGGTAAATCGACGCTGATCAACGATACGCTGTTCCCGATCGCCCAGCGCCAGCTCAACGGCGCAACCATCGCCGAGCCTGCGCCCTATCGTGACGTTCAGGGTCTGGAACATTTCGATAAAGTTATCGATATCGACCAGAGCCCGATTGGCCGTACGCCGCGCTCCAACCCGGCGACCTACACTGGCGTGTTTACACCCGTGCGCGAGCTGTTTGCCGGTGTTCCGGAGTCCCGTTCACGCGGCTATACGCCGGGCCGTTTCAGCTTTAACGTGCGCGGCGGGCGTTGCGAAGCCTGTCAGGGCGATGGCGTGATCAAAGTCGAAATGCACTTCCTGCCGGACATTTACGTGCCGTGCGACCAGTGCAAAGGCAAGCGCTATAACCGTGAAACGCTGGAGATTAAGTACAAAGGCAAGACGATCCATGAAGTGCTGGATATGACCATCGAAGAAGCCCGTGAGTTCTTTGATGCCGTACCGTCACTGGCGCGTAAGCTGCAAACGCTGATGGACGTTGGCCTGACCTATATTCGCCTTGGACAATCCGCCACCACGCTGTCCGGTGGTGAAGCACAGCGCGTGAAGCTGGCGCGTGAGCTGTCGAAACGCGGTACCGGTCAGACGCTGTATATCCTTGATGAACCGACGACCGGCCTGCACTTCGCGGACATTCAGCAACTGCTGGAAGTGCTGCACCAGTTACGCGATCAGGGCAATACCATCGTGGTGATTGAGCATAACCTGGACGTGATCAAAACCGCAGACTGGATCGTCGATCTGGGGCCGGAAGGCGGCAGCGGCGGCGGGGAAATCCTCGTCTCCGGCACGCCGGAAACCGTTGCCGGGTGCGAAGCCTCACACACGGCGCGCTTCCTCAAACCGATGCTGAAATAATCAGACGGAAAGTTGCTGCCTGACCGCGTCAGGCAGCGCACTGACCACCAGCTGATAGGACGCATCCACCAGATAGTAAAGCTGCGAATCCGGCAGCGATCCATCCAGAAATACCGTGCTCCAGTGCGCTTTGTTCAGACGCGCGCTGGGGCGCACATCGCTGTGTTCATTACGCAATAATTCCGCCAGCTCCGGGCTGGTTTTCAGCGTGACTGCCGGACGGCCATCCGTTTCGTGCACCATCGCAAACAGCACGTCCGCCACTTTAATCTGTGTAGCCTTCCAGTCGCTGTGAACGCTCTGTTCCGCTCCCGCCTTGCCCATGCAATAGGGCAGTAATTCCGCATTGGTCATTGGGGTTCCCCTGTTGTTGGCACCTCTGGTGCAGCTCCCTGTCGAAAATAAATCTTTCTAAGTGTGCAGCATGAGCGCGTTTTCAGCCAGGTTTCCGCCAGCGGAGATTAAAAAAACGGCAATCCTGCGACTGCCGTGGGGGATCAGTATTCGGAATTGACGATGACTTCTTCACCGAACATGCCCGCCTGCGGCAGCGGTTTATAAGTGGAGTTGGAGGCACGCAGCACACGGATACCGCGGGCGCCAGTTTCCTGCGCGGCACGAATATCATTATCGGAATCGCCGTAGAACACTTTGATTTGTTTACCGCGTAACCACTGCGTTTTGGTGTTCTGACCTGGCTTATCGCCGGCAAAAATCACCGGATTCATGCTGGCGGCCGGGATGAGGAAGTCATCCTGCAGGGTTTTCGAGACGATTTCCGTTTTAGTTTCGCTGCGGCCGGTGATGAAGAAAATACTGTCGCCGCGCTTCACATGCATGGCGATCAACGCGCGGGCCACCTCTTTCGGAATACTGAATTCATCCCAGCCGTTGTTCATCTTTTCCCAGAACGCGGGATTTTTCAGATAGTCTTCGCTGTCCGGCGACCAGGTTTTCTTGCCGCGCCAGAAGCCGGGACTGGAAAAGAGCACGGTGTCATCAATATCAAAACCCACGGCCATCGGCGGACGTCCCAGCAGACTGTTTTCGATTTGCGCCACGGAAACCCAGTGCACCGGCGCCTGTTGCGCCAGTTGTGCGACATTAGTGCCGGGATTAAGGGGCGAAGGGGACGAGGCGTGAGCGGTAACGGGGCCATTAAGCGTGAACAGCAAACTAAAGGCGCTGAGGATAAGTGTGATTTTGCGCATATTTTTCCCTGCATTATCAGCCCGCAATCATTGCAACCTGCGCGGACGATCAAAAATTTACCCGACCTTAACGTCACGGGCAGGTGAAAGGAAGAATATTCTTAAAAAAGAGGCGGGAAACAGAAGACGGATCGCATTCTGCTCTCCCGCCCGGTCGCATGACACCGGGAGAGAGAGCAGTAAGCAAGTACTTACATTACAGCGGCAAAGGCCTGTGCCACACGCTGTACGTTGCCAGCATTCAGCCCGGCGACGCACATGCGTCCGCTGGCGATAAGGTAAACGCCAAACTCATCGCGCAGGCGATCCACCTGGGCGCTGCTCAGCCCGGTATAGCTGAACATCCCGCGCTGTTTGAGCAGATAATCAAAGTTCTGATCCGGCACCGCATCCTTCAGGACATCAACCAGCGCCTGACGCATCGCCAGGATGCGCAGGCGCATGGCTTCCACTTCCGCCAGCCAGCTGGCTTTCAGGGCGTCGTCGCCCAGCACCGTCGCCACCAGCTGCGCGCCAAAGGCTGGCGGGCTGGAGTAGTTACGACGTACGGTGGCTTTCAGCTGACCCAGCACGCGGGCGGCAGCGTCGGCATCTTCACAGACCACCGACAGACCGCCGACACGCTCGCCGTACAGTGAGAAAATCTTCGAGAAAGAGTTGCTGACCAGCGCCGGTAGCCCTGCGCTGGCAATGGCGCGGATGGCGTAGGCATCCTCTTCCATACCCGCGCCAAAGCCCTGATAGGCGATGTCGAGGAACGGGATCAGGTTGCGCGCTTTCAGCACTTCAACGACTGCATCCCACTGAGCGTTTGTCAGGTCTGCGCCGGTCGGGTTGTGGCAGCATGGATGCAGCAGCACGATGCTTTGCGCCGGCAGCGTGTTCAGTTTTTCGAGTAACGCTTCCGCGCGCACGCCGTTAGTGGCGGCATCAAACCACGGGTAGGTATCGACGTTAAAACCTGCGCCTTCAAAAATGGCGACGTGGTTTTCCCATGTCGGATCGCTGACCCAGACGCCGGAGTCCGGGAAGTAGCGTTTGAGGAAATCGGCACCGATTTTCAGTGCTCCTGAGCCGCCCAGCGTCTGAATAGTGGCGACGCGCTGCGCGTTTAATACCGGATGATCCGCCCCGAACAGCAGCGGCGCGATGGTATGGCGATAGCCGTTTAAGCCTTCCATCGGCAAATAAAGTGAGGCGCCGTGCGGCCGGGCATTCAGGCGCGCCCGCGCTTCCGTAATCGCCTGGAGCTGGGGAATAGCACCGTCTTCGTTGTAATACAGCCCGATGCTGAGATTAACTTTGTCGCTACGGGGATCTTCTTTAAAACGTTCCATCAGCGAAAGGATGGGGTCGCCAGCATAGGCGTCAACTTTCTGAAACACGCGGTGGTTCTCCAGGTTTACGGTGCGGATAACCACAATAAACCGGAAGCGCAGGAAGATCGAGCGGGATGTGAATGGAAGGTTATCAGCAGGTCCCACGCAGGGGACCTGCAAAATACGATCAGTCGAGGTATTTCATCGCCACCCGCGAGGTCAGTCGCGTGATAAGTTCGTAAGCACTCACTTTTGTGAATTCGGCGATACGCTCGACCGGCAGTCCATCGCCCCACAGGGTCACGCGATCGCCCGCTTTTTCCTGCGCCTGCGGCCCGAGATCGACACAAATCATGTCCATCGCCACCCGGCCAACTATCGGCACTTCCCGGCCATTCACCAGCACCGGCGTACCGGACGGGGCTGCCCGCGGGTAACCATCGCCATAGCCCATCGCCACCACGCCCAGGCGGGTGTCGCGCTCGCTGATCCAGGTGCCGCCATAGCCGACCGGCTCGCCCGCTTTGTGCTCACGCACGGCGATCAGGTTTGAGGTCAGGGACATGACCGGCAGAAAGCCGAAGTCCGGGCCCCAGGGTTTATGATCCAGCGGCGAGACGCCATAAAGAATGATGCCGGGGCGTACCCAGTCAAAATGCGCCTGCGGCCACAGCAGGATGCCGCCGGAGGCCGCGATGGAACGCTGGCCGGGTTTGCCGTCGCAAAAGGTATTGAAAATATCGAGTTGCTTCTCGGTGGCGCCGCATTCCGGTTCATCGGCGCGGGCAAAATGGCTGACGATATTTACCGGCTGACGCACGTTTTTACAGGCGCAGAGGCGCTGATAAAAGGCGCTGGCGTCCTCAGGGCGCACGCCGAGGCGGTGCATGCCGGTGTCGAGCTTCATCCAGACGGTGACCGGCTCGCTAAGTTCGGCGTTTTCCAGCGCCGTCAGCTGCTCGTTGTTGTGGACGGCGGTATGCAAATGTTCTGCGGCAATGGTCGGCAGGTCGTCGGCGGCGAAGAAGCCTTCCAGCAGTAAAATTGGTTGGGTGATGCCTCCCGCGCGCAGGCGCAGGGCTTCTTCGAGACGGGCGACGCCAAAGGCGTCGGCATCGGGGAGCGTTCGCGCGGTCTCAAGAAGACCGTGTCCGTAAGCGTTCGCTTTCACGACTGCCACCAGGCGACTGGCAGGAGCCAGTTCGCGCAGGCGTTGCAGGTTGTGACGCAGAGCGCGGCGGTTAATGACTACAGTTGCCGCTTGCATTGTTATTCCTTCATTAATGAGTACCGGATCTGACGTTTTAAAACCGACCAGATCCCTTATTCGTCGTCGTATTGTGGACCCGCATAGTTATCAAAGCGCGACCACTGACCGTTAAAGGTCAGACGTACCGTACCGATCGGGCCGTTACGCTGTTTACCGAGGATGATTTCCGCGATGCCTTTCAGATCGCTGTTTTCGTGATAAACCTCGTCACGGTAGATAAACATGATCAGGTCGGCATCCTGCTCGATGGAGCCGGATTCACGCAGGTCGGAGTTTACCGGACGTTTATCGGCGCGCTGTTCCAGCGAGCGGTTGAGCTGCGAGAGCGCCACCACCGGCACCTGTAATTCTTTCGCCAGCGCTTTCAGCGAGCGGGAGATCTCGGCGATCTCCAGCGTACGGTTATCAGAAAGAGAAGGAACGCGCATCAATTGCAGGTAGTCGATCATGATCAGACTCAGCCCGCCGTGCTCGCGGAAAATACGGCGCGCGCGGGAGCGGACTTCTGTCGGCGTCAGGCCAGAGGAGTCGTCGATATACATGTTGCGCTTTTCGAGCAGAATGCCCATGGTGCCGGAAATACGCGCCCAGTCTTCATCATCAAGCTGGCCGGTACGAATACGGGTCTGATCGACGCGGGACAGGGACGCCAGCATACGCATCATGATCTGTTCGGCGGGCATCTCGAGACTGAAGATTAAGACCGGTTTATCCTGCAGCATGGCCGCGTTTTCGCAGAGGTTCATCGCAAAAGTGGTCTTACCCATCGACGGACGCGCTGCCACGATAATCAAATCCGAACGCTGTAAGCCAGCGGTCTTTTTATTCAGATCCTGATAGCCGGTATCCACACCCGTCACGCCGTCATGAGGCTGCTGGAAAAGCTGCTCAATACGCGCCACGGTGGACTCAAGGATCTGATCGATACTCTTCGGGCCTTCGTCTTTATTGGCACGATTTTCAGCGATCTGGAAAACGCGGGATTCGGCCAGATCGAGCAGATCTTCGCTGCTGCGACCCTGCGGATCGAAACCGGCAGTAGCGATCTCATTCGCCACCGAAATCATTTCACGCACTACCGCGCGTTCACGCACGATGTCAGCATATGCGCTGATGTTCGCCGCACTTGGCGTATTTTTTGACAGCTCTGCCAGATACGCAAAGCCGCCCACGCTGTCGAGTTGCCCCTGTTGCTCCAGCGATTCCGCGAGCGTGATCAGGTCGATGGGTTTACTCATCTCCTGCAGGCGGTGCATCTCAGTGAAGATGTGGCGGTGCGGGCGGGTATAGAAATCTTCCGCCACTACGCGCTCGGCCACATCGTCCCAGCGTTCGTTATCCAGCATTAAACCGCCCAACACCGACTGTTCCGCTTCAATCGAGTGCGGGGGGACTTTCATCCCTTCGACCTTGAAGTCGCGAGGTTCAGGCTGTTTGTTGAAGGGTTTATTTCCTGCCATAGTGAATGGAGTTACCGAGATGATGATTGGGTCGAAAGATTACCACAGAGTTCAGGAGGAAGCATGGCAACAAGAATTGAATTTCACAAGCATGGTGGCCCTGAGGTACTGAAAACGGTGGAGTTCACGCCCACCGATCCGGCGGAAAACGAAGTTCAGGTGGAGAATAAAGCTATCGGTATCAACTATATCGATACCTATATTCGCAGCGGGCTTTATCCACCGCCTTCCCTGCCGAGCGGCCTGGGAACGGAAGCCGCGGGCGTGGTCAGCAAAGTGGGCAAAGGCGTAACCCATATCAAAGCCGGTGACCGGGTGGTATACGCCCAGTCGGCGCTCGGGGCTTACAGCTCAGTGCATAACGTGCCTGCCGATAAAGCGGCGATCCTGCCTAACGCCATCTCTTTTGAACAGGCCGCCGCTTCCTTCCTGAAAGGCCTGACGGTGTTTTATCTGCTGCGTAAAACTTACGAAATTAAACCCGACGAACCCTTTTTATTCCATGCCGCCGCCGGGGGCGTGGGGCTGATTGCCTGCCAGTGGTCGAAGGCGCTGGGCGGTAAGCTGATCGGCACCGTGGGTAGCGCGCAAAAAGCGCAGCGCGCGTTACAGGCCGGTGCCTGGCAGGTGATCAATTATCGTGAAGAGAGCATTGTTGAGCGGGTAAAAGAGATCACCGGCGGCAAGAAGGTGCGCGTGGTGTATGACTCGGTGGGGAAAGATACCTGGGAAGCCTCGCTGGACTGCCTGCAACGTCACGGGCTGATGGTGAGCTTCGGTAATGCTTCCGGGCCGGTGACCGGCGTCAATCTGGGTATTCTCAACCAGAAAGGCTCGCTGTTTGCCACCCGCCCTTCCCTGCAAGGCTACATCACCAATCGCGAGGAGCTGGAAGAAGCCAGCAATGAACTGTTCTCGCTGATCGCCAGCGGCGTGATCAAAGTGGATGTGGCAGAAGATCAGAAGTTTGCGCTGGCGGATGCGCAACGGGCGCATGAGGTACTGGAAAGCCGCGCCACTCAGGGGTCAAGTTTACTGATCCCTTAAAAGAATTAGGGCCTCCCTGAGGAGGCCCATTCTTTTTTTAGTTCGGCTGTTTGTAGGGGACAGCACGATGAATTCGTTAACCGCGCCATAGTGCCAGATCCGATAAGTAAATCCTATGCGGTTTCAGCGAACTCACCTCTGAAAAGTACGAGGTTGTGATCAACCACGCATAACCTTAGTAACGCCAGCGGTTATTGCGCTGATAATGCGGGATTTTTGGCGTTTTTATCGCCCGTATCACCCACACAATCGCCACCGCCAGCAGCAGCCAGGGCAGCAGTTTAATCATCAGCGCGAACAGCCCGCCAACAAACATTAACGCGGTGGCGACCACCAGCGCGGCAATAATGCCGAGCAGGGAAATTCCGGTCACCATCAGCATGACGAAAAATCCAATGACAAAAAGTAGTTCCAGCATGGCTCTCTCCCGAAAGACGTTTCTTTCATTCTTGTCTAAGCTATTACAAGATTCATGCCAAAATTAACCTGCTGATATGAAACGAAAACGCCCCGCGAATTAAAGCGAGGCGTGGTGAATCTGACCATTTTTTGGCGAAGTTTTTAACGCTTATCCGCCACCAGCGCCAGCGCCTGTTCCACTACGCGAATATCTGCGCCTGCTTTATGCGCATTTTCACTCAGATGGCGACGCCACTGACGCGCGCCGGGAATGCCCTGGAACAGCCCGAGCATATGACGGGTAATGTGCCCCAGATAGGCCCCTTTGCTCAGTTCACGCTCAATGTACGGATACATGGCGCGCACCACGGCAACCGGATCGGCATCCGCGCGGTCACGACCAAAGATCTCGCGGTCCACGGCGGTGAGGATCCCCGGATTCTGGTACGCCTCGCGGCCTACCATCACGCCATCCATATGTTCCAGATGCGCTTTCGCTTCCGCCAGTGATTTGATGCCGCCGTTAATCGACATCGTCAGCTGCGGGAAATCGCGCTTCAGCTGGTACACGCGCGGGTAATCCAGCGGTGGGATCTCGCGGTTCTCTTTCGGGCTCAAACCTGACAGCCATGCTTTACGGGCGTGGATAATAAAGGTGTCGCATTCGCCCTTCCCGGAGACGGTGCTGATGAAATCACACAGGAATTCATAGCTGTCCTGATCGTCAATGCCGATACGGGTTTTCACCGTCACCGGGATCGACACCACGTCACGCATCGCTTTCACGCAGTCGGCCACCAGTTGGGCGTTGCCCATCAGACAGGCGCCGAACATGCCATTTTGTACGCGGTCGGACGGACAGCCAACGTTAAGGTTGATTTCATCGTAGCCCCGCTCTTCCGCCAGTCTGGCGCACTGCGCCAGCTGCTGCGGATCGCTGCCGCCAAGCTGTAAGGCGACCGGATGCTCTTCCTCGCTGTACACCAGATAATCGCCCTTGCCGTGAATAATGGCGCCGGTGGTGACCATTTCGGTGTAGAGCAGCATATCGCGGGACAGCAGACGCAAAAAGTAGCGGCAATGCCTGTCCGTCCAGTCGAGCATCGGCGCGATGGAGAAGCGGGAGGAAGCGAATTGGGTGGACGGAGTTACGGGTGCCATAGCGTACATTTTTGCATCAATATGAAAAAGGGGCGCTACTATAACACACTCATTTCCGGGGTACACATTAGCAGACCGGAGGCGATGCGCCCCCGGTCTGCTTTAACTCAGAAGGTCAGGCTCAGCTGTGCGCCTGCGCCCCAGGTTTCGTTTTCGCCCACGATCCCCGTCAGGTCAAGACGCGCGCGTTCAAATGCCGTGAAGCCCACACCGCCGGTAAAGACGTTGCTGTCGTTATCTTTCACGTCTGCACGGTAACCGGCACGCACCGCCATCCAGTCCAGCGGACGGACTTCAGCGCCGACGCCCACGTACTGGGAGTTTTCTTCGCTCTTGAAGCCTTTAGTTTCCGTCAGATCGCCATCGGCGGTTACCGTCACCAGATCGTTATGCCATGCCACACCCGCTGTCACCACCGGGCTGATTTGGTAGGTGTCTTTGTAATTTCTCACCTCACCGGTACGGCCGTTACGCACGTTGATATCTTTGGTGTCGATGTCGCGGGAGATCAGGTTCTGCCCGCTCACGCCTACGGTCCAGTTTTCGCCGAAATCTGCCGCAATACCGGCATCAACGTTAAAACCATTGTCGTCGGTACGATAACGGCTGCTTTTGAAATCGTCGCTGTCGTAATCGTAAATGGAGGTAGTGTAGTTATAGACCCAGGTTTTCTGGAATTTCGGCGTTACGCCGATAGAAACCGGAACTTCACCCACCTGGAACTGACGGGCAACGGCGATACCGTAATCCGAGACGATAGCCGCGCGCCCGGAGGCGGTGGAGTTCAGATTTTCGGTGATTTCATCAGAGCCGTTTGGCGACAGCGCGGCATTAAGCGCTTCACCGACGGCCACCAGCCTGCTGTTCTGGATGCTGCGCAGGTAAGTAATATCCTGCTGATCAATGTTCGAACTGACGCGTGCATGCGCATGGGCTTTAGTTACGAAGGCCACCGACAGCACGTCGTTAGGAATACTAACGGCAATGCCAGCGCCGGCACTTGCGCGCGCGGTTTTACCATCAAGGAATTCCAGCTCATCCGCCAGATCCTTAGCGGCGCTCTGGAATTGCCCGATAGTGCCCAGCGGGTTAGCAATAATTTGCGCTGCGGTAAGGTTATCGACAACGTCGCTGTAGCGGTCGACTTTGTCATTAATTTCGTCAATCTCATCCTGAAGATTGTCTTTGTCGGTGATTTGCGCGCCCACGGCTGGCAGGATCACAGTCACGCTGTCATCCGGCTTTGCTTTGGCCAGCAAGGCCGGGTTAATGAGTGCGCCGCTGCCATAGCTCGCGGAAGCAACACCCGTACCACCCATTGCGTCGCCACGCGCTTCTGCCCAGGTATTGGCCGCTGACGCCTGATTTGCCACAAAAAAGGAGACAGCGAGAGTAACCATTGAATATTTGAATGTTTTTTTCACAGTTTGCTCTTCTTTGAATAATTGAACATCTTACCCCGACAGTTATCGCCCGAACGAGGATGAACTATTGCTGTGAACAACGATGTTAAATACGGCTAATTCAATTTAAAGGATGTTTTAACGCTGATGGTCTTATTCACTGCTTTCCCGTTCCGGTGACGGGCCTATTAATTTATAGAAGACGAAATTAATTTCGTGAAGGTTTTCCATCATGGGGGCCGAAAAACTGCGGAGGATGGTCTATCCAGCGATCGTCCCGCGTGGCGGCATAGTCGGGATTGAGCGGGTAATAAATGCGGTTATTTCTTTTATTCGCCTCCCCCACGACCAACAGGCGTACTTCTTCCATGGTGTTATTGATAAAGGTATGGCAAACGCCGGTTCCGGCAGGAAATCCAACGCTGTCGCCCGGTTCCAGTTTCCATAAATAGCCGTTAATCCACGCCTCCGGATTCCCTTCCAGCACATAGATAAACTCCTCCTCATCGCTTTCCGCGTGCGGATACGATGTGCGTCGGCCCGGAGGTAGACGTTCGTGATGGATACCCAGCCGCGTAAGCCCGAGTTTTCGGGCAAGAGGCGCGCCAACAGAAAAACGTTCATCGCTGTCCGGGTAGCCTGATTCGTCGGGACCTTCGAGATCCCGCCAGTGCCGAATACAGTCGGGCTTTTTCATGTCCTTTCTCCTTCATAAATAATGTTTCAGATATAGCACACCTGCGTGCGGATCTCGGCGTTTGGGGCAGAACATGATAAAGTGTAGGTTTCCGCACCCGGCCACCAGAGGATGCCCATGGATAAGACCACTTCGCAGGAGATGTTAGCGCAGGCTGAAAAGCTCTGCGTGCAACGCAATGTGCGCCTGACTCCACAGCGCCTGGAAGTATTACGGCTGTTAAGCCTGCAGGAAGGAGCGATCAGCGCTTACGATCTGCTGGATTTATTACGGGTATCTGAGCCACAGGCAAAGCCACCCACGGTGTATCGTGCGCTGGACTTCCTGCTGGAGCAGGGCTTTGTGCATAAAGTTGAGTCCACCAACAGCTATGTGCTGTGTCATCTTTTCGATAATCCTTCCCATACGTCGGCAATGTTTATCTGCGATCGTTGCGGAGCTGTCAAAGAAGAAGCGGCGGAAGGTGTGGAAGATATTATGCATGGTCTGGCCGCGCGAATGGGTTTTGCGCTACGCCATAATGTCATTGAAGCGCATGGTTTATGTGCGGCATGTTCAGAAGTGGAAGCCTGTCGTCATCAGGGTGCCTGTCAGCACGATCACAGTATTCAGGTGAAGAAAAAACCGCGTTAGAAATAAGGTGGGAATGTAGTGAGAGGTTGGTACATCCTTGTACCTTTCGGGCAGGGTAGCTGTAACGCTAATTGCCGCAGAAGTCCGTGATTACCAGCGGTAATCGTGACGGGTTTCCCAGTCACCAACTTCTTTCTCAGCCTGGTCTTTCTGGTAGCCGTAACGCTCCTGAATTTTACCAACCAGCTGGTCGCGTTTACCTTCGATGACAGTCATATCATCGTCGGTTAATTTACCCCACTGTTCTTTCGCTTTACCTTTGAACTGTTTCCAGTTACCGCCGACTTCGTCTTTATTCATAATGATATCCTCATCGTTCGGTTTGAATAAAAATATATTCAGTATCCATCAGTTCGTTCGATTTCTGCTGAACGTGATAATTATTGTAGTTAAGGATATGTCGAAGCGGAGATTATTCGGAATATTTAACCATCAACGCAATAAAGCGCCAGTGAACTTATGAGAACCAGGTGCCGTGCTGCCAGTGCCGACGCCAGATCCACGCCAGCGTAATCCCACGCAGCGCCAGGAAGACGGTTAACGACAGCCACAGGCCATGATTACCGAGCAGCGGTACGGTAAGCAGCGTCAGGGCAAAACCGGCGGCGGCGATGGCCATACTGTTACGCATCTCCGTCCCGCGGGTGGCGCCGATAAACATGCCGTCGAGCAGATAACACCATACCCCCACGATCGGTAAAATCACCTGCCAGCCAAGATAGTGCCCGGCAAGCCGTTGCAGATCCGGCAGGGAGGTCAGCAGCGAAATAATCTGCTCACCGGCCAGCGCGTACACCAGCGCAAACGCCAGCGCCACTATCCCCGACTGCCGACAGGCCGCCTGCCAGACGCTGAGCAACTGGCTGCCATCGCGTGCGCCATAGGCCTGCCCGGAATGGGCCTCAACCGCATAGGCAAAACCATCCAGGGCGTAGGCGGTAAAGGTCAGGAGCGTCATCAGCACGGCGTTCACCGCCACGATGTCGCCGCCCAGACGCGCGCCCATCACGGTAATGGAACCAAAGCACAGCTGAAGCAGCAGCGAGCGCAGCATGATGTCGCGGTTAAGCGCCAGCAGCCGCCTTATATTGCCGCGCCAGGCGGTCTTCAGCATCGCCAGGCTGATCCCCCGGCGACGCAACCCGCGCTGTACCATCAGCAGGCCGACCACAAAAGTGGCGTATTCCGCAATGACGGTGGCGAGCGCAGCGCCCTGCACGTTCATGTGCAGCCCCATCACCAGCCATAAATCGAGAGCGATGTTAAGCACGTTGCCCACCACCAGCAGCACCACAGGCGCGCGGGCATACTGAATACCCAGCAGCCAGCCGAGCAGCACCAGGTTCGCCAGCGATGCCGGGGCGCTCAGCCAGCGGATCTCCAGAAAACGCCGCGCCTGTTCCAGCACCGCGTCGTTGCCGCCCACAATGTGCAGTGTGAGATTAATCAGCGGGGTCTGACAGAGGATGATGGCGAAACCGGCGATCAACGCCAGCAGCAGTGGTTGCACCAGCGCCCGCGCAAGGGCATGGGGATCTTTTGCGCCAAAGGCCTGGGCGGTAAAACCGGTGGTACTCATGCGCAGAAAAAGCAGCAGCATAAACAGGAAGCTGGTGGCCATGGCGCCAACCGCCACGCCGCCCAGATACACCGGGCTGTCAAGATGACCAATGACTGCGGTATCCACCAGCCCCAACAGCGGCACGGTGATATTGGAAAAAATCATCGGCAGCGCAAGACGCCACAACGCTTTGTCGGAAGTCGTCAGAAAGGCCACGTTGAATTACCAGAAGGGAAACGGACGCGCGGCGGCAATCATGATGTTGCCGCCGCGTGGAAAGAAGAGATTAGAGCCACTCACCGTTGCGGATCACGCCGACGGCCAGCCCTTCGATGGTGAAACTCTGCTCGCGCAGATCAACCACGATAGGAGAAAACTCGCTGTTTTCCGGCAGCAGCTGCACGGTATTACCCTGACGCTTCAGGCGCTTAACGGTCACTTCATCGTCAATACGCGCCACCACGACCTGCCCGTTACGGGCTTCCTGGGTTTTGTGCACCGCCAGCAGATCGCCGTCCATAATGCCGATATCTTTCATCGACATGCCGCTAACGCGCAGCAGGAAGTCTGCATTGGGTTTAAACAGATTAGGATCGACCTGATAATGGCCTTCAATGTGTTGCTGCGCCAGCAGCGGTTCACCTGCCGCGACACGCCCGACCAGCGGCAGTCCGTCAACATCTTCAAGCAGTAAACGAATACCGCGGGACGCGCCGGAAACGATCTCCAGTACGCCTTTGCGCGCCAGCGCTTTCAGGTGTTCCTCAGCCGCGTTCGGGGAACGGAACCCCAAGCGCTGCGCGATCTCCGCACGCGTCGGCGGCATGCCTGTCTGGCTGATGTGATCCCGAATGAGATCAAACACCTCTTGCTGCCTGGCCGTTAAAGCTTTCATACCGCCCCCTGGTTGCATATACAGTTATGCTGTGAGTATATACAGGCAAAGTAAAATTTGGAATCGAATTTTGAGCAAAACAGCGGAGTTTGTCGATTTATGCGAGCATTATCGATAATGCGACCACAACAGTATGCCCCAGGTGGCGAGCGCCAGCAGGATGGACATCAGCACCGCCGCCGAGCCCATATCCTTTGCGCGCCCGGAAAGTTCATGAAAATCCGTGCCGATACGGTCCACCACCGCTTCAATCGCGCTGTTCAGAATTTCCACTATCATTACCAGCGCTACCGAGCCAATCAGCAGCACGCGCGTGATAGCGTCCACATCCAGCCAGCAGGCAATGGCAATCGCCAGGATCACCGCTACCGCTTCCTGACGAAACGCCGCTTCGTTGATCCAGGCGGCGCGAACGCCTTTCCAGGAGTACCCTGCTGCTTTTATGATGCGAGTAAACCCAGTGGTATTATTGGCCATCAAAAGAACCTTTTTATGTAATTAGCGTCAATGTCTATGCAAGCAGACCTTGGTACAACAGAATTTACGCGCGCTTTCTGATATTCTTGCGGCGCAACAGGATTATTAACCAGAGGCTTCACATCGTATATGTCCGGCTGGCCACGAATTTACTACAAATTACTTAATTTACCATTAGGCGCGTTGGTAAAAAGCAAGCCCATTCCGGCAGAACCTGCCCAGGAACTGGGACTTGATACCTCACGCCCTATTATGTACGTCTTACCGTACAACTCGAAGGCAGATTTACTGACCCTGCGCGCGCAGTGTCTGGCAAACGATCTGCCCGATCCGCTGGAGCCACTCGAAATCGACGGCACGCTGCTGCCGCGCTATATCTTTATTCACAGCGGGCCCCGCGTGTTCACCTGGTACACGCCGAAGGAAGAGTCGATCAAGCTGTTCCATGATTACCTCGATCTGCACCGCAACCACCCCGATCTGGACGTGCAAATGGTGCCGGTGTCGGTGATGTTTGGCCGCTCGCCGGGTCGTGAGAAAGGCGAGGTCAACCCGCCGCTGCGTATGCTTAACGGCGTACAGAAATTCTTTGCTATCTCCTGGCTGGGACGCGACAGCTTTGTGCGCTTCTCGCCGCCGGTTTCGCTGCGCCGCATGGCCACCGAACATGGCACTGACAAAATTATCGCCCAGAAACTGGCGCGTGTCGCGCGGATGCATTTTGCCCGTCAGCGTCTGGCCGCGGTCGGCCCGCGCCTGCCTGCGCGTCAGGATCTGTTCAATAAATTGCTGGCCTCAAAAGCCATTGCCCGCGCGGTGGAAGACGAAGCGCGCAGCAAAAAGATCTCCCATGAAAAGGCACAGCAAAATGCCGTCGCCCTGATGGAAGAGATTGCGGCGAACTTCTCCTATGAAATGATCCGCGTCTCTGACCGCATTCTGAGCTTTACCTGGAACCGGCTGTATCAGGGGATCAACGTCCACAACGCCGAGCGCGTGCGTCAGTTGGCCCACGACGGTCACGAGATCGTCTATGTGCCCTGCCACCGCAGCCACATGGATTATCTGCTGCTCTCCTACGTGCTTTACCACCAGGGGCTGGTGCCGCCGCATATCGCCGCCGGTATTAACCTGAACTTCTGGCCCGCCGGGCCGATTTTCCGCCGCCTTGGCGCGTTCTTTATCCGTCGTACCTTTAAGGGCAACAAACTCTATTCGACGGTGTTCCGCGAGTATCTGGGCGAGCTGTTCAGCCGGGGTTATTCGGTGGAGTACTTTGTGGAAGGCGGTCGTTCCCGTACCGGGCGTCTGCTCGATCCGAAGACCGGCACCCTGTCAATGACCCTTCAGGCGATGTTACGCGGCGGTACCCGTCCCATCACCTTAGTGCCGATTTATATCGGCTACGAGCATGTGATGGAAGTGGGCACTTACGCCAAAGAGCTGCGCGGCGCGACCAAAGAGAAAGAGAACCTGATGCAGATGGTGCGTGGCTTAAGCAAGCTGCGTAATCTGGGCCAGGGTTATGTGAACTTTGGCGAGCCGATCCCGCTGAATGCGTATCTTAATCAGCATGTGCCGGAGTGGCGCGAAGCGATCGATCCCATTGAAGCGGTGCGCCCGGCGTGGCTGACGCCGACGGTGAATACCATCGCCGCCGAGCTGATGGTGCGCATTAACAACGCCGGTGCGGCGAACGCCATGAACCTGTGTTCGACGGCGCTGCTGGCGTCACGCCAGCGTTCGCTGACCCGCGAACAGCTGACCGAGCAGCTGGATTGTTATCTGGATCTGCTGCGCAATGCGCCTTATTCAGAAGACGCCACCGTTCCGGCCAGCACCGCGTCCGGGCTTATCGATCACGCGCTGCAAATGAATAAGTTTGAAGTCGAGAAAGATACCATCGGCGACATCATCATTCTGCCGCGCGAGCAGGCGGTGCTGATGACCTACTATCGTAACAACATCGCGCATATGCTGGTTCTGCCTTCCCTGATGGCGGCCATCATTACGCAGCATCGTCATATCTCCCGCGAGGAGATGCTGCGTCATGTTGAAGCGCTGTATCCGATGCTGAAAGCCGAGCTGTTCCTGCGCTGGGAAAAAGAGGCGTTAGGGGAGGTACTGGATACCCTGACTACCGAACTACAGCGCCAGGGGCTGATCATCGATAAAGACGATCGTCTGCATATCAATCCGTCACGCTCCCGCACGCTGCAACTGCTGGCGGCCGGCGCCCGTGAAACGCTGCAACGCTATGCCATTACCTTCTGGCTGCTGAGCGCGAACCCGTCCATCAACCGCAGTACGCTCGAAAAAGAGAGCCGTACGCTGGCGCAGCGTCTGTCGGTGCTGCACGGGATTAACGCGCCGGAGTTCTTCGATAAGGCGGTGTTCAGTACGCTGGTGCTGACGCTGCGTGACGAGGGCTACATCAGCGATACGGGGGATGCGGATCCGGCGAAAACCTTGCAGGTTTATCAGCTGCTCGCCGATCTGGTGACCTCTGATGTGCGCTTAACCATTGAAAGCGCGACCAGTCAGACGGACGCGGTATAAATTAAAGCCCGGCGGCGCATGCTTGCCGGGC
>NZ_CP127837.1:1493862-1497223 GCF_030291195.1 Enterobacter sp. PGRG2 | reverse complement strand
CGCCAGCCCTAAAAACAGCGCCAGACCCACGTAGTTATTGTTCATAAAGGCTTTAAAGCAGGCCTCGCGTTCGCGGTTCACCACCAGCCACTGCTGATAGATAAAGAGCGCACCGGCCACTGCTATCGACGCATAGTAAGGCCAGCCCAGCCCGTTCAGCCAGCCGACGGCGGTCATCAGCGCCAGCACTATTACCTGCAACAGGCCGACGATCAGTTTGTCGTGACGCCCGAACAGAATGGCCGTCGATTTGACGCCGATTTTCAGATCGTCATCCCGGTCAACCATCGCATACAGCGTGTCATAGGCCACTGCCCATAAGACGTTGGCGACAAACATCAGCCAGCAGCTCAGTGGTAAGGACTCACTTACTGCCGCAAACGCCATGGGTATGGACCAGCCAAAGGCCGCGCCCAGCACCACCTGCGGTAAATGGGTGTAGCGCTTCATGAACGGATACACCCAGGCCAGCGCCAGCGCCGCCACCGAAAGCGCAATGGTCATCAGGTTCAGGGTCAGCACCAGCACAAAAGCCAGCAGCACCAGCACCACAAACAGCGTACGCGCTTCTTTTTCCGTTACCGCGCCGCTGGGCATAGGACGGTTCGCCGTGCGCTTAACGTGCCCGTCGATTTTACGGTCGGCATAATCGTTCACCACGCAGCCCGCCGCGCGCATCAGCCAGACGCCCGCGACAAATACCGCCAGGATCCACAGCGGCGGTACGCCCGGCGTGGCGACCCATAACGCCCACAGCGTGGGCCATAACAGTAACAGCGCGCCGATGGGTTTATCGGTGCGCATCAAGCGGTGAAAGGCCAGCAGCTTATCCTGAGTGAGACTCCACTCCATTTTATCTTCCTCTTAGTACAACGGCGATGCCGGCAAAAACAGTTCCGTCAGCAGTAACGGCTTCCCGCCCAGACGCAGACGGGAGCGGCGTCCCCACAGCGTATCCTCACGCCCAATTTCAATAAAGTCACGGGTAAGCGTAGACGAGGTAAAGAGATAACGACCGAGCGGCGTATTACCCAGCTTTTGCAGCGCCAGCTCCGGCCCGCTGAGGGTGGATTCAGGCACCACCGTGCGCCCGGCAAGCCAGGGTTCGCCATCGGCGCAGAGTAAAATTTCGCGCAGCCAGTAGCGTGATTCCGCAGGCAGCAGCGGCAGCTCCTCAGGGATCTCATCCGGCGCGACAAAGGCTTCACGGATCAGCGTCACGCTCACCTGTTTGCCCTGCTGCTCAAAACGTTTGGTCATGGAATCTTCCAGCAACAGCCAGTCGAGCAGTTGCGGATCCAGCGCGGGGATTGCGTCAAAGTAGCGCAGCGCACGCAGTTGCGTTAGCGCAGGGTGTGACATGCCTTACTCTCCGGTACAAAACGTAAAAGTATTGTATCGCAGAACCGGCACAGACGGGCGGGCAAAGTTCATGTCCTTTGCAAAAGCGTAACAGATACGCAACAGCGTGCGCGGGGCGCAAAAAAAGGTGCGCCCGTTAAGGCGCACCAAACAGCAAAATCAGCATTGCGGGGTGAATTACCCCTTGCCTTTTACACTGCTGATAAAGGTTGAACGGGCAGTTTTAGATCCCAGGCTTTCTGCTTCGTTGAGCAATTTCAGGGCCTTGTCGATCTCGCCTTTGGCGACGGCCTGACGAATACCCTGGTTAAAGTAGTTTTCGGTTTCGTTCAGCACCGGCTCTTTCTTCACTGCCGGAGCAGGTGCCGGGGCTGGCGCAGCAACAGGTGCAGCCGGTGCGTTGTAAGCGGTTGCCGGGGCGGCGGTATTGCCCACCGTCACCGGATCCGGGCCGGAGGAGCCAAACAGCGGGCCGACCAGCACGCTGGAGCCGCTGTTGGTTTTCACTTTCAGCGTCAGCTTGCCATCGGTGACGTGGCGCGCCAGCGGATCGGGAATATCCGGGATCGCGTTACCCGCGCCTTTGGCATAGGCTTTCGCCGGGTTGATCAGTTTGGTGGTCTTTTGCAAATCCTGATCGCGGGTAAAGGCCAGCACGTAGATTTTTTGCTGCCCCAGCGCAGGCGTCAGGCGGATCACACCTTCCAGCCGATCGGCGCTCATCACGCCCGGTTCCTGATAGGTGAAATAGTCGCTCGGGAAGAAGGCGGATGGCGTCATGTTCTGATCGAGGATTAGGACGTTCGGCGCAAAGACCTGCGTTTGTTTATCCACTTCGCTGGTCAGCGTCAGCGTAAGTTCACCGATATTGGCCGGCACGCTCCAGGCGATCACCGGGCCGCTGATCCCCGGCACGTTAATGGTTTGTCCGCCGGTCGCTACTGTGGTGGTCTGGGCTTTGGACTGGTTAACCGGCGTCCAGGTCAGTTTTTGCAGCTCCGCCGCCGGAATAGCCGGGGCGCTGCTGGTGTTTTGTGGAACAAAGTTGATGTCCGCCAGCGCGGAAAGCGGGCATGCCGCCAGCAGGCTGGCGCTCAGACAGAATGCGACGAGACTTTTTTTCATTTTCATTGTTTTCACCTCTGAATTCACAGGTGCCACGGTTGCCAGGCAATAGCGCGCGTCACCCAAAGGGTTGAGGGGCTTGCGCCCCTCTTTTGGTCATTACGTCAGGTTAACGGGGGATTACCACCAGATTTCCATCTGCGCGCCGAAGGTCACTTCGTCGTTGTCGCCACGGCTGAAGGTACGGGCGGAGGTATCGTTGTACGCTAAACCATTGGTATAACCGGCATCGGTATCCGCGCTGGTGTTAGCGTAACCCCATTTCTCATCCCACTTCGCATAGGTGGCGAATACGCGGATGGCCGGGCGGGACCAGATGCTGTCGCCAGCCTGCCATTGTTGCGCGAGGGTGATTTTGTACTGGTTGTTGGTGTCGTCGGTACGCTGTGATTTCACGTTGTCGTAGCCCACTTCCAGCAGGGTGCTCATGATCGGCGTCCATTTGTACATCGGGCGCACACCCACGGTCCACCAGCGGGTGCCGTTGCTGTCGTCACGGTCGATGTCCTGGTACATGCCGACGTACATCAGATCCCAGCGTTCGGCCAGGGTGATCGCACCGTGATCCAGCAAGCGGATCATGCTGCCGTCGTTATTGATGCTGCCGCCTTCCGGACGGCCTTTACCGTTGGAGGTCATAGAGTCAGTGGCGTACTGCACCACAAACTTGTTAAAGCCTTTCATCATGCTCTGGGTATGTTCAGCAGTGAACATCCAGCCATCTTTTGAGCCGCCCTGACGCAGCGTGTAGTCGTCCCGCAGGTTGGTGTGACCGTAGTCAACGCCCAGCTCCAGTACGCCGTCGGTGTTAGTTTCCAGACCCGCTAAACGCACATCGAACACGTCGTTTGGCACTTCGTTGTTATAAGTTCTT
>NZ_CP127837.1:1346187-1493843 GCF_030291195.1 Enterobacter sp. PGRG2 | reverse complement strand
GTTCAGCCGCTGCGGATGAACCGCCGGATTCCGTAGAACGGGTGGCCGCGAAAGAAAGTTTACCGATGCCGACGTCGATGTTTTCCAGACCTGCGCCCGGACCGGAGATATCCCAGTAGTAGAAGTCGGTCATATGCACGTCATGACGCTGATAGAAACGCTTACCTGCCCAGATATTCGCGCCTGGCARGGMGTCGATCAGGTTTTTACCCACGACGTTAAATTCGCGGATCGCCGGGGTGTTATCGTTTTCCCAGTCATTGACCTGTGAAGAGTTATAGGCAATGTTGGAGTCGAAATAGAAGCTCTTATCGCCCTCTTTCCACACTTCCTGGCCTAGTTTGATTTCGGCGTAAGTGTCACATTCATTACCGAGACGGTATTTGGACTGTGCGCCCGTTGCCTGGAAACACTGTTGCGGGCCGCCGCTACCGGTCCAGCCGATACCAGAACGGGCATAACCTTTGAAGTCGACCGCGCCGGCGTGAGCAGACAGAATGCCTGCTGTAACGGCGATAGCCAGTGGAAGTTTGCGCAGAGTAATCATCGTTCTATCTCCTGAGAGCATTGCTTTTCTTTTTACACTTCATCATTCAGGTTGCCTCTTTGTTGGCTACGTTCATTCACCCCAGTCACGTACTTATGTACGCTCCCGGGGATTCATTCTCTTGCCGCCTCGATGCACCCTGAATGATTTTGTGTAAGTTATGGGAATGCTTAAACGCCTGGCTCTTTGTGCAGCCGACGACAAGCGGTGCCATCCTCACGGAACAGATGGCAACGCTCCGGCGGCAAGCCGATAGCGAATGTGGCACCCTCTTCTACCAACACCACGTCAGCCTGGCGGTAAACCAGGTTTTGACGGATGGCGGGGATCTGAATATGAATTTGCGTTTCGTGGCCCAGTTGCTCAACAACCTGCACCGTGCCTTCCAGCGTGACATCGGCGATATCGCTGGGCAGCAGGTGTTCCGGACGAATGCCAAGGGACATATTGGCGCCGACCTGCACATCGCTGCTTTCCACTGGCAGCCACACTTGCTGACGGTTCGGCAGTTCAACCTGCACCTGGTCGATCGCCGTTGCGGTCACTTTCACCGGCAGGAAGTTCATCTTCGGTGAACCGATAAAGCCCGCCACAAAGCGGTCTGCCGGGTAGTGATACAGCTCCAGCGGTTTGCCGACCTGCGCCACGCGCCCGGCGTCCAGCACCACGATTTTGTCGGCCAGCGTCATCGCTTCGACCTGATCGTGGGTCACGTAAATCATCGTGCGTCCCAGCCGCTTGTGCAGACGGGAGATCTCGATACGCATCTGCACGCGCAGCGCGGCGTCGAGGTTGGACAGCGGTTCATCCAGCAGGAAGACGCGCGGCTCGGCCACCAGCGTACGACCAATGGCGACACGCTGACGCTGACCGCCGGAGAGCGCCTTCGGCTTACGATCCAGCAGATGCCCCAGTTGCAGCACTTCCGCTACCTGGGTAACCCGCTGGTTAATCATCTCTTTTTTGGCGCCCGCCAGCTTCAGACCAAAGGACATGTTCTCCG
This sequence comes from Enterobacter sp. PGRG2, assembly GCF_030291195.1. NCBI lineage: Bacteria > Pseudomonadati > Pseudomonadota > Gammaproteobacteria > Enterobacterales > Enterobacteriaceae > Enterobacter > Enterobacter sp. PGRG2. The sequence goes on along the minus strand of NZ_CP127837.1, from coordinate 1,492,293 downwards.
CCACCGACAGGTGCGGGTAGAGCGCATACGACTGGAACACCATGCCGACGCCGCGCTCGGCGGGCGGGATGTCATTCATGCGGGTATCGCCAATCAGTAAATCCCCGCTGGTGATCGTTTCCAGCCCGGCAATCATGCGCAGCAGTGTCGATTTACCGCAGCCCGACGGCCCGACAAACACCACAAACTCGCCTTCATTAATGTCGAGGTTGATGTCTTTCGAAACGACTACGTCGCCCCAGGCTTTCGTTACCTTGCGCAAGTGCACGCTCGCCATGCCCTTCTCCCTTTGTTACTACGCTGAAACCTTCAAGATGCGGGGACTATGCGGGATTGATTGCGCGGGTGGATCCTCCACCCTTCGCTTTTTTATGGGGGAGGAGACGGGAGGATGAGGCGACCGGCTCTGCCCCCACAAGTTCCGTGCAGCAGCGAAATTCGTGATGGCGATTGCAAAAATGGCGGCGTTTTTGTGTGCGCTGCCCCGCATAACTGGGTTTTATGCAAAGCAGATCACACAAAGGAGGGGTGGGGCGTAGGACGCAGGAGGATGAGAAGCGCTTGCCAAACCAGGAGACTAAGACCCGTTAAGCCACCTCTGTGTACCTGTGTTCGACATCGTGAGAGCACATCACCAAAAAGGACGGGATTTATGAAAATCAAAACTGGCGCAGGCATTCTGGCATTATCCGCGATCGCGACGATGATGCTGACCGCACCGGCTCTCGCCAAAATTGAAGAAGGTAAGCTGGTTATCTGGATCAACGGCGATAAAGGCTATAACGGCCTGGCCGAAGTGGGTAAAAAATTCGAGAAAGACACTGGCATCAAAGTGACCGTTGAACACCCGGATAAACTGGAAGAGAAATACCCACAGGTGGCGGCCACCGGTGATGGCCCGGACATTATTTTCTGGGCGCACGACCGCTTTGGCGGCTACGCGCAGTCTGGCCTGCTGGCGGAAATTTCCCCGGACAAAGCTTTCCAGGACAAACTCTTCCCGTTCACCTGGGATGCGGTGCGTTACAACGGCAAGATCATCGCCTACCCGATTTCTGTTGAAGCCCTCTCCCTGATTTACAACAAAGATCTCGTCCCGAATCCGCCAAAAACCTGGGAAGAGATCCCGGCGCTGGATAAAGAGCTGAAGGCGAAAGGTAAGAGCGCGCTGATGTTCAACCTGCAGGAGCCGTACTTCACCTGGCCGCTGATCGCCGCCGACGGTGGGTATGCGTACAAGTATGAAAACGGCAAGTATGACGTGAAAGATGTCGGCGTCGACAGCGCGGGCGCGAAAGCGGGTCTGACCTTCCTGGTGGATCTGATCAAAAACAAACACATGAACGCGGATACCGATTACTCCATCGCCGAAGCCGCCTTTAACAAAGGCGATACCGCGATGACCATCAACGGGCCGTGGGCATGGGCAAACATCGACAAGAGCAAAGTGAACTACGGCGTGACCATGCTGCCGACCTTCAAAGGCAAAGCCTCTAAGCCGTTCGTTGGCGTACTGAGCGCAGGCATTAACGCCGCCAGCCCGAACAAAGAACTGGCGAAAGAGTTCCTGGAAAACTACCTGCTGACGGACGATGGCCTGGCGGAAGTGAACAAAGACAAGCCGTTAGGCGCGGTGGCCCTGAAATCCTATCAGGATCAGTTAGCGAAGGATCCGCGCATTGCCGCCACCATGGCAAACGCGCAGACCGGTGAAATCATGCCGAACGTGCCGCAGATGTCGGCCTTCTGGTATGCCGTACGCACCGCAGTGATCAACGCTGCCAGCGGTCGCCAGACCGTTGACGCCGCGCTGAAAGATGCACAGGCCCGTGTAACTAAGTAAGTAATAAATGTAGGCCTGATAAGCGCAGCGCCATCAGTCGCAGTTGCCGGATGGCGACGCCACGCGTCTTATCCGGCCTACAGGTTTTCACAGTGGTAGAGGATGAATCCCCATGGATGTCGTTAGAAAGAGTCATTGGTGGCAAAGCGAGACCGTAAAATGGGCAACCATCGCCCTGCTCGGCCTGCTGGTGGCCTATCTTGTGGTTTTAATGTACGCCCAGGGGGAGTACCTGTTTGCCATCATGACGCTGATTTTAAGCTCTGCTGGCCTGTATATTTTCGCGAATCGCAAAACCTACGCCTGGCGCTATGTCTATCCTGGCGTGGCGGGTATGGGGCTGTTCGTATTGTTCCCGCTGGTCTGTACCATCGCCATCGCCTTCACCAACTACAGCAGCACCAACCAGCTCACCCAGGAGCGGGCGCAAGAGGTGCTGATGGATCGTGTTTATCAGGCCGGAAAGTCATTTAATTTTGGACTTTACCCGGCGGGTAGTGACTGGATCCTGGCGCTCACCGACGGTGAAAGCGGCAAAAATTATGTCTCGGACGCCTTCAGGTTCGGCGGCGAGCAGACACTGAAGCTTAAAGAAGCCCCCGCCCTGCCGGAAGGCGAACGCGGCAATCTGCGCGTGATCACCCAGAATCGTCAGGCGCTGAACCAGCTGACCGCTGTGCTGCCCGACGACAGCAAAGTCATCATGAGTTCACTGCGCCAGTTCTCCGGCACCCGCCCGCTGTATACACGCGGCGATGACGGCGCGCTGACCAATAATCAGAGCGGCGTGGTGTATCGCCCGAACAATGACATCGGTTATTTCCAGGCCGTTAACGCTGACGGCAACTGGGGCGACGAAAAACTCAGCCCCGGCTATACCGTGACCATCGGCTGGAAGAACTTTATGCGCGTCTTTACCGACGAAGGCATTCAGCAACCCTTCTTCGCCATTTTCGTCTGGACGGTGATTTTCTCACTCCTGACGGTGGTACTGACCGTAGCGGTCGGCATGGTACTGGCCTGCCTGGTGCAGTGGGAATCCCTCAAAGGCAAAGCGCTGTATCGCGTGCTGCTGATCCTGCCCTACGCCGTACCGTCGTTCATCTCGATCCTGATCTTCAAAGGCCTGTTCAACCAGAGCTTCGGGGAGATCAATATGATGCTGAGCGGGCTGTTTGGCATCCGTCCGGCCTGGTTCAGCGATCCGACAACCGCGCGGGCGATGATCGTGATCGTCAACACCTGGCTCGGCTACCCGTATATGATGATCCTCTGCATGGGCCTGCTGAAAGCGATCCCGGACGATCTTTATGAGGCTTCGGCGATGGACGGTGCAAGCCCGTTGCAGAACTTCTTTAAGATCACCTTCCCGCTGCTGATCAAGCCGCTAACGCCGCTGATGATCGCCAGCTTTGCCTTTAACTTTAACAACTTCGTGCTGATCCAGCTGTTAACCAACGGCGGGCCGGACCGGCTCGGCACCACCACGCCTGCGGGCTATACCGATTTGCTGGTCAGCTATACCTATCGCATCGCCTTTGAAGGCGGCGGCGGACAGGACTTTGGCCTGGCGGCGGCTATCGCCACGCTGATTTTCCTGCTGGTGGGGGCGCTTGCCATCATCAACCTGAAAGCCACACGCATGAAATTTGACTAAGGAGGGCACTGTAAATGGCTATGGTACAACCCAAATCACAAAAGCTGCGCCTTCTGATCACGCACCTCGGGCTGCTGATTTTTATCGCCGCGATCATGTTCCCGCTGCTGATGGTCATCGCGATTTCGCTGCGTCCGGGCAACTTCGCCACCGGCAGCCTGATCCCGGATCAGATTTCCTGGGAGCACTGGAAACTGGCGCTCGGCTTCAGCATTGAGCACGCCGATGGTCGCGTAACGCCGCCGCCGTTCCCGGTGCTGTTATGGCTGTGGAACTCGATCAAAATCGCGGCCATCACCGCCATCGGCATTGTGGCGCTGTCCACCACCTGCGCCTACGCTTTTGCCCGTATGCGTTTTCCGGGCAAAGCCACGCTGCTGAAAAGTATGCTGATTTTCCAGATGTTCCCGGCTGTGCTGTCGCTGGTGGCGCTTTATGCCCTCTTCGACCGCCTCGGGCAGTACATTCCGTTTATCGGGCTGAACACCCACGGCGGGGTGATCTTCGCCTATCTGGGCGGCATCGCGCTGCATGTGTGGACGATTAAAGGCTATTTTGAAACCATTGATGGTTCGCTGGAAGAAGCGGCGTCGCTGGATGGCGCAACGCCATGGCAGGCGTTCCGTCTGGTGTTGTTGCCGCTCTCTGTGCCTATTCTGGCGGTGGTGTTTATTCTGTCGTTTATCGCCGCTATTACCGAAGTTCCGGTCGCCTCGCTGTTGCTGCGTGATGTTAACAGCTACACGCTGGCGGTCGGTATGCAGCAGTATCTCAATCCGCAAAACTATCTGTGGGGCGACTTTGCCGCTGCGGCTGTACTTTCTGCAATCCCCATCACCGTGGTGTTCCTGCTGGCACAACGCTGGCTGGTGAATGGCCTGACGGCGGGCGGGGTGAAAGGCTGAGTTTCATCGTGATATGCCACTGTTATCCTCAACTTGTATTGTTGCGTTACTTTTGATTGTCAGGCGGCCCGCAGGCCGCCTTTTTTTATTCGCGCTTGAGCCGTTTCGAGTTACAGAGCCATAACGTCAGGACCAGCAGCAGGATCGCCGCGGAGTAGATCAGCACGTCCATCGGCGATTTATGATCGACGATGATCAGCCGCACGATGGCGGTAATGCCGATATAGATAAAATAGCGCAGCGGAAAGTGATAACCGGACTGAAAGTATTTCACGATCAGCGCGATAAATTCGAAGTAGAGAAAATAAACCACCAGCCCTTCTACCAGCTCATATTTGCTGGTGCGCTCCGGCGCAAAAAGCACATCTGCCAGATGCAGCGTCTCTTTGCCAAGAAAGACCACCAGGATCAGGCCAAGGCTGAGCAGACCTAAACTGAGCACAGTCTGCAAAATGGTGGAGATGAACTCAACGCGGGGACGACTTAGCGATGTCATACAGCACCTCATTACAGTGACGAGCTTACTGTATAGCGCAGAAATGTGATCTGGATCTACATTCTTTACTTATGCTTTCTAAGGGAAAGCGCGGCGGCGGATCATCATGGCGAGAAAGTCAGTCCAATAACGTAAAATAGATCCCCTTGCGGTTGAGAGGAAATACACAGGATGGCAGGGAAAAAACCGACGATCTCCGATGTCGCGAAGCTGGCAGAGGTTTCTGCGGCGACCGTATCGATGGCGCTCTCAGGGAAAGGCCGTATCTCAAGATGGACGACGGAGCGGATCAACAAGGCTATTGATGAACTGGGTTACGTCAGAAATAACAATGCCGCCACGCTTAAAAGCGGTAAAACGGGGCTTATTGCCGTACTGGTTCACGGTCTGGGCCAGGCCTTTAATGTGGATGCCCTGAAAGGGATCACCAGCTGTATTGATGAACACAAAAAAGTCTCTTTCATCATGATCTTCGAAACCCAGGCCGAACTGGAAAACCGCATTAATATCGCGCTGAACTATAACGTTAACGGCTTTTTGATCGTCAGTGAACGCGACAATAATGAGCGTACCCTTGCCCGTCTGAATGCCCGTAATATTCCCTGTCTGTTTATCGCCTCCTCGGGGGTCGCGGAACAACCTCAACAGATAGGGCTTAACGCCCACTATGCCGGAAATATCGCCACCCGCTATTTGATTAATGTCGGGCATATGCATATCGCCTTTATCGGCGGACATCCCAAATCGCTAGATCGCGCAGAGAAACTGGCCGGGTACTTTGCGGCGTTAAAAGAACATAATCTTGAGGAAGATACTTCGCTGATTATTGCGGACAGCAACGCTGGCGCATTAGCAGACAGAATGGCGGCACTATTTTCCCGTTCTCCCTGGGTCACCGCGATGATTTGCTATGATGCGGCCACCACGCAGGAAGTGATTTCCGCGATAAAAATGCGTGGACGGGGCATCGGAAAAGACAGCTATATCAATCGTGATATCGCCATTATTTGCCTCGAAAACGTCAGTGACACCGAATTTTTCTCGCCGTCTATTACCTGTATCGACACTTCAGCGACGCAGATGGGATGGAACGCCGCCAGGCTGTTACTTTGTCATATGGATGACGATAAACAACCACTGCAGGGCGAAGCATTCCATCCGGCATTAATTATCAGGGATTCGGCTTAACCTCCGCAGCCCGCATGCAAATTTACTAGCCACCCGTTCAGCCACTCTGCGGAAGCACGTTCAGGGGAATGACGATGGTGATGCGCCAGCCAGACTTCGGCGGCGCGCCCTGGTTCGGCAACGACAAAAGAAAATTCATCTTTATTAGTAGCCGCCCCCCACTCGCCTTCGCGGTTAAGCGCAATTACGGACATGCTGCCGCAGGCGCCACGGCGGGCAAGCAGCTTTGCGGTATGCTGGTTGAGCGCTCTGTCACAGGCTTCCTGCGGGGAGTACTGCTCCATCAGCCGGACGATTTCCCATGAAAGGCAGCCTTTCATAATATCCTCGCCGACGCCGGTTGCCGCCGCCGCGCCCGTTGCGCTATCGGCGTAGCACCCGGAGCCAATAATCGGTGAATCCCCCATGCGCCCCGGTTTTTTCATAAATAATCCCGAGGTCGACACGCCAGCGCAAACCGACCCGCCAGGCGCGCGTCCCAGAATGCACACCGTATCGTGACCATCGTAGGCTTCCAGCGGTAGCGGGCCGGGCGAAGCCTGTAGCGCGGCGCGCCATTTCTGCTGCGCCAGCGAATAAGTGTTATCCCGCGTCTCCATTCCCTGCCCGACCGCGACATGGAAAGCCCCCGTCCCGCAGAGCACGTTATTGCGTTGCAGGCCGCTAAGATAATGCGCGGCCATAATGGGATTTTTAAGATCGCGTACCGCCGCCACCGCGCCATAGCTTAGCGTATCGCCATCCATAAAGGCTGCATCCAGCTCGACCTCACCGTTTTCTGCCGGTAAACCACCGTAGCCGACGGAATGCAGCCTGGGATTGTCTTCAACCTTACGGACCGCATGCAGAACAGCGTTCTTCACATCACTTATCTCTGCCGCTTCAGCCAGCCCTTCCAGCGCCATGCGCCAGGTCGCAATTAACGTGTTGCCCATTCCAGCGTTTCCTTACGCAGTTGTGAGGCGGCCTCTTCATCAAGGATGAGAGTGAAGTTGGGATGATTACGCAGAAAGGATGCCGGGCAGGACTCATTGATCGGCTCCTCAAGCAGACGGCGAACGGCGTCGGCTTTGCTGGTACCGCTGACGATCAACAACGGCCTGTCGGCAGCCATAATTTCCCTGAAGCCCAGCGTGAACATGTGAGTCGGCGCTTGTTCGCGCGTAATGTTGTAGAGCTTCATGGTGCTTTCAACCGTCGATGCCTTATGTTCAGCGCAGAACGCGCTGGCATCGAAGGGCGTGCCCGGCTCGCAGGCGCCAATGTGCCCGTTGGTGCCCAGCCCCATTAACTGAATATCCCGCGGATAGGTGTCGAGAATGTGTTTATAACGCAGAATTTCATAGTCCTTATTAAGGGTACCTGCATTAAACATGTCGAAGTATTTGGGCTTTTGCGTCAACTGGTTATACAGACGTTCAAACATAAAGGTATGAACGGTATACACATCACGCTGGTTACCGACATACTCATCAATATTCAGGAAAACGGTATTTGAAATATCAATGTCGCCAGCATTAATCGCCTTCACCAGCAATTTAAAAAGTCCGGCAGGTGTCGCGCCGGTGGTCAGCGAGATCACCGGGCTGGATTTTTGGCGAAGAGTATTGGCAATAATGTCAAACGCACAAGCCGACATCGCGTTATAATCTTTTACCAGATGGATTTGCATGATTGCTCCTTTAAAGTAATTTCCTGACTGCGTTACGAATAGTATCGACGGTGGTGCCGTAAACAATTTGCACGTTTCCGTCATCAACCGGCACATAACCTAATGCGCCCGTTGCCTGAATAATGTGTTCATCGACCAGCGAAATATCATGAATGCTTACCCTCAGGCGGCTATAGCAACAATCGACGCTGATAATATTCTTGTTTCCGCCTAAGCCCCGGATTATCGCTAACGCTTTTAGTTTTAGCGGATCGTTTGATATGTCATCCTGTTGCTGATTGATCCCCAGAATATCGATCGTCTGTTCATAGTCGCTGCCCCGGCCCGGCGTTTTTAAATCAAAATGCACGATCCAGAAGCGGAACAGCGTATAACCTGCAAGACTAAAGACGATGCCAATCAACATGTTTATCCAGAATGTCGATTCCGGGCGCAGGAAGCCATAGAGTACCAGCCCAATAATATTGGCTTCGGTGCCGCCTAAATTACTCTGGAAGAGATAACAGAACATCCAGCTTAAGCCGTTAATGACGGAATAGATCAGATACCAGACCGGTGAAACGAAAAGAAAGGTGAATTCCAGAGGTTCAGTCACACCGGCGATAATGGAGGTAAAAGCGCCGGTCACCAGTAACGGCTTGATCTTGTTACGCTGCTCTGGCCTCGCCGTCTGGTACATGGCCAGCGCCATCATCGGCAGGGTGAACATGGTTATCGGGATCTGCCCACCGCGCAGGAATTTAACGATGTCCGCCAGTGTCATATTGACCGGTAGGGTGTTGGTTTTCAGGTATTCCGCAAAAATCGCTCTTGCGCCTTCCACCGTGTGCCCGTCAGGAAAAATAGCGATACCGGAAACCATCGTATCCCTGATGACCGTATTCCAGATTTGATGCAGTCCTGTGGGCAGGAGTAATCGCTCTCCCAGACCATAGATAAAGGGCGCAAAAACACCCGCGCTGGAGATGCCCATTGCCGCATGGTTTATCACTTTGGAAAGCATCAACCATAAAAAAGGAAAGCACTGACCAAAGGCCACGAAAAACATAATATTGGCGAGGGGGACGAACCTGACGCCGCCGAAAAAAGCCAGCGCCACCGGGAATTTTATCTGATGAACACGATTATGAATTATTGCGGAGAGCAGCCCGGTAATAATACCGCCTACCACGCCCGTGTTGACTGTTTCAATACCCAGCGTGGTCGTCAGCGCGCTTTTCGTGAACATCTCGTTGACCGCAGGATTGACTGTAATCAGCACATGCATACCCATCAGCAAAGCCATATAACCACATAGCGCGCCCAGCGCCGCATATTCTTTCTCTGCTTTCGCAAGCGTAAAGGCCAGCGTAACTGCAAATAATAAGGGCAAATTATCCATTATTACCGCGCCCACAGTATTAAGCAGATTAGCGACATACTGAAATACGGCAGAATTTAAAAACGGAAGCAATTCACGTAGTTTTTCATGCCAGAGAAACAACGAGGCGACGCCCAGCAACAATGAAGCAAAAGACAGAAGCGCAACGGGAGTAATAAAAGCGCGGGATAATATCTGAAAGAAATGAATGGTTTGTTTTTTCATAGAAAAGCCCACCAACCCTGTGGATACGTTAACAATGAATGACATCATGTTTATCACTTAACTCTATGAACGCCACTTATGCTAAATGATTAAACGTTTAATCATTGTGAACATAATCACGTAAATCACAAAAGCAGGATTTCTTTTAAAGTTACAGAGAAATGCCCTCTCCCGGTCGGGAGAGGGACAATTTAAGGGGGGAATCAGCGGAAGTTAATGGAGCGATCGCTGGTCATATCATACAGCTGGAATTTACGGCCCAGCATCTGACCACCGTCACGCGTCAGTGGCGTCCAGCCGATGCCAGCGCGGCTGCGGGTCGGGCCGGTCGAGAACAGATCCAGCGGTATCGAGACATAGACGCCTTTGGTGAAGTCGCCTTCGCCGTACTCTTCAGGTGACACGTTGGTGATGGTGGCATAGGTGCCCACCACCACGCCGCTGTCGAAGTGTTTCGATACTTCCAGGGTGCCGCCCTTGTCCCCTGCCAGATACTGCCCGACGCTGGCCTTGATCAGCACATCCTGCGCGAACGGCGGCGTCCAGTAGGCGGTGAGATGGCCGGTTTTCACACTGTAATCGGTGAACTTCATCATCTCTTTCGGACCGCGCCAGTCACGCTGTTTCACGTAGTTGGCATCAATGCCGAACGCCCAGTTGCTGTCCACCGGACGCCACAGCACTTCGGCGCCTGCGCCACCGTACATGGTTTCCAGATAACCGCCGTACACCTGGCCGTAGAAGCCGTTGCCGAGATACTGGAAGTAGTTGGCCTGCATGTTGTTAACGTAGTAGTCGTTTTCAACATAATCACGCACATGGGTACGCACGCGCGGCAACAGCGAATCCTTCGGCGGGTTGGTGTAGTTAAATTTGTCGTAGTTGTTGGCGATGTTGCCGAACAGACTGCCGGTGGTCAGCAGGTGGTCGGTCAGCCATAGATCGGCAGTCGCCATCACGCCCAGCTGGTACATGTAGAAGCTTTCCGGGCCGCCTACGGACTGGTTCAGCACCGGATCGATATGAAAATCGAAACGGGATTTTTCGATATACCAGCCCTGCTCGGTGGAGTCCGGCACCACCGGTTCGACGCGTTTTTGCACCAGTTCGGTTTCATGTCCCAGCGGCTCGCCCTGTAAATGGCGTTGCAGGCTGGCGACGTCGGTTTCAGTGGTCACCTGCGGCATGTTCAGACGATTTTCCGTCACACGGATGGTGCGAATGCCGTCCGGCAAATCGTTCATGATGATGCGGTTGGCGCGCTCGATCCCTTCCTGCGAGTCGCGGTATTTCACCTGCTCGCCGGTAACGTACAGGGTATCGTCTTTCACCTGAATCTGCGGATCCGCAAGGCCAGCGTTATATTTCAGCAGCGTCAGCTGATTCGCCACCACAGAATGTTGCAGGATGGCGTCCTGCGGCTGCGGCTGGTATTGCGGACGGGCGTTATCGTTATAGCTCGGGCGCAAATCGTTAAAGTTATTACGCAGCGTGACGCCAAACATGAAGGTGTTGCCGCGCTCATAGCTCACGTTGACGTCGGCCCAGTCGGTGACGCGATAAATCGCCCCGACGTTGAAGTTGCTGCGTTGCGGCAGTTTGCCCGCGAAGTCCTGCTCGTAGTTGTTACCTTCATATTCCAGCTTCAGGCGCAGCGGTTGCCACGGCGTCTGGTACTCTACGCCGCCGAACAGCGAAGTCGGCCCGTGGAACATCTGGCTGGCATCCACCGAGCCGGCCTGATTGTAGCTGTTATCGCGTACGCAATATTTATTGCTGTAGGTACAGAGCGGGTTTTTGATGTTGCCCGAAGTGCCAAGATAACCCCAGCCGAGGCCGAGCGAGAAATCAAAGGGTCCCCAGGCTTTGTTCGCCACGATGTATTCGGCGTCAAACAGGCCGGTACCGCCGATATCGCGCGCGCCCACCGCCACCTGCGGCAGCCAGTAACCCTCTTCCCACAGGCGCAGTTTTAAATCGAAGGCTTTATCTTTGTAAGTCTGGTCGCCGGAAAACGCATCCACGCTGCTGTACTGACGGGTACGCACGTCGGTATAGCGCAGAGTGGTTTCCAGCCACGGGAAAAGCTGCACCGAGCCGGAATAGTAGCGGTACTGATCGTTATCGCGATAGTTGAGGCTGATCTCGCCTTCACGCGCCATGCGCGCCGTGGGCGTCTGTAACAGGCCAACGCCGCCAAAATCGGACTGCGACGGGCCAATGGGGGCCGGATAGGTTTCTGCATGGCACGCCGCGTTCACCCCCAGCGCCAGCAGACTATAGAGATAGATTTTTTTCATTAATCCGGGATCCGATGCGTGAGGGAGTAAAGAATATCGGCGTTAATTTCTTCGTACTGGCTGCTCCAGATCGAGTCGGCAAAGCCGACCAGGATCACGCTGCCCGGCATCGGCTCGACATGCCGCCGGTTCCAGTACGCCACAGGCACATTCTCGGTACGCCCGTCGGGATAAATCACCCACGCATAGCTTCGTTCCGCGCCGCTGAGCAGGCTCATGTCATCGAGATAGCCCGCCACATCGCGCCCGGGCTGAAAGGGCTTCTTACCGGGGCTGCTGATAAGCCCCGCGACCGTCACTGTAGCAGGCTGCGGCCCCACCCACAGTGTGTACTCACCTTCCAGCGGACGGTTGGCCGTAGGTTCGACGCGCACCCGATCCGGATCGAGCGGCACCAGCTGACGTCCGGTCACTTTCACCGCCTGCAACTGACGGCGCACGCTGTTAATGGCGGCGGCATCGTCGCCCTCTTCTTCACTCGCCAGCGCGCCAAGACGCGCCAGCAGCGCCTGATGACGCTGTTCGGCAATCACCGTGGCTTTGCCTTCGCTGATCACCGCGCCCGGCCACCAGCTGTTTGCCAGCCGGGGCTGCCCGACTAAATCAATCAAAAAAGGGGCATCGGTTAATGTTTTCGGCTGTGTGCTGTCCGGGGAATAAACCTTGATAGTGCCCGCAGCAAAGGCCAGCGGAGGCATCAGGGTTAAAAGTAACGATGTGATAAGTGCCTTCATTTTTCTTTTGCAGCCTTAATCAACATAGTGTTGATGGGGAAATAATCAGCGCCCAGATACTGGGTTGACTGCCTGATTTGCCCTTCACTGTCTATCCAGAAACGGTTGGTCCATGTTTTTTGATCGGTGGTCACTTCTTCTTCCAGCACGCGGACGTCGGTGACATCGCTGCCAAGCGCGAGGGTGTCGGTGCCCGCCCAGCGGAACGTCGATTGCGCGGTGGCGTAACGCACCTGGCCGTGTTCCGTCCAGCCCATCGTCCGCGTCCAGCTTGCGCCGTCCCGCACCTGATTGGGTTTGGTCAGCGGATCGGCGGCGAGATTGTTCACCTCGATAAGGTTATCCTGGCCGATCAGGGTCTTAACGATGCGCCCATGCTGAGTCACGATAGTGGCCTGATCCTGCGTCACCCATTTCAGCTGGCCGTTTTCTGAGAACGCCAGCACCACAAATAACTGCGGTCCGCCGTTGAGCTGCATGTACTGGCTCGCGTAGGGCATGTCCGCGATGTCTTCATCCGTGAGATGGACGCCAGGGGTGCCGAACATGCTATCCCACAGCGCGCTTCCCAGTCCTTTGGTCGTGCCGGAGCACGCCTGAAGCAACAGACAAAGCAGAACAATTCCGGCTCGCTTCACAACAATTCTCCAGGGTCAAAATAACCACACCGAAGTGTGGTTATGGTTAATGTACCCCCGATTACTGGGTACTTGTGGTCGTTGTAGTGGTGGTTCCGGTATTGGATCCATCACCACCGCCGGTCGCTGCGAGTGCGACACCCACCGCAGAACTCACGGTGCTGACGCTTGTCGCAGACGAGCTGCCCGCCGATACCGACGTTGCAGCCGACCCTGCAGCTTCACCGACTTGCACCGGTGCCGCAAACGCAGACGTCGCCGCCAGCGCTGAAATGGCAAAAATGCCATACAGGACTTTACGCATATCAATTTCCCTTCATTGAATGAATGGATTTTTTACCCGAGAGAGACTCAGGCGCGATCGAGTATACACAACTAAGGCAGGCGAATTACGTAGCAGGGAAATAGCCACAGGGTTTTAAGATAATTGGACAATGGCCTGCGGTCAAACCGCTTCACTTAATTTTAATCTATTTAAAATCAAAAGGATAAAATAGAGGTGCTGATGATTTAAGCTGCGTATTATCCTAAAATAACCCTCAGGTAATAACAGGTCATTCTGGATTTTCAGATTAAACTCAATACAGGAATTTGCGGCAAGGCACAGACAACGGGAATTATCCGATAAGAAAAGCCGATACTAATATCGGCTTTTAGTATAGATCGATATTTTTAAATAGCCCGGCGACGCTACACCGGCACGGGCCTGCAATGCCTTATTTACGCCAGGACTTGTAGCGGTTGATCAGGCCATTGGTTGAGCTGTCGTGGCTGCTGATTTCTTTTTCATCGCCCAGCTCCGGCAGGATGCGGTTCGCCAGCTGCTTACCAAGCTCTACGCCCCACTGGTCAAAGGTGAAGATGTTAAGGATCGCGCCCTGGGTGAAGATTTTGTGCTCATAGAGCGCAATCAGCGCGCCCAGGCTTGCCGGCGTGATTTCACGCAGCAGAATGGAGTTGGTCGGGCGGTTGCCTTCGAACACTTTAAACGGCACCACGTGCTCCAGCGTTTTCGGATCTTTACCCTGGTCGGCATATTCCTGCTCAACCACCTCACGGGATTTACCAAACGCCAGCGCTTCGGTCTGAGCGAAGAAGTTAGACAGCAGCTTCGGATGGTGATCGGACAGCGGGTTATGGGTGATTGCCGGGGCGATGAAATCGCACGGCACCATTTTGGTTCCCTGGTGGATCAGCTGATAGAACGCGTGCTGGCCGTTGGTGCCCGGCTCACCCCAGATGATCGGGCCAGTCTGGTAATCCACCGGGTTGCCGTTACGGTCAACGTACTTACCGTTGGATTCCATGTTGCCCTGCTGGAAGTACGCGGCAAAACGGTGCATGTACTGGTCGTACGGCAGGATCGCTTCGGTTTCAGCGCCGAAGAAGTTGTTGTACCAGATGCCGATCAGCGCCAGCAGGACCGGCAGGTTTTGCTCCGGCGCGGTGGTGGAGAAGTGCTTATCCATCGCGTGCGCGCCGGACAGCAGTTCCACAAAGTTGTCAAAGCCAACGGACAGGATGATCGACAGACCAATCGCTGACCACAGGGAGTAACGGCCGCCCACCCAGTCCCAGAATTCAAACATATTGGCGGTATCAATACCAAACTCGCCTACTGCTTTCGCATTGGTGGAGAGCGCGGCGAAGTGTTTCGCAACGTGCTGCTGATCGCCGGCGGTTTTCAGGAACCATTCGCGCGCGCTCAGGGCGTTGGTCATGGTTTCCTGGGTGGTGAAGGTTTTGGACGCCACGAGGAACAGCGTGCTTTCCGGGTTCACTTTCTTCAGCACTTCCGCGATGTGGGTACCATCAACGTTAGAAACAAAGTGCATGTTGAGGTGGTTTTTGTACGGGCGCAGCGCTTCGGTCACCATGAACGGACCGAGGTCGGAGCCGCCGATACCGATGTTCACCACGTCGGTGATCGGCTTGCCGGTATAGCCTTTCCAGCTACCGGAAATGATCGCTTCCGAGAAGGCTTTCATTTTTTCCAGCACCGCGTTCACTTCCGGCATCACATCTTTGCCGTCAACGAGGATAGGTGTATTGCTGCGGTTACGCAGCGCGACGTGCAGCACCGCGCGATCTTCCGTGCGGTTGATCTTCTCACCGGAGAACATAGATTTGATGGCGCCAGCCAGATCGGTTTCTTTGGCCAGATCCTGCAACAGGGAGAGCGTTTCTTCAGTGATGCGGTTTTTGGAGAAATCCACCAGCATCTGATCGTTAAAGGTGGCGGAGAACTTCGCGAAACGATCGCTGTCCTGCGCGAAGAGCTCGGCGATGGTCACATCTTTCATCGCCTCATAGTGTTTTTGCAGTGCCTGCCAGGCAGAAGTTTGCTTCGGGTTAATGTTTTTCATGGCAATACTCTTCTGATTTGAGAATGTTAACTGCGGTCGATTGTAGCGCCTGCGCACAAAAATTGTGATGGTTTTTGTGTAATGGGGATCGTCGCGTTAAGAGGAAGGCCCGCGCAAAGTATAGCCGTTATAAGTTAATTTCCTGGGCGGCTGGATAACATGAATAATCCGCATAATCCCGGCGTTGACACTGCCCGCCGCACCTTTTATTTATAAATACGGTATTTGCGCCAGCACCGGTTTTCGATATGCCCTTGTGCCATGGTCGCTTTTTCTCTCCCTGACACGAGGTCGTTATGACAGAAGCTGTATCCCCGCTCATCGTCGCCAAATTCGGCGGCACCAGCGTTGCCGATTTTGATGCCATGAACCGCAGCGCCGATGTGGTGCTCTCTGACGACAGCGTGCGCCTGGTGGTGCTCTCAGCGTCAGCGGGCGTCACCAACCTGCTGGTGGCGCTGGCAGAGGGGCTTGAAGCCACTGAGCGCTTCGTGAAGCTGGACGCCATTCGCAAAATCCAGTTCGACATTCTGGAGCGTATGCGCAATCCGAACGTCATCCGTGAGGAAATCGACCGCCTGCTGGAAAACATCACCACGCTGGCGGAAGCGGCGTCGCTGGCCACCTCTACCGCGCTGACCGATGAACTGGTCAGCCATGGCGAATTAATGTCCACCCTGCTGTTCGTTGAGATCCTGCGTGAGCGCAACGTCGACGCCCGCTGGTTTGACGTGCGTAAAATCATGCGCACCAGTGACCGCTTTGGTCGTGCCGAGCCGGACGTCGCCGCGCTGGCCGAGCTGGCGAAACAACAGCTTGCGCCGCGTCTGGAAGAAGGCCTGGTGATCACCCAGGGCTTTATCGGCAGCGAATCCAAAGGCCGTACCACCACGCTTGGTCGCGGCGGCAGCGATTACACGGCGGCACTGCTGGCAGAAGCGCTGCACGCCACCCGCGTCGACATCTGGACTGACGTACCAGGGATTTACACCACCGATCCGCGCGTGGTGCCGTCGGCAAAACGCATCGACGAAATCGCCTTTGAAGAAGCCGCCGAGATGGCGACGTTCGGCGCGAAAGTGCTGCACCCGGCAACCTTACTGCCCGCCGTGCGCAGCGATATTCCGGTGTTTGTCGGCTCAAGCAAAGATCCACAGGCAGGCGGCACATTGGTGTGCAACGAAACGCAAAACCCGCCGCTGTTCCGTGCGCTGGCGCTGCGTCGTAAGCAGACGCTGGTCACTCTGCACAGCCTGAACATGCTGCACTCCCGCGGTTTTCTGGCGGAGGTGTTCGGCATCCTCGCCCGTCACAATATTTCCGTGGACTTGATCACCACCTCCGAAGTCAGCGTGGCGCTGACGCTGGACACTACCGGCTCCACCTCCACCGGCGATACGCTGCTGACGCAATCGCTGCTGATGGAGCTGTCTGCCCTGTGCCGCGTGGAAGTGGAAGAAAATCTCGCGCTGGTAGCGCTGATCGGCAACGATCTGTCGAAAGCCTGCGGCGTGGGCAAAGAGGTGTTTGGCGTGCTGGAGCCGTTCAATATCCGCATGATTTGCTATGGCGCATCCAGCCATAACCTGTGCTTCCTGGTGCCGGGCGGCGAGGCTGAGCAGGTCGTGCAGAAACTGCATCACAATTTATTTGAGTAAGAGTGCCGCTATCGTTTATCACGCCTTGCTGCCGGGTTTTTACCCGGCATTTTTTTGTGCGACGAAGGTTACTGCATGGATCGCGTTCATCACGTACACTCGTGGCACTTTCCCCAGGAGATCGTCACCATGGCTATTGCAAGACTGACACAACAAGATATGACGGAAAGTGAACAGCGCGAGCTGAAAACACTGCTCGACCGCGCACGCATATCACACGGGCGTCTGCTCACCAATTCTGAAACCAATCATGTGAAAAAAGAGTACATCGATAAACTGATGGCGGAGCGTGAAGCGGCAGCGAAAAAGGCGCGACAGGCGAAGAAGCAAAAAGCCTATAAACCGGACGCGGAGGCGACCTATTCCTGGTCTGCCAATACCTCCACGCGCGGCAAGCGTTAGGGTTTAGCGGCCTTTTTTCTTACGGCCCGGCTGCACGAAGCGTTTGCCGGCAGGTTTCGCCCGGCTTTTGTCGTCGGGCTTCGCGGCTTTCGCCGCAGGCGCTTTCGCGGACTGGGCCTTCGGTTTGGCTTTTCCCTTCGGCTTTGCTTCCGAACTGGAATTTTCAATCAGCTTAAACAGGCCAATCAGCTCATCGTCCATCAGATCGCGCCACTCCCCCTGCGGTAATCCGCTGAGACTGACGTTCATGATGCGCGTGCGCTCCAGCTTCGTCACTTCATAACCGAAATGTTCGCACATGCGGCGGATCTGACGGTTCAGCCCCTGCACCAGCGTAATGCGGAAGGTAAAGGGCGCTTCCTTTTTGACTTTGCACTTCTTCGTCACCGTACCGAGGATCGGCACGCCCGCGCCCATGCCGCGAATAAACTCATCGGTAACCAGTTTGTTGACCGTCACCAGATACTCTTTTTCGTGATCGTTACCGGCGCGCAGGATTTTATTCACCAGATCGCCGTGGTTGGTGAGGAAAATCAGCCCCTGCGAGTCTTTATCCAGACGCCCGATGGGGAAAACGCGCTTACTGTGGTTCACGAAATCCACAATATTGTCTTTTTCGCTGTCTTCCGTGGTGCTGACGATCCCCACGGGTTTATTTAGCGCGATAAACACCAAATCTTCCGCTTCCCGCGGCTCAATCAACTGACCGTTAACTTTTACCACATCGCCGGGAGAGACCTGGTCGCCAATAGCGGCGCGTTTGCCGTTAATAAAGACGTTTCCCTGCTCGATGTAACGGTCAGCCTCGCGACGCGAGCAGATCCCGCTTTCGCTAATGTATTTGTTTAATCGGGTTGATGAGTCTGGCAGCATAAATTCTCCTGTAAAAGCGGAATATACCTTACCTGCCGCGTCAGAAAAAATGGCTTTGTGAGGTCACAGGTTTCTCGTTAGCAGAGCAATGCTTGAAAAATAAGCGCTGCGCCCCTACAATGTACCCACAACTTTGTGGAGAATAGATTTATGCAAACCAGCATTAAAATGCGTATTTCTGAGGAGCTGAAAAATGAAGCGAGTCAGGTATTACGCGACTGTGGACTTACGGTAAGCAGCGCCGTTCGCCTTTTCCTTGAACAGGTGGTCAGCCATCAGGGCATCCCGTTTGAGGTTAAGCGCCCTTCTGCCAGAATGAAAATCGCGTTGCAGGAAGCAACGGAGATCGAAACGAAAGCAAGTCATCGCTTTACGTCGATGGACGATATGCTCAAGGGACTGAACGACGATGAATCACAAGAGAAGTAAACTCCCTCGCCGGGTGGAATATACCCGCACTTTTGCAAAGTCCTGGGCACGTTACAACAAAGCTGGCCGACGTAATATGCATGCTGTTGCGGACGTTATGTCACTCATTTTCTGTCAGACCACATTGCCTGCTGAATATCTGGATCATGAACTGAACGGGGCGGAATGGGCAGGCGCCAGAGAGTTACATATCGGGGGTGATTTCCTGCTGGTTTACCGGCTTGATGACACCCAAAACCTGGTCACCTTTATCGATCTCGGTACGCACAGTGAACTCTTTGGCTGAGCCGGACAGCATGGCTATCCGGCACAGAGAAAATATTAATACTCGTCGCGCTCGTCGTCTTCATCCGGTTGTTCCATCACGCTGTAGGCCACCGCGCAGAACAGCGAGTTCAGACGTTTCATGTCCCCCAGCAGCCCCAGATGCAGCGAACTGGTTTCAATACTCTGCACGTTTTGCTGATGCAGCCGATCAACGTGCGCATGAGAGTAGCGCCGATTGAGGATGCGGAAACGGTGTTTGCGGCGGCGCAGGCGGCGGGCGCTGGGCACATCGCCGGAAAAGAATACCGACATCGCCAGTTGCAGGTTGCTGAGCAACTGCTCCAGCAGCGCGTCCAGTTCGTTTAAGCCTTCCAGCGAAAACGCCCGCCGTGCGGAGAGGGATTTATCGGCGATTTCGCTACCCATCCGCTCGACAATGTCTGACGCCTGTTCGAGGTTAAGGGACATTTCAATAATTTCCGCCCAGCGGCGGGACTCCTCTTCCGCCAGTTCATCCTTCGGCATACGCGCAAGATAGAGTTTGATGGCGGTGTAGAGCACGTTGATGTCATCCGCCGTTTTACGCAGCTCTTTTTCCTGACGCGGCTCGCCGTGCATCACCTTTTTAAAATCCACCAGCATCTGCTCCATGGCGTCGCCCATGCGCAGCGTTTCGCGCGCGGCATTGGACAGCGCCAGCGCGGGGGTGTCCAGCGCACTGGTATCCAGATGCTTCGGTTTTAAGCGCGCATCCAGCTCCGGCTCATCACGAATAATACGCTTACAGAAATTCGCCATCGGCCCGACAAAAGGCACCATCACCAGGCAGCGGATCAGGTTGTAGAAAACGTGGAAATAGATCACCAGCTCGGACTCCGGCAGCGGCAGCCGGTCCATGGCATCAGCCAGCAGATGCACAAACGGCAGGATCGCCAGGCTGCCCACCAGCTTAAACAGCAGGCTGCCCATCGCCACCCGGCGGGCGGCGGCATTAGCAGCGCTGTTATTGAGTACCGCAAGCAGGCCGGAGCCGAGGTTTGCGCCAATGACCAGACAGAGCGCGACCGGGAAAGCGATCACCCCCGCCGCCGTCAGCGTGGCGGTCAGCAGCACCGCCGCCAGACTGGAATAGGTGATCACTGCAAACATTGCGCCTATCAGCGCATCCAGCATCAGATCGCCCGTCAGCGAGGCGAAAATGACTTTTACACCGTTGGCCTGGGTGATGGGCGTCACTGCCTGTACGATCAGCTCCAGCGCCAGCAGAATAAGCCCGAGGCCAATACCCACGCGCCCCATCTGTCCGGCGCGCGTCTGTTTGCGGCCAAGGAAGAAAATCACGCCGATAAATATCAGCAGCGGCGACAGCCATGAAAGATCAAAGGTCAGCACGCGCGCCATCAGCGCCGTACCGACATCCGCGCCAAGCACGATCACCAGCGCCGGAGCCAGCGCGACCAGATCCTGGGCGACGAAGGATGTCACCAGCAGGGTAGTGGCGTTACTGCTCTGTACCAGCGCGGTGACGCCAATCCCCGCGCAGAAGGCGAGCGGTTTCTTTTCCACGCTGCGGCTGAGTACGGTACGCAGCCGCGCGCCGAACACGCGCATGACGCCGGTGCGCACGATATGGGTTCCCCAGACCAGCAGGGCGACAGCGGATAACAGGTGTAACAGCGTTAACACGGAATGGTTGCCTCCTGAGTATTGTTGGTTTCCTTTCTCCTCCTCTTCTCCCGTGGGGAAAGGTGAGTTCACTCAGGTAAGTATAAGGTCTTAAATGTAATAAAGTGCCAAGGCACCCGGAAGGTGCCTTGTTTATTATTAACCAAATATGACAGGGTTAGTCCGCGTCGTAGCCCAGATGCGGGGCCAGCCAGCGCTCCACTTCCGTTACCGTCATCCCTTTGCGCAGGGCGTAGTCTTCCACCTGGTCGCGCTGGATCTGCGCAACCGCAAAGTATTTGCTGTCAGGATGGCTGAAGTACCAGCCCGATACCGACGCGCCCGGCCACATGGCGAAGGATTCCGTCAGCTTCATGCCGGTGTGGGTTTCCACGTCCAGCAGTTGCCAGATGGTGCCTTTTTCGGTGTGCTCCGGACAGGCCGGATACCCCGGTGCCGGGCGGATCCCCTGGTAGTTCTCGCGGATCAGCTCCTCGTTGCTGAGGTTCTCATTCGGCGCGTAGCCCCAGTACACTTTGCGCACCCGCTCGTGCAGGTATTCTGCAAAGGCTTCCGCCAGACGGTCGGCGACGGCCTTGACCATGATTTTGTTGTAATCATCGTGCTGCGCGTCGTAGGCCTCGGCCAGCGCGTCTTCCTCGAGGCCACCGGTCACCGCGAAGGCGCCGATATAATCCGCTTTGCCGCTGCTTTTCGGGGCGACAAAATCAGCGAGGCAGTAATTCGCGAAGCCGATCTTTTCGGTCTGCTGACGCAGATGGTGCGCCACGGTCAGCACCTGCGTGCGGGACTCGTCGCGGTAAATTTCCACGTCATCGCCCACCCGGTTCGCCGGGAACAGCCCGACCACGCCGCGCGGATTGAGCGATTTTTCGGCGCTCAGTTTATCCAGCAGGTCGTTGGCGTCTTTAAACAGGCGCTGCGCCTCTTCCCCCACCACCTCATCTTCGAGAATGCGCGGGTATTTTCCGGCCAGCGACCAGGTCATAAAGAACGGCGTCCAGTCGATGTAGTTACGCAGTGTCTCAATGCTGGCGCTGACTTCCTGTACGCCGGGACGATGCACTACTGGCGGGGTATAGCTCTCCCAGTCGAAAGCCAGATCGTTTTCCCGCGCCGCCTGTAACGTCACCGGTGGGGTACGCGGTTTTTTACGCCCATGCTGAATACGTACGGTTTCGTACTCTTTGCGGGTACGGGCGACAAAATCATCGTGCTGCTCGTCGGACAGCAGCGCAGACACCACGCCCACGGTGCGCGAGGCGTTTTGCACGTAGACCGTCGGCCCGCTGTAGTTCTGCTCGATCTTCACCGCGGTGTGCGCTTTGGAGGTGGTTGCGCCGCCAATCAGCAGCGGAATGGTAAAGCCCTGGCGCTCCATCTCTTTCGCCACGTTGACCATTTCGTCCAGCGACGGCGTGATAAGGCCGGACAGGCCAATCAGATCAGCATTCACTTCACGGGCGGTTTTGAGGATCTTCTCGGCTGGCACCATCACGCCCAGATCGATAATTTCGTAGTTATTACACTGCAACACCACGCCGACGATATTTTTGCCGATGTCGTGTACGTCGCCCTTCACGGTGGCGATCACCATTTTGCCGTTGGTTTTGCCTTTCTCTTTGCTGGCTTCGATGTACGGCTCCAGATATGCCACCGCCTGTTTCATCACGCGGGCGGATTTCACCACCTGCGGCAGAAACATTTTCCCTTCGCCAAACAGATCGCCAACCACGTTCATGCCGTCCATCAGCGGACCTTCAATTACCTGGATGGGGCGTTCGGCCTGCTGGCGGGCTTCTTCGGTATCCGCCTCGATAAACTCCGTGATGCCCTTGACCAGCGAGTATTCGAGACGTTTACGCACGTCCCAGCTGCGCCACTCGGCCTGCTGCGCGTTCGCGCCGTCGTCGGCTTTGCTGCCGCGGTATTTTTCCGCCAGGTCGAGCAGGCGCTCGGTACCGTCGTCGCGGCGGTTAAGCACCACGTCTTCCACCGCGTCGCGCAGTTCAGCGGGCAAATCGTCATAAATCGCCAGCTGTCCGGCGTTAACGATGCCCATGTCCATGCCGTTGCGGATGGCGTAATAGAGGAATACGGCGTGAATGGCTTCACGCACCGGATCGTTGCCACGGAAGGAGAAGGAGACGTTCGACACGCCGCCGGAAATCATCGCGTGCGGCAGTTCGCGTTTAATGTCTTCGCAGGCGCCGATAAAGTCCTGCGCGTAGTTGTTGTGCTCTTCGATGCCGGTGGCGACGGCGAAGATATTCGGGTCAAAAATGATGTCTTCCGGCGGGAAACCCACCTCTTCGGTAAGAATTTTGTAGGCCCGGCGGCAGATTTCGATTTTACGCGCGCGGGTGTCGGCCTGGCCCACTTCATCGAACGCCATCACCACCATCGCCGCGCCGTAGCGCCGCACCAGTTTCGCATGATGAATAAAGGCCTCGACGCCCTCTTTCATGGAGATGGAGTTAACGATGCCTTTGCCCTGAATGCATTTCAGGCCTTTTTCGATCACCTCCCATTTGGAAGAGTCGATCATGATCGGCACGCGGGCGATGTCCGGCTCGCCGGCGATCAGGTTGAGGAAACGCACCATCGCCGCTTCGGCGTCGAGCATCCCCTCATCCATATTGATGTCGATAATTTGCGCGCCGCTCTCCACCTGTTGCAGGGCAACTTCCAGCGCTTCGTTATATTTTTCTTCTTTGATCAGGCGCTTGAATTTGGCAGAGCCGGTGACGTTGGTACGCTCGCCGACGTTCACAAACAGGCTGTCTGCGCCGATGTTCAGCGGCTCCAGCCCGGCCAGACGACAGGCTACCGGCAATTCCGGTATAGCGCGCGGCGCTAATCCCGCCACCGCGCGATCCATGGCGGCAATGTGTTCCGGGGTGGTGCCGCAGCAGCCGCCGACGATATTCAGAAAGCCCGCTTCGGCCCATTCACGGATCTGCGCGGCCATGGTGTCGGCATCGAGATCGTATTCGCCGAAGGCATTCGGTAGCCCGGCGTTAGGGTGAGCGGTGACGTAGCATTCCGCAATGCGCGACAGCTCCTGCACGTACTGGCGAAGTTCATCCGGGCCAAGCGCACAGTTGAGGCCGAAGGTGAGCGCATCGGCATGGCGCAGCGAGTTATAGAAGGCTTCGGTGGTCTGCCCCGACAGTGTGCGCCCGGAGGCGTCGGTAATGGTGCCGGAAATCATGATCGGCAGCTCAATGCCCAGCGCGTCAAACTCGGCTTTCACCGCGAAAATCGCCGCTTTGGCGTTCAGGGTGTCGAACACGGTTTCGATGAGGATCAGGTCGCTGCCGCCCTCCACCAGCGCACGGGTCGATTCCCGGTAGGCCTCGACAAGCTGATCGAAAGTGATGTTACGGAACGCCGGATCGTTGACGTTCGGCGAAATAGACGCCGTGCGGTTGGTCGGGCCGAGCACGCCCGCCACATAGCGGGGCCTGTCCGGCGTGCGGGCTGTCCATTCATCGGCACAGGCGCGGGCCAGTTTCGCCGCCTCGCGGTTGATCTCCGCCGACAGGGATTCCATCTGGTAATCCGCCATGGCGATTGTCGTGGAGTTAAAGGTGTTGGTTTCAATGATGTCCGCGCCCGCCTCAAAGTAGGCGTTGTGGATGGCGGTGATCACCTCCGGTTTGCTCAGCACCAGCAGGTCATTGTTACCTTTCAGATCGCAGGGCCAGTCGGCGAAACGTTCGCCGCGGAAATCCTGCTCACTCAGACGATAGCCCTGGATCATGGTGCCCATGCCCCCGTCCAGAACCAGAATGCGTTTTTTTAACTGCTGATGCAGTTGCTCAACTTTGCTGCTCACGAGTGCTCCTGACGACGCTCAACCAGGCCAGAAAGGCCAGCAGACCATACTGGCACAATCCCCTGTGGCGGAAAAGAGAACAGCGCTGAACATGAGACATGTTCATAACCACTCCTCCGATCAGTAAGAGGATGGTTGCAATATAATCAAATAAAACGAAAATGATTTCCACGATACAGAAAAGGAGTCAGCCATGGTTGCCACTGTTCCCGCCAAACGCGGAAGAAAACCCGCCCCCGCTGCTGCACAACAGGCCACTGGCCAGGTGCAGTCGCTGACGCGCGGCCTGAAGTTGCTGGAGTGGATCGCTGAATCCCACGGCAGCGTGGCGCTGACCGAGCTGGCGCAGCAGGCTGGCCTGCCGAACTCCACGACGCACCGCCTGCTGACCACCATGCAGCAGCTGGGCTTTGTGCGTCAGGTGGGTGAGCTGGGGCACTGGGCTGTAGGCGCACACGCGTTCGTTATCGGCAGCAGTTTTTTGCAAAGCCGTAATCTGCTGGCGATTGTGCATCCCATTCTGCGCAAGCTGATGGAGGACTCCGGCGAGACGGTGAATCTGGCGGTGCTCGACCAGAGCGATCATCAGGCGATTATTATCGATCAGGTGCAGTGCACACAGTTAATGCGGATGTCAGCGCCGATCGGCGGTAAGCTGCCGATGCATGCGTCCGGCGCGGGAAAAGCCTTTCTGGCGCAGCTTTCYGAGGAACAGGTCACCGGCCTGCTGCACCGTCAGGGGCTGCATGCATATACTCATGCGACTCTGGTGTCGCCGCTACATCTGAAAGAAGATCTGGCCCAGACGCGCAAGCGCGGTTACTCCCTGGATGATGAAGAGCATGCGCTGGGCCTGCGCTGTGTGGCGGCCTGTATTTTTGATGAGCATCGCGAGCCTTTTGCGGCGATCTCCATTTCCGGGCCGATTTCGCGCATTACCGATGACCGCGTGACGGAGCTGGGCGCGCTGGTGATCAAAGCGGCGAAAGAAGTGACGCTGGCGTACGGCGGCACACGGTAATGTAGTGTTGCAACCAAGAGATGCCGGGTGGCGGCTACGCCTTACCCGGCCTACAAATACCACAATTGCATAATACCCGGCCTGTCACCCCGCCCCGTAACGCTGGCTGAAACGCTGGCGACGGCGGTAGGCGTAAACGTCTTCTATATAGCCCTGCCGAATGCGTTCCTGTAACCCGCGCCAGTACTCCGCGCGAAAGAGATCGGCGTGCAGCTCTTCAAACAGCGCCCGGCAGCGCGGATCGGCGCACAGCCAGTGGCGGAACTCCTCCGGGAATACGTCCCCCGGCGCCACGCTGTACCATGGCTCGGCGCTCATCTCATCTTCCGGATAACGGGCGGGCGGGATGTCGCGGAAATTCACCTCCGTCATATAGCAAATTTCATCGTAGTCATAGAACACCACCCGCCCGTGGCGCGTCACGCCGAAGTTTTTAAACAGCATATCGCCGGGGAAAATATTGGCGGCGGCCAGCTGGCGGATGGCGTTACCGTACTCTTCGATGGCGTCGTGCAACGCCTGGCCTTCCACCTGCTCCAGCCAGATATTCAGCGGCACCATGCGCCGTTCAATATAGAGATGGCTGATGGCGATATTATCCCCCAGGTCGGTAATTTTACCCGGCGCTTCCTCCATCAGCAGCGTCATCAGCGCCGGAGCGATCCGCCGCTTCTCCAGCACAAAATTTTCAAACTCCTGGGTGTCGGCCATGCGTCCGACGCGATCGTGCTCCTTGACCAGCTGGTAGCAGGCGCGCACATGGGCGGCGTCCATCTCCTTTTGCGGCGCGAAGCGATCTTTAATGACCTTAAACACCCGGTCGAATCCCGGCAGGGTGAACACGAGCATCACCATGCCGCGAATGCCGGGCGCTTCAACAAACTGCTCGTCGCTGTCAGCGATATAGTGCAGATATTCCCGGTAGCTTTCGGTTTTACCGTGCTTCTGGCAGCCGATGGCCATGTACAGCTCAGCGGTGGTTTTACCGGGCAGGATCTCCCGTAGCCATTCCACCAGCGCGCCGGGAAAGGGGGCGTAAACCATAAAGTACGAGCGGGCAAAGCCAAAGACGATACTGGCTTCGGCGCTGGTGGTCAGGCAGGTATCGACGAACAGCCGGTGGTCATCGGAGCGGTGGATCGGCAGTAAAAAGGGCACGGTGGCGTCAGGCAGGATCAGCTTTGCCACCAGCCACGCGGCCTTGTTGCGATAAAACAGTTCGTTGGCGATCTGCAAACGCGCCTGACGTAACCGCGCTTCACCGAAATTTTCCAGCAGATGCGCCACGATATAACCCACATCACGCGCCTGGTTCTGCCACGGCAGCCGCAGAGGTAGATCTTCCAGCACGTTATGGAGCAGCGCGTGCCAGCCGTAATACGGCGTGAAGTCTTTTGCAAGCGGCCGCGGCGTAACGTGCAGGCGCTGCGCGGGCTGTGAGCTGAACACAAACAGCCGTTCGGGCGTCAGCTGACGGTGACTGAACAGGCGGCAGTAGACAGAATTAAAGAAGCTTTCGGCAATTTCGAAACGCGGGTAGTCAGGCAGCAAGGCGGTGTACTGCTCTTTAACGCGCAGCAGAAATCCGGCGCTGAGCGTCTGGTTATCGGTGATGCAGCGTAACTGCTCGACCACCAGCCCGACGTGATGATCGTAAAGATGGATACGGCTTTTCATCGCCTGTTGCACGGCGTGCCAGTCCGCCTGCTCAAAGCGCTGCTGCGCGCCGGAGGTAACCTCCAGGAAGCGCCCATACTGCGCGTCAAAACCCTGGAGAATGGTCTGGGCGATTAACAGTTCCAGGTCACGGGACATCTTTTGCCCTCGTCCGAAATTGGGATTGCCGGATGGCGCTTCGCTTGTCCGGCCTGCATAACGACAGGATCCGCAGGCCCGGTAAGCCTCACGCCACCGGGCTACAGGACGTCAGAACTGCTGTTCTTCCGTCGAACCGGTCAGCGCGGTAACGGAGGAGGTGCCGCCCTGAATAATGGTTGTCACCTTATCGAAGTAACCGGTACCCACTTCCTGCTGATGGGACACAAAGGTGTAACCCTCTTTCGCAGCGGCGAACTCCGGCTGCTGGACCTTTTCAACGTAATGCTTCATACCCTCGCCCTGCGCGTAAGCATGAGCCAGGTCGAACATGTTGAACCACATGCTGTGGATGCCGGCGAGGGTGATGAACTGGTATTTGTAGCCCATCTCCGCCAGCTGCTGCTGGAAGCTGGCGATGGTGGTGTCGTCGAGATTTTTTTGCCAGTTGAACGACGGCGAGCAGTTATAGGCCAGCAGTTTGCCGGGAAAGCGGGCGTGAATGGCGTCGGCAAAACGCTTCGCCTGCTCCAGATCCGGCGTCGAGGTTTCGCACCACACCAGATCGGCATAAGGAGCGTAAGCAAGGCCGCGGCTGATCGCCTGTTCAATACCTGCCCGTGTGCGGTAAAAGCCTTCGCTGGTGCGTTCGCCGGTAATAAATTCACGGTCATATTCATCACAGTCGGAGGTGATGAGATCGGCGGCGTCAGCATCGGTACGGGCGATGAGCAGCGTCGGCACGCCCATCACGTCAGCCGCCAGACGCGCCGCCACCAGTTTCTGAATGGCTTCCTGCGTCGGCACCAGCACTTTGCCGCCCATATGGCCGCATTTTTTCACCGAGGCGAGCTGATCTTCAAAATGCACGGCCGCCGCGCCCGCGGCGATCATCAACTTCATCAGTTCAAAGGCGTTAAGCACGCCGCCGAAACCGGCTTCGGCATCTGCAACGATCGGCAGGAAGTAATCCACATAGCGCGGATCCCCCGGTTCGATGCCTGCCGCCCACTGGATCTGATCCGCGCGGCGGAAGGTATTGTTGATCCGATCCACCACCGCCGGTACGGAGTTCGCCGGATAGAGGGATTGATCCGGATACATGCTGGACGCGAGGTTAGCATCAGCCGCCACCTGCCAGCCGGAGAGATAAATCGCTTCGATCCCGGCCTTCGCCTGTTGCAGTGCCTGACCGCCGGTCAGCGCGCCGAGACTGTTGATATAGCCTTTTTTCGACTCGCCGTGCAGGAGCCGCCACATTCTGGCGGCGCCCAGCTGAGCGAGCGTGCATTCCGGATTCACCGAGCCGCGCAGCTTCACCACTTCATCGGCGCTGTACGGGCGACGGATGCCCTCCCAGCGCGGGTTAGTCCATTCTTGTTGTAGTTGTTCGATTTGTTGGGTACGGGTTTTCATCGCAGATGCTCCATTTTTATTATGTGGGGATCACGCCAGCAGGCGGTAGCCCGGCAGGGTCAGGAAGTCGATCAGCTCGTCGGAGGTGGTGATTTGCTCCATCAGGCGCGCGGCATCGCTGAAGCGCCCGCTGCTGAACCGGTGTTCACCCAGTTCTTCCTGGATCACCTGCATCTCTTCCGCCAGCATGCGGCGGAACAGCGCTTTGGTGACGGGCGTGCCGTCACTGAGCGATTTTTCGTGATGGATCCACTGCCAGATTGAGGTGCGCGAGATTTCTGCCGTTGCAGCGTCTTCCATCAGGCCATAAATCGGCACGCAGCCATTGCCGGAGATCCAGGCTTCGATGTACTGCACCGCCACGCGGATATTGGCGCGCATGCCCTCTTCGGTACGCTCGCCGTCACAGGGGGCCAGCAGTTCGTCGGCGGTAACAGGCGCATCTTCGTCGCGGGTGACGTGCAGTTGGTTGGGGTTATCGCCCAGCGCATGGTTGAAGATGTCCATCACCGTATCAGCCAGACCGGGATGCGCGATCCAGGTGCCGTCGTGACCGTTTTTAGCTTCCAGCTCTTTGTCGGCTTTGACTTTGTTCAGCACCCACTCATTGCGTTCACGATCTTTACTCGGAATGAACGCGGCCATGCCGCCCATCGCAAAGGCGCCGCGACGGTGACAGGTTTTAATCAGCAGACGCGAGTAGGCATTAAGGAATGGCTTATCCATCGTCACCTGCTGACGATCCGGCAGCACACGATCCGGATAGTTCTTCAGCGTTTTGATATAGCTGAAGATGTAATCCCAGCGGCCACAGTTCAGGCCGACGATATGATCGCGCAGCGCGTGCAGGATCTCGTCCATCTGGAAAACCGCCGGCAGGGTTTCAATCAGCAGCGTGGCTTTAATGGTGCCGCGCGACAAGTTGAAGCGATCTTCGGCATAGCTGAATACCTCGCTCCACCATGCGGCTTCCTGCCAGGCCTGGGTTTTCGGTAGGTAGAAATAGGGGCCGCTGCCTTTGGCGAGCAGATTTTTATGGTTGTGGAAGAAGTAGAGCGCGAAGTCGAACAGGCTGCCGGGGATCGGCTCACCGCGCCAGGTAACGTGTTTTTCCGGCAGGTGTAGACCGCGCACACGGCAAAACAGCACCGCAGGATCGGGTTTCAGCTGATAGATTTTCCCGCTTTCATTGGTGTAACTGATGGTGCCGTTAACCGCGTCACGCAGGTTGATCTGGCCTTCGATCACTTTTTGCCAGTTGGGTGC
Organism: Enterobacter sp. PGRG2; assembly: GCF_030291195.1. Classification (NCBI taxonomy): domain Bacteria; kingdom Pseudomonadati; phylum Pseudomonadota; class Gammaproteobacteria; order Enterobacterales; family Enterobacteriaceae; genus Enterobacter; species Enterobacter sp. PGRG2. The sequence continues at coordinate 1,462,235 of NZ_CP127837.1, read as the reverse complement.
CAGCGAGTCCTCAAAGTCCGCCATGAAGACATTCACATTGGCGTTGAGGGCGTTAATCACCATTTTGCGCTCGACCGGCCCGGTGATCTCAACGCGTCTGTTACGTAAATCCGCCGGGATGCCACGGATCTTCCAGTCGCTTTCACGAATGGAAGCAGTTTCCGAAATAAAATCGGGCAGCGTACCGTTATCTATTTTCAGTTGCTGTTGCAGCCTTGCAGCCAGCAGGGCGTTGCGTTTGGGCGTAAAGCGCGCCACCAGTTCACTGAGAAACTCCACCGCTTCGGACGTCAGGATCTGCTGCTCCTGCTCGCTATACGGTTGACTGAAGGCCAGTTCTTCGGTCGTAGTTGCCTGTTGTGTCATGCCATGGCTCCTCGTTGTTGATCCAGAATGATCCTCATCGCTGATGAAATTCAGACTGTGCAGTTTTCGTTCAGCAGGTTTAAGATTACTCAATGAAAATACAAAATCAAAAACAATTTCCATTTTTTAATTTATAATGCATTAACCAGTTGATAACAAACAGATTAAAATTCGATCGTGCCGGGAAGTGTTTTTCAGAAATAAAAAAAGCACCCGCAGGTGCTTTAAGAGGAGCTGAAACGCTTAATCCAGCGTGGGGTTCATATGGCGTAGATCGAACGGCGTGATCTGGTAAACGTAGTAGTTGAGCCAGTTGGTGAACAGCAAATTACCGTGGCTGCGCCAGCTGGCGCGCGGCACATGCTGCGGATCGTTGCCCGGAAAATAGTTGTACGGCACGTCGGGGTTCAGCCCGGCTTCCACGTCGCGGAAATACTCGCCGGCAAGCGTATCAGCATCGTATTCAGGATGTCCGGTAACGAAAGCAATACGTTTGTCTTTACTGCCGAACAGATAGGCATCGCCATCGGCGGTTTCAGCGAAGATCTCCAGATCGGTATAGTCACGGATCAGCGCCGCCGGGAAGTCGGCAAAGCGGGAGTGCGGCGCCAGAAAGACATCATCAAAGCCACGGGTGAGCAAGGCATGGGGTTGGGTGATATGGTGTTCATACACGCCAGAGAGTTTGTCTTTGCGGGTCTGCTTGGGAATGCCATAGAGGATATTGAGCGCCGCCTGCACTGCCCAACAGACAAATAGCGTTGAAGTGACATGATCTTTGGCCCATTCCAGCACCTGTTTGATCTGCGGCCAGTAGGCAACGTCATTAAACTCCACCAGGCCCAGCGGCGCGCCGGTGACGATCAGGCCATCGAAGTTATCATTACAGATATCCTCGAAGTTACAGTAAAAGTTGTTCAGATGCTCCGCAGGCGTGTTGCGGGATTCGCGGGCATCAATGCGCAGCAGCTGAATATCCACCTGTAGCGGGGAGTTCGACAGCAATCGCAGGAACTGGTTTTCCGTTTCGATTTTCTTTGGCATCAGATTGAGGATCAGCACCTTCAGCGGGCGGATCTCCTGACCTGTTGCACGGGATGTCGTCATGACGAAGACGTTTTCATCACGTAAGAAATTGACGGCTGGCAGCTCGTCCTGTACCCGAATCGGCATAACCTTAAATCCTCAAAGCATACGTATAAACGTTTAGACATCCAGACAGCTGACAATAACCAGGAATGGCAGAAATGTCGAGCCTGCATATGCCAGTTGAGAAATTTTCAGGTAGCGTTTGGAATAAGCGTCTGGTGATCAGCCGTATTTTTGCTGATGGGCTTTTTTGCGGCGCAGATAGTCTTCGTCAGCGCGCAAGTTATCCCAGTATTTTTTGAAGATGGTCGCGGCTTCGGCTTTTATGGGGTCGTTCTGGCGCGGCAGAACGTTTTTGTCTTCATCGTATTTTCTTCCGCCGGGGTGATTAGCGTAGCGTCTGGCGCGGGTATAGCCCATCTGAATAAATTTGCGGGCCATATCCATGCCGACAAAATCGTCCTGCTGTCGGTATTCCTCGAACTTTTCCATGATTTGCTGCGCAGACAACGCGGCTATTTCAGGGGTTTTAAAGCGCCAGAGTGGGAGGATCTCACTTTTATAGGGCTCGACAAGCAATACGCCCTGCTCGCCGCGGCCAACCTGGTACAGTTCCGGATGCGCGCGGAAATCGATGCTGTTGAAATCCTGTTGGTAGTTGAAAGGCGGGTTAGGCAAAAAACGTCCTCCGGATGAATGGCACAGGACTATTTTAGACGAAATTGATGAAATGCGTGGGCAGGATCAGGAAGGATAAAAACGCAAAAAGGCCATCCGTGAGAATGGCCTTCTGCTTTATTTGATGCCTGGCAGTTCCCTACTCTCGCATGGGGAGACCCCACACTACCATCGGCGCTACGGCGTTTCACTTCTGAGTTCGGCATGGGGTCAGGTGGGACCGCCGCGCTAGTGCCGCCAGGCAAATTCTGTCTGTCTAACGCCTTAAGGCATTAAACACTAATCTGTATCAGCTGAAAATCTCTCAAATCACGCCAAAACATCTTCGGCGTTGTAAGGTTAAGCCTCACGGTTCATTAGTACCGGTTAGCTCAACGCATCGCTGCGCTTACACACCCGGCCTATCAACGTCGTCGTCTTCAACGTTCCTTCAGGACTCTCAAGGAGTCAGGGAGAACTCATCTCGGGGCAAGTTTCGTGCTTAGATGCTTTCAGCACTTATCTCTTCCGCATTTAGCTACCGGGCAATGCCATTGGCATGACAACCCGAACACCAGTGATGCGTCCACTCCGGTCCTCTCGTACTAGGAGCAGCCCCCCTCAATTCTCCAGCGCCCACGGCAGATAGGGACCGAACTGTCTCACGACGTTCTAAACCCAGCTCGCGTACCACTTTAAATGGCGAACAGCCATACCCTTGGGACCTACTTCAGCCCCAGGATGTGATGAGCCGACATCGAGGTGCCAAACACCGCCGTCGATATGAACTCTTGGGCGGTATCAGCCTGTTATCCCCGGAGTACCTTTTATCCGTTGAGCGATGGCCCTTCCATTCAGAACCACCGGATCACTATGACCTGCTTTCGCACCTGCTCGCGCCGTCACGCTCGCAGTCAAGCTAGCTTATGCCATTGCACTAACCTCCTGATGTCCGACCAGGATTAGCTAACCTTCGTGCTCCTCCGTTACGCTTTAGGAGGAGACCGCCCCAGTCAAACTACCCACCAGACACTGTCCGCAACCCGGATTACGGGTCCACGTTAGAACACCAGCCATTAAAGGGTGGTATTTCAAGGATGGCTCCACGCAGACTGGCGTCCACGCTTCAAAGCCTCCCACCTATCCTACACATCAAGGACCAGTGTTCAGTGTCAAGCTATAGTAAAGGTTCACGGGGTCTTTCCGTCTTGCCGCGGGTACACTGCATCTTCACAGCGATTTCAATTTCACTGAGTCTCGGGTGGAGACAGCCTGGCCATCATTACGCCATTCGTGCAGGTCGGAACTTACCCGACAAGGAATTTCGCTACCTTAGGACCGTTATAGTTACGGCCGCCGTTTACCGGGGCTTCGATCAAGAGCTTCGCGTTGCCGCTAACCCCATCAATTAACCTTCCGGCACCGGGCAGGCGTCACACCGTATACGTCCACTTTCGTGTTTGCACAGTGCTGTGTTTTTAATAAACAGTTGCAGCCAGCTGGTATCTTCGACTGGTTTCAGCTCCGCGAGCAAGTCGCTTCACCTACGCACCAGCGTGCCTTCTCCCGAAGTTACGGCACCATTTTGCCTAGTTCCTTCACCCGAGTTCTCTCAAGCGCCTTGGTATTCTCTACCTGACCACCTGTGTCGGTTTGGGGTACGATTCTGTGTTACCTGATGCTTAGAGGCTTTTCCTGGAAGCAGGGCATTTGTCACTTCAGCACCGTAGTGCCTCGTCGTCACGCCTCAGTGTTAAAGTGAACCGGATTTACCTGGAACACACACCTACACGCTTAAACCGGGACAACCGTCGCCCGGCCAACATAGCCTTCTCCGTCCCCCCTTCGCAGTAACACCGAGTACAGGAATATTAACCTGTTTCCCATCGACTACGCCTTTCGGCCTCGCCTTAGGGGTCGACTCACCCTGCCCCGATTAACGTTGGACAGGAACCCTTGGTCTTCCGGCGAGCGGGTTTTTCACCCGCTTTATCGTTACTTATGTCAGCATTCGCACTTCTGATACCTCCAGCAGACCTCACAGTCCACCTTCAACGGCTTACAGAACGCTCCCCTACCCAACAACACATAGTGTCGCTGCCGCAGCTTCGGTGCATGGTTTAGCCCCGTTACATCTTCCGCGCAGGCCGACTCGACCAGTGAGCTATTACGCTTTCTTTAAATGATGGCTGCTTCTAAGCCAACATCCTGGCTGTCTGTGCCTTCCCACATCGTTTCCCACTTAACCATGACTTTGGGACCTTAGCTGGCGGTCTGGGTTGTTTCCCTCTTCACGACGGACGTTAGCACCCGCCGTGTGTCTCCCGTGATAACATTCTTCGGTATTCGCAGTTTGCATCGGGTTGGTAAGTCGGGATGACCCCCTAGCCGAAACAGTGCTCTACCCCCGAAGATGAATTCACGAGGCGCTACCTAAATAGCTTTCGGGGAGAACCAGCTATCTCCCGGTTTGATTGGCCTTTCACCCCCAGCCACAAGTCATCCGCTAATTTTTCAACATTAGTCGGTTCGGTCCTCCAGTTAGTGTTACCCAACCTTCAACCTGCCCATGGCTAGATCACCGGGTTTCGGGTCTATACCCTGCAACTTAACGCCCAGTTAAGACTCGGTTTCCCTTCGGCTCCCCTATACGGTTAACCTTGCTACAGAATATAAGTCGCTGACCCATTATACAAAAGGTACGCAGTCACCCCATAAAAGAGGCTCCCACTGCTTGTACGTACACGGTTTCAGGTTCTGTTTCACTCCCCTCGCCGGGGTTCTTTTCGCCTTTCCCTCACGGTACTGGTTCACTATCGGTCAGTCAGGAGTATTTAGCCTTGGAGGATGGTCCCCCCATATTCAGACAGGATACCACGTGTCCCGCCCTACTCTTCGAACTCACAGCATATGCATTTTTGTGTACGGGAGTATCACCCTGTACCCTGCGACTTTCCAGACGCTTCCACTAACACACATGCTGATTCAGGTTCTGGGCTCCTCCCCGTTCGCTCGCCGCTACTGGGGGAATCTCGGTTGATTTCTTTTCCTCGGGGTACTTAGATGTTTCAGTTCCCCCGGTTCGCCTCATGCCACTATGTATTCATGACATGATAGTGCAACGGATTGCACTGGGTTTCCCCATTCGGGTATCGCCGGTTATAACGGTTCATATCACCTTACCGGCGCTTATCGCAGATTAGCACGCCCTTCATCGCCTCTGACTGCCAGGGCATCCACCGTGTACGCTTAGTCGCTTAACCTCACAACCCGAAGATGTTTCACTTCTGATTGCAAAAATTTGAGAGACTCGAACACACCGTTTTTCTTTTCTTGTTACGGAGAAAAGAAACAGCGTGTCGTTTCAATTTTCAGCTTGATCCAGATTTTTAAAGAGCAAAACTTCGCAGCGCACCTTTTCAGGTACACTCTGAAGTTTTCTTGTTTTCAGCAGTAAAGGATGGTGGAGCTATGCGGGATCGAACCGCAGACCTCCTGCGTGCAAGGCAGGCGCTCTCCCAGCTGAGCTATAACCCCATCGTATGCAAATCTCGTTACCGGTATTCTTTCTGAGACAGGGCGTTTTGCAACGCAGTATCAGGAGGAATTTGGTAGGCCTGAGTGGACTTGAACCACCGACCTCACCCTTATCAGGGGTGCGCTCTAACCACCTGAGCTACAAGCCTGCAGAGATTTCTTACTGCTTTATTTTCTATCAGACAATCTGTGTGGACACTGCAAGGCAGGTTCTTTCAGGTAAGGAGGTGATCCAACCGCAGGTTCCCCTACGGTTACCTTGTTACGACTTCACCCCAGTCATGAATCACAAAGTGGTAAGCGCCCTCCCGAAGGTTAAGCTACCTACTTCTTTTGCAACCCACTCCCATGGTGTGACGGGCGGTGTGTACAAGGCCCGGGAACGTATTCACCGTGGCATTCTGATCCACGATTACTAGCGATTCCGACTTCACGGAGTCGAGTTGCAGACTCCGATCCGGACTACGACATACTTTATGAGGTCCGCTTGCTCTCGCGAGGTCGCTTCTCTTTGTATATGCCATTGTAGCACGTGTGTAGCCCTACTCGTAAGGGCCATGATGACTTGACGTCATCCCCACCTTCCTCCAGTTTATCACTGGCAGTCTCCTTTGAGTTCCCGGCCGGACCGCTGGCAACAAAGGATAAGGGTTGCGCTCGTTGCGGGACTTAACCCAACATTTCACAACACGAGCTGACGACAGCCATGCAGCACCTGTCTCACGGTTCCCGAAGGCACTAAGGCATCTCTGCCAAATTCCGTGGATGTCAAGAGTAGGTAAGGTTCTTCGCGTTGCATCGAATTAAACCACATGCTCCACCGCTTGTGCGGGCCCCCGTCAATTCATTTGAGTTTTAACCTTGCGGCCGTACTCCCCAGGCGGTCGACTTAACGCGTTAGCTCCGGAAGCCACGCCTCAAGGGCACAACCTCCAAGTCGACATCGTTTACAGCGTGGACTACCAGGGTATCTAATCCTGTTTGCTCCCCACGCTTTCGCACCTGAGCGTCAGTCTTTGTCCAGGGGGCCGCCTTCGCCACCGGTATTCCTCCAGATCTCTACGCATTTCACCGCTACACCTGGAATTCTACCCCCCTCTACAAGACTCAAGCCTGCCAGTTTCGGATGCAGTTCCCAGGTTGAGCCCGGGGATTTCACATCCGACTTGACAGACCGCCTGCGTGCGCTTTACGCCCAGTAATTCCGATTAACGCTTGCACCCTCCGTATTACCGCGGCTGCTGGCACGGAGTTAGCCGGTGCTTCTTCTGCGGGTAACGTCAATTGCTGAGGTTATTAACCTCAACACCTTCCTCCCCGCTGAAAGTACTTTACAACCCGAAGGCCTTCTTCATACACGCGGCATGGCTGCATCAGGCTTGCGCCCATTGTGCAATATTCCCCACTGCTGCCTCCCGTAGGAGTCTGGACCGTGTCTCAGTTCCAGTGTGGCTGGTCATCCTCTCAGACCAGCTAGGGATCGTCGCCTAGGTGAGCCGTTACCCCACCTACTAGCTAATCCCATCTGGGCACATCTGATGGCAAGAGGCCCGAAGGTCCCCCTCTTTGGTCTTGCGACATTATGCGGTATTAGCTACCGTTTCCAGTAGTTATCCCCCTCCATCAGGCAGTTTCCCAGACATTACTCACCCGTCCGCCGCTCGTCACCCGAGAGCAAGCTCTCTGTGCTACCGCTCGACTTGCATGTGTTAGGCCTGCCGCCAGCGTTCAATCTGAGCCATGATCAAACTCTTCAATTTAAGTTTGATGCTCGTGAATTAAACTTCGTAATGAATTACGTATGTTCACTCCAGAGACTTGGTATTCATTTAGCGTCTTTCGACGTTTAAGAATCCATGTCCTTGAGTGCCCACACAGATTGTCTGATAAATTGTTAAAGAGCAGTTGCGACGCGCTTTAGCGCTCTGTCGCGAGGTGGCGTATATTACGCTTTCCTCTTTCAGAGTCAACCCTCAATTTCAGGATTTTTTCTCTTCAACCGAACCGGCTGTTTGTGTGAAGTGATTCACATCCGCCGTGTCGATGGAGGCGCATTATAGGGAGTTCTGAAGGCACCGCAATACCTAAATGACAGAAAAATGACTGACTGCTGCATTCCACAGCAAAACCCCGCCTTATACCCATTTACGCACAGAGTTATCCACAAAGCGGTGAAACGCTAAAAATTCGCGAGCGTTGCGCAAACGTTTTCGTTACAATGCCCGCGCTAAAACAAGGATGCCCCGTCTGGGGCGTTAGCTGAATTTTGGGAAGAAAGAAAACCGAAAATTCAGCTAACGCTCTCTGTAATGTCCAAATCCTGGGGATTTAATACCATGCAACAACGTCGTCCAGTCCGCCGCGCTCTGCTCAGTGTTTCTGACAAAGCGGGTATCATCGAATTTGCACAGGCCCTCTCCTCGCGTGGCGTGGAGCTGCTATCCACCGGCGGTACCGCACGCCTGCTGGCAGAGAAAGGCCTGCCGGTCACCGAAGTATCCGACTACACCGGCTTCCCGGAAATGATGGATGGACGCGTCAAGACGCTGCACCCGAAAGTGCACGGCGGTATTCTGGGTCGTCGCGGACAAGATGATGAAATCATGGCGCAGCACGACATCTCTCCAATCGATATGGTCGTTGTTAACCTGTACCCGTTCGCCGCCACCGTCGCACGCGACGGCTGCACGCTGGAAGATGCGGTAGAGAACATTGATATTGGCGGCCCGACCATGGTGCGCTCCGCTGCCAAGAACCATAAAGATGTGGCCATCGTGGTTAAGAGCAGCGACTACCACGCCATTATTAATGAGATGGATGCCAACGACGGCTCCCTGACACTCGCTACCCGTTTCGATCTCGCCATTAAAGCCTTCGAACACACTGCCGCTTACGACAGCATGATCGCCAACTACTTCGGCAGCCTGGTCCCGGCTTATCACGGCGACAGCAAAGATCCTTCCGGCCGCTTCCCGCGCACCCTGAATCTGAACTTCATTAAGAAGCAGGATATGCGCTACGGTGAGAACAGCCACCAGCAGGCCGCCTTCTATATAGAAGAAGAAATTAAAGAAGCCTCGGTTGCCACTGCCACTCAGGTACAGGGCAAGGCACTCTCTTATAACAACATCGCCGATACCGATGCTGCGCTGGAATGTGTGAAAGAGTTCAGCGAGCCAGCCTGTGTGATCGTTAAACATGCTAACCCGTGCGGCGTGGCGGTCAGCGATTCGATCCTCGACGCTTACGATCGTGCGTATAAAACCGACCCGACCTCCGCGTTCGGCGGCATCATCGCCTTTAACCGCGAGCTGGATGCGGAAACGGCGCAGGCCATTATTTCCCGCCAGTTTGTTGAAGTGATCATCGCCCCGTCAGCCACTGAAGAAGCGATGAAAATTACCGCCGCCAAACAGAACGTGCGCGTGCTGGTTTGCGGCGAATGGTCTGCCCGCGTCGCAGGTCTGGATTTCAAACGTGTGAATGGCGGTCTGCTGGTACAGGATCGCGATCTGGGCATGGTGAGCGAAGCAGAGTTGCGCGTGGTCAGCAAACGCCAGCCGAGCGAGCAGGAACTGCGTGACGCGCTGTTCTGCTGGAAAGTCGCCAAATTCGTTAAATCTAACGCCATTGTCTATGCCAGAGAGAATATGACCATCGGCATTGGCGCAGGTCAAATGAGCCGCGTGTACTCCGCGAAAATCGCCGGTATTAAAGCAGGTGATGAAGGACTGGAAGTGAAAGGCTCCGCAATGGCTTCCGACGCCTTCTTCCCGTTCCGCGATGGTATTGATGCCGCTGCGGCCGTAGGCGTAAGCTGCGTGATCCAGCCTGGCGGTTCCATTCGTGATGATGAAGTTATCGCGGCGGCCGACGAGCACGGTATCGCCATGATCTTTACTGACATGCGCCACTTCCGCCATTAATCCCGGAGCAGATAATGAAAGTATTAGTTATTGGTAACGGCGGACGCGAACACGCGCTGGCGTGGAAAGCCGCCCAGTCACCCTTAGTAGAAACCGTTTTTGTCGCACCGGGTAACGCCGGTACGGCGCTGGAGCCGATGCTGCAAAACGTGGCGATTGGCGCGACCGATATTCCGGCGCTGTTGAATTTTGCCCAAAGTGAACATATTGACCTGACCATCGTTGGCCCGGAAGCCCCGCTGGTGCTGGGCGTGGTCGATGCCTTCCGCGCGGCCGGCCTGACCATCTTTGGTCCGACGCAGGGGGCCGCCCAGCTGGAAGGCTCCAAAGCCTTCACTAAAGACTTCCTCGCCCGTCACAATATTCCGACGGCGGAATACCAGAACTTTACCGAGGTTGAGCCTGCGCTGGCGTATCTGCGCGAGAAAGGCGCGCCGATTGTCATCAAAGCGGACGGTCTGGCGGCAGGTAAAGGGGTAATTGTCGCCATGACGCTGGAGGAAGCGGAAGCGGCGGTTCAGGATATGCTGGCTGGCAACGCCTTTGGCGACGCGGGGCATCGTATCGTGATTGAAGAGTTTCTGGATGGCGAAGAAGCCAGCTTTATCGTGATGGTGGATGGCGAACACGTGTTACCGATGGCCACCAGCCAGGATCACAAGCGCGTTGGCGATGCCGATACCGGGCCGAATACCGGCGGTATGGGTGCTTACTCACCGGCCCCGGTAGTGACTGATGAAATTCACCAGCGCACCATGGATCGCGTGATCTGGCCAACGGTGCGCGGTATGGCGGCGGAAGGCAATACTTACACCGGCTTCCTGTACGCTGGTCTGATGATCGACAAGCAGGGCAACCCGAAAGTAATCGAGTTTAACTGCCGCTTTGGCGATCCGGAAACCCAACCGATCATGCTGCGCATGAAGTCCGATTTAGTCGAACTGTGCCTGGCGGCCTGTGAAGGCAAACTGGATGAGAAAACCTCGGAGTGGGACGAACGCGCATCGCTGGGCGTGGTGATCGCCGCAGGCGGTTATCCGGGTGATTATCGTACCGGTGATGTGATCCATGGCCTGCCGCTGGAAGAAGTGGGCGGTAAGGTGTTCCATGCGGGCACGACGCTTGCGGACGATGACCGTGTGCTGACTAACGGCGGACGCGTGCTGTGCGCCACGGCGCTGGGACATACGGTGGCGGAAGCGCAGAAAAACGCTTATACGTTGATGGCGGATATTCACTGGGACGGCAGCTTCAGCCGCCGGGATATTGGTTATCGCGCGATTGCCCGCGAGCAGGGGGAGTAATTTCCTCCTCGCCCTAATCCTCTCCCGCAGGGAGAGGGAACAGATCGCCCTCTCGTTCAGGAGAGGGCTTACTCAGAAATTCTTTTCCTGCGGCTGCCAGGTACAGTAATCCTCATTCGCCACCAGCAGCAGCTGTGCGCCTTCCGGCGCTTCCAGCCATGCGACGCTCACTTCCGCCGAAGAATGGCGCTGACGCCGTTCTATATGGCTTAACGCCTGCTCATCGAATTCCGGTTTAACTGTCTGCCCTTCGCAGGTACTGACGCTGTGGTCGGCATGCCAGCGCCCCTGACGCAGTATCACCTGCCCCTGGCGCAGCGCATCGCTGGTCTGGCGGATCTGATCGGCACGATAGCGGTACAGCGCGATCTGGTCGCTGGAAAGCTGTTGCTTCTGACCGTTCACTTCCCGCTGCATAAAACTGAGTTCGCCGTGGTCATCAAAACGCACGCGAATATGTTCCGGCTGTTTGCCGTAGATAGTAAGTTCGATAAGGGCAAGGGTATCGCCCTGCCAGCGGTATTCGCTGGTTGAGGTATCTCCGCTTCGCCACGGGCTGAAGGCAGAGAGAATATGGACGTCGTCATCGACATCTTTACGCCACAGGCGTACGGCACCCTGATCGCCTGCGTAACCGCTGGCGGTAAAGGGCGGCGGTGACGAGTCATGGCTACAGGCTGTCAGCAATAATGCGCCAGCCAGCGCCAGCGGACGGCACCAGAATGACAAAAGGGGCGAAAACGCCCCCTCGTTAAAACTGTTCGCTGCCACGCGGTCTTACTTAACGGCGTCTTTCAGTGCTTTACCAGAAACAAATGCCGGCACGTTAGCTGCGGCGATTTTGATTTCTTTACCGGTCTGCGGGTTGCGGCCAGTACGCTCAGCGCGGTGGTTCACTTTGAAGGTACCGAAACCAACCAGTTGTACAGCATCGCCTTCTTTCAGAGACTCAGTAATAGCAGCCAGGGTGGATTCCAGAGCAGCTTTCGCCTGCACTTTAGACAGATCAGCCTTGTCCGCAATTACATCAATCAGTTGAGTCTTGTTCATAAGTTATCCTTACAATGTGTTTATCGCTTGCTAAGCATCGAGTGCGACGGAAATGCCAAAAAAGCGCCCTCCTGCATACACGCACCGATAGCCACTTTTTTTCGCCCCCCAAATGTAGACCAGACGGGGGGCTAATGGGAAGCCTTGCAGTATGACAAATCAGGCGTTAAATCACGTTTTCTTGTCTCATTGCTGCAAATTTATACCGATATTGCTTTCCCCCGCCTCGCGCAGGTCCGCGCGCAGACCTTTGATCAGCTCAAGGTCGCGCTCTTCGCAGTCAGCCAGCAGGCGGAAAATCTCCCACTGAATGTCCCATTCCTGCTCGACAGCCGGATTAAGTTTTAGCTCTTCATCGGTCATTTCCCGACCTGCCTGGGTCATTTCCAGCATCGCTACCGTGGTGATGGAGGTCTTGCTGACTTCAATAGCGTGCTCCAGCGTATCGCCGCTTAACAGCGAATGCAGCATTTCACTCAATGCCACACAGGCATCGATGGCCGGGTAAACGCCATACATATCGTAATCATCCGCCGACGGGATCGCTTCCTCCAGCTTTTCCAGCTGGCTGTCGAAATTGATCTTCGCGTCTTTAACGGTCAGCGTTTCCCAGACGAGATCGACCATACGGCGATAGAGCTGTGCATCGCCAAAGCCGGTTTGCTGGCAGAACATGGCGTAGTTCGGGTACATGCGCTCGCAAAGGCAGGCCATGAAAGTGACGTGCTGCCAGCTTTCCAGCTTCTCCAGCCGCAGGTGAATCGGGTTTTGTAACATGATGAATTCTCAATATCGGAAATTAGCCGCAGTGTACCTGAATCAGGGGTGAATTTCCTGCCAGCGCACAAAGGCCGGACGACGCGAGGCAACGGCATCCGCCCAGCGCGTCGGCTCCGGTAAACGGTAGCCTTTGGTACAGCGCTGCACCCATGCAAGCGCACTGTCCTGACTGACCCGATGGCCGGTGGCGATAAACAGCGGGTTACAGCGCGCTTTGCTGCGCCATACCCACGCCAGATCCTCACCCTTATCACGCAGCGGCGCCAGCGCGCCTGGCTCGTCAGACAGCGGCTCAAACTTACCGCACAGGCGTTTTTTCGCCACGCCGATGGTCGGCACATCCACCAGCAGACCAAAATGACTGGCCACGCCCAGACGACGTGGATGCGAAATGCCATGCCCGTCGACGAACAGCAGATCGGGTTTTTGCGACAGCATATCCCACGCCGCCAGCAGCGCAGGATATTCACGAAACGAGAGGAAACCAGGAATATAGGGCATGGTAGTGGCGATACGCGCGATCTGATATTCAACCAGTTCAAGTTCCGGATACGTCAGCAGTACCATCGCCGCGCGTGTTACTTCTCCGCCCTGCTCAAATCCCACATCTGCCCCGCCGATCAGTCTCGGCGGATCGGTAATAAAACGATCTTCCCGGCATACCGAGGAAGCCAGTTCCAGTTGTTGTGCGCGTAATGACGCCAGATCCATACCTGCTCCTTATTGATGATAGGACTGTGAAAGACGGTGTACCGCCTCCACAAAAGCACCTGCATGCTCCGGAGGAACATCCTGATGGATACCGTGACCGAGGTTAAACACGTGGCCTTCCCCCTGACCAAAGCCAGCCAGGATAGTCGCCACTTCCTCTTCAATGCGTGCAGGCTGTGCATAAAGCATGGACGGGTCCATGTTGCCCTGCAACGCGACTTTATGACCGACGCGACGACGCGCATCGGCAATATCGATAGTCCAGTCGAGACCCAGCGCATCGCAGCCGGTTTCCGCCATCGCTTCCAGCCACTGACCGCCGCCTTTGGTAAAGAGCGTTACCGGCACGCGGCGACCTTCGTTTTCACGCAGCAGGCCATCGACAATTTTATGCATGTAATAGAGAGAGAATTGCTGATAATCGCGCCCGGTCAGCACGCCGCCCCAGGTATCGAAAATCATCACTGACTGAGCGCCCGCGCGGATCTGCGCGTTGAGATAGAGCGTGACGCTTTTCGCCAGCTTATCGAGCAGCGCATGCAAGGTCAGCGGCTCGGCGTACATCATTTTTTTGATCAGCGTAAAGGCTTTGCTGCTGCCGCCTTCCACCATGTAGGTCGCCAGCGTCCACGGGCTGCCGGAGAAGCCAATCAGCGGCACTTCGCCTTTCAGTTCGCGGCGGATGGTGCGCACCGCGTTCATCACGTAACCCAGTTCATCTTCCGGATCCGGCACCGGCAGTTTTTCGACGTCGGCTTTACAGGTGATGGGCGAGGTAAAACGCGGGCCTTCGCCGGCTTCAAAGTAGAGGCCCAGACCCATCGCATCGGGGATGGTCAGAATGTCCGAAAAAAGGATCGCCGCATCAAGCGGGAAACGGCGCAGCGGTTGCAGGGTGACTTCGCACGCCAGCTCCGCGTTTTTACACAGCGACATAAAGTCACCGGCTTGCGCGCGGGTGGCTTTGTACTCCGGCAAGTAGCGGCCAGCCTGTCTCATCATCCATACCGGGGTGACATCCACCGGCAGGCGCTGGAGCGCGCGCAGGTAACGATCGTTTTTCAGTTCGGTCATTTTGCAGTTCCTCAATGCGTCAGACCGTCATTGTAACATGTCACCCATACTCTGCCCGACACAAAGCCACGGTGTCCTCGATCAAACGGCGCGCGACAGTGCCTGGCGGCGGTAACAGCGGCAGCGCATCATAGCGATACCAGCCCGCGTCCAGCAGTTCGTTAGGGTCGATGTTGATTTCACCGCTGTCATACTCGGCCATAAAGGCGGTCATCAGCGATTGCGGGAACGGCCAGGGTTGCGAGGTAACGTAGCGCAGATTTTTCACGCGGATGGCGCTCTCTTCCATGACTTCGCGGGCCACCGCCTGCTCCAGCGTCTCGCCCACTTCCACAAACCCGGCCAAAACGGTATAGATGCCGTTACGGTGGCGCGTGTGCTGGGCCAGCAGGATCTTGTCTTCCCGGCGGATGGCGACAATGATGCACGGCGCGATTTGCGGGTAATAACGTTCACGACAGTTGCCGCACAGCATCGCCCATTCGCTTTTACTGGTGTGCATGGTGTGCCCGCAGTAACCGCAGAACTGGTGCGAGCGGTAAAACTCCGCCAGTTGCACGCCGCGCCCGGCGAGCTGGAACAGCCCGACGTCCTGATCCATTAATTGCCGCACGGATGACATATCCTGACGACGATTCTGACGCACCAGCCACACCGGCTCGCCCTGCCATTCGCCGATGGTTAAACCGCGCTGACCCACAAGATCAAAATTTCCTGCCTCGCCATGTGGTAATTCTCCAGCGGGCAGCCATAATTTTTGTTCATGGCTGACAATCCACCAGCCCTGATCGGTTAATTCAATGACACGTTCCATAATCTGTTGCACTACCTTAGCGACACTGGCATGTTGGTAACATCATTTTTACAAATTTTGGGTAAGTATTTTTTAATCTTAATATTACGGAGTTGATCATGCTAAACCAGCTACAAAGCCTGACAGAGCGAGTGGGAGGAAGTAATAAACTTGTCGACCATTGGTTACATGTCCGTAAGCATCTGCTTGTTGCTTATTACGATCTGGTCGGCATTAAACCTGGCAGAGAATCCTTTACAGAACTCGATGAAAAAGCGCTGGATGATTTTTGCCATAGCCTGGTCGATTATCTTTCCGCTGGTCATTTTAGTATTTATGAACGCATTATCAGCGAAATGGAAGGGACCAGCCCACTTTTCGCCGCCACGCAGATCTATCCTCTGCTGGAAGCGAACACACAGCAGATCATGAATTATTATGATTCCAGCCTGGAAAATGCCATTGATGACAGCAACTGCATTGAATTCCAGCATGCGCTGTCCGGCATTGGCGAAGCGCTGGCGCAACGCTTTACCCTTGAAGATCAATTGATCGTTCTGGCGTTCGACTTCAACCTTTCTGAAAGCGCCAACGACGAGGCAGTAACCAATAACGAGAGAGATATGGCTCGTCCTGCTTGAGTTCTGCGGCAGTAACACGTAATTTATTTTAGCTTTCCCGTATAACGGGAAATTATTTCTTGTCGGAGTGCCGCGTACGACAGTACCGGCTGAGACCGTTAATTCGGGATCCGCGGAACCTGATCAGGTTAGTACCTGCGAAGGGAACAAGAGTTCATCTGCATGGCATCGCTGCATCCGGCGATCGCCCTCTTGCTTCATCCGTCATTCTGACAAGCCACGTCCTTACTTTTATGGAATGAGCTATGTCTGCCACTAAACCAACACGTCGCCAGCAACGCGAACACGCCCAGCGCTTTATCGATACTCTGGAAGGTACTGTCTTCCCCGGCTCCCGACGCATCTATATTCAGGGTTCGCAGCCGGACATTCGCGTGCCCATGCGTGAAATTCAGCTCAGCCCGACGCCAGTCGGCGGCACTAAAGACGCGCCACGTTTTGAAGAAAACGAAGCGATCCCGGTGTATGACACCTCCGGTCCGTACGGCGATCCCTCCATTACTATTAACGTCCGGCAGGGGCTGGCCAGGCTGCGAAGCCCGTGGATTGCGGCGCGTGGCGCGACGGCAGGCCAGTGCGTGACCCAGTTGCACTATGCCCGCCAGGGGATTGTCACGCCGGAGATGGAATTTATCGCCATCCGTGAAAACATGGGCCGCGAGCGCATTCGTGCTGATGTCCTGCGCCAGCAGCATACTGGCGAAGGCTTTGGCGCGCGTCTGCCGGAAAACATCACCCCTGAATTTGTACGCGATGAAGTGGCCGCCGGGCGCGCCATTATTCCCGCCAATATTAACCATCCGGAATCCGAGCCGATGATCATTGGGCGTAATTTCCTGGTGAAAGTAAACGCCAATATTGGCAATTCGGCGGTCAGCTCCTCCATCGAAGAGGAAGTGGAAAAGCTGGTGTGGGCCACCCGCTGGGGGGCTGATACCGTGATGGATCTCTCCACCGGCCGTAATATCCATGAAACCCGCGAATGGATCCTGCGCAACAGCCCGGTCCCCATCGGCACGGTGCCGGTTTACCAGGCGCTGGAGAAGGTCAACGGCATTGCGGAAAACTTAAGCTGGGAAGTATTCCGCGAGACGCTGCTGGAGCAGGCGGAACAGGGCGTCGATTACTTCACTATTCACGCCGGTGTGCTGCTGCGTTATGTGCCGATGACGGCAAAACGTCTGACGGGTATCGTCTCCCGTGGCGGCTCGATCATGGCGAAATGGTGCCTGTCCCATCATCAGGAAAATTTCCTTTACGAACGTTTCCGCGACATCTGCGAAATCTGCGCGGCCTATGACGTCTCCCTGTCGCTGGGGGACGGTCTGCGTCCCGGCTCCATTCAGGATGCTAACGACGAAGCGCAGTTTGCCGAGCTGCATACGCTGGGCGAGCTGACGAAAATCGCCTGGGAGTATGACGTTCAGGTGATGATTGAAGGCCCGGGCCATGTGCCGATGCATATGATCCGCCGCAATATGACCGAACAGCTGGAGCACTGTCACGAAGCGCCCTTCTACACCCTCGGCCCGCTGACCACCGATATTGCGCCGGGCTACGACCATTTCACCTCCGGCATTGGTGCGGCGATGATCGGCTGGTTTGGCTGCGCGATGCTCTGTTACGTAACGCCAAAAGAGCACCTCGGCCTGCCGAACAAAGAGGACGTCAAGCAGGGATTAATCACCTATAAGATCGCCGCTCACGCCGCCGATTTAGCCAAAGGCCATCCTGGGGCGCAGATCCGCGATAACGCCATGTCAAAAGCGCGCTTTGAATTCCGCTGGGAAGATCAGTTTAACCTGGCGCTCGATCCCTTTACCGCCCGCGCTTACCACGATGAGACGCTGCCGCAGGAGTCCGGCAAAGTGGCGCACTTCTGCTCGATGTGCGGCCCGAAATTCTGCTCGATGAAAATCAGCCAGGAAGTGCGCGACTTCGCGGCACAGCAGGCGGTTGATGCCGGCATGGCGGATAAATCCAACGACTTCCGCGCTCGGGGCGGCGAAATCTATCTCCGGCAGGAGGAGGTGTAATGTACCAGCCTGATTTTCCGCCGGTGCCCTTCCGGCTCGGGCTTTATCCGGTGGTCGACAGCGTGGTCTGGATCAAGCGTCTGCTCGGCGCCGGGGTGCGGACGCTGCAACTGCGCATCAAAGATAAGCGCGACGATGAGGTGGAAGCCGATGTTATCGCCGCTATCGCCCTTGGCCGCCGCTATCAGGCGCGGCTGTTCATTAACGATTACTGGCGGCTGGCGATCAAACATGGCGCTTACGGCGTGCACCTCGGGCAGGAGGATTTACAGGACACCGATTTGACAGCGATCCGCGCGGCAGGTTTACGACTTGGCGTATCGACCCACGACGATATGGAAATCGACGTCGCGCTGGCGGCAAAACCGTCCTATATCGCCCTCGGCCATGTCTTCCCGACGCAAACCAAACAGATGCCTTCTGCCCCGCAGGGGCTGGCGCAACTGGCGCAGCATATCGCCCGGCTGAAAGATTATCCGACGGTCGCCATCGGCGGTATCAGCACTGAACGCGCGCCTGCGGTGCTGGCGACCGGCGTGGGCAGCATCGCGGTGGTCAGCGCCATCACCGCTGCCGATGACTGGCAGGCGGCAACCCGGCAGTTGCTGGATCTGGCGGGGGTGGGCGATGAATGACAATGATTTCATGCGCTACAGCCGCCAGATCCTGCTGGAAGACATCGCCATTGACGGGCAGCAAAAATTGCTTGCCAGCCGGGTGCTGATTGTCGGGCTTGGCGGGCTCGGCTCTCCGGCGGCGCTGTATCTGGCGGCGGCAGGCGTGGGAACGCTGGCGCTCGCCGATGACGACGCGGTGCACCTCAGTAATCTGCAACGGCAGATCCTCTTCACCACAGAGGATATTAATCGCCCAAAATCACAGGCTGCGGCGCAGCGCTTACAGCAGCTCAATCCGGACACTGAACTGATCGCCCTGAATCAGCGTTTAGCGGGCGATGCGCTGCATCAGGAAGTGGCCCGTGCCGATGTGGTGCTGGATTGCAGCGATAACATGGCCACCCGCCAGGCAATCAATGCCGCCTGCGTGGCGAGCAATACGCCGCTCATCAGCGCCAGCGCCGTGGGCTTTGGCGGGCAGTTGATGGTGCTGACGCCGCCGTGGACGCAGGGCTGCTATCGCTGCCTGTGGCCGGATGACGCAGAGCCTGAGCGCAACTGCCGCACGGCTGGCGTCATCGGCCCGGTGGTGGGCGTGATGGGCAGCCTACAGGCGCTGGAAACCATCAAGCTGTTAACCGGCATAACGCCTGCGCAAGGTGAACTGCGGCTGTTCGATGCCCGCAGCCATCACTGGCGCACCATCACCCTTCAGCGGGCGGCAAACTGCCCGGCGTGCGGAGGTCTGCATGCGCATTCTGTTTAATGATGAGCCGATGCAGTGCGCCGACGCGCTGACCGTCAGCGCCCTGCTGACGCAGCTTAATCAGCTTACGCCTGGCATGGCGCTGGCGCTCAATCAGCACATCCTTCCCCGGGATCGCTGGGATCAACAATTGTTGCAGGATGGCGATCGGATCCTGCTTTTTCAGGTCATCGCCGGAGGCTGATATGTTACGCATTGCTGATAAAACCTTTGTTTCGCACCTTTTTACCGGGACGGGGAAATTCGCCTCACCCGCGCTGATGATGAACGCGATCCGTGCCTCCGGTAGCCAGCTGGTCACCCTGGCAATGAAGCGCGTCGATTTGCGCCAGCGCAGTGATGATCTGCTGGCACCGCTGCTGGAAGCCGGCGTGACGCTGCTGCCAAACACGTCCGGCGCAAAAAATGCCGAAGAAGCCGTGTTTGCCGCACAGCTGGCAAGGGAAGCGCTCGGTACACACTGGCTGAAGCTGGAGATCCACCCGGATCCGCGCTGGCTGCTGCCCGATCCCATTGAAACCCTGAAAGCCGCGGAGATTCTGGTAAAGCAGGGCTTTATCGTGCTGCCCTATTGCAGCGCCGATCCGGTGTTATGCAAACGGCTGGAGGAAGCGGGCTGCGCGGCGGTAATGCCGCTGGGCGCGCCTATCGGCTCCAATCAGGGGCTGGAAACCCGCGCGATGCTGGAAATCATCATCGCCCAGGCAGGCGTGCCCGTGGTGGTGGATGCCGGGATAGGCGCCCCCAGCCATGCGGCACAGGCGCTGGAAATGGGCGCGGATGCAGTACTGGTGAATACCGCCATTGCCGTGGCTGACGATCCGGTGAAGATGGCTCATGCATTCCGCCTCGCCGTTGAAGCCGGCGTGCTGGCGCGTGAAGCGGTGCCGGGCGCCCGGCACTCCTTCGCACAGGCCACCAGCCCGCTGACCGGTTTTCTGGAGGCGCAGCCATGAATACCTTCACTGACCGCTGGCGGCAGCTGGACTGGGATGACATCCGCCTGCGTATTCACAGTAAAACCGCCCGGGACGTCGAACGGGCGCTCAGCGCCACGCAGCTCACCCGCGAGGATATGATGGCGCTGCTCTCTCCGGCTGCCAGCGCGTTTCTGGAGCCGCTGGCGCAACGTTCGCAGCAACTGACCCGTCAGCGTTTTGGCAACACGGTCAGTTTCTACGTACCGCTGTACCTGTCGAACCTATGYGCCAACGACTGCACCTACTGCGGTTTTTCGATGAGCAACCGCATTAAGCGCAAGACACTCGACGACGATGAGATCGCCCGCGAGTGCGCCGCCATCCGTCAGATGGGCTTTGAACACATTTTGCTGGTGACCGGCGAGCATGAAAAGAAAACCGGTATGGACTATTTCCGCCAGCAGATCCCGGCGATTCGCCGCCAGTTCGCCTCGCTGCATATGGAAGTGCAGCCGCTGTCGCAGGCGGAGTATGCGGAGCTGAAAGCGCTCGGCCTCGACGGTGTGATGGTGTATCAGGAGACTTATCATGAAGGGGTTTACGCCAGGCACCATCTGAAAGGCAAAAAGCAGGACTTCTTCTGGCGGCTGGAGACCCCGGACCGGCTGGGCCGCGCGGGTATCGATAAAATCGGGCTTGGCGCATTGATCGGTTTGTCGGATGACTGGCGGGTGGACTGCTTTATGGTGGCGGAGCATCTGCTGTGGCTGCAAAAACAGTACTGGCAGAGCCGCTACTCCATCTCTTTCCCGCGTCTGCGCCCCTGCACCGGCGGTATCGAACCCGCCTCCATTATGGATGAGCGTCAGCTGGTGCAAGCCCTGTGCGCGTTTCGCCTGTTCGCACCGGAGGTGGAACTGTCGCTGTCAACGCGGGAATCGCCGTGGTTCCGCGACAATGTGATCCCGCTGGCGATAAACAACGTGAGCGCTTTTTCGAAAACGCAGCCCGGCGGCTATGCGGATGATCATCCGGAACTGGAGCAGTTCGCGCCCCATGACGGGCGTCGCCCGCAAGAGGTGGCAAGCGCGCTGATGCGTCGTGGTTTACAGCCCGTATGGAAAGACTGGGACAGCTGGCTGGGGCGCAATTTGTAACCGGTTTCACCTTAAGCGGGTTTCTTTGTGATGCCCGACACACAATCACTGCAAAGCGGTTGTTGATCCCCGGGGGTGGGATAATTATCAGTTATCCCATCTACATCGAGGCTAACTATGAAAAACATCGTTTTATGCTGTGCTGCCGGTATGTCCACCAGCATGTTGGTTCAACGTATGAAAGATGCGGCGCAGAAAAAAGGCGTCGAGGTGACCATCAAAGCCGTTCCGGTGGCGGAGTTTAAGGACAATATCGCAACCGCCGATATTGTCCTGCTGGGACCCCAGGTGAAATATGAACTGGCCAAGCTTCAGGCGCAGGCTGAGCCGCTGGGCAAAAAGGTCGCCGTTATCGATATGATGGATTACGGCATGATGAAAGGTGATGTCGTACTGGAAAAAGCCCTTAAGCTGCTGGAGTGATCGCATGGAAGATTTGGAAACTATCATCATGGAATTGCTGGTTAACGCGGGCGCAGCACGCAGCGAAGCGTTAACGGCGCTACAGCTGGCGCGTCAGGGGGATTTCGCAGGCGCTGAGGCCGCTATGACGGAGTCGCGGGAATACGTTAAGCATGCCCATAAAATCCAGACGCAGCTGATAGGTCTTGATGAAGGTGAAGGCAAATTGCCGGTGAATCTGATCACCGTGCATTCGCAGGATCATCTGATGAACGCCATGGTGATTCAGGATCTGGCCGGCGATATGATTGAACTGTACCGCCGTTTACCGCCGTTGAATTAATTCCTGTTTTAAGAGCAAAAAAAAACCCGCCGAAGCGGGTTTTTTATTATCGGGCTGTTAACGATTACTCGTTGTCAGAACCGCCCAGGCCTGCGTTCAGCAGTTCTGCCAGGCTGGCAGACGCGTCTTCAGCAGTCACCTGCGGTGCAGCCGGGAGTTCACCCGCAGCACGACGGCGCATACGATCCTGATGGTACGCGTAACCGGTACCAGCCGGGATCAGACGACCCACGATAACGTTCTCTTTCAGACCGCGCAGTTCGTCGCGTTTGCCCGCAACGGCTGCTTCGGTAAGCACACGAGTGGTCTCCTGGAACGATGCCGCGGAGATGAAGGACTCGGTTGCCAGAGACGCTTTGGTGATACCCAGCAGATCGCGAGCATAGGTCGCTGCGATTTTGCCGTTCGCTTCCAGTTCGCGGTTAGCGATCTTGACGCGAGAGTATTCAGCCTGCTCACCTTCGAGGAAGTCAGAGCTTCCTGCGTTCTCGATGGTGGCTTTACGCAGCATCTGACGCACGATAACTTCGATGTGCTTATCGTTGATCTTAACGCCCTGCAGACGGTAAACGTCCTGTACTTCGTTGGTGATATAACGCGTAACGGCGTGAACACCACGAAGACGCAGAATGTCGTGCGGCGCTTCCGGACCATCCGAAACCACATCACCACGTTCTACACGTTCACCTTCAAACACGTTGAGCTGACGCCATTTCGGGATCATCTCTTCGTACGGCTCGCTGCCATCAACCGGGGTGATAACCAGACGACGTTTCCCTTTGGTTTCTTTACCGAAGGAAATGATGCCGCTGATTTCAGCCAGGATTGCCGGCTCTTTCGGACGACGTGCTTCGAACAGGTCAGCAACACGCGGCAGACCACCGGTGATGTCTTTAGTACCGCCGGATTCCATCGGAATACGCGCCAGGGTGTCACCACCGCTGATCTGTACGCCGTCTTCCAGCTGCACAATCGCTTTACCTGGCAGGAAGTACTGAGCTGGCATATCGGTACCAGGGATCAGAACATCGTTACCGTTGGCATCAACGATTTTCAGCGCCGGACGCAGATCTTTACCGCCCGCGGTACGTTCTGCAGAATCCAGAACCACCAGCGAAGACAGACCGGTCAGTTCGTCGGTCTGACGAGTAATCGTCTGGCCGTCGATCATATCGGTGAAGCGGATATAACCCGCTACTTCGGTGATAACCGGCATGGTGTGCGGATCCCAGTTTGCTACGGTTTCGCCGCCTGCAACCTGCTCGCCATCACCCTTCGCCATGACCGCACCGTAAGGCACTTTATAGCTTTCTTTGGTACGACCGAATTCGTCGATCAGTTTCAGCTCGGTGTTACGGGAGGTCACAACCAGTTTACCGCTGGAGTTCACAACCGATTTCGCGTTGCTGAGACGGATGCTACCTTTGTTTTTCACCTGGATGCTGGATTCAGCAGCCGCACGAGATGCCGCACCACCGATGTGGAACGTACGCATCGTCAGCTGTGTACCCGGCTCACCGATGGACTGTGCCGCGATAACGCCGATTGCTTCACCTTTGTTGATGATGTGGCCACGCGCCAGGTCACGACCATAGCAGTGTGCACATACACCAAAGTCGGTGTCACAGGATACAACGGAACGCACTTTCACGCTGTCTACGGAGTTCGCTTCCAGCAGGTCACACCATTGCTCATGCAGCAGCGTGTTGCGTGGAACCAGAATGTCCGCGGTACCTGGTTTCAGTACGTCTTCAGCGGTCACACGACCCAGAACGCGATCGCGCAGCGGCTCTTTAACATCACCACCCTCGATAACCGGGGTCATGGTGATACCTTCGAGGGTGCCACAATCGTCTTCGGTAACCACCAGATCCTGCGCAACGTCAACCAGACGACGCGTCAGATAACCGGAGTTCGCCGTTTTCAGTGCGGTATCCGCCAGACCTTTACGCGCACCGTGCGTGGAGATGAAGTACTGGAGTACGTTCAGACCTTCACGGAAGTTCGCGGTGATCGGCGTTTCGATGATGGAGCCATCCGGCTTCGCCATCAGACCACGCATACCTGCCAGCTGACGAATCTGTGCCGCAGAACCACGCGCACCGGAGTCGGCCATCATGTAAATGCTGTTGAAGGAAACCTGCTGCTCTTCGACGCCGTCACGGTTAATAACGGTTTCGGTTTGCAGGTTGTCCATCATCGCTTTAGATACACGATCGTTCGCCGCAGCCCAGATATCGATAACTTTGTTATAGCGTTCGCCCGCAGTTACCAGACCAGACTGGAACTGTTCCTGAATTTCAGCAACTTCCGCTTCCGCTTCGCTGATGATTTCAGTTTTCTTCTCAGGGATCACCATATCGTCGATACCAACGGATGCACCTGAACGCGCTGCATAAGCAAAGCCGGTGTACATCGTCTGGTCAGCAAAGATAACGGTCGGTTTCAGGCCCAGAATGCGGTAACAGGTGTTCAGCATTTTGGAGATCGCTTTCTTGCCCAGCGCCTGGTTGACGATGGAGAAAGGCAGACCTTTCGGTACGATCATCCACAGGATCGCACGACCAATGGTCGTATCAATCAGGCTGGTTTTCGCAACGAATTCGCCCTGTGCATCTTTTTCATATTCGGTGATACGCACTTTTACACGCGCATGCAGAGAGGCCAGGCCAGCGCGATAAATACGCTCAGCTTCTTTCGGGCCAGTCAGCACCATGCCTTCGCCTTTGGCGTTAACACAGTCACGGGTCATGTAGTACAGACCCAGTACAACGTCCTGAGACGGAACGATGATTGGTTCGCCGTTCGCCGGAGACAGAATGTTGTTGGTAGACATCATCAGCGCACGCGCTTCCAGCTGAGCTTCAAGCGTCAGCGGAACGTGTACTGCCATCTGGTCACCATCGAAGTCGGCGTTATAAGCCGCACAAACCAGCGGGTGCAGCTGGATTGCTTTACCTTCGATCAGTACCGGTTCAAATGCCTGGATACCCAAACGGTGCAGTGTTGGTGCACGGTTCAGCAGTACCGGGTGTTCGCGGATAACTTCGTCCAGGATATCCCAAACGACAGCTTCTTCGCGCTCAACCATTTTCTTGGCAGCTTTGATGGTGGTAGCAAGACCACGCAGTTCCAGCTTGCCGTAGATGAACGGTTTGAACAGCTCCAGCGCCATTTTCTTCGGCAGACCGCACTGATGCAGACGCAGGTATGGACCTACGGTGATAACAGAACGACCGGAGTAGTCAACACGCTTACCGAGCAGGTTCTGACGGAAACGACCCTGTTTACCTTTGATCATATCGGCCAAAGATTTCAGAGGACGCTTGTTAGAACCGGTGATCGCACGACCGCGACGACCGTTATCCAGCAGGGCATCTACTGCTTCCTGCAGCATACGTTTTTCGTTACGTACAATGATGTCCGGCGCAGCCAGATCCAGCAGACGTTTCAGACGGTTGTTACGGTTGATAACGCGACGATACAGATCGTTCAGATCCGACGTTGCGAAACGACCACCATCCAGCGGTACCAGCGGACGCAGATCTGGCGGCAGAACCGGCAGAACGGTCAGGATCATCCACTCTGGCTTGTTGCCAGACATGACGAACGCTTCCAGCAGCTTGATACGCTTGGTCAGCTTTTTACGCTTGGTTTCGGAGTTAGTTTCGTTCAGCTCTTCACGCAGCTGCTCGCACTCTTTCTCCAGATCCATGCTTTTCAGCAGGGCCTGGATCGCTTCCGCACCCATTTTCGCGTCGAATTCGTCACCGAACTCTTCCAGCGCGTCCAGATACTGTTCTTCGGTCAGGATCTGGTTACGTTCCAGATTGGTCATACCGCCTTCGATAACCACATAGGATTCGAAGTACAGAACACGTTCGATATCGCGCAGCGGCATATCCAGCAGCAGGCCGATACGGGACGGCAGAGATTTCAGGAACCAGATATGCGCAGTCGGAGAGGCCAGTTCGATGTGGCCCATGCGCTCACGGCGCACTTTGGTCTGGGTCACTTCAACGCCGCACTTCTCACAGATCACACCACGGTGTTTCAGGCGCTTGTACTTACCGCACAGGCACTCATAGTCTTTTACTGGCCCGAAAATACGCGCACAGAAAAGGCCGTCACGCTCAGGTTTGAACGTACGGTAGTTGATGGTTTCCGGCTTCTTAACTTCACCGAAAGACCATGAACGGATCATGTCTGGCGAGGCCAGCGCAATTTTGATCGCATCAAACTCTTCGGTTTTAGTCTGCGCTTTCAGAAACTTTAATAAATCTTTCACGGATTTGCTCCCGTCGGAGTTAGCACAATCTGGCGCCGGGAGTGACCCCGGCACCAGTGACCTGTTTGAGCGAGAGTTACTCGTCTTCCAGTTCGATGTTGATACCCAGCGAACGGATCTCTTTCAACAGTACGTTGAAGGATTCCGGCATGCCCGGTTCCATCTGATGGTTGCCGTCCACGATGTTTTTATACATCTTGGTACGACCATTAACGTCATCAGACTTAACGGTGAGCATTTCCTGCAGGGTGTATGCCGCGCCATATGCTTCCAGCGCCCACACTTCCATCTCCCCGAAGCGCTGACCACCGAACTGCGCCTTACCACCCAGCGGCTGCTGAGTAACCAGGCTGTAAGAACCGGTAGAACGCGCATGCATTTTGTCATCAACCAGGTGGTTCAGTTTCAGCATGTACATATAGCCGACGGTAACCTGGCGCTCGAATTGCTCACCAGTACGGCCGTCGAACAGGGTAATCTGACCGGAAGTCGGCAGGCCACCCAGCTGTAACAGTTCCTTGATTTCAGACTCTTTCGCACCGTCGAATACCGGCGTTGCGATCGGCATACCTTTACGCAGGTTCTCAGCCAGACGCAGAACTTCTTCATCAGTGAAGGTGTTCAGGTCAACTTTCTGACGAACGTCGGAGCCCAGATCGTAAGCACGCTGGATGAATTCGCGCAGTTTCGCGACTTCCTGCTGCTGTTTCAGCATGGCGTTGATCTTATCGCCGATACCTTTAGCAGCCATACCCAGGTGCGTTTCCAGGATCTGACCGATGTTCATACGAGACGGTACGCCCAGCGGGTTCAGTACGATGTCTACCGGCGTGCCGTTTTCATCGTAAGGCATATCTTCGATCGGGTTGATCTTAGAGATAACACCCTTGTTACCGTGACGACCCGCCATTTTGTCACCCGGCTGGATCTGACGTTTAACGGCCAGATACACTTTAACGATTTTCAGCACGCCCGGTGCCAGGTCATCGCCCTGAGTGATTTTGCGACGTTTCGCTTCGAGTTTTTTCTCGAACTCGTGCTTCAGTTCGTCATACTGCTCAGCCAGCTGTTCCAGCTGATTTTGTTTGCTTTCGTCGGTCAGACCGAGTTCCAGCCAGCGGTCGCGCGGCAGTTTGTCGAGCTTCTCAGCTTCAACACCACCGGAAACCAGCACGGCATGGATACGGCTGAACAGGCCAGCTTCGAGGATCTGCAGTTCTTCAGACAGGTCTTTTTTCGCCTGCTTCAGCTGCATCTCTTCGATTTCCAGCGCACGTTTGTCTTTTTCCACGCCATCGCGGGTAAAGACCTGAACGTCGATAACGGTACCGGAAACGCCGTTCGGCACGCGCAGAGAAGAGTCTTTAACGTCAGACGCTTTCTCACCGAAGATCGCACGCAGCAGTTTTTCTTCCGGCGTCAGCTGGGTTTCACCTTTCGGCGTCACCTTGCCCACCAGAATGTCGCCGCCGGTCACTTCTGCACCGATGTAAACGATACCGGATTCATCCAGTTTGGAGAGCGCTGCTTCACCCACGTTCGGGATGTCGGCGGTGATCTCTTCCGGCCCCAGCTTGGTGTCACGGGACACACACGCCAGTTCCTGAATATGGATGGTGGTGAAACGATCTTCCTGAACCACACGCTCGGAGACGAGGATGGAGTCTTCGAAGTTGTAACCATTCCACGGCATGAAGGCTACGCGCATGTTCTGACCGAGCGCCAGTTCACCGAGGTCGGTGGACGGACCGTCTGCCAGCACGTCGCCGCGCTCAATTGGCTCACCCAGAGATACGCAAGGCATCTGGTTGATGCAGGTGTTCTGGTTAGAACGGGTGTATTTGGTCAGGTTATAAATGTCGATACCTGCTTCGCCCGGGTACATCTCGTCTTCGTTAACTTTGATAACGATACGGGAAGCATCCACGTACTGAACGGTACCGCCACGCTTAGCAACAGCAGTAACACCGGAGTCAACGGCAACAGCACGTTCCATACCAGTACCAACCAGCGGCTTATCAGCGCGCAGAGTCGGAACGGCCTGACGTTGCATGTTCGCACCCATCAATGCACGGTTGGCGTCATCGTGTTCCAGGAACGGGATCAGGGACGCACCGACGGAAACCACCTGCTGGGTGGAAACGTCCATGTAGTCAACCTGGTCGTTGCTGAACAAGCTGGATTCGCCTTTGCTACGGCAGGTAACGAGATCGTCAACAAAGCGACCTTCTTCATCCAGGTTGGTGTTCGCCTGAGCGATAACGTAGTTACCTTCTTCGATAGCAGAAAGGTAATGGATCTCGTCAGTCACCACGCCGTCAGTCACTTTACGATACGGAGTCTCAAGGAAGCCGTATTCGTTAGTCTGTGCATAAACGGACAGGGAGTTGATCAGACCGATGTTCGGACCTTCAGGCGTTTCGATTGGACATACGCGACCGTAGTGAGTCGGGTGTACGTCTCGAACTTCAAAGCCTGCGCGCTCACGGGTCAGACCGCCCGGGCCGAGTGCGGAGATACGACGCTTGTGCGTGATCTCAGACAGCGGGTTGTTCTGGTCCATAAACTGAGACAGCTGGCTGGAACCGAAGAACTCTTTCACTGCTGCGGAAATCGGCTTGGCGTTGATCATATCCTGAGGCATCAGGGTATCCAGATCGCCCAGAGACAAACGCTCTTTCACCGCACGCTCTACACGTACCAGGCCAACGCGGAACTGGTTTTCCGCCATCTCGCCAACGGAACGGATACGACGGTTGCCGAGGTGGTCGATATCGTCCACTTCGCCTTTACCGTTACGGATACCGATGAGCTTCTTCATCACTTCAATGATGTCGTCTTTGCTCAGGATACCGGAACCTTCGATTTCGTCGCGCAGCAGAGAACGGTTGAACTTCATACGACCAACCGCTGACAGGTCATAGCGGTCTTCGGAGAAGAATAGGTTCTCGAACAGGCTTTCAGCCGCTTCGCGCGTCGGTGGTTCACCTGGGCGCATCATGCGGTAGATTTCAACCAGCGCGCTCAGACGATCGTTGGTTGGGTCGACACGGATAGTCTCAGAAATGTAAGCGCCGTGATCCAGGTCGTTGGTAAACAGCGTTTCGATACGCTTATGACCGGCCTGGCTCAGCTTCGCCAACAGATCCAGAGAGAGTTCCATGTTTGCTGCGCAAATCAGCTCGCCAGTAGACTCATCAACGTAGTCTTTAGCGGCAACTTTGCCTGCAATGTACTCAACCGGGACTTCAATCAGTTTGATATCGTCTTTTTCCAGCTGGCGAATGTGACGCGCGGTAATACGACGCGCTTTTTCCACATACACTTTGCCGTTAGCTTCGATGTCGAAGGAGGCGGTTTCACCACGAAGGCGTTCCGGCACCAGTTCCATCTGCAGCTTGTTATCACGAATTTCAAAGACGACTTTTTCAAAGAACAGGTCAAGGATCTGCTCAGTGGTGTAATTCAGTGCACGCAGGATGATAGTCGCTGGCAGTTTGCGGCGACGGTCAATACGTACGAACAGGTTGTCTTTCGGATCGAACTCGAAGTCCAGCCATGAACCGCGGTAAGGAATGATACGCGCGTTATACAGCACTTTACCTGAAGAGTGAGTTTTACCTTTGTCGCTGTCAAAGAATACGCCAGGACTACGGTGAAGCTGAGACACGATAACGCGCTCAGTACCGTTAATAACAAAGGTACCGTTGTCGGTCATGAGCGGAATTTCGCCCATGTAAACTTCTTGCTCTTTGATGTCTTTAACGGTGCCTTCCGGCGCTTCGCGCTCGTAGATCACCAGACGCAGTTTCACACGCAGCGGTGCCGAGTAGGTCACGCCACGGATCTGGCATTCTTTTACATCAAAGACAGGCTCGCCAAGACGGTAACTGACGTATTGCAGTTCCGAGTTGCCGCTGTAGCTCGTGATCGGGAACACGGAACGGAATGCTGCTTCCAGACCGTACTGCCCTTCAGGATCTTGCTCGATAAACTTCTGGAACGAGTCAAGCTGGATAGAAAGGAGATATGGAATGTCCAGTACTTGCGGACGTTTTCCAAAATCCTTACGAATACGTTTTTTCTCGGTATAGGAGTAAACCATTAGGGTTCCTCAGCTCGCTGACAAGTCGACCCATCTGCCCGACGAAAGGGACAGTTTGTGCAACACTATTTTGTTGACCGGAAAGTGGGGCACTTTCCGCAATGCTTGTTGCTATCACGCTTAAACCATTTCGTTGCGATTTACACAAAGCGCGAGCCTTGTCGCAATATATTAAGTCGTCGATAGAAACAAGCATTGTGAGGGGAAGCCAGTAGTTAAACAGTGTGAAACACTACCGACACCCTACAGCGCAAAAAGGCTGGTGACCAAAAAGTCACCAGCCATCAGCCTGATTTCTCAGGCTGCAACCGGAAGGGTTGGCTTATTTAACTTCAACTTCAGCGCCAGCTTCTTCCAGAGATTTTTTCAGAGCTTCAGCGTCATCTTTGCTCACGCCTTCTTTCAGAGAGGCCGGAGCAGATTCTACCAGGTCTTTAGCTTCTTTCAGACCCAGGCCAGTTGCGCCACGTACTGCTTTGATCACAGCAACTTTGTTAGCGCCAACAGCTTTCAGAATAACGTCGAATTCAGTTTTCTCTTCAGCAGCTTCAGCCGGGCCAGCAGCAACAGCTACAGCGGCAGCAGCAGAAACACCGAATTTTTCTTCCATTGCAGAGATCAGTTCTACAACGTCCATTACGGACATAGCGGATACTGCTTCAATGATTTGATCTTTAGTGATAGACATTTAAATTGTTCCTGAATATCAGAATAAGTTTATACGTAAGCAAATGCTTTACAAAGATAACTGCGATTAAGCAGCTTCTTTGGCATCGCGTACAGCAGCCAGAGTACGAACCAGTTTGCCAGCCGAAGCTTCTTTCATGGTTGCCATCAGGCGTGCAATTGCTTCTTCGTAAGTCGGCAGAGTTGCCAGGCGATCGATCTGCGACGCCGGAATCAACTCACCTTCAAAGGCAGCGGCTTTGACCTCAAATTTTGCATTCGCTTTCGCGAATTCTTTGAACAGACGAGCAGCAGCGCCCGGGTGTTCCATAGAATATGCAATCAGGGTCGGACCAACGAACGCGTCTTTCAGGCACTCGAACTGAGTACCTTCAACAACACGGCGCAGCAGGGTGTTACGAACAACACGCATGTATACGCCGGCTTCGCGACCTGCTTTACGCAGTTCGGTCATTTTATCTACGGTAACGCCACGGGAATCCGCAACAACCGCAGACAGCGCGCCTTTGGCTACTTCGCTGACTTCAGCAACAATCGCTTGTTTGTCTTGAAGATTTAAAGCCATTAGCTTTGCTCCTGGATGTTTGCCAGGGCTTATGCCCTGGAACTCACTTCACTCTTCTCAAAGAAAAGAGCGTCTTAATACGGTGAGCAGAAACAAGCCAAAGATACTTATAAAATGTCTTCAGGTTCTGTCACCGTCTACGCAGGGAATTAAGTTTCTTACGAAACACCTGCGGTCTTGGACGGAGGCCTGGATTAGGCCAGGCTCCAACCGAAAATCTTTTCGTGGGCGAAGATTGTAGACAAATCCACCGCCCACGTAAAGGCGAATATTAGTTCGCCACCGCAGTCAGACCAGACTGGTCAACTGCAACACCTGCACCCATGGTGGTGGAGATGCTAACTTTCTTGATGTACACGCCTTTCGCCTGAGTCGGTTTTGCTTTTTTCAGCGCAACCAGCAGAGATTCCAGGTTTTCTTTCAGTTTGTCAGCGTCAAAGTCCACTTTACCGATGGTGGTGTGGATGATGCCGTTTTTGTCGTTACGGTAACGAACCTGACCTGCTTTAGCGTTCTTAACCGCTTCAGCAACGTTCGGGGTTACAGTACCAACTTTCGGGTTTGGCATCAGGCCACGCGGACCCAGAACCTGGCCCAGCTGGCCAACAACGCGCATTGCATCCGGGGAAGCAATAACAACGTCAAAGTTCATTTCGCCTTTCTTGATCTGTTCTGCCAGATCTTCCATACCTACCAGCTCAGCGCCAGCAGCTTTAGCTGCTTCAGCGTTCGGGCCCTGGGTAAATACAGCTACGCGAACTGAACGGCCAGTACCGTGCGGCAGTACAGTTGCACCACGTACGTTCTGGTCAGATTTACGAGCATCGATGCCGAGGTTAACAGCAACGTCAACGCTTTCGTTGAATTTAGCGGTGGCCAGCTCTTTCAGCAGAGCGATGGCTTCGTTGATGTCGTACTGTTTGGTCGCATCAACTTTCTCACGGATCACGCGCATGCGCTTGGTCAGTTTAGCCATTTCTTAATCCTCCACTACCAGGCCCATGGAACGCGCGGTACCTTCGATGGAGCGAGTCATCGCTTCAACGTCTGCACCAGTCATGTCCGCGGCTTTAGTCTGCGCGATTTCCTGCAGCTGAGCGCGGGAGATCTTGCCCACTTTGTCTTTGTTCGGCTTGCCGGAACCAGACTTGATACCAGCCGCTTTCTTCAGCAGAACTGCTGCCGGAGGCGTTTTGGTAACGAAAGTGAAAGAACGGTCAGCGTAAACGGTAATAACAACCGGGATCGGCAGACCTTTCTCCATGGAATCAGTTTTCGCGTTAAACGCTTTACAGAATTCCATGATGTTAACACCCTGTTGACCCAGAGCCGGACCTACTGGCGGACTCGGGTTTGCCATGCCAGCTGCAACCTGCAGCTTGACGTAGGCCTGGACTTTCTTAGCCATTGCAATTTCCTCGTGTGGGTATAGCGCCTTAAAAAGGCTCCCCGTGATTAATACTGTGTCTTACGGGTACATGACCCATAAAAACAAAAGGCGCGAAATTGTATGTCAATTTCGCGCCCTGTGCAACGATTTAATCGCCGCTTTTTTGGTCGGCAGGTTAGGCCTTCTCTACCTGTGCAAAATCCAGTTCTACCGGCGTTGCACGGCCAAAGATGGAAACAGATACCTTGAGACGGGACTTCTCGTAGTCCACTTCTTCAACCACACCGTTAAAGTCTGCAAACGGACCGTCGCTAACGCGAACCATTTCACCCGGCTCGAATAGCGTTTTCGGACGTGGCTTGTCGCCAACTTGCTGCAGACGATTCATGATGGCATCGACTTCTTTGTCGCTGATCGGCGCCGGACGATCGGACGTC
Organism: Enterobacter sp. PGRG2; assembly: GCF_030291195.1. Taxonomy (NCBI): domain Bacteria; kingdom Pseudomonadati; phylum Pseudomonadota; class Gammaproteobacteria; order Enterobacterales; family Enterobacteriaceae; genus Enterobacter; species Enterobacter sp. PGRG2. Next base: position 1,428,594 of record NZ_CP127837.1, on the reverse strand, counting down.
CCACCGATAAAGCCCATCACGCGCGGTACGCTGCGCACCAGGTGCCAGCTCGCATCGTTCATGACCATTTGAACCAGAACGTAACCCGGGAAGAATTTGCGCTCGCTCTTACGACGCTGGCCACCACGGATTTCGACCACTTCTTCGGTCGGCACCATGACTTCGCCAAACAGCTCTTCCATATTGTGTAATTTGATATGCTCACGCAGCGACGTAGCTACGCGGCCTTCAAAACCGGAAAACGCCTGAACGACGTACCAGCGCTTTTTAGGGGCTTCAGACATCTCAGAACCTCAGGCCAGTGATAAAGGATACCAGGCGAACCAGAATACCATCCAGTCCCCACAGGATCAGTGACATAACAGCAGTAACTGCTGCCACAATCAGCGTGGTGTGCAATGTTTCCTGGCGAGTTGGCCAAATCACTTTACGGACTTCGGTTCTCGCTTCACGGGCAAAAGCAACGGTCGCTTTACCCTTCGTCGTCAACAGCGCGACACCACCCGCTGCAGCAATTAAAATAACGACTGCCAGCGCGCGTAACGGCAGCATCATGTCACGATAAAGGTAGTTGCCAACGATAGCCACGATCAGCAGCGCAGCAACAACAACCCACTTCATCGCTTCCAGGCCGCGCCCGCTCCCTTGAGCTTCGGTATTCGCACTCATAAACCAACCTGTCACAAGAATTCAGACAAACATTTTTGCCCCGCCATAGCGAGGCAACCAAACCGAAATGCTCTATTGCGCTTCGGACTTAACGCCCTCTACAGAGCCTGTCTCAGCAATGATTATGACGTAAAAAATCACTGATGAGCCAGGTTCTGGTTCGAAAGCGTACAAAAAGGGCATCAAATGATGCCCTTTTAATGCGCATTGCGTCAAATGTTATCAGCGATTAGCCAAGAACTTTAGCAACAACGCCTGCGCCAACGGTACGGCCGCCTTCACGGATTGCGAAACGCAGACCGTCGTCCATCGCGATCGGGTGGATCAGGGTAACAACCATTTTGATGTTGTCGCCCGGCATTACCATCTCAACGCCTTCCGGCAGTTCGATGGTGCCAGTCACGTCAGTTGTACGGAAGTAGAACTGCGGACGGTAGCCTTTGAAGAACGGAGTATGACGGCCGCCTTCATCTTTGGACAGAATGTAAACTTCAGATTCGAATTTGGTGTGCGGCTTGATGGAACCCGGCTTAGCCAGTACCTGACCACGTTCGATTTCTTCACGTTTGATACCACGCAGCAGAACACCAACGTTCTCACCAGCACGGCCTTCGTCCAGCAGTTTGCGGAACATTTCAACGCCAGTACAGGTTGATTTCGCAGTATCTTTGATACCAACGATTTCAACTTCTTCGCCCACTTTAACGATACCGCGCTCTACACGACCGGTTACTACAGTACCACGGCCGGAGATGGAGAATACGTCTTCGATAGGCAGCAGGAACGGCTTGTCAATCGCACGCTCTGGTTCCGGGATGTAAGAATCCAGGTAGCCAGCCAGTTCGATGATTTTCTCTTCCCACTGTGCTTCGCCTTCCAGCGCTTTCAGTGCAGAACCACGTACGATCGGGGTGTCGTCGCCCGGGAAATCGTACTGAGACAGCAGTTCACGAACTTCCATCTCTACCAGTTCCAGCAGCTCTTCGTCATCAACCATGTCGCATTTGTTCAGGAACACGATGATGAACGGAACGCCTACCTGGCGACCCAGCAGGATGTGCTCACGGGTCTGCGGCATCGGGCCGTCAGTCGCAGCAACAACCAGGATTGCGCCATCCATCTGAGCAGCACCGGTGATCATGTTTTTAACATAGTCGGCGTGGCCCGGGCAGTCTACGTGTGCGTAGTGGCGAGTCGGGGTGTCGTATTCAACGTGGGAAGTGTTGATGGTGATACCACGAGCTTTTTCTTCCGGCGCGTTATCGATCTGGTCGAATGCACGAGCAGAACCACCGTAGGTTTTAGCCAGAACGGTAGTGATTGCAGCGGTCAGTGTAGTTTTGCCATGGTCAACGTGGCCGATAGTACCGACGTTAACGTGCGGTTTTGTACGTTCAAACTTTTCTTTAGACATCGATTGTCCCTCTAAGACACGGATAAATCGGTGATATCACCACATCAACCAGGCGATATGCCTGAAATGTTGAATATTTAAGCTTACACAGAGAGAAACGGGAAGGAGAAGTGAAGTGGTGCTGATACCCAGAGTCGAACTGGGGACCTCACCCTTACCAAGGGTGCGCTCTACCAACTGAGCCATATCAGCACGTCTGGAGCGGGCAGCGGGAATCGAACCCGCATCATCAGCTTGGAAGGCTGAGGTAATAGCCATTATACGATGCCCGCATCCTGAAACTCGGCTACCCAGTTCTTTCTGTGACAAAAAAAGAGACATGTCTCTTTTTCGCTTGAGCCGGTTAGTCTTTCAACCAGCCCAGACAGTTTTTACGCTGCCAGAAAGTGGTGGTGGGGGAAGGATTCGAACCTTCGAAGTCTGTGACGGCAGATTTACAGTCTGCTCCCTTTGGCCGCTCGGGAACCCCACCGGACTTGATGGTGCCGACTACCGGAATCGAACTGGTGACCTACTGATTACAAGTCAGTTGCTCTACCTACTGAGCTAAGTCGGCATCAAGTAGCGCGCATTCTAGGTAGACCTGCGCCTGCATGCAACAAAAAAATCGCAGAAAACGTTCTATCGCTCACATTTTGTGCGCCAGCATGGAAAAATGCTGTAATTTCATGCAGAGCAGAACAATTATTCAGCAAGTTAGGGGCAGGTGAGGTGAAAAAGCCGCGCATAAACCGATCATCCTCGCCAGCCTGAAGAAGGCTATGTGCGCCGCGCGCTATCTTTTTACCTGTGCGAAGGTTGTGCTTCTCTTTTATAGCGCGGTCTCACCTGATTCCTGCTTTCGTTATGCTCGCCTTTGAATCCGCCCGTCGAGGTGATTTTTTCTTATTATTCCTTTTCATCTGGTGTTACCCTCCTGCGTATTGTCCAAATTTAACTTACATGCAGCGTGCCATTGTCGCGGTCTGAATATTCGGTGTCTCACTGAACAGCAGTGATTGAGCGGGAAATGAGCATGGCAGGCAGACATATGCTTATGAGTAAAAAAGAGCAATCGTTAATGACGCCTTACCTTGAGTTTAACCGCAGCCAGTGGGCTGCCCTTCGTGATTCAGTGCCGATGACCCTGACAGAAGGTGAAATCGCGCGGTTAAAAGGCATCAACGAAGACCTTTCTCTGGAAGAAGTTGCAGAGATTTATCTGCCGTTGTCACGTTTACTCAATTTCTACATCAGTTCGAATCTGCGTCGTCAGGCCGTACTGGAGCAGTTTCTGGGCACTAACGGGGAACGCATACCCTACATCATTAGTATTGCCGGCAGCGTAGCCGTGGGTAAAAGCACCACTGCACGTGTGCTTCAGGCGTTGTTAAGCCGCTGGCCTGAACATCGCCGCGTTGAGCTGATTACCACCGATGGCTTCCTCCACCCTAATGAAGTGTTGAAAGAACGCGGGTTGATGAAGAAGAAAGGCTTCCCTCTTTCTTATGATATGCACCGGCTGGTGAAATTTGTCTCGGATCTCAAATCAGGCGTACCCAACGTCACCGCCCCCGTATATTCACACCTCATCTATGACGTGATCCCGGACGGGGATAAGACGGTAACCCAGCCGGATATTCTTATTCTCGAAGGTTTGAATGTGCTGCAAAGCGGTATGGATTATCCGCACGATCCACATCATGTATTTGTATCTGACTTCGTCGACTTCTCTATTTATGTTGATGCGCCGGAAGATTTATTACAGACCTGGTATATCAACCGCTTCCTGAAATTCCGAGAGGGGGCTTTCAGTAACCCGGATTCTTATTTCCATAACTATGCCAAACTATCGACGGAAGAAGCGGTGAATATTGCCACCTCCCTGTGGAAAGAGATTAACGGATTGAATTTAAAAGAAAACATACTACCCACCCGTGAGCGCGCCAGTCTGATTATGACCAAGAGCGCCAATCACGCCGTAGAGCAGGTCCGTTTACGCAAATAAACAAAAAGGAGAGCATTATGCTCTCCTTTTTTTATCCGGCACTTCTTAATGATATTTCGCCGCCGACCCATGGCTTGGTAATACCATCCTGCTCAAGTAATAATGCCCCCTGAGCATCGATACCACGGGAAATACCGTAAATCTCTTTATCGCCGATAATTAACTTCACCGGCCGGTTAATAAAGTTATCCAGCTTTTTCCAGCGCATCAGGTACGGGCTTAAACCTTCCTGTTCAAACAGGTGTAATGCGGCACGTAGTTCGCTAATGAGGCGTACTGCCAGCTGGTTGCGATCCACGGCGATCCCGGCCTCCTGGAGGTTGATCCACCCCTGATTCACAATGTCAGCTTCAACGTTGCGCATGGCGAGATTAATACCCGCCCCGATAACTATCTGCGCGGCATCCCCCGTTTTTCCGGTCAGTTCCACCAGAATGCCTGCGAGCTTTCTGTCCTGAAGGTATAAATCGTTGGGCCATTTTACACGCACCTCTTCAGCACCCAGCGCCTGTAAAACCTCTGCCATGACAATACCGATAACCAGACTCAGCCCCATAGCGGCAGCCGGGCCCTGTTCCAGACGCCAGTACATGGAAAGATACAGATTGGCGCCGAAAGGTGAAAACCACTTCCGTCCGCGTCTGCCGCGTCCGGCCTGCTGATATTCCGCCACACAGGCATCACCAGAATGTAATTGATCCATGCGATCCATCAGATACTGGTTCGTTGAGTCTATTACCGGCAGAACAGCAATATTCCCCTCATTAAACTGCCCGCTGATAAATGCGTCATCCAGCAACTGGATTGGCTCTGGCAGACTGTAACCTTTACCAGGCACGGTAAAGACATCCACGCCCCAGTCACGCAAAGTCTGGACATGCTTATTAATCGCCGCCCTGCTCATGCCAAGATGTTCACCCAGCTGTTCGCCAGAATGAAATTCGCCATCTGCCAGAATGGAGATCAGAGTTAATGGAATGGTATTGTCCTTCACGCGATAATCTCCACTGCATTTACTTCACCCGTCTGGCCGATAAATCGCACTTCCGGCTCCAGCCAGACACTAAATTTATTACCAACCTGCTGGCGAACATGGTGGGCGAGCTTTACCACATCGTCACTGGTGGCGTCGCCAGTATTAATCAGCACCAGAGCTTGCTGACGGTGCACAGCCGCGCCGCCCAGCGTCGTTCCTTTTAAATCACACTGATCGATAAGCCAGCCAGCGGCCAGCTTCACGCTGCCATCAGCCTGAGGATAGTGCGGGGCGGCAGGAAACTGCGCCAGCAATGCCTGGGCTTGCTCAGCGGTGATAACCGGGTTCTTGAAAAAACTGCCTGCGTTACCATTCACTTTTGGATCCGGAAGCTTTGTCATGCGCATGTGGCACACCGCATTAAATACATCCAGAGGCGTGACCCTGTGCGGATCAAGGCGCGTTAAATCGCCATAGGTCAGTACAGGCTGCCATGTTTTTGACAGGCGGAAACCAACGGCAACGATGGCATAACGATCCTGATACTGGTGTTTGAAAGCGCTGTCGCGATAGCCGAATTGACACTCTTCAGCGCTCAGACGCAGCCTTTTACCAGATTCGAGCTCAAGACAGTCGACATACTCACAAACCCGCTGGAGTTCAATTCCGTATGCGCCAATGTTCTGAATAGGAGATGAACCGACACAGCCGGGGATCAGCGCAAGGTTTTCAAGCCCGGGCATACCGTTATCCAGCGTGTACTGGACAAACTTATGCCAGTTTTCCCCTGCCCCGACGTGCAGATGCCATGCATCTGATCGTTCCACCGCCTCGATGCCCATAATGCGGTTCACAATGACGGTGCCGGCAAAGTCTTCCAGGAAAAGAACATTACTACCTTCTCCCAGTAGCAGAACCGGACGCTGATTTTTTACCGCTTCCTGCCAGGCAGAGAGTAACTGTTGCTCATTCTCTGCACGAACAATGCGCGCGGCCTGATGCGCTATACCAAATGTATTCCAGGGCTTAAGGGAGTGATTCATAGACGCTATCCAGAGACAAAAACACGGCTAGTTTACCGTATATATGGCGGGATCGCTTGTGGTTAGTCGTGTGGAGGGTGCCGTCAGGGAGATCGCCAAACGCAAAAAGGCCATCCGTGAGGATGGCCTTCTGCTTTRTTTGATGCCTGGCAGTTCCCTACTCTCGCATGGGGAGACCCCACACTACCATCGGCGCTACGGCGTTTCACTTCTGAGTTCGGCATGGGGTCAGGTGGGACCGCCGCGCTAGTGCCGCCAGGCAAATTCTGTCTGTCTAAYGCCTTAAGGCATTAAACASTAATCTGTATCAGCTGAAAATCTCTCAAATCCGCCAAAACATCTTCGGCGTTGTAAGGTTAAGCCTCACGGTTCATTAGTACCGGTTAGCTCAACGCATCGCTGCGCTTACACACCCGGCCTATCAACGTCGTCGTCTTCAACGTTCCTTCAGGACTCTCAAGGAGTCAGGGAGAACTCATCTCGGGGCAAGTTTCGTGCTTAGATGCTTTCAGCACTTATCTCTTCCGCATTTAGCTACCGGGCAATGCCATTGGCATGACAACCCGAACACCAGTGATGCGTCCACTCCGGTCCTCTCGTACTAGGAGCAGCCCCCCTCAATTCTCCAGCGCCCACGGCAGATAGGGACCGAACTGTCTCACGACGTTCTAAACCCAGCTCGCGTACCACTTTAAATGGCGAACAGCCATACCCTTGGGACCTACTTCAGCCCCAGGATGTGATGAGCCGACATCGAGGTGCCAAACACCGCCGTCGATATGAACTCTTGGGCGGTATCAGCCTGTTATCCCCGGAGTACCTTTTATCCGTTGAGCGATGGCCCTTCCATTCAGAACCACCGGATCACTATGACCTGCTTTCGCACCTGCTCGCGCCGTCACGCTCGCAGTCAAGCTAGCTTATGCCATTGCACTAACCTCCTGATGTCCGACCAGGATTAGCTAACCTTCGTGCTCCTCCGTTACGCTTTAGGAGGAGACCGCCCCAGTCAAACTACCCACCAGACACTGTCCGCAACCCGGATTACGGGCCCACGTTAGAACACCAGCCATTAAAGGGTGGTATTTCAAGGATGGCTCCACGCAGACTGGCGTCCACGCTTCAAAGCCTCCCACCTATCCTACACATCAAGGACCAGTGTTCAGTGTCAAGCTATAGTAAAGGTTCACGGGGTCTTTCCGTCTTGCCGCGGGTACACTGCATCTTCACAGCGATTTCAATTTCACTGAGTCTCGGGTGGAGACAGCCTGGCCATCATTACGCCATTCGTGCAGGTCGGAACTTACCCGACAAGGAATTTCGCTACCTTAGGACCGTTATAGTTACGGCCGCCGTTTACCGGGGCTTCGATCAAGAGCTTCGCGTTGCCGCTAACCCCATCAATTAACCTTCCGGCACCGGGCAGGCGTCACACCGTATACGTCCACTTTCGTGTTTGCACAGTGCTGTGTTTTTAATAAACAGTTGCAGCCAGCTGGTATCTTCGACTGGTTTCAGCTCCGTGAGCAAGTCACTTCACCTACGCACCAGCGTGCCTTCTCCCGAAGTTACGGCACCATTTTGCCTAGTTCCTTCACCCGAGTTCTCTCAAGCGCCTTGGTATTCTCTACCTGACCACCTGTGTCGGTTTGGGGTACGATTCTGTGTTACCTGATGCTTAGAGGCTTTTCCTGGAAGCAGGGCATTTGTCACTTCAGCACCGTAGTGCCTCGTCATCACGCCTCAGTGTTAGAGTGAACCGGATTTACCTGGAACACACACCTACACGCTTAAACCGGGACAACCGTCGCCCGGCCAACATAGCCTTCTCCGTCCCCCCTTCGCAGTAACACCGAGTACAGGAATATTAACCTGTTTCCCATCGACTACGCCTTTCGGCCTCGCCTTAGGGGTCGACTCACCCTGCCCCGATTAACGTTGGACAGGAACCCTTGGTCTTCCGGCGAGCGGGTTTTTCACCCGCTTTATCGTTACTTATGTCAGCATTCGCACTTCTGATACCTCCAGCAGACCTCACAGTCCACCTTCAACGGCTTACAGAACGCTCCCCTACCCAACAACACATAGTGTCGCTGCCGCAGCTTCGGTGCATGGTTTAGCCCCGTTACATCTTCCGCGCAGGCCGACTCGACCAGTGAGCTATTACGCTTTCTTTAAATGATGGCTGCTTCTAAGCCAACATCCTGGCTGTCTGTGCCTTCCCACATCGTTTCCCACTTAACCATGACTTTGGGACCTTAGCTGGCGGTCTGGGTTGTTTCCCTCTTCACGACGGACGTTAGCACCCGCCGTGTGTCTCCCGTGATAACATTCTTCGGTATTCGCAGTTTGCATCGGGTTGGTAAGTCGGGATGACCCCCTAGCCGAAACAGTGCTCTACCCCCGAAGATGAATTCACGAGGCGCTACCTAAATAGCTTTCGGGGAGAACCAGCTATCTCCCGGTTTGATTGGCCTTTCACCCCCAGCCACAAGTCATCCGCTAATTTTTCAACATTAGTCGGTTCGGTCCTCCAGTTAGTGTTACCCAACCTTCAACCTGCCCATGGCTAGATCACCGGGTTTCGGGTCTATACCCTGCAACTTAACGCCCAGTTAAGACTCGGTTTCCCTTCGGCTCCCCTATACGGTTAACCTTGCTACAGAATATAAGTCGCTGACCCATTATACAAAAGGTACGCAGTCACCCCATAAAGAGGCTCCCACTGCTTGTACGTACACGGTTTCAGGTTCTGTTTCACTCCCCTCGCCGGGGTTCTTTTCGCCTTTCCCTCACGGTACTGGTTCACTATCGGTCAGTCAGGAGTATTTAGCCTTGGAGGATGGTCCCCCCATATTCAGACAGGATACCACGTGTCCCGCCCTACTCTTCGAACTCACAACATATGCATTTTTGTGTACGGGAGTATCACCCTGTACCCTGCGACTTTCCAGACGCTTCCACTAACACACATGCTGATTCAGGTTCTGGGCTCCTCCCCGTTCGCTCGCCGCTACTGGGGGAATCTCGGTTGATTTCTTTTCCTCGGGGTACTTAGATGTTTCAGTTCCCCCGGTTCGCCTCATGCCACTATGTATTCATGACATGATAGTGCAACGGATTGCACTGGGTTTCCCCATTCGGGTATCGCCGGTTATAACGGTTCATATCACCTTACCGGCGCTTATCGCAGATTAGCACGCCCTTCATCGCCTCTGACTGCCAGGGCATCCACCGTGTACGCTTAGTCGCTTAACCTCACAACCCGAAGATGTTTCACTTCTGATTGCAAAAATTTGAGAGACTCGAACACGCCATTTTTCTTTTCTTATTACGGAGAAAAGAAACAGCGTGTCGTTTCAATTTTCAGCTTGATCCAGATTTTTAAAGAGCAAATATCTCAAACGAGACTCTGAAGTCTGTTTTGAGATACTGATTGGTTGTGCCTTTCACTCACACCCAGCAAGTGGCGTCCCCTAGGGGATTCGAACCCCTGTTGCCGCCGTGAAAGGGCGGAGTCCTAACCGCTAGACGAAGGGGACACGAGGTGTCACGACTTCGCAGCCGTCTTGCTCATTACTTTCATCAGACAATCTGTGTGAGCACTGCAAGGCAGGTTCTTTCAGGTAAGGAGGTGATCCAACCGCAGGTTCCCCTACGGTTACCTTGTTACGACTTCACCCCAGTCATGAATCACAAAGTGGTAAGCGCCCTCCCGAAGGTTAAGCTACCTACTTCTTTTGCAACCCACTCCCATGGTGTGACGGGCGGTGTGTACAAGGCCCGGGAACGTATTCACCGTGGCATTCTGATCCACGATTACTAGCGATTCCGACTTCACGGAGTCGAGTTGCAGACTCCGATCCGGACTACGACATACTTTATGAGGTCCGCTTGCTCTCGCGAGGTCGCTTCTCTTTGTATATGCCATTGTAGCACGTGTGTAGCCCTACTCGTAAGGGCCATGATGACTTGACGTCATCCCCACCTTCCTCCAGTTTATCACTGGCAGTCTCCTTTGAGTTCCCGGCCGGACCGCTGGCAACAAAGGATAAGGGTTGCGCTCGTTGCGGGACTTAACCCAACATTTCACAACACGAGCTGACGACAGCCATGCAGCACCTGTCTCAGAGTTCCCGAAGGCACCAAAGCATCTCTGCTAAGTTCTCTGGATGTCAAGAGTAGGTAAGGTTCTTCGCGTTGCATCGAATTAAACCACATGCTCCACCGCTTGTGCGGGCCCCCGTCAATTCATTTGAGTTTTAACCTTGCGGCCGTACTCCCCAGGCGGTCGACTTAACGCGTTAGCTCCGGAAGCCACGCCTCAAGGGCACAACCTCCAAGTCGACATCGTTTACAGCGTGGACTACCAGGGTATCTAATCCTGTTTGCTCCCCACGCTTTCGCACCTGAGCGTCAGTCTTTGTCCAGGGGGCCGCCTTCGCCACCGGTATTCCTCCAGATCTCTACGCATTTCACCGCTACACCTGGAATTCTACCCCCCTCTACAAGACTCAAGCCTGCCAGTTTCGGATGCAGTTCCCAGGTTGAGCCCGGGGATTTCACATCCGACTTGACAGACCGCCTGCGTGCGCTTTACGCCCAGTAATTCCGATTAACGCTTGCACCCTCCGTATTACCGCGGCTGCTGGCACGGAGTTAGCCGGTGCTTCTTCTGCGGGTAACGTCAATTGCTGTGGTTATTAACCACAACACCTTCCTCCCCGCTGAAAGTACTTTACAACCCGAAGGCCTTCTTCATACACGCGGCATGGCTGCATCAGGCTTGCGCCCATTGTGCAATATTCCCCACTGCTGCCTCCCGTAGGAGTCTGGACCGTGTCTCAGTTCCAGTGTGGCTGGTCATCCTCTCAGACCAGCTAGGGATCGTCGCCTAGGTGAGCCGTTACCCCACCTACTAGCTAATCCCATCTGGGCACATCTGATGGCAAGAGGCCCGAAGGTCCCCCTCTTTGGTCTTGCGACATTATGCGGTATTAGCTACCGTTTCCAGTAGTTATCCCCCTCCATCAGGCAGTTTCCCAGACATTACTCACCCGTCCGCCGCTCGTCACCCGAGAGCAAGCTCTCTGTGCTACCGCTCGACTTGCATGTGTTAGGCCTGCCGCCAGCGTTCAATCTGAGCCATGATCAAACTCTTCAATTTAAGTTTGATGCTCGTGAATTAAACTTCGTAATGAATTACGTATGTTCACTCCAGAGACTTGGTATTCATTTAGCGTCTTTCGACGTTTAAGAATCCATGTCCTTGAGTGCCCACACAGATTGTCTGATAAATTGTTAAAGAGCAGTTGCGACGCGCTTTGGCGCTCTGTCGCGAGGTCCCGTATAATACGTTTTCCTCATTCAGAGTCAAGCGATTATTTTGCTTTTCTCTGCCGGCCATTCCCGGAGGAAGACCTTCTGACCCGGTGGCCTGTAAGCCGTTGTTCCGTGTCAGTGGTGGCGCATTATAGGGAGTTATTCCGGGCTGACAAGTCTAAAATGCAAAAAACTTTTTAACCGCTCAATTTCCAGGCGTTACGCCTGATTTAACGGCGATTTTTGGGTTAAATGAGCGATATCACGGGCGAAAGCGGCGACATTATCCCAGTCGGTATACACCACTTCTTTACTGGTATCCGTTTCACCGCCCGTCATTTTCATAATCAGACGGATCATGACGCGATCAAGCCAGCCATAACGCGGATAACGAAGCGCCCCCGCAAACACGGCACACTGGTCTGGCTGCCATGGCGAGTTAAGCAGGAACTTGCGGGTATAGCTGTTGGTCTGCGGCGTACGCTTCTCCGGCTTACGCGCCACCAGGTTCACCGAGAAGAAAGCACCCGGTCGCGCGTTCAGCTCCTGCAGGTGCTTTTTAACGAAGCGGTCCACTGCCGGATGAAAATGTCCGTAGCGAATTGATGCCCCAATCACGACACGATGATATTCAGCCCAGTTGATCGCATCGGCGCGATTCAGATTCACCACATCCGCATGCACGCCAAGCTCATTAAGCTGGGATGCTATAAAAGAGGCAATTTCACGCGTTTGCCCGTCCCGGGTGGAGAACAATATTAACGTTTTCACAAAAGCTTCCTTATTCACGCCAGAACGTTGGGGTGAAGAGCACCAACAACGTAAAGACTTCAAGACGACCAAACAGCATGTTGGCGATGAGCACCCACTTGGCGATGGGATTCATACTGGCAAAGTTATCAGCCACCACGCCCAGCCCCGGGCCGAGGTTATTCAGCGTTGCCACCACGGAGGCAAATGCGGAGAAATCGTCCACGCCGGTAGCAATGATGGCCAGCATACTGACGATAAACACCAGCGCATACGCGGAGAAGAACCCCCATACCGCTTCCAGAATACGTTCCGGTAACGCACGGTTCCCCAGCTTGATGCTGTAAACCGCATTCGGGTGGACCAGACGCTTCAGTTCACGGTTGCCCTGCTTAAACAGTAACAGGATACGGATCACTTTCAGCCCGCCCCCCGTTGACCCGGCGCAGCCGCCAATAAAAGCCGAACAGAGTAACAGTACCGGCAGGAACAGCGGCCAGCGCGCGATGCTGTCGGTAGTAAATCCGGCGGTCGTCGCCATCGACACCACCTGGAAAAAAGCCTGGTTAAGGGTGGTGACCGCCGAGTCGTACACATCGTGGAACCACAGCACCAGCGTACAGATGAACACCAGCGTCAGTTGCACGCCGATAAACATCCTGAATTCCGGATCGCGCGAGTACACTTTCAGGTTGCGACCGCTTAATAAAGAGAAGTGCAGGCCATAGTTACAGCCGGAGATCAGCAGGAAAATAGCGATAATGGTGTTAATGGTCGGACTGTCGAAGTAACCCACGCTGGCGTCATGGGTGGAGAAACCGCCAATGGCGATGGTGGCGAAACTATGGCTGATAGCATCAAAAGCGGGCATCCCGGCAAACCATAACGCCAGCGCACAGGCCACCGTCAGCAGGACATAGATAAGCCACAGGGTTTTCGCCGTTTCGGCAATACGCGGGCGCATTTTGTTATCTTTCAGCGGGCCGGGCATTTCCGCGCGATAGAGCTGCATCCCCCCGACCCCGAGGATAGGCAGAATGGCCACCGCCAGCACGATGATCCCCATACCGCCGAACCATTGCAGCATCTGCCGGTAGAACAGGATGGCATGCGGTAGCGTGTCCAGCCCCACCAGCGTCGTCGCCCCGGTGGTGGTTAAACCGGAGAAAGATTCAAAAAACGCATCGGTGACCGTCAGGTTTGGGCGTTCAGAGAAAATAAAGGGCAATGCCCCCACGCTGCCCAGCACCGTCCAGAACAGCACGACGATCAGAAAGCCTTCCCGGGATTTCAGTTCGCCCTTCTGGCGGCGGTTGGGCCACCACAGCAGCGAACCAATCGCCAGCGCCACAAAAAAGGTTTGTGTAAATGCGCGCCCCGCACCGTCACGGTAAAGGAGAGCGACCAGTCCGGGCAGGATCATGGTCCCGGAAAATAAAATGACCAGCAGTCCAACAATTCGGGTTATGGCACGGAAATGCATCTCTGCCGCGTCCTTAGGTAGTAAGAAATGAGGTGGGGATTATTCTTCAATCGCCAGTAATTGCAATGAACCACGGCTAAAATCCGCCAGCTTTGCCGAAAATTCATCCAGTCTGCTGTGCGGAAGCGCTACCCGCAGGTGCACCAGATCCTGATACTGACTGTCGACGATCTTTCCTTCGAACTGTAAAAGCAGCGACTCAATACCCGCCAGCTGGGCGTAATCACAGCTCAAAGTATATGCGGTTAATGGCATTTTGCGGATGGTGGTGAGCTGATTCAGCGCACGCTGCACTCCGCCGCCATAGGCTTTTACCAGCCCGCCCGTCCCTAATAAAACACCGCCATAGTAGCGCACCACCACGGCGGTGATTTCGCCGACGCCGCTGCCCATCAGCTGCGCCAGCATCGGTTTGCCGGCCGTGCCCGACGGTTCACCGTCATCCGAGAAACCCAGTTGCTGCGAATCGTCCGGCGCGCCAGCCACCCAGGCGACACAATGGTGCCGCGCATCCGGGTGGGCCGCCCGTACCGACTCAACAAAAGCTTTTGCCGCCTCCACGCCATCGGTATGCGCCAGCAGCGTGATAAAGCGGCTCTTTTTGATCTCTTCCGTAACGGTAACCGGCTCTGCCGGTATCGGCCAGCTTTCCATTACGCCAGCTTCAGATCCCGCGTCATGTTTTCCACGCCGTTTTCATGGATCACCACGTTGTCTTCAATGCGGATGCCGCCGAACGGTTTAAGCGCGTCAATCTTCTGCCAGTTGAAGTGCTTGCTGAACGCCCCTTCACGCCACGGCGCCAGCAGAGACTCAATAAAGTAAATCCCTGGCTCAATGGTCACCACCATGCGCGGCTGCATCACACGCGTGCAGCGCAGATAAGGATATTTTGACGGCGCAGCCATGTGCGTACCCGTGTCATCCTGCATAAATCCGGCGACATCGTGCACCTGAAGTCCCAGCGGGTGACCAATACCGTGCGGCATAAACGGCCCGGTCAGATCGTTTTCCACCATCGCCTCTTCGCTCATATCGGTGACGATCTGATGACGGCGCAGCAGTTTCGCGATGCGCTGATGGAACTGGATGTGGTACTCCACATAATTGACGCCCGCTTTCATGGTGCCGATCAGCGCCAGCTGTTCTTCATTAACGTCTTTGATGAGCTGGGCAAAATCGGTATCGCTGTTCGCAGCCCAGGTACGGGTAAGATCCGCGGCATAACCGTTGTATTCTGCGCCAGCATCCAACAGGAAACTGCGCATTTCAGACGGCGCACGGTGATCCAGCTTCGTATAGTGCAGCACAGACGCGTGTTCATTCAGCGCCACAATATTGCCATAGGGCACATCGATATCACGATGCCCGGTGGCGGTCAGATAGGCGAGGTTAATATCGAACTCACTCATCCCGGACTGGAAGGCTTCATGGGCGGCGCGATGGCCCATCACGGCGGTCTTCTGCGCTTCACGCATACAGGCCAGCTCATAGTCGGTTTTATAAGCGCGATAATAATGCAGGTAGTCGATCACCCCTTTCGGGTTGATATGTTCCGCTTTGATCTCAAGCGCGGCAGCACGTTCCGTGACCGGCCCGATATAGGCGATATTGCCGCGCGCCGCAGGCAGCTGGCTGCCGATATCGTCGGCTTTCGGCAGCGCGATAATGTCGATTTCTTCGGTCCAGAATGACACCGGCAGCGGTTCCACGTTGTGCCAGTAATCCACCGGCAGATAGAACCACAGTTTCGGTTTGTTCACCCCATCCATCAGCAGCCAGCAGTTAGGCACCTGCGTAACCGGCACCCACGCCTTGAACTGCGGGTTGACCTTAAACGGATAAGCATGGTCGTCAAGGAAGACATTCATCAGCTCGCCGGAGTGGATGAGCAGCGCATCCAGCTTAAAGCGGGCCAGAACATCGCGGGTGCGTTCCTGTAACGTAACAATATGATTTTTATAGAGTGCGGCCAGTGATTCCATGATATTCCCTTCGCTAGTTTTAGCCTGAATTGTTCGCATCTTAGCACAGGAGCGAAAGGCTGCGTGATTTCCGCTAAGCGTGATCGGTGCTGCAACTTTTTAAAGAGTCATTTGCAATTTATTAACATAAAAACCACACTCCGTCTCATCTGGTAAGACCAGTAATGATGCTGGATTCAGGAGACTGACATGCTCTACAAAGGCGATACCCTGTACCTCGACTGGCTGGAAGACGGCATTGCCGAACTGGTGTTCAGCGCGCCAGGCTCAGTCAACAAGCTCGACACGGCAACCGTAGCCAGCCTCGGCGAGGCGCTCGGCGTGGTGGAAAAACAAGCGGATTTAAAAGGGCTGCTGCTGCGTTCAGACAAAGCGGCCTTTATTGTCGGTGCCGACATCACCGAATTCCTTTCCCTGTTCCAGGTGCCGCAGGAACAGCTCAGCCAGTGGCTGCATTTCGCCAACAGCGTATTTAACCGTCTGGAAGATTTGCCGGTGCCGACCATTTCGGCCGTGAACGGTTACGCCCTCGGCGGCGGCTGTGAATGCGTGCTGGCGACCGATTACCGTCTCGCCACCCCGGAGCTGCGCATTGGCCTGCCCGAAACCAAACTGGGCATCATGCCGGGCTTTGGCGGTTCAGTGCGTATGCCGCGCCTGCTGGGCGCAGACAGCGCGCTGGAAATTATTGCCGCCGGTAAAGACGTGGATGCCGCACAGGCACTGAAAATTGGCCTGGTGGATGGCATCGTGAAGCCGGAAAAACTCCGCGACGGCGCGGTGGCGATCCTGCGTCAGGCCATTAATGGCGATCTGGACTGGAAAGCCAAACGCCAGCCGAAGCTCGAACCGCTTAAATTAAGCAAAATTGAAGCCGCCATGAGTTTCTCCATCGCCAAAGCCATGGTGATGCAGACCGCCGGAAAACATTATCCGGCCCCCCTCACGGCAGTAAAAACCATCGAGGCCGCGGCGAAATATGGCCGCGAAGAAGCGCTGAAGCTGGAAAACCAGAGCTTCGTACCGCTGGCCCACACTAACGAAGCCCGCGCGCTGGTCGGCATCTTCCTTAACGACCAGTACGTCAAAGGCCAGGCCAAAAAACTCACCAAAGACACGGACGCCCCGCAACAGGCCGCTGTACTGGGCGCAGGCATCATGGGCGGCGGCATCGCTTACCAGTCCGCCTGGAAAGGCGTGCCGGTGATCATGAAAGATATCAACGACAAATCCCTCACCCTCGGCATGAACGAAGCCGCGAAGCTGCTGAATAAACAGCTTGAGCGCGGAAAAATTGACGGCCTGAAGCTGGCCGGGGTGATCGGGACTATCCACCCGACGCTGGATTACGCCGGCTTTGAGCGCGTTGATGTGGTTGTCGAAGCGGTGGTGGAAAACCCGAAGGTGAAAAAAGCGGTGCTCACCGAAACGGAAAGCCGCGTGCGTCCGGATACGGTACTGGCGTCCAACACTTCCACCATTCCGATTAGCGAACTGGCCAGCGTGCTGCAACGCCCGGAAAACTTCTGCGGGATGCACTTCTTTAACCCGGTGCACCGTATGCCGCTGGTGGAGATCATTCGCGGCGAGAAAACCGCCGACAGCACCATCGCCAAAGTGGTGGCATGGGCGAGCAAAATGGGCAAAACCCCGATTGTGGTTAACGACTGCCCGGGCTTTTTCGTCAACCGCGTGCTGTTCCCCTACTTTGCCGGTTTCAGCCAGTTACTGCGCGACGGCGCGGACTTCCGCAAAATCGACAAAGTGATGGAAAAACAGTTCGGCTGGCCGATGGGCCCGGCGTACCTGCTGGATGTCGTAGGTATTGATACCGCCCACCACGCCCAGGCAGTGATGGCAGAAGGCTTCCCGCAGCGTATGCAGAAAGATTACCGTGATGCTATCGAAGCGCTGTTTGACGCCGGTCGTTTCGGGCAGAAAAACGGTCAGGGCTTCTGGCGTTATAAAGAAGACAGCAAAGGCAAGCCGAAGAAAGAAGAAGACAGCGCAGTGGATGAACTGCTGGCAGGCGTCAGTCAGCCGAAGCGTGATTTCTCCGATGAAGAAATTATCGCCCGCATGATGATACCGATGGTTAACGAAGTGGTGCGTTGTCTGGAAGAAGGCATTATCGCCAGCCCCGCCGAAGCGGATATGGCGCTGGTGTACGGCCTTGGCTTCCCGCCGTTCCATGGCGGCGCATTCCGCTGGCTGGACACCCAGGGTAGCGCAAAATATCTCGATATGGCCCAGCAGTATCAGCATCTCGGCCCGCTCTATCAGGTGCCGGAAGGACTGCATGAAAAAGCGCGCCATAACGAACCCTATTATCCCCTGGCTGAGCCTGCTCGCCCGGTGATTGAAACACAGACGGCTTAAGGAGTGACGATGGAACAGGTAGTCATTGTTGATGCGATCCGTACCCCGATGGGCCGTTCAAAAGGGGGCGCATTCCGCCATGTGCGGGCGGAAGATCTCTCCGCCCATTTGATGCGCAGCCTGCTGTCGCGTAATGCGCAGCTGGAAGCCGCCGCGCTTGACGATATTTACTGGGGCTGCGTTCAGCAGACGCTGGAGCAGGGTTTTAACATCGCCCGTAACGCCGCGCTGCTGGCGGAGATCCCGCATTCGGTACCGGCGAACACCGTCAACCGCCTGTGCGGTTCGTCAATGCAGGCGCTGCACGACGCTGCGCGTATGATCATGACCGGCGATGCGCAGGCCTGTCTGATTGGCGGCGTGGAACACATGGGCCATGTGCCGATGAATCACGGCGTCGATTTCCACCCAGGCCTCAGCCGTAACGTGGCGAAAGCAGCGGGCATGATGGGCTTAACCGCTGAAATGCTGGCCCGTATGCATGGCATCAGCCGTGAAATGCAGGATCAGTTTGCCGCCCGCTCTCACGCCCGTGCCTGGGCGGCCACGCAGTCCGGCGCATTTAAAAATGAAATCATCCCGACCGGCGGCCACGATGCGGACGGCGTGCTGAAACAGTTTAATTACGACGAAGTGATCCGCCCGGAAACCACGGTGGAGGCGCTTTCCACTCTCCGACCGGCTTTTGATCCGGCGAACGGTACGGTTACGGCGGGCACCTCTTCCGCCCTGTCCGACGGCGCTGCCGCCATGCTGCTGATGAGCGAAAGCCGCGCCCGCGAGCTGGGTCTGAAACCCCGCGCCCGTATTCGTTCCATGGCGGTGGTTGGCTGCGATCCGTCGATTATGGGTTACGGCCCGGTTCCGGCCTCAAAACTGGCGCTGAAAAAAGCCGGGCTGACTGCCAGCGATATCGATCTGTTTGAAATGAACGAAGCCTTTGCCGCACAGATCCTGCCGTGCATTAAAGATCTGGGGCTGATGGAGCAGATCGACGAGAAGATCAACCTCAACGGCGGCGCGATCGCGCTGGGGCATCCGCTGGGCTGTTCTGGGGCGCGAATCAGCACTACGCTGCTGAATCTGATGGAACGCAAAGACGCGCAGTTTGGCCTGGCCACCATGTGTATCGGTTTAGGTCAGGGCATCGCGACGGTATTTGAGCGAGTCTGAGTAAAGTAAAAACGTTTTAGTTGCCGTTTTTCCCGCCTGTCAGGGGCGGGTTTTTTATTGGTAATTTCCCGTTACTTTCACCCTCTCCCTGGGGAGAGGGTCGGAGTGAGGGAAAAAAATCAAATAAACGCGAACGCATCGCCAAACAGACGGTCTTCACGCGCGCCGCGTTCGTTACAGAACAGGTCGCGGGCGATTTTCGCCATCTCGAAGCGTCCGGCGATATAAATATCGTGTCCCGCCAGCGTACCGTGATCCTGCAACACCGCCGTTAACACCGTGCCGCTGCGCCCGCGCCAGTTCTCTTCCGGCTGCTCAACCACCGCCTCAATACGCAGATTCGGGTGATTCACCGATAACGCTTCCAGCTCGGCCAGATCGTAAAGGTGCTTCTCTTCGCGCCCGCCCCAGTACAGGGTGATATCGCGGTTGGCGTTGCGCGAAAGCGACGTCAGCAGAATGGAACGCACGTAGGAGAAGCCGGTGCCGCCGGCGATCAAAATCAGCGGGCGCTCTTCGTCATCGCGCAGCCAGGCGTCGCCGTGAGGCATATCAATCAGGATCTCATTTTCTTTGAGGATCCGATCCATTACCGCCATGGCATAGAGGTTGAGTTCAGATGCGCCGATGTGCAGTTCAATAAACTCACGCTCATCAGGCGTGGAGGCCATCGAAAAGGGGCGTTTGTCGCGCTCGTCCATCACGACCATCAGATACTGTCCCGCGCGGAAGGAAAAGTCTGCTTCCGGCACTAAACGGACGCGATATACCGTATCGGTAATAGCATCTACCGAGGTCACTTTACAGCTTAAGGTTGTCATGCGCTCCCTCTGTCGGGTCTGTTCTCGTCATTAAAGATGGCCAGTTCATCCCAGATGGCGTCGACACGCGCCGTCACCGCAGGATCCTTAACAATCGGTCGTCCCCATTCACGCTGGGTTTCGCCGGGCCATTTGTTGGTGGCATCCAGGCCCATTTTTGAACCAAGACCGGAAACCGGTGAGGCAAAGTCCAGATAATCTATCGGCGTGTTCTCTACCAGCACCGTATCCCTGGCCGGGTCCATACGGGTGGTGATCGCCCAAATCACATCGTTCCAGTCGCGGGCATTGACGTCGTCATCGCACACGATCACAAACTTGGTGTACATAAACTGGCGCAGGAATGACCACACGCCCATCATCACGCGCTTGGCATGTCCGGCATACTGCTTTTTAATCGTTACTACCGCCAGGCGATAGGAACAGCCTTCCGGCGGCAGATAAAAATCGACGATCTCCGGGAACTGCTTTTGCAGGATCGGTACGAACACTTCGTTCAGCGCCACGCCCAGCACCGCCGGTTCATCCGGCGGACGGCCGGTATAAGTGGAATGATAAATCGCATCGTCACGCTGCGTAATGTGCGTCACCGTGAAGACCGGGAAATTATCCACTTCGTTATAATAGCCCGTATGGTCGCCATACGGCCCTTCCGGCGCCATTTCGCCCGCTTCAATATAGCCTTCAAGGACGATTTCCGCGCTGGCGGGCACTTCCAGATCGCTGGAAATACACTTCACCACTTCCGTTTTCGTCCCGCGCAGCAGACCCGCAAAGGCATATTCAGACAGCGTGTCCGGCACCGGGGTTACGGCACCCAAAATCGTCGCCGGGTCAGCGCCCAACGCCACTGCCACCGGGAAGCGCTCGCCGGGACGGGCGTTGCACCACTCCTGGTAATCCAGCGCGCCGCCGCGATGCGACAGCCAGCGCATGATGAGTTTATTCTTGCCGATTAACTGCTGGCGATAGATGCCGAGGTTCTGCCGCTCTTTGTGCGGACCACGGGTGACCGTCAGCCCCCAGGTGATCAGCGGCGCGGCGTCATCCGGCCAGCACTGCATGATAGGGATTTTCGTCAGATCGACGGCATCGCCCTGCACCACTTTTTGCTGGCAGGGCGCGCCACGCAGACGTTTCGTCGGCATGTTGAGCACCTGCTTAAACTGCGGCAGCTTATCGAACAGATCGCGAAACCCTTTCGGCGGCTCCGGCTCCTTTAAAAAGGCCAGCAGCTTGCCAACTTCACGCAGCGCCGTGACATCTTCCTGCCCCATACCTAACGCCACGCGGCGCGGTGTGCCAAATAAATTGCACAGCACGGGCATGGAGTAACCTTTGGGATTTTCGAATAACAGCGCCGGGCCACCGGCACGCAGGGTGCGGTCGGCTATCTCGGTAATCTCCAGATGGGGGTCAACCGGAAACGTGATGCGTTTGAGTTCGCCCTGCTGTTCGAGCAGCGCCATAAAGTCGCGTAGGTCGTGGTATTTCATGCAGTTAATCATGGCCTCTCTGTAAGCGGATTATTATACGGCGAACGCCCGCGTGATGCTGTAATTTTGTTAAATAAGCGTAAAACTCACTGCAAACGCGTCGCCCGCACCCGATATAATCAACAACGCGATTGTGGTATCCTTGCGCCCGAACACAAGGGAAGGATGATGATGCAAGCCTGGTATTTATTGTATTGCAAACGGGGACAGCTTCAGCGCGCTCAGGAACACCTTGAACGCCAGGCCGTCAACTGTCTGACGCCGATGATCGAGCTGGAAAAAATGGTGCGCGGTAAACGTACCCGCGTCAATGAACCGCTTTTCCCTAATTATCTGTTCGTCCAGTTTGATCCGGAAATCATTCATACCACGACCATCAGCGCCACGCGCGGCGTCAGCCATTTTGTGCGTTTTGGCGCCAGCCCGGCGACGGTGCCGCCCACGGTCATTGAACAACTCTCCACCTGTCAGCCGGAAGGGATCACCGATCCCGATACGCCATACGCGGGTGACAATGTGGTGATCACCGAAGGCGCTTTTACCGGCCTGCAGGCCATCTTTACCGAGCCGGATGGCGAAGCACGCTCCATGCTGCTGCTCAACTTCCTCAACAAGCAAGTGCTGCAAAGCGTGAAGAACACTGAGTTCCGCAAAGCCGATCCGGCTTAAAACGTCACGCCAAACAGCTGCTTTACGTTCGCATCCGTGGCGTTGCTCACCGCCTCTGCCGTTTCACCGCGCAGGGCCGCAATGCGCTCAACTATATGTCCCAGATACGCAGGCTCATTGCGTCGCGAGGCGGGTTTGGGTTTGAGATCGCGCGGCAGCAGGTAAGGCGCGTCCGTTTCCACCAGCAGCCGGTCAGCCGGGATGCGCGGCACCACGGCGCACAGCTCCGCGCCACGACGCTCATCACATACCCAGCCAGTGATACCCAGATATAACCCTTTCGCCAGACACGCCTCCGCCTCGGCCTGCGATCCGGTAAAACAGTGCAGCACCGCGCCCGGCAGCTTATCCAGCCACGGCGTCAGCAGCGCCAGAAAACGTTCATGGGCATCGCGACAGTGTAAAAACACCGGCATCGACAGCTCTGCGGCAATCGCCAGCTGTGCGGAAAAAGCCGCTTCCTGATCGGCTGCCGGTGAGAAATTGCGGTTAAAATCCAGCCCGCATTCGCCAATCGCCACCACTTCCGGCTGACGGGCCAGCGCGAAAATCGCCTCTGCGGTGTTTGCCTCCCACTGGCTGCTGTCGTGAGGATGTACACCCGCCGTGGACCAGCAATGCGCATGACGCTGTGCCAGTTGCTGTGCCTGCTCGCTTTCATGCAGATTCGTCCCGGTCAGCAGCATGCCGTTGACGCCCGCGGCGAAAGCCCGCGCCACAACCTCGTCGCTGTCTTTAGCAAACTGCGAACTGGTCAGATTGACCCCAATATCAAACATGCCGTCCTCCATATGAAAACCGCCCTTGCGGGCGGTCATTGATTACTCTTTTGTACTTTCGCTGTCGTCTTCTTCGCTTTCGTCGCTGCGGAAACGCCGCTTGCCGACGTAGAACCGCGAGAAGAATACGCCGATTTCAAACAGGCAATACATCGGGATCGCCAGCAGCGTCTGCGAGAAAACATCCGGCGGCGTCAGTAGCATCCCGACCACAAACGCCCCCACTAATACATAAGGGCGTTTCTTGCGCAGTTCTTCCGGCGTGGTCACGCCCATCCAGCAGATAAGCACAATAGCCACCGGCACTTCAAAGGACACGCCAAAGGCCATAAACAACGCCATGACGAAATCAAGGTAGCTGGCAATATCTGTTGAAACCTGCACGCCAACGGGCGCGGTATGCGTCAGGAAGCCAAACGCCAGCGGGAAGACCACGAAATAGGCGAACGCCATCCCGATGTAAAACAGCAGCGAACTGGAAACCAGCAGCGGGATCACCAGACGGCGTTCATGCCGGTACAGCGCCGGCGCCACAAATGCCCACACCTGGTAGAGAATAACCGGCGCAGAGAGGATCAGCGACACCATAAAGGTCAGCTTGATCGGCGTGAAGAACGGCGATGCCACATCGGTGGCGATCATGGTGGCGCCTTCCGGCATCTGCTTGATCAGCGGGGCCGACACCAGTTGATAAATGTCATTGGCAAAATAGACCAGCGCCAGAAAAATCAGCAGCACGGCGATAATGCTGTTCAGCAGACGCTTACGCAGTTCAATCAGATGCGAGATCAGCGGTTGGGTATCTTCTACAGCCATGTTTAAGATTTACCACTCGTCGAAGGGGTTGAATCGGAAGCAGGCGCTGCCTGTACGGGACTTTTCACGACAGCGGCATCGTTCGGCCGGACAGCGTTGTCTTCAGGCTCCGTCGACGGCTTCTGTTCCGGCGCGCTGGCCTGATTTTCTGCCGTGGCTGGCGTAATGCCTTCATGCTGCGCTTCGTTATCTTTTACCAGCGGATTATGGATGGTATGCGCGACATCGCTCTCTTTCTCCGGATCGTTAGCGCTGTAGGAGCGCTTCATCGATTCCGCCGCTTCACGCAGTTCATCCATGGAGGCTTTCAGTTCCGGCGTCAGATTATCCAGACTGGCTTTTTCAACTTTCTTCAGGCTGTCCTGAAATTCCTGAAGCTTAAGCTCCTGGGCAAGTTCATTTTGTACGGTAGAGGCAAGGGAGCGCAGCGCGCGTACCCAGCCTGCCACCGTTTTAACCGCCACTGGCAGACGTTGCGGCCCCAGAACAATGAGGCCGATAACGAAAACCAGAACTAATTCACCAAAGCCAATATCGAACACGAATTACACCTGCTCTTTATCGTGACGCTTCGCGTCTTCTTTCTTCACATCATCCGGCTTTTCAGCAATGGATTTCGCCGTAAAATCCGCGTCTTCTGCCGGTTTTGCATGTTTGTCATCATCGCTCATGGCTTTTTTGAAGCCTTTGATCGATGCGCCTAAATCTGAACCAATCGAACCGAGTTTTTTAGTGCCGAACAGCAGCACAACGATGACGGCGATGATAAGTAACTGCCAAATACTGATACCACCCATACCTTATCCCCAGTGATAAATGATGAATAAACCGGGCCACAGTATACGTTAAGCGGCCCGTTGTGAACGATCAAATTGCGCGCGTCTTACGCCAGCCAATCAGCCAGATGACCAGCCCGCCCGCCATCAGCCAGGCCGGGGCCGACTGCCACTCAGGGCGGTTAATCAGCAATAATGTACCACTGAGTATCAACGTTGCCCCAATGCCGAACAAATAGCGCGATTGCCCCTGACGCATATGGTTAACGTGCAGATCACGGGAGATTTGCTCCACGCTGTGCTGCAACTGCTTGCTCTGGCGCAGATTGTTGTAAATCAGCTCCGGCAGTTCCGGCATTTTTTCCACCCAGAACGGCGCTTTTTCTTTCAGCGAACGGATCAGCGCCGGAATGCCTACCTGATCTTTGATCCAGGATTCAAGGAAAGGTTTCGCGGTTTTCCATAAATCGAGCTGCGGATAGAGCTGGCGGCCAACCCCTTCCACATACAGTAGCGTCTTTTGCAGCAGCACCAGCTGCGGCTGCACTTCCATATTGAAGCGGCGCGCGGTATTGAACAGATTCAGCAGCACGTGACCAAAGGAGATCTCCGCCAGCGGCTTCTCGAAGATAGGCTCGCAGACTGTGCGGATAGCGAACTCGAACTCTTCCACGTTGGTGTCCGGCGGTACCCAGCCTGAATCCACATGCAATTCCGCCACCTTACGGTAGTCGCGGTTAAAGAAGGCGATAAAGTTCTCGGCCAGATAGCGCTTGTCTTCTTTATTCAGCGAACCCACGATGCCGCAGTCGATACCGATATACTGCGGATCTTCCGGATGTTCATAGCTGACAAAAATATTGCCCGGATGCATATCCGCATGGAAGAAGCTGTCGCGGAACACCTGAGTAAAGAACACCTGTACGCCACGCTCTGCCAGCAGCTTCAGATTGGTGCCGTTTTTCTCCAGCGCCGCCACGTCGTTGATGGGGATGCCGTAAATACGCTCCATCACCAGCATGTCCTGGCTGCAATAGTCGGAGTAAATTTCCGGCACGTAGAGCATCGGGCTGTCTTCGAAATTGCGGCGTAGCTGGATAGCGTTAGCGGCTTCGCGCAGTAAATTCAGCTCGTCGATCAGCGTTTTTTCGTATTCATGCACCACTTCCAGCGGACGCAAACGGCGACCATCCGGCAGCAAGCGCGGCACCCAGCGGGCAAGGCGGTAGATAAGGCGCATATCGGCTTTGATGACCGGCAAAATGTCCGGGCGGATCACTTTGATGACCACCTCTTTGCCGTTCTCTTTCAGCCGGGCGGTATGCACCTGCGCAATAGACGCCGACGCCAGCGGCTTGATGTCAAAATCATCAAACCAGGTTTCAACAGGAATACCGCCCATCGCTTTTTCGATTTGTCGCTTAGCCAGCGCGCCATCGAAAGGCGCCACGCGGTCCTGCAACATGGCAAGCTGGTCGGCAATGACCGGCGGGAAAAGGTCGCGGCGGGTGGAGAGCATCTGTCCAAATTTGATCCACACCGGGCCTAATTCCTGTAACGCGAGGCGCAGGCGGTGACCTAACTCTTTATCTTTATGGCGGTTTGGCATCCAGAACAGCGTGCGGCGCCAGAGGCGAAGCGGCATGGTAAGACGCATTCTGGGGATGAGCTCATCAAGCCCGTAACTCAAAAAAGTTTGGATGATGAAGTAAAGGCGCCGAATTTCACCAGGCGTCATTTGCCCTCCAGTTTTTCTAGACGGTGGGTTAACGCGTCAACCGAACGCGCGATAGCTGCGGTTTCTTCTGCGAACCAGGCCACTTCCAGCGCGCCGGGCGCCATACGCCACTCCTCGGTCAGGGTTTCGGCGACATACTGCTGCTGGCGCTGAAAATTTTTGCGTACAAAGGCGGTACCGCCGCGCAGCGCCTGGCTGATGCCTTCGGCGGCAATATCACCGGTCCAGGGCGCTAACAGCTCCGCCGCGTCAAACTCGGCCAGATCCATTAATGCCCCGAAGTTTTGCACCACCTGCAAATCGCCCTGCACTTCCAGCTCGCCGCTACGGATAAGCGAGGTGAGCTGTTTACGATCGCGCAGGGTCGGCAGGACGCGCAGTCGGGTAATAACCGTACAGTCTGCTTCGCCCTCCCACTCGCCCAGCACATCAAGCTGACGCTCGCTGAACGCCAGCACCAGCGGCGTGGAAAGCTCTTTGACGACAATACGCAGCACCTTGCCCTGTAAGCGCTGGCGTGCAGGTTTCAGGGCCTGAGGACGGTATAAAAACGTATTAAGCACACGCTCTATCCCGGCGGTCATTAAAGGCTTAAAGGGCATGGCAGACTCCTGTCAGAACTTATAACCACGATGCAGGGCAACGATACCGGCGGTCAGATTGTAGTAATCGACATTTTCAAAGCCCGCGTCCTGCATCATCGCCTTCAGCGTATCCTGATTGGGATGCATACGAATGGATTCCGCCAGATAACGATAGCTACCGGCGTCGCTGGCGACCAGTTCGCCGATGCGCGGCAGAATATGGAACGAGTAGGCGTCATAGGCTTTACTCAGCGGCTCGATAACTGGTTTGGAGAATTCCAGCACCAGCAGACGGCCACCCGGCTTCAGCACGCGGAACATTGAACGCAGCGCTTTCTCTTTGTCCGTCACATTACGCAGACCAAAGGAGATAGTAATGCAGTCAAAGGTGTTGTCCGGGAACGGCAGCGCTTCGGCATTCGCCTGTACATATTCAACGTTGCCGATGACGCCAATATTACGCAGCTTGTCGCGGCCCACTTTCAGCATCGAGTCGTTAATATCCGCCAGCACCACTTGCCCGGTTTCACCCACCAGACGCGAGAATTTCGCCGTCAGATCGCCGGTGCCGCCTGCCAGATCGAGCACTTTCTGCCCACGGCGTACGCCGCTGCAATCGATCGTAAAACGCTTCCATAAACGATGGATGCCAAAGGACATCAGATCGTTCATGACATCGTATTTTGCCGCCACGGAATGAAATACGTGCGCCACCATGTCAGCTTTCTGCGTTTTGGCGACGGTCTGATAACCAAAGTGGGTCGTGTCCTGTGAAGTTTCTTGTCGATCTTCCGCCATCTCAGTGCCTGCTTATCAAGAAATTGTTCGTGAAGTGTAACAGATTGGGCGCAATTGCCCTATGTTTCAACCGCCTTGCGATACGCGCTCCGGGCTGTCATTCACCGCGGCCCGCGTGGCTAATTCATTGTCTTCCTGAGATTCTTCAGCGTCCGGCTCACCGGCACGCAAACGAAACTCCTCGTCCTGAGCGGTGGCCTGTTCAACCAAATCCGGATTAATCTCGCGTTTGACCTCCACCCCCAGCCCGCGAAACGCCTCGGCCTGCGCCAGCAGATTGCCGCGTCCGGAAGTCAGTTTTTTCATTGCCTGGCGGTAGTTATCCTGCGCTTTATCCAGCCCCTGGCCGATGGACGACATATCATCCACAAACAGCCGCATTTTGTCGTACAGGCGGCTGGCGCGGTCGGCGATCTGCTGGGCGTTGCGGCTTTGATGCTCGTAGCGCCAGAGATTAGCAATGGTGCGCAGCGCCACCAGCAGGGTGGTAGGGCTGACCAGCATGATATTGTTTTTCAATGCTTCGTTGATCAGCTCCGGCTGCCGATCGAGCGCCAGCAAAAAGGCGGGTTCGACGGGGATGAACATCAGCACGTAATCCAGCGAACGCAGCCCTGGTAGTTGCTGATAATCCTTGCGGCCCAGCAGACGAATGTGGCTGCGCACCGAGGCGAGGTGCTCCTGCAACGCGGTTTCGCGGGTATAGTCTTCTTCGGCGTTAAAATAGCGCTCGTAGGCCACCAGCGTCATTTTGGCGTCAATCACCACGTCTTTACCCTGCGGCAGACGGACAATCACATCCGGCTGCATACGCGCCCGCGCGTCGGTCTCGATGCTGACCTGGGTTTCGTACTCATAACCGTGCCGTAAGCCGGACGCCTCCAGCACACGGGTTAACACCACTTCGCCCCAGTTGCCCTGGGTTTTATTGTCGCCCTTGAGGGCGCGGGTGAGGTTTACCGCTTCCTGCGCCATCTGCGCGTTCAGTTGCTGGAGATTGCGGATCTCGTGCGCCAGCGTATGCCGCTCGCGCGCCTCCTGCCCAAAGCTGTCCTGTACCTGACGACGAAAACCGTCCAGCTGTTCGCGCAGCGGCGTCAGTAAACTGCCGAGGCTCTGGCGGTTCTGCTCATCCACCCGGCGGTTGCTCTGTTCAAAAATGCGGTTGGCGAGGTTTTCGAACTGCTCGCTGAGGCGCTGTTCACTGTTGATCATCTGGCGGATTTTGTCTTCCGCATGCAGTTGGGTGGATTCAAGACGGGTGGTGACTTCGCGCAGATCGGCTTCCAGCGAGGTATTAATTTCCCGCAGGCTGCGCAGTTCGTTATTCAGCAGTTCGCACTCGTTGCGCCAGTGCTGGTTCTGCGCCAGCTGTTGTCTGGCCGCGCTTAATTCGATGTCCAGTTCCCGGCGATCTTCGAGCAGATCGGCCCGCAGCTGATCGGCGCGCGATTTCATGGCCAGCCATCCCAGCATGACGCCGCCCAGCAGCGCTGCCGCCACGCTTAACAGTATTGAAATATCCACATCTTCCCCTGCAAAAATCACTGTCCGGTGCAAAGTAAGATTGTGCTGTACAGATGTCCACCTGGGAAGGGATTTCCTGCGAGGCGCTACGCAAAAAGAAAGGGCCGAATGGATCGGCCCTGGAAATGGAGGTAAAAAACGCGAACTACAGCAGGCGACGCGCCGCTTCCACCACGATTTTCACCGCGTGGCTTTCGGTCTGCTTCATGGTTTCCGCGTTCGGGATCTCCTGCTGGGTGCGGTTAACGATCACGCCCGCCACCATACCGGCGCGCAGACCCTGGCTTGAGCACATGGTCAGCAGCGTGGCGGATTCCATTTCGTAGTTCATTACGCCCATGGACTGCCACTCTTCCATGGAACCTTTGTAGCGTTTTACCACGCGGCCAGAGAAGGTGTCATAACGTTCCTGACCCGGATAGAAGGTGTCAGAAGAGGCGGTCACGCCGATGTGCGTGGTGGCGCCGACGGACTTCGCCGCCTCGACCAGCGCCGTGGTGCAGGCAAAATCAGCGACGGCCGGGTATTCCATCGGCGCAAAGTGCAGGCTGGCGCCGTCAAGGCGTACAGAGGCGGTGGTCACCAGCACGTCGCCGACGTTAATGTGCGGCTGGATCGCCCCGGTGGTGCCGACGCGCAGGAAAGTACGAATGCCCAGCTGCGCCAGCTCTTCCACGGCGATAGAGGTGGACGGGCCGCCGATACCGGTGGAGCACACGATCACCGGCTTGCCGTCCAGTTCAGCGCGCCAGGAGGTGAATTCGCGGTGCGATGCCAGCTTAACCGGCTTATCCATCAGCGCGGCGATCTTTTCCACTCGCTCCGGGTCGCCAGGGACGATGGCAAGCGTAGCCCCTTGTAAATCGTTTTTAGTGAGGCCGAGGTGAAAAACATCAGACTGTGACATAGGTGACTCCTCTGTAGATCGGTTTGTCAGAAGTAGCAAAAAGGTACTTTACAGAAGCTGCACGTTAAATTTCGTGACAACCATCACCACCAATAAAATTGTTTGCAGTGGTTTTCCATAAAATAGTGATACACATCACATTAACATGTTCGTCAGGCGGGCACTTCTCAAAAGATAGCCGCTTTCGTGAGCGCTGTATTTTAGACGGCTGACTATAGTTATTTATTGCGCTACTTTTTTGCACCACTACAAGGGTACGGAGATCGCCATGACCACTGACAAACAACCCGGCTTTGCCCCTGCTGCTTCGCCCCATGCATCCACCGCCATCACGACTGCTGACGACGGTATTGTCGCGGGTCTGACGTCCATCCCCTCGCGGGGAGACAATATGCCTGCCTACCACGCCCGTCCGGCAGAGGCTGCCGGCGCGCTGCCGGTGGTGATTGTCATCCAGGAAATTTTTGGCGTGCATGAGCACATCCGCGATCTCTGCCGTCGCCTGGCGAAGGAAGGCTATCTTGCCGTGGCGCCGGAGCTCTATTTCCGTCAGGGGGATCCGAATGCGTATGACGATATTCCGACCCTGTTCAGCGAACTGGTTTCAAAGGTGCCGGACGCACAGGTGCTGGCGGATCTGGATCATGTCGCCAACTGGGCTGCGCGCAACGGCGGCGATCCGCACCGCCTGCTGGCGACCGGTTTTTGCTGGGGCGGCCGCATCGCCTGGCTGTATGCCGCGCACAATCCGCAGCTGAAAGCGGCGGTGGCGTGGTACGGCAAACTGGTGGGGGATAAAACCATGAACTCACCGTCCCATCCGGTGGATATTGCCACCGAACTCACCGCCCCGGTGCTTGGTCTTTACGGCGCGCAGGACTCCAGTATTCCGCAGGACACTGTCGACACCATGCGCCAGGCGCTGCGGGCGGCTAACGCCACGGCGGAAATCGTGGTTTATCCCGATGCCGGGCATGCCTTTAACGCCGATTATCGCCCGAGCTACCACGCCGAATCCGCGCAGGATGGCTGGCAGCGCATGCTGACCTGGTTTGCACGCTACGGCGCGAAAAAAAGCTGAAACTGCACCTCGTCGCCTGTTCACAAAAGGGCGGCGAGTTGTTAATCAGCTCACAGTTATGCATCGTTCGCGCGGTGGATGTTTGACTTTCAGTACGTTCTGCGACGATATAAAAGGCTAAGGCGTGTTACTACGTTACGTAGGCAAGACCTGAAGCCTTCCCTCTCTGCACAGTGGGGGAAGGCTTCAGGTTTTTTTTTGCGCCAAATAAATGAGGCCTGATATGAACCACTTACAGACAGCTCTGGATATCATCGCCCACATTGGGGGCGCAGAAAACATTGCCCATATTGAGCACTGCTCCACACGGTTACGGCTCAGCCTGCACGATAACGCCAAAGTGGATCAGCCCGCGCTGGAAAGCATTCCCGGCGTGTTAGGCGTACGGGTCAACGTACAGTGTCAGGTGATCATCGGCCATGACGTCGTACAGGTTTACGATGCGGTAAGATCGCTGGTGGGCACGCCGCAACAGACCACACCGTCCACAACCGATAAAGTCAGCCGTGGCGCAAAGATAGTGGATTTTGTGATCAGCGTTTTTCAGCCGCTGGTGCCGGCCATTGCGGGCGGCGGCGTGCTCAAGTCGCTGCTGCTGTTGCTGGATCTGATGGGCTGGCTGACGCGGGATTCCTCCACCTATAAAGTGCTGGATAACATCGGTTCCGCACCGCTCTATTTCCTGCCCATTCTCGTCGCCATCACCACCGCCATTAAGTTGAAAGTAAACGTGCTGGTGGCGGTGTCGGCGGTGTCGGTGATGGTGCTGCCCGCCATGTCTAAACAGCTGGCGGAGGGCGCGACCTTTTTATCGCTTGATTTACAGAACGTTGCCTATGCCTCGCAGGTATTCCCGGCGATTTTATGCGTGCTGTTTTATGCGCAGACGGAAAAAATCTTCAACCGCTACTCCCCCGGCGCGCTGCGTATTTTTCTCTCGCCGATGCTGTCGCTGCTGGTCACTGTCCCCGTTACGCTGCTGATTTTAGGCCCGCTGGGTTACGAACTGGGGGCCGGACTGGCAACGGTGATCTTATGGCTCTACGGCAAACTGGGATTCGTGGCGACGGGCCTGCTGGCAGCGGCGTTACCCTTTATGGTGGCCGCCGGAATGCACAAACCCATGTTGCCTTACGCCGTGGCGTCGATGAGCCAGTTCGGGCGCGAAATGCTCTACCTGCCCGCGTCGCTGGCGCATAACATCGCCGAATCCGGCGCCTGTTTTGCCATTGCCTTAAAAAGCAAAGACAAAGCGCTGAAATCCACGGCGATTTCCGCCGGGATCTCCGCCCTGTTCGGCATTACGGAACCCGCGCTTTACGGCGTCACGCTGCTGCATAAAAAAGCGCTCTATAGCGTGATTGCCGGCAGCGTGATTGGCGGCGCGTTTATCGGCTGGATGGCGATTGAAGCCTTCGCGCTGGTCGGTCCCGGCCTTGCCAGCATCTCCATGTTCGTCTCCCCAACCAATCCCGTGAATATTCTCTGGGCCTTTGCCGGTGGCGGCCTGTCCTTCGCCATTGCCTTTTTCGCCGCCCTGCTGCTGTGGCGGGATAAAACGCCGCAGGCCGCTGAACGTCAGCTGGATTTCGCGCCGCCGGTGGAGGGGAAAATCATCCCGCTGGAGCGCGTTGCGGACGATGTATTCTCAAAGCGCATCATGGGCGACGGCATCGCCATCATCCCTTCGCAGGGCATACTGCGTGCGCCTGCCAGCGGCACCATCATGAACGTTTTTGACACTGGCCATGCGGTCAGTCTGCTGACCGATGACGGCGTGGAGCTGATTTTTCATATCGGTATCGACACCATCAAACTGAACGGTCAGGGCTTTCACCCGCAGGTGAGCGAAGGTCAGCACGTCAGCACCGGCGATGTTCTGGTCCGTTTTGATCTTGATGACATCGTGGCGGCCGGATTCGATCCGGTGGTGATGATGATCGTCACCAACAGCGAACGCTTTGCCATTGCCCCCGCCGCGCGCGGGGCGCAATCCACTCATCCTCACATCATAATGACGTTAAAGGAGTCCGTGTAATGGATAAATATTCTGGCTTTCCGCAGGGGTTTTTATGGGGCGGCGCCATTGCCGCGAATCAGGCGGAAGGCGCGTGGAATGTTGACGGCAAAGGGCCATCCGTGGCCGACGCCATCACCTGGAAACCAAACCTTTCCCTGAAGAGCTATGATGGTCATCTGGCGCTGAGCGACGAAAACGTCAGCGATGCCTTAACCGGCAAAAACGACGCCCTGTACCCGAAACGGCGCGGCATCGACTTTTACCACCGCTATAAAGGCGACATTGCGCTGTTCGCCGAGATGGGCTTTAAGGTGCTGCGCGTGTCCATTGCCTGGTCGCGCATTTTCCCCACCGGTGAAGATGCCGAGCCTAACGAAGCAGGCCTGCAATTTTACGACGATCTGTTCCGCGAGCTGCGCCACTACAACATTGAACCGCTGGTGACGCTTTCGCATTATGAAATGCCGCTGGCGCTGAGCGAAAAATATAACGGCTGGGTGCACCGTAACGTGCTGGACGCCTTTGTGCGCTTCTCAAATGTCTGTTTTGACCGCTACAAAGATCAGGTGCGCTACTGGCTGACGTTTAACGAAATCGACAGCATCCATCGCCATCCGTTTACCACTGCGGGGATCCGCGAGGATAAAAGCGCGCCGGGCAAGGCGAAGCAGGATATTTATCAGGGGCTGCATCACCAGTTTGTCGCCTCGGCGCTGGTGACCCGCGACTGCCATGCCAAAATCCCCGGCAGCCAGGTGGGTTGTATGCTCACCAAACTGACCACGTATCCCTACAGCTGCCGCCCGGAGGATGTGGAAGCGACGCTGAAGAAAAACCTCGAAAACTACTTCTATGCCGATGTGCAGGTGTCTGGCGAATACCCGCCGCTGATTTTGCGCGACCTTGAACGGCGTGATATTCACATCGCTATGCAGCCGGAGGATAAGGCGATCCTCAAAGCCCATACCGTGGATTTTGTGTCGTTCAGCTATTACATGTCTCTTACTGAAAGCACCCAGCCAGACGTCGAGCGCACGCCGGGCAACACCATTCTTGGCGTGAAGAACCCGCATCTTCCGGCGTCCGACTGGGGCTGGCAGATCGATCCCGTGGGGCTGAAAATCTCGCTGCTGGAGCTTTACGATCGCTATAAAAAACCGCTGTTTATCGTTGAAAACGGCCTGGGCGCGAAAGACGTGGTGGAAAATGGCGAAATCCATGACAGCTACCGTATCGACTATTTCCGCGCCCACTTTGCGCAAACGCTGGCGGCGATTAACGAAGGCGTGGAGGTGATGGGCTTCACCACCTGGGGGCCGATTGACATCATCAGCGCCGGGACGTCGCAAATGTCCAAGCGCTATGGTTTTATCTATGTCGATCAGGATGATGAAGGCAATGGCTCGCTGGAACGTCTGCGTAAAGACTCGTTCTGGTGGTATAAGAAAGTGATCGCCAGCAACGGGGCCGACCTCGACTAACGGCTGTAAAGCCGCAGGAATTGACCGTGATAACAGTAAAAAAGTCGCTGAATAACAGTATGCTGCTGGTCGACTATGACCAGCAGGAGATGATCCTGTTCGGTAAGGGCATCGGGTTTGGCAGCAAACCCGGCGAGCTTATCGACATTGCGCAGGTGGAAAAGATCTTCCTGCCGCTGGCGGATCTGAAATCCCGGCACTTTTTATCGCTGACGGACACCATTCCTGCGGCTTTTTTTGAGCTGACCCACGACATCATCACGCAGATCCAGCAGGCGTATGTGGAAAAGCTCAACGCCGTGCTGTTCTTTACCCTCGCCGAGCACCTGTGGTTTGCCGTGGAACGCTGCCGTAAAGATCAGCCGTTTTTTAACAAGCTCAGCTGGGAAGTGAAGCGGTATTATCAGAAAGAGTATCTGTTAGGCCAGCAGGCAATGCAGCAGGTCAACGCCCGCTTTGCCGTCACGCTGCCGGATGACGAGGCGGTGAATATCGCTTTTCATATTATCAACGCGACGGGCAGCAGCGATCAGGCCAGCGCCCACCAGCAGGTGGAACTGGTCAACCGCATCGCGGAGATCGTGCGCTATAAGCTCAATAAAAATCTCGACATCAACTCGGTAAACTACAACCGTTTTATTACCCACCTGCGCTACTTTGCCGAGCGGCTGATCGCCGGCAACGTCACTGCCAATGACACCGACGATTTCTATCAGGAACTGCTGCGCCATCGCCCGGACGCCATGAACGTCGCCTGGGCGATCCGCGACTATGTGCAGGAAAAATATCAGCTCACGCTGCCAAAAGATGAACTGACCTGGCTGAGTATTCACATCAGCCGGTTAATGGA
Source organism: Enterobacter sp. PGRG2 (assembly GCF_030291195.1). Classification (NCBI taxonomy): domain Bacteria; kingdom Pseudomonadati; phylum Pseudomonadota; class Gammaproteobacteria; order Enterobacterales; family Enterobacteriaceae; genus Enterobacter; species Enterobacter sp. PGRG2. The sequence goes on along the minus strand of NZ_CP127837.1, from coordinate 1,393,070 downwards.
AGCCCCCTGACAGCTAGAAATCCCCCGGCGCGCATTGCAGGCAGGTCAGCCCTTCGGCCCGCCAGAAATCCACCACCGCCTGGCGGTCATCGATCACCAGCCAGGGCTGATAACCATCCTCGCGGATGCGCTGCAACAGGCGCTTTTTTACCACTTCATCAGCAAGATGATCTTCGTCGTCCGGCCGCAGATAGAGCGCATCAAACGGGATACTGTGCTGCTCCAGCCATGTCTGCGTGTAGTGCTGATAACTGGCCGGGCGTCCGCTGCAAATAACGATTTTTTGCTGCTGAGCGCTGAGGATGCCAACAAGACGGGCTACCGCCACCCCTGGCAGCGCCTGCGCCATATGTTCAAAAAACGGCAGCCACTGCTTCTCTTCGCCCAGTACCCACTGACGCACAGCTTCTGCATCAAATTCGGCGAGCGTGCCGTCAATATCGACGATCACGCACTCTTCATACGACATAACGTTCCTCCAGCGGGACGATTTCCCATTCGCCAGCCCGCAGGCCTGGCATGATCCACATCGGTACAACATTCCCCATACGTTCGCCGTATGGCGTGCCGGTGGCATACAGATTAATGACCCGGAAGATCCCGGAATGCGCCACCAGCAGCGGCGTCTCGTGGGCGGTAAGCAGAAGGTTCAGCGCGCTGGTGACGCGATCGCAAAATGCCTGCCATGATTCGCCGTGCGGCGGCGTCTGTTCATAGGGCGGTTGCGAGGCAATGGGCATCCCTTCCAGGTCACCCCAGTCCCGCTCCCGCAGATCGTCGACCAGGGTCAGGGGCTGGCCCGGCAGCGCCAGTTCAGCGGTACGACGAGCGCGCAGCAACGGGCTGACGGCAATGCAACTCCAGCGCTGGCGCATCAGCAGCGCCGAGGCGGCACGCGCCTGTTCTTCGCCGCGCGCGGTCAGCGGCACATCGCTGCGTCCCCCGATCCGCTGTGCAAGATTAAGCGGCGTCTCGCCGTGGCGCACCAGCACAAAAGGCTTACAGATTAATGACATACTTCCCTCTCAATGGTGCTGTCGGTGATGATTGTGCAGCCCAGCGCCTGCTGCCAGCGTGGCACATCGTCCAGAGGCGTAAACAGCGGAGCCAGCGCATGACAGCCGAGCATCACCACCAGGCGTTGCAGACAGCGCCGCGTCGGGTGGACGTTCCAGCGGCAAAAGTCCACCTCGCCGCTCTGCCACTGCTGGCGGGCGCGCGGGTTCATGTGGCCGGTAAAAAGGGTGCGATGATAAAAATCCGGCTGCGCGCGTAATGCCCCGGCCATGCCGGTTTGTCCGTCAGGATCGGCGGCGAGGATCAGCGGCGCGGTCACGGAAAACGGCAGCAGTTGCTGGCGCAGCGCGCGTAAGCCTGCCTGCACGCCGGTCTGTAAACTGCCGTCATCGTACTCTGCCATCGCCGTCAGCATCGCCCGGCAGTCGTCGTCCAGCGCCATCGCCAGCCGTCCGGCCTGCGCTTCAAGCAGCGCGATTTCCACTGCGCGACCTGACGGCGGCACCGGGCATAACGTCGGCTGACGCAGATACGCGGCAATGTGCGCGCGCTGCTGCGATTGCGGCGTGTCATACAATCCGTAAGAGGCATCCACCAGCGCAATCTCTGCGCGCGGCGGGGGATCGAAGCGAAACAGCGCCGACTCCATACTGATATCGCCGCTGTAAAACAGACCGCCCGGCACATCGAAATGAAACCAGACGCCGCCATAGGCATGGCCGCAACTGCCGGTAGTCACGGTAAGATCGCCAAGCCGGAACTGACCTCGTACCGCAATCACATGAACAGAGCGGTGCGCGGGCAGCGAGCGGGCCGTCACCGCGCTACAGTAAACCGGAACCTGTGGAGGCAGACGGCACAGCCCGGCGATATGATCAATGTGATCGTGGCTCAGCAATACTGCATCCAGATTATCCGGCACCGCCCAGTCATCGCTCTCTGCGTCAAGCGCCCCGCCCGCATCCAGCAAAATGCGCTGCGACGGCGTGCTCAGTAAAATGGCGGCAGGCGCTTTCTGGTTAAGTCCGCTGATGATCTCGATGCGAAAGTTCACGCGGCCTCCAGACGCCAGCCCTGATGCAGCCGCACCGCCACCGCCTGCTGTACATCCAGCGGCGAATGGTGAAACGCGCTCAACTGCTGACCGTCCGCCAGACGCAGCGCCAGCAGATAACGCTCACCCTGATAAATGCAGCTTTCCACTTCGGCAGGCAGGCCGTCCTGCGCCACTTCGACATGCTCGGGGCGCACCAGCACCTGCTGACACTGTCCCGCGGCCCCGGCGCTTAATGCCCGGTGCAATTCGCCGCCGTTAAGCTGGCGGTCATCAGCCTGCGCCCTGACGTCCAGCACGCTGCCTTTGCCGATAAAACGCGCCACCCAGGCGCTGCGCGGATGCTGATACAGCCCCTGCGGCGTGCCCCACTGCATCAGCTCCCCTTTATGCATCACCGCGATATGGCTTGCCAGCGCCATCGCTTCGGCCTGATCGTGCGTCACATAGACAAAGGTCGCGCCGGTACGGCGATGAAATTCACGGAACGTCTGCTCCATGGTGGCGCGCAGATGCCGGTCGAGGTTAGCCAGCGGCTCATCAAGCAGCACCACCTGCGGCTCCGACACCAGACAGCGCGCCAGCGCCACCCGTTGCCGCTGCCCGCCGCTTAACGCCTGCGGGGAACGGTCGGCGTACGCGCCCAGCTCCACCACCTCCAGCGCCGCCATCACCTGTTTCTGTCGCGCCGCGCCCTGCACTTTTTTCAGCTTTAACGGATAGCCCACGTTTTCCGCCACCGTCATGTGCGGCCACAGGGCATAGGACTGAAACACCATCCCCATGTTGCGCACCTCCGGCGGCAGATGGATTTTTTCATCCGCCAGCAGGCGATCGCCGAGCCATAACCGCCCGTGGCTCAGATGCTCAAGCCCGGCCAGAATACGCAGCGTCGTGGTTTTGCCGCAGCCGCTCGGCCCGAGCAACGCCGTAAACGCCCCCTGCGGAATGGTGAGGCGCAGATCGCGAACCACGGTCTGTTCGCCGAAGGTTTTGCCAAGCCCCTCCAGTTTCAGTTCTGCCACGGGATAACTCCTTTGGGAAGATAGCGACCCAGGCCGCTTAATAACAACATCACACAGGTCACCAGCGCCACCACCAGCACCGACACCGCCGACGCCAGCACTTTATTGCCGCTCTCATCGAGGTTGAAAATCACCACGCCGATGGTCTCCTTGCCTGCGCTCCACAGCAGCGCCGAAACAGTGAGTTCATTCACGGCGGTGAGAAAAACCAGCAGCGCGCCGGCAAAGGCGGCTGGCGCCAGCAACGGCAGCACAATATGGCGCAGACGCTGGGAAAAATTCGCGCCGGCGAGACTGGCGGCCTCTTCCATCGCCGGATCCAGTTGCAGCATGCTGTTATGCACCGGTTTCAGGCAGACGGTGAGAAAGCGCGCCAGATAGGCGATAAAGATGATCATCAGCGTACCGCTGAGGCTGACGTTAAGCAGCGGCAGCGGGCGCGAGAACAGCAGAATAATGGCGATCGCCAGCACCACGCCCGGCAGGGTGTAGGGAATATCGATAGCGTTTTGCAGCCAGCGCAGCGGGCGACTGGCGTAGCGCACCAGCAGCCAGGCCAGCGGCAGGGCGATCAGCATCAGCAGCAGCGCGGCGGAAACCGACAGCACCATACTGTTGGTGAGCGCGCGCCAGGTGGCGCTCTGGTTATCGAACATCGCATGCCAGGCGGCGAACGTCAGGGTTTGGCTATTGAGCGGTACGCCGAGAGTCGGCACCAGTGAGGTGGCGATCAGCGCCAGCAGCGGCAGCAGCAAAATGGCGAACAGCACCACCGCCAGCAGCGATTCCGTCGCCAGCCGCCATTTACCCAGCTGGAAATCCAGCGACCGCCCCGCCATGCCGATCAGCGGCAGCGCGTGGCGTCGCTGCATCACGCCCTGTAAGGACACAATGCCAATCGCCAGCACGCCCATCAGCACCGACAGCGCCGCCACGTCACTGAGCATCGACGGGCCGAAGCTGGAGAGCGTCTGGTAAATCTGGATCGGCAGTACGAAATACGAGATGGGAATACCGAGCATCGCCGGAATGCCGAAGTTGCCGAGCGCGGAAACAAAGGCAATCGCCGCCCCCGCCCACAGCGCGGTGCGGCACAGCGGCAGCACAATATCGACGAATACGCGCCACAGCGACGCGCCGTTCAGCCGCGCGGCCTCGATCTGCTCTTTCGGCAGACACTGCAACTGGGTGCGCAGCGCCAGAAAGACCAGCGGCGCATGCTGGATCCCCAGCAGCAGGGCGATACCTTCGGCGGAATAGAGCGGATTCGGGCTGCCGAACGACGGCGCAAGGCCAATGCTGTTCAGCAGAATGCTGCCGGGACCAAAAAGTTGCAGCCAGCTGAGCGCCGTCACCTGCGGCGGGATCATCATCGGCAGCATAAACAGGAACACCCACATCTGTTTCAGGCGGATGTTGGTCAGCGCCAGACAAAAGGCGAACAGACTGCCCAGCAGCAACGACAACAGCGTGCCAAGCCCGCTGGTATAGAGGCTGTTATACAGCGCCGTCCAGGTTGATGGATTGCTCAGCACGCGGCCTAAACTGCTGTTGCTGCCCTGCTGCCAGTCCAGCAGCGCGGCCATTAACAGACGCAGGCTGGGCAACAGGCTCAGCAGCGCCACAATGCATAACAATAACCACAGCAGCCCTTTCGGCGGGCCGCTGCTGGTCGGTTGACGAAGGGTCATGATGCTCATCGGTTATTTGCTGCCAAACAGATCGCTGAAGCGTTTTTTGTTCGGCTCCGCGTCGGCCAGCGCTCTGGCGGCATCGAACGGCATCAGTTTGATGCTGTCGCGCGGCGGGAAACCGGCGGGAACCGGCAGGCTGGCGTCCGCTGGCAGATAACCCTGTTGCAGCACCAGCCGCTGCCCCGCGTCGGAGAGAACGAAATCAATAAAGGCGTGCGCCGCCTGCGGGTTTTTGGCGCTCTTCATCACCGCCACCGGCTCGGTGACCATGCTGACCCCTTCTGACGGGAAGACGAAATCAATAGGCGCGCCTTTTGCTTTCTCGCGGATCGCCATGTAATCCACCAGCACGCCATAGGCTTTGTTGCCGGAGGTGATGGCGCTCATCACCGCCCCGTTACCGCTCTGCGGCATCGCGCCGTTGGCTTTCAGTTTTTCGTAATAGGCCCAGCCCAGCTGCGGGGTGTTCATCAATGCGGCCATATGGATTTGCGCCGCGCCGGAGTAAAGCGGGCTGGGCAGCGTGGTCATATTTTTCAGCTCCGGCTTCAGCAGATCCTGCCAGGAGGAGGGCTTCACCGGCGCTTTGGTGTGATAAGCGATGCCGGTAGTGATGAGTTTGGTGCCGTAGTAAAAGCCCGCTTTATCATACAGCTGCGCGTCATAGCGGCTGGCTTCCGGGGAGTGATAGGCCGCCAGCAAATCCTGCTGCTTTAGGGATTCCATGGTTACACTGTCAGCGATGAGCAGCACATCCGGCGCGTCGCCGCCTGCCGCCATCTCCGCCTGTAAGCGCGCGGTCAGTTTGGTGGTTCCGTCGCGGATCCATTTCACTTCAATATCCGGGTGCGCTTTCTCAAACGCATTGACCGTCATTTGCGCGTCTTCACTCGGCTGGCTGGTGTAGAGCGTGAGCGTGCTTTTTGCCAGTGCCTGTCCGCTCAGTGTTGCCAGTACAACGGCCGCCAGCGCTAATTTTTTACTCATTTCCGTTTCCCCTCGGTTTTCGTTGTGATGATTAAAACAGGCCAATCTGACAAAAATATGACCATCTCCTTTCGTAGTAATATTTTCATATTGGCGCGGTAACCTTGTGGGAAATCGTATTGAAGGAAAGTGAGATGACTCCAGAAATCCGCCGGACTGCCATCGTTGAACTGGTCACCGGGCGCGGCGAAATCAGCATTGAACAGCTGGCCCACTACTTTGGCGTATCGCTGCAAACGGTACGCAGCGATTTGCGCACGCTCACCTCGCAGGGTTTGCTGCTGCGCCGTCACGGTGTGGTCGCCCCTTTCGCGCGCGAAAATATTGGTTATCAGCAGCGGGAGATTGTGAATATCAGCGGTAAGCGCTGGATCGGCGAGCGCACTGCGCAACTGCTGAGCCGCTGGCAAAGCTGTTTTCTCGGCACCGGCACGACGGTGGAAATGGTGGCCCATGCGCTGCCCGCTGATTCCCGTCTGGCGGTATTCACCAATAATCTGCACGCCGCGTTGCCGCTCAGTCAGCGGGAACACTGCGCGCTGACAATTGCCGGGGGGCGAATTCGTAAGCGTGATTTAGATGTGATCGGCGGCGATGCGCTGGCCTTTTTTAGCCGCTACCGGGTGGATATGGGCGTGGTATCCGTTGGCGGCCTCAGTGACGCGGGGGAGCTGTTCGATTTTAACGATGATGAGGTCGCCGCGCGTCATGCGCTGGTGGCGAGCGCGGCGTTAACCGTGCTGGTGGTGGACAGCAGTAAGTTTGGCCGCACCGCCGTCTGCCAGAACGGCAGCCTGTCAGACTTCGATTTTGTGGTCAGCGACCGACCGCCGACGCCGCGCCAATCGGCCCTCATTACCCGGGGAGCCACGCAATGGCTGTGCCGGGAATAACCCCTTTCCCTGGCGGGAAAGGGGACTCTCTTAGCGTTTCATCTGCGAAAGAATATTACTGCACTGGTTTTCCTGACCTTCCGACGGGGAGATCAGCGCCAGCAGCGCGGCGGCTGGCGTCACCAGCGTGGCCAGCGCGGCGGCGACCGCACCACGGGCGATCAGCGGACCAGGCTTCACGCCCGCCTGCGGATCTTTGAACGAGCCACGCACGTACAGCGGCGAGCGCAACGTGACGATACGTATGCCCTTACTTTCCGGATTGATGGTCAGATCCAGCTGTTCAGACGCCATGCTGGCGGTGCCGGTAACGTTGATAATGGCGTTTTCCGTATCGAAGGCGAAAATACTCGGGCGCGCCACGCCGTTAACCAGATCCATGTTCGCCGCCGCGCAGTTCACCCGCACTTCGTCGTCGCCAAAGATCTGCCCGACAATAAAGTTACCGACGTTCAGCCCGAGAATTTCCATCAGGTTGCGGCTGATGACGCCGTCGTTCATCAGCAGCTTGAGATTACCGTTGCTGGTGCCGAGCAGCGCGGCGATGGAATTGCCGGTGCCGCGGAATTCCGCGTCGCCGTTCATCTCGCCAATGGTTTTCTGCATCAGCTCCACGTCCGGCATCAGCTCTTTCAGCTTCAGACGACGCGCCTGAATATCCGCCCGTCCCTGCATCGGCTTTTTATCGCCTTCCAGGTGGATATTGGAATTGATGGTGCCGCCCGCCATGCCGAACTTCAGCGGCTGCAAACGCAGATCGGCGTTTTTAAGGATGATATGCGTGGAAAGATCGCTCAATGGCAGCGAACTGCCGTGCTCAATGCGACGCCCTTTGAAGCGCACATCGGCGTCCATCACGTCCCACTTGTCGGTTTCGAAGCGGTCATAGGGCAGCACTTTGCCCGCCGGCTGGTTAGTTTTCTCGCCTTTTTTCTCTTCCGAGCGTTTTGACTGCTCTGCGCCTTTACCGGTATCCACCCCGATCAGCGGCCCCAGATCCGCCAGACGCAGCTGGCGGGATTCCAGATCGCCTTCCAGTTTCGGACGCGGTTTGCCGGTGGTGTAAGTCAGCGAGCCGTGAATGTCGCTGTCGCCGATGCGACCATTAAAGTTGCGATAATCGTAAACCGAGGTTTTTTCAGCGTCGATTTTTGCCACCAGACGGCCGTCGGTTTCAAACGGCGGGGTGTCCGGCAGCAGGACGCCGGTGAGATCGTACAGCTCGCCCAGGGAATCCCCGGCGAATTTCAGTTTCAGATCGACGCCGCCCATTTTCATCGGATCGCTCACCGTACCGACAAAAGCCACGCGGGTATTGCCGGAACGGAAATCCGCCTGCACCGGGAACGGCGTGCCTTCGCTTTTCAGCGCCAGCATACCGCCGATCTTACCGCTACCGGTCAGCGGCTGTCCGTTGTAGCGTCCTTTGGCCTTCAGGCCGAACACGTAGTCGCCGACTTTGGCGTTTTTGTCTTTATCCGCTCCGGTGACTTCACTGAAAGGCAGCGGTTTGCCCAGCGGATCGACAAGGATCTCAATGTCCGCGCGGCTGACCTTATCGTCAATATCAATGCGGCCACGATCGAAAAGAATGTTGTCCAGCTGGAATGACCACGACGATGGCTGCGCGTTTTCATCTTTTGGCTTGTCGTCGCTGGCAAGATTGAAGGTCCAGTTATTGTTTTTTTCCGAAAGGCGGATCAGCCTCGCGTCCGGCTGCTGGAATTTGATCCACGGCAGGTAAACGGTCTTGGTGAGCAGCGCCAGCGGCGCGAGCGTCGCTTCAACGCGCGGCAAATGCACCATGGTGACAGCAGGAATATCAGGAGGGTTGCCGAGCACCACGTCTTCCGCGTGCACATGCGGCCACGGGATCCAGCTGCGCCAGCCGGTTTCCTGTTTCTGGCGCTCCCACACCACGCCCAGATCGCCGCGAATGGCAAAGGGACGGTTCAGCTCCGTTGAGACTTTTTCGTTAATGGTGGGTTTGAGCCGGTTCCAGTCAAATGTCGCAATGATGATGATCGCAATAACGATCAACAATACGAGGGTTCCAATGACGGCGGTTATAATTTTGCCTGTTTTAGTCATTCCTGCTTCCTTCCTGTCTTTTCCTGCCTCTTTTAAAGATAGCTGAGGCTGACAAAAAGGGCAGAATGACTGCGTAATCAGCGGGATATTACCGCCAGCATCACAGGGCCAGGATCACACGATGCAGATTTTCCAGTGGAACCGGACGGGAGAGGAAATAGCCCTGCGCCGCTGCCGCAGGGGAGGCCTGTACGTCGCGCCACTCTTCCAGCGTTTCAATACCTTCCACGATCACGCCCTGACAATAGTGGTTCATCAGTTGCAGCAACTGCGTGAACAGATTGCGGCCTTCCGGGGTCTGACGCAGCATGATGAACAGATCGCGGGCGACTTTAATGTAGTCGTAACGCACTTCGCTCAGCGCCGAGAAGTTGGCCATGCCGGTGCCGAAATCATCCAGCCACAGCGGGCAAATCTCACAGATTGCCGCAAAGGAGACGTCATCCGGCAGGCGGATATGCTCCACCAGCTCGAAACGCAGCCACGGCAGCGTGTTAATCAGATCGATCATCGATTCATGCTGGCGCATCGCCAGCAGCGTCGGCCCGTCGACGTTCACCGATGCCAGAATGCCGTGCCGCATAAAAAAATCATGCTGACGGGCGAGCAGCGTGATCTGCTCCTCCACCACGTCAACACGCTGACGCACCGCCACTTCCGCGAAGTAACGATCCGGCGCAATGCGCTGTGTGGGATCGGATGGATGCGTGACGATGGTCAGGACCTCAATCGCCATCAGATGGCCATCGGTTTTGTAGATCGGCTGATAAGTATAAGCACGTTCGCACTGCAACCAGTACCGTCGCTCCTGCAAGCTTTCAATGCTCGCCTCCGGAATGTTTAGCCGCTGGATAACCTGCTTTAACTTCATTATCAGTCTGTCCTGTTGATTGAGTGAGTGGCCTGTCGGAACTCGTCCTTGAGTTATCGGCGGGGAGGGACAGAACTTTATGTTCACTTAAAAGGCAATATGGAAAATCAGGCAGCAGAATATGCACGTTATACGCGCCAGCTCAAAAAATTTATGGAACGTTGTTTTAATATGATTGACCATGAAACACCCGCAACGCAAACTACTGTCCATCACTCCGATTCAGGTTACGACTATGTCCAGGAAAATTGCCGTCATTGGCGAATGCATGATTGAACTGTCACAAAAAGGCTCCGAAGTTAACCGTGGCTTTGGTGGCGATACCTTAAATACTTCGGTTTATATCGCCCGCCAGGTCGCCCCGGAAGCGCTGACGGTGCACTACGTTACCGCCCTCGGCACGGACAATTTCAGCCAGCAGATGCTGGACGCCTGGCAGAGTGAAAAGGTGGATACGGATCTGACGCAGCGCATGGAAAACCGCCTGCCGGGTCTTTATTACATCGAAACCGACAGTACCGGCGAGCGCACCTTCTATTACTGGCGTAACGAAGCAGCGGCAAAATTCTGGCTGGAAAGCGAACAGTCTGCCGCCATCTGCGAAGAGCTGGCAACCTTTGATTACCTGTATCTGAGCGGTATCAGCCTTGCCATCTTAAGCCCGGCCAGCCGTGACAAACTGCTGTCGTTGCTGCGTGAATGCCGCGCCAACGGCGGTAAAGTGATTTTCGATAACAACTATCGTCCACGCCTGTGGGCCAGCAAAGAAGAGACGCAGCAGGTGTACCAGCAGATGCTGGAGTGCACCGACATCGCCTTCCTGACGCTGGATGATGAAGACGCCCTGTGGGGACAGCAGCCGGTTGAGGACGTCATCGCCCGTACCCATGCGGCGGGCGTGACGGAAGTGGTGGTGAAACGAGGTGCAGAGTCCTGCCTGGTGTCGGTCGCCGGAGAAGCGGTGATTGATGTACCGGCGGTGAAACTGCCAAAAGAGAAAGTGATTGATACCACCGCGGCGGGCGATTCGTTCAGCGCAGGCTATCTGGCGGTACGTCTGACGGGCGGCGATGCGGAAGCTGCCGCCAGACGCGGGCATCTGACGGCCAGTGCGGTGATCCAGTATCGCGGCGCGATTATTCCGCGCGAGGCGATGCCGCAGTAAAAATAAATCCCCTCTCCCCTGGGGAGAGGGTTATTTCTAGCGCTGGGCCGGTGGAATATCCGACACGTCCTGATGCGTATCGTCATTCACCGGGACAGGCGCATGGGTGGCGGGAGACATAATGTTTTCCCAGGTGGCCTGCAAATCCTTCATGTTGACCTCCTGCTCACCCTTAGGTTGCAGCAGTATCAATGCCATTTCCTGTGATAACTGCTGGCGCAGATCCTGATTCAGCATTTCCAGCGTCAGGCTGTTCAGGAAATCCTGACGCAGCTTCTGATACTGTTCCGGCGCGATATCCACCACCTGATTTTGCAGCGAACGCATACGCTGGCTGATCAGCACATCGGTATCGGTGCGGGCATAGGTCGCGAACAGTTTTTGCAGCTCCAGATTCTTCTGCGCCACCAGCGCGTTGAACTCTTCCTGCGCCAGGCCGTTATCGCGCACTTTCGCCAGCTCCCGGGCGATAGCGCCAAGATTGCTGTTCAGCTTGTCATTCGGGGATTCGACGTTGATCGCGCACTGGGCGCGCTGGAACAGTACCCGGCAGTCAAAGCCGAGGCCAATGTCTTTGGCGTTGTTTTTGCTGAGCGTCTGCTGCACATGCCAGAACAAGGCTTCGCGGGCTAAATCGGCGCGCCAGTAGCGTAACAGCACGGCGGATTCGCGGATTGGCTGCCAGGCGGTGTCCCACATGATGGAGAGTCGATCCTGGCGCACCGCGTCACTCATAATGCTTACGGATTCACGCGGTAACGGCGATAAGGTCGGCACCGGCGCCGGGGTACTACGCTTGCCCTTCAGCTCGCCGAAGGTTTTGTTGATTTGTTCGGAAACGGCGCGGCTGTCGATATTGCCCACCACGATCAGCGTCATGGCATCCGGGGTGTACCACTTCTGGTAGAACGATTTCACCTGTTCGGTATCCACCGGCTGCCTGAGCGGGTCGGCGGGATCGTGGCCCAGCAAAGACGAGCCCTTCAGGCGGTAACGCCACCAGCTGTCTTTCGTATCCTGCGGCCAGGTCGCCACCATGTCCTGGCTGGCGAGAGCGTGGTTTACGGTTTCCGGGGTGATGGTGAGTTTGCCTGCGGTATCTGCCAGATAAGCCAGCGACTCTTTCAGCAGATCGTTACGGTTATTCGGCAGGCTCAGGTTAAACATCGTGTATTCGTAAGAAACTATCGCAGGCGGTAGCGGGCGTTTGGGATCGATGCCCTGCTGCCACAGCGAACGCGCCTGGGCAGGCTCAAGGCCGCCGCTGTGCGTCAGCGCGATACGGGGAATAAAATGGCTGAAGCCGCTCTGCTGGGTGCTTTCGGTGAGCGAGCCGGTATTAATTAACAGGCGAATTTCGATACGATCGCTGGGGCGCTGGGGCGTGGACAACACCTGCCACTGAAAACCGTTTGCCAGCGTTCCCTGTTGCCAGGCCGGGTCGGGCTGGAGCGCATCTGCCTGCACATGACTGGCGGCAACCATCATCAGCAAGCCGCCAGTGAAGAGTCGAATTTTTGTGCCCTGCATGTGAACCCCTGATCAACATTCCTGGTTAAATGACCGCCTCATTGCCGGGCAGTCTAAGAGATGACGACTAAACACTTCGTGTTAGACAGCGTAAAAAGCGAAACGTCACGCCGGGAAGTGAAATTTTGGGTAATTATGCGCAGGAGCCCGTCGCCCCACAAGGGACGACGGGTCTAAGTGGCGAAATTATGAGGAGATTTCTTGCGATTTGCCGTCCGGCGCACGCTTATTGAGCACATCCGTCAGCTGTTTTTCATCAAGCTGTTTAACCCATTTTGCCACCACCACAGTGGCAACGCCGTTACCCACCAGGTTGGTCAGCGCACGGGCTTCAGACATAAAGCGGTCGATACCGAGGATCAACGCCAGCCCGGCCACCGGTAAATGCCCGACTGCCGATATGGTTGCCGCCAGCACGATAAAGCCGCTGCCCGTGACTCCCGCCGCGCCTTTCGACGACAGCAGCAGCACCACCAGCAGGGTGATCTGATGGAAAATATCCATATGGCTGTTCGTCGCCTGGGCGATAAACACCGCCGCCATGGTCAGATAAATAGAGGTGCCGTCGAGGTTAAAGGAATAGCCCGTCGGGATAACCAGCCCCACCACCGACTTTTTGCAGCCCAGCTTTTCCATTTTATCCAGCATACGCGGCAGCACCGATTCTGACGACGAGGTGCCGAGCACGATCAGCAATTCTTCGCGGATATAGCGGATAAACTTGAAAATGCTGAAGCCCGTGGCGCGGGCAATAGAGCCGAGCACCACCACCACAAACAGGATACAGGTGATGTAGAAACAGGCGATGAGCTGGCCCAGCTGCACCAGCGTACCGACCCCGTATTTACCGATGGTAAAGGCCATCGCGCCAAAAGCCCCAATGGGTGCCAGACGCATGATCATATTGATGATGCCGAAAATGACCTGCGAGAAGCTTTCGATCACGTTAAAAATCAGCTGACCTTTGTGGCCCAGACGGTGCAGCGCAAAACCAAACAGTACTGCAAACAGCAGCACCTGCAGGATATTGCCGCTGGCGAACGCGCCTATAACGCTGCCGGGGATCACATCCAGCAGGAAGGCGACAATGCCCTGCTGCTGAGCCTGTTCGGCATAGACCGCCACCGCTTTGGCATCAAGGGACGCCGGATCGACGTTCATGCCTGCGCCTGGCTGTACCACGTTAACGATAATCAGGCCAATAATCAGCGCCACTGTGCTGACGATTTCAAAGTACAACAGCGCCACCGCGCCGGTACGGCCAACCGCCTTCATGCTTTCCATGCCTGCGATGCCAGTGACCACCGTACAGAAGATGACGGGGGCGATGATCATTTTAATCAGTTTTACGAAGGCATCGCCAAAAGGCTTCATTTGCGCGCCGATTTCCGGATAAAAATGGCCGAGCAAAATACCGATGGCGATGGCGGTCAGGACCTGAAAATAGAGGCTTTTAAACAGTGAGGTTTTCATAGGGTGTCCTTGAAGTAAAAACCACAGGCCTTGTAGGGTTTAGGTTTGCCTGCGGCTTTAAAATAACACCCGATAAACATGACAGAAATAAACTTACTTCAAATTTGAAACAATAATGTTAAGAAATTTGAGCTGACTCGCACAAGTGTAAAACAGACTATTCTTTTTCATCTTCCGGCGAGGCGGAAAAATAGCGCGCCTCAAAGGCGTCCGGCGGCATAGCGCGGGCGAATAAAAATCCCTGCGCCATGGTCACGCCAGCGGCGGCAAGCCACTCGCGCTGAGCGTCGGTTTCCACGCCTTCGGCAATGATCTCCAGATCCAGGCTGTTCGCCATATGGATAATCGCCGACACCATACTGTTATCGTCCGGCAGCCCTTCCACAAAGGTTTTATCCACCTTCAACAGATCCACCGGCAACGATTTCATATGGTGCAGCTGACGCAGGCCCGCGTAGCCCATCCCAAAATCATCCAGCGCGATACGCACTCCGGCGTTACGCAGCGGGCGTAAAATCCCCACCGCCGTCTGCGGATCGTCGATACGGCGGCTTTCGGTCACTTCCAGGATGAGCGTACCCGGCGCAATACGATAGCGGCTTAACAGCGCCAGCAGATCCGGCACCATCGCGTGATGCATCAGTTGCAGCGCCGACAGGTTCACCGACAGCGGAAGCATAATACCGCGCCCCTGCCAGGCCGCCAGCTGGCGACAGGCCGCTTCCAGCACCCGGTAACCGACAGTCACCATCAGACCGGTATTTTCGATATGCTCGATAAGCCCTTCCGGCAGCGTCCAGCTGCCGTCCGGCTGGCGCACGCGCAGCAGCGCTTCCGCCCCCAGCAGGGTACCGGTCGCCAGATTTACCTGCGGTTGCAGCCAGATGGTGTACTGGTGATTATCCAGTGCGGTAAGAATCGCTTTATGCGCCGATCCGGCGACCGGATAGCGCGCGTCGTCGTGATGCGGCAAGGCCAGCTGCTGGTGGCGGTTATAGCTGCGCACCAGCATGCCGATTTCATCATCATGGTGATGACGCGGCAGCGCCAGTTGATGCCCCGGCAGCTCGTGCTGGGGCAGATCGTTAAGTTCGCGGGCGATACGGCGCAGCGGATGAACGATCAGACGGTTAATACACCAGGTGATAGCCACGGTGATCATCAGCGTCAGCAGTAAGTAAGCCGTCACAAACGTCGACAGCGCGCTCATTACGAATTTATACATGCGGTACGAATCCGCCTGTAGCACCAGATATGCCAGCGGCTGCGGATTCGCCGGACGTTGCAGGGAATAAATAGGCAGGGAAATCTGTACCGGCAGTTCAAACAAACGGGTAATGGTCACCGGCACCGGGCGTTCAGGAATAAAGCGCATGCGCAGCGCCTGGAACTGGTTGGGCAGCACCACGTCGGCACGGCTGACCACGCCCGCAGGCTGAATGCCTTTCAGGATGGTTTCCGCGTCAACAATATCGCCTTTCAGAATGGCGGATGAGAGTGGCTCGCGCACCGAACGGGCAATGCTTTCAAGCTGCGTCGCGGTGTTGTAGCGGTTTTGCTGTACAAAATGAAAGAGCAAAATGACGCAAAAAATGAACACAAACAGCATAGAGACGGCTGACACCATCGCCATTTGTTTTATGGTTAATGAACGGCTGACGCGCAAATTGTTTCTCCGGAATACCCTTAACACGAAAAGTAACCTGCTGTTACCTTACCGCCGCCAGAGTATACCCTATAGCGGCATCATTAAGAGACTGTCCGGGGGATATAAGATAATTCTAGATTCCCGTTACCAGTCAGCGTAAGGCATCAGCGGTTGCGGCGGCATATCCATATCGCCCTGCCAGCCCGCATCGGAGTAGCGAACAAAGATCATCCCGTGACTGGGGGTATAATCTTTCGCCTGCTGAATATCAATACCTGCGCCTATTGACCATTTCGATGAAATACGGCGTTCCACCAGCGCATGGGCCGTATACCCGAAGCCCTGGCTGCTGCCGCCTTCGCTACCCTCATCGCTGGCATCCTGCCGGAAGGCCGCCGGGATGAGATTTAAGCGCGGATAACTGGCCTGCGCTTTGGTGCGTGAGTGGGACCAGGAACCCGATCCGCCCAGCTCCCATGACCAGTTTTCCGTGCGTTTGCGCCATGTCACCGGCACCGCAAAAGAGACGTACTCCTGCGGGCTGTAATAACCGCCCTGACCCAGCGTATAACCGCTCAGATCTTTGTCGTAATGCCAGATCATATTGTTCAGGCCGACGGTCATGCGCTCATTGTCTTTATTGATAAGCTTGTAGTAATAGCCCGTCATCCAGCGCACGCGCCAGTTATCCTCGACGTTTTTGCCGTTCAGAGTGTCCGCATTCAGACTTGCCCACACGCCGTGGGCTTCGCCGCGATCGTAACTCATACTGACGCCACCGCCGCTGGCCCGCACGCCGCCCCAGGTTTTCCCGGTGCCGCCCCGGTTATTATCTTCATCGTCCGGATCGTATTGATAACCTCTGGCGTCCTTCTGTCCGCCAAAGGCCAGCAATGAGCTGGAGATCGGGCGGCGATGCAGGTTCAGGGTATAACCGACTGGCCCCAAATCGCTGCTGTAACTCAGCCCGCCCACCACATCAACGACATTAAACCCCATCGGCGTGGTGCCGATGTCCATGTCCCAGGTGTCATTACGCCAGCCAACCGCGACGCTTACGCCCCTGTCGCTCTGTTTTTTATCGATATTGTCACAGCCCAACTCGCCGCAGGTACCCCAGTTAGGATCATACAGGCCGTCGCTGTTCTTGCTGAAGGAACCGGCATCCATATCGATGACATCGGTGCGGAAGAACATGCGCCCGTCGGCTAACGGCGCGTCGGCCTGCAACATGGTGGTGTGCATTTTCAGATCGGAATAACCGCCCGTCCCGTCTGAGCGGCCATAATCATGATCCAGGGTGACGTTCACGTCCTGCTGGCGATACAGCTCTGCCGCATCGCTGCGCACCCCGCGCTTAAGCCAGTCATCTTTTTCATCGCTGCGCGTCAGACGGGTAAAGGTGTCGTTATCCTGCGGACGTACCGCGGCGATCCCGGCGGCGACCATCGCATCTTTATAACCTTCCAGCGCCTGCTGCGGTTCACCCGTCGCCTGCGAAAGCCGGGCGGCATCACGCAGTACCAGCGCGCTGTCCTGCGACGGCGGCTGGGATTTTGCCTGGGGCACCAGTCTGGCGAAGGTCTGCTGCGCCTCACGAGTATTCCCCAGTCGCGCCTCAACCAGCGCCATACGCCGCTCGGTATTCATGGATAATGGCTGCGTGGCTGACGGGGAAATTTTCGCCAGCTGCGCGCGGGCTTCCATTGGGTTTTGCTGCGCCACGGCCACTTCCGCCAGGCTCAGACGGGCATCCAGATTATCCGGCTCTTTTGTCAGCACAGCGCTATACAAGGCGCTGGCGGCAGGGTAATCGCCGCGCTGTTGCGCCCAGTCGGCCAGGGTTAAATCAATGGGCGTGGAAGCGGGCTGCGCCTTCAGCAGATCTATTGCCGCCGGTTCATTGCCGCTGTCGCGCAGCTGATTAGCGCGGGCCAGCAGTTGATTCCGTTGCAGGCGATCCGCCAGCTCCTGAATATTGGGCGTCCACTGGCTTTTCGGCAGCGTGTTGAGATGCGCCAGCGCCGCCATGCCCTGATCTTCATTGCCGGAGAGATACAGGCCATAAGCGTAAACCTGTTCAGCGTCGTTCGGTTTTTTCGCCGCCAGATCGCGCATCTGCGCATCGCCCTGGGCGCGCTGCCCGGCGTTACGCAAATCGCTCGCCAGCCGGTAGGTGATCCACACGCTGCCCGGATCCAGCGCCAGGCGCTGACGCTGCACCTCAGCGGCCTGCGCCCAGTCGCTGCGGTTTTCCAGAGTTTCGGCCTGCTGCGCCAGACGGTCGCCCGTCATGCTGCGTTCAATGTCGTCAATGCTGCGCCGCTGGCGGGCATTCAGCGTCTGAATAAAGGCCTCAGCGCGCTCGGGCGACTGCGCCCGGTAGAGGTTCGCCAGCCCGCGCACCGCGTTACTGTTCTCGCTGTCCATCCGCAGCGCCTGCTGATAGTAGCGCTCGGCGCTGGCGGTCTCTTTTCTTGCCAGCGCGGCATCGCCCAGCCCCAGCACCGCGTAGCTGTCAGTGTTATCCACCTGCTGCGCCTGTTGATAAAAACGCGTCGCCTGGGCCGGATTATTCGCTTTCAGCGCCGCGTCCCCCTGCTGGATCAGCAGCCAGTAGCGGTTGGTCTGCAACAGACTGTCCCATTTACTGCGGTTGCTGCTTTGCGGCGCCAGCGCAATGGCTTTTTCCAGCTGCTCTACCGCGCGGGCGCGATCGCCTTTCTGGGAGTATGCCTGACCCAGCGCGCCAGTGGCTTCGCCGTCACGCGCGTCGGCGCTGACTGCCTGTTGCAGAGCGGCAATGGCGTTGCCACCCTGCCCGGCATCCACCGCCGCCAGCCCCTGAGCACGGGCGCGAAACGCCGGATCCGCCAGCTTCTGCTGCTGTTCGGCCAGCTGTTGACGCGCCATATCGACGTTATCGCCCTCGCTGAACTGCGCCAGAAAACGTTGCAGCGCCTGTACGCTGGCGTCGCTGACGGGCAGATCTTTGATTTGCTGATACCAGATAGCGGCGGCGGCATTGCGGCTGGTGCCGGATTTCGCCATTTGCTGAAGTACCGCATAGCCTTCATCCGGGCGATTGCTGGCAAACAGCAATTGCGCGAGGGCGTTTTGCAGCTCGCCATCTCCCGGACGCCGCGCGTTAAGCGCTTTTAACTGATTGATGGCTTCATTGCGCCGGGCGGGGACTTTCGCTACCAGCACCCAGTATTCCCGCGCAATATCGCCGGTGGGCGGATGGCCGTTAAACAGCTTATCGTAAGCAGCCAGCGCCTCCTGGGTATGGCCGGTGGTGCCCTGCAAACGCGCTTCCTGCAACGCCTGTCGCCCTTCCGGGCTGGAGAGCGTCATGATATTGCGGGAATCGCGCAGCGCGCCGGAGTCCGGCGCCAGCTCCTGTAACCTGTCGAGCTGTTTTTGCGCGCCCGCGGTGTCGCCCTGGCGCAGCAAATAACGGAAGCGCGCGGCGATAACGTCCGGGTTTGCCGGATCGATCAGCTCCAGCCGGTAGAGCGACTGGCGCACCAGATCTTCTCGTTTTGTCGCCTCCCCCAGTTGCACCTGTTCCAGCAGTTGCTGTTGCGCATCCGGCGCGGCATGCACAAGCGGCATCGCCGAGAAGCCGAGCGATAAGGCGATAAAACGTAGCGTTAACCTGCGCATGACGGACCCCGGTATCGCAATTTATTCATGGTCGCCATCAAGACGACGACGGCTGATGATGCGCAGCAGACGCCACAGCACCCAGGCCAGCAACACGACGCTCACTGCCGCCAGCACCGCCAGCAGGATCGGATGGTTTGAGAGCGCATACCAGATGCGTTCAAACCACGGCAGATGACCCACATAATAGATATCACCCACCCGCAGGCCGTTAACGCCCGATTCGCGGATCACCGTCACCGAACCGTACATGGCGGCGCGCTTGCCGCTGTCGTTCATCGCCTCGTTCAGCAGGCTGTAGCCGCGCGGGCTGTCCGCCAGCAGGGCCACCACGCTGCGCTGATCGTTATAGGGCGACTGGAAGCCGACGATCGCCGCCATCGGGCCGCTGGAGCTGACGGCAGTCTGCGTGTCGGCCTGGCGGTCATTAACGTCCGGCACAATGGCCGGGAAGTCTGTCTGGCGCTGCGGCGTTTTCACCCAGCTTTGCGTGGCCTGCACCAGCAAGTCGATACGTTCATCGTTTTTCAGTTTTTCCGGTAAGGTGCCGATGATCAGGATATCGGCATCCTTATTCGCCAGCTGATTACCATCGTTGGTCAGGGTGACGTTCACCGCCGGGAAACCGGTTTGCGCTCCGATGCCGCCCATGGAATCCAGCAGCGTGGTGAGCTGAGCGGCCGTTGGCTGCGCGGGCAGCACCACCAAAGTGTCCGACAAATCAGCCATCCGGCTGAACGGGAAGCCCGCATTGGCAAAGGCGCGCAGATCCGGCATGGCGATAAAGTGATAATACTTCGAGAAATCAATGGTGGAGTCGTCGCCGATCACCACACGGTTTTGCACCGGCTGGAAGGTGATACAGTTTTCGATCGTACCGCCCGGCATCGGGTTCATGTACTGGAAGTCGAAGCGCAGCTGGTTCAGCGCCCCCAGTTTCAGCGCCGGAATAGACACTTCGGTTTTACCGTCCAGCAGACCCTGTAGCACCGGCAGCCGCAGCAGCAGACGGTTAGTATCCTGGCTGCTGGTCAGACTGAAGGATTGCAGGAACTGGTTATTCAGGCTGATATCCATGCGCGAGTTATCTTTCGTCGGCGGCGCGGTGTAACGGTAATTGAGGTTCATATCAATGCCGCTGCTGCGCAACAGATAAAGATCCGGCGGCAGATTCATCGCCACGTTGATGGAGGCGGGCTGTAAGCCGGTGGCCTGCAACTGCTCCTCATAGGTTTTCAGCTCGCTAAAGGTGATTGCCCGGTCGGTACGCACCCAGTTAGGCGCATCGTAAGGTTTACGCGCCAGCAGCGGTTTCACCTCGTCCACCACCACGCGGTCGCCACGGAACAGCAGGTTGCCCTGGGCAATGCCCTTCGCCGCCTGCAGGATGTCTTTGTCATCGCGCCCGAACACCACCAGCACTTTCATGAACGGGTTAGTCGGGTGGTTCATCATCATCACGGTCGGCGCGGTCACCGGCGGCACATCACGCAGGAATGCCGGACGTTTGTCGTTGGTGGCGAAGACAATGGCATTGCTGTCCGGCAGCGCGTCATAAGAGACCGGGAACTGCTGGCCGCGCCAGCCGGTGCGGGTGCCGAACCATGAAGCGACAATACTCGCCGCCTGTTGCTGCGCCAGCGCCGGGACGCCAGCGAAGACCATCGGCAGGTTCAGCGGACGGTTGTCGCGCGGATCGAAGAAGGGCACCGGGAAAGAGGACAAGTCATTTTTCAGTGTCAGCTTCTGGTAGGTCATCGCCAGTGAACTGTTGCGGCCGATATCCATCCACAGGGTGCTGCTGGCGGGGTTTTCACACACATCGCGGTAATGGCCGACAAACTCCAGCCGCACACGGTTAAAATCGGTGATATAGAGCGGATCGACGGCGACCTGTGCCTGCGTCTTTTTACCCAGTTGTTCTTTGGTGACCGGCAAAACGCCCATCAGCTCATCATTCAGATAGACCTTCAGCTGCGACTGGACGGGCAGCAATGACGGCGATGGCGTGTATTCCAGATTCAGCACCGCTTTCGACACCACTTCGTCGCTGCGCATTCCGAATTCAATGCCGCCGTCCGGATTGACGCCGCGCAGGATCATGCTGCCCGGCGGCGGCGCGATCTGCGCAAAAGTCAGGGTAACGTCGCGCGTAGGCGCATTATCGGCGACAATCGGCGCATTTGCCCCGTTTACGCCCGGCATGACCTGACCCACCGGCGTGGTCTGTGCTTCGACCGGCGTCACGGGCATCATGGATTCCGGCTGCGTCGGCGCCGGCGTGGCGGCCCCTTGTGTTGCAGGCGTTACCGTCGGCACCACGGGCGCAGCCGTAGCCGCCGGACTGGCAGGCGCCGCCATCGTCATTGCATAGGGGTATGCACTTAATCCCATTACCACTGCGCACATCCAGGAAAGTTTTCTTTTCATCGCATTATCATCATTGTTGAGCCAGTCACGAACCCGGTTGCTGTACTACCACGTCCCGCTCGGGGCGGCGCGGAACGAACGACACAAGCCAGGAAACCAGTGAAGTGAGGGACCGGAAAATCATTTTTACGGACGAAGGTGCAAATTCTGCAAGGTGGCGATAGCCACGGAAACCCAGCTTGAGAATATCCATCAAACTTTCCAGCGGTTTATCTTCCGGGAAGCTGTCCTGCCAGAGTGCCCAGGTATCGGCGCGGGCAAAGGTACACTGTACAAAATCAATATGTTGACGGGTGGTCAACGGCATCAGTTGCAGACCGATTTCATTACCGGAAACGCGCGCCACCTGCGCCGGGAAGACATACTCCTGCTGGCCGCGTTTGAGCAGCAGGTTCACCTTCTGCCCTTCCAGCACCTGCGCCTGGCCGTTAATTTTGATGCCCAGCCCGCCGTCAGAGAAGTCGTGTACGGTACAGGAGAACATATGGCCATCTTCACGGGCGATGGCCGCTGGCATCGAGATTTCCACGCGATGAGCGCGGCGTAGCTGTTTACTTTCCACCGACACCGCCACCGCGCCGCCGAGCACGATCAGGTTGTAGAACACCCAGGCGATACTGACGAATACGGTAAGAATTTCATTCTCCGGCCCATAGAAATAGCGCCAGACGCCCACCAGGATACCGAGGATATTCAGCAGCACGAGGAAAATGTAGGGCCGGGAAATGACCCAGTCGACGTACTCCTCCTCCACCAGCCCACCTTTGGCGGTGACGTTAAATTTACCTTTATGCGGCGCAAACAGCGCCACCATGGTCGGCGGGGCGATATACCAGGCCAGCACCGTTTCGTAAATTTCACTCCAGAACGAGTGGCGATATTTGCCCTGGATTTTGGAGTTGGTCAGGCTGGCGTGGATCATATGCGGCACCACAAAGAGCGCGATCATCAGCGCCGGGGCGTAAATGATATAGGCGTGGAGCAACAGGAACGCCAGCGGCGCGGTGAGGAACACCAGCCGCGGAATACCGGATAAGAAGTGGAACATGGCGTTCACATAACAGAGCCGCTGCGGGAGCTTCAGCCCCTTGCCCAACAGCGGGTTATCGAGGCGGAAGATCTGCACCATGCCGCGCGCCCAGCGGATGCGCTGTCCGATATGCGCCGAGAGGCTTTCCGTCGCCAGGCCCGCCGCCTGCGGAATACGCATATAGGCCGAGCTGTAGCCGAGACGGTGTAAACGCAGAGAAGTGTGCGCATCTTCCGTCACCGTCTCCACTGCGATGCCGCCAATCTGATCGAGCGGCCCGCGACGGATCACCGCACAGGAACCGCAGAAAAAGGTCGCGTCCCACATGTCGTTGCCGTCCTGCACCAGACCGTAAAACAGCGTGCCTTCGTTAGGGGTTTTACGGAAGCGGCCAAGGTTGCGCTCAAAGGGATCCGGCGAGAAAAAGTGGTGCGGCGTCTGCATCATCGCCAGCTCTTTCTCTTTCAGGAACCAGCCCATGGTCATCTGCAAAAACGAGCGCGTGGGCACGTGGTCGCAGTCGAAAATCGATACAAACTCGCCCTTCGCATATTTCAGGGCGTTGTTGATGTTCCCGGCTTTGGCGTGTTCATGGGTGGTACGGGCGATGTATTTCACCCCTACGGTCTCGGCAAACTGGCGGAAGGTTTCACGCCCGCCGTCATCGAGGATCCAGATAGTCAGCTTATCCTTCGGCCAGTCGATGCCCAGCGAGGCATAAATGGTGTTTTTCACCACGTTCAAATCTTCGTTGTAGGTCGGGACGAAAATATCAACGGTCGGCCACAGAGACATATCCTTCGGCAGCGGCACCGGCTGACGATTGAGCGGCCACACCACCTGGAAATAGCCGAGCACCAGCACCACCCAGGCGTAGGTTTCGGCAATCAGTAGGATCAGGCCGCAGACCAGGCTGACCGGATCGTTCCAGTTGAGCGTGGAGGTATAACGCCACCAGATGTAGCGACAGGAAACGGTCAGTGACAATACGATAAGCATCAGCGCCGAGAAGCGTCCGGGGATACGCCGCACCATCATTGCCACGGCCCACAGCAGAACCAGGAAGATGAACTGCGACATCGGGTTAAACGGCTGGGTGATGCACAGCAGCGCCAGAATGGCGGAAAAGGCCACGATCACGCCAAGAATAATGCGCCGCAGACGCGGATGCAGGTGCGCCAGTTCTTTCTGATTATCCAGATGGCTGGTCCGGGCGCTGAAGCGCTGCGGCAGCGCGTCGAGCCACGCATGGTAGCGGGCCATTAATTGCGAGAAGCCTGCGCGACGGCGTTTGCGCGGCGCGCCTGCCGTTGCCTGTTCGGGCGTAACCATCAGCCACAGGGTTTGCAGCAGGTAACGCGCCGGATCGAGCGGGCGCGGCCGTTCGGCGCGAATATGCGGGTAAAGCTCACGGTGGCGTTCGCGGATCGACTGCCAGCGCGGATTTTCCAGCGGCAGGAAAAGCCAGGCCAGGATCGCCCACAGGCAGCCCAGGGCGGCGCTGAATGCCGGCGCGCCGTGGCTGCGATAAAGCTGGTAGCGCGCGCCGAGGCGTTCGCTAACCGGGGGGATCAAAAACCAGGCGGAAAGACGGCTCATGCGTCGCTCCCGCTGGCAGGTTGCGCGGCGTGCAGCAGACACCAGTTCGCCAACGTCATGATCTCTTCGGCGGCCAGCGAGTCACTGCGGTACTCTCCCAGCGGCTGTTTCGCCGCCAGACATTCGGCCATCGCCTCGTCGCGGTGAATAACCGTCGGCAACAGGTGGCGCTGGGTTTGCAGCCATACCTGATACAGATCGTCCTGCAACTGGCTGCCGATACGCAGATCGTTAAGCAGAATGTGCGTCCCCGCCGGCAACGCCTGCTGATGTAAACGCACGTGGCAATTGGTATCCGGCCTGACGAGGGTCAGCACCCGATCGCACTGTTCGAGGATCAGGCGCGTCAGCGGCGTCTGACCATGGGGCAGGTCCACCAGGATCCACTGATAATGGCTCTGCGCTTTCAGGTTTTGCAGGATCGGCCCGATGCCGCTTAACGCGTCATGCAGCAGGTGCGCGTTTTCCGCCTCGCCTGCGGTGAGCTGACCGAAGGGCAGCAGATCCAGTTGCGAGGTGTAACGTTGCCCCGCGTCGCGCCAGTCCTGCCCGTCCAGCAACGCGCGCGCCCAGCCTGCGGGCTGGGTAAAGTCGACGTTAAATGACAGGCGCAGCAGATTATCCGGGCAGGCATCAACGAGCAGCACCGCTTCGCCAAGCATGTGCAGTGACCAGCCCAGCGCAGCGGTGACGGAGGTCGTACCCACGCCGCCGCGTATGCCCTGTAATCCCAGAATGGCCATTCCGGCTTCCTTATGGCAGTTGGGAGAATTCAGCGAGCAATGGCCAGCGTTTAATCGCTGCCGCCAATTGTTCCCGTTGAGAAATGTCGGTGTAATCTATTTCAGGCAATGAAAACACCCGACTGAGTGCCAGAAAATCATTCTGCCAGGTATAGTTCAGGCTTGAATCTTTCGAATTAGCGGTTTCATTATTATTCATTTTTTATCCTATCGTTTTGAATAAAAAACAGCTGGAAAGAATTTATCCGCTTGCCCGGCGAAAAAAATGTGTTTACATGCTAAATCTGATGCTCTTTAATTTCAATGTTAGGTTTATTTCTTTGCTTTCGCTAGTAAACTGAGATAACTGACGATCTGCAACAAGAGGGACGCGATGGACCCCATATTTTCTATTGGCATTCACTCCTTGTGGGACGAATTGCGCCATATGCCTGCCGGAGGGGTCTGGTGGATCAACGCTGACCGCGACAACGATGCGGTAAGGCTGGTTAATCAGACCGTTGCCTCGCAGCCCGCTGCCAGCAAGGTCGCGGTGATCAGCATGGGCAAGGAGCCGAAGAATATCATTAAACTGGACGAGCATCACGGTCCGGAAAAAATTAGGCTGTTTTTCATGCCGGATAAAGAAAATAGTCTATACTCGCTTGCCCCTGATTTACTCTGTTCGGTCGATCCTCATCACCATTTATTTATCCTGCTGTGTGCCAGTAATGCCTGGCAGAATATATCCAATGATAAATTACGTGTATGGCTTGAGAATATTCATAGGTGGTCGAAATACCACAATTGTACGCTGCTGATCGTTAACCCCGGGAACAATAATGATAAACTGTTCTCCTTTCTGACGACGGAATATCGCTCATTATATGGCCTCGCCAGTTTGCGCAGCCAGCAGGATATTCATCTGTATGACGTTGCCTTCTGGTGTAACGAAAAAGGCGTCAGCGCGCGCCAGCAGCTTATTCTGGAGCCACGCGGCGACGGCTGGCAATTAGCCCGCCAGGAAGAAACTACCGTACAGCCGCGCAGCGACGAAAAACGCATTTTAAGTAATGTCGCCCTGCTGGAAGGCGCGCCGCCGCTCTCGGAATACTGGACGCTGTTCGATAATAACGAAGCGCTGTTTGAAGAAGCGCGTACCACCCAGGCCGCGACGGTCATTTTCTCGCTCACGCAAAATAATCAGATTGAAAACCTCGCGCGGCAGATACACTCGCTGCGCCGCCAGCGCGGCAGCGCGTTGAAAATCATCGTACGTGAAAATACCGCCAGCCTGCGCGCCACCGATGAACGCCTGTTATTAGGCTGCGGCGCGAATATGGTGATCCCGTGGAATGCGCCCCTGTCACGCTGTCTGACGCTGATTGAAAGCGTGCAGGGCCAGCAATTTAACCGCCACGTGCCGGAGGATATCGCCACGCTCCTGACCATGACGCAGCCGCTGAAGCTGCGAGGTTTCCAGACGTGGGACATTTTCTGCGATGCCGTCGGCAATATGATGCAGAACACATTACTGCCGCCGGATGGCAAAGGCGTGCTGGTGGCGCTGCGTCCGGTGCCGGGGATCCGCGTCGAGCAGGCGCTGACGCTGTGCCGCCCGAACCGCGTCGGGGACATTATGACCATCGGCGATAACCGGCTGGTGCTGTTTTTATCCTTCTGCCGGGTCAACGATCTCGATACCGCGCTCAACCATATTTTCCCGCTGCCCATCGCCGATATTTTTTCTAACCGCATGGTGTGGTTTGAGGATAACCAGATTTCCGCGGAACTGGTGAACATGCGCGCGCTGCAACCGGAGAAGTGGTCACGCCCGCTGCCGGTGACCGACGGCCCGAATCAGATCCGGAATG
Source organism: Enterobacter sp. PGRG2 (assembly GCF_030291195.1). Lineage (NCBI taxonomy): Bacteria > Pseudomonadati > Pseudomonadota > Gammaproteobacteria > Enterobacterales > Enterobacteriaceae > Enterobacter > Enterobacter sp. PGRG2. Next base: position 1,366,298 of record NZ_CP127837.1, on the reverse strand, counting down.
CGGAGCACGACGGCCGCAGCTGGCGGCGTATTCCTCAACCTCTCCGCCTGCTCAGTGAGACGACGGAGCGCTCATCATGATGACTCTCAGCGATATTATTCAGTTAGTGGTGCTGTGCGCGCTGATTTTCTTTCCGCTGGGTTACGCCGCGCGGCATTCGTCGCGCCGCATCAGAACCGTACTCCGGCTAATGTTTGTTAAGCCGAAATATGTCAAACCCGCCGGAACGTTACGCCGGGCATCCACCGTCAAAGCAGACCGAAAACATGACTAATCAATCTTATACTCCCTCTGCGCCGTCGCCGCTGTGGCAATACTGGCGCGGGCTTTCTGGCTGGAACTTCTATTTTTTAGTGAAGTTCGGCCTGTTATGGGCGGGCTATCTCAATTTCCATGCGCTGCAAAATCTGGTGTTTATGGCGTTTTTGCTGATGCCGCTGCCAAAACGCAAACTGCATCGTCTGCGCCACTGGATCGCCATTCCTATCGGCTTTGCGCTGTTCTGGCACGATACCTGGCTGCCGGGTCCGCAAAGTATGATGAGCCAGGGCAGCCAGGTGGCGGGATTCAGCGCCGATTATCTGCTGGACCTGGTCACGCGTTTTATCAACTGGCAGATGCTTGGCGCGATCTTTGTACTGCTGGTGGCATGGTTGTTCCTGGCGCAGTGGATCCGCGTGACGGTATTTGTGGTGGCCATCATGATCTGGCTGAACCTGATCACCCTCACCGGCCCGGCGTTTTCCCTGTGGCCTGCGGGTCAGCCGACCACCACGGTGACCACCACCGGCGGCAATGCGGCGGCGACAGTGGCCAACGCAGGCAACAAGCCGGTCGTCGACGGTATGCCCGCCCAGACAGCGCCACCGACTACAGCGAATCTTGATGCCTGGCTGAACAGTTTTTATCAGGCTGAGGAGAAGCGTAAAACGCCGTTCCCCGCCTCGCTGCCCGCCGATGCCCAGCCGTTTGAGCTGCTGGTGATCAACATCTGTTCCCTCTCCTGGGCGGATGTGGAAGCCGCCGGACTGATGTCGCATCCGCTGTGGTCGCACTTCGATATTCAGTTTAAGCACTTTAACTCCGCCACCTCTTACAGCGGCCCGGCGGCCATCCGTTTGTTGCGCGCCAGCTGTGGTCAGCCGTCGCATAAAAATCTTTATCAGCAGGCGGGTAACGAGTGCTATCTGTTCGATAACCTGGCGAAACTGGGCTTCTCATCGCAGTTTATGCTCGATCATAACGGCGTGTTTGGCGGCTTCCTGAAAGAAGTGCGCGAAAACGGCGGCATGCAGGCGCCGCTGATGAATCAGGCCGGACTGCCGACCGCGCTGCTGTCGTTCGACGGTTCGCCGGTATATGACGATACGGCAGTGCTTAACCGCTGGATGGAGTCTGAAGAAGGTAAAAACAATCAGCGCACCGCCACTTACTTCAACCTGCTGCCGCTGCATGATGGCAACCACTTCCCTGGCGTCAGTAAAACCGCTGACTATAAAGTGCGCGCCCAGAAACTCTTTGATGAACTGGATGCGTTTTTCACTCAGCTGGAAAAATCAGGTCGTAAGGTGATGGTGGTGATGGCCCCGGAACACGGCGGCGCATTGCAGGGGGATAAAATGCAGGTCTCCGGTCTGCGCGACATCCCGAGCCCGTCGATCACCAACGTGCCGGTCGGCATTAAGTTCTTCGGTATGAAAGCCCCGCATCAGGGCGCTCCGTTGATCATCGATCAGCCGAGCAGCTTCCTGGCGATATCTGAACTGGTCGTTCGTGCAGTGGACGGCAAACTGTTCGTGGAAGACAGCGTGAACTGGGATCAACTGACCAGCAATCTGCCGCAGACAGCGCCGGTATCGGAAAACTCGAACGCGATTGTGATCCAGTATCAGGATAAGCCGTACGTACGGCTGAACGGCGGAGACTGGGTACCGTATCCGCAGTGATAAGAATTCCCTTCACCCCGTGCCGGTGAAAACCGGACGGGGTGAGGGAAGAAATCACTCCTGCTCTGCCAGCCACACCAGCATTTTCAGGCTTGCCGAATAGTAATCTTCCTGCGCGTCGATCTGCGGTTCGCCGTGCTTCACCCCAAGCGCTAAATCCCGCACGGCCAGTAAGCCGCCGCTCATATTATAGGGCGCGGTTTCGTTGGTCATGACGTTCACCCAGGCCGGGTTTTTATCGCCGCTGAACTGTCCGAACCAGTTGCGCCACGGCGTCAGCAGCGGGCTTTGCGGGTTCTGCCAGGCCACATACAGCGGAATGCGGATCGCATCGTAGCTCATGCGCGGCGGCCATTTGCTGGCAGGCTGCATTTTGCCGTCGGCGTGCAGTGTGACCCAGTCAACCGGCAGCTTCGACTCCCCCCAGGCCATTTTCGCGGTCAGCGTGTTCGCATCGCGGATCAGCTCACGCCAGACGACGAGATGGCTACGCTCAGCGAACGCCTGCCATGCCGGGAAAATAAAATAGGACGGATTCAGGGTCACATCGCTATTGTGGTTAAAGCCCTGCGCGCCAGGCAGCATCACGCGATAGCCCGCGAAATTAATCACCGTATGCGCGACTATGGCCTTAGTGATGGCATCCGACGCCGCGGTATAGCGCGCATCGTGCCAGCGCGCGTCAGCCTTCAGCAGCGCCCAGGCGATCAACGCATCGCCATCCGAGGCATTGTTTTTATCCGCAAGGGGATCAGGCTCTACCGGGTTATAGCGCCAGTAGAACAGGCCGTTTTCCTTGTTCTTCAGCGTCTTGTTCGTCCAGGCCCAGATCTTGTCAAAGCTGGCGCGGTCATTGCTGGCGACCGCCATCAGCATCGCGTAGCCCTGGCCTTCGGTATGAGAAACGTTGTTATTGCCGGTATCGACAATACGTCCGTCCGGCATCAGAAACCGGGATTTATAGGTGTCCCAGGCAGGGCCTGCCTGGGCGCATACGGTAAATAACAGACTCACCGTCATGACTATCGCGGTAGATACGCGCTTGACCATAGTTCAACTCATTGTGGGTTGTGATAACGGAACAGAACGTCTGACAGTGAATTCAGTCGTTCGCGTTGCAACGCAACATGCGCCTCGCCGCCCTGGCCCTGAAGCCAGCTGGCGTAAAGACCTTCAAGTATTGCACAAAAAGCATGGCACCAGCGCGTTTGCTGCTCCTCGTGGCGGGAGATCGGCATCGCCTGATGGCGCAGCGTCAGGCCGGTGTCGCTGGCCTCAATATCGATAAATCCCCAGCCAAAATGGCGCAGCTGCGCATTGATATGCGCCTCCAGTTCGCCGACGGTTTCAGCGGGCGGCAACGGGAACTGCGCCGCCAGGGTTTCGCCCATCTGACGCAGGAACGGCTGGCTCTCCACCTGCCCGACATTACGCACCATACCGTCGATCATAATGGTCAGCAGATCAAACCAGCCCGGCGGCGTTTGTTGCTGCTGAAACCAGCCGATCAGCGGCGCGTGTTGACTGTTCACTGTCATAGTTATTTGTCTCCTAACAAATAGCGGAAATAGAGTCCGGCGGTGCTTTCGTTATAGTTGCCGAAGGTGTCATAGCCGACTTTCCCGCCGACGGTCATGCTTTTATTCACGTTGTAATCCACGCCCGCGCGCATGGTGTAGCCGATGCCGCTTTCCGATCCGCCTTTATAGCGATAATCACGCGCGTAGCCCAGGTCATAAAGCTCTTTCATCAGCCCCTGCGCCCCGGCATCGGTCGGGAAGTAGTCGCTGCTGTCCTGGGTATAGGACTGATAGCCCACGGAACCGCCAAGGCTAAGCTTCCAGTTGTTAATTTTCTGGCTAAAATCAACCGGTAAAGAGACGCTGACGTAGTTCTGCGGGCTGAAATAGCCGCCCTGCCCGTAGGTGTAGTAGCTGAGGTTTTTCGAGAAATCCATCCAGCTGACGTTCAGGCCGGTTTGCAGCTGGCGGTAATCGTCGTGGAACGGACGCAGATACACCCCGGCGCTGGCGTTCATGCTGGTGTTGCTGGCCACGTTTTCGCCGAGATAACTGTAACCGCCGCCGCCGACATAAAAGCCCGCGTCGCCGTCATCATAGCCAAGCTGTACGTTACCGCCGTTTTTCGTCACCCGCCCCCAGGTTTTACCCGAATAGGCGTCTTTCATGCCGACATAGGAGAGCAGGCTGTCGGTGACCGCGCGGCGTTCGCCTTTGATGATCAGCGTCAGATAATCGGTCAGCTTCGGCGACCACTGTACGCCGCCCACCAGCGTACTGAGATCCTGGCCCAGCGGCGTGGTGCCAATATCCAGTCGGTAACTTTCGCCGCTCAGCGCCATCGCCAGCTCGACGCCGCTCGCTTTCTGCGAGTCGGTAGAGGAGGTTATCTTGTTATCCAGGCTGGATTTGAAGTTCGATACGCTGAGCGCCTTCAGGCGACCGGATTCATTAAGGCTGTTCAGATTGGCAAGGCCAGTGTCGGTCAGCGGGGAGAGATTTTCCGCATTGTAGCCCTGCAAATCGGCGAAGGCTGCCGCCGTCGGATCGACGGAGTTCTGCGCATTCTCAATGGATGAGGAGATATTGCTGATGGCATTATCAATAGGGTTAGTGCCATAGCGCCGCCAGGTGTCGCCCGAGGCGCTGCCCGCGCTCAGGGTGATTGGCGTGGCAGTGAACTCAAAGCGCGACTCGCCAAACGGCGAGCTGGACCAGGTTAACGGCGCTTTGGCTTCGGTCAGCTTGCTGGTGCCGGATTCGCCATCGCGTCCACGCACTTCCACGCCGCCCTGCATCCACATGCCGGTTTTCTGCTCCATGCTCTGCATCATGTCATCCACCTGACGCAGCGTACGCGCCTGGGCGGTTTCCACAGGCAGATCGGTGCGGGTGGTGCCCGGCAGCGTACTGCCAGGTTCACCTGCCACCTGCGCCACCTGCCACGGCAGCGTCTGGCCGTAAACTGACGCAGACGCCGCCTGCCCTGCGGAGGCACTGGTACGCACGAAGGGGTTATCCGCCACCAGCACGCCGCCGATGGTCGGCGTCGCCGCGCCGTTTGACGCATCCAGCCCCACCAGTTTGCCGCGCGCGCTGCGCAGATACGTCATGGCCTGCTGATGGTTGCCCTTCGCCTCTTCCAGACGGGCCAGCAGCAGCAGCCGATCGGCAGAGTTATCCGCACGCAGGCCACGGGCCAGCGCGTCGGCTTTCTCGACATTATTTTCCGCCAGCGCCACATCAATCGCACCGACGCGTGCATCCTGGCTGTCGGTATCGCGGGTCATCAGGTAGTCATAGACCACCCCGGCCTCTTTGTTCATTTTGCCGGTCTGGTAGAGACGGCCCATGGCGAACATCAGATCGGTATTCTGCGGATCGCTTTGCAGGGCGCGCATCAGCTTGTCATAGGCCGCTGCATAGTTACCCTGCTCGCGCAGCGCATCGGCTTCATTGATGACATAACCGGTGCGTAAGCCCGCCAGTTGCGTCGGCGTGCTGCGCGCCTGAATCTCCGGACGGGCCAGGAAACTCTGGGCTTCGCTGTTCAGGCCCGCCTTGTTCAGCACGGCGATCTGATCGGCATAATCCCCGGCGTTGCCCTGCACCCCTGCGCGCATGTTTTCCCGCACCAGCGCTACCGCGCCAGTCAGATCGCCGCTTTGCGCCAGCAGACGCGCCAGTTTACCCGCATCCACCGGGCTTTCAGGCGGCGTGGCGGTCAGGGTTTTCAGCGTATTGGCGGCGGCAAGGGTGTTACCCTGCGCCAGATAGCGCCCGGCGGTCGCCATTTGCAGGTTGTAGTTCACCCGTTTCGCCAGATCGCGCATCTGCCCGTTCTGGCTGGCCGGAGAAATACGCGACAGCAGCGTTTGCGCCTGTTGCCAGGCGCCGTTTTCACTGGCAAACAGCGCCGCCGCGTACAGCGAACTGGCTCCCGCACCAGGACGAGAGGCCGGGGCGATGACCGAGCTGGCTTCGCTGTCATTGCCGTTTTTTTGCAGCAGGCGCGATAAATCGAGACGCAGCCAGGGGTCGTCCGGCAGACGGGCGACGCCCTGTTGCAGCACGGCAATCGCCTGGCTGGTGTTACCGCTCGCCGCCAGCTGTTGCGCCTGACGACGGATCGGATCGCCCGGCAAGCCGGTGACCACGCGCGGTTGCAGCTTCGCCTGTAAACCGGCGGGCAGCGTGCGTAATACGGTCTGCGCTTCTTCGGCTTTGTTCTGATCGCGCAGCACGTAATAGAGGTTTTCCCGCGCGGCGGCGTTTTGCGGCTGGTCGTTCAGCACCTCGCGCAGCGTCTGCTCCGCCTGCGGATAATCTTTGTTGTGGCGCAGCACATCGGCGCGGAACAGCTTCGCCGCCGTGCCGCGCTCACCACTTTGCTGCGCCAGCGGCGCGGATAATGCCAGCGCCTGGCTGACGTTGCCCTCTTTCAGCGCCTGCTGCGCCTGGGCCAGTTGACCATAAAAAGCCGCGTCTTCAGCCTGAGCTTTACGTTCGGCAGAGGCCTCGCCCCCCTGGCTGGCCGCGCGGCTAAGATATTGCGCCGCGGCCTGGTAGTCGCCGGAACGCTGGGCGATATACCCCAGTCCTGCCAGCGCATCCGCGTCTTCCGGGTTGGTTTGCAGCACCTGCTCAAACTGGCGGCGGGCATCGCGGGTATTGCCGCTGTTCAGCGCGTTATAGCCCTCGCCTTTCGCCGCACCGCCGATGCTTTTGCGGTAATACGCCTGCACGTCACTGTCCTTCGGATGGCGTTGCAGGTAGTTATCGTAAAACTGTTCATCCCCTGCCTGCGGCCCCAGCCACAGCAGCGCCTGACGCAGGCCATCGTCCGCCTCTTTGTTGCCGCTCGCCATCTGCTCAAGCTGCATGATGCCGTCGCGGCGCGTCTCTTCGCGCCACGTCAGCATTTTGCCCAGCGCCACGCGGGCGGCGTTATCCTGCGGGTTTTGCGCCACGAATCGCTGGATCTCATTGAGCGCCTGCGGATACATGGCTTTGTCGCTTCCCATGGTCAGATAGTATTCCGGGGCGAGACTGGGCGGCGGCGTATCGCCGTTAAACAGGCTGCGCCAGGTGGCGAGCGCGGCGGGAATATTGCCGCTGCGCGCCTGCTGGCGGGCCAGCGTCAGTTGTCCCTGCGGCACCTGCGCCAGCTGTTTGGCATTATCCAGCGCCTGTAGCCCGCCGTCGTCCGGCGATACGGCCGCCAGCCGGGCGCGCCACTGCGCGGCCGCTTTCAGATCGCCGCCCTGCTGCGCCCACAGCGCCATCAGGTACAGCGCCTGGGTGTTATTGGCATCCACCATCAACACTTTCTTCAGCGATTCGTTCGCCAGATCGTCGTGAGACTTTTCATGCCAGTAATTGGCCTGGTCGAATAAGGCCTTCAGCACCGCGTCATTGGGCGCGGCCTGCGCTATCCCCGCTGTTGCCAGCGCCAGCACGCCCGAAACACAGAGGGTGGATAACGTGCGGGCGGTTTTTATGGTCATTATTTTCACTCGTTGTCCCCAGGATTCAGACGTTTACGCGCGCGTCTTTTCAGCAGCGCGTACAGCGCGAGGCCGATCACCACGCTAAAGCACAGGCCAAGCACCGCCAGCAGGCCGGAGTGCTGGTTGGCATACCAGATCACCAGCAGGTGCAGCGGCATTTCACCGCGCGGATACTGCGGGCCAACGCGGAAACTGCGCACGCCGTTTTCATTGGTGATGATCGCGGCATCGCCGCGGATCCCGGCGTTGATGCGGGCGGAGGCCAGATCGCCGTGCAGACGGGCAAGCTGCTCGTCATTGCTGCCCAGCGCCGTCACCACTGTGCGTTGACTGTTCCAGGGCGAACGGAAGCTGACAAAGCCGCGCCAGGATTCGTTCGAGGAGAAGTAACGATCGGCTTCCACGATCTCGGCGTTCCAGTCGCCCGCCATCCAGCGCTGGATTTTTTCCCACTGCGTCGGCTCGCGGACGCTGAGCTGATTGTCATGGGCGACAAAGGGCGAGGACTTCAGTAGTTCAGCATTGAAGTCATGCTGACTAAGGCCGGTCACCGCCAGCACGTCGCGATCGCGCAGCAGTTGCAGATTAGTACCCGCCGTCGGCATCCCCAGCACCACGCGGTTCTGGCTCAGCGCCGTGCCGGTGGCGTTACCGGAACGGGCGGCCATGTCCAGCAGCGTCGCCACCTGGGTTTCGGTCGGATTTTCCGGCAGCAGCAGCACCGTCTCGGCGTAGTCCGCCAGTCGCGTGAACGGGAAAGATGCGCCCACGAAGTAGGAGAGATTCGGTAGCAGCGCGAAGTGGCGCGTGTGGCTCAAATCGATCCAGGAGTCATCGTCGATGCGGCTCTTGATGTTGTTGTTCAGCAGCACGCTGCACGGCGCGCTGGCCTTCGGCACAATATTGAAATAGAGCGACAGCTGGTTATCGCCATAAATCATGTAAGGCTCCAGCGGCATGTCGAACTGTTCCTGACGCGCATCGCCGCCAATCTTATGCCACAGGGTTTCCAGCGCGCCCTGCTTGTTAACCGGCAGGTTGTGCAGGAAAGTGTCGTTCAGCGTCATACTCAGCCACGAACGTTCTTCATCGATCCAGTTTTCCGACGGGAAACGGTAGCCGATGCGCAGCGGAATGGTTTCGCCATCCCACAGGAACAGATCCGGCGCGGCGCGGAAGGCGACGCGCAGGGCGTCATGCCAGATACCGTTAACGGTCAGGCTCTGATCTTTACGGATCAGCTCTGACAGCTTCACCGGACGATCGGTAGGGATCCAGCGCGGCGCGTCGTAAGCTTTACTCTGCGGGATCGTCTGGGACTCCACCGGCAGGCTGGCGGTTTGCAGATCAAAATTGCCGCGCGTCAGACGCCAGGCCGCCGCACGCAGCGCGGCGTCGTCTTTCCCCACCACCAGCAGCAGCTTGTAGGTTGGATTTGCCGGATTATCGATAATGGTCAGGGTCGGCTGAGCCGACTGCGGCAGCGAAACGCCGCCGATCTGCTCACCGGGATGCCCAATCAGAATGCCGTTCTGTTCCGGCAGGCGATCGCGTTGCGCGGCAAAAGAAACGCCGCGATAGTCCGCCTGAATACCCATCCACGATGACACCAGCGCCGCCGCGCTGATGGTATCTGCCGTCAGCTTCGCCGGGAACGCAAAAGTGATAGTGGCGGGCGTCATCTGCATGTTGTCGAAGAACGGGCGCGGGAAGTGGCTCAGATCCGATCCAATATCCAGCGGCTGCCCTTCGAGGTTAAACGCCGAATCCGGCAGGATGGTGACGCGGTATTTATCCGTCAGATCCCGCTGGCACATCATGGCGTCGCCATCGTTGATTTTGAAGCTGATGGTATTGCTGGAGACCATCAGCGCCGCCGGCACATCCAGCTGGAAGCGCGAGACATCGGATTCCGCCGCGCCCAGCGGCACCGTGCCCAGCGGCTGGCCGTTAAGCATCAGCTGCATGGTGGCGTTGCGGGTCGCCATGGCGGGCGAGACTTTCAGGTTTAGCGACAGCTGGGCGTTAGTCATTACCTGACCGACCGGCAGGGTGAAGTTCACCCCGCCCTGCAACTGGCCGCCGCTCAGGACGATGCCCTGCGGCTGGCCCATTTGCGCCACGGAAAGGGAAGTCACCACCGTCGGCACAAAGGCCGGGGGCGCAGCCGGGGCAGTATCCACCACAGGCGCGGGGAAATCCGACGGCAGCAGAGTGTCCGGCAGCGTTTCTTCCGCGTAAAGCGGCGTGATAAAGAGTGCGCTGACGATAATCGCCAGTCGGGTTAAACGTTTCATAGGCTGCCGTCCTCCGGTGAGGCGTTGAGGAGAGCACGCTGACGCCGGTTTTCACGGCGCGTTTTCCACGTCAGCCAGAACAGGTCGAACACACAGCGCATGATGGTGAGCATCGAGCGGAACGGGTTGTCCTGCGGCTTCGGCGGGTTGATCCACGCATCAGCGCGGGACAGCACCACCCGTACCAGTTCACGGCGACGTGAAAGCGGAATATCCTCTGCAAACTTCAGGCGGATAAATTCACCGTCCACGCCCATGGTGGTCACCGGAATGCTGATGGCGCCGGACTGTAATAACAGCTCCACTTCTTCGATGTCATCATTTAAATGGCGTTCATCCGGCGCGACGATACGGCAGCCGCCCATCGACAGATCGAGGGTTTCGCTGCGCGACGAGATACCGCTGGCGTAATGGATCAATACCGGGATCTTCACGTCGATACGGATGGTTTTCCGCGTCTGACGGGTTTCCCGCGCCACGGCAATAGCCGCCAGCAGGAAGATCAGGCTGTAGAGTCCCCAGAACACGTTGAGAGCGATAACCTTAGGATCGACGCCAAAATGGTCATGGGCGAAAGCGCGCACCAGGCCCCAGATCACCGCAATGGCGAGCAGGATCGCCACCACCAGATGCGGACGCACGACCCGGAAATCAAAGTAGCCGACGTTCAGCAGCGCGCCTTTATCGGTAACGTTAAACTTGCCGCGTTTCGGAAACAGCATGGTGACCGCCGTCGGCAGCACCAGATGGAAGGCCAGCACCAGGTCATAAATTTCGCCCCAGAAGCTGTAGCGGTGACGTCCGTTCATACGCGAATTGAGATAAACCGCGAGGAACAGGTGCGGCAGCGCGTAGGCAAAAACCAGGCTTGCGGAGGAGTAAATGATGTTGAGGTTAAACAGCAGATACGCCAGCGGCGCGGTCAGAAACGCAATGCGCGGCAGGGCGAACTGGTAATACATCATTGCGCTGAGATAACACAGACGTTGCTGGATGGTCAGGCCGCGGCCGAACAGCGGGTTATCGACACGGAAGATCTGCGTCATGCCACGCGCCCAGCGGGTGCGCTGGATAACGTGCAGCACCAGACGCTCGGTCGCCAGCCCCGCCGCCAGCGGAATATCCAGAAAAGCGGATTTCCAGCCCAGACGCTGCATTTTCAGCGCGGTATGCGCATCCTCGGTGACGGTTTCCACGGCGAAGCCGCCGATCTCTTCCAGCGCGCTACGGCGGATCACCGCACAGGAGCCGCAGAAAAAGGTGGCGTTCCAGTTATCGTTACCCTGCTGGATCGGGCCGTAGAACAGCTGGCCTTCGTTAGGAATATTGCGGCCGACGGAAAGGTTACGCTCGAAGGGATCCGGCGAATAGAAATAGTGCGGCGTCTGTACCAGCGCCAGTTTCGGATCCGTGAGAAAACCGCCCACCGTCGCCTGCAGGAAAATACGCGTTGCCACGTGGTCGCAGTCGAAGACGGTGATCAGCTCGCCGTGGGTCAGTTTCATGGCGTGATTGAGGTTGCCCGCTTTCGCGTGCGAGTGCTCATTACGCGTGATATAGCCGACGCCGACATCGGCGGCAAAGACCGCGAATTCACGGCGCTTGCCATCATCCAGAATATAAATTTTCATTTTATCTTTCGGATAATCAATGCACTGCGCCGCCAGCACGGTGTCGCGCACCACGTCGAGGGATTCGTTATAGGTCGGGATATAAACGTCAACGGTCGGCCACTGGTTCATATCCTCCGGCAAGGGCACAATTTCGCGCTTCAGCGGCCAGATGGTCTGCAAATAGTTCAGCAGCAGCATGATCCAGATATAGACTTCCGCCAGAAATAATCCCATGCCGAGGATCGTCTCAATCTCGGAATTAAAATGAAGGGTTTGCGTGACGCGGAAATACATATAGCGGGTCGACATTAATATCGACATCACCACCATGATCACCGAAATGCTACGTTTTTTAGAAAAGCCCATCAGGAATAAAATCCCGATGCTGATCAATCCAAAAATATACTGTTTCTGGCTGTCCATGGGCGTAATGACGACCAGCACGGCAGCAGGCGCCAGTGCCAGCACCAGCAAGTAAAACAGGAACTTTTTCATAAATCGCTCTGTGGAGAATTAGAAACCAGACATCTTCGGAAGGTTATGAACGGTGCCATCGCCAACTTTCACATCAAGGATATTGGCAATCTTTTTGGCAATCAGCTCAATATCAAAGGCCGCGGCGGAGGCCGGGCTGAAATCGAAGACGGACTGTTGCGAGGCGTTCGCTTCCCCGACGCTCTCATCGCGATGCACGATACCAATCAGGCGCTCACCCAGCCGCTGCTCCATAAAGGCCGTCACGTCGCGGCTGATTTGCCGACGGTTGTCGCTCTGGTTCAGCAGAATGTAATGCCCCGCTTTGCGGTTCAGCACATCGCCGGTAAGACGGTGGTTTTCCACCTGCGGTAATAACGAGAGAGACGCCGTGTCCGCCAGCAGGGTCACCAGATGCAGATCCGCAAGGCGTGACAGCGCTTTTAATGCCGGTGAGGGGCCGGGCGGGAAATCGGCGATAATGATCAGACCCGGATAATTAAGCAGCGTGTTCAGCCCGCGGGTCAGAAAATGCTCGTCGTGCGTCAGGCGATCTTCAAAGGCTTCGCGCTGGGCTTCGGTGGCGTCGCCGTAAGGCAGCACGAACATGTTGCTGCCTGCCGATAATACAAACTGGCTCCAGTCAGGCAACTCTGCCGCGCGGGCAACAAAACCGCGGCTATCGGCAAGGGGCACGCCAAAATGCAGGCGCAGCGCGTTCTGCACGTCAAAATCCAGCGCCAGCACTTTGCTTCCCGCCCGTGCCAGCGCGTAAGCAAGGTTCGCGGTCATGGTTGTTTTTCCGACACCGCCCTTGGGCGAACAGACACAGATCAACGGCATGAAGCGATCCTTTCTAACAGCGATTTCAGGGGCTGGTTCTTTTCTGCGGCCGGTTTCGTCTCTGTGACCTTTGGCGCAAACAGCTGCGCAAAATTCACCGGTGCGGCGGCAGGCGCAGGGGTAACTGACCGCTGCGGCGCAGGCGCGATGGCGACAGGCTCGGGCGCAGACGGCGGAGCCGCAGGCGTGATGGCTGGCGCAGGCGCGGCCTCGGGTTGCGGCGGGACAGCCAGCTGTGAGGCCACGTCCTGGAAAAGGGAGGTCGTCACGGGCGCTGACTCAGGTGACGCGTGAGTCATAGCGTCAGCAGGCGGCGTGGTTGGGTTTACTGCGAAGATTTCAGGATTAACCGCCTGGGGAATAGCAGCAGAAACGTGTCCACCCATCGCCAGCGTCGATTCTTCAGTAGCGGGCGACAGCTGATTAATAATCGCCCAGTTCCCCTGCTCGCTACCCTGATTCTGGGAAGACAAATCCTTAAAATCGAGATGCTGAGTGCGAGTCTTATCCTTAAACCTCTGCAAATCATCATAATGGTTCATAGTTATACTCATGATTTACAAATAAAAAATATTACAATCAACCTTTAATGCTTCTTAAAAGCATTTCACTGATAAGGTGGCGTAATTAATAATAACGTGCGGGTATAATAACAGGGTGAAGCGTTAAGCTAATTTAGTGGGTGATTTTATAGGGCGTTTTTAACCCACCACTTAACGGCAGCAAATATATAAATTTTGCCCGCCAGGATGCTATCTTTTTTTGATGTCGGAATAAGTAAAGTCTTATACGTTCATGAATAACCACATTATTAGTGCAAAGTATTATCTTATCCTAAATAGTCAGTCTTTTGCATTAGTCAGGTGGTTCAAAAGAGGATTTTAAGCAACCAGCGCGGGTGCTTAAATTGCCGGGCGGCGGTTACGCCTGACCCGGCCTGGAAAATCGGTGCTGCCCCGGTCCCGGCAGGCATGGGCCGCCGGGCAGGGTTAATCAACCGTGAACAATCGGCTTTTCGCCATTCTCGTCCTGGTCCACCGCGAAGCAGGCAACCAGCTGGCCGCCGTACTCTTTCAGCTGCGGCTGCAACTGGGTGCAGGGGCCGAAGCGACGGACACAACGGGCGTTAAAGGCACAGCCCGGCGGCGGATTCAGCGGGCTTGGCAGCTCGCCGGTCAGCTTGATACGTTCGCGGCGGTCGTCCGGGTTCAGGCGCGGCGTGGCAGAGAGCAGCGCCTGGGTATACGGATGACGCGGGTTGGAGAAAATCTGCTCTTTGGTGCCTTTCTCCACGCAGCGACCGAGGTACATCACCATCACTTCATCGGCGATGTGTTCCACCACGGACAGATCGTGAGAGATAAACACGTAAGACAGCCCCAGATCCTGCTGCAAGTCCATCATCAGGTTCAGCACCTGCGCACGCACGGACACGTCGAGCGCGGATACCGGTTCATCGGCGATCACCACATCCGGATCGAGCATCAGCCCGCGGGCAATGGCGATACGCTGACGCTGGCCGCCGGAAAACATATGCGGGTAGCGGTCGTAGTGTTCGGTTTTCAGGCCGACTTTCGCCATCATCGCCAGCGCTTTTTCACGGCGCTGTTCTTTGCTCAGCGTGGTGTTGATTTGCAGCGGCTCTTCCAGGATCTGGCCCACTTTTTTACGTGGGTTCAGGGAACCGTACGGGTTCTGGAAGACGATCTGGATCTTCTGGCGACGCAGCTTTTCGGCGCTCATATCAGGCTTGAGCAGATCCTGCCCCTGATAGTAAAGCTCGCCGCCGGTCGGCACTTCGATCATGGTCAGCAGACGACCGAGCGTGGATTTTCCACAGCCGGATTCGCCCACCACCGCCAGCGTTTTACCGCGCTCCAGCGAAAAAGAGACGCCGTCCAGCGCTTTCACCAGGCGTTCCGGGGCAAACAGCCCTTTCTTCACCGGGTAGTGTTTTTTCAGGTCGATAGCCTGCAACAGTGGCTGTTGCAGGGTGGCCTCATGCGTACTCATAATTCGGCCTCCCGGCATCATCGAGTGGGTAGTGACATTTAGACTGACGGCCATCGCTCAGCGTATTCAGCGCAGGCTCGTCCACGCGGCAGCGATCGGTGGCATAGGGGCAGCGCGGGTTCAGCAGACAGCCGTTCGGACGGTCATATTTACCCGGCACCACGCCCGGCAGCGAGGCCAGACGCGCTTTGTCCTGCGCAAACTCAGGCAGCGCGCGCAGCAACGCCTGGGTGTACGGATGACGCGGCGCGCGGAAGATATCCGTGGCCTTGCCGGTTTCCACCACCTGACCGGCATACATCACAATAATTTTATGGGCCGCTTCCGCCACCAGCGCCAGATCGTGGGTGATGAGGATCAGCGCCATGTTCTCCCTTTGCTGAAGCTCCAGCAAAAGTTCGATGATCTGCGCCTGGATAGTCACATCCAGCGCGGTAGTCGGTTCATCGGCGATCAGCAGCTTAGGACGACAGGCGATGGCCATCGCAATCATCACGCGCTGGCTCATCCCGCCGGAAAGCTGGTGCGGGTAAACGTCCAGCCGCGAGGCCGGATCGGGAATTCCCACCTGGTTTAACAAGTCGATGGCACGCTGGCGGCGGGTTTTCTTGTTGCCGCCCTGATGCACCTTAATGGCTTCCATAATCTGGAAACCCACCGTGTAGCACGGGTTAAGGCTGGTCATCGGATCCTGGAAAATCATCGCCACTTCCGCGCCCACCAGACTGCGGCGCTCTTTTTCAGAGATGCGCTTTAAGTCCTGGCCGTTGAATTCCAGCTTGTCGGCCATCACGCGGCCCGGGAAATCAATCAGTCCCATGATCGCCAGCGAGCTGACGGATTTACCGGAGCCGGATTCACCGACGATGCCGACCACTTCACCCTGCTCAACGCTGTAGCTTACGCGGTCTACGGCACGGAACGGTGTCCCTTCGTCGCCGAAGTGCACCGATAATTTATCTATATTTAATAACGCCATTTCGTAGCCCTTTACTGCTTGAGTTTGGGGTCGAGCGCATCACGCAAGCCGTCACCCATCAGGTTAAATGCCAGCACCGTCAGCAGGATCGCCAGACCAGGGAAGGTCACGACCCACCAGGCGCTTTGTGCGAACTGCAACACGTCAGAGAGCATGGTGCCCCACTCCGGTGTTGGCGGTTGCGCACCCATGCCAAGGAAGCCAAGGGCGGCCATATCGAGAATGGCGTTAGAGAAGCCGAGCGACGCCTGAACGATCAGCGGCGCAAGGCAGTTAGGGAAAATATTGACGAACATCTGGCGCATCGCACCGGCACCGGCCACGCGGGAGGCGGTGACGTAATCGCGGTTCACTTCCACCATTACGGCGGCGCGGGTTAAGCGCACGTAGTGAGGCAGCGCCACGAAGGTGAGCGCCAGCGAGGCGTTGACGATGGACGGGCCAAAGACCGCCACCAGCACCAGCGCGAGCAGCAGGCTCGGCAGCGCCAGCATGATGTCCACCACGCGCATGATGATGTTATCCACCAGGCCGCCGAAATACCCGGCGATAAGGCCTAGGATAATCCCGGACACCAGCGACAGCACCACCACCAGGCAGCCCACCAGCAGCGACAGGCGCGCGCCGTACATCAGACGCGACATCACGTCGCGGCCTACGTCATCGGTGCCGAGCAGATGCGCCCAGCTGCCGCCTTCCTGCCAGACCGGCGGCGCAAGCAGCGAGTCACGGAACTGGTCGGCCGGGTTATAAGGCGCGATCCAGTTGGCGAAGATGGCAATAATCAGCACCACGATGATATACACCAGGCCGACTACCGCCCCTTTGTTGCGTTTAAAATAGTGCCAGAACTCCTGCATCGGGGTCATCGGCACCGGTGCGGACACCGCTTTATTTTCAGTTACTTGTGACATGATGGCCCCTTACTTCTTATGACGAATACGCGGGTTCACCACGCCGTAAAGCAGATCGACCAGCAGGTTGACGAGGATAATCATCGTCGCCACCAGCAGCACGCCGCCCTGCACCACCGGGTAATCGCGGCGTTGCAGCGCGTCGATCAACCAGCGTCCCAGTCCCGGCCAGGAGAAAATCGTCTCCGTCAGGATAGCGCCCGCCAGCATGGTGCCCACCTGTAAGCCAATCACCGTGACCACCGGCAGCATCGCATTACGCAGGGCATGCACCACGATCACGCGCATCCGGGTCAGGCCTTTCGCGCGGGCGGTACGGATGTAGTCTTCACCCAGCACTTCCAGCATTGATGAGCGGGTCATACGCACGATCACCGCCAGCGGGATAGTGCCGAGCACCACCGCAGGCAGGATCATATGCGCCAGCGCATCAATGAAGTTGCCCTCTTCACCCCAGATGGCGGTGTCGATCAGCATAAAGCCGGTCAGCGGGTTAGTATCATCAAGGAAAACCATGTCACTGACGCGCCCGGATACCGGCGTCAGGTTGAGTTGCACCGACACCAGCATGATCAGCATCATGCCCCACCAGAAGATTGGCATGGAGTAACCGGCCAGCGCGACGCTGACGGCGGTGTGGTCAAAGATAGAACCGCGTTTAACGGCGGCGAGAACGCCCACCGGAATACCCACGGCAACAGCAAATATCATGGCGCAGACACCGAGTTCCAGCGTCGCTTTAAAACGCGGCACGAACTCGTCCCACACCGGGAGACGGCTCTTAAGCGAAACCCCTAAATCTCCATGCAACACGCCCCACACATAGTTGACGTACTGCTGCCACAGCGGCTTGTTCAGGCCAAGCTCGGCCAGCAACTGCGCGTGACGCTCAGGGGAGATACCACGCTCACCCGCCATGATCATGACCGGGTCGCCCGGGATCATATGGACAAAGGCAAAGGTGAGAAGGGTGATACCGATAAACGTAGGGATGACAAGCCCCAGACGTCGGAGGATGAACTGCAACATAACCCGGATTCTCTGTAGTGACAGCGTCAAAGACGTGTCTGTATTGCTCACAAATCTTATCCTGCGCGGATACCGCTCAGGTAAAGCATTATGCCGGATGGCGCTGCGCTTATCCGGCCTACGGGTGTAGGCCTGGTCAAGCGTAGCGCCGCCGGGCATGGGGTGCGTGAGCACCCCCTGGGTTTTAATTATTCAACTGACACGTTTTCGAAGTGGTGTTTGCCCAGTGGATCAACCACATAGCCTTTCACTTCTTTACGCACTGGCTCGTACACGGTGGAGTGCGCGATGATCAGCGCCGGAGCCTGGTCGTGCATCACTACCTGAGCCTGTTTGTACAGTTCAATACGTTTGTTGTGATCGTCAGTCGCACGTGCCGGCTGGATCAGATCTTCAAACGGCTTGTAGCACCAGCGAGAGTAGTTGGAACCTTGTTTCGCCGCGTCGCAGCTGAACAGGGTGGCGAAGAAGTTGTCCGGATCCCCATTGTCCCCGGTCCAGCCCATCATCACCGCCTGGTGTTCGCCCGCCTTCGCACGCTTCAGGTACTCGCCCCACTCGTAGGTCACGATTTTGGCCTGAACGCCGATTTTCGCCCAGTCAGACTGGATCATCTCAGCCATACGGCGTGCGTTCGGGTTGTAAGGACGCTGTACCGGCATCGCCCACAGTTCAACGGTGAAACCTTTATCCTGACCGGCTTCTTTCAGCAGCGCTTTCGCTTTCTCAACGTCGTAGGTGTAATCCTTAACGTCGTCGTTATAACCCCACATGGTTGGCGGGATCAGGTTTTTCGCGGCAGTACCGGCGCCCTGATAAACGGCTTTGATGATCGCTTCTTTGTTCACTGCATAGGTCAGCGCCTGGCGAACTTTCACGTCATCAAACGGCTTTTTCTCGGTGTTGAAAGAGAGGTAGCCCACGTTCAGACCGGCCTGCTCCATCAGGTTGATTTTGGTGTCTTTCTTCATGCGTGCAATGTCAGCCGGGTTCGGGAACGGCATAACCTGACACTCATTTTTCTGCAGTTTTGCATAACGTACAGACGCGTCCGGGGTGATAGAGAACACCAGACGGTCGATCTGCGGTTTAGTACCCCAGAAGCCTTCGAAGGCTTTGTACAGAATGCGGGAGTCTTTCTGGTACTGCTGCAGCTGGAACGGACCGGTACCGATTGGGTTCAGGTCAATTTTCTCCGGCGTACCGGCTTTCAGCATGTTGTCAGCGTACTCTTTAGACAGGATAGAAGCGAAGTCCATGGCAAGGTCAGCCAGGAACGGGGCTTCCGGACGCGCCAGTACGAACTGTACGGTTTTGTCGTCCACTTTTTTCACTTCGCTAATCAGGTCTGGCAGGCCCATACCTTCGAAGTATTCATAGCTGCCGCCGGACACTTTATGGTACGGGTTTTCAGCGTTTTTTTGGCGATCGAAAGAGAACACCACGTCGTCGGCGTTGAATTCACGCGTCGGTTTGAAATCTTTGTTGTCCTGCCACTTCACACCGCTACGCAGGTGGAAGGTATAAACTTTACCGTCTTCGCTGACTTCCCACTTTTCAGCGAGGCCCGGGATCACTTCGGTGGTACCAATTTTGAATTCAACCAGACGGTTGTAGATTGGCACTGAGCTTGCGTCGTAAGTGGTACCAGAGGTAAAGAGCTGTGGGTTAAAGCCTTCCGGCGAGCCTTCTGAACAATAAACCAGGGTCTTGGCCTGTACGCTTGCTGCGACGGTCATGGCCACCAGGCTAAGACCAAGCTTCAGCATCCCTGACTTCTTCAAGGAAATACTCATTATTCTGCTCCAATGTGATATGTGTTGTTTACCCGTTGCAAAGGGTATATCCGACAGGCCTTTATTTATTTTTTACCGGTCTGGTCGGTTGTGCCCGGAGGCTATATGAGAGATGGGGAATCCTTTCACAAGGTTGACTGAGTTGCAGTGCAGATTCTCCGTGAAATGCCCCTCATGCCCTACAATCTGTCAACAGAATGTCAAAACGTCAATACAGGTAACCGGGATTTACAACGACGGTGAGAATTGGCAAACAAAGATTAAAAAAAGTGCACGCCCCTGTTTTCAGCAGGGAAAATTGTGCTACTGGTCGGATGCCAGAATAAACCGCTGCTTTTAAGTCTCACATCAGTGATTAACATTTACTCAGTTTATGAAAAATTTCTGACGGAATGATGAATATCTGAGCGATTAATACCGCGAACGTTAAAACGCACAGGTGAAAATGCTGAGCTTATCCATAAGCAACGCGAAAAAAGATTCAAACATATATAAAAAAATACGATGGAATATCTGGCAAATGCAGAGAATTATGAGCGATATCGACGCGTGATTTAAAAGTGTTATTTCCGCCGGGTGGCGCTSCGCTTACCCGGCCTACAGGAGCGGCGGAAAATGCAAAAAACCCGTCGTGTTTCCACGACGGGTTTTTAAATTTGGTCGGTGATAGAGGATTA
>NZ_CP127837.1:1330148-1346054 GCF_030291195.1 Enterobacter sp. PGRG2 | reverse complement strand
GGCTTTTTAAATTTGGTCGGTGATAGAGGATTCGAACCTCCGACCCCTTCGTCCCGAACGAAGTGCGCTACCAGGCTGCGCCAATCACCGAATGCGGGGCGCATCTTACTGCCGGGCGCCACGACCGTCAATCCCTTAACGTAAAAAAGCCTTTCGACTGGCGATAAACTCGCCAGTCAGTTTACTTACCCGCCGATGCCTTCGTATCCGGGATGTGGCACCAGTTATTGTTCTCGTTGATACCACCATTTGGCGAGGTATAACCCAGGCAGCCCATGATGGTGTCATACAGCTCCACATGGCGGCGCGGCACTTTCATATCGGCCTGCTGCTTGAGGTGCGCGAACATTTTGGCTTTCTCCGGATTCTCCAGATATTTATCAGACATCCACACCATCATCGGCACGCGGAACTGCTCAGGCGGGGCCATTTTACGCGGCGTCCCGTGCAGATGTTCTTTCTCGTTGATCGACTCGCCATGGTCGGCGGCATAGAACACAATCGCTTTCTTATCGCGCAGCTGATCGATGACGCTATCAATAAAGTAATCGACGTAGGTCACGGAGTTATCAAAGGAGTTGATCATCTCCGCTTTGGTGCACTTGTCGTCCACGCTCTGACACTCCGGCGTCCACTGGGCAAAGCTGCGCGGATAACGCTGGGTGTAGTTAAAGTGCGAGCCTTTCGTGTGGAAGATCATCAAATGCTTGCCGTCAGGGCTGTTTTTCAGCGACGCTTTCATTTCATCCAGCAACAACGCGTCATCGACGTTCTTACCGCGGTTACGCGGCTCAGCGCCAATCTGCTCACGGTAGGAGATGTTATCCGCCATGGTATTGCTGTAAAACCACATTTCGCTCTGCATGGCGTACAGGTCGCTGGAGAAGCCGAGCTGTTTCAGCACCGCAAAGACGTTCTGCTCTTTCAAAGTACGCTGTGGGTTTTCATCCGCCCCGCCCTCGCGCACAAACATGCAGCGCAGGGACAGCTTAGTGGCGGTATCGCAGGAGTAACCCCGGAAGGCGACAAGATTTTTCTCCGCCGCCAGCTTCGGCGTGGTGTTGCGCTCATAGCCGAGCAGGCCCATATGATCCCAGCGGGTCGTTTCACCGATGATAAAGACCACATAAGTGTCATCAAGATCTTTCGGCGCAACGTAAGTGTATTTGGTCGCCGGGTTGATCAGCGATTTGTTATCAGAAGACTCATCCACCTGCGCCCAGGCGTACAGCCCTAACGCGGACAGCCAGTTAGACGGCAGATAAGAGTTAGCCACCACGCCGCCATAGCTTGGCATATCAACGCCGGTCGCGCGCTCTACGCTCTTTTGCTGCACTTCCAGCAGACGGATCGGCCCCCAGACCATCAAACCGGCCAGCACGACGATGGCCGCGCTACGGATGCGCAGGCCCGGCGTACGCAGCTGGCGCAGCAGCGTGAGGCGGCTGCTGTTGCTCCAGATAAAGATCAGCGGCAGCGTGCTCACGCATACCAGCCAGATCACAAACTGCATGCCCACCACTTCTTTCGACAGGTCAATGTCCGTCGTCATCACCGAGGCAACAATGCCGTAGCCGATGACCACGTTCAGGAAAGTCATGTAATAGCTGGCGCCTGCGGAAAACAGCACCACCAGCGTCGACAGCACGCGCCAGGCACGCCGTCCAAACAGAGAGAGAAGTCGAAGTAAAAAGAACGTGGCTAATACCGTGCCCGCCACTTCAACAATCGCAGCGAGGCCTTTCCAGATGGTAAATTCTTGCGCATATCCATCAAAGCGACGAATAAAAACAGCGGCGTTCATAAACAGACCGATGTACAACGCCAGCAGAAAACTCAGCCGTTGTTGCGTCATCGTTTTGATATATTTCATTCAAAGCACCCTGGGAGAAGGGAATAGAGAGCACCCGTGCGCAGACGATATATCTGCATATAGGCTTATCAAACGCATAAGAAGTTGATTCGATAACTTCGTGAAGCGCGGGGTAGTAGACCACAGGGGTGGAAAAAAGTGTCACCGGGAATGTGATCTGACTAAACATTTACAAAAATAATAGGTAATGCGGCAGAGCTTACCGTATTACCCCTGATTCAGGAAGGGAGAAGGTTGAAGATTGCGAAGCGCCACGCAGAGCGTGGCGCAGGTCACTTAATGGTGAGTCAGCGGCTGTGAGTTGGTGAAGTATTCACGCTGCGGCTGGCGAATGGTGGTGGAAAGCGCCAGGGAGAGGATCAGCAGGGCGAAGATGACGCAGAAGGTCACATAGAAGCCGCCGAACAGCGAGGCGATAATCGAGCCGCAGATGCTGCCGATACCAAAGCCCAGATAAATGACGCCGTAGTTTTTCGCCAGATTGTTCAGGCCAAAGAATTCGCTGACCAGCGATGGGAAGACCGTGATGGTACCGCCGAAGTTAAAGGCCACACAGGCGATAGCCGCGAAGAAGCTCACTTCGTTAAGCGGGGCGAACAGCAGTCCCGCCATACCAATCAGCGACACCACCTGACCGAGCGTAATCACGCGGATGCGGGACATTTTATCGGAGAGGATACCGAGCACCAGACGGCCTGTCAGGTTAGCAATGGAAATCACGGTCACCGCATTGGCGGCGGTCGCCACATCCAGATGCACCATGCCCTGAGCGATATCTTTCGCCACGCCGATAACATACAGACCGCTCATACAGGCAGTGAGGAACATCACGGCCAGCATCCAGTATTGCGGTTTACGCATCGACTGCGCCAGGGTGAAATCATTTTCCACCACGCCATTGACCATGGTCGCTTTCTGCTGCGGCGCGTCTTTCATCAGCATCGCGCCGGAAACGATCATCACCAGCACCATCGCGCCCCAGATCATAAAGGTCTTTTCCAGGCCGACGGTGGCGAGCAGATGGCTGTCGATAAATTTAAAGCCGAGGCTGCCCAGGCCATAAGAACCGATGGAGAAAGCGGAAATCAGCCCCTTACGCTCCGGGAAGAACTTCACGCAGTTGGAGAGCGTCAGCAGGTAGCCCGCGCCATCGGCAAGGCCGACCAGCACGCCCGCGCTCAGCCACAGCATCAGCAGGCTGTTGGCGTGCGCCGTCAGGAAAAAGCCGAGGCCCAGCAGAATACCGGATGCGATAGTCACACGTTTAACGCCGAAACGTTCCTGTAATTTCCCGGCTACCGAGGAAGAGAGCGCCAGTCCGAGGCTGAGCAGTCCGAAGGAGAACGCCACCTGGCTTACTGGCTCATCCAGTTTTTCCGCCAGCGCGCTGTTAAACAGACTCCAGGTATAAACCGATCCAAGGGCAAATTGCGTAATGATGGTACCGACCAGCGTCAGCCAGCGGGTCCGATTCAATGAGGATGTATTCATGGCAGTCTTCCTGCGTAAGCAAAAGGGAAATTCTCTGCCGTTAACCATAACGAAGCGCCGTTGATGCCGGATCGAAAACGGCATGAAATGCAGTGAGGACGGAATGAAATGCCTTGTAACGGGAATGAATGACAGCGGGAAAAGTCTCATCAGCAAAAAATACAGCGTAAGTTAGTACACACTATCTCTGCGAAGCTGATGATTGTTGTATAAAAAATGTAATTAATTTGTTTTAAATGCTAATTAAAAGCGCGCGCTGACGCCCATGCTGTAAAGATAGTTTTGACCGATATCCGTATTTTCAGACTGCGACAGTGAAGCATAGGCTGCAAAATGGGGATTGAGCAGCATATCCGCGCCGAGGGTCACGTCCATCCAGTTACCGTCCTGGCTGGAGGCCGATAAACGATTGAGGCCGGACTGGGTTTTCCAGATATTTTCGCCAAACTGCTGGTTGTAGCTGATTTGCGCCCACGGGCGGAGATCCCCGTGACGACTGTCCACGCGCCAGCCCACCGAGCTGACGCTGGCGTGCCACAGCGGATCGGTGAATTGCAGGTTTGCCGGGCCATCGCCAAATTCATTATGCATTGATGAGGCAGAGCTGTCGTAATGCCAGACGGCCACCGGGCCGGTGGTGACATTATTCACCAGCGGAATATTCCAGCCGAGGCTCATGGTGCTGGTGGCGTCCAGCGGCGTATCATCCGGCAAATTCCAGGACAGGCCAGGCGTATTTTGCGTCGAGCGGATCCGCCCTTCGAGAATATCGTCATAACGCGGTTGGTGATCGCTGTCCCATGTATAGCGATCCGCCATATTACTTTGCGGGTCGCTAACGATATATTCTTGTTGCCACGCCTGCGCCGTCTGACAAAAAAACAGGCACACAGGCACGAGCGCCAGGCGGCAGCCACTGTTATTTTTTATCTTCATCAATGCGACTCCAGAAAAGAGCCAAAACCGGCAGTATCGTTATCATTTTGTGCGGATAAAACCCTGTATTAACTATTGTCTCTTTAAGAGACACGTCAAGCCAGCGGGATAATTTTCTTTTGGGATCTACCGCAACAATGGAAAGGAGAAAGACATGCAACGATGTGGTTGGGTCAGTCAGGATCCGCTGTATATCGACTACCACGACAAAGAATGGGGCGTGGCGCAGTCCAGTAACCAGAAGCTGTTTGAGATGATCTGTCTCGAAGGCCAGCAGGCGGGTTTATCCTGGATCACAGTGCTGAAGAAACGGGAAAATTATCGCCGCTGTTTTTATAACTTCGATCCTGTGCGCGTGGCGGCGATGCAGGATGACGACGTGGAAAGGCTGTTGCAGGACACTGGTATTATCCGCCATCGGGGAAAAATTCAGGCGATTATTGGTAACGCCAGGGCGTATCTGGCGATGCAGCAACAGGGGGAAGACTTTGCAGATTTTGTCTGGTCCTTTGTTGATCATCAGGTCAGGATGACCCAGGCCGCCACCCTTGCGGAGATCCCCACGTCGACACCGGAATCGGATGCCCTGTCAAAAGCGCTGAAAAAGCGCGGCTTCAAGTTTGTCGGCACCACCATCTGTTACTCCTTTATGCAGGCCTGCGGTCTGGTGAATGACCATGTTACCCAGTGCTTTTGTCATCCCGGAGGCAGCGATGATCCACGAATGGCATGAAAATGACTTGTCAGCGCTGCTGGCGCTGTGGCTGGAAAGCACCACCTTTGCCCATCCTTTTATCGACGCGCGTTACTGGCAGGAGAGTAAAAGCCTGGTGCGCGATGCCTATTTACCCGCCGCCAGAACCTGGGTGTGGGAAGAACAGGGCCGCCTTGAGGGATTCGTCAGCGTGATGGACAGCCGCTTTGTCGGTGCGCTCTTTGTGCGTCCTGACGCGATCGGCAAGGGGATCGGACGCGCGCTGCTTGAGCATGTCAAACAGCGCTATGCCGATCTCAGTCTTGAGGTGTATCAGAAGAATGAGCGGGCAGTGAATTTCTACCATGCGCTGGGCTTTCGTATCGAAGACAGCGCCTGGCAGGAGGAGACTCACCACCCGACGTGGATCATGCGCTGGCAGGCGGCTCAAACGCCGTCAGCCTGAGCTCAGGGCCGGTGTATTTTTCCACCCATGCCAGCGCCGTGTTCCCGGCGCAGCCGTTGCCCAGCCGCGAGCTGGGGAGATCTTTGGTCAGCACGTTAACCGCGCCGTTTTTGCAGATCCCCCCGGCCGCCGGATCCAGATCCGGCCAGCCGCCCTCATGAATGCAGATCACCCCCGGACGGATCCCCTCGGTCACCACTGCGCCCGCCAGCACCTGCCCGCGACCGTTCCACACGCGCACCACGTCGCCATCACGGATCCCCCGCGCCTGCGCATCCTGCGGATGCAGCGTGATGGGTTCACGCCCCGCCACCGCGTACTGCTCGCGCAGCGCGGAATAGCTTAACTGGCTGTGCAGACGGTGCGCCGGATGCGCGGACAGCACCTGCAACTGCTGCGGCTCCGCATTGCCGTGCCATTCGTCAGGCGCCAGCCAGGTCGCGTGCCCCGGACAGTCGGCATAGTTAAATGACGCGATACGCTGCGAATAGATTTCAATTTTGCCGCTGTCGGTTTTCAGCGGGTTCGCCGCCGGATCGGCACGGAAGGCCGCAAAACGCACAAACTTCGCGTTCTCCTCGCTTTCCGGCATCTCAATAAGCTGATTGGCCTGCCAGAATTCTGCGAACGGCGGTAACGTCACGCCCTGACTGGCGCCGCGCGCGCTGGCGATGTCATAGAAGGTTTCCAGCCATTGCAGATCGCTTTTGCCTTCGGTAAACCGCGCCCGCCCGCCCTGCTCCCAGCGCTCGCTGAGATCGGCAAACACCTCAAAATCATCCCGCGCTTCATCACGTGGGGCGACCACCTGCTTCATCGGCACCAGATGCTGATTGCTGTAATCGCCGGTCATGGTCAGATCGTTACGTTCAAAAGAGGTGGTGGCTGGCAGAACGATATCGGCATGCTTCGCCGCCGCCGTCCAGTAGCATTCAGAGATCACCACCAGCTCCGGTTTTTGCCAGGCGCGGATCAGCCGGTTGGTGTCCTGATGATGAGTAAAGTTTGCGCCGCCCGCCCACCAGACAAATTTAATATCCGGGAAGTGACGATCCATGCCGTTGTGCTGGTACGCGCCGCCGGGGTTTTCCAGCGCTTCCACAATGCGCGCCACCGGGATTTTATCCACCGCGTCCACGCCGCCCTGGACGCTGCCCTGCATGGAGCCGAGCACCGCCGCGCGGCGCGTCGGATTGCCGCCGTTGGCAAAGTGATAGGACAAACCAAAGCCGCCGCCCGGCAGACCGATCTGCCCCAGCATGGCGGCAAGCGTCACCAGCATCCAGTGTTTCTGCTCGCCATATTGCTGGCGCTGCATGCCCCAGCCGGACATCAGCATAGTGGTATTTTTATGGAACACTTCCGCCAGTTCGCGGATTTTAGGCGCATCAATACCGCAAATTTCCGCGGCCCATTCTGCGGTTTTCGCCACGCCATCGCTGGCGCCGGTTAAATAATCGTGGAAGATGTCGTAACCGGTGGTGCAGCGGGCAAGGAATTCATCATCCTGCCAGCCGTTTTCCACCAGCGTGTGGGCGATGCCGAGCATCAACGCCACATCGGTGCCCATATGCGGTGCCAGCCATTCGGCACTGTCGCAGAGGAAGTCGACGGTTTCCGATCGCATCGGATCGATGCAGATCACCCGCTTGCCGCTCTGGCGCAGCTGATCGAAAAAAGGGATCCCCTGCTCATCCGAGGCGTTCCAGGCAATTTTCAGGGTGTTAAGCGGGTTGGCGCTCCACAGCACCACCACATCAGAATGCTCCAGCACCAGCGGCCAACTGGTCTGCTGCTGATAAACCTCATTGCCGCCCACCACGTAGGGCATGATCGCCTGCGCCGCGCCGGTGGAATAATCCCCCAGATGGCCGGTATAGCCCCCCGCCAGGCTCATATAACGCTGCAACAGCGTCGCCGCTTTGTGCAGCACGCCGTTGGAGCGCCAGCCGTAAGATCCGGCGAATATCGACGACGGGCCATAGCTTTCACGAATACGGACGTGCTGGGCATGGATCAGATCCAGGGCTTCATCCCAGCTGACGCGGACAAACTCATCCTGACCGCGCACGCCGGTCGGTTTTTCCGGTGACGTAAGGAAGCCTTTGCGCACCATCGGGAAACGCACGCGGCTGTTGCTGTGCACCTGATCGCGCACGGCGGTTTGTAACGAATTGGGATGGGCGGTCGGCAGGGCACCGCGCGATGACAGGACGTTTTCGCCGTCGGTTTCTACCAGCATCGGCCCCCAGTGGGCTGCCGTGAGGATGGTTTTTGTGGATGAGTGTGCCAAAACGTATGCTCCCTGATGTCTGATGCAGGTGTGTCGGTCGCTCATGCGCCGCTCAATGTTATTTACAAAATTCAGAATCTTTCCGGAAGTTTCTAACGATCCTCAGGTCATAATCAACCGCGATTATCGCTGTGCATAGAATTAAAAATTATTAAGGAAATTCGATGAAGAAAAATGTCCTTCTCATTGTGGCTGCGGTTTGCGGCGCACTGGCTGTTTCAGGCTGCACCACCAACCCTTACACCGGTGAGCGCGAAGCCGGTAAATCAGGCATTGGCGCAGGCATTGGATCGCTGGTCGGCGCGGGCGTCGGCGTACTCTCCTCCTCGAAAAAAGACCGCGGCAAAGGGGCGCTGATTGGCGCGGCGGCCGGTGCAGCCCTCGGCGGCGGCGCGGGCTATTACATGGACGTGCAGGAAGCGAAACTGCGGGACAAAATGCAGGGAACGGGCGTTAGCGTGACGCGAAATGGCGATAACATCGTGCTGAACATGCCGAACAACGTGACCTTCGACAGCAGCAGCGCAACCCTGAAACCGGCAGGTGCCAACACCCTGACCGGCGTGGCAATGGTACTGAAAGAGTATCCAAAAACTGCGGTTAACGTGGTGGGTTACACCGACAGCACCGGCGGCAAGGATCTGAACATGCGTCTGTCGCAGCAGCGTGCCGATGCGGTTGCCAGCGCGCTGATCACCCAGGGCGTGGAAGCGAACCGTCTGCGTACCACCGGCGCAGGCCCGGCGAACCCGATCGCCAGCAACAGCACGGAAGAAGGCAAAGCGCAGAACCGTCGCGTGGAAATTACCCTGAGTCCGTTGCAGTAATTCCTCTGTTTACCCCCTCGCCTGCAGGCGAGGGGTATTCCGCGTAAAATATGTTAATCTCCGCAAAGTTACCCCAGGAGACGGACATGAACGCAAAGGCAGCGCGCCCGACAATCAGCGACGTCGCGAAAGCGGCAAAAACGGGTAAAACCAGCATTTCACGTTATCTGAACGGTGAAAAGCATCTGCTTTCAGAGGCTCTGCTGGCCCGCATCGAAAACGCCATTGCCGAACTTAATTACCGTCCCAGCCTGATGGCCCGCGGCCTGAAACGCGGCCGTACGCGGCTGATTGGACTCATCATCGCCGATATTACCAATCCCTATTCCGTGAACGTGCTGAGCGGTATCGAAGCCGCCTGCCGTGAGAAAGGCTTTACGCCGCTGGTGTGTAATACCAATAACGCCCTCGATCAGGAGCTGCACTATCTGGATCTGCTGCGCAGTTATCAGGTGGAGGGGATCGTGGTGAATGCCGTGGGAATGCGCGAAGAGGGGCTGAACCGCCTGCAACAATCGTCGCTGCCCATGGTGCTTATTGACCGTAAAATTCCGGACTTCGCCTGCGATGTGGTCGGGCTGGATAACACCCAGGCCGCCACCACCGCTACTGAGCATCTGGTGGAGCAGGGGTTTGAAGCGCTGCTGTTTCTTAGTGAACCTCTCGGCACGGTGAATACCCGCCGTGAGCGTCTGAACGCCTTTCATGCCACCCTCGCCCGCTATCCCGGCGTCATTGCGGAAGATGCTGAAGTTGTGCTGCATGAAGCCGGGCAAATCGACAACAGGCTGCGCCAGTTTCATACCCGTCACCGGGGCATGCGCAAAGCGGTGATCTCGGCCAACGGCGCGTTAACGCTCCAGGTTGCCCGCTCGCTGAAGCGCATTGGCCTGCACTGGGGCAGCGACATCGGTCTGCTCGGTTTTGACGAACTGGAGTGGGCAGAGCTTGCGGGCGTCGGCATCACCACCCTCAAACAGCCTACCTGGCAGATTGGCTACGCCGCCGTCGAGCAGGTGGTGCGCCGCATCGACGGCACCGACAATACCGTGCATGAACAGGTCTTCTCCGGCGAACTTATCGTTCGCGGCTCCACCGCCCGCTGATTCCCCTTCGTGATGACGATCATGCTTTGGCGATCCTGACCTTTCATTTGGAACCGGTTCCATCTAGCTTAAACAGAAGCCAACAGGCATTTGTTCGGGAGCCGGGAAATGAAAAGAAAAATTATCGTCGTCACTGCCGCTTACGGCCACGACCGTATTCAGTCGCTGGGCGGTCAGGCTACCGTGCTGCCGTTTATTGCGGCGGCAGGCGCAGACGGCGTGGAGATCCGCCGCGAATTGTTCACGCCTGATGAACTGAACGCCCTGCCTGCCCTGGCCGCCGACATCGAATCCCATAATCTGCTGGCCTGCTACTCCGCGCCGGAGCCGCTGTGTCTGTTTGACGGCACGCTGAACCCCGAACTGCCCGCTCTGCTTCAGGAAGCGCGCACCTTAAACGCCCTGTGGCTGAAAGTCTCTCTCGGGCATTTCCAGCATAAATCCGCGCTGGAGTTGCTGCGCGGCTGGCTGGCGGACAGCGGCATGTCGCTGGTAGTGGAAAACGATCAGACCGATTGCGGCCAGCTTGCGCCGATGCAGCGTTTTAAAGCCGCCTGCCGGGTGCTGGATCTGCCGGTCACCCTGACCTTCGATATGGCGAACTGGTTGTGGGTCGGCGAATCCCCGGAAGAAGCGGCCCGCCAGCTGGCCCCCGCCGTCAGCTATATCCATGTGAAAGCAGCTATCGCGCATTATTACCATTATCGCGCCATTGCGCCGGATCAGGCCGATGGCCGCTGGGCGGAACTGCTGAATCAGCTTCCCGCCGACGTGCCGCGCGGCATTGAGTTTCCACTGGAAGGCCGCGATCTGACCGCCGTCACGCGCCGCTATGTCAATTTATTACGTGAGGAGTAACGCCATGCATCATGCGCTGGATGTCATCACCATCGGCGAAGCCATGGCCATGTTTGTCGCCACCGAAACCGGCGACCTGGCCCGGGCGGAGCACTTTTTTAAACGCATCGCGGGCGCTGAGCTGAACGTCGCCACCGGCCTTGCGCGCCTCGGCATGAAAGTCGCCTGGGTCAGCCGCGTCGGCGATGACAGCTTCGGGCAGTTCGTGCTGAATTCGCTGGAAAAAGAGGGCATCGGCACCGGCGGCGTCACTATTGACGGGCGGTACGCAACGGGTTTTCAGCTGAAATCTAAGGTTGAAAATGGAACCGATCCCATCGTGGAGTATTTCCGCAAGAACTCGGCGGCGAGCCATTTGTCGCTGGCAGATTTCGACGAAGGCATGTTCACCAGCGCGCGCCATCTGCATCTGAGCGGCGTGGCGGCGGCCTTGTCGGCTGATGCTTACGCCCTGCTGGATCATGCGGCGGGCGTGATGAAAGCGCGCGGCAAAACGATCTCTTTCGATCCTAATCTGCGGCCAGTGCTGTGGAAGAGCGAAGCCGAGATGGTCGAGAAACTTAATCACCTCGCGTTCCAGGCCGACTGGGTGCTGCCGGGGCTGAAAGAGGGCGTCATCCTTACCGGCCAGCAACACCCGGAAGGCATCGCCGATTTCTATCTGTCACGGGGTGTGAAAATTGTGGTGATCAAAACCGGCTCTGACGGCGCGTGGTTCAAAACCGCCGACGGCGAGCAGGGCGCGGTGGCGGCGATTAAAGTGGATAACGTGGTGGATACCGTGGGCGCAGGCGATGGCTTTGCGGTCGGCCTGGTCAGCGCGCTGCTGGAAGGCCGCTCACTTAAACAGGCTATCGATCGGGGAAATAAAATCGGCTCACTGGCCATTCAGGTGCAGGGAGACAGCGAAGGATTGCCAACGCGGGCACAGCTTAACGAGGGGTAAAGCGCCCCTCTTTATCATATTTGAACCTCAGTACCCTACAATGCCAGAGGCAACCCTATGAAAAGTCCGACTAATGCAACAAAACGCTGGCTGTACATTATGCCGATTGTGTTTATCACATACAGCCTGGCTTATCTGGATCGCGCCAACTTTAGCTTCGCTTCCGCGGCAGGCATCAATGACGATCTGGGCATCACTAAAGGCGTCTCATCGCTGCTGGGCGCGCTGTTTTTCCTCGGCTATTTCTTCTTCCAGATCCCCGGCGCAATGTACGCTGAACGCCGCAGCGTGCGGAAATTGATCTTTATTTGTCTGATCTTATGGGGCGCCTGCGCCTCGCTCACCGGCGTGGTAAATAATATTCCGGCGCTGGCGGCGATCCGCTTTATTCTTGGCGTGGTGGAAGCGGCGGTGATGCCCGCGATGCTGATTTATATCAGCAACTGGTTTACTAAATCAGAACGCTCGCGCGCCAATACCTTCCTTATTCTGGGTAACCCGGTCACGGTGCTGTGGATGTCGGTGGTATCCGGCTATCTGATCCAGTCCTTCGGCTGGCGGGAAATGTTCATTATTGAAGGCGTACCGGCGGTGATCTGGGCGTTCTGCTGGTGGGTGCTGGTCAGAGATAAACCGTCGCAGGTGTCATGGCTGGCGGAAGACGAAAAAGCCGCGTTGCAGGCGCAGCTGGAGCAGGAGCAACAGGGCATCAAAGCAGTGCGTAACTATGGCGAGGCATTCCGTTCGCGCAACGTGATCCTGCTGTGTATGCAGTATTTTGCCTGGAGCATCGGTGTGTATGGCTTTGTGCTGTGGCTGCCGTCGATTATTCACAGCGGCGGTGAAAATCTCGGTATGGTGGCGGTCGGCTGGCTCTCCTCGGTGCCTTATCTGGCGGCGACCATAGCGATGATCCTCGCCTCATGGGCGTCGGACAAAATGCAAAACCGTAAACTCTTTGTCTGGCCGCTGCTGTTGATCGCCGCCTTTGCCTTTATCGGCTCCTGGGCCGTAGGGGCGAACCATTTCTGGGTTTCCTATACGCTGCTGGTGATTGCCGGGGCGGCGATGTATGCGCCTTACGGCCCTTTCTTCGCCATTATCCCGGAAATGTTGCCGCGTAATGTCGCGGGTGGCGCGATGGCGCTGATCAACAGTATGGGCGCGCTCGGCTCTTTCTTTGGCTCGTGGTTCGTGGGTTATCTCAACGGCTCGACGGGCAGTCCGGCGGCATCGTACATCTTTATGGGGGTGGCGCTTTTTGTTTCGGTATGGCTTACTTTGATTGTTAAGCCTGCTAATAATCAACAGATTCCGGCGGGCGCACGTCACGCATGATGCGTCTGGCGACCCGCTATTACTGATTTGGGAGAACCGCATGAAGCCGTCCATTATTCTGTACAAAGCCATGCCTGATGATCTGCAAAAACGTCTGGAAGACCATTTCACCGTCACCAGGGTGCCGAATCTGCATCCGGAGACGGTGCAACAACATGCAGAGGCATTTGCCAGTGCGGAAGGTTTGCTGGGTTCAAGCGAGAAAGTCGATGCCGCGCTGCTGGAGAAAATGCCGAAGCTACGCGCCACGTCGACCATCTCGGTAGGCTATGACAACTTCGATGTGGATGCGTTAAACGATCGTAAGATCCTGCTGATGCATACGCCTACCGTGCTGACCGAAACCGTGGCCGATACCATGATGGCGCTGGTGCTGAGTACTGCCCGTCGGGTGGTGGAAGTGGCGGAACGCGTAAAAGCAGGCGAATGGACGAAAAACATCGGGCCGGACTGGTTTGGCATCGACGTGCACCATAAAACGCTGGGCATCGTCGGCATGGGCCGCATCGGTCTGGCGCTGGCGCAGCGCGCGCACTTTGGTTTCGGCATGCCGATCCTCTATAACGCCCGCCGTCATCATACGGAAGCGGAAGAGCGCTTTGGCGCGCGTTACTGTGAACTGGATGCCCTGCTGGAAGAAGCCGATTTTGTCTGCCTGGTGCTGCCGCTAACGGATGAGACGCACCATATGATCGGCGCGGATCAGTTTGCCCGCATGAAATCCTCGGCGATCTTTATCAACGCCGGTCGTGGCCCGGTGGTGGACGAGAAAGCGCTGATCGCAGCGCTGAAGAACGGCGAGATCCATGCCGCGGGTCTGGACGTTTTCGAACAGGAGCCGCTGCCGGCAGATTCGGAATTGCTGTCGCTGCCGAACGTGGTCGCCCTGCCGCATATCGGTTCCGCCACCCATGAAACGCGTTACAACATGGCCGCCTGCGCGGTGGATAATCTGATCGACGCGCTCAATGGCAAGGTGGAAAAAAACTGTGTGAATCCGCAGATTGCGAAATAGCCGGAAACCAGAAAAGAAAAAACCCCGCATGGCGGGGTTTTTTTTAGAAAGCGTGCTTTAAACGGAAGCGATTACAGGCTTACAACGTTACCAGCAGACGGGCCTTTAGCGCCGCTTTCGATGGTGAAGGACACTTTCTGGCCTTCATCAAGGGATTTGTAGCCATCGTTCTGGATAGCAGAGAAGTGTACGAACACATCTTTAGAGCCATCGTCAGGAGTGATGAAGCCGAAGCCTTTGTCAGAGTTGAACCATTTTACCAGACCAGTCATTTTACCAGACATAGAGATTACCTTTTTAATTAAGTTTGCCTTCCGGCGCTACGGCGTGCTTTACAGATTTTAAGCGATAAAGGAAAGCTCTCAACGAAGGGTATCTATGGATAACTCCTGGAGGGACTGCTTTATAAAGTGCTTTAGGTCTGTACGTCAAACCGGGGAGCATTAACGCATTATCCCGGAGGCTTAGCAAGACTTATTTCAGCCGTCCACAAGGCCAGGGCCTCAGCGAAGCGGCGGATCCCCCCGCTTTTTGGCGGGGGGACGAAACGCTTATTGCGTCGCGTTAACGGCAGCGGTCCAGGCTTGTGTAAACGCCTGATGCTGCGACGCCAGCGGCCCAATCAGCGAGTTATACTGGCTGGCCTGCTGGGAAGTCGGGAACTGGATCCCGTTAGCAACAAAGCCCACCTGCGTGTCCTGCTGGGCAATAAAATCACCCACCTGAACCAGTTGCTGCGTAAAGATTTGTGCAGCCGGGATCAGCGGTTGCAGCGCGTTTGACGGCGCGGTAACCACTTTTTGATAAGCCTGGTCATAAACCGGCTTCAAATCATCAGCCTGTTTCAGCGCGGCACGCGAAGAATCCGCCTGCATTTTTGCATTCTGCAACTGCTGGCTCAGCACGCCTAACGACCCGTTTGCCTGACGCAGCGGTTCGCGCTGGGTCATGTAATCCTGCGGCACGCGAATGGCATTCACGCTGTCTACAACCGGACGCAGACCCGCGTCCATCGCCTGATTCACCTGCTGGGAATAACCATAAAGAATGGCGTAATCCGATACAAAGGGACCAAACTGTTTTTTCTGATCCGCGGTCAGGGTAGGCAAACGCTCACCGCTGCGCATAACTGTATTTTGCAGAAAATCGATAAACGCCTTGCGCTGATCGCCTTCTTTATCAAAACACCCACTCAGGCTAACCACCATTAATAACGCCGCAAGAGGCGCAAACCAGCGAGAGCAGGACTTTCCTGTCGCCATTTTATTACTCCTTTCACCCAAAAAAGCGCACACCGGCACACACGTGCCCGACGCTGACAAGGATAGTCCAGGTCGGCTTTGCAAGATACCCTTTCCTGACATTCTTGTCAGGGAAAGCCCCGCATCGGAATTGCTCTGCGGCCCCCGCTACGCTTAGTGCGTACCGGCAATGCTTAGTATTTTTTTTGCTGATCATTTACAAAAGTCTACAGCTGAAAACCAGGGCTTAATGATCAAGGCATTAAAGAGAGCCTGGACAAGAAAAAAGGTATTTTTAGTATATAAAGGTCCATTACCTGACAATTAATCACTCTCGCAACCATCCAGAATAATATTTACCGACTACTCTTAAATGGCTCGTTGTCGTTTACGATCACGCCTTGTGATTTATGAGGAGTTCTCAATGGAATATAAAGATCCTATGTTTGAACTGCTTAGCAGTCTGGAACAAATTGTCTTTAAACACGATGTATCGCAACAAACTATCACGTTGAATCAAAAACCTAATCCTTTCAGTGAGTTTGAGCAGCTGCGTAAAGGTACCGGTCTGAAAAACGATGATTTTGCTCGGGTAATGGGTGTGAGCGTGGCGATGGTTCATGAATGGGAGTCTAAAAGGGTAAAACCCTCCCCGACTGAACTGAAGTTGCTGCGCCTGCTCCAGGCCAACCCAAGATTAAGTAAGCAATTGATGGAATAATTTTTTGTACTTTGTACCTGAGGTGTTCCTGAAAGTTTAAACCCGCCAAATGGCGGGTTTTATGTTTTGTGCCGGGTGGCGCTGCGCTTACCCGGCCTACA
>NZ_CP127837.1:1307638-1330104 GCF_030291195.1 Enterobacter sp. PGRG2 | reverse complement strand
CTTACTGCAACAGCGAAATATCCGCGACCTGCAGGAACAGCTCACGCAGCTTCGCCAGCAGCGTCAGGCGGTTGATGCGTACCTGCGCGTCTTCGGCATTCACCATCACGCTTTCAAAGAACTCATCCACCGGCTCGCGCAGCGAGGCCAGCTCGATTAATGCGTCCTGATAACGGCCTTCAGCGAAGACCGGCTGCAGCTTATCGCGCATCACCGCCACCTGCATGGCAAGGCGGATTTCCGCATCGTCTTTCAGCACCGAGGCGTGAACGTTATCGTTCAACGGCTCGCTGGATTTCGCCAGGATGTTGGAGACACGTTTGTTGGCTGCCGCCAGCGCCGCCGCTTCGGAGAGCGTACGGAAATGGGACACCGCCTTCATACGCGCATCGAAATCAGCCGGACGGGTCGGACGACGCGCCAGCACCGCCTGAATGGTATCCACGCTGTAGCCTTCATCCTGATACCAGGCGCGGAAACGACCCAGCATAAAGTCGATGACGTCGTCAGTAACGTTAGCGTTAGTCAGCTTATCGCCATACAGACGCACGGCTTCTTCGGTGAGGGTTTGCAGATCGAGAGAAAGGTTTTTCTCGACGATAATACGCAGCACGCCCAGCGCGGCACGACGCAGCGCAAACGGATCTTTGTCGCCTTTCGGATGCTGACCGATACCAAAGATACCCGCCAGAGTGTCCATTTTATCGGCAATCGCGACGGCGCAGGCCACCGGGTTAGACGGCAGCGCATCACCGGCAAAGCGCGGCTGATACTGCTCGTTCAGGGCCACGGCAACGTCTTCCGCTTCGCCATCGAAACGTGCGTAGTGCATGCCCATCACGCCCTGGGTGTCGGTGAACTCGAACACCATATTGGTCATAAGGTCGCACTTGGAGAGCAAACCCGCACGTTCAGCATGGCTGACATCCGCGCCAATCTGACCGGCGATCCAGCCCGCCAGCGCGGTGATACGGTCAGTTTTGTCGCGCAGCGTGCCGAGCTGCTGCTGGAACAGTACGGTTTGCAGACGCGGCAGATTATCTTCCAGACGTTTTTTACGGTCGGTATTAAAGAAGAATTCTGCATCCGCCAGACGCGGGCGCACCACTTTCTCGTTACCGGAAATAATTTGCTGCGGATCGCTGGACTCGATGTTCGCCACGAAGATGAAGTTCGGCAGCAGTTTGCCGTCCGCCGCGTAAACCGGGAAGTACTTCTGGTCACCCTTCATGGTGTACACCAGCGCTTCGGACGGTACGGCGAGGAATTTCTCTTCGAATTTCGCGGTCAGCACCACCGGCCATTCCACCAGCGAGGCCACTTCTTCCAGCAGGCTTTCGCTCAGATCGGCATTGCCGCCAATCTTACGCGCCGCTTCTTCAGCGTCCGCTTTAATTTTGGCTTTACGGGCTTCGTAATCCGCCATCACTTTGCCGCGCTCCAGCAGGATCTGCGGATACTGATCGGCATTGTCGATGGTGAATTCCGGCTCGCCCATAAAGCGGTGGCCGCGGATCACGCGATCGGAGGTGATACCGAGGATCGTCGCCGGGATCACTTCATCCCCCAGCAGCAGCGTCAGGGTATGAACCGGACGCACGAAGTGTACGTCGCTTGCGCCCCAGCGCATCAGTTTCGGGATCGGCAGTTTAGCAAGGGAGGTCGCAATCATGTTCGGCAGCAGCGTCTGCACGCTTTCGCCTTTCACATGGGCACGATAAAGCAGCCATTCGCCTTTATCGGTGGTCAGACGCTCCGCCTGGTCAACGGTGATACCGCAGCCGCGCGCCCAGCCTTCAGCTGCTTTGCTTGGTTTACCTTCCGCATCAAAGGCCTGAGCAATTGCCGGGCCACGTTTTTCAACTTCACGATCCGGCTGCGCCGCCGCGAGGCTGGCGATTTTCAGCGCCAGACGGCGCGGGGCGGCGAACCACTCCACGTTACCGTGGGCGATGCCCGCGGCATCCAGTTCCGCCGTCACATTCGCAGCAAAGGACTCCGCCAGGCTGCGCAGGGCTTTTGGTGGCAGCTCTTCAGTGCCGAGTTCCACCAGAAAAGTTTTTTCAGACATGGCCGCCTCTTATTTATTTCGGTTGCACATCGGGAAGCCAAGGGCTTCACGGGACGCGTAGTAAGCCTCTGCAACGGCTTTGGTCAGCGTGCGAATACGCAAAATGTAACGCTGACGTTCAGTCACGGAGATGGCTTTGCGCGCATCCAGCAAGTTAAAGCTGTGGGCGGCCTTCAGAATGCGCTCGTAAGCAGGCAGCGGCAGCGGGGTTTCCAGCGCCAGCAGCTGCTGCGCTTCTTTTTCATACTGCTCGAAGCAGGTGAAAAGGAAATCGACGTCAGCGTATTCGAAGTTATAAGTGGACTGTTCCACTTCGTTCTGATGGAACACGTCGCCGTAGGTGGTTTTACCCAGCGGGCCGTCGCTCCAGACCAGGTCGTAAACGCTGTCCACGCCCTGAATGTACATGGCCAGACGTTCCAGGCCGTAGGTGATCTCACCGGTAACCGGTTTGCATTCCAGACCGCCCACCTGCTGGAAGTAAGTGAACTGCGTCACTTCCATGCCGTTCAGCCACACTTCCCAGCCCAGACCCCAGGCGCCCAGCGTCGGGTTTTCCCAGTTGTCTTCGACGAAGCGAATGTCGTGGATGGTTGGATCCATACCCAGCTCTTTCAGGGAACCGAGGTACAGCTCCTGGATATTGTCCGGAGACGGCTTAATGACCACCTGAAACTGGTAGTAATGCTGTAAGCGGTTCGGGTTTTCGCCATAGCGACCATCGGTCGGACGGCGGGAAGGCTGCACATAGGCGGTCGCCATAGGCTCTGGCCCCAGCGCGCGCAGGCAGGTCATCGGGTGTGAGGTGCCGGCGCCCACTTCCATGTCCAATGGTTGAACAATGGTGCAGCCCTGGCGAGCCCAGTAATCCTGTAAGGTCAGGATCAGGCCCTGGAAGGTCCTGGTATCAAACTTTTGCATAATATTTCGTGCTGGATACGGTGGATTTAAGGAAGTCGCCAGTATACCCGTTGACCGCAAGATATACAGTACGAAACGGGGTTGTTTAGGGAAAATTGGGTTTGTGGCGTGGCCTTAGCGCATGGAAAGGTGCAAAAACTGACCGTCGGGATCGAAAGCGCAAACAAAACGTTCTTCACGGGGCGTATAGCCGCGCACTTCATAACTCGCCTGAAATTGTACAAAGCCGGTGACTGCAATATTCTGCGCCCCGGTATTATAGCGGTGAGCGGCGTTCTCTTTGCACAGTTGCTCCATGGACAACGAGCGGGCCGGGCTGACCTTCGCCTGCTGCGCTTTTTGTACGCTCTGCCCGTCAGGGCTGCTACAGCCGGTCAGTAAGAGTAATAATACTGGAAATACACACTTCATCATCATTTTTATCGCCGCCATGTTATCTGGCTATTATTTTTAATTAGAGGGAGCAGGCTGATTGCGCTGTTAAATATATTGCAAACACAGCATGGCAGGTACAAGCGCAAGCCGGGAAACTCGGAATTATCCAGTGAGAATACGCTGGCAATCGCGAGTCAGAGCCTGTTTAAGACGGAAATCGGGGAACGAATGCAGTCAAAAATTAACTGGATAGACAATCTGCGGGGCATCGCCTGTCTGATGGTCGTGATGATCCACACCACCAGCTGGTATATCACTAACGCGCAGAGCGTCAGCCCACTGTACTGGGATATGGCCAATATCCTCAATTCCGCGTCGCGGGTCAGCGTACCGCTGTTTTTTATGATTTCAGGCTATCTGTTCTTTGGTGAACGCAGCGCGCAGCCGCGTCATTTTTTGCGTATCGGCCTCTGCCTGCTGTTCTACAGTCTGGTGGCGTTTCTCTATATTACGTTTTTTACCTCGATAAACGGCGAGCTGTCGCTGAGAAACCTGCTGCAAAAGCCGGTGTTTTATCACCTGTGGTTTTTCTTCGCCATCATTGTGATTTACCTGCTGTCGCCGCTGATCCAGGTGAAAAGCGTGAGCGGCAAAATGCTGCTGGCGCTGACCGTGGTGATTGGCGTGGTCGCCAACCCTAATACCCTGTCGCTGAAAACCGGCGGCGTGGAATGGCTGCCGGTGAATCTGTACATCAACGGCGATACCTTTTACTACGTGCTGTACGGCATTCTCGGGCGCGCCCTCGGCATGATGGATACGCAGCGCAAATATGTGAGCGGGCTGTGCGCGGCGCTGTTTATTGCCGCAGTGTTTGTCATTTCGCGCGGCACGCTGCATGAACTGCGCTGGCGCGGTAATTTCGCCGATACCTGGTATCTCTATTGCGGCCCAATGGTATTTATCTGCGCCATCAGCCTGCTGACGCTGGTGAAAAACACGCTTAATACCCGTGTTCTGCCGGGTCTGGGGCTGATCTCGCGGCATTCATTAGGCATTTACGGCTTTCACGCGCTGATTATTCATGCGTTACGTACGCGCGGGGTGGAGATAAAAAGCTCGCCGCTGCTGGATATACTGTGGATCTTCGCCGCCGCGCTGGCATGCAGTTTAGTGCTGTCGATGCTGTTGCAGCGCCTCGATAGCCGTCGCTTTGTCAGCTGATGGCCCGCTGGCGGGCGCGGTGCAGCTGCCGCGGTGAGGAAAATCCCGCGGCCTGCGACGCGTGTTCAACACCGCGCCCCTGCACCAGCCACTGCTCCGCCACCGCCAGCCGCAGCTGTTCCAGGTAGTCGCGCACGCTGATGCCCAGATGTTGCTGGAACAGCCGCGTCAGGTGATGCGGGCTGACGTGCGCACAGGTGGCAATGTCCGCCAGCGACCAGGCTTTTTCAGGTGCATTCGTTAACGCATCCTGCGCCCGGTGGATCGCCGGATGCAGATGATTACGATAGCGCAGCCAGGGCGACAGCTGTGGATCGTCCCCCGAGCGGCGAAACCACACCACCATCTCCCGCGCCACGGCCAGCGCCGTTTCCGGCCCGCACAGGCGGTTAATCAGGTGCAGGGTTAAATCAATCCCCGAGGTGATACCGGCGCTGGTCCAGATGCCGCGATCTTCAATAAAAATGCGGTTCTCTTTCACCTGCGCGGTCGGCGCGGCGGCCTTCAGCCGGGCGATCACGTCGTGATGCGTGGTGCAGGTGATCCCCTGCATCAGCCCGGCTTTCGCCGCCAGCAGGGAGCCGGAACAGACGCACATCAGGGTGATGTTCTGGCTGTGGATCAGCGGCTGCTGGCGCATCAACCAGTGACAAACACGGTCGGCCTGCGGTGTGGCGAAATAGCGTGAGGAGTCTGACACACCGGGAAGCACCAGCAGACTGCCATCCGGCAGCGTGTCGGGCAGCGGCGCGATATTGCCCATGGTCACGCCGACAGAGGTCGGCACCTCGGCGTCCGGCCCGATGAAATGCAGGCGGAACGCATTGCCCGCCAGCGCAAAGGTTTCTGCCGGGCCGGTCATATCCAGCGCCAGCACCCCCGGCAGCATCACGAACCAGACATCCACACTCATGCAAGCGACTCCAGCGTTTGGGTTACGGTTTTAATGGCGGCAAAGCGATCCACCAGCACGGTTTCCGTGCGGTGGCGCAGCGTTGCGTTGTCCAGCGTAATGCCATTATGCGTCATCGGGAAGGTTAACGTCGCTTCGCTGACAAAGGTCACGCGGTAGCCCAGATCCGCCGCCACCAGACGGAGCATTGCCTCCTGAAATGCAGGCAACTACTCCTCCTCCTGCCAGAAATCTTTTTGCGGGAAGGATTGTTGGGTATCGATATTGATAAGCGCGGTACGGGTCATTTCAGGACGCCTTGTGCAGTGGTTGTACTGCCATTCTGACAAGGCGTCCTGCGTTTGCTAATACCAGAAAAGGACATCATCAGGCCGTTCGCGGACGGCCTGCTTTCACGACATCAACGGCAGAAGCTGCTGGTAGATGCGGCGGAAGGTTTCCCGGCGCGGTGCGTAATACGCGTGGCGCGCGGCATCCGGCAGATGCGCCTGCTCCAGCGGCAACGGCGGCAGCAGATCGGACAGCGCCCGATCCGGGTTAAGGGCGATCTGCGCCAGCCTTGCCGCGCCGAGCGCAGGACCGACATCGCCGCCGGTGCGGTAATCCAGCTGCTGACCGCTGATATCCGCCAGCATCTGCCGCCAGTAAGGGCTGCGCGCCCCGCCGCCAATCAGCGTGACGCTTTGCGGCGTGATGCCACAGGCATGCACCACATCCATGCCGTCCGCCAGCGCGTAGCCGACGCCTTCCAGCACGGCACGCGCCAGTTCGTTCTGCCCGTGCTGATGGGTCAGACCAAAAAAGACGCCTTTCGCCTGCGGGTTGTTATGCGGCGTGCGCTCGCCGGAGAGATACGGCAGAAACCAGAGGTCACCGGCGTTCTCATCCGCCTGCTGCGCGGCGTTAATCAGTTCCGCCACCGAGGACAGGCCGGTCAGCTTCGCCGCCCAGTCGAGACAGGAGGCGGCGCTCAGCATCACGGACATTAAATGCCAGCGTTCCGGCAGCGCGTGGCAGAAACTGTGCACGGCGCTTTCCGGTTTACTCAGAAAGCCATCGCTGACGGCAAAATAGACGCCGGAAGTGCCGAGGGAGAGCATCGCCTGGCCTGCATCGATCATGCCGACGCCCACAGCACCGGCGGCATTATCGCCTCCGCCAGCCACCACCGGCACAGCGGGTAATCCCCAGGCCTGCGCCACCTCAGGCAGCAGACTGCCGGTAATGGCGCTGCCTTCAAACAGCGCGGGCATCTGGTCGCGGGTCAGTCCGCAGGCTGCCAGCAGGGTATCGCTCCAGTCACGCTTCGCGACGTCCAGCCACAGGGTGCCTGCCGCATCGGACATATCGCTGGCGTACTCGCCGGTCATGCGCAGACGCAGGTAATCTTTAGGCAGTAATACTTTCGCCACGCGGGCGAACACGTCCGGTTCGTGACGCTTCACCCACAGCAGTTTTGGCGCGGTAAAACCGGGCATCATCAGATTGCCGGTAATGGTGCGCGAGTCGGGTACCTGGGCTTCAAGCAGTGCGCACTCTTCACCGCAGCGGCCATCGTTCCATAAAATCGCCGGACGCAGGATAGCGTCCTGTTTATCAAGCAGGGTGGCGCCGTGCATCTGCCCGGCGATCCCCACGGCTTTCACCTGAGCCAGCGGATGCTGTGCGCCGAGGCCTTTGATTGCGCGATCCGTCGCCAGCCACCACTGTTCGGGATCCTGCTCGGACCAGAGTGGATGCGGGCGTGAAACCGTCAGCGACTCGGTGTAAGAGGCAAGCACGTTCCCCTGCTCGCCCAGCAGGATCGCTTTTACGCCCGAGGTGCCGAGGTCGATACCGATGTACATAATGACTGCTCCTGTACAGGCTGTGATCGGAGCGCCACGACGGACGTGGCGCTCAGGGTTTGCTAACCAAACAGATAACGGTTAACGAGATTTTCCAGCAGTTCCTGATGGCCGCTCTGGTGCTGCGGCGCCAGGTTTTGTTGCTCAGCGTGCTTCGCCAGTTCCGCCAGCGACAGCTGTCCTTTCAGGATCTGCTGACCCAGCTCACCGTTCCAGCCTGCGTAACGCTTCGCCACGCGCTTATCCAGTTCGCCGCTTTCAATCATGCGCGCCGCCACTTTCAGCGCCAGCGCCATGGTGTCCATCGCGCCAATATGACCGTAGAACAGATCGTATTTGTCGGTGCTCTGGCGGCGGATTTTGGCGTCAAAGTTCAGACCACCGGTGGT
The DNA here is from genome assembly GCF_030291195.1 of Enterobacter sp. PGRG2. Classification (NCBI taxonomy): domain Bacteria; kingdom Pseudomonadati; phylum Pseudomonadota; class Gammaproteobacteria; order Enterobacterales; family Enterobacteriaceae; genus Enterobacter; species Enterobacter sp. PGRG2. Next base: position 1,322,364 of record NZ_CP127837.1, on the reverse strand, counting down.
AAAACCGCCCGCTTTGACGATTTCATACATCACCAGCGCGTTCTCTTCAACGCTGTTCGGGAACTGGTCGGTATCCCAGCCCAGCTGCGGATCGCCACGGTTAGCATCCACAGAGCCAAAGATCCCCAGCGCGATCGCCGAGGCGATTTCGTGGTGGAAGGTGTGCCCCGCCAGAGTGGCGTGGTTGGCTTCGATATTCACTTTGATCTCTTTTTCCAGACCGAACTGCTTGAGGAAGCCGTAGACCGTGGCGACGTCGTAATCGTACTGGTGCTTGGTCGGCTCCTGCGGTTTTGGCTCGATCAGCAAAGTACCCTGGAAGCCGATTTTGTGTTTGTGCTCCACCACCATCTGCATGAAGCGGCCAATTTGCTCGCGCTCCTGGCGCAGATCGGTATTCAGCAGGGTTTCGTAGCCTTCGCGACCACCCCACAGCACATAGTTTTCACCGCCCAGTTGATGGGTAGCGTTCATTGCCGTCACCACCTGCGTGGCCGCCCAGCTGAACACTTCCGGATCCGGGTTGGTGGCCGCGCCCGCGCCGTAACGAGGATTAGTAAAGCAGTTTGCCGTGCCCCACAGCAGCTTCACGCCGCTCTCCTGCTGTTTTTGCACCAGCACGTCGGTCATTTTCGCAAAATTGTTCAGATACTCTTTCAGCGATGCGCCTTCCGGCGAGACGTCGACATCATGGAAGCAGTAGTAAGGCACGTTCAGTTTGTGGAAAAACTCAAAGGCCACATCGGCTTTACGTTTTGCCAGCTCAAGCGCATCGCCCGCCTGCTGCCATGGGCGTTCAAAGGCCCCCACGCCAAACATATCAGAGCCGTTCCAGCAGAAGGTGTGCCAGTAACAGGCGGCGAAACGCAGATGATCTTCCATGCGCTTGCCCAGAACCAGCTCGTCCGGATTGTAGTGGCGGAAGGCTAACGGATTGGTGGATTGGGTACCTTCGTAGCGTACACGTTCAAGTTGGTCGAAATAGGCTTGCATAATCAGCTCCATAATCAATGTATGCGGCGAGTGTTCGTTGCTGCGTTAATACTGGATCCTCTCAGCGCCTGGCTCAATTACGTTATTTCACACTGCTATTGAGATAATGCACAAACGTGCGCTGGCTCCCAAAATAAATGTCTACAGGTTACCTTGCGGCGCGCCTTCCAATTTTCTGCAAAATCTAATACCCGGGAAGATTAAAATCAGATCGCGGTCATAAATTAGCAAATAAACCAAATATCGTAACGCCAGGATAAAAATCAGTAATTGCCAGGTTTTGATTCCGCGTTAAGAATTTGCTGCGTCTGGATCCTGCATGTTTCTTTTATCTCAGGCCCTATAACCCTACAAAAAGGTATTACTATTATGAAGATAAAGAACCTTTGCCTTACAGTCTGCGCTTCCCTGCTGCTCGCCACCTTTGGCGGGCAGGCGAAAGAGATCAAAATCGGTATGGCCATTGATGACCTGCGTCTGGAGCGCTGGCAGAAAGATCGCGATATTTTTGTTAAAAAAGCCGAATCCTTAGGTGCCGAAGTATTTGTGCAGTCTGCGAATGGCAACGAAGAAACCCAGATGTCGCAGATTGAAAATATGATCAACCGCGGCGTTGATGTGCTGGTTATTATTCCTTACAACGGTCAGGTATTAAGTAATGTCGTAAAAGAAGCGAAGCAGGAAGGCATAAAAGTATTAGCCTACGATCGCATGATTAATAATGCTGACATCGATTTCTATATTTCCTTTGATAATGAAAAAGTCGGCGAACTTCAGGCGCAAAGCCTGGTAGAAAAAGTGCCCCAGGGCAATTATTTCCTGATGGGCGGCTCACCGGTGGATAATAACGCCAAGCTCTTCCGCGCCGGTCAGATGAAAGTATTAAAACCCTATATCGACAGCGGAAAAATTAAAATTGTCGGCGATCAGTGGGCTGACGGCTGGCTGCCGGAAAACGCGCTGAAAATCATGGAAAACGCGCTGACCGCCAACAATAACAAAATTGATGCGGTAGTCGCCTCGAACGACGCCACGGCGGGCGGCGCGATCCAGGCGCTGAGTGCGCAGGGTCTGGCGGGTAAAGTGGCGATTTCAGGCCAGGATGCGGACCTCGCCGGGGTCAAACGCATTATCAACGGCAGCCAGACGATGACCGTCTATAAGCCGATCACCCAACTGGCGAACACCGCTGCGGAGATCGCTGTCGAACTGGGTAACGGCAAAACGCCTAAGGCTGATGCCACGCTGAACAACGGACTGAAAGATGTGCCCGCCCGCCTGCTGACGCCAATCGAAGTGAATAAAGACAATATCGACGCCACTGTCATCAAAGACGGATTCCATCAAAAGAGCCAGCTGTAATCTTTGTGCGCTTCCCCGTCCGGTACGGGGAAGCGTTTCAAATACTGTTATCCCTGGCCTTATGCGGAGCGGGTATGCCTTATTTACTTGAGATGAAAAACATTACCAAGGCCTTTGGCGCAGTGAAAGCCGTGGATAATGTCAGCCTGCAACTGAACGCCGGAGAAGTATTGTCCCTGTGCGGCGAGAATGGTTCCGGTAAATCCACCCTGATGAAAGTGCTGTGCGGGATTTATCCCTTTGGCAGCTATGACGGCGACATCGTTTTTGCGGGCGAAACGATCGAGGCCAGCCATATTCGCGACACCGAGCGCAAAGGCATCGCCATTATTCATCAGGAACTGGCGCTGGTGAAACACCTCACCGTGCTGGAAAATATCTTCCTCGGTGCCGAAATCACCCATCACGGGGTGATGGATTACGACACTATGACGCTGCGCTGCCAGAAATTACTGGCGCAGGTCAGCCTCGCCATTTCTCCCGATACCCGTGTGGGCGACCTGGGTCTCGGGCAGCAGCAACTGGTGGAGATCGCCAAGGCGCTGAACAAGCAGGTGCGCCTGTTGATCCTCGACGAGCCTACCGCCTCGCTGACGGAGCAGGAAACCGCGGTGCTGCTGGATATTATTCGCGATCTGCAACACCACGGCATCGCCTGCATCTATATCTCGCACAAGCTGAATGAAGTGAAAGCCATTTCAGACGTTATCTGCGTGATCCGCGACGGACAGCATATCGGCACCCGCGAGGCCGCCGGAATGAGTGAGGATGACATTATCACCATGATGGTCGGCCGCGAACTGACCGCCCTTTACCCGAATGAACCCCATACTACCGGCGACGAGATCCTGCGCGTGGAGCATCTGACCGCCTGGCATCCGGTCAACCGGCATATTAAGCGCGTCAACGACGTCTCCTTTTCCCTTAAGCGCGGCGAGATTTTAGGCATCGCCGGGCTGGTCGGCGCCGGGCGTACCGAAGCGGTCCAGTGCCTGTTCGGCGTCTGGCCGGGGCGTCATGAAGGACGGGTGTTTATTGATGGTCAGCCGGTGCAGATCCGTAACTGTCAGGAAGCCATTCGCCACGGCATTGCGATGGTGCCGGAAGACCGCAAAAAAGACGGTATCGTGCCGGTGATGGCGGTGGGTAAAAATATCACCCTCGCCGCGCTGGATCAGTTTTCCGGCCCGCTCACCAGCCTCGACGATGCCGCCGAGCAGCAATGTATTTTGCAGTCGCTGGCGCGGCTGAAGGTGAAAACCTCCTCGCCGGAGCTGGCGATTGGCCGCCTGAGCGGCGGCAATCAGCAGAAGGCGATTCTGGCGCGCTGTCTGCTGCTCAACCCGCGCATTTTGATCCTCGATGAACCCACGCGCGGCATTGATATTGGCGCGAAATACGAGATCTACAAACTTATCAATCAGCTTGTGCAACAGGGCATCGCCGTCATTGTCATTTCATCGGAGCTTCCGGAAGTGCTGGGCCTCAGCGATCGGGTGCTGGTCATGCACGAAGGCAGGCTCAAGGCCAATCTCATCAATCATCATCTGACCCAGGAACAGGTTATGGAAGCGGCGCTGAGGAGCGAACATCATGTCGAAAACCAACCCATCTGAACTCAAGGTGTCCGCGCCGCAGCCTGTTACCTTCGGCGGACTGAAATCACTGAATTTGCAGGTATTCGTGATGATCGCCGCGATAGTGGTGATCATGCTGTTTTTCACCTGGATGACCGACGGCTCGTACCTGAGCGCGCGTAATGTCTCCAACCTGCTGCGCCAGACGGCGATCACCGGCATTCTGGCGGTGGGCATGGTGTTTGTGATTATTTCCGCAGAGATCGATCTCTCGGTCGGCTCTATGATGGGGCTGCTGGGCGGCGTGGCGGCGATTTTCGACGTCTGGCTGGGCTGGCCGCTGCCGCTGACCATCGTGGTAACGCTGGTGCTGGGCCTGCTGCTCGGCACCTGGAACGGCTGGTGGGTGGCGTACCGTAAAGTGCCGTCGTTTATCGTCACGCTCGCCGGGATGCTCGCCTTTCGCGGCGTGCTGATCGGCATCACCAACGGTACCACCGTGTCGCCCACCAGCGCTGCCATGTCGCAGATTGGTCAAAGCTATCTGCCGGATGTCGTCGGCTTTGGCGTCGGCGCGCTGGGACTGGTTGCCTTCACGCTGTGGCAGTGGCGCGGACGGATGCGCCGCCAGGCGCTGGGCCTTAGCGCTGGCGCATCGTCTTCAGTCGTGGGCCGTCAGGCGCTGATTGCGGTGATCGTGCTTGGGGCCATCTGGCTGCTGAACGATTACCGTGGCGTGCCGACGCCGGTGCTGATCCTCACCTTCCTGCTGCTCGCCGGAATGTTTATGGCGACGCGCACCGCCTTTGGCCGTCGCATCTATGCCATCGGCGGCAACATCGAGGCGGCGCGCCTTTCCGGCATTAACGTGGAGCGCACTAAGCTGGCGGTCTTCGCCATCAATGGCCTGATGGTGGCTATCGCCGGTTTGATCCTGAGTTCACGACTGGGGGCCGGTTCGCCTTCAGCGGGGAACATCGCCGAGCTGGATGCCATCGCTGCCTGTGTAATTGGCGGTACCAGCCTGGCTGGCGGTATTGGCAGCGTGGCGGGTGCGGTGATGGGGGCGTTCATTATGGCGTCACTGGATAATGGTATGAGCATGATGGACGTGCCGACGTTCTGGCAGTACATCGTGAAAGGGGCCATTTTGTTGCTGGCGGTATGGATGGACTCGGCCACCAAACGTCGCGCATAAGGTAATGAAATCTCAGGGATGATCACACTGCCGGAGGAAAGTTTTCCGGCAGTGTGCTGAATGTGGTAAGCAGACGTAATGTTCTACGGGATAAGAGACCAACATGTTTGAAAAGCGCCACCGCATTACGTTGTTATTCAACGCCAATAAAGCCTATGACCGCCAGGTTGTCGAAGGCGTGGGTGAATATTTGCAGGCGTCGCAATCCGAATGGGATATTTTTATTGAGGAAGATTTCCGCACCCGCATCGACAACATCCGTGAATGGCTGGGGGATGGCGTTATCGCTGACTACGATGACGACGAGATCCAGCGACTGCTGGCGGGGGTAAACGTGCCCATCGTCGGGGTGGGCGGTTCGTATCATCGGGCAGATCACTATCCGCCGGTGCATTACATCGCGACCGATAATCATGCGCTGGTTGAAAGCGCTTTTTTGCATTTAAAAGAAAAAGGCGTACAGCGTTTTGCCTTTTATGGCCTGCCCGCTTCCAGCGGCAAGCGCTGGGCGGTGGAGCGGGAGTACGCGTTCTGCCAGCTGGTAGCGCAGGAGAAATATCGCGGCGTGGTGTATCAGGGGCTGGAAACCGCGCCGGAGAACTGGCAGCACGCGCAAAATCGCCTGGCCGACTGGCTGCAAACCCTGCCGCCGCAGACCGGTATTATCGCCGTCACCGACGCGCGCGCCCGCCATGTCTTGCAGGTGTGCGAGCATCTGCATATCCCGGTGCCGGAAAAGCTCTGCGTGATCGGCATTGATAACGAGGAGCTGACGCGTTATCTGTCGCGCGTGGCCCTCTCGTCAGTGGCCCAGGGAACGCGGCAGATGGGCTATCAGGCGGCAAAACTCCTGCACCGTCTGCTGGATAATGAGCCATTGCCGTTACAGCGATTGCTGGTGCCGCCGGTGCGCGTGGTGGAGCGGCGTTCGACGGATTACCGATCGCTGAGCGATCCCGCGGTGATCCAGGCCATGCACTATATCCGCAATCACGCCTGTAAAGGGATCAAGGTGGATCAGGTGCTGGATGCCGTCGGCATTTCGCGATCAAACCTGGAAAAGCGCTTTAAGGAGGAAGTGGGCGAAACCATTCACGCGGTGATCCACGCTGAAAAACTGGAGAAAGCCCGCAGCCTGCTGATTTCCACCTCGCTGTCCATTAACGAGATCTCACAGATGTGCGGTTATCCGTCGTTGCAGTATTTCTATTCGGTATTCAGGAAGGAGTACGACACCACGCCGAAGGATTACCGTGACCGGTACAGTGAAGTGATGATGTAGCCGTTATTGCCTGACGAAAAAAAACGCCTTCCGGCTGGAAGGCGTTTTCGTTTACATGTGGGCGGCAATCAGTCGCTGATTGTCCTGATACATGGCAAACAGATAGTTGTTGTAGCGCTTGCCCTGCGTGGAATAGCCTTTGAGCTTATGGATCATATTGCTCGCCGTCACTTCCTGGTCCGCTTTGCGCAGCTGCGCGCGGGACTTACGGAACGACTTATACGCCGGGTGCGTATTCAGGTTAACCACGTAGGCGTTCACTGACTCTTTCACCGAAGCAAACTGGGAGTAGCCTTTCACCTTGCCGGGCGCGTTCGTACAGTGACCTTTCATGCACTTCATGCCGAACAGGTTATTGTTGCTACGCGCCAGCTTAGAGGTTCCCCAGCCGCTTTCTGCTGCGGCCATGGTCGCCACCATGCTGTCCGGAATGATGTCGACGCGATCCAGCAGCGTATTCCACGGAATACGGCGGGTATTGCCCGACCAGTTCACTTTGTAGCGTTTGGCAATATCCTTCAGGCGCGCGCGCTCGGCCGACGACCACTGGCTTTCGTACTGTTTGGACATCAACCAGTTACGCTCAGCGGCGATCGTTGCGTTTTGACTCGTAATATAAGGCATGACCGTCCGGAGAAACGCTTTTTTTCTTGGTGTCCCGGAAGGGTATTTTCGCAAATCAGGAAGTGAACTACTCTTTGCACTATTGCGAGAATACTCTTGTTTACTGCTAGCCTGCTTCTTACTTATCTGTTTGGTTATCGGGGTTTTATGACTCGCTGTTTTTTCGTGCGTCTTGGCAAGCACCTCACCGGAAAATACCAGGGTGAGAAACATTAGAATCGTTACCCCATATCGTCGTATGGGAGTCGTTATCATCAGGTCTCCAGGTCGGATTGTTGCATTCCAACACCTTATTTGATTCACAATTTTGAGAGCGGAATCTCAAATCATATCAAAAATACCCTTTTATTGACACACAATGAATAAGCGATTTCCGAATGCGTGTCATCAGCTAATCCGTTTCAGCGTATAAATTATGCACGAAATGGAGCGTCTATCGCAAATTGTTGCCGTTTTTTGAAGCAGATCACTCACCCTTTCGCCTCACCCCTGCGTAAGCGCTCATCGGGATGAGTTACCCGCCAGCCTCTGCTGGCACACTGGGCAAAAATCATCCGACAGGAACCCCGAATGAAACGTTCAGCCCTCCTATTATTGCTGCTGCCCACGGTGGCCTGGTCAGACTGGACATCCCCCGGTTTCCCCGCCTTTAGCGATGCCGGATCGGGCGTTTATCGCAGCGACGCGCCGCTGAAAAAAGGCGCTTATCCTTTAACCCTGAAGCTTGATCAACAGTGCTGGCAACCAGTCGACACGCCAAGACTCAACCAGATGCTCTCTTTGCAGCCCTGTTCCGGTACGCCGCCGCAGTGGCGCGTGTTCCGCGATGGCGATTATCAGCTGCAACTGGATACCCGTTCCGGCACGCCAACATTAATGCTCACGGTGAAAAGCGCGCCGCAGACCAGCGCCGCAGCGGTAACGCGCCAGTGTCCGAAATGGGACGGCAAACCCCTTACACTGGACGTCAGTAAAACCTTTGCCGAAGGCAGCGTGGTGCGCGATTTCTACAGTCAGCAAACCGCCACGGTCAAACAGGGAAAAATCACCCTGCTGCCCGATGCGAACAGTGACGGCCTGCTGCTGCTTGAGCGCGCGGAAACCGACGCCGCCGCGCCCTTCGACTGGCATAACGCCACCGTCTATTTTGTGCTGACCGATCGTTTCGTAAACGGCGATCCGGCTAATGACAACAGCTATGGCCGCCACAAAGACGGTATGGAGGAGATCGGCACCTTTCACGGCGGCGATCTGAAAGGGCTGACGCAAAAGCTGGATTACCTCTCGCAGCTCGGCGTCAATGCGCTGTGGATCAGCGCGCCCTTCGAGCAGATCCACGGCTGGGTGGGCGGCGGCACTAAAGGCGATTTCCCGCATTACGCCTATCACGGCTATTACATTCAGGACTGGACAAAGCTTGATGCTAACATGGGCAGCGAAGCGGATCTGCGCACGCTGGTGGATGAAGCGCACCAGCGCGGCATCCGCATCCTGTTTGACGTGGTGGTAAACCATACCGGTTACGCGACCCTGGCGGATATGCAGCAGTATCAGTTCGGCGCGCTCTATGTGCAGGGCGAGGAGCGTAAAAAAGTGCTCGGCGAGCGCTGGACAGACTGGAAGCCCGCCGCCGGACAGAACTGGCACAGCTTTAATGATTACATCAACTTCAGCGATAAAAACGTCTGGCAAAACTGGTGGGGCAAAGCCTGGGTGCGCACCGATATTGGCGATTACGATAATCCCGGCTTCGACGATCTCACCATGTCGCTGGCGTTTTTACCGGATCTGAAAACCGAGTCGACCACTCCCTCCGGACTGCCAGTGTTTTATCAGCACAAGCCGGATACCCGCGCGAAAGCTATCGACGGCTTCACGACGCGGGATTACCTGACCCACTGGCTGAGCGACTGGGTGCGGGAGTACGGCATTGACGGTTTCCGCGTCGATACCGCCAAGCATGTGGATATGGCGACCTTACAGCAATTGAAAACCCAGGCAACTCAAGCGCTGGCAGAGTGGAAACAGGCCAACCCGCAGAAAAAACGCGATGACGCGCCCTTCTGGATGACCGGCGAAGCCTGGGGCCACGGCGTCATGGAGAGCAGCTATTACCGTCATGGATTCGATGCGATGATCAATTTTGATTATCAGGAGCAGGCGGAGAAAGCGGCGGATTGCTTCGCCAGCATCGATCTGACGTGGCAGCAGATGGCCGACAAGCTACAGCGCTTTAACGTGCTGAGTTATTTGTCATCCCACGATACACTGCTGTTCCGCGAAGCGGATCAGCGGGCGGCTGAACTGCTGTTGCTGACGCCCGGCGCGGTGCAGATTTTTTACGGCGACGAGTCCGGACGACCGTTCGGACCCACCGGCTCGGATCCGCTCCAGGGCACGCGCTCGGATATGAACTGGCAGGATGTGACCGGCAGCGCTGCGCCGCGTGTCGCCCACTGGCAGCGGCTGGGGCAGTTCCGCGCCCGCCATCCGGCCATCGGCATGGGTAAGCAAACCACGCTTTCCATACCGCAGGGCTATGGTTTTACCCGTGAAGCGGGCGACGATAAAGTGATGGTGGTGTGGGCGGGGCAGCAATAACCGTGTGATTGATCCCTCTGCACAGGCGGAGGGATTATTTTGCTTTCGATTTTGCCAGCATCGCTTTGATACTGGCCAGGTTCGCCTGGCCTTTGTGCATCCGCTCTTCGGCGCTGACCACTTTGCGCTCCTGCTCCCAGATCACATCGTCCTGCGGCAGTTCGAGCAGAAAACGGCTGGGCTCCGGGCGCACCAGCTCACCATACTGACGGCGCTCTTTGCACAGCGTGAAGGTCAGCTCTTTTTGCGCGCGGGTGATGCCAACATAGGCCAGGCGGCGCTCTTCTTCGATATTGTCTTCATCAATGCTGCTCTGGTGCGGCAGGAAGCCTTCCTCCATTCCCACCATAAACACGTACGGAAACTCCAGCCCTTTCGAGGCGTGCAGCGTCATCAGCTGCACCTGGTCGGACTCTTCATCGCTTTCGCCACGCTCCATCATGTCGCGCAGGGTAAAGCGCGTGACCACCTGCGTCAGGGTCATCGGCTCATCAATATCGCTACCTTCGAGCATTTCCGTCATCCAGCTGAACAGCGTGTTGACGTTTTTCATGCGCATTTCAGCGGCTTTCGGGCTGGGTGAGGTTTCATACAACCAGGATTCATAGTTGATGCCATGGATCAGATCGCGCACCGCCGCGATGGGATCGCGCTCGGACAGGCGCTGCACTTCACCCAGCCAGTGGGTAAAGCGGGTCAGCGATTCATACCCGCGCCCGGTCAGCGTCTGGGTCAGGCCCATGTCGAAGCTGGCGGCGAACAGGCTTTTGTTGCGCGTGTTGGCCCACTCGCCCAGCTTCTGCAGCGTGGCGGAGCCAATTTCCCGCTTCGGCGTGTTCACAATGCGCAGGAAAGCGCTGTCGTCGTCGGTATTAGTCAGCACGCGCAGATAAGCGAGCAGATCTTTGATTTCCGGACGCGAGAAAAACGACGTGCCGCCGGAGATGCGGTACGGAATGCGGTTCTGCATAAGGAATTTTTCGAACACGCGGGACTGATGATTACCGCGATAGAGAATGGCGTAATCTTTGTACTGCGTTTTCTGGATGAAGTGATGTGCAATCAGCTCGCCGGTGACGCGCTCCGCTTCGTGATCTTCATTATTGGCCGTCAGCACTTTCAGCTCGGTGCCGTAGCCCAGTTCGGAGAACAGCCGCTTTTCAAACACGTGCGGGTTATTGGCGATAAGGATGTTCGCCGCTTTCAGAATGCGCCCGGATGAACGGTAGTTCTGCTCCAGCTTGATCACCTGTAATGCCGGGAAATCCTGGCTTAACAGCACCAGGTTTTGCGGTCGCGCCCCGCGCCAGGAGTAGATCGACTGGTCATCATCCCCTACCACGGTAAAGCGCGCACGGCTGCCCACCAGCAATTTTACCAGCTCGTACTGGCTGGTGTTGGTGTCCTGATATTCATCCACCAGCAGATAGCGGATCTTGTTCTGCCAGCGCTCGCGGACCTCTTCATTGCGCTGCAACAGCAGCGTCGGCAGCAGGATCAGATCGTCAAAATCGAGCACGTTACAGGCTTTCATGTGCGCGTCGTACAGGCCGTAGCAGTGGGCGAAGATACGATCCCGCTCGCCTTTCGCCTGCGCCGCCGCCTGCGCGGGTGTGCAAAGATCGTTTTTCCAGTTAGAGATCGTTGAGATCAGCTGTTGCAGCACCACTTTATCGTCATCGATCAGCCCCTCGGTCAGATCTTTGAGCAGCGCCACCTGGTCGGTGTCGTCAAACAGGGAAAAGTTGGACTTCATGCCGAGCGCCGCGAATTCCCGCTTGATGATATCCAGCCCCAGCGTATGGAAGGTGGAGATCATCAGGCCGCGCGCCTCTTTACGTCCCAGCGTCTGCCCGACACGCTCTTTCATTTCCCGCGCGGCTTTATTGGTAAAGGTCACCGCCGCGATGTGCCGCGCCTGATAACCGCAGCCACGGATCAGGTGAGCGATCTTATTGGTGATCACACGGGTTTTGCCGGAGCCGGCCCCCGCCAGCACCAGACAGGGTCCGGTGACAAATTCGACGGCTTGTTGTTGTCCGGGGTTCAAACGCATAAGAAAATCACTCAATGAAAGGCAGGAGGGGATAAAAACGCGTGGTAGTATAGCGAGCGTAAACTATCTGACTCAAGGCACGATCATGGCAAAAACAGCGGCAGCAATGCATATCCTTGTTAAAGAAGAGAAACTGGCGTTAGATCTTCTGGAACAGATCAAAAATGGCGGCGATTTCGAGAAGCTGGCGAAAAAACACTCTACCTGCCCGTCAGGTAAAAAAGGTGGTCATTTAGGTGAATTCCGTCAGGGCCAGATGGTTCCGGCCTTCGATAAAGTGGTGTTCTCCTGCCCGGTGCTGGAGCCAACCGGCCCGCTGCACACCCAGTTCGGCTACCACATCATTAAAGTGCTGTACCGCAACTGATAAAAAGCCCGGTGGCGCTGACGCTTACCGGGCCTACATTTAGTGCTTAAAAAAGCCCGGTGGCGCTGGCGCTTACCGGGCCTACAGTAACGCTACAGGGTGTTATTAACCGGCGACGGCAATACGCTTCATATCCGTCATATAACCGCGCAGTTTCTTACCGACCGCCTCAATAGCGTGGCTGCGGATCGCTTCGTTCACGTCGCGTAACTGGGCGTTATCCACCGCAGTGCCTTCAATCGCTTTGCCCAGATCGCCCGGTTGCAGCGTGGTCATAAACTCTTTCAGCAGCGGCACGCAGGCATAAGAGAACAGGTAGTTACCGTACTCGGCGGTATCGGAAATAACCACGTTCATTTCATACAGACGCTTACGGGCGATGGTGTTAGCGATCAGCGGCAGCTCGTGCAGCGATTCGTAGTACGCGGATTCTTCGATGATGCCGGAATCCACCATGGTTTCGAACGCCAGCTCAACGCCCGCTTTCACCATCGCGATCATCAGTACGCCTTTGTCGAAGTATTCCTGCTCGGCGATTTTACCTTCAAACTGCGGCGCGGTTTCAAAGGCGGTTTTACCGGTCTCTTCGCGCCAGGTCAGCAGTTTCTTATCGTCTTCGGCCCAGTCAGCCATCATGCCGGAGGAGAATTCGCCGGAAATGATGTCATCCATATGTTTTTTGAACAGCGGCGCCATAATGGTTTTCAGCTGTTCAGACAGCGCATACGCACGCACTTTCGCCGGGTTGGACAGGCGATCCATCATCAGGGTGATACCGCCCTGCTTCAGCGCTTCGGTGATGGTTTCCCAGCCGAACTGGATCAGTTTTTCCGCATACGCCGGGTCGGTGCCTTCTTCCACCAGCTTGTCGAAGCACAGCAGAGAGCCGGCCTGCAACATACCGCACAGAATGGTCTGCTCGCCCATCAGGTCAGATTTCACTTCCGCCACGAAAGAGGATTCCAGCACGCCCGCACGGTGACCGCCGGTTGCTGCGGCCCAGGCTTTGGCAATTGCCATACCTTCGCCTTTCGGATCGTTTTCCGGGTGCACGGCGATCAGCGTCGGTACGCCGAAACCACGTTTGTACTCTTCGCGCACTTCCGTACCCGGACATTTTGGCGCCACCATCACCACGGTGATGTCTTTACGGATCTGCTCGCCCACTTCCACGATGTTGAAGCCGTGGGAATAACCCAGCGCAGCGCTGTCTTTCATCAGCGGCTGTACGGAACGCACCACGTCGGAGTGCTGTTTGTCCGGCGTCAGGTTAACCACCAGATCCGCCTGCGGTATCAGCTCTTCGTAAGTACCGACTTTAAAGCCGTTTTCGGTCGCTTTACGCCACGAGGCGCGTTTTTCAGCAATGGCTTCGGCACGCAGCGCGTAGGAGATATCCAGACCGGAGTCACGCATGTTCAGGCCCTGGTTCAGACCCTGCGCGCCACAACCGACGATGACCACTTTTTTACCCTGGAGGAAGCTTGCGCCGTCAGCGAATTCATCGCGGCCCATAAAGCGACATTTGCCCAGTTGCGCCAGCTGCTGGCGCAGGTTCAGTGTATTGAAATAGTTAGCCATGGTCGATCCTCGTGATGTTGTGTCGTACTTATTATTCGGTTCGCGTTATTGCGAGAATGAACCCACTATATGACAGGAAATGCGTTGCTGAAATTGATATATTAACAACGTAACGTTGCATAATTCGCAACGTAAAAATCTGGAGCTGACCCGATGGATTTACGCGATCTGAAAATCTTCCTGCATCTGGCGGAAAGCCGTCATTTTGGCCGCAGCGCGCGCGCCATGCACGTCAGCCCTTCCACCCTTTCCCGGCAGATACAGCGTCTGGAGGAAGACCTGGGGCAGCCGCTGTTTGTACGCGATAACCGCACCGTGACGCTGACCGAAGCGGGAGAAGAGCTGCGTACCTTCGCGCAGCATACGCTGTTGCAGTATCAGCAGTTGCGCCACACCATCGATCAGCAGGGGCCGTCGCTGTCCGGCGAGCTTAAGCTGTTTTGTTCGGTAACGGCGGCCTACAGCCATCTGCCGCCGATCCTCGACCGTTTTCGCGCCGAACACCCGTCCGTGGAAATTAAGCTGACCACCGGCGATGCCGCCGACGCGATGGACAAAGTGGTCACCGGCGAGGCGGATCTGGCGATTGCGGGCAAACCGGAAACGCTGCCCGGCGCGGTGGCCTTTTCAATGCTGGAAAATCTGGCGGTGGTGCTGATCGCCCCGGCGCTGCCCTGCCCGGTGCGCAATCAGGTGTCCGTTGCCGAGCCGGACTGGTCGACGGTGCCCTTTATCATGCCCGATCAGGGACCGGTGCGTCGCCGTATTGAACTGTGGTTCCGTCGGCAAAAAATCAGTAATCCGTCGATTTACGCCACGGTGGGCGGGCATGAGGCGATGGTATCGATGGTGGCACTGGGCTGCGGCGTGGCGCTGATCCCGGAGGTGGTGCTGGAAAACAGCCCGGAGCCGGTGCGTAACCGCGTGATGATCCTGGAGCGCAGCGATGAGAAAACGCCGTTCGAGCTGGGCGTGTGCGCACAAAAAAAGCGGCTGCATGAGCCGCTGGTGAATGCGTTCTGGTCTATTTTGCCGGGCGCATAAATTTTGCCGGATGGCGGCGCAAGCGCCTTATCCGGCCTGCG
>NZ_CP127837.1:1270389-1307614 GCF_030291195.1 Enterobacter sp. PGRG2 | reverse complement strand
CGCCGGATGGCGGCGCAAGCGCCTTATCCGGCCTACGTGTTCTGCGATTTACCGTTTTACACCCYTGTAGGCCTGATAAGCGCAGCGCCATCAGGCACCTCGACACATTAGCCCGCGAGGAAAAACCGAAACGCCGGGTTGTGGGTTTCGTCGTGACACTCGTAACCCAGTTCGTTCAGGCGCGTTTCGAAATCGGGTTCATGCTCGCCCAGCTCAAAGGCCGCCAGCACGCGGCCATAGTCGGTGCCGTGGCTGCGGTAGTGGAACAGCGAGATGTTCCAGTACGTCCCCAGCGTGTGCAGGAATTTCAGCAGCGCGCCGGGGGATTCCGGGAACTCAAAGCTGTAAAGCCGTTCCTTAAGCGGTTTCGACGGGCGACCGCCAACCATATAGCGCACGTGCAGTTTCGCCATCTCATCGTCAGACAGATCCACCACGCTGTAACCGCCCTCGTTCAGTAGCGCGAGTATTTCTTTGCGCTCCTCCAGGCCACGGCTTAAGCGCACGCCAACAAAAATGCAGGCGTCTTTGGCATCGGCAAACCGGTAGTTGAACTCCGTTACCGCACGTCCGCCCAGCAGCTGGCAAAATTTCAGGAAGCTACCCTTGGTTTCCGGGATGGTCACCGCCAGCAGGGCTTCACGCTGTTCCCCCAGCTCGCAACGTTCGGAAACGTAACGCAAACCGTGGAAATTGACGTTCGCACCGGACAGCACATGCGCCAGACGTTCACCGCGAATATGGTGCTGCGCGATGTATTTTTTCATCCCCGCCAGCGCCAGCGCGCCGGACGGCTCTGCCACCGCACGTACATCTTCGAACAGATCTTTCATCGCCGCGCAAATGGCATCGCTGTCGACGGTGATGATGTCGTCCAGATATTCCTGACACAGGCGGAAGGTTTCATCGCCGATACGTTTGACGGCCACGCCTTCGGCGAACAGCCCGACGCGCGGCAAATCCACCGGATGCCCGGCGTCCAGCGCGGCTTTCAGGCAGGCGGAATCCTCCGCTTCAACGGCAATCACTTTGATTTGCGGCATCAGTTGTTTGATCAGCACCGCCACACCCGCAGCCAGCCCGCCGCCGCCGACCGGCACAAAGACGCGGTCGATATGCGCGTCCTGCTGTAGCAGCTCCAGCGCCAGCGTGCCCTGACCGGCGATGACCATCGGGTGATCAAACGGCGGCACCCAGGTAAAACCCTGCTGCTGTGACAGTTCGATAGCCCGGGCTTTCGCCTCGTCAAAATTCGCGCCGTGCAGCAACACTTCGCCGCCGAACGCCCGTACCGCGTCGACTTTGATGTCGGCGGTGGCGACGGGCATCACGATCAGTGCTTTCACACCGAGACGCGAAGACGAAAAGGCCACGCCCTGGGCGTGATTGCCCGCAGACGCCGTGATCACGCCCTGCGCTTTTTGTGCTTCCGTCAGCCCGGCCATCATGGCGTATGCGCCGCGCAGCTTGAAGCTGTGCACCGGCTGGCGATCTTCGCGCTTCACCAGAATGACGTTATCCAGCCGCGAAGAGAGCTTTTCCATTTTTTGCAGCGGCGTGACCTGCGCCGCTTCATAGACAGGTGCGCGCAGCACCGCACGGAGATACTCCGCCCCGTCAGGGGCGGCAGACAGCGGTTGGGCTTCGGCCATTATCAGCCTCCCAGTTTCGATTTATCGCGCACTGCGCCTTTATCTGCACTGGTCGCGAGGCTGGCGTAGGCACGCAGCGCGAAAGAAACCTGACGCTCACGGGCTTTTGGCGTCCAGGCAGCGGCACCGCGCGCTTCTTGTGCTTCACGGCGGGCCGCCAGTTCCTGATCGCTCACCTGCAACTGGATCCCACGGTTCGGAATATCAATGGCGATGATGTCGCCATCTTCGATCAGCGCAATGTTGCCGCCGCTGGCCGCTTCCGGGGAGACGTGGCCGATGGAAAGACCGGAGGTGCCGCCGGAGAAACGGCCATCGGTGAGCAGCGCGCAGGCTTTGCCCAGACCCATGGATTTCAGGAAGCTGGTCGGATAGAGCATTTCCTGCATCCCCGGCCCGCCTTTCGGCCCTTCGTAACGGATCACAACCACGTCACCCGCCACCACTTTGCCGCCAAGAATGGCTTCTACCGCATCGTCCTGGCTTTCGTAGACTTTGGCCGGGCCGGTAAAGGTCAGGTTGCTGTCGTCCACCCCTGCGGTTTTCACGATACAGCCGTTTTCCGCGAAGTTGCCGTACAGCACCGCCAGGCCACCTTCCAGGCTGTAGGCGTGTTCAATAGAACGAATACAGCCGTTGGCGCGATCGTTGTCCAGGGTGTCCCAGCGGCAATTCTGCGAGAAGGCTTTGGTGGTGCGGATGCCTGCCGGACCGGCGCGGAACATCTCTTTCACCGAGTCATCCTGGGTGACCATCACGTCGTACTGCTCAATGGTTTGCGACAGCGTCAGACCGAGGACGTTTTTCACGTCGCGCTGCATCAGCCCGGCGCGATCCAGTTCGCCCAGAATACCGATCACGCCGCCCGCGCGGTGCACGTCTTCCATATGGTATTTCTGCGTGCTGGGGGCAACCTTGCACAGCTGCGGTACATGACGCGACAGTTTGTCGATGTCGGTCATGGTGAAGTCGATTTCCGCTTCCTGCGCCGCCGCCAGCAGGTGCAGAACGGTATTGGTAGAGCCGCCCATAGCGATATCCAGCGTCATGGCGTTTTCGAACGCGGCTTTGCTGGCGATATTGCGCGGCAGCGCGGTTTCATCGTCCTGCTCATAATAGCGTTTGGTCAGTTCAACAATGCGTTTACCGGCGTTGAGGAACAGCTGTTCGCGATCGGCGTGGGTCGCCAGCAGGGAACCGTTACCCGGCTGCGACAGACCGAGCGCTTCGGTCAGGCAGTTCATGGAGTTGGCGGTAAACATGCCGGAACAGGAGCCGCAGGTCGGACAGGCGGAGCGCTCGACCTGCTCGCTCTGCTCGTCGGAAACTTTCGGGTCTGCGCCCTGGATCATGGCATCCACCAGATCCAGTTTGATGATCTGATTGGAGAGTTTGGTTTTACCGGCTTCCATCGGGCCGCCGGAAACAAAAATCACCGGAATGTTCAGACGTAATGCCGCCATCAGCATGCCGGGGGTGATTTTGTCGCAGTTGGAAATACAGACCATGGCGTCGGCGCAGTGGGCGTTGACCATATATTCTACGGAGTCGGCGATCAGTTCACGTGATGGCAGTGAATAAAGCATGCCCCCGTGGCCCATGGCGATACCATCATCTACCGCGATGGTATTGAACTCTTTGGCGACGCCGCCTGAGGCCTCAATCTGCTCTGCAACCAGTTTACCCAGGTCGCGCAGATGAACGTGGCCCGGCACGAACTGCGTAAACGAGTTGACCACGGCAATAATCGGCTTACCGAAATCGTCATCGGTCATGCCGGTCGCGCGCCATAATGCGCGGGCGCCGGCCATATTACGGCCATGGGTGGTGGTGGCGGAACGGTACTTAGGCATGCTTTATTTACTCCCGTCTGTCAGGTATTCAGGGCGGTACGTGCCGCCCTGTCATTATGCTTATGAATTAACTTGATCCAGCCAGCCCCATTTATCTTCGGTTTCACCGGTAAAGAGGCCAAAGAATGCTTGCTGAATACGGGTGGTGACCGGACCGCGACGGCCTTCGCCCACCTGGATTTTGTCGACGCTGCGTACTGGCGTGATCTCGGCGGCGGTGCCGGACATAAACACTTCGTCAGCCAGGTAGAGGGATTCGCGGGACAGCACCTGCTCGCGCACTTCGATACCCAGATCCAGCGCCAGTTTGATGATCGCATCGCGGGTAATGCCCGGCAGCGCGGAAGAGGTGAATGGCGGGGTAAACAGAATGCCATCCTTCACTTCAAACAGGTTTTCGCCAGCGCCTTCGGAGATATAGCCGTTCACATCCAGCGCGATCCCTTCCTGATAACCGTGACGACGGGCTTCGCTGCCCACCAGCAGGGAAGAAAGATAGTTACCACCAGCTTTTGCCGCAGTCGGGATGGTGTTCGGCGCTACGCGGTTCCAGGAAGACACCATCGCGTCAATGCCCTGCTCCAGCGCTTCTGCGCCAAGGTATGCGCCCCACGGGAAGGCCGCGATGATCACATCGGTGCTGTAACCTTCCGGCGGGTTAACGCCCATGCCGACATCGCCAACAAAGACCAGCGGACGGATATAGGCGCTGGTCAGGTTGTTTTTGCGGATCACTGCGCGGCAAGCTTCCATCAGTTCATCAACGCTTTGAGAGACCGGGAAACGATAAATTTTGGCTGAATCACGCAGACGCTGCATGTGTTCGCGATGGCGGAACACCACTGGCCCTTTGTGCGAGTCGTAGCAACGGATGCCTTCGAAAACGGAAGTACCGTAGTGCAACGCGTGGGACATGACGTGAACTTTCGCGTCCTCCCAACGAATCATCTCGCCATTGGACCAAATGTAATCAGCTTTTTTTGTCGTCATTTTCTTTCCTATTGCGCTCAGGCGCTTATTTGTTGTGATGTCGTTGTACGTTGCTGGATCTCGACGCGAGCTACGTCCACCAGTTTGCTTAGCTGGCTAAACAGTAATTCGACAGACCTCGGGCTGGCAACGGTCAATTCAATATTTATGTTCTGCGGATCGGCGGCGGTTTCCATGTTCATCGCACAAACCTGGAAGCCACGATGACGCACTACGCGTAAAACGCGCTCTAATGTTTCCGGATTAAAGCGGGCCTGCACGGCGAGTTGATGTTGCATCATGATAATTTCTCCAGCATTTGTGAGTTACTGGCGCCGGGCGGCACCAGAGGCCAGACGTTTTCCAGTTCGTCGATTGTGACATGAAGCAGATAAGGCCCTTCGCTTGCGAGCAGGGTGTCGATCGCCGCTTCAACCTGGTCTTTACGGGTGATGTGCTGGCCGGGGATGCCAAAGGCGCGGGCCAGCATGAGGAAATCGGGGTTATCGGTCAGGGTCGTTTCGCTGTAACGCTCCTGGAAAAACAGCTGCTGCCACTGGCGAACCATGCCTAAGCGCTGGTTATCGAGTAAGACAATCTTCAGCGGCAACTGTTTGCGTTTTACGGTGCCCAGCTCCTGAACATTCATCATGAAGGAGCCGTCACCGGAGATACAGATCACCGTATCATCCGGACGGGCGATTTGCGCCCCGACCGCCGCCGGCAGGCCAAAGCCCATGGTTCCCAGCCCGCTGGAGGTAATAAAGTTCTCCGGGCGGCTGTAGGTCATATGTTGCGCCGACCACATCTGGTGCTGGCCCACATCCGTGGTCACCACGCTCTCTTTTGGCTTACGATCGGACAACTGCTTTAACAGCAGCGGCGCGTAAATCGCCTCGCCAGGATGGTCGTAACGCCAGGCGTGTTCGCGGCGCAGATCAGCGGTGTACTCACGCCATTCGGTGATATTCAGGGGCTGCTGTAAGGCGTTCAGCAAGGCGGTTAAATCCCCCTGCAGGGCAACATGCGCCTGACGCAGCTTGTTCATTTCCGCCGGATCGATGTCCATATGAATGACGCTGGCGTGCGGGGCAAAGGTGTTCAGCTTGCCGGTCACGCGATCATCAAAGCGCGCGCCCACGGCGATCAGCAGATCGCACTCCTGCACCGCCAGGTTCGCCGCTTTGGTGCCGTGCATTCCCAGCATGCCGAGATACCACGGATAATCCGCCTCAACCGCGCCCAGGCCTTTCAGCGTGCAGGCAACCGGAATTTGAGTAGCCGTAGCAAAGTCACGCAGCGCGGGAACCGCCTGCGCCATACCCACGCCACCACCGACGTAGAGCATTGGTTTTTTTGCCTGCGCCAGCATCTGCCGCGCCTGCTCCACGTCGTCCTGCGGGAAGGTTTCTTCTGCTTCAACGGTAGAGAAATGCGGCTCAAGATGACCGGAGGCCAGCTGGATGTCTTTAGGGATGTCGATCAATACCGGGCCGGGGCGACCCGAACTGGCAACCTGGAAAGCTTCTGCCATTACGCGCGGCAGCTCATCCAGCGACTGCACCAGAAAGCTGTGTTTGGTGCAGGCCAGCGATAAGCCAATCACATCCACTTCCTGAAACGCATCGGTACCAATAAACGGGGCAGCAACCTGGCCGGTGATGGCGACAACGGGAACGGAATCGAGTAACGCATCGGCGAGGCCGGTGATCAGGTTAGTCGCGCCAGGGCCGGAGGTGGCGATACAGACACCAGTTTTACCGGTGGCGCGCGCGTAACCGATGGCCGCCATCGCCGCGCCCTGCTCGTGACGGCACAACAGGTGTTCCACGCCGCCGTCATACAATGCATCGTAAACCGGCATAATTGCGCCACCCGGATAACCGAATACGGTTTCAACTCCTTGTGCCCGCAAAGCATGTACTACCCACTGTGCTCCATTCATAGTTACTTCCCCGTCGTAAATCGTGAGAAACAGAATTTTATGCTACTACTCATTCTTTGCTCCTCGTGGATGTTTTAAAGTCATAAAAAAACCCCCGGACCTTTCGGTGCGGGGGTCTTAGTTCGTTAAGGCTTGATTTCTAAGCCTTTCCTCGTCCAAGTGCAGCCCCGCACGGTGGGATAATAATCACCACCACGCTAATCACGACCAGGCTAATCACTCGTAGAAGGGCTGTCATTTTATATACTTTCTGGCTTCTTGTTCGAAGGAATACCTAAAGAGGTATCACAGACAGCGCGTAAAAGACAAGATTTATTTATATGGTAATTTTTCAGCCTGCCGAAGATTTTAAAAAAAGCCATTGTTTTATATAGCGAAATCATCATGTGAGAATAATTCAATTTGTCGCGTCATCATCTTCCCTTCTGGCTCGCATAGCGATATATGCGAGGCGCGTTCCAGCGTGAAAGTGCAAAAACGGTAACGAATAAAAACGTGCTGAATGCGCCGCGCAGGATACGGTTTTGCCAGGTGCTGCAACAAATTGCTCCGGCCATAATCGCCTCTCAAGGAGGGATCATGTCATTGTCAGTTATCTACACACGCGCAGCATTAGGGGTGACGGCACCGCTGATTACGGTGGAAGTGCATCTCAGCAATGGGCTTCCCGGCCTGACGATGGTGGGGCTGCCGGAAACCACGGTGAAAGAGGCGCGCGATCGGGTACGCAGCGCAATCATAAACAGTGGTTATCAGTTCCCCGCACGGAAGATCACTATTAACCTTGCGCCCGCCGATCTGCCCAAGGAAGGCGGGCGATATGATTTACCTATCGCTGTCGCGCTTCTGGCGGCTTCTGAGCAGCTTACGACCACTAAGCTGAGCCAGTATGAGTTTGTAGGAGAACTGGCGCTTACAGGCGCGCTGCGTGGCGTTCCCGGCGCAATTTCCGCCGCGATGGAGGCTATCAAAGCGGGCAGGAAGATTATTGTCGCTGCTGATAACGAAGCTGAAGTGAGCTTACTCGGCTCATCAGATTGCCTGGTTGCCGGACATTTACTGGAGGTTTGTGCTTTTCTGGAAGGGAAAAATACTCTCCGCCATCCTGAACAGACCATTAATGACGAATTCCCGACAGAGAGCGATCTCAGCGACGTCATCGGTCAGGATCAGGGGAAGCGTGCGCTGGAAGTGACAGCTGCGGGCGGTCATAATTTGCTGCTGATTGGCCCGCCTGGCACAGGCAAAACCATGCTCGCCAGCCGTCTTACCGGGATCCTGCCGCCGCTCAATAATCATGAAGCGCTGGAAAGCGCGGCTATTCTGAGCCTGGTCAATGCTGCGGTCCTTAAAAAACACTGGCGGCGCAGACCTTTCCGCTCACCCCATCACAGTGCGTCATTAACAGCGATGGTGGGCGGCGGGACGATCCCTGCTCCGGGCGAGATCTCGCTTGCTCATAACGGCATTTTGTTTCTCGATGAATTACCGGAGTTTGAGCGCCGGGTGCTGGATGCACTGCGGGAGCCGGTTGAATCCGGTCAGATTAATATTTCGCGCACGCGGGCGAAAGTGACCTATCCCGCCAGCTTTCAACTCATAGCTGCGATGAATCCCAGCCCGACCGGTCATTATCAGGGGAACCATAACCGCTCAACGCCGGAGCAGACGCTACGCTATTTGGGCAAACTGTCAGGGCCTTTTCTTGATCGTTTTGACTTGTCGCTGGAGATCCCGCTACCGCCGCCCGGCGTGCTGAGCCAGGCAAGCGGCCAGGGCGAACGCAGCGAAAGCGTGCGTGCCCGAGTAGTGAGCGCGCGTGAACGTCAGTACGCTCGCCAGCAGAAGCTGAACAGCCGCCTGGAAAGTGGTGAAATGCGGGAATATTGCCAGTTGAGCGCCGGGGATGCGCACTGGCTGGAAGAGACGCTTACGCTGCTGGGGCTGTCGGTACGGGCATGGCAGCGCTTGTTAAAGGTAGCGCGTACGCTCGCGGATCTTGAGGAGCAGAAAAGTATTCAGCGGCGGCATTTACAGGAAGCGCTAAGCTATCGCGCCATTGATCGGTTACTTATCCATTTACAGAAGATGTTGGGTTAGCGATGGAAATAAAAAAGGGGCTTTACGCCCCTTTTCTTTAATCTTCAGACTCAGTGTAGTCTTCTGTGCCTTCAACCTGCGGTTTACCGCCGGAGAGCGTATGGAAACGCTTAGGACGCTTAATACGTGTCATGTATTTACTCCAGACACGTTCTGCTTCCGTTACCGGCTCGCGCTGACCGCGGCATACGGCAACAAACTGAACTTCTTCTTCAGTTGCAGGCTCACGCTTGCCGAGATCCAGTTCATTGAAGGCGTATCCGTGGCGCTCCAGCAACTGGGCTTCTTTGATGGTGAAGTCACCATGACGCGAGAACCCACGTGGATAGTATTTATTGTCGAAAAAACGATTCGTCGTCGTAAAGCTTTCCGCCATCCTGCACGCTCCTAATTCTTTGGCCGAGCTATTTATGGCGCGGAGTATTAGTTACGCTTGACAGAGTGTAAAACAAAACATTTAAATCATAACGACAAATAAATTTGTGGAGAAAGCTGTGGATACGGAATTGTTAAAAACTTTCCTGGAAGTCAGCAGGACTCGCCACTTTGGTCGCGCTGCGGAAGCGCTGTACTTGACGCAATCGGCGGTCAGTTTTCGGATCCGTCAGTTAGAGAACCAGCTCGGTGTGAATCTTTTCACCCGTCATCGCAACAACATACGGCTGACGCCAGCCGGGGAAAAGCTGTTGCCTTATGCAGAAACGTTAATGAGTACGTGGCAGGCGGCACGCAAAGAGGTAGCGCATACCTCACGTCACAATGAGCTGTCCATCGGCGCCAGTGCGTCGTTATGGGAGTGTATGCTCAACGGCTGGTTAAGCCGCCTGTATCAGTCACAGAAGAATTTGCAGTTTGAAGCGCGGATCGCGCAACGGCAGTCGCTGGTGAAGCAGTTACACGAAAGACAACTGGACCTGCTCATCACCACGGAAGCGCCCAAGATGGATGAATTCAGCAGTCAGTTGCTGGGGCACTTCACGCTTGCGCTCTACTGTGCAGCGGCGGGTAAGACGAAATCCAGCCTGAATTATCTGCGCCTGGAATGGGGGCCTGATTTTCAGCAGCATGAGGCAGGGCTTATTAACAGCGATGATATTCCGCTGTTAACGACCAGCTCCGCTGAGATCGCCCGTCAGCAACTGGCCGCGCTTGAGGGATACACCTGGCTGCCGGTGTCGTGGGCCAATAACCAGGCGGATCTGCATACCGTCACTGATAGTCTGACGCTTTCACGACCGCTGTATGCCATCTGGTTACAGAACAGCGATAAGCAGAGTCATATCAAGGATCTGCTCAAAATCAACGTACTGGAGTAAGAAAACATGTGCAGGGACGCCATGTTTTTATCGTCAGAAGGGAAAAAATCAAAGAGGGGATAAATTGCAGGCAAAAAAAATCCTTTGCCGAAGCAAAGGATAATTTTCTGGCAGGGGCGGAGAGACTCGAACTCCCAACACCCGGTTTTGGAGACCGGTGCTCTACCAATTGAACTACGCCCCTAATTAGGGTGGCGGAACGGACGGGACTCGAACCCGCGACCCCCTGCGTGACAGGCAGGTATTCTAACCGACTGAACTACCGCTCCACCGAATTTCTTTACAACCACCGGCTGTCACCCCGGTTTACTGCTTAATTTGATGCCTGGCAGTTCCCTACTCTCGCATGGGGAGACCCCACACTACCATCGGCGCTACGGCGTTTCACTTCTGAGTTCGGCATGGGGTCAGGTGGGACCGCCGCGCTAGTGCCGCCAGGCAAATTCTGTCTGTCTAACGCCCTGCGGCATTAAACAYTAATCTGTATCAGCTGAAAATCTCTCAAATCACGCCAAAACATCTTCGGCGTTGTAAGGTTAAGCCTCACGGTTCATTAGTACCGGTTAGCTCAACGCATCGCTGCGCTTACACACCCGGCCTATCAACGTCGTCGTCTTCAACGTTCCTTCAGGACCCTTAAAGGGTCAGGGAGAACTCATCTCGGGGCAAGTTTCGTGCTTAGATGCTTTCAGCACTTATCTCTTCCGCATTTAGCTACCGGGCAATGCCATTGGCATGACAACCCGAACACCAGTGATGCGTCCACTCCGGTCCTCTCGTACTAGGAGCAGCCCCCCTCAATTCTCCAGCGCCCACGGCAGATAGGGACCGAACTGTCTCACGACGTTCTAAACCCAGCTCGCGTACCACTTTAAATGGCGAACAGCCATACCCTTGGGACCTACTTCAGCCCCAGGATGTGATGAGCCGACATCGAGGTGCCAAACACCGCCGTCGATATGAACTCTTGGGCGGTATCAGCCTGTTATCCCCGGAGTACCTTTTATCCGTTGAGCGATGGCCCTTCCATTCAGAACCACCGGATCACTATGACCTGCTTTCGCACCTGCTCGCGCCGTCACGCTCGCAGTCAAGCTAGCTTATGCCATTGCACTAACCTCCTGATGTCCGACCAGGATTAGCTAACCTTCGTGCTCCTCCGTTACGCTTTAGGAGGAGACCGCCCCAGTCAAACTACCCACCAGACACTGTCCGCAACCCGGATTACGGGTCCACGTTAGAACACCAGCCATTAAAGGGTGGTATTTCAAGGATGGCTCCACGCAGACTGGCGTCCACGCTTCAAAGCCTCCCACCTATCCTACACATCAAGGACCAGTGTTCAGTGTCAAGCTATAGTAAAGGTTCACGGGGTCTTTCCGTCTTGCCGCGGGTACACTGCATCTTCACAGCGATTTCAATTTCACTGAGTCTCGGGTGGAGACAGCCTGGCCATCATTACGCCATTCGTGCAGGTCGGAACTTACCCGACAAGGAATTTCGCTACCTTAGGACCGTTATAGTTACGGCCGCCGTTTACCGGGGCTTCGATCAAGAGCTTCGCGTTGCCGCTAACCCCATCAATTAACCTTCCGGCACCGGGCAGGCGTCACACCGTATACGTCCACTTTCGTGTTTGCACAGTGCTGTGTTTTTAATAAACAGTTGCAGCCAGCTGGTATCTTCGACTGGTTTCAGCTCCGCGAGCAAGTCGCTTCACCTACGCACCAGCGTGCCTTCTCCCGAAGTTACGGCACCATTTTGCCTAGTTCCTTCACCCGAGTTCTCTCAAGCGCCTTGGTATTCTCTACCTGACCACCTGTGTCGGTTTGGGGTACGATTCTGTGTTACCTGATGCTTAGAGGCTTTTCCTGGAAGCAGGGCATTTGTCACTTCAGCACCGTAGTGCCTCGTCGTCACGCCTCAGTGTTAAAGTGAACCGGATTTACCTGGAACACACACCTACACGCTTAAACCGGGACAACCGTCGCCCGGCCAACATAGCCTTCTCCGTCCCCCCTTCGCAGTAACACCGAGTACAGGAATATTAACCTGTTTCCCATCGACTACGCCTTTCGGCCTCGCCTTAGGGGTCGACTCACCCTGCCCCGATTAACGTTGGACAGGAACCCTTGGTCTTCCGGCGAGCGGGTTTTTCACCCGCTTTATCGTTACTTATGTCAGCATTCGCACTTCTGATACCTCCAGCAGACCTCACAGTCCACCTTCAACGGCTTACAGAACGCTCCCCTACCCAACAACACATAGTGTCGCTGCCGCAGCTTCGGTGCATGGTTTAGCCCCGTTACATCTTCCGCGCAGGCCGACTCGACCAGTGAGCTATTACGCTTTCTTTAAATGATGGCTGCTTCTAAGCCAACATCCTGGCTGTCTGTGCCTTCCCACATCGTTTCCCACTTAACCATGACTTTGGGACCTTAGCTGGCGGTCTGGGTTGTTTCCCTCTTCACGACGGACGTTAGCACCCGCCGTGTGTCTCCCGTGATAACATTCTTCGGTATTCGCAGTTTGCATCGGGTTGGTAAGTCGGGATGACCCCCTAGCCGAAACAGTGCTCTACCCCCGAAGATGAATTCACGAGGCGCTACCTAAATAGCTTTCGGGGAGAACCAGCTATCTCCCGGTTTGATTGGCCTTTCACCCCCAGCCACAAGTCATCCGCTAATTTTTCAACATTAGTCGGTTCGGTCCTCCAGTTAGTGTTACCCAACCTTCAACCTGCCCATGGCTAGATCACCGGGTTTCGGGTCTATACCCTGCAACTTAACGCCCAGTTAAGACTCGGTTTCCCTTCGGCTCCCCTATACGGTTAACCTTGCTACAGAATATAAGTCGCTGACCCATTATACAAAAGGTACGCAGTCACCCCATAAAGAGGCTCCCACTGCTTGTACGTACACGGTTTCAGGTTCTGTTTCACTCCCCTCGCCGGGGTTCTTTTCGCCTTTCCCTCACGGTACTGGTTCACTATCGGTCAGTCAGGAGTATTTAGCCTTGGAGGATGGTCCCCCCATATTCAGACAGGATACCACGTGTCCCGCCCTACTCTTCGAACTCACAACATATGCATTTTTGTGTACGGGAGTATCACCCTGTACCCTGCGACTTTCCAGACGCTTCCACTAACACACATGCTGATTCAGGTTCTGGGCTCCTCCCCGTTCGCTCGCCGCTACTGGGGGAATCTCGGTTGATTTCTTTTCCTCGGGGTACTTAGATGTTTCAGTTCCCCCGGTTCGCCTCATGCCACTATGTATTCATGACATGATAGTGCAACGGATTGCACTGGGTTTCCCCATTCGGGTATCGCCGGTTATAACGGTTCATATCACCTTACCGGCGCTTATCGCAGATTAGCACGCCCTTCATCGCCTCTGACTGCCAGGGCATCCACCGTGTACGCTTAGTCGCTTAACCTCACAACCCGAAGATGTTTCACTTCTGATTGCGAAAATTTGAGAGACTCGAACACGCCATTTTTCTTTTCTTATTACGGAGAAAAGAAACAGCGTGTCGTTTCAATTTTCAGCTTGATCCAGATTTTTAAAGAGCAAAACTTCGCAGCGCACCTTTTCAGGTACACTCTGAAGTTTTCTTGTTGAGCAGAGTATGGTGGAGCTATGCGGGATCGAACCGCAGACCTCCTGCGTGCAAGGCAGGCGCTCTCCCAGCTGAGCTATAGCCCCATACAGATGTAGTCAAACCTCAACCCTAATTCGTTTCCGATCGAGGCGTGGTTAAGTTTAAGCATACTCATGTATGCGAACTTTGCCACCACAAAGTACGGAGCGAATTTGGTAGGCCTGAGTGGACTTGAACCACCGACCTCACCCTTATCAGGGGTGCGCTCTAACCACCTGAGCTACAAGCCTGTAGAGGTTTTACTGCTCATTTTTCATCAGACAATCTGTGTGGACACTGCAAGGCAGGTTCTTTCAGGTAAGGAGGTGATCCAACCGCAGGTTCCCCTACGGTTACCTTGTTACGACTTCACCCCAGTCATGAATCACAAAGTGGTAAGCGCCCTCCCGAAGGTTAAGCTACCTACTTCTTTTGCAACCCACTCCCATGGTGTGACGGGCGGTGTGTACAAGGCCCGGGAACGTATTCACCGTGGCATTCTGATCCACGATTACTAGCGATTCCGACTTCACGGAGTCGAGTTGCAGACTCCGATCCGGACTACGACATACTTTATGAGGTCCGCTTGCTCTCGCGAGGTCGCTTCTCTTTGTATATGCCATTGTAGCACGTGTGTAGCCCTACTCGTAAGGGCCATGATGACTTGACGTCATCCCCACCTTCCTCCAGTTTATCACTGGCAGTCTCCTTTGAGTTCCCGGCCGGACCGCTGGCAACAAAGGATAAGGGTTGCGCTCGTTGCGGGACTTAACCCAACATTTCACAACACGAGCTGACGACAGCCATGCAGCACCTGTCTCAGAGTTCCCGAAGGCACCAAAGCATCTCTGCTAAGTTCTCTGGATGTCAAGAGTAGGTAAGGTTCTTCGCGTTGCATCGAATTAAACCACATGCTCCACCGCTTGTGCGGGCCCCCGTCAATTCATTTGAGTTTTAACCTTGCGGCCGTACTCCCCAGGCGGTCGACTTAACGCGTTAGCTCCGGAAGCCACGCCTCAAGGGCACAACCTCCAAGTCGACATCGTTTACAGCGTGGACTACCAGGGTATCTAATCCTGTTTGCTCCCCACGCTTTCGCACCTGAGCGTCAGTCTTTGTCCAGGGGGCCGCCTTCGCCACCGGTATTCCTCCAGATCTCTACGCATTTCACCGCTACACCTGGAATTCTACCCCCCTCTACAAGACTCAAGCCTGCCAGTTTCGGATGCAGTTCCCAGGTTGAGCCCGGGGATTTCACATCCGACTTGACAGACCGCCTGCGTGCGCTTTACGCCCAGTAATTCCGATTAACGCTTGCACCCTCCGTATTACCGCGGCTGCTGGCACGGAGTTAGCCGGTGCTTCTTCTGCGGGTAACGTCAATTGCTGTGGTTATTAACCACAACACCTTCCTCCCCGCTGAAAGTACTTTACAACCCGAAGGCCTTCTTCATACACGCGGCATGGCTGCATCAGGCTTGCGCCCATTGTGCAATATTCCCCACTGCTGCCTCCCGTAGGAGTCTGGACCGTGTCTCAGTTCCAGTGTGGCTGGTCATCCTCTCAGACCAGCTAGGGATCGTCGCCTAGGTGAGCCGTTACCCCACCTACTAGCTAATCCCATCTGGGCACATCTGATGGCAAGAGGCCCGAAGGTCCCCCTCTTTGGTCTTGCGACGTTATGCGGTATTAGCTACCGTTTCCAGTAGTTATCCCCCTCCATCAGGCAGTTTCCCAG
Organism: Enterobacter sp. PGRG2; assembly: GCF_030291195.1. NCBI lineage: Bacteria > Pseudomonadati > Pseudomonadota > Gammaproteobacteria > Enterobacterales > Enterobacteriaceae > Enterobacter > Enterobacter sp. PGRG2. The sequence goes on along the minus strand of NZ_CP127837.1, from coordinate 1,292,399 downwards.
ACATTACTCACCCGTCCGCCGCTCGTCACCCGAGAGCAAGCTCTCTGTGCTACCGCTCGACTTGCATGTGTTAGGCCTGCCGCCAGCGTTCAATCTGAGCCATGATCAAACTCTTCAATTTAAGTTTGATGCTCGTGAATTAAACTTCGTAATGAATTACGTATGTTCACTCCAGAGACTTGGTATTCATTTAGCGTCCGAAGACGTTTAAGAATCCATGTCCTTGAGTGCCCACACAGATTGTCTGATAAATTGTTAAAGAGCAGTTGCGACGCGCTTTRGCGCTCTGTCGCGAGGTCMCGTATAATACGTTTTCCTCATTCAGAGTCAAGCGATTATTTTGCTTTTCTCTGCCGGTCATTCCCGGAGGAAGACCTTCTGACCCGGTGGCCTGTAAGCCGTTGTTCCGTGTCAGTGGTGGCGCATTATAGGGAGTTATTCCGGGCTGACAACCCCTAAATTCAAAAAATTTATCAACCGTCTCTTTTTTGCTCAAAAACGTCCTGAACCGCCAGTTTTTCGAGCATTTTGAAGCCATAGCGCTGCAAAACGGGCAGTAATTGTACGGCTTCAGGCGTGGCCTCCATACAGAACGCGATATTTTCATCCGCCGATTTCGCATCTGGCGCGTCATGCTCTAATAGCCAGACCGTGCGGCGCGCAATGGCCGCACCGGAATCCACCAGCCGGGTGCCGTCAGGTAAAACCTGTAGCAGCTCCTCGCGCAGCAGGGGGAAATGCGTACAGCCTAACACCACGGTATCCGGCGGTTCCGGCATCCGCAGCCACGGGCGCAGAATGCGCTTCAGGTTTTCAAGCGGAACAGGCTTACCGTGCAGCTTGGCTTCCGCCAGCTCAACCAGCTCTGATGAACCCAGCATTTCGATATGGCATTCATTCGCGAAACGCTGGATGAGTTCATGCGTATAAGGACGCTTTACCGTGCCGCGCGTTGCCAGTAAGCCGACAATGCCGTTAGCTGTCAGTCGCGCCGCAGGTTTGATGGCGGGAACCACTCCCACAACCGGGAACTGGAATTTTTCGCGCAGAGCAGGAAGGGAAACGGTGCTGGCGGTGTTGCAGGCAATGATGGCCATTGCCAGGGGATAGCGCGCCTGAACAGCAGTGACAATGTTCAGCACCCGCTCCACGATAAAGGCTTCGCTTTTTTCCCCGTAAGGGAAAGCCACATTATCGAAGGCATAAATGTAATGCAGATCCGGCAGCAGTTGCCGGATCTCATCATAGACCGATAACCCACCGACGCCGGAGTCAAACACCAGCACGGTAGGTTTGAGGTCAGAAGGTGTAGCTGCCAGACAAGTTGTATTCTCGTCCTGCAGTTTGGTAGCCATAAGCTGTCTCGTAATCTTTATCGAACAGGTTAGCTATTTTACCACGAACTGTAAGATGAGAGGTGACAGGATATGACGCTGTGACATCCACGGTGCTGTAACTCGGCAGCCTTTGCTGCACGTTATTGTACTCCGAGGTATTGTTGTCATAACGCTTGCCAAAATATTGCCAGGAAACGTCCATACCTACGTCAAACATCGTCCAGTCGAGCTGATACTTCGCCTGCTGCCGGGAACGGCGCGCCAGCACTTCATCGTTTTCATCATTACGCGGATCGACATATTGCAGCGTCACGCGATGGTTGAAAATGCCGGTATCGAAACTCCCCGTCCATTCCACGCCTTTAATGGTGGCAGAGTTAATGTTGTCGTACGCGCCGGCAAAGGTCACAGGATCGGAATAGTAGGTGATCAGATTGCTGATTTCGTAACGATAGGCCGACAGACGCCAGTCCAGCGGCCCGGTCAGGCCTTCAAGCCCCGCCTCCCACTGCTTTGACTCTTCCGGCTTCAGATTCGGGTTGGAATCAATACCGAAACGGGTTGAGCCGAACTGCTGCCCCAGCGACGGCGCGAGGAACCCTGTACCGTAGGAAAGGGTTAAGCGGTAATCCTCAACAAACTCCCAGCCTGCGGCAGTCTGCCAGGTACCGTGCCAGCCAAACTGCTCATCATGATCTTCACGACCAGAGGCTTCCAGCGTCACGTCGCCAAACTGCTGCTGCCCGGTAAGATACAGACCGGTATCATCACGCTTATAGGTATCTGACGTTGCGGTATCGGAAGACGTCAGGCGTTGCTGCTGCCAGTCGACGCCGCCGCTCACCGAGCCATGGCCGACGATAAAGTTATTACCCCATTGCAGATTTCGCTGCTCCAGACGGTCCAGCGAAGAGCCGTCCTGATAACGGCCATAAATGCTGCTGTAGTTGTAATCTTTGATTTTCTGATAGCTGGCAATGAGCTGCGAAGAGTAAATGCCGGAGTGATATTCCAGCCCGGTATCCCAGGTCTGGTTATAAAGCTGATTTTCATCGGCACTGTAAGCTGGCATGAACGGCGGGCTGCCAAGATCGTAATCGACGTTATTGGCATAGCTGTGGCCACGGAAGAAGCCGTTGAAGTTGTCGTTAAACTTATGCTCGACGCTGCCCCAGAACGTTTTGTTGTGGTAGCCGTCGCGGTCATTGTCGTGATCCCAGCTGGAGCCAGGCTGCACATTAAAGCCACGGGTACTTTCGTAAGAACCTGCCAGCGTCGCCAGGGTATCGCCGAAACGCTGACGCAGCGCGCCATCGTACTGCTGATAGCCTTTCGAGCCTACGCTGGCGGTAATTTTCGACTGTTCTTCATCGCTACGGGTAATGACGTTAATCACGCCCCCCATCGCGCCGGAACCATAAATCGCCGAACGCGGACCGCGAATGTATTCGATACGCTGCACCAGGGACACCGGAATTTGGTTGAGATCGGGATTATTAGTGATGCCTGGTCGCCCCATCGGGATACCATCCACCAGCACCAGCACCTGTCGCCCTTCGGTACCGCGAACGTACAGCGTGGAGTTTTGTTTCATCCCGCCGTTCTGCGCAATATCCACGCCCGGTAAACGACGCATCACATCATTGAGGGTTTTTGCCTGCCAGCGGTCAATCTCTTCACGGGTCACAACATCCGTAGGTGCCAGTACCGTGCCAACGGGCTGCTGAAAACGATTTGCGGTGACGACAACGTTGTCCGGGTTGCTATCCTGCGCCCAGCCAGAAAATGCCGTGACGGAGAGCGCCGTCAGCAGCGAAGTTTTTTTAATCATTGTTAAAGCATCCACAATATAAGAAGGATGCCGCAGGCCCCATCGATAGCACGCGATGATGTGAACCAAATGCGACGTTAACCGGCAGGTCTTCGGGCTCGAAAGTACAACAGATGATGACTTCCCACCTTACGGCAGTGTCTGCTTTCGCTATCACCCTTAACTTCTTACCGCTGCGCGTCAGCTCCAGATTTGCACTGGATTCCCTTTTAACTCAGGAGACCGGAAAGCGGATGCTACATTTAGTTACATATAGATGTCCAGACTGCTAATTAAGAAATCCGAAAACCGCAGGGCTGGACAATACGCACACAATCCCTACAATCCCCGCGTAATTCAATCTTACTCAGGACGCACCATGACCCCAGAACACCTCCCGACAGAACAGTACGACGCGCAACTGGCCGAAAAAGTCGTCCGACTGCAAAGTATGATGACGCCTTTTGCCGCGCCGGTTCCGGAGGTGTTCCGTTCCCCGGTCAGCCATTACCGTATGCGTGCCGAATTCCGCATCTGGCATGACGGTGACGACCTGTATCACATCATCTTCGACCAGCAGACGAAAAACCGTATTCGCGTCGACAGCTTCCCGGCGGCCAGCGAGCTGATTAACCAGCTGATGCGCGCCATGATGGAGGGCGTATGTCACTCCCCGGTTTTGCGTCATAAGCTGTTCCAGATCGATTACCTCACCACCCTCAGCAATCAGGCCGTGGTATCGCTGCTGTACCATAAGAAGCTGGATGATGCCTGGCGCGAACAGGCCGAAGCCCTGCGCGATGCGCTGCGGGCGCAGAACTTGAACGTGCACATTATTGGTCGCGCCACGAAAACCAAAATCGCGCTGGATCAGGATTATATTGACGAGCGACTGCCGGTCGCCGGTAAAGAGATGATCTATCGTCAGGTGGAGAACAGCTTCACGCAGCCTAACGCGGCCATGAACATTCAGATGCTGGAATGGGCGCTGAACGCCACAAAAAATTCGACGGGGGATTTGCTGGAGCTGTACTGCGGAAACGGCAACTTCTCGCTGGCGCTGGCGCGCAATTTCGATCGGGTACTGGCGACGGAAATCGCCAAGCCGTCAGTGGCGGCAGCGCAATACAATATTGCCGCTAACCACATTGATAACGTGCAGATTATCCGCATGGCGGCAGAAGAGTTTACTCAGGCGATGAACGGCGTGCGGGAATTTAACCGCCTGCAGGGGATCGATCTGAAAAGCTATCAGTGCGAGACGATTTTCGTCGATCCGCCGCGTAGCGGGCTGGACAGCGAAACCGAGAAGATGGTGCAGGCGTACCCGCGTATTCTGTACATTTCCTGTAACCCGGAAACCTTATGCAGGAACCTGGAGACGCTGAGCCAGACGCACAATATTGAACGTCTGGCCCTGTTCGATCAGTTCCCGTACACGCACCATATGGAGTGCGGCGTACTGTTGACCCGTAAGTAAGCGGCTTATTCCGGCAGTTCATGCCTGCGGTTACGCAGGCGATAACCGATCCAGAATACCAGCGCCACGGAGAGCACCGCAGGCACGAAGTTAGAGCCGATAGCCGGATACTCTGCGCGCACCACGGCGCTGTAAAGCAGCACGCCAAGGATGAAACACGCCGCCGCCAGACCGGGTAAACCCACCGGCATGGTACGGTTCTGATAACGCTGATGCAGACAGTACACCGTCAGCACCAGCGCAATAATCGGGAAGATGGAAAACGGCACAACAGAACTGAAAATGGCGGTAAAGGTGCCATTGATGGACAGGCCAGCGATCAGCGCCAGCAGCAACGTACCTTTATCTTGAACTGTCTGTTTCATTACTCATCCTTCACTCATCGGGTTGTTGCGAAATTTTCTCTTGTTCACGGCGATACCAGTAATACGCGCCTTTGGAAATCATCCGCAGCTGTAAAACCAGTCGCTCTTCTAATTGCCGACGTTGTTCCACGCCAATATCTAATGCTTCAGCGCCTGCGTTAAAGACGATAGTGACCATCGCTTCGGCCTGCGCTTCGGTGAACGCCCGCGGCATATGGTTTTCGAGTTCGAGATAATCGGCAAGTTCCGCAATAAAGTGCTGAATTTCACGCGCCACCGCGGCACGAAACGCCGCCGACGTGCCGGAGCGTTCCCGCAGCAGCAGACGAAAAGCATTAGGGTTATTGCCGATAAATTCCATAAAGGTGGACACCGACGTGCGGATCACGCTGCCGCCTTTGGCGATACGCTGACGCGCCTGGCGCATCAGCTGGCGCAGCATCAGCCCGCTTTCATCCACCATGGTCAGGCCGAGTTCATCCACATCGCGGAAATGGCGATAAAAAGAGGTCGGCGCAATACCCGCCTCGCGCGCCACTTCGCGCAAGCTGAGGCTGGCAAAACTACGCTCAGCGCTTAATTGACTAAATGCCGCTTCTACCAGCGAACGCCGGGTGCGTTCTTTTTGTTGCGCTCTAACGCCCATCACGATGTCTGAATCCTTCCAAAGGCCCGATGGCACTATACCAGACAATAAAACTAATCGGTTTACATTGCTTTGTGAATGATTGTTTACGGGCAGTTTGTGCTTTGGCTTCGCAAAAAAGCACAACGATAATTGGGTTAAAGCGGGGCAAATGTTATCATTGTGTTTATTTTGTGTATAAAAACAGGTGAGTAATACCATGTCACATTCCTGGGATTACGATGCAATAGTGATAGGCTCCGGCCCAGGCGGCGAAGGCGCGGCAATGGGTCTGGTTAAACAGGGAGCACGGGTCGCGGTTATCGAACGCTACCACAACGTGGGCGGCGGCTGTACGCACTGGGGCACCATCCCTTCCAAGGCGCTTCGCCATGCCGTCAGCCGTATCATTGAATTCAACCAGAACCCGCTGTACAGCGACCATTCCCGCCTTCTTCGTTCCTCCTTTGCCGACATCCTCAATCATGCCGACAGCGTGATTAATCAGCAGACCCGCATGCGTCAGGGCTTCTATGAACGCAACCATTGCGAGATCCTGCAGGGCAACGCGCATTTTGTGGACGATCATACGCTGGCGCTGGAGTGTCCGGACGGCACCGTGGAAACGCTGACCGCCGAAAAATTCGTCATTGCCTGCGGCTCGCGTCCGTACCATCCGGCAGACGTCGATTTTGCCCATCCGCGCGTGTACGACAGCGACTCGATCCTCAGCCTTCAGCATGAACCGCGCCATGTGATCATCTATGGCGCCGGGGTGATCGGTTGCGAATACGCGTCGATCTTCCGGGGAATGGAGGTCAAAGTTGATCTGATCAACACCCGCGATCGCCTGCTGGCGTTCCTCGATCAGGAGATGTCAGATGCCCTCTCCTATCACTTCTGGAATAACGGCGTGGTTATTCGCCACAATGAAGAATACGAGCGCATCGAAGGCACGGATGACGGGGTGATTATGCACCTCAAATCCGGCAAAAAGCTAAAAGCGGATTGCCTGCTCTACGCGAACGGCCGCACCGGTAACGTGGACTCGCTGGCGCTGGAAAACATCGGTTTACAGGCGGATGGACGTGGCCTGCTGAAAGTGAACAGCATGTACCAGACGGCGCTGCCGCACGTGTATGCCGTCGGCGATGTGATTGGCTACCCGAGCCTGGCGTCTGCCGCTTACGATCAGGGCCGTATCGCCGCGCAGGCGATGGTAAAAGGCGAAGCCAGCGCGCATCTGGTGGAAGACATTCCTACCGGCATCTACACCATTCCGGAGATCAGCTCGGTCGGGAAAACCGAACAGCAGCTCACCGCCATGAAAGTGCCTTACGAAGTGGGGCGTGCGCAGTTTAAACACCTGGCGCGCGCGCAGATCGTCGGCATGAGCGTCGGCACGCTGAAAATTCTGTTCCACCGCGAGACCAAAGAAATTCTGGGGATCCACTGCTTTGGCGAACGCGCCGCCGAAATTATTCACATCGGCCAGGCGATCATGGAGCAGAAAGGTGGCGGTAACACTATTGAGTACTTTGTTAACACCACCTTTAACTACCCGACCATGGCGGAAGCCTATCGGGTAGCGGCGCTGAACGGCTTAAACCGCCTGTTTTAACAGGCGGTCAAAGTGGCCATCCATAGTGGTACGGATGGCCTCTGCCAGTTGCTCATAGCGGCTGCGCAGCGGTGAGCCAGGGCGGTAGACCAGGCCAATGGTACGACGCGGTTCCGGCTTAATGCACGGCAGATAGATGACGCCGTCGCGCTTGCGCTCTGGCGGCACAGAGAGCGCAGGCAGCAACGTAATACCACTTCCCGCCGCCACCATATTACGCAGCGTTTCCAGACTGGTGGCACGGAAGTGCGTATCTTCGTCGGCCCCGGCTTCGAAGCAGAAGCCCATCGCCTGATCGCGCAGGCAGTGCCCGTCTTCCAGCATCAGCAGTTTTTCGCCCGCCAGATCGCCCATAGGCACACGATCGCGGTTCGCCCACGGGTGATCCTCATAGATCGCCAGCATCATCGGCTCGTCAAAGAGCGGCACTTCAATAAAGGCTTCACTCTCTTTTACCAGCGCCAGGATCGCGCAATCAAGCTTACCGCTGTCCAGTTGCGTCAGCAGCTGATGCGTCTGGGCTTCATGCAGATACATTTCCAGTTTCGGGAAGGTCTGGTGCAACAGCGGGATAATCTGCGGCAGCAGATACGGCCCCACGGTCGGGATCAGGCCGATATGCAGCGGGCCGGACATGGTTTCGCCCTGCTGGCTGGCCATCTCTTTAAGCACTTTTACCTCACGCAGCACGGTGCGCGCCTGATCCACCAGCAGCAGACCGGACTGGGTAAAGAGTACTTTGCGGCTGGTGCGCTCCAGAAGCATGACGCCAAGCTCATCTTCCAGTTTACGGATCTGGCCGCTCAGCGTAGGCTGGCTGACATGGCAGGCATCTGCCGCGCGGCGAAAGTGGCGGTGTTCAGCTAACGCAACCAGGTATTCAAGATCGCGAATATTCATTCTTCATCCTCCGACGCCATGATAGTCCATGGCGATAGATAGAATAGCAATGAACGATTATCCCTATCAAGCACTCTGTACAATAATTAGCACCAGAAACGAGGCGGCATCTCAAAAATCCCTTGAAGCCACTCGCCTCGTTTTGAAAATACTAAAGCCAACGTGAACTATTTAGCGGACCATGGGTCCGCTTTTTTTTGCAGCAAATAATGAGTCCTTTACTTATAAATCTACGGATAATCCGTAAAACCCGCCTCTAATTATAAATTAGATAAATATTATCCCGCCAATATATATATTTAGTTTAAGTTAAAACGTTATTCTCTTGAAATATATTTATGCCTGCATAAAAATGCCGCCGTAGTTTTTTCAATAACTGATGGAATAGTGAACGATGAAATTGAATATGATGACGCGATATTTTATCGCGGCAGGTCTATTGGCCTGCGCCGGAAACGCCTTTGCGCTGGAAGCATGGAGCGGTCAGGAAGGCGGCGATACTATTGAAGTGATTTTTGACAGTAAAGTGTATACCAACCGCTGGTATGTTAACGCTGATAATTGCCCGAAAGATGCATCCGCAGATAACTGGGAAAATCCATGGACTTATGTCCGCGATGCCACGCCCGCAGAAATAAACGAATATGGCAATCCGACCACCTGCGACGCTGGCGGTATCACGCCGGTCAATTACGACGCATTCAGCGCCGAAAAGAATTACGTCACGGGCGATATTGTCAGCTATGGCGATGTGAATTATCAGGCGAAAAGCGCGGTTCCGGCATATTCCTTTACGCCAGGCGAAGATAATCCATGGCAATTATATACCCCAGTTCCGGTGTGGAGTTCTACTCAGGTATATAACAAAGGCGATGTCGCGCAACTTGACGGCCAGTCCTATGAAGCGCTGTTTTATACCGTGGGAGATAATCCCTCGAATCCCGCTAACCAGAACCCGACCGGTACTAATGGCCGTCCGTGGAAGCCATTAGGCCCGACCGTCGAATATAGCGAAGCAGAACTGAGCGCCGCGCCACAATATAGCGCCACTGCGCTTTATGAAGCGGGTACGCTGGTACAGTTCCAGGGCCAGCCCTATGTATCGCAGGCGAAAGTGAAAGCCGTATCGCCGGTTGATGAAAACCCCTGGGCGATCTACACCGACTGGACCGGCACTAAAGAGCGCGTAGGTACGCCGAAAAATCCGTGGCCCGCTCACGTTTACGCCCCCTATGTCGATTTCACCCTGAATTCCATTCCGGATCTGGCGAAGCTGGCAAAAGAGCAAAACATTACCCATTACACCATGGCGTTTGTGGTGGCGAAAAGCGGCGAGCAGTGTATCCCGACCTGGGGCACCGCCTACAGCATGCAGGACTACGCCCAGTACAGCAAAATCAAAGCGCTGCGTGAAGCAGGCGGCGATGTGATGGTGTCTATTGGCGGCGCGAACAACTCCCCGCTGGCGGCCGCCTGTAAGAACGACGCCGATCTGCAAAAACACTATTACGACATCGTGGATAACCTGAACCTCAACGTGCTGGACTTCGACATTGAAGGCACCTGGGTCGCCGATCACGAATCCATCCAGCGTCGTAACCGTGTGGTGAAAGCCACCCAGGATCAATGGAAAAAAGAGGGCCGTAAAGTCGGCGTCTGGTATACCCTGCCGATCCTGCCGACCGGTCTGACGCCGGACGGTGTCTACGTGCTGGAAAATGCGCGTGATGCAGGCGTGGAACTGGCAGGCGTCAACGTGATGACCATGGACTACGGCAACTCAATTTGTCAGTCCGACGGCACCGAAGGCCAGAACATTCACGGCACCTGCGCCACCTCCGCCATCGACAACCTGTTTAATCAGCTGAAGAAAATCTGGCCGGCGAAATCTGATAAAGAGATCAACGCCATGATGGGCACCACGCCAATGATTGGCTACAACGACGTGCAGGGCGAAGTGTTCTATCTGTCGGATGCCCAAAAAGTCATGGAGGATGCTACTGACCGTAAGCTCGGTATGATTGGTATCTGGTCAATGGCGCGCGACAAGCCAGGCGTACCGGGTCAGGTTTCTCCGGAACATAGCGGCATGACGCCATCGCAGGCACCCGAGTACGCTTACAGTCAGGTATTCGCGCCTTTCACCAGCGTCTCTGACGAGCTGGCTGACGGCGTACACTCTTTTGAAGCTGTCACCACGGCAAGCCAGCGTAGCGTTGAAATCAACCTCACTACCGCCGCGCAGAAGAGCCGTAAATTTGTCGCTTTCCACAATGCAGGTGAAGGCGATAAATACATGGGTCATACCCAGAATGGTTCGGTGTACTACGGCAGTAAACGCGTCAGCGGCAACGACACCATCGTCACGCTGCATTACTACTACGCACCAAAAGTGGGCGATGTCATTACCCTGGTGGAAGATGTAAAAGGTGAAGTGACTGTACTGAAGAAATTCACCATTACAGAAGAGATGATTAAGCTCAAATAACCCGCAGTGCTAAAACCAGAACCCCGCCGGTGGCGGGGTTCTTTTTTGTTCAGCCCAGGCGTTGTCGGGCATCGGCAATCGCCTGCGCTACCTGCGCCGGTGACACACCGCCTTTCGCCGCGCGTTTATCGAGGCAGGATTGCAGTGACAGGATCGGATAGACATCCCCGCCAATCACGCTGCTGAATTTCTGCAAATCCGCCAGCGGCAGATCTTCCAGCGGTTTACCCTGAGCAATGGCTTCCACCACCGCTTCGCCGACAATATGGTGCGCTTCACGGAAGGGAACGCCTTTGGCGACCAGATAATCCGCCAGCTCGGTGGCATTCGCGTAACCCTGCTGCGCCGCTTCCTGGCAGCGTGGACGTTTCACCTGAATACCGTCCAGCACCAGAGTTGCCATGTGCAGGCAGTCCAGCCAGGTATCCAGCGCGTCGAACAGCCCTTCTTTGTCTTCCTGCATATCTTTGTTATACGCCAGCGGCAGACCTTTCAGGGTCATCATCATGCCGGTCAGCGCGCCCTGTACACGGCCGCATTTACCGCGGATCAGCTCCAGCGCATCCGGGTTTTTCTTCTGCGGCATTAAGGAGGAGCCGGACGTCACGCGGTCGGACAACTCCACAAAGCCTGCTTCACCGGTGTTGAAGAAGATCAGATCTTCGGCGAAACGCGACAGATGCACCATGCCGATGGACGCGTCAGACAGCAACTCCAGCACGTGGTCACGATCCGATACGCTGTCGAGGCTGTTACGGGTCGCTGACGCAAAGCCCAGCCAGCCCGCCAGCTGTTCACGGTCGATTTCATAAGCCGTGCCCGCCAGCGCGCCGCAGCCTAACGGACTGACGTCCAGACGCTTGAGCGCATCCTGCAGGCGGCTTTCATCACGGGCCAGCATCTCGACATAGGCCAGACACCAGTGGGCAAAGGTCACCGGCTGCGCACGTTGCAGGTGCGTATAGCCCGGCATCACCGCATCCTGATTGGCCTGCGCGGTTTCCACCAGCGCAGACTGTAACTGGCGATTCGCGCCAAGCAGTTCACTCACCTGCTCTTTACACCACAGTTTCAGATCAGTGGCCACCTGGTCGTTACGGCTACGCCCGGTATGCAATTTTTTGCCCAGCGCGCCCACTTTGTCGATGAGTCTGCCTTCCACCCAGCTGTGAATATCTTCGGCGTCGCTGGTAAGAATTTGCTGCGGATCGAGACGCACTTCCTCCAGCAGAATAGTGAGCGCATCTTCCAGCTGTTGCTGTTCCTGCGCCGTCAGTACGCCTACCGTTACCAGCGCCTTAGACCAGGCCACAGAGCCAACAATATCCTGCTCCGCCAGGCGATAGTCAAAGCGCAAAGAGTCGTTGAACTGTTTGAACCGTTGATCCGCTGCCTGAGTAAAACGCCCGCCCCAAAGTGCCATAACATTCTTCCTTTCTTTATGAATTCTGCCGGATGGCGCTACGCTTATCCGGCCTACGGTCTGTAGGCCCGGCAAGCAACGCGCCGCCGGGCATTAAATCTTACGCCAGCGATGTATGAAATCTTACGCCAGAATACGGGTGCCAATCGGCGTGCCGTTAAACAGCGCCGGAAGTTGTTCCGCATGACGCCATGACGCGATGTCCACCGGACGGCCCAGCGTGCGGGCGGCATCCAGCGCGGCGTTCACCTTCACGATCATGCCATCGGTAATAATTCCCTGGTCGATCAGCTGCTCAGCTTTCGCCGCCGTCATTTCGGCAATGCGCTGACCTTTACCGTCAAGAATGCCGCTGACATCAGAGAGCAGGATCAAATCCGCGCCCAGGGTCGCTGCCAGCGCCGTGGCCGCCTGGTCGGCGTTGACGTTCATTAACTGCCCGTCGTCGGTCACGCCAATGGAGCTGACCACCGGCAGGAAACCGCCGTCCAGCAGAGTGTTGATAAGCTTTGGCGAGCCAGGTTTTGCATGGCCGACGTGACCCAGTTCTTCGTCGAGCTGCGTCACGCTCACGCTGTCGCCATCGCCCAGATACAGACCAACAGAGGCGATATGATGTTTCTTCGCCCATGCCAGCAGCGTTTTGTTGGCGGTACCCGCCAGCGCGCCGGTGATGATGTCGATCTGATCGGCTGGCGTGACGCGCAGGCCGTTTTTCTTGGTCACCGGCAGGTTAAGCTGCTTCATCAGCTCATCCACCACACAGCCGCCGCCGTGCACGATAACCAGCGGGCGCTGATGAGACTCACGATAATTGACCAGCGCCGTAAACAGGCGCTCCAGCGCTTCTTCGCTATCCAGCAGTACGCCACCCAGCTTGATAATTAATGGATTCATCATTGCACCCTTAAATAAGAGACTGCGTTTCAGCATAGCCGAAACGAATGTTTGCACACTGCACCGCCTGCGCCGCCGCACCTTTCAACAGGTTATCTTCGGTCGCCACCACAATGAGATGCTGATCCGACACCGCGAAACCAATATCGCAGAAGGGTAAACCAACCACGTTTTTCAGCGCCGGAACACCTTTGTCATACAGACGCACCAGCGGTTTATCCGCATACGCCTGCCGGAAAGCCTGGGCGATCTGCGCGCTGTCGACGCCCGGTTTCAGGCGGCAGGTAATAGTTTCCAGAATGCCGCGCGGGAAGTTGCCCAGGTGCGGGGTAAAGATCACCTCTGCGCCCAGATGGGTGGTGATTTCCGGGTGATGGCGGTGATTAAACACGCCATAGGGTTGCAGGCTCACTTCACAGAAACTGTTGGAGATAGCGGCTTTGCGCCCGGCGCCGCTGACGCCGCTGGTGGCGTTGATCACCGGCCATTGGGAAAGATCCAGCAGCCCGGCGTCGATCAACGGCTTCAGCGACAGCTGCGCCGCCGTCGGGTAGCAGCCCGGCACGGCGATCAGATTCGCCTCTTTCAGTTTATCGGCGTTCCACTCCGCCAGGCCATAGACCGCTTTTTCCAGCAGATCCGGATGCTGATGGGTGAAGCCATAATATTTTTCATAGAACCCGGCATCGTTAACGCGGAACGCCCCGGAGAGGTCGAACACCACGCAGCCCGCCGCCAGAAATTGCGGCGCGAGGTCATGGCTGACTTCATGGGCGGTTGCCAGAAACACCACGTCCACGCCGTCGGTAAATTCGCTGATGTCGGACATCGGCTGTAAAGGCAGATCGACAATGCCTTTCAGCTGCGGATGCAAATCGGAGATGCGCTTTCCCGCATCATTGCTTTGCGCTGACACGGTCAAAGCGGTTATGTTCATATGAGGGTGGCGATTCACGTAGCTTACAAGCTCAGCGCCCGCATAACCGCTAGCGCCCACAATCAGCGTATTCAACATCGGGTTCCTTTACGATCAACGTTAGTGTATTTTTATTCACATTTACTGCATGAATATTGATACTATCACGACCTAAGGTGTGTCAACAATGAAAATGAATCTACCGCCATTTATCGAGATTTACCGCGCTCTGATAGCCACACCGTCTATCAGCGCAACGGAAGAAGCGCTGGATCAGAGTAATGCGGCTTTAATCAATCTGCTGGGCGGCTGGTTTGGCGATCTCGGGTTTAAAGTGGACATCCAGCCGGTTCCCGGCACGCGCAATAAATTCAATATGCTCGCCAGCGCGGGCCAGGGATCGGGCGGTTTACTGCTTACCGGACATACCGATACCGTGCCGTTTGACGATGGTCGCTGGACGCGGGATCCCTTTACCCTCACCGAGCATGACAACAAACTTTACGGCCTCGGCACTGCCGATATGAAAGGCTTTTTTGCCTTCATTCTTGATGCGCTGCGTGACGTGGATGTGACGCAACTTAAAAAGCCGCTCTACGTACTGGCCACCGCCGATGAAGAGACCAGCATGGCGGGCGCGCGCTATTTCGCCGAACACGCCGAAATCCGCCCGGACTGCGCCATTATCGGCGAACCGACATCCCTGCAACCGGTACGCGCCCACAAAGGGCACATCTCGAATGCCATCCGCATTCTTGGTCAGTCCGGCCACTCCAGCGATCCGGCGCGCGGCGTTAACGCCATCGAACTGATGCATGAATCCATCGGTCATATTCTGCAACTGCGCGACACGCTGAAAGAACGCTATCACTTTGACGCCTTCACCGTACCTTATCCGACGCTGAACCTCGGCCACATTCACGGCGGCGACGCGGCGAACCGAATCTGCGCCTGTTGTGAACTGCATATGGATATTCGCCCGCTGCCGGGCATGACGCTTAACGATCTGGAAGGGCTGCTTAATGAAGCGCTGGCGCCGGTGAGCGAACGCTGGCCGGGTCGCGTCAATATCGCCGAGCTGCACCCGCCGATCCCCGGCTACGAGTGCCCGCCGGATCACCAGCTGGTCGAGGTGGTGGAAAAACTGCTCGGCACGCAAACGGAAGTGGTGAACTACTGCACCGAAGCGCCCTTTATTCAGACCCTGTGCCCGACGCTGGTGTTAGGCCCCGGCTCAATTAATCAGGCGCACCAGCCGGATGAATATCTGGAAACGCGCTTTATTAAGCCGACCCGGGAGCTGATCACCCAGGTGGTGCATCACTTCTGCTGGCATTAATTCTTCCCCCTCGCCTCCCGGTGAGGGGTGATTTTTGTCACATCTCCATAAGCTTTACTTATCTGCAACTGCGCCTGTTAACTTTCATAAATTGCCGTCATTTATTCGTTTGCTGAACCGTTTTCGCAGCAATTGACGCACGGGGTTTTACGTGGCTTTATAAAAGACGGTGTCTTATTTCCCTGCAGTCCTGATACGTGACCAGGGTTATAACAAAATAAAATGAGATGGGGTGTCTGGGTTAACATGAACGAACAATATTCCGCTTTGCGTAGTAATGTCAGTATGCTCGGCAAGCTGCTGGGAGATACCATCAAGGACGCGCTGGGAGAGAACATTCTCGACCGTGTCGAAACGATCCGTAAGCTCTCAAAATCCTCACGTGCAGGTAACGAAGCCGACCGCCAGGCGCTGCTCACCACCTTGCAGAACCTGTCCAACGATGAGCTGTTACCGGTGGCTCGCGCCTTCAGCCAGTTCCTGAATCTGGCTAATACCGCCGAGCAATACCACAGCATATCGCCAAAAGGCGAAGGGGCCAGCAATCCGGAAATTATCGCCCGCACCCTCAGAAAGCTGAAAGACCAGCCCGATCTCAACGAAGACACCATTAAAAAAGCCGTGGAATCCCTGTCGCTGGAGCTGGTGCTGACCGCCCACCCGACAGAAATCACCCGTCGCACGCTGATCCACAAAATGGTGGAAGTGAATAACTGCTTAAAGCAGCTTGATAACAAAGACATTGCCGATTACGAGCGTAACCAGCTGATGCGCCGCCTGCGCCAGCTGATTGCCCAGTCCTGGCATACGGACGAAATCCGTAAACATCGCCCAAGCCCGGTGGACGAAGCCAAATGGGGCTTTGCCGTGGTGGAAAACAGCCTGTGGGAAGGCGTCCCGAATTACCTGCGCGAGCTGAACGAACAGCTGGAAGAAAATCTTGGCTACAAGCTGCCGGTGGATTTTGTCCCGGTGCGTTTCACTTCCTGGATGGGGGGCGATCGCGACGGCAACCCGAACGTCACGGCGGAGATCACCCGCCACGTCCTGCTGCTGAGCCGCTGGAAAGCCACCGATCTGTTCCTGAAAGATATTCAGGTGCTGATCTCTGAACTGTCGATGGTGGAATGCACCGACGAACTGCGTGAAATGGTGGGCAGCGAAGGCGCGCAGGAGCCGTACCGCTATCTGCTGAAAGGGCTGCGCAGCCAGCTGATGGCGACCCAGTCCTGGCTGGAAGCCCGTCTGAAAGGCCAGCGCCTGCCGAAACCCGCGGGCCTGCTGACCAACAACGAACAGCTGTGGGATCCGCTGTACGCCTGCTATAAATCCTTACAGGCCTGCGGCATGTCCATCATCGCCAATGGCGAACTGCTCGACACCCTGCGCCGCGTCAAATGTTTTGGCGTGCCGCTGGTACGTATTGATGTACGYCAGGAAAGTACSCGYCATACCGAAGCGCTGGGCGAACTGACCCGCTACCTCGGTATTGGCGATTACGAAAGCTGGTCAGAGGCCGATAAACAGGCGTTCCTGATCCGCGAACTGAATTCCAAGCGCCCGCTGCTGCCACGCAACTGGGAGCCAAGCGACGACACCCGCGAAGTGTTTAACACCTGCAAAGCGATCGTCGATGCACCGCAAGGATCTGTTGCCGCCTATGTGATCTCCATGGCGAAAACGCCGTCTGACGTGCTGGCGGTGCATTTGCTGCTGAAAGAAGCCGGTATTGGCTTCGCCCTGCCGGTCGCGCCGCTGTTTGAAACTCTCGACGACCTCAACAACGCCAATGACGTCATGACCCAGTTGCTGAATATCGACTGGTATCGCGGCTTCATTCAGGGCAAACAGATGGTGATGATTGGCTATTCCGACTCCGCGAAAGATGCGGGCGTGATGGCGGCGTCATGGGCGCAATATCAGGCACAGGACGCGCTGATCAAAACCTGCGAAAAAGCGGGCATCGCGCTGACGCTGTTCCACGGACGCGGCGGCTCTATTGGTCGCGGCGGCGCACCGGCACACGCGGCGCTGCTCTCGCAACCGCCGGGCAGCCTGAAAGGGGGTCTACGCGTGACCGAACAGGGCGAGATGATCCGCTTTAAATACGGCCTGCCGGATATCACCATCAGCAGTCTGTCCCTCTACACCGGCGCGATCCTCGAAGCCAACCTGCTGCCGCCGCCGGAGCCGAAAGACGCCTGGTGCCATATTATGGACGAGCTGTCTGACATCTCCTGCGACATGTACCGTGGCTATGTGCGCGAAAACGAAAGCTTTGTGCCCTATTTCCGTTCGGCGACGCCGGAGCAGGAACTCGGCAAACTGCCGCTGGGCTCACGTCCGGCCAAACGTCGCCCGACCGGCGGCGTCGAATCGCTGCGCGCCATTCCGTGGATTTTCGCCTGGACGCAAAACCGCTTAATGCTGCCCGCCTGGCTGGGCGCAGGCGCGGCGCTGCAAAAAGTGGTGGAAGACGGTAAGCAGAGCGAACTGGAAGCCATGTGTCGCGACTGGCCGTTCTTCTCTACCCGTCTGGGGATGCTGGAAATGGTGTTCTCCAAAGCTGATTTGTGGCTGGCGGAATACTACGATCAGCGTCTGGTGAAACCGGAGCTGTGGGCGCTGGGCAGCGAGCTGCGTGACCAGCTGGAAGCGGACATCAAAGTGGTGCTGGATATCGCTAACGACTCGCACCTGATGGCCGACCTGCCGTGGATCGCCGAGTCAATTCAGTTGCGTAACATCTATACCGACCCGCTCAACGTTCTCCAGGCCGAACTGCTGCACCGTTCGCGTCAGGCGGAAGAAGAAGGTAAAGAAGCAGATCCGTGCGTGGAACAGGCCTTAATGGTCACCATCGCCGGTGTGGCTGCCGGTATGCGTAACACCGGCTAATCTGCACGGTCTCCCCCGCCCGGTGACGCAAGGTTCACCGGGCGATCTCCGGGAAAAACATGTCATACGACCTCAGCCATCACCTTACCCGATTCGCCGAAGACGCCGCCCTGTTGCAGCGCGTCTGGTTTGCTCGTGGCGCAGGGCCGGTTCCGGCAGGGGCATTGCAGACGGATTTTCCGCGGCTGGAAATCGTGCTCGACGGCGAAATAACAGACGGCAGTGAACCCGCAGTCATGGCGGAAAACGACGTGCTCTTTATCCCCGCCGGTCACTGGAACGCGCCGCAATGCCGCCAGCCTGCCACTCTGCTTAACATCCACTTTGAGAAACAGTATTTAGTTTTCAGCGTGCAACGCCGGGACGGCGTCCATCTGCACAATCTGTGTCACGCCCAGGTGGCGCGGCGCGGCCCGCGTACCGGCTCTTTATTATTGCAGACGCTCAGTGAATTACAGATGCAACCGCACGAGCAGCGCACCGCCCGTCTCACGGTAAGAAGCCTGCTCAGCCACTGCGCCGATCTGCTGGGCAGCCAGATCCAGACCGCCTCCCGCAGCCAGGCGCTGTCTGAAGCCATACGCCATTATATCGACGAAAATTATGCCGCGCCGCTGACCCGTGAGTCCGTGGCGCAGGCGTTTTATATTTCCCCGAACTACCTCTCCCATCTGTTTGCCAATACCGGGGCGACAGGATTTAACGCTTATCTGAACCAGATCCGGCTGGAACATGCGCGCATGTTGCTGAAAAATTACGATCTGAAAATAAACGAAGTGGCCCACGCCTGCGGCTTTGTTGACAGTAACTATTTCTGCCGCCTGTTCCGCAAAGCCACCGAGCGCACCCCGTCCGAATACCGCCGCCAGTATCACAGCCAGCTGACCAAAACGAACCTGTGAGCCAGCTCGCATTTCTGACCGCAGCTTACATTTGTCCAGTGTTTGGCAGATTTGACAGATAGCGGCCTGTCGGCCCCGGCTTTTATGCTGATCGCCATCGCAACTTCAGAAAGCTGACGAGGTAAAGCATGGAACTCTATCTGGACACGGCCAACGTTGCCGAAGTCGAACGCCTGGCGCGCATTTATCCGCTGGCGGGCGTGACCACCAACCCGAGCATAATCGCCGCCGGTAAACAGCCGCTGCGGGAGGTATTACCTCGTCTGCAACAGGCTATCGGGCCTGACGGCACGCTGTTCGCGCAGGTGATGAGCCGCACGGCGGACGGCATGGTGGCAGATGCCCGACAGCTGAATGACATCCTGCCGGGCATCATTGTCAAAGTGCCGGTGACTGCCGAAGGGCTGGCGGCCATCAAAATGTTAAAAAAAGAAGGCATCGTGACGCTGGGAACGGCGGTGTACAACCCGGCGCAGGGTCTGCTGGCGGCGCTGGCGGGGGCGAAATACGTCGCGCCCTACGTCAACCGCGTGGATGCGCAGGGCGGCGACGGTATCCGTATGGTGCAGGAGCTGCAACGTCTGCTCGAACTTCATGCGCCGGAGAGCATGGTGCTGGCCGCCAGCTTTAAAACCCCGCGCCAGGCGCTCGACTGTCTTCTGACCGGATGTCAGGCGATTACGCTACCCTTAGAGGTAGCGCAACAAATGCTCGGTACGCCGGCAGTAGAGGCGGCGATCGAGAAATTCGAGCACGACTGGCAAACCGCCTTTGGCACGTTAACGCTGTAAAAGGAGTCAACTATGGACCACATTATTCAATCGCCGGGTAAATACATTCAGGGGGCAGATGTGCTCACCCGTCTGGGAGACTATCTGAAACCGCTGGCGGAAAGCTGGCTGGTGGTCGGTGACAAATTCGTTTTAGGTTTCGCGCAGGAGACGCTGCAAAAAAGTTTTGATGACGCCGACCTGAGCGCCGATATCGTGCCCTTTGGCGGCGAATGTTCGCAAACGGAAATCGACCGTCTGCGCGCGCTGGCTGAAGAGGCAGACTGCACGGCGGTGCTGGGCATTGGCGGCGGTAAAACCCTGGATACCGCCAAAGCGCTGGCCCACTACATGCACCTGCCGGTGGCGATCGCACCGACCATCGCGTCAACCGATGCGCCGTGCAGCGCGCTGTCGGTGATCTATACCGAGGCCGGTGAATTCGAACGTTACCTGATGCTGCCGAAAAACCCGGATCTGGTGATTGTCGATACCAAAGTGGTGGCGGGCGCGCCTGCGCGTCTGTTAGCCGCCGGGATCGGCGATGCGCTGGCCACCTGGTTTGAAGCGCGCGCCTGCGCCCGCAGCGGGGCCACCACCATGGCGGGCGGACAGTGCACCCAGGCGGCGCTGGCGCTGGCCGAGCTGTGCTACAACACGCTGCTGGAGCAGGGTGAAAAAGCCATGCTGGCGGCGGAGCAGCATGTGGTCACCGCCGCGCTGGAGCGCATCGTGGAAGCCAATACCTACCTAAGCGGCGTCGGTTTTGAAAGCGGCGGACTGGCGGCGGCGCATGCCATTCACAACGGTCTGACGGCGATCCCGGACGCGCACCATTACTATCACGGCGAAAAAGTGGCCTTCGGTACACTGACGCAGCTGGTGTTAGAAAACGCGTCGGTGGAGGAGATCGAAACCGTGGCGTCGCTGTGTCACAGCGTCGGCCTGCCGATCACGCTCGCCCAGCTGGATATTAAAGCCGATATTCCGGCGAAGTTGCGCCAGGTGGCGCAAGCGGCCTGCGCGGAAGGGGAAACCATTCACAATATGCCGGGCGGGGCCACGCCTGAAGAGGTTTACGCGGCGCTGATCGTCGCCGATCAGTATGGTCAGCGTTTCCTGGAAGAGTGGGAATAAACCGGCTGCCGGGCAGTCATGCCCGGCGTTTTTGGTTACAGCGACGGGCGCACGCCCAGTGTATGACAAATGGCATAGCTCATCTCGGCGCGGTTCAGCGTATAGAAGTGGAAATCCTTCACCCCTTCGCGGCTTAAAATCTTCACCATGTCCATGGCGATATTCGCGCCCACCAGCTTACGGGTTTCGGGGTCATCATCCAGACCGTTAAACATCTGCGACATCCATGCCGGAATACGCACGTTGGTCATGTCGGCGAATTTTTTAGCCTGTTTAAAGTTCGAGACCGGCAGAATGCCCGGAATGATTTCCACGTCGATGCCGGTCGAGGCGCAGCGGTCGCGGAATCGCAGATAGCTTTCCACGTCGAAGAAAAACTGCGTGATGGCACGGTTAGCGCCAGCGTCGATTTTGCGTTTCAGGTTCAGCAGATCCGCCTGCGCGCTCTTCGCTTCCGGGTGCACTTCCGGATAGGCGGCAACGGAAATATCAAAATCAGCAACCTCTTTTAACAGCGCGACCAGGTCGGTGGCGTACATATCAGGCTTACCGCCGCCCGGCGGCAGATCGCCGCGCAGCGCCACGATATGACGGATACCGTTGTTCCAGTAATCCCGGGCGATGCTGCGCAGTTCGTCACGGCTGGCGTCAATACAGGTGAGATGCGGCGCCGCTTCCAGACCGGTTTTATCTTTGATGCCTTTAATAATGCTGTGCGTACGGTCGCGCTCGCCGGAGTTTGCGCCATAGGTCACAGAGACAAATTTCGGCTTCAGGCTGCTCAGGCGATCGATGGAGTGCCATAAAGTCTGTTCCATTTCACTGGTGCGCGGCGGGAAAAACTCAAAAGAGACATTAATCTGCCCCTGCACTTCTGCCAGGCTCTGATTCAGGGCTTCCCGCTGGTTGGCGTGAAAAAAGCTCATACCTTACCTCATCAATCGCGTGTCGTTGTTTATTGTAATGTGAACTTCTATACGTTTAGACGTCCAGATGTAAAAATGACGGAAAAGCGATATGGCGTCAACAGAATTATCGTGAAACTGTGTGAGGATTGTTCAGGGAAGATGAAAAAGATTCAGGATGGAAAGTCCCCTCACTC
>NZ_CP127837.1:1257635-1270364 GCF_030291195.1 Enterobacter sp. PGRG2 | reverse complement strand
AGCAACTGCGCCAGGCGGTTAATATCTGACTGGATCGCCCCGGCGGTGACATCGCGTCCTGCGCCAGGCCCGCGGATCACCAGCGGATTATCACGATACCAGCGGCTTTCGATGGCAAACACGTTATCACATGGCAGCAGGGCCGCCAGCGGATGCTCAGGGCGCACCGCTTCCACGCCGACGCGCGCTTTTCCGTTGGCGTTGAAACGCGCGACGTAACGCAGCACGAGGCCCATTTCCCGCGCCGCTTCCAGCCGCTGCACCATCTGGTCGTTCAGCTCATCGCCATTCTCGAAGAAGTGGTCCACCGACCCCTCTTCACAGCCGTTCGGCACCAGCGACTCCACGCGCACCTGATCCGGTTCGATGTCATAACCCGCTTCACGGGCAAGGATCACCAGCTTGCGCATCACGTCTTTACCGGAGAGATCGACGCGCGGATCCGGCTCGGTCAGCCCCTGCTGCCAGGCCTGATCCACCAGCTCGGTAAAGGGTACGGTGCCGTCAAATTGCAGGAACAGCCAGGAGAGCGTGCCGGAGAAAATACCGCTGATGGCGAGAATGGCATCGCCGCTGTCGATCAGATCGCGCACGGTATGGTTCACGGGTAAGCCCGCGCCCACGGTGGCGTTATACAGCCAGTGACGGCCGGTTTTTTCGAAGGCGTCATGGATCTGGCGGTATTTATGGCTGTCGCTCGCTCCGGCCAGTTTATTGGCGCTGATAACGTGAAAACCGTGGCTGGCGAAGTCCAGATACTGATCGGCCAGCTGTTCGCTGGCGGTCACGTCCAGCACCACTAAATCATCATAGGGATGGGCGCGCATCCACAGGAACAGCGACTCTTCATCCTGTTCGACCGCTTCATCGTTAAAGAACGCCAGCGCGCGGCTGGCATCCAGCCCCTCATAGCTCAGCAGGCTGCGGCGGCTGTCCACCACGCCCGCCAGCACAAATTCAAAACCGGTCCGCGCCGACAGCGCGCCCTGTTCACGGGCGAACAGCTCCAGCCAGCGCGAGCCGATATTGCCCTTGCCGAACAGCATCAGACCGATACGTTTTTCCGCGCGGAACAGCGACTGGTGCAGCCCCTGGATCAGGCTCTCCGTCGGCCCGGCGCGCAGCACGGCCACCAGGCTGATGCTGTCGTCGGACTGCCAGATAAACTCTACCGGCTGACCCTTTAATTGCTGCCAGAAACGATGGCTGTGCAGCGGATTACGGCAGACGCCCGCCCCGACCAGCGCCACCAGCGCCAGCCCCTGACGCAGGCGCAGTTCACCGGTCAGCCCGGCGTCCTGCAACAGCTTCAGCGCGCTGTCGACCACTTCCGAGGTGTAGCAAAGTTGCAGCAGGTTGCGATCGTTATGAATGCCGACCGCCAGCGGACGCAGCTGCGCACGCTTGAGGATCAGATCCACCTCTTTATGGGCCAGTGCAAAATCCTGGCTGGCGGGCACCTGGAACTCAATCAGGCAGACGTCATCATGACTGGTGACAATACGCGCCCCGGTGCCGGATGCCAGCACGCGTTCAATGCGCGTGGAGCCCTGCTCCGGGTTGTAGCTGCAACGCAGTTGCAGATCGATGTCGCTGGCGGAAACCGGCTGTAAGGTACGGGCGTGCAGCACCGGCGCAGCCAGACGCGCCAGTTCGCTGGCTTCATCAAGGCGCAGTAGCGGCAGCAGGCAGGCATCTTTTACTTTACGCGGGTCGGCGCTGTACACCCCGGCCACATCGCTCCAGATGGTCACCCGGGACACGCCGCCCAGCGCGCCGATTTGCGTCGCCGAGTAGTCAGAGCCGTTACGGCCCAGCAGCACGGTTTCCCCCGCATCGTTGCGGCAGATAAAGCCCGTCACCACGGTACGTTTATTGGGATGCTGCGCCAGCAGTTGCTGCAACAGCGGATAGGATAAGCCTTCATTGACCTGCGGCTGCGGGCCGCGCTCGGCGCGCAGGAAGTCGCGCGCATCCAGCCAGGCGGATTCCATACCCTGTAAATTGAGCACCGCAGACATCAGGCGCGCCGACCAGATCTCACCGTGCCCCACCACTTCCGCATACACCGCGTCGGTGATGCCGCTGTCAAGCAGCGCCGCCAGTCGCTCCAGATCGTGAATAAACGCCTGGGTGAGCGTGTCGGCCATATCCGCAGGCAGCAGACCGCCGATCAGATCGCTTTGATAGCGACGCAGCGCCTGTTGAACCTGATGCGCAGAGAGCCTGTCGGTCTGGCTTAGCTTCAGCCAGCTGATCAGTTGGTTGGTGGTGCTGCCGGCCGCCGAGACGACCATCATGTCGCCAGGCTGCGAGTATTCCGCCATGATACCCGCCACGCGCAGGTAACATTTCACGTCAGCCAGACTACTCCCACCAAACTTATGCAGTTGACGACCTTTCGCCCCTGCCTGCGCAATCACACTCATGTTTACCCCTTGTTTGCTGCCCGGAAGCCATTTTCCAGGTCGGCAATTAAATCTTCGCCATCTTCGATGCCGGTGGAAATACGCAGCAGCGTCTCGGAAATACCCGCCGCGGCGCGCGCTTCTGGCGCCATGCCTGCGTGCGTCATGGTGGCGGCGTGGGAGATCAAACTTTCAACTCCCCCTAACGACTCCGCCAGCGTAAACAGTGACAGCCCGCTTAAGAAACGACGTAATGTTTGTTCATCGCCATCCAGTTCAAAACTGAGCATGGCGCCAAATCCTTTTTGCTGACGGGCAGCAATCTCGTGGCCCTGATTTTCCGGCAACGACGGGTGATACAGTTTTTTCACCAGCGGCTGTGTTTTAAGGAAATCCACAATCCCCTGGGCATTGCGTTGCGCCACTTCCATGCGCGGCGACAACGTACGCAGCCCGCGCAGCAGCAGATAGCTGTCAAAGGCGCTGCCGGTGACGCCGATATTATTCGCCCACCATGCCAGTTCAGTGACAGTCGCCTCGTCTTTGGCGATCACCACCCCTGCGACCACGTCAGAATGGCCGTTCAGATATTTAGTGCATGAATGTAAAACCAGATCGGCACCCAACGCCAGCGGGTTCTGCAACGCCGGACTTAAGAAGGTGTTATCCACCACGCTGACGGCCCCGGCTTCACGCGCAAGCTGACAGATTTTCGCAATATCCACTATGCGCAACAATGGGTTGCTCGGACTTTCCACCAGCACCAGTTTCGGTTTTTCGGCCAGCGCCGATTTTAATGCCTGCTCGTCACCCTGATCGACAAATAAAACGCGATAACAGCCGCGTTTTGCCAGGCTGTCGAACAGGCGGTAGCTGCCGCCGTAGCAATCGTGCGGCGCGACCAGCAGATCGCCGGGCTTCAGAAAGACGGTGGTCACCAGGTGGATCGCCGACATGCCGGTATTGGTCATCACCGCGCCCGCGCCGCCTTCCAGTTCCGCCAGCGCGCGCTGCACCACATCCCTCGTCGGATTACCGCGACGGGAGTAGTCATGGGCACGCGGTTCGTTGAAGCCGGTGAAGTTATAGGTACTGGAGAGATGAATCGGCGGGACAACGCAACCGTACTGCTCGTCATCATTCAATCCGCTACGCACTGCGATGGTGGCCTGTTTACGCGTCATGTGAAGGCTTCCTGGCTTAAGGGATGAAAAGTCAGCCATCAGAATAGCATTGTGAATATGGACGTCAATACATCTGGACATCTAAACTTCTTTGCGTATAGATTGAGCAAATGCATAATAGCCGTTAAAATTATATGCGTTAGCGCATATCCGCCGATTCGATACTCCGTGTCACGGTGTCGTCTCTACGGTAAACTACGCGAGATTACGGTGCGGTACCTGCGTTTGATCAGGTTTCGACCTTTTACTAATGACTGAGAGGATTAAAGGTATCTCATGGCTGAATGGAGCGGCGAATATATCAGCCCATACGCTGAGCACGGTAAGAAGAGTGAACAAGTAAAGAAAATTACGGTTTCCATTCCTCTGAAGGTGTTAAAAATCCTCACCGATGAACGTACTCGTCGTCAGGTGAACAACCTGCGTCACGCCACTAACAGTGAACTGCTGTGTGAAGCGTTCCTGCATGCCTTTACCGGTCAGCCTTTGCCGAACGATGAAGACCTGCGTAAAGAGCGCAGCGATGAGATCCCGGAAGCGGCGAAGATCATCATGCGTGAACTGGGCATCGACCCGGATACGTGGGAATACTAAGCAATGAAAAAGGGCAGAAGATATTCTGCCCTTTTGTTTTGGCCCGAATTACAGGCATAAAAAAACCGCCCGCAGGCGGTTCTTTCTGGCAGCCAATACTTATTTGCTGCTGCCTGGCAGGCTGAAGCGCTTGTTGAAGCGGTCAACACGGCCACCGGTAGCAACGTCACGCTGCTTGCCAGTATAGAACGGGTGGCATTTGCTGCACACGTCCAGGTTCAGATCGTGACCCACGGTAGAACGGGTTTTGATCACATTACCGCAAGAACAGTTTGCAGTAATTTCAACATAATTCGGGTGAATACCTTTTTTCATGGGAGAAACCTCAGTTTAAGGCCGCGTCGCTCTTCCAGCCCTAACGCCAGACACCACGCGATGTTTAAAGTAGTTACGTTCTCTTTGACGTGATCAAAACACATCAAAGGCGGCGAATCATACAGAAAATAACCAGCGCATGCAAACTGATCCGCGCCTTCTCTTTCTAATGTGTATACTAACCCGCCAGTTTTCAAGCCAGGATGATTCGATGCCCGTCGCTCACGTAGCCCTGCCCGTCCCGCTGCCCCGTACGTTTGACTACCGCCTGCCGGAAGGCGTTGCCGTCAACGCGGGCTGTCGCGTGCGCGTGCCCTTTGGTAAACAGGAGCGGGTCGGCATTGTGGTGTCCGTCAGCGAGACAAGCGAACTGCCGCTGGATGAGCTGAAAAGCGTCGTCGAGGTGCTGGATAACGATCCCGTGTTCTCCCCGTCTGTATGGCGATTACTGCTGTGGGCCGCTGATTATTACCATCATCCGCTCGGAGATGTGCTGTTTCACGCTTTGCCGGTTTTGCTGCGGCAGGGCAAGCCCGCCAGCGTTGCGCCTCTGTGGTTCTGGTTCGCCACCGAACAGGGCCAGGCGGTGGACATCAACAGTCTGAAACGCTCGCCAAAACAGCAGCAGGCGCTGGCGGCGCTGCGCCAGGGAAAAATCTGGCGGCATCAGGTGCAGGATCTGGAATTTAACGATGCGGCCCTGCAGGCGTTGCGCGCCAAAGGCCTGTGCGATCTCAACAGCGAAGCCCCGGCCCTGACCGACTGGCGGGAAAATTACGCTGTACCCGGCGAGCGGCTGCGTCTGAATACCGAGCAGGCTACCGCCGTGGGCGCCATCCACAGCGAATCTGACACCTTTTCCACCTGGCTGCTGGCGGGCGTCACCGGCTCCGGTAAAACCGAAGTCTATTTAAGCGTGCTGGAAAATGTTCTCGCTAAGGGAAAACAAGCGCTGGTGATGGTGCCGGAAATCGGCCTGACGCCGCAGACCATTGCCCGCTTTCGCGAACGTTTTAACGCGCCGGTGGAAGTGCTGCACTCCGGCCTTAACGACAGCGAACGCCTGAGCGCCTGGCTGAAAGCGAAAAACGGCGAAGCGGCGATTGTTATCGGCACGCGTTCGTCGCTGTTCACCCCGTTCAAAAATCTCGGCGTGATTGTTATCGACGAGGAGCACGACAGCTCCTATAAACAGCAGGAAGGCTGGCGTTATCATGCCCGCGACCTGGCGGTCTACCGCGCCCACAGCGAGCAAATCCCGATTATTTTAGGCTCGGCCACCCCGGCGCTGGAAACATTACATAATGTACGGCAGCGCAAATACCGTATGCTGCGCCTGACGCGCCGGGCCGGTAATGCGCGCCCGGCCACGCAGCATGTGCTGGATTTAAAAGGCCAGCCGCTACAGGCAGGACTGGCTCCGGCGCTGATCGCCCGTATCCGCCAGCATGTGCAGGCGGATAATCAGGTGATCCTGTTCCTGAACCGCCGTGGCTTTGCGCCTGCGCTGCTGTGCCATGATTGCGGCTGGACGGCGGAGTGCCCGCGCTGCGATCACTACTACACGCTGCACCAGGCGCAGCGCCATTTGCGCTGCCACCACTGCGACAGCCAGCGCCCGGTGCCGCGCCAGTGTCCATCCTGCGGCTCCACGCATATGGTGCCGGTGGGTCTGGGCACCGAGCAGTTAGAGCAGGCTTTAGCCCCCTTCTTTCCCGGCGTGCCCCTGTCGCGTATCGACCGCGATACCACCAGCCGAAAAGGCGCGCTGGAGCAGCAGCTGGCGGAAGTGCATCGCGGCGGCGCGCGGATTTTAATCGGCACGCAGATGCTGGCGAAAGGCCACCATTTTCCGGACGTGACGCTGGTGGCCTTGCTGGACGTTGACGGCGCACTGTTTTCCGCCGATTTTCGCGCCGCCGAGCGCTTCGCCCAGCTCTATACCCAGGTTTCAGGCCGTGCCGGTCGCGCCGGCAAGCAGGGCGAAGTAGTGCTGCAAACGCACCATCCGGAACATCCTTTATTACAGACGCTGCTGCATAAAGGCTACGACGCCTTTGCGGATCAGGCGCTGGCCGAGCGGCATACGCTGCAACTGCCGCCGTGGACCAGCCATGTGATTATTCGCGCCGAAGATCATAACAACGAGCAGGCGCCGGTTTTCCTGCAACAGCTGCGCAATCTGTTGCACGCCAGCCCGCTGCTGGACAACAACATCTGGATTTTAGGGCCGGTGCCCGCCCTTGCGCCAAAGCGCGGCGGTCGCTACCGCTGGCAACTGCTGTTGCAGCATCCGTCACGCGTTCGCCTGCAACATCTTATCAGCGGCGCGCTGGTGCTCATCAATACCCTTCCGGAAGCGCGCAAGGTGAAGTGGGTGCTGGATGTCGATCCTATCGAAGGTTAAGGTTGCGAGGCGGATCGTATAATTCAACATCCGTCACACTTTTCATGAAAATACTGTAACCGGAACGGGTAACTATCTGATAAAAATGTGTCTGATGTCAGACACAGAGGATGTGGCTGCGCCTGCGTCTGGATGCGAGGAGAAAGAGGTGAAGGCTAAGAAAGAGGTTGCTGCCGCGACCATGAAAGACGTTGCCGAAAAAGCGAAGGTCTCTACGGCAACGGTGTCCCGCGCGTTAATGAACCCGGATAAAGTCTCGCAGTCGACCCGCAACCGGGTGGAACAGGCGGCCCTTGAAGTGGGCTATTATCCGCAGGCGATGGGGCGCAACGTGAAGCGTAATGAATCGCGCACTATCCTGGTGATCGTGCCGGACATCTGCGATCCATTTTTTAGCGAAATCATCCGCGGTATTGAAGTCACAGCGGCGGAACAGGGTTATCTGGTGCTGATCGGCGACTGCGCCCATCAGAATCAACAGGAAAAAACCTTTATCGACCTGATCATTACCAAGCAGATCGACGGTATGCTGCTGCTCGGCTCGCGCCTGCCGTTTGACGCCAGCATCGAAGAACAGCGTAATTTACCGCCGATGGTGATGGCGAACGAATTCGCCCCTGAACTGGAACTGCCTACCGTGCACATCGATAACCTGACGGCCGCTTTTAATGCCGTTAATTATCTGCGCGAACAGGGCCATCAGTTAATCGGCTGTATCGCCGGGCCGGAGGAGATGCCACTGTGCCATTATCGGCTACAGGGCTATGTGCAGGCGCTGCGCCGCACCGGGATCACCGTTGATCCGCACTATATTGCCCGCGGCAATTTTACCTTTGACGCAGGCAGCGCGGCGATGGAGCAACTACTGGCGCTGCCGAAGCCGCCGACCGCCGTATTCTGTCACAGCGATGTGATGGCGCTGGGCGCGTTATCCTGTGCCAAACGTCATGGCCTGAAAATTCCTGACGATCTGTCTATTATTGGTTTCGACAATATTTCGCTCTCCCAGTTTTGCGATCCGCCGCTGACCACAGTGTCGCAACCGCGCTTCAAAATCGGACGTGAAGCGATGCTGCTTTTACTGGATCAGCTTCACGGGCAAAACGTCAGCAGCGGTTCGCGGCTGCTGGACTGCGAGTTAATCATCCGTGGGACGACACAAGCCGTTACCTGAAGTAATTGGCTTTAAGACTCCCGCTTCTGGTCAAAGCCCCGTCGCTTAAGTAACATGACGGGCTGACAAACGAATAAATACAGCGAAACGATAGTGGCACAACGAGATTATGTACGCCGCAGCCAGTCGGCTCCTTCGCGGCGAAAAAAGAGCACGTCAAAGAAAAAACAACGTAGCCCGTCTGTTGTATCGCCCGCCATGGTTGCCATTGCGGCCGCTGTGCTGGTGGCGTTTATCGGTGGTCTGTACTTTATTACGCACCATAAAAAAGAAGATGCAGAGACGCTGCAAAATCAGAAGGTGGCAGGGAACGGGCTGCCGCCGAAACCGGAAGAGCGCTGGCGCTATATTAAAGAGCTGGAAAGCCGTCAGCCTGGCGTACGCGCGCCGACGGAACCGTCTGCCGGCGGCGAGGTGATGAACCCGAGCCAGCTGACGGACGAGCAGCGCCAGTTGCTGGAGCAGATGCAGGCGGATATGCGTCAGCAGCCGACTCAGCTTAATGAAGTGCCGTGGAACGAACAGACGGCGGAACAGCGTCAGCAAACCCTGCAACGCCAGCGTCAGGCGCAGCAGCAGGTTCAGCTACGCCAGCAGCAACAGCAACAGCAGACATACACGCAGCCGGTGCAGCAGCCGAGAACGCAGCCACGGGTAACGGAGCAGCCGTATCAGCAGCCGCGCACGGCGCAAACCGCGCCCGCGCAAACTAAGCCGGTACAGCAGCAGCCGAAGCAGACCGCTTCCCAGCAGCCTTATCAGGATCTGTTGCAAACGCCTGCGCATACCGATGCCGCGCCGCCAAAACAGCAGGCCGCGCCGATCACGCGCGAGCCGGAAGCGCCGAAGAAAACGGCAGAGAAAAAAGATGAGCGTCGCTGGATGGTGCAGTGCGGTTCCTTTAAAGGCACAGAGCAGGCGGAAACCGTGCGCGCGCAGCTGGCATTTGAAGGTTTTGACTCCCGCATCACCACCAATAACGGCTGGAATCGCGTGGTCATCGGGCCGATCAAAGGC
Source organism: Enterobacter sp. PGRG2 (assembly GCF_030291195.1). Classification (NCBI taxonomy): domain Bacteria; kingdom Pseudomonadati; phylum Pseudomonadota; class Gammaproteobacteria; order Enterobacterales; family Enterobacteriaceae; genus Enterobacter; species Enterobacter sp. PGRG2. Next base: position 1,261,265 of record NZ_CP127837.1, on the reverse strand, counting down.
AAAGATAATACCGACGGCACTCTTAACCGCCTGAAGATGGCGGGCCACTCAAACTGTATTCGTCTCGCCTCCGGGGGTTGAAACCCCCAAAATCCCCCCCATCTATAATTGCATTCAGCCCCGTACACTGTGCGGGGCTTCTAATCCGTTTATGCAACAAGGGGTCTGCTCGTGACAACAATCGTAAGTGTACGCCGTAACGGCCAGGTGGTAATTGCTGGCGACGGCCAGGCCACGCTGGGCAACACCGTAATGAAAGGCAACGTGAAAAAAGTGCGTCGTCTGTACAACGACAAAGTAATCGCCGGTTTTGCAGGCGGTACTGCCGATGCCTTCACGCTGTTTGAACTGTTTGAACGCAAGCTGGAAATGCACCAGGGTCATCTGGTGAAAGCCGCCGTTGAGCTGGCAAAAGACTGGCGTACCGACCGCATGCTGCGCAAGCTTGAAGCTTTGCTGGCCGTGGCGGATGAAAATGCGTCGCTGATCATCACCGGTAATGGCGATGTGGTGCAGCCGGAAAACGATCTGATCGCTATCGGATCCGGTGGCCCGTACGCCCAGGCCGCCGCCCGCGCACTGCTGGAAAATACCGACCTCAGCGCGCGCGACATTGCTGAGAAGGCGTTGGGCATTGCAGGCGATATCTGCATCTACACCAACCACTTCCATACCATCGAAGAATTGTCCTCTAAGGCGTAAGGATCTCTAATGTCTGAAATGACCCCACGCGAAATTGTCAGCGAACTGAATAAACACATCATTGGCCAGGATAACGCCAAGCGTTCCGTGGCCATTGCCCTGCGTAACCGCTGGCGTCGTATGCAGCTCGACGAAGAGCTGCGCCATGAAGTTACCCCGAAAAATATTCTGATGATTGGCCCGACCGGCGTCGGTAAAACCGAAATCGCCCGTCGTCTGGCGAAGCTGGCGAACGCGCCTTTCATCAAAGTGGAAGCGACCAAATTCACCGAAGTGGGCTATGTGGGTAAAGAAGTGGATTCTATCATCCGCGATCTGACCGATGCCGCTATCAAGATGGTGCGCAGCAACTCCATTGAAAAACACCGCTACCGCGCGGAAGAAATGGCGGAAGAGCGCATTCTGGACGTGCTGATCCCACCAGCAAAAAACAACTGGGGCCAGCCTGAACAGCAGCAGGAGCCGTCCGCCGCGCGCCAGTCCTTCCGCAAAAAGCTGCGTGAAGGCGAGCTGGACGACAAAGAGATCGAAATCAATCTCTCTGCCGCGCCAATGGGCGTTGAAATCATGGCTCCTCCGGGCATGGAAGAGATGACCAGCCAGTTGCAGTCCATGTTCCAGAACCTGGGCGGGCAGAAGCAGAAACCGCGTAAGCTGAAAATCAAAGAAGCGATGAAACTGTTGATTGAAGAAGAAGCGGCGAAGCTGGTAAACCCGGAAGAACTGAAGCAGGACGCCATTGATGCTGTTGAGCAGCACGGCATCGTGTTTATCGATGAGATCGATAAAATCTGTAAACGTGGCGAATCCAACGGCCCGGACGTTTCCCGCGAAGGCGTGCAGCGCGATCTGCTGCCGCTGGTGGAAGGCTGTACCGTCTCCACGAAACACGGCATGGTGAAGACCGACCACATTCTGTTTATCGCCTCTGGCGCGTTCCAGGTGGCGAAGCCGTCGGATCTGATCCCGGAACTGCAGGGTCGTCTGCCGATCCGCGTGGAACTCCAGGCGCTGACCACGGAAGATTTCGAGCGTATCCTGACTGAGCCGAACGCGTCCGTTACCGTGCAGTACAAAGCGCTGATGGCCACCGAAGGCGTGAACATCGACTTCACCGAAGATGGTATCAAGCGCATCGCGCAGGCCGCCTGGCAGGTGAACGAAACCACGGAAAACATCGGTGCCCGTCGCCTGCATACCGTGCTGGAGCGTCTGATGGAAGATATTTCCTACGACGCCAGCGATCGCAATGGTGAATCCATCACTATTGATGCGGCTTATGTGAGCAAACACCTGGATGAGCTGGTTGCAGATGAAGATTTGAGCCGTTTTATCTTATAATCGCGCGCACTGCACTTTCATCACTGTTGATGGGGCTGAATAGCCCCATTTTTATTGGCTAAAAACTATGACTGACTCGCGCCCTTTAAGCCGCACCCAGGCCTGGCTGGAAAGCCTGCGTCCGAAAACTCTTCCTCTGGCCTTCGCCGCGATTGTGGTCGGCACAACGCTGGCCTGGTGGCAGGGGCATTTCGATCCCCTTGTCGCCGTGCTGGCGCTGATCACCGCCGGTCTGCTGCAAATCCTCTCCAATCTGGCGAACGATTACGGCGATGCGGTAAAAGGCAGCGATAAGCCCGACCGCATCGGGCCGCTGCGTGGTATGCAAAAGGGCGCGATCACCCAGGCGCAGATGAAGCGGGCACTGATCGTAACAGTTATCCTGAGCGCGCTGTCCGGGCTGGCGCTGGTCGCCGTGGCCTACCAGACGCTGGCGGATTTTGTCGGCTTCCTGGTGCTGGGCGGTCTGTCGATTATCGCCGCCATCACCTATACCGTCGGGCGTCGTCCCTATGGCTACATTGGGCTGGGCGATATTTCCGTGCTGCTGTTCTTTGGCTGGCTGAGCGTGATGGGAAGCTGGTATTTACAGGCGCACACGCTGATCCCGGCGCTGTTCCTGCCCGCCACGGCCTGCGGCCTGCTGTCCACCGCGGTGCTGAACATCAATAATCTGCGCGATATCAACAGCGATCGTGCCAATGGTAAGGACACGCTGGTGGTGCGTCTGGGGCCGGTGAATGCCCGCCGTTATCACGCCTGCCTGCTGGCGGGCGCATGGCTGTGCTTCGCCCTGTTCAACCTGATTTCACTGCAAAGTCTGTGGGGCTGGCTGTTCGTGCTCGCCACGCCCGTGCTGGTAAAACAGGCGCGCTATGTACTGCGTGAAACCGAAGCGAGCGCGATGCCGCCGATGCTTGAACGCACCGTAAAAGCCGCACTTTTAACTAACCTGTTGTTTGTATTCGGTATAGTGCTAAGTCAGCTGGCGGTTTAACTGACAAATATCAATTAACAATTGATGATTTTGCCAACAACGCGTTATGCACGATATACTGACAACTCTCGCGGCAACTGAACGTAAATCCTATGAAATATGATACTTCTGAGCTTTGTGACATCTACCAGGAAGATGTCAACGTCGTGGAACCGCTGTTCTCCAACTTTGGTGGACGGTCGTCTTTTGGCGGACAAATCATCACGGTCAAATGTTTCGAGGACAACGGGTTGCTCTATGATCTGCTCGAACAGAATGGTCGTGGACGCGTTTTGCTGATCGATGGCGGCGGTTCGGTACGTCGTGCATTAATTGATGCAGAACTGGGACGCCTGGCCCTGCAAAACGAATGGGAAGGCATTGTGGTCTACGGCGCAGTACGCCAGGTAGACGATCTCGAAGAGCTGGACATTGGCATTCAGGCCATTGCCGCTATTCCGGTAGGCGCAACCGCAGAAGGGATTGGCGAAAGCGACATCCGCGTTAATTTTGGCGGCGTGACTTTCTTCTCCGGCGACCATCTCTACGCCGATAACACCGGCATTATCCTTTCCGAAGATCCCCTGGATATCGAGTAAATAAAAAAGGCC
>NZ_CP127837.1:1253337-1256457 GCF_030291195.1 Enterobacter sp. PGRG2 | reverse complement strand
AGACTTCTTCCATGCGGCCTAATAAAGCCTGCAGACGATCCTGCCAGCCGGACTGCTGTTCTCTCAGTTCGTGGTTCTCACGCTCCAGCTGCTCGCGGGAGTGCTGTGCGGACTGCATTTCCTGCGACAGCGAGTTGTTCTTTTCTTTCAGCTCTTCGATTTCCATCTGCAGCAGGGTGATGGTATCAATCGCCTGCTGTACTTTCGCTTCCAGCTTCTCAAACACTTCTAATGACATAGTCATACCTCTCCTGAATTCCGATTTGCAAGGCGACGCCCGTTTCAACGCGCACTCTATCCCCCCGATTGTATGGAGCGACCACGCGCCTGTCCAGCGACAACCCTTGTAGATCGCGCTTTGCAACACTTTTAAGCATATACCTGGTGCGTTTGGCGAAACTACCCCTAAATTGTTAACGCATTCGTTAATGAAATGATTCAGCTCACTTTTCGAGCTGTTGGTAAAACGCGCTTTATAGCGCGAAAACGCTCATTTTATTGACGGAGTACACACATTTTGATTTCGATATTTCTCGTTTTTGCTCGTTAACGATAAATTAACACCGTGTCTACAGGGCATCGTGACTGTCATTGAGTCGCGCTAACAATAACCATTACACTCTTCAGGATCCGATTATGAGTCAAACATCAACCTTGAAAGGCCAGTGCATCGCCGAATTTCTCGGAACCGGGTTGTTGATTTTCTTCGGTGTCGGATGTGTCGCAGCGCTGAAAGTGGCAGGCGCCACTTTTGGACAGTGGGAAATCAGTATTATCTGGGGTCTGGGCGTGGCGATGGCCATCTACCTGACCGCAGGGGTTTCCGGGGCACATCTTAATCCGGCGGTAACCATTGCGTTATGGCGATTTGCCTGTTTCGACGGGCGTAAAGTTGTACCATTTATCGTTTCTCAATTTGCCGGCGCGTTTTGCGCAGCGGCGATCGTTTACGGGCTTTATTACAATCTTTTCATCGACTTCGAGCAATCGCATCAGATGGTGCGCGGTAGCGTCGAAAGTCTGGATCTGGCAGGCATCTTCTCAACTTATCCGAATCCGCATATCAATTTTGTGCAGGCCTTCGCGGTTGAAATGGTGATTACCGCTATTCTGATGGGCGTGATCATGGCGCTGGGCGACGATGGCAACGGCATTCCGCGCGGCCCGCTGGCTCCGCTGTTAATCGGTCTGCTCATCGCGGTGATTGGGGCATCCATGGGGCCGCTGACCGGCTTTGCGATGAACCCGGCGCGTGATCTTGGTCCTAAAACCTTCGCCTGGCTTGCCGGCTGGGGTGACGTTGCCTTTACCGGCGGCAAAGATATTCCTTACTTCCTGGTGCCGCTGTTTGGGCCAATCGTGGGCGCGTCTCTGGGTGCGTTTGGCTATCGTAAGCTGATTGGCCGCCACCTGCCCTGCGATACCTGCGTAGTGGAAGATGAGAAGGCTCCGGCCAGCGCCACTGCACAACAAAAAGCTTCGCTGTAATGTGACTACGGGACAAAATTATGACTGACAAAAAATATATCGTTGCGGTTGACCAGGGAACCACCAGCTCCCGTGCCGTTGTAATGGATCACGACGCCAATATCATCAGTGTCGCGCAGCGCGAATTCGAACAAATTTATCCAAAGCCAGGCTGGGTTGAACATGACCCGATGGAAATCTGGGCGAGCCAGAGTTCAACGCTGGTGGAAGTGCTGGCGAAAGCCGACATCAACGCCGATCAGGTGGCTGCCATTGGTATCACCAACCAGCGCGAAACCGCTATCGTATGGGATAAAGAGACCGGCAAGCCGATTTACAACGCCATCGTCTGGCAGTGCCGTCGTACTTCCGACATCTGTGAGCATTTAAAACGTGATGGCCTGGAAGATTACGTGCGTAAAACCACCGGTCTGGTGATCGACCCGTACTTCTCCGGGACCAAAGTGAAGTGGATCCTTGACCACGTGGAAGGTTCCCGCGAGCGCGCTAAGCGCGGCGAACTGCTGTTCGGCACCGTCGATACCTGGCTTATCTGGAAAATGACCCAGGGGCGCGTACACGTTACGGATTACACCAACGCCTCCCGTACCATGCTGTTCAACATCCACACGCTGGAATGGGACGCCAAAATGCTGGAAGTGCTGGATATTCCGCGGGAAATGCTGCCGGAAGTCCGCAAATCTTCAGAAGTGTACGGCCAGACCAACGTCGGCGGTAAAGGCGGCACCCGTATTCCTATCGCCGGTATCGCCGGTGACCAGCAGGCGGCGCTGTTTGGCCAGCTGTGCGTTAAAGAAGGGATGGCTAAAAACACCTACGGCACCGGCTGCTTTATGCTGATGAACACCGGCGAAAAAGCGGTGGCGTCCGAGCACGGTCTACTGACCACCATCGCCTGCGGTCCGCACGGCGAAGTGAACTATGCGCTGGAAGGCGCAGTGTTTATGGCGGGCGCATCCATCCAGTGGCTGCGTGATGAAGTGAAGCTGATCAGCGATGCGTTCGACTCCGAATACTTCGCCACCAAAGTGAAGGACACCAACGGCGTGTACGTCGTGCCGGCCTTTACCGGTCTGGGCGCGCCTTACTGGGACCCTTATGCCCGCGGCGCGATCTTCGGCCTGACCCGTGGCGTGAACTCTAACCACATCATCCGTGCGACGCTGGAATCCATCGCCTATCAGACCCGCGATGTGCTGGAAGCGATGCAGGCCGACTCCGGTATTCGTCTGCACGCCCTGCGCGTGGACGGCGGCGCGGTGGCTAACAACTTCCTGATGCAGTTCCAGTCCGATATTCTCGGCACCCGCGTGGAACGTCCTGAAGTGCGTGAAGTGACGGCGCTGGGCGCAGCTTATCTGGCGGGCCTGGCAGTGGGCTTCTGGCAGAATCTGGATGAGCTACAGGAAAAAGCGGTCATTGAGCGTGAATTCCGTCCGGGCATCGAAACCACCGAACGTAACTATCGCTACAGCGGCTGGAAGAAAGCGGTGAAACGCGCCATGGCGTGGGAAGAGCGCGACGAGTAATTTTCCCCTCACCCTAACCCTCTCCCCATGGGAGAGGGGATTATTCGGTGCCCCGTTCCTGCCCTTCCCCTCTCCCTCAGGGAGAGGGCCGGGGTGAGGGTGG
>NZ_CP127837.1:1200753-1253330 GCF_030291195.1 Enterobacter sp. PGRG2 | reverse complement strand
TCTCTCTGTGTTAAACTTCAGGCAATTTCTTTCTTAAACGAGTCTGTAATGAAACGAGAACTTGCCATCGAATTTTCCCGCGTAACGGAAGCTGCCGCGCTGGCGGGCTATAAGTGGCTGGGCCGCGGCGACAAAAACGTTGCCGATGGCGCAGCGGTACACGCCATGCGCATCATGCTGAATCAGGTCAATATCGACGGCACCATCGTGATTGGCGAAGGTGAAATCGACGAAGCGCCGATGCTCTACATCGGTGAAAAAGTCGGTACCGGCAACGGCGATGCGGTGGATATCGCCGTGGATCCTATCGAAGGTACCCGCATGACGGCGATGGGCCAGGCCAATGCGCTGGCAGTGCTGGCAGTGGGCGATAAAGGCACCTTCCTGAACGCGCCTGACATGTATATGGAAAAACTGATTGTCGGGCCTGGCGCGAAAGGCGCCATCGATCTCAACCTGCCGCTGGAACAAAACCTGCGTAACGTCGCTGCTGCGCTGCAAAAACCGCTTTCTGAACTGACGGTCACCATTCTGGCGAAACCGCGCCACGACGGCGTGATTGCGGAAATGCAAAAGCTCGGCGTGCGCGTGTTCGCCATTCCGGATGGCGATGTCGCCGCATCCATTCTCACCTGTATGCCTGACAGCGAAGTGGACGTGCTGTACGGCATCGGCGGTGCGCCGGAGGGCGTGGTGTCAGCCGCGGTGATCCGTGCGCTGGACGGCGATATGCAGGGCCGTCTGCTGGCCCGTCATAGCGTCAAAGGCGACAGCGAGGAAAATCGTCGTATCGGCGAGCAGGAGCTGGCGCGCTGCAAAGCGATGGGCATTGAGGCGGGCACCGTGCTTAAGCTGGATGATATGGCGCGTAACGACAACGTGATTTTCTCGGCCACCGGCATCACCAAAGGCGATCTGCTGGACGGCATCACCCGCAAAGGCAAAATGGCGACCACCGAAACGCTGCTGATCCGCGGCAAATCGCGCACCATTCGTCGCATCAAATCCATTCATTATCTGGATCGTAAAGACGTGGACGTACAGCGACATATTCTCTGAAATCATTTGATCAAATGAGCTTTCCGGCCCCTGCGGGCTGGAAATGTCAGGGTTGAGAAACGAAGATAAGGCATCGCATCAGAACAGGAGATAATCATGGCGGATTGGGTAACAGGAAAAGTCGTAAAGGTTGAATTCTGGACCGATGCGCTCTTTAGTCTCACCGTTCATGCCCCCGTTAATCCCTTCACTGCCGGTCAGTTTGCCAAGCTGGGACTGGAGATTGACGGCGAGCGCATACAGCGCGCCTACTCTTATGTCAATGCCCCTTCCGATCCCGATCTGGAATTCTATCTGGTCACGGTGCCGGACGGTAAGCTCAGCCCACGGCTGGCGGCGCTGAAACCCGGTGATGACGTGCTCATCGTGGCCGAAGCCGCCGGTTTCTTTGTGCTTGATGAAGTGCCGGACTGCGACACTCTGTGGATGCTGGCGACGGGCACGGCGATTGGGCCTTATCTGTCGATGTTGCAGGAAGGCAAAGGACTGGAGCGCTTTAAAAACCTGGTGCTGGTGCACGCTGCGCGTTACGCCGCGGATCTCAGCTATCTGCCGCTAATGCTGGAGCTGCAAAAGCGCTACGAAGGAAAACTGCATATTCAGACGGTAGTCAGCCGTGAAACGGTTTCCGGCTCGCTGCATGGGCGCGTACCGGCGCTGATCGAAAGCGGAGAACTGGAAAAAGCCGTGGGACTGCCGATGGATACCGCGACCAGCCACGTGATGCTGTGCGGTAATCCGCAGATGGTGCGTGATACCCAGCAGTTACTGAAAGATACCCGGCAGATGACCAAACATTTGCGTCGCCGTCCGGGTCATATGACCGCTGAGCATTACTGGTAATTAACGGAACTTCACGTCCAGCGTGTCTTTGCCGAACTTATTTTCGCCCTGGGTGCCCACAAACGCGCCCAGGTCGATCAACAGCATCACCATGATCAGCGTCGGAATGAAGCGTCCGACCGCCCAGACCCAGACGCCGCCCAGCACCGCCCAGTTCCCGGCCAGTAAGATCCACGCCACCACCATCAGTAACGCCCACAGGCCGGATTTATTGCGATCGTGCAGCCGCTTGACGGTTACGCATGCCGTCGGCCATATCAGACACACCAGCGCAAAAGCGGCCATTTGCAGATCCATCAGCCCGTTACCGGCGAGCGTAAACAGCAACACCATGGCCAGCGCCCAGAGCGCGATCCAGATCCAGAAGTCACGACGCCCAATACGTCCTTTAAATGAGAATAACCACTGCTGTATGGTCATGTAAGGTTCCTTATAATCGTAATGCCGCGTAGTTTACCCTGATCAGCGCCGTTTTTGACAAGCGGGACGGTTATCGTTTTAATCGGCAACACATTGCACAGAGGACGATGTTGATGAAGATACGGGATTTACGGGTTTGCCTGTTGCTTTCCCTGCTGCTTACCAGCCTGGCAGGCCGCGCCGTGGACGCGCCGCTGGCGGCAACGGCCCCTTACCTGGTGACGGGCGCGCCCACCTTTGATCTCTCTATCAGCGCGTTCCGGGAAAAATTTAATACCGCCAACCCAGGGCTTACGCTGAACGAGTTTCGCGCTATAGATTCGCGTACCGATCGCGCCAGCCTGACGCGGGCCGCCAGCAAGATTAACGATAATCTCTATGCCTCGACCGCGCTGGAGCGGGGCACGCTGAAGATTAAATCGATGCAGATCACCTGGCTGCCGATCCGCGGGCCGGATCAGAAGGCCTCGAAGGCGAAAGCGCAGGAATATATGGCCGCCGTCCTGCGCGTTTTCACTCCCACGTTGACCAGCGCGCAAAGCCTGCAAAAGCTGCAAAAAATTCTCGCTGGCGGTAAAGGCAAAGTTTATTTCGCTGAAACCGAGGGCGCATTGCGTTATGTAGTGGCAGATAACGGCGAAAAGGGGCTGACCTTCGCTGTTGAACCGATTAAGCTGACGCTATCTGAGACACCTGAAGGCAACAATAAATGACAAAAAGCAAAGCCTTTGAGGGGATGAATCTCTATACTGTTCACAGACCATGCTGTCCTGAACGGCAGCCATATTCCTTGATTCGCTTAACGCGTGGAGAATGAAAATGCGACATCCTTTAGTGATGGGTAACTGGAAACTGAACGGCAACCGCCACATGGTAAATGAGCTGATTGCTAACCTGCGTACCGAGCTGGCTGGCGTATCTGGCTGTGGCGTTGCTATCGCGCCGCCGGACCTGTACCTGGATCTGGCAAAACGTGCCGCAGACGGTAGCCACATCATCCTCGGCGCGCAGAACGTCGACGTTAACCTGTCTGGCGCATTCACCGGTGAAACCTCCGCAGAAATGCTGAAAGACATCGGCGCAAAATACATCATCATCGGTCACTCTGAGCGTCGTACTTACCACGCGGAATCCGATGAGTTCATCGCTAAAAAATTCGCTGTGCTGAAAGAACAGGGTCTGATCCCGGTGCTGTGCATCGGTGAAACCGAAGCGGAAAACGAAGCGGGTAAAACCGAAGAAGTGTGCGCACGTCAGATCGACGCGGTGCTGAAAACCCAGGGCGCGGCCGCCTTTGAAGGCGCAGTGATTGCCTACGAACCGGTCTGGGCTATCGGTACCGGCAAATCCGCTACCCCTGCGCAGGCGCAGGCAGTACACAAATTCATCCGCGACCACATCGCGAAAGTGGATGCGAACGTGGCTGAGCAGGTCATCATCCAGTACGGCGGTTCTGTAAACGCCGGTAACGCAGCTGAACTGTTCGCCCAGCCGGACATCGACGGCGCGCTGGTTGGCGGTGCTTCCCTGAAAGCTGACGCCTTCGCGGTGATCGTGAAAGCGGCAGAAGCGGCTAAACAGGCGTAAAAAACCTTTGCGGCGGGTGGCGCTTCGCTAACCCGCCCTGCGGTTCTCCAGGCCCGGTAAGCGCCAGCGCCACCGGGCTTTTTTACAGCCGTCCCAGAATACTGAACCACAGATAATCCAGCGGCAGCAGCACCAGATAGGTTGCCACCGCCAGCGCCAGACAGAGCAGCATTCCCGCCCGCGCCGGCACTTTGCCCAGCGCCATCGCCACCACGATAGGCGATGCCTGATACGGCAGCAGCGGCGTCGAATACCCCAGCACCTGAATCATGATCACCGACAGCAGCGGAAAGCCCGTCGCATCGGCGAAACTCTGCGCCAGCGTGGTGTACAACGCCGGTACGCCGTTGGCGGTCATAATAAAGTTTAACGCCGTGGTGATGCCGGTCAGGGCAAGAAAACTGGTGAAGGGATTATCAGGATCGAGCGGCATCACGTGCAGCAGCGCGCCGCCTACGGCGCTGCCAATGCCGGTCTGGGTCACGGTGATCGCAAGCCCCAGAATGCCCGCCACATAAATACAGGTGCGCATATTCACGCCGCTGGCAAACTCGTCGCCGGTGATGAAACCCACGCGCGGCAACAGGGTGACGCATGCCGCCGCCAGCCCGGTCCACGCCGGACCGATACCGTGCCAGCTCTCGCTCACCCACATGATCAGCACCACCGCCAGCAGCCAGGCGAGTCGTTTTTCCTCCCGGCTCATCGGCCCGGCGGGAGCCAGCTCGCGCGGCGCATGTGGTTTACCGGGAAACAGCCAGCATATCAGTCCGATCAGCACCAGGCCTTTCAGAATGCCGAGCACCGGCGTGTGCAGCAGCAGGTAGGGCAGATAGTTAAGATGAATGCCGTAAGAGCCTTCCGCCGCCCCGCTCATCACCAGATTCGGCACGTTGGCGGGCAGAATGGTCGCCGACAGCTGAAAAGTGCCGAAGCCCACCGCCAGCGCCAGCCCGTACCAGGCGCGCGTGCCGTCGTTGATCCCGGCCCGCGCCGCCATTGCCGCGACAATCGGCATCAGCAGCGCTATACGTCCCATGTTTGACGGCATGACAAACGCCAGCGCATAACTCAGCAGTACCACGCTGCCAACCATCAGCGGCCAGGAGTCGGTGAGCCTCGCCGACAGCGCCCTCGCCGCCCGGTCTGCCAGCCCGGTTTTGCGGATCGCCACGCCGAGCACAAATCCGCTGAACACCAGCCAGAAGGCTGAAGAAGCGAAGCCGCCGAAAATGACGTCCGGCGGGGCGATTTTTGCCACCATCGCCGCCGCAAAAAACAACAGCGCGGTAATAAACTCCGGCAGCAGTGACGTTGCCCAGAGCACGATGGTGACGCCAACAATCAGCGACGGAAGGAACAGCGGGTGTGAAAACCAGAGCGACATACCTGTCTCCTGACGATATTTTCAGCAAGTCTACGGCGACAACTCTGCCCCGTAAACGCTAATTATTCGCAGGTTATTTGAGGATCGCACACGCATGATCCTGGATTTCCTCGGCGGAGGCGCGGTTAAGCAGCAGCAGATTGCGGCTGGTCGCCAGCAGAACAAAGGCACCATCCGCCTGTTTTACCATTGCCAGCGCATAGCGGCCCATATGCTCGCGCGCGTCCGGCACTTCTTCGGCCAGCATTAAAAACGGGCTGCGCTTCACCAGTTCGTTTTCAGTGACGCGACGGGCCAGATAGTCATGCCCGCGCAGCCCGCCGGGGAACGGCAGCCAGCGGCTGCTGATCGCGGCGCTGTGTTCATCAAGCGCGGCGCGGACATCGGGCCGCAGGCAGGAGATATGAATATGGAAATGATTTTGCGTGCGTCCGCTGCGGGAATTAATGGTCAGCGATACCGCCTCATCAGGCACAGGCGCGCCCCGGCGTTCGCTCATAAAACGTCGCGCGCTCCACGCCTGCCAGAAAAAGTTCGGCGTTTGCGGCTCCAGCAGCAGCGGGCTTTCCGTGCCGTTGATTTTATAGGTTGGCATCAACAGGTACTGCAACGGGCCATTACGATCTTTGAACACCACGTACCCACTTTTGGGGTTAACCTCGGCGCAGGGTTGCTGATGGGGAAGACACTGTTCGAAAACAATCTGCCGCAGCGCATTCGGATCACCGGACTTAAGCCACAGCCAGACGCCCGCAACGGCGGCGAGGAGAAGAATAATCAGCAGGATAAAGATAGAGAGAAGTCGTTTCATTTTACGTTCCGGAAAAAACTTTTACCGGCAGGGTAACGCAAAATAATGACCAAATAAAAACGCTGCCCGACTCACTCGTGTTGCCGGGCAGCAGAGGATAATTAACGCTTACTGATCTGGTCGAAAGTACCGCCGTTAGAGAAGTGTTCTTTCTGGGCTTTCGTCCAGCCGCCGAACTCTTCATCTATGGTGAACAGCTTCAGTTTCGGGAATGCGCCTTCGTACTTTTTCGCCACTTCCGCGTTACGCGGGCGGTAGAAGTTTTTCGCCGCGATCTCCTGACCTTCCGGTGAGTAGAGATACTTCAGATAGGCTTCGGCTACGGTTTTGGTGTCTTTCTTCTCGACCACTTTGTCGACCACGGAAACGGTCGGCTCGGCCAGAATGGATTCGCTCGGCGTGACGATCTCAAACTTGTCTTTGCCCAGTTCGTTGGTCGCCAGCAGCGCTTCGTTTTCCCAGGCAATCAGCACATCGCCAATACCGCGTTCCACGAAGGTATTGGTCGCGCCGCGTGCGCCGGAATCCAGCACTTCAACGTTTTTAAACAGCGACTTCACGAAGTCCTGCGCTTTAGCCTGATCGTTGTTGTTGTGATGCAGGGCGTAGCCCCAGGCCGCCAGATAGTTCCAGCGTGCGCCGCCGGAGCTTTTCGGGTTCGGCGTGATCACAGAGACGCCCGGTTTGATCAGATCATTCCAGTCGTGGATTTGTTTCGGGTTGCCTTTACGCACCAGGAAGACGATGGTGGAGGTGTACGGCGCGGAGTTATCCGGCAGGCGTTTGATCCAGTTTTTGTCGATACGGCCACGTTCGGCAATCGCATCCACGTCATAGGCCAGCGCCAGCGTCACCACATCGGCCTCAATGCCGTTGATAACTGAGGTTGCCTGTTTGCCCGAGCCGCCGTGCGACTGGCGGATCACGACGTTATCGCCGGTTTCCTGTTTCCAGTGAGCACTGAACGCTTTGTTGTACTGATCGTACAACTCACGCGTTGGATCGTAAGACACGTTTAATAACTGAATATCCTTCGCCAGAACACTGCCGGATGCCAGCAGTAAAGTTAATCCCACGCCCCATTTGTTCATTGCTCACTCTCATATGCTGTTGTGTTGTGATGAAAGCAGCGTGCCAGAAAGCGAACCAATGATTAAAGAATAAAAAAAGATTGGCTATAACAGTGAGGAATAAGAAAAGCATCCCCCTCCGGGCGGAGAGGGATGGGAAGGCATTAATAAAGTTTTTTGGCGCAGTCCAGCCAGTCGCCTTTGAACGGACGCTTCATGTTCTCGATAGCGTCGATGATGTCGTGGTGCACCATTTTTTCGTTCTGAATACCAACGCAACGACCGCCGTGGCCCTGCAGCAGCAATTCAATGGCGTAAGCGCCCATACGGGAAGCGAGAATACGGTCGTAAGGCACCGGCGAACCGCCACGCTGAATGTGGCCCAGCACGGTGGCGCGGGTTTCACGCTGCGTTTCTTCTTCGATGTATTTCGCCAGCTCGTCGATGTCGCAGATGTGCTCGGTGATGGCAACGATGGCGTGTTTTTTACCTTTCGCGATACCGGCTTTGATTTCGTTAACCAGATCTTCGCGGCTGAACTCCACTTCCGGCAGTACGATAAATTCACAGCCGCCCGCGATAGCCGCAGCCAGCGTCAGGTCGCCGCAGTAACGGCCCATCACTTCAACAATGGAAATACGCTGGTGAGAGGAAGAGGTGTCGCGCAGACGGTCAATGGCTTCAACAACGGTGTGCAGCGCGGTGAAGTAACCGATGGTGTAGTCAGTACCCGCCACGTCGTTATCGATGGTGCCTGGCAGACCGATGCACGGGAAGCCCATTTCAGTCAGACGCTTCGCGCCCATGTATGAGCCGTCGCCGCCGATGACCACCAGCGCGTCGATACCGCGTTTTTTCATGTTTTCGATAGCCACAGCGCGGATATGCTCTTCGCGGAATTCCGGGAAGCGTGCGGAGCCAAGGAAAGTACCGCCACGGTTGATCATGTCGGACACGCTGTAACGGTCGAGCTGCACCATGCGGTCTTCGTAAAGACCTAAGTAACCGTCATAAATACCACAAACTTCCAGACCTTCCGTTAATGCCGCGCGAACCACGCCGCGAATTGCAGCGTTCATGCCCGGCGCATCACCGCCACTTGTCAACACACCGATTTTCTTAATCATGACTACCTCTGAACTTTGGAATGCAAAATGAATTCTGTTGCCCGAAGCGACTCCCCCGAAGGAGTGAACAACGATGTTGCGAATAGTATATCAATATCTCTGTGCTGAATTGATTCAGGTCAGGCGAAATGGCGCTAATTTCTGTACAAAAAAGTGGCCTGACTCACTCTTTTACAACCGATCACAAGGCATTGATTGACGTACCCTTTTCCTGAGGTACTACCGAACAAGGATCCTGATGGATGATGACATCCGACCCCGGAAAGCGTTGCAGGATCGCCTGCTCAACCTGTTCAGCCACCAGATGCGCCTGAACAAGGGGAAGATTGTCATCCATTTCCAAATGAATCTGTATAAAGCGGGTCGGCCCTGACTGCCGCGTGCGAAGGTCGTGCGCGCCGCTGACTCCAGGCCAGCGAGTGACGATTTCGAATATTTCCTGACGTTCGATGTCAGGTAACGCGCGATCCAATAATGACTGAACCGCCTCATAACCCATACGTAGCGCGCTGTACAATATATAAACACCAATACCTAATGCAAATAACGCATCGGCACGGTGCCAGCCATACCAGGACAGGCCAAGGGCGATGAGAATCGCGCCATTCATCATAACATCAGACTGATAATGAAGCATATCCGCCCTTACCGCCTGGCTTTGGGTTTTTCTTACTACCCAGCGCTGGAAGGTTACAAGGATGACTGTGCTTATCAGGGCAATCACAGTGACAACCACCCCGATCCCCGGCGCATTGAGCGGTTCCGGGCGCGCCAGATGTTGTATCCCGGTCAAAAACAGGAACAGCGCCGAGCCGGAAATAAACATACTTTGCGCCAGCGCCGCCAGCGATTCCGCCTTGCCGTGACCAAATGTGTGTTCGTCATCCGCAGGCTGTAAAGAGTAACGCACCACCAGCAGGTTGGTGAGCGAGGCGGCAATATCCACCAGAGAATCCACCAGCGCCGCCAGAATGCTGACTGACCCGGTGTACCACCATGCGACGATTTTGATCAGCAGTAACGCGCTTGCGAGGATCGTCGCCGCAATCGCCGCCCGGCTGACCAGCCGCCCATAAGATTGATTCATAGAGACTCCTGCCAGAACACAGGAACCAGTATAACGGATGAAAAAAGCCTCATTGTGATGAAAAGGCACATCGAAGGGTGTGAAATTGCGGATTTAAGGGATACCGGTGGCAAATTTCGGGCAAAAAAAACCCCCACATCATGTGGGGGAAGACAGGGATGGTGTCTATGGCAAGGAAAACAGGGTGTTACTGGTTACTACCGGTACTGCTGCTACTCGATAACTTCAACGATGAACTTTGCTGCATTTGCGCGACGTCGCGCAGTTGTTTCATTCGCTGATCGTGTTTCTTATGTAAAACCGCTTGCTGCTCCGGCGTTAGCAGGTGGTACATCTGGTTGCGAACCCTGGCCATTTCGACCTGGCGAACAACCTGTTCTTGTGCCATTTTTTCTGCCTGAGCGCGCACAGCGCTTTCATCAAATTTTTGTGCGGTGACAAGGTTGTGCATTGTCTCCACGTCGCTCACGTTGACAGGGGGTTGGTCGTGCCGTGCCCGCTGCATGAGATCGCGTAACTGCTGTCGCTGATGTTCGGTTAAACTAATACCGTCAAACATGTGGCTCTGGCTGCTACGCTGAGTAAGTCCATCTGCTGGATGCCAGTTATCGCCTGTTACGTCTCCAGTTGCCTGGCTGACTGCACTGAATGCCAGGCTTGAGGCCATGACGGCAGCGGTAACATTGCGCATCACTTACTCCCAAAATCTTTTGTTTCGCGATTCAACGAGAGCCAGTGTACGGTTCAGGCTGAAAACTAGCGTCAGGGGGTGTAAAACAACGTAAAGTCATGGATTAGCGCGCCTTGATGACGTAATTTCTGCCTCGGAGGTATTTAAACAATGAATAAAATCCTGTTAGTTGATGATGACCGAGAGCTTACATCCCTGTTAAAGGAACTGCTCGACATGGAAGGCTTTGACGTGTTGGTTGCCCATGATGGGGAACAAGCGCTCGACCTCCTTGACGACAGTATCGATTTACTTTTGCTCGACGTTATGATGCCGAAGAAAAACGGTATTGATACACTTAAAGAGCTTCGCCAGACACACCAGACGCCCGTTATTATGTTGACGGCACGCGGCAGCGAACTGGATCGCGTACTCGGCCTTGAGCTGGGCGCGGACGACTATCTGCCTAAACCCTTCAACGACCGTGAGCTGGTTGCGCGCATCCGCGCCATCCTGCGCCGTTCACACTGGAGCGAGCAGCAGCAAAACAGCGATAACGGTTCCCCTACTTTAGAAGTCGACGCCTTAAGCCTCAATCCAGGCCGTCAGGAAGCCAGCTTTGATGGACAGTCGCTGGAACTTACCGGCACCGAATTCACGCTGCTTTATCTGCTGGCGCAGCATCTGGGCCAGGTCGTTTCCCGTGAACATCTGAGCCAGGAAGTGCTGGGTAAGCGCTTAACGCCGTTCGATCGCGCCATCGATATGCACATTTCCAACCTGCGCCGTAAATTGCCGGAACGCAAAGACGGACATCCGTGGTTTAAAACCCTGCGTGGTCGCGGCTATCTGATGGTTTCCGCTTCATGATTGGAAGTTTGACTGCGCGCATCTTTGCCATTTTCTGGTTAACGCTGGCACTGGTGCTGATGCTGGTACTGATGGTGCCGAAGCTGGACTCCCGTCAGATGACGGAGTTGCTCGACAGCGAACAGCGCCAGGGCGTGATGATCGAACAGCATGTCGAAGCGGAACTGGCCAATGATCCGCCGAACGACCTGATGTGGTGGCGCAGATTATTCCGCGCGATCGATAAATGGGCGCCGCCGGGTCAACGCCTGCTGCTGGTGACCAGCGAAGGGCGCGTGATTGGCGCAGAACGCAGCGAAATGCAGATCATTCGTAACTTCATCGGGCAGGCGGATAACTCCGACCACCCGCAGAAGAAAAAGTACGGTCGGGTAGAGCTGGTAGGGCCATTTTCCATCAGGGATGGGGAAGATAATTACCAGCTCTATCTCATTCGTCCGGCCAGCAGCTCGCAGTCAGACTTTATCAACCTGCTTTTTGACCGCCCGTTATTACTGCTGATTGTCACCATGCTGGTCAGTTCGCCATTGCTGTTATGGCTGGCGTGGAGTCTCGCCAAACCGGCGCGTAAGCTGAAAAATGCTGCCGATGAAGTGGCGCAGGGTAACCTGCGTCAGCATCCGGAACTGGAAGCGGGGCCGCAGGAATTCCTCGCCGCCGGGGCCAGCTTTAACCAGATGGTGACGGCCCTGGAACGCATGATGACCTCGCAGCAACGCCTGCTTTCTGATATTTCGCATGAACTGCGCACCCCGCTGACGCGTCTGCAACTGGGCACCGCCCTGCTGCGCCGTCGCAGTGGTGAAAGCAAAGAGCTGGAGCGCATCGAAACCGAAGCGCAGCGGCTCGACAGCATGATCAACGACCTGCTGGTAATGTCGCGTAATCAGCAGAAAAACGCGCTGGTCAGCGAAACCATGAAAGCGAATCAGCTGTGGAGCGAGGTACTGGACAACGCCGCCTTTGAAGCCGAACAAATGGGCAAGACGTTGACGGTGACCTTCCCGCCAGGGCCATGGCCGCTGTACGGCAACCCGAACGCGCTGGAAAGCGCGCTGGAAAACATCGTGCGTAATGCGCTGCGTTATTCACACACGCAGATTGAAGTGGGATTTGCGGTGGATAAAGACGGTATCACCATTCACGTGGATGATGACGGTCCGGGCGTCAGCCCGGCAGATCGTGAGCAGATTTTCCGGCCGTTCTACCGTACCGACGAGGCCCGCGATCGCGAGTCCGGCGGCACAGGGCTGGGGCTGGCGATTGTGGAAACCGCCATCCAGCAGCACCGCGGCTGGGTGAAAGCCGACGACAGCCCGTTAGGCGGCCTGCGCCTGACCCTCTGGCTGCCGTTGTATAGCAAGCGCGCCTGATGTAGCGCCCTCTCCTTCACCGGGAGAGGGCAACGCCGGTTACCCGCGCAACCGCCGCGAACTGTCTTCGATTTTGCCGCTAATCCGCCGTTTCTGCATGGTTCTTGCCCAGCTCACCGACAGCCCTGCCGCTGACAGCAGGCGATGATACTGCTCATCGTCGAACGGCGTATGCCAGGCAATGACACCCGCCTCATGGACGCTGATCTCGCTGCAACGGGATACCAGCTCCAGCGGCGCATCGCTGAACACCTTCCCGCCCGCCACGATGCGGTACAGCCAGCCGGTGTGACCGCGATCCTGCATCAGCGTCGCCATATTGGGAATGCCGAAGTGGAAATTGAGCTTAAAGCACGGCGAGCGCGGCTGCGTCACCTGGATCAGCGCCTCGCCCCAGCGGAAAATATCGCCGATATACACGTTCTTCTCCGTCAGCCCGACGGTCGACAGATTCTCGCCAAAGGCCGGGGCGACAAAGAGCGCCGCCTGGTCCGGGAAATCCCGCGCCCATTGGGCGTAATGTTCCCGCGGATAGTGGCATAACGCACGATCGGGGCCGCCGTGGATCTTTTTCTCCGCCTGCTGGTCATCTTTCAGGCCGCGTTCCGTAAGCGTCAGTTCGCCATCCACCTGCACTTTCGCAATGGCGCTCGGGCGGCTGCCCGGATAATCGCGCACCTTGCCGGAAAATACCTCCATCGGATATTGCATATCGTCTCCCTTTGTCATAATTCCACTGCGCTTCAGGCTGGCCGGAAACGCCGCCAAATACAATATTTTTGCGGCGTCAGCGCGCAAAAAAAGTACACCACTGGCGTGAACTGCCGCAAGCCGTGCTATCACTTAGCTAACTTCTGAAACGCCATTTCACATTCAAGGAGTCAACGACATGTCCAGTGATGCACGCTTTACGGGCGTCTGGTGCCCGTCCATTACGCCAATGGAAACCGACGGCAAGATATATTTTAACGGCCTGCGCCAGCATCTCGCCCGCCTGACCGACGCCAGAATCGACGTCATTCTGTTGATGGGGAGCATCGGCGAATTCGCTTCCTTTACGCTGGAAGAGCGGCTGTCGCTGATCCGCGAAGCGCGGGCCATGTCGTCGCTGCCGATGGTGGCGAACGTCTCCTCCACCTGCGTGAGCGATATACTGCGTATGGCGCAGGCGTCCTTTGACGCGGGCTACGACGCGGTGATGATCCTGCCGCCCTACTACTACGGACAGACATCTGCGCAGCTGCTCAGCTACTACCGCGCGCTCGGGCAGCAGCTGACCGGCAAATGGTTCGCCTATAATTTTCCGGCGCGTACCGGCTGTGATCTGACGCCGGAGCTTATCGCCACGCTGGCGGCTGAATTCCCCCACTTTGCCGGGATTAAAGACACCGTGGACTGCCAGTCGCACACCCGCAATATGATCCTCGCCACTCAGGCGGTACGGGAGGATTTTGCCGTACTCTCCGGCTACGACGAGTATTTTATTCCCAACAAGCTAGCGGGCGGCGCCGGGGTGATTTCCGGGCTGAATAACATTGTGCCGGAGCTGTTCGTCCGCGCGCGTGAAGCCTTCGCCAGGGGAGATCTGCAAACTTTACAGCAGGTTCAGCAGGAGATGGGCAAACTGTCGGCGATTTACGCCATCGGCGATGATTTTGTCACCACCATTAAAACCGTGGTGGCGCGCAAATTTGGTTATTGCGGCACGACATCACGTAACGCGGGCGGCACGCTGAACGACGCGCAGACGCGTGCCATCGACGAGGTTTTCGGGCTGTAGCGGGTAAAAAAAAGCCCCCGTCGGCTTACCGACAGGGGCTGGATAGATTCACCAGAAGGTGAGCAGGACTTATTTTTTAGCCGCGAAACGTGCCGCTGCTTCGTCCCAGTTAACCACTTCCCAGAACGCCTTGATGTAATCCGGGCGTTTGTTCTGATATTTCAGGTAGTAAGCGTGTTCCCACACGTCCAGACCCAGGATCGGGAAGCCGGATGCGCCAGAAATTGCTTCACCCATCAGCGGGCTGTCCTGGTTTGCAGTAGAGACTACAGCGAGTTTGTCGCCTTTCAGTACCAGCCACGCCCAGCCGGAGCCGAAACGGGTGGCAGCCGCTTTCTCGAACTCTTCTTTGAATTTCTCAACAGAGCCGAAATCGCGTTCGATAGCCGCTTTCAGGTCGCCCTGCAGGGTGGTACCCATTTTCAGGCCTTTCCAGAACAGGCTGTGGTTAGCGTGACCGCCCGCGTTGTTACGCAGTACGGTTTTTTTGTCTGCCGGCAGCTGATCCAGTTTGGTGATCAGCTCTTCAACCGGCAGGTTAGCGAATTCAGGCAGACTTTCCAGCGCTGCGTTAGCGTTGTTTACGTAGGTCTGGTGGTGTTTGGTGTGATGGATTTCCATCGTCTGCTTATCGAAATGCGGTTCTAAAGCGTCGTATGCGTATGGCAGGGATGGCAGTGTATAACTCATATTCATCTCCATTATTGTCGGGCGGCTGAAGTGTTAACGCCGCGTAAGCAGTTGGTTCATTATAGTTAATTAACTGGTATTGAAAATGTTTATCAATGCCGTAGTTTCTGTGTGGTTATAACTTTTCGTTATGACACTGTCAATTTTTGCGCTAAGCGTTGCCGCCACTGGCTTGGCGTCGCGCCCGTTTCACGGGTAAACACCACCGAGAAATAGTTGCTGTCTTCGAAGCCGCAGCACATGGCGATTTCGCCGATTAACAGTTCCGTATGTTGCAGCAAATATTGCGCGTGGCAGATGCGCAGCTGGCGCAGATAGTTGTTGATGGTCATGCCGGTCTGGGTGCGGAACTGCTGGCGCAGCGCGCGTTCGCTGCACTGGTTTTGCTCGCAGAACGCCTCCAGCGCAAAGGCCCGGTTCAGGCTGCCTGCCAGCGCCGTGATGAGCCTGTCGAGCAGCGCCTCGCTGGCGGTAGCCGACAGGTTATCCGTGGCGTAGCGATGCCGTTTAAGCGTCAGGATCAGCTGCGCGAACAGCGCCTCCGCCAGCGGGTTCGCCAGCTCGTCCGTTCTGGCGCTCTCCTGCTCCAGCTGGGTGATCACCTGCCGCGTCTGCGTCATGCCGGTGCTGCCAAGCCGCCAGTGGGGCGACGGCTCCCGGCCCTGTAGCCCCGGAATATGCGCCGCCCAGTCGAGCGCCAGCGTCAGGCGTTCCGGGCAGTAGATGATATTTTGCAGCACCAGGTCGTTAACCGAGGCGTAAGAATGGCGGTCTTCGGCGCGAATATAGAACAGATCGCCACGGGTGATGCGGTAAGGCCGGTCGTTCAGAATGTGCAGCCCGTTGCCGCGCCACACCAGCACCAGTTCATTAAACTCGTGGGAATGTTCCGCAAAGACGTTTTGCGGGTAGCGATCCGCCACCGCCACCGCCTGTCCGGTACGGGCAAAAAAATCGGCTTTGCGAAGAATTAACTGGCCTGCCACAGGGTCACCTCAACAGCGATTAACCTTTCATTATTAGCTGTTTTCTGGCGAAAATACGGTGATAAATCTCTCGTTACGCGCAGCTACTGTAAAAGCGTGTCGCGCCCCTGGCGGATATCGCGCGGCGACCAGTCGAACTCCCGGCGAAAAAGCGTTGAAAAGTGGTTACTGTCGCCGAAACCGCAGCGAAAAGCGATATCAGTGACGCTATGGTCGCTGTGGCGCAATAAATGTCGCGCTTTGATCAGCCGCAGACGGTTCAGATAGCGCTGCGGCGTCATACCGGTGTACTGCTTGAGCTGACGGTGCAGGGTGCGCAGCGACAGCGAGAACTGATCCGCCAGCGACTCCCAGCACACCTCTTCCGCAAAATGATCTTCCAGCCACGACATCAGCTGATTCAGGCGCGCATCGTTATTCGCCGCCCCTTCCATCTGGCTGCTGCGACGCAACAGCACCAGCAACTGCATAAAGAGGATCTCACGGTTCGCCAGCGCCGCCGTATCCTTGCCCTCATCCGCCGTTTCCATCTGCCCGACAATCTGGCGGATCTGTTGCAATACGCCCTGATTCACGCGCCAGTGAGACGGATAGTGCCCGTCCTGCTCCTGCGGCAGTAACTGGTTTAAGCCGGATAAGAACTGGAACGCGTCCGGGGAGCGGTACAGCACATTGGTCAGGCASAGATTATCGGTGTGCTCATAAAGATGCCGGTCATGATCGCGTACAAAGCACACGGTGCCGCCGCTGATGGTATAGGGCTGACCATTGAAGACGTGAATACCGGTGCCGTGCTCGACGATCACAATCTCATGAAAATCATGATGATGTTCCGGGAATGCCGCCTGGGGCAGCCGGGGTTCAATAGCAACAGGCGTATAACCTGATGGAAAAAAGTCCACGCTGTGTAATACGGTCATAGCAACCCCTGTCGATGAGAAACGTTCTCAATATAGTAATTAACGCCCTCTGTTCTCACCTTGAATTTTTGACAGCAAAGCGCGCAAAGCCTGTCGATTTTTCAAGAAACTGTCGGAAAGTTCAGGAAATGCGGCGGCGGTCACAGCGCCTGAAAAACCGCTGATAAGCGGAAACTGTGAACTCTCTCACGTTCATCTTTGGTTTCTTGCCAGCGGCGGTTTGGGCCTGTCACTGGCAAGAAGGTGATCCTGCTGGCCCTTTTTTAGACTGGCGGCAATGACTCACCAGAGGATCGCTCCATGACTTTTCGCCATTGCGTCGCAGTCGATTTAGGCGCATCAAGCGGGCGTGTAATGCTCGCCCGCTTCGACGTTGAGCCGCGCACCCTTACGCTTCGCGAAATTCATCGCTTCAGTAACTGTCTGCAAAAAATTGACGGCACCGAGTGCTGGGATATCGACAGCCTGGAAGCGGAAATCCGCTGCGGGCTGGATAAAGTCCGTCAGCAGGGCATCGCCATCGACAGTATCGGCATAGATACCTGGGGCGTGGATTACGTGCTGATTGATGCGCAGGGCGAGCGTGTCGGTCTGCCGGTTTCCTACCGCGACAGCCGCACCGATGGCGTAATGGCGCGGGCATTAGCGCAGCCCGGTAAAACCGATATTTATCGTCGCAGCGGCATTCAGTTTTTACCCTTCAACACGCTCTATCAGTTTAAAGCGTTAAGCGAACAGCAGCCGGAACTGATGGCGCGCGTCGCCCATGCGCTGCTCATCCCCGACTATTTCAGCTTCCGGCTGACCGGCCAGCTCAACTGGGAATACACCAACGCCACCACCACGCAGCTGGTGAACATTCATACCGACAGCTGGGACGAGACGCTGCTCGACTGGGCGGGCGTACCCGCCTCCTGGCTTGGCACCCCCACCCATCCCGGCAATGTGATCGGTCACTGGGCTGACGTGCCGGTGGTTGCCGTCGCCAGCCATGACACCGCCAGCGCGGTGATCGCCGCACCGCTGGCCGGCAAAGACGCCGCGTATTTATCCTCCGGCACCTGGTCGCTGATGGGCTTTGAAAGCAAAACGCCCTACACCAGCGATGAGGCGCTTGCCGCCAACATCACCAACGAAGGGGGCGCGGAAGGCCGCTATCGTGTGCTGAAAAACATCATGGGCCTGTGGCTGCTGCAACGGGTGCTGAAAGAGCAGAACGTGCAGGAGTTGGCGGATCTGATCGCCCGCACCGCCGCCCTGCCCGCCTGCCGTTTCGTCATCAATCCGAACGACGCGCGTTTTATCAATCCGGAAAACATGAGCCGCGAATTGCAGGCCGCCTGCAGGGAAAACGGCCAGCCCGTACCGCACACCGCCGCTGAACTGGCGCGCTGCATTTTTGACAGTCTGGCGCTGCTGTATGCCGATGTGCTGCACGAACTGGCGCAGCTTCGCGGCAAAGCCTTCAGCCAGCTGCATATCGTCGGCGGCGGCTGCCAGAACCAGTTGCTCAACCAGCTGTGCGCCGATGCCTGCGGCATCACCGTGGTGGCCGGCCCCGTTGAAGCCTCAACGCTCGGCAACATCGGCGTGCAGTTAATGACGCTGGACGAACTGAGCAATGTCGACGCTTTCCGTGAGGTGGTGGCGTCCAGTTACACCCTCACCACTTACCCCCCTCATCCTGATAATGAAATTGCTCGCTATGTTGCGCAGTTTCAGCAAAAACGACCAACAAAGGAGCTTTGCGCATGACCACTCAACTTGAACAGGCCTGGGAACTGGCAAAACAGCGCTTCGCCGCGGTGGGCATTGATGTCGAGGCGGCGCTGAGCCAGCTCGATCGCCTGCCGGTGTCCATGCACTGCTGGCAGGGCGATGACGTCGCCGGGTTTGAAAACCCGCAGGGCGGCCTGACGGGCGGCATTCAGGCGACCGGTAACTATCCGGGCAAGGCGCGCAACGCAACAGAGTTACGCGCCGATCTGGAGCAGGCGCTGAGCCTCATTCCAGGGCCGAAGCGCCTGAACCTGCACGCCATTTATCTGGAATCCGACGAGCCGGTAGCGCGCGATGCCATCAAACCTGAACACTTTAAAAACTGGGTGAGCTGGGCGAAAGAGAACCAGCTGGGGCTGGATTTCAACCCGTCATGTTTCTCGCATCCGCTTTCCGCCGATGGTTTTACCCTGTCCCACGCTAACGACGAGATCCGCCAGTTCTGGATCGACCACGTGAAAGCCTGCCGTCGCGTGTCGGCGTATTTCGGCGAGCAACTGGGCACGCCGTCGGTGATGAACATCTGGATCCCGGACGGCATGAAAGATGTCACCGTTGACCGCCTCGCGCCGCGTGAGCGTCTGGTCGCCGCGCTGGATGAAGCGCTAAGCGAAAAGCTGAGCCTGGCGCATCATATTGATGCGGTGGAAAGCAAGCTGTTCGGCATCGGCGCCGAGAGCTACACCGTCGGCTCTAACGAGTTTTACATGGGTTATGCCACCAGCCGTCAGACCGCGCTGTGCCTGGACGCAGGTCACTTCCACCCGACCGAAGTGATCTCCGACAAAATCTCCGCTGCCATGCTCTACGTGCCGCGCCTGTTGCTGCACGTCAGCCGCCCGGTGCGCTGGGACAGCGACCACGTGGTGCTGCTGGACGACGAAACCCAGGCCATCGCCAGCGAGATCGTCCGTCATAACCTGTTTGACCGCGTACATATTGGCCTCGATTTCTTCGATGCCTCCATCAACCGTATCGCCGCCTGGGTGATCGGCACCCGCAACATGAAAAAAGCCCTGCTGCGCGCCCTGCTGGAGCCGACCGACGAACTGCGTCGCCTGGAAGCGAGCGGTGATTACACCGCGCGTCTGGCGCTGCTGGAAGAGCAGAAATCGCTGCCGTGGCAGGCGGTGTGGGAAATGTATTGTCAGCGCAACGACACGCCGGTCGGCAGCCAGTGGCTCGACAGCGTGCGGGCGTATGAGAAAACCGTGTTAGCCGAACGCCAGTAAATATACCGCCCGGCGGCGCTTCGCTTGCCGGGCCTACGCATGACAAGTAGGCCGGGTAAGCGTATCGTCACCCGGCATTCAGGTAAATGTAGGCCGGGTAAGCGCAGCGCCACCCGGCGTTTTCAAAGGAACCACAAGACTATGCAGAACATCACCAACGCCTGGTTTGTCCAGGGGATGATCAAAGCCACCTCCGACGCCTGGCTGAAAGGCTGGGACGAGCGTAACGGCGGCAACCTGACGCTGCGCCTGGATGAGGCAGACATCACCTCTTTCGCCGCAGATTTCCATAAAGAGCCGCGCTACATCGCCCTGAGCCAGCCAATGCCGCTGCTGGCTAACACGCCCTTTATCGTCACCGGCTCCGGTAAATTCTTCCGTAACGTGCAGCTCGATCCCACCGCCAACCTCGGCATCGTCAAGGTGGACAGCGACGGCGCGGGCTACCACATTCTCTGGGGGCTGACCGACGATGCCGTACCGACATCAGAGCTGCCGGCGCATTTCCGCTCACACTGCGAGCGCATCAAAGCGACCAATGGTCGCGATCGCGTGATCATGCACTGCCACGCCACCAATCTTATCGCCCTGACCTACGTGCTGGAAAACGACTCTGACCTTATCACCCGCAAATTGTGGGAAGGCAGCACCGAATGCCTGGTGGTGTTCCCGGACGGCGTCGGCATTCTGCCGTGGATGGTGCCGGGCACCGATGAAATCGGTCAGGCCACCGCCGATGAAATGGCGAAACATTCGCTGGTGCTGTGGCCGTTCCACGGCGTCTTTGGTAGTGGCCCGACGCTGGATGAAGCCTTTGGCCTGATTGACACCGCCGAAAAATCCGCTGAAGTGCTGGTGAAGGTGTACTCGATGGGCGGCATGAAACAGACCATCACGCAGGAGGAATTAATCGCCCTCGGCAAACGCTTTGGCGTAACGCCGGTGCAGTCCGCTTTAGATTTGTACAAATAACAACATCGCGCCCCGCTCACGAAGACGGGGCGAATACCACCTGCCATCCCTACAAAAACTAACTCGTGGAGTACAAGCAATGAAAATTAAAGCAAGCTTAATCCTCACCGTTGCTGCGCTGGCGTTGTCCGGTTCCGCATTAGCAGAAGTCAAAATCGCCCTGGTGGCAAAATCATTAGGTAATGGTTTTTTTGAAGCAGCGAACGTCGGCGCGCAGGAAGCCGCCAAAGAGTTAGGTGATGTAAAAGTCATTTATACCGGCCCCACCACTACTACCGCCGAAGCGCAGATCGAAGTGCTGAACGGGTTGATCGCGCAGGGGGTGGATGCGATCGCCATCTCCGCCAACGATCCAGACGCCGTGGTGCCGGTGCTGAAAAAAGCGATGCAGCGTGGTATCAAAGTCGTCTCATGGGATTCCGGCGTGGCGAAAGCCGGCCGCCAGATCCATCTGAATCCCTCGAACAATGCGCTGATCGGTGAAACCAACGTCAAGCTCGCCGCCGAAGCGCTGAAAGCGCTGAACGTCGAAAAAGGCGATGTGGCAATCTTAAGCGCCACGCCGACCTCTGCGAACCAGAACACCTGGATTGCGGAAATGAAAAAGGTGCTGCCGAAATATCCGTCCGTCAATCTGGTAACCACTGCCTATGGCGACGATCTGTCTGACAAGAGCTACCGCGAAGCGGTCGGCCTGCTGAAAACCTACCCGGATCTGAAAGTGATCGTTTCGCCGTCGTCGGTTGGCATAGTGGCGGCAGCGCAGGCGGTGAAGGATCAGGGCAAAATCGGCAAAGTGTACGTCACCGGTCTGGGCCTGCCGTCTGAAATGGCGGGGGCGGTCAAATCCGGCGCGACCAAAAGTTTTGCCATCTGGAACCCGATTGATCTGGGCTATGCCGCAACTTATCTGGCGGATGACTTAGTAAAAGGCAGCGCCACCAAAACCGAAGCCAGCATGGGTAAACTCGGCAAGGTGAAGCTGGATGCGGACGGCAGCGGCGCGATGGCTGAGCCGTTCGTCTACGATGCCAGCAATATTGATAAGTTCTCCAAAATTTTCTGATCCGTTTTCTGACATACGGCGGGTGGCGCTGCGCTTACCCGCCCTACAAGAAATCTCGTTATGCGGAGAACTATCATGACGGCATCCACCCCTCTGCTGTCGCTCAAGGGCATCACCAAGGTTTTTCCTGGCGTGCGTGCTCTTGAGAACGTGCAGCTCGATCTCTGGCCCGGCAAAGTCACCGCCCTTATCGGTGAAAACGGCGCGGGCAAATCAACGCTGGTCAAAGTGATGACCGGCATCTATCAGCCGGAAGAAGGCGAAATCCTCTATAAAGCCATTCCCATTAACCTGCCGGGGCCGGAAGCGGCGCACAAAGTCGGCATTACCGCGATCCATCAGGAAACCGTGCTGTTCGATGAACTGTCGGTGACGGAGAACATTTTTGTCGGCCAGTATCTGTATAAAGGTTTTCTGAAGAAGCTCGACTGGCCCGCCATGCACCAGAAAGCGCAGGCCATTCTGACCCGTCTGGAAGTGCAGATCGATCCGCACGCGACGCTGAAAACCCTGAGTATCGCCCAGCGCCATATGGTTGCCATCGCCCGGGCGCTCTCCTTTGACGCCCAGGTGGTGATCCTCGACGAACCCACCGCTGCCCTGTCGCAGCACGAAATTCTGGAGTTTTACCAGATCGTTGAGCGCCTGAAGCAGGAAGGCAAAGCGATCATGTTTATCTCGCACAAGTTCGATGAAATCTTCGAGCTGGCGGATCACTACACCATTTTGCGCGACGGGGTGTACGTCGGCTCCGGCGCGATGAGCGACATCACCGAAGAGCGCATGGTGGCAATGATGGTGGGCCGCGCCATCACCCAGACCTACCCGAAAATAGCCTGCGAGCCGGGCGATACGGTGCTGGAAGTGAAAGATCTCTGCCATCCCACGGAATTTGCGCACATCAATTTCTCCCTGCGCAAAGGGGAAATTCTTGGCTTTTACGGGCTGGTGGGGGCGGGGCGTACTGAACTGATGCAGGCGCTGTCCGGCGTCTCGCGGCCGTCGTCCGGCGAGATTGTGCTGAACGGAAAAAGGGTAGAGTTCCACCAGCCCGCCGATGCCATTAACGCCGGTATCGTCTGCGTGCCGGAAGAACGTCAGAAACAGGGGGCGATCATCGAGCTGCCCATCGCCCAGAACATCAGCCTGCCGCAGCTCGGCAAGCTCAACCCCAACGGCGTACTGAACGACGCCAGGGAGTGGGCGCTGGCGGATGAGTACGCCCGACGCCTGCAGGTGAAGGCCTTTAGCTGGAAACAGCCGGTGGAAACCCTCTCCGGCGGCAATCAGCAGAAAGTGGTGATTGGCAAATGGCTCGCCACCCATCCGGACGTGATCATCCTCGACGAACCCACCAAAGGCATTGATATCGGCTCGAAAGCCGCCGTACACCAGTTTATGTCCGAACTGGTCGGGCAAGGGCTGGCGGTGATCATGGTGTCGTCTGAACTGCCGGAAGTGATGGGCATGGCCGACCGCATCATCGTCATGCATGAGGGGCTGATGGTCGCGGAATACCGCGCGGGCGAAGCCACGGCGGAAACCATTGTCAGCGCCGCCAGCGGCGCGGCGCAGGAGGCGGCATAATGTGGCAACAACTGCTTAAAAATCGCGAAGCCTTGCTGGCGTCGGTGATTGTGCTGATGGTGATCGCCATTGGCAGCCGCGCGCCGTCGTTCGTCGCCCCGGGTAACCTGGTCGAGATCTTTAATGACACCTCTATTTTAATCATCCTCGCGCTCGGTCAGATGATGGTGCTGCTCACCAAAGGCATTGATTTGTCGATGGCGGCTAACCTGGCGCTGACCGGCATGATCGTCGCCCTGCTCAATTTCCACTATCCGGCGATCCCCGTCTGGGCGTTACTGCTGCTGGCCACCGCGCTCGGGCTGGTGATGGGCATCATCAACGGCCTGCTGGTGTGGAAAATGGGTATTCCGGCGATTGTGGTGACGCTGGGCACCATGAGCATCTACCGCGGCATTATTTTTCTGCTCTCCGATGGCGGCTGGATCAACTCTCACCAGATGAGCAGTGATTTTCTCGGCCTGCCGCGCGCTGCCGTGCTGGGGCTGCCGCTGCTGAGCTGGTGCGCCATCGCCGCGCTGCTGCTGGTGGGCTACTTCCTGCGCTACAGCCGCACCGGACGCGCGCTCTATACCGCAGGCGGCAACGCCACGGCTGCGTATTACACCGGCATCAACGCCGTAAAAATGCAGTTCATCAGCTTCTGCCTGTCCGGGGCGCTGGCTGGTTTCTGTGGTTATCTGTGGATCTCCCGTTTCGCCGTGGCCTATGTGGATGTGGCGAACGGCTTTGAGTTGCAGGTAGTCGCCGCCTGCGTCATTGGCGGCATCAGCACCATGGGCGGCACCGGGCGCGTGCTCGGCTGTCTGTTCGGCGCGCTGTTTCTGGGCGTCATCAATAATGCGCTGCCGGTGATCGGCATTTCGCCCTTCTGGCAGATGGCGATTTCCGGGACGGTGATCGTCATTGCGGTGCTGTTGAACGAGCGCGGCAATAAACGTAAAGGGCGGCTGATCCTGCGCGACGCCGCGCTGGCGCGTCAGAAACTGGCGGTGAAATCATGAGCAAAATTATGACCACTGAAGAGATGAACACCTCACCCGCTGCCACGCCATGGCTGAAACGCCTGCTGTGCTGGGAAGGTTTTTTGCTGGCGGTGACGGCGGCGGTGTTTATCGCCAATGCGCTTGCGTCGCCCTATTTCCTCGACATCTGGAACCTGTCGGACGCCACCTTCAACTTCACGGAAAAAGCGATCATCGTGCTGCCGATGGCGATGCTGATCATCGCCCGTGAAATTGACCTGTCCGTCGCCTCGACCATCGCCCTCAGCTCCACGGTGATGGGATTCTGCGCCCAGGCGGGGGTTGATACGCCGCTGCTGGTCTGCGTCGGGCTGGGCGTCGGCCTGCTGTGCGGGCTGTTCAATGGCGTGCTGGTAACGCGGTTTAACTTGTCCTCCATCGTCATTACCATCGGCACCATGAGCCTGTATCGCGGCATCACTTACATTCTGCTCGGCGACCAGGCGCTGAATGCGTATCCGGAAAGCTTTGCCTGGTTTGGTCAGGGTTACGTGTGGGGCGCGTTGTCCTTTGAGTTCGCGCTGTTCATCGTGCTGGCGGGGGTGTTTGCCTTCGTACTGCACCGCACCAACTTTGGCCGCCGCACCTACGCCATCGGCAATAACCCGACCGGCGCGTGGTATTCCGGCATCAATGTGAAGCGTCACAACCTGGTGCTGTTTGCGCTGGTGGGCCTGATGGCGGGGCTGGCCTCGGTGCTGCTCACCTCGCGCCTCGGCAGTACGCGCCCGACCATTGCTACCGGCTGGGAGCTGGCGGTGGTGACCATGGCGGTGCTGGGCGGCATCAATATTCTCGGCGGCTCCGGCAGCATGGTCGGCGTGATCATCGCCGCCTTCCTGATGGGATTAGTCACCTTTGGCCTCAGCCTGCTTAACGTGCCGGGCATCGTGATGTCGATCATCATCGGCGCAATGCTGATTGTGGTGATTTCCCTGCCGATTATTACGCGACGGATTATGCAGCGAAGACGAATTTAACGGCCGGGTGGCACTGCGTTTACCCGGCCTACGATGTAGGCCAGTGCAAGCGCCGCGCCGCCGGGCATAAAAAATCACAGCAAGATAAGGAGATTTATCATGAGCTTTTTGTTGGCACTTCCCAAAATCAGCCTGCATGGCGCGGGGGCAATCGGCGACATGGTTAACCTGGTCGCGTGCAAACAGTGGGGCAAGGCGCTGATCGTCACCGACGGGCAACTGGTGAAGCTGGGCCTGCTGGACAGTCTGTTCAGCGCGCTGGATGCGCACCAGATGTCTTATCATCTTTTTGACGCGGTCTTCCCGAACCCGACCGAAGCGCTGGTGAAGGAAGGTTACGGCGTGTATCAGGATGCCGAATGCGATTACCTGATCGCCTTTGGCGGCGGCAGCCCGATCGATACCGCGAAAGCGATAAAAATCCTTACTGCCAATCCTGGCCCGTCCACCGCCTATTCCGGCGTSGGGAAAGTGGTGAACGCCGGGGTGCCGCTGGTCGCCATCAATACCACCGCCGGTACCGCCGCCGAGATGACCAGCAACGCGGTGATTATCGACTCCGAACGTCAGGTCAAAGAGGTGATTATTGATGCCAACATTATTCCCGATATTGCCGTTGATGATGCCAGCGTGATGCTGGAAATCCCGGCCTCCGTCACCGCAGCGACCGGCATGGATGCGCTGACCCACGCGGTGGAAGCCTATGTGTCCCTTGGCGCGCACCCGCTCACCGATGCCAACGCGCTGGAGGCTATCCGCCTGATTGCCCAGTGGCTGCCGAAAGCGGTGGATGACGGTCATAACCTGGAGGCCCGCGAACAGATGGCCTTCGGTCAGTACCTGGCAGGCATGGCCTTTAACAGCGCCGGTCTGGGACTGGTGCACGCGCTGGCCCATCAGCCGGGGGCGACGCACAACCTGCCGCACGGCGTCTGTAATGCCATTCTGCTGCCGATCATTGAAAACTTTAACCGCCCCAACGCCGTGGCGCGTTTTGCCCGCGTGGCGCAGGCAATGGGCGTCGATACGCGCGGCATGAGCGATGAAGCCGCCAGCGAAGAAGCCATTATCGCCATTCGCGCGCTGAGCGCCCGCGTCGGCATTCCGTCCGGCTTCAGCCAGTTAGGCGTCACCAAAGACGATATTGAAGGCTGGCTGGATAAAGCCCTCGCCGATCCCTGCGCGCCGTGCAACCCGCGCACTGCCAGCCGCGATGAAGTGCGCGAGCTGTATCTGGAGGCGTTATGATCCGCAAAGCCTTTGTCATGCAGGTTAATCCTGATGCCCACGAGGAGTACGAGCGCCGCCATAATCCCATCTGGCCGGAGCTTGAATCGGTGCTGAAAGATCATGGCGCGCACCATTACGCCATTTACCTCGATAAATCCCGCAACCTGCTGTTTGCCACCGTCGAGATCGAATCCGAAGAACGCTGGAACGCCGTTGCCAGCACAGAGGTGTGCCAGCGCTGGTGGGAATATATGTCCGCCGTGATGCCGTCAAACCCGGACCACAGCCCGATCAGCAGCGAGCTGAAAGAGGT
This sequence comes from Enterobacter sp. PGRG2, assembly GCF_030291195.1. Lineage (NCBI taxonomy): Bacteria > Pseudomonadati > Pseudomonadota > Gammaproteobacteria > Enterobacterales > Enterobacteriaceae > Enterobacter > Enterobacter sp. PGRG2. The sequence goes on along the minus strand of NZ_CP127837.1, from coordinate 1,226,466 downwards.
GTTTTATCTGGCGTGATAGATAACGCCCGGCAGCGCTTGCCGGGCGTGTTAATGAATCTGTCAGACAGTGTTTAGAGACGTTTTGATAATTCTCTTCTCGCCAGCTCAGCGATAAAACCGCTACGGCTGGTGTAGTCTTTATTATTTACGACATAAGCGTCTATTCTTCTTAATAAATTTTGCGGCAAGGTAATATTTAATTTCACCGCTTTGCCATCGTATTTAGAGGTATCAATATCCACGATCCCCCACATGCCGCCCTGGCAGTCTTCATCATCTTTATGATCGTTCATCGTACGTGCTACAGGTACGTCTTTTCCTTTCTCGCTCCGGTAGTCCAGATACGCATCAATAGCTGAATGAGCATCAGCGATCGCATCATCAATGGTATCACCTGCGAAATAGCATCCAGCCAGATCGGGCACAAAACCAGAAAAAGCGCCGTTTTCGGTCTGATGTAAATAAACTGGATATTTCATGGTTTTTCCTCATTCAGAAGTGACGTGCGCCAACACGCCTTTGGCACTTATTTTTCGCCTAATTGCTTAAAAATCTTATGTAACGTACCGGCAGCTAAATCCTTATTTGGATGGGGAACCACTATCGGCTCAGGCTCACCTTCCTTTTCAAAAATGTGATGCGAACCTCTGGTGCGGACATGCTCCCAACCTGCCTTTTTCAGCTTCTTCATGACTTCAGCACTCGTCATACATTCCTCAACGTCCCTGTAAGCTTTAGTGGTTATTATACCCACCACCTTTAAAATCGGTCAATTAAATGGTGGGTATGGTGGTTACTGAATGTGAGGTTCTGTGCGAAAATTTATTCCACTACCCACCTCCCCCGTCTCCACATTAATATGAAAATGACGTGCCGGGCTGCCGTGCAGGTATTTATCGATCACCGCAAAAAGGCTGCCGAAGCGTAGCCGGAAAATATCTTCAACCGCGCTGTGTTGATTGACCTTCAGGGCGACGGGAGATAAACGGGTCGCCAGCGTGCCGGTGAGCAGCCGGTACTGGCGCAGACGTTCGGCGGGAATATCCTGTAAGGCCAGCTCATCCGCATTGCGTAAACGGTAAAAATCCACCGCCAAATCGAAACCGTTCCAGCGGGCAAAATCCTGCCGTTTCATGCCTGCTTTTTGTGCCAGCGCCTGCGCTTTATGCCGTGCCTTTTCCCAGGCCGCGCCGCTTTTTTTGCCATCGTATTCGCCTTGATTCAGCTGGCTTATGATCAGCATCTCCTCGCCGTTCAGCGAAAACAGCAGCTTGCGCAAATCCTCCGGCCACTCCTCCGGCAGAAAACGCAGGTGGGTGAGTTCAGTGATATGCCAGTTGGTGAAGGCGTAGTAGCTGTTGGCCTGCAAAATGTCGCGGTTCCACAGACGGGGCGAGTGCACGGCGTTCAGGTGATCCCACTCCTGCTGATAGTGCTCAAACAGTTCGTTAAAGCGTGGAACCTCTTTGACGATCACCGTCTGCACGTCGATCTCCAGCGGGCTGGTAAAGTTAAGGATTTTATAGGCCGGAACATAGGCCGCCAGCGACGGGGCCTGAATGTTGAACAACAGGCTGCCATCGGCATAACGACGCACGCCGGTATCGTTAAAATGCATATGACCGCCGACATGCACGCCAATGCCGGTTTTTGCCAGCGCGTGGCTGGTGTCCTCGCGCGGCGCGCGGGCCAGCTGGAATTTCCCCTCGCCAAAGATGTCAGCAAGATCCGCAGCCGCACCGTTATCGAATTCCACCATCGGGAAATGGCTGAAGGTGACCAGCGTTTTGTTGAGCGCTCTGGCGCGCTGCGCAACATCTGCCATCCAGGCAACGGTCTGCTGTTTGTGCGTCAGCATGCTGTTGTAGCCCGCCTCGCCGGAACCCAAAAACTGCGGTTGATCCGCGCGGGCGTCGGCGGCGGGCAGATAGACATTGGCGTCCACTGCCAGCAACCATAAACCAGGCACCGGCTCCACCAGATAACTGCTGTCGGCGACGGTAAAGCAGAGGCCGTAACCGGGCTTTTTGTAGATCCCACCCGTTCCCTGGGCGCAGATTTCATACTGCCGCTGACTGAAATCGCTGGCCCGCTGCGCCGCCTGGTAGCGGTAATTTTCCACGCCGTATCGGGAGTACGGCGTTTCCCAGTACAGATCGTCCGGCGAAGGATTGATGCCGAACGGCCCCATCGCCGTCATGATCGCCTGATAACCGCCGTGAACCATCTCTTCGCTGCAAATTGTCGGCAGTTCGGCATCGGTTTTGATCCGCGCTGTCGCGCCCTGATAGCCCTGACACTCTTTTGCGCCACGACTGAAAATACGCTGGGTTTTGCCGTCCTCGCCCAGAAAATCCTCCTCACCGCCGGGCGTGGTAAAGGGGCGGTTCGGATCGTGGTTGCCGGGGGTGGCGAAAAAGCGCATGCCATACTTTTGCTCATACTCGTGCAGCAGTTTTACCAGTCCGCGCACATGATAGGGCTGCCCGTCATCGCTGAAATCCCCCGGCAGCGCCACCCATTTGATGCCCCGCTTTCCGGCATCGTCCAGCGCGGCACGCAGCGCAAAATAGTTCTCATTGAACAGCCGCGTGGAGGTCAGTTGCGCATACATCGAGCGGATAATGGCGGGTTTGCCGCTTTTGCTGTTTGTCAGGCCGCTAAAAGCCTGGTCCGCAAACTCGCCGTATACATCGTGAAAGTGAATATCGGGCATAAAAGCGACGCGGTACTGATATTTCTCCGCCGCTGGTGACGCGCCGCTGGCAATCAGCAGCAGGGGTACGGCCATCCTGATTAGCCTTTTCATATATCCTCCGGACGAAAATCAAGCCGCCAGCTGACAGGCGTGCCGGGCGGTACGCTGCCATCGCCAGGCTGCGCCGGGGTTTCTGCCAGGGTAATTTTTTGCCAGTCGCCTGCCGCGTCAGGCGCGCTATCCGGAAGCGGCCGCAGGCCCGGATTCCAGCCGCGTAACACCAGCGCCTCGCCGCGCTGCGCTTTTTTCAGCGTGCTGAAGTGCAGAGCGCTGTCCCAGGTAAGCAGGCTGTAATGGGCGGGAAAGCGGATGCCGTGGGGATTGGTGCGAAAACGTGACCAGCCCGAATCCAGATAGCCGCTGGCCGGGGTGCGCCAGTGCTCCACCGTGCGCCAGAATTCGTCACTCTGCCCCTGCGCCATCGGCAGCACGGCAAAATTAAAGCGCAGCATTCCCTGAATTTGTGAGTCCGGCGACGGCAGCACCATGCCCGACGCGCGCCCTGGCCGCCAGGGGAGATCCGGCAGTCCAAGCCAGCCGACGCTGCGAAACAGCGTGAGGGCAATCACGCCGGTCTGTTCCGCCGGGAGTTCATATTCCCGTAGCCCCGCCGTCACCACCGCCAGCCCGCGGGTTTCATGATGCAGCATCGCCAGGCTTTGCACTGGCCACAGCGACGCGGGCGCTTCGGTCCAGTTTTCCGCCTGCCAGCGTTGCAGCGCGGCGGGCCGGTTTTCCCGTTCGATCAGGCCAAAGGGCTGATCGGCAAAATGAAATGCCTGTGCAATGCCCACCGGGATTTCCACCTGTAAGCGGTGATCGCGCAGGGTGTTGTTAACCTCAACGTTGACGTCAAGCCAGGGGGCGTCATGGGGCAGCGAGACCGTCATCGTCACCGCCAGCGTAGCATTGCACTGCTGCGCCGCGCGTGATGTGGCATCGGCAGGCGCCGGGATCTGCCAGCGCAGCGTCAGGGTATCGTTCAGCGCCCCGCGCTCGCCGTGCGCCGCCTGCAAACAGCCGTCGCTGGTGACGCGCCAGTCCTGCGAGGGCGGCGAATAGTTGTAGTTATCCCCGGCGTCGCCGCCGTCCACCAGCCGCAGCACCTGCGGGTAACGCTGTTGGCTGCGTTTATCGATAAGCGTCAGCTGGTCACCGTCGATCTCCAGCCGCAGCCAGGGGTTTTCCAGCGCGCTGATGGTTTCACCAGCGTGTTCAAAGCCCGCGGGCTGGCCCTCCTGTAAACAGAGCGTGCGATAGCCGCAGGCGGGTAACGCCTGTGCCGCCAGCACAATCTCGCATTTACGATACCAGGTGGTGGTGGTGCTGTTCGCCAGTTCCTGCACGATGATCGACATGTCCTGTGGGGTGTCCCGCAGCAGTTGCCAGCGGCAGACGGTGCCGTCTTCCTCCACGATGCGAAAATCCTCATGCGGGGTGTACAAGGTCAGCGTGACCTGCGCATCCCGGACGTGGGGCAGCGGATTAAAGAGGATGATTTTTTTGCCGTCCTGCCGGGCGGTGATGCCTTCGGCGAGCATTTTCATGTTCAGGTCAAACAGCTGCTGCGCGCTTTCCAGCCCGTCTGTTAACCGCGCTTTCACCATGCTGTTGACGCGATCGGCATTACAGCCGCCAATGCTGTCATGGGCGTGGGATTTCATCGCCTCGCGCCAGATCGTCTCCAGCGCCTGTTGCGGATAAGGTAGCCCAAGCTGTCTGTTCACCGCCAGCAGCGGCTCCAGCGTCTGGCTGACGAACTGCTCCAGCCGGGCATTGAGCAGCTTGATGTCCATACGCGTGGAAAAAATACCGCGATGGATACGCATATATTTCGGGCTGAGCAGCTCGCCCCGGAATTCGGGCAGCGGTTTTTCACCCTCGCGCAGCGCGGCAAAAAAATCGCTGAAGCTGCTGCGAATAAAGCGGTACTCCTGCTGGCAGTCGTTGAGCCGATCCAGCATCGCCGGTACGGCGTATTCAAAAGGCGACTGATCGTTACCGTTCGGCAGCAACAGCGCGTCGGTGAGCGAAAAGCGCGCCTGTTTTTCGAGGATGGCGGGCAGCACGCGCCCCGCCTGTTCCGCGTCGTCCGGCAGCCATTTGGCGCAGCCGTACCCCCACGGCAGCACCGCCGTGGTGACGCGGCTGCCGCCCTGCGCCACCCAACTGAATTCGCTGCTGGCGACATCGTGCTCGCACCAGCCGCGCCAGATCACCGCCGCGTCGATGGCGAATTCCCGCAAAAACAGCGGCAGCTGCGCGCTCTGGCCGAAGGAGTCCGGCACGTAGCCCACCGGCATAGCGCTGCATCCCCACGCCTCGCAGTCGGCTTTGCCCAGCAGCAGATTACGCGTGATGGATTCAGCGCCCACCACCAGAAAATCCGTCTGCGTATACCACGGGCCGATGAGAATACGTCCCTGGCGGATCAGCGACTGTAGCCGGTCGCGCTGTTCGGGGGCGACGCGCAGATAGTCCTCCAGCACCACCGTTTGCCCGTCCAGCACAAAGGGGCCCAGAGTGTTGTCCTGCTCCAGGCGGTTAAGCAAATCATGCATAAAGTAATAGAGCACCATGCGCGAGTCGTTCTCGGTGAAATACCATTCGCGATCCCAGTGGGTGTGCTGAATTAAATGTACGGTCTTCATCAGGCGTGCCTTCTCCTTATAGTTGGGACGGCCTCAGCGACCGGCTTTAAATTTCGGCGCGGCGGCGACGGGTTTATTTTCCGGTTCGTTTTCACTGCGAAAGACCAGCAACGAGCCGACGGCGATAATGGCCGAGCCGGTGGCAATCGACAGCACGTATACCGGCCAGTGACTCACCGCCAGCCAGCCATAAAAGCCGGAGATCGGCGCATGGTTGACCGCCCCCAGTCCGACGGCCATTGCCGCGCTGGTGGCGGAGCCGAGCACGTTAATGATGATGATTTTGGGATTGGCGAGCGCAAAGGGGATCGCGCCTTCGGAAACGCCGATCAGCCCCATCAGCGTTGAAGCTTTTCCGGCCTCGCGCAGGGACGCCGGGAAGCGCTTCGCCCACAGCAGCGTGGCGACGCCAAGGCCAATAGGCGGCACGATAATCGCCACCTGGGCTGCGGTATTGGGATCGTAAATGCCCGAGGCCAGCAGCGCCATCGCCGTGGTCACCGCCGCTTTGTTGACCGGCCCGCCGAGATCGAAGCCGACCATGCCGCCGACCACTGCCGCGAGGATAATTTTGTTCGCGCCGGACATCGCCAGCAGCCAGTTCTCCATGCCGTGATTGAGCGCCGCCAGCGGCGTGCCGATGATAAACGCCATCACTAAACAGGTGAGCAGCGTGCCGCCCACCGGCAGGATAAATATAGGCCCGGCGGAGGCTAAGGCTTTGGGTAAACGCACCCAGGTGGTCAGGGCGCGCACGATGTAGCCTGCGACAAAGCCCGCCGCCAGCGCCCCCAGGAAGCCGGTGCCCAGATTACTGGCAAGCAGGCCGCCGACCATGCCGGGAGCCAGCCCCGGCTTATTGGCAATCGCAAAACTGATGTAGCCCGCCACCACCGGCAGCATCAGCGATAACGCCATGCCGCCGAACCCGTCAAACTTATGCAGCAGTTGCACCACCACGCTTGCCGCCTCGCCATGGCTGGCATCCCAGATATTATCAATGCCGTACATAGACGCGCCGATACGTGCGATGCCCATGATCACCGCTCCGGCGATGACAAACGGCAGCATCCAGGACACGCCGGTCATAATGGCGTTTTTGATTTCCGTGCCCGCCGACGGGCCGCTTCCTCCGTTGAACTTAGCCATGGGCGTGCTCCTGCTCCAGCGCTTCAAATACCGCATCGCCAAACTTGATCGGATCGGAGACGCTGCACTCCAGCTTGATCATGCCGTCGAAGCGTTCTTTGCCGCTGATGGCGACATCGGCGGCGATGATCACGCCATCCGCCCGCGCCAGGTCGTCTGCGGTGATGTCATTTTCAATTCCCAGGCTGCCCTGGGTTTCGACTTTGATTTCATGGCCGCGCTGACGCCCGGTAAGCTCCAGCGCTTCTGCTGCCATATAGGTATGAGCGATGCCTGTCGGACAGGCGGCGACGCAAACAATAAACATAGAAACTCCTTACAGGGTCGGATTCAGGCAATAAAAAAAGCACAATGGCGAAGGCGCGCATTGTGCTTTGCGGGGAAACCATTAACCGGAACGCGGCGTCGTCTGACGCGCCGCTGGCGTGATGACAGGCCATCAGCTGGCGCAGGCTGGAAATACGGAACAGGAAGGCCAGCTCGTCGCGTTTACGGCTGTGCAGACGGGTGGCGTATCCGGCGTGATATAAAACTTTTATTAACGGCGCGGCGGGACGATAAAGTGACGGGCAGAGTTTTCCGGCGCTGGACCATAATTGCGCCCAGCCGATGGCGGTATTTTCATCCAGCGCGTCATGAATAATCGCATCGTCTTTTTCAAGGGAAGGAACAGAAGTAAACCAGCAAATTTTACTCAGCCACGCACGAACAGCGCTATCGCAAAATAGCCCTGTTAACATGCATTGAAATAGCCGCTGAATATTAATCACTGACATCTGCCTCCGTTAAAATATCAGCGGAGTATAGGTCAGCGAATTAAACGCGAATGTGATTCTTCACACAGTCCACGGCGTTAAATTCCGTTTTTAACGCCGTGCATTCGCTCATCGCTCAGCGACGCTGCCCGCCATGCGGCCAAACATCGGTTTGCCGGTCAGCGTAAAGGCGGAGAGAAGCGTCACCACCAGCACGATGCTGCCGAGGATCAAATAGGTGTCCTGGAAGCCAATACGGTCATACATATTTCCCGCAAAAGCCGACAGGAAAATCGCCGCCATCTGTTTGGCAAAGTTAAAGCCAATCAGATAGATGGTGGCGGACAGACGGGTGTCGAACACGCCGGTGATGTATTTGAATGCGCCTACCAGCAGGAAAGGTACTTCCAGCGCGTGCAGCATTTTCAGCGCGATCACTTCCACCACGGTGGTGGCGAAGGCCGAGCCGATAATACGCGTGGTCATGATCGCCCCGGCAATCAGCAGGGTGTTTTTCGCGCCAATGCGGTTAATGATCCACGGCGAGCAGAACATGATGATGGCGTTGCACATTTCCCCGGCAGTGGTCGCAAAACCGAAGGCCTGGGTGCCCGCCTGCGGCGTGGCGAAGAAAGACTTAAAGAAGGTGGCAAACTGCTGGTCGAACACGTCATACACGCAGGCGACGCCAATCACATAGAGGATAAACATCCACATTTTGCGCTGGCGGAACAGGCTGAAGACCATTTTCGCGCTGATTTGCGGCTGGTTGGCCCCCAGCGCATTCATCACCTGCGCGGTCTGGTTTTGCTGCGGTCGGGCGATAAGCAGTAACAGCATCAGCATCAGGGCCGCCGCCGAACCCATCCAGAATACCCATTCCGGATTGACGCTGAACAGCATCCCCGCCGTCGAGGCGCACAGGCCCCAGCCGAGGCAGCCAAACATCCGCGCTTTGCCGTACTCAAAATGACTGTTACGGCTGACGCGCTCCACATAGGCTTCAATCGCACCAGACCCGGCGGAGAACACAAAGCCGATGTAGATCCCGCCGCTCAGCGCCCCCAGCCAGATATTGGTTTTCAGCAGCGGCGCGAAGACGTAGAGGAAAAAGGGGGCGAATAAAAACAGCAGTACCGAAATCACCCACAGCAGGTTTTTCTTCAGGCCGAGCTTATCGGAGATCACCCCCAGCACCGGCTGAAAAGCGATGGCAAACAGCGAGACGCAGGAGAAGACGATGCCGGTTTCTGTTTTGGTCAGGCCGATAATGTCGGACAACCAGATGGGCAAAAACGGAAAGCAGGTCGCCATAATGAAAAAGTAGAGGAAGACGAACAGGCCAAAAATCCAGAAATTAGGGTTGTTTTTATGGGTACAGTCGGTGGTCTTCATGTTAATCCCTCAGCTACGGGCCGCGTGGCGGCCCTGCATGATCATACGCGTTCGAAACCAATCAGAATGGCGCTTTCCGGATCCAGCACCGGTAAGGCCAGCCCCGCCACCTTCAGCCATTCGCCGCTGACGGTTTGCTCTGTTGTCATCCACGCCGGGAGTTTGCGCATGGTATGGCCGCCCGCCCCGGTCAGCTGAATATTGGGATCGTCCAGCAGCCTGACGCGATAACGCGCGCCGCTATCCAGACCCGGCACCCGCAACGGCATCATCAGGCTGTAATCCGGCATCGCCAGCTGGCTGACCAGAAACAGCCCTTGCTGCTGATCCTGACAGACCACGCCCACCACCTGAGTCGTGGCGTCCGGCATATCCACCCTCCACTGGTTGCCGGAATGAATCAGCCCCCGCCACTGCTTATAGAGCGCGGCGTAATGGCGATAGCCTGCGCGCTCCTCTTCACCGGCGCTCACCGGATCCAGCTCCAGCCCCATGTGCCCGAACAGCGCCGTCAGACCGCGGAAAGCAATGCTGTGCTGGCGGAAGGTGGCATGACAGTGACGATTGCCGATGTGCGCACCCATCACTTCCGGCGGGAAGAAGTAGCTCATGCCGCGCTGAATAGTATTACGCTCCAGCGCATCGTTGTTGTCGGAGGGCCAGAAACGGTGGCAGCGGGTCAGCACTTCATAATCAATACGCCCACCACCGGAGGCGCAGGACTCAAATTCCACGTGCGGGAAGCGACTGCGCAGGGCATCGAACAGTCGATAATACTGGCGGGTTTGCGCATCGGCGGCGGCTTTGCCCTGATGCGCAGGCTGCACCAGCTCGCGGTTCATGTCCCACTTCACATAGTCGATATCATGCTCGCCCAGCAGCCAGCTCATGCGTTCCAGCAGATAATCAAAAGCTTGCGGAATATTCAGGTTCAGCACCAGTTGATGGCGGCCGGTGGCCTGCGGGTAGCCCGGCATTGCCAGTACCCACTCCGGATGGGCGCGATAGAGATCGGCATTGGGGTTGATCATTTCCGGCTCGATCCAGATGCCGAACTCCATGCCGAGATTTTTGACATGGTCGATAACCGGCTTCAGGCCATCGGGGTATTTTTGCTCGTCGAGATACCAGTCCCCCAGCGCCGCGCGGTCGTCATTGCGGCCTTTGAACCAGCCGTCATCAATAATAAACCGCTCAACGCCAAGCGCCGCCGCTTCGTCCGCCATCTGCATGATATAGGCCGGGGAGTGGTTGAAATAGATGCCTTCCCAGGTGTTGAGGTGCACCGGACGCGGCTTCTCCTGCGGAAAGCGGATCAGCTCCCCGCGCAGGAAATGATGATATTGCTGGCTCATACCATTCAGCCCGGCCGCTGAATAGCTGGCGTACAACCACGGCGTCCACAGGGTATCGCCTTCGGCGAGCGCCATTTCTCCCGGCAGATAGAGCGCCTCCGCCTGCAAATAGCGGCGGCCGTCAGTTTTCACTTCGCAGCGCATACGGTGGTTGCCGCTCCAGCCGAGATGCGCGCCCCACACCTCGCCCTGCATTTCGCTGAAGGCCTGGCTGCCGGCAATCAGCGCCGGGAAATGTTCGTGGGAGCTGCGCCCGCGGCGGCTTTCCAGCACAAAGCTGTCGTGTGTGAGCGTGGTGCGGTGCGGCTGAAATTCGCGGATCCAGCGACCATGGAACGCCATCACCTCCTGCGCATGCCCGGCTACCGGCAATGTCACCGCCAGGCGATCCACCTGCCAGTTTCCCGCGCGATTATTGGTCAGCCCGTGGCGAATTTTCAGCACGCCGCTGGCCGACAGGGCAATTTCGCTGCGCAGTTGCAGGCCAGCCTGCGCGTCTTCGCTGGTGATGATCAGCGTCTGGTCGTGCTGTTCGACCTGCGTGGTGGTAAACACCGGGGAACCGTCAAGCCCATTGCGGTGGCCTTCAATGCCCGGCGAACCGAAGAGGCCATGGCCCGGCTCCGCCATCAGCGTGATCGGAGCGTCGACGTCCAGTTTTCCATTGGCGACCGGACGTTCAAGACTGGCAGCATCCTGCGGCGAAAAGTCGGCAAGATGCATGCCCCAGTAAAGAATTTCGGCGAACGGACGGGTTTTGATTACCACATCCACGGTGGCGCTTTGCAGGCGTAAAATCGACGTTTCCATGCATCATCTCCTGAGTATTGATGATGTCATCGTTGATCCGAAACGTTTCGGATGCCAACCAAAACGATTCGGATTTGTGATCGGCGTGGGAATTTACCGTAAAGAAAGGTGAGTCAGGCGGTGACGCCCGGACGGAATTCCGGCTGCCACAGTACCTGTAATGTGGCGAGATCGTCACCGGCAATCAGCCGCCGTACCATTCCGGCGATCTGACGGCCCACGCCCTGGCGGGTGGACTGGATCACCGCCGCCACGTCCAGGTCGACAATGCTGTCGGCAGGCAGCCCGTCGTAGACGATCAGCGCGACACGGTTGTCGCCGGTTAAGCGCCCGGCCTGCGCCAGCGCCATCGCCGCGCCGTCGCCGTGGGTGTTGCAGTCGGTGATAATGGCAGTGGGCGGCTGCGGCAGCGCCAGCAGTTCGCGCGTGGCGTTATAGCCTGCCCGGCGCGACGGCGGCATGACGCGCAGCCATTCACGGGAGAGACCGCTTTCATTGAGCGCGTTGAGATAGCCGTTACGCCGCTGGGTGATAAAAGCCTGGGTGTTATTTTCCCCCAGCAGCGCAATACGCTGGTGACCCTGGTCAATCAGATGGCGGGTGGCGCGCCAGGTCCCGGCATGATTATCGAAATCAAACCAGGCGTAAGGCTCGGAGAGCTGGCTGCGGCCCAGCGCCAGAAAAGGGAAACGCGCCGCCTGCAACTGCTCCAGACGCGGGTCGTTATCCAGCGTGTGGGCGACAATCAGCGCGTCCACGCGGCGACTCTGCACCATGCGCATATAGCTGTGCTTGTCCGCCAGATCGTCATCGGCAATCAGCAGCAGGTCGATTTCATGCTGCGCCAGTTCATGGCTGATCTCCCCCACCATATCCATGAAAACACTGTTATTAAGCGGTACGGGATGCACCGGAAATACCAGCCCGACGGCGTCAATTTTGCCCATTTTCAGGCGGCGGGCGAAGGTATTGGGACGATACCCCCGGCGTTGCGCTTCAGCCTCCACGCGGGCGCGCGTTTCCTGCGAAACATCGTCATAACCGTTCAGGGCGCGGCTGACGGTGGTCACCGACAGGCCCAGTTCTTTGGCGATAGCTTTTAACGACATAATTTTCCGTGTCAGAGGCTGAAGAATGCCGCTAGTGTCCCGCAACCTTATCAGGGCGTCCAGCCTCAAAATAAGCGCAAAAAAATGCCTGCGGATGAAGGCAGGCATTTTCTGGCTTACGACAACTCAGAAATAGTATTTGAAGCGCACGCGCGCGCCGTAACGATCGTCGTCGTTATTGCTGCTGTTATCCACCGTGTCGCTGTCGAGAATGGAGTAGTAGGTCCCCAGATAGATATTAAAGTTCTTCATATTCATCACGTTCGGGATCTGATAAGAAGCAAAAATGGTGTGAATATCGTAAGTGCCTTCATCAAGGACGAAGTTGTCATCGTCGCCGATCACGCCGTCATAATCGGTGATTTTGTTATGGGCATAGACATAACCCAGCTCGAAGCGTTTCCACAGGGCGTTGATCCCGGCGCTGAAGTCCTGTTCATCCGTGGCGTCCATGTAGGCGCTGGTCAGGTTCACCACCACGCCGTTTTCCGGATCGGTTTTCAGCCCGTCCCAGGCCATGCGCAGGCCGTAACCGGTGCGGTCAGACTGATCGACAAATTCACCCTGGCTATTAGTGTAACCGTAGGCGTTATTCACCACGTTGGTTTCCACGGCCGCCGCAAAGGTAAGTTCATCCTGCGACCAGGCAATTACCGGGCGCAGATAGGCGACGTTTTTCTGCTGTTCCATTTCACGGCCATGATAGAGCCTGCCGTCACCATCATCGTTATACAGCGAGGTGCCATCTTCCAGCAGCGTGTTCAGCTCGAAATACCAGTTGTCGATCTGCTTGCTCATCATAAAGTTACCGCCTGCATCGGAACGCCCGCGGCCCTCTTTCATCATATAGATGTAGCCGCTGGTGTCGTCGTAGAGGTCGTTGGCGGTGTTGCCGGAATGCTCAACAAAGGTATCCTGGTTCAGCGGGAACATATCAAAGGCTTCGAAGCGCCCGACCTTCACTTGCCAGTCATTTTCCTGACCAAAGAAGAAAACGGCGTCATCAAGATCCATGGAGCCGGTCATATCTGCCAGCGGCTGGGCGGAGAAACCGGCGAAATAGCCGTTATCCATTTTCCGCATGCCGTCAAAACCCACCAGAATACGGCCATTCAGGTCCCATTGTTCATTGGTGGGATCGTTGACGTTGGCATTGGTCATCGCCACCAGGCCATGTTTACTTTCGGCATCCATGTTGAATTCCACGTCGCCGTAAACTTTGATATCGCCATAGCCGGACAGCACCAGGTTCGGCGTGGCGGTATTGTTTTTCAGATCCTCCGCCGGTTGTTGGCCGTTTACCGGCGTGTTGCCCTGCGCCGCTTTAAGTTCGTTAATTTCCGCCGCCTGCTGCGTTTTTAATTGCTGCACCTGGCTTTCTGCCGCCGCCGCGCGGTTTTCCGCTGCCGCCAGACGTTCTTCAAGCTGCTGTAAACGCACTTCAATACTGCTGGTGCTGGTTTTTGCCCAGCCCGAACCCGCAACCATACTTAACCCTATCGCCACTGCCAGGAGTGTTTTCTTCATTATTTGCATTCCTTGAAATAAAGTAGAGTTCGGTGTTGCTGTAATAAGCAACGCCGTGAGGTAATGGATATTTGCGATGAATAATATTTTTTATTTATTGATTAAAACGAAGCATAGAATTAATGAATATACCTACCACCATTCCCGTTCCGTAATATTATCAATACAGGCGCGAAAAATAGTATGCCCGCACCATGCTGATGTAAACGCTTACAATATAAGGATCGTGAGCGGGATAACATAAGCCGTAAAATTGCAATACTGCCCGGCGATAACTCATATGACAGCTAAATAAATACTAAGTTATTTATCAGACTGCTCCGGCAATTATTTATTTTTAATATGGTCGGGCTAATTAAAGGAAGCAGTAACTATTCGGGAAATTAATAATCTCTGTGATCAGCGAACGGATAAATAAACTGTGCCCCTTCCCGCAAATTTACCTTTTTGCTGCATGAAATATGTCATGCCCGGCGGACATATCTCCGCTCAGCGCCCTGCCCGCGGCCCCTTACAATCAGGTGAACGAGATCAACGGAGTGAAAAGATGGCGTACCTCACCGCAGACTGCATCAACCTCAACATCAGCGGCAACAGCGCCTATTCGGTGCTGAAAGCGCTGGCGGATATGGCCGAAAAACAGGGAGTTATCACCGATCGCAACGCCTTTTTACAAACCCTGCTGCTGCGCGAAAAAATGCACTCCACGGGCTTTGGCGCGGGCATTGCAGTGCCGCACGGCAAAAGCGCCTGCGTCACGCGGCCTTTCGTGCTCTTTGCCCGCAAAGCGCAGGGCGTCGACTGGCAGGCCAGCGATGACGAACCCGTAAACTGCTGGATTTGCCTCGGCGTGCCGCAGGCTGGGGAAGAGGATCAGGTGAAAATGATCGGCACCCTGTGCCGCAAACTCATTCACGCGGATTTTATCGCACAGCTCAAACAGGGCGACAGCAGCCAGATCCTCACGCTGCTTAATCAGACTCTGGGTGAATAAGGAGCCTTCCATGGAGACATCGTTACGCCTGGTGGCGATCACCAACTGCCCTGCCGGGATTGCGCATACATACATGGTGGCGGAAGCGCTGGAGCAGAAAGCCCGCGCCCTTGGCCATAGTATGCAGGTTGAAACTCAGGGTGCCAGCGGCGTGGAAAACCGTCTCAGCGATGAGGCTATTCGTGCGGCGGATTACGTCATTCTTGCCACCGGACGCGGCCTGAGCGCCGACGATCGCGCCCGTTTTGCGGGCAAGCGGGTGTATCAGATCCCGATTTCGCAGGCGCTGAAAAATATCGACCAGATCTTTACCGACTTACCGGCGCAATCGCAGCTTTTCGAAGCGGATAGCAGCGTTAAGCTCGGCAAACAGGAGGTGCAGCAGGGCAGCGTGATGAGCCACCTGATGGCGGGTGTTTCTGCCGCGCTGCCCTTTGTGATCGGCGGCGGTATTCTGGTCGCCATCGCCAATATGCTGGTGCAGATGGGGCTGCCCTATACCGATATGGCGAAAGGCGCGCCCTCTTTTACCTGGGTGGTGGAATCCATCGGCTATCTGGGCTTTACCTTTATGATCCCGGTGATGGGGGCCTATATCGCCGCCTCTATCGCCGACAAACCCGCCTTCGCCCCCGCGTTTCTGGTCTGCTATCTGGCGAATGATAAAGGCCTGCTGGGCACGCAGTCCGGCGCGGGTTTTCTCGGCGCGGTGGTGCTGGGGCTGGCGATAGGCTATTTCGTACTGTGGTTCCGCAAAGTTAAGCTCGGCAAGGCGTTACAGCCGCTGCTCGGCTCAATGCTTATCCCTTTCATCACGCTGCTGGTTTTCGGCGTGCTGACCTATTACGTGGTCGGCCCGGTGATGTCCGACATCATGGGCGGACTGCTGCATTTCCTGAATACCATTCCGCCATCGATGAAACTTGGCGCGGCCTTTCTGGTGGGCGCGATGCTGGCGTTCGACATGGGCGGGCCGATCAACAAAACCGCGTGGTTCTTCTGCTTTTCGCTGCTGGAAAAACATATTTATGACTGGTACGCCATTGTCGGCGTGGTGGCGCTAATGCCGCCCGTCGCGGCGGGCATTGCCACTTATCTCGCGCCAAAACTGTTTACCGCGCAGGAGAAAGCCGCCGCCAGCAGCGCCATTGTGGTGGGCGCGACTGTTGCCACGGAACCGGCCATTCCCTATGCGCTGGCCGCGCCGCTGCCGATGATCACCGCCAATACGCTGTCCGGCGGCATTACCGGCATGCTGGTGATCGGCTTCGGGCTGCAACGCCTCGCGCCGGGGCTTGGGGTGTTTGATCCGCTGATTGGCCTGATGTCCCCGGCGGGCTCCTTTTATCTGGTGCTGGGATGCGGGTTGATGATGAATATCGTACTGATTATTTTATTAAAAGGATTGTGGCTGAAACGTAAAGCCGCGCGACAGGAGGTTGCCCGTGAACACTGAATTACTGAAAAGCCTGTGCGAAGCCAGCGCCGTCAGCGGCGACGAGCAGGAAGTCCGCCAGCTGCTGATCGCCGCGCTGACGCCCCACGTCGATGAAATCACCTTCGACGGGCTGGGCAGTTTTATTGCCCGCAAAGGCACGCGCGGCCCGAAGGTGGCGGTGGTCGGCCATATGGATGAAGTCGGCTTTATGGTGACGCATATCAGCGAACAGGGATTTATCCGCTTCGACACTATCGGCAGCTGGTGGAGCCAGTCGATGCTCAATCATCGCGTTACTATCCGTACCCGCCATGGCGAGAAAATCCCCGGCGTAATCGGCTCCGTCGCCCCCCATGCGCTCTCTGAAAAGCAAAAGCAGCAGCCGCTGACCTTTGATGAGATGTTTATTGATATCGGGGCGGAAAGCGGCGACGAAGTAAAAAGCCGTGGCATCGCCATCGGCGATTTTATCTGCCCGGAAGCGAATTTCGCCCGCTGGGGCGAGGACAAAATCGTCGGCAAAGCGCTGGATAACCGCGCGGGCTGCGCATTGATGGCGGAGCTGCTGACCGGCGTGGATAACCCGGACATCACGCTGTACGGCGTCGGCAGCGTCGAAGAAGAAGTCGGCCTGCGCGGGGCGCAAACCTCGGCTGAATGCATCAAACCGGATGTGGTGATCGTTCTGGATACCGCCGTGGCGGGAGATGTGCCAGGGATCGACAGCATAAAATACCCGCTGCGGCTGGGGGATGGCCCGGCGATGATGCTGTTCGATAAGCGCTATTTTCCGAACCAGAAACTGGTGCAGACGGTAAAGGCGAGCGCGATGCGCAGCAATACGCCGCTACAGTGTTGCACCATGAAAACCGGAGCGACGGACGGCGGGCGCTATAACGTGATGGGCGGCGGGCGGCCCGTGGTGGCGCTCTGTCTGCCGACACGTTATCTGCATGCCACCAGCGGCATGATATCCGCGCGGGATTACGCCGCCACGCTGACGCTGGTGCGCGAGCTGCTGTTATCGCTGAATGCCGAAACCGTCCGCGCGCTGGCGGATTTTCACTGAGAACGCCCGATGCTCAACGAACGCCAGCTTGCCGTGCTGGAACATCTGGAAAACCAGCCGCTGACGCTGGCGGAACTGGCGCGGCGGGCAGGCGTGTCGACGCGCACCCTGTTACGCGATGTGGATTACCTCAACCTGACCCTCAGCGGCAGGGCACGCATCGTCACCACCGGTAACGCCACCTGGCAGCTGGAGATTTTCGATCGCGCCAGCTATTTCCGGCTGTTGCAGCGCCACGACAACGACGATCGTCTGCTGGCGGTGCTGTTGCTTAACGCCTTTACCACCCGCCGCCAGCTGGCGGAGACGCTGAACCTGCCGGAAACCTGGATCGGCGATAAGCTGGCGCGTCTGAAACAGCGCTGTGAAAAGCGCTTTACCATCGCCGCACGTCCCGGCGCGGGCTATTTTATTGCGGAGCCGGAAATGAAGCGGGTGCTAATTCTCGCCAGCCTGCTGAAAAAAGATCCCGCTCTGCTGGCGCTGCATGGCCGCTTTTCCACTGCGGGCGACGCGGTGGCGCTGGCGGCGTACCCTGATATTCCCCGCGATTATCTCTCCGGCATAATTCTGGCGGTGTATGCCCTGCGCCACCGGCTCGACGCCCCGCCGCCCGTCGGCGTCAGCGATGCGCTCGCCGCCTCTGTCAACGCTATGGGGCTGTCGCTGCACCTGCCTGCGCTGCAAACCCTGACGGCTATTCTGGATACGCTGCAATCCCGCGCCAGTAAAGTGACCCCGCAGCGCATCGCAGCGTTACTCGAGCAGGTGCGCGATAACCATCCGCCCGCCATTATCGACGCCACGCTGATTGACAATCTGACCGGACATTTAATTCGCTGCGCCGCCACGCCGGTGTGGTTGACGGAAAGCCGCCAGAGCAGCCTTAACACGCTCAAAGCCGCCTGGCCCGCCGCCTTTGATATGAGCATCCGCTTTATCGCCCTGCTGCGCGAACAGCTGGACGTGACGGTGTTCGACAGCGATCTCATCGGCCTCTATTTTGCCTGTAGCCTGGAGCGCAACCAGACCGAACGCCAGCCACTGGTCCTGTTATCCGATCAGAACGCCATCGCCACCATCAACAAGATGGCCATCGAGCGCGAGGTGCTGAACTGCCGGGTGGTGATCGCCCGCAGCCTGAGTGAAGCAGACGAGCTGCTGCACAGCCTGTCGCCGGTGTGCATTATCAACAACAGCCATTTTCGCCCTGACGACAGCCTCAAAAACTGTCTGACCCTCAAAAACATGATCGGGCCTGCGGGCATCGCGCAAATAAAAGACGTGGTGGAAACGGCGTTCATCCGCCAGAACCTCAACCGGCTGTTTCCGTCGCAGGGCAGTTTTCATTATGTGAATACGCCGTCGCAAAGCTGGAGCGCGATCATGCAGGCGGTATGCGGGCGGCTCAGGGCGGCGGCGCGCATAAGCGAAGATGAAGCGGTGCGGCTGTGTGAACGTGAGCAGGAGGGCGAGAATTTGATCGTCAATCAGCTTGCCGTTCCCCACTGCTGGAGCGAGCATCGGGCGGCTTTTTGCGGCTATTTTATTACGCTGGCCCATCCGGTCATCATTAATCACGAGCCGGTGGCGCATATGCTGATTGCCTATGCGAGCGCAACGGCGCGACAGGAGCTGAAAATTTTTAGTTTTCTGGCAAGCGTGATGCATCGTTATCCGGCACAGCGGATCGCGGCATTAGCGGGTTATGAGGAGTTTATGGCGTTGATGCAGGCGTAATACGGGGCGGGAAGCCCGTCCCCGCTCAGCAGAGCAGGGACAGCAGCTTTGGGACTTATTTATTCAGTTCGGCGGTCATGTGGATCTGGTTACCGGTGTAAGCTTCGGTAATTTTGTAAGACGATGCGCCAGCCTGTTGCGCTTTAGCCGCGATTTGCGCTTCTGCACCGGACAGCGTGGTGGCGGTGGCGGTCACTGACTGGGCAGCGAAAGCACCGAAAGAAGCGGTAAGAGCGGCAACTGCAACTAAAGTTTTGATGTTTTTCATGATGACTATCCTTCAGGTTAATTTGTTGGAATAAGGCGTCTCGCCTTGATGTGATAAATACTAGACCTGTTTATCCCCAACGAATAGCGGAAGGATTTGCCGATAAACTTCAAAATTTTTGACGTTCTTTTCAGAGGCCTTTCAGGCGCTGCGGATGGGTGTAAATCGTCGCCCTGCCCGGCTTGCAAAATCCCACCAGCGTCAGATTGCAGCGCTCCGCGACCTCAACCGCCAGCGTGGTCGCCGCGGAGACGGCAAAGAGGATCTCAATGCCACACATGGCGGATTTCTGCACCATTTCATAGCTGGCACGACTGGAAACCAGCGCCGCGCCCGGCCGCCAGGCTTCACCTTCCTGCGCCCGACGCCCGAGCAGTTTGTCCAGCGCCACATGCCGTCCCACATCTTCATGCCCGCCCGCCAGTTCCCCGGACGGCAGCAGCCAGGCCGCCGCATGGGTACAGCCGGTCAGTTTGCCCACCGGCTGGAAATCGGTGAGATGGCGCAGGGCGTCATCCAGCAGGGCAAGATCAAAGGTCTGGGTAAAGGGCAGCGGCGCGACCGGCTTGCCGATGTCATTGAGCTGCTCCACGCCGCACACGCCGCAGCCGGTGCGCCCGGCCAGCGCCCGACGACGCTCTTTCAGCCCCATAAAGCGACGGCTGGAGAGTTCGATTTGCACTTCCAGACCGTTGCAGACCGGCACCACGTCCATGCCGTAGATCTCGTTCGGCGCCTCAATAATCCCTTCCGATAACGAAAAGCCGAGGGCGAACAGCGGCAGATCTTTGGGCGAGGCCATCATCACCACGTGGGAGATGCCGTTATATACCAGCGCGACAGGCACCTCTTCTGCCAGTACGTCAGGCTGTGAATGATGCAAATCCTCACGCTTCCACAGCGCGACGGATCGTGATCCGATGAGAGCAGTCACATTTTCCTCTTAATTTACGGCACAAATTGTTCACTAATTGTTAACCAAGCCGGAACAGGCCTAATTACAATGTGGTATTCTTGCGGCAATCCCCGCCTCAAAACAGGGGATCCCGTAATTCTGAACCTTTGCGGCGCGTGCCGCAAAGTATAAGTACGTGAGTAAATGTCGAAATAACGAAGGAGTGACCATGCAGGTCAGCAGAAGGCAGTTCTTTAAGATCTGCGCTGGCGGTATGGCAGGCACGACGGCAGCAGCGCTGGGCTTTGCCCCTGGCGTAGCGCTGGCGGAAACGCGGCAGTATAAACTGTTGCGCACCCGCGAAACCCGAAACACCTGCACATATTGCTCTGTCGGCTGTGGGCTGTTGATGTACAGCCTCGGCGACGGCGCGAAAAACGCGAAAGCTTCCATTTTCCATATCGAAGGCGACCCGGATCACCCGGTAAACCGCGGCGCACTGTGCCCGAAAGGCGCAGGTCTGGTGGACTTTATCCACTCCGAATCGCGCCTGAAATATCCGGAATATCGCGCACCAGGTTCTGATAAATGGCAGCGTATCAGCTGGGAAGAGGCGTTTGATCGCATCGCTAAGCTGATGAAAGAAGATCGTGATGCCAACTATATTGCGAAAAACGCAGAAGGCACCACCGTCAACCGTTGGCTCTCGACCGGTATGCTTTGCGCATCCGCCGCCAGCAACGAAACCGGCTATTTATCCCAGAAATTTACCCGCGCACTCGGCATGTTAGCCGTCGATAACCAGGCGCGTGTCTGACACGGACCAACGGTAGCAAGTCTTGCTCCAACATTTGGTCGCGGTGCGATGACCAACCACTGGGTCGACATGAAGAACGCCAACCTCATCGTGGTGATGGGTGGGAATGCGGCAGAAGCGCATCCGGTGGGATTCCGCTGGGCGATGGAAGCCAAAATCCATAACGGCGCGAAGCTGATTGTGATTGATCCGCGCTTTACGCGCACGGCCTCGGTCGCTGATTTCTATGCGCCGATCCGCCCCGGTACTGACATTGCCTTCCTGTCAGGCGTGATCCTGTACCTGCTGAACAACGAAAAATACAACCGCGAATATACCGAAGCCTATACCAACGCCAGCCTGATCGTGCGTGAAGATTTCGGCTTCGAGGATGGCCTGTTTACCGGTTATGACCCGGAAAAACGCCAGTACGACCGCGCGACCTGGAACTACGAGCTGGATGAACGTGGCTTTGCGAAACGCGACACCACGCTGACGCATCCGCGCTGCGTTTGGAACATGATGAAGAAACACGTCTCCCGCTATACGCCGGACGTGGTTGAAAACATCTGCGGTACGCCAAAAGCCGA
The DNA here is from genome assembly GCF_030291195.1 of Enterobacter sp. PGRG2. Classification (NCBI taxonomy): domain Bacteria; kingdom Pseudomonadati; phylum Pseudomonadota; class Gammaproteobacteria; order Enterobacterales; family Enterobacteriaceae; genus Enterobacter; species Enterobacter sp. PGRG2. The sequence continues at coordinate 1,205,167 of NZ_CP127837.1, read as the reverse complement.
CTTCCTGAAAGTCTGCGAATACATTGCGGAAACCAGCGCGCACGATAAGACCGCCTCCTTCCTGTATGCCCTCGGCTGGACGCAACACTCCGTCGGCGCGCAGAACATTCGTACCATGGCGATGATCCAGCTGCTGCTCGGCAACATGGGGATGGCAGGCGGCGGCGTTAACGCCCTGCGCGGCCACTCCAACATTCAGGGTCTGACCGACCTCGGCCTGCTGACGCAAAGCCTGCCGGGTTACATGACGCTGCCGAATGACAAACAGGCCGATCTGCAAACTTATCTGGCGGGTAATACCACCAAACCGCTGCTGGAAAATCAGGTCAACTACTGGAGCAACTACCCGAAATTCTTCGTCTCGCTGATGAAAGCCTTCTATGGCGACAAAGCGACGGCAGAGAACAACTGGGGCTTTGACTGGCTGCCGAAGTGGGATAAAGGCTACGACGTTCTGCAATATTTCGAGATGATGAACGAGGGCAAGGTCAACGGCTATCTTTGCCAGGGCTTTAACCCGGTCGCCTCTTTCCCGAATAAAAACAAAGTAATCGCGTCGCTGTCGAAACTGAAATTCCTGGTGACTATCGATCCACTGAACACCGAAACCTCTACCTTCTGGCAGAACCACGGTGAGCAGAACGATGTTGATCCGTCCACCATCCAGACCGAAGTGTTCCGTCTGCCGTCCACCTGTTTCGCGGAAGAAAACGGCTCTATCGTTAACTCCGGCCGCTGGCTGCAATGGCACTGGAAAGGCGCGGACGCCCCCGGCGAAGCGCTGAATGACGGCGAGATCCTGGCGGGTATTTTCATGCGTCTGCGCAAGATGTACGCCGCAGAAGGCGGGGCGAATCCGGAACAGGTGCTGAACATGTCCTGGAACTACCTGACGCCGGAAAACCCGTCGGCGGAAGAAGTGGCCATGGAAAGCAACGGCAAAGCGCTGGCGGATATTATCGATCCGGTCACCGGCAATGTGCTGGCGAAAAAAGGCAACCAGTTGAGTTCCTTTGCGCACCTGCGTGACGATGGCACCACCTCCAGCGGCTGCTGGATCTTCGCCGGTAGCTGGACGCCGGATGGCAACCAGATGGCGCGCCGCGATAACGCCGATCCATCGGGCCTCGGCAATACGCTGGGCTGGGCATGGGCGTGGCCGCTGAACCGCCGCATCCTGTATAACCGCGCCTCCGCGGACCCGCAGGGTAAACCCTGGGATCCGAAACGCCAACTGTTGTCTTACGCCAACGGCAAGTGGGTCGGGGCCGATATTCCGGACTACAACACCGCGCCGCCAGGCAGCGATGTGGGCCCGTTTATCATGTTGCAGGAAGGTGTGGGCCGTCTGTTCGCGATGGACAAAATGGCCGAAGGTCCGTTCCCGGAACACTACGAGCCGTTTGAAACGCCGCTGGGCACTAACCCGCTGCACCCAAAAGTGATTTCTAACCCGGCCGCCCGTATCTTTAAAGGCGACGCGGATGCGTTAGGAAAAGCGGATAAGTTCCCGTATGTCGGCACCACGTACCGTCTGACCGAGCATTTCCACTACTGGACCAAGCACGCGTTGCTGAACGCCATTGCGCAGCCGGAGCAGTTCGTGGAGATCGGCGAGAAACTGGCGGGCAAGCTGGGCATCGCCCAGGGCGATACCGTACGCGTCTCTTCTAACCGTGGCTATATCAAAGCCAAAGCGGTGGTGACGAAACGTATTCGTACACTCAACGTGAACGGTCAGCAGGTCGACACCATCGGCATCCCGATCCACTGGGGTTATCAGGGCGTGGCGAAGAAAGGCTTTATCGCCAACACGCTGACGCCGTTTGTCGGTGATGCAAACACGCAAACGCCGGAGTTTAAGGCGTTCCTGGTGAACGTGGAAAAGGTGTAACGGAGACGACCCATGGCTTATCAATCGCAAGACATTATCCGTCGTTCCGCGACTAACGGTTTCACCCCTGCGCCTCAGGCGCGGGATCACCAGCTGGAAGTGGCGAAGCTCATCGACGTGACCACCTGCATCGGCTGTAAAGCCTGTCAGGTGGCCTGTTCGGAGTGGAACGACATCCGTGATGAAGTGGGACATAACGTCGGGGTGTATGACAACCCGGCGGATCTGACCGCCAAATCCTGGACGGTGATGCGCTTCTCGGAAGTGGAGCAAAACGACAAACTGGAGTGGCTGATCCGTAAGGACGGCTGTATGCACTGCGCCGATCCTGGCTGTCTGAAAGCCTGCCCGTCTGAAGGGGCGATCATTCAGTACGCCAACGGCATCGTCGATTTCCAGTCGGAACAGTGTATCGGCTGCGGCTACTGCATTGCAGGCTGTCCGTTTGACGTACCGCGTATGAACCCGGATGACAACCGCGTCTACAAATGCACCCTGTGCGTGGACCGCGTGACTGTCGGCCAGGAGCCGGCGTGCGTGAAAACCTGCCCGACCGGCGCTATCCACTTTGGTTCTAAAGAGGATATGAAAAACCTGGCGGGCGAGCGTGTGGCCGAGCTGAAAACGCGCGGCTACGACAATGCAGGCCTGTACGATCCGGCAGGCGTTGGCGGTACGCACGTAATGTACGTTCTGCACCACGCTGATAAACCGAATCTTTACCATGGCCTGCCGGAGAACCCGGAAATCAGCGCCACGGTGAAATTCTGGAAAGGCATCTGGAAACCGCTCGCGGCTGTCGGCTTTGCGGCAACCTTCGCGGCCAGCATCTTCCACTACGTCGGTGTCGGTCCGAACCGCGCAGAGGAAGAGGATGACAATCTGCATGAAGAGAAAGACGAGGTGCGCAAATGAGAAAACGTGACACCATCGTGCGCTACACCGCGCCGGAACGCATTAACCACTGGGTCACCGCCTTCTGCTTCGTGCTGGCGTCGGTGAGCGGGCTGGGCTTTTTCTTCCCGTCCTTTAACTGGCTGATGCATATTCTCGGTACGCCGCAGCTGGCGCGCATCCTGCACCCCTTTGTGGGTGTGGTGATGTTTGCCTCTTTTATCATCATGTTTTTCCGTTACTGGCACCATAACCTTATCAATCGCGACGATATTTTCTGGGCGAAAAACATTCGCAAGATCATCGTTAACGATGAGGTGGGCGATACCGGGCGTTATAATTTCGGCCAGAAATGCGTGTTCTGGGCGGCGATTATTTTACTGGTGTTGCTGCTGGTTAGCGGGGTGATTATCTGGCGTCCGTACTTCGCGCCGGTCTTCTCCATTCCGGTGATCCGATTTGCTTTAATGCTGCATTCATTTGCCGCAGTAGGGTTAATTGTGGTTATCATGGTGCATATCTACGCCGCCCTATGGGTTAAAGGCACCATAACCGCGATGGTGGAAGGCTGGGTAACCAGCACGTGGGCAAAGAAACATCACCCGCGCTGGTACCGTGAAGTCCGCCAGAAAGAGGATAAGTCACCTGAATGAGTATTCGCATAATCCCGCAAGATGAGCTGGAAAAAAGCGAGAAACGCGCGGCGGATATGATCCCGCCGCTGCTTTTCCCCAGGCTCAAAAATCTCTATAACCGCCGTGCTGAGCGGCTGCGTCAACTGGCGGAAAGCAATCCGCTTGGCGATTATCTGCGCTTTGCCGCGCTGATCGCCCACGCGCAGGAAGTGGTGTTGTACGACCATCCGTTACAGATGGATCTCACCGCCCGCATCAAAGAAGCCAACGACCAGGGCAAGCCGCCGCTGGACATTCATCTCCTGCCGCGCGATACGCACTGGCATAAGCTGCTGCATTCGCTGATCGCCGAACTGAAACCGGAGATGAGCGGTACGGCGCTGGCGGTGATAGAGAATCTGGAAAAAGCCTCGTCCCAGGAGCTTGAGGCGATGGCCAGCGCGCTCTTTGCGACGGATTTTGCCTCCGTCAGCAGCGATAAAGCGCCCTTTATCTGGGCAGCGTTATCACTGTACTGGGCGCAGATGGCCAGCCTGATCCCCGGCAAAGCCCGCGCGGAATATGGTGAACAACGCCAGTTCTGCCCGGTGTGCGGCTCGATCCCGGTTTCCAGCATGGTACATATCGGCACCACCCAGGGGCTGCGTTATCTGCACTGCAACCTGTGTGAAACCGAGTGGCATGTGGTGCGCGTGAAGTGCAGCAACTGCGAGCAAACGCGCGATCTGCATTACTGGTCGCTGGACAGCGAGCAGTCGGCCATCAAAACCGAAACCTGCGGGGATTGCGGTACTTACCTGAAAATTCTGTATCAGGAAAAAGACCCGAACGTCGAGCCGGTGGCAGACGATCTGGCCTCGCTGGTGCTGGACGCGCGCATGGAGCAGGAAGGCTTTGCCCGCAGCTCCATCAACCCGTTCCTGTTCCCGGGTGAAGGTGAGTAAATAGCCGTAGTTATAAAAGCCCGCCCTGTGCGGGCTTTTTTATTGCG
>NZ_CP127837.1:1197095-1200061 GCF_030291195.1 Enterobacter sp. PGRG2 | reverse complement strand
GAGCCCTACTCTTCTTCGTTACCGCCCTCTTCCAGCGGTCCGAAGGGTTTGGCGGGCAGCACGATATAGATGCCTTCAAAAATCGCGCCCGCTTTATCGTCGCCAAAGAGCTCGACCTGGAGCTGAACGCGGGATTTACGACCACGGGCCAGGCGGTCCAGATCGCCGCTGAGCGAGCCTAAATCCGCAACGGCGCTCGGACGTCCGCTGATCGGCTGGCTGTAACGAATATGCGCATCCGCCAGAATAATGGTGCCGCCCAGATGACGCTCGCGCAGCATCAGCCAGATCAGCCCCCAGCCGGTGAGCGTGGCAAGTGAGAACAGACTGCCGGCAAATAGCGTATTGTGCGGATTCTGATTGCCCGTCTCCGGCATGGTGGTAATAAATTTTTGCCCGGTGTACTGCTGGATGCGCACGCCCATTTTTTCACTGAGCGGAATATGCTGATACCAGGCCTGCTGCAACTGCCCGCACCAGTCGCCGCGATGCAGAATATCATCGAGCGAAGCGACGGGTTTCACCATCAAAAAATGGCGCAGCGGCGTGGTCTGCGGCGCGGTGATCTCGCCTTCGTTCACAAAGCCGAGCTTGGCGAAAAACTCCACCGCGTCTTCCCGCGCGCTACAGGTGACGCGCTTTACGCCCTCCTGCCGGGCCACGGATTCCAGCGTCATCGCCATCAGCGTGCCAAGGCCTTTGTCCTGCACGCTCGGATGTACCGCCATAAAGCGGATCGAGGCTTCATTGTCGGCATTGATATACAGTCGCCCGACGGCCACCAGCTTGCCGTCTTCGTCCATCACCATCTGGTGATGCGCCATCGCATCCCAGGCATCGCGCTCGGAGCCGCGCGGCTGGCGCAGCGGCTTACGCAGCATTTCCCAGCGAAAGGCGTAGTAACGTTCTAATTCTTCTTCTGTCTGCGGTACGCGTAGGTGGTACATAGCGGTATTCTCTCTTGTTGACCGGGGCAACACCGCAAGCTGACTCATACCTGGAGCCAGAACGTTACGGGGCCGTCATTCACCAGCGAAACCTGCATATCGGCAGCGAATCGTCCGGTTTGCGTCACCATATCGAGGCTGCGGCAACGCGACACGAAATAGTCATACAGCGCTTCGGCACGCTCAGGTTCAGCGCCTTTTGAGAACCCCGGCCGCATGCCGCGGCTGGTATCGGCCGCGAGGGTGAACTGCGACACCACCAGCACGCTGCCGCCAGCCTGTTTAACGTTGAGGTTCATCTTGCCGTCAGCGTCGCTGAACACACGATAGCCGAGCACCCGTTCGCACAGGCGGTCGGCTTTTTGCTCGTCGTCATCCTTTTCGACACCTAATAACACCAAAAGTCCCGGGCCGATTTCACCCGTCACTTCATCCTCCACGCTGACGCTGGCGCGGCTAACACGTTGAATCAATGCAATCATGGTTGGTCTGCTTGTGCTTCTTCTGCGGCTTCTTTGAGTTTGCGGTATTCCCCGAGAGTGACAGTTATTTCCGCGCCAAGCAAGACGATACACCACGTCCAGTACACCCAGAGGAATAAAATCGGCACCACTGCCAGCACGCCATAAATCAGCTGATAAGAGGGGAACATGGTGATGTAGAGGGCAAAAGCTTTTTTGCCCAGCTCAAATAACAGAGCGGCGACCAGCGCACCGACAAGGGCATCGCGGTTCGGTACGCGCGTGGTCGGCACGATGCTGTACAGCAGCCAGAACGACAGCCAGGAGAGGATCAGCGGGAAAATCCGCAGCACGTCGTCAATCACGCTGTCGAGATCGCTCACCCAGCGCAGGGAGAGCAGATAGGAACTGATGGCCAGGCTCGCGCCCGCCAGCAGCGGCCCCAGCGTCAGGATCATCCAGTACACCGCGAAGGAGTAAACCTTCGGCCGTACCCGTTTGCTGCGCCAGATGACATTAAGCGCGCTGTCAATGGCATACATTAACAGTAAAGAGGTAACGATCAGCCCGCATGCCCCCACCGCCGTCATTTTGCTGGAGTTAGCGACAAACTGTTCGATGTAACGCTGGATCACATCCCCGGTGGCGGGCATGAAGTTGGCAAAAACAAAATGCCGTAGCTGGATACTGACGTCATTGAACATGGGAAAGGCGGCGAAAAGCGCGAAAATCACCGCCACCAGCGGCACCAGCGAGAGCAGGGACACATAGGCGAGATTCCCCGCCAGCGTCGTCATATTGTCTTCATCAATACGCTGCCAGAGCAATTTGAGCCAGGCCACCACCGGTCGGGTGTGATGCCTGGCTTTATGATGAACGGTTTTTAACATAACTGCTTCGCAAAATAGGTCGGGAGAGTGTCTTTACCGGTCACCAGAATGGAGGTGATCCCCAGCTGGTTAGCGCCTTCTATATTATCGGCGTTATCGTCAAAAAAGACCGTATCGGCGGCGCTAAATCCTTCGGCCTGTAACACCGCCTGATAAATTCGCGCTTCGGGTTTACGCATCCCCATATCCTGGGACAGGTAAATATGATCGGCGGCAGCTTTAATTTCCGGATATTCCTCCGGCCAGAAAGTCGTGTGCAGACGATTGGTGTTGGACAGCACCACCACGCGGTGCCCCTGGGCGCGCAGTTTATGCATGATGTCGATCACTTCCGGGCGCAGGGCAACGAATACCGCCTGCCAGCCGTGGGAAAACTGCTCATAGCTGAGCGGGAGATCCAGTTCATGGCAAAGCGCCTCGGCAAAGGCTTCGTCGGTGATCTCCCCGCGCTCATGCTGATGGAAGGCCTCACCCATCGTAAAGTTTTGCTTTAGCGTCGCCAGCGGGACACGGCTGAAATCGCTCCATGCACCCAGCACCCGATTGAAGTCAATATCGACAATCACGTTACCTAAATCAAAGATATAGAGCATTTCCCTCTCCTTATCAGCCGTGGAAGGATAACTGTAGCGGGAAATGAGGAGGGTGAACAGTAGGGCAATGCGGGA
>NZ_CP127837.1:1177164-1196955 GCF_030291195.1 Enterobacter sp. PGRG2 | reverse complement strand
CTTTAAAAAGGCAATCGCGTACTGCCGCGCGGCACGATCTCAAATCCCGCGTCGACGATATCGCCCTGCCAGCTGCGGTCGGCGCTCATACGCAGCATCATTTCCGCGGTGCGGGCGGCAATAATGCTGGCGTTGAGGTTCACGCTGGAAAGGGTCACCGGCGACAGCCAGGCGCTGGAGGGGAAATCCCCGTAGCCAAGAATACTCAGCTTTTCGGGTACGGCGATGCCGCGGCTTTGCGCTTCCATCAGCAGCGCGGTGGCAATGGCATCGCTGGTACAAAAAATGCCGTCCAGCCCGCGCGCTTTCACCAGCGTCGGGATAAGGATTTCCCGGCTGGCCTGCCAGATATTTTCCGCACGGGGAATATCCACCAGCAGGACGCTTTTCCCCTGCTCTTCCAGCGCGCGGCTGAAACCGGCGTAGCGAATTCGCGCCCGAATATCATCCTCAAAGCGGGTGGTGAAATACGCCAGCTCCTGACAGCCGGAATCCAGCAGAAAACGTGCCGCCGCATAGCCAATTTCGGTGTGATTATTGCCGACCTGCGCCGGGAACGCGCCGCCGTCCACCTGCCACATCTGCACCACCGGCACGCCGCTGTTGCGCAGCATCTTCAGCGTTGACGGCTTATGGTCTGCCCCGGCGATGGCAATCACCGCCGGTGACCATTGCAGAATCGAGCGGATCTGTTCTTCTTCTTTATCAAGGCTGTGATCGTGGGAGGCGATGGACAGCTGAAACCCCTGCGCGCTCACCGTCGATTCAATGCGCTGCACCACGTGGCTGAAAAAACTGTTCGCCAGCGACGGCAGCACAATCGCCATATTGCTGCTCTGTCCGCCGGTAAACTGGCTGGCGATTTTGTTGTGCACGTAGCCCAGGCTGTCGATAGCCGACTGAATTTTTTTGCCGGTTTTTTCCGACACGCGATCGGGCTGGCGGATATAAAGCGAAACCGTGGAGGGCGAGACGCCAGCCTTCCCGGCGACATCATCAAGTTTTACGATTTGGCGTGATCTCTGGCGCATTCCACTCCCGTCTTCTTATTTCGCGTTAACAGCCGCATCAGCAGCAACGCCCCGGCCCAGACAGCCGTAAGCCACCAGACGAAACTGTCAGGTATCCCCGTTTCCGCGGCAAGACCGAGCGGGGATAAGGTCATAAATATGCTGATTAAAACGGCCATCATGATAACACTTGCCGGGATGGCATAACGCCATTTTTCCATTGGTATTCTGGCGGGCGCCGCCTCCGGCTCCTCCCAGCGCGCAGGCCACAGATATCCCATCAGCAACAGGATCGCCAGTTCAATAACGAACAGCAGTCCCATCACGTGGATATAGTGCAGCGGAATAAATTTTTGCACCCCGCTGAAGGTATAGATCGCATAAACAACAATATGAAAAATCAGCACTGTTTTTGCCGCTCGCGCCGGTACGTTGCGCGTTAAAAATCCCGCCAGCACCAGAGTGATGATCGGGATGTTATAAAAGCCGGTAAAGCGGCGTATCAAATCAAAGATGCCGTTCGGCGTATGCAGCAGCAACGGGGCCAGCACAATAGACACCAGCGAAAACGCCAGCGAGGCGATTTTCCCCACCCGCACCAGTTTTGCCTCGTCCTGACAGCCGGTGAGGGGGCCATAGAGATCGATAACAAACAGCGTGGCGCTGGCGTTAATAATCGAATTGAAATGGCTGATCACCGTGCCGAAAATGGCGGCGGTGAACATCCCCGTCAGCCACCATGGCAGCAGCGCTTTGACCAGCGCCGGATACGCATAATCCGCATTGCTGAACACCGGGCCAAACAGATTGAAGGCGATCAGCCCCGGCAGCACCATCACCAGCGGCACCAGCAGTTTGATACTGCCCGCCAGCAGCACCCCCTTCTGACTTTCGGCCAGTGACGAAGCGCCCAGCGTGCGCTGAATGATCATCTGATTAGTACACCAGTAGAACATATTGGCGCACAGCATCCCGGTAAATACCGTACTGAACGGCACGGACGCGGTTTCACTGCCGATGGCGTTCAGCTGCGCCGGATGGTTCAGCAGGCGCGTTGCCCCGCTGATAAAAGCGCCGTCGCCCAGCGCGAACAGCCCCAGTACGGGGATCAGCAGCGCGGCGATCAGCAAAATCACACCGCTGATAGTGTCGGAGATGGCCACCGCTTTCAGGCCGCCCAGGGTGGCGTACAGCCCGCCAATTGCCCCCATCGCCAGTGCCAGCAGGCCAATGGCGCTCCAGGCGGGCAGATGAAAAAATGACTGAAAATCAAAGACTTCGTTCATGGTGAGCGCCCCCAGATAGAGGCTGCACGGGTTCGCCATCACCGCATAGCCCACCAGCAGCATAATGCTCACCATCCGCCGGGTCGTCTGATCAAAGCGCGTTTCCAGAAATTGCGGCAGCGTGGTCAGCCCACGACGCAAAAAGCGCGGCAGAAAAAAAAGCGCCATGATGATGGTCGCCACCGCAGCGGTGCTTTCCCAGGCCATGCCGCTGATATCAAAGCGATACGCATTGCCGTTCAGCCCCACCAGCTGCTCCGCCGACAAATTAGACAGCAGCAGCGATCCGGCAATGAAATACCCCGACAACCCCCGCCCGGCGAGAAAAAAGCCGTCCACACCCGCTTCTGAAATGCCTTTGGTTTTGCGATATGAATATAGCGCTACGAAAATTAAGAAAAGTAAAAACGACGCGACAGAAAATAGCATCTGCATACCACCACCCTCCCTGATCATGCGGTGCTATTACTATTCCATAGCCTTTCCCCGACAGATAACGACAACGGGCGGAAAATTTGAGCTGGCCTGTCAAAAACCATACTCACGGCAAGGTAATTGCGGGGGCTATCACAAAACAGGGCTAAGCCATCTTGAATATCGTAGCGCTACGATATTACCGTATTAATAAACCAATACCGGAGTACTTACATGATGTTCAACACAGATCGCTTACCACGCCGTGAGATCGGTGAACTCCGCAGCCAGCGCTGGTACGCCCCCGATACCATCCGGGCGTTTGCCCACCGTCAGCGCACACAGCAAATGGGATTTGGCCGGGACGAATTTCTCGGCAAACCGGTCATCGGCATTATCAATACCTGGAGCGACATGAGCGCCTGCCATGCGCATTTACGCGAGCGGGCTGAAGCCGTGAAGCGCGGCGTCTGGGCGGCGGGCGGTTTTCCGGTGGAGCTGCCTGCGCTGTCGATGGGCGAAGTGATGGTGAAACCCACCACCATGCTGTACCGCAATTTCCTGGCGATGGAAACGGAAGAGCTGCTGCGCCAGCATCCGATCGACGGCGTGGTGCTGCTCGGCGGCTGCGATAAATCCACCCCCGCGCTGCTGATGGGCGCGCTGTCGATGGATTTGCCGCTGATCTTCTGCCCCGCCGGGCCGATGACCACCGGCAAATGGCGCGGCCAGACCACAGGCGCGGGAACGCACACCAAAAAATACTGGGATCAGCTGCGCCTCGGCGCCATTACGCAGCATGACTGGGTGGAGCTGGAAGGGGCGATGACGCGTTCTATCGGCACCTGCAACACCATGGGCACCGCATCGACCATGACTTCCATTGCCGATGCCATGGGTTTTACGCTGCCGGGTGCCAGCTCCATTCCGGCGGCGGACAGCCGCCATCCGCAAATGGCGGCGCAGTGCGGCCAGACCATTGTCGATATGGTGTGGTACGACCATAAACCGTCCCGCTGGCTGACGAAAAAGAACTTCCTGAACGGTATCGTCGCTTATATGGCGCTGGGCGGCTCCACCAACGCGGCGATCCACCTCATCGCCATGGCGAACCGCGCCGCCATTCCGCTGACGCTCGCCGATATGGAAGCCATTGCCCGCCAGGTGCCGGTGCTCGCTAACCTGTTCCCGTCGGGAAAATACCTGATGGACGATTTTTTCTTCGCGGGCGGCCTGCTGGCGCAGCTGAAAAAACTCACCGGTTTTTTGCTTCTGGATGCGCGGGGCGTCACCAACCGGCCGGTCAGCGCGTGGATCGAACAGGCGCACTGCTATGACGACAACGTGATCCGCGATCTGCATAACCCGGTGATCCCGCTGTCGCAGGGCTGCGCGCTGACTGTGCTACGCGGCAATTTATGCCCGGATGGCGCGGTGATGAAATCCTCCGCCGCCAGCCCGCAGCTGCGCAAACACACCGGTCCTGCGCTGGTGTTCGACAGCCATCAGGCGCTGTCGGATCAGATTGACGACCCCGATCTGGCGGTCACTAAAGATACGGTGATTATCCTGCGCAATGCCGGGCCCGTGGGCGCGCCGGGCATGCCCGAATGGGGCAACCTGCCGATCCCCAAAAAACTGCTGCGCGAGGGCGTGACCGATATGGTGCGTATTTCCGATGCGCGGATGTCCGGCACCCATTACGGCACCTGCATTCTGCACGTTGCGCCGGAAGCCGCGGTCGGCGGGCCGCTGGCGCTGGTGCAAACCGGAGATCAGGTGGCGCTGGATATAGAAGCTGGCACGCTCAATATGCTGGTGGACGACGTCGAAATTGCCCGCCGCCGCGCGGCACTTACCCCGCAGCACACTGTTTTTGCGCGCTCCTGGGCGGCGCTGTACCAACAGCACGTTACCCAGGCGAATGAAGGCTGCGATTTTGATTTTCTGCAATCCGGCGGCGATGTCCCTGAACCGCCCATTTTTTAAGGAACCCTGATGAACCCTTTTAAACACGCCCTGCTCTCCGGCCAGCGTCTGCGCGGCACCTGGATGATGACCGGCAGCGATACCGTCGCCGAAGCAATGGCGACGGTCGGATTCGATTTTCTGGTGCTGGATCAGGAACATGTCGCCGTCGATACGCTGGACGCCATACGCATTGATCGGGCGATCCGCAGCATCAGCGCCACCACCACGCCGCTTTACCGCCTCGCGGGAAACGAGGTGGTGCTTATTAAACGCGCGCTCGACGGCGGCGCGATGTCGCTGATGATCCCTTTTATCAACACCGTGGAAGAGGCACAGCAGGCGGTGGCCGCCGCTTATTATCCGCCGTATGGCAAACGCGGTTTTGCCGCCATGCATCGCGCTTCCGGCTGGGGCGGCAACGCGAATTTTGTGCAGGAGGCGCGGGACGAACTGTGCCTGATCCTGCAACTGGAGACGCCGGAAGCCATCGCCAGTATCGATGCCATCGCTCAGGTGGACGGCATTACTGGCTTCTTTATCGGGCCGGGCGATTTGTCAGCGGCGATGGGGCAGCCGGGCAACCCGTCGCACCCGGAGGTGCAGCTGATGATCAAGCGCGGGCTGGAGGCCTGTCAGCGCCTCGGCAAACCCTGCGGTATCGTCGGCGGTAATCCGCAACTGGTGAATAAGTACCAGCAGATGGGCTTTAACTTTGTGGCGCTGGCCTCGGACATGAGCTTTATGCTGGCGCGCGCGAAAGAGCAGCTGGCGGCCATTCGCGGAGAACAGCTCACCATTCCCGGCGGCGAGGTGTACTGATGACCCGGCTTATTGAATGTAAGTACGGCGATACACATATCGCCGTGGCCCCGGAGCTGGGCGGTGCGCTGGCCTGGCTGCGCTGGCGCGGGCAGAACATTCTGCGCCCTCTTGATCCTCAGGGCGTACAGCGCGCCAATATGTGCGGCAGTTATCCGCTGATCCCGTGGTCGAACCGCATTGCCGACGGGCGCTTCGCCTTTGACGGCCAGCCTTTTCAGGTGACGCGCAACGTGCCGGATAATCCGCACGCGCTGCACGGCATCGGCTGGCAGCAAGTCTGGGAGGTGATCTACGCGAGTGAAACGCAGATTGATCTCGCGCTCACCTGTCCAGCCTCTGACCGCTGGCCATGGGCATGGCGGGCCAGCCAGCGTTTTGCACTGACCGAAAATGACCTCAGCGTGTCGCTGACGTATCACAACCTCGCGGATCAGGCTGTGCCCGCCGGGCTGGGCTTTCACCCGTTTTTTGCCGATGCCGCCAGCAGCGAAGTCATGTTTCACGCCGCCCACGTCTGGCTGAACGATGAAAACAGCCTGCCGGATGAGGAAGTCGCCGTGCCGCCCGCGTGGGACTACACGCGCTTTAAAACGCCGCTCGCCGGCTCGGTAGACAACTGTTTTACCGACTGGAACGGCGAAGCGATCGTGCGCTGGCCGCAGCGCGGCATCCGCGCCACCCTGCACAGTAGCACCCCGAATCTGGTGTTTTTTGTTCCCGGCGACGGGCGCAACCTGGTGGCCATCGAACCCGTCAGCCATATCAACGATGCCATTAACCGCTTCCCGGCGGGCAGTAACGACCAGGCAATGGATCGCATCGCGCCCGGCGGCGAGCTGTCGCTCAGCATGACAATAAGGATGTCAGACGATGGAACAACCCCGCGTACTCTTTGACTATCACGGCGAGCTGCCGGAATGCCCGACCTGGGATGCCGACCGCCAGACGCTCTACTGGACCGATATTTTGCGCCAGGAAATTCATCACTATCAGCCGCACAGCGGCGAGCACGGCGTGATGCACTTTGCCGAAGAAGTTGGCTGCTTTGCCCTGCGTAAGCGCGGCGGCCTGATTGTTGCCATGCGCTCTGCCATCTGGCTGACCGATGGCGAAGGCAGGTTGACGCAGAAAGTATGCGATAACCCCAATAACCCGCAGCTGGCGCGTTTTAACGATGGCGGCACCGACGGCCAGGGACGCTTTTATGCCGGAACCTACTGGGGGCCGCGGGATTATAACGGCGCGCTGCTGTGCCGGGTGGATGCCGACCTGAAAACGACGGTGTTGCAGTGCGACATTCTCGGCGCGAACGGGCTGGCGTTCTCCCCGGATGGCCGGTGGATGTACACCAGCGACACGCCGAATCACGTGATTTATCGCACGCCGCTGGATGCGCACGGCCAGCCCGGTCAGCGGCAGATCTGGAAAACCTTCCCGCGCGGCAATGGCAGACCGGACGGCGCCGCTATCGACGCTGAAGGCTGCTACTGGAGCGCGCTGTTTGACGGCTGGCGTATTGCGCGCTTTTCACCGCAGGGCGAGGTGCTGGCGGAGATCCGGCTGCCGGTACGCTGCCCGACCATGGTCTGCTTTGGCGGCAGCGACATGAAAACCTTATTTATTACCACCACCCGGGAAAATATGTCCGCAGAAGAAATTGCCGCCCATCCGTTGTCGGGCGCGATATTTTCCCTGCGCGTTGCAGTCCCCGGGATTCAGAAATTAAAATTTAACGAGAACTGAAAAAAATGAAAACCATTGGTTTTATCGGGCTTGGCCTGATGGGCGAAGCTATGTCCAAAAATATCGTCGCTAAATTTAACGGTACGGTTCTGGTATTTGATATTAATCAGGATGCCATTAATCGCCTGGTATTACAGGGCGCACAGGCGGCTATTTCCGCGGCGGATATTGCCCGGCGTGCCGACGTTATTATCAGCATGGTGCCCCGCTCGGAACATGTGCGCGATATTTATCAGCAGATGCTGCCGTATTTACACGCCGGGCAAATCACTATTGATATGTCGACTATCGATCCGTCCGTGTCGGTGGCCATTTCCCGCCAGGTGAATCATACCGGCGCAATCATGCTCGACGCCCCGGTGGTGAAATCAGTGCCCGCCGCGCAGAAGGGCGAGCTGGGTATTTATATCGGCGGCGATAAAACAGCATGGGAAAAGGTGTCGCCGATCCTCGCCATGATGGGTAATAACCAGATCCATATGGGCGAGAATGGCCGCGGCCTGGTGATGAAAATCGTGCACAACCTGCTGGTGGCGGGCATTCAGAACAGCGTCAACGAGATGCTGACCGTGGCGGATCATTATGGCATCGATAAAGCGGATTTCCATAAAGCCATCTCGTTTGGCGGCGCCACCAACTGGTATCTCGACAGCAAAATTAACAGCCTGATCGCCGAAGATTTCCGCACCGCCTTCTCTCTGCAAAATATGGCCAAAGACGTCAACATCATGAAATCGCTGCTGACAGAAGCCGGGTTATTTCTGCCGGGCGTGAATGTGGTGAAAAACGTGTATGACCAGGGAATGGAAAACGGTCTGGGCGGCGAAGATTTTTCCGCCACCTGGAAAGTCGTTAAGCACAGCGCCAGAAAATAATTGAGGAATAAGATTATGCACAGCGAAATCAACGTCATTTATAAAAGTCTGCACAATAAAGTCGTAGCCATTACCGGCGGCGCCAGCGGCATTGGCGAAGAATATGTCCGCGCCTTTGTGAATCAGGGCGCGCGGGTGGCCTTTCTGGATTATGACGCCCGGGCCGGTGAGAAACTGGCTGCGGAAATGGGATGTCTGTTTTTATTTTGCGACGTCACGGATATTAATCAGCTTAAAGCCTGTTTTACGCAGATTATCGAACAGCTGGGCGATATTGATATTCTGATTAATAACGCAGGCAGCGACGATCACCATACTATTGATGATCTGACGGAAGACTATTTTAATAACCGTATTAACGTCAATATGCGTCACCACCTGTTCGCCATTCAGGCGGTTATTCCCGGCATGGCGCGCAAAGGCAGCGGCAGCATTATCAATATGGGCTCGATTAACTGGATGCGCGGGCGTCCGGGACGGGTGTGCTATTCCCTGTCGAAAGCGGCGATTCACGGCTTTACCCGCACGCTGGCGCAGGAGCTGGGGCCGCGTGGGATCCGGGTGAACAGCCTGGTGCCGGGGGCGATCCGCACTGCCAAACAGGACGCGATGTGGGCGAAACTCGATCCGGCGGCGGTAAATCAGTTTATCGAACTCCAGGCGCTGAAATTCCGTCTCGACGGCACGCACTGCGCGCGGCTGGCGCTGTTTCTGGCGTCCGATGAATCCTGCGGCTGCACCGGGCAGGACTTTATCGTCGATGCGGGCTTGTCGCTGAATTAAGGAGCGGATATGGACTTCTTTAGCTTGTTCACACCTGATGGCGTGATGCTGGAAACCGGCGCGGTGCTGATTGTGGTGGCGGTGATGTTTCTTTACACCTTCGTCGGGATTTGCGCGGGGTTTGGCGGCGGGCTGACCGCCATGCCGCTGATCACCATGGTGCTGCCGTTAAAAATGGCGGCGCCGATGTCGGTGATGGTCGGCACGGCGACGGCGCTGTACGCCACCTGGCTGTCGCGCAAGGAAACCGACTGGAAATCGGCGCTGGTGTTGATTGTGTTCTCTCTGGCGGGGATCCCGGTGGGGCTGTATGCGCTGTCGTTTCTGCCCGATCACATTATGAAGATTGGACTCGGCGCTTTTATCATTCTCTATTCGTTCTACAGCCTGTTTATTCCGCGTCTGCCGGTGTACGACAAACGCTGGATTGCCGCCCCTATGGGCGCCATCGCCGGCGCGCTGGGGGCGGCCTTTTCCACCAACGGGCCGCCGGTAGTGATGTACGGGATGCTGCGTAATCTGGCCCCCGCCGCCTTTCGCGGTACGCTGAACGCCTTTTTTACGGCGAACAATATCGCGATTATTGGCGGGCTGGCCACCAGCGGTATTCTGACCATTTCCACCGTCAAGCTGGTGATTTTCTGTATCCCGACCATGATCCTCGGCTCGCTGGTCGGCCAGTACGTTCATAAGCGGATTTCGGTGAAAGTGTTTCGCCTGATGGTGTTTTTGCTGCTGATTGCCTCAGGGGCGATGCTGATAAAAGGGGCAACCGGGATCTCTGCCGCAAGCGCCCTGCTTCCGGCGTTTGGGCTGCTGGCGGTTCTGCAACTGGCATTTGGGCGGAAAGTCGCGGCGATACGCGCGGCGGAGGAGGCGCGGTAGTATTTTTGCGTTATATGCCGGGTGGCGGCTTCGCCTTACCCGGCCAACAAAATCGGTGATACCGTAGGCCCGGCAAGCGTGCGCCGCCGGGCGATACGTGGCGGCTTCGCCTTACCCGGCCAACAAACCTACGAATCGGTGATACCGTAGGCCCGGCAAGCGTGCGCCGCCGGGCGATGCCCGCTCGTTACATCTCATCGTCCGGAGAGGCGAGGATCAGCTCGATTTGCTTGTTTTTCATCAGGCTGTACAGCGCCTGCGGCGGGGCTTTGTCGGTAAAGAGTGCCGTGGCCTGGGTGACGTTGCCAATTTCCACGGCGGCGGAGGCGGTGAATTTGGTGCGATCCACCGCCACCAGGATTTGCCGGGAGTGGGCCATCATGGTGCGGGCGACGCTGGCTTCATTGACGTCAAACTCCAGCAGCGTGCCGTCGTTTTCAATCGCGCCGAGGCTTGTGATCAGGTAGTCGGCGCGAAATCCTTCCACAAAGGACACCGCATGCGGGCCGATAATACCGCTGTTATGCGGCCGGAGCGTGCCGCCGGGCACCATCACTTCAAAGCGGGTATTTTTGTAGAGAATATGCGCCACCCGCAGGCTGTTGGTGATGATGCGCAGGTGGTTGTGATTGAGCAGCGCCCGCGCGATATGTTCCACCGTGGTGCCAATGGTAATGAAAATGGTCGACCCGTCGGGGATATAGTCGGCAATGGCTTCGGCGATGGCTTTTTTCTCGGCGGTGTGCGACATCTCCCGCTCTTCAAAAGCCGTATTAACCACGCTCGACGCGCGGCCTGCGCCGCCGTGATGCCGGGTGATCAGCCCCTGCTCGCTGAGCTTGCGAATATCGCGCCGCACCGTCTGCGTGGAGACATCCAGCAGTTGCGCCAGTTCATCAATGTTCATGTAACCGCGTTCAGCGATCAACGCCAGCAGTTGATCGTGGCGCGGGTTGCCGGTCAGCTCGGTGGCACTCATGCGTTTCCCTCGTAACCTCATCGTTAATGGGTCATTTTATACATAAAGTGACAAAAAAGACCGGACTTGATCACAATCAGGGATGCCGTCCCGTCCGCCGGGGCGGGTGCATTTGAGCGCCGCCACGCCGCTGGCGAAGCGGACGGCATCATTGATGGGCTGCTGTTGCGCCAGGCTGAACGCCAGCGCGCCGTGAAAGACATCGCCCGCGCCGGTGGTATCCACCACATCCACGCAAAAACCCGGTTGATGATGATGTTCAGCGCCGGTCATAAAATGACAGCCCTGCGCCCCGCTGGTGACATAAACCTGCCCGTCAGTGACGGTGCGGGCGTATTCCAGCCCGGCCAGCGGATCATCAAGACCGGAGAACCGCCGCAGGCCCGGCGCGGAAAAGGCCGCGTGATCGCTGAGCGCCACCAGGTCGTCAATCTTCTGCGGCGTCACGTCGCCATCCAGCAGGGTCGTTACCCCGGCCTGTTTTGCCAGCGTGAAAGCGCGTTTCGCCCCGTCATGCCAGCGTACATCCGCCAGCACCAGGTCCCATTGTGAAAAATCCAGCGCATCCAGCCAGTCGGCGTCAGGCGGCAGATCCGGGCCGGGATAGTTAATGATGATCCGCTCGCCCTGCGCATCCACCAGCACGGCAGATTGCGAGGAGCTGGCATTTTTGACGCGCCGACAAAAGCGGGTGTTTACCCCCAGGGACTCCAGTTCCGCGAGAAGCTTGTCGCCAGTATCGTCATCGCCGGTGCGGCCGATAAAGTCCACCTGCGCCCCCAGTTTTGCCGCCGCCACTGCCGCCGTAGCCGCCGGGCCGCCGCCCACTTCCCGATAGTGATGCGCCACATATTTGCCCCCCTCCGTGGGTAACGCTTCCACATTGTAGATCCGGTCCATCACGGTTATTCCGACGCAGACGATACGCACCATGGTCATTCCTTAAACGAGTAACGATGCCGTCATTTTAATTTGCCGGATTGTTAAAAAAGTGACGGCTGTCAATTTTTTGACCATAAATTACAAATACGATCAAAAACAGACACAAAAGAGCACGACGAGAGA
Organism: Enterobacter sp. PGRG2; assembly: GCF_030291195.1. Taxonomy (NCBI): domain Bacteria; kingdom Pseudomonadati; phylum Pseudomonadota; class Gammaproteobacteria; order Enterobacterales; family Enterobacteriaceae; genus Enterobacter; species Enterobacter sp. PGRG2. Next base: position 1,185,122 of record NZ_CP127837.1, on the reverse strand, counting down.
CATAATCTGACAACCAGTAACGACGGGAGAGTGAAATGGCCAGCATTGCGTTTATTGGATTAGGGCAGATGGGCGCGCCGATGGCGACGAACCTGCTGAAGAAAGGACATCACGTCTGGGCGTTTGACGTGAACCCGGCGTCGATGGAGGGCGTGATCCGCGAAGGCGCGGTAGGGTGCAGCTCTCCGGCCCAGGCGGCGGAGTTTGCCGAGTTCGTCATCACCATGCTGCCAAACGGCGATCTGGTACGTCAGGTGCTGTTCGGCGATGGCGGCGTCTGCGAAACCCTCTCCACGCGCGCGCTGGTGATTGACATGTCCACCATTCACCCGTTGCAGACCGATGCCCTGATCCGCGAGATGCAGGCAAAAGGATTTCAGATGATGGATGCACCGGTGGGACGCACCTCCGATCACGCAGTAGCCGGTACGCTGCTGTTACTTGCAGGCGGCACGGCTGAGCAGGTGGAGCGCGCCAGCCCGGTGCTGCTGGCGATGGGCAGTGAGCTTATCAACGCGGGCGGCCCCGGCATGGGCATTCGCGTGAAGCTTATCAACAACTACATGAGCATCGCCCTTAACGCCCTCTCCGCTGAAGCCGCGGTGTTGTGCGAGGCGCTGGGCCTGTCGTTTGACGTGGCGCTGCAGGTGATGAGCGGCACCCCGGCAGGCAAAGGGCATTTCACCACCTCGTGGCCGAACAAGGTGCTGAAAGGGGATCTTTCCCCGGCCTTTATGATCGACCTCGCCCATAAGGATCTGGGGATCGCCCTGGACGTGGCGAATCAACTGCATGTGCCGATGCCGCTCGGCGCGGCGTCGCGGGAAGTTTATAACCTGGCGCGCGCCGCCGGACGCGGGCGTCAGGACTGGACGGCCATCCTGGAGCAGGCCCGCATCAGCGCCGGCCTCGCCCCTCTCGTATCCCAGTAATGCTGTAAAAGGACCGATGTATGACGACTTACACGCTTAAAGATATTACCCGCCCTTCCGGCGGCTTTGCGATGCTGGCGGTTGACCAGCGTGAAGCGATGCGCCTGATGTTCGCGGCAGCCGGTGCGTCACAGCCGGTGGCTGACCATGTGCTAACGGATTTTAAAGTTAACGCCGCCCGAACCCTGTCCCCCTTCGCCTCGGCGATCCTCGTCGATCAGCAATTCTGTTACCGCCAGGTGGTGGAGCAGAARGCGATCGCCCCATCCTGCGGGATGATCGTCGCCGCCGATGCGTTTATTCCCGGCAACGGAATTCCGGTGGACAGTGTGATCATCGATAAAGCGGTCGATCCGCAGGCGGTGAAACGCGACGGCGCTAAGGCGCTGAAACTGCTGGTGCTGTGGCGCAGTGATGAAGACGCCGATCAGCGTCTGGCGATGGTGCGGGAATTTAATCAGCTGTGCCATGCCAACGGCCTGGTCAGCATCATTGAGCCGGTGGTTCGCCCGCCGCGCCGTGGCGATAAATTCGATCGCGAGCAGGCGATTATTGATGCAGCGAAAGAGCTGGGCGACAGCGGCGCCGATCTCTACAAGGTGGAAATGCCGCTGTGCGGTAAAGGCGATACGCAGACGCTGCTTGCCGCGTCGCAGCGGCTGAACGATCACATCGCCATGCCGTGGGTGATCCTCTCCTCCGGCGTCGATGAAAAACTCTTCCCCCGCGCCGTGCGCGTGGCGATGAGCGCGGGCGCGTCCGGTTTTCTGGCGGGTCGCGCGGTGTGGTCGTCGGTGGTGGGCCTGCCGGACACCGAACTGATGCTGCGGGATGTCGCCGCGCCTAAGCTGCAACGCTTAGGGGACATTGTTGACGAAATGATGGCGACGCGCTGAGGAGGAACAGATGAAATGGTTTAACACGCTGAGCCACAACCGCTGGCTGGAACAGGAAACCGACCGCATTTTCGACTTCGGCAAAAAGGCCGTGGTGCCGACTGGTTTCGGCTGGCTGGGCAATACCGGTCAGGTCAAAACGGATGTGGGTACCCACCTGTGGATCACCGCCCGCATGCTGCATGTGTATGCCGTGGCCGCCGGAATGGGCCGCCCCGGTGCATATGAGCTGGTGGATCACGGCATTAACGCGCTGAACGGCGCGCTGCGCGATAAGCAGTACGGCGGCTGGTATGCCTGCGTCAATGATGAAGGGGTGATCGATGCTTCCAAGCAGGGTTATCAGCATTTCTTTGTGCTGCTGGGCGCGGCGAGCGCGGTAACCACCGGGCATCCTGGCGCGCGTCCGTTACTGGATGACGCCATTGCGGTGATCGAGCGTTATTTCTGGAGCGAAGCGGAGCAAATGTGCCTTGAGTCCTGGGACGAGGCCTTCAGCAAAACCGAAGATTACCGCGGCGGCAACGCCAATATGCACGCGGTGGAAGCTTTTCTGATTGTTTATGACGTCACCCACGATCGCAAATGGCTCGACCGTGCGCTGCGCATCGCCTCGGTGATTATTCATGATGTCGCCAGAAAGAGTGAGTACCGCGTCAACGAGCATTTCGACACCCAGTGGAACCCGATCCGCGATTACAACAAAGACAATCCCGCCCACCGTTTCCGCGCCTACGGCGGCACGCCCGGCCACTGGATCGAATGGGGCCGTCTGATGCTGCATCTGCGCGCCGCGCTGGAAGCCCGCTTTGAAACGCCGCCCGACTGGTTACTGGAAGACGCGAAAGGCCTGTTCCACGCCACCATTCGCGACGCCTGGGCACCCGATGGCGCGGACGGTTTTGTCTATTCCGTCGACTGGGACGGCACGCCGATCGTGCGCGAGCGCGTGCGCTGGCCGATCGTCGAAGCCATGGGCACCGCCTACGCCCTGTGGAGCGTCACGGGCGACGCGCAGTACGAAGCCTGGTATCAGAAATGGTGGGATTACTGCATGAAATATCTCATCGACTACGAAAACGGCTCGTGGTGGCAGGAGCTGGATACGGATAACAAAGTCACCACCAAAGTGTGGGACGGCAAGCAGGACATTTATCACCTGCTGCATTGTCTGGTGATCCCCCGCCTGCCGCTGGCGCCGGGTCTGGCCCCCGCCGTCGCCGCCGGGCTTCTGGATTGCAACGCTAAATAAACAATAAAACTTACAGAGGTCATTATGCGTACCCTACACCCTGACTTATCCGCTCTGGCGCTGACCACCAGCGCTGGCGGCTTTACCTTAACCTACCAGCAGCGCCTGATCCTGCGTCATACGCCGGACGCCGCCTGTTTATGGACCGGCGCAGGCATGGCGGATATTGAGATGTTCCGCGGCAACTTCAGCATTCAGGATCGGCTGAATGAAAAAATCGCCCTGACGGACGCCACCGTACAGGCCCATGACGCCGGCTGGACGGTGCGCTTCGGCCGCGGCGATGCGGTGAGCGCGACGCTGAAAATTGGCGTCGATGACGCAGGCCGTCTGCTGCTGACGCTGCAAAACGATGACGCGGCCCATAACCGTATCTGGCTGCGGCTGGCGGCCAATCCTGAGGATCATATTTACGGCTGCGGCGAGCAGTTTTCCTATTTCGATCTGCGCGGCAAACCCTTCCCGCTATGGACCAGCGAGCAGGGCGTGGGCCGCAATAAGCAGACGCTGGTCACCTGGCAGGCAGACTGCAAAGAGAATGCGGGCGGCGATTATTATTGGACCTTCTTTCCGCAGCCGACCTTTGTCAGTACGCAAAAGTATTACTGCCACGTGGACAACAGCTGCTATATGAATTTCGATTTCAGCGCGCCGGACTATCACGAACTGGCGATCTGGGAAAATCAGGCCACGCTGCGTTTCGAGTGCGCGCCCACCTACATTCAGCTACTGGAAAAACTCACCGCGCTGCTGGGCCGTCAGCCGGAGTTGCCGGACTGGGTGTATGACGGCGTGACGCTTGGCATTCAGGGCGGCACTGAAGTGTGCCAGCAAAAGCTCGATACCATGCGCAACGGCGGCGTCAAGGTGAACGGCATCTGGGCGCAGGACTGGTCCGGCATCCGCATGACCTCCTTTGGCAAGCGCGTGATGTGGAACTGGAAATGGGACAGCGATAACTATCCGCAGCTGGATTCCCGCCTTGCGCAGTGGAAGAAAGAAGGCGTGCAGTTCCTCTCCTATATCAATCCCTATGTCGCCAGCGACCGCGAGCTATGCGCGGAGGCGGCGCGCCTCGGCTATCTGGCGAAAGATAAAGACGGCAATGATTATCTGGTGGAGTTCGGCGAGTTTTACGGCGGCGTGGTGGATCTGACGAATCCGGCCGCGTACGACTGGTTCAAAAATATCATCAAGCAGAACATGATCGCACTGGGCTGCGGCGGCTGGATGGCCGATTTCGGCGAATACCTGCCCACCGACACCGTGCTGCATAACGGCGTCAGCGCGGAAATCATGCATAACGCCTGGCCTGCGTTATGGGCGAAGTGTAACTACGAGGCGTTGCAGGAGACCGGCAAGCTCGGCGAGATCCTGTTCTTTATGCGCGCGGGCGGCACCGGCAGCCAGAAATATTCCGTGATGATGTGGGCCGGGGATCAGAACGTCGACTGGAGTCTGGACGACGGACTGGCGTCGGTAGTGCCTGCAGCACTGTCGCTGGCAATGACCGGCCACGGGCTGCATCACAGCGATATCGGCGGTTACACCACCCTGTTCGACATGAAACGCACTAAAGAGCTGTTGCTGCGCTGGTGCGATTTCAGCGCCTTCACGCCGATGATGCGCACCCACGAGGGCAATCGTCCCGGCGATAACTGGCAGTTTGACGGCGACGCGGAAACCATCGCCCACTTCGCCCGCATGACCACCGTCTTCACCACCCTGAAGCCTTACATCAAAGCCGCCGTGGCGCAGAACGCGAAAAGCGGCCTGCCGGTGATGCGTCCGCTGTTCCTGCACTACGAAGACGACGCCCGTTGCTACGAGCTGAAGTATCAGTATCTGTTTGGCCGCGATCTGCTGGTCGCCCCGGTACATGAACAGGGGCGCGAGGACTGGACGCTGTATCTGCCGCCGGATGCGTGGGTCAACCTGTGGACCGGGGAAAGCTGTGCCGGGGGCGATATTACCGTGGACGCGCCATTGGGCAAGCCGCCGGTGTTTTATCGCGCCGACAGTGAGTGGGCGGCGCTGTTCAGCTCCTTACGCACAATCTGAATGGCATCCAGCGAGGAACGATCATGAGTCAGTCCAGCGATCCGGCAACCCTGAAGTTGCCGTTCAAAGAGAAGCTCGCCTATGGCATGGGCGATCTCGGCTCCAATATCCTGCTGGATATTGGCACGCTCTATTTACTGAAGTTCTATACGGATGTGCTCGGTCTGCCGGGGACTTACGGCGGCATTATCTTTTTGATCGCCAAGTTCTTTACCGCCTTCACCGATATGGGCACCGGCATCATGCTGGATTCACGGCGTAACATCGGGCCGAAGGGCAAGTTCCGCCCGTTCGTACTCTATGCCGCGTTTCCGGTGACGCTGCTGGCGATCGCCAACTTTGTCGGCACGCCTTTTGAGATCACCGGCAAGACGGTGATGGCGACGGTGCTGTTTATGCTGTACGGCCTGTTCTTCAGCATGATGAACTGCTCTTACGGCGCGATGGTACCGGCGATCACCAAAAACCCGGATGAGCGCGCGTCGCTGGCGGCCTGGCGTCAGGGTGGCGCGACGCTCGGCCTGCTGCTCTGTACCGTAGGCTTTGTGCCGGTAATGAACCTGGTGGAGGATAATCAGCAGCTGGGGTATATCTTCGCGGCAACGCTGTTTTCGGTGTTCGGCCTGCTGTTTATGTGGCTGTGCTATCGCGGCGTGACCGAGCGTTATGTGGACGCGCAACCGGCGAACGCCGCGCAAAAACCGGGGCTGTTGCAGTCGTTCCGCGCCATCGCCGGTAACCGTCCGCTGTTTATTCTCTGTATCGCCAATCTGTGCACCCTCGGCGCCTTTAACGTCAAACTCGCCATTCAGGTCTATTACACCCAGTACGTGTTAAACGATCCGATTTTGCTGTCGTATATGGGCTTTTTCAGCATGGGCTGCATCTTCTTCGGCGTGTTTTTGATGCCCGGCGCGGTCAGGCGTTTCGGCAAGAAAAAGGTCTATATCGGCGGGCTGCTGATTTGGGTGGCGGGCGATGTGCTGAACTACTTCTTCGGCGGCGGTTCGGTGAGCTTTGTGGCGTTTTCCTGCCTGGCGTTTTTCGGCTCGGCCTTTGTGAACAGCCTGAACTGGGCGCTGGTGTCCGACACCGTGGAATACGGCGAATGGCGCACCGGCGTGCGATCGGAAGGGACGGTGTACACCGGTTTTACCTTCTTCCGCAAAGTGTCCCAGGCGCTGGCGGGCTTTTTCCCCGGCCTGATGCTGACGCAAATCGGCTACATCCCTAACGTCGTGCAGTCGGCAGAGACGCAGGAAGGCCTGCGCCAGCTGATCTTTATCTGGCCCTGCGCGCTGGCGGTGGTGACGATTATCGCCATGGGTCTGTTCTATAACCTCAACGAGAAAATGTACGTGCGTATCGTTGCCGAAATAGAAACCCGTAAGCGGATGGCGTAATGCAACAGACAATGACGCCCTGCGGGGCGTCATGAGGAACGATTATGACAACCCATGATCCGTTAACCCTGAAACTGAGTCTGCGTGAAAAAGTCGCCTACGGAATGGGCGACTTCGGCTCAAATTTGATGTTGTGTATCGGCACCCTCTATTTACTCAAGTTTTATACCGATGAGTTAGGGATGCCGGCGTTTTACGGCGGGATCATCTTCCTGGTGGCGAAGTTCTTTACCGCCTTCACCGATATGCTGACCGGCGTGCTGCTGGATCAGCGGCGCAACATTGGCGAAAAAGGGAAATTCAGGCCATTTATTCTGTACGCCGCGTTCCCGGTGGCGCTGGTGGCCAGCGCGCAGTTTATGGCGAACGACTTTACCCTGACGGTGAAAACTGCCATCGCCACCGGGCTGTTTATGCTGTTCGGGCTGTGCTACAGCCTGATGAACTGCTCTTACGGCGCGATGGTACCGGCGATCACCAAAAATCCGCAGGAGCGCGCGCACCTGGCGGCGTGGCGTCAGGGCGGCGCGACGGTCGGGCTATTGCTGTGTACCGTAGGCTTTATGCCGATCCAGGCGCTGTTTACCGGCAGGCCAGCGCTTGGCTATCAGGTGGCGGCGCTGGTGTTTGTCACCGGCGGTCTGTTCTGTATGTGGTGGTGCTACAGCGGCGTGAAAGAGCGCTATGTGGAGGTCACGCCCGATCACCATAAACCGGGCATTCTCAATTCATTCTGCGCAATTTTCCGTAATCCGCCGCTGCTGGTGCTGTGCATCGCCAACCTGTGCACGCTGGCAGCCTTCAATATCAAACTCGCCATTCAGGTGTATTACACCCAGTACGTGCTGAACGATATTCATCTGCTGTCCTGGATGGGATTTTTCAGTATGGGCTGCATTCTGGTGGGCGTGTTTCTGGTGCCCGGCGCGGTTAAGCGCTTCGGCAAAAAGCAGGTCTATCTTGGCGGCCTGATGCTGTGGGCGGTGGGCGATGTGCTGAATTTCGTCTGGGGAACCAGTTCAATGCTGTTTGTGCTCTTCTCCTGCATGGCCTTTTTCGGTACGGCCTTTGTCAACAGCCTGAACTGGGCGCTGGTGCCGGATACGGTGGATTACGGCGAGTGGAAAACCGGCATCCGCGCCGAAGGGTCGGTGTACACCGGTTATACCTTTTCGCGCAAAATCTCCGCCGCGCTGGCAGGTTTTCTGCCGGGCATCATGCTGACGCAGATCGGCTATATTCCCAACGCCATCCAGAGCGCCGGTACGCTGCTCGGCCTGCGACAGTTGATCTTCCTCTGGCCCTGCGCGCTGGCCATCATCGCGGCACTGACGATGGGATTGTTTTATAAGCTTAATGAACAGCGCTTTGCGATGATTATTGCGGAGATCGGGGAGCGGAAAAAGCAGGGCAC
>NZ_CP127837.1:1173438-1177112 GCF_030291195.1 Enterobacter sp. PGRG2 | reverse complement strand
GGAAATAAAAAAGCCCCGTCTTTGCAGACAGGGCTTCGTTTTCAGTACGAAATCGGCTTACGCGTCTTTCGGACCACGCATCGCGCGTTTACGGTCGTTCTCGGTCAGGTGACGTTTACGGATACGGATAGAGGTTGGGGTAACTTCTACCAGTTCGTCGTCATCGATGAACTCCAGCGCCTGCTCCAGCGACATTTTGATCGGCGGAACCAGAACCGTGGCTTCATCAGTACCGGAAGCACGCATGTTGGTCAGCTTCTTACCGGTCAGACAGTTTACTGTCAGATCGTTAGAACGGCTGTGGATACCGATGATCTGGCCTTCGTACACTTCTGCACCGTGACCCAGGAACAGCTTACCGCGATCCTGCAGGCTGAACAGCGCAAACGCGACTGCTTTACCCTGGCCGTTGGAGATCAGCACGCCGTTGTTACGCTGGCCGATTTCGCCCGGCTTAACATCGTCGTAGTGGCTGAAGGTGGAGTACAGCAGACCGGTACCGGAGGTCATGGTCATGAACTCGGTACGGAAGCCGATCAGGCCACGTGCCGGGATCAGGTAATCCAGACGAATACGGCCTTTGCCGTCAGGGATCATGTCTTTGACATCGCCCTTACGCTCGCCCATTGCCTGCATTACCGCGCCCTGGTGCTGTTCTTCGATGTCCAGCGTCACGTTTTCGAACGGCTCCTGCATACGGCCATCGATCATACGGTTGATAACTTTCGGACGGGAAACCGCCAGCTCAAAGCCTTCACGACGCATGTTTTCGATAAGTACGGACAGGTGCAGTTCACCACGACCGGATACACGGAACGCGTCCGCATCTTCGGTTTCTTCAACGCGCAGCGCCACGTTGTGCACCAGCTCTTTGTTCAGGCGGTCAAGGATCTGACGGGAGGTAACGAATTTACCTTCTTTGCCACAGAACGGAGAGGTGTTGACGTTAAAGAACATGGTAACGGTCGGTTCATCAACAGACAGAGCCGGCAGCGCTTCGACATTCTGCGGATCGCAGATGGTGTCGGAGATGTTCAGCTCGCCCAGACCAGTGATCGCGATGATGTCGCCCGCTTCAGCTTCAGTGGATTCGATACGTTCCAGACCGAGGTGGCCCAGCACTTTACCCACTTTACCGTTACGCGTTTTACCTTCGCTGTCGATGATGGTCACTTGCTGGTTCGGTTTCACCTTGCCGCGTTTGATGCGGCCGATGCCGATAACACCAACATAGTTGTTGTAATCCAGCTGGGAGATCTGCATCTGCAGCGGACCATCAAGGTCAACGTTCGGCGCAGGTACATGGTCAACAATCGCCTGGTACAGCGGGGTCATGTCTTCCGCCATATCAGTGTGATCGTTACCGGCGATGCCCATCAGTGCAGATGCATAGATGATAGGGAAATCGAGCTGCTCGTCAGTCGCGTCGAGGTTAACGAACAGGTCAAATACCTGATCGACAACCCAGTCCGGACGCGCGCCAGGACGGTCAACTTTGTTAATAACAACAATCGGCTTCAGGCCGTGTGCAAACGCTTTTTTGGTAACAAAGCGAGTCTGCGGCATTGGGCCATCCATTGCGTCAACCACCAGCAGCACGGAGTCTACCATGGACATAACACGTTCAACTTCACCACCGAAGTCGGCGTGACCCGGGGTATCAACGATGTTGATACGGTAGTCATTCCATTTAATAGCGGTGTTTTTAGCGAGGATGGTAATCCCACGCTCTTTCTCCAAATCGTTGGAGTCCATCACGCGTTCGGTCGTTTCAGCACGCTCGCTGAAAGTACCGGATTGCTGCAGGAGCTTGTCAACCAGGGTAGTTTTACCGTGGTCAACGTGAGCAATGATGGCGATGTTACGCAAATTTTCGATCACAACTTTGCCTCAGGCATTAGAAATAGCGCGTTATTGTACACGTATTAATCGCAGTACAGAACAGGATCACAAAGAACCTTTACAAACAATACGGAAAGTAAGGCTTTGTGATCGCTTTCACGGCGCAGTAAAGGGGTGCCTTAACGAAAATTGCACCAATATAGTGCTTGTGGTTCACAATCAAGCACTATATTGGTGCAATGTTTCCATTCTGGTGCAGCCCTTTTGCACTATGACGTGCATGATAACGCCTTTTGGGGGTGTTTTTAAAGTTGGCACAGATTTCGCTTTATATCCTGCAGAGCAACAATGCCGATTATGAGCAGTGTTTTCTGACCTCGTTACCACGACGACAATGACAAAATCCGGGAGAGTTAAGTATGTCCGCTGAACACGTTTTGACGATGCTGAATGAACATGAAGTGAAGTTTGTCGATTTGCGCTTCACCGATACCAAAGGTAAAGAACAGCACGTCACTATCCCGTCCCATCAGGTTAATGCCGAATTCTTCGAAGAAGGCAAAATGTTTGATGGCTCCTCGATTGGTGGCTGGAAAGGTATCAACGAATCCGACATGGTGTTGATGCCTGACGCGACTACCGCTGTCATTGACCCGTTCTACGAAGAAACCACGCTGATCATCCGCTGCGATATCCTGGAACCAGGCACCCTGCAGGGCTATGACCGTGACCCGCGTTCTATCGCCAAGCGCGCTGAAGAGTATCTGCGCTCCACCGGCATCGCCGACACCGTACTGTTCGGGCCAGAACCAGAATTCTTCCTGTTCGACGACATCCGTTTCGGCAGCTCCATCTCCGGCTCTCACGTTGCTATCGATGATATCGAAGGCGCATGGAACACCGGCACCAAATACGAAGGCGGTAACAAAGGTCACCGTCCGGCCGTGAAAGGCGGTTACTTCCCGGTTCCACCGGTCGATTCTTCACAGGATCTGCGTTCCACCATGTGTCTGGTGATGGAAGAAATGGGTCTGGTGGTTGAAGCTCACCACCACGAAGTGGCAACCGCCGGTCAGAACGAAGTGGCAACCCGCTTCAACACCATGACCAAAAAAGCCGACGAAATTCAGATCTACAAATATGTCGTGCACAACGTGGCGCACCGCTTCGGTAAAACCGCGACCTTTATGCCGAAACCGATGTTCGGTGATAACGGTTCCGGTATGCACTGCCATATGTCCCTGTCCAAGAACGGCACCAACCTGTTCTCTGGCGACAAATATGCCGGTCTGTCTGAGCAGGCGCTGTTCTACATCGGCGGCGTAATCAAACACGCTAAAGCGATCAACGCCCTGGCGAACCCGACCACCAACTCTTACAAGCGTCTGGTCCCGGGTTACGAAGCGCCGGTTATGCTGGCTTACTCTGCCCGTAACCGTTCTGCCTCTATCCGTATTCCGGTAGTTGCTTCTCCGAAAGCGCGTCGTATTGAAGTGCGCTTCCCGGATCCGGCGGCTAACCCGTACCTGTGCTTCGCTGCACTGCTGATGGCTGGCCTTGACGGTATCAAGAACAAGATCCACCCGGGCGAAGCGATGGACAAAAACCTGTATGACCTGCCGCCGGAAGAAGCCGCAGAGATCCCACAGGTTGCAGGCTCTCTGGAAGAAGCACTGAATGCGCTGGACGCAGACCGTGAGTTCCTGACCGCTGGCGGCGTATTCACTGACGACGCGATCGATGCTTACATCGCTCTGCGTACCGAAGAAAACGACCGTGTGCGCATGACGCCGCACCCGGTTGAGTTTGAACTGTATTACAGCGTTTAATTA
>NZ_CP127837.1:1096464-1173393 GCF_030291195.1 Enterobacter sp. PGRG2 | reverse complement strand
AGACAGACGCCTGAGGTTTTTTGTTGCCGTGGAACTTTAGCCCATCTCAGGATGGGCTTTTTTCTCCACGCCAGGCACATATTTACGAATAGTTCACCGACTTACACTTATAATGCACTGTATTGGTGCACACTAAGGAGACTGCTGAATGGCAACAGGCGTGGTGCCCGATGCTGGGCAGATCCTCAATTCTCTGATCAACAGTATTTTGCTGGTTGATGATGACCTGGCAATTCACTATGCGAACCCGGCGGCGCAACAGTTGCTGGCCCAAAGTTCACGCAAGCTGTTTGGCACACCGTTACCCGAACTACTGAGTTATTTTTCGCTGAATATTGGCCTGATGCAGGAAAGTTTGCAGGCCGGACAAGGCTTTACCGATAACGAAGTGACGCTGGTGATCGATGGCCGTTCACATATTCTTTCCCTGACCGCGCAACGTCTGCCGGAGGGCCTGATCCTGCTGGAGATGGCGCCCATGGATAATCAGCGCCGCCTGAGTCAGGAGCAGTTACAGCACGCTCAGCAGATCGCCGCCCGCGACCTGGTGCGTGGCCTGGCCCATGAAATTAAAAATCCGCTCGGCGGTTTGCGCGGCGCGGCGCAGTTGCTCAGCAAAGCGCTGCCCGACCCGGCGCTGATGGAATACACCAAAGTCATTATTGAACAGGCTGACCGGCTGCGAAATCTGGTGGACCGTCTGTTAGGCCCGCAGCAGCCGGGAATGCACGTCACGGAAAGTATTCATAAGGTGGCGGAGCGCGTGGTAAAGCTGGTATCGATGGAGCTGCCGGAAAACGTCACCCTGGTGCGCGATTACGATCCCAGCCTGCCCGAATTACCGCACGATCCCGACCAGATCGAACAGGTTTTACTGAATATTGTGCGCAATGCTCTGCAGGCGCTTGGCCCGGAGGGCGGCGAGATTGTGCTGCGTACCCGCACGGCCTTCCAGCTGACGCTGCACGGCGTGCGCTATCGCCTCGCCGCACGCATTGATATTGAAGATAACGGGCCGGGTATCCCGTCGCATTTGCAGGACACGCTGTTTTATCCGATGGTCAGCGGTCGCGAAGGCGGTACCGGGCTTGGGCTGTCCATTGCCCGCAATTTAATCGATCAGCACTCCGGCAAAATTGAATTCACCAGTTGGCCAGGACATACCGAATTCTCGGTGTTCCTGCCTATTCGGAAGTAGAGGTATTTATGCAGCGAGGGATAGTCTGGATCGTTGATGACGATAGCTCCATCCGCTGGGTGCTGGAACGCGCGCTCACCGGGGCTGGCTTGAGTTGTACGACCTTTGAAAGTGGCAACGAGGTGCTTGACGCGCTGACCACCAAAACCCCGGATGTTCTGTTGTCGGATATTCGTATGCCAGGGATGGATGGCCTCGCCCTGCTTAAACAGATCAAACAACGACATCCAATGCTTCCGGTCATCATAATGACGGCACACTCCGATCTGGATGCGGCGGTCAGCGCCTATCAGCAAGGGGCCTTTGATTATCTGCCGAAACCCTTTGATATTGATGAGGCCGTTGCGCTGGTTGAACGTGCGATCAGCCATTATCAGGAACAGCAGCAGCCGCGCAACGTGCAGGTATTTGGCCCAACGACGGATATTATTGGCGAAGCCCCGGCGATGCAGGATGTGTTCCGCATTATCGGCCGTCTGTCGCGCTCATCCATCAGCGTGCTGATTAACGGCGAGTCCGGGACAGGTAAAGAGCTGGTGGCGCATGCCCTGCATCGCCACAGCCCGCGCGTGAAAGCGCCGTTTATCGCGCTCAATATGGCGGCCATCCCCAAGGATTTGATTGAATCTGAACTCTTCGGTCATGAAAAGGGGGCCTTTACCGGGGCGAATACGATCCGTCAGGGGCGCTTTGAACAGGCCGATGGCGGCACATTATTCCTTGATGAGATCGGCGATATGCCGCTGGATGTGCAGACCCGCTTACTGCGCGTGCTGGCGGACGGACAGTTTTACCGCGTCGGCGGCTTTGCGCCGGTAAAAGTGGACGTGCGTATTATTGCCGCCACGCACCAGAATCTGGAGCTGCGCGTGCAGGAGGGGAAATTCCGTGAGGATTTATTCCATCGCCTGAACGTGATCCGCGTGCATCTGCCGCCGCTGCGCGAGCGCCGGGAAGATATTCCGCGTCTGGCGCGCCATTTCTTACAGGTCGCCGCCCGCGAACTGGGCGTGGAAGCCAAGCAACTGCACCCGGAAACGGAAGCGGCGCTGACGCGCGTGGCCTGGCCGGGTAACGTACGGCAGTTAGAAAACACCTGCCGCTGGCTGACGGTGATGGCGGCCGGTCAGGAAGTGCTGATTCAGGATCTGCCGGGCGAGCTGTTCGAAACCACTATCCCGGACAGCCCGTCGCAAACGCTGCCCGATAACTGGGCGACGCTGCTGGCGCAATGGGCCGATCGCGCGCTGCGTTCCGGTCATCAAAACCTGCTTTCGGAAGCGCAGCCGGAGATGGAGCGTACGCTGCTTACCACGGCGTTACGCCATACGCAGGGGCATAAACAGGAAGCCGCCCGCCTGCTCGGCTGGGGCCGTAATACCCTGACGCGCAAGCTGAAAGAGCTGGGAATGGAATGATTTTCGGGATGAATGTAAAGATGGATTCATAGCCGCAAATTGCTGCTATTTTGAGCTTTACTGTTCCGATGAGTTGAGTATGATCAGGCGCGTTCACGCGGGAGAGAGATCATGCTGGAGTCATTAATTCATTTTGTATCGAGCGGCGCAGACGTCGCCACTGCAGCCAGCCAGACGCCCCATACGGCAATCGCGGCTGTCCTGTGCGCGGCGCTGGTCGGGCTGTTCAGTTAAATCATATCCCCTCCTGGCGAGGGGATACGCTTATATGACGCGCGAGAACTGCTGCATCCGCGCTTTCTGGCGCAGATAAGCATCGAAGCACATGCAGATGTTGCGGATCAACAGACGGCCTTTTGGCGTCACCTGAATACCCTTCTCATCCACCTCCACCAGCCCGTCTTTCGCCAGCGGCGCAAGCAGTTTTAAATCCTCAGCAAAATAGTCCTGGAAATCCACATTCCATGCGCGTTCGACCGCGGCGTATTCCAGGCGGAAATTGCAGATCAGCGCTTTGATGACATCGCGGCGGATACAGTCGTCGCGGGTGAGCGCGATGCCACGCCACAGGGCATTGCCGGTCTCATCCACCTGTTGATAATAGCGTTTCAGCTCTTTCTGGTTCTGCGCGTAGCTGTCGCCAATCATGCTGATGGCCGAGACGCCAAAGCCAAGCAGATCGGTATCGCCCTGGGTGGTGTACCCCTGGAAGTTGCGGTGCAGCACGCCTTCACGCTGGGCCACGGCCAGCTCGTCATCCGGGCGGGCAAAGTGATCCATACCAATAAATTGATAGCCTGAATCCATCAGCGAGGAAATCGTCTCCTGCAGAATATCCAGTTTCTGCTGCGCGGTCGGCAGATCGGCATCTTTGATTTTACGCTGGGCGGCAAAGAGAGACGGTAAATGCGCGTAGTTGAACACGCTCAGGCGATCCGGGCTGAGCTCCGCCACGCGTTTGAGCGTGAAGGCAAAGCTTTCCGGCGTCTGCTTCGGCAGGCCATAAATCAGATCGATATTGGTCGAGGTAAAGCCGATGTCGCGCGCGCGTTTGATCAGCGCAAAGATAAATTCTTCATCCTGCTCACGGTTCACCAGGCGCTGCACTTCTTTGTTGAAGTCCTGCACGCCCATGCTCAGGCGGTTAAAGCCTTCGTGGCGCAGGTGGTCGAGCACATCAAGTTCGATTTCCCGTGGATCAACTTCAATCGAGATTTCCGCATCCGCATTAAAACTGAACTGCGAACGCAAAATCTGCATCAGGCGGCTGATCTGGGCTTTATTAAGATAGGTTGGCGTCCCGCCGCCCCAGTGCAGCTGGCTGACCTGACGGCCGGCGAACAGCGGCGCGCGGTGCAGGATCTCCTGCTCCAGCGCATCAAGATATTGATCGGCTTTATGCTGCTGGCGGGTGACGATTTTATTGCAGCCACAGAAGTAGCAGAGCTTGTGGCAGAACGGAATATGCACATACAGCGACAGCGGGCGCTCCGGGTAACGGGCAACAGCCTGCAGAAACTGCGGTTCGCCGTAAGATTCGGCAAACTCCAGCGCGGTCGGGTATGACGTATAACGCGGCCCGGAATAGTTATATTTCTGGATCAGGGCCAGATCCCAGTCGATTAACTGCGAAGACATGCTTACTCCTTCCGGTAATGCCGTCGGCGAGTCCGGCGGCCTGGACTGATCCCCTGGCGGGTCATCAGCCGGTTGCGCAGCCTTTTTTGCTGCTGCGACAACCGTCGTAGTTTAACGAATAACCACGCCAGATAACATATAACCGGAAGGGTTATTAGCAGGACGGGTAAGCCCATGCAGTAACCGTTAGTTGCCACCCTTAAGCAGGCGCATCATATCTTCTTTTTTGTCTTCCTCTTCTTCGTCGTCTTCATCGTCGTAAGAAAGACCCAGCTGCTGCATCAGCTCATCAATTCTGTCCAGCTTAGCATCCACCCATGCCTGATCTTCACTGCTCAGGGTTTCGCCATCTTCAAGACGTTCCAGCAGCGCATCCAGGCGCTCATCCGTTTCCAGCATATCCAGTTCAGCCTGCGGTGAAAGCATAGGTTTCTCGCTCTTAGGTTTTTGCTGACGCGCTACCGGGGCGGCGGTTTTGCTGACGCCTAACGGTACCGGGGTTTTACTGCCAATACGGGGATCTTTCTGCTTGTTCTGACCGCGGGAGCCGGAGGCGCTGTCGCCGCCTGACGCACGGCTGCCCGCCGCATTGCCGCTGTGTTTCTTCTGGCGCTTGCGATCGCGAGATTCCTGGTTGATTTCATCGCGGGTTTTACGACGCGTTTTTGCGGGGCCATTGCCACGCGGAGCCGACGAAGGTTTATTCATAATGTTTGGTCTTGAGCCGTTTTTATTCAGTATAGAATTGCGGCGGAATCTAGCAGAAAGCAAGCAAAGAAAAAAGGCGACAGAGTAAACTGTCGCCTTTTTTCTTGTCCCACCACCCGAAACGGGCTGAACCATCCGTGTTTGCTTGCAACCTGCCCTGTCTGTCCTTTAGCGGTAAACCGTCCCTGATTAAATCCCTGTCCCTGTAAAAACGTCTCCAGACGTTTATCATCCCTTAAAATCCCGGTCTTCGCCTCCTGGCGCTCCAGACCCCTTATCCTTAAGTCTGCATCCTGTGGCGTCCTCGCCTTTGCACACTACTTTACCTTTTTGACGAAAACTCACAAGTATGTAACACGCGTTACGCCATGCTTTAGGAAAATTCCATACTGGCAGGTCTTTAATTAACAATAGGTTAGACAAAGGTCACCCTGCAACTATTCTTAAATGTCCCATAAAAGCCGTGGCTAATGTCTTACAAAACGAATGGCTATTTTGAGCCGATGGCGAGAAAACCAGCCTTTTCCCGGCGTTCAGGTATAATCCCCCAAAGCTTTATTTATGGAGACGACCGCTTTGACTAAATTGAATTATCATCAGACGCATTTTGTGATCAGTGCGCCTGATATTCGCCACTTGCCCGCCGATTCCGGAATTGAAGTGGCCTTTGCGGGCCGTTCCAACGCAGGCAAATCAAGCGCGCTGAATACCCTGACTAACCAGAAGAGCCTGGCGCGTACGTCCAAAACCCCGGGGCGCACCCAGCTTATCAACCTCTTTGAAGTTGCCGATGGCAAGCGCCTGGTCGACTTACCAGGCTATGGCTACGCCGAAGTGCCGGAAGAGATGAAAATCAAATGGCAGCGCGCGCTGGGCGAATACCTGGAAAAACGCCAGTGTTTGCAGGGTGTGGTCATCCTGATGGATATTCGCCATCCGCTGAAGGATCTTGATCAGCAAATGATCCTGTGGGCCGTGGAAAGTGATATTCAGGTGCTGGTATTGCTGACCAAAGCCGACAAACTGGCGAGCGGCGCGCGTAAAGCGCAGGTGAAGATGGTGCGTGACGCGGTACTGGCCTTTAACGGCGATGTGCAGGTAGAAGCCTTCTCTTCTCTGAAAAAGATTGGCGTTGATAAGCTGAGTGAAAAGCTGGATACCTGGTTTAACGGCGTACCGACGGCAGAAGAAAGCGCAGAATAAGAACGGGCGCGGCAGGCCGCTGCGCTGTGTTTTTTACCGCTTTGCGCAATAAAAAACGCCCCAGTCATTACTGACTGGGGCGGCTAAAATATTCAGCCAAATCCGATTACGTGAAGTAAAAGGTCTGAAAGATAGAACATCTTACCTCTGTACCCTACGTCTTTAACTCTACTCTTTTTTCAGACGGACACAAAGTGCTTTTTGTAATTTTTTTTCATTCTTTACATAGCGAATTCTAATGATTGTCACAAAACGTGCGGCGTTATGTTGCTTACTTACATAAACACCGCGTTATTCATTGAACCCTTAGTGCGCCTGATCCCAGTTTTCACCGCTCCCGACTTCCACCAGCAACGGCACGTCCAGCCTGGTGCTGTTTTCCATCAGTTCATGGATCTTTTTAGATACCGCTTCGACGTCATCTTTATGCACTTCGAACACCAGTTCATCGTGAACCTGCATAATCATCCGCACACGCGGTTTTTCCGTTTCTAACCACTGGTCAACGGCAATCATCGCGCGCTTAATAATGTCAGCTGCGGTGCCCTGCATAGGGGCGTTGATCGCTGCGCGTTCCGCCCCGGCACGACGTGCGCCGTTGCTGGATTTGATGTCCGGCAAATAGAGGCGACGGCCGTCAAGCGTTTCCACGTAGCCCTGCTCTTTAGCCTGCGCGCGGGTACGTTCCATATATTCCTGCACGCCCGGGTAGCGCTCAAAATAGAGGTCCATATACTTTTGCGACTCGCGGCGCGGGATATTGAGCTGGCGCGACAAGCCAAAGGCGCTCATCCCGTAGATCAACCCGAAGTTAATGGCTTTGGCGCTGCGGCGCTGTTCATTGGATACGCTTTCCAGCGGCATGCCGAACACTTCTGCCGCCGTGGCGCGGTGAATATCTTTTCCTTCCGCAAAGGCGGACAGCAGGCCTTTATCGCGCGACAGATGCGCCATGATGCGCAGTTCGATTTGCGAGTAGTCCGCAGAGACAATCACGTAATCTTCCGGGGCGATAAACGCCTGGCGGATACGTCGCCCTTCCTCATTGCGCACCGGGATGTTCTGCAGGTTGGGATCGGTGGATGACAGCCTGCCTGTCGCGGTCACCGCCTGATGATAAGAAGTGTGTACGCGGCCGGTTTTGGGATTGATCATCAGCGGCAGCTTGTCGGTGTAGGTCGATTTCAGCTTCGACAAGCCGCGATGCTCAAGAATGATTTTCGGCAGTGGATAGTCCAGCGCCAGCTCTTCCAGCACCTCTTCGGAGGTGGACGGCGCGCCGCCCGGCGTTTTCTTCAGCGGTTTAATGCCCTGTTTTTCGAACAGGATGGTCTGCAACTGCTTGGTTGATGCCAGGTTAAACGGCTCGCCTGCGATGTCGTGGGCAATTTTTTCCAGTTCTGCCAGGCGCAGCGTGATTTCGCCGGAGTGCTTGTGCAGCACCGCCGGATCGATTTTAACGCCGTTGCGCTCAATGCGTGATAGCACCGGCACCAGCGGCATCTCGATATTGTTGAAAATGTTCAGCGGACCGGCGTGCTGTTGCAGCTTTGGCCACATTTTCAGATGCAGTTGCAGTGTGACGTCGGCGTCTTCTGCCGCGTAACGACCCGCCTGCTCCAGATCGATCTGATTGAAGGTCAGCTGGTTTTTACCTTTACCGGCAATCTGCTCAAAGGTGATGGTGGTATGTTTGAGCCAGCGATCGGCGAGGGTGTCCATATCGTGACGCCCGACCACGCTGTCCAGAATGTATGACTCCAGCATGGTGTCAAACGCGATGCCGCGCAGCTCAATACCGTAATTTTGCAGGATGCCGCGGTCGAACTTCAGGTTTTGCCCGACCTTCAGCACTTTTTCATCTTCCAGCAGCGGCGTAAGCAATTCCAGCGCCCGTTCACGGGAGATCTGTTCCGGCGCATCCAGATAGTCATGGGCAACGGGAATATAGATCGCCACGCCAGGCTCCACCGCAAAAGAGAGGCCCACCAGATTGGCGCTGACGTTATCCAGGCTGTCGGTTTCGGTATCAAAAGCCAGCACCGGGGCTTTTTGCAGGCGCGGGATCCAGGCCTTTAATGTCTCTTCGTCCAGAATGGTCAGGTAATTATCCGAGGAGAGCACCGTAGCGGGCTCGTCGTCTTCTTCCACGACAATTGCGGCTTCAAAGGGGCGAGCCGCAGATTTAGCGGCTTTTGTCTGCAACCATTTCCCGGCTTCAAGATCGGCCGTCCAGCGTTTGAATTCATACTTCCGGAACATCGCCATCAGCTCGTCAACGGCCGGTGCCTTTACCTCAAGCTTGTCGCAGGTCAGCTCCAGCTCAACATCCGTTTTGATGGTGGCCAACTGATAAGAGAGGTAGGCCACTTCTTTATTTTGTTCCAGCTTCGCCGCCATAGTTTTCGCCCCACGGAACGACAGGCTGGCAATTTTTTCCGGCTCGGCATAGAGCGCATCCAGCCCGCCCAGCCCCTGTAGCAGCGCCTGTGCGGTTTTCTCGCCCACGCCAGGTACGCCTGGGATGTTATCCGAGGAATCGCCCATCAGGGCGAGGAAGTCGATAATCAGTTCCGGCGGTACGCCGTATTTACTGATCACCTCTTCCGGACCGAGAATGGTGTTCGACATGGTGTTGATCAGGGTGATGCCTGGCGTGACCAGCTGCGCCATATCTTTGTCACCGGTACTGATCAGCACCGGGCGGCCCATTTTTTCGGCTTCCCGCGCCAGAGTGCCGATCACGTCATCAGCTTCAACGCCTGACACGGCCATTAACGGCAGGCCCATGGCTTTTACCATCGCATGCAGCGGTTCGATCTGCGCGCGCAGATCGTCCGGCATCGGCGGTCGGTGAGATTTGTAGTGTTCAAATAACTCGTCGCGGAAGGTCTTGCCTTTGGCATCAAACACCACAGCAGCATGCGTCGGCTGGTACTGAAGGATCAGGCTTCTGAGCATATTCAGCACACCGTACATCGCACCGGTAGGTTCACCGGCGCTGTTGGTCAGCGGCGGGAACGCATGGTAAGCGCGATAAAGGTAAGACGAGCCGTCAACAAGGATAAGTGGGTTTTCTGGGATCTGAACCATGATGTCCGTGCCTGTTTATTAAATTATGGTTAAAGGATGCCACAGACCGGCGCAAACTTCAGTTTTTCGCCGAATTTGCAGTAAAAGATTTCTCGATCTCCGGGATCGATCGCATCTTCATTCTGTGGATAACTTTGTGAGTTATTTCGATAGCACTGGATAATTGTGCTTTACTGGCGATCGGGATTTTAAAAATATCCTTTATATTCAGTTAAATAAAAGCATGAGAACGATCGTTATTGCGGATCGATGACAATTTACTCCATGTGGATATAAGCGTTTGGTCTGAATGCGCGATCGGTAAGCGGGCGTCAAAATCGGATGGGGTGGGCGTGAAGCGCAGGGCCAGCAGGAAAAGCACAACGCCGATCGATGACCGGCGTTGTCGAAACTTATTTCAGCGAAACGAGGTGCTTGACGGTATCAGCATATTGCTGGACAAAAACGTCCATATTGCTGGTATCCATACCCTGCGGGTTAAGCTGATATTTGCCGTTAACAAACATGGCCGGTACGCCCTGCAGTTGCAGATCGGCTGCGGCTTTCTCCTGCTGTGCAACCAGCGATTTCACGACGAAGCTGTTTAGCGCCGCATCGTAATCTTCACCCTTAACGCCGGCATCGACAAACACTTTACGAATGTCAGCAACGTTCTGCACCGTCTGGGTTTTCTGTACCGCTTCGAACATAGGGGCCGTGATCTTATCTTCCACGCCCAGCGCCATCGCCACTGCCCATGCTTGTGTCAAATCCTTGCCCAGCGGGCCGAGGAATTCCACATGGTATTTGGTCATTTTGGTGCCTTCCGGCAGCGTTTTCTTCACGGCATCAGAGATGTGCCAGACGCGTTCAAAATCGTAGCAGTGCGGGCAATAGAATGAGAAAAACTCAAGAACCTGAGGCTCTCCGGCTACAGGTTTATCAAGCGTGATGTACTGTTTGCCGTCGGTGAACTGCGCAGCGGAAGCGCTGAATGCCAGAATCATACCTGCCAGCGCCAGCCAAATCTTCTTCATGTTAATGCTCTCCTGGATGTTTGACGTTAATACATAGGTGTTAATTGCAAAGGCGGCTCGCGAAGAACCTTAACCTGCTCA
Organism: Enterobacter sp. PGRG2; assembly: GCF_030291195.1. Lineage (NCBI taxonomy): Bacteria > Pseudomonadati > Pseudomonadota > Gammaproteobacteria > Enterobacterales > Enterobacteriaceae > Enterobacter > Enterobacter sp. PGRG2. The sequence goes on along the minus strand of NZ_CP127837.1, from coordinate 1,163,038 downwards.
ATGAAAGTCAGGGTTTGCTGATGCCAGTAATCTTCCCCGGTCAGCCACGGAAAGTTTCTGGGAAACGCCGGATCGCCCCAGCGTCTGATAAGCCACGCCAGGTAATAGACCTGCCGCATGGCGCGTAACGGTTCGATGAGAGCCAGTTCGTCCGTATTAAACTCACTGAACTCCTCATAGGCTTCAATGATCATTTCCAGTTGCATGCGCTGCTCGGCTTTATCGCCGTTAAGCAGCATCCAGAGATCCTGAATGGCCGGGCCGTTGCGCGCATCATCTAAATCGACAAACAGCGGGCCGTCCCGCCACAGGATATTGCCTGCGTGACAATCGCCATGCAGACGCAGCCGGGTAAAGCGGTTATGCCATTGCCCTGTGACTTCGTTGATCAGAGTATCAGTGGCGCGCAGAAAAGCGTCTTTAAGCCCGGACGGGATCAGCGCGGCGTTTTCAAAAACGGCGCGGGGCTCAAGCAGGTATTCATTAATGCCGATATCCGGACGGAAGGCGAAACAGGTTTTGCGCCCGGTCTGGTGCAGACGCCCCAGATAGCGGCCAACCCACTCCATTTGATCAAGGCTGTCGGATTCAAACTGACGGCCACCGAGACTGGGAAAAACGGCGTAGTAAAAACCCTGATGGGTGAGCAGCGTCTGGTCGTTAAACGAAAGGGGGGCGGCAACAGGAACCTCATCGCTCAACAACTCTTCTGCAAACTGATGCTCTTCGCGGATCTGATCCGCTGACCAGCGTTGAGGACGATAGAATTTGACCACATAGCGCCGACGGTCTTCATCCTGGAACTGATAGACACGGTTTTCATAACTGTTAAGCGGGGTGAGACCAGAATCAACCCGGATCCCCTGCGCAAACAGCGCATCCATGATGGTATCCGGGTGTAGCGTCTGGAAAGTAAAAGCGTTGTCGGTCATCCCAAGTTCCGGAAATTACTGCGAATGACTCAGAATATCATTTTGTGGCCATTTCGGTGGCGCCGCTTACAAGCTTTTACTCTTTAATTACGCCACGGGCGCGCAGCAGGGCGGTTTTAAAATCCTCTTCGTAGTCTTTCTGAATACCCGGGATCGCCGCATCTTTCGCGGAGTCACGCATTTTCAGGTGATAGATCAGAATATCATCAGAAAGGTCTGCCAGTTCGCCTTCATAACCTGACTCCTGCGCCAGTTTCTGCAAAAATTGCATCAGGTTAAGTTCCGGCTCTTTTTGCCAGGCAGGCTGGAGGAGTTCGATGACTTCGTTCAGGCGTTTACATTTCATGCTCAGTGCTCCTTATTTTGATAGAGACACGTTAGCAGGGTCAAACCCACAATAAAAGAGGCGATATTAGTGTATCAGTCTGGAGCCATCACCGGCGTTGTGCTGGCTGGCGGTAAAGCCACGCGCATGGGTGGAAAAGATAAAGGCTTACTGGAGCTTAACGGTCAGCCATTATGGCGGCACGTCGCTGAAAAGCTGGCCGCGCAGGTGGACGCGGTGGTTATCAGCGCCAACAGAAATCTGGCCGTATATCAGGCGAGCGGCTATCCGGTTATTCAGGACTCTCTGGCCGGTTTTCCTGGCCCGCTGGCGGGCATGCTGGCAGTTATGCAGCAGGTAAACAGCGAGTGGTTCCTGTTTTGCCCGTGTGATACGCCTGCAATTCCCGTGGATCTGGCGGCGCGGCTGCGGGCCGGTCTTAATGGCGCGCCTGCCGCATGGGTGTCCGATGGCGAGCGCGATCATCCGGCTATTACTTTGATGCACCGTCAGCTCGCACCTTTCCTGACAGAATATCTGGCATCCGGTGAACGTCGCGTCATGGTGGCTTTGCGCCAGGCTGGAGGAAAGGCGGTGGATTGCAGCGACATTAAATCCGCTTTTATTAACGTTAATACGCCAGAGGATCTGGCTGGCAGACAGGAGCATCAATGATACCTTTGCTGGCGATTGCCGCCTGGAGCGGTACGGGTAAAACAACGCTGCTTAAGGCGCTGATCCCTGAACTCTGTGTCAGAGGGATACGCCCGGGGATCATCAAGCATACGCATCATAATATGGATGTCGATAAACCCGGTAAGGATAGCTATGAATTGCGAAAGGCGGGCGCAGCGCAAACGCTGGTCGCCAGCCAGCAACGCTGGGCGCTGATGACCGAAACGCCGGAGGATCCTGCGCTGGATCTGGCGTATCTTGCCAGCCGTATGGACAGCAGTAAGCTTGATATTATTCTGGTGGAAGGTTTTAAGCATGAGCCAGTGGCAAAGATCGTGCTTTTTCGCAGCGCTGCCGGTCACGATGTGAGTGAACTGGCACTGGATGAACACACGATAGCCGTCGCCAGCGATATTGCCTTAAAGGTGAGCGTGCCGACGCTGGATCTGAATGATGTTAACGCAATAGCAGATCTTATAATGCGCTGGATGAAGGGCTGAGAGAGCTCTTCTTTTCATTTTCAGCGTACAACGAAAAAAGGCCATCCGTGAGGATGGCCTTTCGCTTGTTTGATGCCTGGCAGTTCCCTACTCTCGCATGGGGAGACCCCACACTACCATCGGCGCTACGGCGTTTCACTTCTGAGTTCGGCATGGGGTCAGGTGGGACCGCCGCGCTAGTGCCGCCAGGCAAATTCTGTTCGTCTAAYGCCTTAAGGCATTAAACAGTAATCTGTATCAGCTGAAAATCTCTCAAATCCGCCAAAACATCTTCGGCGTTGTAAGGTTAAGCCTCACGGTTCATTAGTACCGGTTAGCTCAACGCATCGCTGCGCTTACACACCCGGCCTATCAACGTCGTCGTCTTCAACGTTCCTTCAGGACCCTTAAAGGGTCAGGGAGAACTCATCTCGGGGCAAGTTTCGTGCTTAGATGCTTTCAGCACTTATCTCTTCCGCATTTAGCTACCGGGCAATGCCATTGGCATGACAACCCGAACACCAGTGATGCGTCCACTCCGGTCCTCTCGTACTAGGAGCAGCCCCCCTCAATTCTCCAGCGCCCACGGCAGATAGGGACCGAACTGTCTCACGACGTTCTAAACCCAGCTCGCGTACCACTTTAAATGGCGAACAGCCATACCCTTGGGACCTACTTCAGCCCCAGGATGTGATGAGCCGACATCGAGGTGCCAAACACCGCCGTCGATATGAACTCTTGGGCGGTATCAGCCTGTTATCCCCGGAGTACCTTTTATCCGTTGAGCGATGGCCCTTCCATTCAGAACCACCGGATCACTATGACCTGCTTTCGCACCTGCTCGCGCCGTCACGCTCGCAGTCAAGCTAGCTTATGCCATTGCACTAACCTCCTGATGTCCGACCAGGATTAGCTAACCTTCGTGCTCCTCCGTTACGCTTTAGGAGGAGACCGCCCCAGTCAAACTACCCACCAGACACTGTCCGCAACCCGGATTACGGGTCCACGTTAGAACACCAGCCATTAAAGGGTGGTATTTCAAGGATGGCTCCACGCAGACTGGCGTCCACGCTTCAAAGCCTCCCACCTATCCTACACATCAAGGACCAGTGTTCAGTGTCAAGCTATAGTAAAGGTTCACGGGGTCTTTCCGTCTTGCCGCGGGTACACTGCATCTTCACAGCGATTTCAATTTCACTGAGTCTCGGGTGGAGACAGCCTGGCCATCATTACGCCATTCGTGCAGGTCGGAACTTACCCGACAAGGAATTTCGCTACCTTAGGACCGTTATAGTTACGGCCGCCGTTTACCGGGGCTTCGATCAAGAGCTTCGCGTTGCCGCTAACCCCATCAATTAACCTTCCGGCACCGGGCAGGCGTCACACCGTATACGTCCACTTTCGTGTTTGCACAGTGCTGTGTTTTTAATAAACAGTTGCAGCCAGCTGGTATCTTCGACTGGTTTCAGCTCCGCGAGCAAGTCGCTTCACCTACGCACCAGCGTGCCTTCTCCCGAAGTTACGGCACCATTTTGCCTAGTTCCTTCACCCGAGTTCTCTCAAGCGCCTTGGTATTCTCTACCTGACCACCTGTGTCGGTTTGGGGTACGATTCTGTGTTACCTGATGCTTAGAGGCTTTTCCTGGAAGCAGGGCATTTGTCACTTCAGCACCGTAGTGCCTCGTCGTCACGCCTCAGTGTTAAAGTGAACCGGATTTACCTGGAACACACACCTACACGCTTAAACCGGGACAACCGTCGCCCGGCCAACATAGCCTTCTCCGTCCCCCCTTCGCAGTAACACCGAGTACAGGAATATTAACCTGTTTCCCATCGACTACGCCTTTCGGCCTCGCCTTAGGGGTCGACTCACCCTGCCCCGATTAACGTTGGACAGGAACCCTTGGTCTTCCGGCGAGCGGGTTTTTCACCCGCTTTATCGTTACTTATGTCAGCATTCGCACTTCTGATACCTCCAGCAGACCTCACAGTCCACCTTCAACGGCTTACAGAACGCTCCCCTACCCAACAACACATAGTGTCGCTGCCGCAGCTTCGGTGCATGGTTTAGCCCCGTTACATCTTCCGCGCAGGCCGACTCGACCAGTGAGCTATTACGCTTTCTTTAAATGATGGCTGCTTCTAAGCCAACATCCTGGCTGTCTGTGCCTTCCCACATCGTTTCCCACTTAACCATGACTTTGGGACCTTAGCTGGCGGTCTGGGTTGTTTCCCTCTTCACGACGGACGTTAGCACCCGCCGTGTGTCTCCCGTGATAACATTCTTCGGTATTCGCAGTTTGCATCGGGTTGGTAAGTCGGGATGACCCCCTAGCCGAAACAGTGCTCTACCCCCGAAGATGAATTCACGAGGCGCTACCTAAATAGCTTTCGGGGAGAACCAGCTATCTCCCGGTTTGATTGGCCTTTCACCCCCAGCCACAAGTCATCCGCTAATTTTTCAACATTAGTCGGTTCGGTCCTCCAGTTAGTGTTACCCAACCTTCAACCTGCCCATGGCTAGATCACCGGGTTTCGGGTCTATACCCTGCAACTTAACGCCCAGTTAAGACTCGGTTTCCCTTCGGCTCCCCTATACGGTTAACCTTGCTACAGAATATAAGTCGCTGACCCATTATACAAAAGGTACGCAGTCACCCCATAAAGAGGCTCCCACTGCTTGTACGTACACGGTTTCAGGTTCTGTTTCACTCCCCTCGCCGGGGTTCTTTTCGCCTTTCCCTCACGGTACTGGTTCACTATCGGTCAGTCAGGAGTATTTAGCCTTGGAGGATGGTCCCCCCATATTCAGACAGGATACCACGTGTCCCGCCCTACTCTTCGAACTCACAACATATGCATTTTTGTGTACGGGAGTATCACCCTGTACCCTGCGACTTTCCAGACGCTTCCACTAACACACATGCTGATTCAGGTTCTGGGCTCCTCCCCGTTCGCTCGCCGCTACTGGGGGAATCTCGGTTGATTTCTTTTCCTCGGGGTACTTAGATGTTTCAGTTCCCCCGGTTCGCCTCATGCCACTATGTATTCATGACATGATAGTGCAACGGATTGCACTGGGTTTCCCCATTCGGGTATCGCCGGTTATAACGGTTCATATCACCTTACCGGCGCTTATCGCAGATTAGCACGCCCTTCATCGCCTCTGACTGCCAGGGCATCCACCGTGTACGCTTAGTCGCTTAACCTCACAACCCGAAGATGTTTCACTTCTGATTGCAAAAATTTGAGAGACTCGAACACACCGTTTTTCTTTTCTTGTTACGGAGAAAAGAAACAGCGTGTCGTTTCAATTTTCAGCTTGATCCAGATTTTTAAAGAGCAAATATCTCAAACGAGACTCGGAAGTCTGTTTTGAGATATAAAGGCCGGTGACTTTCACTCACAAACCAGCAAGTGGCGTCCCCTAGGGGATTCGAACCCCTGTTACCGCCGTGAAAGGGCGGTGTCCTGGGCCTCTAGACGAAGGGGACACTGAAGTCTCAATCGCAAGACGCCTTGCTTTTTACTTTTCATCAGACAATCTGTGTGGACACTGCAAGGCAGGTTCTTTCAGGTAAGGAGGTGATCCAACCGCAGGTTCCCCTACGGTTACCTTGTTACGACTTCACCCCAGTCATGAATCACAAAGTGGTAAGCGCCCTCCCGAAGGTTAAGCTACCTACTTCTTTTGCAACCCACTCCCATGGTGTGACGGGCGGTGTGTACAAGGCCCGGGAACGTATTCACCGTGGCATTCTGATCCACGATTACTAGCGATTCCGACTTCACGGAGTCGAGTTGCAGACTCCGATCCGGACTACGACATACTTTATGAGGTCCGCTTGCTCTCGCGAGGTCGCTTCTCTTTGTATATGCCATTGTAGCACGTGTGTAGCCCTACTCGTAAGGGCCATGATGACTTGACGTCATCCCCACCTTCCTCCAGTTTATCACTGGCAGTCTCCTTTGAGTTCCCGACCGAATCGCTGGCAACAAAGGATAAGGGTTGCGCTCGTTGCGGGACTTAACCCAACATTTCACAACACGAGCTGACGACAGCCATGCAGCACCTGTCTCAGAGTTCCCGAAGGCACCAAAGCATCTCTGCTAAGTTCTCTGGATGTCAAGAGTAGGTAAGGTTCTTCGCGTTGCATCGAATTAAACCACATGCTCCACCGCTTGTGCGGGCCCCCGTCAATTCATTTGAGTTTTAACCTTGCGGCCGTACTCCCCAGGCGGTCGACTTAACGCGTTAGCTCCGGAAGCCACGCCTCAAGGGCACAACCTCCAAGTCGACATCGTTTACAGCGTGGACTACCAGGGTATCTAATCCTGTTTGCTCCCCACGCTTTCGCACCTGAGCGTCAGTCTTTGTCCAGGGGGCCGCCTTCGCCACCGGTATTCCTCCAGATCTCTACGCATTTCACCGCTACACCTGGAATTCTACCCCCCTCTACAAGACTCAAGCCTGCCAGTTTCGGATGCAGTTCCCAGGTTGAGCCCGGGGATTTCACATCCGACTTGACAGACCGCCTGCGTGCGCTTTACGCCCAGTAATTCCGATTAACGCTTGCACCCTCCGTATTACCGCGGCTGCTGGCACGGAGTTAGCCGGTGCTTCTTCTGCGGGTAACGTCAATTGCTGAGGTTATTAACCTCAACACCTTCCTCCCCGCTGAAAGTACTTTACAACCCGAAGGCCTTCTTCATACACGCGGCATGGCTGCATCAGGCTTGCGCCCATTGTGCAATATTCCCCACTGCTGCCTCCCGTAGGAGTCTGGACCGTGTCTCAGTTCCAGTGTGGCTGGTCATCCTCTCAGACCAGCTAGGGATCGTCGCCTAGGTGAGCCGTTACCCCACCTACTAGCTAATCCCATCTGGGCACATCTGATGGCAAGAGGCCCGAAGGTCCCCCTCTTTGGTCTTGCGACGTTATGCGGTATTAGCTACCGTTTCCAGTAGTTATCCCCCTCCATCAGGCAGTTTCCCAGACATTACTCACCCGTCCGCCACTCGTCACCCGAGAGCAAGCTCTCTGTGCTACCGTTCGACTTGCATGTGTTAGGCCTGCCGCCAGCGTTCAATCTGAGCCATGATCAAACTCTTCAATTTAAGTTTGATGCTCGTGAATTAAACTTCGTAATGAATTACGTATGTTCACTCCAGAGACTTGGTATTCATTTAGCGTCTTTCGACGTTTAAGAATCCATGTCCTTGAGTGCCCACACAGATTGTCTGATAAATTGTTAAAGAGCAGTTGCGACGCGCTTTAGCGCTSTGTCGCGAGGTCMCGTATAATACGTTTTCCTCATTCAGAGTCAAGCGATTATTTTGCTTTTCTCTGCYGGTCATTCCCGGAGGAAGACCTTCTGACCCGGTGGCCTGTAAGCCGTTGTTCCGTGTCAGTGGWGGCGCATTATAGGGAGTTATTCCGGGCTGACAACCCCTAAATTCAAAAAACTTTTCAAGCGCGTTTTTTTTCATCAAAGCGTTGTAAAAAGCATCATCATTTGGCGAATTTGCTCTTTTTATCATCGACATCCCCCGGCAGATGGCATACTAGAACGTAAAAATGAGAAAAAGGAATGCGACGAATGCCTTTAAGCGCACAACAGTTAGCGGCACAAAAGAACCTTTCTTATGTACTGGCTGAAAAACTGGCCCAACGGATCTTAACCGGTGAGTATGCGCCCGGAAGCATCCTGCCTGCAGAGATGGAATTAGGCGAAGCGTTCGGCGTGAGCCGTACCGCCGTAAGAGAAGCAGTAAAGACCCTGACTGCAAAAGGCATGGTGCTGCCGCGTCCTCGCATAGGTACACGCGTGATGCCGAAAAGCAGCTGGAACTTCCTTGATAAAGAACTGCTCTCCTGGTGGATGACCGAAGAGAACTTTCAGGAAGTCATTCAGCACTTCCTGGTTCTGCGCAGCACCCTTGAACCTCAGGCATGCCAGCTCGCAGCCCTTCTTGGCAGCGCAGAGCAAAAAGCGCATTTGAATACGCTGATGGATGAGATGGTGCAATTAAAGAAGCATTTTCAGCGCGAGCGCTGGATAGAAGTGGATATGGCCTGGCATGAACATATCTACGCGATGAGCGGCAATCCCTTCCTTACCTCTTTCGCTGCCCTCTTTCATTCGGTGTACCACACCTACTTCACCTCTATTACACAAAATGAAGTGGTAAAGCTCGAAAATCATCAGGCGATTGTAGATGCCATTCAGGAAAGCGACGCTCAGGGTGCCTATGAGGCCTGCCAGCTATTGTTGAACGCTCCCCACCCGGCTAAATAACAGGAATTCGCATGACAGAGAAAAAAGCGCGCAGTATGGCGGGCCTGCCGTGGATCGCGGCAATGGCTTTCTTTATGCAGGCGCTGGATGCGACCATTTTAAACACGGCACTGCCGGCGATAGCCCAGAGCCTGAACCGTTCCCCGCTGGCGATGCAGTCGGCGATTATCAGTTACACCCTGACGGTCGCTATGCTGATCCCGGCGAGCGGCTGGCTGGCGGACCGCTTCGGCACACGCCGCGTCTTTATGCTGGCCGTTTCGCTGTTCACCCTCGGATCGCTGGCCTGCGCCCTGTCGAGTTCGCTCGGTATGCTGGTTATCTTCCGCGTGGTGCAGGGTATCGGGGGCGCAATGATGATGCCGGTGGCGCGTCTGGCATTACTGCGGGCATATCCGCGCAGTGAACTGCTGCCGGTGCTGAACTTCGTCACCATGCCTGGTCTGATAGGCCCGATCCTCGGCCCGGTACTGGGCGGCGTAATGGTGACCTGGGCGAGCTGGCACTGGATATTCCTGATCAACATTCCCATCGGTATTGCCGGGCTGTTTTATGCCCGTAAATATATGCCGAACTTCACGACGCCGCGCCGGGGCTTCGATATGCGGGGCTTTTTTCTGTTCGGCCTGAGCCTGGTGCTGTTTTCCTGCGGCATGGAGCTGTTTGGCGAGAAGATTGTCGCCAGCTGGATCGCCTTGTCGGTGATCGTCAGCGGCCTTTTGCTTCTGCTGGCTTATATCCGCCACGCCCGCCGACACCCGACACCGCTGATTGCGCTGCCGATGTTTAAGACGCGTACCTTTTCCGTCGGCATCGCCGGTAATCTGGCGTCCCGCCTTGGAACCGGATGCGTGCCCTTTTTAATGCCGCTGATGTTACAGGTCGGCTTTGGCTATCCGGCGCTGATCGCGGGCTGCATTATGGCCCCCACCGCCATGGGTTCTATTCTGGCGAAATCCGCGGTGACTCAGGTTCTGCGCCGCTTTGGTTATCGTAATACGCTGGTTGGCATTACGGTGATTATCGGCGTGATGATCGCCCAGTTCGCGCTGCAATCCCCCGCCATGCCGCTGTGGATGCTGATCCTGCCGCTGTTTGTGCTGGGGATGGCGATGTCCACGCAGTTTACCGCCATGAATACCATTACCCTTGCCGATCTGAATGATGAGAACGCCAGCAGCGGTAACAGCATGCTGGCCGTGACGCAGCAGTTATCCATCAGTCTGGGGGTGGCGGTCAGCGCGGCGGTGCTGCGCTTTTATGAAGGGTTTGAGAACGCGAATACCGTGGAGCAGTTTCACTACACCTTTATTACCATGGGGGTAGTCACGCTGATATCCGCTTCCGTCTTTATGCTGTTAAAAGCCAAAGACGGCCGTAACCTGATTAAAGAGCGGCATAAAGCTTAGGCGGAGCCGCGTTCCATTAACACCGGCGTCAGTTGCAGACGCTGCTGGACCAGGGTGGGATCGGTGATGCGATGCAGTAACACATCGATAGCCAGCTCACCCAGTTCATCTTTCGGCTGATGGATGGTGGTCAGCGGGGGCGTCATGTAACGCGCCAGCTCAATATCATCGTAGCCGACAATCGCCATATCCTGCGGCACCTTCAGTCCGGCCTGATATAACGCCTGGTACGCGCCAAAGGCCATGGCGTCGTTACCGATAAACACCGCCTGCGGACGCGCTTTTTGCGCCAGCAGGATCTGCATCGCCTCATAGCCGCCGCCAAACTCAAAGTTACCGACGATCTCATCGCCTTCACGAATTTCGAGGCCTGCGCGTGCCATGGCTTCGCGATATCCCTCCAGACGTAAACGCGCCGGGGTTTTATCCAGCGGCCCGGTAATGCAGGCGATACGGGTATGGCCTTTATCAATCAGGTGCTGCGTTGCCATATCACCGCCCAGCAGCGAGTTATCCTGAATGAGATCGCTGTAACCATCGAACGGCGCCCAGTCCATCATCACCGTCGGAATGGACGGGTAACGCTGCATGATTTCCTGCGAGGGCTGATGGGTTTCGGTGCACAGCAACAGTAAGCCATCGACGCGCTTTTGCATCAGCGTCTCCAGATTACTGTTCATGCGCTGTTCATCGCCTTCGGTATTACACAGCACCAGGCTGTAGCCACGCTCGAAGCAGCTGCGCTCAACGCCGCGCACCAACTCGGAATAGAAGGGGTTGGTACTGGCGGTGATCAGCATGCCGATAGTACGGGTCTGGTTGATCTTAAGGCTGCGCGCCAGCGCCGAAGGGGCGTAGTTCAGGCTTTTGATCGCCGCGTCCACTTTCGCGGTGATCGCCTCGCTGACGAACCGGTCTTTATTAATGACGTGCGAGACGGTGGAGGTGGACACGCCCGCCAGCCGGGCAACATCTTTCATGGTTGCCATGAGAGGTTACCCCTGCTGCGCCAGAAAATCGTCGATCTCACTGCGCCACGGCACGGAAGGCTGCGCCCCTTTACGCGTTACCGCGATGGCCGCCGCCGCATGGGCAAAACGGATCGCCTGCTCAAGCGGCTTGTTTTCCAGCAGCGCGGTCATCAGCGCGCCGTTAAAGGTGTCACCGGCAGCGATAGTATCAATGGCTTTCACTTTAAAGCCCGGAATGCGCTGGCCTTCGCCGTTAACGCTGGCCCACACGCCGCGGCTACCAAGCGTAATGATGACAGTTTCGATGCCTTTGCTATGCAGCGCCTGCGCGGCGCGCGCGGCATCGTCATCCTTTTCCACTTTAATGCCGGTCAGTTTTTCCGCTTCGGTTTCGTTTGGCGTAATCACATCCACCAGCGCCAGCAGCTCGTCAGACAGCTCCCGTGCCGGAGCCGGGTTGAGCGCCACGCGCGTGCGGTTCTGGTGAGCGATTTTCGCCGCCGCCAGCACGCTTTCCACCGGCGATTCCAGCTGCATCAGCAGCGCGGATGCCGCGGCGATACGCTCGCGCTGCGCTTCGACCAGCGCCACAGAGAGCGCAGCGTTAGCGCCAGCATGAATACCGATGACATTCTCCCCTTCACCGTTCACAAAAATCAGCGCCACGCCGGTGGATTCACCGGTGATGACGCTGACCGGCGTAACATCAATGTTGTCGCTCGCCAGCTGTGTACGGACCCGTTCGCCAGTGTCGTCGTCGCCCGTGCAGGCGATAAAGGCAATATATGCGCCGCTGCGTCCGGCAGCAACCGCCTGGTTGGCGCCTTTACCGCCAAAAGCGACCTGATACTGGCTGCCGGTGACGGTTTCACCCGGCGTCGGGAAGGATTCAAGGTTGAGAATGTGATCGGCATTAATACTGCCAAGGACGACGAGTTTACCTGCCATGTTCATAGTTTCATCCTGTAAATGCGCCACCCTGAGCGGCGCGTACCCTGCTTTTCTTATGTTCTTTTTCCTGCCGCCACACGCGGCGGCAGGACAATCACATTACTGTTTGATAACCAGTTTCAGATCAACCGGGTATTTCGCCTGTACTTTCTCGCCTTTGATCACTTTGTCAGCGGTTTCAACGCCTTTCGCGCCGATCTGCTCCGGTAACTGGGCGATGGTCGCCGCCAGTTTGCCGTCGTTTACCGCTTTTTCACCGTCTGGCGTACCGTCAAAACCCACCACCATTACGTCAGTTTTACCGGCGGTTTGTAGCGCGCGCAGTGCGCCCAGCGCCATTTCATCGTTCTGTGCGAACACCGCTTTCACGTCCGGGTGCGCAGTCAGCAGGTTCTGCATGACGTTCAGACCTTTGGTGCGGTCAAAGTCAGCCGGCTGGCTGGCCAGCACGTCGAATTTGTGGGCGGCAACGGCCTGCTGGAAGCCTTCGCCACGCTCACGCGCCGCAGAGGTACCGGCGATACCCTGCAGTTCGATCACTTTTGCGCCTTCACCGGCTTTTTTAGCGATGTAGTCGCCAGCGATTTTGCCGCCCAGCACGTTATCAGAAGCGATGTGGCTGACCACCTCACCTTTGGCGGCCATACGGTCGAGGGTGATCACCGGGATTTTAGCCTCGTTTGCCATCTTCACGGCGTTACCTACCGCGTCAGAATCGGTCGGGTTGATCAACAGTAATTTGGTGCCACGAACGGTTAAATCCTGCACGTTCGCCAGCTCTTTCGCCGGGTTGTTCTGAGAATCCAGCACCACCAGGTTGTAGCCCAGTTTATCAGCTTCTTTTTGTGCGCCGTCTTTCAGGGAAACGAAGAACGGGTTGTTCAGGGTGGAGACCACCAGCGCGATGGTGTCTTTCGCCATCGCATTCGCGCTTACGGTCGCACTCAGTGCTACAGCAGAAACCAGGGTAGCCAGTTTTTTCATGTTCATATTCAGATGTCCTGTAATGTCATTGATTACTGTTTTTTGTTGTCTACCAGGACCGCCAGCAAAATCACCACTGCTTTAACGATCATCTGGTAATAGGAGGAAACACCTAGCAAATTCAGACCATTATTGAGGAAGCCCAGAATCAATGCGCCGATAAGCGTGCCGACAATCCGGCCTTTACCGCCCGCAAGGCTCGTTCCCCCCAGCACCACCGCCGCGATGGCATCCAGCTCGTAGCCGGTGCCCGCTGTCGGTTGGGCAGAGGAGAGACGCGCAACTTCAATAATGCCCGCCAGAGAAGCCAGAAGGCCGCTCAGCGAATACACGATAATCTTGATTTTATTCACACTGATGCCGGACAGACGCGTTGCCGCTTCGTTACCGCCCAGCGCATAGATATACCGACCAAGACGGGTGTGATGCAACACATACCATGCGGCAAGGAAGACAAACCCCATGATCCACACCGGCGCCGGGATCCCCAGCGGACGACCGATACCGAACCAGCCAAACAGATCGGCGTTTTCCGTAAAGCCCGTATTCATGGGACTGCCGTTGGTATAAACCATGGTCGCGCCGCGCAGCAGCAGCATCATCACCAGCGTGGCGATAAACGCCTGCACCCGGCCTTTCGCGACGATCGCCCCGGTCATGGCCCCGATAGCCGCGCCTAATGCCAGCGCCGCCGCTACAGCCACCAGCGCATTCACTTCCATCCCCACCAGCGAGGCAGCCACTGCGCCGGTCAGCGCCAGTAACGAACCGACGGACAGGTCGATCCCGGAGGTAAGAATGACCAGCGTCATCCCCACCGCCATAATGGCGTTAACCGACGTCTGTTGCAGAATATTGAACAGGTTATTCACGGTAAAAAAGTTCGGGCTAAGGGTGGAGACAATCGCAATCAGCACCAGCAGGGCAATCAGCGATTTTTGTTCCATCAGCCACGCTTTGTTGAAATAGCGGCGGGTAGAAACGGTTTGGGTACTCATTGCCTGGACTCCTGCGTATCGCGATTTAGCTTGCCGACGGCAGCCGCCATCAGCACTTCCTGGGTGGCCTGTTCGCGGGTGAATTCTCCGCCCAGATGCCCTTCATGCATCACCATGATGCGGTCACTCATGCCGATGACTTCCGGCATTTCCGACGACACCAGAATGATGCTCAACCCTTCAGCCTTAAACTGATTGATTAACTGATAAATTTCTTTTTTTGCCCCCACGTCCACACCGCGCGTGGGTTCGTCCAGAATCAGCACTTTCGGACGCGTCATCAGCCCGCGGGCGATGGCAACCTTTTGCTGATTCCCGCCGGAAAGCAGACCGATCGGCTGCTCCATCGACGGCGTTTTGACGTTAAACAGACGGACGAAATCTCCCACCGCCTGCTGTTCATCTTTATGCTTCAGGCGACCACCGGCGTGGCTGAAATAGCGCAGCGCGGTAAGCGACATGTTTTCTTTAACCGACATGCCCAGCACCAGCCCGTCGCGCTTGCGATCTTCGGAGATATACACGATGCCGTTCGCCAGGCCATCCTGCGGTGAGCGGGTGATCACTTCATGGCCGTCGAGGGTGACATAACCGCTGGTGCGCGGCAGCGCGCCGTACAGCACTTTCATCAGTTCAGTACGTCCGGCGCCCATCAACCCCGCCACGCCTAAGATCTCGCCTTTGCGCAGCACGAAGGAGACGTTATCCACGCCCGGCCCGCACACGGCATCCACTTTCAGGCGCACATCGCCGGGGGCTTTATCAAGATGCGGGTACTGCTCTTCCAGCTTACGTCCCACCATCATTTCAATCAGCGTATCTTCACTCAGCGTCGACACTTCCCGCTCGGCGATAAACTGCCCGTCGCGGAATACCGTCACGTCATCGCAGATTTCGAAGATCTCTTTCATGCGGTGGGAAATATAAACAATGCCGCGCCCCTGGGATTTCAGCTCGCGAATGACGCGGAACAGGGAGTCGGTTTCGGTATCAGTCAGCGCATCGGTCGGTTCATCCATAATGATGACTTTCGACTCAAAGCTCAGCACTTTGGCGATTTCCACCATTTGCTGATCGCCAATCGACAGATCGCCCACCAGCCGGTCGCTTTTAAAGCGCAGGTTAAGTTTGGCGAGCAGGACGTTGGCTTCGGCATACATCTTTTTCCAGTCGATCTTGCCGAAGCGATTAACGAATTCGCGGCCTAAAAAGATGTTTTCCGCAATGGTGAGCTGCGGGATCAGGTTCAGTTCCTGATGGATGATGCCGATCCCGGCTTCCTGGGAAGATTTAGGACCGGTAAAGGTGGTTTCCTGGCCGAGCCACAGCAGTGAACCTGCATCACGCTGATAAATGCCGGTTAAGACTTTCATCATCGTGGATTTACCCGCGCCGTTTTCGCCCACCAGCGCCATAACGCGGCCGGGATAAACGTTAAGCGCAGCGCCGGACAGGGCTTTTACGCCGGGGAACGCTTTATCGATCCCCTTCAGTTGCAGTAATGCGTCCATGGCAGCCTCAGAATGTGACGCCAGCGCAGAGAATGATATTCGCATACGGGGAACACTCCCCGCTGCGAATCACCGCCTGACTGTCTGCGGTTTGTTGTTTAAACGTTTCGTGTGAAACATAACGAACGTCTATGGTGTTTCCCTGGTGTTGTTGCAGTTGCTCTATGTGGCGGAGCAACGTTTCGTGGAGTTGCGGATTATGATCTTTAATTTCCGTCGCGAGAATGGCCGCCTCAACCTGCATTTCCGTCGTCACGACCTCCAGCACCTGCATAAAGGAGGGCACGCCCTGAGTCAGCGCCATATCAATGCGCTGCGTGCTATGGGGCACCGGCAATCCGGCATCGCACACGACCAGCGTATCAGTATGTCCAAGACGGGAAATTACCGACGAAATGTCAGAATTCAGTACAGACCCTTTCTTCATATTTATCTCCACTAGCGAAACGTTTCGCTAAGGTGAGTTTATGCTGAAGGGTGTGCAGAAAACCATCACGACGTAACGGAATTGTGATCGCCGTCGAAACGTTTCGCTAAGTCAAATGGAGAGGGATAATGCCAGGCAATATGCCGGGTGGCGCTGCGCTTACCCGGCCTACGGTCTGTAGGCCCGTGCAAGCGAAGCGCCGCCGGGCGGAGGCGTTCAGAGATTAAATCTCAACCTGCGTTCCCAGTTCAATCACCCGGTTAGGCGGGATTTCAAACTGATCGGGTGCACGCAGTGCGTTACGTTGCAGTAACAAAAACAGCTTGCCGCGCAGACGCAGATACCACGGACGTTTGCCGAGGATCAGCGACTCATGGGACATAAAGAACGAGGTTTCCATCATCCGGCAGCTCAGGCCTTCCAGCCCGCAGCGGTGGAACACTTCTTCCACGTTGGGAATTTCACGCCAGCCGTAGCTGGCCACCACGCGCCAGAAGGTCGGTGACAGCTGCTCGATCTGCACGCGACGGACGTTATGCACATAAGGCGCATCTTCCGTGCGCAGCGTCAGCAGGATCACGCGCTCGTGCAGCACTTTGTTGTGCTTGAGATTATGCAGCATAGCAAAGGGGATGACGTTCAGCGCACGGGACATATACACGGCGGTGCCTGGCACGCGCACCGGCGGCGATTTCTCAAGCGAAGCGATCATCGCTTCCAGGGAATTGCCGTGTTCGTGCATGCGGCGCAGCAGACGGAACCGCTCGCTTTTCCAGGTGGTCATGATGATAAACATCACCATGCCAAGGCTCAACGGCAGCCAGCCGCCGGAGAGCAACTTATCGAGGTTCGCCGAGAACAGCGGCACATCAATACACAGGAAGGCGATCAGCAGGAAGCCCACCAGCAGTTTGTTCCAGTGCCAGTTTTTGCGCGCCACGGTCGCCGACAGAATAGTGGTCAGCACCATGGTGCCGGTCACCGCAATGCCGTAGGCCGCCGCCAGGTTGCTGGAATGCTCGAAGCTGACGATAACAATCACCACCGCGCAATAGAGCAGCCAGTTCACGAACGGAATGTAGATCTGCCCGGATTCCATTTCCGAGGTATGAATGATGCGCATCGGCGACAAATAGCCCAGGCGCACCGCCTGGCGGGTCAGGGAGAAGACGCCGGAGATCACCGCCTGCGAAGCGATAACCGTCGCCAGGGTGGCGATAATCAGCATCGGAATTAACGCCCATTCAGGCGCTAACAGGAAAAATGGGTTCTTAATCGCTTCAGGGGTTTTCAGTAACAGCGCGCCCTGACCGAAATAGTTCAGCACCAGCGACGGCAGCACCAGACTGAACCAGGCCACCCGGATCGGCAGCTTGCCGAAGTGACCCATGTCCGCGTACAGCGCTTCCACGCCGGTGATCGACAGCACTACCGCGCCGAGCGCCACAAAAGAGACGGCTTTATATTCAAGGAAGAAATGCACCGCCCAGGCCGGATTCAGCGCCTGCAACACTTCAGGGTTGCCGATAATCCCGCGCAGCCCGAGCACCGCCAGAATCAAAAACCACGCCAGCATGATCGGCGCAAAGAGTTTGCCCACCAGCCCCGTGCCATGCTTCTGGATCATAAACAGCAGCGTCAGGACGATGATCGACAGCGGCACCACCCAGGTTTCCAGCGAGGGCGCGACGATCTCCAGCCCCTCTATCGCGGACATCACCGAAATCGCCGGTGTGATCACCACTTCACCATAGAAGAAGCTGCCGCCAATCAACCCCATGATCACCAGCACCGAGGTCATACGGGCCGAGGTATTACGCCCGGCCAGCGACATCAGCGTCAGGATCCCGCCTTCACCGGCGTTATCGGCGCGCATTACAAAGGACAGATATTTAACGGAAACGACCAGGATCAGCAGCCAGAAAATGAGCGATAAAAAGCCGAACACGGCATCGCGCTCAACGCCAAAGCCAAACTGACCAGACAAACATTCACGGAGGGTATAAAGCGGGCTGGTACCGATATCACCGTACACCACGCCGATGGCTGCGAGCGTTATCGCAGGCAACGATTGCTTATTATCTGTGCTCATAGACTAATCTTTTGTTTGAATGCCAACTGTGTGCTTAGTCCCTTGGCCCACAAAAGCGCACAGTATGCACGATTCTTTGCCAAATCGTACCCCTAAATGCGGCCGGGTTATCCTGCCTCAATGAAAATGAACCGGTACTTCAGTCTATTACAAGCCCCTGTTGAAACGTTTATACTCGCAGCTCTGCGCCTGAAACCCGGCGAAAGGAAGTAAATGAATTATGGCTCACCCACACTTATTAGCTGAAAGAATTTCCCGTCTCAGTGCTGCACTGGAAAAAGGGCTTTTTGAGCGCAGCCACGCGATCCGCTTGTGCCTGCTGGCGGCGCTCAGCGGCGAGAGCGTCTTTCTGCTCGGCCCGCCGGGAATAGCCAAAAGCCTTATCGCCCGGCGGCTGAAGTTCGCCTTCCGCCATGCCCGGGCTTTTGAGTATCTGATGACGCGCTTTTCCACACCGGAAGAGGTTTTCGGCCCGCTGTCGATCCAGGCATTAAAAGATGAAGGGCGTTATGAACGTCTTACCGCAGGCTACTTACCGGAAGCGGAAATTGTCTTTTTAGATGAGATCTGGAAGGCCGGTCCGGCGATCCTCAACACGCTGCTGACGGCCATCAATGAACGTCGTTTCCGCAACGGCGCTACGGAAGAAAAAATCCCCATGCGTTTGCTGGTGGCGGCGTCCAACGAACTGCCGGAAGCGGACAGCAGCCTCGAAGCGCTGTACGACCGTATGCTGATCCGCCTGTGGCTGGATAAAGTGCAGGACAAGGGGAATTTCCGCGCCATGCTGGTGAGCCAGCAGGATGAAAACGACAATCCGGTTGCCGATGCCCTGCAGATCAGCGACGAAGAGTATCAGCAGTGGCAGCAGGACATTGGAAAAATTGCCCTGCCCGATGCCGTCTTTGAACTGATCTTCCAGCTGCGCCAGCAGTTGGATAGTCTGCCGAACGCCCCTTATGTTTCCGATCGCCGCTGGAAAAAAGCCATTCGCCTGTTACAGGCCAGCGCCTTTTTCTCAGGACGCGATGTCGTCGCGCCGATCGATCTGATCCTGCTCAAAGACTGCCTGTGGCATGACGCGGATAGCATGAATCTGCTTACACAACAAATAGATATTTTGATGACCGTTCACGCATGGCAGCAACAGGCGATGCTGACGAAACTGGCGGCCATCGGGCAGCGCCGTCTTCAGCTGCAACAGCAGCAAAGCGATAAAACGGCGCTACGGGTTCTGCGTCAGAGCGGCATGTTCAGCCGCCGCCCGCACTATGAACTGCCGCCGGAACTTACCGACGCGACCCTGACGCTGCTTCTTCAGCAGCCGCTGAAACTGCATGATATGCAGGTGATCCATCTGACCATTGAGCGGGCCGCGCTTGAGCAGTGGCTGGCGAAAGGCGGGGAGATCCGCGGCAAACTTAACGGCATTGGTTTTGCACAGTTGCTGAACCTGGAAGTCGACAGCACATTACATCTGATAGTGCGCGACGTCAGCCTGCAGGGATCGCGCCTTGCCCTGCCGGGCAGCGCGCAGGAAAACGTGCCGGATGAGATCACTCACCAGCTGGAAGCGCTGGAAAATGAATGGCACCAGCAGCATACGCGCTTCAGTGAACAGCAAAAATGCCTGTTTATTCACAGCGACTGGGCGGGTCGTATTGAAGGCAGCCTGCAGGACGTTGGCGCGCAGATCAAACAGGCGCGTCAATGCTGACGCTGGATACCCTCAACGTGATGCTGGCGGTCAGTGAAGAGGGGATGATTGAAGAGTTAATCGTCGCCCTGCTGGCCTCTCCGCAGCTGGCGGTTTTTTTTGAGAAATTCCCCCGTCTGCGCCATGCCATCACCGAGGATATTCCCCGCTGGCGGGAGGCATTAAAGGGACGGCTGAAAGACACCCGCGTACCGCCGGAGTTGACGGAAGAAGTGATCAGCTATCAGCAAAGCCAGCTGCTCTCCACCACGCAGTTGACCATTCAGCTGCCACAGATCCTCAGCCTGCTGGAAAAAGTCCACTCCCCCTATGCCGCCCAGGCAAAACAGCTGGTAGCGGATAACGCCACCTTTACGCCGGCCATGCACACGCTGTTTTTGCAGCGCTGGCGCTTAAGCCTGGTGGTGCAGACCACGGCGCTCAACCAGCAATTACTGGAAGAAGAGCGCGAGCAGTTGCTCAGTGAGGTGCAGGAGCGTATGACGCTGAGCGGGCAGCTGGATCCAGTGCTGGTGGAAAACGACAATGCGGCCGGACGGCTGTGGGATATGAGCGCCGGGCAGCTAAAACGCGGCGACTATCAGCTCATAATAAAATACGGGGATTTTCTGGCCGCGCAGCCTGAACTGAAAAAGCTGGCGGAACAGCTGGGGCGATCGCGTGAGGCGAAGTCCGTACCACGCAACGATGCGCCGATGGAAACCTTCCGCACGCTGGTGCGCGAGCCGTCTTCGGTGCCCGAACAGGTTGATGGCCTGCAACAGAGCGATGATATTTTACGTTTGCTGCCACCGGAGCTGGCCACGCTGGGCATCAGCGAGCTGGAGTATGAGTTTTATCGTCGCCTGGTGGAGAAACAACTGCTGACCTATCGCTTACAGGGCGAAGCCTGGCGGGAGAAGATCACCGAGCGGCCGGTGGTGCATCAGGATTTTGACGAGCAGCCGCGCGGGCCTTTTATCGTCTGCGTCGATACGTCCGGATCAATGGGCGGTTTTAATGAGCAGTGTGCGAAAGCGTTTTGCCTCGCGCTGATGCGCGTGGCGCTGGCGGATCGACGCCGCTGTTTTATCATGCTGTTTTCCAGCGAAGTGGTGCGCTATGAGCTGTCGGGCAGGGAAGGCATTGAGCAGGCGATCCGCTTTTTGAGCCAGCGTTTTCGCGGCGGCACCGATCTCGCCAGCTGTTTTCGCGCCATCATCGAGCGGATGCAGGGCGGCGAGTGGTTCGATGCGGATGCAGTGGTGATCTCCGATTTTATCGCCCAGCGCCTGCCGGACGAGGTGATCGGCAAAATTAATGAACTGCAGCGCGTCCATCAGCATCGCTTTCATGCGGTGGCGATGTCCGCCCACGGCAAGCCCGGCATCTTGCGCATTTTCGATCATATCTGGCGCTTTGATACCGGGATGCGCAGCCGCCTGCTGCGACGCTGGCGGCGCTGAATCAGAGCAGGGATGAGACGCTGTCGCGTACCTGCGCAGGCCATACGCCGCACTGTACCTGGCCAATGTGCGGCAGTTGCAGCAGCAACATGGTCAGACGTGACTGGCCAATGCCGCCGCCGATAGTCTGCGGCATTTGCCCTTCCAGCAGCGCGCGGTGCCACTCCAGCGCCAGACGATCTTCATCGCCGGTCAGCTTCAGCTGGCGTTTAAGGGTTTCGGCGTCAACGCGGATGCCCATGGAGGAGAGCTCCAGCGCATCTTCCAGCACCGGGTTCCACACCAGGATGTCGCCGTTCAGACCGGCAAAACCGGCTTCGGTGCGGGTCGTCCAGTCATCATAATCCGGGGCGCGCACGTCGTGACGTTTGCCGTCGCTCAGGTCGCCGCCGATACCGATCAGGAACACCGCGCCCAGTTCTTTCGCAATGGCCCGTTCACGGCCCTTGGCGTCGAGACCTGGGAAGCGGGTCAGCAGCTCTTCGCTGTGCACAAAGTGGATCTGCTCTGGCAGGAACGGCGCCAGACCAAACTCCGCGCTCACCGCCGCTTCTGTCGCTTTAATGCCTGACCAGATCGCCGAGACGGTCGCTTTCAGCGTGCCCAGATGGCGCTCGCCGTCACCGAGGACGCGCTCCCAGTCCCACTGATCGACATAGACCGAGTGGATCGGCGTAAGACGATCTTCGTCCGGGCGCAGGGCTTTCATGTGCGTGTAAAGCCCTTCCCCCGCGCTGAAGTCGTGTTGTCCCAGCGTCTGCCGTTTCCACTTCGCCAGCGAGTGCACCACTTCAAAGCGCGCGTCTGGCAGGGTTTTCACATTCACCTGTACCGCCTTTTCGCAACCAGACAGATTGTCCTGCGTGCCATCCCCCACGCGGCTGAGGATCGGAGCCTGAACTTCGATCAGGCCCAGTTTGTCCTCCAGCTGGCGGGAGAAGTGAGCTTTGACGAAACTGATCTGGCGTTGTTTTGCGATGTAAGCGGTTTTCATTATTGAACTCCTGTGTCCTGTTGCCATTGATTAAGCAACAAAACGAGAGCGATATTCAATAATCAACAGATAAAAAGCCCGGTTCACTTTTGATTCCATAAAATATGGCGTTAAACTGGACTGAATCATTAATCTACATAAGAAAAACCTATGGAAAATTATCAGATCGATAATCTGGATCGCGGCATCCTAGAGGCGCTGATGGCAAATGCGCGCACGGCTTATGCCGAACTCGCCAAGCAGTTTGGCGTCAGCCCCGGCACCATTCACGTTCGCGTGGAGAAGATGAAACAGGCGGGCATCATTACCGGCGCGCGTATCGATGTCAGCCCTAAACAGCTCGGCTACGACGTCTGCTGCTTTATCGGCATCATTCTCAAAAGCGCTAAAGATTACCCGTCGGCTCTGGCGAGGCTGGAGAGTCTGGAAGAAGTGACCGAAGCGTATTACACCACCGGGCACTACAGCATCTTTATTAAGGTGATGTGCAAATCGATCGACGCGCTGCAACAGGTACTTATCAACAAGATCCAAACAATTGATGAAATTCAGTCCACCGAGACGCTGATCTCGCTGCAGAACCCGATCATGCGCACCATCCGCCCGTGATCCTCTGAAATAATCACCCTGTTTTCCACAGGTAGATCCCAGCTCATTCACAGCGTACAATATGCCACGCTTAATTGAGGACGGACGATCATGGCAGATATTACGCTTATCAGTGGCAGCACCCTGGGCGGAGCAGAGTATGTGGCGGAGCACCTGGCTGAAAAGCTGGACGAGGCGGGGTACAGCACCAGCACCCTTCACGGCCCACTGCTTGAGGATCTGCCGGTAGAAGGCGTGTGGCTGCTGGTTTCCAGTACCCATGGCGCAGGGGATCTGCCGGATAACATTCTTCCTTTATATGAAGAACTGAAAGAACAGCAACCGGATCTGTCTCAGGTACGCTTTGGGGCGATCGGGATCGGCAGTCGTGAATACGACACCTTCTGCGGGGCGATCGACAAGCTGGAAAGCGAAATGCGGGCTTGCGGGGCAAAACAGATCGGCGAAACCCTGCGGATCAACATCCTCGATCATGATATTCCCGAGGATCCGGCAGAAATCTGGCTGGGATCCTGGATTAATTTACTCAAGATTGTGTAAAGATCGTGCGATCAGTTGTGTATAAGTCTGGTTAAAAGCTTGGATCAACCGGTATTTATCCACTGTATAAGGTTTGACGAGTTTTTGAGCTGTGCATAACCCTTCATTTTGATCCCAGCTTATACTGAGTGGGATCACCGATCATTCACAGGTAACGATCCTTTCTAATGTCTTGATCTTCCAAGCCGGATCCGGGTTATCCACAGAGAGGCACGATCCTAATAAGAGATCATAGTAAAAAAGATCTCTAAAAGAAAAAGATCTCTTAATAACAGCCAGGATCCCGACTCTTTCTCGATGGGCTAAAGTTGAGTAGAATCCACGGCCCGGCACCAATCCACTTTCTAACCGCTCAGGCGAGGCAAACCACCATGTTTTATCCGGATCCTTTCGACGTCATCATCATTGGCGGGGGTCATGCAGGCACTGAGGCCGCAATGGCCGCTGCGCGTATGGGTCAGCAGACCCTGCTTTTGACACACAATATCGACACCCTGGGACAGATGTCGTGCAACCCGGCAATCGGCGGTATTGGGAAAGGACACCTGGTAAAAGAAGTGGATGCGCTGGGCGGACTGATGGCAAAGGCCATCGATCAGGCAGGCATTCAGTTTAGGATACTAAACGCGAGCAAAGGCCCGGCCGTTCGCGCCACCCGTGCTCAGGCAGACCGCGTGCTTTACCGTCAGGCAGTGCGCACGGCCCTTGAGAATCAGCCGAACCTGATGATCTTCCAGCAGGCGGTTGAGGATCTGATCGTCGAAAACGATCGTGTCGTCGGTGCCGTGACGCAAATGGGCCTGAAGTTCCGTGCCAAATCTGTCGTACTGACGGTCGGCACCTTCCTCGACGGTAAAATTCATATCGGCATGGATAACTACAGCGGTGGTCGCGCAGGCGATCCGCCGTCGATTTCCCTTTCCCGCCGTCTGCGCGAGCTGCCGCTGCGCGTCAGCCGCCTGAAAACCGGGACGCCGCCGCGTATTGACGCGCGAACTATTGATTTCAGCGTGCTGGCGGAACAGCACGGCGACACGCCGCTGCCGGTCTTTTCGTTCATGGGCAATGTGGATCAACATCCGCGCCAGGTGCCGTGCTATATCACCTACACTAACGAAAAAACCCACGACGTGATCCGCAATAACCTCGATCGCAGCCCGATGTATGCCGGCGTGATCGAAGGGATCGGCCCGCGTTACTGCCCGTCGATCGAAGACAAAGTGATGCGCTTTGCGGATCGTAACCAGCATCAGATCTTCCTTGAGCCGGAAGGCCTGACCTCTAACGAAATTTACCCGAACGGCATCTCCACCAGCCTGCCGTTCGATGTACAGATGCAGATCGTCCGATCCATGCAGGGCATGGAAAACGCGAAGATCGTCCGTCCGGGCTATGCGATCGAATATGACTTCTTCGATCCGCGTGACCTGAAACCGACGCTGGAAAGCAAATTTATCGCTGGCCTGTTCTTTGCCGGTCAGATCAACGGCACCACCGGTTACGAAGAAGCGGCCGCGCAGGGTCTGCTGGCCGGTCTGAACGCTGCCCGCTTCTCTGCCGAAAAAGAGGGCTGGGCGCCGGGCCGTTCCGAGGCTTATCTGGGCGTGCTGGTGGATGACCTGTGCACCCTGGGCACCAAAGAGCCGTACCGCATGTTCACCTCCCGCGCGGAATACCGTCTGATGCTGCGTGAAGACAACGCGGATATCCGTTTAACCGCGGCGGGTCGTGAGCTGGGCCTGGTGGACGACGAACGCTGGGCGCGCTTTAACGAGAAGCTGGAAAATATCGAGCGTGAACGCCAGCGCCTGAAAGATATCTGGCTGCACCCGCAGTCTGAAAAGATTGACGAAGTGAATACGAAGCTGAGCGCGCCGCTGTCACGTGAGGCGAACGGCGAAGATCTGCTGCGTCGACCGGAAATGACCTATCGCGAGATGGTGCAGTTGTCGCCGTTTGCGCCGGGACTCAGCGATGCGCAGGCCGCCGAGCAGGTCGAGATCCAGGTGAAATACGAAGGCTATATTGCGCGCCAGCAGGACGAGATCGACAAACAGCAGCGTAACGAGAACACCGTGCTGCCTGCGACCCTGGACTACCGCCAGGTGAGCGGTCTGTCCAATGAAGTGATCGCCAAGCTTAACGATCACAAACCATCATCCATCGGTCAGGCATCGCGTATTTCCGGTATTACTCCTGCGGCAATCTCCATTCTGCTGGTGTGGCTGAAAAAGCAGGGTATGCTGCGCCGTAGCGCTTAATTCAACTTTACCCGCCCGGTAGCGCTGGCTTACCGGGCCTACAGAACCCGTAAGGCGGATTAGCGAAGCGCCACCCGCCGTTAAGTATCTAAACAGGTAATCACCGTGCTCAACAAACTCTCTCGTCTGCTGGATGAAGCCGATATTTCGCTCACCGATCACCAGAAAAACCAGCTGGTGGCCTATGTCGATATGCTGCACAAATGGAACAAAGCGTACAATCTGACCTCGGTACGCGATCCGAACGAGATGCTGATCCGTCATATTCTGGACAGCGTGGTGGTTGCGCCGCACCTGGCAGGTTCGCGCTTTATCGACGTGGGTACCGGACCAGGGCTGCCGGGGATCCCGCTGTCAATCGTCTTACCTGACGCGCACTTCACGCTGCTGGACAGCCTCGGCAAGCGGGTGCGTTTTCTGCGCCAGGTGCAGCACGAGCTTGGCCTGACTAACATCACGCCGGTGCAGAGCCGCGTTGAGGATTTCCCGGCGGAGCCGCCGTTTGACGGAGTGATCAGCCGTGCCTTTGCTTCCCTGAACGATATGGTGAGCTGGTGTCATCACCTGCCGGGGCAGGGGGGGCGTTTCTATGCGCTGAAGGGCCAGTTGCCTGATGATGAAATCGAAAAACTACCGGCAGACTTTGCGGTGGAATCGGTGATCAAATTGCGCGTTCCGCAACTGGACGGCGAACGTCATCTGGTGATGATTAAACCAAACAATATTTAATTTTTATCAAAAAATGTTAATTCCGTACTGTAGTGAATGTGTTAAAAATCAGCACGCAGAAACGGAATAAATCCCGTTAGGCTTAACCTTATTTTTACTGGGATTTTTCTGTTTGTTAACCTGGCATTTTTTGTTAACCGGCAAAATAATCAACCAGGGAAGTATATGTCTGCTAAAAATCAGTAATGCTTAACGTTTAGCGATGTTAAAAATTTATTAAGAATGTCAATAAAAGGTTTTTGTTGTATATGAAGCTGTTTTGGAAATAGTCGCAGTTATTCATCTTGAATATCAGAAAGATGGTGAGTGGGATTATTATGCTTCGATGAAAGAAGCTTAAACGCAAATGCGCAATTTGTGATCTGGTGCACGCTTTAGCATCAGGCTTTTCGCGCGATTGGCAATCCTGTTCGATGGTTCACACTTTACAAAAAAGTGGAAAAATAGCCCTCGAGAAATTTATTTAAACATTTATTCACCTTTTCGCTACTTATTGTTTGAAATCACGAGGCCGCACCGTATAATTTGCTCGCTTTTTGATGCTTGACTCTGAGCCTTAAAGAACGTTTTATACGACACGCGACATACCTCGTTGGGGGCAGGAGTAAAAAACGTGATGTCTTTGTCGCTCTTGAGTCGAAACGTTGCTCGTAAGCTTCTGTTCATTCAGTTCCTGGCAGTGATAGCAAGCGCATTGCTATTTTGCCTTAAAGACCCCTTCTGGGGCGTCTCCGCAGTATGCGGTGGGCTGGCAGTGGTACTGCCAAATATGTTGTTTATGATTTTTGCCTGGCGTCATCAGGCGCATACACCTGCTAAAGGCCGCATGGCCTGGTCCTTCGCCTTCGGGGAAGTGTTCAAGGTGTTGGCGACCTTTACCCTACTGGTGGTGGCGCTGGCGGTTTTGAAGGCGGTCTTTTTGCCGCTCATCGTCACGTGGGTTTCGGTGCTGGTTGTACAGATACTGGCACCCGCTGTAATTAACAACAAAGGGTAAGAGGCATCATGTCTGCAGGAGAAATCTCAACACCGCAGGAGTACATAGGCCACCATCTGAATAACCTTCAGATTGACCTGCGTACCTTTTCGCTGGTGGATCCGCATAACCCCCCAGCCACTTTCTGGACGCTTAACATCGACTCCATGTTCTTCTCGGTGCTTCTGGGTCTGTTGTTCCTCGTGATGTTCCGTAGCGTTGCCAAAAAAGCAACCAGCGGCGTTCCGGGAAAATTCCAGACGGCGATCGAGCTGGTCATTGGCTTCGTCAACGGCAGCGTGAAAGACATGTACCACGGCAAGAGCAAACTGATTGCTCCGCTGGCCCTGACGATTTTCGTCTGGGTATTCCTGATGAACCTGATGGATTTGCTGCCTATCGACCTGCTGCCGTATATCGGCGAGCATGTATTCGGCCTGCCGGCTCTGCGTGTGGTTCCGTCCGCTGACGTGAACATCACCCTGTCGATGGCGCTGGGCGTATTTATCCTCATTCTGTTCTACAGCATCAAAATGAAAGGCATTGGCGGCTTCACCAAAGAGCTGACCTTACAGCCGTTCAACCACTGGGCATTTATTCCTGTCAACTTAATCCTTGAAGGGGTAAGCCTGCTGTCTAAACCGGTATCACTCGGTCTGCGACTGTTCGGCAACATGTATGCCGGTGAGTTGATCTTCATTCTGATTGCAGGACTTCTGCCATGGTGGTCACAGTGGATCCTGAATGTGCCATGGGCCATTTTCCACATCCTGATCATTACGCTGCAAGCCTTCATTTTCATGGTTCTGACGATTGTCTATCTGTCGATGGCATCTGAAGAGCATTGATTTTACCAACACTACTACGTTCTAACTGAAACAAACTGGAGACTGTCATGGAAAACCTGAATATGGATCTGCTGTACATGGCTGCCGCTGTGATGATGGGTCTGGCGGCAATCGGTGCTGCGATCGGTATCGGCATCCTCGGGGGCAAATTCCTGGAAGGCGCAGCGCGTCAACCGGATCTGATCCCTCTGCTGCGTACTCAGTTCTTTATCGTTATGGGTCTGGTGGATGCTATCCCGATGATCGCTGTAGGTCTGGGTCTGTACGTGATGTTTGCTGTCGCGTAGTAAGCGTTGCTTGATTAAGCAATTTTTAGAACGTTAACCAGATAAGAGGCATTGTGCTGTGAATCTTAACGCAACAATCCTCGGCCAGGCCATCGCGTTTGTCCTGTTCGTTCTGTTCTGCATGAAGTATGTATGGCCGCCGTTGATCGCTGCCATTGAGAAACGTCAAAAAGAAATCGCTGACGGCCTCGCTTCTGCAGAACGAGCTAAAAAGGATTTGGACCTTGCACAGGCCAATGCGACCGACCAGCTGAAAAAGGCGAAAGCGGAAGCCCAGGTAATCATTGAGCAGGCGAACAAACGTCGTGCTCAGATCCTGGACGAAGCCAAAACCGAAGCAGAACAGGAACGTACCAAAATCGTTGCACAGGCTCAGGCAGAAATTGATGCTGAGCGTAAACGTGCTCGTGAGGAACTGCGTAAGCAAGTTGCTATCCTGGCTGTTGCTGGCGCCGAGAAGATCATCGAACGTTCCGTGGATGAAGCTGCTAACAGCGACATCGTGGACAAACTTGTCGCTGAACTGTAAGGAGGGAGGGGCTGATGTCTGAATTTGTTACGGTAGCTCGCCCCTACGCCAAAGCAGCTTTTGACTTTGCTGTCGAAACCCAAAGTGTCGATCGCTGGCAGAACATGCTGGCGTTTGCCGCAGAGGTAACGAAAAACGAACATATGGCGGAGATGCTTTCAGGTGCACTGGCACCGGAAACTCTCGCCGCGTCGTTCATCGCCGTTTGCGGCGAGCAACTTGATACCAACGGCCAGAACCTGATCAAGGTGATGGCTGAGAATGGTCGTCTGAGAGTGCTCCCGGATGTTCTTGAGCAGTTTGAGCACTTACGTGCCCTTAGTGAAGCTACCGCTGAAGTTGAAGTAACCTCGGCGACCGAACTGAGTGAAGAACAGCTTGCGAAGATTACCGCCGCGATGGAAAAACGTCTGTCACGCAAAGTTAAGCTGAATTGCAATATCGATAAGTCTGTAATGGCGGGCGTAATCATCCAGTCGGGTGATATGGTCATTGATGGCAGCGTACGCGGCCGTCTACAACGCCTCGCAGACGTCTTGCAGTCTTAAGGGGACTGGAGCATGCAACTGAATTCCACCGAAATCAGCGAACTGATCAAGCAGCGCATTGCTCAGTTCAGTGTTGTGAGCGAAGCTCATAACGAAGGTACTATTGTTTCTGTAAGTGACGGTGTTATCCGCATTCACGGCCTGGCCGATTGTATGCAGGGTGAAATGATCTCCCTGCCGGGTAACCGTTACGCTATCGCACTGAACCTGGAGCGCGACTCCGTAGGTGCTGTTGTGATGGGTCCGTATGCTGACCTCGCCGAAGGCATGAAGGTTAAATGTACTGGCCGTATTCTTGAAGTACCGGTAGGCCGTGGCCTGCTGGGCCGCGTGGTGAACACCCTGGGTGCGCCAATCGACGGTAAAGGTCCGGTTGATAACGATGGCTTCTCGCCAATCGAAGTTATCGCACCGGGCGTAATCGATCGTCAGTCCGTCGATCAGCCGGTACAGACCGGTTACAAATCCGTTGATGCCATGATCCCAATCGGTCGTGGTCAGCGTGAGCTGATTATCGGCGACCGTCAGACCGGTAAAACCGCGATGGCTATCGATGCGATCATCAACCAGCGTGACTCCGGCATCAAATGCGTATACGTGGCAATCGGCCAGAAAGCGTCCACCATCTCTAACGTGGTGCGTAAACTGGAAGAGCACGGCGCGCTGTCCAACACTATCGTTGTGGTGGCTACCGCTTCTGAATCCGCTGCGCTGCAATACCTGGCTCCGTATGCCGGTTGCGCCATGGGCGAATACTTCCGTGACCGCGGTGAAGATGCGCTGATCGTTTATGATGACCTGTCCAAACAGGCTGTTGCATACCGTCAGGTTTCCCTGCTGCTGCGCCGTCCGCCAGGACGTGAAGCATTCCCGGGCGACGTGTTTTATCTCCACTCCCGTCTGCTGGAGCGCGCATCCCGCGTAAACGCGGAATACGTTGAGAACTTCACCAAAGGTGAAGTGAAAGGTAAAACTGGCTCCCTGACCGCGCTGCCGATCATTGAAACCCAGGCGGGTGACGTTTCTGCGTTCGTTCCGACCAACGTAATTTCTATTACCGATGGTCAGATCTTCCTGGAAACCAACCTGTTTAACTCCGGTATTCGTCCGGCGGTTAACCCGGGTATCTCCGTATCCCGTGTTGGTGGTGCTGCTCAGACCAAGATCATCAAGAAACTGTCCGGTGGTATTCGTACCGCGCTGGCACAGTATCGTGAACTGGCTGCGTTCTCTCAGTTCGCATCCGATCTGGATGAAGCTACCCGTAAACAGCTGAGCCATGGTCAGAAAGTGACCGAGCTGCTGAAACAGAAACAGTATGCCCCAATGTCTGTTGCACAACAGGGCCTGGTGCTGTTCGCGGCTGAACGCGGTTACCTCGAAGATGTGGAACTGGCGAAAATCGGTAGCTTCGAAGCCGCTCTGCTGGCTTACGTTGACCGTGACCACGCTCCGCTGATGCAAGAGATCAACCAGTCCGGTGGCTATAACGACGAAATCGAAGGCAAGCTGAAAGGCATCCTCGATTCCTTCAAAGCAACCCAGTCCTGGTAACGTCTGGCGGTCTGTCTTAGGGCAGACCGCAAGGCATTGAGGAGAAGCTCATGGCCGGCGCAAAAGAGATACGTAGTAAGATCGCAAGCGTCCAGAACACGCAGAAGATCACTAAAGCGATGGAGATGGTCGCCGCTTCCAAAATGCGTAAATCGCAGGACAGAATGGCGGCCAGCCGTCCTTATGCAGATACCATGCGCAAAGTGATTGGTCACCTTGCGAACGGCAATCTGGAATATAAGCACCCTTACCTGGAAGAACGCGACGTTAAGCGCGTGGGCTACCTGGTGGTGTCGACCGACCGTGGTCTGTGCGGTGGCTTGAACATTAACCTGTTCAAAAAACTGCTGGCGGAAATGAAAGTATGGTCCGATAAAGGCGTTCAGAGCGATATCGCGATGATCGGCTCTAAAGGCGTCTCTTTCTTCAATTCCGTGGGGGGCAATATTGTCGCCCAGGTGACCGGTATGGGTGATAACCCGTCCCTGTCCGAACTGATCGGCCCGGTAAAAGTGATGTTGCAGGCCTACGATGAAGGCCGTCTGGACAGGCTGTACATTGTCAGCAACAAATTTATTAACACCATGTCTCAGGTTCCGACCCTCACCCAGCTGCTGCCGTTACCGGCATCAGAAGACGGTGAGCTGAAGCAGAAAGCCTGGGATTACCTGTATGAACCCGATCCGAAACCGCTGCTGGATACCCTGCTGCGTCGTTACGTTGAGTCGCAGGTTTATCAGGGCGTGGTAGAAAACCTGGCCAGCGAGCAGGCCGCACGTATGGTGGCGATGAAAGCCGCGACCGACAATGGCGGCAGCCTGATTAAAGAGCTGCAGTTGGTATACAACAAAGCTCGTCAGGCCAGCATTACTCAGGAACTCACCGAAATCGTCGGTGGTGCATCCGCGGTATAACCAGGTTAATTCGTAGAGGATTCAAGATGGCTACTGGAAAAATTGTCCAGGTAATCGGCGCCGTGGTTGACGTCGAATTCCCTCAGGATGCCGTACCGCGTGTGTACGATGCTCTTGAGGTACAAAATGGTAACGAAAGCCTGGTGCTGGAAGTTCAGCAGCAGCTCGGTGGTGGTATCGTGCGTACTATCGCCATGGGTTCTTCTGACGGTCTGCGTCGTGGTCTGGAAGTAAAAGACCTTGAGCACCCGATTGAAGTACCGGTAGGTAAAGCAACACTGGGTCGTATCATGAACGTGCTCGGTCAGCCGATCGACATGAAAGGCGACATCGGTGAAGAAGAGCGTTGGGCGATCCACCGCGCGGCACCAAGCTACGAAGAACTGTCCAGCTCTCAGGAACTGCTGGAAACCGGCATCAAGGTTATCGACCTGATGTGTCCGTTCGCTAAGGGCGGTAAAGTCGGTCTGTTCGGCGGTGCGGGTGTGGGTAAAACCGTAAACATGATGGAGCTGATCCGTAACATCGCGATCGAGCACTCCGGCTATTCCGTGTTTGCAGGCGTGGGTGAGCGTACTCGTGAGGGTAACGACTTCTACCACGAAATGACTGACTCCAACGTTCTGGACAAAGTATCCCTGGTTTACGGTCAGATGAACGAGCCGCCGGGAAACCGTCTGCGCGTTGCGCTGACCGGCCTGACCATGGCTGAGAAATTCCGTGACGAAGGTCGTGACGTTCTGCTGTTCGTCGATAACATCTATCGTTATACCCTGGCCGGTACGGAAGTATCCGCACTGCTGGGCCGTATGCCTTCTGCGGTAGGCTATCAGCCGACCCTGGCAGAAGAGATGGGTGTGTTGCAGGAACGTATCACCTCCACCAAAACCGGTTCTATCACCTCCGTTCAGGCGGTATACGTACCTGCGGATGACCTGACTGACCCGTCACCAGCCACTACCTTTGCGCACTTAGACGCAACCGTGGTACTGAGCCGTCAGATCGCGTCTCTGGGTATCTACCCGGCCGTTGACCCGCTGGATTCCACCAGCCGTCAGCTGGATCCGCTGGTGGTTGGTCAGGAACACTACGACACCGCGCGTGGCGTACAGTCCCTGCTGCAACGTTACCAGGAACTGAAAGACATCATCGCCATCCTGGGTATGGATGAACTGTCTGAAGAAGACAAACTGGTGGTAGCTCGCGCACGTAAGATCCAGCGCTTCCTGTCCCAGCCGTTCTTCGTGGCAGAAGTATTTACCGGTTCTCCGGGCAAATACGTCTCCCTGAAAGACACCATCCGTGGCTTTAAAGGCATCATGGAAGGCGAATACGATCACCTGCCGGAGCAGGCGTTCTACATGGTTGGTTCCATCGACGAAGCCGTGGAAAAAGCCAAAAAACTTTAACGCCTTAATCGGAGGGTGATATGGCAATGACTTACCACCTGGACGTCGTCAGCGCAGAGCAACAAATGTTCTCCGGGCTGGTCGAGAAAATCCAGGTAACGGGCAGTGAAGGTGAACTGGGTATTTTCCCGGGTCACGCCCCGCTGCTCACCGCCATTAAGCCTGGTATGATCCGCATCGTTAAACAGTTCGGTCATGAAGAGTTTATCTACCTGTCCGGCGGCATTATTGAAGTGCAGCCTGGCAGCGTGACCGTTCTCGCTGATACTGCTATTCGTGGCCAGGATCTCGACGAAGCGCGAGCTCTGGAAGCGAAACGTAAAGCAGAAGAGCACATTAAGAGCTCTCATGGCGACGTGGATTACGCTCAGGCGTCTGCGGAGCTGGCCAAAGCGATCGCGAAACTGCGTGTTATCGAGTTGACCAAAAAAGCGATGTAACACCGGCTTGAAAAGCACAAAGCCAGTCTGGTTGCCAGGCTGGCTTTTTTTATGCTTCCACGAGAATGGGTTGATAAATGAAATGGTGTTTCTTATTTTTTGTGATTAACATCACAAAAATATTGATCGGTTAAAATTTGAGGTGTAGACTTATTTTTGTGAAGTAAGTCACATAAACGAATTCAACCGCCGGGAAAACATCATGAAACTGATTAAGAAAATTATCGCTTTCTTCAACAACATGAACGTTTCTTTTGGTACTTTTAATCTGTAATCACGTAGTGCCGCCAATTAAAACGACAACCGCTGGTGGCGTGAACAGACATCAATAAAGGTCGCCCGAGGCGGCCTTTATGCTTTTAATAATTCAGTCAAAATATCCCCCGTTCGTACGGCTTCGCGCCCCGCTTAACTCCTCTATACTCACCTTTGCTGCTGTCAGCCTGGCTACGTTTTCTTTATTCATTCTGCGAAAAAATAAGTAAAACATCGGCATAACAACTTTACAGCCCGTGATATGTTCATTTTTTACGGTAAATGGCATCATGACGGCCGGAAAACGGGGCGCAGAAGGGGATTATTACCGGTCTGCTGGCATTTAATCTGCGACCCAATTCACGGCGAAAAAAATGTAGTATTTTCAATGTGAAAAAGTAAAAATTCACCCTCAAATTACAGTCAGGACGCGTATGTTGAACAGTGCTATGAGTGTGGTCATCCTTGCCGCTGGTAAAGGGACCCGCATGTATTCCGATCTTCCCAAAGTGCTGCACACCCTTGCAGGGAAAGCGATGGTCCAGCATGTCATTGATGCCGCGAATGAACTTGGCGCCAGCCGCGTTCATCTGGTTTACGGGCACGGCGGCGATTTGCTGAAGCAGACATTGCGCGACGACAAGCTGAACTGGGTGCTACAGGCTGAACAACTGGGCACCGGACACGCCATGCAGATGGCCGCGCCGAATTTTGCTGATGACGAAGATATTCTGATGCTCTACGGCGATGTGCCGCTGATTTCGGTCGCTACTCTGCAACGCCTGCGTGACGCCAAACCGCAGAACGGCATTGGCTTACTGACGGTAAATCTCAGCGATCCGACCGGCTATGGCCGTATCACCCGCGAGAACGGCAAAGTGACCGGTATCGTGGAGCACAAAGATGCCACCGATGAGCAGCGTCAGATCCAGGAAATCAATACCGGCATTCTGATCGCCAATGGTGCAGACATGAAGCGCTGGCTGGCGAAACTGACCAACAACAATGCGCAGGGTGAATACTACATCACCGATATTATCTCGCTGGCTTATCACGAAGGGCGTGAAATTGCCGCCGTCCACCCGGAAAGGCTGAGCGAAGTGGAAGGCGTGAACAACCGCCTGCAGCTGTCCCGTCTGGAGCGCGTCTATCAGGCTGAGCAGGCTGAAAAGCTGCTGCTGGCAGGGGTTATGCTGTGCGATCCGGCGCGTTTCGATTTACGCGGCTCCCTGACCCACGGGCGCGATGTGGAAATCGATACTAACGTGATTCTCGAAGGTAACGTCACCCTGGGGCATCGCGTGAAGATCGGCGCAGGCTGCGTGATCAAAAACAGCGTGATCGGCGATGACTGCGAAATCAGTCCTTACAGCGTGGTGGAAGATGCTGAACTGGCCGCCGCCTGCACCATCGGCCCGTTTGCGCGTCTGCGTCCGGGTGCCGAGCTGCTGGAAGGCGCGCACGTCGGCAACTTCGTGGAAATGAAAAAAGCGCGTCTGGGTAAAGGCTCGAAAGCGGGTCATCTCACCTACCTGGGCGATGCGGAAATTGGCGATAACGTGAACATCGGCGCGGGCACAATCACCTGCAACTACGATGGCGCCAATAAGCATAAAACCATTATTGGCGATGACGTGTTTGTCGGCTCCGATACGCAGCTGGTGGCGCCGGTGACGGTAGCCAGCGGCGCAAGCATCGGCGCGGGCACCACGGTAACGAATGACATCGCGGAAAATGAACTGGTTATCAGCCGGGTACGTCAGACCCATATCAAGGGCTGGAAACGTCCGGTGAAGAAGAAGTAACAATGTGGCGGGTGGTGCTTCGCTAACCCGCCCTACGGTTTTCTGCCGGATAAACGTTAGTGCCATCCGGCAAACAGGGATGAGGAGATAAACATATATCTCCCGCCCACCAGCAGTAACCATAAAAATAACCCCACTCTCTACAAGGCTCGGGGCGCCCGATACGGGCAAAACAGGTCGGCGACAACGCATCATTATCAGGAAATTAACTATGTGTGGAATTGTTGGCGCAGTCGCGCAGCGTGATATTGCTGAAATCCTTCTCGAAGGCTTACGTCGTCTGGAATATCGTGGTTATGACTCTGCGGGACTGGCCGTCGTCGATAACGAAGGGCACATGACCCGTCTGCGTCGTCTGGGTAAAGTTCAGATGCTGTCTCAGGCTGCGGAAGAACATCCGCTCCATGGCGGTACGGGGATCGCACATACACGCTGGGCAACCCACGGTGAACCTTCGGAAGGGAATGCGCACCCGCATGTGTCCGAACACATTGTGGTGGTCCATAACGGTATTATTGAGAACCATGAGCCGCTGCGTGAAGTATTGCAGGCACGTGGCTACGTCTTTGCCTCCGAAACCGATACCGAAGTGATTGCTCACCTCGTTCACTGGGAGCTGGAGCAGGGCGGCACGCTGCGTGACGCCGTGTTACGTGCTATCCCGCAGCTGCGCGGTGCCTACGGCACGGTGATCATGGATACCCGTCATCCGGATACCCTGCTGGCCGCCCGTTCCGGCAGCCCGCTGGTCATTGGCCTCGGCATGGGCGAAAACTTCATCGCTTCCGATCAGTTAGCCCTGCTGCCGGTCACCCGTCGCTTTATCTATCTGGAAGAAGGCGATATCGCTGAAGTTACGCGTCGCAGCGTGACCGTATTTGATAAGTCTGGCCACGAAGTTACGCGCCCGGACATCGAATCTAATCTGCAATACGACGCGGGCGATAAAGGTATCTATCGCCACTACATGCAAAAAGAGATTTATGAGCAGCCGAACGCCATCAAAAACACTCTGACCGGGCGTATCAGCCACGGCGAAGTGGATTTAAGCGAGCTGGGCGCGAATGCCAATGACATGCTGTCACAGGTTGAGCATATCCAGATTGTGGCCTGCGGCACCTCGTATAACTCCGGGATGGTGTCACGCTACTGGTTTGAATCCCTGGCGGGCGTGCCCTGTGACGTGGAGATTGCCTCTGAGTTCCGCTACCGCAAATCCGCGGTTCGTCGCAACAGCCTGATGATCACCCTGTCCCAGTCCGGTGAAACGGCAGATACCCTGGCCGCGCTGCGCTTGTCGAAAGAGCTGGGTTACCTCGGTTCGCTGGCGATCTGTAACGTGCCGGGCTCCTCGCTGGTGCGTGAATCCGATCTGGCGATGATGACCAACGCCGGGACTGAAATCGGTGTGGCTTCCACCAAAGCTTTTACCACCCAGTTAACGGTGCTGCTGATGCTGGTGGCGAAGTTAAGCCGTCTGAAAGGCATGGACGCGTCCATTGAGCATGACATTGTGCATGGTCTGCAGGCGCTGCCGAGCCGTATCGAGCAGATGCTGTCGCAGGACAAACGCATCGAAGCGCTGGCAGAAGATTTCTCCGACAAGCATCACGCGCTGTTCCTTGGCCGTGGCGATCAGTATCCGATCGCGCTGGAAGGCGCGCTGAAGCTTAAAGAGATCTCCTATATCCACGCTGAAGCTTATGCGGCGGGCGAGCTGAAACACGGCCCGCTGGCGCTGATTGACGCCGATATGCCGGTGATCGTGGTGGCACCGAATAACGAACTGCTGGAAAAACTGAAATCCAATATTGAAGAAGTGCGCGCCCGTGGCGGCCAGCTGTACGTCTTCGCCGATCGTGATGCCGGTTTCAACAGCAGTGACAACATGCACATTATCGAAATGCCGCATGTGGAAGAGGTGATCGCACCGATTTTCTATACCGTGCCGCTGCAGTTACTGGCCTATCACGTTGCGCTGATCAAAGGCACCGACGTTGACCAGCCGCGTAACCTGGCGAAATCCGTTACGGTTGAGTAAATAAAACACAGCCCCGTCTGCAAAGGCGGGGCTTTTACTGTCTGCGCTGTTCTGTTTTTATACACATTTGCGGCACCCTTCTTTATGACAAACTGTCATCTTCAGCTACTTTTAATCCTGTAATAAAAATAAAATCACGCTGTCATGCTCTGTTCATAAATCCTATAATTATTTGATTATAATGATTTTATTTTGGCCATCCCGCCAGTGGCCCCGGCTGTCACAAAACTGTCATATTTCGTACATTTTACTGTCACCTGTTTGTCCTATTTTGCATACCGGAGCTACTCAAACAACGATTTACGAAATCTTGCAGGAGTCATTATGAAAGCCATGCGTACCACTGTCGCCACTGTTGTCGCTGCGACCTTATCTCTGAGCGCTTTTGCTGTTAACGCAGCAGCAAGCCTGACTGGCGCGGGTGCAACCTTCCCGGCGCCGGTGTATGCCAAATGGGCTGATACTTACCAGAAAGCCACCGGTAGCAAAGTAAACTACCAGGGTATCGGCTCCTCCGGCGGCGTGAAGCAAATTACCGCTAACACCGTTGATTTCGGCGCGTCTGATGCTCCGCTGTCTGATGAAAAACTGGCTCAGGAAGGCCTCTTCCAGTTCCCTACCGTGATCGGTGGCGTGGTGCTGGCGGTTAACCTGCAGGGCGTGAAATCCGGCGAACTGGTGCTGGACGGCAAAACCCTGGGTGATATTTACCTCGGCAAAATCAAAAAATGGGATGACGCCGCGATTGCTAAACTCAACCCAGGCCTGAAACTGCCTTCGCAGAACATCGCCGTTGTGCGTCGCGCTGATGGTTCCGGCACCTCTTTCGTGTTCACCAGCTACCTGGCGAAAGTGAACGAAGAGTGGAAATCTAAAATCGGTTCAGGCTCTACCGTAAACTGGCCGACCGGTCTGGGCGGTAAAGGTAACGACGGCATCGCCGCGTTCGTTCAGCGTCTGCCGGGCTCTATCGGTTACGTTGAATACGCCTATGCTAAACAGAACAACCTGGCTTACACCAAACTGGTGTCTGCGGATGGCAAACCGGTATCCCCGACCGAAGAAAGCTTCTCTAACGCCGCCAAAGGCGTGGACTGGAGCAAAACCTTCGCTCAGGACCTGACTAACCAGAAAGGCGATGATGCGTGGCCGATCACTTCCACCACCTTCATCCTGATCCATAAAGAGCAGAAGAAACCTGAGCAGGGCGCAGAAGTGCTGAAGTTCTTTGACTGGGCTTATAAAGATGGCGCTAAACAGGCGAATGACCTGGATTACGCAACCCTGCCAGACAATGTGGTTGAGCAGATCCGTGCTGCATGGAAAACCAACGTGAAAGACAGCAGCGGTAAAGCACTGTATTAATCAAAGTAGTTAATGATGGCGGATGGCGCTTTCGCTTATCCGCCCTGCAAAAATCCGCTAACATGCTTTTTTTGTAGGCCCGGTAAGCGGCGACGCCACCGGGCATCGTTCAAAACAGAGTTCAACTAAAAGAGTGACCTATGGCTGCAACTAAGCCCGCTTTTAACCCACCGGGTAAACAAGGCGACATGATCTTCAGCGCACTGGTAAAACTGGCTGCGCTGATTGTGCTATTGCTGCTGGGCGGCATTATTGTGTCGCTTATTTTCTCCTCCTGGCCAAGCATCCAGAAGTTTGGTTTCTCTTTCCTGTGGACCAAAGACTGGGACGCGCCTAACGATATTTACGGGGCGTTAGTGCCGATTTACGGCACGCTGGTGACTTCATTTATCGCGCTGCTGATCGCCGTTCCGGTGAGTTTCGGCATTGCCCTGTTTCTGACTGAACTGGCGCCTGGCTGGCTGCGTCGCCCGCTCGGTATCGCCATTGAACTGCTGGCGGCTATCCCCAGTATCGTTTACGGCATGTGGGGGCTGTTCATCTTCGCGCCCTTGTTTGCGAAATATTTCCAGGAGCCGGTCGGCAACGTACTGTCGAACATTCCGTTTGTGGGCGCGCTCTTTTCCGGCCCGGCATTCGGTATCGGTATTCTGGCGGCCGGGGTGATCCTCGCCATCATGATCATTCCGTACATCGCCTCCGTAATGCGCGACGTGTTCGAACAAACGCCGGTGATGATGAAAGAGTCGGCATACGGCATCGGCTGCACCACCTGGGAAGTGATCTGGCGCATTGTTCTGCCGTTCACCAAAAATGGGGTGATCGGCGGCGTGATGCTTGGCCTTGGCCGCGCGCTGGGTGAAACCATGGCGGTGACTTTTATCATCGGCAACACCTACCAGCTCGACAGCGCCTCGCTGTATATGCCGGGTAACAGTATTACCTCTGCGCTGGCGAATGAATTTGCGGAAGCCGAATCCGGGCTGCACGTATCGGCGCTGATGGAGCTGGGGCTGATCCTCTTTGTGATCACCTTTATCGTGCTGGCGATTTCTAAGGTCATGATCATGCGCCTGGCGAAAAACGAGGGGGCACGATAATGGCAACGCTCGAAATGCAAAACACCACGGCTTTGGCGGAATCGCGTCGTAAAATGCAGGCCCGTCGTCGTCTCAAGAACCGTATCGCGCTGACGCTCTCGATGGCGACCATGGCGTTCGGTCTGTTCTGGCTGGTCTGGATCCTGTTTTCTACGGTGACGCGTGGTATCGATGGCATGTCGCTGGCGTTATTCACCGAAATGACGCCGCCGCCTAATACGGCGGGCGGGGGCCTGGCAAACGCCCTGGCGGGCAGCGGCCTGTTAATTTTCTGGGCCACCGCAATCGGGACGCCGCTGGGCATTATGGCCGGTATTTATCTGGCGGAGTATGGCCGCAAATCCTGGCTGTCAGAAGTGATCCGTTTCATTAACGATATTCTGCTCTCTGCGCCGTCGATTGTGGTTGGTCTGTTCGTTTACACCATTGTGGTGGCGCAGATGGAGCACTTCTCTGGCTGGGCAGGCGTGATCGCGCTGGCGCTGTTGCAGGTGCCTATTGTCATCCGTACCACCGAGAACATGCTGAAACTGGTGCCGGACAGCCTGCGTGAAGCCGCTTATGCGCTGGGCACGCCCAAGTGGAAGATGATCTCTTCCATCACGTTAAAAGCCTCTGTTTCCGGCATCCTGACCGGCATTCTGCTGGCCGTTGCGCGTATCGCCGGTGAAACCGCGCCGCTGCTGTTTACCGCGCTC
This sequence comes from Enterobacter sp. PGRG2, assembly GCF_030291195.1. Classification (NCBI taxonomy): domain Bacteria; kingdom Pseudomonadati; phylum Pseudomonadota; class Gammaproteobacteria; order Enterobacterales; family Enterobacteriaceae; genus Enterobacter; species Enterobacter sp. PGRG2. The sequence goes on along the minus strand of NZ_CP127837.1, from coordinate 1,121,921 downwards.
TCCAACCAGTTCTGGAGCACGGACATGATGCAGCCTATCGCCAACCTGCCGGTGACAATTTTCAAATTTGCCATGAGTCCGTTTGCCGAGTGGCAGGAACTGGCCTGGGCAGGCGTGCTGATTATCACCCTGTGCGTACTGTTGCTGAACATTCTGGCGCGCGTGATCTTCGCGAAGAAGAAACACGGTTAATATTTTGCGGCGGGGCCACGGGCCGCGCCGAATGAGGAAAGAGTAAAATGAGTATGGTTGATACTGCATCCGGTAAGATCCAGGTTCGTGATTTGAACTTCTATTACGGGAAATTCCATGCCCTGAAAAATATCAGTCTGGATATTGCCAAAAACCAGGTGACGGCGTTTATCGGCCCGTCAGGCTGTGGCAAATCCACCCTGCTGCGTACTTTTAACAAAATGTACTCGCTCTACCCGGAGCAGCGTGCAGAAGGCGAAATCCTGCTGGATGGCGACAATATTCTCACCAATACCCAGGACATCGCGCTGCTGCGCGCCAAAGTCGGTATGGTCTTCCAGAAGCCGACGCCGTTCCCGATGTCGATTTACGATAACATCGCCTTCGGCGTGCGCCTGTTTGAAAAGCTCTCCCGCACCGACATGGACGAGCGTGTCCAGTGGGCGCTGACCAAGGCCGCGTTATGGAATGAAACCAAAGATAAACTGCACCAGAGCGGTTATTCGCTCTCTGGTGGTCAGCAGCAGCGTTTATGTATCGCCCGTGGCATCGCCATTCGTCCGGAAGTGCTGCTGCTGGATGAGCCCTGCTCGGCGCTGGATCCTATCTCTACCGGCCGTATTGAAGAGCTGATCACCGAGTTAAAACAGGATTACACCGTGGTTATCGTGACCCACAACATGCAGCAGGCTGCGCGTTGCTCCGATCACACGGCGTTTATGTACCTTGGCGAGCTTATTGAGTTCAGCAACACCGACGATCTGTTTACCAAGCCGGCTAAGAAACAAACTGAAGATTACATCACGGGTCGCTACGGCTGATTCAGGAGCACGCTATGGATAACCTTAACCTCAATAAACACATTTCCGGCCAGTTCAACGCCGAGCTGGAAAGTATTCGCACTCAGGTCATGACCATGGGTGGAATGGTGGAGCAGCAGCTCTCTGACGCTATCACCGCCATGCACAATCAGGACAGCGAGCTGGCCAAGCGCGTGGTGGCAGGCGACCAGCAGGTCAATATGATGGAAGTCGCAATCGATGAAGCCTGTGTGCGCATCATCGCCAAGCGTCAGCCTACCGCCAGCGACCTGCGTCTGGTGATGGCGATCATCAAAACCATCGCCGAGCTTGAGCGTATTGGCGATGTGGCCGACAAAATTTGCCGCACGGCGCTGGAGAAATTCTCTCAGCAACACCAGCCGCTGCTGGTGAGCCTGGAGTCCCTTGGCCGCCACACGGTGCAGATGCTGCATGATGTGCTGGATGCGTTCGCGCGTATGGATCTCGATGAAGCGATCCGTATTTACCGCGAAGACAAGAAAGTGGATCAGGAATATGAAGGCATTGTGCGTCAGCTGATGACCTACATGATGGAAGATCCGCGCACGATCCCAAGCGTACTGACAGCGCTGTTCTGCGCGCGCTCCATCGAGCGTATCGGCGACCGTTGCCAGAACATTTGCGAATACATTTTCTACTTCGTGAAAGGTCAGGATTTCCGTCACGTGGGCGGCGACGAGCTGGACAAACTGCTCGCCGGCAGCGATCCGAAAGAGTGATCTTTTAAGGCCGGATATCCGGCCTTAATTTCAGAACCTGTAGGCCGGATAAGCGTCAGCGCCATCCGGCATTTTTTAGCGGGTAATATCCCACCCGCGCGCCTTCCACAATTCCGGCAGCTGAGCCAGATCGGTAAAGGTCGTCACCTTCGGGTGGTCAAGGGGCTTATTATGCGGATCGGCGCAGAAGTAGAACACTTCCATGCCCGCCGCGATACCCGCCTGCGCCCCGGCGGAGGAATCATCCACCAGAATACATTTCGTCGGATCGACGTTCATTGCTTTCGCGGCGTGGTACATCAGTGCCGGATCGGGTTTCCAGCGCTGAATATCGTAGCCGCTGAACAATAAATCCGGGAAATGATGCAGCATTCCCAGCTTACCCAGCGAATGATTCATTTTGCTTACCGGCCCGTTGGACACCACACACATCGGTACGGTCATCGCGTCCAGCAACGCATTTGCACCCGCAATCACTTCAAGTTCGCTGTCGAACAGACGTGCGACCTCGGCGCGGTAGACAGGTTCTAGATCGGCTTTCGCCAGATCCACGCCGTTTTCGGCGTTAACGATGTCGATAATCTCGTAGAGTTTTACGCCCTTAAAGCGTTTAAATACCTCCTCAAGATCAAGCGTAATGCCAAATTCCCGGAACATATGGACATAAGCCCGGGAACAAATCACTTCACTGTCGACCAGCGTGCCGTCACAGTCGAAAAATACCGCGTCAATTTGGGACATGCCGTTTCCTGTTTTAATGCAATTTTAACGATTACGTGATGCAGATTACGCCGCGCAATCGTTGCCGTATAAGCAAAATCAATGAAAAAAAATGGGTGATACCCATCACCATTGTCGCATTTTGGTATAGGATAGCGACGGATTTTTCCCTCCCATGTTTGGAAATTGATAATGAGCCAACAACACACCACCCAGCCATCAGGCCAGGGGTTGCTCGACCGCGTGTTTAAACTGCGTGAACACGGCACAACGGCACGCACCGAAGTCATCGCCGGGTTCACCACCTTCCTGACGATGGTCTATATCGTTTTTGTTAACCCGCAAATCCTGGGCGCCGCTGGCATGGATACCAGCGCGGTGTTTGTGACCACCTGTCTTATCGCCGCGCTTGGCAGCATTCTGATGGGCGTGTTCGCTAACCTGCCGGTCGCGCTGGCACCGGCAATGGGTCTGAACGCTTTCTTTGCATTTGTGGTGGTGGGCGCCATGGGGCTGCCGTGGCAGATCGGCATGGGCGCGATCTTCTGGGGCGCGATTGGCCTGCTGTTGCTGACCATTTTCCGCGTACGTTACTGGATGATTGCCAATATCCCGGTCAGCCTGCGCGTGGGTATCACCAGCGGTATCGGCTTATTCATCGGCATGATGGGTCTGAAAAACGCCGGCGTGATCGTGGCGAATTCAGAAACCCTCGTCACTATTGGCAACCTGTCGTCTCACAGCGTACTGCTGGGCGTGCTGGGCTTCTTTATCATCGCTATTCTGGCCTCGCGTAATATTCACGCGGCCGTGCTGGTTTCCATTGTGGTCACCACACTGCTGGGCTGGATGCTGGGCGATGTGCATTACGGTGGCATTGTTTCTGCGCCGCCGAGCGTGACCAGTGTGGTCGGTCATGTGGATTTAGCCGGTTCCTTTAATCTGGGCCTCGCGGGCGTGATCTTCTCGTTCATGCTGGTGAACCTGTTCGACTCCTCCGGTACGCTGATTGGCGTGACGGATAAAGCGGGCCTGGCGGATGAAAAAGGTAAATTCCCGCGCATGAAGCAGGCGCTGTTTGTGGATAGCGTGTCGTCTGTGGCAGGCTCATTCATCGGCACCTCCTCCGTGACCGCGTACATTGAATCCTCGTCCGGCGTGTCCGTGGGTGGCCGCACCGGTCTGACCGCGGTAGTGGTAGGTGTGCTGTTCCTGCTGGTGATCTTCCTGTCGCCGCTGGCGGGCATGGTGCCGCCGTATGCCGCCGCAGGCGCGCTGATTTACGTGGGCGTGCTGATGACGTCAAGCCTGGCGCGGGTGAAGTGGGATGATCTGACCGAAGCGGTACCGGCCTTTATCACTGCCGTGATGATGCCGTTCAGCTTCTCGATCACCGAAGGCATCGCGCTGGGCTTTATCTCTTACTGCGTGATGAAAATCGGTACAGGTCGTCTGCGCGAACTCAGCCCATGCGTGGTTGTCGTGGCGCTGCTGTTTGTGCTGAAGATTGCCTTTATCGACGCGCATTAAGCATTGCTCCCTCATCCTGGCAAAATGGCCGGGGTGAGGGCAGATCTTCTCTCAGGCAGGCAAACTGCTGAACCGCATCAGGCGCGCCGCAGGGGCATTCGCCCGCTGTTGAATATCCGGCAGGCTGCTCCAGCCGCTTTTACTGTCAAATGCCCAGATCCGCAGCGTTTCCATCGCCGGTGAGACGGCAACCGACCAGATCAGCACATCCTCCGCATCACACAACGCTTCCACCGGGGCCGCCAGCGCCGCCCGCAGACGACCTGAACCCGGCAGCAGCTGTAACAGCTCCGGCGAGTCCTGCGTCTGGCTGGCCATCTTTAATACGCTCTGACGCAGCGTGATAAGCTGTGTCTGGGCTTCATTGGGATCGTTCTGGTTACCGATCCACAGCTTTTCATTGTTAGTGAAGATCTGCCGTTCCTGCGCATGGGGGCTGTGCAGACCGCGCGTCGTCCGCTGTAACTCCATATCCAGCCCACAAATGCCGTCGGTGGTGATCGCCACGCCAACCATATTCCCGGCATAGGCGAGGGAAAAATGCGGTAACTGCATATCAAAAAACACCGGACGGCCGTTCGGCTGGATCACGATGTCCGGCAGTTCACTGATGCCGTAAAGCATAAACATCAGTTCCGCGAGTAACGCCCGGGAGGCAAGAAAGCGGTGGCGCTGATGTTCAGGTAATTGACGTGCGGCGTGGTGACAGGCAGAAGGCAGCCTCGTTGAGGTGAGATGACCGTCGGTCAGGATCCCTCTTGCAAAGTGTGTTGCCATTTTTCGCTCCGTGATAATGGTCTGAAGGATCAGACAACGAGGATAGCTAATGGCCTGTATTGTGCGCAGGTTTGCTTGAGGAAAAAAGAGGATTTGAACCGCCGTGCCGGAATTTTACATTTCCTTTAACAGCAGGCCCTGAAAACGAAAAAACCCGCCAGAGGCGGGTTTTAAAATACTGTGCTTAGAACGTAGAAGCTTACAGGCTTACAACGTTACCAGCTGCCGGGCCTTTAGCGCCGCTTTCGATGGTGAAGGACACTTTCTGACCTTCGTCCAGAGATTTGTAGCCATCGTTCTGGATAGCAGAGAAGTGTACGAACACATCTTTAGAGCCATCGTCAGGAGTGATGAAGCCGAAACCTTTATCAGCGTTGAACCATTTTACCAGACCAGTCATTTTAGCAGACATAGAAATTACCTTTGATATTGAATTAGTGCCTTTCGGCGCGATGGTGTGCTTGACAGAATTTTTGAAGCGATTAAGAGAAGCTCACGACGAAGGGTATCTTTGGATAACTTCTGGAGGACTACTTTACTAACTGCTTTAAAGGTCTGTGCGTCAAACCAATGAGTCTATTAACGCACAGATCCTTAGTGAGTAGCAATGTTTATTTTAAAGAGATCACTTACCGATGCAGAAACTGGAGAAGATCCGGCCCAGTAGATCGTCGGAGGTGAACTCACCGGTGATCTCGCTTAATGCCTGCTGCGCCAGCCGCAGCTCTTCTGCCAGCAGTTCGCCTGCCCATGCGCCGAGCAGTTGCGCCTTACCCTGTTGCAGATGGTCAGCCGCCAGTTCCAGCGCCTGTAAATGACGACGACGCGCCATAAAGCCGCCTTCCATACGGGTATCAAACCCCATACTGGCTTTGAGATGATGGCGCAGTACATCTACACCCTCACCGGTGCGCGCGGATAGACGCACAAGTGAGTGACCATTCACATCGCTGATGCCCAGCGTCTCGCCGGTAATGTCTGCTTTGTTACGCACCACCGTAATGGGTAGCTTTGCCGGCAGCCGGGCGATAAAGTCGGGCCAGATCTCTGCTGGATCAACCGCGCTGGTGGTGGTGCCGTCCACCATAAACAATACCCGGTCAGCCTGTTCGATCTCCTGCCAGGCGCGCTCGATACCAATACGCTCGACTTCATCGCTGGCTTCGCGCAGACCGGCGGTATCAATGATATGCAACGGCATCCCGTCGATATGAATATGCTCGCGCAGCACATCGCGCGTGGTACCGGCGATATCGGTGACAATCGCCGCCTCTCGCCCCGCCAGCGCGTTCAGCAGGCTGGATTTACCGGCATTCGGACGGCCTGCGATCACCACTTTCATCCCTTCCCGCAGCAGGCTGCCCTGACGCGCTTCAGCGCGAACGGCATCCAGATCGCCAATGACCTCGTTAAGCTGCGCTTCGATTTTACCGTCCGACAGAAAATCAATTTCTTCATCCGGGAAGTCGATGGCCGCTTCAACGTAAATGCGTAAGTGAGTGAGTGCTTCCACCAGATGATTCACGCGGGCGGAAAACGCGCCCTGCAACGAGTTCAGCGCCGAGCGTGCGGCCTGTTCTGAGCTGGCGTCGATGAGATCGGCAATGGCCTCGGCCTGAGCCAGATCCAGCTTATCGTTGAGGAAGGCGCGTTCAGAGAACTCGCCAGGCCGCGCAATACGCACGCCGGGGATCTTCAGGATGCGTTTTAACAGCAGATCGAGAATAACCGGTCCACCGTGCCCCTGGAGCTCCAGCACGTCTTCTCCGGTAAAGGAGTTGGGGCCGGGGAACCACAGCGCGATCCCCTGATCCAGCGCGCTGCCGTCAGCATCCTGAAACGGCAGGTAATCGGCGTAACGCGGCTTCGGCAGCTTGCCCAGCACAACGTCAGCCACTTCCCGCGCTTTAAGGCCAGAGATGCGCAGAATGCCCACGCCACCGCGTCCAGGGGGGGTGGCCTGCGCAACGATAGTGTCGTTATGGCTCATGATTTATCTCTTTAAAACCAATAAAAAAGGCGGTCAATCGACCGCCCTGTCAGAACTTTTCTGTTTGCCGGGTGGCGCTTTGCTTACCCGGCCTACATGACGTCAGGAGCTTTTCTTCTCGCGGCTATGCAGGCCACGTTTCTCCAGTCCACGGTAAATCATCTGTTGTTGCAGAATGGTCACCAGGTTGCTGACGATATAGTACAGCACCAGACCAGACGGGAACCACAGGAAGAACACCGTAAAGATGACCGGCATAAAGGTCATGATTTTCTGCTGCATCGGATCGGTAACGGTCGTCGGCGACATCTTCTGAATGAAGAACATGGTCACGCCCATCAGGATCGGCAGAATGTAGTACGGGTCTTGTGCGGACAGGTCATGGATCCACAGCGCGAACGGCGCATGACGCAGTTCAATGGAGCCCATCAGCATGTAGTACAGCGCCAGGAAGATTGGCATCTGGATAAGCAGCGGGAAGCAGCCGCCCAGCGGGTTAACCTTCTCTGCTTTGTACAGCGCCATCATTTCCTGGCTCTGACGTTGCTTGTCATCACCCAGACGCTCACGCATGGCCTGAATTTTAGGCTGCAGCATACGCATCTTCGCCATGGAGGTGTACTGCGCTTTGGTCAGCGGGTACATGATGCCACGAACGATAAAGGTAATAACGATGATGGAGAAGCCCCAGTTACCCAGGAAGCTATGGATCCATTTCAGCAGTTTGAACAGCGGCTGAGAGATGAACCACAACCAGCCGTAATCCACGGTCAGATCAAGGTGCGGCGCAACAGCAGCCATTTTGTCCTGAATTTCCGGACCCACCCACAGGGTGCTGCTCAGCGCACCGGTTTGACCCGGCTGAACCAGAACCGGCGCAGACTTATAGCCGATAGCGGCAACGCCATTGCCCAGGTTGTTGGTGTAGAAATTGTTTGCCACGTCGTTACGCGGAACCCACGCGGTTGCGAAGTACTGTTGCAACATCGCGACCCAGCCGCCGTTTGCGGTGACGTTCAGGTTTTCGTTGTCGGCAATGGTATCGAATTTATATTTTTCGTACTTCTCATCTGGCGTGGAGTACGCCGCGCCACGGAAGGTATGCAGCGCAAAGTTGCTGCTTCCGGTGTCACGATGAGCCGGCAGATTGATGGATTGCTTCAGCTGGCCGAAGGTTGCCACTTCCAGCGGTTTCGCGCTGCTGTTCTGCACGTTGTAGCCAACGTTCACCGCATACTCACCGCGTTTCAGCGTAAAGGTTTTGGTGAAGGTGTTGCCTGCCGCGTCGGTATAGGTCATTGGGATCGCCAGTTCGTTCTGGCCATCCGCCAGCACAAAGGCGTCACTGGTGACGTTATACAGCGGACGTGCGCCGTTAGCCGGATTATCCGGGCCGTCACGACCTGTCAGGCCGCTTTGTGCCTGATAGATGAACTCCGGGGTGGTTTCCAGCAACTGGAACGGCTCAGAAGAACCCAGTTCTTTCGGATAACCTAACAGCTGCGCTTGTTCAACATCACCACCACGGGTGTTGATGGTAAGAGACAGCACATCGGTCTTAACGGTAATCAGTTTTCCCTGGCCACTGGCTGGTACGCCCTGGTCTGCGGCGCTACCCGCTGCGGTGGTCGTAGTCTGCGTGGTCTGCTGCGCCTGAGGCTGAGGATTTTTATCCTGCTCCCAGGCTTGCCAGATCATGAAAGACACGAACAACAAAGCGATGACAAGAAGATTGCGTTGCGAATCCATCGTTAGTGTTCTCTGGTATTAAAAGGTCCTGGCGGGACGGGGTCGTCGCCACCCGGGTGTAAAGGGTGGCATTTTAATACGCGTTTCACCGTCAACCAACTGCCTTTTATCACTCCAAACCTGCGCAATGCCTCAATTCCGTAGGCCGAACAGGTTGGAGTGAAACGGCAATGTGGCCCGAGTAGCGGACTAATCAGGCGTTGATAAACCCTAATAAGGGCTATCAGGAGCCTTGAGCCAGGCGACAGTGGCGGCGCCATAATTTTTCCAACGCTTCCGAGAGAGCACGGTTATCGAGGTCAGCAACCCCCTTTTTCGCCACCACCACGAAATCCATTGCTGGGAGTTCATGCTGACGTAAACGGAAGCTTTCGCGCGTCAGGCGTTTGATCCTGTTGCGTTCATGCGCACGTTTAACATTTTTCTTGGCGACGGTAAGACCGATACGGGGATGCCCCAGCGAATTCAGGCGGCCGAGGATGGTGATTTGCGGCGTGCCAGCCCGTTGTGGCTGCTGGAAGACGAATGTGAAATGATTGGGAGTTAACAAGCGTAACTCCCTGGGAAATGCGAGCTTAACCACGCAGGGTTAGCTTTATTACTTGGAAACGGTCAGACGAGCACGGCCTTTAGCACGACGACGTGCCAGAACCTGACGACCATTTTTAGTAGCCATACGAGCGCGGAAGCCGTGAGAGCGGTTGCGCTTCAGTACAGACGGTTGAAAAGTGCGTTTCATGGCGATTTCTACCTAAACTTGAATGATTTCACTGACTTTTGCGCCTGCTCGTTTGGCAAGGCCAACTGCGTACGCTTCAGTGTTGGTGAATAAAGAGGCCGGATTGTAATAATTGTACACTCCGGAGTCAATTCTCTTTCCTTATATCCCGCGTATTTTCGCATGATTCTGTCTGTAAAATGAACAGCCTTAAACGACAAAAATCATACGCTGCGCGCCGGGTGGAGGATTATACGGGCTGGCGACGAAAGCGCAAGGATCCTCAAGGATCTTCCTGAGATCAATTAAGCAAAATTTTGGCGTTGCTCAGCATATTTTCCAATATGCAGGCTAAATCCTGCCGCACCCTGCCAGGATCGTTTACACTTACCCGGTTCGGATCGACCTGTGGATAAATGGTGAAGAATCTGTGAGAAACACAAGATCTCTTCGGCTGTTTACGTTATGATCCGCGGTCCCGATCGCGATCCTCGATCGTAAAAAGGGACAAATCGCAAATAGCGGTTCGCACGTCACCCTTCAGGGGTCTTTCAGAGACCTTTTCGACGTGTGTCAACAATCATGAATATTCAGCCTTTGTCATTTTATCGACTTTGTTCGAGTGGAGTCCGCCGTGTCACTTTCGCTTTGGCAGCAGTGTCTTGCCCGATTGCAGGATGAGTTACCAGCCACAGAATTTAGTATGTGGATCCGCCCATTGCAGGCGGAACTGAGTGATAACACGCTGGCTTTGTATGCGCCAAACCGTTTTGTGCTCGATTGGGTAAGGGATAAATACCTTAATAACATCAACGGGCTGCTCAATGATTTCTGCGGTACTGATGTCCCCCAGCTGCGTTTTGAAGTGGGAACCAAACCGGTCACGCAGACCGTCAGGGAGACGGTGAACGTCGCCGCGCCTGCGCAGGTGGCGGCGGTGCATACCCCGCGCCCCGCGCCCGCACGCTCAGGCTGGGATAACGTCCCGGCTCCCGCGGAGCCAACCTATCGCTCCAACGTTAACGTCAAACACACCTTTGATAACTTCGTTGAGGGTAAATCCAACCAGCTGGCCCGCGCTGCGGCCCGTCAGGTGGCGGATAACCCAGGCGGCGCGTATAACCCGCTCTTCCTTTATGGTGGAACAGGTCTGGGTAAAACGCACCTGCTGCATGCGGTGGGCAACGGCATTGTGGCGCGTAAGCCGAACGCCAAAGTGGTGTATATGCACTCCGAGCGTTTTGTTCAGGACATGGTAAAAGCCCTGCAAAACAACGCGATCGAAGAGTTTAAACGCTACTACCGCTCCGTTGACGCCCTGCTGATCGATGACATCCAGTTCTTTGCTAATAAAGAACGATCCCAGGAAGAGTTTTTCCACACCTTCAACGCCCTGCTGGAAGGTAATCAACAGATCATTCTCACCTCGGATCGTTATCCCAAAGAGATCAACGGTGTTGAGGATCGTCTGAAATCCCGTTTCGGCTGGGGGCTGACCGTTGCGATCGAACCGCCGGAATTAGAAACCCGCGTGGCGATCCTGATGAAGAAGGCCGACGAAAACGATATTCGTCTGCCGGGTGAAGTGGCGTTCTTTATCGCCAAGCGTCTGCGCTCAAACGTACGTGAGCTGGAAGGCGCGCTGAACCGCGTCATTGCCAACGCCAACTTTACCGGTCGCGCCATTACCATTGATTTCGTGCGGGAAGCCCTGCGCGATCTGCTGGCGTTACAGGAAAAACTGGTCACCATCGACAACATCCAGAAAACGGTGGCGGAGTATTACAAAATTAAAGTGGCGGATTTGCTTTCCAAACGCCGCTCCCGCTCGGTAGCGCGTCCACGCCAGATGGCGATGGCGCTGGCGAAAGAGCTCACCAACCACAGCCTGCCGGAAATCGGCGATGCCTTTGGTGGCCGCGACCACACTACCGTGCTGCATGCCTGCCGTAAGATCGAGCAGTTGCGTGAAGAAAGTCATGATATCAAAGAAGACTTTTCCAATTTAATCAGAACATTATCTTCGTGATGCGATGAAAGTGACGCTATGAAATTTACCGTTGAACGTGAACATTTACTCAAGCCGCTCCAGCAGGTCAGCGGCCCGCTGGGTGGTCGTCCTACGCTGCCTATTCTGGGTAACCTGTTGTTGCAGGTTGCTGACGGCGCATTGTCGCTGACCGGTACCGATCTGGAAATGGAAATGGTGGCCCGCGTCGCGCTGCTGCAGCCGCACGAACCCGGTGCGACCACCGTTCCGGCGCGCAAATTCTTTGATATTTGCCGTGGCCTGCCGGAAGGCGCCGAGATCGCCGTACAGCTGGAGGGCGACCGTATGCTGGTACGCTCCGGGCGCAGCCGTTTCTCGCTGTCGACCCTGCCGGCGGCAGACTTCCCGAATCTGGACGACTGGCAGAGCGAAGTGGAATTCACCCTGCCGCAGGCGACCATGAAGCGCCTGATCGAAGCGACCCAGTTTTCCATGGCGCATCAGGACGTGCGTTATTACTTAAACGGTATGCTGTTTGAAACCGAAGGCGAAGAGCTGCGCACCGTGGCGACCGATGGTCACCGCCTGGCAGTCTGTTCCATGCCGGTCGGGCAGTCGCTGCCCAACCATTCGGTGATCGTGCCGCGTAAAGGCGTGATCGAGCTGATGCGTATGCTGGACGGCGGTGATTCGCCGCTGCGCATCCAAATCGGCAGCAACAATATTCGCGCGCACGTCGGCGATTTTATCTTCACATCCAAGCTGGTTGATGGCCGTTTCCCGGATTATCGCCGCGTATTGCCGAAGAATCCGGACAAGCATCTGGAAGCAGGCTGCGACATCCTGAAGCAGGCCTTTGCCCGCGCAGCGATCCTCTCCAACGAGAAATTCCGCGGTGTACGTCTTTATGTGAGCCAGAACCAGATCAAAATCACCGCCAATAACCCTGAGCAGGAAGAGGCAGAAGAGATCCTCGACGTGACTTACGGCGGCACGGATATGGAAATTGGCTTTAACGTCAGTTACGTGCTGGATGTGCTGAACGCGCTGAAGTGCGAAAACGTCCGCATCATGCTGACGGATTCGGTTTCCAGTGTGCAGATTGAAGATGCAGCCAGCCAAAGCGCGGCCTACGTTGTCATGCCAATGAGATTGTAATGTCGCTCACCCGCTTGTTGATCCGCGACTTTCGCAACATCGAGAGCGCGGATCTCGCTTTATCCCCCGGCTTTAACTTCCTGGTTGGCGCGAACGGCAGCGGCAAAACCAGCGTGCTGGAGGCGATCTACACCCTCGGCCATGGCCGGGCGTTTCGCAGTCTGCAAATTGGCCGCGTCATCCGCCACGAGCAGGAGTCGTTTATTCTGCACGGGCGTCTGCAGGGCGAGGAGCGCGAAACCTTAATCGGCCTGACTAAAGACAAGCTCGGCGACAGCACGGTGCGTATCGACGGCACCGACGGTCACAAAGTCGCGGAGCTGGCGCTGCTGATGCCGATGCAACTGATTACGCCCGAGGGGTTTACTTTACTCAACGGCGGCCCCAAATACAGAAGAGCATTCATCGACTGGGGATGCTTTCACAATGAAGCCGGATTCTTTAACGCCTGGAGCAACCTGAAGCGTCTGCTGAAACAACGCAACGCCGCGCTGCGCCAGGTGAGTCACTATGCGCAGTTGCGCCCGTGGGATAAGGAGTTGATCCCGCTGGCGGAACAAATCAGTCAATGGCGCGCCGAATACAGCGCCGCCATCGCTGAAGATATGGCGGATACCTGCAAACAGTTTCTACCCGAATTCACCCTGAGCTTCTCTTTCCAGCGCGGCTGGGAAAAAGAGACCGACTATGGCGAGGTGCTGGAGCGTAGCTTCGAGCGCGATCGCATGCTGACGTACACCGCGCACGGCCCGCACAAGGCGGATTTCCGCATTCGTGCCGACGGCGCGCCGGTGGAAGATACGCTCTCACGCGGGCAGTTAAAACTGCTGATGTGTGCGTTGCGTCTGGCGCAGGGCGAGTTCTTAACCCGTGAAAGCGGGCGACGCTGTTTATACCTGATAGATGATTTTGCCTCAGAGCTTGATGACGCACGGCGCGGACTGCTTGCCAGCCGCTTAAAAGCCACGCAGTCACAGGTCTTTGTCAGCGCCATCAGCGCTGAACACGTTCTGGACATGTCGGACAAAAATTCGAAGATGTTCACCGTGGAAAAGGGTAAAATAACGGATTAACCCAAGACTAAATGAGCGAGAAACGTTGATGTCGAATTCTTATGACTCCTCCAGTATCAAAGTCCTCAAAGGGCTGGATGCGGTGCGTAAGCGCCCGGGTATGTATATCGGCGATACGGATGACGGCACCGGCCTGCACCATATGGTATTCGAGGTTGTGGATAACGCTATCGACGAAGCGCTCGCGGGTCACTGTAAAGATATTGTGGTGACGATCCACGCCGATAACTCTGTCTCCGTAACGGACGATGGCCGTGGCATCCCGACCGGTATTCACCCGGAAGAGGGCGTGTCGGCGGCGGAAGTTATCATGACCGTACTGCACGCAGGCGGTAAATTTGATGATAACTCCTATAAAGTGTCCGGTGGTCTGCACGGTGTGGGCGTATCAGTGGTTAACGCCCTGTCGCAAAAACTGGAGCTGCTGATCCGTCGTGAAGGCAAAATCCACCAGCAGACTTACGTGCACGGCGTGCCGCAGGCACCGCTGGCCGTCACCGGTGAAACCGACGCTACCGGTACGCAGGTGCGTTTCTGGCCGAGCCATGAAACCTTCACCAACGTCGTTGAATTTGAATATGACATCCTGGCCAAGCGTCTGCGCGAGCTGTCGTTCCTGAACTCCGGCGTCTCCATTCGCCTGATCGACAAGCGTGACGGTAAAGAAGACCACTTCCATTATGAAGGCGGCATCAAGGCGTTTGTTGAATACCTCAACAAAAACAAAACGCCGATCCACCCTAATGTCTTCTATTTCTCCACCGAAAAAGACGGTATCGGCGTTGAAGTGGCATTGCAGTGGAACGATGGTTTCCAGGAAAACATCTACTGCTTTACTAACAACATCCCGCAGCGGGATGGCGGTACGCACCTGGCTGGCTTCCGTGCGGCAATGACCCGTACCCTGAACGCCTACATGGACAAAGAAGGCTACAGCAAAAAAGCGAAAGTCAGCGCCACCGGCGACGATGCGCGTGAAGGCCTGATTGCCGTGGTATCGGTGAAAGTGCCGGATCCGAAATTCTCCTCCCAGACCAAAGACAAACTGGTTTCTTCCGAGGTGAAATCGGCGGTTGAGCAGCAGATGAACGAACTGCTGTCAGAATACCTGCTGGAAAACCCGAACGACGCGAAAATCGTCGTCGGTAAAATCATTGATGCGGCGCGCGCCCGTGAGGCTGCCCGTCGCGCCCGTGAAATGACCCGTCGTAAAGGCGCGCTGGATCTGGCCGGTCTGCCGGGCAAACTGGCGGATTGCCAGGAGCGCGACCCGGCTCACTCCGAACTGTACCTGGTGGAAGGGGACTCTGCGGGCGGCTCTGCCAAGCAGGGACGTAACCGTAAGAACCAGGCGATCCTGCCGCTGAAGGGTAAAATCCTTAACGTTGAGAAAGCGCGTTTCGACAAGATGCTCGCCTCGCAGGAAGTGGCAACGCTTATCACCGCGCTCGGCTGCGGCATTGGCCGTGACGAGTACAACCCGGACAAGCTGCGCTATCACAGCATCATCATCATGACCGATGCGGACGTCGATGGCTCGCACATCCGTACGCTGCTTTTGACCTTCTTCTACCGTCAGATGCCGGAAATCGTTGAGCGCGGCCACGTCTACATTGCGCAGCCGCCGCTGTACAAAGTGAAGAAAGGCAAGCAGGAACAGTACATCAAAGACGACGAAGCGATGGATCAGTATCAGATCGCTATCGCTCTCGACGGCGCCACGCTGCACACCAACGCCAGCGCTCCGGCTCTGGCTGGCGAGCCGCTGGAAAAACTGGTGGCTGAATTCAATGGCGCGCAGAAAATGATTGGCCGCATGGAGCGTCGCTACCCGCGCGCGCTGCTGAAAGAGCTGATCTATCAGCCGACGCTGGCGGAAGACGATCTCACCGACGAAGCGAAAGTGACGGGCTGGGTGACGCAGCTCATCAACACGCTGAATGAAAACGAAATGCACGGCAGCACCTGGAACGTCGCGGTGCGCGAGAACGCCGAGCTGAAACTGTTCGAGCCGGTCGTGCGCGTACGTACTCACGGTGTGGATACCGATTATCCGCTGGAGCATGAGTTCATTGTCGGTGGCGAATACCGCCGTCTGTGCGCGCTGGGTGAGAAACTGCGCGGTCTGATCGAAGAAGACGCCTTTATCGAGCGTGGCGAACGTCGCCAGCCGGTGGCCAGCTTCGAGCAGGCGCTGGACTGGCTGGTGAAAGAGTCCCGTCGTGGTCTGTCCATTCAGCGTTATAAAGGGCTGGGCGAGATGAACCCGGAGCAGCTGTGGGAAACCACCATGGATCCGGACAGCCGCCGTATGCTGCGCGTCACGGTGAAAGATGCTATTGCCGCCGATCAGCTGTTCACGACCTTAATGGGCGACGCCGTTGAACCGCGCCGCGCCTTTATCGAAGAGAACGCC
This sequence comes from Enterobacter sp. PGRG2, assembly GCF_030291195.1. Taxonomy (NCBI): domain Bacteria; kingdom Pseudomonadati; phylum Pseudomonadota; class Gammaproteobacteria; order Enterobacterales; family Enterobacteriaceae; genus Enterobacter; species Enterobacter sp. PGRG2. The sequence continues at coordinate 1,106,047 of NZ_CP127837.1, read as the reverse complement.
CTGAAAGCCGCGAACATCGATATCTAAGCCGTTTGTCCCCGGTGGCGCGTTGCTAACCGGGGCTACAGCAGCATCAGGCCCGGTAAGCGTCAGCGCCACCGGGCTTTTTTTTGGCCGCAAAAGGAGGATCTTCTCCCCGGACTCCATCCCCCTTTCTTACCGTGTTTTTTCGGCAGAATCGCGTTAGCATGCGTTAAGACTCATTTACTGCGGGGAACTCATGGCTATCAAACTCATTGCAATCGACATGGACGGTACATTGCTGCTGCCGGACCATACCATTTCACCTGCGGTTAAAAATGCCATTGCCGCGGCGCGTGAAAAGGGCGTTAACGTTGTGCTGACCACCGGGCGTCCTTATGCCGGGGTACACAACTACCTGAGAGAGCTGCACATGGATAAGCCGGGTGATTACTGCATCACCTACAACGGCGCGCTGGTGCAGAAAGCGAGCGATGGCAGCACAGTGGCGCAGACCACCCTGAGCTACGACGATTACCGCTATCTGGAACAGCTGTCCCGCGAAGTGGGCTCACACTTCCACGCGCTGGATCGCAATACGCTCTACACCGCCAACCGTGACATCAGCTACTACACGGTGCACGAATCCTACGTGGCCACCATCCCGCTGGTGTTCTGCGAAGCGGAAAAAATGGACCCGGCGATCCAGTTGCTGAAAGTGATGATGATCGACGAGCCGGCCATTCTGGATAAAGCCATTGCGCGTATTCCGGCAGAAGTGAAAGAGAAATACACCGTGCTGAAAAGTGCGCCGTACTTCCTCGAAATCCTCGATAAACGCGTCAATAAAGGCACCGGTGTGAAATCGCTGGCCGATACGCTGGGCATTACGCCTGACGAGATCATGACCCTCGGCGATCAGGAAAACGACATCGCGATGATCGAATACGCCGGTCTTGGCGTGGCAATGGATAACGCCATTGATTCGGTGAAAGAGGTCGCGGATTTCGTCACCAAATCCAATCTGGAAGACGGCGTCGCTTACGCTATCGAAAAATTCGTCCTGAACTGATCGGCCTGAAGACGCAAAACGACATGAAACAGATCACCTTTGCCGCACAACACCATCAGCTGACCAATACCCGGACCTGGACGCCGGACAGCCAGTGGCTGGTCTACGACGTGCGGCCTTCGGGCGCCTCTTTTACCGGGCGCACCATTGAGCGCGTCAATATACACACCGGTGCGGTTGAGGTGATTTATACCGCCCCTGAGGGGGCGCATGTCGGCGTGGTGACGGTGCATCCGGCGGCGGAAAAATATGTCTTTATCCATGGGCCGGAAAACCCCGACGCAGAGTGGCAGTACGATTTTCACCACCGGCGCGGCGTGGTGACGCATGCGGGTAACACCCAAAATCTGGACGCGATGGACATCACCGCGCCCTTCACCCCGGGCGCGCTGCGCGGCGGCAGCCATGTTCACGTTTATAGCCCGAACGGTGAGTACGTCAGCTTTACCTATAACGATCATGTCATACATACGCTCTCCCCGGCGCTGGATTTGCGCAACGTTGGCGTGGCAGCGCCCTTTGGTCCGGTGGAACCGCCGCGCACGCATCCGCGGGAATACTGCGGCAGCCACTGGTGCGTGCTGGTCAGTAAAACAACCGCCACACCGCAGCCCGGCAGCGATGACATCAACCGGGCTTATGAAGAAGGCTGGGTGGGGAACGACGCGCTGGCGTTTATCGGCGATACGCTGTCCCTTCGCGGGGAGAAGGTGCCGGAGCTGTTTATCGTCACCTTGCCGCGCACAGAGGCGGCCTGGAAGCAGGCGGGCGATCGACCTTTAGCCGGAACGCCCGATACGCTGCCCGCGCCGCCCGCAGGCGTACTGCAAAAACGTCTGACCTTTACTCATGAACGGGCTTTCCCGGGACTGGTGAACACTCCGCGCCACTGGGTGCGCAGCAATCCGCAGGCAACTTCCATTGCGTTTCTGATGCGTGATGAGCGGGGTATTGTTCAGTTATGGCTGATATCGCCGGAGGGCGGGGAACCGCGCCAGCTGACGCACAATGCCAGTGATATTCAGTCGGCGTTTAACTGGCATCCGGCAGGTAATGCGCTGGGCTTTGTGCTGGAAAACCGCATCGCGATGTGCGACGCGCAATGCGGCGACATCACTTTTTTGACTACCGATCACGAAAATATCCCGGCCGCAGACGCGGTGGTCTTTTCGCCGGACGGGCGGCATATCGCCTGGATGGAGGAGACGCAGGGATACCGTCAACTGTGGTTAACGGCCACCGGATTGTAAATCAGGGCGCGACGGCGGGCGGGATCACCGAGTTGGTCGCCAGATTCGCCTGCTCGCTTTTCTCGACGCGCGACCGCAGCGAATTATCTTTGCGGAATAAATCCCAGGGCAGCAGCAGCGTATCCATTACCGCCGTAAAAGGCATATCCAGCGCCACCAGCGATTTCATGCCGATGCTGGTGTCATCGTCGCCGAGCATTTTTGTGCTGGCGCTGGTGCCGGGGTAAAGCCCCTCTTTGCCGCCGGTATGGGACATCACGCTGGAGCAACCGCCGATCGACATCATCCCGCTTACGACAGCCAGTATTAGAAGAATGTTTTTCATAACGATTTGATCATAGTGAGTGGCCGTACACGCTTATAGCGATCCTGAACGTAAAAGAGTAGTGATGGAGCGCCACACTGTGGCGGTCATCGCAATTTAACAATTTATGCTGTAACCCAGTCTATGCAATGACTGCGAAAGTGCAAAAAAAAGTCAGATAAACACCCTTGAAAAGAAAATGACTGCACCCATTTTAGGTAATGTCCCGGAAAGAACACGCCTGCGGGGTGTTCGGGGGCCGACAAGCCTGTCCATGGTGGAAGGCTGGAAATTCTCGCTGATTTCAGGAGCTTATTTATGCGTAACTTCGATCTTTCTCCGCTTTACCGTTCTGCTATTGGTTTCGATCGCCTGTTCAACCTGTTAGAAAATAATCAGACCCAAAGCAACGGCGGTTACCCTCCGTATAACGTTGAACTGGTTGACGAAAATCACTACCGCATCGCCATTGCCGTTGCCGGCTTTGCAGAAAGCGAGCTGGAGATCACCGCCCAGGACAATATGCTGGTGGTGAAAGGTGCCCATGCCGCTGAGCAAAAAGAGCGTACTTATCTCTATCAGGGCATCGCCGAACGCAATTTCGAGCGTAAATTCCAGTTAGCCGAAAATATCCACGTACGTGGCGCTAACCTGGTCAACGGCCTGCTGTATATCGATCTGGAACGTGTCATTCCGGAAGCGAACAAACCGCGCCGTATCGAAATCAACTAATTGCCAGGGCATGCCTGGGCGTGCCCGAATCACCTTGCTCGCCGTCAGGGAGCAGATGCCTGTCTTCATACAGGCAGATATTTACTCGCTTCTCAGAAGGAGAAAACCATGCGTAACTACGATTTATCCCCACTTCTGCGTCAATGGATCGGTTTTGACAAACTGGCTAATGCGCTGCAAAACACGGCTGAAGGGCAGTCTTTCCCGCCGTACAACATCGAAAAAAGCGACGATAACCACTACCGCATTACGCTGGCGCTGGCCGGTTTCCGTCAGGACGATTTAGAGATCCAGCTTGAAGGTCAGCGTCTGACCATTAAAGGCACGCCGGAAAAACCTGCCAGCGAGCCGAAATGGCTGCATCAGGGTCTGGTCATCCAGCCGTTCAGCCTGGGCTTCACCCTGGCCGAACATATGGAAGTGGCTAACGCGACCTTCAACAACGGCCTGTTGCACATCGATCTGACCCGCAATGTGCCGGAAGCCATCGCGCCGCAGCGTATCGCCATCAGCGAACGCCCTGCGCTGAACAGCTAAGTCTTTATTACCTCTGATCTTCTGGCCGGGCCAGCGCCATGCTGACCCGGCCTGCTTGTCTCTGCTTACTCCCTTTTGTGCGCCACCACCCATACAGCCGCGCTGCGCTCTGCGAAAATCCCTGTAAATAATAGTGTTATTCACAAGGATCCCTTTATGAGTGAGATAGCGTTAACGGTCAGTATTCTGGCGCTGGTTGCTGTCGTGGGTTTGTGGATCGGCAATATCAAAATCCGCGGCGTGGGCTTTGGTATTGGCGGCGTACTGTTTGGCGGCATTATCGTCGGGCACTTCGTCGATCAGGCCGGGATTGGCCTCAGCAGCGACATGCTGCACGTGATGCAGGAGTTCGGCCTGATCCTGTTCGTTTACACCATCGGCATTCAGGTCGGGCCGGGTTTTTTCGCCTCGCTGCGCGTATCAGGATTACGCCTCAATCTGTTCGCCGTGCTGATCGTCATTATGGGCGGGCTGGTCACCACGCTGCTGCATAAACTCTTTGCCATCCCTTTACCGGTAGTGCTGGGGATTTTCTCGGGCGCGGTCACCAACACCCCTGCGCTGGGAGCAGGGCAGCAAATTCTGCGTGATTTAGGCACGCCGGGGGATGTCGTCGATCAGATGGGTATGAGCTATGCGATGGCCTATCCATTCGGCATCTGCGGCATTCTGCTGACCATGTGGCTGATGCGGCGGCTGTTCCGCGTCAATATCGACCAGGAAGCGCAGCAGCACGAGCACAGCGCCGGGAACGGCCATCCGCAGCTTAAAACCATTAATATCCGCGTGGAAAATCCGAACCTGAACCGCATGGCGATCCAGGATGTGCCGGTGCTCAACAGCGACAGGATCATCTGCTCCCGCCTGAAACGCGATGACACCCTGATGGTGCCGTCGCCGTCCACAATCATCAGGCACGGCGATCTGCTGCATCTGGTGGGTCAGGAAGCGGATCTGCGCAGCGCGCTGGTGGTCATCGGTCAGGAGGTGGATACCTCGCTGTCCACGCGCGGCACCGATCTGCACGTCGAGCGCGTGGTGGTGACCAACGAAAAAGTGCTCGGCAAAAAAATCCGCGATCTGCACCTTAAACAGCGTTACGACGTGGTGATCTCACGCCTTAATCGCGCCGGGGTGGAGCTGGTGGCGAGCAGCCACGCCAGCCTGCAATTTGGCGATATTCTCAACCTGGTGGGGCGGCAGGCGTCTATTGACGCGGTGGCCGCCGAAGTGGGCAACGCGCAGCAAAAACTCCAGCAGGTGCAGATGCTGCCGGTGTTTATCGGCATCGGGCTTGGCGTGCTGTTAGGCTCTCTGCCGCTGTATGTGCCGGGATTTCCGGTGGCGTTAAAGCTCGGGCTGGCGGGCGGACCGCTGATTATGGCGCTCATCCTCGGGCGAATCGGCAGTATCGGTAAGCTGTACTGGTTTATGCCGCCCGGCGCCAACCTCGCGCTGCGCGAACTGGGTATTGTGCTCTTTCTGGCGGTGGTCGGCTTAAAATCCGGCGGCGATTTTATCGACACGCTGATCAATGGCGACGGCCTTAACTGGATGGGCTACGGCATCCTTATTACCGCCGTGCCGCTGATCGCCGTCGGCCTGCTGGCGCGTATCTTCACCAAAATGAACTACCTGACGCTGTGCGGCATGCTGGCCGGTTCAATGACCGATCCCCCGGCGCTGGCCTTCGCCAGTGGTCTGCACGCCACCAGCGGCGCGGCGGCGCTCTCCTATGCCACCGTCTACCCGCTGGTGATGTTTCTGCGCATCATCACCCCGCAGCTGCTGGCGGTACTGTTCTGGGGGATAGGTTAAGCGTCAGCGGCCACGCCGCAGGTGGTAATCCACCTGATAATCGCTGGCATTGCGGTACATGATGGAATAATTAAGAAACACGCCGCTGTCGCTGTAGGACAGCGACGTGATCCGCAATAACGGCGTATCGCGAGCTACCTTCAGTAGTCTCGACATCTCCCCGTCCGCCAGCACCGGCGTCAGGCTCTCATAATTCCCGCTAATATCTATCCCGCAGTTTTTTTCGATGTAGTCGAATTTCGATCCCTCCAGATGCACCAGCGCCAGGTCGTGAAACAGCTTCACCGGCATATAGCTGTCTTCCAGCAGCAACGGCGCGCCATCCACATAGCGTAACCGGCGTGAATAGTAGATGCGTTCATTGATTTGCAGACGTAGCTGACTGGCAATCGCGGGTGGGGCGGGCATCACTTCGAATTCAAGCACCTCGCTCATCACGCTGCGCCCCTGCGCTTTCATAATTTCGCAAAAGCCGGTGAGATTGCGGGTTTCGTGGTGCACATCTTTTTTCAGCAGACGGGTGCCGCTGCCGTGCCGCCGTTCAATCAGCCCCTGTTCGACAAGTACAGCCAGCGCTCTGCGCATGGTCATGCGCGACACGCCATACTCCTGCGCCAGCGTTTTCTCGCCGGGCAGCACGCTTCCCGTCTGCATCTCTTTTTCATTCAGCCGGGCACGTAATGTTTCCGCCAGCGATTTATAGATCACTTTTAGACCTCTTTTTTGTCATTTTCATTCCCTGCTCGTCAGTCACCAGGCGTCCCTGTTCTGCTATCACTACCGCATTATTTATGACATGTCTGCTTATTTCCGAAAATATAGACAGGTGCACCGAAATAAAATCCTGTGCAGCATCACAAAATAATTATTTATTAAATAAGCGCCGTGTCTGCCCTGCTTTATGATTATTGCAGTTATCCATTATCAGCCCTTCCGGAAGTTATATGCAATATTTATAAGGATTATGAAAATGCTGAGTCAAATACAACGCTTTGGTGGCGCTATGTTCACCCCGGTATTGCTATTTCCATTTGCAGGGATCGTCGTCGGTTTAGCAATATTATTGCAGAATCCGCTTTTTGTAGGCGAAGCATTAACATCGCCTGATTCACTCTTTGCACAAGTGATTAATATTATTGAAGAAGGTGGCTGGACAGTATTCAGAAATATGCCGTTGGTTTTTGCTGTGGGATTACCTGTTGGCCTCGCAAATAAAGCGCAGGCGCGGGCGTGTTTAGCCGTACTGATTAGCTTTATGACATGGAATTATTTTATTAATGCCATGGGTGTAGCCTGGGGCACTTTTTTCGGCGTTGACTTTAGTATTGATGCTGTTGCCGGAAGCGGTTTAACCACTATTGCCGGAATTAAAACGCTGGATACCAGTATTATTGGCGGCATTGTCATTGCCGGTATTGTAACGGCGATACATAACCGCTATTTCGATAAACCCATGCCAGTATTTTTAGGTGTTTTTCAGGGCACCTCTTTCGTGGTTATCGTGGCGTTTTTAATGATGCTGCCCTGCGCATGGTTAACACTCTGGGGCTGGCCGAAAGTACAGTTTGGGATTGAATCATTGCAGGCTTTTTTACGCAGCGCCGGGGCGGCGGGCGTCTGGGTGTATACCTTCCTGGAACGCATTCTGATCCCAACCGGATTACACCATTTTATTTACGGCCCCTTTATGTTCGGCCCGGCGGCGGTAGAAGGCGGTATTCAGGTGTACTGGGCCAACCATTTGCTGGAATTCAGCCAGACCACCACGCCGCTGAAAACGCTCTTTCCGGAAGGCGGATTCGGCTTATTCGGTAATTCAAAGGTGTTCGCCTCGCCTGGGATTGCGCTGGCGATCTACTACACCGCCGCCGTACATAATCGCAAAAAAATCGCCGGTCTGCTGATCCCGGCAGTATTAACGGCAGTGCTGGTGGGCATCACCGAACCCCTGGAATTCACTTTTCTGTTTATCTCGCCGGTGCTTTTCGCCATCCATGCGGTGCTGGCGGCGACCATGGCGACGCTGATGTATATGGGCGGCGTGGTGGGAAACCTGGGCGGCGGCTTCCTTGACACCATGCTGCCCCAGAACTGGATCCCGATGTTTAACAATCATGCCCCGATGATATTCACGCAGCTCGGCATCGGGTTGAGTTTTACCGCCATCTACTTTGTGGTGTTTCGCACGCTGATTTTGCGCTTCAACCTGAAAACGCCGGGACGCGACGACGCGGAAATTAAGCTGTACAGCAAAGCGGATTACAAAGCGTTGCAGGCGCAAACCCCGGCGGCGGAGAAAAATCCGGCCGCGGCTTACCTCGCGGCCCTCGGCGGCGCGGGCAATATTGCAACGCTTAACAACTGCGCCACGCGTCTGCGCATCACGCTGGTCGACATGGCGAAAACGCACAGCGACGATGTTTTTAAAGCCCTGGGCGCCCATGGTGTCGTGCGCAGCGGCAACGCCATTCAGGTGATTGTCGGCCTGCACGTTCCCCTGGTGCGCGATCAGCTGGAAAGTCTGATGAAAGTCCCGTTATCAAACCAACCTTCCCCCATGACAGAGGTCATATCATGAAAAAATTCTCGGTTGTTATTGCCGGCGGCGGCAGCACCTTTACGCCAGGTATCGTGTTGATGTTACTCGCTAATCAACATCGCCTGCCGTTACGGGCGCTGAAGTTTTATGACAACGACGGCGCGCGCCAGGAGGTGATTGCTGAAGCCTGCAAAATCATTCTGCGCGAGCAAGCCCCGGACATCGATTTTTGCTACACCACCGATCCGCAAACCGCGTTCAGCGACGTCGATTTTGTGATGGCGCATATCCGCGTGGGCAAATACCCGATGCGCGAAAAAGACGAGAAGATCCCGCTGCGCCACGGCGTGGTCGGTCAGGAAACCTGCGGGCCGGGCGGTATTGCCTACGGGATGCGATCCATCGGCGGCGTGCTGGAGCTGGTGGATTATATGCAGACCTGGTCGCCACACGCCTGGATGCTGAACTACTCCAACCCGGCGGCGATTGTCGCGGAAGCCACGCGGCGGCTGCGCCCGACGGCAAAAATCCTTAACATTTGCGATATGCCGATTGGCATCGAAGGACGCATGGCCCAAATCCTCGGCCTACAAGACCGCAAACAGATGATCACCCGCTATTACGGGCTGAACCACTTTGGCTGGTGGCATGGGATAGAGGACCTGGACGGTAACGATTTAATGCCCGCGCTGCGCCAGTACGTGTCTGAACACGGGTATATTCCTCCGTCGAATGATGAGCATACGGAAGCGAGCTGGAACGACACCTTCGCCAAAGCGAAGGACGTGCAGGCGCTGGATCCGGCTACGCTGCCCAACACCTATCTGAAATATTATCTCTTCCCGGATTATGTCGTCGCGCACGCTAACCCCGGGCGCACACGGGCAAACGAGGTGATGGATCACCGTGAAAAGCACGTGTTCAGCGCCTGTCGCGCCATTATTGAGGCCGGGCATTCCGCAGCCGGGGAGCTGGAAATTGACGAACACGCCTCTTATATCGTCGACCTGGCCGCCGCCATCGCCTTTAACACCCAAGAGCGCATGCTGCTGATCGTGCCGAACAACGGCGCTATCGCCAATTTCGATGCCGACGCGATGGTGGAGATCCCCTGTCTGGTGGGCAAAAACGGTCCGGAGCCGCTGACGGTCGGCACTATCCCGCATTTTCAGAAAGGGCTGATGAGCCAGCAGGTGGCGGTGGAAAAACTGGTGGTCGATGCCTGGGAGCAGGGGTCATATCTGAAACTGTGGCAGGCCATCACGCTCTCAAAAACTGTACCGAGCGCCTCTGTTGCCAAAGCGATCCTTGATGACTTAATTGAAGCCAATAAAGACTACTGGCCGCGATTAAGTTGATCCTTCCCGGCC
>NZ_CP127837.1:1086323-1092143 GCF_030291195.1 Enterobacter sp. PGRG2 | reverse complement strand
ACCTCAGCTAGAATTGGCGTTCATCCGTTTAATCAGGGAAGGAGCCGTTATGAAAATTTCCCGCCTCGGCGAAGCGCCGGATTACCGCTTCTCGCTGGCCAATGAGCGTACCTTTCTGGCGTGGATCCGCACCGCGCTCGGGTTTTTAGCGGCGGGCGTCGGGCTTGACCAGCTCGCGCCGGATTTTGCCACGCCGCTGATCCGCGAACTGCTGGCGCTGCTGTTGTGCCTGTTCGCAGGCGGGCTGGCGATTTATGGATACCTGCGCTGGCTGCGCAATGAGAAGGCGATGCGGCTGAAAGAAGATCTGCCCTATACCCGCACGCTGCTGGTAATCAGCCTCATTCTGACGCTTGTCGCCGCCGTGGTGATGGTGCTGGTATTTTATGCCGGATAGCCGCAAAGCGCGTCGCCAGCAGGATCCCGGCCTGCAGCCGGAGCGCACGTCCCTTGCCTGGTTTCGCACGCTGTTGGGCTACGGCGCGCTGATTGCGCTGGCCATCAGACATCACTGGTATGAATCAGGGATAACCTTCTGGATCTCGCTGGCGGTGCTGGCGCTCACCGGGCTGATCCTCTGGCGTTACACCCGCAGACGTAACCTGATGGATGTCAGCCACAGTGATTTTGTGCAACCGGTGGCGTTACGGGATAAATTCTTCATTGCGCTGGCGGTGCTGGCGCTTTCCCTGCTGTTCGCGAGCGCGCATATTCGCCAGGTATTGTTAGTGATCGCAGAATAGTTGTAGCCTGCCTGTGCTCACCTCTTTACCACACCATTTCATGCAGGGTCTATCGTGACTAAAACCGTGATCGCCAGCGCATTACTCTTTGTTGCCAGCGCCGCTTATGCCGCGCCGCCGCTGACGGCTGCCCGTTACGCCGCGCAGCTGGGGCCGGGTATGGAGGTGGACTGGGCGCGTACCGAACGCGGCATCCGCGAATTCGACCCGCTGGTGGTCAGAGATTTTGCGGCGCTGGGTATCCATCACGTGCGTATTCGCGTGGCGCAGAACATGACCGAGGCGCGGCTGGTGCACCTGCGTAAACTGGTGGAGGCGTGCGAGCAGTACGGGGTCATCCCGATCATCGCGTATCAGGCCGACGGCCTGAAGGCCGATCCGCTGAAAAACGAGGCGGCGTTAGTGGCGTGGTGGAGCCGGGTGGCGCGTTATTTTGGTACTGACCATCCGCTGCTTGGCTTTGATCTGATCGATGAACCGGCGGAAAAGCTTAATCGCGATCAGGCGGCGCTCAACCGGATTTATGACCGGCTGATCAAAACCCTGCACGGCATCGACCCCCGGCGCATGATTTTTGTCGCGCCGCGCCTGCGGTCAGCGCCGGAAGCGCTGACGGAGCTGAAGCTGCCGCCGCATAGCCAGAATTACGTGCTGGCGCAGTGGCATATGCCGGGCGCAGGGCCGCAAAAAAATAACGGTAAATACTCCCCGACGCCTGCCGGGAAAGCCGCCATTCACGCGCACATCAATGCAGTGCTGCGCTGGCAGCAGAAAACCGGGCACGTCAGCTGGGTGGGAAGCTGGGCGGTGGGTGAAGCCAGTAAAAGCGCGCCGACGGCCGCACAGCTCGCCTTCGCCACCTTTACGGCCTGCGAGCTGAAGCGGGCCAACATTCCTTATGCAATCAATGCCGACGCCCGGTTTTACGACGGGGAAGAGGGCGCGTGGCGTCCTGACCCCGCGCCGCTGTTAAAAACGATGATCGCCCCGGCGTGTGACGCTAAACCGCCGTTTCATGATGGGCAAAGCGCGACGCCAGCGGCAGCCAGCACAACAGGATCAGCAGCCCCATCAGCGTCATCAGCATCCCGAGGCTAGCCTGCCCGTTCTGCGGCAGCATGGCGGACAGCCAGGCCAGCACGCCGGAGCCAATATTTTGCAGGCCGCCCACCAGCGCTCCCGCCGTGCCCGCCAGAAACGGAAACGGCTCCATCGCGCCGCTGGTGGCAAGCGGGAACAGCATCCCCGCGCCGAAGAAAAACAGCGCCGCCGGGATCAGCAGCGTCCAGACGTTCATCACGCCAAACCAGCCGGGGATCCACATCATCAGCCCGGCGAGCAGACAGCTTGCCACCGCCTGCCACATCAGCGTGGAAAAGCGTTTGTTCTGCCGCCCGGCAAACCATGCGCCGAAAAACGCCGCCGGGATCGGCAGAATAAACAGAATGCTCACCACCATACTGCTGAGGCCCAGACCCGCGCCGAGCAGCACGCCGGAACAGGCTTCAAATACCGCGATCCCCGCAAGGCCGCCAATCAGCATCAGCAGATAACAGGTAAATGACCCGTTGCCGAACAGCGTTTTGTAGCTGGCGATAAGCCGGGTGCGCGGCGCGTCCACCGGACGGGTTTCCGGCATCCAGCGCGCCATGCTCAGGGTAACGCCGATGCACAGCAGCAGTAAAAAGCCGAAGCATGCCCGCCAGTCCCACAGCGTATTAAGCAGGCCGCCAATCAGCGGCGCCAGCAGCGGGCTGACCAGAATGCCCATATTCAGCAGGCTGTTCGCCTGGCGCAGCTGCGAACCGGCATAAAGATCGCGCGGCAGGGTGCGCGCCATCACGCCGCCGACGCCGGTACCCATGCCCTGCAGGGCGCTGGCAATAATCAGCACCGTCAGGCTGGGGGCGGCGATCGCCATTACCGTGGCGAGCATAAAAATGGACATCCCGGCGAGGATCACCGGACGGCGGCCTACCCGGTCGGCAAGCGGGCCATAAAAAAGTTGTGAGACGCCGTAGGTCAGCAGATAGGCCGCCATGACGCTCTGCACCGCGCCTTCCCGCACGTTAAACGCCAGCGCCATATCCGCAATCGCCGGTATATAGATGGTCTGCGCCATCTGGCCGACCGCCACTAACAACACCAGCATCATTAACAAATTAACGTTTCTGTCCCGTTTCATGTCGCGTAATACTTTATCAGATTAAGAAAAAGGAGAATAAAAGCCTGGTCAGGCCGCTGAATGCGAGAGGAATCTACCACAGCGCCCGGCGGAAGCAATCATGCATGGCGTGAATGAAAGAAGGATGACAGCGGGGAAATGTAAAGAATTTGTGGCAACAAATATTGCCAGTTTAACTCAGGCGAGACGCAGTAAAATGGCCCCCAGCGCGATGCCGCAGGCGGCGGCAATACGCATCCCGGAAACTTTCTCTTTAAGCAGCACAAAGGCGATGAGCGCGCCAAACAGAATTGAGGTTTCCCGCAGCGCGGCGACCACCGCCAGCGGGGCCTGGGTCATCGCCCACAGCGCCAGACCGTAAGAGCCCATGGTGCCGAGGCCGCCAAAAATCCCTTTTTTCCAGTTTGCACGCAGGTAGCGCGACGCCTCCCGGCGGCGGGCGATCATCGCCCAGACCAGCAGGCAGGCGCCGTTCATGAAAAAGGTCCACAGCGTATAGCCGAGCGCGGTGCCGGATAAGCGCACGCCGGTGCCGTCCACCAGCGTGTAACTGGCAATAAAGCAGGCGTTGATCAGCGCCAGCACAATGCCTTTGCGCGAACTGGCGCGACCGTTAAACGCCATGCCAAGTATGGCAAGGCAGATCACCGCGATGCCGATCCACGCCATCGTCGACAGATGCTCACCCAGCGCCAGTACGCTTATCAGCGCCACCAGCAGCGGCGCGGTGCCGCGCATCAGCGGGTAGGTCTGGCTCATATCGGAAACCTGATAGGTTTTCGCCACCAGCACGGTGTACACCACCTGTAACACGCAGGAAAGGGCGAGATAGGGGGCGCTTGCCCACGCCGGTTGCGGCGAAAACGGCAGCAGCGCTAAGGCGATGAGGGCCGCCGATCCGCTGACGCTGATCGCCGAAAAGAGTTTATCGCTCCCCGCCTTAACAATGGCGTTCCAGCTGGCATGTAGCAGCGCGGCAAACAGCAAAATCAGGAAAACGGAGAGTGTCATAACAGGGGCGACCGGAAGAAATGTCATAAAAATGTAACACATATTTCGCGGGAAGCCAGCAGGCTGTGGTTGAAGCAGAAGGTGAAAGAGGGGCGGTTGCCCGCCCCTCTTCGGTGCGGCTTGAACCTGAATTACCGGAGTAATTTCAGGATGGCATCAAGCAGTTGCAACAACGCAACAATGAGTTTCAGGATCAGAACTACCATATCCACTCCGCTCATACGCTTCTCCTTATGGCGTAAGGAGTACGTCCGACTGGCTTACCTTTCCGCTGCCTGTCACCAGCCGTTTTTCACACGCTGTCGCTCCGTTGGCCTGGGGGCAGGCATGGCGAAACGAGGTTGTGTGTGTTGGCGTATCACAGTGTGCACTCCCGGGGTTAAGGCACTGACGGCACCACCCGTTTCAGCCAGGACTCATTCGCGCCCGACAAACTAGCAGCCCCGTATCGCACACTCTGAAAACATAACCAGTATAGAAAAAGACTGTATGCATGAACAGTATTTTTTGGACGAAATGCGATCTTTGACCGATACTCATATTGCGCAAAATTGCGCCTGTTGCCGATTCAACATATACTGTGAGAGTTGACGTAGCACAGTGTGTTCTGCGGCCCACCACTCCGCAAACGCTCGATAAAACCTCATCGCACAAACCTGTTTTGTGCCAGGGGTTTAAAAGAATAACGGCCCTCATGCAGGGCCGTTTTCTTTTGCGAAGCGCTAATCCTCATCCCTGTCGGTGTCCTTACCGTACCCCAGCGCCAGGCTGTGGCTGGGATCAAAAAGCGACAAACTTTCCACCTGATCGAGCAAAATCACCTTACGAAAATGAAAGGCCGAATGCGGCTCCGACGTCAGGGTAATATTTTGCCGCGCATAGAGCGCGCTGTAGTTATTTTCGATCTTCATTTCCGCGCTTTTAGCATCGCGGTAGCCAGTAAGCATCGGGATCAGCACGATGTTATTGAAGGAATCGCCGTCCACCGTGGCGGTGTGGATCATACCGATGTACACGCGCTGAGATTTCAGCGTCAGCCACACCAGCTGCCCGGTTTCCATGCACTGAAAGAGCAACCCTTCAATGCCATTAGCCCGCGACAGATGCTTATAGAGATTCTTTCTGCCAGCGCTGTCGAGATTAGCGCTGCGCGCCCAGTTCGAACGGTACAGGCAAAACAGAATGGCGAAGAACAGCATGATCACTACCGGGGCCTGGATGCCAAGAAAGGTCCAGTTCATAAAGGTCATCTGATAGCGGTGATCTTCGCTGCCGAACAGCTCCGGCAGGGCGTTCATCGATACCGACGTCAGCAGCAGTCCGAGCCAGACGATGGCCGTCGCTATGATGCCCTGTAAGACAAAAATGCAGCCGTACAGCGCCACCAGAAAATAGACATCCCAACCGAAGGTACGGCGGAATTTCAGACGTGTAGACAGGTCGCGGCTGGTGTACCAGTAACCGCATACCATCAACACCATAAAAATAGCCGTTCCCATCCTATACCCTTTTCAGTGCTTCAACGTGCCGGGCAAAATCCTCGACCACCGCCGGACAATTGATATTGACGCTGGCGTTGCCGTCCTCATCAATGATGATGCGCTCCCCGTCTTCAATCGATTCCTGCACCTTGTTGCGGTCGATAACGTTAAGAAGCCTCTCGGGGCTGGTAAAGAGTTTATGTAGAGCATTAAACATACGCTTTCTCTTGTGACTGTAATGAATTAACTGCCTTTAATAGTAGTCGTGATGGCTGATGATGACCGTTGCAAAAGTGTGGGAAAACCTTTCAGTGCGTGAATGAGCAGCGAGATAGGGTACGTTCATGTCGAAAAAAATGGATTTTATCGACATGACTGCGTGACATGTCGATGGTATCAA
>NZ_CP127837.1:1076410-1084794 GCF_030291195.1 Enterobacter sp. PGRG2 | reverse complement strand
CAGGTTGCAGAAAATCGTGATCGTTCACGCATTTTCACCCCCCGCCGCACAAAACCATTGTCACCGGCGGCATCCTGTGCTTGTATGAATCCTGTTAAAAAATGAACTGAGAACCCTAATGCACCCATCCATGCTGACCTCGACCCTACTAAATACCGCGCCATTCGCCGCGGTGGTCGTCGTGCGTGTGGTGGTGGTCGTCGGCATCGCGCCGTAGGGTCCGGAACACACGATTCCAAACCCCGCCGGCGCAAACCGGGCGGGGTTTTTTATTATGACCTCCCCGGAAAGTCGGCCCAGAAGAACAGGACTGGAGCATGGCAATTTCGGACACAACATCACAGACAAAGCGCTTTACCGGCGCGCAATTAATCGTTCATTTACTGGAGCGCCAGGGCATCACCATCGTGACCGGCATTCCCGGCGGCACCGTGCTGCCGCTGTATGACGCATTAAGCCAGAGCACGCAGATCCGCCATGTGCTCGCCCGTCATGAGCAGGGCGCCGGTTTCATCGCCCAGGGCATGGCGCGCACCCAGGGCAAACCGGCGGTGTGCATGGCCTGTAGCGGGCCGGGCGCGACCAACCTGGTCACCGCCATTGCTGACGCGCGTCTCGATTCGGTTCCACTGGTGTGCATTACCGGTCAGGTTCCCTCCTCAATGATTGGCACCGATGCCTTCCAGGAAGTGGACACCTACGGCATCTCTATCCCCATCACCAAGCACAACTATCTGGTGCGTGACATCCGCGAACTGCCGCAGGTGATAAGCGACGCTTTCCGCATCGCGCAGTCAGGCCGTCCCGGCCCGGTGTGGATAGATATTCCCAAGGATATTCAGACCACTGAAATCGAACTGAGCGAGCTGCCTGAGCCAGGCGGCGTGGCGGCAGCCCCGGCCTTTGAACCGCAAAGCGTGCGTGATGCCGCGACCATGATTAACCGGGCGCAGCGCCCGGTGCTCTATCTCGGCGGCGGGGTGATCAACGCGCCGGAGGCGGTACGCACGCTGGCGGAAAAAGCTAATCTGCCCACCACCATGACGCTGATGGCCCTCGGCATGCTGCCGAAAGCGCACCCGTTATCGCTGGGGATGCTGGGGATGCACGGCGCGCGCAGCACCAACTTTATTTTGCAGGAAGCGGATCTGCTGATCGTGCTGGGGGCGCGTTTTGATGACCGGGCGATTGGCAAAGCCGAACAGTTCTGCCCGAACGCAAAAATTATTCATGTCGATATCGATCGTGCGGAGCTGGGCAAAATCCGTCAGCCGCATATCGCCATTCAGGGAGATGTCGGCGAGGTTCTGGCGGAGCTGATCCCGCAAATCGAGGCGCAGCCGCGCGCGGCCTGGCGCGATCTGGTGGCGCAGCTGCAACAGGAGTTTCCGGCAAACATGCCGGGGATGGACGATCCGCTTTCCCATTACGGTATTATCCGCGCGGCAGCGGCCTGCGTGGATGACAGCGCCATTATCACCACCGATGTGGGTCAGCATCAGATGTGGACGGCGCAGGCTTACCCGCTGAACCGTCCGCGTCAGTGGCTGACTTCCGGCGGCCTCGGCACCATGGGCTTTGGTCTGCCCGCCGCCATTGGCGCGGCGCTGGCGAACCCGGACCGCAAAGTGCTGTGTTTCTCCGGTGACGGTAGCCTGATGATGAACATTCAGGAGTTGGCCACSGCSGCGGAAAATAACCTTAATGTGAAAATCATTCTGATGAATAACGAAGCGCTGGGACTGGTGCATCAGCAGCAAAGCCTGTTCTATCAGCAGGGCGTGTTTGCCGCCACCTATCCGGGTATGGTGAACTTTATGCAGATCGCTGCCGGATTCGGGCTCTACAGCTGTGATTTAAATGGCGAAGCGGATCCGCAGGCTGCCTTGCAGGCGGCGATTTCCCGCCCTGGCCCGGCGCTGATCCACGTGCGTATCGACGCCGAACAAAAAGTGTATCCGATGGTGCCGCCGGGCGCGGCCAATACTGAGATGGTGGGAGAATAAGCCATGCAACATTCCGAACATGACAATGTGATCCTTGAACTCACCGTCCGTAACCATCCCGGCGTAATGACCCACGTCTGCGGCCTGTTCGCCCGGCGCGCCTTTAACGTCGAAGGCATTCTCTGTCTGCCGCTACAGGGCGGCGAGCGGAGCCGCATCTGGCTACTGGTCGCCAACGATCAGCGTCTGGAGCAGATGATAAGCCAGATCGACAAGCTGGAAGATGTGGTGCAGGTGATCCGCCATCAGACGGATCCCGGCGTGTTCAACAAACTGGGGCTGTTTTTCGAGTAAACCGCGATTCACTCACTCCCGTTGCCGGGAGTGAGCACTTTCACAAAGCCGTTACGGCAGCGGTCAGGGTAATCCGCCGGTAACGGTCGGTCGCTGATCAGCACATCAAAAGCGGCGAGGGGCGCAATGTTCGCCTGCGCCACCTCATCAAAGCGCGCATAACGCGCGAGTAAAATCTTGCGCAGCCCGCGTTCCATGGCTTTGCGTTTCATCGGCAGATCGTCCGGGTTAAACCAGGTGACGCCGAACTGCGCATGCACGCCGCTGGCCGAAATAAAGACTTTGCGCGGGTTGAGTGAATCGAGAACCGAGGCATTCACCGGATCGTAAAACGCATCGCTTTTCGCCCGATAGGTGCCGCCGCACAGCATGGCGGTGGTGTTGGGCCGGGCGTTAAGCGCCATAAATACCTGATGGGAATAGCAAATGCCGGTAAAGGCGATGTCGTCGGGGATCATGCTGATGACCAGCGGCATCTCCGGGCCGTTATCGAAAAACACCACATCGTTCTCGCTTACCAGCCCGGCGGCGAGGATCGCCATCGGCACATCGTCACGATGATGCCCGGCCACCGGCGCGGCAGGCTGGCTGGCAGACGGGGCGGCGGGCTTATTCACCATCACGATATACCCCCCCAGCAGGGCCAGCGGCAGCGGCTCGTCATCCTGGCTGAAATCGCGGCGGATGGTCATCACAGAAACTTCCAGCATACGCGCCGCCTCCTTCAGATGGATGCGATCGGTCTTTTTGAGCAGCTCCGTCAGCCGACGAATTCGCTCTTTCTGCTTGGTTTCCATTCACTTTCTCCGCAATACAGGCCTCAACGCTGATGTTCCTAAAGTAACATTTTCCCCGGAAAGCGGGAATAACGGCGCGTAAAATGTTCCTGTAATCGCGAGACAAGTCACAAATGATACTAAAATAACATGTTAATGTTACGATAATATCATTGTTATGTGATTGTTTCAGAGAGGTAGTAAAAATGGATATTGCAGTCATCGGCTCCAACATGGTGGATTTGATCACCTACACCCACCAGATGCCGAAAGAGGGCGAAACCCTCGAAGCGCCAGCGTTTAAAATCGGCTGCGGCGGCAAAGGCGCAAACCAGGCGGTGGCAGCGGCGAAGCTCAACTCGAAAGTGCTGATGCTGACCAAAGTGGGCGATGACATTTTTGCCGACAACACTATCCGTAACCTGGAGTCCTGGGGCATCAACACTACTTACGTTGAAAAAGTGCCCTGCACCAGCAGCGGCGTGGCGCCGATTTTTGTTAATCCGAATTCCAGCAACAGTATTCTGATTATTAAGGGCGCGAACAAATTCCTCTCGCCGGAAGATATCGACCGCGCGGCGGAGGACCTGAAAAAATGTAAGCTCATCGTTTTACAGCTCGAAGTGCAGCTGGAAACGGTTTATCACGCCATTGAGTTTGGTAAAAAACACGGCATCGAAGTCTTACTGAATCCCGCCCCGGCATTGCGTGAATTAGATATGTCCTATGCCTGCAAATGTGATTTCTTCGTGCCGAACGAAACCGAACTGGAAATTCTCACCGGTATGCCGGTTGATCACCTTGATAATATTCGTCTGGCGGCCCGCAGCCTGATCGACAAAGGGCTGAATAATATTATCGTCACCATGGGCGAGAAAGGCGCGCTGTGGATGACGCGGGATAGCGACGTGCATGTTCCGGCCATCAAAGTGAATGCGATTGATACCAGCGGCGCAGGCGATGCCTTTATTGGCTGCTTTGCCCACTATTACGTCCAGAGCGGTAATGTCGAAGCCGCCATGAGAAAAGCCTCGCGTTTCGCCGCCTTCAGCGTAACGGGCAAAGGCACCCAGTCGTCTTATCCCAGCATTGAGCAATTCAATGAGTTTCTGGCGTTAAACGAATAATAATAAACCCTGCAACGTAAAAGGTAGCACTATGAACGATAAAAACATCGTTCAGATGCCCGACGGGTATCTGAATAAAACCCCTCTGTTCCAGTTTATTTTGTTATCCTGCCTGTTCCCGTTATGGGGATGCGCTGCTGCGTTAAACGATATATTAATTACGCAGTTTAAAAGCGTATTTTCATTAAGTAATTTCGCCTCTGCCTTAGTGCAGAGCGCGTTTTACGGCGGGTATTTTTTAATTGCTATTCCGGCTTCGCTGGTCATTAAGAAAAGCAGTTATAAGATGGCGATTTTAATCGGCCTGACGCTCTATATTGTCGGCTGTACGTTATTTTTCCCGGCGTCGCACATGGCCACCTACACCATGTTCCTCGCTGCGATCTTCGCTATCGCCATCGGCTTAAGTTTCCTTGAAACCGCCGCCAATACCTACAGCTCAATGCTCGGGCCAAAATCCCACGCTACCCTGCGCCTTAACGTCAGCCAGACGTTCTATCCGGTTGGCGCGATAGCGGGCATTCTGCTCGGCAAATATCTGGTGTTTTCCGAAGGCGACAGCCTGGAAAAACAGATGGCGGGCATGAACGCCGCGCAAATGCATGACTTTAAAGTGCTGATGCTGGAAAACACCCTCGAACCCTATAAGTACATGATTATGGTGCTGGTGGTGGTCATGGTGCTGTTTATGCTGACGCGCTTCCCGACCTGTAAAGTGGCGCAGACCACGCAACGCCAGCGCCCGTCGGCAATGGACACGCTGCGCTATCTGGCGGGTAACGCCCGCTTCCGTCGCGGCATTATCGCGCAGTTCCTTTATGTCGGTATGCAGGTCGCGGTGTGGTCGTTCACTATCCGTCTGGCGCTGGAGTTAGGTGACATCAACGAGCGCGATGCCTCTAACTTTATGGTCTACAGCTTCATCTGCTTCTTTATCGGTAAATTTGTCGCCAACCTCCTGATGACCCGCTTCAACCCGGAAAAAGTGCTGATCCTCTATTCGGTGATTGGCGCGCTTTTCCTGGCCTATGTGGCGCTCGCGCCAAACTTTACCGCGGTCTACGTGGCGGTCGCGGTGAGCATTCTGTTCGGACCATGCTGGGCGACCATCTATGCCGGGACGCTGGACACGGTCGATAACGAGCACACGGAAATGGCGGGTGCGGTGATCGTGATGGCGATTGTCGGCGCGGCAGTGGTCCCGGCGGTGCAGGGCTATGCGGCGGACCTGTTCCATTCGCTGCAACTCTCCTTCGTGGTTTCCATGCTGTGCTTTGTCTATGTCGGCATCTATTTCTGGCGTGAATCGAAAGTGGTTAATAAGGAGGCTCCTCATGGCAACGCGACTGACACTGTGGCGTGAGTTATTTACCGCGCAGCCGAAAATCCTGCTGGAAAACAGCGACTTCAGTGTCACCGCTTTTCGTTACGCCAGCGGCGTGGAAGGGCTGAAAGTGGCGAACACGCGCGGGCATCTGGTGATCCTGCCGTGGCTGGGGCAGATGATCTGGGACGCGGAATTTGACGGTCATGACCTGACCATGAAAAACATGTTCCGCCAGCCGAAACCGGCCAAAGAGATCGTCGATACCTACGGCTGTTTCGCTTTCCACTCCGGGCTGCTGGCAAACGGCTGCCCGTCGCCGGAAGATAATCACCCGCTGCACGGTGAAATGGCCTGCGCGGCGATGGACGACGCCTGGCTGGAGCTGGACGGCGAGGCACTGCGTATCGGCGGGCGCTACGAGTATGTGATGGGCTTCGGGCATCACTACGAGGCGCAGCCGTCGGTCACGCTGCATAGCGCCAGCGCGCTGTTCGACATCCATATGGCGGTGACCAATCTGGCGTCGGTGGCGATGCCGTTGCAGTACATGTGCCATATGAATTACGCCTATGTACCCCAGGCGGCGTTCAGCCAGAACCTGCCGGATGAGGCGCTGGCGCTGCGGGAGTCTGTTCCGGCGCACGTGAAGCCCACCGAACAGTGGCTGGCGTTTAACGAACGCATCAGACAGGGTAAGGCCACGCTGACAACGCTAAGCGAGCCGCAGTTTTACGATCCGGAAATCGTCTTCTTTGCCGATAAACTCGATCGCTACACCGCGACGCCGGAATTCAGGATGACCGGGCCGGATGGCACCACCTTTGTCACCCGCTTTTCCAGCGCCGAGTTCAATTATGTCACGCGCTGGATCTTATATAACGGCGATCAGCAGGTAGCGGCCTTTGCCCTGCCGGCGACCTGTCGTCCGGAAGGATTTCTGGCGGCAGAGCGTAACGGTAGCCTGCTGATGCTGGCGCCCCAGGAAACCCGGCGTTTCACGGTCACCACCGGCATTACGGCATAAACTGAGGCTGTACGTCGCCGCGTTTACCCTTATGATAAGCGCTCGCAAAAGGTGCTGGAGCTTTCATGATTTGGTTAACGCTGGCGACGCTGGTCGTCGTGTTTGTCGTGGGATTTAGGGTATTAACATCAGATTCCCGTCGGGCGGTGCGCCGTCTGAATGAACGGCTCGGCATCACGCCGGTGCCGGTGGAATCGATGCTGGATCAGATGGGAAAAGCCGCCGGTGCGGAGTACATTCAGTATCTGGCGCGCCCGGATGAAGCACATCTGCAAAATGCCGCGCAGGTGCTGCTGGTGTGGCAGGCATGTATTGTCGATGCCAGCGAGCAAAACCTCCAGTACTGGTACCGTCTGCTGAAAAAAGCCCGCCTTGCCGCCCCGCTGACCGACGCTCAGGTGCGTCAGGCGCTCGGCTTCCTGCGCGAGCTGGAGCCGGACGTGGCGGAAATCAATAATTTCCAGGTACGCTATAACGCGCTCTTTATGCCGGACGACGGCGTGCACTGGCTGCACTGATTTTTCCCCTCACCCCTNGGGTGAGGGGAAACCCTGAATCCGCACTAAAGTTGCTAAAACGTTAAATACGTCACACTCAGAATGTTACACTGCGCAACTTTCTCGCCAATACCGACGCAGGGGACGACATGAATGAGCATAAAGAAGGACAGCAGCGACCAAACTGGTCGGCAGTGTTTGCCGTCGCGTTTTGCGTGGCCTGCTTAATTACGGTGGAATTTCTGCCGGTCAGCCTGTTAACGCCGATGGCGCAGGACTTAGGCATTTCTGAAGGCGTGGCCGGGCAGTCCGTCACGGTGACGGCGTTTGTCGCCATGTTTGCCAGCCTGTTTATTACCCAGACCATTCGCACTATCGATCGGCGCTACGTGGTGATTTTATTCTCCGTGCTGCTGACCCTTTCGTGCCTGCTGGTCTCCTTTGCCAACAACTTCACGCTGATGCTGCTGGGTCGCGCCTGTCTGGGCGTCGCGCTCGGCGGCTTCTGGGCGATGTCCGCTTCGCTGACCATGCGACTGGTGCCGGCGCGCACCGTGCCGAAAGCGCTGTCGGTGATCTTCGGCGCGGTGTCCATTGCGCTGGTGATCGCAGCCCCGCTGGGCAGCTTCCTCGGCGGCATTATTGGCTGGCGTAACGTGTTTAATGCCGCCGCTGTGATGGGCGTCATCTGCACAATCTGGGTCTGGAAAGCGCTGCCGTCGCTGCCGGGCGAACCGATGCAGCACAAACAGGATATGTTCGGCATTCTGAAACGTCCCGGCGTGTTCGCAGGGATGTGCGCCATTTTCATGGCTTTTGCCGGGCAGTTCGCCTTCTTTACCTACATCCGTCCGGTATATATGAGCATGGCCGGTTTCGACGTGGACGGCCTGACGCTGGTGCTGCTGAGCTTCGGTATCGCCAGTTTTGTCGGCACGTCTATGTCATCGCTGTTCCTGAAAAGATCGCTGAAGCTGGCGCTGACCTGCGCGCCGCTGTTGCTGGCGGTCAGTGCGCTGGTGCTGATGCTGTGGGGCAGTAATAAGATCGTGGCCGCCGCCATTGCGATGGTGTGGGGCTTAGGCTTTGCGCTGGTGCCGGTGGGCTGGTCGACGTGGATCACCCGTTCGCTTTCCGATCAGGCAGAAAAAGCCGGATCACTTCAGGTGGCGGTGATCCAGCTTGCCAATACCTGTGGCGCCGCTGTTGGCGGTTATGCCCTCGATAACCTCGGCCTGCTCTCGCCGCTGGTTATCTCCGGCAGCCTGATGCTGTTAACAGCGCTACTGGTGGCCGCGAAGGTTCGCGTAAAAGAGGTGCATTGAGGGTTAAC
>NZ_CP127837.1:1070173-1076367 GCF_030291195.1 Enterobacter sp. PGRG2 | reverse complement strand
CATCTGTAGGCCCGGCAAGCCTGCGCCGCCGGGCAACCCATACTAGAACCACGCTTCCCACATCGCGCCGACGTTGAACGAATCCAGGGTTTCATCATCGGTATTGTTGATACGCGCGGTGCGTTCGTTATCCACCTTGCCGCCGGTCACGTAGAAGCGCAGCATCGGACGGAATTCCGGTCCCATGTCGATGGAGATGTTCTGCGACAGCGTGGCTTTCCAGCCGTGGTTATCCCCGCCCTGGTCGAAATCAACTTTCTGCCAGCCCAGTTCCAGCCAGGTGGAATGCACCTGGTTCCACCAGTACATCGGACGCACAATGGCGTTGTAGTTGCGACGATCGTCGATGTTGTTCGCATCGTTCGAATAGTCGTGGTACGCCAGCAGGTATTCGACCTGCGCCTGTTGGGTAAACTTGTAGTTACCTTCAAAGCTGGCGTAGATCGCCGTCAGTTCGTCGGTTTTGTTGTAGACGCTGTTGTCTGAGTTATCGGAGTAGCGGGCGATGACTTTATTCACGCCGCTGTCGCCGGTGTGGCTCAGCACCACGCCGCCCTGCCAGGCTTTCAGACGCTCATCGCTGTCGACGGCTTTCGAGTCAAAGCCATAGTTGGCGTACAGCTCCACGTCGATCGGACCGGCTTTGATGCCGTGAACTTTCGAGGTCACCGCATAGTTGCCTTTATCGCCGGTGCCGGAGCCGCCGGTACAGGTGATGCGCGACGGGTTGCCTTCGTCATTCATCACTTCCGGGCTACAGGATTCCACGGCTGCCACGGTCGCCACGTCAAACTGCACGCCGCCGATGTCGAAGTTTTTGATCCCCGCGCCCTGGCCGTCATGGTTCATCCAGAAGTAGTCGTTGATGCCCTGTTGCGGACGCTGATGGAAGTCACGACCCGCCCAGATATAGGCGTTCGGGTTGGACTCCAGAATGTTGGTCACCCCGGCGTAGGCTTTTTTCAGGTTCACCTCGTCGCCCCAGTGATCGATCATCACATTGATGTCCCAGATGGCGCCGTTCGAGCCTTTGAAGGCTTTGGAAAGCTGGAATTCGCCGCCGTTGCCTTCATTACCCAGACGACCAATGGCCGAGGAGCCGTTATAGGAGCCATCGACGCCGACGAATTTCTGATCGCCGCTCTGGAACTGCGCGCCGTAACGCGCATAGCCGGTGAACTTCACACCGAACGGGATCGCCATGTCCGGCGTCTGGGCGGTGCTTTGCGGTTCGGTGATGACGTCGGCTTTCTTCGCAATGGCCGCGTCCATTTTCGCCTGGCGCTCCGCCAGGGCTTTATCCACCGCTTTAGCCACGATGGCGTCGATCTGTTCCTGAGTAAATTCCTGTGCCACTACGTTTCCTGAGCAAAGCGCAGCCATGACCGCCAGCGCCACCGGAAGTTTTTTATTTAATTTCATGTTTGTCTCAATGTAGTAAATTATTTTCAGACAATAATCATCCCGTCCGTATTAAACGGAATAATTGTGCTATCACCATGTCATATTATTTGTGGGTACAGATGTATTAAAATATTCTCGTAACGATTTCTCCGTTATCTGATAAATAAATTAACGTTGATACAGCTGGACGATTTCTTCGGATAATTCACGGGCCAGTAATGACGTCATTAAATGATCCTGGGCATGAACCATAATTAATGTCATCGGCTGGCGGGCTTCGCCGGCATCCTGCTCAATCAGTTTTGTCTGCATATGGTGCGCCTGGCGCGAATAGCCGTCGGCTTCGCGCAGCAGGCTTTTGGCTTCGTCGATGTTGCCCGCGCGCGCGGCACGCAGGGCTTCAAAGCACAGGCTGCGGGACTGCCCGGCGTTGACGATAATTTCCATTACCGCTTCTTCTAATTCGATCATGATAAAGACTCTTCGTTAAAACCATTGTTGGCTGAGGTGGCGGCAAACCATTCCCCGCTTTTTTTGACGGTGCGCGTCTGGGTTTTCAGATCCAGCTGGACAAAACCGTAGCGGTTTTTATAGCCGTTACACCAGGACCAGTTATCAATAAAGGTCCACATGTGATAACCAAGGCAATTACAGCCTTCGCTGATCCCTTTATGCAGCCACTTCAAATGCCCGGATACAAATTCAATGCGATAATCGTCATTAATTTTGCCGTCTTCTACAAAGCGCTGTTCATTTTCCACGCCCATGCCGTTTTCAGAAATAAAGCAGCGCGGGTTGCCATAATTGACGCGTAAATTGGTGAGGATGTCGTAAATACCCGGCTCGTAAATTTCCCAGCCGCGATACGGATTCATTTTCCGCCCTGGCATCTCGTAATAATCAAACAACCACTCCGGCATAAACGGCGACAGCGGGTTAACGGCGTTTTCACGGCATTTCACCCGGCGCGGCTGGTAGTAGTTAATGCCCAGCAGGTCGATTTTTCCTTCGGCGATCAGCGCGCCATCTTCCGGCGTGCAGGCGGGCAGTTGATCGTACTCTTTCAGCAGCGACACCAGATCGGGCGGATATTCCCCTTTCAGCACCGGATCGAGGAAGCTGCGGTTAAACAGCAGATCGGCATGGTGCGCCGCGGTGACATCCGCCGGATGCTGCGAACGCGGGTACGACGGCGTCAGGTTCAGCACGATGCCAATTTCCCCGGCGTAGTGCCCGGCGCGGAATGCGCGCACCGCCGACGCATGGGCCAGCACAGTGTGATAGGCCACGGTGGCTGCGCGTTTGAAATCCACCACGTTCGGGTAATGGAAGTCATACAGATAGCCGCCTTCCACCGGCACAATCGGCTCGTTGAAGGTAAACCAGTGCATCACGCGATCGCCGAACAGCTCAAAGCAGACCTGCGCATAACGGCTGAACGCCTCCACCACCTCGCGGTTTTCCCAGCCGCCTTTCTCCTGCATCACCATCGGCATATCGAAGTGGAACAGGGTAATAAACGGCGCGATCCCCTGCGCCAGCAGCTCGTCAATGACATTGTTGTAAAATGCCACCGCCTGCGGATTCACCTCGCCGGTTCCGTCCGGGATCAGCCGTGACCAGCTGATCGAGGTGCGGAAGCTGTTATGGTTCAGCTGTTTCATCAGCGCGATATCTTCGCGCCAGTGCTGGTAAAACGTCGAGGTATCCGCAGGGCCTACCTGCTGATGAAAGCGCCACGGCTGGCTGGCGTACCAGTGATCCCATGTCGTTGCGCTTTTACCGCCGTGCTGGCTTTCCCCTTCGGTTTGCAGCGCCGAACTCGCGCTACCCCACCAGAAATGCGCGGGAAATGCGTATTTCATCTCAACCTTCTCCTTATTCATTACTGGCTGACCGTTTCCGCCAGCGGGCTGGTGGTCTGCGCTTTCTGCTCTTCGGTTTTCATCAGCGAGCGCTCATAGGCACGCAGGAACGGCAGGTACATCAGCGCCGACAGCACCATACAAATGAGGCACATCACCACCGGACTCAGCGCCCAGTTGGCGGCCCAGGACGCGCCTATCGGTGCCGGTGTGGTCCACGGCGTCAGGGAAACCACCTGCGCCAGCCAGCCGAGACGGGTCGCGCCATACGCGAGGCAGGCGTTAACCATTGGCACGAAGACGAACGGGATGAACAGCATCGGGTTCATGATGATTGGCGCGCCGAACAGGATCGGTTCGTTGATATTAAAGAAGCTCGGCACGATGCCCATTTTGCCGATGGTCCGCAGGTGCGTCGCACGGCTGCGCAGCAGCAGGAACGCCAGCGGTAAAGTGGAGCCCACGCCGCCAATCAGCAGATAGTGATCCCAGAAGCCCTGCAGATACACGTGCGGCAGTGCAGCGCCCGCGGCCAGCGCGGCCTGGTTGGCGGAGAGGTTCGCCATCCAGAACGGGTTCATGATGCCAGTGACAATCAGCGAACCGTGGATACCGGCGAACCAGAAGATCTGGCACAGCAGCACCGACAGCAGAATGGCGGGCAGAGAATCCGATGCGGATACCAGCGGCTCCAGCAGGTGCATAATCGCCTGCGGCAGGATCATGCCGGTCTGCGCTTCAATAAACAGGTTCAGCGGATGCAGGGTGGCGATCACCACCAGTACCGGAATGAGGATCTCAAACGAGCGCGCCACCCCGGTCGGCACTTCCTTCGGCAGACGGATGGTAATGTTGTTCTGCTTCAGCCACGCGTACATGCGGGTGGAATAAATCGCGGTGATCAGCGCGGTAAAAATCCCCTGGCCGGACAGGTACTGCGTGGAGATTTTGCCGTCCGCATAAGGTGCTGCGACCAGCAAAAACGCCATAAAGGCCAGCAGACCGGACATCACCGGATCGAGATTAAACTGCCGCCCAAGGCTGGCGCCGATGCCGACGGAGATAAAGAACGTCATCACGCCCATGCTGAGGTTAAACGGCAGCATCAGCTGTTCGCGGTAAGTCTGGGAAAAATCCAGCCAGCCACGGGCAAAGCTGTTGGTGGTATCGGCGGAGAACGGCGGGAAGATAAACACCAGCATAAACGAACCGATGATCATGAACGGCAGCGCGGCGGTAAAGCCATCACGAATGGCGATAACGTATTTCTGCTGACCCAGTTTGCCCGCCAGCGGGGTGATGGATTGTTCAATGACGGCAACCATTGACTGATATAACGAACTCATAGGAACACCTTTTTAGTGCGCCGCCTCGATGAGCGACAGAGCATAGTCCAGTACCTTATCACCGCGCTGCATACCGTAATCCATCGGGTTGATGGGCTGAACGGGGATGCCGCAGGTGGCAGCCTTTTCGGAAAGCGTATTTAACATGTATTTTACTTGTGGGCCGAGTAACACCACCTGATAGCGCGAGAACTGCGTATCAAATTCCGCCACGCCGTAGGCATCAATCTCCACCGGCAAACCCCGGGTTTGCGCCTCTTCGACCATTTTTCTGACCAGCAGACTTGTGGACATGCCCGCAGAACAACACAGCATGATCTTGACCATCGACAACCATCCTCAAAATGTTAAAAGTTATTGCGGAGCTGATTGGATAACAAACGGAAACCGGTTTCCATTTTTTCGCGGATGAATTGTGAAGCCCGTCAATCTCTGTAATTTATAAGCGTTCTTTATTAGCGCTGCATCACAGATTTTGCGGCTATTCTGATAGCAAGAAAGTGCGTTTGGAAAATCGGTTTCCATGAAAAATGGAAAGCGGTTATACTGCAACTGGCGATATTATGAGCCATTGTACGATTTGGAATTTTTTGGCCCTCGCCGGGCCTCCCAGGGGATAAAGATGTCTACAATCAACGACGTATCACGTTTAGCTGGGGTGTCAAAAGCCACAGTTTCACGGGTGTTGAGTGGGTCGCGAGGGGTCAAGGAAGCCAGCCGCCTTGCGGTGTTAAAAGCGGTTGATGAACTGAATTACCGGCCAAACGTCATCGCCCAGTCTCTGCTGAGCCAGTCCACGGGCTGTATCGGCGTCATTTGCGCCCAGGACAACGTTAACCAGACCACCGGTTACCTGTACGCGCTTGAGAAACATCTCAGCCAGCATCAGAAACATCTGCTGCTGCGTTTTGCCAATAATAAAGCGGGCGTGATGAATGCGCTGGAGGAGCTGACCTGCGGCCTGTGCGATGACGTGCTGATCATTGGCGCACGTTTTCCGCTGGGCAACATCGATGAGAGCGTGATCCTCGTGGATTGCGCCGAGGCGGAATCCACCAACAGCATCCAGTTTGACCACGCTTTCGCCGCTGAAACCGCCTGTAATTACCTGATAAGCCAGGGCCGACGCCAGATCGCCGTCATCCACCCGGATACCAGCGGCGCGGCGGATCAGGTTTTACTCGGTTACAAACACGCGCTGGAAAACAATTTCCTGCCGTTTAATCGTAATCTGGTGTTTATGGATTCCACCAGTTCGTCCGTCGCCTTACAGGTCCTGCTTAACAACGCGACCACGCTGAACTTTAACGCGCTGCTGGTGGCCGACGAGCAGGAAGCGCAGCGGGTGATCAGCCAGCTTCAGGCGTTTAATAAATCGGTGCCGGGCGACATTATGGTGTTCAGCCTTGCCGGTTCGCTGCAATTACCGGGCATTCCGAGCATTCCCGCTATCGAGTATTCGATGGACGCCATGGCTGCCCGTATTGTCAGCTGGCTTACCGAAAAAACGCAAAGCGTACTGGGTGCCTGCGTACTGCGCGGCGATTTAATTATCCCGGATCGCAGAACGCGTTAATTA
>NZ_CP127837.1:1060619-1066940 GCF_030291195.1 Enterobacter sp. PGRG2 | reverse complement strand
CTCAAATAAACGTAAAAATCTCGTCACGCGGCAGGCGGGATTTTGGCAGGCTGGCGTTAAAATCTTTGTCGCTTTTCACGCCCAGCGACACCAGTACCACGCTGGTTAAGCCTTTTTCACGCAGTCCCAGCGCCAGATCCAGCTCGCGGGAGTCGAAACCTTCCATCGGCGTGGCGTCGATGCCGAGCATCGCGGCACCCAGCAGCAGACCACCCAGCGCAAGATATACCTGTTTTTCCATCCACTGCGGCACATCGCGCAGTTCATAGCGATGCATATCCACGTAGCCACGGCGGCCTTTATCCTGCCCGGCTTTGGCTTCTTCGCTGGCGAAGCGGCCATCTTTCTGCTCCTGTTCCAGCACGTTCTGCAGATGCTCTTCCGTCAGATCGCTTTTCATGCACAGGGCGATCACGTGGGAAGCATTCAGCACTTTTGCTTCGTTATAGGAAAATGCACCGCCAGTGGATTTGGCGATCGCGGCGCGGCCTTCGGCGGTGGAGGCCACCACAAAATGCCACGGCTGGGAGTTCACCGACGACGGGCTGTTTTGCAGCACGTTCAGCAGGGTTTCAATATCGTTTTCCGGCAAAGTCTGGCCGGGTTCAAAAGCTTTAACGGTGTGGCGGCACAGCACGGCATCATTAAGCGTCATGATTTTTTCCTTTCCAAAAAGTGAAACGTAACGGTTGTTCGCCTGAGAATAACGCCAAATCCGATGCAGAAAAACCTGTCCGGCGGTGCAGCACTTTCTCTTTAAAGATGAAAATCAGGTGCGTGCTGGCGAGTTTCTGGCAACAATGAAGGCCGTTTTTTTCCTGTTCCGGAGAGCGTCATGATCCGCCTCGAAGATGTGACCTTGTTTGCGCGCGCCGCGGCGTTAGGCAGTTTTTCGAATGCCGCCCGTGAGGCGGATTTATTACCGGGCCAGGTGAGCGCCGCCGTGCACCGGCTGGAACGCGACCTGGATAAGCGGCTGTTCGTGCGCTCCACGCGCAGCCTGCGGCTGACGGCGGAAGGGGAAAAATACCTGCCATTCGCCCAGGAGATGCTGGCGGTGGTGCAGGCGGGACAGGAGAGTCTGCACAGCAGCGATGATGAACTCCAGGGCGAGCTGAAAGTCGCCGTGCCGTCGGATATTGGCCGCAACGTGCTGCTGCCGCTGATCACCGATTTTTGCGCGCAGCATCCGAAAATCACCCTGCGGCTGTCGCTCTCGGATCAGATCAGCGATATTTTTCGCGATCCGGTGGATGTGGCGATCCGTTACGGCGTGCTGGATAACAGCAGTTATGTCGCCCTGCCGCTGGCGGAGAAAAACCGCCGTGTGCTGGTGGCATCCCCCGACTATCTGGCCGCGCACGGGCGTCCGGCGACGCTGGGCGATGTGACCCATCATCATTGCCTGCTGTACACCATGAACAGCCACGTCCACGATAAATGGACGTTCCATGAAAACGGCATGCGCCGCCAGCTTACGGTGAAAAGCCGGATGCTGTGCGATGACGCTGACGTCGCCCGCCGCTGGGCGATTGCCGGAATGGGCATCGTTTATAAATCCTGGATAGACGTCAGCGGCGATGTCGCCGCCGGCAGGCTGGAAGTGCTGTTGCCGCACATTGCCGGCGAGGCGGCACCGCTTAATCTCATCTGCCCGCACCGTAAGCAATTTTCCCCGGCGATCCGCCAGCTGCACGGCATGTTGCGCGCGCAGATGACGGCGATCGCAGACCGACTGGCCGCCCCGCGTTAACGCTGTTGCAGCGGGCGGCAGATCGCCAGCATGGCGATGGCGCTGCACAGCGGCACGGCGGCGAGCAGCAGCCAGGGCATAATCGCCTGCGGGGAGGGCGTCAGCGCGTGGTCGAGCTGCCCGCCGAGCAGAAAATTACCCGCCAGCACCGCCACGCCGCCCATCGAGGCAAGCGCGCCGTAATGCGCGCCGAGGTTATGTTCTCCGGCGAAACGCGGCACCAAATCCATGCCCACCGGCACAATGATCATCTGCCCGAGCGTTAACAGCGTCACCATGCAAATGGCAGGGATCAGCCGCTGCCAGTTATCGGGCGGCACGTCGGCGGCAAAAAACGCCACGCTGGCGAACGACGCGCTTAACAGCCCGAAGCCGAGCGGCAGCGTGCGTAACGGCCCGAGGCGACGGGCAAAACGCGCCAGCGGCAGTTGCAGGCAGACGATCAGCAGCGAGGCGAGCATAAACAGCGGCCCGAGATCGGTTTCCCGGCTGCCGGAGCGGCGCAGTTCCACCGGCAGCGCCAGATAGAGCTGGTTATAGCTGAACAGATAGGCGCTGTAGGCGATGATAAAAGCCACAAAACGCGGCTGGCGGAAGGTCTCCCACCAGGGGGTGATCTTCAGTTCGCTGGCCCTGCGCGGCGTGGCGGGCAGGCTGAAAAACAGCACCACCAGCGCAACGATAAACACCCCCGCACCGGCCAGCGCCACGCGCTGAAAACCAAATCCCGCCAGCAGCGCGCCGAGCACCGGCCCCAGCACCGCGCCCAGTTCCCCGCAGATGGCAAAAAGCGCGAACCATTCCTGGCGGCTGCGCTTGCCGTCGGCTTCGCTCTGCGTCCCGGCCTTCGCCAGCAGCGCTTCGATGGCAGGGGAGAACAGCGCCCCGCCGATGCCCGTCAGACAGGCGCCCAGCACTACCGGCCAGAACGACTCCCCCAGCGCCAGCAGCAGATAGCCGCTCACCCGCACCAGACAGCCGCTGAGGATCACCACCCGCGCGCCGAAGCGGTCCGCCAGCGCGCCGCCCACCAGAAACATTCCCTGTTGCGAGAAAGTGCGCAAACCGATGATCAGCCCGATCACCCATCCCGACAGCAGCAGGTCGTCGCGCAGGTAAATCGCCAGAAAAGGCACGACGGCATAGAAGCCAATATTGAAGACCAGCTGGCAGCCGGAAAGCAGATAAGGGGAGGTGCGTTTTGTTGCGTCTGTCGAAGTCGAAAACATGCCATAACCGAAGTTGAGTGATGAAAATTGACAATATATTTTGCGATGGGTATAAGTCCACCACTTAAGAATGATTTGCATTTACCTGCGCGTAGCCACTGATCCTCTGGAGTAAGACGAATGCCGGTTTTAAAGAAAACGCTTTTAGCTTTAGGAATACTTTGCCTGAGTACGGCATCCGCCCTGGCGACGCACTATCCGTTAACCATCGATAACTGTGGCATGAAAGTCACCTTCGACAAAGCGCCGGAGCGCGTGGTGGCGCTGGGGCAGAACTCCGCAGAAATCATGCTGATGCTCGGTTTGCAGGACAAAATGGCCGCCAGCGCTTTCTGGCCGACAAAAGTCTTACCGGAACTCGCGAAGCAGAATGAAAAAGTCAAAGTGCTGACCGTGGAGATCCCGACGCTGGAGTCCATTCTGGCACAGGAGCCGGATTTTGTGGCGGCGCAATTGCCGTTGCTGCTCGGGCCGGACAGTAAAGTCGCTAAACGCGAAGATTTTGCCGCCGTGGGCGTAAACAGCTATTTATCGCCGGGCGTCTGCACCACCACCAAAAACACCGGCGACATCTACGGCAGCCGCAAGCAGATGTGGGACATGACCCAGCTGTACAAAGAAATTAACGACCTGGCGGCGATTTTCGACGTGCAGGATCGCGGTGATGCGCTGGTGGCGAGCTTCAAAAAGCGTGAAGCCGATCTGCGCGAGAAATTCCATAAGGGCAATAAAGATCTGTCGTTCGTCTTCTGGTTCTCCAGCGCCTCGCCGTCAGCCGATGCGCACATGAGCGGCAAGAACAGCGCCTCCGGCTTTATCGCGAATATGCTGGGCGGTCACATTGCACTGAATACCGATGCCGAATGGCCGACGGTGAGCTGGGAAAGCGTGATCAGCGCCAACCCGGACGTGATTGTCGTCGCCAGCCTCGACCGTAACCGCTGGGTACTGGATCGCGCGGAAGAAAAAATTAAATTCCTGAAAACCGATCCGGCGGTCAGCCAGCTGGATGCGGTGAAAAAAGGCCATATCGTGGTGATGGATGGTCAGGCGATGAACCCGACCGTGCGCACTATTTATGGCGCGGAGCAGGTGGCGGCGCAATTAGAGAAGCTGGGTCTGAACTGATGTCTGTGGCGTCCCGCTCGGTAGTTGAAAATATGCGTTCCGTGGTGTTGCTGCTGGGTGCGGTGCTGGTGCTCGGCATCACCATCGCCTTCAGCGTCGGGGTGGGCGAGCTGTCGATCCCGTTAAAAACCACGTTTTTCGCCATCACCAATAAGCTCGGTCTGACCGGCGTAACCTTAAACCGCATCCATGAGACGGTGATCTGGGATTTTCGTCTCAGCCGGGCGCTGGTTGCCGCCTGTAGTGGCGCGGGGCTGGCCATCTGCGGCGCGGTGCTGCAAAGCCTGCTGAAAAACGCGCTGGCGGAGCCGTATGTGCTGGGCGTGTCAGCCGGTGCCTCCACCGGGGCGGTGGCCGTGGTGGTGCTGGGCGTGGGCGCAGGGGCGGTGTCGCTCTCCGCCGGGGCTTTTATCGGCGCTTTCGCTGCCTTCCTGTTCGTCGCGCTGCTGACCAACGGCGCGCGCGGCGGCAATGAACGCACCATTCTTGCCGGTGTGGCGGCGTCGCAACTCTTCAACGCCCTGACCGCCTACACCATCAGCACCTCTGCCAATGCGCAGCAGGCGCGCGATGTGATGTTCTGGCTGCTCGGCAGCTTCAGCGGCGTGCGCTGGCCGGAGTTTCAGCTGGTGCTGGTGGTTGTGGTGATTGGCCTTGCGGTGTGTCTGTACCACGCGAAAGCGCTCGACGCCTTTACCTTCGGGGATGACGCGGCGGCATCGCTGGGTATTCCCGTCGGCGTGATCCGCCTGATCCTGTTTTCCGTCACGGCGCTGATGACCGCCGCCATCGTCAGCATGGCTGGCTCCATCGGCTTCGTCGGCCTGGTGGTGCCCCATATGATGCGCTACTTCTTCGGTCCGCTGCACCGCAAACTGCTGGTGGCGTCGGCGCTGATGGGCGCGATTTTGATGGTGCTGGCAGATATCGCTTCCCGCACGGTGATCGCCCCGCAAAGCCTGCCGGTCGGCGTGGTGACGGCGCTGGTTGGCGTGCCGTTCTTTGCCGTTATTCTTTATCGCTCAGGGAAATTTTCATGAGTATCAGTGCCGAAAATCTGTCCTGGCGTATCGGAAAAAAAGTCATTGTTAATGATGTGTCGCTCAGCGTGCCCAAAGGCCAGACCATGGGGCTGCTGGGGCCGAACGGCTCCGGGAAATCCTCTTTGTTGCGTATTCTGGCGGGACTGCGTCGGCCCGACGCGGGCCGGGTGATGCTGGACGGCGGCGATGTGCGCGAGGTCGGCAAAAAAGCGCTGGCGAAGCGCGTGGCCTTTGTGGAGCAACATGCGGCGACAGACTCCAACATTAAGGTGATCGATGTGGTGAAGCTGGGGCGCATTCCGCACCATTCACCGCTGTCGCCGTGGACGCATGCGGATGACGAGATTGTCACCGCCGCGCTGGCGCGCGTGGAGATGCTCGACCGCCAGCAGCAGGGCTGGCAGAGCTTGTCCGGCGGCGAGCGTCAGCGGGTACACATTGCCCGCGCGCTGGCGCAGTCCCCCTCCGAGATCCTGCTCGACGAGCCGACAAACCATCTGGATATTCACCACCAGATGCAGCTGATGCGACTGATCAGCGCGCTGCCGGTCACCAGTATTGTGGCGATCCACGATCTGAATCATGCGGCCATGTTCTGCGATTCGCTGGTGGTGATGCAGAACGGCGGTATAGTGGCGCGCGGTACGCCGGACGAGGTGCTGACCGAAGAGATGCTGCGCGAGGTCTTCCACGTCGAAGCCAGAGTGGAGATTTCCCGCTTCAGCGGCAAAAAGCATATTCACTTTTTGTAGGGGGATACGGTGCAGCGCCGGGAGCCGGGCTGCACCGCCTGTATCCGGCACTAAGTGACCTTAATTGAGCGCTGCCAGCGTCGATTCAATCATTTTTATCCTCTGCTGTGCCGCTTTCAATTCATCCTGGAGCCGCTGCTCCTGCTCGTTGTAAGCCATCAGTACGATGCACCCATTCATCACTTTTACCGTCACTTGTTGTCCGGTATCGAACCCCGCTTCCCGTAGCCATTTCCCTTTCAGGATCAGGTTCGGCGTGCTTTTATCCCGGCCACGCGGGCGATAGCCCACGATCACGGAACGCTCGCTTTTTTTAATCTCTGACTCTGGGGTAGAATGCGGATCAGCCATAATCAACTCCTTGATAGTTGGTGAGGTTAGACGCTCCGGCTGTGTTGCTGCACATCGGAGCGTTG
>NZ_CP127837.1:988636-1059891 GCF_030291195.1 Enterobacter sp. PGRG2 | reverse complement strand
AATTGGCGGAAGATCACAGGAGTCGAACCTGCCCGGCACCGCTGGCGGCACCAACTGGATTTGAAGTCCAGCCGCCTCACCGGAGACGACGATCTTCCTAGCCTTCATTGCTACATGGAGGCGGGGCGCATTATAGCCACTTTCCTGCTGTAACCACATACCCCGTCACACTTTTTTATCAGATCTGCGTCAAACCTTCGTCTGGTTTTGGTTAAAACCCTATTAAATCCATTGCTTATCCTCCCGCCTCATTTTCAGCTACCCCGATCACATAAAACAAGAATCGTAATCTGATAACCAGAAAACGGAATACCCGCTTCCGGAACGATGGTTTAAAACGTCTGCACCTGGTATCGGCGTACTTCTGAGCAAAAGGATGAAAGATGAAGAGTCAGATTATTTCTGTGAAGGAGAAGATTGGCTACGGCATGGGTGACGCCGCCAGCCATATCATCTTTGATAACGTGATGATGTACATGATGTTTTTTTATACGGATATTTTCGGTATTCCCGCCGGGTTTGTCGGCACCATGTTCTTACTGGCCCGGGCGCTGGATGCGATTTCCGACCCCTGCATGGGGCTTATCGCCGACCGTACGCGCAGCCGCTGGGGTAAATTCCGCCCGTGGATGATGTTTGGCGCGCTGCCCTTCGGCATCGTCTGCGTACTCACCTACAGCACGCCCGATCTGAGCATGAACGGCAAAATGATTTACGCCGCCGTCACCTACACGCTGCTGACCCTGCTCTACACCGTGGTGAATATCCCGTACTGCGCGCTGGGCGGCGTGATCACCAACGACCCGGCGCAGCGTATCTCCCTGCAATCCTGGCGCTTCGTGCTGGCGACGGCGGGCGGCATGCTCTCTACCGTACTGATGATGCCGCTGGTGAATTTGATTGGCGGGGAAGACAAAGCGCTGGGTTATCAGGGCGGCATTGCCGTGCTGTCGGTAGTGGCGTTCCTGATGCTGACGTTCTGCTTCTTTACCACCAAAGAGCGTATCCAGGTGCCGCCGAACACCACGCCGATGCGTGAAGATCTGCGCGACATCTGGAACAACGACCAGTGGCGCATCGTCGGCCTGCTGACCATCCTCAACATCCTGGCGGTATGCGTTCGCGGCGGGGCGATGATGTACTACGTCACCTGGATCCTCGGTACGCCGGAAGTGTTCGTCGCCTTCCTCACCACTTACTGCGTCGGCAACCTGATCGGCAGCGCGCTGGCGAAGCCGCTTACCGACTGGAAATGCAAGGTCAGCATCTTCTGGTGGACCAACGCCCTGCTGACGATTTTCAGCGTGGCGATGTTCTTTGTTCCGGTCAGCGCCAGCCTCACCATGTTCGCCTTCATCTTTATCATCGGCGTGCTGCATCAGCTGGTGACGCCGATCCAGTGGGTGATGATGTCCGATACCGTCGATTACGGCGAATGGTGTAACGGCAAGCGCCTGACCGGTATCAGCTTCGCGGGCACGCTCTTTGTGCTGAAACTGGGCCTGGCGATTGGCGGCGCGCTCATCGGCTGGGCGCTGGCGGGTGGCGGCTATGACGCGGCGGCCAAAACGCAGAACAGCGCCACCATCACCATTATTATCGCGCTGTTCACTCTCGTCCCGGCGGCCTGTTATTTCCTCAGCGCGATCATCGCGAAACGCTACTACACCCTGAAAACGCCGTTCCTCGTGAAAATCATGGAGCAGCTGGCGCAGGGCGCGCGTCGTAACGAACAGGCATTTAACGAGAAACCTGTCGCCAAAGAATTACCGCATTAAAAGGAGCCGATAATGAAAATCAGTGATGGAAACTGGCTTATTCAGCCCGGGCTGAACCTCATTCACCCGATCCAGGTGTTCGATGTGGAACAGCAGGGCAATGAGATGGTGGTGTACGCCGCCCCGCGCGATGTGCGTGAACGCACCTGGCAGCTTGACACACCGCTGTTTACGCTGCGCTTTTTCTCGCCGCAGGAAGGCGTGGTCGGCGTGCGTATGGAACACTTTCAGGGCGCGCTGAACAATGGCCCGCATTACCCGCTGAATGTGCAGGACGTGCCGGTTGAGATGCAGAACACGGCGGAGTTCGCCGAACTGAAAAGCGGCGCGTTAAGCGTACGTGTCACCAAAGGCGATGCCTGGTCGCTGGATTTTCTGCGCAACGGCGTGCGCATCACCGGCAGCCAGGTGAAAAATAACGGCTACGTGCAGGACACCGTCAGCAATCGCAATTATTTGTTTGAGCGGCTGGATCTGGGCGTCGGCGAAACCGTGTATGGCCTCGGCGAGCGCTTTACCGCGCTGGTGCGCAACGGGCAGACGGTGGAGACCTGGAACCGCGACGGCGGCACCAGCACCGAACAGGCGTATAAAAATATTCCGTTCTACCTCACCAGTCGCGGGTATGGCGTGCTGGTGAATCATCCCGAGTGCGTGTCCTTTGAAATCGGTTCGGAAAAAGTCTCCAAAGTGCAGTTCAGCGTGGAGTCTGAATATCTGGAATATTTTGTCATCGACGGGCCGACGCCAAAAGAGGTACTGAACCGCTATACGCAGCTGACCGGCCGCCCGGCGCTGCCGCCGGCGTGGTCGTTTGGACTGTGGCTGACCACCTCGTTCACCACCAATTACGATGAAGCCACGGTGAACAGCTTTATCGACGGCATGGCGGAGCGCGATCTGCCGCTGCACGTGTTCCATTTCGACTGCTTCTGGATGAAAGCCTTCCAGTGGTGCGATTTTCAGTGGGATCCGGTGACCTTCCCGGATGCGGAGGGCATGATCAAACGCCTGAAGGCGAAAGGGCTGAAAATCTGCGTCTGGATCAACCCGTACATCGGCCAGAAATCACCGGTATTTAACGAGCTGAAAGAGAAGGGCTATCTGCTGAAACGCCCGGACGGCTCGCTGTGGCAGTGGGATAAATGGCAGCCGGGGCTGGCTATCTATGATTTTACGAATCCGGAAGCCTGCCGGTGGTATGCGGAGCAGCTGAAAGGGCTGGTGGCTATCGGCGTCGACTGCTTCAAAACCGATTTCGGCGAGCGCATTCCGACGGACGTGGCCTGGCATGACGGCTCCTGCCCGCAGAAGATGCATAACCATTACGCCTATATCTACAACGAACTGGTGTGGAATGTGCTGAAAGAGACGGTGGGCGAGGAAGAAGCCGTGCTGTTCGCCCGCTCGGCGTCGGTGGGGGCGCAGAAATTCCCGGTGCACTGGGGCGGCGACTGCTACGCCAACTACGAATCCATGGCGGAAAGCCTGCGCGGCGGGCTGTCGATTGGCCTGTCCGGCTTTGGGTTCTGGAGCCACGATATTGGCGGCTTCGAAAACACCGCCCCGGCGCACGTCTATAAGCGCTGGTGCGCGTTCGGGCTGCTCTCCAGCCACAGCCGTCTGCATGGCAGCAAATCCTATCGCGTGCCCTGGGCGTATGATGAGGAGTCCTGCGACGTGGTGCGCCACTTCACGCAGCTGAAATGCCGCCTGATGCCGTATCTGTACCGCCAGGCCGCGCTGGCCCGTGACGCGGGCACGCCGATGATGCGCGCCATGATGCTGGAGTTCCCGGACGATCCGGCGTGTGACTATCTTGATCGCCAGTATATGCTCGGCGATGCGGTGATGGTCGCGCCGGTCTTCTCGGAAGCGGGCGACGTGCAGTTTTATCTGCCGGAAGGCCGCTGGACGCACCTGTGGCGCAACGATGAGCTTACCGGCAGCCGCTGGCACAAACAGCAGCATGATTTCCTGAGCCTGCCGGTCTACGTGCGGGATAACACCCTGCTGGCGCTGGGAAATAACGATC
Source organism: Enterobacter sp. PGRG2 (assembly GCF_030291195.1). Classification (NCBI taxonomy): domain Bacteria; kingdom Pseudomonadati; phylum Pseudomonadota; class Gammaproteobacteria; order Enterobacterales; family Enterobacteriaceae; genus Enterobacter; species Enterobacter sp. PGRG2. The sequence continues at coordinate 1,056,078 of NZ_CP127837.1, read as the reverse complement.
GGAAGCCGGACTATGCGTGGAACGACGGCACGGCGTTTCAGCTGTTCAGCCTGGAAGATGGCCGTGAAGCTTGCTGCGAAGTCCCGGCGGAGGATGGCCTGGTTGCCTTTACGCTACAGGCACGGCGGGAAGGGGATCGCATCACGCTCACCGGCACCGGTGATGCCCGCAACTGGACGCTGTGTTTGCGCAATATCCCGCAGGTGAGCGCCGTGCAGGGCGGCTCACAGGCGGGCAGTGAGTGGGGGGCAGTTATCACCGCGCAGGAGAATACGCTGGTGGTTACGCTCTGAGTGTTAACCCTCTCCCGTCAGGGAGAGGGTGTGGTTTCCGGCTGCGCGGTACTCACCTCGCCGTTGCGCATCGTCTGTGTCACCTGCCGTTTCTCTGTATTCAGCACCTTCAGTTCCGCATTCACCGTGGGTTTTAACGGCGTATCCGCTTTTACGTTGCCGCTGGCGGTTAGCTGAATATTACCATCGCCGGAAATCGGCAGCGCAGGCCAGCCCCACTGCTGCAATACGTTCACCGGCACGCCGCGCCCATTGAGGCTCACTTTCACCTGGCGATCAGCCAGCTGCGACACCACAGCGGTGGCTTCCAGTAAACCCTGGCCGGTAAAGGCGCTCAGCTCGCTGATGTTGACCGCATTGGTGTTTGCAGCCAGCGCCAGCGACGGACGACGCACATCGACGCGGTTAAAGGTCGCCGCCGCGCCGTTCAGTTTGGCGCTACCGCCCCAGACGCCCCATTTGCCGTCCCGCGCCAGCAGCAGATTATTACCATAGCCATCCAGCGCGGTGATCTGCCACGGGAAGGCCGGATCGATGTCGATCACCAGGTTGCGGCTGGCGCTGAATTTTTTCAGCACCACGGCATTCAGCCAGCCGGGGAGAGGATCCATCCACAGCTGTTTCCAGTTGGCGGGCAGGGTGTATTCCAGACCGGCGATGGCGGCATCATCCAGCACCAGCGCTTTGCCGTCGCGCAACCAGTTGCCGGAGGTGCGCAGCAGGCCGCCTTCCCAGCGTGAGGTGAACTGGCGCAGCGCCACGCCCTGCGGTGAAAACTCCGCGTTGAGAATAGGATCAAACAGGTGCAGCGAGCCGTAGATAAATTCACTGGCGTTCATCGACAGCCTGCCGTCGTCGCTCTGCCAGTCGCCCTCGCTCAGCGTCAGGTTACGCACGCTCAGATCCAGATCGGTAACCGCCCAGTCCGGCCCCTGCAGGCGCGCGTCTGTCACTTCCAGTCTGCCGATCTGCAACGATGGCAGCGTGGTGAGCGGCATAAAGAAATCGCTCAGGGATTTGTCGCTTTGCAGGCGGATGTCATTGAGACGCAGGCTGTCGATAATCCAGCCGCCGTTGGCGGTACGGCGGGCGGTACCGGTGAGCGAGCCGCGCGCCATATCCGCGCCAATGGTGCTCAGCGTCACCTCATTGTTGTCGATACTGCCCTGAATGAGGACATTACTGATGGGGACGCCATTCAGCGTCATGGAGCCTGCGCTCACCTGGATTTGCGCCTGGCTGCCAAGCACATTGCCCGCTTTCGGCTGCCAGGGGCTGACGCCGCCTGTCACCCGCTGGGCGCTGAGATCCCAGCCGGTCGCCGGACTGTTGAACGCCATATTGTTCAGTTGCAGGCGGTCGGCCTGGAAGGGCAGCGGCGCGGTATCCGGAGATAAATTCAGCGTCCCGTCTGACAGCAAAATAGTATCGGCATGCAGCGGATCGGTGAACTGACGGCTACTCAGCCCAATATCCACCGCTTTCGCATCCAGGGTGGCAGGCTGGCCCTTGCGGCCAAACGTAACGCTCTTTAACAGCACATGGGAAGGCGAAGAAAAGCGGTGATCCACTGCCTCAACGGTGAGCTGGTAATCACTGTTATCCGTAACCCAGTGGCCCACCTGCGCTGCGCCCCAGCGCGTCTGGATCAGAAAATAGCCCGCAAGAATCAGCACCAGCAGCGCGATCAGCAGATAAATCAGCAGCTTTCCAATGAGTTTCATCGTCTTCCCTTCCTCTATGCAGACAGGGAATTTATGCACGATTTATGCGCAATGCTCAAGGAGGGAATGGTGAAAGCGTGTAACGGCGACAGCAGGAAAGCCCCGCTGCCGCCGTGAAAATCAGTTTTTCTCAGGCGGGAAAACGAGGTTCAGCACGATAGCGGTGATACCGCCCGCGGCGATCCCCGAGGAGAGCAGGTTCTTCAGCCAGTCCGGCGCAAATTGCAGGATCAGCGGCTGCTGGGAAACGCCCAGACCGACCGCCAGCGACAGGGCGATAATCATGATCGCGCGGCGGTTCAGCGGCTCGCGGGACACGATACGCACCCCGGAAGCGGCAATGGTACCGAACATCACCAGCGTTGCGCCGCCCAGCACCGGCTCAGGAATGTGCTGCACGAAGCCACTCACCGCCGGGAACAGGCCGAGCAGGATCAGCATCAGCGCCACCACGAAACCGACATAACGGCTGGCCACGCCGGTCAGCTGGATCACGCCGTTGTTCTGTCCGAAACAGGAGTTCGGAAAGGTGTTGAACACCGCCGACACAAAGGAGTTCAGGCCGTTCGCCAGCACGCCGCCTTTCAGGCGCTTCATGTACAGCGGCCCGGAAACCGGCTGTTCAGAGACGTCAGAGGTGGCGGTAATATCGCCGATGGTTTCCAGCGAGGTGATCATAAATACCAGCATCAGCGGCAGCAGCAGGCTCCAGTCGATACCTAAACCGTAATAGAGCGGGGTGGGGATCATGATCAGATCGCTACTGGTCGGCGCGGTGTTCTCCGGCAGCATACCCAGCGCCCAGGCGAGGATATAACCCACCGCCATAGCGATCACCAGCGAGGCCACGCGCAGGTACGGGTTGCGCTGACGGTTCAGCAGGATGATCACCGCCAGCACCGCGCCCGCCAGCAGCAGGTTTTTCGGCGCGCCGAAGGTGTGATCGGCCATGGCGCCATAGCCGCCGCCGATAGAGGTCAGGCCGACCTGGATCAGCGACAGACCGATAATCATCACCACCACGCCGGATACCAGCGGCGTAATAATGCGGCGCGCCAGGTGCAGCACGCGGGAAAGGACCATTTCGGTACAGCTTGCCAGCATCAGGGTGCCAAACAGCGCCGCCATCATGGTCGGCACATCCGCGCCGCCGGTTTTCAGCGCCGTGCCGCCCATGATCAGCGGGGCCACAAAGTTAAAGCTGGTGCCCTGAATGGATAACAGCCCGGAGCCAACCGGCCCCCACGCTTTGATCTGAATAATGGACGCCACACCAGAGGCGAACAGCGACATGCTGATGATGTGCTGCGTGTCCTGAGCCGGTAAGCCGAGCGCCTGACAAATCAGCATCGCCGGGGTGATGACCGCGACAAACATTGCCAGCAGATGCTGACAGGCGGCAAAAAGCGTTTGTGCCAGCGGCGGGCGATCTTCCAGGCGGTAGATCAGCTCACTATTATGCTGCGGCGCAACCGGTTGCGCATTTTCAGACTCGACGGTGTTAACGGACATCTCTGGCGATCCCATGATGGAAAAGCGGGGATTTTATCGGACTGAATGGTAAAAGCAAACGTTTGCCAGCAAAAAATCTCATAATTAAAAGGGATAAAAAGCGGCCGGGATATAGCGTTATGCGTATGTCAGAGTGAATGGCTGAAAATTTGCGTCAGGCGTTGGAATAGCGTTCGGTTTCCGGCATCCAGCGTTCGATCAGCGCCAGCGCCTGTTCCGGATAACGCTCATGAATATGACGGGCGAGGCGCTGCACATCGGGGATCATCGCCTGGTCGCGCAGCAGATCGGCGACTTTGAATTCAGCGTTGCCGGTCTGTCGGGTACCGAGCAGTTCGCCGGGGCCGCGAATTTCGAGATCTTTTTGCGCAATCACAAAGCCATCATTGCTGTCGCGCAGCACCTGCAGGCGTTTTTGCGCGGTTTTTGACAGCGGGGATTTGTAAAGCAGTACGCAGTGGGACGCCACCGCGCCACGACCGACGCGGCCCCGGAGCTGGTGGAGTTGCGCAAGGCCCAGGCGTTCCGGGTTTTCGATGATCATCAGGCTGGCGTTGGGCACATCCACCCCGACTTCGATGACGGTGGTGGCGATCAGCAGATGCAGTTCGCCCTGCTTGAACGCCTGCATCACCGCCTGTTTTTCGGCGGGCTTCATGCGGCCATGAACCAGGCCGACGTTAAGCTCCGGCAGCGCCAGCTTCAGTTCTTCCCAGGTGGCCTCGGCTGCCTGGGCTTCCAGTAAATCGGATTCTTCGATCAGCGTGCACACCCAGTAAGCCTGGCGGCCTTCGCTCATGCACGCCTGGCGTACGCGATCGATAATATCGCTGCGGCGCGTGTCGGGAATGGCCACCGTGGTGACGGGCGTACGTCCCGGCGGCATTTCGTCGATCACAGAGGTATCGAGATCGGCATACGCCGTCATCGCCAGCGTACGCGGGATAGGGGTTGCGGTCATGATCAACTGATGGGGATGAAAGCCCTGTTGCTGGCCTTTTTCCCACAGCGCCAGCCGCTGGTGCACGCCAAAGCGATGCTGTTCGTCGATGATCACCAGCGCCAGGCCGTTAAACTGCACCTGCTCCTGGAAGATGGCATGGGTGCCGACAATCATCTGCACCTGACCGCTGGCGATGGCTTCCTGTTGCGCCACGCGCGCTTTGCCCTTCTGCTTACCCGCCAGCCAGCCGACTTCAATGCCGAGAGGGACAAACCAGGCGCGGAAATTGTTAGCGTGCTGCTCGGCAAGCAGTTCGGTCGGGGCCATCATCGCCACCTGTTTGCCATTGGCAATGGCGCGCAGGGCGGCAAGGGCCGCCACCAGCGTTTTACCGGAGCCGACGTCGCCCTGCACCAGACGCATCATCGGAATATCAAGCGCCATATCGTGTTCGATTTCAGCCACCACCCGCGCCTGTGCGCCGGTCGGCTTAAACGGCAGTGACGCCAGCAGCTGATTTTTCAGCTCATCCTGCGCGGTAAGGGGCTGGGCGTGAAAACGCTGCGCACCGGCGCGTAAGGCCAGCATGCTGAGATTGTGCGCCAGCAGCTCTTCAAGGATCAGACGGCGCTGGGCGGGGTGCTGACCGCTCTCCAGATCGGCGAGCTGTAAGGTCGGCGGTGGGCGATGCAGCGTGCGCAGCGCTTCCGGCAGGCTCATCATGCCCTGGGCTAATTCAGCGGGCAGCAGTTCGGCAATGGCGCAGGTGTCCAGCAGTTCCAGCGCCTGGTCCGTCAGCTTGCGCAGTGTCGCCTGTTTGATGCCTTCGGTCGTCGGATAAACGGGGGTCAGGGTGTCAGCCAGTGCCGGGCTGGTGAGGTCGCCCTGCACACGGTATTCCGGGTGGATCATCTCCGCGCCGTATTTGCCGCGCTTTGCTTCGCCGTAAGCCAGCACGCGTTTTCCTGTCGCCAGACTGTTTTTCATCGCCGCGCTGAAGTTAAAGAAGCGCAGGGTCAGAATGCCGCTGCCGTCGCTGATCTGACAGGTCATCATGCGACGGCCGCCAAAGGTGACGTTACAGTTCAGCACTTCGCCTTCTACCGTGGCATAAACGCCCGGCAGCAAATCGGCGATGGTGTAAAGCTGGGTACGATCTTCGTAACGTAAGGGCAGATGCAGGAGCAGATCCTGCACGTTGACGAGGCCGATTTTGGCGAGCTTGCTGCTCTGCGCTGCGCCCACGCCGGTCAGCGAGCTTAGCGGAATGGCGTCAAGCAGGCGGCCTTTCATGGGTTATTTCGCTGACTGCATGGTGGCCCACCACGCGTCATCGGCTTCGATTTCGCCCTGCGTGTTGACGTGGGGATAAGGCAGACCTTTGCGTTTCGCCACGCGGGCCAGTACCGGATAGCCGCCTTCAAACAGCAAACGCTGCTGTTCGTCTTCCTGCAGCATGCTGTTTTCCCGCTTATACAGACCGGCGTTCTGCCGCTGGCGCTGGGCTTCATACAGAATGAGGGCGGAGGCAACGGAGACGTTAAGCGACTGCACCATGCCGATCATGGGAATGATGATGTCCTGATCCGCCAGATCCAGCGCTTCCTGCGTGATCCCGGTTTTCTCCTGACCCATCAGAATACAGGTCGGGCGGGTATAATCGATCTCGCGAAAATCGACGGCTTTATCAGACAGATGTGTCGCCAGAACCTGCATGCTCTGGCCTTTGAGATGTGAAACGGCGTCGCTGATGGTGCTATGGGTTTTAACCTGCACCCAGCTGTTGCTGCCCGCCGCGGAAGAGGCCATGGTGCGGATACGGCTGCCCGGCCAGACGGCGTGCACTTCATGCACGCCAACGGCGTCTGCAGTACGGATAATAGCAGAGACGTTATGAGGCTTGTGGACCTGCTCCATGCAGACCGTCAGATCAGGCTGACGCCTGGCGAGCATTTCGCAGATTCGCGCATAACGCTGTGCATTCATTAGGCTAGTTTCGGTTACGGGTGACTTTAATCACGTCCGGCAATACGCGGATTTTACGCATGATGTTTGCCAGATGAACACGATCCTGCGCGGTCAGGCGGATAAACGCGCTGTACACGCGGCCATCTTTTTCTTCGGTATTCAGACTCTGAATATTGGAAGAGGCCGTGTTGATTGCCGCGGTCAGGTTTGCGAGTGCACCCTGGTGGTTAAACATGTCCACCTTGATTTCGGTGATAAATTCCTGCGCCGTGTCTTTATCCCACTCCACCGCCATAAACTTCTCTGGCTCTTTCTGATAGCCACGGATGTTACGGCAGGATTCATGGTGGATCACCAGCCCTTTACCAGGGCTGACGTGGGCGATAATCGGGTCACCCGGTAGTGGACGGCAGCATTTCGCGAAGGTGATCAGCACCCCGTCAGCGCCTTTGATCGGCAGATGACCGTGACCCTGACCCGTCTGCACCGGAGCCGCCGTTTCACCCTGTTGCAGGTTTTTCGCGACCACGACGCTCATGGCATTGCCAAGACCGATTTCCGCCAGCAGATCGTCAAGGGACGCCAGCTTCATGCGCTCCAGCTCATGCTGAATATTTTCCGGTGGGATTTCCGCCAGCTTGCGGCTGCCGCCAAGGGCATGGTTAAGCAGACGGCGACCCAGGCTTACGGAATCGTCGCGCTTGAGGTTTTTCAGCATCTGGCGAATTTTGGCGCGGGCTTTGGAGCTGACAACAAAGTTGAGCCATGCGGCGTTCGGGCGGGCGCCAGGTGCGGTGATGATTTCAACCGTCTGGCCGCTGGCGAGCGGCTGTGACAGCGGATACGGCTGTCTGTCCACGCGCGCGCCCACGCAGGCGTGGCCGATGTCGGTATGCACGGCATAGGCGAAATCGACCGGGGTGGCACCGGCAGGCAGCTCAACAATGCGCCCTTCCGGTGTGAAAACATAAATCTCATCCGGGAAGAGATCAGATTTAACGCTCTCGATAAATTCAAACGAACTACCGGCGCTCTGCTGCAGTTCCAGCAGGCTCTGCATCCAGCGCTGCGCGCGGATTTGCGCCGTGGTGCTGCTTTCACCGTGCTCTTTATAAGCCCAGTGCGCGGCAACCCCCATTTCCGCCATCATGTCCATGTCTTCGGTGCGGATCTGCACCTCAACCGGTACACCGTGCGGGCCAATCATCGAGGTGTGCAAAGACTGATAGCCGTTCGCTTTTGGAATGGCGATATAGTCTTTCATACGCCCCGGACGCGGCTTATAGAGACTGTGCATCTGACCGAGCACGCGGTAGCAGGTATCCAGATCGTGGACGATGACGCGGAAGGCGTAAATATCCATGATCGAGTGGAAACGCTGCTCTTTCATGACCATTTTGCAGTAAATGGAGTAGAGATGCTTTTCGCGTCCGCTTACGCGACAGGGAATACCGGCTTCCTGCAAACGGCCTTCGATTTCAGAGAGGATTTTCTGGATCATCTCTTTACGGTTACCGCGCGCAGATTTCACCACCTCTTTGATCACCCGATAGCGGTTCGGGTGCAACGCCTCAAAGCCCAGCTCTTCAAGCTCGGTTTTGATGTGATGGATACCTAAACGGTGCGCCAGCGGACTGTAGATTTCGAGGGTTTCACGGGCGATGCGGCGACGTTTATCCGGGCGCAGTGAGCCCAGCGTGCGCATATTGTGGGTGCGGTCAGCCAGTTTGATGAGAATGACGCGGATATCCTGCACCATCGCCATAATCATCTTGCGGAAGTTTTCGGCCTGCGCCTCTTTCTTGTCGCGGAACTTAAGCTTATCAAGCTTGGACACCCCTTCCACCAGCTCGGCAACGCTTTTGCCAAACAGCTGTTCCATGTCCTGGTAGGTGGCGGGGGTATCTTCAATCACATCATGCAGCAGCGCGGCCATCAGTGTTTCATAGTCGAGTTTCATCTCGGCCAGAATACAGGCTACCGCAACCGGGTGCGTGATGTAGGGTTCACCGCTTGAACGTGTCTGGCCCTCGTGAGCGTCACGTGCAACGAGATACGCCTGCTGGAGACGCTTTATCTGCTCTTCCGGCAGATAGGTTTGAATCAGCTGATTCAGGCTTTCAAACAGATACAAGGGTGACCTGCAGTGTTATTAACGACGACCTTCAGCAATCGCGGTGACGGCCTGTAATTCAGCGGCTTCCTGCTCTTGCTGCTCCTGGCGCTCACGTACGTCGAGGATCTGGTTGTTGATCAGACCTTCTTCGATTTCGCGCAACGCGATAACGGTAGTTTTATCGTTCTCTTCCGCAACCAGCGGATCTTTACCACCAACCTGCATCTGACGAGCGCGACGCGCGGCGACCAGTACCAGGTCAAAACGGTTACCAATTTTCTCTACAGCGTCCTGAACAGTTACGCGTGCCATACTTAAAGTGCTCCACAGGTGAAGAAATGACTGGGCATGATACTGAAAGTACGTTCAGTCTGCCAATAGTTTGCTGATTAAAGCGTCATGTCGCTGTTTTTGGCGACCCATACGCAGACGTTCAGCACGAATAATGGTCTTCATATCGCTGATGGCGGTATCAAAATCATCATTCACAATCAGATAATCATATTCGGCGTAATGGCTCATTTCTGCAACCGCCTGCGCCATGCGTTTGGTGATCACCTCTTCGCTGTCCTGACCGCGACCGCGCAGGCGACGATCCAGCTCGTCTTTCGACGGCGGCAGAATAAAGATACTGCGCGCCTGCGGCATTTTCTGGCGGATTTGCTGCGCGCCCTGCCAGTCGATGTCGAGGAAAACGTCCACGCCCGTCGCCAGAACTTGTTCAATGGCGTCGCGCGAGGTGCCGTAATAATTACCAAACACTTCCGCATGCTCAAGAAACGCATCTCTGCCAATCATGTTCTTAAATTCATCATGATCCACAAAGAAATAGTGTTCACCGTGCACCTCACCCGGACGCGGCGCGCGCGTGGTGTGTGAAACAGAAACCTGGGTGTCGTACAACGGTTGGGTCTTTAACAAAGCCTGAATGAGGCTTGATTTACCCGCACCACTGGGCGCGGAAACAATATAGAGCGTGCCTTGAGCCATGAGTATCTTTTGTATGTGATGAACGAACGGGAATGTCTACATACGTGCCTATTATACACGTCGCCGCTACGTGACGTAGCCTTTGTCACACTTTTGCACGAGATTATTGCGTTTTGCGAGGCGTTTTCCTGAATTATCTGCCGTTTGCAGCAACAGCGCAAAATTCCCGGAAGCCGCCTCGCAAGGCGGCTTTTTGCTGCTCGTCTTGCCTCAGGCGTCGCGCTATACCGGAGCGAACACAGCAAGGGAGGCAGAACATGGTTAAGCGTGTGGGATGGATACTGTTCATCTTGTTCTTAAGCGGTGGCAGCCGGGCGGCATGCCCGGTATGGCCGCCTGCACGGGCAGAGCAGGAGATCGCGCGGCTTCAGCAGCAAATCATACAGTGGAACGACGCCTACTGGCGGCAGGGTAAAAGCGACGTCAGCGACGAGGTTTACGATAGGCTTAGCGCCCGGCTGGCGCACTGGCAGCGCTGTTTTGCGCCGCCCCTGCCGCTTGATGAACCTGCACCGACGGGCACAGGCGCCATCCTGCATCCGGTCGCCCATACGGGCGTAAAGAAACTCGCGGATAAAACCGCCCTGACGCAATGGATGGCAAACAAGCGCGACCTGTGGGTCCAGCCCAAAGTGGATGGCGTCGCCGTTACGCTGGTTTATCGTCAGGGTGAACTGGCGCAGGCTATCAGCCGCGGCGATGGCCTGAAAGGTGAAGACTGGACGAATAAAGTGCGGCAGATCCCCTCGCTGCCCAAAAAGATAAGCGGCCCGCTGGCAAACAGTGTCCTGCAGGGCGAGATTTTTCTTCTGCGTGATAACCACCGTCAGCAGGGAATGGGCGGCATGAATGCGCGGGCAAAAGTGGCAGGGGCGCTGATGCGGCAGGGGCCTTCCCCTCTAACCCACGAACTGGGGCTGTTTGTCTGGGCATGGCCGGACGGCCCACAGGATATGGCGCAACGTCTGCAGCAGCTTAACGAGGCGGGCTTTAAGTGGGTTTCGCAGTTCAGCCAGCCGGTAAAAGACGTGGGTGACGTGGAAACTCTTCGCGCCCGTTGGTTTGCCGCGCCGCTGCCCTTTGTCACTGACGGCGTGATAGTCAGAGCGGCGCGTGAACCGGCAGGCCAGCAGTGGTTGCCGGGGCAGGGCGACTGGGTGGTGGCATGGAAATATCCGCCAGCTGTACAGGTGGCGGAAGTGAAAAATATCCGCTTTAACGTCGGGCGCAGCGGGAAAATCGCGGTGGTGGCAGAGCTTGAGCCGGTACAGCTGGATGATAAACGCGTGGGGCGGGTCAATATCGGCTCGGTCCGGCGTTGGCAGGAGCTGGACATCGCCCCCGGCGATCAGCTGCAAATCAGCCTTGCCGGCCAGGGGATCCCACGGATTGACGGCGTGGCATGGCGCAACGCTTCGCGGGACAAGCCCGCGCCGCCCTCATCCCGTTTTAATTCGCTGACCTGTTTTTATGCGGCGCCAGAGTGTGAAGCGCAATTTCTGGCCCGTCTGGAGTGGCTAAGCTCTCCGCAGGCGCTGGATTTAACCGGGCTGGGGGAGGCAGCCTGGCGCACGCTGCACCAGGCCTGGCGGTTCGAGCATATCTTTTCCTGGCTGAGGTTAACGCCTCAGCAGTTGCAGCATACGCCGGGGATCTCACCGGCCAGAGGGCAAAAACTGTGGCATCAGTTTGAGCTGGCCCGTAAGCGCCCGTTTATTCGCTGGGTTATCGCCCTGGGTACGCCGCTGTCTCAGGGCGCGCTGAAGGCTGCGGGAGATTATCGCTGGCAACAACTGCTGGAACGAACTGAACAGCAATGGCAGCAACTGCCCGGTATCGGACAGGAAAAAGCCGGGCAACTGGTGGCCTTTACGCACCATGCCGCGCTGGAAAAGCTGACGGCATGGCTGGGCGAACAGGGAATGAACGGCTTTTAATACGGTGGATTAATGTACGTTATGTGTGTAGTGAAAGACGGGTAAACCCAGCTTCAGGCGCAGCGCCAGCAGGCGGGCGGTAAAACCAAACAGCAGGGTGGCGATGACCACCACGTCATGACTGGAGACATAATGTTGCAGAGCAATATAGAGCACCGCAGAGGCAAAGGCGACGCCAGCGTACAGCTCTTTCTGAAACACCAGCGGAATACGTTTGCAGAACATATCCCGCAGTACGCCGCCGAAGACGCCGGTCACGACTGCGGCAATAGTGGCGATGATCGGCCCTTCGCCCATATCGAGCGCAATCTGCGCGCCGATGATGGAAAACACCACCAGGCCCAGCGCGTCCAGCACCAGAAACAGACGGCGAAGATGGGGCATAACAGGCGCGGCAATAGTCGTCAGCACCGCAGCGGTGGCGACGATAATCACGTATTCCGGGTTTTTTACCCAGCCAAGCGGGTAATGCCCCAGCAGAATATCGCGCACGGAACCGCCGCCAAGGGCAGTCGCGGTGGCGATAATAATGACGCCAAAAGTATCCATACGGCGACGCCCGGCCGCCAGCGCACCTGTCATGGCTTCGGCGGTGATTCCAATAATATAAAGAATGTGTAACAGCATGCGCGCCCCCGTTAGTGAAGGCGCAGGGTAGCGAGTAGTGGCAGGGATCTCGATTGAGATTTTTTCAGGGTCAGGCTAATTGATTACTATAACTTATGCATTTTTTGACCAGTACTGCCTTCAGAAGTAGAAAAGCCAACAAAAATGCATTAGAAATTGTATGGCATATCTCGGGCCTAACGGAAAATTTCTTTAAACATTGGCACCAGTACGCGGTTGCCTGTTTCGCTCAGATGATTGTCATCAAAATAGAGAGGCTGCAGGTTTTTACTGCCCATACAGCGGCCATCTGTACATAACCAGCGGGAAGGATCGATAACCTTAACGCCACACTGATTGACTGCTCTGTCCTGCGCCTGCCAGATAAATTCTGTTTTCTTACGATACTCCGCCTCCTGGATGGAGACATCCTGCGGCTGTTTACCCATCATCAGAGCATGGGAAAGGTAGCGGGGTACATTGACATTCATTTCAGGGACAGGACGAACGAGGTAAACTTTATGATGTTGATTCAGCGCGCAGGCCATCGAGATCATCGACTCGGCATAAGTATGCAAATACTGGATCCCAACGATGTTCTTATCATCAAAATGCACCAGATGGCTTTCGGCATAATGACCCAGCCTGTTGACGATAACCACCGGTGTTGTGGACGGGATATCCGCAAGCCGTGCGGCAAGGGATTTGTTGAATTTGTAACAGCCTTCGTTTTTATCGACGTGGGCATCAGAAAGGTTCGGGCATCCGGACCATGTCATACCCATCACCGAACCATGCCCCTGTGCGGCGGTGGCAAGCGCTGTGGCTGTGGCCTCGGCATGACTGTCACCCACGATGACGGCAGCCAGCGCCCCAGTACCGTAATAACTGAGCGACGTTTTAGGATCGGCTGCGCGGTTTTTATTTTCGGCTTCGTTGGCAATCTGATTAACCAACGGATTGGGAGAATTCACCAGCGTTTGATACTTAACGAGATTGCCAAAAATATAACAGCCTGACACCGTTGCCAGCATCACCAGCCAGAATGCCGGAGCAGATAAGCGGGACAGGGATTTGTTCGCCGGTTGCTCAATTAATACCCATGACAACCAGCCCAGCAGAAATGAGAGTGCTATGCCGCTGGTGATCCATAACGCATCGTGCTGGCGATCGGCGTAGACAATAAAAACGGCGATCGGCCAGTGCCACAAATACACCGAATATGAGCTAAGACCAATCCACCGACAATGGCGATCGATACTTTCTGCCAGCGGTTGGTAATTGCTTGCGATGACCAGCATAGTGCCCAGCACGGGAAAAAGCGTCAGGTATCCGGGCCAGGCGCCATCCGGCGTAATCAGCACCACTGAGGCGGCTATTATCAGATAACCGACCAGCGCGCTGAGGCGTGCCCGGGCGCGGGAGAAGGTATAACGCTGTGAAATAAACCACACCAGACCGCCGCAGAGCATCTCCCATGCGCGAAACGGCATCAGATAAAACAGAGAAGAAAGATTTCCTGCGCTGGCATAAATCACACAGCCGATAAAAGAGCATATGGCGAGCAGCATTAATGAAAACATCATGCTGATGCGTTTTCTGACCAGATGTAACGCCATTAATAACAGCGGCAGTGCCAGATAAAACTGCCATTCTACCGAGAGAGACCAGGTATGGAGGAGCCAGTTTTCATGTGAACTGGTAGCAAAATATCCTCCTGCATCTTTATTTAATTTTATGTTAGAAATAAAGAGGATAGCGTAGCTAATGTAGTTACCGAGTCGCCGGAATTCGAGCGCTGGTAACCAGAACCACATCAATAATGGCAACAGAAGACACAACGCCAGAAGAGCCGGAATAATCCTTTTACAACGCGCGGTATAAAATCGCAGCAAACTGAATGTCTGCGCTTCCAGCCCTCCGGCGATGATTTTTGTCATCAGAAAACCAGAGATAACAAAAAACACATCTACTGCGGCAAAGCCACCGGGTAATAACTGTGCGGCAAAGTGGTAAAAAACAACGGATACAATGGCGATCCCGCGTAGCAGATTAATGTCCTGACGGAACTGACTATCGACTGAGTAGCGTTCAGTGCTCTCAATTGATAAAGAAAGATTTGCCATGCCATAACCTGTGAAATGTCTGTGCGGAACCAGAAAGGCGGCGAGTATACCAAGCTTCATAAGAAGTTTCTTAGCGTTACCCGCCGTAATGGTAATAAAATATGATCTTATTAACAGATTTTTTCTAAAAAGGGAGTAATGCGGAGAGGTTAAATGCCGTACCCTGAATAATAAAAGCCCGTCATCAGGCGGGCTTTTTAAAGGGATTAAGTTACTGATGAATATTACTATTCGATATTCTGGATCTGCTCACGCATCTGTTCGATCAGCACTTTCAGCTCAATCGCAGAATTGGTCACGTCAGCGTTGATGGATTTGGACGCCAGGGTGTTCGACTCGCGGTTAAACTCCTGCATCATAAAGTCCAGACGGCGGCCTACCGCTTCTTTCTTCTTAAGAATGTTGTAGGTTTCTTTTACGTGGGCTTCGAGGCGATCGAGTTCTTCAGCGACATCAATACGCTGCGCCATCAGCACCAGTTCCTGCTCAAGACGATTATTTTCCAACTGTACCTGGGCGTCTTCCAGTTTGGCGACCAGACGCTCGCGTTGCCATTTCAGCACTTCCGGCATCTGTGCGCGTACCTTAGCCACTTCCTGACTCACGCCTTCAAGACGCTGTTCAATCAGGGTTTTCAGCGCCTGGCCTTCGGTTTCGCGGGCAATGATAAAGTCGTCCAGCGCACCGTCGAGAGCCGAGAGGATTTCTGCGGCGATCACGTCCAGATCCTGCTCCTGCGCGGCCATCACGCCAGGCCAGCGGAGAATATCCACCGGATTAATTTCGCCTTCGTCGCTCTGCATTTTGACCCAGTTCGCGGCGGTTACCAGCTGCTTAGCCAGTTTTTCATTCAGGATCAGTTCGCTCTGCGCGCTGACGTCAGGCTCAAAACGCAGGTTACATTCGATTTTGCCGCGCGTCAGACGCGTGCGGATCCGCTCGCGCACTACGGGTTCGAGGCTGCGAAACTGTTCCGGCAGGCGGAACCAGGTTTCCAGATAACGCTGGTTTACCGAGCGCAGTTCCCAGACTGCGCTGCCCCATTCACCCTTGATTTCACGGCGGGCGTAGGCTGTCATACTGCGGATCATAAACGTTCCTGTTTTGAAGGAGAGATGGGGGGATTATAGCTTTCAGGGCTTACACAGGATAGGAATAAGCGACTTTAATCCGTATAATGCGCAGCCACATTCGTAGAAGCCGGAGAAATCATCATGCGTCCAGCAGGCCGTAGTGCCAATCAGGTGCGTCCCGTCACTCTGACCCGAAATTATACAAAACACGCTGAAGGTTCCGTGCTCGTCGAATTCGGTGATACCAAAGTTCTGTGCACCGCGTCCATTGACGAAGGCGTGCCGCGTTTCCTGAAAGGTCAGGGACAGGGCTGGATCACCGCCGAATACGGCATGTTACCCCGCGCGACGCATACCCGTAACGCGCGCGAGGCGGCCAAAGGTAAACAGGGCGGCCGTACCCTGGAAATTCAGCGCCTGATTGCCCGTTCACTGCGCGCCGCCGTGGATCTGAAAGCACTGGGCGAGTTCACCATCACGCTGGACTGCGATGTGATCCAGGCGGATGGCGGCACCCGTACCGCATCTATCACCGGTGCCTGCGTGGCGCTGGCCGACGCGCTGAACAAGCTGGTGGCGGCAGGTAAGCTTAAAACCAACCCGATGAAGGGCATGGTCGCCGCGGTATCCGTGGGCATCGTCAAGGGTGAAGCGCTGTGCGATCTGGAGTACGTTGAAGACTCCGCCGCTGAAACCGACATGAACGTGGTGATGACGGAAGATGGCCGCATCATTGAAGTGCAGGGCACCGCCGAAGGCGAGCCTTTCACCCACGAAGAGTTGCTCTCGTTGCTGGCTCTGGCCCGGGGAGGCATCGAATCCATCGTCGCCATGCAGAAGGCGGCGTTAGAAAATTGATTTTAAGGCGACTTGATAGTCGCCTTTTTTATGTCTGAAAAAAGCTTAAGGAGCAAATCCATGAAACCGTATCAGCGCCAGTTTATTGAATTTGCGCTTAACAAGCAGGTACTGAAGTTTGGTGAATTTACCCTGAAATCCGGGCGCAAAAGTCCGTATTTCTTTAATGCCGGGCTGTTTAACACCGGCCGCGATCTGGCGCTGTTAGGCCGTTTTTATGCCGAAGCGCTGGTGGACTCCGGCATTGATTTTGACCTGTTGTTTGGCCCGGCATACAAAGGCATTCCCATTGCCACCACCACCGCTGTTGCGCTTGCGGAACACCATGAGCGTGATGTGCCCTACTGCTTTAACCGTAAAGAAGCCAAAGATCACGGCGAAGGCGGAAGCCTTGTGGGGAGCGCGTTACAGGGCCGCATTATGCTGGTGGATGATGTGATCACCGCCGGAACCGCCATCCGCGAGTCGATGGAGATTATTCAGGCGCACGGCGCGACCCTGGCGGGTGTGCTGATCTCCCTTGACCGTCAGGAGCGCGGACGCGGCGAGATTTCGGCGATCCAGGAAGTCGAGCGTGACTATGGCTGCCAGGTGATTTCAATCATCACGCTGAAAGACCTGATTGCGTATCTGGAAGAAAAGCCTGAGATGGCGGATCATCTGGCATCGGTACAGGCGTACCGCGATGAATTTGGCGTTTAAATAAATTCTGCCCGGTGGCGCGACGCGTACCGGGCATAGTTAACGTTACTGCAGCTGCGCGGCCATCAGCGGCCAGCGGGCGTCAAAATCTTCTGTCGGACGGTATTTGAACTCGCTGCGTACAAAGCGCGACAGCATTCCCTCACAGAAGGCCAGTAACTGGCTTGCCAGCAGTGCTTCATCCACGGTATAGCCTTCGCCTTCACGCATTTTCCGCTCGCGCAGCACCTGGCGCAGTTGCGATTCAATACGATCAAACAACTGGTTAATGCGACCCTGCAGGCGATCCTGCTCAAACATCAGCGCGTGACCGGTCAGAATGCGCGTCAGGCCTGGATTACGTTCACCAAATCCCACCACCAGCAGCACGATAAGACGCAGACGCGTGGTCGTGTCTTTTTCGTCTTTCAGGATCAGGTTAATACGCGTGGTCAGGCTATCTTCGATAAATTCAATCAGGCTATCGAACATACGCGTTTTACTGGGAAAATGACGATATAACGCCGCTTCTGAAACGCCAACGGAGGCTGCCAGCTTCGCCGTCGTGATGCGCTGGCTGCCGTCGCTGGATTCAAGCATCAATGCCAGAGATTGAAGTATTTCTTCGCGACGATTCCTTTTCGCAGTTTGTTTTTCTGCCATGTTCCAAAATACCCCTGAAAATAAGCACTTGTCAGGCGGGCATCCACGCAGCGACCGCAAACCGAAGTTTGCGGTAATGTTATTACTTTATGGCGCTGTGGGATGCGTTTATAAAGCCGCTTATTGACGGCCTGAATGGCCGAAGCCGCCTTCACCACGTTCGGTGGCGTCGAAATCTTCCACCAGATTAAATTCTGCCTGTACCACCGGCACAAAAACCATCTGGGCGATGCGCTCGCCAGGTTCGATGGTGAAGCTGGTTTGTCCGCGGTTCCAGACGGAAACCATCAGTTGCCCCTGATAATCGGAGTCGATCAGGCCCACCAGGTTACCCAGCACCACGCCATGTTTATGTCCCAGCCCTGAGCGCGGCAGGATCACCGCTGCCAGCGTTGGGTCAGCAATGTGGATCGCCAGTCCGGTCGGAACTAAAGTGGTGGCGCCCGGCGCCAGTTCTACGGCGTCATCAAGACAGGCGCGCAGGTCAAGACCGGCAGAGCCGGAGGTGGCATAGGTTGGCAGCGGAAATTCCTGACCAACACGCGGGTCCATAATCTTAACGTCGATTTTTTTCATCATAACGGGTAACGATCTCGTCCAGTAGTTGTTGGCCCAGAAGTGCCTTGCTCTCAAGCGGTAAGACTTTATCGCCGTCCTGCCAGAACAGGTGCAGTGCGTTGTTATCGCTGTTAAAACCCTGCTGCGCGCCGGAAACGTCATTGGCGCAAATCAGATCCAGATTTTTACGGCTGCGCTTTTGCCGGGCGTATTCTTCCACATTATTCGTTTCGGCAGCAAACCCAACAACATAGGGGCGATGCGCGGACAGCGCGGCGACGCCCGCTACGATATCCGGGTTTTTCACCATTTTCAGTGTGATTTCATCGCCTTGCTTTTTAATCTTCTCATCGGCAACGGCGGCGGCACGGTAGTCTGCCACAGCGGCGCAACCAATAAAAATCTGCTGCGTTTGCACATTGGCCTGTACGGCGGCGTCCATTTCCAGCGCCGTGGTGACGTCAATGCGCTTAACCTGCGGCGGCGTGGCAAGCGTGACCGGCCCGCTGACCAGCGTGACGTTCGCGCCACGTCGGGCGGCAGCCGCGGCAATGGCGAAGCCCATTTTCCCGGAGCTGTGATTGGTGATGTAGCGCACCGGATCCAGCGGCTCCCGGGTCGGGCCTGCGGTAATCATGATATTCAGATGTTGCAGGTCTTTGACAGGCGAAAAATGCGCCGCGGCCAGATCGACAATCTCCAGCGGGTCGAGCATTCGCCCCGGGCCGACATCGCCGCAGGCCTGGCTGCCGCTGTCCGGCCCCCAGAGCAGTAAGCCGCGGGAAGCCAGTACGCCCAGATTATGTTGCGTGGCGGCGGCGCGGTACATCTGCTGGTTCATGGCTGGCACCACGGCGACCGGAGACGGAGTGGCAAGACAAATGGTCGATACCAGGTCATTGGCCATCCCGGCGGCAACGCGGGCGATTAAATCCGCGGTGGCGGGGGCCAGGATCACCAGGTCGGCCCATTTCCCCAGTTCGATATGCCCCATTGCCGCTTCGGCTGCCGGATCGAGCAGGCTGTCGGAAACCGGATAGCCTGACACCGCCTGTAAACTCATGGGCGTGATAAAGGCTTTAGCGGCCTCGGTCATGGCGACACGCACCTCCGCGCCGCGATCGCGCAGACGGCGCACCAGCTCTGGCGCTTTATAGGCTGCGATACCGCCGCTGACGCCAAGAACGATTTTTTTACCGGCCAGACTCATCATGATTCTTTCCTGTTGGATTTCACCAGAAGGCGGGCATTTTATCACAATCCTCCACCTGGCGTGCTTTTGCGCATTGCGCACTTTGCGAGGCGCTACGCAAAGCCTTTAACCCGCTTTGTGGCAGGATAGGCGCTCAACAGGGAGGTGACATTATGGAAGAAACGCTATCTGTACTACCGCGTGAAAAAACACTGCTGTTTGGCGTCAAATCGCTCAGCGACGTTGAATTACTGGCGCTGTTTTTACGTACCGGCACACCCGGAAAAAATGTCATGGCGCTGGCACACCATCTGCTGGGGCATTTTGGCTCGCTGTATGGTCTGCTGACTGCGGAATTTGAAACGTTCAGCGAGGTGGGCGGCATTGGGCTGGCAAAGTATGCCCAACTGAAAGGAATTGCCGAACTGGCGCGCCGTTTCTACGAAGTTAAGGTGGCAGAGGAGTTTGCCATCATGTCCCCGGATGTCGCATTAGCCTTTATAAAAAGTCAGTTAACGGCGGAAGAGCGCGAGATCTTTATGGTGATCTATCTTGATAACCAGAACCGGATCCTCAAGCACTGCCGCCTTTTTACCGGCACTATCGCCAATGTTGAGGTGCATCCGCGTGAAATTGTCCGCGAAGCCATCAAAATTAATGCCGTCGGCGTGATCCTTGCGCATAATCATCCTTCGGGCAGCGCGGAGCCCAGTAAATCCGATAAAATCATCACCGAACATGTGGTAAAGTGCTGCCAGTTCATGGACATCCGGGTGGTAGACCATCTGGTAATTGGCCGTGGAGAGTATGTTTCATTTGCCGAACGTGGCTGGATTTAGGCCACTTTACGCGATCCATTGGGATCTTTGTCTGTTCGGGACTTGAGCACATCGATTACACAGCGTATACTACGCCACCTTTGAGAATCTCGGGTTTGGCATTATGGGCCTGGCATTGTGGGTTCACATTGAACCGCCAGAGGCCAGGTTTGCAGCCTGACGAGGCGCCATAACCCTATACGAAGCTCGAGCTAATTTGATTTTTGGAGAATAGACATGTCCCGAGTCTGCCAAGTTACTGGCAAGCGTCCGGTGACCGGTAATAACCGTTCCCACGCACTGAACGCGACCAAACGCCGTTTCCTGCCGAACCTGCACTCTCACCGTTTTTGGGTTGAGAGCGAGAAGCGTTTTGTCACACTGCGTGTATCTGCTAAAGGTATGCGTGTAATCGATAAAAAAGGCATTGATACAGTTCTTTCCGAACTGCGTGCCCGTGGCGAAAAGTACTAAGTACTTAGAGGAAATAAATCATGGCTAAAGGTATTCGTGAGAAAATCAAGCTGGTTTCTTCTGCTGGTACTGGTCACTTCTATACCACCACGAAGAACAAGCGCACTAAGCCGGAAAAACTGGAACTGAAAAAGTTCGATCCAGTTGTCCGTCAGCACGTGCTTTACAAAGAAGCAAAAATTAAATAATTTTCGCTTTGATGTACAAGAACCCCGCCTGTGCGGGGTTTTTTGCATTCAGCTTCCGGAGAAATCATGCCTGAATTACCTGAAGTGGAAACCAGCCGCCGTGGCATTGAGCCGCATCTGGTGGGTGAAACTATTCTGCATGCTGTCGTGCGCAACGGACGCCTGCGCTGGCCTGTTTCCGATGAAATCCATGCCCTGAGCGACAAACCGGTGCTGAGCGTGCAGCGTCGCGCCAAATATCTGCTGCTGGAGCTGCCTGACGGCTGGATCATCATCCATCTCGGCATGTCCGGGAGTCTGCGTATCCTGCCCTATGAAATGCCGGCAGAAAAACATGACCATGTCGATCTGGTGATGAGCAACGGCAAAGTGCTGCGCTACACCGATCCGCGCCGCTTTGGCGCCTGGTTGTGGACGTCGTCCCTTGAAGGGCACAACGTGCTGGCGCATTTAGGCCCCGAGCCGCTCAGCGATGCCTTTAACGCCGACTATCTGCGCCAGAAAAGCGCGAAGAAGAAGATCGCCATCAAGCCCTGGCTGATGGATAACAAGCTGGTGGTAGGGGTGGGTAACATTTACGCCAGTGAGTCGCTATTTGCCGCCGGGATCCATCCCGATCGTCTGGCGTCGTCGTTGTCGGCGGAGGAGTGCGAATTACTGGTGCGGGTGATCAAGGCCGTGCTGTTGCGCTCTATCGAGCAGGGCGGCACCACGCTGAAAGACTTCCTGCAAAGCGACGGTAAACCGGGTTACTTTGCCCAGGAGCTACAGGTGTATGGCCGGGAAGGTCAGCCGTGCCGGATCTGCGCCGCGCCCATAGTGGCCAGCAAACATGCCCAGCGCTCCACCTTTTACTGCCGCAACTGCCAGAAGTAAAACCTCCGGGCGCTACGCCTGCAGCTTAGCGAGTAGCGCCTGATGTACCTGCGCAGGCAGGAAGTGGGTGACGTCGCCATGATGACGGGCCACTTCCTTGACCAGCGATGACGAGATAAACGACCACTCTTTTGACGGCATCAGGAAGACGCTTTCCAGATCCGGCATCAGGTGACGGTTCATTTGGGCGAGCTGCATTTCATATTCGAAGTCAGCCACTGCCCGCAGTCCGCGGATCAGGATATTTGCCTTCTGGTCGCGGGCGAAATTCGCCATCAAATCGCTAAAACCGACGACTTCAACGTTAGTCAGATGCACGGTGGCCTGACGCGCCATATCAACGCGCTCATCCAGACTAAATAGCGGTTTCTTCCCCGGACTGGCGGCAATCGCCATGATGACCTTGTCAAACATGCAGGCCGCACGGGTGATGATGTCAACATGGCCGTTGGTGATGGGATCGAAAGTGCCGGGATAAATGGCTTTTGTCGTCATGGCGCGCTCTTTTCTGAGTAGCCGTGGTTCAGCGCCCACAGCCCGGTATATTTATTAAAAGTATACTGCGCATTCACCACGGCCAGCAGCCAGCCCTGTTTGCCGTCGAGCACGCCGCCGCGCAGCACCAGCGTTTTCATAAACGCGCCGATCGTATGCGCAAAGATACCTGTAATGCTGGTCTTCTTGCCCTGCTGATGGCGCTCTTTCGCCCAGGCGGTGGCGTAGTTGAACTGCTTTTGCTGGAAACTGGCAAAGTCGCGGCAGGTCAGATGCAGCAGATCGCCCTGCAGGTTTACCATCGACGCACCTGCGCTTTCCAGGGATTCATGCACGGCATTGCTGTTGTACTGATACTTTTCCCGCGGATACAGACGCATCACGCGATCCGGGTACCAGCCGCTGTGGCGCATAAAACGGCCAAGAAAATAGTTACGGCGGGCAATGCTGTAGATGGTATCTGGCGCAGGGGAGGCCAGCACGCCCTGAATGGCCCGGGCGAGTTCCGGCGTGACGCGCTCGTCGGTGTCGATCATCAGCACATAATCGCCCGTGGCATACGCCTGCGCCCGCTGGCGCTGAATACCGTAGCCCTGCCAGTCGGTATTGGTGAAGACCTTGACCCCGGCGTTGCGGGCGATAGTGAGGGTGTCATCGGTGCTGCCGGAGTCCAGCAGCACGATCTCATCGGCAAAGGCCACCGAAGCCAGGCAATCCGGCAACAGATCGGCGGCGTTTTTGGCGATCATCACCACCGAGAGGCGCATTAGTGGCTCCGCTGCGGCAGATAAGGTTGCAGGAGTTGCAGCAGTCGTGAGAGCGCGCCCTGATTCTGGTGCAGCACTTCAACGGCATGGCGGCCGTACCACAGGCGATAATCTTCATCGGTCAGCAGGGTCGAAACCTCTTTCACCAGCGAATCCGCATCGGTAACGGTGATCAGACCATCCGCCTGTTGCAACTTGGCGCAAATATCTTTGAAGTTGAAGGTGTGCGGGCCCATCAGCACCGGAATGGCATGCGCCGCCGGCTCCAGCGGGTTATGCCCGCCGCGCTCCACCAGGCTGCCGCCCACAAACGCCAGATCGGCAATGCCGTACAGCAGCATCAGCTCGCCCATGGTATCGCCAATCACCACCTGCGTGCTGCCGGACGGGATCTCGCCGGTGCTGCGCAGGGTAAAGCTGAAGCCGCCTTTCTGCACCATATCGCGCGCGTCTTTAAAACGCTCCGGATGGCGCGGCACCAGGATCAGCAGTAAATCGGGGAAGGTTTCCAGCAGCTTGCGGTGCGCCTGAAGAATAATCTCTTCTTCGCCATCGTGGGTGCTGGTGGCGATCCACACCTGACGGCGCGGCGCCCACTGTCGGCGCAGCGTAATGGCGCGCGCCGCCAGCTCCGGCGTAACGGAAATATCAAATTTGAGACTACCGGTAACGGCCAGCTGATTACGTTTGAGGCCGAGCTTCAGGAAGCGATCGGCGTCTTCGTCATTCTGGGCGGCAATCAGCGTAATTTTGCCCAGCAGGCGGCGCATAAAGTTGCCCAGCTTGCCGTAGCCTTTTGCTGAGCGTTCCGACAGGCGGGCGTTGGCGATCACCAGCGGGATTTTACGGGCATGCAGCGCGGAAATCATATTCGGCCACAGCTCGGTTTCCATAACGATGACAAGCTTTGGCCGCACGGTAGCGAGAAAGCGGTTCATCGCGCAGGGTAAATCGTAAGGCAGATAGACGTGATGCACGTCTTTGCCGAAGGCCGACATCACGCGCTCCGAGCCGGTGGGCGTCATGGTGGTCACGGTGATGGGTAACGCAGGATAACGGTGGCGCAGCGCACGCACCAGCGGAATGGCCGCCAGGGTTTCCCCCACCGACACGGAATGCAGAAGAATACCGTCCGGCTTCACTTTGTTACTGCAATAGCCATAGCGCTCAGCCCAGCGTTTACGATACGCGGGAGCCTTGCGGCTGCGAAGCAACAAACGCAGCCACACCAGCGGCTGGATAAGATAGAGCAGGGCGGTATACAACAATTCCAAGCGATTATCCGTTTTTTGAGTTTCGGCGGGCAAATTCTAAGCATTAAAGCGGGCTAAAGCTATACTTTTGGCGCTTTTGGTCACGCTTTTGCCACTGTTTCGTACAATGCGAAAGGGGAAAACGAAGAACCACTGGACGGCACAGGGCAGAAAAGCCCTGTGCGCGGGAAAAACGATTACTGCTCTGCTGGCGGGAGTTCGTTCAGATGATAGGTGATCCGCTCCGAAAGACCCCGAATATCGCCGCCGGTAATGAAATAACTGTCATCTTTCTGATTCGGGTTTGTCACCTGATAACCCAGCACTTTATTGATCAGCGTCGCCAGCTGGAAATGGTTCAGCGGCATCTGCGGGCTGATGTTTTTCAGGGACATCGCCGGATCGTTACTGAAATAGATGAACGGCACCTGCGCAATCGGCATTTCCACGACGGAGTGCCCGAACAGCCCGCCATCTCCGACGCGTTCACCATGATCGGAGGTGATAAAGACCAGCACCGGCAGTTTCGATTTCGCCATCACCGTACGGATCGCAGAGGCCAGCTCCTTGTCGTAAAGACGAACGGCATCGTCATATTCATTCTTTTTCTGCGCCACGTCATCATCAAGATGCGGAGTGGAAAACTTCGCGAATCCGGCCGGAATGTTCCGCTCATAAGGAATATGCGGTGCGCGGCTGTTCAGCACCATCATGAAGGGTTTATTCCAGTCCAGCGGGGCTTTTTCAACGGACGGGGTGAGGATCCGGTCAGCGCCCACATCCGGGGCCGGACGCACCTGCGTATCTTCCCAAAAATCGATGTCATGAATGCCAATCCAGTTGCTCAGCCCTTCCAGACCCTGCGCTGAAATAAACGCGGTCTGATAACCCTGTTTCTTCGCATTGGCAAAAATATTGGTCGCTTTGCTTTTATACGCCGAGAAGTTATCCGGCTCGCGCAGGTTGTTGACCAGCATCGGAATGGCGACACGCGTGGAGACGGCGTTAGAGACAATCAGACGTCCACTACCCTGGTATTGCTCCATCAGCGCTTTCAGTTCTGGCGTGGTCTCTCTTTCATAGCCGAGCGCGCTGACATGATGCGGGTTCAGACTCTCGCCAATGGCCAGGATCACTGAGTATTTCCCGGTCTGGTGGTCTGCAACCGGCGTGACCTGGTAAGGCTCGTAATGGGCGATATTCTGGTTTTCGCCCGACAGCGCTTCCGGGATCAGCCGTACCGCGCTAAAGCTCATCGCTGACAGGCCGTTGCGCAGCAGGGAGTGGCGCAGGTCAGGATTGAATTTATACATCTGGCCGTCGATGGCTTTGTAGAACTGGCCTAAAAACATCACGGCAATCGCCAGCAGGCAGGGGGCGGCAACCCATTTGTGCCAGTGCGGCCCAATACGGCGGGCAAACACCAGCGCGAAGACGATCGCCACCAGCATGATCACAAAATAAATGCCCAGCGCACCGAGGCTGTCAGTAATGCCGCTGGCAATATCTTTCGTTTCAACAAACGCCAGCCACACTTCGCTCGGACCATAGAACTGCCCATAAAACTGGTGGTAGATAGCCTCAGATAGCTGCACGATATAGGTGATCGCCAGCAGCACGCGCGTCAGCATAAAACGAATGCTGACCGCCGCAAGCAGAGAGATGATCACATACAGCGCAATATCACCTGATTTCGGGCTGTATGCTGTGTCTTTAAGGCTGACAATAATTTCGGAAAGCGCAAAAAACGCCGTAAAAATCAGCGTAAGAATAATGGTCTTAAGCAGATTTCGTCCCAGCGAAGGGCGGGACAGCAATGACGATCTGAACATGTTTTAACCCGAATGGTTTTAGAATTTCTTGGTCAGGGGACGAATGGCTTTACCAAAACCAAAGCGCACCGCGCGGACGAACGTCGGACGGTTATGTAAGCCTTTACGCCAGATATCCTCAAACAAGGCATACCAGCGGGCAGCTACGGCTTCACGGGAGTAAACCTGTAGCCGTTTTTCGCCCTGCTCGCGCATTTGACGGAATAACTCTGGCGAGTTTTTCAGTCGCATGATGGCGGCAAAAGCGTCGTCAGGGTTTTTGGCAATCAGATAATCCAGTTCGCTCTCGCGGATAGCGCGGAATGACGGCTCGTCATCGCACACCATGACTGTTTTACCCAGCCAGTTATTGATGAGTTTGCTGGCTGGCTTACGGGCCAGCTTGTGGTCATGAGATTTGCGGAAGCTCACGCAGACATCCACATCGCGGTAATCCACCCAGTTATCAAAGGAGATACGCAGGGTGATGCCCTGTTCTGCAAGACGTTGTTTAAACGCTTCGCTGCGATACTCTTCCGGGAAGCTGTCCACCCGGCCAAAGTAGGCCACCGTCTGCACGCTATCATCGGTGCGCTCGCGCGGCTGAACGCCTGGCTGGGGCCAGTACGGCACAAAAATGCGGTTGCTGTGGCCGTCAACTTCCGGGTTCTGATCGACCACATAATCTGCGCCTATTACCGGCGGGCGGTCGGCGCGGGCGACGACAGTGATGCCTTTCCAGGGTTTGACCCGTGAGCCGAAGTCATCGTTATGCATCAGATTGATCGCATCAGGACGGCATTCGGAACCGAATGAACACTCGATTGCATCACCGTAATAGTGCTTCAGAGCAAGCGTGGTCTGGAATGTCCAGCCACCGCGTCCGCCGCAATAGAAACGTTCAGGAATGGTGTTCGGATCCGTTCCTGCGGCAAGCAGCGCATCAAAATCGGCGTAGTTTTTGGCGATAAAGTCCGCCCGGGATACGGCGTGCAATTTAAGCTTATTCATAGGTTCGCTTTATTTAATCAGTTTCTTAAGACGAAAGTAACGGCGTCCCAGACGCCAGCGCTGACGGAAACCGCGCGCATTTTGCCAGATCATGGACCAGATCCCGCGGGAAAAAAGCTCCGCAGTGATTTCGCGCTTTTTCGCCGCATCCTCAATGTTATTGATGCTGTGCAGAATACCCAGCCCCTCTTTGGCAATTTGCCAGTGGCAGGCGGGTACGCGCTTAACCTGTCGCGGATAACGCTGGTTAATCGCATGCAGCATCTCAAGGATTTTCATGTAGTGGCGAGCCGAGCGCATACGGGTGTCGTCGGTGCCCGGGGTATGGGACACGGAAGCCGAATGAATCAGGTAGTCGTAATAGGTTTCGTCGATGTACTGCACGCGTTTCGCGGTCAGCAGCACTTCCGTTGTCCAGGGAATATCCTGATGGCGCAGACCATGCTCGAAGGTAAAACCCTGCGCTTTGATAAAAGCATGGCGATAGATGTTCAGCCAGGTCACATGCAGGAATTTACGTGACGACAGCGCTTTTTGCAGCCAGGTCGGCCCGTCCAGCACGCCGGTTGAGGGCAGCTTATCGGACGGGAAAATTTTCTTCGCCGGGCGGCCATCATCGTAAATATAGGTGCCATTACAGGTTGCCACATCCAGATCGCCCTTTCTGGCTATTTCCAGCAGGCGGGTATACATCCCCGGATAGATCACATCGTCAATATCCGGAAACGCAATGTACTCACCTCGGGCAACCGCCAGCCCGGTATTGCGTGCCGCTGAAACCCCCTGATTGGGCTGATCGATAACCTGATAATCGCTGAATTCATCGGCGTAGCGGGCAATGATCGCCGCAGAATTATCGGTCGAACCGTCGTTTACGATAATCAATTCGAGGCTGTTCAGGTTCTGACTTTTGATGCTGTCAAAAAAAGCGCTCAGAAACTTTTCACCATTATAGACGGCGACAACGAGGCTCAATTGCGGGGTATCTGACATGCTTTCTCCGTAAAAGCGGGCAATGCGGTGGCTTTTCGACAGCCATTATCTGAATGAGTTCTGCCGGGGTATGGCAGCACCAGCGGTGGCTATTATCTACTAAGTGATAAAGAAAACCACTGGTGCAGGAACATTACCATCAGGAAGTGGGCTGTTTCTCATTGCGCGGCGTCAACGAGCAGATGCCGATAAGCAGGCCGGTGAGCATCATATATTGCTCAAGGTAGTGATCCTTAAGGTTATGATCGACCAGCGTACGTGAGAAGAAGCCTACCGTGAACAGCAGCAGGAACATGCCTGCCATGGTGTTGCCGCGGCGGAACTGCCGCCATCCGATATACCAGCAGCCCATCAGCAAAATCAGCCAGCCCGCAATCCCCGCAATGCCGTTTTGCAGACCAAATTCGATCAAGCCGTAGTGGCTGTGCGGAACGGTAATGAAATCGGAACCCGTATCGCGACGCAGGATGTAATTAAAGGCCTCTTTACGCGGGCCCATGCCTGCCGGGTGCTCGGCTATGATCTTCCAGCCTGTGTGAAAGAAACTGGCGCGGCAGCCATTAGAATGATTCATCTGGACGCCAAGGCTATTTTTGGGCACAACACCAATGACATTGTTGTAGCAAAAACTGTTTAACGGCGCATTCCATCCGGCAATGGCATCACTCTCAAGCGTTTGCCAGCGCGGATCGGTTTTCCATGAGGCATAACCTAATGTCAAAGAGGCGGCGATAAATAGCACTAATATAGTGCCCATCAGCACGACTTTACTACGGCGCATATGATGCACACCAAGCAGAACAAAGGTTGAAAACAGGCTGCCCACTAGCCCAATGGTTCCCCATCGCGTATCTATAAGGGCGGTACAAACCAGGTTAGACAATAAAATCGCTACCAGTACTGGTGTGTTCAGACGCAGGAAACGCTGGTGTAGTAAACCTCGGGCCAGCAACTCGGCAATCAGAAAACCGGTGATCATATTCACCTGGAAGCTCATACGGGTGCGGTTAAAGACGATCCGTGTTTCCCCCCAGTGAATATACCCATCACGCCAGTACAGCCAGAGGGTATCCAGCAGATGGATACAGATGACGCCCCAGAAGAATAAAACGATCAGCGTAAACAGACGGGCCGCGGAAAAGTTGGGGAAGGCGGTTTGTATGGCAGGTAACATGACCATACCGGCACAGAATAGCAGGACCGGTCGTAACCACTGGCCGCTCCACGCCGAAACCATTTCTTTAATATCGGGAGTGACAACAAAGCCATTAATCAGAATAAAGAAAGTTAATACCCAGACGGCAAAAAGAACAAACTTAATCTGTCTGAAATTTAAACGAGTGCGGGCTTCAGGTGAAGAAAAGAAAAGGCCAACAGATAAAGCAATTAAAGGATAAATCAGGCCATTTCGATGAAACGGTAATTGATCGTTAGGAATCGGCCAGGCGAAGCATAATGCTAATGTATAGAGAACTAACAGGCCTGTCAGGATGTTACGAGTTTTCGTCATAATTATTTAGGCTAGTTAAGGATTTCGGCGTGGTGACCGGGTAGTAACGCAGCAGCACAAGAATTCCACGACAGGGCGGAGAGATTTGTGAAAGCGCAGGAAAATTACCATAGATAGCACAACTTAAGAAGAATAATGTTTGTAAGTAAGATTATCACTGAGCGGGCGATGAATGTGCGTCAGGCGGGCCTGCAAGTATATAATGATTCGATTAATGAGGTCGTTAGCCACTCACAGGAAGCGTATGCATATTGTTCACACAGAAGCCGATGGCGGTAAGGGCGGTCAGCCATTGCGCATCATCAATGAGTCACTGGGTATGATCCAGCGTGGTCATCAGGTGACCATTCTTTGTCCGGAGAGCGCGCCGCTGCATGCGCTGGCGCAGAATGCCGGGCTGACGGTGGTGACGCTTCCGCTCAGGCGGAAAAATGTGCCGAACCTGCTGGCGTTACGCCGCTGGCTGCAGGCCAACCGGCAG
The DNA here is from genome assembly GCF_030291195.1 of Enterobacter sp. PGRG2. NCBI lineage: Bacteria > Pseudomonadati > Pseudomonadota > Gammaproteobacteria > Enterobacterales > Enterobacteriaceae > Enterobacter > Enterobacter sp. PGRG2. The sequence continues at coordinate 1,026,161 of NZ_CP127837.1, read as the reverse complement.
GCTGTGGACGTGGTCAATAGCCATAACTCAGCCGATACCTGGCTGGTGGCGCTGGCGAACCTGACGCTCTCACGCCCGGTGCCGCTGGTGCGCACCCGTCATGCATCCGGTTTACCGCGCAATAATGCCGGCAGCCGCTGGCTGTTCCGCACCGCCTGCGCGCATATCGTCACCACGGGCGAAGCGCTGCGGCATCAGATGACGGCGATTGGCGTGCCGCTGGAACAAACCACCTCCGTACCCAGCGGCGTCGATCCGGCACGTTTTCATCCGGCGGATAAACAGGCGGCGCGCCAGCAGTGCGGTCTGTCGGCGGATGATTTCTGGCTCGGCGTGGTGTCGCACCTGCGCCCCAACAAAGGCCACAGCGTGTTGCTGGAGGCGCTGGCGCAGATCTCTGATCCGACGATCAAGCTGGCGATTGTCGGCGAAGGTCCACACCGTGCGGCGCTGGAGCAGGAAATCGTACGGCTGGGTTTGACCGATCGCGTATTGATGGCGGGGCATCAGGCTGCGCCGGAGAAGTGGTTCCCGGCGTTTGATATTGCGTTAAGCCCGTCCCACGATATGGAAGGTGTGCCGCAGGGCGTGCTGCAATCCCTCGCCAGCCGCATCGCTACTATTGCCACCGACGCGGGCGGTACGGCGGATGCGGTGATTGACCGCCAGACCGGCCTGCTGGTCGGCCAGCGTGATGCCGGGGCGCTGCGTGATGCGATTGTCACGCTGCACAAAGATGCTGCGCTTCGCGACCAGCTGGCGCAGCAGGGTTATGATTATCTTCTCGCCCATCTCACGCGGGACTGCATGTTGAGCGCGATGGAAAAGGTGTTTTCCGACGCGATTCAGCATAATAGTTCGCGATAAAGCGACTGTAACTCCTGCGCCATGCGGTCGAGCGTCCAGGGCTCGGCGGTGGTGCGGGCATTTATGGCGTACGCTTTTCCCGCCTCGCGACCCGACAGCCATTCGCCGATAGCCTGCCGGTAGCCGGAAACGTCCAGCGCATCGCGCACCCAGCCGTTTTCCCCTTCGCGGATCCATTCCGCCGCCCCGCATCCGGGGCTGGTAAACAGCGGTAATCCGCAGGCCAGCGCTTCCACGCAGACATTTGGAAAGGGATCGTACAGGGTCGGCAGGATCAGTGCATCCGCCGTGCCGTAGACCTGGCGCACATCCGCCACCGGGCCGAGAAATTTTACCCGATCCGCCACGCCCAGCGACTGCGCCTGCTTTTCGAATTTACGGGCATTTTTATCGCGCCCGGCGACCAGCAGCCAGACGCCGGGATGCGCCGCGATGGCCGCCAGTGCTGTCGCCACGCCTTTACGCGCAAAGCCGGAACCGACGTAAGCCAGCACCGGCGCATCGGCTGGGATCGCCAGCGTTTCCCGCATCGTCAGTTTGCGTACGTCCGGATGGAAATGGGTGGTATCGACGCCGTTATAAATCACCGTCAGCCTGTCAGCGGGCAGACGGAAGCGACGAACAATGTCATCCCGTACCATCTTAGAGTTGCAGATCACTTTGCGCAGCGCCGGATGGGTGAACATCGCCTGCTCCGCCTGCAAAATGTAGCGGTGGTAAGGGCTGAAGGACTGCGACCAGCGCTTCGGCAGCGACAGAATGCGGCTGTACTGCTCAAGCCAGGTGGCGTGCACGCCGTCACCGGCGCGAAAAATGGTGGCGCCGGGAATACGCTCGTGGCTCTGCACAATGTCGAAGCGGTTAAACAGCTGAGACGCCGCGCGGGCAAAGCCAGCTTCCCGGGCGGTGCGGTTACGGAAGGGCGGATCGACGGTCAGCGTCTGCCAGCCGGTGGCGTTCTCCCACTGGCGGGCGATCAGCGTGACGTCCAGCGAACTGTCGCCCGCCAGGGTATTCAGGGCGCGGGAAACAAACCGCTCCGCGCCGCCGTTGGGGTTATAGGTCTGTCGGACAATCGCCAGTTTCATGCCGGATTTTCCAGTAGCAGCGTATCAATGGCGCTCAGCACCTGCTGTGGCGTAATGGCGGTGATGCAGTCCGACACGCCGCTGTCGCCGCAGCCTGCTTTCCCGCAGGGCTGGCAGGTGAAGCCTGCGATAATTACCCGGTAGGCCACGCCCCAGGGCGCCCACTTAATCGCCCCGGTCGGACCAAAAATCGCCACCGTCGGCGTCCCCACAGCGCTGGCCAGATGCATCGGCATCGAGTCGACGCCAAAGTAGAGCCGCGCATGTTTCATCAGCGCGCCCAGCTCTTTCAGATTCAGCTGTCCGCTGAGATCGAACACCGGCTGCGTCAGCGCAGCGCGGAGCTGATCCATATAGGCGGTTTCTTCTTTCGATGGCGCAGCGGAGAGGATCACCGGAATGCCGCGCGCGGCAATGGCATCAACGGTGGCCGCCAGCTTGTCAATTTGCCAGGCCTTGAACATCCAGCGTGAGGTGGGATGCACCAGCACATAATCTTTTCCCACCAGACCAAAACCGGCCAGCTTGTTGAGCACAGAGGTTTCCGCGTCCTCGCCCGGTACGAACAGCGTGCGTTTGTCTTCCACGCTCGCCGGATGGATGCCAATGCGGCGGAGTGCATCGAGGTTCACTTCCACCATATGACGGCTGTTGTCCTGGATCGCCGGATAGAGCGTGGTGAAAGATTTCACCCAGCGCCAGCGCGCCAGTCCGCTACGTTTATCCGGCTTAAAGCCGACGGAAACGCGCGGCTTCAGCTTGCGCGCCAGCCGTGCGCCGTGCCAGTGCTCGGTCAGGTTGATTAGCACGTCATAATCCCGCGCTTTCAGGGAGTTACGCAGCTGGCGATACAGGCTCAGCTGCTTCAGCCAGCCCTGTTTACGCCAGTTGCGCCCGATGGTGTGCACCCGATCGATATAGGGGTGGCTGGTGAGCATCGCCTGTGTATCGTCATAGACCAGCGCGTCCACTTCCACGCCCGGCCAGTTTTTTTTCAGCACGGTAAACAGCGGCGAGGTTAAAAGCACATCACCATGATGACGAAGCTTGATGATCAGCACCCGTTTCGGCGGGCGTTCAGCCGTGAAAAAGTCAGACATGGACATTCTCTGCTGCCAGCAAGGGCTGTAATTTTTCCAGGACCGCAGCGGCGGGGAGATCGCTTAACTGCGATGAATGTTCAGGGCGGCAAACGACCTGATTTTTGCCATAACCGCCAATTAATCCCGGATCGGTCGGGCCATATAACGTGATATTAGGACGATCAAGGGCGGCGGTCAGATGGCTTAATCCGGTGTCCACCGACACCACAAAGGCAGCGCCTGCCAGTTCGCGCGCCACCTTTTCCAGACTCATGCGCGGCAGTACCTCAACGTGATCCATATCCTGCGCCAGCCGTTTTGCGCGCGCTTCTTCGTGGGCGGCTCCCCAGGGCAGCTTGATGCGCAGTCCGGTGGGCTGCAACAAGGCGATCAGCTCGCGCCAGTGGGACTCAGGCCAGTGCTTATCATCGCGGGTAGTGGCATGCAGGAACACGGCGTAAGAAGCAGGTTGCGTCTGGTCGGTCAGGAAGTGCTGCGCAATGCCGTAATCGCCCTGGGTTTGCGGTCGGGCATAACCCAGACTACGGGCGAACAGCTCGCGGGTGCGTTCCACGGCGTGCTGCGCTTTGGCGATGGCATGGCGACGGTTATAAAACAGGCTCGCCAGCGGCTCGCGGGCGCTGTGCCAGTCCATACCATGCTTAACGCCGCGCGCCAGACGCGTCACCAGCGCTGCGCTTTTCACTAAGCCCTGCGCATCAATAATAGCGTCGTATTGTACAGCGCGGACGGCGTCACGAAATTTCTGCCGTTCGGCGCGGATCGGTGCGGAGAACCACGCCTTACGCCAGCGGCGGATCGCCACCGGGATCACGCGATCGACGGCGGCATGCCAGCCGGGGATCTGCGCGAAGCCCTCTTCAACCACCCAGTCAAAACGAATGCCCGGAATAGCCTGCATGGCGTCGGTTAACGCGGGCAGCGTATGCAGCACATCGCCCATCGACGAGGTTTTTACGATCAGAACCCGCATCCGTTACCCTTCTTCCGCCAGCAGTAACGCATTAAGTTCATTAAGCACCCGCTCAGGCGTAATGTCGATCAGGCTCTGGTGATAGCCCTGCTCACTGTCGCCTTTGCGGACTTTGTGATAGCCGGTGATCAGACGAATAACCCGGGCTTTATGCGACAGCGGCGGGGTAAAGTCGGGGCTACTGGGGCCGTACAGCGCCACCAGCGGGCGATTCAGAGCCGCGGCGACGTGCATCAGGCCGGAGTCATTCGTCACCACGGCTTTACAGGCGGCGAGTAAAAGCACTGCCTGTTCCAGCTGAGTTTCACCGGCGAGGTTGCGGCACCAGGCCTGCTGCTCAATGCTCAGGGCGGCGAGGATCTCATTACCGGCGTCGTGATCTTTCGCCGATCCGAATAGCACCACCTGATAACCTTCGTCGATCAGCTGCTTAGCCAGCTCTGCGTAATGGTAGTGCGGCCAGCGTTTGGCCGGGCCGAATTCTGCGCCGGGGCAAAAGCCGATGAGGGGACGTTCAGTGGAGAGGCCGAACGCATCGCAGGTTCGGGTTTTTTCCGCCTCCGTGACCTGCAACTGCGGCCACAGCAGCGGCTGCGGCAGATCTTTCGCCGACTGCATCACGCCTTTGTCCCACGCCAGCGCCACATAGCGCTCCACCATCAGCGGCCAGGCTTGTTTATCCAGCACGCGGGCGTCGTTGAGCACGCCATAACGCATTTCACCGCGCCAGCCGGTACGGTGCGGGATGCCCGCAAAGAACGGCACCAGCGCGGATTTAAAGGAGTTCGGCAGGACGTAAGCGCGATCGTAACGTCGCTCACGCAGGCTGTGCCCGAGCCTGCGCCGCTCGCCAAGCTCAAGCGCACCGTGTCCCAGCGGCATGGCAATCGCCTCGTTGACTTCCGGCATGCGCGACAATAACGGACGACACCACGCGGGTGCCATCACGTCAATAATCGCCTGAGGATAGCGCGCCCTGAGCGTGCGATAGAGACTTTGCGACATCATCATGTCGCCCACCCATGACGGGCCTACCACAAGGATCTTCATCGTCAGGCGTCGCGGTTCAGCCAGGCCATATACTCTGTTACGCCTTCGGCCACGGTTTTGAACGGCTTATCGTAGCCTGCGGCGCGCAGGTTAGTGAGATCCGCCTGGGTGAACGCCTGGTAGCGGCCTTTCAGTTTTTCCGGGAACGGAATGTACTCAATGCTGCCTTTTTTGTGGAACGCCAGGGTCGCATCAGCCACCGCCTGGAAGGACTCTGCACGTCCGGTGCCGAGGTTGAAAATACCGGACACGCCGTTTTCCCAGAACCACAGGTTGACCGCCGCCACGTCGCCCACGTAGACGAAATCGCGCTTAAAGTTTTCGCTGCCTTCGAACAGCTTAGGCGTTTCGCCATTGTTCAGCTGGGTGTTGAGATGGAAGGCCACGCTCGCCATGCTGCCTTTGTGACCTTCGCGCGGGCCATAGACGTTGAAGTAGCGGAAACCGACGATCGGGGACGTCGCTTCCGGCAGGATCTGGCGCACATATTCATCAAACAAAAACTTGGAGTAGCCGTAAACGTTCAGCGGCTTCTCGTATTCGCGGGATTCAATAAAGTCAGAGGTACGGCCGCCGTAGGTCGCCGCAGAAGAGGCATACAGGAACGGAATGTTGCGCTCCAGGCAGTAGTGCAGCACCTCTTTAGAGTACTGATAGTTGTTATCCATCATGTACTTACCGTCCCACTCCGTAGTGGACGAGCAGGCACCTTCATGGAAAATCGCCTCGATATCGCCGAACTCTTCCCCCGCCATCACCTGGATCAGGAAGTCTTCTTTATCCATATAGTCGGCGATATTCAGATCCACCAGGTTTACAAACTTGGTGCCATCTTTCAGGTTATCCACGACCAGAATGTCAGTGATGCCCTTGTCATTCAGCGCTTTAACGATGTTGCTGCCGATAAAGCCTGCGCCGCCGGTAACGATAATCATAACTGTGACCTTTGAATTGAGGCGCGCCGGGACAATCCCGGACACGAATATTTCTTATCATACCATCACATTGCAGACCCTTCAGCCATTCACCGCCAACCTTCCCGACGACACGTGATTTATGCTGCAAAATGAACAATGGATGATGCGTCATCTCGTATCAACGTATAGCTTTGGGTAATATGTGCCGAAATTTGTCCAGTCTGGAGAATTGCAATGCGTGGGGATTTTTACAAACAGTTAAGCCATGACCTGGAAACCGCGCGTGCGGAAGGGTTGTTTAAAGAAGAACGGATCATTACTTCGGCGCAGCAGGCGGACATTACCGTCGGCGACGGCAGCCAGGTGATCAACTTTTGCGCCAACAACTATCTGGGCCTGGCGAACCACCCGGACCTGATCGCGGCCGCCAAAGCGGGCATGGATTCACACGGTTTCGGCATGGCGTCGGTGCGTTTTATTTGCGGGACGCAGGACAGTCATAAAGTGCTGGAGCAGAAGCTGGCTGAATTTCTCGGCATGGAAGATGCGATCCTGTACTCCTCCTGTTTCGACGCCAACGGCGGTCTGTTTGAAACCCTGCTGGGCGCGGAAGATGCCATTATTTCCGACGCGCTGAACCACGCCTCGATCATTGATGGTGTGCGCCTGTGTAAAGCGAAGCGTTTCCGTTACGCCAATAACGATATGCAGGAGCTGGAAGCGCGTCTGAAAGAAGCCCGCGACGGCGGCGCGCGTCACGTGCTGATCGCCACCGACGGCGTGTTCTCAATGGACGGCGTGATCGCCAACCTGAAAGGCGTGTGCGACCTGGCGGACAAATACGATGCGCTGGTGATGGTGGATGATTCCCACGCGGTAGGCTTTGTCGGTGAAAATGGCCGCGGCACCCATGAGTATTGCGATGTGATGAGCCGTGTCGACATCATTACCGGCACCCTCGGTAAAGCCCTCGGCGGCGCATCCGGCGGTTATACGGCGGCGCGCAAAGAAGTGGTGGAATGGCTGCGTCAGCGCTCCCGTCCGTATCTGTTCTCCAACTCGCTGGCCCCGGCGATTGTCGCCGCCTCCATCAAAGTGCTGGAGATGCTGGCGGAAGGCAGCGAGCTGCGTAACCGTCTGTGGACTAACGCGCGCCTGTTCCGCGAAAAAATGACCGCCGCAGGCTTTACGCTGGCGGGAGCCGATCACGCCATCATCCCGGTGATGCTGGGCGATGCTGTGGTCGCGCAGAACTTTGCCCGCGAACTGCAAAAAGAAGGCATTTACGTCACCGGCTTTTTCTTCCCGGTGGTGCCAAAAGGCCAGGCGCGTATCCGCACCCAGATGTCGGCGGCGCATACCCCTGAGCAAATCGAACGTGCGGTGGAAGCCTTTACCCGCATCGGTAAAAAACTTGGCGTGATTGCCTGAGGACCTGTAATGAAAGCCTTATCCAAGCTGAAGCCAGCGGAAGGGATCTGGATGACCGATGTACCGAAGCCGGACGTCGGACATAATGATCTGCTGATTAAAATCCGTAAAACCGCAATTTGCGGCACGGATGTGCATATTTATAACTGGGACGAATGGTCACAGAAGACGATCCCGGTACCTATGGTCGTGGGCCATGAGTATGTCGGCGAGGTGGTCGGCATCGGTCAGGAAGTGAAAGGCTTTAAAATCGGCGATCGCGTTTCCGGCGAAGGGCATATCACCTGTGGTCATTGCCGTAACTGCCGCGGTGGTCGTACGCATCTGTGCCGCAACACTATCGGCGTGGGCGTCAACCGTCAGGGCTGCTTTGCTGAATATCTGGTGATCCCGGCGTTTAACGCCTTCAAAATCCCGGACAATATCTCCGATGAACTGGCGTCTATTTTCGATCCGTTCGGCAACGCAGTGCATACCGCGCTCTCTTTCGATCTGGTGGGCGAAGATGTGCTGGTGTCCGGCGCAGGCCCGATTGGCATCATGGCGGCGGCGGTGGCGAAACACGTCGGCGCGCGCCATGTCGTCATCACCGATGTGAATGAATACCGTCTGGATCTGGCGCGTAAAATGGGCGTCACCCGCGCGGTCAACGTTGCCAACGAGAGCCTGAACGACGTGATGGCCGAGCTGGGCATGACCGAAGGTTTTGACGTGGGTCTGGAGATGTCCGGCGCGCCGGCAGCGTTCCGCACCATGCTCGACACCATGAATCACGGCGGGCGTATTGCGCTGCTGGGTATTCCGCCGTCAGAGATGTCCATCGACTGGAATAAAGTGATCTTTAAAGGCCTGTTCATTAAAGGCATTTACGGTCGTGAGATGTTCGAAACCTGGTACAAAATGGCGGCGCTCATCCAGTCTGGTCTGGATTTAACGCCGATCATCACCCATCGCTTCCCCATTGACGCGTTCCAGGAAGGCTTCGACGCCATGCGTTCGGGCCAGTCAGGAAAAGTCATTCTGAGCTGGGATTAAATAAAAGGCACCTTCGGGTGCCTTTTTAGCCCCATCACATCTTTCTGCATTTTTAATAGCGAAAGCATGATTTCTTTATCACCTTTTTTAATATCCGGTTATAACATGCATTGACGATCCTATTAACAGGTGCGATTGACTGTATGTTCACCTTATCCGTGTGTCTGCTGACCTGTAATTCAGCGCGATTATTACGTGAGGTTCTGCCGCCCGTTTTAGCGGTGGCGGATGAAATTATTGTCGTGGATTCCGGGAGCAGCGATGCCACCCTGGATATATGTCATGAATATGAACTGGTTATTCACCACCACCCTTACACTATGCATGGCGCGCAGATGAACTATGCCATCAGTCTGGCGACCAATGACTGGGTGTTATGTCTGGACAGCGATGAAGTGCTGGATCCCGAAACCATTGATTTTATTTTACGTCTGAAAGCGGGAGAGACGCCTCCCCCTGACCAGGCGTGGCGGCTTTCCCGCTACTGGTATGTGCTGGGGGAAGAAGTGCGCACCCTTTATCCGGTGTCGTCCCCCGATTTTCCGGTGCGATTATTCAACCGTCAGCATGCGCGTTTTAACGATCGACCGGTGGACGATAAAGTCGAAGGCTTTAGCACTTCGGTAAAAATTCCCGGACGCGTGCGCCACGATACCTTTTATTCTTTGCATGAAGTTTTCAACAAACTCAACAGCTATACCTCGCGGCTGGTGAAATATCAGCAGGTGAAACCGTCAATCGGGCGCGGCATAATAAGCGCCATAGGCGCGTTTTTTAAATGGTATCTGTTTAGCGGGGCATGGCGTAGCGGGAAAGTCGGGGTGGTAACCGGTTTATATGCCACGCTTTATAGTTTTCTGAAATATTTCAAAGCCTGGTATATTCATCAGGATGAAAAGGCGGCGTTGCCGAAAACGCAAAAAAATCGCCGCCTGATCTGATCATCAGCCCGCCTGCTGGCGGGCTTTGCCCCATCCCTGCCACTGGCCCTGCACGTATTTCACCAGCGGACTCTCGCTGATGCTTTCGCTCAGCACGCTAAAGAAACGCGTCGCATCAACGCGCTCAGGGGCTGTCTTCGGTTTACACAGCTTCACGCCGCGGAACGGGTTGCGCGGTGCCTGCGGTTGGCTGGCGGGCGGCGTCAGCACAGGTTTTGAGGTGTCGATCTGCGGTTCGTTCAGCAGGCTGCCCGGACGTACCAGCGTGATATCCGGCGGCAAAGTGGGCAGCATTTGTTGCAGGACGCGCACTGTCGACGGGTGCGGGTGGCCGATGGCGATCGCCGAGCCGTTACGCCGCGCCAGTTCTACCGCGCGGTTAAACTGGCGGCGAATATCGGCTTCGTTCTGGGTATCGTCGAGGAACACTTTACGCTTGATCACCTTTACGCCGGTGCCGGTCGCCGCGCGCATTGCCTGGCTGTTGCCGATGGTCATACTGTCGAGAAAATAGAGATCGTAACGCGCCAGCGCCTGCATCACCTTCTGCATGCCGAACAGGCTGGAGGTCATGGCGCTGCCCATATGGTTATTCAGGCCAACGGCATAGGGCACGCTGTCTACCGCATTGCGGATGATGCGCTCGATTTCATCACTGCTCATGTCCGGGCGCAGGGTGTCTTTTTCCAGCGGCTGTTTGCTGAGCGGGGCCATTGGCAGGTGAATCAGCACTTCGTGGCCCAGATTATGCGCTTTGGTCGCCATTTCCCGCGCATGAGGCGCATTGGGCAGCACGGCAACAGAGATGGCGGCAGGCATCGCCAGCACCTGATTTTCGTTGTGCGGACGATAACCAAAATCATCGATCACGATGGCGAGTTTTCCGGCAAACGCCGGGGCGGTGAAAACCAGAACGCTGACAACAGCAACAATCAGACGACGAAATTGAAGCAAAACTTATCTTCCCAACCACGGCTGTGGATTGACCGCCTGACCCTGGCGGCGAATTTCGAAATAGAGTGAAGGTCTGCCCTGACCGCCACTGCTGCCCACAAGGGCAATCGGTTGACCGGCACGCACCTGCGTGCCCACGCTGACCAGCGCGCTCTGATTATAGCCGTAAAGGCTCATGTCGCCTTTACCGTGTTCAACCACCACCACCAGGCCATAGCCCTGCAGCCAGTCGGCGAGGATCACACGGCCATCGGCAATGGCTTTTACTTCGCTGCCTTCAGAGGCGCCGATCACAATCCCTTTCCACCGTAGCTCACCCTGTAACTGTTCGCCATAACGATGCAGGATAGTGCCCCGTGCCGGCCAGTAGGCCTGGCCGCGTGGCGACCCCAGGCCGCCGGTGCGGGACATCAGCGACTGTTCGCTTTCCGTCGGCTTATAGGTGGTGCCTTTGCGCGAGGCGTCTTTCTGGCGATCGCGCACCGCCTGGGCTTCGCGCGCTTCACGTTCCGCCCGCGCTCTGGCGGCGGCTTCGGCGCGGGCAAGGGTATTGCGCAGCCGTGATTCGTTAGCCCGCAGTTCGCTCAGCTGTTGCTGGCCCTGCTGGATGGATGACTCCAGGCCGGCGAGGGTTTTCTTACGCTCGTTGCGCGCCTGCTCAAGCTTAGCCTGCTGTGCCTGCTGCTCATAAAGCAGGGTTTGCTGCTGGCTCTGCTTCTCTTCCAGCTCGGCTTTCTGAGAGTTCACTTCTTCGCGGGTTTGCTGGAGCTGGGCGATGGTTTCCTGACGCGCCTGATTCAGGTAGCCGTAATAGGCCTGCAGACGCTGCGACCGCTGGCCTTCTTCGCCGCTGAGGATCATCTGCATCCCGCTGTGTTCGCCCTGACGGAATGCCGCATCAAGCTGCGCGGCCAGATTACGCTCCTGGCTGGCGCGCTGACGCTCCAGTCTGGCGATAGACGCATTCATCTCATCAATTTGTTTATTGAGCTGGCCGAGAGTGTTCTGGGTTTCGCGCAGGGAGCGGGCGGCGGCAGAGATCGCCTCTTCCTGCGCTTTTAACTGGGCGAGGAGAGTGCTGCGCTGCTGCTGTTGCTTACGAACGGCACGTTCTTTGGCGGCAATGTCTGCCTGAATGGATTTTAACTGGTCGCGGTCATCCGCGTGGGCTGAAAAGGCGCACAACAATACGCCAGCGCTGAGCGCGCTGGCGTAGATCACGGACCGGATCGACACAGTCCAGGTGTTTGAAAAAATCGCCTTTCCCCTCATGGGGAGCGATTATTCCACGATGAACAGCGGCTTACCAGTCATCTCTTGCGGGATTTCCATGCCCATCAGCGCCAGCATGGTCGGCGCGATGTCGGAAAGTTTGCCGCCATCCACCGCTTTCACGGTTTTGTCGCCCACATAGATCAGCGGCACCGGCAGGTTAGTGTGGGCGGTATGCGCCTGGCCGGTGGCCGGGTCGCGCATCTGCTCAGCATTGCCGTGATCCGCGGTAATCAGCAGCTGACCGCCCACGGACTCCACCGCCTCGCTGACCTGCGCGATGCAGTTATCCAGGGTTTCGACAGCGGCAACCGCCGCTTCAAAGACGCCGGTATGTCCTACCATATCGCCGTTCGGGTAGTTGCAGATGATGGCGTCATACTTGCCGCTGTTGATCGCTGCGACCAGTTTTTCAGTTAATTCTGCACTGCTCATTTCCGGCTGCAGGTCGTAAGTCGCCACTTTCGGAGAGTTGATCAGAATGCGATCTTCGCCGGCAAACGACTCTTCAACGCCGCCGTTAAAGAAGAAGGTCACATGGGCGTATTTCTCGGTTTCGGAAATGCGCAGCTGGGTTTTGTCATGCTTCGCCATCCACTCGCCGAAGGTATTCGCCAGGGACGCCGGTGCGTAAGCCACCGTCGTTTTGATATCGGCGGCATATTCGGTCAGCATGACGAAATCGCTTAACTGCACCACTTTCTGACGGGCGAAGCCGTCGAAATCGGCATTCACAAAGGCGCGGGTGATTTCGCGGGCGCGGTCGGCACGAAAGTTCATGAAAATCAGCGCATCGCCGTCGACCATCGCGGAATCCGCCTGGCCTTCGGCGCGGATCACTGTCGCTTTAACGAATTCGTCGTTTTCATCACGGGCATAGGCCGCCTGTAAACCTGCGACCGCGCTGTCGGCCTGGAACTCGCCTTTCGCCTGCGTCAGCAGGTTGTACGCCTGTTCCACGCGATCCCAGCGGTTATCGCGGTCCATCGCATAGTAGCGACCAATAATAGTGGCGACGCGGCCTTTGCCCAGTTCAGCAAATTTGTCTTCGAAGCGTTTCAGGGACGATTCTGCGCTGCGTGGCGGGGTATCGCGGCCATCCAGGAAAGCATGCAGATAGATTTTTTCTGCGCCGCGCTGAGCTGCCAGTTCGACCATCGCAAGAATGTGATCTTCATGGCTGTGCACGCCGCCCGCAGACAGCAAGCCCATGATGTGCACGGCTTTGCCGCTGGTGGTGGCGTTATCCACCGCAGCGGTCAGCGCCGGGTTGCTGAAAAAGGTGCCCTGTTTGATTTCTACGTCCAGACGGGTCAGATCCTGATAAACGATACGGCCCGCGCCCAGATTGACGTGACCGACTTCCGAGTTGCCCATCTGGCGGTCCGGCAGACCCACTTCCAGGCCGGATGCGTCAATCAGCGTATGCGGACGTTTCGCCCACAGGGCATCCATGACCGGCGTTTTAGCGTTAAAAATAGCGTTATCCTGCTGGTCTTCACGATAGCCATAGCCATCGAGGATCACCAGTACCATAGGTTTTTTAGAAACCGACATTGCGACAACCTCATGCTCATGAGTCAAAAATTTGCGTAATTTTACTACAGCTGAATCGATCAAATAGCCGCAGAAGATCAAAGAATGAGGTGGGGAAGGGCTGTGTTTTTAATGGCTTCAGGCAATTTTTTCGTAACGCGCCGCAGAAAATGCATTCCGTTGTGCTCGCTGGCTGTATTTGCTACACCGCACAGGTATACTCCTTTCCTGGTTTTTAATCATTGAGTCGGGAGTTGTTGCCCTCCATGCAAGAAATTATGCAATTTGTTAGCCGTCACCCCATACTTTGTATCGCATGGGTTGTCTTACTGGCGGCGGTGCTGTTCACCACCTTCAAGGGTCTGGTGTCGAAAGTTAAAGTCATCACGCGTGGTGAAGCAACGCGTCTGATCAACAAAGAAGATGCGGTGGTTGTGGATCTGCGCCAGCGTGATGATTTCCGCAAAGGCCACATCGCGGGCGCGCACAACGTGCTGCCTAACGATATCAAAAACAATAACCTCGGCGAGCTTGAGAAAAATAAAAGCAAACCCATTATTGTGGTAGATGGTGCCGGTATGCAGGCCCAGGCTCCGGCGAACGAGCTGATTAAAGCGGGCTTCGAACGAGTCTATGTACTGAAAGATGGCGTAGCTGGCTGGAGTGGTGAAAACCTCCCGCTTGTTCGCGGTAAATAAATCATAAGTGGAGTGCTGTCATGGCCAACATTGAAATCTATACCAAAGCGACCTGCCCGTTTTGCCATCGCGCAAAAGCATTGCTCAACAGCAAAGGCGTTGCCTTCGAAGAGCTGCCGATTGATGGCGATGCGGTGAAGCGCGAAGAGATGATTCAACGTAGTGGCCGTACGACCGTGCCGCAGATTTTTATTGATGCACAGCACATTGGCGGCTGTGACGACTTGTATGCGCTGGACGCGCGTGGTGGACTCGATCCCCTGTTACGCTAGAGCGTATTTAGGACAACACTAAGGACTACTCATGTCAGAACAAAATAACACCGAAATGGCTTTCCAGATCCAGCGTATTTATACCAAGGATGTGTCTTTCGAAGCGCCAAACGCGCCGCACGTTTTCCAGAAAGACTGGCAGCCGGAAGTGAAACTGGATCTGGATACAGCTTCCAGCCAGCTCGCTGAAGACGTTTATGAAGTGGTGCTGCGCGTCACCGTGACCGCAAGCCTGGGCGAAGAAACGGCCTTCCTGTGCGAAGTCCAGCAGGCTGGTATCTTCTCCGTTGGCGGTATCGAAGGTACCCAGATGGCGCATTGCTTAGGCGCATACTGCCCGAACATTCTGTTCCCGTATGCCCGTGAATGCATCACCAGCCTGGTTTCCCGCGGTACATTCCCGCAGCTGAACCTTGCACCGGTCAACTTCGATGCGCTGTTCATGAACTATTTGCAGCAGCAGGCAGGCGAAGGTACCGAACAACCTCAGGATGCCTGATGAGTACGATAAATGCTCATATGACTGTGATCGGTGCCGGCTCTTACGGCACCGCTCTTGCCATTACCCTGGCAAGAAATGGCCATGAAGTGGTGCTTTGGGGCCACGATCCCAAACATATCGCGACACTGCAACACGACCGTTGCAACGTGGCGTTCCTCCCGGATGTGCCTTTCCCCGACACGCTGCACCTTGAGAGCGACTTAGCCACGGCGCTTGCCGCAAGCCGCAATATTCTGGTGGTGGTGCCAAGCCATGTCTTTGGCGATGTGCTGCGACAAATCAAACCATTGATGCGCGACGACGCGCGCGTGGTATGGGCGACCAAAGGCTTAGAAGCCGAAACGGGCCGTCTGTTGCAGGATGTAGCGCGTGAAGCGCTGGGCGATGCCATTCCGCTGGCAGTAATCTCCGGGCCAACCTTCGCCAAAGAGCTGGCGGCAGGTCTGCCGACGGCCATCTCACTTGCCTCCACCGATGAGGTTTTCGCTGAAGATTTGCAGCAGTTGCTGCACTGCGGCAAAAGTTTCCGTGTCTACAGCAACCCGGATTTTATCGGCGTGCAGCTGGGCGGGGCGGTGAAAAACGTCATTGCTATCGGCGCGGGCATGTCTGACGGCATCGGTTTTGGCGCGAATGCGCGTACCGCGCTGATCACCCGTGGTCTGTCCGAAATGTCCCGTCTGGGCGTAGCGCTGGGCGCCGATCCCTCCACCTTTATGGGCATGGCGGGTCTGGGCGATCTGGTCTTAACCTGCACCGACAACCAGTCCCGTAACCGTCGTTTTGGGATGGCCTTAGGTCAGGGCATGGACGTAAAAAGCGCACAGGAGAGCATCGGCCAGGTGGTCGAAGGGTACCGCAATACCAAAGAAGTCCGCGAGCTGGCACACCGCTTTGGTGTTGAAATGCCAATAACCGAGGAAATTTATCAAGTATTGTATTGCGGAAAAAATGCGCGCGAGGCAGCATTGACCCTGTTAGGCCGCTCCCGCAAGGATGAGCGTACCAGCCATCCGGCTCCCTAATCCTCATCACTGACACGGCCATCGCAGAGTGGCCGGTCATTTTATTTCGCCTGGAGTATGCAATGCCGTGTGAAGAACTGGATCTCGTCTGGAATAATATTAAAGCCGAAGCCCGGGCGCTGGCCGATTGTGAGCCAATGCTGGCCAGTTTTTATCACGCAACCTTACTCAAGCACGAAAACCTCGGCAGCGCGCTGAGCTATATGCTGGCGAACAAACTCGCGTCGCCAATCATGCCCGCCATCGCCATTCGTGAAGTGGTGGAAGAAGCCTACGCTGCCGACCCGGAAATGATCGCCTCCGCCGCCTGCGATATTCAGGCGGTGCGCACCCGCGATCCGGCGGTGGATAAATACTCCACGCCGCTGCTCTACCTGAAAGGTTTTCACGCCCTGCAGTCTTACCGCATCGGTCACTGGCTGTGGAATCAGGGCCGCCGCGCGCTGGCGATTTTCCTGCAAAATCAGGTATCGGTGTCCTTCCAGGTGGATATTCACCCGGCAGCGAAGATTGGCCGCGGCATTATGCTCGACCATGCCACCGGCATTGTGGTGGGGGAAACGGCAGTGGTGGAAGACGACGTTTCGATTTTGCAGTCGGTCACGCTCGGCGGGACCGGCAAAACCAGCGGCGATCGCCATCCGAAGATCCGTGAAGGCGTAATGATTGGCGCCGGGGCTAAAGTTCTCGGCAATATCGAAGTCGGGCGCGGCGCGAAGATTGGCGCGGGTTCGGTGGTGCTGCAACCGGTGCCGCCGCACACCACGGTGGCGGGCGTACCGGCCCGCATTGTCGGCAAGCCGGAGTCAGACAAACCCGCGATGGATATGGATCAGCATTTTAACGGCGCGAATCACCGCTTCGAGTACGGCGACGGTATTTAACGCTAGCTGCGCAGTACCGCGCCCGGATAGCCAAGCTGACGCCAGGCCTCGTACACCACGACCGACACGGCGTTAGACAGGTTCATGCTGCGGCTGTCCGGCATCATCGGGATGCGGATCTTCTGCTCTTTGGGCAGCGCGTCCAGAATGGCGGCAGGCAGACCGCGTGTCTCCGGGCCAAACATCAGATAATCCCCGTCCTGATAACTCACTGCGCTGTGGGCCGGCGTGCCTTTGGTGGTCAGGGCAAACAGCCGCTGCGGATTTTCCGCTGCCACAAAAGCGGCGTAGTCAGCGTGACGCACCACCGCGGTAAATTCATGATAATCCAGCCCGGCGCGGCGCAGACGCTTATCATCCCAGGTAAAACCCATAGGTTCGATAATATGCAGGCGAAAACCGGTGTTGGCGCACAGGCGGATAATGTTCCCGGTGTTCGGCGGGATTTCAGGTTCGAATAAAACAATGTTCAGCATGTTGCCCCCTCAATAATGGCGGGCAGCATAGCAAAAATCAGGCGGCATCGCCTGTTTTCACCGGCGCAAACACCGATTCATGCTCAACGTTCTGCACCAGCGAGTCGCGGCTGATTTCGCTGATCGAACGCGCCCCGGTCAGCGTCATCGCCACGCGCATCTCTTTTTCGATCAGGTTAAGCAGGTTCGCCACGCCCGCCTGGCCGTGGGTCGCCAGCGCATACAGATAGGCACGGCCCAGCAGCACGGTGTCTGCGCCCAGGGCAATCATTCGCACCACGTCCAGCCCGTTACGAATGCCGCTGTCTGCAAGGATCGCAATGTCCCCTTTCACCGCATCGGCAATGGCGGGCAGCGCGCGGGCAGACGAGAGCACGCCGTCCAGTTGGCGGCCGCCGTGGTTCGATACCACAATGCCGTCTGCGCCAAAGCGCACTGCATCGCGCGCATCCTCTGCATCAAGGATCCCTTTGATCACCATCGGGCCGTCCCAGAATTCGCGGATCCACTCCAGGTCTTTCCAGGAGATCGACGGATCGAAGTTATTCGCCAGCCAGCCAATATAATCTTCCAGCCCGGTCGGCTTGCCGAGGTAGGTGGAGATGTTGCCCAGATCGTGAGGACGGCCATTGACGCCGACATCCCACGCCCACTGCGGATGCGTCACCGCCTGCCAGTAACGGCGCATCGCCGCATTGGCGCCGCTCATGCCGGAATGGGCGTCCCGGTAACGCGCGCCTGGCGTCGGCATATCCACGGTAAACACCAGCGTTGAACATCCTGCCGCTTTTGCGCGCTCCAGCGCATTACGCATAAAGCCTCGATCCCGCAGGACGTACAGCTGGAACCACATCGGGCGCTTAATGGTCGGGGCGACCTCTTCAATCGGGCAGACGGATACCGTCGACAGGGTGAAAGGGATGCCTTTCGCATCGGCAGCCGCTGCCGCCTGCACTTCGCCGCGCCGCGCGTACATGCCGCACAGCCCGACCGGAGCCAGCGCCACCGGCATCGACAGTTTTTCATTAAACAGCGTGGTTTCCAGACTCAAATCGGACATGTTTTTCAGCACGCGCTGACGCAGCGCCACCTGCGAGAGATCTTCCACATTGCGGCGCAGCGTATATTCCGCGTACGCGCCGCCATCGATGTAATGAAAAAGAAAGGGCGGCAGGATGCGCTGCGCGGCGGCGCGGTAATCACTTGCGGCGGAAATAATCATGGGTTTCTCCCTGACAGTTTATTGGGTTAACCGGGCAGACGGGTGATACGCGCCTGGCGGGCCTGATCTTCATCGAATCGTTTAATGGTGGTATGCACAAATTCCAGATGCAGCATCATCGCTTTACGCGCGCCTTCGGCGTCACCGGCCATAATCGCGTTCATCACCGCCTGATGCTGTTCGGTGAGCTGCGCGAACACCGGCGGCACGAAATACATCCGCTGGCGGCTCTGTTTCACTGACAGTTGCAGCAGATCGAAAAAGCCGCGCATGGTCTGCAACAGCACCACATTGTGCGAAGCTTCGGCGATGGCTAAGTGAAAGCGCACGTCCGCCTGCGAAGCGAGATCCGGGTCATCGCTCAGGGTGGCGTCAAAGCAGAGCTGAATTTTTTCTTTATCCGCAGCGGTGGCGCGCAGGGCGGCGTGCCAGGCGGTACTGGCTTCAATGGCATGGCGGGCTTCCAGAATATCGAAGCTGTAGTCCGGATCGTCTGCCATCAGGGTTTTCAGCGGATAAACAATATTTTGCTCTGTCCAGTCTTCCTGCGGCCAGCGCACAAAGGTGCCGCCGCCGCGTCGGCTGAGCAGCACGCCTTCGCTGATCAACTTCGCAATCGCCTCCCGCAGGGAATTGCGGGAGACGCCAAGCTGGGCGGCCAGCTTGCGCTCGGCGGGCAAACGCGCCCCCGGCTCAAGCTGCTGTTCGTCTATCAGCGCACGCAAGCGATCGGCGATGGTGTCGGACAGACGCACGGGCATCACTATCATGGGATCATCCAGGTCAGAACGTATGCCTGAAGTGTAGTGATCACTCCCACCATGCAGGTGAAAATCAGGCTGTGTTTAACGGTAAAGCGGAACAGATCGGACTCTTTACCCACCAGCCCCACCGCCGCGCAGGCGATGGCGATAGACTGCGGCGAAATCATCTTGCCGGTTACGCCGCCGGTGGTATTCGCCGCCACCAGCAGCACATCCGAGACGCCGATTTGCTGGGCGGCGGTCGCCTGCAGGGCGGCAAAGAGCGCGTTCGATGAGGTGTCGGAGCCGGTCAGGAATACCCCCAGCCAGCCGAGGAACGGCGAGAAAAAGGTAAACGCATGACCGGTATGGGAAAGCGCCAGCGCCAGCGTCGAGGACAGGCCGGAATAGTTGGAGATAAAGGCGAACGCCAGCACCATGCCAATGGAGTAGATCGGCAGCGCCAGCTCTTTCAGCGTGCTGCCGAAGGTGGAGAGCGCCTCTTTCGGCTTCATACGCAGCCAGACGATGGAGATCAGCGCCGCGAACAGAATGGCCGTGCCGGTGGCGGAGAACCAGTCGAATTTGTACACCGCCGCATAAGGCGTGGCCGCGCTCACTACCGGCGGCATACGCGCCACCAGCTTATCCAGATACGGCACGGAGATATTAATCACCCAGTCGTACATCGCGCCGCCAGGGGCAAACAGCGCTTTAAACGGCGGAATGCTCCACAGGGTGACGGTGGCGGTCAGAAACAGGAACGGCGACCAGGCGCGTATGATTTGCCCGCGGGAGTAGGATTTCGGCGTAACGGCGGCATCATTCGCAGTGGCATTCACATCTTCAAAGCGGAAGATGCGCACCGGCTGCCAGCGGCGCAGGAACAGCGTCAGGCACACCAGCGAAACCAGCGAGGAGATAATGTCCGGCAGTTCCGGCCCGAGAAAGTTAGAGCTGAGGTACTGGGCGATGGCAAAGGAGCCGCCCGCCACGATCACCGCAGGCCAGGTTTCCTTCACGCCGCGCCAGCCGTCCATAATCGCCATGATCCAGAACAGCACGATGATGGTCAGGAACGGCAGCTGACGGCCCACCATCTGGCCGATTTCAAAGCTGTCGAGGCCGGTTACCTGGCCTGCCACGAGAATGGGAATACCCATCGCGCCAAACGCCACCGGCGCGGTGTTGACGATCAGGCATAGCCCGGCGGCATACAGTGGTTTAAAGCCCAGCCCCACCAGCAGCGCAGCGGTAATGGCGACCGGCGCGCCAAAGCCCGCGGCCCCTTCCAGAAAGGCCCCGAACGAGAAGCCGACGATCAGCATTTGCAGGCGCTGGTCCGGCGTAATGGAGAGAATGGACGAGCGAATGATCTCAAACTGGCCGGTTTTGACCGAGATTTTATAGACAAAGACCGCCGCGACGATGATCCACGCAATCGGCCACAGGCCATAGAAGAAGCCGTACACCACCGAGGCGAGGGCGTTATCCACCGGCATATCGTAGAAGAACAGGGCAACGGCCAGCGCGATGGCAACCGTCCAGCTGGCGGCGACGTAGCCTTTCAGCTTGAGCTTAATTAAGGCGAAGAAGAAAAACAGGATCGGTAACGAGGCGATAAGGCTCGACAGCCACAGATTCCCTGCCGGATCGTAATTTTGTTGCCAGAGGCTCATGAAGATCTCCTGAGGGCCATTTATCCTGTCGCGCGGCGAGTCTGCGCTCGTCTGCACGTCACACTGTCTGTAAAAGTGGCCCTGCCAGTTAAGGTTTGTAGGGTTAATGACAATGAATGGTTAACTAAATGTTATTGACTGGCAATGCATGTGTGACAGGAAATGATATATCTGTGAGCAGAACAGGACTCAGGGGCAGGATTGGTAGGACCACATCAGAAGGGAAGCGCAGATAAAAACCTCTCCCGCGGACGGGGAGAGGTCAGAAAGCAGGGGATCAGAATTCGGTTTTCGAAAAGCCGGTCATCTCGGTCAGCTTCATTTCGCGACCTAATTCGGTCATCGGATGCACCACCACCAGGCCGCGCACGCTTTTCTTCAGCTTGCCCATGTCGGCCTGTTCTTTTTTGGTGATGGCGCGGCGGAACGGCATATCCGCCAGTTTCTGCGCTTCTTTGCTCAGCTTATGCCCGTGCAGGGCGCGCAAACGGGCGATTTCGCCTTCCAGCGTCTCTTTTTCTTTTTCCAGCTCGGCGTATTTGTCGGCGGCTTCGGCCAGCGAAATATCGGCCTGCTGGTGGCGGATAGCGTCAAGGCGATCGCTCAGGCGTTTAATTTCACTCTTTTCAACTTCTTTCATGACAATTGGACTCTGAATCGGGGAGATATTGCGCTAAGGATACACTAAACCGCGGGCGGTTACTTCTGAAAGGCTTTTTTCAGGCTGATGCGGGAGATCAGCTCTGTCAGGGAAAGCACCATGGTGGAACGTACAACCTGTTGATAACGCTGCTTTTGCATGGCATAGAGATCGGCATCGCTGAGATCAAACTGCGGCGCGGGGGGCAGGGCGGCGACGCAGTGCAGCTCACCGAAGGGGCCCAAGATCTCGTCGTCGGTGAAAGCGTATTCGTTGCCGTCGTGATTCAGCTCTTCCCGCAGCGCCATCAGCAGCTCGGCGTCCTCGTATTCCGGACGGCTGATGACGCCAAGCCCGTAAATCAGTTTTAAGCGCACCGACAAATCGCCCAGCGGGCCGTTGCCGTCCAGCAGCGGCTCAACGGCATATTTCACCGCGTAATCGTCTTTGCGAAAAACCTGAAGCACCAGAATGTTCACCGCCTCGGTCAGTAGCTCGACGGCGGCGATCAAAAAGCTGCGTACGGTTTTGCCTGCATTAAGACGCTCAAGCACACGGTTTTCAAAGGCCTGGGTTTCTTCCATTATTGCCTGCATATCCGACAATCTGTTGTTCGGGCGCGGAAAGCTCCGCGCCGGGTTTGGCATCATGCCTTTGCGTTGTACGCGTTAACGGCCTCGGTCACGACGTCGCTCGCCGCGTCCAGCCCGGAAATCTGCGCCAGAGCCGCCTGCGGGCCTTTCTCTTCAATCAACTGCGCCAGCTCAATGGCCTGCGGATCCTGCTCGCTGCGATAGTGCATCGCGGCGGCAATACCCAGCACCAGGTTGTGATGCGGCAGGTCGTATTCCAGCGTGCCCAGCAGCGGCTTGATCAGGCGATCGCCCGCGCTCAGTTTACGCAGCGGCTGACGGCCAACGCGCTCGACATCATCTTTCAGATAGGGGTTTTCGAAGCGACCCAAAATTTTCTGGATATAGGCAGCGTGTTTCTGC
Source organism: Enterobacter sp. PGRG2 (assembly GCF_030291195.1). Taxonomy (NCBI): domain Bacteria; kingdom Pseudomonadati; phylum Pseudomonadota; class Gammaproteobacteria; order Enterobacterales; family Enterobacteriaceae; genus Enterobacter; species Enterobacter sp. PGRG2. The sequence continues at coordinate 1,003,858 of NZ_CP127837.1, read as the reverse complement.
GTTTCAAAGCCATAACGTTTGATCAGCACCGCGCCGCTTTCCACCATTGCACCTTTTACCACAGTACGGATTTTCTCGTCGAGAATGGCGTCACGGATAGTCTGCAGACCCGCCTGCTGGCCGAGATAGGCGGTAATGGCGTGGCCGGTGTTCAGGGTGAACAGCTTACGCTCCACAAAGGCCATCAGGTTATCGGTCAGCTCCATGCCCGGAATATTCGGCAGCGTGCCTTTGAACTGGGTCTGATCGACGATCCATTCGCTGAAGGTTTCCACGGTGACTTCCAGCGGATCGTTGGTGGCGGAGGCCGACGGCGGCACGATACGGTCAACGGCGGAGTCCACAAAGCCGGTATGTGCTTCCACCCAGGCTTTATCTTCTTCCGCCAGCGCGTTAAACACGTGACCTTTCAGCTGTGTGGTGCCGCGTACCATGTTTTCACAGGCGATGATGTTCAGCGGCGTGTCGTTACCCTGGGCTTTACGTTTTGCCAGACCTTTGGCGATAGCCGGTGCAATGCGCTCCAGCACCACCGGGCCAACCGCCGTGGTCACCAGATCAACCTGCGCGATGAGATCGATAACCTCGTCGCCAATGCTGCTGACCGCGTTAACACCTGAAACGGTGTCCACCTGTTCATTTTCACCGACAACGTGAACCTGATAGCTATGACGGGCATTCAGGGCGTCGAGCACCGCCTGATTCACATCGGCGAATGTCAGCTCAATACCCGCGTCCGCCAGCAATTTGCCGATGAAACCACGTCCGATATTACCTGCGCCAAAATGTAATGCTTTCATAGAATTACCTTCATCAATGTTTTTACCCGAGAGGGCTGGGGTGAGGAGGCGAATTCCCCTCACCCTAACCCTCTCCCAATGGGAGAGGGAAAAGGGCGTAACCTTACTTGTTCAGCAGAGCCAGCACTTCTTCAACGCTCTGCGTGTGCGTCAGGCGCTCAATCACAGATTCGTCGTCCAGCGCGTTGGTCAGGCTGGTGATCACCTGGATGTGCTCGTTGTTACGGGCGGCGATACCGATAACCAGACGGGCAATGTCGTCGGCATCATCACCGAAGCGTACGCCTTCCGGATACTGACAGAATACCACGCCGGTCTTCAGAACACGGTCTTTCGCTTCAACCGTACCGTGCGGCACGGCGATGGACTCACCCAGATAGGTCGGGGTCAGTTTTTCGCGATCCAGCATCGCCTGCACATATTCCGGCTCAACGTAGCCGCCTTTCACCAGCTGCTCACCGGCAAAAATAATGGCTTCTTCTTTGGTGCTCGCCGTGCGGCCCAGGAAGATGTTTTCTGCGCCGAGGCGGAACAGGTGGCTGTTACTTTCGTCGAAGCTGTCCTGCAGGCTGGTGCGCACTTTCTCTTCATTTTGCTCGTGGCGCTGTGCGGCAACCAGACGTTCAGTCAGGCTGGTGTACAGGCCGCTGTCGAGGAAGTTGGTCAGCGAAATATGCTGCGCCTGCGGCACCTGGCGCATCGCACGCTCGGTCAGGTCGCGGTGCGTGATCACCAGGTCAACATCGCCCGGCAGGTTGTTGATCGCGCTGTTGGTCACGGAGATGTTAGTCAGCCCCGCATCCTGCACTTTCTTACGCAGCACGCCTGCGCCCATGGCGCTGGAGCCCATACCGGCATCACAGGCGACGATGATTTTACGCACATGGCTCAGGTCGTTGGACACTTCGCCCGCGGTCAGCGGAGAGGCGCCTTTGGACTCGGCTTTCATGTCCTGCATGCGACGGGTTGCGGCTTCAATATCGTCATCTTCTTTCACTTTGCTGGTTTTCAGCAGAATGGCGGAGATAACGAAAGAGACGACCAGCGCTGCGAAGATTGCCGCGAGGTTAGCAAAATAGGCACCTTTCGGCGTCATTGCCAGTACCGCCAGGATAGAACCCGGAGACGCCGGAGACACCAGACCACCGCCCAGCACGCTCAGCGTAAACACGCCAGTCATACCGCCGAGGATCACCGCGATCAGCAGACGCGGATTCATCAGGACATACGGGAAGTAAATTTCGTGGATACCACCCAGGAAGTGGATGATTGCCGCGCCGCCCGCAGACTGTTTCGCGCTGCCGCGACCGAAGAACATATACGCCAGCAGCACGCCCATACCCGGACCCGGGTTTGCTTCGATCAGGAAGAAGATGGACTTGCCGAGATCGTGAGACTGCTGAATACCCAGCGGCGAGAAGATACCGTGGTTGATGGCGTTGTTGAGGAACAGGATTTTCGCCGGTTCAACAAAGATGGACGCCAGCGGCAGCATGTCATGGACAACCATGAAGTTAACGCCCGCAGCCAGTGCCTTGGACAGCACTTCCACCGCCGGGCCAATGCCGAGGAACGCCAGAATGGCGAGGATCATACCGATGATGCCGGCGGAGAAGTTATTCACCAGCATTTCGAAACCGGATTTGATCTTACCATCTACCGCGGCATCAAATTTCTTGATGCACAGACCGCCCAGCGGACCGGCAATCATAGCGCCGAGGAACATCGGCATATCTGCGCCCACGATAACGCCCATGGTGGTGATAGCACCGACCACGCCGCCACGCTCACCGCCAACCAGACGACCACCGGTATAACCGATCAGCAGCGGCAGCAGATAAGTAATCATCGGGCCGACGAGTTTCGCCAGCGTTTCGTTAGGTAACCATCCTGTTGGAATAAAGAGTGCAGTAATAATACCCCAGGCGATAAACGCGCCGATGTTGGGCATTACCATATTGCTAAGGAACCGACCAAAGCTTTGCACCTTGATCTTGATATCGGATGACATAAAACACCCCTTCTTATGTTTGCTAGCGCACAGGCCGGAAGCCCGAGGTTTGTTGTTAATGTGGCGGCAGAGGTAGCCGGACCCATGATGTGTGTGAGGCGAAATCTGGCACCGAATCGCCTTTCTGTCCAGACAGTGCCCTTTGGTGTGATCTGAATCACATAAACATAGGGTGTATCCGGGGATAAGGCGTGATCAACTTCACAAAACACTGGTGTAAAAAAAGAACACCGCCGAAAAAATCGACGCAGAATGGCTGTTAATGTGATGTTAATCACATTTGTATTTCATGACTTTGTTATTTATTTGTGATCTTAATCACAAGATATTTTTGTCAGGAGTTTTCTGACTGTGATCAAAGGCAAACTGTGATGTAGACGCAGACGACAGATGTAACTTCCTTACACTGCCGACACCTTACGGAACAGACTTTTCACATTTATGAAGGCGCCCCTGCCTTTTGTGCGGCGGTGGGCCATAATTATCTCTTCACAGGCGATTAAGGACCCGGCCATGAAACTGATTGGCAGCTACACCAGCCCCTTCGTGCGGAAGATTTCCGTGATCTTGCTGGAAAAAGGCATCACCTTCGAATTCGTCAACGAAATGCCCTATAACGCAGAGAATGGCGTTTCGCAATTTAACCCGCTTGGTAAAGTGCCCGCGCTGGTGACTGACGACGGCGAAACCTGGTTTGATTCCCCCATTATTGCGGAATATCTGGAACAGCTGGGTATGGCGCCTGCATTGCTGCCCAGCGATGCGAAAGCGGCATTACGGGTGCGGCAGCTGGAAGCGCTGGCGGACGGCATCATGGATGCGGCGCTGACCTCCGTGCGCGAGCAGGCCCGTCCGGCAGCACAGCAGTCGGAAAGCGAACTGGTGCGCCAGCGGGAAAAAATCAGCCGCGCGCTGGATGCCCTGGAACAATACGCCGCCAACGGCGTGTTGCAGTCGCAGTCCCTCGATCTGGCGAACATCGCTGTCGCCTGCGCGATTGGCTATCTGAACTTCCGCCGCGTGTCGCCAGGCTGGTGCGTGGAGCGCCCGCAGCTGGTGAAGCTGGTGGAAACGCTCTTCCAGCGCGAAAGCTTTGCCCGCACCGAACCGCCAAAGGCTTGATACGCATTATGACAGCCTGAGCAAAGACGCTGTACAATCCCCTCACGTCGACCCCTTCCCGACGGAGGGGCCAATCACAGCAAGGCAGTGTCATGACCCCTGAAAATCGTTCCCTGTTCAGCCAGATCCCGGCAACCGACCGTTTATTGCGTGATGACGCGTTCCGCCCGCTGTTAGCCACTTTTGGCCATACGCGGGTGGTGGAGGCGCTGCGCCTGTTGCAGAACGAGGCCCGCGCCGCCATCCATGACAGCCAGACGCTGCCAGACTGGAGCGCTGACTGGGCCGGGGCGACGCGCCAGCATCTTCATCATCAGCAGCAAAGCGCCATTCGTCCAGTGATCAACCTGACCGGCACGGTGCTGCACACTAATCTCGGGCGGGCATTACAGGCGGAAGCGGCGATCGAGGCGGTGGCACAGGCGATGCGTTCTCCGGTGTCGCTGGAGTACGATCTGGATGGTGCCGGGCGCGGACATCGTGACAGCGCGCTGGCCGCCATGCTGTGCCGTCTGACGGGGGCGGAAGACGCCTGTATCGTCAATAACAACGCGGCGGCGGTACTGTTAATGCTGGCGGCTACGGCCAGCGGCCAGGAAGTGGTGGTGTCGCGCGGCGAGCTGGTGGAGATTGGCGGCGCATTTCGCATTCCGGACGTCATGCGCCAGGCGGGCTGCGAGCTGCATGAAGTCGGCACCACTAACCGCACCCACGCGAAAGACTATCGTCAGGCCATCAACGACAATACTGCGCTGCTGATGAAAGTGCATACCAGTAATTATCAGATCGAAGGTTTTACGAAAGCCGTGGACGAAGCGGAACTGGTAGCTATTGGCAACGAGCGGGACGTGCCGGTGGTGGTGGATTTAGGCAGCGGCTCGCTGGTGGATCTCAGCCAGTACGGCCTGCCGAAAGAGCCCATGCCGCAGGCGTTGATCGCCGCGGGCGTCAGCCTGGTCAGCTTCTCCGGCGATAAACTGCTCGGCGGCCCGCAGGCCGGGATCATCGTCGGCAAAAAAGCGCTGATTGCCCGTCTGCAACAGCACCCGTTAAAACGCGCGCTGCGGGCAGACAAGATGACCCTCGCCGCGCTGGAGGCCACGCTGCGCCTCTACCTGCATCCGGAAAAACTCACGCAGGATCTGCCGACGCTGCGATTGCTGACCCGCGATACCGCGACGATCCGCGCCCTGGCGGAAAAACTTCAGCCGGTACTGGCCGCGCATTTTTCTGACTTCCATGTGCAGATCGAAGACTGTCTGTCGCAGATTGGCAGCGGTTCCCTGCCGGTGGATCGGCTGCCGAGCGTGGCCCTGACCTTCACCCCGCAGGACGGGCGCGGCAGCAGGCTTGAAACGCTCGCGGCGCAATGGCGCACAGGTGAAGTCCCGGTGATTGGCCGCATCACCGATGGCCGCCTGTGGCTCGATTTACGCTGTCTTGAGGACGAAACCCGTTTTCTGGAGATGTTACTGAAATGATTATTGCCACCGCCGGACATGTGGATCACGGCAAAACGACACTGCTGGAAGCGATCACCGGTGTAAATGCCGACCGCCTGCCGGAAGAGAAAAAGCGCGGCATGACCATCGATCTGGGTTATGCCTACTGGCCGCAGGCTGATGGCCGCGTACCAGGATTTATTGATGTGCCGGGCCATGAAAAGTTTCTCGCCAATATGCTGGCAGGCGTCGGCGGTATCGATCACGCGCTGCTGGTGGTGGCCTGTGATGATGGCGTGATGGCCCAGACTCGTGAGCATCTGGCGATTTTGCAGCTGACCGGCCAGCCAACCCTGACCGTGGCGCTGACCAAAGCCGACCGGGTCGACGAGGCGCGCATTGCTGCCGTTCAGGACGAGGTGCGCAACACGCTGCGGGAGTACGGCTTTACGAGCGCGGCGCTATTTATCACCGCCGCGACCGCCCAACGCGGCATCGATGAACTGCGCGAGCATCTGCTACGCCTCCCGGAGCGGGAGCACGTGCAGCATCAGCGTTTCCGGCTGGCGATTGACCGCGCCTTTACCGTGAAGGGCGCGGGCCTGGTGGTGACCGGCACGGCGCTGTCTGGCGAGGTGCGCACCGGCGATACCCTGTGGCTGACCGGCATTAACAAACCCATGCGCGTGCGCGGTCTGCATGCGCAAAACCAGCCGGTCGATCATGCGATGGCCGGGCAGCGTATCGCGCTGAATATTAGCGGCGACGCCGAAAAGGGATCCATAACCCGCGGCGACTGGCTGCTCAGCGAGGCGCCGTCGGAGCCGTCTTCCCGCGTTATCGTGGCGCTGCAAAGCCATACGCCCCTGACGCAGTGGCAGCCCTTACATATTCACCATGCCGCCAGCCATATCACCGGGCGCGTCTCGCTGCTGACCGACGATCTGGCCGAGCTGGTGCTCGACAGCCCGCTGTGGCTGGCGGATAACGATCGGCTGGTGCTGCGTGATATTTCGGCGCGTATCACGCTGGCTGGCGCGCGGGTGGTGATGCTCGATCCGCCCCGCCGTGGCAAACGTAAAACAGCGTATCTGGACTGGCTCGCTACGCTTGCCGCCGCGCAGGACGATACCAGCGCGCTGGCAGCGCACCTGATCCGCGGTGCGGTATCCCTGAGTCGCTTTGGCTGGGCGCGGCAGTTAAGCCGCAGCGGACTGGACGCGTTAACCCGCAATGACGGGCTGATCCAGTCGGGGGACAGCGTACTGAGCGCGGCGGTGGCCGCAGGCTGGCTGCGTAAACTGCTCGACACGCTGGCGACCTATCACGAACAGCATAAAGACGAACCCGGCCCCGGACGCGAGCGTCTGCGGCGCATGGCGCTGCCGATGGAAGACGATGCGCTGGTGTTGACGTTAATCGAGCGGATGCGGGAAAGCGGCGACATTGCCAGCCATCACGGCTGGCTGCATCTGCCGCAACACAAAGCCGGTTTTACCGAAGAGCAGGCGGCGATCTGGCAGCGTGCGGCACCGCTGTTTGCGGATGAACCCTGGTGGGTACGCGATCTGGCGCGGGAAACGGGCACGGATGAGCAGTTAATGCGGAGTGTATTACGACAGGCGGCGCAGCAGGGACTGATAACGGCGATCGTCAAAGATCGCTATTACCGTAACGATCGGATCGTCGCCTTTGCCAGTATGATCCGCGAACTGGATCAGGCGCGGGGATCAACCTGTGCGGCAGATTTCCGCGATCGGTTGAACGTTGGCCGCAAGCTGGCGATCCAGATCCTGGAATATTTCGACCGCATCGGCTTTACCCGCCGACGCGGCAACGACCACCTGCTGCGGGATGCGCAGCTGTTTCCGGAAAATAGCTGAATCCAGCCGGGTTTTTACCCGGCTTTAACCTGTTGTTTCGCCAGCCATACCGCGCCGAGCCTGCCCGCCTGGTTACCCAGTTTGCATGGCAGGATGGGCGCTTTCAGAAACTCCCACATCTCAAAGGTTTCCAGATGGCGATCGAGCAGCTGATAGACTTTCTCCTGCTCGCTTAATCCGCCGCCAATTAGCACAACCTGCGGATCGTACATGGAAATCACACTGTAAATGCCACGCGACAGAAAGCGCGCCCACTGGTTAACGGCTTCGCGCAGGTGCACGTCACTGTCCATACGTTCGAAAATCTCTTTGCCGTGAGGCATCTCTTCGGCGGAGAGTGCCAGCGCACGGCGGCAGGCTTCCATCAGGCCACGGGCGGACGCCACTTCATGCATGCATTCGCCGTCGTTACCGACCGGCATCACGCCAAACTCACCGGCACGGAAATGCGATCCGCGATACAGTTCGCCGTCAAAAATAATGCCGCCGCCGATACCGGTGCCGACGGTGATACAGACGACGTTGTCGTAATCCTGCGCTGCACCCAGCCAGCGCTCGCCCAGCGCGGCACAGTTGGCATCGTTCTCGACAATCACCGGCAGATCGCTGAGTTCCGCAAACAACTCGCGCAGGTTAATGCCGTCCATAAAGTCCAGCGCTCCGGCTTTCATGGCAACGCCAGTACGGATGTTGATGTATCCGGGGAAACTGATGCCAACGGCGACGATGTCGTGCTCCTTTTGATAGCCCTCAACCACCGCCTGCCATTTCTGCTTAAACGTCTCAACGTCTTCCGGCGTGTCGTACTCGTCCGAGGTCAGTTCCTCGCCATTCTCATCAATCACGCCGTGCTTGATGTGTGTACCACCCACGTCAAAACCAATAAAATACTGCATAGTTTTTTTCCTGTGATAACCGCTCAGGCTAAGTATGGTTCAGGCAGGCCAGCGCAACGTAAAGTAAGGTAATAAACACCTTCACTTATTCTTAAATTATGACGGGGTGGCAGGATAGATTAATCCAGTACAGCGATTCTCAGCGGCCTGAAGCGGCTGTAGATCCAAAGCCCAAGGCAGCTCAGTGAGCCAAGAATGGCCGTCATGATCGCACTCATAAGAATGCCGATAAGCAGCCCGACCGGCAGTGCAAGCAAACCATGAATATACTGCTGGTTCCAGCTCACGGTGTCGTAGCCAAAGCAGGCGAATAAGCCAAAGATAAAGCCCAGTACGGCCATGGGAATACTCAGGCCGATAAGCAGTAAACGATAAATGCTGCGGGCCTTAATACGTTTCATGTCGGTCACCGCGCGGTTTTCAGTATCCATACAACATCCTGTTGAGTTTAATGAATTACTATTATGGGCTGAATTCCCGCGCGGATCTAATATGCCGTTACTCTTCATTCACCCAGATACGCATCTCTCCTTCGCCTCGATTCGCCCAACTGAACCAGGGAATAAACGTCAGCTTCTGAGGGGTACGTCTGACGGGAGAAGCATCGTAATGCCACAGCGGTTGCTGCTCGGCCTGTGCGGCGGTACGTTTATAACCATCCGCCTGAATCAGCACTTTATGCGCAAAAATTCCCTTACCGTCCAGCGTAGTAAAGACGCTGTCCTCCGGCAGCCAGAGATTATGCAGCTCCTCGCCGTTATCGGCCTGCTCCAGACAATACACCAGCGGTCCGCGCTGTACGGCGACTTTACCAGCCTGATGGCGCACCAGCGGATTGCCATAAATCCGGCGTACCGGCATTGGCAGCGTCAGGGAAAGCGTATCGCCTTCCTGCCAGACACGGCGAAGATGCAGATAGCCTTTGCGGATCTCACCCATGGCCGGGCCGCCATTCAGCGTAATTGTCGGGTTGGGGCACCAGTCCGGCAGGCGCAGGGCCAGGATATGTTCCACCGGCTCCGGCGACTCGATACGCAGGGTAAGATTTTCCTGCCACGGGTAATTGCCGCTCAGCTGTAAGCGCAACGTTCGCTCCCCAACCGGAATCTCTGCCCGGTTGCCAATGTATAAATTAATAAACAGGGTATCTGCCTGTGGGGTATAAATGTAATGGCCGATGGAGGTCAGCAGACGGGCGATATTCGGCGGACAGCAGGCGCAGCCAAACCACCGCTGGCGCACCGGCTGGATGTGGTCATAAATATGATTAAATGGCAGCGAACGGGGCTGTACTTCCAGTGGATTAACGTAAAAGAAGTGTTTGCCGTCCAGCGCCATCCCGCCGAGCACCGTGTTATACAGTGCGCGCTCCATGACGTCGGCATAATGGCTGTCGCCTTCCATTTCCAGCATCCGCCGGGCAAACATCATCAGGCCAATGGAGGCGCAGCTTTCTGCATACACCGTATCGTTCGGCAGATCGTAATCGTGACTGAACGCTTCACCACGGCTCTGCGAGCCGATGCCGCCGGTAATATAGAGCTGACGGCGTGCCATGTTTTGCCACAACCGCAGACAATCCTGACGTTTTTGCTCATCTCCGGCCAGACGCGCCAGATGCGCCACGCCAGTCATCAGATAGACAAAACGTACCGCATGACCGATGGCACTGTCCTGTTCTGAAAGCGGTACGTGCGCCTGACTATAGGCCTTGTCTTTCACCATCCATGCGGTGCCATGATTCGGCCAGTGCCAGGTGCCGCCACGCTTTTCAAACTCAGTATCATAGAAATGCGGCTGAGTGCCGCGCTGTTCAACGAAGTAGGCCACGAGATCGCGATAACGCGTCTCGCCGGTGACTTCATACAGGCGCATCAGGGCCAGTTCGATTTCCGGATGCCCATCATAGCCCTGCAACTGGTCCACGCCCGAGCCAAAGACACGATCAATGTGATCGGCAAGACGGCAGACCACGTCGAGCAGAGCACGTTTTCCGGTGGCCTGAAAATAAGCTACCGCCGCTTCGATCATATGGCCAGCAGTGTACAATTCATGGCATTCCGCAAGATTCGTCCAGCGCTCGCCGGGCGCTTTTACCGTGTACCAGGTATTGAGGTACCCGTCATCACACTGTGCGGCGGCGATGAGCGTAATGACATCATCGGCAGTCTTTTCCAGTTCGGGGTCGGGCTTCTGGCACAGGGACCAGGCGACGGCTTCGAGCCATTTCGCCACATCGCTGTCCTGAAAAACCATGCCGTAAAATTCTCCCTCCTGCAGATCAGCGGCGATGCGGAAATTAGCAATCGCATGGCTGGGATCGGCATCCGGAATACGATCATTCAGTGCATCCCACTGGTAAGGGATCACCACATCGCGCACCAGACGCTGATACTCGCCTAAAAACGGATCGGTGACCTTGAGCGTGTGCAGGTCGGTTTCCATTACTTTCATTATCTTCTCCTCAGGACTGAACATGGCGCTGACGCAAATCGGTGGCAATACGCGACATCATCGGGTTATTAAGTTTGCAGGCACGAATAGTGACGGCCAGCAGCAGGTGGAAAAGGGCGGGCAACAGCGTTTCCATCGCCGTAATGCCCTGTAGCGAGGCGGGAGTTTGATTGCCTGCGCCGGGCTGGTAGGCGACGACGATAAAAAGCAGGCTGATGATCCCGGCGCTGGATGCCCAGGCGAGCTTGATAAAAAACAGGTTGAAGGCAAAGTTCATGCCGGAAGAACGGACGCCGGTTTTCCATTCACCGTAGTCATCGGAAAAGGCCATCAGCGAAAAGTGCAGCGGCAGCGTGAAGCCGAGGATCACGCCGTTACCAAGAATGACCGCCAGCCATAGGGTCTGATACGCCGGGCCGCCCGGTAAAAACCACATCCCGACAGCCAGCGCGGCCAGGACCAGATTGGTGTAGTAATACAGTTTTACGGCATCAATACGTCGGGTCAGGGGGTTAACAATCACCGAGCCTAAAATCGAGGCGAAAGTCACCATGGTAAAAAACAGCGAGGTATAAGCCGTACTGCCCTCCAGCACGTAGGTGATGAAATACATGTAGCCGCCGCCGCGAATATTGAACACGTTGATCAGCAGGAATGACATCACCAGCATCAGTAACAGCTGATCGTTTTTACGCAGCCCGGCAAGGTGTTCGCGCAGGGTAAATTTACCCATCAGCGCCAGCGGCACGCGTTCACGGACCCAGAAAAAGCAACATAAAAACATCACCACGGCGAGCGTGCACAGCACGCCAACGCCCAGCTGATAACCCCGGGCGGCGTCGCCCTTGCCCAGCACGTCCACCATCCACGGCAGACCAACCGAGACCAGAAAACCCGCCACGCCGCACAGTACGAAGCGCCAGGACTGGCACGAAATCACCTCATTGTGCCGTGTCGTCATGGTATTGATTAGCGCGCAGTAAGGAACGTTAATCGCCGTGTAGCCCACGGACAGCAGCAGATAGGTGCCAAACGCCCACGCAATTTTCACGCCCATGCTGGCATCCGGCACGGTGAAGGTCAGGAAACCGATAACGCCAATAGGTATGGCCATCCATAATTGCCAGGGACGAAACCGTCCCCAACGACTTTGCGTACGGTCGGCAATAATGCCCATTACCGGATCGGAAATAGCATCAAAGACGCGTAAGGCGATAAACAGCGTGCCGACCAACGCCGGTGTTAGTCCAAAAATATCGGTATAAAAAAAGGTAAGGAAATTCATTATCAGGCAGGTAATAACCGTGCCGCCGGCATCGCCCAGGCCGTAACCTATTTTTTCGCGTACCGATAATAGGGCGTCGTGATTAGAATGGGCGATATCTGTTTCAGACAGAGATGTAGAGGTCATCGATAACTCCTCGCAGCGTGGAGAGGCCGTTTTTACGTTGCCCGTGAAACACCACAGGCCGTTATTATGGGTTATGACCTTATTAATTCTGCCCGGATTATTACCGCCCACAAGGCAACAAAGAAGTATAAAAAGATGACGATCCCGACCTCATCGGAAAAGTGTGAAGCCGATCGAGCTGACGGGGAATAATTCATTAATAATCAATTTATAAGCCTTTAATTATTGGCGATAAGAACAGGAAATTGAATATTCATGCTTAATTTATCCATAATACATCCGATTAAAGTGCAAAATGGCGGTTTATTTATTTCACGCGGTATGGGGCGTCATCCGGCTCGTAAACTGAATTCATGGGAAGTGATTTTCGTCGAAAAGGGGACGTTGACGATCGAGGAAGAAGGGCAGCTATTTAAGGTTAGCGCCGGGCAAAGTCTATTATTATGGCCACAGCGGCGTCACGTAGGCGTGGAGGATTTTCCCGCCGATCTTAAATTCTACTGGCTGCATTTTGAAGTGCAGGAAAGCAGCCTGCCTGTTGAGTCGACGCTAACGCTTACCGTACCGCAGCATACTACGCCAGAGGATCCGCAATATGTTATTTCCTTGTTCCGCCAGTTTCTGAGCGAACAGGAAAAATTAACGCGCAGTGTCGCTCTGGAACTTATTTTATTACTGATCCTGCAACAAATTACCCTGACCGGAAGTGCCGAAACGCAGCAAGACGATCGGGGAGTGTCTTTTGCCTGGAAAGCGCAGCAGCTTATTCGTACGCAGTATCATCTGCCCGTTTCCACCGCCACGCTCGCGCGGGAATTACACTGCAATGCCGATTACCTCGGGCGCGTTTACCGGCGGACGTTTCACCTCACGCTGACGGAAGCGATCCACCGCCAGCGGGTGCGGACGGCAGAAAAGTTTTTACTCAGCGATGCGTGTTCGCTGAAAGAGATTGCCACGCTGTGCGGCTTCAGCGATGTCGGCTATTTCAGAAAAATTTTCCGTAAGCACACCGGCTTAACGCCCGCCGTCTGGAAACGGCGCTACTGCAAGGAACATATAAATTCATGAAATTATTATCGGTTTACAGAAAATTCAGTCAATCCATTAACGTAAGTTATTAAAATTCCACGTCACGGTGAGGTTATAGCGCCAGTCGCGACGGCGGTTGTCGGTGGGCAGATCGCCCGTGGGACGGGCGGCTTCCACCGCCAGCGTATAGTGTTTGTTATCGCCCACCATCACGCCTGCCGCCACCGAGCTTAACCGCTGCTGGCGAAAGCCGGACGCGTTATACCAGGTGCGTGCGGTGTCGGCCAGCACGTAGGGCTGTACCGTCGCCAGCCATTTGCTCTCTTTACGACTGTGCAGGTAGCGCAGCTCCAGTTGACCGCCATAGCCGTAATCGCCGCTGGCTTCGCCGTCCTGATAGCCGCGCCCGAAACGCTGCGCGCCGAACTGTACGCGCTCCGGATCCGGCAGCGTGGTATCAGACCAGACGCCTTCCATGGATGAACTCAGTCGCCATTTCTCCGTCATCATCCAGCCTGCATCCAGGTTGCCTTTCCAGCGGGTAAAGCTGAGATCGGTACCGGCCACCGGAGAGACGTCCGCGTCAAAGGTATCCAGCCCCTGGCGCAGGTTCAGCCGGGCGTTGATGCTGGCCTTACTGAATTCCCGGTAGCCGGTGATCCCCAGATCCAGCGCCGGATAACGGGTATGCTGGCTCTGGGATTCCAGCGGAATGGTCTGCCCGAAGCCGCGCGCCCGCAGGTCGATATCGTTACGTTTGTTGGTGTAGTCCACGCCGCCGGAGAGGCTGATTTGCTTCTGACGGGTGAGCAGCAGTGGATAGACAAAACTGATGCCGCCGTTGTATTGCGTGGATTGCTGGCGGGCATCCACCGTGAACCCGTTAAGATTCAGCAAGGGAGTGAACTCCTCAGGATCGTCACGATAAAAGCTGCCCCGAAGCTGCATATTCAGCCCTTCGTCAGTGAGGAACTGCTGATAATTAAGCCCGACATAAGTCTTGCGGGTTTCACCGTCCAGCGGGATAAAAGTGGCGACGCCGAGCTGATCGCCATAACTTGTGAAGTTGCTCAAGGTGCCGTTGACCAGCGCCAGGTTTTCGCCTCTGCGCACGTCGAGCGTGGAAGAGAGATCCCAGATACGCGGCTGGCTGGCGTCCACTTTCATCGCCGCCGCGCCATAAATATTCTTCGGCAGCTGCGCATTCACATCCACTTTGGTGCCCGGCGTGCGGGTCATCAGCAGGCTGTAGCGATCGAACGTTTCCTGTCGCAATGGCTTTTCGGTCATCATTTTTTCTGCCAGCCGCTTCAGGCGCGCGGCGATGCTGGCGTTATTGCTCTTAATATCGCTGTGAGCGACATACCCTTCGACCAGCACGATGTTAATTTTGCCATGGTGAAAATTATTGTCCGGCAGCCAGGCATAAGAGAGCGGATAGCCATCGGCCCGGTAGCGGGTGGTAATGTCATTCACCAGCCGGATGATCTCTTTCAGCGGTACGGTTTTGCCCGCATAAGGGCGAAAGGGGGCAAGCAGGCTTTTCAGCGGGTAAAGCTTGCCGCCAATAAACTGAATATGTTTGACCAGGATAGGCGTATCCGGGGTGAGCTGCGTGGCGGATTTCGGCACCGTTACCGTCGGCGCACGGCGCTGAACCGCAGTGGGATCCTGTTCGCCGGGTACGGCTTTTGACGGGTTAACCGGATCGATAATGGCGGGGAGGGTATCCGCCCGGGCGATGCCGAGCACCGCGCCGCACATGAGCGCATAGCAGAGGTGTAGTCTCATGATGCATTCCCTTCAGGAAAACGTGCCCCCGGACGGAGGCACGGAATAGCGTGTTATTGTTTAGGTTGTAATAGCCCGCCCACGATACCGGTCACGCCGCTAAGCGGTCCGGAGGCGGTCGTTCCACCGGTGTCATTGCTGGTTGTCGTCCCGGCACTGGCGGTCAGTCCGGCAGTCAGGTTATTGACCGTGGCGCCAACATTGGCTACCAGACCGGTTTTACTGGCATCCGCCGTCGCATCCACTGCGATACCGCCCGTTGAACTGGCCGGAGGCGCGGTCACGGTGGCCGGTTTTACCACGCCGCCGACATCCGCAACCGTCTGGCCGAGATTGCTGACCACCTGGCCGACGCCGCTCAGGCCCGCATTACTGCTGGT
>NZ_CP127837.1:988396-988533 GCF_030291195.1 Enterobacter sp. PGRG2 | reverse complement strand
TCTACGCCTGCGGTGGTGTTRTTMACCAGCGCGGTGGTGCCGGTGGTCAGGCGGGACACGCCGTCACTCTGCACCACGTTAGTCAGCGCGGTGCCCGTACCGCTGACGACCTGGCCGGTGCTGTTAACGACGGCCCC
>NZ_CP127837.1:988030-988363 GCF_030291195.1 Enterobacter sp. PGRG2 | reverse complement strand
CGAGGTTGTGCTGGCAAGATTGGTGCCGACGTCAGACACGGTGCCGCCCAGCGAGGTCACGGTAGTGGTCACGCCGCTTAATGTCGTGCCCACGCCATTGACGTTTGAACGATCACCTATACCGTTGGTGATGCCGCTGCCGGTGGTATCAATGGCGGTGCCAACGCCGCTGACGGTGGTCGCCACGGTGGAGGTCACCGGATTGCTGGTGGGCAACTGGCTACCGAGGTTATCCAGAGTGGTACCGACGCCAGAGAGGGTTTCGCCGGTATCGCTGAGAATAGTGCTGACCGCGCCGTTCGCGGCGGTATCCGTGCCGCCTGAACCGCCATC
>NZ_CP127837.1:901702-987860 GCF_030291195.1 Enterobacter sp. PGRG2 | reverse complement strand
CGCCGCCCGATCCGTTGTTTGCCGTCGACGTTCCATCGTTAGTACCCGCTCCCGTGCTCGTCCCTGTGGTCGGCGTTTTTTTCGCACTGGAATGAGAACCCCCGCCGCTGCAGGCAGATAATGAGAATGCAAGAAGTACGGCCACCGTAATGACGCTCAGGTGGCTAACGTTATTAGTAGCCATGATCATACTCCACTAAATAAAACGCCGGACGGCGTATTAATGAGTGTAAGTAGCTTTTTGACGGCAACAACTTTTGTTGCATGTATTATTAAATAAAGTTAATAAATTGTGATTATTCCTAATAATCAAATAAAGTGTATTTAAAAAAATCCTTGTTTATCAATATATTTATTTTTTATGTGGAAGCGTAAGCGGCGCTGAAACCCCGCAAGGATATGTAGCCCCAATTAAATTATTTATAAGTTAATAAGCATGCTAATAACTGATGCGGATATATCGCATCAAAAACATTATTTTAATATGGGGCGTAACTACGGGCGGCGAAATATTCCGGACTTGATCACACAAGCCCGGATATATTCTTTTAAAGCTGACTTTCCTGCCAGGCAAATTCAATCTCTTCAGCCAGCACTTTAATGCCCGCTTCAATTTTGTCCGGATCCGGAACATAGTTCATGCGCATACACTGGTGGGTGTGCGGCCAGGGTTTGTCGAGGCCAGGGAAGAAATAATCCCCTGGCACCATCAGCACGCCGCGTTTTTTCAGGCGCTGGTAGAGCAGTTCGGTGGTGATCGGCAGATCCTTAAACCACAGCCAGAGGAAAATCGCCCCTTCCGGCTTGTGGATCAGACAGCGCTCTTCCGGCAAATAGCGGCGTATTGTCGCAACCGTCTCCTGTACGCGCTGCTGATAGAACGGCTTGATAACGGTTTCCGACAGGCGCAGCAGATCGTTACGCTTGATCATTTCGCACATCATCGCCGGGCCGATACCGCCGGGGGCGAGGCTGATGATGCCGTTCATATTGCGGATCGCCGAGATAATTTTTTCATCCGCAATGATGATCCCGCAGCGACTGCCGGGCAGGCCGAGCTTGGAGAGACTCATGCACAGCACGGTGTTTGGGTTCCACAGCGGACGCGCATCGCTGAAGATGATCCCGGGGAAGGGCACGCCGTAGGCGTTATCGATGACCAGCGGAATGCCGTGCTGATTCGCCAGCGCGTCCAGCTTCATCAGCTCATCATCGGTGATCACGTTACCGGTCGGGTTGGTCGGACGCGATACGCAGATCATGCCGGTTTCTTCCCCGATATGCAGGTGCTCGAAATCAACGTGATATTTAAACTGGCCTTCCGGCAGCAGTTCAATGTTGGGGCGCGCCGAGACGAAAAGATCTTCTTCCAGGCCGGAATCGGCATAGCCGATGTATTCCGGCGCCAGCGGGAACAGCACTTTTCTGGTGCTTCCATCGGCACGACGACCTGCGAACAGATTGAACAAGTAGAAAAACGCGCTCTGGCTGCCGTTTGTCAGTGCAATATTCTGCGGCTCAATATCCCAGCCCTGAGTTTCCCGCAGCATTTGTGCAAGGCAGACCAGCAGCTCTGACTTACCCTGGGGACCGTCGTAATTGCATAGCGCATCAGTGGCTTTGCCGGAGCTGAGCATATCGGCAAGCAGCTGGTGGAAATAATCGGTCATTTCCGGGATTTGCGCCGGGTTGCCGCCGCCGAGCATGATGGCGCCAGGCGTGCGCAGGCCGTCGTTGAGATCCTCCATCAGGCGGGTGATGCCTGAATGGCGGGTGAATTTGTCGCCGAAAAGTGAAAATGTCATAGCAGGTGGTCTGTCGGTCTCTTTGAATTTGCCCCACCTTAACGCCAGCGCAGGCGCGGTGCAAATCGGACAAAGGCCGGTGTGATGGAATAAAATGCTGCTGGCTGTGGCTATGGTGAGTTTTTATGCCACAGGTAAAGGGTGGAATAAAAAGGCGTTACAGGACGGTTAATGGCCAGTGGACGTAGCTCTGCCACTGACACTCCTGATCGATAAGCTCAGCGCCCAGCGGGTGGCTGGTCAGCCAGTCATGCGGCAGGGACAGCGTCAGGCTCTCCTCCACCGCCGTCAGGGTGATGGCCGGCAACAAATCGTCACGGCGACGGCTGGCGAAAATAATCGCCAGACGCAGCAGCCGGCACAGGTGTTCCGCCACGCGCGGCGGCACGGCGTTTTGCTGATGCAACGACGAGAGATCGACCGTACTGGTCTGGTTGAGCAACAGGGTCGCCAGCAACTTTTTCTGCGCAGGGGTGAAGCCCGGCAGATCAAGATTGCGTACAAGATAGGCAGCGTGCTGCGGCGCGGATTTAAAATCGACGCTGAGGCCGATTTCGTGTAGCTGACAGGCGCTGACCAGCAGATCGCGCGACAGCGGCTGGAGATCCCAGACGCCTTCCACCTGCGCGGCAAAACGGGTTGCCAGCTGCGCGACGCGCAAAGCCTGTTCGGTATCGACCATAAAACGGCGCTGAATGTTACGCAGCGTGCGGTTGCGAATGTCCTGATCCACCGACAGATGCAGCATGCCGTACACCAGGCCTTCGCGCAGCGCGCCGCCTGCCAGAGTCATACACTGAATATCCAGCTCGGTGAAGATGGCGATAAGGATCGCCAGCCCGCTCGGGAAAACCAGCGCCCGCTCCAGCGTCAGGCCTTCGATTTCCAGCTCCTCAAGACGACCACACTGAATGGCGCGCTGTTTGAGCTGCTGAAGTTTGGCCAGCGTGATGCGCTCGTCCATGCCCTGCGCCATCATGATTTCCTGTAGCGCCTGCACCGTGCCGGACGCGCCGACGCAGACTTTCCAGCCGTGCGCGCGTAGTTCATTGGCCACCGGACGGATCACCGCGCGCGCGGCGCGTTCCGCCTCGTCGAAGTGCTCTTTCGCCAGATTACGGTCGGTGAAGTAACGCTCAAGCCAGGTGACGCAGCCCATCGACAGGCTGAACAGGGACGTGGCCTGCGCGCCGGTGCCGGTCACCAGTTCGGTGCTGGCGCCGCCAATATCCACCACCAGACGGCGATCGTCGCCACCAGTGGTGTGCGCCACGCCCTGATAAATCAGGCGCGCTTCTTCCTCGCCGCTGATGAGTTGCACCGGGCAGCCGAGGATTTCCTGCGCTTTCGTGATAAAGACATGTGCATTGACGGCCAGGCGCAGCGTCGCCGTGGCGACCACCTGAATTTGTACCTGCGGGATGTCCTGCAAACGTTCTGCGAACAGACGCAGGCATTGCCAGCCGCGCTCCATGGCTTCGGGCGAGAGCACAAGATCGCTGCTCAAACCCGCCGCCAGGCGGACTTTGCGTTTGATGCGGCTCAGGGTCTGTATGCTCCCCGCCACCTCGCGTACAACCAGCATATGAAAGCTGTTAGAGCCTAAATCTATTGCGGCGTATAGCGAAGTAGTGGTGAGCATCTTTTTTAACCCGGACGACGACGATTACGCGGTGCGCCAGGGCGGCGCTGATTATTGCCTGGACGGGCGCGGGTGAGGCGCAACGGCTTCGGCAGATCTTTCAGTAGCGCGTCCGGATTGTATTTGCTGACCGGAATAGAGTGGCCGGTGTAAGTTTCAATCGCCGGCAGGTTCAGCGCGTACTCTTCGCAGGCCAGGCTGATGGAATGACCGCTTGCGCCCGCACGGCCGGTACGGCCAATACGGTGCACGTAGTCTTCACAGTCATCCGGCAGATCGTAGTTGAAGACGTGCGTAACGGCTGGAATGTGCAGACCGCGCGCGGCCACGTCAGTCGCTACCAGGATGTCCAGGTCGCCACGGGTAAATTCTTCCAGGATACGCAGGCGTTTTTTCTGCGCCACGTCACCTGTCAGCAGGCCTACACGGTGCCCGTCGGCGGCTAAATGGCCCCAGATGTCTTCGCAACGGTGTTTAGTATTGGCGAAAATGATGGCGCGATCCGGCCACTCTTCTTCAATCAACGTCTGCAACAGACGCATTTTTTCTTCGTTAGACGGATAGAACAGCTCTTCTTTGATGCGGTGGCCGGTTTTTTGCTCCGGTTCGACTTCCACATATTCAGCGTTGTTCATCTGTTCAAAAGCGAGTTCACGCACACGGTAGGACAGGGTGGCGGAGAACAGCATGTTGAGACGTTCAGTGACCGCCGGCATACGACGGAACAGCCAGCGAATGTCTTTGATAAAGCCCAGGTCATACATGCGATCGGCTTCATCCAGCACCACCACCTGAATCGCGCCAAGGTTGATGTGGTTCTGTTTTGC
The DNA here is from genome assembly GCF_030291195.1 of Enterobacter sp. PGRG2. NCBI lineage: Bacteria > Pseudomonadati > Pseudomonadota > Gammaproteobacteria > Enterobacterales > Enterobacteriaceae > Enterobacter > Enterobacter sp. PGRG2. The sequence goes on along the minus strand of NZ_CP127837.1, from coordinate 983,586 downwards.
GTAATCGATCAGACGCCCGGTGGTGCCGATCAGAATGTCGACGCCGCTTTCCAGGACTTTAAGTTGTTTGTCATAGCCATCGCCGCCGTAGGCGAGGCCTAATTTCAGGCCGGTAGTCTGCGCCAGGGGTTCGGCATCAGCATGGATCTGCACCGCCAGTTCACGGGTTGGCGCCATGATCAGCGCACGCGGTTGGTTCACCTTGCGGTCTGCGATCGCCGGATGAGAGAGAAGATAATGAAACGTTGACGTCAGAAACGCCATCGTTTTCCCGGTACCGGTTTGCGCCTGTCCTGCTACATCACGACCAGCCAGCGTTAGCGGGAGCGCCAGCGCCTGGATATGTGTGCAATTATGAAAGCCTTTGTTTTCAAGGGCTTCGATCACCTTAGGGTGCAGGGCGAAGTCGGTAAACTTCTGTTCTGTTAAATGTGTTTTGCTCATAGTGTGGTAGAATATCAGCTTACTATTGCTTTACGAAAGCGTATCCGGTGAAATAAAGTCAACCTTTAGTTGGTTAATGTGGCATCAATACGTTGTAGTTTCATGCTACATCAGCACGCCAGGCTTATTCCTGTGGAGTTAAATATGAGCGATAAAATTATTCACCTGACTGACGACAGTTTTGACACGGATGTACTTAAAGCTGAAGGGCTGACCCTCGTCGATTTCTGGGCAGAGTGGTGCGGTCCGTGCAAAATGATCGCTCCGATTCTGGATGAAATCGCTGACGAGTATCAGGGCAAACTGACCGTTGCCAAACTGAATATCGACCAGAACCCGGGCACTGCGCCTAAGTATGGTATCCGCGGTATTCCGACCCTGCTGCTGTTCAAAAACGGCGAAGTAGCGGCCACCAAAGTCGGTGCGCTGTCTAAGGGTCAACTGAAAGAGTTCCTGGACGCCAACCTGGCATAATCCAGCGCAAACCCAGCCTGGCGTGCTGCGTTCCTAATTTTTTGGGATCGCTGGACGCCCGGCTTCAGTCGTGCTAAGTTTGTTTTGACTTCGTTTTAAACATACCTTTGTAGTTTGTACCCGATACTTCCCGCTGAGCACCATCGCCGCGAGAGAAGTAGATAGATTCCGGGCTTGTCACTCAATCCGTCTTGTCGTTTCAGTTCTGTGTTCTTCCCGTAAGCAGGCAGCGAACAGACATGAGTTGATGGCCGCTAAAACAGGCATGGATGACCCTGCCATACCATTCACAAATTAAGTTCGAGATTTACCCCGAGTTTAAGAACCCACACCACTATGAATCTTACCGAATTAAAGAATACGCCGGTTTCTGAGCTGATCACTCTCGGCGAAAATATGGGGCTTGAGAACCAGGCTCGTATGCGCAAGCAGGACATCATTTTTGCCATCCTGAAGCAGCACGCTAAGAGTGGCGAAGATATATTTGGCGACGGTGTGCTGGAGATTTTGCAGGATGGATTTGGTTTCCTCCGCTCCGCAGACAGCTCCTACCTCGCCGGTCCTGATGACATCTACGTTTCCCCCAGCCAAATCCGACGTTTCAACCTCCGCACTGGTGATACCATCTCTGGTAAGATTCGCCCGCCCAAAGAGGGTGAACGTTACTTTGCGCTGTTGAAAGTCAATGAAGTTAACTACGACAAACCAGAAAACGCGCGTAACAAAATCCTGTTTGAGAACCTGACTCCGCTGCACGCAAACTCTCGTCTGCGTATGGAACGTGGTAACGGCTCTACAGAAGACTTAACCGCCCGCGTTCTCGATCTGGCCTCGCCGATTGGTCGTGGTCAGCGTGGTCTGATTGTGGCACCGCCGAAAGCCGGTAAAACCATGCTGCTGCAAAACATTGCCCAGAGCATCGCCTACAATCACCCTGATTGCGTGCTGATGGTTCTGCTCATTGACGAACGTCCGGAAGAAGTTACCGAGATGCAGCGTCTGGTAAAAGGCGAAGTGGTTGCGTCCACCTTCGACGAACCGGCTTCCCGCCACGTTCAGGTCGCTGAAATGGTGATCGAAAAGGCGAAGCGTCTGGTTGAGCATAAAAAAGACGTTATCATTCTGCTCGATTCCATCACCCGTCTGGCCCGCGCCTACAACACCGTGGTACCGGCTTCCGGTAAAGTGTTAACCGGTGGTGTGGATGCTAACGCCCTGCATCGTCCGAAGCGTTTCTTCGGCGCGGCACGTAACGTGGAAGAGGGCGGCAGCCTGACCATCATCGCCACCGCGCTTGTCGATACCGGTTCTAAAATGGATGAAGTTATCTACGAAGAATTTAAAGGTACCGGCAACATGGAACTGCATCTGGCGCGTAAAATCGCTGAGAAGCGTGTATTCCCGGCGATCGATTACAACCGTTCAGGTACGCGTAAAGAAGAGCTGCTCACCACGCAGGAAGAACTGCAGAAAATGTGGATTTTGCGTAAGATCATTCACCCGATGGGCGAGATCGACGCAATGGAGTTCCTCATCAACAAGCTGGCGATGACCAAAACCAACGACGAATTCTTCGACATGATGAAACGTTCGTAAGTCTTATCAATTTTGCTGGTTCTGGTGAATGATTTGACGGCGGTTTGCATCGACAGGCTGATGTGAAGATGCGGGAAAAACGCGCAGTTTCTCACTTGACGGAGTGCGCGTAATCCAAATAAAGCCCCGAAACGCCACGTTTTACGTGGCGTTTTTCTTTTGCGGAATATACGCTATAACCACGGAGCCACAAGATGCTTCGGGCAGCGCGCGATATTACGGAACATTCACTATAAGAATGGCCTAATTGATTGAAAAACATACAACAGACCCTGTGTATGACCCGCTTTATTGCTTCTTGAGCAAGGTCAACGTCGTTATACTTCCAGGATCAACATTCGCTGAGAGCATGCATTGTGAATTTACTCACTGCGGTTACTGAGTTATTCAGTATTTTTTTACTCACTTTTATCTTTCTTTTTTTCGCACGGAAAATCGCGAAGAAAATCGGTCTGGTGGACAAGCCAAACTTCCGTAAACGACATCAGGGGCTGATCCCGCTGGTGGGCGGTATCTCTGTTTACGCCGGGATTTGCTTTACGTTCTACATTGCCGATTACTACATACCTCATGCTGCTCTCTACCTGGCCTGTGCGGGCGTACTTGTCTTCGTGGGCGCGTTAGACGATCGTTTTGATATCAGCGTAAAAATTCGTGCCACTATCCAGGCGCTTATCGCCGTGGTGATGATGGCCGTCGGCAAGCTTTATCTCCTCAGCCTCGGGCATATTTTTGGCTCATGGGAACTGGTGCTCGGACCGTTCGGTTTCTTCCTGACGCTGTTTGCCGTCTGGGCCGCCATTAATGCCTTCAATATGGTTGACGGTATTGATGGTCTGCTCGGAGGGTTGTCCTGCGTCTCCTTCGGGGCCATTGGCATCATCCTGTGGTTCGACGGTCAGACCAGCCTTGCGATGTGGTGCTTCGCCATGATCGCCGCCATCCTGCCCTATATTCTGCTGAACCTTGGCGTGCTTGGCCGCCGCTATAAAGTGTTTATGGGCGATGCGGGCAGTACGCTGATTGGTTTTACCGTGATCTGGATCCTGCTGGAAACCACTCAGGGCCAACGCCATCCGATAAGCCCGGTCACGGCGCTGTGGATCATCGCCATTCCATTAATGGACATGGTGGCGATTATGTATCGTCGTCTGCGTAAGGGCATGAGCCCGTTCTCACCGGATCGTCAGCACATCCACCATCTTATTATGCGTGCCGGCTTTACCTCCCGTCAGGCATTCGTCCTTATCACGCTCGCTGCCGCCCTGTTGGCCGCTATCGGCGTTGTGATGGAATATGTACATATCGTACCGGAATGGGTGATGTTGGCATTGTTCTTGCTAGCATTTTTCCTGTACGGCTACTGTATTAAACGGGCATGGAAAGTCGCACGCTTCATTAAACGTGTGAAACGCCGTCTCCGTCGCAAAAGCAGACATAATCCACCATTAACCAAGTAATTCTGGGATAGCGATGACTCAACCATTACCGGGAGCACAATCAGTAGGTACGGAGAATGAACTGGATATTCGTGGTTTGTTTCGTACTTTGTGGGCAGGGAAATTCTGGATTGCAGGTGTGGCGCTGGTTTTCGCCTTGATCGTATTACCCTATACCTTTTTCGCGCGTCAGGAGTGGAGCGCCACGGCGATGACCGATCGGCCTACCGTGAACATGCTTGGCGGTTACTACTCTCAGCAGCAGTTCCTGCGTAATCTGGATGTTAAAGCCAGCCTGGCGCCGGTCGATCAGCCTTCGGTAATGGACGAGGCCTATAAAGAATTTGTTATGCAGCTGGCGTCATGGGATACCCGCCGTGATTTCTGGTTACAGACCGATTATTACAAGCAGCGTACGGTGGGCAACAGCAAAGCCGATGCCGCAATGCTGGATGAATTAATCAACTACATCCAGTACACGCCTGGCGACGCCCTGCGTAACCTGAATGACAACGTTAAGCTGACGGCGGAAACAGCGCCGGACGCTAACAATCTGCTGCGTCAGTATGTGGCCTTTGCCAGCCAGCGCGCTGCCAGCCATCTGAATGATGAGCTGAAAGGCGCATGGGCGGCGCGTACTATTCAGATGAAGGCGCAGGTCAAGCGTCAGGAAGAGGTGGCCCGCGCTATTTTCAACCGCCGCGTTCACAGCGTGGAACAGGCGCTGAAAGTTGCCGAACAACACAATATTTCCCGCAGTGAAACCGAGGTGCCGGCCGACGAACTGCCTGATTCAGAAATGTTCCTGCTGGGCCGTCCGATGCTGCAGGCGCGCCTCGAAAACCTGCGTTCCGTCGGCCCGGAGTTTGACCTGGACTATGACCAGAACCGTGCCATGCTGAATACGCTCAACGTCGGCCCCACACTGGATCCCCGTTTTCAGACTTATCGTTATTTGCGCACACCGGAAGAACCGGTAAAACGCGACAGTCCGCGTCGTGCTTTCCTGATGATCATGTGGGGAATTGTGGGGGCGTTAGTCGGAGCCGGTGTAGCGTTAACGCGTCGTCGCTCATACTAAACGCCGTCTGAGATGAAGGCCGCCGTGCCTTCATCATCTAATCGAAGAGAATCGTTGTGAAAGTACTTACCGTATTTGGCACACGACCAGAGGCCATCAAAATGGCGCCTCTGGTTCATGCACTGGCAAAGGATCCTTATTTCGAGGCGAAAGTGTGCGTCACCGCGCAGCATCGTGAGATGCTCGATCAGGTGTTACATCTCTTTTCGATCGTTCCGGACTACGACCTTAATATTATGCAGCCGGGTCAGGGGCTGACAGAAATTACCTGCCGCATTCTGGAAGGGCTAAAGCCCATCCTCGAATCTTTTAAGCCGGATGTTGTGCTGGTACATGGCGATACCACTACCACCATCGCCGCAAGCCTGGCCGCGTTTTATCAGCGTATTCCGGTAGGCCACGTGGAAGCGGGCCTGCGCACCGGCGATCTCTCCTCGCCGTGGCCGGAAGAAGCCAACCGCACCCTGACCGGTCATCTGGCGATGTACCACTTTGCTCCCACGGAAAACGCCCGGCACAACCTGCTGCGGGAGAACGTTGCCGATAAGAAAATTTTTGTCACCGGCAATACCGTTATTGATGCGCTGTTCTGGGTACGCGATACCGTGCTGAACAACGAGGCGCTGCAAAACGAGCTGGCCGGACGCTATCCGTTTATCGATAAATCCAAAAAGCTGATCCTCGTGACCGGTCATCGCCGCGAAAGCTTTGGTCGCGGGTTTGAGCAAATCTGTCACGCGCTGGCGGACATCGCCGCCGCCCATGATGATGTGCAGATTGTCTATCCGGTACACCTCAACCCTAACGTCAGCGAGCCGGTAAACCGCATCCTGGGGCACGTGGATAACGTGATTCTCATCGAGCCGCAGGATTACCTGCCGTTCCTCTGGCTGATGAACCACTCGTGGCTGATCCTGACGGATTCCGGCGGCATTCAGGAAGAGGCGCCTTCATTAGGCAAGCCGGTGCTGGTGATGCGTGACACCACTGAGCGCCCGGAAGCCGTGGAAGCCGGTACGGTCAGGCTGATCGGTACCGACAGACAGCGTATCGTGGATGAAGTCACGCGTCTGCTGACCAGTTTTGATGCGTGGCAGGCGATGAGCCACGCGCACAATCCGTATGGAGACGGTGAGGCCTGCGGTCGAATTTTGCACGCACTTAAACACAATCGGGTAACGCTATGAGCTTTTCAACCATTTCTGTCATTGGCCTTGGCTACATCGGACTGCCAACCGCGGCGGCTTTCGCCTCCCGTCAAAAGCAGGTAGTGGGTATTGATATCAACCAGCACGCGGTGGACACCATTAATCGCGGGCAAATTCATATTGTTGAACCTGAACTCGACAGCGTTGTAAAAGCGGCGGTTGAGGGCGGTTTTTTGCGCGCCAGCACCACGCCGGTGGCGGCGGATGCTTACCTGATTGCCGTGCCGACGCCTTTTAAAGGCGATCACGATCCGGATATGGCCTACGTGGAAGCGGCAGCCAAATCCATCGCGCCGGTGCTGAAAAAAGGCGCGCTGGTGATCCTCGAATCCACCTCACCTGTTGGCGCGACCGAACAAATGGCGCAGTGGCTGGCGGAAATGCGTCCGGATCTGAGCTTCCCGCAGCAGGCGGGCGAGCAGGCGGATATTAATATCGCCTACTGCCCGGAGCGCGTGCTGCCAGGCCAGGTGATGGTTGAACTGATCAAAAATGACCGTGTGATCGGCGGCATGACGCCGGTGTGCTCCGCCCGCGCCAGCGAGCTGTACAACATCTTCCTTGAAGGTGAGTGTGTGGTCACTAATGCCCGCACCGCTGAGATGTGCAAACTCACCGAGAACAGCTTCCGCGACGTCAACATTGCCTTTGCCAACGAACTGTCGCTGATTTGCGCCGACCAGGGCATTAACGTCTGGGAGCTGATCCGCCTCGCCAACCGCCACCCGCGCGTTAACATTTTGCAGCCGGGGCCGGGCGTGGGCGGACACTGTATCGCCGTCGACCCGTGGTTTATCGTGTCGCAAAACCCGCAGCAGGCGCGGTTGATCCGCACTGCCCGTGAAGTAAACGACAGCAAACCGCAGTGGGTGCTGAATCAGGTCAAAGCCACGGTTGCCGACTGCCTGACGGCGAGCGGCAAACGCGCCAGCGAACTTAACATCGCCTGCTTCGGCCTGGCATTTAAGCCCAACATTGACGATTTACGCGAAAGCCCGGCAATGGAAATCGCCCGGCAGATCGCCGAATGGCACAGCGGCAACACCCTGATGGTGGAGCCGAATATTCATGCGCTGCCGAAAAAACTCGCCGGTCTGGGTGAGCTGGTGAGCCTTGACGACGCGCTGGCAAAAGCTGACGTCATCGTCATGCTGGTGGATCATCAGCAGTTTAAAGCCCTTCCGGGCGATGCGATCACGCAGCAGTATATTATTGATACCAAAGGCGTCTGGCGATGACAGCCCCGTCCTTTCCGCTGCACGGTACGGTTGAGCCTCTTGGCTGGGAAAGCCAGTTTTTCGGCCTGCGCAGCGCTATCGTGCGCCTGAGCGACAGCGGCCCGGCGATCACCGAAGCCGATCTCAACGCCTGGGAACGGGTGCAGGTCAAAATTCCGGCCAGCGATGCGGCACGGCTGGACGCGCTGCAACAGCGCGGTTTTCAGCTGGTGGAAGGGGAAGTGGATCTCGCGCTGAACCTCTGCGCGCCGATGGCCGATCCGCAGGCGCAGGTCGCCGGAGCTGAAGACATTCCGCGGCTGCGCGAGCTGGCGGCACAGGCATTCGCGCAAAGCCGTTTTCGCGCGCCCTGGTATCCGCCAGAAGCCAGCGGACGTTTTTACGCCCAGTGGATTGAAAACGCCGTCAAAGGCGAGTTTGATCACCAGTGCCTGGTTTTCCGCGCCGCTGACGGCGACATCCGGGCGTTTGTCTCCCTGCGCCAGCTCAATGACCATGAGGCGCGTATTGGCCTGCTGGCCGGGCGCGGCGCGGGTGAAGAACTAATGCAGGCGGCGTCATACTGGACGCAGACGCGCCAGCTGACAAGGTTACGTGTGGCGACGCAGGCGGGAAATACCGCCGCGCTTAAACGTTACATTCAAAGCGGTGCGAATGTGGAAAGCACCGCCTACTGGTTATACAGGTGACATGATGATCCCTTTTAACGCACCCCCCGTAGTAGGCAGTGAACTTGAATACATGCAGTCGGCCATGGGAAGCGGCAAGCTGTGTGGCGATGGCGGCTTTACCCGTCGCTGTCAGCAGTGGATGGAACAACGCTTTGGCAGCGCGAAAGTGCTGTTAACGCCGTCCTGCACCGCGTCGCTGGAGATGGCCGCCCTGCTGCTGGATATTCAGCCCGGCGATGAGGTGATCATGCCGAGCTATACCTTCGTGTCCACCGCCAATGCCTTTGTGCTGCGCGGCGCGAAAATCGTCTTTGTCGATATTCGCCCGGACACCATGAACATTGATGAGGCGCGCATCGAAGCGGCGATCACCGAAAAAACACGCGCCATCGTGCCGGTACACTACGCGGGCGTCGCCTGTGAAATGGACACCATCATGGCGCTGGCGAAGCAGTACAACCTCTTTGTGGTGGAAGATGCCGCGCAGGGCGTGATGTCGACCTACAAAGGCCGCGCGCTGGGGACAATCGGCCATATTGGTTGCTTTAGCTTCCACGAAACCAAAAATTACACCGCCGGGGGCGAAGGCGGCGCGACGCTGATCAACGACCGCGCGCTGATTGAGCGGGCCGAAGTGATCCGCGAAAAAGGCACCAACCGCAGCCAGTTCTTCCGTGGTCAGGTGGATAAATACACCTGGCGCGATATCGGCTCCAGCTTTCTGATGGCCGATTTGCAGGCCGCCTACCTGTGGGCGCAGCTGGAAGCGGCGGATCGCATCAACCAGCAACGCCTGTCGCTGTGGCAGACCTATTTCGACGCGTTCTCCCCGCTGGCACGCACCGGTCGCATTGAACTGCCGACGGTTCCGGCGGATTGCAGCCACAACGCGCACATGTTTTACATCAAACTGCGCGATGAAGCCGACCGCAGCAAGCTGATCGCCTTCCTGAAAGAGGCGGAGATTCTCGCGGTGTTCCATTACATTCCGCTGCACTCCAGCCCGGCGGGCGAACAGTTTGGTGAGTTCCACGACGAAGACCGTTACACCACGCAGGAAAGTGAGCGTTTGCTTCGCCTGCCGCTGTTCTACAATCTGGCACCGGTCAATCAACGTACGGTTATCAGCACTCTGCTGAGCTATTTTAACTGAGATGTCGCTGGCTAAAGCTTCGGTATGGACCGCCGCGTCCACGCTGGTCAAGATTGGCGCGGGACTGCTGGTGGTGAAACTGCTCGCCGTGGCTTTTGGCCCGTCGGGCGTCGGCCAGGCGGGTAACTTCCGCCAGCTGGTGACCGTGCTCGGCGTGCTGGCCGGGGCGGGTATTTTCAACGGCGTCACTAAGCTGGTGGCGCAATACCATGACGATCCCACGCAGCTACGCAACGTGGTCGGCACCTCGTCCGCGATGGTGCTGGGTTTCTCGACGCTGCTGGCGCTGGTTTTCCTGCTGGCGGCGGCACCCATCAGCCAGGGACTCTTTGGTCATACGCATTTCCAGGGGCTGGTTCAGCTGGTGGCGCTGGTGCAGATGGGCATCGCCTGGGCGAACTTCCTGCTGGCGGTGATGAAAGGCTTTCGTGACGCGGCAGGAAACGCGCTGGCGCTGATTTGCGGCAGTATTGTGGGCGTGATGGCCTATTACGCCTGCTTCCGCCTCGGCGGCTATCAGGGCGCGTTACTGGGGCTGGCGCTGGTACCGGCGCTGGTGGTGATCCCGGCGACTGTGCTGCTTATCCGCCGTAAAACTATTCCGCTGGGTTACCTGAAGCCGCAATGGGATAAACTGTTCGCCGGGCAGCTGGCAAAGTTTACCCTGATGGCGCTCATCACCTCCGTCACCCTGCCGTTGGCCTATGTGATGATGCGAAACATGCTCGCGGCGCACTACAGTTGGGACGAAGTGGGGATCTGGCAGGGAGTCAGCAGTATTTCTGACGCCTATTTGCAGTTTATTACCGCCTCGTTCAGCGTTTATCTGTTGCCGACGCTCTCGCGTCTGACCTCGAAACAGGACATCACCCGTGAGATCGTCAAGTCGCTGAAATTTGTATTACCGGCAGTGGCTGCGGCGAGTTTCACCGTCTGGTTGCTGCGGGATGTCGCCATCTGGCTGCTGTTCTCTGACAAATTTATCGCCATGCGTGACCTCTTTGCCTGGCAACTGGTGGGCGATGTACTAAAAGTGGGCGCTTACGTCTTCGGCTATCTGGTGATCGCCCGCGCCTCGCTGAAATTTTATATTCTGGCGGAAATCAGCCAGTTTGCCCTGCTCACCGGATTTTCCCGCGTGCTGATCCCGGCGCACGGCGCCGCAGGCGCAGCGCAGGCCTATATGGCTACTTATATTGTTTATTTCGCCATTTGTTGTGGCGTGTTTTTGCTCTGGCGTAAACGGGTATGACTGCACTTATTCATGTACTGGGATCGAATATCCCACACCATAATCAAACCGTGCTGCGGTTTTTTAACGATCACCTCGCCTCCACAGGCGAGCATGCGCGCGAATTTATGGTCGCCGGGCCGGATGACGGCTACAGCGCCGCTTTTCCCGCGCTGCGACTGCGTTTCTTTGCCGGCAAAAAATCTCTGGCGCAGGCGGTCATCTCGCTGGCAAAAGCCGATCGCGGACAGCGCTTTTTCTTTCATGGTCAGTTTAATACCGACCTGTGGCTGGCGCTGCTGCGTGGCGCGATCAAACCGCAGCAATTTAACTGGCATGCCTGGGGCGCGGATCTGTATGAAGTGTCGCAGAGCCTCAAGTTTCGCCTGTTTTATCCGCTGCGGCGGCTGGCCCAGGCGCGCGTCGGCTGTATCTTTGCCACGCGCGGCGATCTGCAATTTTTTGCCCGTCGCCATCCGCAGGTGCGCGGCGAGTTGCTCTACTTCCCGACACGCATGGATCCGTCCCTCAATACTATGGCGCCTGCCGTACGTAGCGAAGGCAAACTGACCGTGCTGGTGGGCAATTCCGGCGATCCCAGCAATGAGCATATCGCTGCGCTGAAGGCCATTCACCAGCAGTTTGGCGATACGGTGAACGTCATTGTGCCTATGGGTTATCCGGCGAATAACGAGGCGTATATCGCGCAGGTCCGGCAGGCGGGTGAAACCCTGTTCAGCCCGCAGCATTTGCGCATTCTCAGCGAGAAAATGGAATTTGCGGAATACCTGGATTTACTGCGCCAGTGCGATTTGGGCTATTTTATCTTTGCCCGTCAGCAGGGGATCGGCACGCTCTGTCTGCTGATCCAGGCGGGTGTGCCGTGCGTGCTCAATCGTGAAAATCCGTTCTGGCAGGATATGGTGGAGCAGCACATTCCGGTGCTGTTTACCGGTGATGCGCTGAACGAGGCGGTGGTGCGCGAAGCGCAGCGCCAGCTGGCGGCGGTGGATAAAAACGCCATTACCTTCTTCAGCCCTAACTATCTGGCGCCCTGGCATCAGGCGCTGCGCATCGCGGCGGGAGAGGTGGCATGAGTCAGCTTGAGTTCTGCGGATTACTGGTCATCTGGCTGCTGGCCTCGCTGTTTATCGGTACGCTGACGTGGTTTGAATTCCGCCGCGTACGCTTTAACTTCAGCGTTTTCTTCTCGTTGCTGTTTTTGCTGACCTTCTTCTTCGGTTTCCCGCTCACCAGCGTGCTGGTGTTCCGCTTCGACGTGGGCGTGGCCCCGCCGGGCATAATGATGCAGAGCCTGCTGGCGGCGGCCTGTTTCTACGCCATCTATTATGTGACCTATAAAACCCGTTTGCGCCCGGTGGGGCAGGAACGCGAACGCCGTCCGCTGTTTACCATTAATCGGGTGGAAGCGCATCTGGCGTGGGTGATGCTGATGGGGATCGCGCTCGTCAGCGTGGGCATTTTCTTTATGCACAACGGCTTTTTGCTGTTCCGCCTGCATTCGTACAGCCAGATTTTCTCCAGCGAAGTCTCCGGCGTGGCGCTCAAGCGCTTCTTCTACTTCTTTATTCCGGCGATGCTGGTGGTCTATTTTCTGCGCCAGGACGGGCGGGCGTGGCTGTTCTTCCTCGTCAGCACCGTGGCCTTTGGCCTGCTGACCTATATGATCGTGGGCGGTACGCGCGCCAATATCATTATCGCCTTCGCCATCTTTTTGTTTATCGGCATCATTCGCGGGTGGATCTCGCTGTGGATGCTGGCAGCGGCGGGGGTGCTCGGTATTGTCGGCATGTTCTGGCTGGCGCTTAAGCGCTACGGGCTGAACGTCAGCGGCGACGAAGCTTTTTATACCTTCCTCTACCTGACGCGCGATACCTTCTCGCCGTGGGAAAACCTGTCGCTGCTGCTGCAAAACTACGACAAAATCGACTTCCAGGGGCTGGCGCCCATTGTGCGCGATTTCTATGTGTTTATCCCGACCTGGCTGTGGCCGGACCGGCCTGGCATTGTGCTGAATACCGCCAATTACTTTACCTGGGAAGTGCTGAATAACCACTCCGGGCTGGCTATCTCGCCGACGCTGATCGGTTCGCTGGTGGTGATGGGCGGCGTATGGTTTATCCCGCTGGGTGCCGTGGTGGTGGGGATGATCATTAAGTGGTTCGACTGGCTGTATCAACTGGGCAACCGGGAAACCAATCGTTATAAAGCGGCCATTCTGCACAGCTTTTGTTTCGGCGCCATTTTCAACATGATTGTGCTGGCAAGGGAAGGGCTGGACTCGTTTGTCTCGCGGGTGGTCTTTTTCCTCGTTGTCTTTGGGGCCTGTCTGGTGCTGGCCAAACTGTTGTACTGGCTGTTTGACAGCGCCGGGCTGATCCATGCCCGCGTGCTGCGCGCCCACAAAACCCTTTCACAGGTCTGATAAGGAATCCCATGACTGACAAAACCGACGCCCCGGTGTACACCCTGCGCGGGCTGAAGCTGATTGGCTGGCGGAATATGCAACATGCGCTGGATCACCTCTATGCCGGAGGCGCGCTGAAGCAGGGCACGCTGGTGGCGATCAACGCCGAGAAAATGCTCGCCGTGGAAAATGACGCCCAGGTGCGGGCGCTGATTGAAGCGGCAGAGTATAAATATGCCGACGGCATCAGCGTTGTGCGTTCCATTCGCAAAAAGTATCCGCAGGCGAAGGTCGAGCGCGTGGCTGGGGCGGATTTATGGGAAGAGCTGATGGCGCGCGCCGGAAAAGAGGGTACGCCCGTCTTTCTGGTGGGCGGTAAACCGGACGTACTGGCCCAGACGCAGGAAAAGCTGCGCGCGCAGTGGCAGGTGAATATTGTCGGCAGTCAGGATGGCTACTTCACTGCAGACCAGCGTCAGGCGCTGTTTGAGCGTATCCGCGACAGCGGCGCGAAAATCGTCACCGTGGCGATGGGCTCGCCGCGCCAGGAGATCCTGATGCGGGATTGCCGCGAGGTATATCCGCAGGCGCTCTATATGGGCGTAGGCGGCACCTATGACGTTTTCACCGGCCATGTGAAGCGTGCGCCGAAAGTCTGGCAGCGTATGGGACTTGAGTGGCTGTATCGCCTGTTATCGCAACCGAGTCGCCTCACCCGCCAACTGAAGCTGTTGCGCTATCTTGCCTGGCACTATCGCGGCCAGATGTAATCGACAGGCAGCGCGGTGCAATGCGCCGCCTGCTTTTTTATTGAGCAACTCATACGTTTTTGTTAACCATCGTTTGCCATTTTCCCCGAATTAAGAAACCATTCGCCCACTCAATGCATTGCACTGAGTCATAACTATAACCCGCACCGCCGGGAACAGTAGCAGACACAACAGAGGATTTATGGCCGAGAACAAACCGGAGCTTCAGCGTGGGCTGGAAGCTCGACACATCGAACTTATTGCCCTCGGAGGCACGATAGGCGTTGGCCTGTTTATGGGCGCGGCGAGCACCCTGAAATGGGCAGGGCCATCAGTATTGCTGGCATACATTATTGCCGGGCTGTTCGTCTTCTTCATCATGCGCTCCATGGGCGAAATGTTATTCCTTGAGCCGGTCGCCGGTTCCTTTGCCGTGTACGCGCACCGCTACATGAGCCCGTTCTTCGGCTATCTCACCGCCTGGTCCTACTGGTTTATGTGGATGGCGGTGGGCATCTCAGAAATCACCGCCATCGGCGTGTATGTGCAGTTCTGGTTCCCGGAGATGGCGCAGTGGATCCCCGCGCTGATCGCCGTCGGGCTGGTGGCGCTGGCGAACCTCGCCGCCGTGCGTCTGTACGGTGAAATTGAGTTCTGGTTTGCGATGATCAAAGTCACCACCATCATTGTGATGATCGTGGTAGGGCTGGGGGTGATTTTCTTCGGCTTTGGCAACGGCGGCCATGCGATTGGCTTTGGCAACCTGACAGAGCACGGCGGCTTCTTCGCGGGCGGCTGGAAAGGCTTCCTGACGGCGCTGTGCATCGTGGTGGCGTCCTATCAGGGCGTGGAGCTGATTGGTATTACGGCGGGGGAAGCGAAAAACCCGCAGGTCACGCTGCGCAGCGCGGTAGGTAAAGTGCTGTGGCGCATCCTGATTTTCTATGTGGGCGCGATTTTCGTCATCGTCACCATTTTCCCGTGGAATGAAATTGGCAGCAACGGCAGCCCGTTCGTGCTGACCTTTGCGAAAATCGGCATTACCGCCGCCGCCGGGATCATCAATTTCGTGGTGCTGACCGCCGCGCTTTCCGGCTGTAACAGCGGCATGTACAGCTGTGGACGTATGCTGTATGCGCTGGCGAAGAACCGCCAGCTGCCGGCAGCAATGGCGAAAGTCTCCCGTAACGGCGTACCGGTGGCGGGCGTGGCGATCTCTATCGTCATTCTGCTGATTGGCTCCTGCCTGAACTACATCATCCCTAACCCGCAGCGCGTATTTGTGTACGTCTACAGCGCCAGCGTTTTGCCGGGGATGGTGCCGTGGTTTGTGATCCTGATAAGCCAGCTGCGTTTCCGTCAGGCGCATAAAGCGGCCATTGCCACCCATCCGTTCCGCTCGGTGCTGTTCCCGTGGGCAAACTACGCCACCATGGCGTTTTTGATTTGTGTACTGATTGGCATGGGCCTGAATGAGGACACCCGTATGTCGCTGTTTGTGGGCATCATCTTCCTCGCCGCAGTCACGGTCATTTATAAGGTTTTAGGCCTTAATCGCTATACGCAGCCTGATAAGCTGGGGAAATAAGCAGCAAAATGCGCAAAGCATAACCAAACGCGCATTTTCTGGAGATTTCTTTTAAAAAGCACTAGACAGGTACGCCCGAAGTCCGTACTATCCACCCCCGCAACGGCGCTAAGCGCCCGTAGCTCAGCTGGATAGAGCGCTGCCCTCCGGAGGCAGAGGTCTCAGGTTCGAATCCTGTCGGGCGCACCATTTACCCGGTGCTGGAGCTGCGGTGGCCTGTGATGGTAGCAGGGCCGCGTGAAAGAATATCAGTGGTGGCTATAGCTCAGTTGGTAGAGCCCTGGATTGTGATTCCAGTTGTCGTGGGTTCGAGTCCCATTAGCCACCCCATTAGTTACAAAGAGTACCGTGGAATGCGAAGGTGGCGGAATTGGTAGACGCGCTAGCTTCAGGTGTTAGTGTCCTTACGGACGTGGGGGTTCAAGTCCCCCCCTCGCACCACAAATTGATTTAACTAAAAAGTCAAAAAGCAGTATTTCGGCGAGTAGCGCAGCTTGGTAGCGCAACTGGTTTGGGACCAGTGGGTCGGAGGTTCGAATCCTCTCTCGCCGACCAATTTTGAACCCCGCTTCGGCGGGGTTTTTTGTTTTCTGCCGTTCCTCACTGTTATCGCCTCTTTTCCCTGTTGTTTCCTGATTGTTGCTTTTCGACGACGTCGCCGCCGATGAATGTCGCGGATAGGAGACAGGTATCCCGCTGTTTTCTAATAATATTTTTATAATGACTCCATTTTGTCGCCATTAAGCGACAATTTTCCCGCGCAACATCACAAAATTACCTGTGACCTGACGCGTAACGTGATGAAAATCCAAAAATATTAAAAGATTCAGAGCTACGAGATTTAGGGATAAAAATCTGGCACGGGTTGTGCAATAATATATATGTAGATGCTCATTCCACCTCTTATGTTCGCCTTAGTGCCTCATAAACTCAGGAATGACGCAGAGCCATTTAATGGTGCTTATCGTCCACAGACAGATGTCGCTTCGGCCTCATCAAACACCATGGACACAACGTTGAGTGAAGCACCGATTTGTTGTCACACAGACCTGTTAATGCCCGTTCTGGTTTCAGAACGGGCATTTTTTTATGCCCTCTCCCGGTGGGAGAGGGTGACGATGGGGGAAATTACTGCGGCGGGTTGTTTTGCAGGGTCAACAGCAGACCGTCACGACGCATAGTGGCGGCTTCTTCAGGCATATGCAGACGATCCAGCGTATCGGCAAGCCAGGCGTAGTCAAAGGCATCCGGACGTTGTTTCAGCGCGGCACGGAACGCCAGGCTGGCTTCTTTCCATTCACCATGCTTAAGCAGCGACTGACCCAGCGTGCTCCACAGGAGCGGACGATCGCCCTGGGTTTTGATCTGCTGACGCAGCACTTTTTCCACCTGCTCAGGATTATTGGTCTTCAGACGTGGGATCACCATGACCAGCCGGTCGTCGTAATGGCGTTTCAGGCCATCAAGCAGGATCTGCTGGGCAGTGTCATGATCGTCACATTCGATTAAATGTTCAGCCATCGCCACCTGCAGCGCCACCTGTTGACGCGTTTTGCGGCTCTGGTTTTTCCACCACGCTTTCAGGCCATCGCTGCCCTGATCGGCGCGGGCCTGATCCATCAACCCAATCCACGCTTGCTGAGCGAGCGCATCGCGATGGGTTTCATCGGCGACGTCCGCTTTTGCCATGGAAGGCAGAATATCAAGCAGAGAACTCCAGGCGCCGGTACGGATATACGCCTGCTCCGCCAGACGCAGCACTTCCGGATGGCGCGGGGTGATTTCCAGCAGTCGGTCGACGCCGTGGCGCGCCGCATGGTTTTCATTGCGCGCCAGTTGCAGACGAACACGGGTGATTTCCACCGGGATCTGATCGTTATCCGCCAGCTCCGAGGCGCGCTCCAGATGTTGATTGGCGCGCGCTTCATCCCCGCGCTGCTGGGCGGCTTCAGCGGCGAGCAGGTAGTTCACCACCGGCTGTTCAGCGTGATCGGCATTTTTCGACATCAGCTTTTCAACCTGCTGATAATCGCCTTCCGCCAGCTTGAGCAGTGCCTGTTCCGTCTGTTTACGGGCGCGGCGGCGTTTACGGCCGGCAAACCAGCCGCGGGTATGTGCCCCGGTGCGTATAATGCGACGTAAGATCCATTCGATCACAAAGAGTACGACCATGGCGAGGATCAGAATGATCACAAGGCCGGTCACACTGGTTTCGATATTGTAATTGTCCGTCTGGATCAGTACGTAACCCTGATGCCCGGCGACCATCGGCCCGAGCACGATCCCGGCTAACAGCAATGCAAAGAGTAATAATACTTTTAACATGATTATTCTCCCTGCGGCGCAGCGGCAGGCGCGTCTTGCGCAGCCTCACCCGCGGCCGCACCCGGCTGTGCCAGCAGATTGCGCACGCGGGTCTGCATCAGTTTTTCAAGGATCGGCTGGCTTTGCAGCGTCTCCGGCACGTTCATGGTGATGCTTTGCTGGCTCAGCTTATCAATATCGTCCAGGAAGGCTTTGGTGCTGGCATCGTCGGTATCGTAATAAGCACGTACCCAGCTGGAGACGTTATCCAGCGCCTGTTTGTAGGTCTCTTCCTGATGACGCGGTACGGCCTGGGCGGCGACCAGCAGGCGCGAGCGAATGTTTTCACGCAGGTAGATGTCCTGGTTCGGCGCCAGCAGCGGCACGGCCGTTTCATCGCGACGACGCACGGTAATAAAGCTGTCCATAAAGTTCTGCCAGCTTTTTTGCAGGTTGACGCGCCACTCGCTGATGGAGCTGGACAGCTCGCTGCTGTCGGAATCCATCGGGGAATCGTCGTCGTTGTTGTCCGCCAGACGCAGATTATCGATCTGGTTGGACAGCTGGTTCACTTTGAGGATGATGCCGTCGTAATCCACCTGCGCGACGCCGGAAAGGCTGGCGATGTCATCAGTAATGGCGCGGCGGGCAGTGATGAGGCTCGGATCGTTCATGTCGGCGAGGCTTGCATCGGCGCTTTTCAGCAGCGCCGCAGCGGTGGTGACGTCCTGATCGCTCCACAGTTTACGCCCGGCCAGTTTGACGAGGAAATCTGCCTGCGCCAGCAGCCAGGTTTTGGCGTCGGTGCCGGAAATAGTGGCGACTTTTTGCTGCACGTCCTCAAGCTGTTTCGCCAGCGTCGCCTGCTGACGCTGCGCCTCTTCCAGCTGTGAAGCCTGCTGCTTAATGATGCCCTCGAACTGGGTCTTTTGCGTTTCCTGCGCTTTTTGCAGGGCAGTAACCTGATTGACCAGCGCATCGCTGGTTTCGGATTGTGTCGCGTTCTGCTGTTTCACCCAGCCATACAGCCCAACTCCGGCGGCCAGCGCGATGGCAATCGCAATGGCGCTGAGCACAAGACTGGTTTTATTCGCGTTCGCGCGTTCATGTTCTGGTGCTTTTTCTGGCTGTGGACTGGTGTCCACCGCCTCCCTGGTTTCATCGACCACGGCGGAGTCTTTCTGTTGTTCCGTCATTATGGCTTCCCATTATGAAAGTTATTGTAATGCGCGAAGCAGCGCATCGTTGTCAGCATTATCAGCGACCTTAATGTCCTGCCAGCCCAGTTCCCGGGCGAGGTTCGCCAGACGTTCGCTGACCACAATCAGGCGGCAGCGAAGTAACCAGTTTTCACGATACCAGGCGGGGATCAGGTCGAAAAGTTGCCGCAGCATCTCGCCGCTGGTGATCACAATGTCCGTGACCCCGCGAGACTGCCAGCGCATCGCCTGTTCCGCGCCATCGTAAGACTTCTCACAGCGTTGATAACATTCAAAAAATTCGACATCCGCGCCCCGTGACGCCAGCGTATCCCCGAGCAATTCTCGTCCGCCGTTGCCGCGCAAAATGATGGCGCGTTTGCCTGCAATATTTTGTAATTCAGGTAATTGTAGCAACACTTCGCTGATTTCCCGATCCGAAGGATAGCGCACGTTGAGCCTGCTGGCGGTGTGCAATGCCAGCGCCGTGGTGCGGCCGATAGCGAAATAGTGCGGCCCGTGGGGCCAGCGCAGGCCAAGCTTACGCAAATGCGCGCTGGCAAAGGTGACGGCATGTTGTGAGGCGGCGAAAACCATATCGTTCGCCGTCAGGGCGGCAAACACTTCCGGCAGCAGCGCCAGCTCCCGCCCTGGGGTAAATTCAATCAGCGGGAAGCTCCAGGCCACCTGGCCCTGTGCGCACAGACGGCTCACAAGTTCTTCCCCGGCTGGGGACGGGCGGGTGACCAGAATACTCATGCGGGTGCTTCTCCTTTATAGACCTCGGTCAGGATCTCGCGCGCGCCGTTCGCCAGCAGCTCTTCGGCAAGGGAAATGCCCAGCTGTTCTGCCTCTTCAGGCTTACCGCGTCGCTCACCGCGGATCATCACGGTGCCGTCCGGCGCGCCAACCAGCGCCCGCAACCAGATCTCACCGTCGACTAATTCAGCATAGCTGCCAATCGGCACCTGGCAGCCGCCTTCCAGCCGCGTATTCATCGCCCGCTCGGCTTTTACGCGTAGCGCGGTATCGGCATGATTGAGCGGAGCCAGCAGGGCGTGGGTGCGGGTATCATCCAGACGGCACTCGATACCGACCGCGCCCTGACCAACGGCGGGCAGCGACAGCTCAGGCGGCAGCGCCATGCGGATACGATCTTCCAGATCAAGACGCTTGAGACCGGCGACCGCCAGAATAATGGCGTCATAGTCGCCCTTATCCAGCTTGCCAAGACGGGTGCCGACGTTGCCGCGCAGCGAGCGGATCTCCAGATCCGGGCGGCGTTCGGCCAGTTGACACTGGCGGCGTAAACTTGACGTGCCAACGATGCTGCCTGCGGGCAGGGCGTCGAGGCTGTCATAATTATTGGAGACAAAGGCATCGCGCGGGTCTTCACGCTCGCAAATGGTGACCAGGCCCAGCCCCTTCGGAAACTCAACCGGCACATCTTTCATTGAGTGGACGGCCAGATCGGCACGATTTTCAATCAGCGCCAGTTCCAGCTCTTTAACAAACAATCCCTTACCGCCCACTTTTGCCAGCGGCGTATCGAGGATCACATCGCCGCGCGTCACCATAGGCACCAGCTCAACGGTCAGGCCCGGATGGCACGCCATCAGGCGCTGCTTAACGTATTGTGCCTGCCAGAGCGCAAGGGGGCTTTGGCGTGTGGCAATTCTTAAAACATTGTCTAACATGCTTGTTACCGTCATTATCGTCCGTTGACCATCCTAACATTGTTGCCATAGGGTGTCAGGTTTCACGGAGGATTGCGGGAAAGAGGGACGTAGCCGTATTTGGGAATTTACACATAATGATTGATGCTACACTTGTATGTAGTGCATCTTTCTTTACGGTCAATCGGCAAGGTGTTAGATTGATCACGTTTTAGACCATTTTTTCGACTGTACTCCTAAAATCACAAGGGCGAAAAAGTGGCGACGGGTAATTTTGAAATACTGAAATCTGAACAGTTCGGTGACGGGAAGGCCATCGCAACCGCAACCGGGAAGGTTTAAACATCAGGCGATACGTCTTGTACCTCTATATTGAGACTCTGAAACAGAGACTGGATGCCATAAACCAACTGCGTGTCGATCGCGCGCTGGCTGCTATGGGACCTGCTTTCCAGCAGGTATACAGTCTGCTGCCTACATTGCTGCATTACCACCATCCGCTGATGCCGGGTTACCTTGACGGTAACGTTCCCAGTGGTATTTGCCTTTACACGCCTGATGAAACCCAACTTCACTATCTGAACGAACTCGACTTGCCGCCGCAGGACACCCCTCCGCAGGGCGAACTGCCGATTACCGGCGTGTACTCCATGGGCAGTACCTCGTCGGTGGGGCAAAGCTGTTCTTCGGATCTCGACATCTGGGTCTGCCATCAGTCCTGGCTCGATAACGACGAGCGCCAGCTTTTGCAGCGCAAATGCAGCCTGCTGGAAAGCTGGGCCGCCTCCCTTGGCGTGGAAGTCAGCTTCTTCCTGATCGATGAAAACCGCTTCCGTCATAACGA
Organism: Enterobacter sp. PGRG2; assembly: GCF_030291195.1. Lineage (NCBI taxonomy): Bacteria > Pseudomonadati > Pseudomonadota > Gammaproteobacteria > Enterobacterales > Enterobacteriaceae > Enterobacter > Enterobacter sp. PGRG2. Next base: position 962,263 of record NZ_CP127837.1, on the reverse strand, counting down.
AAGCGGCAGCCTCGGCGGCGAAGACTGCGGCTCCACGCAGCATATTTTGCTGCTCGACGAATTCTATCGCACCGCGGTGCGTCTGGCCGGGAAACGTATTCTGTGGAATATGGTGCCGGGCGACGAAGAAGATCATTACGACGATTACGTCATGTCGCTTTACGCGCAGGGCGTGCTGACGCCAAACGAATGGCTGGATCTGGGCGGCTTAAGCTCCCTGTCCGCCGAAGAGTACTTCGGCGCCAGCCTGTGGCAGCTGTATAAAAGCATCGATTCCCCCTACAAAGCGGTGCTGAAAACGCTGCTGCTGGAAGCCTATTCCTGGGAATATCCGAATACCCGCCTGCTGGCGAAAGACATCAAACAGCGTCTGCACGACGGCGAGATCGTCTCTTTTGGTCTCGATCACTACTGCATGATGCTGGAGCGCGTGACCGCCTATCTGACGGCTATCGAAGATTTTACCCGTCTCGACCTGGTACGCCGCTGCTTCTACCTGAAAGTATGCGAAAAACTGAGCCGCGAACGCGCCTGCGTGGGCTGGCGTCGTGAAGTGGTCAGTTCGCTGGTGAAAGAGTGGGGCTGGGACGATGAACGGCTTGCCATGCTCGACAACCGCGCCAACTGGAAAATCGAACAGGTACGCGAAGCGCACAATGAACTGCTGGATGCGATGATGCAAACCTATCGCAACCTGATCCGTTTCGCGCGCCGCAATAATTTAAGCGTTTCCGCCAGTCCGCAGGATATCGGCGTGCTGACGCGTAAACTGTACGCCGCCTTTGAAGCGCTGCCGGGCAAAGTGACGCTGGTTAACCCGCAGATTTCGCCGGATCTTTCGGAACCGAATCTGACCTTTATCCATGTGCCGCCGGGCCGCGCCAATCGCGCTGGCTGGTATCTCTACAACCGTGCGCCAAGCATGGACGCCATCATCAGCCATCAGCCGCTGGAATATAACCGTTACCTGAATAAGCTGGTGGCCTGGGCGTGGTTTAACGGCCTGCTGACTTCACGCACCCGGTTGTTTATTAAGGGCAACGGCGTGGCGGATCTGGCGAAGCTGCAGGAAATGGTGGCGGATGTGTCGCACCACTTCCCGCTGCGTTTACCCGCGCCGACGCCGAAAGCGCTCTACAGCCCGTGTGAAATTCGCCATCTGGCGATTATCGTCAATCTGGAATATGACCCGACGGCGGCCTTCCGCAATCAGGTGGTGCATTTTGATTTCCGTAAGCTGGACGTATTCAGCTTCGGCGAGCAGCAAAACTGCCTGGTGGGCAGCGTCGATCTGCTTTATCGCAACTCATGGAATGAAGTGCGTACCCTGCACTTCAACGGCGAGCAGGCGATGATCGAAGCGCTGAAAACCATTCTCGGCAAAATGCATCAGGACGCCGCGCCGCCGGACAGCGTCGAGGTGTTCTGCTACAGCCAGCATTTGCGCGGTCTGATCCGTACCCGCGTGCAGCAGCTGGTGTCCGAGTGCATCGAATTACGCCTCTCCAGCACCCGTCAGGAAACCGGGCGCTTCAAAGCGCTGCGCGTGGCGGGGCAAACCTGGGGACTGTTCTTTGAACGTCTGAACGTGTCAGTGCAGAAGCTGGAAAATGCCATCGAGTTTTACGGTGCCATTTCCCACAATAAACTGCACGGGCTGTCGGTGCAGGTCGAGACCAATCAGGTCAAACTGCCGCCGGTGGTGGACGGTTTTGCCAGCGAGGGCATTATCCAGTTCTTCTTCGAAGCTTCAGCGGATAACAACGGCTTTACGATCTACATTCTTGATGAAAGCAACCGCGCAGAGGTGTATCACCACTGTGAAGGCAGCACCGAGGAACTGGTACGCGACGTCAGCCGCTTCTACTCCTCGTCGCACGATCGCTTTACCTACGGCTCAAGCTTTATCAACTTCAACCTGCCGCAGTTCTATCAGATTGTGCAGGTGAACGGGCGCGCGCAGGTGATCCCGTTCCGCAATCAGACAATCAGCGCCGTTCCTCCTGCCAATCAGGATGACGACGCTCCGCTGTTGCAGCAGTATTTCTCTTNNCGGAAACTGACTGCTTCGCCCGCTTGCTGCGTGGCGGCCTGCTCCAGCAGATCCCAGAAGCGCTCGCCGCTGCGATCGCAAATCCACTCATCGCCTTGCAAATCAAAATGGTAGCCGCCCTGTTTGGTCGCCAGCCACACCTGATGCAGCGGCTCCTGACGGTTGATGATGATTTTGCTGCCGTTTTCGAACGTCAGGGTCAGCACGCCGCCGTTGATTTCGCAGTCAATATCGCCGTCGCCGTCCCATTCATCCAGACGGGTTTCAATGGTCTGCCACAGGTTATCGGCCAGGCGATGGAATTCTGAATCGTTCATTTTTTTTCCTTTTTTTCGTGATGCCGCGAGTATAACGCGAAACAATTCCCAATGCAGGAGGTGCGCAAACTCTTGCTTTTGCGGCTTCTCCTGCGATGATAGAAACAGCAAGCATGAACTTACAGGCAAACCATAATGAAGAATGTGTTCCGAACGCTTTTTGTTTTCGTTGCGTTATGCAGTCTGGCCGGCTGTGGTCTGAAAGGCCCGCTCTATTTCCCGCCAGCCGATAAGTCAGCGCCGCCGCCGACCAAAAAGGTAGAAAGCACCGAGCAAGAACTGACGCCAACGCGTAACGATCGTGGCAACAATGACGGCCCTACTCAGGTAAATTACTAACAGATTTTATTCTGTAACCGCGGGAATGGAGTAGATGATGCAGTTCTCTAAAATGCATGGCCTTGGCAACGATTTTATGGTCGTCGACGCGGTAACGCAGAATGTCTTTTTTTCGCCAGAGCTGATCCGCCGTCTGTCCAACCGACATCTGGGCGTGGGTTTTGATCAACTGCTGATCGTCGAACCGCCTTACGATCCGGATCTCGATTTTCATTACCGCATCTTTAACGCCGATGGCAGCGAAGTCTCCCAGTGCGGTAACGGCGCGCGCTGTTTCGCCCGCTTTGTGCGGCTGAAAGGGCTGACCAATAAACGCGATATTCGCGTCAGCACCGCCAATGGCCGCATGGTGCTGAGCGTCACGGAAGATGAGCTGGTGCGCGTGAATATGGGCGAGCCAAACTTCGAGCCGTCCGCGGTGCCGTTTCGCGCCAACAAAGCGGAAAAGACCTATATTATGCGCGTTGCCGAGCAGACTATTCTCTGCGGCGTGGTTTCTATGGGCAATCCGCACTGCGTCATTCAGGTGGATGATGTCGACAGCGCGCCGGTGGAAACCCTCGGCCCGGCCATGGAAAGCCATGAGCGCTTCCCGGAGCGGGCTAATATCGGCTTTATGCAGGTAGTAAAGCGCGAACAGATCCGCCTGCGCGTCTTTGAGCGCGGTGCCGGTGAAACCCAGGCCTGCGGCAGCGGCGCTTGTGGGGCGGTTGCGGTCGGCATTCAGCAAGGCTTACTGGCGGAAGAGGTGCGCGTGGATTTACCGGGCGGGCGTCTCGACATCGCCTGGAAGGGGCCGGGCCATCCTCTGTATATGACTGGCCCGGCGACACATGTTTACGACGGATTTATTCATTTATGAAGCAGACAGGGGAAGAACAGCAGGAAGCGACGGCCACACTCAATGACAGTGATGTGGTGGAGTATCTGCTGCGCGATCCTGAGTTCTTTATCCGTAATGCGCGCGCCGTGGAACTCCTCCACGTGCCGCACCCGGTGCGCGGCGCCGTCTCTCTCGTCGAATGGCAGATGGCCCGCGCCCGGCATCACATCAATGTGCTCGAAGAGAATATGACGCTGCTGATGGAGCAGGCCAGTACCAACGAAAGCCTGTTTAACCGCCTGCTGCGTTTACAGGGCCGTCTGGCGTCCGCCAGCAGCCTTGAGGATTTGCTCAACCGTTTTCACCGCTGGGCGCGTGAATTAGGCCTGGCGGGGGCGAGCATTCGTTTATTCCCCGATCGCTGGCGCATTGGCGCGCCGTCCGGCTTCACCCATCTGGCGCTGAGCCGTCAGGCCTTTGAGCCGCTGCGTATTCAGCGCCTTGGTCATGAAAATCACTATCTTGGTACCCTGAACGGCCCGGAATTACTGGTGATACTCCCTGACGCGAAAGCCATCGGCTCGGTGGCGATGTCGATGATGGGGCGTGACGGCGATCTTGGGGTGATCCTCTTCAGCAGCCGCGATGTGCACCATTATCAGCAAGGGCAGGGAACGCAGCTGCTTCAGGAGATTGCGCTGATGCTGCCGGAGCTGCTGGAGCGCTGGATCGAGCGCATATGAGCGACACCTCTCTTGACCATGCGGTAACCCGTTTTCTGCGCTACCTGGGCGTTGAGCGCCAGCTCAGCCCCATCACGCTGCTCAACTACCGGCGTCAGCTTGACGCCATCATGGCGATCGCCGGGGAAACCGGCATCACCCGCTGGGCAGATTGTGATGCCGCCAGCGTGCGCACTATTGCGGTTCGCAGCCGTCGCCATGGCCTTGGCGCGGCCAGCCTTGCGCTGCGCCTGTCTGCCCTGCGCAGTTTCTTTGACTGGCTGGTATCGCAGGGCGAGTTGCCCGCCAATCCGGCAAAAGGCATCGCCGCCCCGAAAGCCCCGCGCCATCTGCCGAAAAATATTGATGTCGATGACGTTAACCGCCTGCTGGATATCGATCTCAACGATCCGCTGGCGGTGCGCGACCGGGCGATGCTGGAGGTGATGTACGGCGCGGGCCTGCGACTGTCCGAACTGATCGGGCTCGACATCAAACATCTGGATTTATCAACCGGTGAAGTATGGGTGATGGGGAAGGGCAGCAAAGAGCGCCGTCTGCCGATTGGCCGTAACGCGGTAAGCTGGATCGAGCACTGGCTGGATCTGCGCGGCCTGTTTGGCAGCGATGAGGACGCGCTGTTTTTATCGAAGCTTGGTAAGCGGATCTCCGCGCGTAACGTGCAGAAACGCTTTGCGGAGTGGGGTATTAAGCAGGGGCTGAACAGCCATGTTCATCCCCATAAGCTCCGTCACTCCTTTGCCACCCATATGCTGGAATCGAGCGGCGATCTGCGCGGCGTGCAGGAGCTGCTGGGGCACGCGAACCTGTCCACCACGCAGATCTATACCCACCTTGATTTTCAACATCTTGCCTCAGTGTATGACGCGGCGCATCCGCGCGCCAAACGGGGGAAATAATGCGTTTTTACCGTCCTTTGGGCCACATTTCGGCCCTGACGTTCGATCTCGACGACACCTTGTATGACAACCATCCGGTGATCCTGCGTACCGAACAGGAATCGCTGACCTTCGTACAAAATTACCATCCGGCGCTGAAGGCGCTGCAAAAGGGCGATTTTCAGCAGCTGCGCCAGGCGTTACGCGAAAGCGAGCCGGATATTTATCATGACGTAACCGAATGGCGGCGTCGGGCAGTGATGCAGGCGATGCTGAACGCCGGACTGAACGCGGAAGAGGCCGATGCCGGCGCCCGTGCCGCCATGGAAAACTTCGCCCACTGGCGCAGCCGCATTGATGTGCCGCAGGCCACGCACGACACTCTGGCGGCGCTGGGCAAAAAGTGGCCGCTGGTGGCCATCACCAATGGCAACGCCGAGCCTGAACGGTTCGGTCTGGGTCATTACTTTGCCTTTGTGCTGCGCGCCGGTCCGCACGGCCGCTCGAAACCCTTCAGCGATATGTATCAGCTGGCGGCGGAAAAGCTCGGCGTGCCCGCAGGGGAGATCCTGCATGTGGGCGACGACCTCACCACTGACGTGGCCGGGGCGATCCGTTATGGCATGCAGGCGTGCTGGATCAAACCGCAAGGGGCCAGCCTGATGACCGCCACCGACAGCCGTTTATTGCCGCACCTTGAAATTTCGCAGTTGGCATCTCTGACCTCGCTGATATAATCACCAATAGTTCTGTATAAAATACCAGGGTTTTGGCGGATGGCGCTCTGCTTGTCCGCCCTGCGATAACGCAGACCCGGTAAGCGAAGCGCCACCAGGCAATTCGTTCTGTTTCTGATTACTACGTGGCGGTGCCAATGGACGTTTCTTACCTGCTCGACAGCCTCAATGACAAACAACGTGATGCGGTAGCCGCCTCGCGCACCAATATGCTGGTGCTGGCAGGCGCAGGCAGCGGTAAGACACGCGTACTGGTCCACCGTATCGCCTGGCTGTTGACGGTAGAAAACTGCTCGCCGTACTCCATTATGGCGGTGACCTTCACCAACAAAGCGGCGGCGGAAATGCGCCACCGTATCAGCCAGCTGATGGGCAACAGCCAGGGCGGCATGTGGGTCGGGACGTTCCACGGCCTCGCGCACCGTCTGCTGCGCGCGCACCATATGGATGCGAATCTGCCGCAGGATTTTCAGATCCTCGACAGCGAAGATCAGCTGCGTCTGTTACGTCGCCTGATCAAAGCCATGAACCTCGACGAGAAGCAGTGGCCGCCGCGTCAGGCGATGTGGTACATCAACGGTCAGAAAGACGAAGGCATTCGTCCGCATCATATTCAGAGCTTCGGCAACCCCGTGGAGCAGACCTGGCAGAAAGTTTACCAGGCTTACCAGGAAGCCTGCGATCGCGCAGGGCTGGTGGATTTTGCCGAACTGCTGCTGCGCGCCCATGAGCTATGGCTCAATAAGCCGCACATCCTCAATCACTACCGCGAGCGCTTCACCAATATTCTGGTGGACGAATTCCAGGATACCAACAACATTCAGTACGCCTGGATCCGCCTGCTGGCAGGCGATACCGGTAAGGTGATGATTGTGGGCGACGATGACCAGTCGATTTACGGCTGGCGCGGCGCGCAGGTGGAAAACATCCAGCGCTTCCTGAACGACTTCCCCGGTGCGGAAACCATCCGTCTTGAGCAGAACTACCGCTCCACCAACAATATTCTGCGTGCCGCCAACGCCCTGATTGAAAACAACAACGGGCGACTGGGGAAAAAGCTGTGGACTGAAGGCATTGATGGCGATCCGATTTCGCTCTACTGCGCCTTTAACGAGCTCGACGAAGCGCGTTTCGTGGTGAACCGCATCAAGGCCTGGCAGGAAAGCGGCGGCGCGCTGGAGCAGTGCGCCATTCTCTATCGCAGCAACGCCCAGTCGCGCGTGCTGGAAGAGGCGCTCCTGCAGGTGGGGATGCCGTATCGCATTTACGGCGGCATGCGCTTCTTCGAACGTCAGGAAATCAAAGACGCGCTCTCTTATCTGCGTCTGATCGCCAACCGTAACGACGACGCCGCCTTCGAACGCGTGGTGAACACCCCCACGCGGGGCATAGGCGACCGTACGCTGGACGTGGTACGTCAGGCCTCGCGCGACCGGCAGCTGACCCTGTGGCAGGCCAGCCGGGAATTATTGCAGGAGAGAGCCCTTGCAGGCCGCGCCGCCAGCGCGCTGCAACGCTTTATGGAGCTTATCGAAGCGCTGGCGCAGGAAACCTCCGACATGCCGTTGCACGTGCAGGCGGACCGGGTGATCAAAGATTCCGGGCTGTTCATCATGTATGAGCAGGAGAAAGGCGAAAAAGGCCAGGCGCGCGTGGAGAACTTAGAGGAACTGGTGACGGCAACGCGCCAGTTCAGCTACAACGACGAAGAAGAAGATCTGATGCCGTTGCAGGCATTCCTGTCCCACGCAGCGCTGGAAGCGGGCGAAGGGCAGGCGGATACCTGGCAGGATGCGGTGCAGTTGATGACGCTGCACTCCGCGAAAGGGCTGGAGTTCCCGCAGGTATTTATCGTCGGCGTGGAAGAGGGCATGTTCCCGAGCCAGATGTCGCTGGATGAAGGCGGCCGTCTGGAAGAGGAGCGCCGTCTGGCCTACGTGGGCGTTACCCGCGCCATGCAAAAACTGACCATCACCTATGCGGAAACCCGCCGTCTGTACGGTAAAGAGGTTTATCACCGCCCGTCACGCTTTATCGGCGAGCTGCCGGAAGAGTGCGTGGAGGAGGTGCGTCTGCGCGCCAGCATCAGCCGTCCGGTGACGCACAAGCAGTTAGGTACGCCCATCACCCAAAGCGATTCCGGCTTTAAGCTGGGACAGCGCGTGCGCCATGCAAAATTCGGCGAAGGTACGGTGGTGAATCTGGAAGGCAGCGGCGAGCACAGCCGTCTGCAAATCGCGTTCCCCGGTCAGGGCATCAAATGGCTGGTAGCCGCCTATGCGAAGCTGGAAACGGTGTAACATTAAGAAAAATATCATAATTTTGTAATATTCTGCTAGCCTTATACCGGGAAGGTTAATTAATATCCTCAGCCGTTCCGTTGCGTGTTGACGCCATTTTTCTGCTGGCGTAACATGCGCGCACGATTACGCTAAGAGGACATTCGCCTTGGACACACCCAGTAGATGCTGGCTCAATTCCCTGTCATCCAGGAACAACTCCTAAGGCTATCTCCTCGCGCTGATGGCCTTAGTGGTTGTCAGCGACCGCTTTTTTTACCCGTCGCACTGAGTCAGGCTGTTTAATGGTCTGAAACCCAATTTGTTTCTGTGTGCCCACCGAACTGTCCGATAATTTTTGCATTGGGAGTCCCGGTCATGCTGAGCGCATTTCAACTGGAAAATAATCGCCTGACTCGTCTGGAAGCGGAAGAGTCACAACCCCTTATTGACGCCGTTTGGGTGGATCTGGTCGAACCGGATGACGATGAGCGACACCGCGTACAGTCCGAACTGGGGCAAAGCCTGGCGACCCGCCCCGAGCTGGAAGACATCGAAGCCTCGGCACGTTTCTTTGAAGATGAAGACGGCCTGCACATTCACTCCTTCTTCTTTTTTGAAGATGCGGAAGATCACGCCGGTAACTCCACCGTGGCGTTCACCATTCGCGATGGCCGTCTGTTTACCCTGCGTGAACGTGAACTGCCCGCTTTCCGGTTATACCGTATGCGCGCCCGCAGCCAGGCGATGATCGACGGCAACGCCTACGAACTGCTGCTCGATCTGTTCGAGACCAAAATCGAACAGCTGGCGGATGAGATCGAAAATATTTACAGCGACCTGGAAAAGCTGAGCCGCGTCATTATGGAAGGCCAGCAGGGCGATGAGTACGACGAAGCGCTGTCGGCGCTGGCGGAGCAGGAAGATATCGGCTGGAAGGTACGGCTGTGCCTGATGGATACCCAGCGCGCGCTGAACTTCCTGGTGCGTAAGGCGCGCCTGCCGGGCGGTCAGCTGGAGCAGGCGCGTGAGATCCTGCGCGATATCGAATCCCTGCTGCCGCACAATGAATCCCTGTTCCAGAAAGTTAACTTCCTGATGCAGGCGGCGATGGGCTTTATCAATATCGAGCAGAACCGCATCATCAAGATCTTCTCGGTGGTGTCCGTGGTGTTCCTGCCGCCGACGCTGGTGGCTTCAAGCTACGGTATGAACTTTGAGTTTATGCCGGAGCTGAAATGGAGCTTCGGCTATCCGGGGGCGATCATTCTGATGATGCTCGCGGGACTGGCGCCCTATCTGTACTTCAAGCGCCGTAACTGGCTGTAGTGTTTATGCCGGATGGCGCTTCGCTTACCCGGCAAAACATCACAACCCTTTCCGGACCCTGCGCTGCGTATAGAGCGCATCCATTACAAACACCGCCAGCGCCACCCAGATAAACCCAAAGGTGACCATCTTATCCGCGCCCGGCACTTCGCCGTAAAACAGCACCGCCAGCAGGAACATCAGCGTCGGCCCGATGTACTGGAAGAAGCCCAGCGTGGACAGGCGCAGACGCGTCGCCGCGCCGGTAAAACACAGCAGCGGGATCGTCGTCACCACGCCCGCCGCCATCAGCAACAGATTCAGCGACCACGGGTTCTGCGTCATATGGCTGGTGGCGGTATCGGCGATGCCGAACAGCCAGATGGCGGCGACCGGCAGCAGCCACAGCGTTTCGATCAGCATGCCGATTTGCGCGTCAACGGCGATCTTTTTACGCACCAGGCCATAAAACGCAAAGCTGAAGGCCAGGCCCAGCGCGATGATCGGCAGCGAGCCAAAGGTCCACAGCTGCACCAGCACGCCGCAACCGGCAAGCAGCACCGCCAGCCACTGCATACGGCGAAAACGCTCGCCGAGGAAAATCATTCCGAGCAGAATATTCACCAGCGGATTAATAAAATAGCCGAGGCTGGCTTCCAGCAGATGATGGTTATTCACCGACCAGATAAACAGCAGCCAGTTGCCGCCAACTAACACCGCCGACAGGGCCAGCAGCAGGATTTTTTTCGGCTGGCTGAGGAGCTTCTTCAGCTGCGACCACTGACGGCTTACGCTAATCAGCGCCACCATGAAAAAGAACGACCAGATAATGCGGTGGGTCAGAATTTCACTGGCGGGAACGAAATCGATCAGTTTGAAGTAGGCCGGTGCGATACCCCAAATAAAATAAGCGGCGAGGGCGAGCAATACCCCCTGCCGCGTCTGCTTTGCATCCATGGGTACATCCAACATCTGTTACTAAAAAGTAACGACATTTTACCCGATCTCTGCCGCTCAACCTACCATATACGTCGCCGTGGCGGTGGCGATATGCAGCTGTTCTTCATTGTGCAGTTCAACGCGGGCGACTGACACTTTATTACCGGCGCGCAGCAAAGTACTGGAGGCGGTAAAACGATTTCCCCGGCCCGGACGCAGATAATCGACGCGCAGATCGATAGTGCCCATGCGCGACAGGCGCTGGCGAAGCTCATCTTCGCTGATCGTATCGTGACGCGTTAAGGTGCTGCCGACGCACACCAGCCCCGCGGCGACGTCCAGCGACGAGGCGATTACCCCGCCGTGTAAAATGCTCTGCGCCCAGTTACCCACCATCATCGGCTGGTTGTTAAAACTCAGCTGGGCAAAGTCTTTTTCGTAGCGTTCCAGCTCCAGTCCCAGCGCGCGGTTGAAGGGCATATGATAAACAAAAATCTCACCGACCAGCTGTAACGCTTCATCGGCTGTAAGGACGGCTGACATAATCACCTGATCCATTGGTTAAAGAAATGTTGATTTTATGCTTCGCCAATGTTGATTTCCACTTTCAGAAACGATAACTGCGCAGTTAATTAATAAATATGTAGAATGGGCGTCTGATTATTATTCACCTCTATTTTTTGTTCAGGAGAGCAAGACCGATGCGGACGTTTCTGGGTTGGTTTCTGACGGCCGTTGCGCTGCCGTTTACAGCATTTGCGCAGGAAGCGACGGTTAAAGCCGTGCATGACGCCCCGGCAGTGCGGGGGAGTATCATCGCCAACCTTTTACAAGAGCACGATAATCCTTTTACGTTGTATCCGTATGAATCGAACTATGCCATTTACACGGCCACCAGCGATCTGAACAAAGAGGCAATCGAAACTTACAACTGGGCGAAAAACTCACGCAAAGATGAAGTGAAGTTTCAGTTGAGTCTGGCCTTCCCGTTCTGGCGCGGGATCATGGGGCCGAACTCGGTGCTTGGCGCATCCTATACGCAGAAATCCTGGTGGCAGCTCTCCAACAGCGGCGAGTCATCCCCGTTCCGCGAAACCAACTACGAACCCCAGCTGTTCCTCGGCTTTGCCACCGACTACGAGCTGGCTGGCTGGACGCTGCGCGATGTGGAGTTTGGTTTTAACCACGACTCTAACGGTCGCTCCGATCCGACATCCCGTAGCTGGAACCGTGTTTATACCCGCCTGATGGCGCAGAACAGCAACTGGCTGGTGGAAGTGAAGCCCTGGTACGTGGTGGGCGATACCGACGACAATCCGGACATCACCAAATATATGGGCTACTACCAGCTGAAAGTGGGTTATCAGCTGGGGGAAGCTATCCTGAGCGCAAAAGGGCAATATAACTGGAATACCGGTTACGGCGGCGCAGAACTGGGCGTGAGTTATCCGATCACCCGCCATGTCCGTCTTTATACTCAGGTTTATAGCGGTTACGGCGAATCATTAATTGATTACAACTTTAACCAGACGCGTGTCGGCGTTGGCGTTATGCTAAACGATCTGTTCTAAGGCATTGCAGTTTCACTCGCAGGCGCTGAAAATAGCGCCTGTTTTTATTTCAGGTAAATGGGGTAGATGTGGCGCAGGCGGAAGTAATGAATCAGGCATCGCTGGCGAAACAGGTCTTGCAGGAAACCTTCGGCTATCAGCAATTCCGCCCCGGTCAGCAAACAATCATTGATACCGTGCTGGAAGGCCGCGACTGTCTGGTCGTGATGCCCACCGGCGGCGGCAAATCCCTGTGCTATCAGATCCCGGCGCTGGTGCTCGAAGGGCTGACCATTGTCGTGTCTCCTCTGATCTCGCTAATGAAAGACCAGGTGGATCAACTGCTGGCGAACGGCGTGGCCGCCGCCTGTCTTAACTCGACACAAACCCGCGAGCAGCAGCAAGAGGTGATGGCGGGCTGTAGAAACGGTCAAATCCGCTTGCTGTACATCGCTCCTGAACGCCTGATGCTGGATAACTTCCTTGAGCATCTTGCTCACTGGAACCCGGCACTGGTCGCCGTCGATGAAGCGCACTGTATTTCCCAGTGGGGCCATGATTTCCGCCCGGAATACGCCGCCCTGGGGCAGCTGCGTGCGCGCTTCCCGGCGCTGCCGTTTATGGCGCTGACCGCCACGGCTGACGACACCACCCGCCATGATATTGTGCACCTGCTGGGTCTTAAGGATCCGCTGATCCAGGTCAGCAGCTTCGACCGCCCGAACATCCGCTATATGCTGATGGAAAAGTTCAAGCCCCTCGATCAGCTGCTGCGTTATGTGCAGGATCAGAAAGGCAAATCCGGCATTATCTACTGTAACAGCCGCGCCAAAGTGGAAGACACCGCCGCCCGTCTGCAAAGCCGGGGTTTCAGCGCCGGAGCCTATCATGCCGGGCTGGAAAACAGCGTTCGCGCCGAAGTTCAGGAGAAGTTCCAGCGCGACGATCTGCAAATCGTGGTGGCGACGGTAGCCTTCGGCATGGGCATCAACAAGCCGAACGTGCGCTTTGTGGTGCATTTCGACATTCCGCGCAATATCGAATCCTACTATCAGGAAACCGGTCGCGCCGGGCGTGACGGCCTGCCCGCTGAAGCCATGCTGTTCTACGATCCGGCCGATATGGGCTGGCTGCGTAAATGTCTGGAAGAGAAGCCGCCCGGCCAGCTGCAGGATATCGAGCGCCACAAGCTGAACGCCATGGGGGCGTTCGCGGAAGCACAAACCTGCCGCCGTCTGGTGCTGCTCAACTATTTTGGTGAAGGTCGTCAGGAGCCGTGCGGCAACTGCGATATTTGCCTCGATCCGCCGCGCCGGTACGACGGGCTGATGGACGCGCAAAAGGCGCTGTCGGCGATTTATCGCGTTGGCCAGCGCTTCGGTATGGGTTATGTCGTGGAAGTGCTGCGCGGCGCGAATAATCAGCGTATCCGCGAACTGGGCCATGACAAACTTAAAATCTACGGCGAAGGGCGCGACCATACGACCGAGCACTGGGTCAGCGTGATCCGCCAGCTGATCCATCTTGGCGTGGTAACGCAAAATATCGCCCAGCATTCAGCGCTACAGCTTACCGAGGCCGCGCGTCCGTTCCTGCGGGCGGAAGTCCCGCTGCAGCTCGCCGTACCGCGCGTGGTGGCCATCAAAGCGCGTAATAACCCGAAAGTCTTCGGCGGCAACTATGACCGCAAGCTGTTCGCCAAACTGCGCAAACTGCGTAAGGCCATTGCCGATGAAGAGAATATCCCGCCGTATGTGGTATTTAACGATGCAACGCTGATTGAGATGGCGGAGCAGACGCCGATCACCGCCAGCGAAATGCTGAGCGTTAACGGCGTGGGGATGCGTAAGCTCGAACGTTTTGGCAAAGAGTTTATGGCGCTGATCCGCTCGCATGTCGATGGTGACGATGACGAGTAGTCAAGGACGTAAAAAAGTGTCAGGATGAGATCCTGATCATTTATTTCCCCGCGAGCGAGTTATGTTAATGCTGTTTTTGACCGTGGCGCTGGTGCATATCGTTGCACTGATGAGCCCGGGGCCGGATTTCTTTTTTGTTTCACAGACTGCCGTTAGCCGTTCACGTAAAGAAGCCATGATGGGCGTGCTGGGCATCACCACGGGCGTGATGGTCTGGGCGGGCGTGGCGCTGCTTGGCCTGCACCTGATCCTCGAAAAAATGGCGTGGCTGCATAACATTATTATGGTCGGCGGCGGGCTGTATCTGTGCTGGATGGGTTACCAGTTGTTGCGCGGGGCGCTGAAAAAGCAGGACAGCAGCGCACCGACGCCGCAGGTGGAACTGGCGACCAGCGGACGTAGTTTCCTGAAAGGTCTGCTGACTAATCTGGCGAATCCCAAGGCGATTATTTACTTCGGTTCGGTGTTCTCGCTATTTGTCGGCGATAACGTCGGCTCCGCGGAACGCTGGGGCATTTTCGTACTGATCTCGCTGGAAACCTTCGCCTGGTTCACCGTCGTGGCGAGCCTGTTCGCGCTGCCGTCGATGCGTCGCGGTTATCAGCGGATGGCGAAATGGATCGATGGCGTTGCCGGCGTGCTGTTCGCGGGCTTCGGCATTCATCTGATCATTTCCCGCTAACTTTTCCCCACCCGGCATAAAAGACGGGTGGGTGATTTTTAGTGGCAAAGGTGCTGCAACTCGTCCTGCGTCAGGCCGGTCATATCCATAATCGCGTCTTTGTCGAAGCCCTTTTGCAGCATCTGTCGCGCAATCTCCTGTCGAGCAGCGCGTTGACCTTCGAGGATCCCTTKYTGTAGTCCTTCCYGTATCCCTTGTTGTAGTCCTTCCCGTATTCCTTCCTGTATTCCCTCTTGTATCCCTTGCAGGAGTCCTTCTGTCCGCCCCATCATTTTTAACTGTTCAGCGATTGTCATCAGCTTGTCTCCTTGTTGTGGCACGCGGCGCGCCAGTTCATACAATAACGTTTTCACGTCATGCGTTTCTCCTGCCTGAATCATATATTTTATCAGTACCGCAATTTGTTGTCCGCTCATGTGCTTTTCCCGCAGCAGGCTGGCGAGTCTGTCCAGCAGCAGGGCTATATCACGCTGGCGGATATGCTTCTGGATCAGGGTCAGCGCCGCCATGCTGCGATGTTGCATGATTTCCTCATCGGGGATCATCGTAATGTCCACCAGCGGGAACGGGCTGCTGTAGAGCTGCCGGGCCAACTGCGGCTGTTGAAAGTCGTCCAGCCAGTTCAGGCTCCAGGGCCAGGGGCTGCGCCGCCCCTGATAGAAAAGCACCGGGATCACCAGTGGCAGAGTGGAATGCCCGGCCTCCAGGTGGCGCTGCATGGCGGCCACCGCGTAGCGCATCAGCCGGAATGCCATATGTTTATCGGGCGAGCTTTGGTGCTCGATAAGCACATAGATATAGCCATCGCCACTGGTCGTCTTTAGCGAATAAAGAATATCGCTGTAGTAGGGATGCAAATCGTCTTCGACAAAACTGCCGGATTCCAGGCGCAGCGTATCCAGATCGCAGAGCGTTCTCAGGTCTGGCGGCAGGTGAATGTCAATAAAATCCCGCGCGGTTTCCACGCGGGAGAGGAAAGTTTTGAATACCGAATCATGGGGTGTCGCAGCTCGCGCCATGTTATGCCGTCCGTGGTGACATCAGTGGCGGCATTCTGGCACTGCGACAAAACAAAATTTGCGAGCCGCTTTCCCGATTTACTTACGCATGACGGGTGGAAGCCAGCAGCGCGCCGACCAGCACAAACAGCGATCCAAAGATCCGGTTGAGCGCTTTCATCTGGCGCGGGCCCTTAATCCATGACGCAATCCGCGTCGCCAGCGTGGCGTAACCAATCATCACAATAATATCCACCACGATGGTGGTGGTGCCGAGCACCACGTACTGCATGATTTGCGGCTGATGCGGCACGATAAACTGCGGGAAGAGCGCGGCAAGAAACACAATGCTTTTGGGGTTGGTAAGGTTCACAAACACCGCCCGGCGGAACAGATGCCCGCGCGACTGGGTGCTCGCCAGCGTATTGAGATCCAGTGCCCCCGCCGCGCGCCACTGCTGAATACCCAGCCATACCAGATAGGCCGCGCCCGCCCACTTCAGCACTTCAAAGGCCATCACCGAACGGGAGAACAGCGTGCCCAGGCCAATACCCACCAGCACGATATGAATGGCAAGCCCGGTCTGCAGGCCGCTGATCGACGCCGCAGCGCCGCGATAGCCGTGCGTCATGGCGGTAGTCATGGTGTTGATCGCCCCGGAGCCCGGCGACAGGCTGAGGATAATTGACGTGATGAGGTAAGCGAACCACCATTCGAAGGTCATGTGAAACTCCCTGGATGACATTTTTTATGCCACAATACCCTGGTGTTTGGGTACGGTGTAGCGCGGCCTGAAAAAACGATAATACACGGCAGTCGGGGGTTCAGACCCAATGTTTCGGCAGAAAATGGACTGGGAAACAAGAGAAAACGCGTTTGCGGCCTTCACTCACGGACCGCTGACCGATTTCTGGCGTCAGCGCGAGGAAGCCGAAATCATCGGCGTCGATAATATCCCGATCCGCTTTGTGCGCTTTCGTGCGCCCGGCCACGATCGGGTGATTGTCGTCTGCCCCGGACGCATCGAAAGCTACGTGAAGTATGCCGAAGTGGCGTACGATCTGTTTCATCTCGGTTTTGACGTATTGATCATCGATCACCGCGGGCAGGGGCGCTCCGGGCGTCTGCTTTCCGACAGCCATCGCGGTCACGTCGATAATTTTGATGATTACGTCGACGATCTGGCGGCTTTCTGGGCGCAGGAAGTGACGCCAGGCCCGTGGCGCAAACGCTACATTCTGGGGCATTCCATGGGCGGCGCGATCTCCACGCTGTTTCTGCAACGCACGCCGCAGGCCTGTGATGCCATCGCCCTGACCGCGCCGATGTTTGGCATTGTTATCCGTCTGCCGGACTGGATGGTGCGACACATTCTTGACTGGGCCGAAGGCAACCCGCGTATGCGCGAAAGCTATGCCATCGGCACCGGACGCTGGCAGCCGCTGCCCTACAGCCTCAACGTGCTGACCCACAGCCGGGAACGCTACCGGCGCAATTTGCGCTTTTATGCTGACGATCCGCAGTTACGCGTCGGCGGGCCAACGAATCACTGGGTACGGGAAGGAATACGCGCGGGCGAGATGGTGCTGGAAGGCGCCGCCAACGACGCCACGCCCATGCTGCTTATCCAGGCAGAAGAAGAGCGGGTAGTGGATAACCGCATGCACGATCGTTATTGTGAAATTCGCGCCGCAGCGGGCCATCCCTGTGAAGGAGGCAAACCGCTGGTCATTAATGGCGCTTACCATGAGATCCTTTTTGAAAAGGACGCTATGCGCTCAGTCGCGCTTAACGCCATCGTCGATTTTTTCGACAGGCATAACTCACCCGGCGGGTCTCCCGCTTTGTCCAGAGGTTGAATTTTCTTATGTATCAGGTTGTTGCGTCTGATTTAGATGGCACGCTGCTCTCGCCCGACCATACCCTTTCTCCTTATGCGAAAGAGACGTTAAAACTGCTGACCGCGCGGGGCGTTAACTTTGTCTTCGCCACTGGCCGTCACCACGTCGACGTGGGCCAGATCCGCGATAATCTCGGCATCAAAGCCTATATGATCACCTCCAACGGTGCGCGTGTGCATGATACCGATGGCAATCTGGTCTTCACTCATAACCTGGATCGCGATATTGCCAGCGACCTGTTTGGCGTGGTGCATGCGAATCCGGATATTCTCACCAACGTCTACCGTGACGACGAATGGTTTATCAACCGTCATCGTCCCGATGAAATGCGCTTTTTCAAAGAGGCAGTTTTCAGCTATTCCCTCTTTGAGCCTGGCTTGCTGGACGCGGACAACGTCAGCAAAATTTTCTTCAGCTGCGAAAGCCACGAAAAGCTGCTGCCGCTGGAGCAGGCGATCAACGCCCGCTGGGGCGATCGCGTGAACGTGAGTTTTTCCACGCTCACCTGTCTGGAAGTGATGGCGGGCGGCGTCTCGAAAGGCCACGCGCTGGAAGCGGTATCCAAAGCGATGGGCTATGGCTTAGCGGATTGCATCGCCTTTGGCGACGGCATGAACGATGCGGAAATGCTCTCAATGGCCGGTAAAGGCTGCATTATGGCTAACGCCCACCAGCGCCTGAAAGATCTGCATCCGGAGCTGGAAGTGATCGGCACCAACGCCGACAACGCTGTGCCCAATTACCTGCGCAAGTTGTTTCTCGATTGATTAAATAGCAATCAGTTGTCAACCATGAAGTCCGCTACAATGAGTGCTCATTAATCAAAGAGACATTCATTGTGGCGTTACTGATCATCACCACTGTTCTGTGGGCGTTTTCCTTCAGCCTGTTTGGCGAATACCTTGCCGGTCACGTTGACAGCTATTTCGCCGTGCTGGTGCGCGTCGGCCTCGCGGCGCTGGTCTTTTTACCTTTTCTGCGCACCCGCGGGCACGATCTGAAAACCATTGCGCTCTATATGCTGGTGGGCGCCATGCAGCTCGGCATCATGTATATGCTGAGCTTCCATGCTTATCTGTACCTGACGGTTTCGGAACTGCTGCTGTTCACCGTGCTCACGCCGCTGTACATCACCCTGATTTATGATCTGATGAGCAAGCGCCGCCTGCGCTGGGGCTATGCATTTAGCGCCCTGCTGGCGGTGATTGGCGCAGGGATTATCCGTTACGATCAGGTCACCGATCACTTCTGGATGGGCCTGCTGCTGGTGCAGCTGTCAAACATCAGCTTTGCGCTGGGAATGGTGGGCTATAAACGCCTGATGGAAACCCGTCCGATGCCGCAGCATAACGCCTTTGCCTGGTTCTATATGGGCGCGTTCGTGGTGGCGGCGATCGCCTGGTTTATGATGGGCAACGCGCAGAAATTACCGGAAACCACGCTGCAATGGGGCATTCTGGTGTTTCTTGGCGTCGCAGCCTCCGGCATTGGCTACTTCATGTGGAACTACGGTGCCACGCAGGTGGATGCGGGCACGCTGGGCATCATGAACAATATGCATGTGCCCGCCGGTCTGCTGGTTAACCTGGCGATCTGGCATCAGCAGCCGCACTGGCCCAGCTTTATTATTGGTGGGTCGGTGATAGTGGCTTCGCTGTGGGTGCATCGCCGGTGGGTCGCTCCGCGCTCCGCACAAAAGGAAGATGATCGCAGGCATGGTTCCGCGCTGAGCGAATAAAGGCTTCCGTTACCGGCTGACGCTGCTCGCCATCGCGCACGGCGGCGTACAGCCGGCTCCACAGTCCCTCGCCCAGGGTTTTGGTCACGATCAGGCCCTGGCGCTCAAAACTCTCCACCACCCAGTGCGGCAGCGCCGCGATGCCCATTTTTGCCGCCACCATCTGGATCAGCAGCAGCGTGTTATCGACGCTTTTCAGCGCCGGGGTGATGCCTGCCGGTTGCAGAAAATGCCGCCAGATATCCAGCCGACTGCGCTGCACCGGATAAATCAGCAGCGTTTCGCAGGCTAAATCTTCCGGCGTAATACGCGCTTTTGCCGCCAGCGGATGATCCGGGGCCAGCACCAGCCGCACTTCAAAATCAAACATCGGTGAATAGTGCAGACCGCTGCGCGGCAGAATATCGGAGGTCAGCACCACGTCCAGTTCCCCCTGTTGCAGCGCGGGCTGGGGATCGAAGGTCACGCCGGATTTGAAATCCATCTCCACCTGCGGCCATTTCGCGCGGAAATTTTCCAGCGCCGGGGTCAGCCACTGAATGCAGCTGTGGCATTCAATGGCAATGCGCAGCGTCGTTTGCTGCGGCTCGTTGCAGTCCTGAAGCGCCCGGCTGATTTGCGGCAGTACCTGATTCGCCAGCTGTAACAGGATCTCGCCCTGCGGCGTAAAGCGCAGCGGCTGACTCTTACGCACAAATAACCGAAAGCCAAGGCGCTGCTCCAGATCGCTGAACTGGTGGGAGAGGGCGGATTGCGTCTGATGCAGCGTGGCTGCCGCCGCCGCCAGCGATCCGCTGTTCCGTAACGCCTGTAGCGTTTTCAGATGTTTAATCTCGATCATGAAAGTCCTTCACTCCGGCATGAACAATTTGCGCTTGAGGAATATACAGTAACTGCCAATTATGGATGTGTAAACATCTGGACGGCTAAAAATCCAATGTCTTTTAAATTTATGGTGCGTTGGCTGCGTTCACTCACCCCGGTCACTTACTGATGTAAGCTCCCGGGGATGAGCAAACTTGCCGCCTTCCCTAAATTCAAAATCCACAGGATTTATATTTCATTAGAGGAAGAAATTATGACAATTCGCAACCACACCCTCGGTTTCCCTCGCGTTGGCCTGCGTCGCGAGCTGAAAAAAGCGCAAGAAAGCTACTGGGCGGGTAATACCAGTCGTGAAGAATTACTGGCGGTGGGGCGCGAACTGCGCGCCCGCCACTGGGATCAACAAAAACAGGCGGGCATTGATCTGCTGCCGGTGGGCGATTTCGCCTGGTACGACCATGTTCTGACCACCAGCCTGCTGCTCGGCAACGTGCCGGCTCGTCATCAGAACAATGATGGATCCGTCGACATCGACACCCTGTTTCGCATTGGTCGTGGCCGCGCGCCGACCGGCGAACCGGCGGCAGCCGCAGAAATGACCAAATGGTTTAACACCAACTATCACTACATGGTGCCGGAATTCACTAAAGGCCAGCAGTTCAAACTCACCTGGACGCAGCTGCTGGAAGAGGTGGATGAAGCGCTGGCATTGGGCCATAACGTCAAACCTGTGCTGCTGGGGCCGGTGACGTACCTGTGGCTCGGCAAAGTGAAAGGCGAGCAGTTTGATCGTCTGAGCCTGCTGGACGATATTCTGCCGGTCTATCAGCAGGTGCTGTGTGAGCTGGCGAAACGCGGCGTTGAGTGGGTGCAGATTGACGAACCGGCGCTGGTGCTGGAGCTGCCGCAGGCGTGGCTGGACGCCTTTAAACCGGCCTACGATGCGCTCACCGGACAGGTCAAACTGCTGCTGACCACCTATTTTGAAGGCGTGACGCCTAACCTCGACACCATCACCGCGCTGCCTGTGCAGGGGCTGCATGTGGATCTGGTTCACGGCAAGGATGACGTCAACGAACTGCATCGCCGTCTGCCGTCCGACTGGCTGCTGTCCGCCGGTTTAATTAATGGCCGTAACGTCTGGCGTGCCGATCTGACGGAGAAATACACACAGATCCAGCCGATTGTCGGTAAACGCGATCTGTGGGTGGCATCATCCTGTTCGCTGCTGCACAGCCCGATCGATCTCTCGGTGGAAACCCGCCTTGATGCGGAAGTTAAAAGCTGGTTCGCCTTTGCGCTGCAAAAATGTGAAGAACTGGCGCTGCTGCGCGATGCGCTGAACAGCGGCGATACGGTAAAACTGACAGAATGGAGCGCCCCGATCCAGGCGCGTCGCAGTTCAGCGCGGGTACATAACCCCGCCGTGGAGCAGCGTCTGGCGGCCATCACCCCGCAGGACAGCCAGCGCCAGAGTGCTTATGCAGAACGCGCAAAAGCCCAGCGTGAACGCTTCAACCTGCCGGCGTGGCCGACAACCACCATCGGCTCCTTCCCGCAGACCACCGAGATCCGCGGCCTGCGTCTGGATTTCAAACAGGGACGTTTGGACGCGGGCAATTACCGCACCGGCATCGCCGGACATATCAAACAGGCAATTGCCGAACAGGAACGCTTAGGGCTGGATGTGCTGGTGCACGGCGAAGCCGAGCGTAACGACATGGTGGAATACTTTGGCGAACACCTCGACGGTTTCGTATTCACGCAAAACGGCTGGGTGCAGAGCTACGGCTCCCGCTGCGTAAAACCGCCGGTGGTGATTGGCGACGTCAGCCGCCCGGAAGCCATCACCGTGGAGTGGGCGAAGTACGCCCAGTCGCTGACTGACAAGCCGGTAAAAGGCATGCTGACCGGCCCGGTGACCATTCTCTGCTGGTCCTTCCCGCGTGAAGACGTCAGCCGTGAAACCATCGCTAAACAGATCGCCCTGGCGCTGCGTGATGAAGTGGCGGATCTGGAAGCGGCGGGTATCGGCATCATTCAGATTGACGAACCGGCCCTGCGCGAAGGCTTACCGCTGCGCCGCAGTGACTGGGCTGACTATCTGGCATGGGGCGTCGAAGCCTTTCGGATCAACGCCGCCGTGGTACGCGATGACACGCAGATCCACACCCACATGTGTTACTGCGAGTTTAACGACATCATGGATTCCATTGCCGCGCTGGACGCCGACGTGATCACCATCGAAACCTCGCGTTCTGACATGGAGCTGCTGGAGTCCTTTGAAGAGTTCGAGTACCCGAACGAAATCGGGCCGGGCGTGTATGACATTCACTCGCCGAACGTGCCGAGCGTGGAGTGGATCGAAGCGCTGCTGAAAAAAGCGGCGCAGCGTGTACCGGCGGAGCGTTTATGGGTGAACCCGGACTGCGGCCTGAAAACCCGCGGCTGGCCGGAGACCCGCAGCGCACTGGCGAACATGGTGAAAGCAGCGCAGAACCTGCGCACGGCGTGAGTATATTCCCCTCTCCTGAACAGGAGAGGGGCAAATTTATTACAGCGACTGATCTTTCGTTTCGTGCGTAAGGATCAGCGCGATTAACGTCAGACCGGCCATCGCGGCAAGATAGATGCCGACATAGAACAGGCCATAATTGGCGGTCAGCCAGGCGGCGATATACGGGGCCACAGACGCACCCAGAATCGACGATACGTTATAGGAGAACGACGCGCCGGTATAACGTACTTCCGTCGGGAACAGCTCCGGCAGCAGCGCCCCCATCGGGCCAAACGTCAGCCCCATCAGGCTCAGACCCACCAGCAGATAGACCATCACCAGCGCCTGGCTTCCGGAACCCAGCAGCGGTGGGAAGGCAAAGAGCGCAAAAATAATGATCATCGAGGTAATGGCAATCATTGATTTACGGCGACCATAAGCGTCAGCCAGCAGACCGGCTACCGGCACCATTACGCCAAAACCAATTACCGCCAGCATCAGCATCCACAGCACTTCATTACGCGGCATCCCCAGTCCCACAGGCGCAGGCGTGGTGCTGTAGGTCATTGAGTAGACCGTCATGATGTAAAACAGCGTATAGGTCGCCAGCATGATGAAGGTGCCGAGAATGGTGACGCGCAGATGTTTCGTCAGCAGCGTACCCAGCGGGATCTTCACCTGTTTTTTCGCCGCGGCGACTTTGGCAAACACCGGCGACTCATGCAGCGATACGCGCACGTACAGACCGATGAGCACCAGCACGGCAGAGAAAATGAAGGGTACGCGCCAGCCCCAGCTCATGAACTGCTCGTCGGTCAGCAGCCAGGAGAGCAGCAGGAAGGTGCCATTGGCAAAGAAGAAGCCAATGGGCGCGCCGAGCTGCGGGAAGGAGCCGTACAGGGCGCGTTTACGCGGCGGCGCATTTTCTGTCGCCAGCAACGCCGCGCCACCCCACTCACCGCCAAGGCCCAGGCCCTGACCAAAACGCGCCAGCGCCAGCAGCAGCGGCGCGAAAATGCCGATGGTTTCATAGCCCGGCAGCAGGCCGATCAGCACCGTGGAAATCCCCATCGTCAGCAGTGACGCCACCAGCGTGGTTTTACGTCCCACGCGATCGCCAAAGTGACCAAACACCGCCGAGCCAATCGGACGGGCGATAAAGGCGATAGCGAAAGTGGCCAGCGACTGTAGCGTGGCCGCCGTCGGATCGCCCTGCGGGAAGAAGATATGTGGAAAGACGATCACCGCCGCGGTGGCATAAATATAAAAATCGAAAAACTCGATGGCGGTGCCAATCAGGGAGGCAACAACGACCTTATTGCGTGAGTTTACCGGCGGGCTTTCCTGCTCATTGTCGAGGGTTGTGGCTGTAGCTTGCATAGATATTTCTTATTTTATGGCGAACGGACGGCCATATTACGCACAGCAAAAGCGACATTTCAATCTGTTACAAATCGGCGAGGCGGTGATTAATTGCGCAAAAAGTGAATAATTTTCGTGCCTGTGATTTGGCTTCCATGAAATGCTTCACAGTTTTTTAATATCAGCATATAAAACTGGTTTTCGGTTAAATAAAAGTTACGGACTGGATTATAATGCTGAAATGATGAATCGGGCTGAAATTTTGCTTTTTTATTCAGCCCGATAATATGTTTAGCGGTGTTTTCTTCCCGGCATTCGCGGGTCGTCTTTGTATTCTGCCGTGGCGATCCAGGCGGCGCAGAACAGCGTCAGACGGGCGAAGAAGTAGAAGAACGCCATGATGCCGAGCACCGAACCAAAGGCCGCGCCGGACGGCGACTGCACCAGTGAAGGCAGGGTATAGGTCATGATGATTTTAATCACTTCAAAGCCAATGGCGGCAATAAGCGTCCCGCGCATCAGCGCCCGTTTACGCGGTCTGTGGCGCGGCAGTCGCCAGAAGATCCAGAAGAACAGCAGATAGTTGGCGCAGATGGAAATCGCCAGACCAATCAGCCGCCAGGCCGGTTTCAGCCACTCGATAGAATCCAGATAGAGCGCCGAAATGATCATCTCCTGCGCTGCGCCGGAAATGGACGTGATGGAAAGCGTAATGATCAGCGCCACCAGCAGGCCAATCAGCGAGACAAAATCGCGCAGATATTTCACCCAGAACTTTTCATCGTCCTGGGCGTTACGCTCCCAGACGTCGCGCGACTGGGCGCGGATCGCTTCGCGCAGGTTGCCCATCCAGTTAACACCGGAGTAGAGCGCCACCCCCAACCCCACCAGGCCTACCGTTGTACGCTGTTGCACGGCAATGTTGATGGTATTTTTCAGCGTGGAAGCCAGCGTCGGATCGCTGACGTTGGTGAGGATCTTATTAAAAATATCCTGCAGCAGCGTCGGGTTCGACACCAGCACAAAGCCCGCTGCCGCGAACGACACCATCAGAATGGGGATCATCGACAGGAACGAAAAGTAGGTGATAGCAGCGCCAAACTGATTGCCCATGCGGTCATTAAAGCGTTCGGTGGCGCGGATCAGGTGCGCCACCATCGGGCGCCGCTGGATCTTTTCCGCGGTCTCCTTCACCGTTTCGATGGCACCGCCGCCTTCACCTTTTTTTTCAGGCTCCGGTTCCGGCTTATCCGTGGTGTCCATTTTTTTTACCGGCTCGTAGTCCAGGTCCTGAGTCGGTCGTTTCTCGCTATTTTCCGCTGTCATCAGAGCTGTGTTCCTTCGTTGTTAGCGTGATGTAACAGAAATTATAGACGGTCATTGGTCAACGTAAGCTTTCATCACGTCAGTCAGCCATTCCATGAACAGATGCACCCGGCGCGACAAGTTGCGGCGATGCGGATAAATCAGCGATACCGGCATCGGCTGCGCGCGATACTGCGGCAGGATTTCCACCAGTTTGCGGCTGCGCAGCGCCTCCCGCACGCCAATGCGCGGCGCCTGAATAATGCCCAGCCCCGCAAGGCAGGCGGCGTGGTACGTCTCGGTACTGTTGACCGTCAGGATGCCGCCGGTTTTGATCCACTGCGTGGCATTGTCGCGATATACCTCAAAGCCCTGCGGGCGCGTACCGAGGTTAACCGCATAGTGCACCACCGCATGGCCGCTCAGATCCTCCAGGGTTTCAGGGTAGCCAAATCGCGCGAGGTAATCAGGGCTGGCGCAGTTGATCACCGACAGTTTGCCCAGCGGACGGGCAATCAACCCTGAATCTTTCAGCGTGCCGACGCGTACCACGCAGTCGAAGCCTTCGCGGATCACATCCACCAGCCGGTCGCTGCTGCTCAGTTCAATTTCAAGGCCGGGATACTGCTGTACAAAGGCGGGCAGGCGCGGAATGACCAGGTTTTTAGCCACCGCGACCGGCATATCCACGCGCAGTCGTCCGCTGAGGGTGGAAGGATCGTGCAAAAATAAACCATCGAGTTCATCGAGGTTAATAAGTAAATCCTTAGCCCGTTCGTAATAGACCATTCCGTCCTGGGTGAGCTGTACGCGGCGAGTCGTGCGATGCAGCAACTGCGTGCCCAGATGGTTCTCCAGCGCCTGTATCTGGCGCGATACGCTACCTTTTGGCAGACCCAGCGACTCCGCCGCACGGGTAAAACTTTCCAGTTCGGCCACCCGAATGAACAACTGCATTGCGTAAACTTTATCCATCACCGCGCCCTATTGTTGTTGTAAGTGAAACAGTGAAGCGTACCGGGACATCTTTATTGATTTTCTATCACCTAATAAGCTGCTTCTCAATCACCACACCCCCTGAAATGAGGTTTCTTATGACACAACCTATCGCAATAGTGACCGGCGGCAGCCGTGGCCTCGGTAAAAACGCTGCGCTGAAGCTGGCAGCAAAGGGAACGGATTTGATCCTGACGTATCACAGCAATGCACAGGCTGCCGCGGCGGTGGTCGGGGAAATTGAGCGCGCGGGCGCGAAGGCTGTTGCCTTGCAGCTGGATGTCAGTGATGTCAGCCAGTTCGCCGGATTTGCTGAACAGGTGCGGCAACAGCTGAAAGATGTCTGGCAACGTGACAACTTCGACTATTTATTAAACAACGCCGGTGTGGGACTGTACGCCCCCTATGCGGATACCAGCGAAGCGCAGTTTGATGAGATGATGAATATTCATCTTAAAGGGCCCTTTTTCCTGACCCAGCGCCTGCTGCCGCTGATGAAGGACGGCGGACGCATCCTGAACGTCTCCTCCGGACTGGCGCGCTTTGCTCTGCCAGGATCCAGCACTTACGCCGCCATGAAGGGCGCGATGGAAGTGCTGACCCGTTATCAGGCGAAAGAGCTGGGTGCACGCAGTATCACCGCAAACATTATTGCGCCGGGGGCGATTGAAACGGACTTTGGCGGGGGACGAGTGCGGGATGACGCGCAGATGAACCGGTTTGTCGCCTCGCAAACCGCGCTGGGCCGCGTCGGACTGCCGGATGATATTGGCGACGCCATCGCCGCGCTGCTCAGCGACGAACTTCGCTGGATGAACGCGCAGCGTATTGAAGTATCGGGCGGGATGTTTTTGTAAGTGTCAAAACAAACGGGGGCAGCGCCCCCGTTCGGTTATTCTTTTTGCAGACGTGAAACTTTTATCCGCGGCGGGGTTTGCTGCTTGTCCAGCGAACCGGAAATACTGATCAGCTGATCCGGGCTGACTTCTCTTTCTGTAAATACCGCCATGGGAATATAAGCGTCTATCTGGCCGGTTTTATCGCGGAAGGTATAAATATCGTTACCTTTTTTCGCGATCAGGTTACCGCGCAGGGTCACAGAGGCATCGTCGTGCATCTCTGTAACATGGTCGACGGTCATTGAGTGGGCTTCTTCAGCGCCGCGGTAGCCGTCATTGAGCTTGTGCGCCGGTCGCGGCGCTTCATCCGTATTCAGGCCGGGCTTATCGTCGGCAAGCGCCGGAAGGGCAAATAACGCCGCTACCGTGGCGGCTACAATCATTTTTCTCATGCTGACTCCTTAAATTTTGCCTCGCTATCCTGTTAAGCCTGGCATAAGGATCAGCATTATGAAGGGCGAATCGTCTGGATCAGCGGTATTCATGGCGCAGCAAACCGAAAAGCCAGTCATTTTGCCACTGCCCATTCAGCCAGAACGCTTCGCGTAGTTCACCTTCCAGTATGAACCCCGTTTTTTCCAGTAATCCCTTTGATGGCGTATTCCCGGCAGTGACCGTGGCGATAAGCCGACGAATGCCGCCCTGTTGAAAAGCATAGTCGCACACTGCCCGCAGGGATTCGCCGCCAAAGCCTTTACCTTGCGCCTGCGGTACAAACAGGAAGCCCACTTCAGCGCAGTCCGCTTCATGGTGCACGTAACCGGTAACGCCCAGCGGCTGCCCCGTGGCACGCTCAAATACCATCAGACAGAGCCAGTGCGCGCTGCCCGGCGTCCACGGCGGCAGGCGGCTCTCGAATGCCGCGTGGATCTCCTCCTGCGGACGCGGGTCAGAGACGAAACGCATGATCTGCGCATCTTCATACAGCGCGAGGAAAAACGGCCAGTCCGTTGACTGGATCTGTCGGCACCAGAGGCGTTCCGTAGTCAGCTCAAGCATATTTCGCGTCCATATCTGTGCAGCCGTCACTGATATTCCTGTATAACTGGTCTATCGTATAAGTGGCTGGAAAAAAAGAAAAAATAAAGAAAAACGCCCACAAAATTAACGTCGGCTGGTTGCACTTAAAGGAAAATAAAGATGCGCAATTCAACGTCTGGCATTCGCGAACAGTTTGAACACTGTATCGGCATCATTCGTCAGGCCTCCACCGAAATTTTATCACTGCTTGATATTGATGTGACCGAGGGCAAAGATCCACGCTGGTTTCTGGAACAGCTGGACGCCGCCCGGGCGAATCTTGGCGGCTGGGCGGCGGTGGCTCACCGGCTGCGGCTGAACGATGCGGAACTGTCGCAGTTCACCCTGTTGTTGCGCCATCTGCAGCAGCGGGTGCCGCAGTATGAAAGCGGGCAGGAGGTCAGTGAAAACCAGCTGATCACGGCGCTGCGCTTTATGACCTCCCTTGAACTGCTGCGTGAAAAACAGCCGCAGCTCACCTACAGCACCGAAATCACTGTGCAGGATGAGACGCAGCAACAGCAGCAGGCGCTGGCGCAGTTACGGGCGATTGAGCTGATGATCAAAGCGCTAATCTACGAAGCCTGGCCCGACAGTATCCAGCTCAGTAACCATCTGAAAACGCAGTTCGGCGTCGATCGCGTGCGGCGCTGGCTGAAGCTGGGCGAGCGTAACGACGTGTTAAGCGGCATGTTATTCAGCGAGCTGGCGCTGATGCTGGTGGATAAAAAAGAGTTTACCCAGCGCTACTCGGCACTGTTTAACGATCCGCATACGCTGATGCTGTTTGCCGAGCCACGCAAAACGCTTCAGGTCTTTCTGGATGACATCCGGCAGATCCGCAATACCCTGATCTCCCAGGATTTGCTTTCCCCGGCGCAGCTGCGTTTACTGGACAGCTATTACCCGCAGATCACCAGTTCCGTGCAGCACGCCTTCAGAGAAGGGCGCACCCGCATCAGCCCGGATCTGTTACTGGCGGCAGACGCGGGTGAGCTGCAATCTTTCTGGGAGCGGGCGCGTAAAAAAGCGCGCGCTACCGGCGGTGATATTTTTGAGGTTCGTGACAGTATTGAACGACCAGGGCAGCGCGCGCCACGCACCCCGGAGCAGCGGGAACAGCTGGTATCGGGAGTGCTGTGGGGCGCAGTAGGCGTGATGGTGCTCGGCATCATGGGCGGCGGGCTGTGGTTGTTCAGTGGTGGTGGCAATCCCCCACAAACTGCGCAGGCCGCCCAGACAGAAGTGCAGCAGGAGCAGAGCGAGCCGCTACGCGAAAAACCCTCGTCGCGGGAGAATCTGACCCGTATGGGCATTACCTGGGACGAAAATAATCTGCGTGCGGCCATTAACCGTAACGATTCGCGGGTGGTGCAGCTGTTCTTGCAGGGTGGTATGGACTGGAAGCTGTCGTGGACGGAAGAGGCGATGTCAGCAGGTCACGATGATGTACTGGAACTGCTGCTGCGCTATCGCCTGCAAATGGTAGAACTGAAACCCTGCCGACGCTTTATCAGCACCCTGAGCCATGCCATGGTCACCGGCGAAAAGCTCACCTCAATGCGCAAAGCTTATCTGCGGGCATTCTGTACGACGCCTGCGGTGGTGAAGCGTCAGCAATATGAAATGGATCAGGCGAAGCGCAGAGCTCTGGCAGAGCCGGATGCCCGCACCAAAAAATGGCTGGCGATCCAGACATCGATTTATGAGGTGATTGACTAACCGCTGTATGCCCGGCAGCGCGTCGCTGCCGGGTAGCGATCAGGGTTCGCCGTACAGACCAATCAGACGCCGTACCACGCCGTTCGTCCAGCCAAAGCCGTCCTGCAACGGATATTCACCGCCGCCCCCTTCGCGCGGGGTACCGCCTGCGATATGGTACTTTTCAATCAGCTTATGGTGACGCTGGTAGAACAGATTTACCGTCTCCAGCCAGCTGTGGGCGATCTCATCTCCCAGCGCATCATTACCGTAAAGTTTAAAGCCCTGGATCGCCATCCATTGCAGCGGAGCCCAACCGTTCGGTTTGTCCCACTGCTCCCCGGTCTCATATTCAGTCGCCATCACGCCGCCTGGCGTCAGCAGACGTTCACGTACTGCCACGGCCAGCCGGTCGGCCTGTTCATGCGTTGCCATACCGACATAGAGCGGAACCAGGCTGGCGGCGGAAAACAGCGCCATTTCGCCGCGTCGCCAGTCGTAATCGCGGTAACAGCCTTTCTCGTCGTCCCACAGATAGCGATTGACCGCCGCACGACGATCGCTCGCCCGCTGACGGAACATCGCTTCGCCTTCCCGGTCGCCTTTCACGCCGGAAATATTGGCAATGGTGCTTTCCAGTTTGAACAGGAAAGCGTTCAAATCGATAGGAATAAATTGTGTGGTGCGGATACTGGCGAGACGGGTCGCATCGCGCAGCCAGCGGGAAGAATAATCCCAGCCGGACGCCGCGCCTGCGCGCAGATCGCGGTACACTTCGCTGGCCGGACGCCCGGAATGACGGGCAGTTTCCACGTCCTCCAGCCAGGATTCATCGCGCGGCGTATCACGGTCATCCCAGTAACGGTTGAGCAGCGATCCGTCCGGCATACGCACCGCAGAACGGTACGCCTGGTTTGGCACCAGCGATTCCGCGCCGTCCATCCAGAAGCTGTACTCCATCAGCAGATGTTCCAGATAGCGACGCGCGCCGCGCACGCCGTCTTCCTCAAACAGTTCCACCATCAGCGCAAAGACCGGCGGCTGGGAACGGCTGAGGTAGTAAGTCCGGTTACCGTTCGGGATATGACCGTAACGTTCGATCATCCACGCAAAATTGTCCGCCATGCATTTCAGCAGGTCGTTACGCCCACTCTCGGCGAGGCCGAGCATGGTGAAATAGGAGTCCCAGTAATAGGTTTCGCTAAAGCGGCCGCCCGGCACGATATAGGCCTGCGGCAGCGCCAGCAGCGATGACCAGGGGATGTGATCCTGCGGCTCGCGGGTCAGTATTGGCCAGAGCTGGTCGATGTGCTCTTTGAGCGAGTTTTGGGGATCGGAGACATATTCGCTGCCGTACTGTTCCGGCAACCAGAAATGCGCCATGACGAACTTTTGCAGATCAAAATCAGGGCGACGTTTGATACGGCGATAACGGATCAGAATATCAAGGGGATCCATTTTCGGCGCACAGTCGGGAAAAGTTTTGCTGTCGGCAAACAGTCGGGTGGACTGCACGTGTTCAAACAGTTCCAGATAGCGATCGGCAGGCGTCAGCGCATCGGAGGCGGGGTAGCCTTCGATCATTTCCGGTTCCGGTTCCGCCTCAAGCATTTCCGCAAGCTTGAGCTCGTACGGATCGGTGTCAAAGCTGGTTTTTTCTTCGATCACGAATTCAACGGATTCATCTGGTTTGAGTTTCTGGTTGAACATAGTGATGCTGACCTCCGGATGGCGTCGTAAAAAGATACGGGTGTTGCCCGGCTACTTATAAGCGTAGACAGTCTTTTTACCCGTTGAGTTGCATACTGTGCGGTAGATCACATTTCTTCACGCCTCGTCTGGCGCGGGAAAATAATAAATCGCTGTTTGCACTACTGATTTCCCGAATGCACGAACGGCGACTGCCCCCACAATTCAGAGCAATCGCTTTGCAACACGATATGAATGTTTTCCGGCAATTAGCCGATGACATGCCCCACTTTAACAAACAGAACAATCAGCGCCGTCGCCAGCACGACGATCCATGGCGTATAACGAATAAACGGGCGCAAAGGCTTATTTTGTCCTTCCGCCAGACGTCGCAGGGTGGCAGAGAGCATGCCATGCAGACCGGAGAGCACCACCAGCACGACAATTTTAAGGATCAGCCAGAGGGGCAAGCCGCCGCCATGACTGACAATCATCGCCAGCCCGCAGGCCCAGAGGATCAGCATCGCAGGAGACGTCACGCTGCGGCTCCAGCGGCGAACCTGGGCGAGCAGCGAAATATAGTTGCTGGTATTGCCCGCGCCACAGGCCACGACCACCACCGCCATCATCAATAAACCGCCGAGCCAGACCATCCCTGTAATCAGATGAATGACGTTTAACCACTGGTGAGCCATGTTTAATCCTTAGAAAATAAGCGTGCGTGCGGATAAGCGTACTCTCTAAATGGATTAAAGTTGAGTATGTTCTTATAAAAAAAACCGGCACGATGGCCGGTCTTCAGGGGGCGGTGTTAAACGTCCGTTACAGCGTCTGTAAAAAGGCCAGCAGATCGGCATTCAGCTCGTCGGTATGGGTGACGGCAAAACCGTGCGGCGCGTTGTCGTAAACCTTCAGTTTAGCGCCGACGATCATTTCCGCCGCCACTTTACCGGTGCTTTCAAACGGTACCACCTGGTCATTGCTGCCGTGGATCACCAGCGTCGGCACGTCAATTTTCGCCATATCCGGGCGGAAGTCGGTTTCTGAGAAAGCGGTTACGCAGTCAATGGTGCCTTTCAGCGAGGCCAGCAGCGCAATGTTCAGCGTCTGGGTCAGTACGCCTTCGGAGACGGTCTGCCCGGCATTGGTGCCATAGAACGGCGTGGCGAAATCGCTGATGAACTGCGCGCGATCTTTACGCAGACCCTGACGGATACCTTCGAAGACGGACATATCGACGCCCGCCGGATAATCCGCGGTTTTACCGAAGATCGGGGTCACTGCGCCCAGCAGCACCAGACCCGCCACGCGCGACGTGCCGTAGTTGTTGATGTAGCGCGTCACGTCGCCGCCGCCCATGGAGAAGCCCACCAGCGTCACCTGTTGCAGATCCAGATGGGTGATCAGATCGTTAATGTCTGACGCGAAGGTGTCGTAGTTGTAGCCATTCCACGGCTGATCGGAGCGGCCAAAGCCACGACGGTCAAAGGCGATAACCCGGTAGCCGTTCTCGGCGAGGAAATTGAGCTGGCTATCCCACATATCGCCATCCAGCGGCCAGCCGTGGCTGAACAGTACCGGCTTACCCGTGCCCCAGTCTTTGAAATAGATCTGCGTACCATCCTGCGTCTTAAATGTGCTCATGCTTTACCTCGTTGATTAATTTGCATTTAACAAGTCGAGCCTTATTCTGGCGCGATAAGATAACGAACTTCCGGAAGATCGGACCCCTGATGGAATCCTAGCACCCGATTCTGAATTTTCTTGTCGTTCATGGTGTAGCGCTCCCGCTGACGCAAATGCTCCATCCAGGATCCGACGACAAAGGTTTCCACGAAAATGCCCGGTTGCAGGATGTCTTCGTAAATCGCCCAGTTCAGCGCGCCGCCGCGTCGCCTGACGCGACGCATATCCTGCATACACACCACAAAATCATGGGCGCTTTGCGGGCTGACCAGGTAGTGATAGCTCACCATGACCGGGCCGCGATCGTGGCGAATTTCCAGCTCCGGCGCGGCTTCGTTAATGGCGCTCAGATCGAGATTCAGATCCGGATCCTGATCCAGCCGCCAGCGCAGCACGGTGGCGCTGGCAAGCAACATGCCCGCCGTCGCCACACAGAGGGAAAACGGAATACTGAACTGCGAGGCGAGCTGTCCCCAGAGGGCGCTGCCTGCGGTCATCGAACCGAAAAATACCGTCAGATAGACCGCCAGCGCGCGGGCTTTCACCCATTTGGCGGCGCTGCGTTGCGCCCCCAGATTGAGCGTCGACAGCACGGCAATCCACGCGAAACCGGTAAAGAATTCAAAGGCGTTCAGCAGCCAGAAGTGGCGGACAAAGGCCAGCGCCAGCATCGTCACGGCAAACATCACGCTCGCCAGCACCATCAATTGGTCCGGGTTGAAGCGTTTGCGCATGCGTGGCAGCAGCAGCGCGCCGCATACCGCGCCCACGCCGATGCAGCCGAGCATAATGCCGTAACCGCCCGGCCCCAGACCCAGTTCCCGACGCGCCACCAGCGGCAGTAATGCCCAGCCCGCGCTGCCGAAAACAAAGAAGGCGACGGTGCGCACTAATACGTTACGCAGCACCGGCGCGGCATGCACATAGCGCACCCCCGCCCGCACCGCCGGGAAGAAGTGCTCCGGCGGCAGACGCTGCACATTCGGCTGCGCCTTCCACACATACAGTACCCAGAAGACGCCGAGCACCGACAGGGCGTTCAGCAGGAACACCATCCACGGCCCCGCAAAGGAGAGCACCAGGCCGCCGAGCGCCGGGCCGATGGCGCGGCTGATATTGATCCCCAGCGAATTGAGCGCAATGGCCGGCCCCAGCTCCGCTTTTTTCACCAGATCCGGCACTATGGCCTGGAACGGCGGCGAGCTCATGGCCGCCCCGGTACTGAGCAGGAAGGCGGCGATCAGCAGGACGCCCGGCGTGACCATATCCGCCCATGACATAAACGTCAGGCCTGCGGCGGCGATAAACACCCAGATTTGCGAGAACAGCAGGTATTTACGGCGGTCGACGATATCCGCCATCACCCCTGATGGCAGGGCAAAGAGGAACATCGGCAGGCTGCTGGCGGCCTGCACCATGGCGACGGAGAGCGGATCGGCGCTCAGCGTCAGCATGGTCCAGTTGATGCCGACATCGTTCATCCATGAGCCGACGTTCGACACCACGGTGGCGATCCACAGCATGCGGAACACGCGCTGGCGCAGCGGCTGCCACGGGGAAACCGCCGCCGTGACCGGCGGCAGATCCGCTTTGGGCATATCGTGGATGTCATTAACCTGCGCCACGGGACACCTCCGTAATGCCGCCTGACGCCATGCGCCAGCGGCCGGGGCCGGTCAGCGCCAGGGTGCCGAAGATGATCAGCAGCAGCCAGCCGAACTGCCCTTCGGCAATTGACCAGTCCGCATGCACCACCAGCATCGCCACCAGCAGCACGCCAATGATCGGCAGGCAGGCGAGGCGGGTAAACACACCGGCAATGATAAACAGCGGGCAGATCACCTCGGCGATAATCGCCGGGATCAGGCTCATGTACGGCCCCATGCCGAAGGGATCTTCGATACGGGTCAGTTCCTCGCTGAAGTGAAAAATCTTCGGTAAGCCATGTACATACAGCAGCAACAGGCTGCCCGCC
Source organism: Enterobacter sp. PGRG2 (assembly GCF_030291195.1). Lineage (NCBI taxonomy): Bacteria > Pseudomonadati > Pseudomonadota > Gammaproteobacteria > Enterobacterales > Enterobacteriaceae > Enterobacter > Enterobacter sp. PGRG2. The sequence continues at coordinate 927,104 of NZ_CP127837.1, read as the reverse complement.
AGACGCAGGAAGAGTAGCCCCATATCAATACGGGGCGGATTAACGTTCAGTGAATTTTTCATGGCATCAGAACGCAAAGCAGCTGCAACCGAGCGCGCCCCAGAAGGCGTTATTTTCGGCAACCGGTACGTTTGAACCCCGCGCAATATCATGGGAGTGACTGTGTACGCCGCACGGCCCGCTGCACTGGTGCGGCATCTGCTGCATTCCGACGCGGGTCTGGGCGGTCGGCGGCGCGCTGCGGTAGTGGCCAGGGACGTTCACCACCGGCGACCATTCCGGCAGAACCGGGATAGACGGCGGCGCTTCTGCACTGAAGGATCCGGCGGCATAGACAATATTGCCATCAACAATGGTCAGCACGGATTCAATGCCTTTGATCTCTTCTTCCGGTACGGCGAAATAGTCTTTGCTCAGCACCACCATATCCGCCAGCTGGCCGATTTTAATCTGGCCTTTTTTGCCCTGCTCGCTGGAGAACCAGGCGCTGCCCTGCGTCCAGAGCATCAGCGCCGTTTCACGATCGAGACGGGCGTTGACGTCATACATCTGCATGCCGCCGACGGTACGGCCGGAAACCAGCCAGTAGAGCGCGGTCCACGGGTTATAGCTGGCGACGCGGGTGGCGTCGGTACCCAGACCGACCGGCACGCCGGTTTCCAGCATACGGGCGACCGGCGGGGTGTGGCGAGTGGCTTCGATGCCGTAGCGTTCGGCAAAGTATTCGCCCTGGAACGCCATACGGTGCTGTACGGCGATGCCGCCGCCCAGTTCTTTAATACGGTCGATATTACGCTGGGTCACGGTTTCCGCATGGTCAAAGAACCAGTGCAGGCCGTTGAACGGAATGTCGCGGTTCACTTTCTCAAACACGTCCAGCATACGGCTGATGGACTCATCGTAAGTGGCGTGCAGGCGGAACGGCCAGCGATGCTCCACCAGATGGCGCACCACGCGCTCCAGCTCGTCTTCCATGCCCGGCGCCAGATCCGGACGCGGCTCGAGGAAATCTTCAAAGTCGGCGGCGGAGAAGACCAGCATTTCACCCGCCCCGTTATGACGGAAATAGTCGCTGCCCTGGCCCGGCGTCAGCATGTCGGTCCATTTTTCGAAGTCTTCCAGCTCATGTCCGGGACGCTGGGTAAAGAGGTTGTAGGCGATACGAATGGTCATCTGCTTCTTCTCATGCAGCTCGGCGATGACTTCGTAATCTTCCGGGTAGTTCTGGAAACCGCCGCCCGCGTCAATGGCGCTGGTCAGGCCGAGGCGATTCAGCTCGCGCATAAACTGGCGGGTGGAGTTCACCTGCTGCTCCAGCGGCAGTTTCGGGCCTTTCGCCAGCGTAGAATAGAGGATCATGGCGTTCGGACGGGCAATCAGCATCCCGGTCGGGTTGCCGTTGCTGTCGCGCTGGATCTCGCCGCCCGGCGGGTTCGGGGTGTCTTTGGTGTAACCCACCACCTTCAGCGCGGCGCGGTTGAGCAGGGCGCGATCGTAAAGGTGCAGCACAAACACCGGTGTGTCCGGCGCGGCCTCGTTGATTTCATCCAGCGTCGGCATACGGCGTTCGGCGAACTGGAATTCGCTCCAGCCGCCCACCACGCGCACCCACTGCGGGTTTGGCGTGCGCAGCGCCTGCTCTTTCAGCATCCGCAGCGCGTCCGCCACCGACGGCACGCCTTCCCAGCGCAGTTCGAGGTTGTAGTTCAGGCCGCCGCGGATCAGGTGCAGGTGCGAATCGTTGAGGCCCGGAATGGCGGTGTGACCTTTCAGGTCGATCACTTTGGTGGCCTCGCAGTGATACTGCATCACCTCATTAAGCGTGCCGGCTTCAATAAACTTGCCATCGCGAATGGCGACCGCTTCCGCCAGCGGATTCTCGCGATCAACAGTATGAAACTTACCATTCGTCAGAATGATGTCGGCTTTACCGAGGGTAACCATAGAACCTCCAGAATGAAGATGTCCGTAAAAAAGGTATGTGGACCGTGGACAATAAAATGCCTGAGCAGTAGCGCAGGGGGAGAATGGCGGGATTATGGTCAGGCGGGATAAAAAGCGTCTAGTTATACGAAGGTATAGTTATACGCAGAGACAATAGGCGGGAAATCAAAAGGTTCTTACACTGCGCCCCGACAGAGACACTTAACAATCAACTTCAATGGGCGACATTATGAACAACAGCAAACTTGAATTACTTACCCCGCATAACTGCCAGATGATCTTTATCGACCACCAGCCGCAGATGGCATTTGGTGTGCAGTCCATAGATCGTCAGGTACTGAAGAACAACACCGTGGCGCTGGCAAAAGCGGCGAAAGTGTTCAACATTCCCACCATCATCACCACTGTGGAAACAGAAAGCTTCTCCGGGAACACTTATCCGGAACTGCTGGATGTCTTCCCGGGTCAGGACATCCTTGAGCGTACTTCCATGAACTCCTGGGATGACCAGAAAGTGCGTGACGCGCTGGCGAAAAACGGCAAGAAAAAAGTGGTGGTAGCAGGTCTGTGGACCGAAGTGTGCAACAACAGCTTCTCTCTGTGCGCCATTCTGGAAGGCGATTACGAAATTTATATGGTATCGGATGCCTCTGGCGGTACCTCCAAAGAAGCCCACGACATGGCGATGCAGCGCATGATCCAGGTGGGCGTGATCCCGGTAACCTGGCAGCAAGTGATGCTGGAATGGCAGCGTGACTGGGCGCGTAAAGAGACTTACACCCCGGTGATGGATATTGTGCGTGAGCACTCCGGCGCTTACGGCATGGGCGTGGATTACGCGTACACCATGGTGCACAAAGCGCCGTCACGTCAGGAAAGCGAGCACCGCACCCTGGCGCCGGTACCGGCTCCGGTTCGCTAATCACTGTCGCTGGCCGTCACCGGGTGTGGCGGCCAGCGCCTTTTTACAAGGAGGACCTGTGAGTCCTTTACTGATTTCTCTGGCGGCGGGTCTGCTTATCGGGCTGATTTACGCGCTGCTGAACGTCCGATCCCCTGCGCCGCCCGCGGTGGCGCTGGTGGGCTTGCTGGGAATGATCCTCGGCGGTCAACTGGCCGCGCCCTTTATGCATCCTGAGCCTGTCGCCCGTACTTCCGATGCAAAACCTGCCGATTCTTCCCACTCCTCCCCCGTAACGTCCAGCGCTAAACAGGCGGGTTAACCATGCTGAAAACCTATATTGTTTCTCTGTTAATGGGTATTCTCGCCGGGGTGATTTATACCCTGATCGAAGTGAATTCGCCCGCCCCGCCAGTGATCGCACTGCTTGGGCTGTTTGGCATGCTGGTTGGCGAGCAGGTCATTCCGTTATGCAAAAGATTAATCAGCCGCCAGCCGGTGACTCTGGCCTGGTTCCGTCATGAGTGCGTCCCTAAAATAAGTGGTACGCCACCGCCTTCGGGTGAGAAACGCCCTTAGAAAGGCCTCTCAACCTGTTGTGAGCCTGTCTAAGGAAATCAGCATGAAGCTGTCGAAGTGCATTGTAGTCGTTGATGATGAACGTTCCGTTCGCACGGGGCTGAGTAATTTACTTGAGTCTGATGGCTACAGTACGCAGGTATTTGAGTCGGCAGAAGCGCTGTTAAATGATGACGCCGCCATCCGGGACGCGGCGCTGTTTATTATTGATGTTGAACTGAAAGGCATGTCCGGCTTTGAACTCTTCAAAGCGCTGGGCGAACGGCTGGAAAAACCGCCGGGCATTATTATCTCCGGTAACGGCGATGACAATATGATGTGGTGCGCGATGACCCTCGGGGCGATTGCGTTTTTACCCAAGCCGATCAACATTGATACACTTTTTGAACATATTCATCAGACGTTTTCTCACCATGAGGAGGGCGAATGAGCAGTATGCTTCTGCTTTACCAGGCGGCCGAAATCGACAGTTTCCTGGTGTCAGATGAAATGACCCTTACTCCGCTCGCCCTGGAAGGGAACGTTGAATGGCTGGTGTGTCGCGATAACGCAACGGGCGAGGCCTTTACGCTGGCGATGCCCGCCTGCGATGAAGCGGGTTATCAGATCACCCGCCGCCTGAAAAACGAATATGCCCTGCGCGACACCTTGTCTGAACGCTGGGCGCTGAAACCGCTCGGCTATACCCAGTTTCAGGGACGTTACGCGCTGATGTATCCGGCGTTCAGCTGGCGCACCCTTTCCGACGCCCTCTGTCTGCCCACCGGTTCGCTGGCTGATTTCCTCCGGCAGGCGATCCTGCTGACGTCCACTCTCAGCCAGATGCATCAAAGCGGTCTGGTGCACGGCGACATCAAACCCGCCAATTTCTTCATTATGGATGAGGAGCGTTATCTGCTCGGCGGTTTTGGTCTGACTACTGACGCCCAGGCGCAGCAATCCCGGCTGCCGGTGACAGGCGGCACCCTGGCCTATATGTCGCCGGAGCATACCTCACGCACCGCCGATCCGGTGAGCAGCCTGAGTGACTTATACAGCCTCGGCATCGTACTTTATGAACTGCTGACCGGGCGTTTACCCTACGGCAATCTCGACGGCGGCCAGGCGGAGTGGGTGCATCATCACATCGCCTCCGAACCCCTGCCGCCGCACCGGTTGCGCAAGGACGTGCCCGTGGTGCTGTCGGCCATCATTATGCGTTTGTTAGCCAAGTCTCCGGACACCCGTTATCAGACGGCGGAAGGACTGCTGGCGGATCTCTATCGCTGCCAGTCGAATCTGATGCCGGACGGGCTGCTCAGTTCGTTCTCGCTGGGGCAGCAGGATACGCGCCGCAGCGGGTTGACGTCCGATGCGCTCTGCTCTGAACATCCGCAGGCGGCGGATATTCTTTCCGCTTATGACGAAGTGCACAGCAGCGGCAAACACGCGCTGGTGGTGATCGCCGGGCCGCCGGGATCGGGTAAGTCCTCGCTGATGGCTTCAGCACTGAAGATCCTGCAACAGAAACAAACGCTGCTCACCGTCGTGAAGGCGGATCAGCACTCCCCGGTTTTACCCTACGCCATTTTCACCGCCGCATTCAGAACCATCGCGCTGCATCTGCTTGGCCTGCCCGCCATGGAGATGCAGCGCTGGAAAACGCATATTCAGCGACTGCTGGGCGATTACGCGGGGCTGGCGATCAGCATTATTCCTGAGCTCGGCGTATTGCTCGGGCAAAAGGCGGCCTTGCTTACCGATGTGCACTCGCTGGATGAGCGGGACAAATTCAACTGCATGGCCTGCAACCTGGTGAAAGCCTTTGCGACGCCGGGCAGACCGCTGGTCATGCTGATCGACGACGTGCACTGGGCGGATCAGGCGACCTTCCAGGTTTTACAGAATCTGTTAAGCCTTAGCGATGATATTCCGCTGCTACTGGTGCTGTCGCACCGGGACGAAGCCTCGATGCCATGTCCGATTGCCAGCGCCAATCTGGCGCGCATTCGCGCGGCGGCCTCGCGTATTATCGACATCACGCCGGAGCCGCTGTCGGTCAAAAATATTGCCCGTCTGCTGGCGGGGCAGTTCCATGCCAGAACCGCCGAAACCACCGAGCTGGCGGCGCTCCTGCATGAGAAAACCGGCGGCAACCCGCAGTTCACCCATGAACTGTTCCGTCAGGCGGTAAAGGACGGGCTAATCAACTGGCAGAAACCGATGAAGTGGACCTGGGATCGCCATGCGATCATGGCATTCCATTATTCCGATAATGTCGCCTCGGGCATCGTCGCCAGGCTGGAAAACTTACCGGTGCAGGCCCGGCAGTTGCTGGGACGGCTCGCCTGTATCGGCGGGGCAGGCGACACCATGCTGGCCGCGCACATCCTTAACCTGTCGGTCGCCGAACTGGTCGCCCGTCTGACGCCCGCCGCCACGGCGCGATTCATTTCCCTGACCGATAAAAAATACGCCTTTATGCACACCAGCGTGCTGGAAGCGGCAGCCGGGCTGATCCCGACGGATGAGAAAGACAGCCTGCACCTCTTCGCGGCCAGCGCGCTGGCAGAAATGGCGGGCAATGCCATCTCCAGTGAGCCGCTGTTCAGGGCGGTGCATCACATCGGGGCGATCAAGAATTATGCCCTGCTGCGCCCTGAGGCCGACGCCTTCGCGGCGCTGATCCTGAAAGCGGTGAAACGCGCCAAAGTCACCGGCGATTACGCCTCGGCGCTGCGTTTTCTGCACACTGCCCACCATCTGAATGCGCTGGTCAGCGGCGACACCCGCGCCATGTTTATGCTGGAGGAAGCCGAATGCGAATTCCTCAACGGTAACCTCTGTGCGGCCCGTGAACTATGCGCCACGCTGCTCGGCGCGCCGGGCGATCTGGCGGATAAAGCCATCGCCGCCTGTCTGATGGCGGAGATCCATATGCGTCAGTCGGACAGCCAGCTGGCGCTGGAAACGGCAATCTCCTGGCTGGCGGTGTTCGGCATCAAGTTGAACCTCCATCCTGACAAACAGGAGTGCGATACGGCGCGTCAGGCCCTGAAAGCGGATGTGGGCAAAAACCCCTACAGCCGTTTCAGAAACCTGACAAAAGTGACCTGCCGCGAAACCGAAGCGGTAATGAATTTAATGGCCAGCGCCAGCACCTATGCGGCCTTTATCAGCCCGCGTTTGCAGTTCATGATCCTCTGCAAACTACTGCATCTGACGCTGGCCCGCGGCATCAGCGGCGCCTCAACCTTCGCGCTCTCCTGGTATGGCGTGCTGTGTGGCGATCATTACGACGAGTACAGCCGGGGATTTGCCAGCACGCTGCTGGCCCGCCAGCTGGTGTATAAACACGATTTTGCCAGCTATAAAGCGCGCACGCTGCTGCCGCTTGACCAGGTGAGCATCTGGACGATGCCGGTGACTTACGCCATTGAGCAGGCAAAAGCGACCTTTGACGTGGCGGTGGAAGTTGGCGATCGCACCACCGCCTGCCTCGCGTTGCGCCATGTGGTGATGAACTATCTGGCGCGCGGCGATCACCTGGACGGCGTGCTGACCTCTATCGAGCGCGGCCTGAGCTACGTGCGCAAGGCGCAATATCGCGACGTCGAAGTGATCCTGCTGATGCAACGTGATTACGTTCAGTTCCTGCGTCAGCCTTGCAGCGAAGGATTTTCCGGTCATCGCTTCACGCCGCCGGAGCTGCACGTTGTGCAGTCGGGTAGCGCCGTGGAGCCCATCTTCCTGATGCAGTTCTGGTCCGGGTTGTATAAAGGCAAAGCGCACTTCTTAGCCGGTGAATATGATTGCGCGAGCCGCTGCTTTGCGGAGATTGCCGCTCTGACTGGGCTGATCCCCGGGCATACCCATATGCTCGATTTCCATCTCTACAGCGCTTTAACCCTGTCGGTGCCCCTGTCGCCGACAGCGGTGACGGATGACGTGCTGGAAAAATTTAACCGACATCTGAACAAAATCACCACCTGGTGCGCCGAGAATACGAAAACCTTCTCCGATAAAGCGGCGCTGTTGCAGGCGGAGCTGCTGCGGCTGAAAGGCGACGCGACCGGCGCGGCCGAAAAATATGAGTCCGCGCTGGCGCTGGCGCGCGACGGACAGTTCCATCACATTCAGGCGCTGGCCTGTGAACTGGCCGCCCGCCTTGCCACCACCACCGGCATGCGCTTTGCCGCGGAAGCCTACATAAAAGGCGCAATCAGCGCGTGGGAACGCTGGGGCGCGGGCGCTAAAGTACGTCAGCTGGAGAGCCGCTATCCACATCTCACCACCCAGGGCACGCAGACAGCGCTGGATACGCTCGCTTTCGAGCAGAACGCCGAGATAAGCGACCTCCAGAGTATGGTGACCGCGATCCGCGCCCTGACGGAGGAGATCAATCTTAACCGCCTGATCAACACGCTGATGATGATGCTGGTGGAACGGGCCGGGGCGCAGCACTGTCTGCTGATCCGTCTGATCGACGGCAATATTCCCGAGATCCAGGCGCGGGCGACCACTACCGCCGAAGGCATCAAAGTCAACATTGTGAAAGAAACACCGCTGGCCACCGATTTGCCGCTCTCCGTACTGGCGGCGGTGATCCGCACCGGGCAGGAGATCCGCACCGGCAAACCGGAAACCTTCAGCCCGTTCAGTCAGGACCATTATCTGGTGGCCTCGGGTGCGGCGGTGATGTGCGTACCGATGTTTAAACAGGCGCAAATGGTTGGCGTGCTGTATCTGGAAAACCGTCTGCTGCCGGATGTGTTCACCGCCGAGCATTCGCGGATCGTCTCTATGCTGGGCGCGCAGGCGGCGGTATCGCTGGAAACGGCGCGATTGTACGCTGAACTGCTGGATGAAAACATCCAGCGCCGCAAAGTGGAAAAACAGCTGCGCGCCAGTCAGAAGTCGCTGATGTTAGGGGAAAAAATCAGTCACACCGGTACCTGGCACTGGCACCTGGAACAGGACATCATGCTGCTGTCGGAGGAGTACACGCGTATCGTCGGCCTACCGGATCATCAGGGCAGTTTGTCGATGGCCGATTTTATGACCCGCGTACACCCGGATGATTTCAGCGTTATCAACGATCTGGTGACCATGAGCGTGCGCAATGGTCAGCCGATGCAGGCAGAGTTTCGTATTATCAGGCCGGACGGCGTGTGCCGCTACATCAAGGGCATCGGCGAGCCGGTAGAAAACTGGCCGGAAGTGAAAGAGTATTTTGGCACCATCACTGACATTACCGCTCAGCGTAACTCTGAAGACGCGGTGCGCATAGCTCAGGCCGATCTGGCGCGCGTGGCGCGGGCCACCACGGTAGGGCAACTGACGGCTTCTATCGCCCATGAGATCAACCAGCCGCTGATGTCCATCGTCGCCAATGCGGGCGCGGCCCTGCGCTGGCTGAAACGCGACCCGCAGCACCTGGAAAACGCCTGTAAAAGTATTAATGAGGTGATCAGCGAAGGAAACCGCGCCGGGGATATTATTCGCGGCTTACAGGCGCTGACCCGCAACCAGGAAGCGGAATTTGCCCAGGCCCGACTGCATGGCCTGGCGCGTAATATTCACTCCCTGTCACGGCTGGAGATGGAGCGGCGTTTCATCTCGCTGGAGCTGGATTTCCGGGCGACCAATGACCGCATTTTCTGCGTCAGCGTGCAGATCCAGCAGGTGTTGCTCAATCTGGTGATCAATGCGATGGATGCGATGGCGGACAACATGGGCGTGCGCAGCCTGCGGCTGTCGTCTTCCCAGCCGGATCCTGCAACCATTCAGTTTGACGTCGCGGATAACGGCAGCGGCCTGACAGAGGCGCTTATCGAAAAGATTTTTGATTCGTTCTTTACCACTAAAGCCGAAGGCATGGGGATGGGGCTGACCATCAGCGCCGAGATCATCAAGCGGCACGGCGGCAAGCTGAAAGCCGCCAGCCGGGAGAGCGGCGGCAGCATTTTCTCTTTCACGCTGCCTGTGCAGCCGGAAGAGAGCGTCTGATCGCCCTCAACTATGTTTATTATCGAGGTTAAGTTTTTCGGTGGCTTTGACCAGATCGGAAAGGGTACGCACCTTCATCTTTTCCATCACGCGGCGTTTATGGACTTTGGCGGTGATTTCGCTGATGCCCATCTGCGCCGCAATTTGTTTGTTGAGTAATCCGGTCACCACCAACTGCATCACTTCGTTTTCGCGCTGCGTCAGGGTGCGGGCGCGCGCCATCAGTTCACGTCTTTCTTCTGCGACGGCCATCTCTGCTTCAGAAAAGGCCAGCGCATCCGCCACCGCCAGCAGCAGCGGATCGGGCAACACGGGCTTGGTCAGAAACTCGTAAGCGCCTGCTTTCATGGCCTGTACGGTAACCGGGATGGTGCCGTAACCGGTCAGGAAAATAGCCGGAATGGCATAGCCCAGCTCGCGTAGATTGCGCGTCACCTCAAGCCCGTTCATATCAGGCATATTCAAATCGACAATCAGGCAGCAGGGGGCAGGGTAGTGCGGATGGGACAAAAACGCCTGCGGTGAGGTAAAGGCTGAAACGGTATAACCTTCCGCGCTGAGAAGATTGCTTAACGATGAGATGACCGCTTGTTCATCATCAACCACATAAACGGTGCGTTCCAGAGAAGGAGTCGTCATAGGCTTTGCCGGATTTTGCTAACAGAATGTTAATATACCTGTTTAGCCGATTGTTTCTATCAAAACCTGCCCTGTTAACCGGTTTAGCACCCCGACAGCTGTAATTTAATACAATGCAACACATTGATATTGCTGCTCCCGCAGACTGACAGGCTGTCTATACTTAGACCGCGATATACTGACTGGAGGTAAAATGGAATATCTGTCCCGATTAAATATTGTCAATATACTGTTATCGACCACCTTCTGGATCAATGTGGCGATTGTCGTTGTCGTTACCCTGATCACTTATTACTTAATCAGGCGATTAATTTCATTTGCTTATAAGACAATCGAGAACTGGAATAACAAACATACTGATGGCGGTAATCTGCGGTATATCCTTTTTGATATGCTGAGAAAGACCAACCGGTTATTAATCCTGTTCGCGTCGTTCCTGTTCAGCCTGCGTTTTACCGCGCTGCCGGATCGCTTATTTTCCACCATTTCCCACGCCTGGTTTCTGGTCCTTGCGTTGCAGGTAGCAATCTGGCTCGATCAGGGCGTGCAGTCCTGGATGCATCGTTTGCTTCATGCGCCGGGATCAAACCGTAACCCGGTCACCATGGTTATTCTGGGCATGATATTACGGGTGCTGGTATGGTCGATGATGTTGCTGTCGATCCTTGCCAATGCTGGCGTGGATATCACAGCGCTGGTGGCCAGTCTTGGGGTGGGCGGTATTGCCATTGCGCTGGCGGTGCAGACGGTGCTCAGCGATGTTTTTGCGTCACTGTCCATCGGCTTCGACAAGCCCTTTGAGATCGGTGATTTCATTGTTTTCAACGACGTTGCCGGTACCATTGAGCATATTGGCTTAAAAACCACCCGAATTCGTAGCCTTAGCGGCGAGCAGATCGTCTGCGCCAACGCCATCCTGTTGCAGCAGACCATCCACAACTACAAGCGAATGCAGACCCGCCGTATTGTGTTCAACTTTGGGGTGGCCAGTTCAACGCCGCCCGAAAAGCTGCGTATCATCGGCAAAATGGTCCAGGACATTATTGAGGATGTGGGCGAAACCAAGTTTGACCGTGCGCATTTTCTGGCTTTTACCCAGGATCGCCTGAATTTTGAAGTGGTACATATTGTTAATACCGCCGACTATAACAAGTATATGGATATTCAGCAGGAGATTAATATCCGTATTCTGGAAGGCTTGATTGAAAATGATATTGAACTGGCGCTGCCGAACATGGTGGTCAGGACGCCGGATAATGGCGCGCAATCGACCGTTAATATGCCAATGACGGTTCCGCAGCAAAGTAATTAATCCCACCAATATTGGTAGGCCCGCGTAAATTAGCGGGTCTGCCAGTGATAAAATTCGTATTTTCTTACTAAGATAATTCTCATAATCCTGTTATATGAACATTCATTAAGTTCGCACGTGATTTTTTACGGTAAATTCATGTAAAAATTTTGTGCAGAAATAATGCAACATATTTCACAACCAAGGATGTTCATTTTATGACCACGTTAAAGCCTGCCTTATTACTTTCGGTGTGTATTTTAACCGCCTGTGGYGGCGGTGGCGGTGGCGGTGGCGGTGGTGGCGATAAAACGCCGCCGACCACAACGCCGCCGGTGCAGACAGACAATGGTTCTGGCAATAACGCTGGCAATAACAATACCGGCACCACGCCGCAACCGCCTGCCAGCGCGCCGACAAGCCTGGCGACCGGGGGCACCCTGTCAGGCTATACCTACACCACGCCGCAGGGCCTTTCCTATACCATGCGCGGTACCGGTATCGAACCGGCCTATGTCTTTACTCAGTCCCTGACCAGTACGGACGGCACCCGTCATTCCGCCACCTCCTGGTGCTGCGGCCGTATGAGCTACACCACCTTTGGCACCTGGACCGACTTTAAAACGGGCAAGCATGACGTGTTCTACACGGGCGAGCCGACGCTGGCCGCCAACGTGCCCACGCAGGGTACAGCGACCTATGTCGGCAACGGCATGCGTGAAGACATTCGCAGCGATGCCACTTTCAACGTCGACTTTGCCGCGAAAACCATCAACGGCAACATTGCCGCAGGCGACGCCTTCGGCAGCGCTGTGGCGATGCAGGGCACCATTGCGGACGGCGGCTTCACCGGTAAGGCGCAGTCAGGCGGTCAGGACGGTACCTTCACCGGCCATTTCAATGGCCCTGCCGCGCAGGAGCTGGGCGGTCTTGCCAGCTTCGCCGACACCAGCAAAAACGTAGCTTTTGGCGCAACGCGTCAGTAACTCGCCTCCCGGCCAGCCTGGCTGGCCGGTTTTTCGTGATGGTATAAATCCCTATGAATGTCCTGCGTACAGGCGCAATAAGCCTGTTGTTTCCGCTCGGCGCCGCCTTAGCCGCACCGCCGGATACTGACGTCATTCCCGCTGCACCCCATTTTGATCGTCTGACACAGCAGGATAAAAGCACCTCCGCCGCCGGAACCTTTATCTCTGTTAACAATGCGCAACTTGCTGAACAGCCACAGCTGGCGACGGCGCTGCTCGATCAGGCCGTGCGCGAAGGCAAATGGCCGATGGTGGAAGCCATTCTGCCGGTGTATGAAGCGTCAGCCAGCGCCGATCCCACGCTGATCCGCTTTGCAAAGGCGGGGCTGGCCCGCAGCAAGGGCAATTACGATCAGGCTATCGCCCACTACCGCGCCATTCTGAGTGAACACCCTGAACTGGATGCGGTGCGGCTCGACATGGCGCGCGCCATGTTTGAAAACCACCAGTACAATACGGCGGAGTACCAGTTTCGCCGCGTGCTACAAAGCAATCCGCCGGAAAATATTCAGGCGATCATTGGCGTTTATATTGAGCGTATTCAGCAGGGCAGCGACCTGACCGGCAGGCTCAGCGTCAGCTATCTTAATGACAGCAACGTCAATAATGCCTCGACAAGTAAAACCATTCGCATCGGCGATCGGCTCTTTTTACGCAATAAAGACAGTTTCCCGCAACGGGGAGAGGGCTTCTGGTTTAACGGCGCACTACAAAAGGATGTCTCTTTGTATAACCAGCATGGCCTGCGCTTTATGGGCACAGTGAACGGCAAAAGCTACTGGAATAATCATGATTTCGATGATATTACCAGCCGCCTTTATGCTGGTTATCAGTGGCGGGATTACCGCCAGCAGTTCGCCCTGCTGCCTTTTTATGAAAAAAGATGGTACGGCACGGAAGCCTATTCTTCCGGCCCCGGCGTGCGGGCGGAATACAGCTACCTGCTTTCACCCGCATGGCAGATAAGTCAGGCGCTGGAATATCAAAAACTCCATTACGATGCCGACGAATACGGCTTTTTGCGCGGCTATAGCCGTTATTCTTCCACCACGCTGTCTCATGCCTTCAGTAATCTGGTGTCAGCCTATGCGGGCGTCGATATTCAGGATCAGCAAACCGCGGCAAAAAGTGAAACTAATCAGCGGACAGGCGTGCGCGGCGGGGTACAGGTGGACTTACCCTGGCAGATTTCATTTTCGGCCTCCACGGCCTTCGCAAAACGTCATTACCAGGCCGACAGTGAAATATTCTCCACCCGCCGCAAAGACAATGAGCAGTATTATAATTTGTCGCTCTGGCACCGGGATCTCTATGTATTTGGCGTGATGCCGAAGCTGAATTTCAGCTATAAACGCGTCGACAGTAATATCAATTTCTACGATTACCATCAGCGCAATATCACGCTGTCGCTGGATAAAAACTTTTAGCGGCGTAATGGCGAAAAAAAACTGGCGATAACTCGCCAGTTTTTTTATTGCTGAAATAGCAGGAAGGGCATTAACGCATGGTGACAAATTCTTCGGCGGCGGTCGGGTGGATCGCCACGGTATTGTCGAAATCTTTCTTGGTCGCGCCCATTTTCAGCGCCACGGCGAAGCCCTGTAAAATCTCGTCCATGCCGAAGCCAATGCCGTGAATGCCGACGATTTTCTCCTCCTCGCCCACACACACCAGCTTCATACGGCACGGCTGACGGTGTGACGTTACCGCGGTATACATCGCCGTAAAGGACGATTTATACACTTTCACCGCCTCGTCGCCGTACTGTTCGCGCGCCTGCGGTTCGGTGAGGCCCACGGTGCCGATCGGCGGATGGCTGAACACCACGGTCGGGATATTGTTGTAATCCAGATGCTCATCCGGCTTGTTGTTAAACAGGCGCTCGGACAGGCGACGACCCGCAGCCACGGCCACCGGCGTCAGTTCAACGGCACCGGTGTTGTCGCCCACGGCATAAATCCCCGGCACACTGGTATTCTGGAACTTATCCACGACGATGTAGCCTTTTTCGTCGGTTTTCACGCCCGTTACCGCGAGGTTGAAATTGTCGTTGGCCGGTACGCGGCCAATCGCCCAGATCAGGCAATCGACGGTTTCACTGCGGCCATCTTCCAGCGTCAGCAGCAGGCTGCCATCGGCATTTTTCACCACCGACTTCGGCACCGCGTGGGTGTGAAGCGTCGGGCCGTCGGCCGCCATCGCTTCCACCAGCGTTTCGCTCAGCATGGGATCAAAACTGCGCAGCGGCGTGTGTTTACGCACGAACAGGTGCGTCTGCGCGCCAAGGCCATTAATTACGCCTGCCAGTTCCACCGCGATGTACCCTGCGCCCACCACCGCCACGCGCTGCGGCATGGCCGGTAATTCGAAGAAGCCATCGGAGTCGATACCGTATTCTGCGCCCGGAATATCCGGATGGCTCGGACGCCCACCGGTGGCGATCAGAATATGGTCAGCGGTAATGGTTTCGCCGTTCACTTCCACGGTATGGGCGTCAACGAAACGCGCGAAACCACGGATCACGTCAACGTGATTTTTACCCAGCACGTTGTCATAGGAGTTGTGGATGCGATCGATATAAGCAGTACGGCTGGCGACCAGTTTGTTCCAGTCGAAGTGATTGAGGGTGGTATCAAAGCCATAGTCCGGGCCATAAAGCTCGATTGCCTCGCGGATCTGCGCCGCATGCCACATCACTTTTTTCGGCACGCAACCGACGTTAACGCAGGTGCCGCCCAGCGCTTTGGCTTCAATCAGCGCACATTTCTGACCGTACATGGCCGCTCTGTTGATCGAGGCGATGCCGCCGCTGCCGCCGCCAATGGCGAGATAATCATAATGCTTAGTCATGACCGTTCCTTATTTGAGTCGCATTTGAGCGCAGTGTAACGCGCGGCTTAAAAGGTTCCACCGATGGTTGCGATTACTCCGGCACCACCCAGTTCACCAGCGTATGCCCCGTGCCGGCTGGCACCAGTTTGCTGTGCAGCCATGGCAGCACGTTTTGCATCTGTTGCTCCAGCTTCCACGGCGGGTTAATCACAATCATGCCGGAGGCGGTCATGCCGCGCTGATCGCTGTCCGGGCGCACCGCCAGCTCGATTTGCAGAATGCGGCGAATGCCGGTGGCTTCCAGCTCTTTCAACATACGTTTGATTTGCGCGCGCATCACCACCGGATACCACAGGGCGTAAGTGCCGGTCGCAAAACGTTTGTAGCCTTCGCTGATGCCCTGCACCACCGCCTGATAATCGGTTTTTATTTCGTACGGCGGATCGATGAGGATCAGGCCACGGCGGGACGGCGGCGGCAGTTTCGATTTCAGCTGTTGATAGCCGTCGCCACGGGCCACGGTGGCACGGGCATCTTTCTGAAATTCCGAACGCAGCAGCGGGTAGTCGCTTGGGTGCAGCTCGGTTAATTGCAGCGTGTCCTGCTCGCGCAGCAGCTGGCGGGCAATCAGCGGGGAGCCGGGGTAATAACGCAGCGTGCCGCTACGGTTAAAATGGTTCAGCACGGTGATGTAGGGCGTCAGCTCTTCCGGCAGATCGTCCTGCTGCCAGATACGGGCGATACCTTCGAGGTATTCCCCGGTGCGCTCAGCGTGTTCGCTGGCGAGCTGATAACGACCCGCGCCAGCATGGGTGTCCAGATAGAGAAAAGGCTTCTCTTTTTCTTTCAGCGATTCAATGATCAGGCTTTGAACGGTATGTTTAAGGACGTCGGCATGATTGCCGGCGTGAAAGCTGTGACGATAACTGAGCATGTAGCGCGTTCCAATGACCTGAAAAGAAGTATGCCGACAGTATACCGAAAAGTGGCCGCCACCGCGAAAGCGCAACGTCCGGCATTGAAATTAACTACACTAAACCCCATACCAGACCTTATCGGAAAAAGCGCTGATCGGGCGCTTAACTTATTTATTAACCAGGACAGCGCTTATGACCAATCCATTACTGACGCCTTTCGAATTGCCGCCGTTTTCCGCCATTAAACCTGAGCACGTCGTCCCCGCCGTCACCAAAGCGCTGGACGATTGCCGCGAGGCGGTAGAGCGCGTGGTGGCACAGGGCGCGCCTTACACCTGGGATAATCTCTGCCAGCCGCTGGCGGAAGTGGATGACCGTCTGGGCCGTCTGTTCTCACCCGTCAGCCACCTGAACTCTGTTAAAAACAGTCCGGAACTGCGCGAAGCCTACGAGCAGACGTTGCCGCTGCTGTCTGAATACAGCACCTGGGTCGGCCAGCACGAAGGTCTGTACCAGGCGTACCGCAATCTGCGCGATGGCGACGCCTATAACGAACTGGATGTGGCGAAGAAAAAAGCCGTCGATAACGCGCTGCGCGATTTTGAACTCTCCGGCATTGGCCTGCCGAAAGAGAAACAGCAACGTTACGGCGAAATCGCCGCCCGCCTGTCCGAACTCGGCAACCAGTACAGCAACAACGTGCTGGATGCGACCATGGGCTGGTCGAAACTCGTCACCGACGAATCTGAACTGTCCGGCATGCCGGAAAGCGCGCTGGCCGCCGCCAAAGCGCAGGCCGAAGCCAAAGAGCAGGAAGGCTGGCTGTTAACCCTGGATATTCCAAGCTATCTGCCGGTAATGACCTACTGCGACAATCAGGCGCTGCGTGAAGAGATGTACCGCGCCTACAGCACCCGCGCCTCCGATCAGGGGCCGAATGCCGGTAAATGGGATAACAGCCCGGTAATGGCGGAGATCCTCGCCCTGCGTCACGAACTGGCGCAACTGCTGGGCTTCGACAGCTACGCGCACAAATCGCTGGCCACCAAAATGGCGCAAAGCCCGACCCAGGTGCTGGATTTCTTAACCGATCTGGCGCGCCGTGCCCGTCCGCAGGGTGAACGTGAACTCGCCCAGCTGCGTACCTTCGCCAAAGAAGAGTGCAGTGTGGATGACCTTCAGCCATGGGATATTGCCTACTACAGCGAAAAACAGAAACAGCATCTGTACAGCATCAGCGACGAACAGCTGCGCCCGTACTTCCCGGAAGAAAAAGCGGTTAACGGCCTGTTTGAAGTGGTGAAACGCATTTATGGCATCACCGCCAGAGAGCGTAAAGATATCGACGTTTATCACCCGGACGTGCGTTTCTTCGAGCTTTACGACGAGAGCAACGAACTGCGCGGCAGTTTCTACCTCGATCTTTATGCCCGTGAAAACAAACGCGGCGGGGCGTGGATGGACGACTGCGTGGGTCAGATGCGTAAAGCGGACGGCTCGCTGCAAAAACCGGTCGCCTACCTCACCTGTAACTTTAACCGCCCGGTGAACGGCAAACCGGCGCTGTTTACCCACGATGAAGTGACCACCCTGTTCCACGAATTCGGTCACGGTCTGCACCATATGCTGACGCGTATCGAAGCGGCGGGTGTCTCGGGCATCAGCGGTGTGCCATGGGATGCGGTCGAGCTGCCAAGCCAGTTTATGGAAAACTGGTGCTGGGAGCCGGAAGCGCTGGCGTTTATCTCCGGTCACTACGAAACGGGCGAGCCGCTGCCGGAAGCACTGCTGGAAAAAATGCTCGCCGCCAAGAACTATCAGGCCGCGCTCTTCATCCTGCGTCAGCTTGAGTTCGGCCTGTTCGATTTCCGCCTGCATGCCGAGTTCAGCCCGGAGCAGGGGGCGAAAGTCCTCGAAACCCTGGCGGAAATTAAAAAACAGGTCGCCGTGATCCCGGGGCCGACCTGGGGCCGTTTCCCGCATGCTTTCAGCCATATTTTTGCCGGTGGCTATGCGGCAGGTTACTACAGCTACCTGTGGGCCGACGTGCTGGCGGCGGACGCCTATTCCCGCTTCGAAGAAGAGGGGATCTTCAACCGCGAAACCGGCCAGTCGTTCCTGGATAACATCCTGACGCGCGGCGGTTCCGAAGAGCCAATGGAGCTGTTCAAACGCTTCCGTGGCCGCGAGCCGCAGCTGGACGCCATGCTGGCGCATTACGGCATCGAAGGCTGACAACAGCGTGAAAATTTGTTTGTCAGATGAATCAGGCACCGGAGACGGTGCCTTATCTGTTCTTGCGGCCCGCTGGGCGCTGGAGCATGACGCGGATAACCTGATGGCGCTGGTGCTCACTCCGACGCATCTTGAGCTGCGTAAACGCGATGAGCCAAAGCTCGGCGGCATCTTCGTCGATTTTGTCGAAGGGGCGATGGCCCACCGGCGCAAATTCGGCGGCGGACGCGGCGAAGCGGTGGCGAAAGCCGTCGGCGTTAAGGGCAGTTATCTGCCGGACGTGGTTGATGCGACCGCAGGCTTAGGCCGCGATGCCTTTGTGCTGGCGTCCATTGGCTGTCGGGTGCGCATGCTGGAACGCAATCCGGTGGTGGCGGCGCTGCTCGATGATGGGCTGGCGCGTGGCTATGCGGATGCGGAAATCGGCCCCTGGCTGCGGGAGCGTTTACAGCTGATCCACGCTTCGAGCCTGACCGGGCTTGATGAGATCACGCCGCGCCCGCAGGTGGTCTATCTCGATCCGATGTTTCCCCATAAGCAGAAAAGCGCACTGGTGAAAAAAGAGATGCGGGTGTTTCAGTCGCTGGTGGGGCCGGATCTGGATGCAGACGGGCTGCTGGAACCTGCGCGGCGGCTGGCGACCAAGCGCGTGGTGGTGAAGCGCCCGGACTATGCGCCGCCACTGGCGGGCGTCGCCACGCCAAACGCGGTGGTCACCAAAGGCCACCGGTTTGATATTTACGCCGGAACGCCGGAGTAATTCCTCTCTCCCGCAGGGAGAGAGGGTATCTGAACCTTACTCGTCTTCTTCGTCGCGCAGCGGCACGATCAGCATATCAACGTGAACGGTGTTGATCAGCTGGCGCGCGGAGGACATCAGTTTGCTCCAGAAATCCTGGTGATGACCGCAGACCACCAGGTCCATATCGTATTTCTTAATCGCATCGACCAGCACCTGGCCTAAATCGCCGCTGCCGCTCAGGGTTTCGGTGATCGGATAGCCCGCGTTGGTGGACAGCTCGGTCAGCGCGTGATGCGTCTCTTCGGAGATGCGCTTCTGCATATCGCCAAGATTCACATCGATAAGGCCGGTATAAAGATCGGAGTAGTTAACATCAACATGGATCAGCGAAACCTTCGCGTTGTAAGGGCGCGCCATGGATACCGCTTTCTCGACCAGAACTTTGCTTTCCGGGGAGAGATCGACTGCGATCAGGATATGTGTGTAAGCCATAATGTTACTCCTTCCATAAGTTGTCGATGACCAGTGGGTTAGCAGCTCATCCTGCGTTGTGCTGTGTCCCGCGTCCTGCATACTATTTGCGCGGGGAATGCCCGGCCTTAAGAGTATAATTGTAGTAGATATTTCTACCTTATAACGCACGATCTCTGCCGTCAATCCGCCTGGCTCACGCTTTACTGCAACAAATAATCGATTTGCAGACCATGATTACGATTAACCTTGTGGTAAAAAAATTAACGGATCTCCTACACTATTTAATGAACCGTCCGGATAAATAAATGTGATCCCGCTCGGTTTCTGGTAACACTCTTCACTGAACTGTTTTCGCTGAGTATCGGGGAGCGAGAGTCCCGGGGGATTTCTCCGTGGGCGGATCGCCGGGGAGGGGGTATGGTCAGCACCGTCGCGCTGTTTTGGGCTTTGTGTGTCGTTTGTGTGGTGAATATGGCGCGTTACTTCTCATCATTACGCGCATTGTTAGTGGTACTTCGTGGTTGCGATCCGTTGCTCTATCAATATGTGGATGGCGGAGGATTTTTTACCTCGCACGGACAGCCCAGTAAGCAGATGCGCCTGGTGTGGTATATCTACCAGCAACGTTATCTGGACCATCATGATGATGAGTTTATTCGCCGCTGCCAGCGGGTTCGTCAGCATTTTATTTTAACCAGCGCGCTGTGTGGCCTGGTGGTGGTTAGCCTGATCGCCCTCATGATCTGGCACTGAGCATAAAAAAAGCGGGCCAGTAAACTGACCCGCTTTGTATGCTTCCTGCCCGCGCTTAAATCAGTTTCAGCGCGATCCAGTACAGTCCGCCGGACAAAATAATCGACGCCGGTAAGGTGAAGACCCAGGCCATTAAAATGTTGGTCACGGTTTTTCTTTGCAGGCCGCCGCCGTCCACAATCATCGTACCCGCCACGGAGGAGGAGAGCACGTGCGTGGTGGAAACCGGCATCCCGGTATAGCTTGCCAGACCAATGGAGACCGCTGCGGTCATCTGCGCCGACATCCCCTGTGCGTAGGTCATGCCTTTCTTACCAATCTTCTCACCGATGGTGGTCGCCACACGACGCCAGCCCACCATAGTGCCCAGACCCAGCGCCAGCGCAACGGCCATGATGATCCAGACCGGCGCGTATTCGATGGTGCTCAGCATGTCGCCTTTCAGCTTCTTCAGCAGACGCTGGTCTTCAGCGCTGACATCCGGCTGTTTGGCCACTTTGTCGGTAATATCAGAGATACACAGCAAAATGCGACGCAGCTGGCCGCGCTGTTCTACCGGCAGTTTGTCGTAGCTTTCGATATTGGTCAGCATTGCTTTAGCGCGGTCCAGCGCGTTAATGGCGCGGCCCGGATGGCAATGGAACTCGTTCGGTTTGGACGCCACTTCTTCCGGCGTCGGGATCAGCGGATCCACACCGGTGGCTTTTTGCAGCAGCGCAGGATGCTGCTGGAAGTAGGTCTCGACGTTATTTACCGCGTCACGGGTACGGGTGATGTCATAACCGGAGGCGTTCATGTTCACCACAAAGCCCGCTGGCGCTACGCCGATCAGGACCAGCATGATCAGGCCGATACCTTTCTGACCATCGTTAGCGCCGTGAGAAAAACTCACGCCGATAGCGGACAGGATCAGGGCAATACGCGTCCAGAATGGCGGCTTTTTCTTGCCGTCTTTCTTTTCACGCTCTGCCGGAGTCATATGAATGCGGTCGCGTTTTTTGCTGCCGTTCCAGAAACGACGCAGCAAAAATACCAGCCCGCCTGCGAACACCAGGCCAACGATTGGCGAGATGATCAACGAGCCGAAGATATTGATAACTTTAGGAATGTTAAGCGCGTCCACCACAGAAGAGCCGGTCATCAGCGCATTGGTTAAACCAATACCGATAATCGCGCCAATCAGGGTGTGAGAGCTGGAGGCCGGCAGACCCAGGTACCAGGTGCCGAGGTTCCAGATAATCGCCGCCGTTAACATTGAGAACACCATGGCGAGGCCATGCGCCGAGCTGACGTTGAGCAGAAGATCCGTTGGCAGCATATGCACAATCGCATAGGCCACGCTCAGTCCACCCAGCAGAACGCCGAAAAAGTTGAACACCGCAGCCATAATGACCGCGAGTTGAGAACGCATCGCACGGGTATAGATAACCGTTGCCACCGCGTTCGCCGTGTCATGGAAGCCATTGATGGCTTCGTAAAACAGGACAAAGACCAGAGCAAGAAGAAGTAATAACCCGGTATGTAAATCCAGGCCGGCAAATAAATGTAGCATATACGTTACGCCATTTTGAGGTCATGAACGCGGCGCATTATCGTGGACAACCGCGGTGCGGGGAAAGTGAAATATAGACTTTTTTTGATAATTTTCCTTAGGTTGTAAAAGCGTAAAAACAATTATCTTTTATTTTTCAAATAGCTGTCATCGAATTGACATATTTTTGCTGGTGCGACCAGCGGCGAAAATTTACAATTCGCCGCTCATTAATCAAGAGGATCGTCGTGTGGAAAGGTTTGATGCCATCGTAATTGGCGCCGGAGCGGCCGGAATGTTTTGCGCCGCGCAGGCCGGACAGGCAGGTAAACGCGTCCTGTTACTCGATAACGGTAAAAAACCGGGCCGTAAGATCCTGATGTCTGGCGGGGGCCGCTGTAACTTTACTAACCTTTATGTCGAGCCTGCGGCTTATCTGAGCCAGAACCCGCATTTTTGTAAATCTGCCCTCGCACGTTATACCCAGTGGGATTTTATCGATCTGGTCGGCAGGCGCGGTATCGCGTGGCATGAGAAGACCCTCGGACAGCTGTTCTGCGACGACTCCGCCCAGCAGATCGTTGATATGCTGGTGGCAGAATGTACAGCGGGAAAAGTAGTGATGCGACTGCGCACTGAGGTGCTTGAGGTGGCCCGCGATGACGACGGTTATACGCTGACGCTGAACGGCGATACCGTCAGCGCCGACAAACTGGTGATCGCCAGCGGCGGCCTTTCCATGCCGGGCCTGGGCGCTACGCCCTTCGGCTATAAAATTGCCGAACAGTTTGGCCTGAAGGTGCTGCCGACACGGGCAGGCCTGGTGCCTTTCACGTTGCATAAACCATTACTGGAGCAGTTACAAACGCTTTCCGGCGTGTCGGTGCCCGCGGTGATCGAGGCGGAAGACGGCACGGTATTCCGTGAAAACCTGCTTTTCACCCATCGCGGTCTGTCCGGCCCGGCGATCCTGCAAATTTCCAGCTACTGGCAGCCGGGTGAATTCGTCACCATTAATTTGCTGCCGGAATGCGATCCTGAAAGCGTCCTCAATGAGCAGCGGGCGGCACATCCGAACCAGAGCCTGAAAAACACGCTGGCGATGCACCTGCCAAAGCGACTGGTGGAGTGCTTACAGTCGCTGGGACAGATCCCGGATGTGACCCTGAAGCAGCTTAACCCACGCGATCAGCAGGCGCTTATTGAAACGCTGACCCGGTGGCGGGTGCAGCCAAACGGTACCGAAGGCTACCGCACGGCGGAAGTGACCCTCGGCGGCGTGGATACCCATGAGCTGTCGTCACGCACCATGGAAGCGCGTAATGTGCCTGGACTGTATTTTATTGGCGAGGTGATGGATGTCACCGGCTGGCTGGGCGGCTATAACTTCCAGTGGGCCTGGGCCAGCGCCTGGGCGTGTGCGCAGGCACTCAGCGATAAATAAATTTTGATAGACTCAAAATATTTTTAGCAAATAGCCCGATAAGAATCGGGCTATTTTATTTCTCCGCTTTTCCGCAGCCATTAATTATATAAGCGTTCACTGCTAACTAATTTATAAAATTAAAGTTATTGAGCGTTATGCCGTTATCCATTCTATACCTCCCCTACCTGAGTCATATTTATCATGCTATGGAAAACCACCCAGGGTCGTTTTAGCCTGCTTCTTGTTGGATTTTTCTTTATTTTAGTGCTGGTTACGTTTTTCGTGATTAAGCATTTTGTCTCGCCGCAAATTGTCGCCACGGAAACGGAACTGGTTCGTCATACCGTTGCCCTGCAAAGTAACGCTATTAAAGAACAAATGAACCGCGTGAAAGCGCAGCAAAAAACCATCACTGAACTTGTCGGCACCCTCGACAGTGCGCAGATCGATCAACTGCTGCCAAATCTGGTAAACCAGTATGGCGATCAGAATGTGTTCGGCGGCGGTATCTGGCCATTACCCCGTCTGCGCGATCCTGAGCGCGAGAAGTTCAGCACCTTCTTTGCCCGCGATGCCGGTGGAGTACTGCAGGTCAATACCGTGTGGAACCAGCCGGAAGCAGACAAATACTGGGAGCAGGCCTGGTATAAAGACGGCCTGAACGCCGCCAAAGGCGAATGTGCCTGGGCGCGTGCTTATCAGGATGCTGCCAGCCCACAGCCGCGGACTAACTGCGCCATGGCGATATGGCGTGACGGTAAACCCTGGGGCGTGGCGACCATTGACGTGACGCTCGGCTTTTTCAATCAGCTGGCCGCAGACATGAGTAAAGCGGTTGAGGGTAACGTTCTGATTATTGAGCAGGACGGAAAAATCGTCGGTAATGGCGCTTCCACAGAAGGCGGCAAGGCGCTGAATAATTTACGTGACCTTAATCTGCCATCTTCTCAGGCATTATTGTCGCTGCTGAATACCGGTCAACAAAAGTCTTATGAAGGAAAGTATTCTGGATCTGACGGTGAGCACGCATTATTTGTGCTGCCCATTGAAGGCAGCCCCTGGTTCCTGGCCGTCGATCTGCCAGCCAGTAAGCTGGAGCAGGCATCGAATTCTATTCTGACCAAATTAACCATTGTTCAGTTAACGCTGGGGATCGTCTTAATCCTCGTCTTAATGATTTTTGTGCGCAATATTTTCAGAAACGTCAGCCTGTTAAATAAAAATATCGAAGCGCTGTCCAGCGGCGGTGCCGATCTGACGCAACGTTTAACCGCGAGTAAAAGCCCGGAATTTAATGCCATTATTCAGAACTTTAATGCCTTCATTAGCTATTTACAGGAGCTAATGCAGCAGGTCGGGCAAAGCGCGCAGGCGATCTCTTCGGCGTCGCGCCAGATCGCCGGGGGTAACCGCGATCTGTCAGCCCGTACCGAAGATCAGTCATCGTCGATTGTGGAAACCGCAGCCTCGATGGAAGAGCTGACCAGCACGGTACGTCAGAATGCCGATAACGCGCAGGCAGCAAATAAGCTCTCCAGCCAGGTGTCGGGCGCTGCGCGGGAAGGGGCCTCGGTGGTGAACGAGGTGGTCAGCACGATGAGCAGAATTAATGACTCGTCCGTGAAGATTGTCGACATCATCAGCGTCATTGACGGGATTTCGTTCCAGACCAATATCCTGGCGCTCAACGCGGCGGTTGAAGCGGCGCGTGCCGGTGAAAACGGACGCGGCTTCGCGGTGGTCGCAGGAGAAGTGCGCTCCCTGGCGCAGCGCAGCGCCACCTCAGCGCAGGAGATCAAAAAGCTGATCGAAGAGTCCGTTGCGAATATCGAGCAGGGCGGAAGTCTGGTCAGGCAGGCCGGCGTCACCATGAACGGCCTGGTGGAAAAAGTGGAGAGCGTAACCACCTTAATCTCTGAGATCAGCTCGGCGAGTAACGAGCAAAGTAAGGGTATCGATCAGATTAATATGGCGATTAACCAGCTCGACAGCACCACACAGCAAAACGCAGCGCTGGTGCAGGAAGTGGCTGCGGCAGCGCAGTCCATGGAAGAGCAGACCGTTCAGCTGGAAAAAATTGTTACCAGCTTCAAAATTTAAGACCTGTATGTCCAGCGGTGCC
>NZ_CP127837.1:850775-869841 GCF_030291195.1 Enterobacter sp. PGRG2 | reverse complement strand
CACATCAAACAATATCATCCACCACGCCGCCGTCCACGCGCAGCGCCGCGCCGGAGGTGGCAGACGCTTGGGTCGAACAGACATAGACCACCATATTAGCAACCTCTTCAACCGTGGCAGCACGCTGGATCACCGAGCTCGGGCGATTCGCCATGACGAACTCCGTCGCCAGCGTTTCCAGTGATTTACCGGTGCGCTCCATCTCGTCTTTCATCATGGCGGCGAAGCCGTCCGACATGGTCGGACCCGGCAGCACGCTGTTGACCGTCACGCCGCTACCGGCGACAAATTTCGCCAGCCCGCGGGCAAGCGAGAGCTGCGCGGTTTTGGTCACACCGTAATGAATCATATCTGACGGGATATTGAGCGCCGATTCAGACGAGATAAACACCACCCGTCCCCAGCGTTTTTGCACCATGCCGGGCAATAATGCACGGGCGAGGCGGACGCCGGACATGACGTTGGTCTGCCAGTAGTTTTCCCAGATTTCGTCGTCGGTAGAGTAGAAATCCTGCGGGCCATAAATCCCGGCATTGTTTACCAGAATATCGACGCCGGAAGCCGCCCGCAGCACCGATTCCACCCCTTCTGGCGTACTGAGATCGGCAACCGCCGCGCGCACCGCCACGCCCGGCACCACCTGCTGTAAATTCTGGATGCCCTGATTCACCGAGCTTTCGCTGCGGCCATTCACGATCACTTCCGCACCGCTCTCTGCCAGGCCACGTGCAATAGCAAAGCCAATCCCGCCCGTGGAGGCGGTCACCAGCGCGAGTTTTCCCGTTAAATCGATTTTCATGGTCTGCTCCCGGTCATTATTGATGATTCTTCAGACCGTTAAGCGTAGCAGGTACGTGGCGCANNNTGAGTTATCCCTAGCCAGGCAACCGGCTTTTAGGACGGCCAGGCCCCAGCAGGATCGCCAGCTTGCTGCCGCCTTTGGTGGTCTCCATCCAGATCTTACAGACGCTGGTAAGCGGCACAGAGAGCAGCATTCCCACCGGGCCGAGCAGCCATCCCCAGATCAGTAAGGATAAAAATACCACCATGGTCGACATGCCCAGACGATGGCCCATCATGCGCGGCTCCACCATATTCCCCAGCACCATGTGCACGACCAGGAAGAGGATCCCCACCATCATAAACTCGTAAAAGCCGTTGAACAGGAAGGCCTGGATCATCGGCGGGATGGCCGAGATCACCGAGCCGATGTTAGGCACATAGTTAAGTAAAAATGCCAGCACGCCCCACATCAGCGCAAACTGGACGCCTAACAGCATGAGACCCAGCCAGATGATGGCCCCGGTCCACAGGCTGATCAGCGTTTTCAGCGCCAGGTAGTGCGACACACCTTTTAAGGCGCGGTGCAATCCGGCGATATGGATCTGCGGATTGTTCAGCGCAAAGCGCAGTTTGTACGGCAGATGGCGCACTTCAAACAGCATAAACACCACGGTCATCACCAGCAGCACAATGCTCGCCATAGCGTTCGACAGGCCGGTCATCAGCAGGGTGGCGAAGGCCATCATTTTGTCAGAGTCCATACGCTGTAACATGCGCTCCGGTGACATGTGCAGATGCAGGAACGGCATCATGTCCTGTAACTGCAGAACCTTACGCGTTAATTCCTTATTGTATTTGGGCAGCATGGTGATGAATTCATTAAATGACGCCGCCAGCACGCCAAACAGCGCGGTCAGCACGATCATCATGACAACCACCACAATGGTGATCGCGACCGGTCGCTTCACGCCGCGACGCAAAAACCAGGTCACCAGCGGATTAAGCACGATGGCGAAAAACAACGCCATTAATAACTGAACAATAATGTCGGCGGCGGCATGGATGCCCGCCAGAATAATAACCAGAGCGGCTAATTTCAGGAGGATATGCAAGCCCGCTTTATCGGGCTGGGGGGTGATCATAGTGAATTCCTTTTTTCGCTGTGCCCGCTAAGTGTAGTGCGTTAGCGGGGCTTCGTATGACGTGCATTATCTGAATCTGCTGCTGATTTTCAGCCGTCATCATGATAATAGTGAAACACTGTTGTAAAAAATGTGGTGAGTTCTATGCCTGAACCCGTTGCCGAACCGGCGCTGAACGGATTGCGCCTCAACCTGCGCATTATCTCTGTCGTTATTTTTAACTTCGCCAGTTATCTGACTATCGGCCTGCCGCTGGCGGTATTGCCCGGCTATGTCCATGATGTGAAGGGATTTAGCGCCTTCTGGGCGGGACTGGTGATCAGCCTGCAATATTTTGCCACCCTGGTGAGCCGTCCTCACGCCGGACGCTATGCCGACCTGTTCGGCCCGAAAAAGATTGTCGTCTTCGGGCTGTGCGGCTGTGTGCTGAGCGGCCTGTTTTATCTGCTGGCGGGGCTGAGCACCGCCACGCCGGTGGTCTGTCTGCTGCTGCTGTGCCTGGGCCGGGTGATCCTCGGCATCGGGCAGAGTTTTGCCGGGACCGGGGCTACGCTGTGGGGCGTCGGCGTGGTGGGATCGCTGCATATCGGAAAGGTGATTTCCTGGAACGGTATTGCGTCTTACGGGGCGATGGCGATTGGCGCGCCGCTGGGGGTGCTCTGCTACCACTACACCGGGCTGACGGGGCTGGCGGCCATTATCATGGCGGTGGCGGTAACGGCGCTACTGTTTGCCCTGAGCCGTCCGGCGGTGAAGGTCAGCAAAGGCAAGCCGCTGCCGTTTCGCGCCGTGCTGGGGCGGGTCTGGCTGTACGGCATGGCGCTGGCGCTCGGCTCTGCCGGTTTTGGCGTCATCGCCACCTTTATCACCCTGTTTTACGATGCCCGTGGCTGGGATGGCGCGGCCTTCGCCTTAACGCTGTTCAGCTGTGCGTTTGTTGGCACGCGACTGTTTTTCCCCAATACCGTTAACCGCGTCGGCGGCCTGAACGTGGCGATGGTCTGTTTCGTGGTGGAAACGCTGGGCCTGGTGCTGGTGGGGGTGGCGGTGGATCCCTGGATGGCAAAAGTGGGTGTACTGCTGGCGGGGGCGGGTTTTTCGCTGGTCTTCCCGGCGCTGGGCGTGGTGGCAGTGAAGGCCGTGCCGCAACAGAATCAGGGCGCGGCGCTGGCGACCTATACGGTATTTATGGATCTGTCGCTGGGGGTGACAGGACCGGCGGCCGGGCTGTTGATGGCATGGGCGGGCGTATCGGTGATCTATCTGGCGGCTGCGGGGCTGGTGGCGGTGGCGCTGTTGCTGGCGTGGCGGTTAAAAAAACGGCCTCCTGTGGAGACCGTTGTTTAACTATGCCTGTCCGGCAGAGACTTATTTCAGCACGATGGTGTTGATAATGTTCTCGGCTGCCGTTTGCGCCTGCTGCTGGTTTTCGGCCGGCAGCGTGACCTGAATGGTCAGCAATTTGTTATCCACTTTACCCAGCACCACGGAAGACCAGGCGGTCTGGCCTTTGGCAGAGATAATGCTGTCGAGCTGCTGCATTTTCTGGCCTTTCACGTCGATGGATTTGTTGGTCACCACCTGCAGCTGCGGATCGCGGCTGCGCTGCTGATCTTCCAGACGTTTGGTCAGCACGGACAGCTCTTCGTTGCTGTTGTCGCCGACAATGACAATCACCGCTTTCTGGCCGGTCGCGTCAGAGTAGACGTGCATGTTGTTAGCCTGGGTGCCCAGTTTGCCGCTCTGATCGGTCATGTCTGCGGGCAGCGAGAAACTCAGCTTGCCGTCCAGCAGCGTCACTGGCTGACCGGTGGCATTGGCTTCCGCCGACGCAGCCTGCGCCGGAGTCGCTTTATCATTGTTGTCACAGGCCGCCAGCCCCATTACCAGCAGGCCAATACCGACATATTTAACCAGATTGCGCATTGACTTCTTCCTTTCGATAAACGGCCATAACGGCTCATTCGTCCATCTTATCACAAGTTATCAGGCGTACCTTTAACTGGCCTGCAACGCCGGAATTTCAGATTTATCTGCCAGTCTTTTCAGGCACATATTAAGCAGTACGCCGTACATCGGCAGGAAGAAGACCAGACTGATAAGCACCTTAAAGCTGTAGTCAACGAGCGCGATTTCCATCCAGTGTTGCGCCATAAACGCATCCGGACTGCGCCAGAAGGCGATAAAGAAGAAGGCGATGGTATCGCTGGCGTTACCGAAGATGGTGGAAACCGTCGGCGCAAGCCACCAGTGGCGGCTCTGGCGCAGGCGGTTAAAGACGCGTACGTCGAGGATCTGCCCCAGCGTATAGGCCATAAAGCTGGCGGCGGCGATACGGGCGACAAACAGGTTGAAATGCGCCAGCGCGCCGAATCCCTGCCAGCTACCCATATAAAACAGCGACGAAATGATATACGACACCACCAGCGCCGGGATCATCACGGCAAAGATAATGCGTCGGGCCAGCGGCGCGCCAAAAATACGCACGGTGAGATCGGTGGCGAGGAAAATAAACGGAAAGCTGAACGCGCCCCAGGTGGTGTGGAAACCGAAAATGGTGATTGGCAACTGCACCAGATAGTTACTGGAGGTGATCACCAGTAAATGGAATAGCGATAACCAGAACAACGCTTTTACGCGCTGGGATTGAGAAAACTGCGACATGTTGTGACCTTTTTAGTGGTTGGGGTTAGGGAACCCAATTAATGCAACGTAATTTTATAAAGCCGCCGCATCATACTGCTTTGACTCACCATTGCAATGGCTAATTTTCACGCAATCGTTAACCTGACTTGCGTCACAAAAATGGCGGCGTAAACTAATGCGGTTTTTGACCGGATGAGACAACCATGAGCGATCTGTTTACCACACCTGACCACACCCTTGATGCCCTGGGGCTGCGTTGCCCGGAACCTGTCATGATGGTGCGCAAAACCGTGCGCAGCATGCAGGCGGGCGAAACCCTGCTGATTATTGCCGACGATCCGGCGACCACGCGCGACATCCCCGGTTTCTGCCGTTTTATGGAGCATGAACTTGTGGCGCAGGAGACAGAATCGCTGCCTTATCGCTATCTGCTGCGTAAAGGCGACTAGCCGCTGACCGCAAAAAGAACCCCTGTTGTCACATTGTTAAACCTCCGTTTCATTATTTTAGCGCTTTTGTGAACCGCTTCACCCCTGCCCGTCACAACCCAGGCTAATTTCTAAGCGTAAAAATAAAACACAGTTTTACCGCTGACCCTACCCTGGAGCTGACCCGATGAAAACGACCCTCAAGCCGTTACTGGCTTCGCTGTGCCTGTCCACCGCGTCATTACTGTTTGCCCCTGCCGTGATGGCGCAGGTGATCAAAGCCGCCGACGTGCATCCGCAGGGCTACCCGAACGTGGTGGCCGTGCAGAACATGGGCGAAAAACTCAAACAGCAAACCGATGGCAAATTAGAAATTAAAGTCTTCCCCGGCGGCGTATTAGGGGATGAAAAGCAAATGATCGAACAGGCGCAGATGGGGGCAATCGACATGATCCGCGTCTCGATGGCGCCGGTCGCCGCTATTCTGCCGGACATCGAAGTTTTCACCCTGCCGTACGTTTTCCGCGATGAAGACCATATGCATAAAGTGATCGACGGCGATATCGGCAAAAGCATCGGCGAAAAGCTGACTAACAACCCGAAATCGCGGCTGGTGTTTCTTGGCTGGATGGATTCCGGCACCCGTAACCTGATCACCAAGACGCCCGTCACCACGCCTGAAGCGCTGAAAGGGATGAAGATCCGCGTGCAGGGCAGCCCGGTGGCGCTGGCGACCCTGAAAGCAATGGGCGCGAACGCGGTGGCGATGGGGGTAAGTGAAGTGTACAGCGGCATGCAGACCGGCGTTATCGACGGCGCGGAAAACAATCCACCAACCTTTGTGGCCCATAACTACCTGCCGGTCGCCAAGAATTACACCCTGAGCGGTCACTTTATTACCCCGGAAATGCTGCTCTATTCCAAAGTGAAATGGGACAAACTCAGCGCCGACGATCAGCAGAAAATCCTCACCCTCGCCCGTGAAGCCCAGGCCGAACAACGCACGCTGTGGCAGGCGTATAACGCCGACGCGGTCGCGAAAATGAAAGCTGGCGGCGTGAAATTCCAGGAAATCGACAAGGCGGTCTTTGTGAAGGCGACAGAGCCGGTGCGCGCGCAGTATGGCGACAAACACCAGGATCTGATGAAAGCCATCGCGGATGTGAAGTAATTCTGCTGCGCCAGCCGCCCGCTGGCGCATAACGTCTTGTGGAGGACGTATGTCCGAAATCTACCTGAAGTGGATGGATCGCCTGTACCTGCTCGCCATGACAGTGGCGGGGATTTCCCTGCTGGTGATGACCATTGTCATCCCCATCGGCATTTTCTCGCGCTACGTGCTTAACCGCGGCGAGTCATGGCCGGAGCCGGTCGCCATTATCTGTATGGTGACTTTTACCTTTATCGGCGCAGCGGTGGGCTATCGCGCCGGATCGCATATCGCCGTCAACATGCTGACCGATCGTCTGCCGCTGGCGCTGAAAAATGTCTGTGCGCGGGTGGTGGATCTACTGATGCTGCTCATCTCCAGCCTGATCTTCTGGTACAGCTATTTACTGTGTGTGGAACTGTGGGAGCAGCCGGTAGCGGAATTCCCGGTGCTGACCTCCGGGGAGAGTTATCTGCCGCTACCTGTTGGTTCGGCGATCCTGATCCTGTTTGTGATTGAGCGGCTGCTGTTCGGTTCCCAGGAGAACCGTCCGGTAGTGCTGATTGGTAACCATGGTTAAGAGGTGAGAGATGGATGCATTTGTGTTGTTGTTCACCCTCGCCATTCTGCTGGCGCTGGGGATGCCGGTGGCCTTTGCCGTCGGCCTGAGCGCCGTCGCAGGCGCGCTGTGGATCGATTTACCCCTTGAGGCGCTGATGATCCAGATCACCAGCGGGGTGAACAAATTTACCCTGCTGGCGATACCGTTCTTCATTCTCGCCGGCGCGATCATGGCGGAAGGGGGCATTGCTAAACGGCTGGTGAATTTTGCCTATATCTTTGTCGGCTTTATTCGCGGCGGCCTGTCGCTGGTGAATATCGTCGCCTCCACCTTTTTCGGCGCGATTTCCGGCTCCTCGGTGGCCGATACCGCCTCGATTGGCAGCGTAATGATCCCGGAGATGGAAAAGAAGGGCTATCCGCGTGATTACGCGGCAGCGGTGACCGCCAGCGGCTCGGTACAGGCGATCCTCATTCCGCCCAGCCATAACTCGGTGATTTACTCGCTGGCGGCAGGCGGCACGGTTTCCATTGCCACGCTGTTTATCGCCGGTGTGCTGCCAGGTCTGCTGCTGGGCGTCTGCCTGATGATCATGTGCCTTGGCTTTGCCCATAAGCGCGGATACCCGAAAGGCGACAGGATCCCCTTTAAACAGGCGCTGAAAATTTTCTTCGATGCGCTGTGGGGCCTGTTTACCGTGGTGATCATCCTCGGCGGTATTTTGTCGGGAATTTTTACGGCCACCGAATCTGCTGCCGTGGCCTGCCTGTGGGCGTTTTTCGTCACCATGTTTATCTACCGTGACTACAAGTGGAGCGAACTGCCGAAGCTGATGTGCCGCACGGTGAAAACCGTGACCATCGTCATGATCCTGATTGGCTTTGCCGCCGCCTTCGGTGCCGTGATGACCTACATGCAGCTGCCGGAGCGTATTACCGCGTTCTTTACGTCGCTGTCGGATAACAAGTACGTCATCCTGATGTACCTCAACGTCATGCTGCTGCTCATCGGCACGCTGATGGATATGGCGCCGATTATCCTCATCCTGACGCCGGTGCTGCTGCCAGTCACCAATGCGCTGGGGATCGATCCGGTGCACTTCGGCATGATCATGATGGTCAATCTGGGGATCGGCCTGATCACGCCGCCGGTGGGATCGGTGCTGTTTGTCGCCAGCGCCGTCAGCAAGCAGAAAATTGAGTCCGTCGTGCGCGCGATGCTGCCGTTCTACGGCATGCTGCTGCTGGTGCTGGGAATGGTGACTTATATCCCGGCGATCTCGCTGTGGTTGCCGCGATTGCTGGGGATGCAGTAGTCCGCTACCGCTTACCCAACAACCGCAGCGCATTTGCCGTCACCAGCACGGTGGCGCCCGTATCTGCCAGCACCGCCAGCCACAGGCCGGTAATGCCGAGCAGCGTGGTGACGAGGAAAATGGCTTTCAGGCCCAGCGCGATTGTGATGTTCTGCCGGATATTGGCATGGGTGGCGCGGGCCAGCTGGATCATCTGCGCCAGCCCGGTCAGGCGGTTGTGAGTCAGCGCCGCATCGGCGGTTTCCAGTGCCACGTCGGTGCCGCTGCCCATGGCGATGCCGATGGTGGCGGCTTTCATGGCCGGTGCGTCATTGATGCCGTCGCCGACCATCGCCAGCGGCGACTGCCGATCCAGCGCCATAACTGCCGTCACCTTATCGGCGGGCAATAATCCGGCGCGGAATTCCAGTCCCAGTGCGCTGGCAATGGCCGCTGCCGCGCGGGGATTATCGCCGGTGAGCATCACGCCGCTGATGCCAAGCCGACGCAGGGCATTGACCGCTTCAGCCGCATCTTCCCGCAGCGTATCGCGCAGCGCCAGGGTGCCGCACAGCTCGCCATCGCGCAGCACGGCGATCACCGTCTGGCCCTGCGCTTCCTGTTGCTGAATTTGCGTTTGCCAGTTTTCGTCCAGCACACCGGCAGGCAGTTTATCCGGCGCGCAGATAAAGATAGATTTCCCCGCGACCCTTGCCTCAATACCCCTGCCAGGCAGCGTACGCTGATCTTCCGCCTGCATCAGCGTCAGATTGCGCGCCTGCGCTTCCTCTGTGATGGCCTGCGCCAGCGGATGGGTGGATCCCTGTTCCACGGCGGCGGCACAGGCCAGCAGTTCATCTTCACCCATCCCCTGCGCCGAAACGCCCACTACCTGCGGTTTACCCACCGTCAGCGTGCCGGTTTTATCGAACGCCACCTGACGAATACGGCCCAGCTGTTCCAGCGCCGCGCCGCCTTTGATTAGCGCTCCACGACGCGCCGCCGCCGCCAGCCCGGAGGTGATGGCGGCAGGGGTGGAGATCACCAGCGCGCAGGGACAGCCGATCAAAAGCAGCGTCAGGCCTTTATAGATCCACTCGTACCAGGCCGCTCCTGCCAGTAACGGCGGCAGCACGGCGACCAGCAGCGCCGCTGCCATGATGACCGGCGTATAGACGCGGCTGAAGCGATCGATAAAGCGCTCAATGGGCGCACGACGCTCTTCGGCTTCTTCGATCAGTTGCAGAATACGATCGATAGCGCTTTCGCCTGGCCGGGAAATGACTTCCAGCGTCACCAGCCGGTCGACGCTGGTCGCCCCGGCAGGAACTTTTTCCCCGGCGCGGCGCTCGACGGGCACCGACTCGCCGGTTAGCGCGCTTTCATCAAAGCTGGCGAAGGAGGAGAGCAATCTTGCATCTGCCGGTAAGCGCCCGCCCGCCGCCACTTCAATCACGTCGCCGGGGCGCAGACTGTCCGGTGCCACGGATTCACGCGCCGTGCCCGTGAGCCGCGTGGCGCTTTCTGGTTTCAGGGCCATCAGCGCCGTGACGCCCTGGCGGGCGCGGCTGGCTGCCCAGCCTTCAAGCCGCTCGCCGACCAAAAACAGCAGCAATACCATGGCCGCTTCGGCGGTGGCGCCAATAAACAGCGCCCCGATGGCGGCCACGCTCATCAGCGTTTCAATGGCGAACCAGCTGCCGCTTTTGATCAGCCGTAGCGCCTGCCGGGCAACGGGGAACAGACCGACCAGCGTGGTGGCGATAAACGCCAGCTGGCCGAGAGGATGATTAACATGCTCCAGACCCCAGCTGATAGCCATCATGACCGCCAGCGTCAGCAGCGGCAAATTCTCCCGCAGGGCGGAGACGGGCGGGACCGGGGCCTGCGCATCGCGCAGCGTATAACCGGCGCGCTGTACGGCGGCTTCAATCTGCGCACGGACATCGCGCCCGGCATCGACAATCAGTTTTTCGGTGGCGAAAGTGACCTGGACCTGACTCACGCCCTCAACCTGGCGCACAGCGGTTTCGACTTTACGGGCGCAGGCGGCGCAGTCCATCCCGGCGACCTGCCAGGAAAAACGGCTGCCCTGCGGATCGCCGGATAGCAATGCCGGTGCCGGATCGGCATGGTCAGCACAGCAGTTTTTTTCAGGCGCAGGCGTTAACGGGCGCAGCGGGGCACGGGCAAACTGCGGCGTTTTTTTGACGGGCGGCGTGAGCATGGCATCCTCCGGGAATAATAATTTTCTCATTATCCGGAGGATACACTCTGGAGTCGACTCCAGAGTCAAGCGTTATAAGTAGAGCGATCGCACGATGAGGAAATGCCCGGCAAAGTAGCAGGCGGCAGAGATGGCGTTGTCGGCGTGGAAGCGGCGGCGGTAGTGGCTGCCCAGCCAGACAATATTTCCCAGCAGCAACAGTGCGGCACCCACAAAGGCAGACAGTGCCGGGGCCGTCGGACGGAAGAACCACAGCTCGCCCGCCAGCCACACCATCACCAGCGTCATGGCGATAAAGGTACAGATCGGCCAGCGCAGCTCCTCCAGCCGTGTCCAGATCACCGCGATCAACAGCGCGCCAATGACCAGCAGCGCCAGCGGCAGCGGCCAGAAAAAGGACAACGTCATCTGACCGGCGAAGTAGATGGTGTAGAGCAGATGGGCGAGGAAATACGCGCCTATGGCGTACAGCAGACGCTGGCGCGGCAGCAGCGTCAGCGCATCACCTATCAACGAGGCGCACAGCCCCGCCAGCACCAGATAGCTGATGGCATCAAACATTGGCGCCTGCCAGGCAAGCAGCAACAGCAGTAATAAAGTGACAGGTTTAAATACCCAGCGTTGCCATGCCGGCCCGCGATACGACGCGTCCACATACAACCATGCGGAAAAACATACAGCGATAAACGACCAAAGCATCTTAATTCCTTGAATTCGTTATTGTCGCGTGGGCGTTGCGCCCACAGCCCTGTCTTCAGTGTAGTGGTCGCGCAACGCAGATGGCAACGCCCCTTCAGCCTGCGGGGAGACTTTCCGCATTTTCTGAGGCATCCGGTGAGGATTATTTTTTGTTTTGCAGCGCTTTCAGACGTTTTTGCCACACCAGCAGTTCAAAGACGCCAAACAGAAAAACGCGCCACTGTTCCGCCGCCGTCATCTGCGGGCCATTTTTGGGCAGCGCGGTTTTCAGCATCACCATTTGCAACGCATGCATAAAAGCGGTGAATACCAGCGCGACGTTGACGAAAATATTCAGCGGCCGCGGGAAAGGGTGGATGAGGTTGAGGATAAGAAACGCCCATACCCCCAGCATCAGTAAACGTCCCAGATTAATCAGCATGTTGCTCTCCTTGTACGGTGCGGTGATACAGACGATAGGCCACCTGACCGGCCACTTTCTCGCGATGCAGATCCCAGTGCACAGGTACCTGCGGCAGCCCGTTTTCCACTTCGCTTTCGACATAAATCAGCGCGTCGTCCGCCAGCCAGCCGTTCACTTCCAGCAGGCGTAAGGTCTCGTCGAGCAGCCCTTTGCGAAACGGCGGATCGACAAAAACAATATCATGGGGCGTGCCGGTCTGATTAAGGAATGTCAGGGTATTGGTGTTGACCACGTTGGCGTTAGCGGCTTTCAGCGTCGCCAGATTTTGCTGTAACTGTTGCGCCACGCTGCGCTCCATTTCAATGAGCGTGGAGGCACCGGCGTAGCGTGACAGCGCTTCCAGACCCAGCGCGCCGCTGCCCGCAAAGCAGTCGAGGCAACGGGCATTGACCATCGACGGGGCAAGCCAGTTAAACAGGGTTTCGCGCACGCGGTCCGTCGTCGGGCGCAGACCAGGGCTGTCGGGCACCGGCAGTTTACGGCCACGCCACTGTCCGCCAATAATACGAATCT
This sequence comes from Enterobacter sp. PGRG2, assembly GCF_030291195.1. Classification (NCBI taxonomy): domain Bacteria; kingdom Pseudomonadati; phylum Pseudomonadota; class Gammaproteobacteria; order Enterobacterales; family Enterobacteriaceae; genus Enterobacter; species Enterobacter sp. PGRG2. Next base: position 857,934 of record NZ_CP127837.1, on the reverse strand, counting down.
GGCCGCTGGCGGCACGGTTGGGTTTTTTCATAGTGAAAGCTCTGGTCACAAATTTATCCCGCTATTTTAACGGCGGGAAGCGTGGGGTGGAACCTTAATCCTCAGGCGGTGCCGTGTTGCAAGGAAAGTGGTAGACTAACGAAAGACTTATCATTACATCTTACTCATTTTTCAGCCCCCTGTTTGCGACAATGCGGGCTGCGCCATGAATAAACCGCGAGGAGTGTAGTCGCAAATGGCAAAAGAGAAAAAACGTGGCCTGTTCTCCTGGTTAGGCTTTGGTCAGAAAGAGGAGCCGCAGGAAGCCGCGCCAGAACAGAAAATGGAATCCCAGGCGGTTGTTGAAGAACAAGCCCCTGCAGAAGCACAAACGCCTGTTGAGGAGCAGACGCCTGCCGAAACTGCGCCCCATTCGCAGATCGAATCCGAGTCCTTTGCCGCGGAAGTCGTGGACGTCACTGAAAAAGTGATTGAGCGCGAAGCGCAACCGGAAATCATCGCTGAAGAGGCGGTTGTGGAACCGGAAGCGGTCATCGAGCCGGAAGCGATCGTTGAACCTGAAACGATCGTCGAGCCTGAGGTGGCGGTGGAGCACAAAGAACTGCCGGTGCCGGAAGAGATCGCAACCATCGAACCGGAGCCGGAAGCGTGGCTGCCTGAAGAAGGTACCGTCGTTGCCGCAGACGAGCCAGAGCCGGAGCCTGAGACGATCGTCGAGCAGGAAAAACCGACCAAAGAAGGTTTCTTTGCGCGCTTAAAACGCAGCCTGGTGAAAACCAAAGAAAATCTCGGTTCCGGATTTATCAGTCTGTTCCGCGGCAAAAAAATCGATGATGATCTGTTTGAAGAGCTGGAAGAGCAGCTGCTGATAGCCGATGTCGGCGTGGAAACCACCCGTAAAATCATTACCAATCTGACGGAAGGGGCCAGCCGCAAACAGCTGCGCGATGCGGAATCGCTGTACGGTCTGCTGAAAGATGAAATGAGCGATATCCTCGCAAAAGTCGACGAACCGCTTAATATTGAAGGCAAAATGCCATTTGTTATTCTGATGGTTGGCGTTAACGGCGTGGGTAAAACCACCACCATCGGCAAGCTGGCGCGTCAGTTTGAGCAGCAGGGCAAATCGGTGATGCTGGCGGCAGGGGATACCTTCCGTGCGGCAGCGGTGGAACAGCTTCAGGTGTGGGGCCAGCGTAACAACATTCCGGTGATCGCCCAGCATACCGGTGCGGATTCCGCCTCGGTGATTTTCGATGCTATCCAGGCGGCGAAATCCCGCAAGGTGGATGTGCTGATCGCCGATACCGCAGGGCGCTTGCAGAATAAAGCGCACCTGATGGAAGAGCTGAAGAAAATTGTCCGCGTGATGAAAAAGCTCGATGTCGACGCGCCGCATGAAGTGATGCTGACCATCGACGCCAGCACCGGACAAAATGCGGTAAGCCAGGCCAGACTGTTCCACGAAGCCGTCGGGCTGACCGGGATCACCCTGACCAAACTTGATGGTACCGCCAAAGGCGGCGTGATCTTCTCGGTAGCCGACCAGTTCGGTATTCCGATCCGCTATATCGGTACCGGCGAACGTATTGAAGACTTACGTCCGTTTAATGCGGGCGATTTTATAGAGGCACTTTTTGCCCGAGAGGATTAACAATGATTCGCTTTGAACATGTCAGCAAGGCTTATCTCGGCGGGAGACAGGCGTTGCAGGGGGTGACATTCCACCTGCAACCGGGCGAGATGGCGTTTCTGACCGGCCACTCCGGCGCAGGTAAAAGTACGCTGTTAAAGCTGATCTGCGGTATCGAGCGGCCAAGCGCCGGGAAAATCTGGTTTGCCGGGCATGAGATCAGCCGTCTGAAAAACCGCGAAGTGCCGTTTCTGCGTCGGCAGATCGGCATGATTTTTCAGGATCACCATCTGTTAATGGACCGTACGGTCTTTGACAACGTGGCGATCCCGCTGATTATCGCCGGGGCCAGCGGTGAAGACATTCGTCGTCGCGTATCGGCGGCGCTGGATAAAGTCGGGCTGCTCGACAAAGCGAAAAACTTTCCCATTCAGCTTTCCGGCGGTGAACAGCAGCGCGTGGGCATTGCCCGTGCGGTGGTGAACAAACCTGCGGTGCTGCTGGCGGACGAACCGACCGGTAACCTGGACGACGCGCTGTCGGAAGGGATTTTGCGTCTGTTTGAAGAATTCAACCGCGTCGGGGTAACGGTACTGATGGCCACGCACGACATGAGTCTGATTGCGCGCCGCTCGTACCGCATGCTGAGTCTGAGCGACGGTCATTTGCATGGAGGCCTGACGGGTGAATAAACGCGACGCAGTCAATCAAATCCGCCAGTTCGGCAATAAACTGGACCGCTTCCGTAAACCGGGACAGGGCAGCGGCGGCAACCGTGGCGGTTCCGGCCGCAGCAAGACGCCGCCAAAACCTGGCTCGCGCAAGACCAACGTCTTTAATGAACAGATGCGCTACGCCTGGCAGGGCGCGGTGCAGGATCTGAAAAGCAAGCCGCTGGCGACTCTGCTGACGGTGATGGTGATCGCCATCTCCCTGACGCTGCCGAGCGTCTGCTATATGGTGTACAAAAACGTTCACCAGGCCTCATCGCAGTATTACCCGTCGCCGCAAATTACCGTCTACTTCGATAAGACACTGGACGACGGCGCCGCGCAGCAGGTGGTCGGGCAGTTGCAGGCGGAACAGGGCGTCGAGAAGGTGAACTACCTGTCGCGGGAAGACGCGTTGGGCGAGTTCCGCAACTGGTCAGGCTTTGGCGGCGCGTTGGATATGCTGGAAGAAAACCCACTGCCCGCTGTGGCGGTCGTGGTGCCGAAAATCGACTTCCAGAATACCGAATCGCTGAACACCCTGCGCGACCGTATCACCCGCATTAACGGCATTGATGAAGTGCGGATGGACGACAGCTGGTTTGCGCGTCTGGCGGCGCTCACCGGGCTGGTAGGCCGCGTGTCTGTGATGATCGGCATTCTGATGGTGGCGGCGGTATTCCTCGTCATCGGTAACAGCGTGCGTCTGAGCATTTTCTCCCGTCGCGACAGCATTAACGTGCAGAAGCTGATCGGCGCAACGGATGGCTTTATTCTACGTCCGTTCCTCTACGGCGGGGCGCTGCTCGGCTTTAGCGGGGCATTCCTGTCGCTCATTCTGTCGGAGATCCTGGTGATGCGGCTGTCATCGGCGGTGACGGAAGTGGCGAAGATTTTCGGCACCCAGTTTGAGCTAAGCGGCCTCTCATTTGACGAGTGTTTATTACTGCTGCTGGTGTGCTCAATGATTGGCTGGCTGGCCGCGTGGCTGGCAACGGTGCAACATTTACGTCACTTTACCCCCGACTAAAAATTCTCTGATATACTCTTTCCCTGCTGCATCGGATGTCTGTTAGCAGGGAAAGAGTCCCTGATCTCTCTTTTCTCCTGCTTAGCCTTTATCATAGTAATGTCACATTTTGTGCGTAATCTATTCACAACGTTGCATGGAACTTGTGGATAAAATCACTGTCTGATAAAAGTGTGGATGATATTCTCGCTGCTCATAAGCACTGGCATGTTTGTTGCCTGAAGGGGACAAGCCGCCGCCAGTAAGAAGTACATTGAGAGGATTTGAATGACCAAAGAAATGCAAACTTTAGCTTTAGCCCCTGTTGGTAACCTGGAATCCTATATCCGGGCTGCGAACGCATGGCCGATGTTGACGGCTGATGAAGAGCGGGAGCTTGCTGAAAAGCTGCATTACCAGGGTTCACTGGAAGCAGCTAAAACGCTGATCCTGTCGCACCTGCGCTTTGTTGTTCATATTGCTCGTAACTACTCGGGCTATGGCCTTCCGCAGGCAGACCTGATTCAGGAAGGTAATATCGGCCTGATGAAAGCTGTGCGCCGCTTCAATCCGGAAGTGGGTGTGCGTCTGGTCTCTTTCGCCGTGCACTGGATCAAAGCCGAAATTCACGAATACGTGCTGCGTAACTGGCGTATTGTGAAGGTCGCCACCACTAAAGCGCAGCGTAAGCTGTTCTTTAACCTGCGTAAAACCAAGCAGCGTCTGGGCTGGTTTAATCAGGACGAAGTGGAAATGGTCGCCCGCGAGCTGGGTGTTTCCAGTAAAGACGTGCGTGAGATGGAATCCCGTATGGCCGCTCAGGACATGACCTTTGACATGTCGTCGGACGATGAATCCGACAGCCAGCCAATGGCACCGGTACTCTATCTCCAGGATAAAACCTCTAACTTTGCCGACGGCATTGAAGACGATAACTGGGAAGAACAGGCCGCGAACAAACTGACCGATGCGATGCAGGGTCTGGACGAGCGTAGCCAGGCGATCATTCGCGCCCGCTGGCTGGACGAAGACAACAAGTCTACATTGCAGGAACTGGCCGACCGCTATGGTGTTTCCGCTGAGCGTGTGCGCCAGCTGGAAAAGAACGCCATGAAAAAACTGCGTATCGCCATCGAAGCCTGATCTCCGCAAACCGCTTTTTGTGGTTTGACGTCAAAGCCCCCTGGATGAAAGTCTGGGGGTTTTGTTTTTTTACGCCTGCTCTGGCGATTTTTTACCCTGTGGCAAACACTTACAGATGCGCATTTCGTGTTTATGGCATCTCAGGGGGGCAGGGTGAAAAATAACGAACTCAATGAAAGACGTTTACAGGCCACGCCGCGTGGCATTGGCGTGATGTGTAATTTTTATGCGGATAAGGCAGAAAACGCCACGCTGTGGGACGTGGAAGGCAACGAGGTGATCGACTTCGCCGCGGGCATTGCCGTGCTCAATACCGGGCATCGTCATCCGAAAGTGATGGCCGCCGTGGAAAAACAGCTGCACGCCTTTACGCACACGGCGTATCAAATCGTGCCCTATGAGAGTTACGTCGCGCTGGCGGAAAAAATCAACGCGCGCGTGCCAGTCGCAGGGCCTGCCAAAACCGCCTTCTTCTCGACCGGCGCGGAAGCGGTGGAAAACGCGGTAAAAATCGCCCGCGCGTACACTCGCAGGCCCGGCCTTATCACCTTTGGCGGCGGCTTTCATGGCCGCACCTATATGACGATGGCGCTGACCGGCAAAGTCGCGCCCTACAAAATCGGCTTCGGTCCGTTCCCCGGATCGGTGTTTCACGCGCAGTACCCTAATACGCTGCATGGCGTGAGTACAGCCGATGCGCTGAGCAGCCTTGAGCGTATTTTCAAAGCGGACATCGCGCCGGATCAGGTGGCGGCCATCGTGCTGGAGCCGGTGCAGGGTGAGGGCGGATTTGTCATCGCACCGGATGATTTCATGCAGGGACTGCGCGCCCTGTGCGATACCCACGGCATTCTCTTGATTGCCGACGAAGTGCAGACCGGCTTTGCCCGTACCGGCAAACTTTTTGCCATGGAGCATTTCAGCGTTAAGCCCGATCTCATCACCATGGCGAAAAGCCTCGCCGGTGGGCTGCCACTGTCAGCGGTCTCCGGACGCGCAGAGGTGATGGATGCCCCGGCGCCAGGCGGACTGGGCGGTACCTATGCCGGAAATCCGCTGGCAGTGGCGGCAGCCCTGGCGGTGCTGGAAGTGATCGACGAGGAAAACCTGTGCCAGCGCGCGGCCCAACTGGGACAGCATCTGGTGGAAGTGCTGGAGAAAGCCCGGGCCGATTGCCCGCAGATTGCCGGGATCCGCGCGCTGGGTTCCATGGTGGCGGTGGAGTTCGCCGATCCGCACAGCGGCGAGCCGTCGCCGGAATTTACCCGTCAGGTACAGGCGCGGGCGCTGGAGGCCGGACTACTGCTGCTCAACTGCGGCGTGTACGGCAACGTGATCCGTTTCCTCTATCCGCTGACCATTCCGGAAGCGCAGTTCCGGCAGGCGCTGGATATTATTCACGCGTCGCTAACCCGGTAAAAATGTTGTTACATATTCTGAAAAATGGGGTATGTTTTAGCAGAGTATGCTGCTAAAGCACGGGCGGTAGACCAATAATCGAAATAAAGTGCTGAACAACAACATCACAACGAATGTAATAACCACAATAATGGGGATTCTCAGGATGAAAATGAAGGGTAAAGCGTTACTGGCAGGATGTATCGCGCTGGCAATGAGCAACGTCGCATTCGCGAAAGATATTAAAGTTGCGGTGGTGGGGGCGATGTCCGGCCCGGTAGCGCAGTATGGCGACCAGGAATTTACCGGTGCGAAACAGGCGATCGAAGACATTAACGCCAAAGGCGGTATCAAAGGCGACAAGCTGGTTGCAGTGCAGTACGACGATGCCTGTGACCCGAAACAAGCCGTTGCCGTTGCCAACAAAGTGGTTAACGACGGTATCAAATATGTCATCGGCCACCTGTGCTCCTCCTCTACCCAGCCGGCGTCTGACATTTATGAAGACGAAGGCATTCTGATGATCACCCCGGCCGCCACCGCGCCGGAACTGACCGCACGCGGCTATAACATGCTGCTGCGCACGACCGGTCTGGACTCTGACCAGGGCCCGACGGCTGCAAAATACATTCTGGAAAAAGTGAAGCCGCAGCGTATCGCCGTGATCCATGACAAACAGCAATACGGTGAAGGCCTGGCGCGTGCCGTGCAGGAAAACCTGAAGAAAGGCAACGCGAACGTGGTGTTCTTCGACGGTCTGACCGCGGGCGAGAAAGACTTCTCCACGCTGGTGGCGCGTCTGAAGAAAGAGAATATCGACTTCGTTTACTATGGTGGCTACCACCCGGAAATGGGGCAGATCCTGCGCCAGGCGCGTGCTGCCGGTCTGAAAACCCAGTTTATGGGCCCGGAAGGCGTGGCGAACGTCTCCCTGTCTAACATTGCCGGTGAATCTGCCGAAGGTATGCTGGTTACCAAGCCGAAGAACTACGATCAGCTGCCGGTGAACAAACCTATTGTTGACGCGATCAAAGCGAAGAAACAGGATCCGAGCGGTGCATTCGTATGGACCACCTACGCGGCGCTGCAATCCCTGAAAGCGGGGCTGGAGCATTCAGAAGATCCGGCAGAGATCGCCAAATACCTGAAAGCCAACTCTGTGGAAACCGTAATGGGACCGCTGAGCTGGGATGAGAAGGGCGACCTGAAAGGGTTTGAGTTTGGCGTGTTCACCTGGCATGCGAACGGTACGGCGACTGACGCGAA
>NZ_CP127837.1:836220-850074 GCF_030291195.1 Enterobacter sp. PGRG2 | reverse complement strand
CGGTGAGGGGATTTACCGCTTCTGCCAGCCGTCCGCGCGGGCGCTGAAACCTGCCGACTGCATAAACGCATCCATCACCGCTTTATCTTCAACCGCAATATCAGACATCCACCAGACGCTGATCTCCGGGTGTGCGCGCAGCACTTCCTCCAGCAAATACTTGCCCACGCCACGGCGGCGGGTGACGTCGCGTACGCGCAGCGAATCCAGCGCCCCGTCTTTGCCGCTTAAGGTGACGCGCACCGCAGCCAGCAGACGATCGTTAAACCGTGCGGCGTAAATACAGTGGCTGTCATCAACCGCTAGCGAATCCGGGGAGTACTCCGGCCAGATTTTGCCTAAATCGATATGATCCTGTTCGCTGAATGTGTTCAGACGGATGATAGTCAGTTTCATTTACTGCGGGTCCAGATCGTCAAGTGAGGGTGCAGTGTACTCAATTTTTGCGCTCAGGCGCTTTCACTTTTTAAATCCATTCATCAGGCGATTACTTCTGACTCAGCCGTCAGAGTAGTTTTAAACGTCAGGGATCGAAAAATAAGCAGTATTTTAACCTGACAGGCAGTGATTTATTCCACGCTTTGTACCATTATTTTATGCTGGAAAGGGCACTTTTTTTGTTTATCTCTGAATAAATACAGAATATTATCTGTTCTTAATCGCCTGAAAAATAGGGAATTTAGTGTGGTTTTCAGTAAAAAACTACGCTAAACCATTAAAGGCACAGGTAAAAATAGCATTGTGCATTAAATCGTCAGCGTTATTTTTAACCATTAACAAACAAATTTTATACACAATTATTATGAGCCGCCGCGGGGTCTTCCTTCGCCGGTGGCCAGACGTGTAAACACGACATCACGAATGGGGATTTTCAGGTATGAACAGGAACGCGAAGACGTTGATCGCGGGGATGATCGCACTGGCGATGTCGCAAACCGCTACTGCTGCCGATATTAAGGTAGCGGTGGTCGGGGCGATGTCCGGTCCGGTTGCCCAGTGGGGCGATATGGAATTCAACGGTGCCCGTCAGGCCATCAAAGATATTAACGCCAAAGGCGGTATCAAAGGCGACAAGCTGGTCGCGGTGGAATATGACGACGCCTGCGATCCAAAACAAGCGGTGGCGGTGGCCAACAAAATCGTTAATGACGGTATTCAGTATGTTATCGGTCATCTCTGCTCATCATCCACCCAGCCTGCGTCGGATATTTATGAAGATGAAGGCATCCTGATGATTTCGCCGGGCGCCACCAATCCCGAACTGACGCAGCGCGGCTATAAGCACATTATGCGTACCGCAGGTCTGGACTCCTCACAAGGGCCGACCGCCGCAAAATACATTCTGGAAAAGGTGAAGCCGCAGCGCATCGCCATTATTCATGACAAGCAGCAATACGGCGAAGGCCTGGCGCGCTCGGTGCAGGACGGCCTGAAAAAAGGCGGCGCGAATGTGGTCTTCTTTGACGGTATTACCGCCGGTGAGAAAGATTTCTCCGCGCTGATCGCCCGTCTGCAAAAAGAAAATATCGACTTCGTGTATTACGGCGGCTACTACCCTGAAATGGGGCAGATGCTGCGCCAGGCGCGCGCAAACGGTCTGAAAGTACAGTTTATGGGACCGGAAGGCGTGGGCAATGCGTCGCTGTCGAATATCGCGGGCGAGGCGGGCGAAGGCATGCTGGTGACGATGCCAAAACGTTATGACCAGGATCCGGCAAACAGCGCTATCGTTTCCGCGCTGAAAGCCGATAAGAAAGATCCGTCCGGCCCGTACGTGTGGATCACCTATGCCGCCGTGCAGTCGCTGGCGACCGCGCTGGAACGTACCGGCAGCGATGAGCCATTAGCGCTGGCAAAAGATTTAAAAGCAAACGGTGCTAAGACCGTGATTGGGCCGCTGAACTGGGATGAGAAAGGCGATCTGAAGGGATTTGAATTTGGCGTCTTCCAGTGGCACGCCGATGGTTCATCCTCGGTAGCCAGATAACACTCCCACCGCCCGGCACTGTCGGGCGGGAATGAAAAGGTTTCCCTATGTCCGAGCAGTTTCTCTACTTCATGCAGCAGATGTTTAACGGCGTTACGCTGGGAAGCACCTACGCGCTTATTGCCATCGGTTACACCATGGTTTACGGCATTATCGGCATGATCAACTTCGCCCACGGCGAGGTGTATATGATCGGCAGTTATGTCTCCTTTATGATCATCGCCGCGCTGATGATGATGGGCATCGACAGTAGCTGGCTGCTGGTGGCCGCCGGCTTTGTCGGGGCGATTGTCATCGCCAGCGCCTACGGCTGGAGTATCGAACGGGTGGCCTATCGCCCGGTGCGCAGCTCCAAGCGCCTGATCGCGCTGATCTCCGCCATCGGGATGTCCATCTTCCTGCAAAACTACGTCAGCCTGACGGAAGGGTCGCGCGATGTGGCGCTGCCAAGCCTGTTTAACGGCCAGTGGGTGGTGGGCAGCAGTGAAAACTTCTCCGCGTCCATTACCACCATGCAACTGGTGATCTGGGTGGTGACTTTCGTCGCCATGCTGGCGCTGACGCTCTTTATTCGCTACTCCCGCATGGGCCGCGCCTGTCGCGCCTGTGCCGAAGATCTGAAGATGGCGAGCCTGCTCGGCATCAACACCGACCGCGTCATCGCCCTGACCTTTGTCATCGGCGCGGCGATGGCGGCGGTGGCGGGCGTCCTGCTCGGTCAGTTCTACGGCGTGATCAACCCGTACATCGGTTTTATGGCCGGGATGAAAGCCTTCACGGCGGCGGTGCTGGGCGGTATCGGCAGCATTCCTGGCGCGATGATTGGTGGCCTCATTCTGGGCGTCGCGGAATCGCTCTCGTCGGCGTACCTGAGCACGGAATATAAAGATGTGGTGTCCTTCGCGCTGCTGATTGGCGTGCTGCTGGTGATGCCGACCGGGATCCTCGGCCGTCCGGAGGTAGAGAAAGTATGAAACCGATGCATTTTGCAATGGCGCTGCTGTCGGCGGCGATGTTCTTCGTACTGGCGGGCGTCTTTATGGGCGTGCAGCTGCAGCTGGACGGCACCAAACTGGTGGTCGGACACGCGGCGGATATCCGCTGGCAGTGGGTGTTTGTCGGCACCGCAGTAGTCTTTTTCTTCCAGCTGCTGCGTCCGGTATTCCAGAAAAGCATGAAGGGCATTTCCGGCCCGAAGTTCGTGCTGCCGGCCATTGATGGCTCCACGGTAAAACAGAAACTGTTCCTGCTGGCGTTGCTGGTGCTGGCAGTGGCCTGGCCGTTTATGGTGTCGCGCGGCACGGTGGATATCGCCACCCTGACCATGATTTACATCATTCTCGGTCTGGGGCTGAACGTGGTGGTGGGGCTTTCCGGCCTGCTGGTGCTGGGCTACGGCGGCTTCTACGCCATTGGCGCGTACACCTTCGCGCTGCTCAATCACTATTACGGCCTCGGCTTCTGGACCTGCCTGCCGCTGGCAGGGCTGGTATCGGCGGCGGCAGGCTTCCTGCTCGGCTTCCCGGTGCTGCGTCTGCGCGGCGACTATCTGGCGATTGTCACCCTCGGCTTCGGCGAAATTGTGCGTATTCTGCTGCTCAACAACACCGAAGTGACCGGCGGGCCAAACGGTATCAGCCAGATCCCGAAACCGACGCTCTTTGGTCTGGAGTTCAGCCGTACTGCCCGTGAAGGTGGCTGGGATACCTTCAGCAACTTCTTCAACGTGAAATACGATCCGAGCGACCGCGTGGTGTTCCTCTATCTGGTGGCGCTGCTGCTGGTGGTGCTGAGCCTGTTCGTCATTAACCGTCTGCTGCGAATGCCGCTGGGCCGCGCGTGGGAAGCGCTGCGCGAAGATGAAATCGCCTGTCGTTCTCTGGGCCTGAACCCGACCCGCATCAAGCTGACCGCGTTCACTATCAGCGCCGCCTTTGCCGGTTTTGCCGGAACGCTGTTTGCCGCGCGCCAGGGCTTTGTCAGTCCGGAATCCTTCACCTTTGCGGAATCCGCCTTTGTGCTGGCGATTGTGGTGCTCGGCGGCATGGGCTCGCAGTTTGCGGTGATCCTCGCGGCTATTCTGCTGGTGGTCTCCCGTGAGCTGATGCGTGATTTCAATGAATACAGCATGTTAATGCTCGGTGGCCTGATGGTGCTGATGATGATCTGGCGTCCGCAGGGGCTGCTGCCCATGACCCGTCCACAGCTGAAACTGAAAACCGGAGAAGCTGCGAAAGGAGAGCAGGCATGAGTCAGCCTTTATTATCCGTTAACGGCCTGATGATGCGCTTTGGCGGTCTGCTGGCAGTAAATAACGTTTCGCTGGATCTGCATCCGCAGGAAATTGTGTCGCTGATTGGGCCGAACGGCGCGGGTAAAACCACGGTGTTCAACTGCCTGACCGGTTTTTATAAGCCGACCGGCGGCACCATTATGCTGCGCGATCAGCATCTGGAAGGTCTGCCGGGTCAGCAGATTGCCCGTATGGGCGTGGTGCGCACTTTTCAGCACGTGCGTCTGTTCCGCGAAATGACGGTGATCGAAAACCTGCTGGTGGCGCAGCATCAGCAGCTGAAAACCGGCCTGTTTTCCGGCCTGCTGAAAACCCCGGCCTTCCGTCGCGCGCAGACTGAAGCCCTGGATCGCGCCGCCACCTGGCTTGACCGCATTGGTTTGTTAGCACACGCTAACCGCCAGGCGAGTAACCTGGCGTACGGCGATCAGCGTCGTCTGGAGATCGCCCGCTGCATGGTGACGCAGCCGGAGATCCTGATGCTCGACGAACCCGCGGCCGGTCTGAACCCGAAAGAAACCAAAGAGCTGGACGAGCTGATCGTCGAGCTGCGTAATCATCACAACACCACCATCCTGCTGATTGAACACGACATGAAGCTGGTGATGGGCATTTCCGACCGCATCTACGTGGTGAACCAGGGCACGCCGCTGGCCAACGGGACGCCGGAGCAAATTCGTCATAACCCGGATGTTATCCGTGCCTATTTAGGTGAGGCATAAGATGGAAAAAGTCATGTTGTCCTTTGACAAAGTAAGTGCCCACTACGGCAAGATTCAGGCGCTGCACGACGTGAGCCTGAATATCAGGCAGGGGGAAATCGTCACCCTGATTGGGGCCAACGGCGCGGGTAAAACCACGCTGTTGGGCACGCTGTGCGGCGATCCGCGTGCCACCAGCGGGCGTGTGACCTTCGACGGGAAAGACATTACCGACTGGCAGACCGCGAAAATCATGCGGGAAGCGGTGGCAATTGTGCCGGAAGGGCGTCGCGTCTTCTCCCGTATGACGGTGGATGAAAACCTGGCGATGGGCGGTTTCTTTGCCGACCGCGACCAGTTCCAGACCCGTATTAAGCGCGTCTATGAGCTGTTTCCGCGTCTGTATGAGCGCCGTATTCAGCGTGCGGGAACCATGTCCGGCGGGGAACAACAGATGCTGGCGATTGGCCGCGCGCTGATGAGTCAGCCGCGTCTGCTGCTGCTGGATGAGCCATCGCTCGGTCTTGCGCCGATCATCATCCAGCAAATTTTCGACACCATCGAACAGCTGCGTCAGGAAGGGATGACCATTTTCCTGGTCGAGCAGAACGCCAACCAGGCGCTGAAGCTCGCCGATCGCGGCTACGTGCTGGAAAACGGTCACGTGGTGCTGGAAGATACCGGCGACGCGCTGCTGGCGAACGAAGCAGTACGCAGCGCCTATCTGGGCGGTTAAGTTTTATCAGGCCCGGCAACCTCCGCCGGGCCTACACATTACCTTCACCTGATCATCATCTGCCTATCATCTCCCTGACCCCTGACTGTCACCGTATTGTAATTAAAAGGTTATTTTTCTGTCATTCGCGCGTGTCATGTTACCTCGCGAGCATAAAACGCGTGTTTTCGCGCATCCGGCACAACAAGAGAGATAACCGAATGACTTCGTTACGACATACAGCTTTAGGACTGGCGATAAGCCTGGCATTTGCAGGTCAGGCGATGGCAGTCACCACTATTCCGTTCTGGCACTCTATGGAAGGTCAGTTAGGTAAAGAAGTTGAATCCCTGGCGCAACGTTTTAATGACACCCATCCGGATTACAAAATTGTGCCGGTGTACAAAGGCAACTACGAGCAGAGTCTGAGCGCGGGTATCGCGGCTTTCCGTACCGGTAATGCGCCAGCTTTGTTACAGGTGTATGAAGTAGGCACCGCCACTATGATGGCGTCGAAAGCCATTAAACCGGTGTACGAAGTGTTCAGCGATGCGGGCATCAAGTTTGATGAAACGCAGTTCGTGCCGACGGTTGCCGGTTACTACACCGATTCAAAAACCGGGCACCTGCTGTCCCAGCCGTTCAACAGCTCCACGCCGGTGCTGTATTACAACAAAGACGCCTTTAAGAAAGCCGGTTTAGATCCGGAGCAGCCGCCGAAAACCTGGCAGGACCTGGCCGCTTATACCGCAAAACTGAAAGCGGCAGGCATGAAATGTGGTTACGCCAGCGGCTGGCAGGGCTGGATCCAGATCGAAAACTTCAGCGCCTGGCATGGTCTGCCGGTCGCCAGCAAAAACAACGGCTTTGACGGTACCGACGCGGTACTGGAATTCAATAAGCCGGAGCAGGTGAAACACATCGCCCTGCTGGCCGATCTGAACAAGAAAGGCGACTTCAGCTACTTTGGCCGCAAGGATGAGTCCACCGAGAAGTTCTATAACGGCGACTGCGCTATTACCACTGCCTCTTCCGGTTCGCTGGCGGATATCCGTCACTACGCCAAATTCAACTACGGTGTCGGCATGATGCCGTATGACGCCGATGTGAAAGGCGCGCCGCAGAACGCCATTATCGGCGGGGCCAGCCTGTGGGTGATGCAGGGTAAAGACAAGCCGACTTACACCGGCGTGGCGCAGTTCCTGGAGTTCCTGGCGAAGCCTGAAAATGCGGCTGAATGGCACCAGAAAACCGGCTATCTGCCGATCACCACCGCTGCCTATAACCTGACGCGCGAGCAGGGCTTCTACGATAAAAACCCGGGCGCGGATACCGCCACTCGTCAGATGCTGAATAAGCCGCCGTTGCCGTTCACCAAAGGCCTGCGTCTGGGCAACATGCCGCAGATCCGCACCATTGTGGATGAAGAGCTGGAATCGGTGTGGACCGGCAAGAAAACCCCGCAGCAGGCGCTGGATTCCGCCGTTGAGCGCGGTAATCAGCTGCTGCGCCGCTTCGAGCAGTCGACGAAGTCTTAATGTTTTCATGCCGGATGGCGCTGCGCTTATCCGGCCTACAAGTGGCATTTAGCCTGTAGGCCGGGTAAGGCGAAGCCGCCACCCGGCGCTGTTCAGGAATCCAATCCCCATGTCATCATCCCGTCCGGTATTCCGTTCGCGCTGGCTGCCTTATGCGCTGGTCGCCCCGCAGCTGATTATCACCATCATTTTTTTTATCTGGCCTGCGGGCGAAGCGCTGTGGTACTCGGTACAGAGCGTCGATCCCTTCGGGCTGTCCAGCCAGTTCGTCGGCATGGACAACTTCGTCGCCCTGTTTCATGACAGCTATTACCTCGACTCCTTCTGGACCACCATCAAGTTCAGCGGCATGGTCACCTTCTGGGGATTGCTGAGTTCATTATTCTTCGCCGCGCTGGTGGACTACGTGATCCGCGCCAGCCGCCTGTATCAGACGCTGATGCTGCTGCCTTATGCCGTCGCGCCGGCCATCGCCGCCGTGCTGTGGATCTTCTTATTCAACCCGGGCCGCGGGCTGATCACCCATGCGCTGGAAGCGGTGGGATACAGCTGGAACCATGCGCAGAACAGCGGGCAGGCAATGTTCCTCGTGGTCTTCGCCTCCATCTGGAAGCAGATCAGCTACAACTTTCTGTTCTTTTTCGCCGCGCTGCAATCGATCCCCCGCTCGCTGGTTGAGGCTGCCGCCATTGACGGCGCCGGGCCGGTGCGTCGCTTCTTCCAGCTGTCGTTACCGCTGATTGCGCCGGTGAGCTTTTTCCTGCTGGTAGTCAATCTGGTATACGCCTTCTTCGATACCTTCCCGGTGATCGACGCCGCGACGGCGGGCGGGCCGGTACAGGCCACCACGACGCTGATCTACAAAATTTACCGCGAAGGCTTCGCCGGACTGGATCTCTCGGCCTCTGCCGCGCAATCGGTGGTGCTGATGCTGCTGGTCATCGGGCTGACCGTCGTGCAGTTCCGCTATGTGGAAAGTAAGGTGCGCTACCAATGATCGAGAACCGCCGCGGGCTGACGATCTTCAGCCATGTCATGTTGATCCTCGGGATCGCCGCCATTCTGTTTCCGCTGTACGTGGCCTTTGTCGCTGCCACGCTGAATAACCAGCAGGTGTTTGAAACGCCGATGACGCTGATCCCCGGCACACATCTGCTGGAAAATATCCGCACCATCTGGCGGGAAGGCGTGGGGGCGAACAGCGCGCCCTTCGGACTGATGCTGCTGAACAGCTTTATCATGGCGTTCAGCATTACGGTCGGCAAAATCGTGGTGTCGATGCTCTCCGCTTTCGCCATCGTCTGGTTCCGCTTTCCCCTGCGTAACCTGTTCTTCTGGATGATTTTTATCACCCTGATGCTGCCCGTTGAAGTGCGTATTTTTCCGACGGTGGAAGTGATCGCCCGGCTGGATATGCTCGACAGCTATACCGGCCTGACGCTGCCGCTGATGGCCTCGGCAACCGCCACCTTCCTGTTTCGCCAGTTCTTTATGACGCTGCCGGACGAGCTGATCGAAGCCGCGCGCATTGATGGTGCATCCCCGATGCGCTTTTTCCGCGACATTGTGCTGCCGCTGTCGAAAACCAATCTGGCGGCGCTGTTTGTCATCACCTTTATCTACGGCTGGAACCAGTACCTGTGGCCGCTGCTGATTGTCAGCGACGTGAACCTCGGCACCGCGGTGGCGGGCATCAAGGGGATGATCGCCACGGGAGAGGGCACCACGCAGTGGAACCACGTTATGGCCGCGATGTTGCTGACGCTCATCCCGCCGGTCGTCATTGTTTTAGCCATGCAGCGTGCCTTTGTGCGTGGTTTAGTTGATAGCGAGAAATAAGATGGCAGGTCTGAAATTACAGGCAGTAACCAAAAGCTGGGACAACGGCAAAACGCAGATTATTCAGCCGCTGACGCTGGACGTGTCGGACGGGGAGTTTATTGTCATGGTCGGGCCGTCCGGCTGCGGCAAGTCGACGCTGCTGCGTATGGTGGCCGGTCTGGAGCGCGTGTCCAGCGGCGATGTGTGGATCGATCGCCAGCGCGTGACCGAGCTGGAACCTGTCGAGCGCGGCATCGCCATGGTGTTCCAGAACTACGCGCTTTATCCGCACATGAGCGTGGAAGAGAACATGGCCTGGGGCCTGAAAATCCGTGGCATGGGCAAAGCGCACATCGCAGAGCGGGTAAAGGACGCCGCGCGTATTCTGGAGCTGGACGGCCTGCTCAAACGCCGTCCGCGCGAACTGTCCGGCGGGCAGCGTCAGCGTGTGGCGATGGGCCGCGCTATTGTGCGCGATCCGGCGGTCTTCCTGTTTGATGAGCCGCTCTCCAACCTCGACGCGAAACTGCGCGTGCAGATGCGCCTTGAGCTGCAACAGCTGCACCGCCGCCTGAAAACCACCTCACTCTACGTCACCCACGATCAGGTGGAAGCCATGACGCTGGCCCAGCGCGTGATGGTGATGAACAAAGGCGTAGCGGAGCAAATCGGCACGCCGGTAGAAGTGTACGAGAAGCCCGCCAGCCGCTTTGTGGCGAGCTTTATCGGCAGCCCGGCGATGAACCTGCTGGAAGGGCGAATCAGCACCAGCGGCACCCATTTTGATCTCGACAGCGGCATGTCGCTGCCGATTAACTGGGTTTACCGTGGCTATACCGGGCGCAAAATGACGCTGGGTATCCGCCCGGAACATATTACGCTAAGCTCACAATCCGCAGGCGGGATCCCGCTGGTGATGGACACGCTGGAAATGCTCGGCGCTGACAACCTGGCCCACGGGCGCTGGGGCGAACAGAAAATGGTGGTTCGTCTGCCGCATCATGAACGTCCTGCGCCTGGCAGCACATTATGGCTGCATTTCGCGGAAAACCATCTGCACCTTTTCGACGGTGACACAGGACAACGAGTATGAGTAACTGGCCCTATCCCCACATTGTCGCGCATCGCGGCGGCGGCAAACTGGCCCCGGAAAATACCCTGGCCGCCATTGATACCGGCGCGCGCTTCGGCCACACCATGATTGAATTTGACGTGAAATTGTCGCAGGACGGGCAGATCTTCCTGCTGCATGACGACAATCTTGAGCGCACCAGCAACGGCTGGGGCGTGGCGGGCAGGCTGCCGTGGAGCGATCTGTTACAGGTAGACGCGGGAAGCTGGTTCAGCCGCGATTTTACAGGCGAACCCCTGCCGTTGCTGTCGCAGGTGGCGCAGCGCTGCCGCGAGCACGGCATGATGGCGAACATTGAGATCAAACCGACCACCGGCACCGGACCGCTGACCGGCAAAACCGTGGCGCTGGCGGCACGTGAACTCTGGGCGGATATGACGCCGCCGCTGTTATCTTCATTTGATATTGATGCGCTGGAAGCGGCACAAGAGGCCGCACCTGAGCTGCCGCGCGGGCTGCTGCTGGATGAATGGCGGGATGACTGGCGCGCACTGACGACACAGCTGGGCTGCGTCTCCATTCATTTAAATCACCGCCTGCTGGATGAAGCGCGCATCGCCGCCCTCAAAGACGCCGGGCTGCGCATCCTGGTCTATACCGTCAACAAACCCGGGCGCGCCGCTGAACTGCTGCGCGCCGGGGTGGATTCAATCTGTACCGACAGCATCGACATCATCGGCCCGGAGTTTCAGCCTTAAGGACTGATAGTTTTCAGCGGGATATTTGGCTGCGGCGTGCTGCCGGTGTTCTGATTCAGCATGCTGCCGTTCGTCTGCTGCGGCAGCATGTGCTGCTGCGTATTCAGCGAGGCATCGCTGTTATTCAGCATGCCGCCATTGCTGTTTGGCAGCGGCTGCTGGCGCGGCAGCGTCGGTTCGCCCGGCTGGGACTGGATGATCCGCTGCGAGTTGTTATTAATCTGCGATTCCAGATGCTGCTGCTGAATACGGGTCTGCGTCTGTAGCTGCTGGTTCAGCATGCCTTTTTGCTGCGACTGCTGGTTAAGCATCTGCGTCTGCATCCGCTGCTGGGACGGGATCTGATAGTCCGGCAGATTCGGGTTATTCATGGTATTGAGTGGCTGTGCGAAAGCGCCAAACGGCAATAATGCCGCCAGAATCAGGTAGGGTTTCATCATCATCTCCTCTCATGGGGAATAGCTTAAGTTTACTTGCTCTCCGGCAAAACGATGATTTTTTAAGAGTAGTGAACCAGGCTTAAGCGGGGCCTGTTGCTCATATCTCTGGAGAACCGCGATGATGAAACAGAATGTTGTGCGTTGGGTGGCCGTCGCCGCTCTGATGGCAGGGGGATGTTTTGGCGTGGCTGCTGCACCTCCGCCGCCACCGCCGCCGGTGTCATACGGCGTGGAAGCAGATGTCTTCCATCCGGTGCAGGCGAAAGAAGGCATGGTGGCGTCTGTGGATGCGGCAGCGACCCGCGTCGGCGTCGATATTCTTAAGCAGGGCGGTAACGCCGTGGATGCCGCCGTGGCGGTAGGTTATGCGCTGGCGGTTACCCATCCGCAGGCGGGCAATCTCGGCGGCGGTGGATTTATGCTGCTGCGCACCAAAGACG
Organism: Enterobacter sp. PGRG2; assembly: GCF_030291195.1. NCBI lineage: Bacteria > Pseudomonadati > Pseudomonadota > Gammaproteobacteria > Enterobacterales > Enterobacteriaceae > Enterobacter > Enterobacter sp. PGRG2. The sequence continues at coordinate 838,309 of NZ_CP127837.1, read as the reverse complement.
GACAGACCACCGCCATCGACTTCCGCGAAATGGCACCGGCCCAGGCCTCCCGCGATATGTTTTTAGACGATCAGGGCAATCCCGACAGTAAAAAATCCCTCACCTCACATTTAGCGACCGGCACACCGGGCACGGTGGCGGGCTTTTCACTGGCGCTGGAAAAATACGGCACGCTGCCGCTGAATAAAGTGGTGCAGCCTGCCATCAAACTTGCCAGGCAGGGCTTTACCGTTAACGACGCGCTGGCGGAAGATCTGAAAACCTACGGCAGCGAAGTGTTGCCCAACTATGAAAACAGTAAAGCGATCTTCTGGAAAAACGGTGAGCCGCTGAAAAAAGGCGACAAACTGGTGCAGACCAATCTGGCCAAAAGCCTGGAGATGATCGCGGAGAAAGGTCCGGAAGCCTTCTACAAAGGCGCCATTGCCGATCAGATCGCCCAGGAGATGAGTAAAAACGGCGGCCTGATCACTAAAGAGGATCTGGCAGCTTATAAAGCCGTCGAGCGCACGCCCATTAGCGGCACCTATCGCGGTTATGAGGTGTTCTCCATGCCACCGCCGTCCTCCGGCGGGGTCCACATCGTGCAGATCCTGAATATCCTCGAAAACTTCGATCTGGCGAAATATGGCTTTGGCAGCGCCGATGCTATGCAGGTGATGGCAGAAGCGGAAAAATATGCCTATGCCGATCGCTCGGAATACTTAGGTGACCCGGATTTTGTGAAGGTGCCGTGGCAGGCGCTGACCAATAAGGAATATGCCAAATCCATCGCCCAGCAGATCGATGTGACAAAGGCGAAGCCGTCGAGCCAGATCCGCCCGGGCAAGCTCGCGCCTTACGAAAGTAATCAGACCACGCATTTCTCGGTAGTGGATAAAGACGGGAACGCCGTATCAGTGACTTACACGCTTAACACCACATTCGGGACAGGCATTGTGGCAGGGAATACCGGTATCCTGCTGAATAACGAAATGGATGATTTCTCGGCTAAACCGGGCGTACCTAACGTCTACGGGCTGGTGGGCGGCGATGCGAACGCCGTGGGGCCGGGCAAACGTCCACTGTCGTCAATGTCGCCCACTATCGTGGTGAAAGACGGTAAAACCTGGCTGGTCACCGGCAGTCCGGGAGGCAGCCGTATTATCACGACCGTGTTGCAAATGGTGGTCAACAGCATTGATTACGGAATGAACGTCGCCGAAGCGACCAACGCGCCGCGCTTCCATCATCAGTGGTTGCCGGATGAGCTGCGCGTTGAAAAAGGCTTCAGCCCGGACACGCTGAAATTGCTGGAGCAGAAGGGGCAGAAAGTCGCCATGAAAGAGGCGATGGGTAGTACGCAGAGTATTATGATCGCCCCTGACGGTATGCGATACGGCGCGTCGGATCCGCGCTCGGTGGATGATTTGACGGCGGGGTATTAACTTTTATGCCCCTCACCCCGGCCCTCTCCCGTGGGGAGAGGGGGAGTATGGCATCGGTTTATGCCCTCTCCCCTGGGGAGGGGGGTAGGGTGAGGGGCGCTATTTCATTCGCGCCATAAACAGCGCATCGACATATTCGCCATTGCGCAGCGCGTATTTTCTGCCGGTACCTTCGGCTTCAAATCCGTATTTACGATACAGCGCCAGCGCGGGCGCATTATCGACAAAGACCGTTAATTCGATACGTTCAATGCGCAGCCAGTTGTCGCACAGATTGATCATCTCACGCAGTAACGCGCTGCCGACGCCGCGGTTGCGGAAATCGGGCGATACGCTGATGCCAAAGGTCGCCACGTGACTGCGGCGCGGGTTCTGCTCGACGCTCAGCGCCAGATGACCTGTAACAATACCGTCAATACAGGCCACCAGATGGCGACGACCCGGCTGCGGTTTTAGTCGCTCCTGCCACATTTCCATAGAAGGATGCGGAATTTGTAGCGTGTCGTGATACACCTCCGGCTGGGCATTCAACTGGCGTAATGCTTCGGTGTCGTCCGGCTGTACGTGGCGGATCACAATATCGCTCATTCCTTTTTCTCCTGTGGGTGAATTATCCCCTTTAACATCAGGTACTCCGCAATGTGCGTCAACTGCCATTTTTG
>NZ_CP127837.1:830625-830786 GCF_030291195.1 Enterobacter sp. PGRG2 | reverse complement strand
TCTGCCATTTTTTGCAAAAAGGGGTAGACAAGTGCGAATGATAATGATTATTATTGCCATGCGTTCAGGGGGACCGCTACGGTAAACCTGAAAGCACGACATTGCTCACATTGCTTCCAGTATTATCTTAGCCAGCCGCGTGCTGGCTTTTTTTTTGCCAT
>NZ_CP127837.1:762479-830610 GCF_030291195.1 Enterobacter sp. PGRG2 | reverse complement strand
TTTGCGCTATGGTTATGAAAGTAACCTTAAAAAGGACGATACCATGACCCTGCATTGCGCATTTATTGGATTTGGCAAAAGCACCACCCGCTATCACCTTCCGTACGTTCTCAACCGCAAAGACACCTGGCATGTGGCGCATATTTTCCGCCGCCATGCGAAACCGGAAGAGCAGCAGCCGCAGTATCAGCATATCCATTTCACCAGCGTTCTGGACGAGGTATTAGGGGATCCGCAGGTAAAACTGGTGGTGGTCTGCACCCATGCCGACAGCCATTTTGAGTACGCGAAACGCGCGCTGGAAGCCGGTAAAAACGTACTGGTTGAGAAGCCTTTCACGCCGACGCTGGCTGAAGCAAAAACCTTATTTGAACTGGCGAGAAGCAAAGGGCTGACCGTTACGCCGTACCAGAACCGTCGCTTTGACTCCTGCTTCCTGACGGCGAAAAAAGCCATCGAGAGCGGCAAACTGGGGGATATTGTCGAAATCGAAAGCCATTTCGATTACTTCCGCCCGGTGGCGGAAACCAAACCCGGCCTGCCGCAGGATGGCATGTTTTACGGGCTTGGCGTGCACACCATGGATCAGATTATCTCGCTGTTTGGCCGCCCGGATCACGTCTCCTATGACATCCGCAGCCTGCGGAACAAAGCCAACCCGGATGATACCTACGAAGCGCAGCTGTTTTACGGCGACCTGAAAGCCATCGTCAAAACCAGCCACTATGTGAAAATCGACTACCCGAAATTTATCGTCCACGGCACCAAAGGCTCGTTTGTTAAATACGGTATCGATCAGCAGGAAACCAGTCTGAAGGCCAATATCATGCCGGGCGAGGCGGGCTTTGCCGCCGACGACAGCATCGCCACGCTGGAGTACGTTAATGACGCTGGTGAAACCGTGCGTGAAGAGTGGCCTGCGGAAACCGGCGACTATGGCCGGGTCTATGATGCGCTCTACGCCACCATCACTGAGGGGCAGCCGAATTACGTCAAGGAATCTGAAGTAATGACCAACCTTGAGATCCTGGAGCGCGGCTTTGAGCAGGCCTCGCCATCCACCGTAACCCTCGCTAAATAAGCGGACTTGGCTCCTCTGAACTTGTTCACTTTTTTTGAACAGAGGAGTCAATTTTCACCCACTATCATCCCGAATCGATTACGTCCACACTTACTCCATCGAAAACAGACGGGGTGAAAAAAATGATTTTCTTACGCAAAGCAAACGAACGTGGTCATGCAAATCATGGCTGGCTGGACTCCTGGCACACTTTCTCTTTCGCCGATTATTACGATCCGAACTTTATGGGATTCTCTGCGCTGCGCGTCATTAACGATGACGTGATCGACGCAGGCCAGGGCTTCGGAACGCACCCGCACAAAGACATGGAAATTTTGACCTACGTGCTGGAAGGGGCGGTTGAGCACCAGGACAGCATGGGCAATAAAGAGCAGGTTCCGGCTGGTGAATTCCAGATCATGAGCGCCGGTACCGGCGTGCGCCACTCGGAATACAACCCGAGCGCCACCGACAAGCTGCACCTGTATCAAATCTGGATCATTCCGGAAAAAACCGGTATCACGCCGCGCTACGAACAGCGCCGCTTCGACGCCGCCCAGGGCCGCCAACTGGTGCTGTCGCCGGATGCCCGTGACGGTTCGCTGAAGGTGAATCAGGATATGGAGCTGTCCCGCTGGGCGCTGCTGAAAGATGAGCAGTCGGTTTACCAGGTGGCTGCAGAACGCCGCATCTGGATCCAGGTGGTGAAAGGTGAAGTGTCCATCAACGGCACCAAAGCCACCACGGCGGATGGTCTGGCAATCTGGGATGAGCAGGCGCTCTCCATCCATGCCGACAGCGACAGCGAAATTCTGCTGTTTGACCTGCCGCCTGTTTGATCCCGCTTAAATAAATAACACAACCTCCCCGTATCTGCGGGGAGGTTGTCTGCTGTCCGTGATAAACTGGAGCAATGTTTTCCCGTTTATCACACAGGCACGATGAAAAAGAAAAGACCCGTACTTCAGGACGTTGCAGATCGCGTTGGCGTGACCAAAATGACCGTCAGCCGGTTCCTGCGTAACCCGGAGCAAGTCTCCGTCGCGTTACGCGGCAAAATCGCTGCTGCGCTTGATGAACTGGGTTACATTCCCAATCGCGCCCCTGATATTCTCTCCAATGCCACCAGCCGCGCCATTGGCGTGCTGCTGCCTTCTTTGACCAACCAGGTTTTTGCCGAAGTGCTGCGCGGTATTGAAAGCGTCACCGATGCGAACGGCTATCAGACCATGCTGGCGCACTACGGCTATAAACCGGAGCTGGAAGAAGAGCGGCTGGAATCGATGTTTTCCTGGAATATCGACGGGCTGATCCTCACCGAGCGCAGCCACACGCCGCGTACGCTGAAAATGATCGAAGTGGCGGGCATCCCGGTGGTGGAGCTGATGGACAGCAAATCTCCGTGCCTGGATATTGCCGTCGGTTTTGATAACCTGGAAGCGGCGCGCCAGATGACGGCGGAAATCATCAGCCGCGGGCATCGCCACGTCGCCTATCTGGGTGCACGTCTGGATGAACGTACTATCATCAAACAGCGGGGGTATGAACAGGCCATGCGTGAAGCCGGTCTGACGCCTTACAGCGTGATGGTGGAGCAATCCTCATCTTACACCGCCGGGATTGAACTGATGCGCCAGGCGCGTCGTGAATATCCGCAGCTCGACGGCATTTTTTGTACCAATGACGATCTGGCCGTTGGCGCCGCCTTTGAATGTCAGCGTCTGGGGTTAACCATTCCCGGCGACATGGCGATTGCGGGTTTCCACGGCCACGACATCGGGCAGGTAATGGAGCCGCGTCTGGCCAGCGTCCTGACGCCGCGCGAACGTATGGGCCGCATCGGGGCTGAGCGCCTGCTGGCGCGTATTCGTGGCGAAATCGTGACGCCGAAAATGTTAGATTTGGGTTTTACCCTGTCGCCGGGCGGTTCCATTTAGTCTGACAAATTTGAAGTGGCTCACATTTATTCACTTCTGGCGCGAATGGATATTGCTTCTCCGCATCCCCGGCATGAAAATGTTACCGATAACTGTTACCCGTAACAATTGACCTCAGCACGAGTGGGAGCGACGCCTTGAGTACGACAAATCTTGATCACCATGTCTATGTCCTGATGGGCGTATCGGGCAGCGGTAAATCCGCCGTCGCCAGCGAAGTGGCGCACCAGATCCAGGCCGCCTTCCTCGATGGCGATTTCCTGCATCCGCGCAGCAACATCATGAAAATGGCTGCCGGCGATCCGCTGAATGATGACGACCGCAAGCCGTGGCTACAGGCGCTTAACGACGCCGCTTTTGCCATGCAGCGCACCAATAAAGTGTCGCTGATCGTCTGTTCGGCACTGAAAAAGCGCTATCGCGATCTGCTGCGTGACGGCAACCCGAATCTTTCCTTTATTTACCTGAAGGGCGAATTTGACGTGATCGAAACCCGCCTCAAGGCGCGTAAAGGCCATTTCTTCAAAACCCAGATGCTGGTGACGCAGTTCGAGGCGCTCGAAGAGCCGGGCAGCGACGAGCAGGATGTGCTGGTAGTGAATATCGATCAGCCGCTGGACGGCGTTGTCGCCAGCACCATTGCGGTGATTAAGCAGTAACGCCGGGAAGTCAAACAGGTAACATCGTAAGACGCCGGGAAGGGCACAAGCCTGCCCGGCTTTTTTATTAGCTTTTCATCCAGGCGCGGATGCCGTCCAGGAACATCTGCGTGGCGAGCATCACCAGGACGAGCCCCATCAGGCGCTCCAGCGCGTTCACGCCTTTATCCCCCAGCAGACGCAGGAATAATGACGACTGCAACAGAATCGCCACGGTGCCGCCCCAGGCCAGCAGCAGGGCGATGACCAGATGCCCCATCTGATTCGGATACTGATGCGATAACAGCATCAGAGTAGCGAGCAGCGTCGGGCCTGCCACCAGCGGGATGGCGAGCGGCACGATAAACGGCTCTTCGCCCGCAGGCAGCCCGTGGCTGCCGCCGGTCGGGCTGGGAAAAATCATCTTAATGGCGATTAAAAACAGAATGATGCCGCCCGAAATGGACACGGTTTCAGCACGCAGATTCAGGAATGACAGGATCTTCTCGCCGGCAAACAGAAAAATCAGCATCAAAAGCAGGGCGATCAGCAGCTCGCGGATCATAATGGCCCGGCGGCGCTTCGGCTCCGTGTGCTTGAGCACCGACATAAAAATAGGCAGGTTGCCGAGCGGATCCATAATCAGGATCAGCAGCACCGCGGCGGAGATGATTTCGTTCATTTAATACTTTCCCTAATACTCGCCCCAGATTTTTTGCCTATAAGCTCTATTTCTGACGACGTCGCTATCATTGATTAATTTCACTTGCGACTTTAGCTGCATTTTGTAAGGTGAAGGGACGCCAGTCGGAAACTGGTTCGCACACACAGCACACACCTTCGCAGGAAAAATACGCTATGAAAAATGTTGGTTTTATCGGCTGGCGCGGAATGGTCGGCTCCGTACTCATGCAACGCATGGTAGAAGAGCGCGATTTCGACGCCATTCGCCCGGTTTTCTTTTCAACGTCCCAGCTGGGTCAGGCCGCGCCGACATTCGGTAGCACACCGGCCGGCACACTCCAGGATGCGTATGATCTGGAGGCGTTGAAGGCACTCGACATCATTGTCACCTGCCAGGGCGGCGATTATACCAACGAAATCTATCCAAAGCTTCGTGAAAGCGGCTGGCAGGGTTACTGGATCGATGCCGCTTCGTCGCTGCGTATGAAAGACGATGCCATCATCATTCTGGATCCGGTCAACCAGGATGTGATCACCCGCGGCCTGAACGAGGGCGTAAAAACCTTCGTCGGCGGTAACTGCACTGTCAGCCTGATGCTGATGTCTCTCGGCGGCCTGTTCGCCCAGGATCTGGTGGAGTGGGTGTCAGTGGCGACTTACCAGGCGGCTTCCGGCGGCGGCGCGCGCCATATGCGTGAACTGTTAACGCAAATGGGCCAGCTGCATCACCACGTCTCTGACGAGCTGGCTAACCCGGCGTCGGCCATTCTTGATATCGAACGCAAAGTAACAGCGCTCAGCCGCAGCGGCGAGCTGGCGGTGGACAACTTCGGCGTGCCGCTGGCGGGCAGTCTGATCCCGTGGATCGACAAACAGCTCGATAACGGCCAGAGCCGCGAAGAGTGGAAAGGCCAGGCGGAGACCAACAAAATTCTGCGTACCTCGTCCGTTATTCCGGTGGACGGTCTGTGCGTGCGCGTCGGCGCGCTGCGCTGCCACAGCCAGGCTTTCACCATTAAACTGAAGAAAGATGTGTCCATTCCCACAGTTGAAGAGATGCTGGCGGCGCATAATGAGTGGGCGAAAGTGGTGCCTAACGACCGCGACATCACTATGCGTGAACTGACTCCGGCGGCGGTTACCGGTACGCTGACCACGCCAGTTGGTCGTCTGCGTAAGCTCAACATGGGGCCGGAATATCTCTCTGCCTTTACCGTCGGCGATCAGCTGTTGTGGGGCGCCGCAGAGCCGTTACGGCGCATGCTGCGCCAGCTGGCGTAAGACTTATATTCAGAGCGGAGGTGCGGTGTCACCTCCTTTTTTTTGCGTATTACATGGAGGAAACGCGAATGTTTCAAATAAGTCGGGAGATAAACGTAGTGTTGGCTATGCTTTAAGTTGGGCGTAGTCCCGGCGGAAGTGAAAGCTGCCGGTACGCCATTCAGGCCAAAAAAGTGCCGCCATCCGTGGTCAGTTCACGGCTGAACGCTATGGCACACATATAAAAGGATGAAGAAACCATGTCCAGTCTTGTCGATAGAGACGTGATTAACGCGCTAATTGCAGGCCACTTTGCGGATCCCTTTTCCGTACTCGGCATGCATTACACCGATGCCGGGCTGGAAGTCCGCGCATTGCTCCCTGACGCCACCGAAGTTTGGGTGATAGAAACCAAGACCGGGCGCAAGCTCGCCAGGCTTGAGTGCCTCGATTCGCGCGGCTTTTTCGCCGGCGTTATTCAGCGTCGCAAAAATCCTTTCCGCTATCAGCTTGCCGTCGTCTGGCACGGTCAGGAAAACCTGATTGATGACCCGTATCGCTTCGGCCCGCTGATACAGGATCTGGATGTCTGGCTGCTGTCAGAAGGCACCCACCTGCGTCCGTACGAAACCCTCGGCGCGCACGCCGATACCATGGATGGCGTGACCGGGACGAAATTCTCCGTCTGGGCGCCGAATGCCCGCCGCGTCTCGGTTGTCGGCCAGTTTAACTACTGGGACGGCCGCCGCCACCCGATGCGTCTGCGTAAAGAATCTGGCATCTGGGAGCTGTTTATCCCCGGCGCGCACAACGGTCAGCTGTATAAATACGAACTGATCGACGCCAACGGCAATCTGCGCATCAAAGCCGACCCTTATGCCTTCGAAGCGCAAATGCGCCCGGAAACCGCCTCGGTGATTTGCGGCCTGCCGGAAAAAGTGGAGCAGAGCGAAGAGCGTAAACGCGCTAATGACTTCGATGCGCCTATCTCCATTTATGAAGTGCATCTGGGCTCCTGGCGTCGCCACACGGACAATAATTTCTGGCTCAGCTACCGCGATCTGGCGGATCAGCTGGTGCCGTACGCCAAATGGATGGGCTTCACCCATCTGGAACTGCTGCCGATCAACGAGCATCCTTTCGACGGCAGCTGGGGCTACCAGCCGACCGGCCTGTACGCGCCGACCCGCCGTTTCGGTACCCGCGATGACTTCCGCTATTTTATCAATGCCGCGCACGCCGCAGGCTTAAGCGTGATCCTCGACTGGGTGCCGGGCCATTTCCCGGAAGATGATTTTGGATTGGCCGAATTTGACGGTACCGACCTGTATGAGCACAGCGATCCGCGCGAAGGCTATCATCAGGACTGGAACACGCTGATTTATAACTATGGTCGCCGCGAAGTCAGCAACTACCTGATCGGCAACGCCCTGTACTGGGTTGAGCGCTTCGGCATTGACGCCCTGCGCGTGGATGCGGTGGCATCAATGATTTATCGTGACTACAGCCGTAAAGAAGGGGAGTGGATCCCTAACGAATACGGCGGCCGCGAAAATCTCGAAGCTATCGAATTCCTGCGTAAAACCAACCGCGTACTGGGCGAACTGGTGCCTGGCGCGGTCAGCATGGCGGAAGAGTCCACCGACTTCCCTGGCGTCTCACGACCGTCGGATAACGGCGGGCTGGGATTCTGGTACAAGTGGAATCTGGGCTGGATGCACGACACGCTGGATTACTTCAAGCTCGATCCCATCTACCGTCAGCATCATCACCATAATCTCACCTTCGGCATGCTGTACAACTACACCGAAAACTTCGTGCTGCCGCTGTCGCACGATGAAGTGGTGCACGGTAAAAAATCCATTCTGGATCGTATGCCGGGAGATGCGTGGCAGAAGTTCGCCAACCTGCGTGCCTACTATGGCTGGATGTGGGCTTTCCCCGGCAAAAAGCTGCTGTTTATGGGCAATGAATTTGCGCAGGGGCGTGAGTGGAACCACGACAGTAGCCTCGACTGGCATCTGCTGGAAGGCGGCGACAACTGGCACCACGGCGTGCAGCGTCTGGTTCGCGATCTCAACCACACCTATCGTCATCATAAAGCGCTGCATGAGCTGGATTTTGATGGCTACGGCTTCGAATGGCTGGTGGTGGACGACAGAGAGCGCTCGGTATTTGTTTTTGTACGCCGCGATAAAGCAGGCAACGAAATTATCGTCGCCAGCAACTTTACGCCGGTGCCGCGTCCGGGCTACCGTTTCGGCATCAATCAGCCGGGCAAATGGCGCGAAATCCTCAATACTGACTCAATGCACTACCACGGCAGCAATGCCGGGAACGGCGGCGCGGTACAGAGCGAGCAGATTGGCAGCCATGGCCGTGAGCATTCACTGTGCCTGACCTTACCTCCACTCTCCACTATCTGGCTGGTGCGGGAGGGAGAATGACCATACTCACGGCAGGGAAGCCTGAGCCGCTCGGCGCGCATGTCGTCGACGGCGGCGTCAACTTCACGCTGTTTTCCGCCCATGCGGAGCGCGTGGAGCTGTGCGTGTTTGACCAGGAAGGGAATGAGCAACGTTATGACCTGCCCGCCCGCAGCGGCGATGTCTGGCACGGTTTTCTGGCTGGCGCGCGCGCCGGCCTGCGCTATGGCTACCGTGTTCACGGCCCCTGGGCGCCGGAGCACGGACATCGCTTTAATCCGGCAAAAGTGCTGATCGACCCCTGCGCCCGTCGCGTTGACGGAGAACTGTTGGACGATGCGCTGTTCCACGGTGGTTACGAGCGACCCGATCCCCATGACAACGCCGCCATCGCGCTGAAAAGCGTGGTGGTGAAAGACGTTTTTGACTGGGAAGACGACGCGCCGCCGCGCACGCCCTGGGGCAACAGCGTGATTTACGAAGCGCATGTAAAAGGGCTGACGTATCTGCATCCGGACATTCCGGAAGCCGAGCGCGGTACCTACAAAGCGCTCCGCCATCCGGCCATGATCGCTTACTTCAAACGCCTCGGCATTACGGCGCTCGAACTGTTACCCATCGCGCAGTTTGCCAGCGAGCCGCGCCTGCAACAGCTCGGCCTGAGCAATTACTGGGGCTACAACCCGCTGGCGATATTTGCGCTCGATCCGCGCTATGCCGTTGATCCGGAACGTGCGCGGCAGGAGTTTTGCGAGACGGTAAAAGCGCTGCATCAGGCTGGCATTGAAGTCATCCTTGACGTGGTGCTTAACCACAGCGCTGAAATTGATCTTGATGGTCCGACCTTCTCCCTGCGCGGAATCGATAACCGTAGCTATTATTGGGTAAGGGGAGATGGTGATTACGAAAACTGGACGGGTTGCGGCAACACGCTAAATTTAAACTTGCCAGCCACCGTGGAGTACGCCGTTCAGTGTCTGCGCTACTGGGTGGAAACCTTCCATATTGACGGTTTTCGCTTTGATCTGGCCCCGGTCATGGGGCGCACGCCGGGCTATACGCCCCATGCGCCGCTGTTCGAGGCCATTGCAGCCGATCCGCTGCTCAGCGCGGTGAAGCTGATTGCAGAGCCCTGGGACGTAGGGGCGGGGGGGTATCAGGTGGGGAATTTTCCGCCGTTGTTTGCGGAGTGGAACGATCATTTCCGCGATGCCGCGCGCCGTTTCTGGCTGGCGAAAGATCTCTCCCTCGGAGAGTTTGCCCGCCGGTTTGCCGGATCCAGCGATGTGTTTAAACAACGGGGTCGCGCGCCTGGCGCGTCGGTCAACCTGATCACCGCGCATGACGGTTTTACCCTGCATGACTGCGTTTGTTTCAATCAGAAACACAACGAGGCGAACGGCGAGGAAAACCGCGACGGGACTAACAATAACCATAGTAATAACCATGGTATAGAAGGATTAGGCGGCTCTCTACATGTGACTGAACGGCGTCGGGATAGTGTCCATGCCCTGCTGACCACGCTGCTCCTGTCTCAGGGAACGCCTATGCTGCTGGCCGGTGATGAACAGGGGCACAGCCAGCATGGCAATAACAATGCGTATTGCCAGGATAACGCGCTGACGTGGCTGGACTGGCGTCAGGCAAATGACGGGCTGATCACTTTCACTGCGGCGCTCATTGCCTTGCGTCAGCAGATCCCGGCGTTAACCCTGAACGCCTGGTGGGAAGAGGGTGACGGCAACGTGCAATGGCTGAACAAAGACGCTCAGCCATTACGTCCTGAGGAGTGGGCGCAAGGCACGGGTCGAATGCAGATCCTGCTGTCGGAGCGTTATTTAATCACGCTCAACAACACGGACGACGTAGCGCAAATCGTTTTACCCGATGGGGAATGGCGTGCTGTTCCCCCATTTGCCGGTGAGGATAATCCGGTTGTAATGGCTGTCTGGCATGGGCCCGCGCACGGAATTTGCGTTTTCAAACGGTCTTAAAAAAGGAGTTCATCATGGTTAGATTAGATAAAAACGATCCGCTAATGTTAGCGCGCCAGCTCCCATTAAAATCGGTTGCCCTGATTCTTGCAGGGGGGCGTGGTACGCGTCTGAAGGACTTAACCACTACCCGGGCGAAGCCTGCGGTGCACTTTGGTGGCAAGTTCCGCATTATCGACTTCGCGTTGTCCAACTGCATTAACTCCGGCATCCGCCGGATTGGCGTTATCACTCAGTATCAGTCGCATACGCTGGTGCAGCACATCCAGCGCGGCTGGTCGTTCTTTAGCGAAGAGATGAACGAGTTCGTCGATCTCCTGCCTGCCCAGCAGCGCGTACACGGTGAAAACTGGTATCGCGGCACAGCGGACGCGGTGACGCAGAACCTCGACATCATTCGTCGCTATAACGCGGAATACATCGTGATCCTCGCGGGCGACCACATCTACAAGCAGGACTACTCGCGCATGCTCATTGATCATGTGGAGAAAGGTGCACGTTGCACCGTGGCCTGTCTGCCGGTGCCGATTGCCGAAGCCACCGCCTTTGGGGTGATGGCGGTCGATGAAAATGAAAAAGTGGTCGCTTTCGTCGAGAAGCCGGAAAACCCGCCCGCGATGCCAAACGATCCGACACGGGCGCTCGCCAGTATGGGCATCTATATTTTTGATGCTGACTATCTGTTTGAGCTGCTGGAAGAAGATGATGCGGACGACACCTCCAGTCACGACTTTGGTAAAGACATCATTCCGAAGCTGACGAAAGCGGGCATGGCGTACGCGCACCCGTTCCCGTTATCCAGCGTGCAGTCCGATCCGAATGCCGAGCCGTACTGGCGCGATGTCGGGACGCTGGAAGCCTACTGGAAAGCGAACCTGGATCTGGCCTCGGTTACGCCAGAACTGGATATGTACGATCAGAACTGGCCAATCCGTACCCATATGGAGCCGCTGCCGCCAGCGAAATTTGTGCAGGACCGTTCCGGCAGCCACGGTATGACGCTGAACTCCCTGGTATCGGGCGGCTGCATCATCTCTGGCTCCGTTGTGGTGCAATCGGTTCTTTTCCCCCGCGTGCGGGTGAACTCATTTTGTAATATCGACTCATCCGTTCTGTTACCAGACGTATGGGTAGGGCGTTCCTGTCGCCTGCGCCGGTGCATCATCGATCGCGCCTGTCAGATACCGGAAGGCATGGTAATCGGCGAAAACGCGGAAGAAGACGCGCGTCGGTTTTACCGTTCAGAAGAAGGCATTGTGTTAGTCACGCGGGAAATGTTGAATAAACTCAAAGGCTAACAGCATCAAGAATAACCTTGCGCGGAAGGGGTCCGCGCGCTGTTTTACCGAACCCGCAAACAGGCGGCGGTAATTAACAGGAGCGAGAATGCAGGTTTTACATGTATGTTCTGAAATGTTCCCGCTGCTTAAGACGGGCGGTCTGGCAGATGTCCTTGGCGCGTTACCCGCGGCGCAAATCGCCGGTGGAGTAGATACACGCGTCCTTTTGCCTGCTTTTCCAGATATTCGACGGGGCATTACCGATGCACGAGTGGTGAGTCGACGCGACACTTTTGCCGGTCCATTCACTTTACTTTTTGGTCATTATAACGGCGTGGGGATTTACCTGATTGATGCGCCGCACCTTTATGACCGCCCAGGGAGCCCGTATCACGATACCAATCTTTTTGCTTACACCGACAACGTGTTGCGCTTTGCGCTGCTGGGTTGGGTAGGCAGTGAAATGGCCTGTGGTCTCGATCCGTTCTGGCATCCTGACATCGTGCATGCCCATGACTGGCATGCAGGTCTGGCACCGGCGTACCTCGCGGCGCGCGGCCGTCCGGCGAAATCGGTGTTTACTGTGCACAACCTGGCCTATCAGGGCATGTTTTATGCACATCATATGGATGAGATCGAATTACCATCATCATTCTTTAATGTTCATGGTGTCGAATTCAACGGTCAGATCTCGTTCCTGAAGGCTGGTCTGTACTACGCCGATCATATTACGGCGGTCAGCCCGACCTACGCGCGCGAGATCACCGAGCCGCAGTTTGGCTGCGGTATGGAAGGCCTGCTGCGTCAGCGGCATCTGGAAGGGCGTCTTTCCGGCATTCTGAACGGGGTAGATGAGAAAATCTGGAGCCCGGATAACGATCTGCTTCTCGCGGCGCGATATGATCGCGATTCGCTGGAGGAGAAAGCCGAAAACAAACGCCAGCTGCAGGTGGCGATGGGTCTGAAGGTGAATGACAAAGTGCCGCTGTTTGCGGTGGTCAGTCGCCTCACCAGCCAGAAAGGGCTGGATCTGGTGCTGGAAGCGCTGCCGGGCCTGCTGGAGCAGGGCGGGCAACTGGCATTACTGGGGGCAGGCGATCCAGTATTGCAGGAAGGCTTCCTTGCGGCGGCGGCGGAACATCCGGGCCAGGTTGGGGTGCAGATCGGCTATCACGAAGCCTTCTCGCATCGCATCATGGGGGGAGCCGATGTGATTCTGGTGCCAAGCCGATTTGAGCCGTGCGGGCTGACCCAGCTCTACGGCCTGAAATACGGCACCCTGCCGCTGGTACGTCGTACCGGCGGTCTGGCGGATACCGTTTCAGACAGCTCACTGGAAAACCTGGCGGACGGCATCGCCAGCGGATTTGTCTTTGAAGACAGTAATGCCTGGTCGCTGTTACGTGCGATAAGGCGTGCTTTCGTGTTGTGGTCTCGTCCGTCGCTGTGGCGCTTCGTGCAGCGTCAGGCAATGGGTATGGATTTCAGCTGGCAGGTAGCGGCGCAGTCCTACCGGGATCTGTACAACCGGGTGAAATAATTTCCAGGAATCGCTCATATGAATGCACCTTTTACGTATGCATCACCCACGCTGAGCGTCGAGGCGCTCAAGCACTCGATCGCCTATAAGCTGATGTTCACCATCGGCAAGGATCCGGTGATCGCCAATAAACACGAATGGCTGAACGCCACGCTGTTCGCCGTGCGTGATCGTCTGGTGGAACGCTGGCTGCGCTCCAACCGTGCGCAGCTGTCCCAGGAAACCCGGCAGGTTTACTACCTGTCGATGGAGTTTCTGATTGGCCGCACGCTCTCCAACGCCATGTTGTCATTAGGTATTTACGACGACGTAAAAAACGCCCTTGAAGAGATGGGGCTGGATCTGGAAGAGCTGATCGACGAAGAAAACGACCCCGGTTTAGGTAATGGCGGTCTGGGACGCCTGGCGGCCTGCTTCCTGGATTCGCTGGCGACCCTCGCCCTGCCGGGGCGTGGCTACGGTATCCGCTACGACTACGGCATGTTCAAACAGAACATCGTCGACGGACGCCAGAAAGAGTCGCCGGACTACTGGCTGGAATACGGCAACCCGTGGGAATTCAAGCGCCACAACACGCGCTATAAAGTGCGTTTTGGCGGGCGTGTTCAGCTGGAAGGGAAAAAATCCCGCTGGCTGGAAACGGAAGAAATTCTGGCGGTGGCTTACGATCAGATCATCCCTGGCTACGACACTGACGCGACCAACACGCTGCGTCTGTGGAACGCCCAGGCGAGTAGCGCGATTAACCTCGGTAAATTCAACCAGGGTGACTATTTTGCCGCGGTGGAAGATAAAAACCACTCGGAAAACGTCTCACGCGTGCTCTATCCGGACGACTCCACCTATTCCGGGCGCGAACTGCGCTTACGACAGGAGTATTTCCTGGTGTCGGCGACGGTGCAGGACATCCTCAATCGTCACTACATGCTGCACAAAACCTACGCCAATCTGGCGGACAAAATCGCCATTCACCTCAACGATACGCACCCGGTGCTGGGCATTCCTGAGCTGATGCGTCTGCTGATGGATGAGCATAAGTTTTCCTGGGATGATGCTTTCGAAGTGACCTGCCAGGTGTTCTCCTACACCAACCACACGCTGATGAGCGAAGCGCTGGAAACCTGGCCGGTGGATATGCTCGGCAAGATCCTGCCGCGTCATCTGCAAATCATCTTTGAAATCAACGACTACTTCCTGAAGACCGTGCAGGATCAGTATCCGAATGACACCGGCCTGCTGAGCCGCGTGTCCATCATCGACGAATCCAATGGTCGCCGTGTCCGCATGGCGTGGCTGGCGGTGGTGGCAAGCCATAAAGTGAATGGCGTGTCCGAACTGCACTCCAACCTGATGGTGCAGTCGCTGTTTGCTGATTTCGCGAAGATCTTCCCGACCCGCTTTACCAACGTCACTAATGGCGTTACGCCGCGACGCTGGCTGGCGCTGGCGAACCCGCCGCTGTCTGAGGTGCTGGACGAAAATATTGGCCGCACCTGGCGTACCGATTTGAGTCAGTTGCAGGAGCTTGAGCAGCACATTGATTTCCCGGCGGTCAACCAGGCAGTGCGTCAGGCGAAGCTGGAGAACAAAAAGCGTCTGGCGATCATGATTGCCCAGCAGCTGAACGTGGTGGTCAATCCAAAAGCCCTGTTCGACGTGCAGATCAAGCGTATCCATGAATACAAACGTCAGTTGATGAACGTGCTGCATGTGATTGCGCGCTACAACCGCATCAAGGCCGATCCTGAGGCGAACTGGGTGCCGCGCGTCAACATCTTCGCCGGTAAAGCGGCGTCAGCCTATTACATGGCGAAGCACATTATTCATCTCATCAATGACGTTGCCAAAGTGGTGAATAACGATCCGCAGATCGGCGACAAACTGAAAGTGGTGTTCATCCCCAACTACAGCGTCAGTCTGGCGCAGATGATCATTCCGGCCGCCGATCTCTCTGAGCAGATTTCGCTGGCCGGGACGGAGGCATCCGGCACCAGTAACATGAAATTCGCCCTGAACGGCGCGCTGACCATCGGCACGCTGGATGGCGCGAACGTTGAGATGCGGGAACACGTTGGCGAAGAGAATATCTTTATCTTCGGTAACACGGCGGATGAAGTTGAAGAACTGCGCCGTCAGGGTTACAAACCGCGTGATTACTACGAGCAGGATGAAGAGCTGCGCGACGTGCTGACGCAGATCGCCACCGGCGTATTCAGCCCGGAAGAGCCGGGCCGTTACCGCGATCTGGTGGATTCACTGATTAACTTCGGCGATCACTATCAGGTGCTGGCGGATTTCCGCAGCTATGTGGATTGTCAGGAGCGTGTGGACGAGCTGTATCGTCATCCGGAAGAGTGGACCATTAAAGCGATGCATAATATCGCGGCGATGGGCTATTTCTCCTCGGACCGCACCATCCAGGAGTACGCCGACAAGATCTGGCATATCGATCCGGTACGGTTGTAAATCAGTACGATAAACGGGGCCTGGTGGCCCCGTTTTTTATTATGATGCTAATGACAGTTCGCGTTTGCCATGGCGCGTCAGCCACTGCGCAATGCGCGACTGCTGCTCAGCATTGAGCCACATCCCCTGTTTGGTACGACGCCAGATGGCATCGTCCAGGCGTCGCACCCATTCGTGCTCGACCAGGTAACGCAGTTCCGCTTCGTAAAACTCATGCCCGAAATCTTCGCCCAGATCGGCCAATGAACTCGCGCTGCCGAGGATCAGTTCGCTGTTGCTGCCGTAAGTGCGGGCATAATGACGCGCCATCTGCTCGCTGATAAACGGATAGCGACGACGCAGTTTAGCCGCATAGTCATCGCGATCGCCCTGCAGATCGCCGCCCGGCAGCACGCAGTCTTTCGTCCACGCCGGGCCAATGTCTTTATAGTAAGTCGACAGTTTTTCCATCGCGTGTTCCGCCAGCTTACGGTAGGTCGTCAGCTTGCCGCCGAATACAGACAGCAACGGCGCTTTGCCGTTTTCGTCGTGAATATCCAGCGTGTAATCGCGGGTGATCGCCTGCGGCGAATCGGATTCGTCATCGCACAGCGGACGCACGCCAGAGTAAGTCCAGACGATATCGTCGCGCGCCAGCTGCTTTTTAAAGTGCGCGTTATAGACCTTCAGCAGGTAGTTGATTTCGCTTTCGTCGATCTCAACCTTTTTCGGATCGCCCTGGTATTCCACATCGGTGGTGCCAATGATGGAAAACTCATCCATCCACGGAATGACAAACACAATGCGTTTATCTTCGTTTTGCAGGATGTAAGCCTGTTTCTGGGTATGCACGCGCGGCACGACAATGTGGCTGCCTTTGATCAGGCGGATACCGTATGGTGACGGCAGCTCCATCCCTTCGTCGAAGAACTGTTTCACCCACGGGCCGGTGGCGTTCACCAGACCGCGCGCCTGCCAGGTGTATTTCTCGCCGGTATCAACGTCTTCCGCTTCCACCACCCACAGGCCATTAACGCGTTTTGCGGAGGTGGCGCGGGTGCGGGTCATCACTTCGCCGCCTTTGCGCACGACCATTTGCGCATTCGCCAGTACCAGGCGCGCATCGTCCACCCAGCAGTCAGAATATTCGAAACCGCGCACGATTTCGGGTTTCATTACGGATTCTGCGCCAAAACGCAAACCGGCAGATGCGGGCAGGCTGGTGCGTTTACCCAGATGATCGTACATAAACAGACCAATGCGGATCATCCACGCCGGACGCAGATGCGGGCGGTGTGGCAGACGAAAACGCATCGGGAAGGCAATGTGCGGCGCCATTTTCAGCAGCACTTCACGTTCTGCCAGGGCTTCGCTCACCAGGCGGAACTCGTAGTGTTCAAGGTAGCGCAGGCCGCCGTGGATCAATTTAGAACTCGCTGACGAGGTGGCGCAGGCAAGGTCCTGCGCTTCCAGCATGAGCACAGATAAACCCCGCCCTGCGGCGTCTGCCGCGATACCGGCACCATTGATGCCCCCGCCTATCACAATCAGATCTTTGGTTTCCATGTTCGCCTCATGCACTTTCGTAAAAGCTCAAAAATGTTCGTTATCGCTCATGATAGCAAAGGAATGGCGCATTGGTAACATCAAAAAAACAATTTAGAGTGATATGCATAACATAATGGCGTTTACCTGCCGTGAAGACGTAAACTTGTCGCTAAGATGTGGGGCCAGCGTACCCGCCAGAATTTGCACAACGAAAGAGAGCACCATGGATCAATTTGAATGTATTAACGTTGAAGAAACCCATCAGAAGCTGCAGCAAAAGCAGGCGGTGCTGGTGGATATTCGCGATCCGCAAAGTTTCGCCATGGGCCACACGCCTGGCGCGTTCCATCTGACGAACGATACGCTAAGCGCCTTCATGCAGGAACACGACTACGACACGCCGGTGATGGTGATGTGCTATCACGGCAACAGCAGCAAGGGCGCGGCCCAGTATCTGCTGCAACAGGGCTTTGATCAGGTCTACAGCGTCGATGGCGGGTTTGACGCCTGGCACCGCCATTTTCCTGGCGAGGTGGCGCACGGATCGCTTTAAACCTTTATACTGTCCTCTTTTATGTGGAATAAGTGCAGCCAGCGATGTTGATGATCACCTCTTTTACCAACCCGCGTATCGCCCAGGCGTTTGTTGATTACATGCAAACGCAGGGCATCACCCTGACGATCCAGCATCACGCTACCACCGACGTCTGGCTGGCGGATGAAAGCCAGGCTGAACGCGTTCACGCGGAACTGGCGCGCTTTTTAGAAAACCCCGGCGATCCGCGTTATCTGGCGGCAAGCTGGACGTCAGGCCAGACCAACAGCGGCCTGCATTATCAGCGTTACCCATTTCTGGCCACGCTGCGCCAGCGGGCCGGGCCGTTTACCCTGGCGCTGGCGGCGATCTGTGTTCTGGTATTTATCATCATGAACGTCGTGGGCGATGAGCCGGTTATGGCCTGGCTTGCCTGGCCTTACGATCCCTCCCTGCGCTTTGATGTCTGGCGTTATTTCAGCCACGCGGTGATGCATTTTTCCGTGCTGCACATTCTGTTTAACCTGTTGTGGTGGTGGTATCTCGGCGGCGCGGTGGAAAAGCGACTCGGCAGCGGCAAGCTGATTGTCATCACCATCATCAGCGCCCTGCTGAGCGGTTTCATACAGCATAAATTCAGCGGCCCGTGGTTCGGCGGTCTGTCCGGCGTGGTCTATGCGCTGATGGGCTACGTCTGGCTGCGGGGCGAGCGCGATCCGCAAAGCGGGATTAATTTGCCGCGCGGCTTGATAGCCTTCGCCTTAGTGTGGTTAATTGCCGGTTGGTTTGATCTGTTCGGCATGTCCATCGCCAATGGCGCCCATGTCACCGGTCTGGTTGTCGGTCTCGCCATGGCGTTTGTCGATACGCAAAATGTGCGAAAACGAACATAAATTTTCCAGGATATTTCATGAAGCAGACACAACGCCACGATGCCATTATCGAACTGGTGAAAAAGCAGGGATACGTCAGTACCGAGGAGCTGGTGGAGCAATTCTCCGTCAGCCCGCAGACGATCCGTCGCGATCTGAATGACCTTGCCGATCAGAATATGATCCTGCGCCATCACGGCGGCGCGGCGTTGCCGTCCAGCTCGGTGAACACCCCGTGGCACGATCGTAAAGCCACGCAAACCGCCGAAAAAGAGCGTATTGCCCGCAAAGTGGCAAGCCAGATCCCTAACGGCGCAACATTATTTATTGATATCGGCACGACGCCGGAAGCGGTGGCCCATGCGTTACTGGAGCACAGCAATCTGCGGGTGGTAACCAATAATCTGAACGTGGCCAACACGCTGAAAACGAAAGAAGACTTCCGCATTATTCTGGCCGGAGGCGAATTGCGCAGCCGGGACGGCGGGATTATTGGCGAAGCCACGCTGGATTTTATCTCCCAGTTCCGTCTCGATTTCGGCATCCTGGGGATCAGCGGTATTGATACCGACGGTTCGCTGCTGGAGTTTGATTACCACGAAGTGCGCACCAAGCGGGCGATCATTGAAAACTCTCGCCACGTCATGCTGGTGGTCGATCATTCCAAGTTTGGTCGTAACGCGATGGTGAATATGGGCAGCATCAGCATGGTGAATGCCGTGTACACCGACGTGATGCCGCCCGCCGGTGTCCTGCAGGTCATCAAGGATCACAATATTCAGCTTGAGCTGTGCTAGCGAAACGGGGCTTATACCCCGTATCCCATCATCTTCAATAGCTGCTGCGCGTGCTGCACCGCATCCTGACGGTGCGCCACGCCGAGCTTCTGATACAGATTACGAATATGCGTTTTGATGGTGGTGGCCGCCACCGCCAGCTCACCAGCAATCTGTTCATTACTGTAGCCGGAATAGATGAGCCCTAAAACCTGCCATTCCCGCTGGGTCAGCGGACTGGTGCGGATCAGCTCCGGCACTTCCGGGTGATTGAGCAGGCGCTCGACAAAGCCTTCATCAAAATGCGCGAATTTGTGGCGATGATGCTGGTTAATGTCGCGAAGTATACGCTGGGCGCGATGCCCTTCCAGTTCCGGCAGGGCGTTAAGCTGGATCAGCTGGCGCAGTTGCTGCGCCATCGCTTCCCCTTCAATCACAAAGTGGCTGATAAAGCCGGTGCGGTTAGCCAGCGTCAGCGCTTCCATCAGCACCCGCTGCGCATCGCTTTTACGTCCCGCCTGCCAGTAGAGCTGGTTCAGCAGCAGCAGGTTACGGTTCAGATCGCTCATCAGCCGCAGACTGCGCGCGTTTTCGTTTAACTCCTCCAGCACCATCTCCGCCGGATCGAAATCGCCAAGTAAGATCTGCGCGCGGGCGATGTTGCGCCACTGGCTTTGCAGGAAATGGTTATCGGCGAATTCCGGCTTCGGCGTCTGGCGCAGCCACTGGGCAGCGGCATTTTTGTCGCCAATCATCTGCCAGTAGATCACCCGTACTTTATCGGCGTTGGACACCCAGTCGCTGTGATACTGGCCGTTGCCGAGCAGGTTTTCCAGACGGTTAAGATGGCTGCGGGCGTTGTCCAGATCGCCGCGCGCCAGAGAGTTCTGCACCAGCAGCGCCAGACACTGCATCTGCTGCTGCGGCTGGTAGGCAGCGAGCACGTTCAGGCCTTCGCGAGCAGCGGCTTCCGATTCATCCAGACGCGCCCACGCCCACAGCAGTTGTGCGCGGATGCGCAGTAAAAACTCGTGCAGCGGCAACTGCTCAAGATGCTGCTCACGGATCAGCGCAAAGGCTTTTTCCTGCGTTTCCCAGGCGGCCTGTAAAAAGCCCTGGGCGAACAGAATTTCGCTCTGCTGGATCAGGCTCCACAGCGCGTAATGCCAGACGTCGTGGCGACGCGCCATCTGCTCGGTCTGCTGCATCACCGCCAGCGAGTTGGTCAGCTGTCCTTTGCAGTGCAGCACTTCACCGTGTACCGAGGTGGCGACGATACGGCTGTAGTAATTCGCCAGCGGCAGCTCTTCCAGCGCCACGGTCGACAGGCGCTCGGCTTCGGCGGGATCGCCGGCGTTAATCGCCACCTGCGCGCGCAGGGCGTTGAAATCACCGTGCAGGGAGCGATCCATTTCCATGTCCATCTCCTGCTCTGCGCGGGCCAGCAGAGTGTTCACTTCGCTGTAGCGGTACTGGCTCTGCATCAGCCACGCCTGAAGCAGCACCAGGCGCGGATTCTCCAGCAGGCTTTCCCAGGGCAGCGCTTTCAGGGATTCTTCCAGCAGCGCCAGTTCGCTGTGGTTAAACAGCCCCCAGGCGTGATGCAGCAGGATGTCGCGCAGCATGTTGCCATCGCCCGCGGCCAGCGCGTGATGAATGGCTTCGCTGGGGAAGCCCTGCGCCATCCAGCTTTCCGCCGCCGCGCGGTGGATCTCCGGCAGCTCGGTCGCCAGCTCCCACTGACAGCGCTGACGCAGGAAGTTACCGAACAGCGGGTGATAGCTGAACCATTCACCAGAATCATCCATCCGTTGCAGAAAAAGGCCCTGACGTTCGATCTCTTCCAGGCGCATCTGCCCGTTTTCTTCGCCCGTAACACGCACAATCAGCGCGTCGTTCATCGAGCGCAGCAGGGAACTTTTCAGCAACAAATGACGGGTACTGAGATCGATATTATCCAGCACTTCATCTACCAGATAATCGGACAGATGGCTGGCGTTGATCCCCGCGAGACGGCGCGCGGATTGGTGCGCGGCATGGTTATTCTGACGGGCGGAAAGGGCGATGAGCTGTAGCGCGGTGGCCCAGCCGGCCACATCGTCGCACAGGCGGCTGCTCTCTGCCGGTTCAATGGGGGATTCCAGGCGACAGTCGAAAAACTGCTTCGCTTCCTGATGGGTAAAGGCCAGATGCTGACTGCCGATTTCCAGCAATTGATCGCGCACGCGCAGGTTGGCGATACCCAGTTGCGGCAAATTACGCGACAGCACTACCAGCGTCAGGCATTCTGGCTGATGGCGCAGGAAAAAGCGCATGGCGTCGTGGATCACCGGATTGGTGACCAGGTGATAATCATCAATCACCAGATAGAGCGGGCGATCCCAGTCCGCCAGCTCGATAAACAGCTGGGCAAACAGCGACGACAGGCTGGCGTACTGGCCTTTCTGAGCAATGGCTTCGCTGGTGACACAGTGACCGTGGGTGGCCTGCTGCACCGCCGCCATCAAATAGCTGGCAAAGCGCTCCTGCTGATTGTCCCCCTCATCAAGAGAAAACCATCCGAGATCGCTTTTCCCTGCGGCCCACTGCGAAATCAGGGTCGTTTTTCCATAACCGGCAGGACTTGTCACCAGCGCCAGGCGAAAATTGTTGGCGCCCGCAAGTTTAGCCAGCAATCGGTCGCGCACCACTGTGTGGTCAAGGCGAACCGGGCGACTTAATTTAGACGGAATCAACATAGTCATCACTTCACTGTGAGGTAACGGGAAAGGCGATTTTTTTTGCGCTTCGTAATTAATAAAGAATACGTTCGGCCAGAATGACATGTATTGCAAGTTATGTCCGAATTTGACCGCGCTTAATTTGCACTGTGTCACAATTCCATAACCTTTATGAATATTACCTCCGACAGCCAGCCATGGCGCATGAACACTGAATCGGCGATAAAGCGCGCAAACGAAAAAATGCGCTTTTTTGACCCACAGCGAATTTAAATATTATGAAAATCGATGTCAGCTTATGTCTGCCAGAAATAGCCGTGACGCGGTTTAAATTTTCAGCAAAATAATAAATTTTTCGCATTGTCTTTATCCGCAGCAGATAATTCCCATGAAACGACATTTCAATTTTTTGAGCATGTTCCGGGTTATCGGCGAATGACCACGGCAGAATGCCCGCATACAAGGATGCTAAGTGGCCGCGATCACACTTTTCGCTCCTCCCCGCTACTCCTCCCTTTCTAATCCCTGGCAGGATGAGGTAGCCGAAACGGGAGCCAGGCACACTAGCACTAATGTTGTTTTTTACTTACAGGATCCGAGTTCCCTATGTCACAGCCCACATTTAACACAGCACAATTCGAAGCGGCCCTGACGCGTCAGTGGCAGCGTTTTGGTCTTAATGCCGCAGACCAGATGACCCGGCAGCAGTGGTGGCACGCGGTCAGCGGCGCGCTGGCGGAATTACTGCCGGTACAGGCAGAAGCCCCGGCCAAAAACCAGCGCCACGTGAACTACATCTCAATGGAATTTCTGATTGGTCGTCTGACCGGCAACAACCTGCTCAACCTCGGCTGGTATCAGGAGGTGAGCGATGTGCTTCAAACCCATAACGTCAACCTGACGGATTTGCTGGAAGAAGAGATCGATCCGGCGCTGGGCAACGGTGGGCTGGGGCGTCTCGCTGCCTGCTTCCTGGACTCCATGGCGACGGTGGGCCAGGCGGCGACCGGCTATGGCCTGAACTACCAGTACGGCCTGTTCCGCCAGTCTTTTGCTGACGGGCAGCAGCAGGAAGCGCCGGACGACTGGCATCGCGGCAGCTATCCGTGGTTCCGTCACAATGCCGCGCTGGATGTGCAGGTGGGCATCGGCGGCAAAATCAGCAAAGACGGCCACTGGACGCCAGCCTTCAATCTTATCGGCGAAGCCTGGGATCTGCCGGTGCTCGGCTACCGCAACAGCGTCGCGCAGCCGCTGCGCCTGTGGCAGGCAAAACATGCCCATCCGTTCGACCTCACCCGTTTTAACAACGGCGATTTCCTGCGTGCCGAACAGCAGGGTATCGACGCCGAAAAACTGACCAAAGTGCTCTACCCGAACGACAACCATCTGGCGGGCAAAAAGCTGCGTCTGATGCAGCAGTATTTCCAGTGCGCCTGTTCGGTGGCAGATATTCTGCGCCGTCATCACCTCGCCGGACGTACCATTGCGCAGTTGCCGGACTTCGAAGTGATCCAGCTTAACGACACGCACCCGACCATCGCCATTCCGGAGCTGCTGCGCGTGTTGATCGACGAACACCAGCTCAGCTGGGACGACGCCTGGGCGATCGCCGGCAAAACCTTCGCCTACACCAACCATACCCTGATGCCGGAAGCGCTGGAGTGCTGGGATGAGAAGCTGGTGAAAGCGCTGCTGCCGCGCCATATGCAGATCATCAGCACTATCAACAACCGCTTTAAATCGCAGGTGGAGCAAACCTGGCCGGGGGACAAAGACGTCTGGGCGAAGCTGGCGGTGGTGCATAACAAACAGGTGCGCATGGCGAATCTGTGCGTGGTGAGCGGCTTTGCCGTCAACGGCGTGGCGGCGCTGCACTCGGATCTGGTGGTCAAAGATCTGTTCCCGGAATATCACCAGCTGTGGCCGAATAAATTCCACAATGTGACCAACGGCATCACACCGCGCCGCTGGATCAAACAGTGCAACCCGGCGCTGGCCGCGCTGCTCGACACGACGCTGAAAACCGAATGGGCCAACGATCTCGACCAGCTTCAGGGCCTGGAAAAATATGCCGACGACGTGGCGTTCCGCGCGCAGTACCGCGATATCAAACGGGCCAACAAAGTGCGTCTGGCGAGCTATGTGAAAGCGCGCACCGGCATTGAGATCAATCCGGAGGCCATTTTTGATATTCAGATCAAACGCCTGCACGAGTACAAACGTCAGCACCTCAATCTGCTGCATATTCTGGCGCTGTACAAAGAGATCCGCGAAAACCCGACCGCCGACCGCGTGCCGCGCGTCTTCCTGTTTGGCGCGAAAGCCGCGCCGGGCTACTACCTGGCGAAAAACATCATCTTCGCCATCAACAAAGTGGCGGAAGCGGTCAACAACGATCCCCGTGTCGGCGACAAACTGAAAGTGGTGTTCCTGCCGGATTACTGCGTGTCGGCAGCGGAAATGCTCATCCCGGCGGCGGATGTTTCCGAGCAGATTTCCACCGCGGGCAAAGAGGCCTCCGGCACCGGCAATATGAAGCTGGCGCTCAACGGCGCGCTCACTGTCGGTACGCTTGATGGCGCAAATGTCGAAATTGCCGAGCAGGTTGGCGACGATAACATCTTTATCTTCGGCCATACTGTTGAACAGGTGAAGGCGCTGAAGGCCAAAGGCTACGATCCGCTGAAGTGGCGCAAAAAAGACAAAGTGCTGGATGCGGTGCTCAAAGAGCTGGAAAACGGCGTCTACAGCGATGGCGATAAACACGCCTTCGATCAGATGCTGCACAGCATGGGCAAGCAGGGCGGCGACCCGTATCTGGTGATGGCCGACTTCACCGCCTATGTCGACGCGCAAAAACAAGTGGACGTCCTGTACCGCGATCAGGACGCCTGGACGCGAGCCGCTATTCTGAATACTGCCCGCTGCGGCATGTTCAGTTCGGATCGCTCCATCCGTGATTATCAGACCCGTATCTGGCAGGCCAAACGTTAAGGAAAGCCATGGAAAGCAAACGACTTGATGCCGCCGCGCTGGCGGCGGGGATCAGCCCTCATTACATCAATGCTCACGGTAAACCGCAGTCTATTGGCGCGGAAACCAAACAGCGTTTGCTGGACGCCATGCATCGCCCGGCCGCCCCGAAAAAGGGGGCGGTTCCGCCTGTGCCGCCGGTGAAGATCTTTACCCACGGCAAAAAAATGCCGCTGCCTGTTGAAGGCAGCGGGGAATTCAGCTGGCGGCTGATCACCGAAGAGGGCCGGGAGTACACCGGCCTGGCCACCGGTGGCAAAGCGCTCAATCTGCCGGCGAAGCTGCCGGAGGGCTATCACACGCTTGAGATCGGTAAGGCGAAACAGCAATGGCAGTGTCGGGTGATAGTCGCGCCGAAGCGCTGCTATGAACCGCAGGCGTTACACGATGGGAAAAAACTGTGGGGCGCCTGCGTGCAGCTCTACACCCTGCGTTCGGAAAAAAACTGGGGGATCGGCGATTTTGGCGATCTGAAGGCCATGCTGGTGGACGTGGCGAAGCGGGGCGGTTCTTTTATCGGTCTGAACCCGATCCACGTGCTCTACCCGGCTAACCCGGAAAGCGCCAGTCCGTACAGCCCGTCATCCCGCCGCTGGCTGAATATCGTCTATATCGACGTGAACGCCGTGGAGGATTTCCAGCGCAGCAAAGAAGCGCAGAAGTGGTGGAAAATGGCCTCTACGCAGGATGCGCTGCGCGCTGCGCGCAACGCCGAATACGTGGATTACGCGACCGTTACCGCGCTGAAAATTGCCGCGCTGCGTCTGGCGTGGAAAGGCTTTGCCGCCCGTAAAGACAGCGATGCGCAGAAAGTGGCGTTCAACGACTTTGTTACGCAGGAAGGCGAGAGCCTGTACTGGCAGGCGGCGTTTGACGCGCTGCACGCGCAGCAGGTGAAAGAAGATGAGATGCGCTGGGGCTGGCCGGCATGGCCGGAAGGCTATCAGCGTACCGACAGTCCGGAAGTGAAGCAGTTCTGCGAAGAGTACGCCGACGAAGTACAGTTTTACCTGTGGCTACAGTGGCTGGCCTGCGAGCAGTTTGCGCAGTGCTGGGAAACCAGCCAGGGCTTCGCCATGCCGATTGGCCTGTACCGCGATCTGGCAGTGGGCGTGGCGGAAGGCGGCGCGGAAACCTGGTGCGATCGTGAACTCTACTGCCTGAAAGCGTCCGTCGGCGCACCGCCTGACATTCTTGGTCCGCTCGGCCAGAACTGGGGACTGCCGCCGATGGATCCGCACGTCATGACGGCGCGCGGCTACGAGCCTTTTATCCAGCTCTTGCGCGCGAACATGAAAAGCTGCGGCGCGCTGCGTATTGATCATGTGATGTCGATGCTGCGCCTGTGGTGGATCCCCTACGGCGAAACCGCCGATCAGGGGGCGTACGTGCAGTATCCGGTGGACGATTTGCTGTCGATCCTCGCCCTGGAAAGCAAGCGCCACCAGTGCATGGTGATTGGCGAAGACCTGGGGACGGTGCCGGTGGAGATTGTCAGCAAGCTGCGCGACGGCGGCATCTACTCCTACAAGGTGCTCTATTTCGAGAACAGCGAAAACGTCTTCCTGCCACCGCAAAAATGGCCGGAACAGTCGATGGCCGTGGCGACCACTCACGATCTGCCAACGCTGCGCGGCTACTGGGAAGCCGGTGATTTAACCCTGGGCAAAACCCTGGGACTGTATCCGGACGAAGAGGTGCTGCGCGGTCTGTACCAGGATCGCGAGCGGGCGAAACAGGGTCTGCTGGAGGCGCTGCACAAGCAGGGTTGTCTGCCGAAAC
Source organism: Enterobacter sp. PGRG2 (assembly GCF_030291195.1). Lineage (NCBI taxonomy): Bacteria > Pseudomonadati > Pseudomonadota > Gammaproteobacteria > Enterobacterales > Enterobacteriaceae > Enterobacter > Enterobacter sp. PGRG2. Next base: position 804,077 of record NZ_CP127837.1, on the reverse strand, counting down.
GTGCCGGGCACAAGGCCTCACGTATGGCGATGACCAGTACGCTGAACCGCGGAATGCAGCGTTATATCGCCGATTCCAACAGCGCGCTGCTCGGCTTGCAGCCGGAAGACTGGCTGGGTATGGCCGCGCCGGTAAATATTCCGGGTACCAGTTCTCAGTACAAAAACTGGCGGCGCAAGCTGAATACCACTCTTGAGAAGATGTTTGCCGATGACGGCGTGAACAGGCTGATTAAGGATCTGGACAGAAGGCGTAAAACGGCAGGGAAGAAGTAAGTATTACATTGCCCCTCTCCGTCCGGAGAGGGGCAATAGACAGCCGTTAAATCACCGTAGCCAGCAGCAGACAACCCACCAGACCACAGACCGAAATAATGGTCTCCAGCGCCGACCATGACTTCATGGTTTCACCGATAGTCAGGTTGAAGTACTCCTTGAACAGCCAGAAACCCGGATCGTTCACGTGGGAGAAAATCACGCTACCGGAACCCACGGCGATAACCATCAGCTCAGGGCTGACACCGGTGGTGGCGATCAGCGGTGCAGCGATGCCGCCAGCCGTGATCGCCGCAACCGTTGCAGAACCCAGCGCAATACGCAGTACTGCGGCAATCGACCAGGCCATAAAGATCGGCGATAAGTTAGTGGAATGCATCATCGCGGCAATGTATTTATCCACGCCGCTGTCGACCAGCACCTGTTTGAACGCGCCGCCGCCGCCGATGATCAGCAGCATCATGGCGATGATTTTGATCGAGGAAGTGATGGTATCGGTCACGTCATCCATCGAACGGCCACGGTTCAGGCCGAAGGTGAAGATGGCGATCAGCACGGCAATCAGCGTGGCCATAACCGGGTCGCCGAAGAATTCAGCGTAAGGCAGCAGCGCATGGCCTTTCGGCAGCACCATTTCTGCAATCGCACGGCCCGCCATCAGGATCACCGGTACCAGAGAGGTCCAGACGCTGACGCCAAAGCTCGGCATTTCGGCTTCGCTGAAGGTTTTCGCGTTGTACAGGCCTTCCGGGATCGGTTTATCAATATTTTTCAGGAAACGGGCATACACCGGGCCTGCCAGGATCACCGTCGGGATCGCCAGCAGCGTACCGTAGAGCAGGGTTTTACCCATATCGGCGTGGAAGATAGTGGCGATAGCGGTCGGGCCCGGGTGCGGCGGCAGGAAGCCGTGCGTTACGGAAAGCGCTGCCGCCATCGGCACGCCGACGTAAAGCAGCGGCACGCGCGCTTTTGCGGCGATGGTGAACACCAGCGGCAGCAACAGCACGAAGCCCACTTCATAGAACAGGGCGAAACCGACGGTAAAACCGGTTAATACCACTGCCCACTGAATGTATTTCTGACCAAATTTGTCGATAAGCGTGGTGGCAATGCGCTGCGCCCCACCGCAGTCTGCGAGCAGTTTGCCGAGCATAGCGCCGAAGCCCATGATCAGCGCAAGGCTGCCGAGCGTACCGCCGACACCCGCTTTAATGGAGGCGATCACTTTGTCTACTGGCATGCCCTGCATCAGTCCGACGGCGAGCGCCACCAGGATCAGGGCAATAAATCCGTTCAGTTTAAAACGGATCATTAACAACAGTAACAAGACAACACCGATAGCAACGATGACTAATGGCATGATTTACCTGGCCTTTAATTTGTTATGGGTAACGTTAAACACCTTACTGGCGTTACCAATTATCCCGCAGGGGGAACAGAGAACGCATCGCACTGCCCCGGCTTGCTTTTAGATTTGAACAAAAGTTTAGCTGGCCGTTTGGGGTTAATGCAGTACTGGCGCGAATGATACGGGTAACATATAAGGAATGAGAATGACCCTGGCGGTTTAAATGTGAGAATTGCGAGGTGGGTCATATTCTGGGGAAGAGAATGTTAAATTTTTGGTGGCGGGTTGCCGGGTGGCGCTGCGCTTATGAAGCCTGTAGGCCCGGTAAGCGGAGCGCCACCGGGCGGGGAACGTATTAACACGTAGGCCCGGTAAGCGAAGCGCCACCGGGCGGGGGAGTGCATCAGTAGTAGGAGTGTTCGCCGCGCTGGTGTTCGGTCAGATCGCGCACGCCTTTCAGTTCCGGGAACTCGTTCAGCAGCTGCTTCTCGATCCCTTCTTTCAGGGTCACATCGACCATCGAACAGCCGTTACAACCGCCGCCGAACTGCAGAATGGCATAGCCTTCTTCAGTAATTTCCATCAGCGTAACGCGGCCACCGTGACCGGCCAGCTGCGGGTTAACCTGCGACTGGATCATGTAATCGACGCGCTCCATCAGCGGCGCATCATCAGACACTTTACGCATTTTGGCGTTCGGGGCTTTCAGCGTCAGCTGTGAACCCAGCTGATCGGTAACGAAATCGATCTCCGCATCATCCAGATACGGCGCGCTCAACTCATCGACATACGCCGTCAGCAGGTCAAATTTCAGGGCGGTGTCAGAAGCTTCCACTGCGTCCGGCGGGCAGTAAGAGACGCCACATTCAGCGTTTGGGGTACCCGGATTGATCACAAATACGCGGATTTGTGTTCCTTCTTCCTGATTTGCCAGCAGTTTGGCAAAGTGCGCTTGTGCAGCGTCGGAAATATGGATCATAGCAATGGCCTAATAGTTGACTATTTTACTTGGTTATAATACGCCCATCATCGAGGCTCTACAAGGTTCGACACAGGCACCATACCTGAACAGTCGCCGCGCCGCCCCGTAAAAGCAGCTGAGCAATCTCTGCGACGGTGCTGCCGGTAGTGACGACATCATCCACGATAGCGATATGGAGTCCGCGCACCGGTAATTCAAGGCGAAAGGCATGACGCAGATTATGTTTCCGCCGTCTGGCGCTGAGCTGATGCTGAACGGGCGTGGCGCGAACGCGTATCAGCGCCGTGCTGTCCCAGGCGCAGGTCAGCCAGCGGGCGAGCGGGCGGCAGAGCAGATCGCTCTGGTTAAATCCTCTGCGCCACCGGCGGCGGCGGTGAAGGGGCACGCTGATCAGTCTGTCGGGCCAGGGCGATCCCCGCTCACGATGGGCGCGGGCAACGGCCAACAGCAACAGACGCGCCAGCGCCCGGGCCACTTCCGGCTGGCGGGAGAACTTCAGCCGGTGGATCAACGAACTGAGCGGCGGCACATAGTCGTTTACCATCACCAGTTGCTGCCAGGGCGGCGGTTTTTGCAGGCAACGCCCGCACGGCAGGCCGGAAAGCGCCGCCGGTAAACCGCACTGCGGGCAGACGGTCTGCGTGATAAACAGCGCACGGCAGCACACCGAACAGATGCCCCAGGACGCGAGCGCCAGCGGCATTCGGCATAGCCAGCATAAGCCAGGCACTGATAGCATAGATCCCCTCCCTGTTGATGAAAGAGAAGCCTAACTGATGAATGACCTGTGGTGGGAAACCAAAGGCGAAGGAAAGTGTCATCTTGTGCTGCTGCACGGATGGGGACTGAATGCGCAGGTATGGGATTGCATAACGGCGGAACTCGCGCCGCATTTTACGCTGCATCTGGTGGATCTGCCGGGCTATGGCCGCAGCAGCGGCTTTGGCGCGCTGTCCCTTCAGCGGATGACAGACGCGGTGCTTGCCCGTGCGCCGGAAAGCGCCATCTGGCTGGGCTGGAGTCTGGGCGGGCTGGTGGCAAGCCAGGCGGCGCTCAGCGCCCCGCAGCGTGTTCAGGCGCTGGTAACGGTCGCTTCTTCCCCTTGCTTCTGCGCCGAAGATGACTGGCCGGGTATCAAGCCTGAGGTGCTGTCCGGCTTTCAGCGTCAGCTGAGCGAGGATTTTCAACGCACCGTGGAACGTTTCCTGGCGCTGCAAACCCTGGGCACCGAAACGGCCCGTGCAGATGCCCGCAAACTGAAAAGCGCCGTGCTGGCGCTGCCGATGCCAGGCGAAACCGTGCTTAACGGCGGGCTGGAGATCCTCAAAACCGCCGATCTGCGCGCGCCGCTGGCTTCACTGAAGCAGCCTTTCCTGCGCCTGTACGGTCGGCTTGATGGCCTGGTGCCACGCAAAATCGTGGCGAGGCTGGACGAGGCGTGGCCCGCCAGCCAGTCGGTGATCTTCCCGAAAGCCGCCCATGCGCCCTTTATTTCTCACCCGGAAGACTTTTGTCAGGCGCTGCTCGATTTTAAGGCCTCGCTGGCGTGATCCCTCTCCGGCGTGTGGCGAAATAGTCAACTGGCGTTAATACTTAAGGATGTCACTGCGGCTTTGTTGGTGAAAAGCGTAATGACCTAAGAACCACAACCTTAAAGGAGTTAAGCCTATGAAACTTGCTACCGGTATTGTCGCGTCTCTGGTTATTGGATCGCTGTCATTTCGCGTGCTTGCAGCAGAAGAGTTGCAGAAAGATAAAGTCAAAGAGATGAACCTGACCAAAATTGGCACAGTGACCACCTCTGACACCACTGCACCGATGGATGCGAAAGCGGAAATCGTGAAGAAAGCCGATGAGCTGGGCGGGAAATATTATGTTGTGACCAGCGGTGATAAAACGGGCAAAGACATTCACGCTACCGCAGACGTGTATAAATAACAGCAGCAGGCGGATCCCCGATCCGCCTGTCTGTCAGCCTGGCATCCACCACTCCCGCAGACAGGCTTTTCCTTCCGGACACTGACGGCACTGCCCGCTCAGACAGCCACCGGGCTCTTCCTGAACGCGACGGACTTTTCCCAGCGCCTCCATCCGGCTCAGCATCGCTTCCACCCTCGACAGCGGCGTATGCAGCGCAGCGCTCAGGGCGCTGGCCTCCATTTTGCCATGCAGGGCCAGCATATCGCGGATCTCAAACAGTGAGGCCATGGCGTGTCTCCTTAGTGACAGTCGCTGCCGGTGCTGGCTTCGCAGCAGCGGGCAAGCTGTTTACGCGTCGCCAGCAGATCGACGTTCACCCGGCTTCTGGCGCGACGCAAGCCGCCAATCACCAGCACGTTAAACAGGATCACCGCGAGGATGCAGACCAGGCTGTAGCGCGGATGCTGGCTAAAGGTGGTCGTCTGATAAAACAGGGTGGCGAGGGAATAAGCGATATTCAGCCCCCAGAGGATCGAGAAGCCCATCCAGCCGCGGCTCGCTTCGCGAGCGATGGCCCCCATCACCGAAATACAGGGGATGTAGAGCAGCACGAAGATCAGATAGCTGTAGGCGGCGGCAGGGCTGCCAAACTTCTCGCTCATCACGCCCATGGTGCCGGTGGCCATTTCGCCGTCGCCTTTACTGGCTTCGATCGGGTTAGCCAGCGTGCTCAGGCTTAAGGTTTCCACCAGGCTTTGCCAGGTTTCCTGCGCGGCGCCCAGCAGTTCGTCCGTCAGGCTGAACTGCGCGGCATCAAAGGGCGCGTCCTGAATGTTTTCGGCGGTGTAGAGGGTGTTCAATGTCCCGACCACCACTTCTTTTGCCATCGCGCCGGTAAACAGACCGACGGTCGCCTGCCAGTGATCGCCCTGCACGCCGACAGGCTCAAGCAGCGGCGTGAACACCCGACTGACCGATGCCAGCGCCGAGTCGTTGATGCTCGTAGCCGCCTGGCCGCCAAGCGTAAAGCTGTTCAGGGCGCTGAGGAAAATACTGACCACCACAATCACCTTACCCGCGCGCAGCACAAAGCCTTTCAGACGCTGCCAGGTTTGCAGCAGCAGGCTTTTCAGGTGCGGGACGTGATACACCGGCAGCTCCATCACAAAAGGCGAGGCTTCGCCGCGCATAATGGTGTGCTTGAGCATCAGGCCGGTGAGAATAGCCATCACGATCCCCAGCACATAGAGCGAGAAGACCGCCAGCGCACCCTGCTGCCCGAAGAAGGCCGAGGCGAACACCGCGAAGATCGCCAGCCGCGCGCCGCAGGACATAAAGGGTGCCATCATGATGGTCATCAGGCGCTCACGCGGCGCATCCAGCGTGCGGGCGCCCATTACCGACGGCACATTACAGCCAAAGCCGACAATCAGCGGCACAAAGGATTTGCCCGGTAGCCCCAGCGACTGCATCAGGCGATCCATTACAAAGGCCGCGCGCGCCATGTAGCCGGAGTCTTCAAGGAATGACAGAAACAGGTACATCATGCCGATCTGCGGCACCAGCGGCAGCACGGTGTTGATACCGCCGCCCAGCCCCTGGGCAAGGAAAATGGTCAGCCAGTCCGGGAAATGCAGCGTGTAACCAATCCACTGAATACCGTGAATGAAAATGGCCACGGAACCGGCGTCAAAGATCGGTGCCAGCGCGCCGCCGATGTTAATGGCCAGCACAAACATCACGTACATCACCAGCAGGAAGATCGGCAGCCCGAGCAGACGGTTAAGGACGATCTTATCCATGGCGGCGGTAAAGCGCCCCGGCTCCGCCGTTAACGTGTTGCTCACCGCATCGCAAATGGCGGCGATGGTCTGGTAACGGGCGTCGGCGATGTGCAGGGCAGGATCGTCCATCTCCTCTTTCAGACGCGCCAGCGCCTGCGGCAGATGCTGCGCCGCATCGCCCGCGTAGCCGCGGCTGTAGATATCGCCTTCCAGCATCTGCAACGCCAGCCAGCGGCGCTGTTGTTCCGGCATCTGTGTATCCATGGTTTCCGCCAGCATGGCGGCTTCCCGCAACAGGGGACGCGCATAATGCACCAGGCTGATAGCCTGATTCTGCTGGTGGCGGTCAATCGCCAGCTTAAGGGCGTCGATGCCGCGCCCGCGCGTTGATACCAGCGGCACCACCGGGCAACCCAGGCGGGCGGACAGGGCATCGATGTCGATGCGGATCTGCTGTTTCTCGGCAATGTCGAGCATGTTAAGCGCCACGATGCAGGGAATGCCCAGCTCCAGCAGCTGTAGCGTCAGGTAGAGATTACGCTCCAGATTTGACGCATCCACCACGTTGATCAGCATGTCCGCCTCGCCGCTCAGAATGTAGTGGCAGGCGATCTGTTCATCGAGGGAGGTTTGCGATGAAATGGTGGTCAGAGAATAGGTGCCAGGCAGATCCACCAGGGTTACCGCGTGGTCAGTGGTGGAGAACAGCCCTTCTTTACGCTCCACCGTGACGCCCGCCCAGTTACCGACACGCTGACGCGCGCCGGTAAGCTGATTAAATAAAGTTGTCTTGCCGGAATTAGGATTGCCAATTAAACCGAGGGTTAATTTTTTCATAGTATTGCTGCGCTCTGTGAGTCAGTCGCTTATTAACGGGATACCGCTTCCACTTCTAATAACGCCAGATCTTTTTTTCGTAATACCAGGCTGACCCGACGGGTTTCAATATGTACAGGGTCACCGAAGGGCGCGACGCGCACCACGTTAAATGACGAGCCCGGCAGCATGCCAAGCGAAAGCAGTTTCTGACGGTAAGCCGGGCTGATTTCAGGGGCGAAACCGGTAATTTTCCACGCGCTGTCAGGTGAGAATGCCATAGGGACCTACTTAATTTTGCAAATCAGGGTAGTGTGCCAGGCGTCGTCAACATTCAGGAAAAGCGGAATAAGCGACCCCGGCGACGGTGACAAAATAATCAACTGAAAGAATGGTAATGAGAATGGTTTTTATCATCAACGGATAAAATGTGTGTGAATGTTATATTGGCGATTAATATGCGTGACTTTTGATTTAGCTCAAAAATAAACGCGGAAATGATTTTAGTTAAATGGAACCAGAATTAACGCATTGTGTTAATAATGTGAAAAATAGTGATCTGTTAAGTTTTATTAATTATTTAAAGTTAATTCCCTCTCCCGCAGGAGAGGGCGAAAAAAAGATTAACGTTTTTTACCCATGGCCGCCGCCAGCGCATCCATCATCGCGCTGTTGCCGGAAGGCTGAGTTTCACGACCACGCGGTTTTGCCGCCCCGCGCGCTGCCGGGCGGCTGGCCTGTTCGCGCTGCGGGCCACTGCCGCGACGGGAACTGGTTTCGCCTGGCTGTTCGTCAAGACGCATGGTCAGGGCGATACGTTTTCGCGGCAGATCGACTTCCATCACCTTCACTTTGACGATATCACCGGCTTTCACCACGCTGTGCGGATCGTCGACAAACTTATTGGACAGCGAGGAGATATGCACCAGGCCGTCCTGATGCACGCCGATGTCCACGAATGCGCCAAAGTTGGTGACGTTGGTCACCGCGCCTTCAAGGATCATGCCTGGCAGCAGGTCGTTCATGGTTTCCACGCCCTCGGCGAAAGTCGCGGTTTTGAATTCCGGACGCGGATCGCGGCCTGGTTTTTCCAGCTCTTTAATGATATCGGTCACCGTCGGCACGCCGAAACGCTCATCGGTGAAGTCGGAGGCTTTCAGCTGACGCAGCTCGTTGCCGTTACCCATCAGATCGCGCAATGACTGCTCGGTGGCGGCCAGAATGCGCTCCACCACCGGATAGGCTTCCGGGTGCACCGTTGACGCATCCAGCGGGTTATCGCCGTGGTTAATGCGCAGGAAGCCCGCGCACTGCTCGAAGGCTTTCGGCCCCAGACGGCTCACCTTCAGCAACTGCTGGCGATTCTGGAACTGACCGTTCTCATCGCGCCAGGCCACAATATTCTGCGCCATCATGCGGGTTAAACCCGCCACGCGGGTTAACAGCGGTACGGAGGCGGTATTCAGATCGACGCCCACGGCGTTTACGCAGTCTTCCACCACCGCATCGAGCTTACGCGCCAGCTGTGACTGGCTGACGTCGTGCTGGTACTGGCCGACGCCGATGGATTTCGGATCGATTTTCACCAGCTCCGCCAGCGGATCCTGTAAACGACGGGCGATAGACACCGCGCCACGGATGGAGACATCCAGATCCGGGAACTCCAGCGCCGCCAGCTCAGAGGCGGAATAGACAGACGCGCCCGCTTCGCTGACGATGACCTTTTGCGCCGTCACTTTCGGGAACTGCTTTTGCACGTCGAGGAAGAAGCGCTCGGTTTCGCGGGAAGCGGTACCGTTACCGATGGCCACCAGCTCAACATTATGTTTTTCGCACAGCGTGGCGACCACTACCGCCGCTTTCGCCGCCTGGCCGGTGTGCGGATAGATGGTGTCGGTCGCTACCAGCTTGCCGGTGCCGTCAACCACCGCCACTTTCACGCCGGTGCGCAGGCCGGGATCAAGGCCCATGGTGGCGCGCAGACCCGCGGGGGCCGCCATCAGCAGATCGTGCAGGTTACGGGCGAACACGTTAATGGCTTCGTCTTCGGCGCGCTCGCGCACGGTGCCCATTAATTCGGTTTCGAGGTGCATCAGCACCTTGATGCGCCATGTCCAGCTCACCACGCCACGACGCCAGCTGTCGGCAGGGGCGTTGTTCAGGCGCAGGCCGAGATGGTCGATGATGATCTGTTCGCAATGGCTCTCTTTTGGCGGCTCATCAAACTGCGGATCGGCGTTCAGCGCCAGTTGCAGAATGCCTTCGTTGCGGCCACGGAACATCGCCAGCGCGCGGTGTGACGGCACGCTGCTGATGGGTTCGTGATGGTCGAAATAGTCGCGGAATTTCGCGCCTTCTTCCTCTTTGCCGCTAATCACCGTCGCCACCAGATGTGCGTTCTTCCACAGGTAGTCACGCACTTTCGCCAGCAGCGCCGCGTCTTCCGCAAAGCGCTCCATCAGAATATAACGCGCGCCATCCAGCGCCGCTTTGGTGTCAGCCACGCCTTTATCCGCATCGACGAATTTCGCGGCTTCGGTTTCCGGGTGATGGGACGGATCCTTCCACAGTAGATCGGCGAGTGGTTCGAGTCCTGCTTCAATGGCGATTTGCCCGCGTGTGCGGCGCTTAGGCTTATAGGGCAGGTAGAGATCTTCGAGTTCGGTTTTGCTCAGCGTACTGTTGATGGCCCCGGCCAGTTCGTCGGTCAGCTTGCCCTGTTCGCCGATGGATTTGAGGATCGCCTGGCGTCTCTCTTCCAGTTCGCGCAGGTAGCCAAGACGGGTTTCGAGCTGACGTAATTGCGTGTCGTCCAGACCGCCGGTGACTTCTTTACGATAACGTGCAATGAACGGCACGGTGTTCCCTTCATCAAGCAGGCGAACGGCAGATTCTACCTGTTCAGCTCTCGCCTGAAGTTCACCCGCAATAATGCGGCAGAGCGAATTATTCATCATTTCAATATCATCTTCTGAGCAAAAACAGCCGATAGTTATACGGATTGAGGCAGCAAAATGCCAGCCGTAACGGGCGGCTTAGGGATTATTCTGGCGGGCTATTTTACATAGGTGATCTCATTCACATACCAGGTGGCTTCACCGCCCGGCGTCTGCACAACGGCGACGTCGCCAACCTCTTTCTTCAGCAGCGCGCGCGCCATCGGCGAGTCGATGGAGATGTAATCCTTTTGACCAAAAATTTCATCGTAGCCGACAATGCGGAAACGGCGGGTATCGCCCTCGTCGTTCTCAATTTCCACCCAGGCGCCAAAAAAGACTTTGCCTTCCTGCTGCGGGGAGTAATCTACGATACGCAGATTTTCGAGGCATTTAGTGAGATAGCGCACCCGGCGGTCGATCTCGCGCAGCCGTTTCTTATTATACTGGTAGTCGGCGTTTTCACTGCGGTCGCCCAGACTTGCCGCCCAGGTCACTTTTTTGGTGACTTCGGGGCGCTCCTGACGCCAGAGATAATCCATTTCCTGCTTGAGTTTGTCGTAACCCTCACGGGTAATCAGGGGCGTTTTCATTTTCCATGCCTTATTCTGTGAGCAAATGTACAGATAACTTGCTGTTAAATATGCTTTGTAACAATTTCGACTAGAATTCATACCAGAATTAACTGGTGGTGGGCGCACACTTTTTTAGAATACGCTTTCAAGATTGTCCGAACCTTTGGGAGTACAAACAATGCAAGAGAATTATAAGATTCTGGTCGTCGATGACGATATGCGCCTGCGTGCGCTGCTTGAACGTTATCTCACCGAGCAAGGCTTCCAGGTTCGCAGCGTCGCCAACGCAGAACAGATGGATCGCCTGTTAACCCGTGAATCCTTCCACCTGATGGTGCTCGACTTAATGTTACCTGGTGAAGATGGTTTGTCCATCTGCCGCCGTCTGCGTAGCCAGAGCAACCCGATGCCGATCATTATGGTCACGGCGAAAGGTGAAGAAGTTGACCGTATCGTGGGCCTCGAAATTGGCGCTGACGACTACATTCCGAAACCCTTCAACCCGCGCGAACTGCTGGCCCGTATCCGCGCCGTGCTGCGTCGTCAGGCGAATGAGCTGCCGGGCGCGCCCTCTCAGGAAGAAGCGGTTATCGCCTTTGGTAAGTTTAAGCTTAACCTCGGCACCCGCGAAATGTTCCGCGAAGATGAGCCGATGCCGCTGACCAGCGGTGAATTTGCCGTGCTGAAAGCGCTGGTCAGTCATCCGCGCGAGCCGCTGTCCCGCGATAAGCTGATGAACCTGGCCCGTGGCCGCGAATACTCCGCGATGGAGCGTTCCATCGACGTACAGATCTCCCGCCTGCGCCGCATGGTGGAAGAGGATCCGGCGCACCCGCGCTATATTCAGACCGTCTGGGGTCTGGGCTACGTCTTTGTGCCGGACGGCGCTAAAGCATGAGGCGAATGCGCTTCTCGCCGCGAAGCTCGTTTGCCCGCACGCTGTTACTGATCGTCACCCTGCTGTTCGTCAGCCTGGTGACGACCTATCTGGTGGTGCTGAACTTCGCGATCCTGCCGAGCCTCCAGCAGTTTAATAAGGTCCTCGCTTACGAAGTCCGTATGCTGATGACCGATAAACTGCAACTGGAGGACGGCACGCAACTGATGGTTCCCCCTGCGTTTCGCCGGGAGATCTACCGCGAACTGGGCATTTCGCTCTACTCCAACGAGGCCGCTGAAGACGCGGGCCTGCGTTGGGCGCAACACTACGAATTCTTAAGCCATCAGATGGCGCAGCAGTTGGGCGGCCCGACGGAAGTGCGCGTCGAGGTCAACAAAAGCTCGCCCGTCGTGTGGCTCAAAACCTGGCTGTCGCCCAATATCTGGGTGCGCGTACCGCTCACGGAAATTCATCAGGGCGATTTCTCCCCGCTGTTCCGCTATACGCTGGCTATTATGCTGATGGCCATCGGCGGCGCATGGCTGTTTATCCGTATCCAGAACCGGCCGCTGGTGGATCTGGAACATGCCGCGCTTAAAGTGGGGAAAGGGCAGATCCCGCAGCCGCTGCGCGAATATGGCGCGTCTGAGGTGCGCTCCGTGACCCGCGCCTTCAACCAGATGGCGGCGGGCGTAAAACAGCTGGCCGATGACCGTACGCTGTTAATGGCGGGCGTCAGCCACGATCTGCGTACGCCGCTGACCCGCATTCGCCTCGCCACGGAAATGATGGCCGAAGAAGACGGCTATCTCGCGGAATCCATCAATAAAGACATCGAAGAGTGCAACGCCATTATCGAGCAGTTTATTGATTACCTGCGTACCGGCCAGGAAATGCCGATGGAGATCGCCGATCTCAATTCGGTACTGGGCGAAGTGGTGGCGGCTGAAAGCGGCTATGAGCGTGAAATCGAAACGGCGATGCATCCGGATGAGATCCTGGTGCGTATGCATCCGCTCTCCATTAAGCGTGCCGTGGCGAATATGGTGGTTAACGCCGCCCGCTATGGCAACGGCTGGATCAAAGTCAGCAGCGGTACCGAGCCGCATCGCGCCTGGTTCCAGGTGGAGGACGACGGTCCGGGGATCAAACCGGAGCAGCGTAAGCACCTGTTCCAGCCTTTTGTGCGGGGCGACAGCGCGCGCAGCACCAGTGGTACAGGCTTAGGCCTGGCGATTGTGCAGCGTATTGTCGATAACCATAACGGTCTGCTGGAGCTGGGCACGAGCGAGCGGGGCGGGTTATGCATTCGCGCCTGGCTGCCGGTTCCGGTGACGCGTGTCGCAAGTCAGGTGAAAGAGAGTTAAGCGCGATGAAACTGTAGGCCCGGCAGGCAACGCGCCGCCGGGCTTCTGACAGGCAGGATTACAGCTTCGGCCCGGCGCTCACCAGCGCCGCACCCGCCGGGGTATCGGTATACTTCTCGAAATTACTGATAAACAGTTTCGCCAGCGCTTCGGCTTTCTCCTGCCACTGTTCCGGTGACGCATAGGTATTGCGCGGATCGAGGATCGCAGTGTCCACACCCGGCAACGTCGTCGGGATCGCCAGATTAAACATCGGCAGCGTAAAGGTTTCCGCCTGATCCAGCGAACCATTCAGAATGGCGTCAATAATCGCGCGCGTATCTTTAATGGAGATGCGCTTGCCGGTACCGTTCCAGCCGGTATTCACCAGATAAGCCTGCGCACCCGCCGCCTGCATCCGTTTCACCAGCACTTCGGCGTACTGCGTCGGGTGCAGCGACAGGAAGGCCGCGCCAAAGCAGGCGGAGAAGGTCGGGGTCGGCTCGGTGACGCCGCGCTCGGTGCCCGCCAGCTTGGCGGTGAAACCCGACAGGAAATGGTACTGCGTCTGGTTAGCCGACAGCCGCGACACCGGCGGCAGCACGCCGAAAGCATCGGCGGTGAGGAAGATCACCTTGGTGGCATGTCCGGCTTTGGACACCGGCTTGACGATATTATCAATGTGATAGATCGGGTAAGAGACGCGGGTGTTCTCGGTTTTGGAACCATCGTCATAATCGACAGAGCCATCTGCGCGCACGGTGACGTTTTCCAGCAGCGCATCACGGCGAATGGCGTGGAAAATATCCGGCTCGGCCTCTTCAGACAGCTTGATCGTCTTGGCGTAGCAGCCGCCTTCGAAGTTAAACACGCCGTCATCATCCCAGCCGTGTTCGTCATCGCCGATCAGACGGCGTTTCGGATCGGTGGAGAGGGTGGTTTTACCGGTGCCGGACAGACCAAAGAACACCGCCACATCGCCTTTTTCACCGACGTTCGCCGAACAGTGCATGGAAGCGATACCCTTCAGCGGCAGCAGGTAGTTCATGATCGAGAACATCCCTTTTTTCATTTCGCCGCCGTACCAGGTGCCGCCGATCAGCTGAATGCGTTCGGTCAGATTAAAGGCCACGAAATTCTCGGAGTTCAGACCCTGCTCTTTCCACTGTGGGTTAGTGCACTTCGCGCCGTTCATGACGATAAAGTCCGGCGTAAAGCCCGCCAGCTCTTCTTCCGTCGGGCGGATAAACATGTTTTTGACGAAATGGGCCTGCCAGGCGACTTCGGTAATAAAGCGCACCGACAGACGGGTGTCAGCGTTCGCGCCGCAAAAGGCATCAACAATAAACAGCCGCTTGCCGGAGAGTTGACGGGTAACCAGGCCTTTCAGATGCTGCCAGGTTTCCGGGGAGAGCGGTTTATTGTCGTTCTTGCCTTTGCCTTTATCGGACCACCACACGGTATCGCGGGTGGTGTCATCGCGAACAATGTATTTATCTTTCGGCGAACGGCCGGTGAAAATACCGGTGTCGACGGCGATAGCACCAGAATTTGTCAGCACACCGCGCTCGTATCCTTCCAGATCTGGATTGAGCTCTTCCTGATACAGCGTGTCGTAATCAGGGTTGTGTACAATATTCTTAACGTCGTGGATACCATAAGCCTCGAGATCCTGCGGGGTTAAATCGTTAACGCGCATGTCACTACTCCTTAGCTAAATGTACTACCTGAGATTGTAGGGTTGTTATAGGGGTTTTAACCGCGACGGGGCTCATAGATTTACGTATCAGGAAAATCTCACTATATAGGGTTACACCCGTCACCTGGCGAGACGAATTATGGATGTTTTGCTTTGAGTCAGGGAGGAAACGTTACGCGATCGGGCTTTTTTAGAGGATTAGTCGGCGGCTTTGTGAGTGTAATCGCATTCATGAAAGGAAATTACGTAACTGTTTCATGAAGATTTAAGGCGCGCCGCCGGGCGGCGACGCGCGAGTCAGCATTAATGCACCTGCGGATCCGCAGGGGAGGCGTTGTTGCGGATTTCCGCAATATCCATCGAATTGAACAGATAGTGATTACCGCAGTAATCGCAGTGCATGTCGATTTCGCCTTCTTCCGCCAGGATGCTGTCGATTTCTTCATCCGGCAGGGTACGCAGCGCTCCGGCGCAACGCTCGCGGGAGCAGGTGCACTTAAACACCACGTCCTGCGGATCGTAAAGGGTCACTTCCTCTTCGTGATACAGACGCCACAGCACGTCGTTGGCGGGCAGCGTGGTCAGCTCTTCCAGCTTGATGGTATCGGTCAGCGTCGCCAGATGTTCGAAATCATTGGCCTGGGTATCCTGCGCCGGCAGGACCTGCAACAGCATACCGCCCGCCGCCGCTTTACCGTCGACCACGCCGGTGCGAATGAACAGACGCGTCGGCAGCTGCTCAGAACGCATGAAGTAATCTTCCAGGCATTCGGCCAGCGTATCGCCTTCCAGACCGACAACGCCCTGATAGCGTTCGCCTTCTTCCGGCGCAATGGTGATCACCAGATAACCGTTGCCGATAAGGGTTTTCAGATCGGCATTGTCTGGCACGTCGCCCTGCACGCGCGCGACGCCGCGCATTTCCTGGCGGTTGTTACCATTGATAACGGCGAGGCTCATCGGGCCATCGCCCTGCAACTGCACGGTGATATCACCGGCGAATTTCAGGGTGGCAGTCAGTAAACTTGTCGCGACCAGCAACTCACCGAGGATCATTTTCACCGGCTGCGGGTAATCATGATTTTCAAGGATATGTTGCAGGCTCCCGGATACCGTCACCAGTTCGCCGCGAACGGCATAGTTTTCAAACAGGTAGCGGTGCAATTGGTCGTGTTGGGCCATAGTCATCTCGTCTTAGGGTGAAAATTACTCTTTTTCACCGAATTTAAATTTTATCAGGTCGCGGCGTTCTTTCTTATCCGGACGGCGATCGGGGTGCGGCATGGTGAGCGCGTTAAGTTTACGGGCCTCGGCCATTTTCTCGCGTTTTTCAACGCTTTCTGCCGTTTCTTCATACAACGCCACCGCCTCACTCGCCGGACGGCGCTGTTCGGTAATGGCACTCACCACTACCGTGCGTTCGTCATTTCCCTGACGCAGCGTCAGCATGGCATTCAGCTCAACAATCTTACTCGGTTTGGTGCGCTGTCCGTTGTAGTGCACTTTGCCGCCTTCGATCATCTCACGTGCCAGCGCGCGGGTTTTGTAAAAGCGTGCCGCCCAGAGCCATTTATCAAGGCGGACCTGCTGTGCGGGTTTCTCTTTCATCGCGTCTCCTTCGCGCCGAGCGCGGGGATCAAACGGCGGTAGTCATTCAGCCCCGGATGGCGCTGATATTGCTTTTCAGCGATCCCGGAATCCGGATTCGTAATGCCGAGGCAGTAGCGAATACCGAATTGTGCCGCCGCATCGAGGATGGGTTCGCTGTCATCCACAAACAGGGTGCGTTCCGGATCAAGCCCGGTCTCCTGCTGTACGGCTTGCCATAATCGCTGATCCTCTTTCGGATAGCTAAATGTGTGGGTGGAAAGTAATAAATCAAGGTGTGAACCCAGGCCCGTATGCTCAAGCTTCACCGCCAGGTTATGCGGGTGCGCATTGGTCAGCAAAATACGGCGTTTACCACAGGCTTTCAGCGCATCCAGAAACGGCACGGTGTCTTCACGCAATACCGCCCGCGCGCCCTGCGCGGTGGTCATGGCGCAAATATCCAGCCCGAGGCGTTCACTCCAGTAATCCAGACAGTACCAGTTTAGCGTATGCTGCACGGCATGATATTGCTGGCCGATATACGCCTGCGCTTCCTGCGGCGTGATGCCCTGCTGTGCGGCATAGGTTTCCGGCACCAGTTTTTGCCAGAAATAGTTATCAAACGCCAGATCGAGCAGGGTGCCGTCCATGTCCAGCAAAACGGTATCCACGTTTTGCCAGTCAATATCAATATGCATAGAACACTCCGGACAGAAGGAAAATTCGGCGCGGGCTGCAACCAAAGCCCGCGCCGAATATTATCAGATAATGTTGTCCGGGGCGGAGATCAGCGTCGGGTTGAAGCAGCTGTCATAGTACTGCTGAATGTCGGCCAGGCGGGTGCGATGGCGCTGATAGCGGCGCAGGGCCTGAATGCCGTTATACAGGCTGCAAAGGATCAGCGCCGCCAGCAGCAGGGTGGTCGCGGCATAACGCCACAGTCCGGCGCTGTCGGGCATACGGTGCAGGCTGATGTGGCGGGTGCCGTTGGCGTCGGTATAAATATTGGTGATGATCCCTTCGGCGCTGAACGGCGTCTGCATCAGCATTTGCGCCAGCCGCTGAAACTCTCCCCACTGATCCTGCGCCGGATAGTCATACAGCGCGACGGGCGGCCACGGCTGATCCACCAGCTCGCTGCCTTCATCGCTGGCAATCACAAAGCCGCCAGGCGCCGGGCTGTTCAGCGCCTGCGCTGCACGGGCGGTTTCACGGGTAATAAAGGGCGCGGTGGAGGTGTCCACCAGATTATCCAGCGATTCGGCGCTGACCGGGCGCAGCAGCACGTTCACGCCGCTGAGTTTACCGGTGCTGGCGCGACGGGTCAGCGCCTCCCAGTCTTTGGTATTGCCGAGGTTAACCAGCGCGTTTTTAAGACGCAGACACTCATCTTCGGCGGCGCACAGATCCTGGGTTTTCAGCACGATATCGGCAAAATCATCCAGCAACACCATGCCGGATTTTTCTATGGCCGAACGCAGCGCGGCGCTGACGCGGGAATCGTCTTCCGTCTGGGGATGCAGCTGGCGGTTAACCGCCTGAATCAGCGCGCTGGCTTTATTAACGGTATCAGATTCCGGCAGCGGCAGGGGCGGCGCATCGTTCCAGATAATCTGCGAGCAGTCGAACGGTGTAAACGGCGACTTTTGCTGGGCGTTCCAGTTGCCTGACGCATGGATGCTGCACATACCGGTGCCGCGCAGGCTCAGGGTATCCCCCACGCGCACCGCCGCCTTTTCCAGCTCGTTCACGCTGGTCGCTTCAATAGTCTGCGCGCCTTTCATCCATGACACGGTAAATTTGATGGGCATATCCAGCGGCACCCAGACCAGCAGCATCACCAGCACGATCAGCGCGCCTGCCGCGATAATGGCGCTGCGCAGCCAGTGCTGAACCGGGAAATGCGTGGCTTCGTCATGCAGGGATAAAAAGCGCCCCTGGCGCACCACATGGCGGTCGAGATAAATATCAATGTCCGTCTGCTGGCCTAAGTCCTGTGCGATGTAGGGCTGCCAGTGCGGCGGATAAATCAGATCGATAATGCCGAGGGAAATATTATTGATCTGCTCCTGATCGTTCTCACCAAACAGCCCCCAGCGCTTTGGCGTACCGCGCAGGCAGTGGATCTCACGTAATGTATTTTTTGCCGGCGGCGCGAATAATCCCCACAGGCCTGCGGCCAGCAGCATGATTGCCCCGCCTGCCATCCACGGCACAAAAACGTTAGGCGTGACCAGGCAGAAGAAAAATAACAGGAAAGAGGCGCTGATCAGCAGGGCTTCCCGCAGCCCATCCGGGCGGCTCAGGGCGTACTCTTCCCGCGTTTGCTGACGAATATTCAGCAGTTCAATCTGCTCGCTCTCTTCGCCACGAATGGAAGCCTGAGTGGAGGTTTGCACTTCCAGCGAGTAGCCGCGCGTCTCCTGGATGTATTCGCTCAGGGTATGGCCGTTGAGGGAAATGACAAGCGGGAGGGTGTCGGTGTGGATCAGCTCCACCGCGTTTTCATCGGTGATGTACTGTTCCCAGAACGGCGGCAAATGGACTTCTACCGCATCAAGGTAGTAGCGCCATTTATTGAGATCGTCAGTGTTGATGCCGTATCGGGTGATCGCGTGCGTCACGGAAAAAACCGTGTTGCTTTGCGTATTTAACGCCATCGCCACCGGCGGCGTGGTCGCACCGGTCGGGCCGGGGACATCCAGGATACGGGATAGCGAATCGAGGTAACTTTCAACCGCGCTGCGCTCATCGGCGGTTAATTTACGCGTGGCGGCATCAGCAAAAACCTGAAGATTTGGTAGCCGGTAGAGGCGCTTCGTCCGTCGCCTGAAAAACCACCATGCAAGAAGTGCGCAGGCAAGGCAGGCAGCGAAAAAAATCAAAATGGTGCTCATACTTTCCCCATCTTACTTTTTTTACAGAGGTGTGGTCAGTAGCACCCTTTCCAAAAAAAACGTCATCACATGGCTGGTTTCGGGCAAGTATAAAACTGAATTCTTTTAAGCGCATACCAGCGCGCAGGATAGTAACAAAACACGCGCTGCATGCAATATCAGCAAATTCCTAATCTCAATTCAAGCTCTTGACTTTTTTAATGAAATGATGAATGTACTAGTTGACGTTACAAATATGTAAATTGAGCGCGAATGCCGTTGCCCAAACTGCTCGCTATACCGCACAATAAACAGAGTTTTCACTGTAAAGACCCCATCATAATGAGTAAATCATTGCAAAAACCCACCATTCTTAACGTCGAAACCGTCGCTAAATCACGGTTATTTAACGTTGAAAGCGTGGATCTGGAATTCAGCAACGGCGAGCGTCGTGTTTATGAGCGCATGCGCCCGTCAACGCGCGAAGCCGTAATGATTGTGCCCATCGTCGATGACCATCTGATTTTGATCCGTGAATATGCCGTGGGGATCGAAGCCTATGAACTGGGCTTTTCGAAAGGGCTTATCGATCCGGGCGAAAGCGTGTATGAAGCCGCGAACCGCGAGTTAAAAGAGGAAGTGGGTTTTGGCGCGCATAACCTGACGTTTCTGAAGAAACTGAGCATGGCCCCGTCCTATTTCTCCAGCAAAATGAATATCGTGGTGGCAGAAGATCTCTATCCGGAGTCGCTGCAAGGGGATGAGCCTGAACCGCTGCCGCAGGTGCGCTGGCCGCTGGCCCATCTGATGGATCTACTTGAAGATCCCGATTTCAATGAAGCACGCAATGTCAGCGCGCTTTTCCTGGTGCGGGAATGGCTGAAAGGGCAGGGCAGGCTGTAGTTTTATGGCCCTCTCCCGGCGGGAGAGGGCTTTAGGATCAGAACAGTTCGTGCGTCTCGCCGTTATCAATAATCGTCGTTCCCACCTCATGTACCGCCTGCTGTGTCGGCTGCGTACCTTCGATGAAATACTCCTGACGACTGTTGCCGCCGTTGGCCAACTGGCCGGTGGTGCGGTCGATATTGACGGTTACAATGCCCGGCGGCGGCGTCAGCGGTTCTTCCGGTACGCCTTCCAGCGCGTGTTTCATAAAGGCATCCCAGGCAGGCTGGGCGCTCTTCGCACCGCCTTCATAGCCTGAGATCTGATCTTTAATCGCCCCCGAGGCGGTGGTGCGCCCCAGATCCCGGCGATGGTCGTCAAAGCCGATCCATACCGAGGTGACCGCGCCAGGGCCGTAGCCGGAGAACCACGCATCTTTCGAGCTGTTGGTGGTACCGGTTTTGCCGCCGATATCATTACGTTTCAGATCGCGGCCCGCACGCCAGCCGGTGCCCTGCCAGCCCGGTTCGCCAAAGATATTGCTGTTCAGCGCGCTCTTGATTAAGAACGCCAGCGGAGTATTGATGACGTGCGGCGCGTACTCCTGCGCCCCGGTTTGCGCCACCAGCGCCTGATTAGCCTGTCCCAGCTGCGGCATCGGTACGACGGCGTTCTGCTGCTCCTGCGAGCGGGCGACGTCTTCCACGTCTTTGTTCTCCAGCACGCCGGATTTCTGCGTTTCGCCGTAAATAACCGGAATATCGCATTCCGCACAGGCGATCTTTGGACGGGCTTCAAAGAGTACGCCGCCCTGATCGTTTTCGATCTTGCTGATGAAATACGGATCCACCAGGAAGCCGCCGTTCGCCATCACCGCATAACCGCGCGCCACCTGAAGCGGCGTAAAGGATGCCGATCCCAGCGCCAGCGATTCAGTATGCACGATGTTCTGCGCCGGGAAGCCGAAGCGCTGCAAATACTCTGCCGCGTAATCCACGCCCATGGCGCGCATCGCACGCACCATCACCACGTTTTTCGACTGGCCCAGGCCCTGACGCAAACGGATAGGCCCGGCGTATTCCGCAGGGGAGTTCTTCGGCTGCCAGTCAGAGCCCGCGCCCGCATCCCAGCGGGAAATCGGCACGTCGTTGAGAATACTCGCCAGCGTCAGCCCTTTGTCCATCGCCGCCGTGTAGAGGAAAGGCTTGATGTTTGAGCCCACCTGACGCAGCGCCTGGGTGGCGCGGTTAAATTTGCTCTGATTGAAATCGAAGCCGCCGACCAGCGCTATCACCGCGCCGTTTTGCGGGTTGATGGACACCAACGCCGAGTTGACGTCCGGCACCTGCGCCAGCCACCAGGCATCCTCAACCTGACGCACCCAGATTTGCTGTCCGGCCTGCACCACATCGGTGACTTTGCGCGGCGTAGCGCCCTGCGCGGTATCCGAACGGTAAGGACGCGCCCAGCGCATTCCTTCCATACGCAGCGACACTGAGGTGCCATCTGCCAGCATTGCCGTCGCTTCCTGCAGGCTGGTGCCCGTGACCACGGCAGGCAACAGCGGCCCGTAGGTCGGCAGCGCTTTTAACGTGCGGGTGATTTTCTGGGTATCCCATGCGCTTTCCCCCAGCTTCCACAACACGTTCGACGGGCCGCGATAGCCGTGGCGCATGTCGTAATCCAGCACATTGTTACGTACCGCCTGCTGAGCGGCCTGCTGCATCTGACGCGTGATGGTGGTGTAAACACGGTAGCCGTCTTCATAGGCTTTCTCGCCATAGCGGGACACCATCTCCTGGCGCACCATCTCTGACAGATAAGGCGCTGAGAAGGCGATTTCCGGCGCGTGATAATTGGCGTCAATCGCCTCGCCGCGCGCCTGATCGTACTCCGTCTGCGAGATATACCCTTCGCTGAGCATACGCGACAGCACCACATTTCGACGGCTGGTCGCACGTTCCAGCGAGTAGAGCGGGTTGAAGGTCGACGGCGCTTTTGGCAGACCGGCGATCACGGCGATTTCGCTCAGCGTCAGCTGATCGACTGACTTACCGAAATAAACCTGCGCGGCAGAGCCCACGCCGTAGGCGCGGTAACCGAGGTAAATTTTGTTGAGATAAAGTTCGAGGATCTCGTCTTTATTCATCAGCTGTTCGATGCGGATGGCGAGAAACACTTCCTTTATTTTACGCATCAGGGTGCGTTCGGGGCTTAAGTAGAAGTTTCGCGCCAGCTGCTGCGTGATGGTGCTCGCGCCCTGCGAGGCATGACCGGAGAAAAGCGCCACGCTTGCCGCACGGAAAATCCCCACGGGATCGACACCATGATGCTCATAAAAACGGCTGTCTTCTGTCGCAATAAACGCTTTCACCATCACCGGCGGGATCTGGTTTAAGGTCAGCGGGATGCGCCGTTTTTCACCGTACTGAGCGATAAGCTCGCCGTCGGCGCTGTAAACCTGCATCGGGATCTGCAAACGCACATCTCTGAGCGTGGCGACATCAGGGAGTTGCGGCTCAACATATTTGTATAAGCCATAGATCGAGCCTGCTCCCAGCAGAATGCAACAGACTGCAAGGATCAATAAATACTTTACGAACTTCACCGGAGATTTCCCATTTAGTTTTATCTGGGCAGTTTATAAACAACCGCGCGGTAGTATAAAGGCAAGCCTGATGCATTGATAGGGTCGTCACTTTGGCGACCGATAAGGAGATCGCTGATGATGGCATTCGGGCACTGGCAAATAGGACTGCATATTCAAAAGAGTGGCGTGTATGGCGTTGCGCTGATCCGCGAAAAGACGCAGTGGGCGCTGCGCCGCTGGTGGCAGGTGCCGCTGGCCGACGATGTCGTCGTCGACGGGCAAATCCGGCAGTTCGATGTGCTTTCACAGACGCTGTTGCCCTGGAGCAAAACGCTGCCGCGCCGCCACCATATCCGGCTCGCTTTTCCGGCGGGACGTACCCTGCAAAAGACCTTTCCCCGTCCGGCGATGCGCCTTGGCGAACGCGAACGGCTGTCGTGGATGGCGGGAAGCCTCGCGCGGGAACTGGACATGGCGGGGGAAGATTTACGCTTCGACTACAGTGAAGACTCGCTGCAGGACGCTTATCGCGTGACGGCGGCGCAACATAAAGAGATTGCCGACGTGCTTGAGCTGGCGCGGTCGCTGCGTCTGCACGTTGCCGCCATCACGCCCGATGCCTGCGCCCTGCAACGGCTGATCCCGCTGCTCGCGCCCCCTGCCCGCTGGCTGATTTGGCGCGATCCCGGCCAGTGGCTGTGGGCCACGCGGGAGCGCTGGGGACGATATCCGGCGCAGGGCATTGATTCGCCGCAAGCGCTGGCGCTTAAGCTGGGCCTGGATCCAGCGCTGGGGCAGGTGTGCGAAGCGGCGGCGGGATTTGATGCCTGGTGCGCTGTGGCCCATCGCCAGCCGCCTTTACCGGTAAACGGCGACGCCTGGGCGATCGCCATTGGCCTGGCGCTGGGTGAGGCGCGCTGAGCATGTACATGGTCAATCTTCTGCCCTGGCGTTTACAGCGTCAGCGGCGACGCAATCGCTTCTGGTGCGCGGTCTATACCGCTACCGTGCTGATCCTGCTGCTGGTGACGCTGGCCGGACGACAGGGTATCCAGGCGGAGCAGCGGATTAACATTCTTATAGAAGACGCCGACGCCACGCTGTTAGCGGCGCTGAGCCAACGCCACGCAGAGCGGACACAGGCGCAGCAGCGCTGGCAGCAGCAGGCGAAACGCTTACAGCAGCGTGCAGCAACGCGGGAATGGCAACGCAGCCTGACGCAGCTGGCAGAACAGATGCCGGATAAGGCCTGGCTGACGCAGTTGCGCTATCAGCAGGGAAAACTTGCACTGGCAGGCGTCGCCGCCTCGCTTGCGGCCTTATCCCGGCTCGACGATGCGCTCAGCCAGATCCCCGGCTTTCATCCCGGTACTGCCGGGGCGACCACCCGCGATGCGCAGGGTCGCTGGCAGTTTCAGCATCAATTAATTGAGGACGCAGCCCATGCAGCGGTGCCTTGATTTCTGGTACGGCTTAACCGGGCGGGGCCGGGTGGCGCTGTGGCTGATGCTGACGTGTTGCCTTGCCGTCTGCCTGTGGTGGATAGCCATTCGCCCGCCGGAAAAAAGGCTGACGCAACTGAAGAGCGATCGCGCCGCCCGGCAACTGACGTTACGCCAGCATTATCTGAAAACGCACGCGCTGCGCCCGCCGGAGGGGCTGACGGAAAGCGAGTCTGCGCGGGCTTTCTCGCCCCTTGATTTTGCGCCCCCGCACGCCAGCCTGACGCGCTGGCAGCCCGCCCTGCATGGCGGTGAGCTGGAACTGGCGGCGCAGTGGGCGCAGGCGGTTGCGACTTTTGCACGTCTGGCGGAGTACGACATGGTCGTCCGGGGTTTTACGCTGGAGCCGGAAGGCGGGCAGTTACGCTTCACTCTGCAACTGGAGGCGGCTAATGATCCTTAAACGCTGGATGCTGGCGGCGACCGCTTTGATCTCGCTTACCGGGATGCGGGATCCCTTTTTGCCGCCGCCGGACCTTTGTCAGACGGCGCAGCTGACCCAATGGCGCTATCAGGGCTATGTCGCGATGCGGGGGCGCGCCATGGCCATCCTGCGCGATGGCAGCGGGAAATGGCTGCGGGTGAGCACGGGCGATCGCTTACCGACCGGATGGCGGGTGGGAAAGATCACAGATCTTGAAATACAAATTTTTACCGCGGCAGACTGCGAGCCGCAGCAGTGGCGCTGGACACGACAGGGAGATCAG
Organism: Enterobacter sp. PGRG2; assembly: GCF_030291195.1. Lineage (NCBI taxonomy): Bacteria > Pseudomonadati > Pseudomonadota > Gammaproteobacteria > Enterobacterales > Enterobacteriaceae > Enterobacter > Enterobacter sp. PGRG2. The sequence goes on along the minus strand of NZ_CP127837.1, from coordinate 779,363 downwards.
CATGAAACAATGGACAGGAATAATCATGATGTGCGGCATCCTGACCGCAAGGGCGGAAGCGCCGAAGCCGGTCACGCTGATGGTGGACGACGTGCCGGTGGTGCAGGTGCTGCAAAGCCTGGCGCAGCAGGAGAAGCATAATCTGGTGGTCTCGCCCGATGTCAGCGGTACGCTCTCGCTGCATCTTATTAATGTGCCCTGGAAACAGGCGCTGGAAACGGTTATCGCCAGCGCGGGGCTGACCATGCAGCGGCAGGGCTCTATTCTGCATGTGCATTCACAGGCCTGGCAGCAGCAAAAACAGGCCAGTCTGGACGCCGGGCGGGAAAAGCAGCGGCTGAACCTGCCGCTACAGGACCAGAGCATCGTACTGCGCTATGCCGATGCGGGCGAGCTGGCCGCCGCGGGTGAGAAGCTGCTCAGCGCCAGAGGCACGGTGACGGTAGACAAACGTACCAATCGCCTTCTTCTGCGTGATAATGCCGACACGCTCCGTACCTTTACCCGCTGGGTTGAGCAAATGGATCTGCCGGTGGCGCAGGTAGAGCTTGAAGCGCACATCGTGACTATTAATGAAAAAAGCCTGCGCGAACTGGGCGTGAAATGGGATCTGGCTGAAGCGCCCGCCGATGCGGTGGCAAAAGTCGGGCATATGACGGCCTTAAGCGGCGATCTGTCGGTGGCCAACGCCACCACGCGGGTCGGTTTTAATATCGGGCGCATCGACGGGCGGATGCTGGGCATTGAGCTGTCGGCGCTGGAGCAGGAGCAGAAGCTCGATATCATCGCCAGCCCGCGTCTGCTGGCGTCCCATTTGCAACCCGCCAGCATCAAACAGGGCAGCGAGATCCCCTACCAGGTGTCCAGCGGCGACAGCGGCGCCACCTCGGTTGAATTTAAAGAAGCGGTGCTCGGCATGGAGGTGACTCCCACGGTGCTGCCGGACGGGCGGGTGCGTCTGAAGCTGCATATTAGCCAGAACATGCCCGGACAGGTCCTGCAGCAGGCGGATGGCGAAACCCTGGCTATCGATAAACAGGAAATCGAAACGCAGGTCGAAGTCAAAAGCGGCGACACGCTGGCGCTGGGCGGCATTTTTCAGCATAAAAAGAAAACCGCCAGCGATAAGGTCCCCTTACTTGCCAGCGTCCCCTGGCTGGGACAGCTGTTTCGTCATGACGGAAAAGATAATGAAAGGCGGGAACTGGTGGTGTTTATCACCCCCCGGCTGGTGCCGCTGCGTTAGCGACAGGTGGCCGCCATGCCGCGAAAACGTTGCCTGCGGGCGGCAACAATGGTGCGTATGATATGCAAGAAAGTTGATGGTTTTTGCACTGAACTGAACTCAGGTGTTTGACGTGGGAGATGAATTAGCTTACAAGGAGTACCGATTTGAGCGTCAGATAGTCCTGACACACCTCAATTGACCTCTGTGAAGGATTGGTGATTTATTCAGTTGCCAAACAAGCCGGAGTATTGAGATAATTTTCAGTCTGATTCTCGAACTCACCATATGAGGTTTCAGTTCATGTCCTGCGGCGTTGTGTGTCTGCGAAGCGGGTTTATCATTAACGAATAGTCTTAGTAGTACCGAAAAAATGGCAGAGAAACGCAATATCTTTCTGGTTGGGCCTATGGGTGCCGGCAAAAGCACTATTGGGCGTCAGTTAGCTCAACAACTCAATATGGAATTTTACGATTCTGATCAAGAGATTGAGAAACGAACCGGAGCTGATGTGGGCTGGGTCTTCGATGTAGAAGGTGAAGATGGTTTCCGCGATCGCGAAGAAAAAGTCATCAATGAGCTGACTGAAAAACAGGGTATTGTGCTGGCAACTGGCGGCGGCTCTGTGAAATCACGCGAAACCCGTAATCGTCTCTCCGCCCGTGGCGTAGTGGTTTATCTGGAAACCACTATCGAAAAGCAATTAGCTCGTACTCAACGTGACAAAAAACGCCCACTGTTACAAGTGGATACACCACCGCGTGAAGTACTGGAAGCGCTGGCGAACGAACGCAATCCGCTGTACGAAGAGATTGCCGACGTCACCATTCGCACCGACGACCAGAGCGCTAAAGTGGTCGCAAACCAGATTATTAATATGCTGGAAAGCAACTGATTTCTGGCTAAACGTAAGCCCTCGGGTTTTAGCAACTAAGGTGGATGTCGCGTCATGGAGAGGATAAACGTCACTCTCGGGGAACGTAGTTACCCTATCACCATCGCGGCTGGCTTGTTCAACGATCCAGCTTCCTTCTTGCCTCTGAAGTCCGGTGATCAGGTAATGCTGGTCACTAACGAGACACTGGCTCCGCTGTATCTCGATAAGATCCGCCGTGTTCTTGAACAGGCGGGCGTCAAGGTAGATAGCGTTGTTCTGCCTGACGGCGAGCAATATAAAAGCCTGGCAGTGCTCGACACGGTCTTCACCGCCTTGTTGCAAAAACCTCATGGCCGCGACACGACGCTGGTCGCCCTGGGCGGCGGTGTAGTGGGCGATCTCACCGGGTTTGCGGCAGCCAGCTATCAGCGCGGCGTCCGCTTCATTCAGGTGCCGACCACGCTGCTTTCGCAGGTCGATTCCTCCGTTGGCGGCAAAACGGCGGTAAACCATCCTCTTGGCAAAAACATGATTGGCGCGTTCTACCAGCCCGCTTCGGTGGTGGTGGATCTCGACTGCTTATCTACTTTGCCTGCGCGTGAACTCTCCTCTGGTCTGGCTGAAGTCATTAAATATGGCATCATTCTCGACCGCGAATTCTTTATCTGGCTGGAAGACAATCTGGATGCATTGCTGCGTCTGGACGGGCCGGCAATGGCGTACTGTATTCGCCGCTGCTGCGAGTTAAAAGCCGAAGTTGTGGCGGCTGACGAGCGCGAAACCGGCTTACGTGCTTTACTGAACCTGGGGCACACCTTTGGTCATGCTATCGAAGCTGAAATGGGCTACGGTAACTGGCTGCATGGTGAGGCGGTTGCTGCGGGTATGGTGATGGCAGCGCGCGTGGCTGAACGCCTCGGGCAGTTCGACCAGCAGGATACACAACGTATTATTACGCTGCTCAAGCGTGCCGGCCTTCCGGTCAACGGCCCGCAAGAGATGTCCCGCGAGGCTTATCTGCCTCATATGATGCGTGACAAGAAAGTGCTGGCGGGCGAGATGCGTTTAGTGCTCCCGCTTGCCATAGGTAAAAGTGAAGTTCGCGGCGGCGTTCCGCATGATGTTGTACTTGACGCCATTGCGGATTGCCAGCAAGCGTAACAATTAGAAAGGTCTGGCCGCGCCAGCCGTGGCGTTTTAACTTCGGGCGATATGCACGTGGTAAGCATAAGCCTATGAGTGGGGTGTTAAATGGATGAATACAAACCAGAAGACGAGCTGAAACCCGATCCCAGCGATCGTCGTACTGGTCGTTCCCGTCAATCTTCTGATCGTGACAGTGAACCGCAAATCAATTTTGATGACGTCGATCTGGAAGCAGACGACCGTCGGCCTTCGCGATCCCGTAAACCCCGTGAAGACGAGGAGTACGAGGAGTATCCGGAAGAAGACGCGTCTGTGGATGAGCCGCGCGAAGTGCGCCGTCCGCGCAATCGCAAAAAAGCCGCCGCCGCGAAACCCGCTTCTCGTCAGTACATGATGATTGGCCTGGGGATCCTGGTGCTGTTGCTGTTAATCGTTGGTATCGGCTCCGCGCTGAAATCGCCGGTGAGCAAAAACAACGGCGAGCAAACGGCATCCACCGAGAAAAATATCGATCTGGCTGGCAGCAGTACTACCAACAATGCCGCCGACCAGGCTAACGCCACGCAACCTGCCCCTGGCGCCACCTCTGCGGAGCAGACGGCTGGTAACCAGCAGGACGTTTCCCTGCCGCCGATTTCTTCGACCCCGACGCAGGCGCAAACTGCCGCTACGCCGGAAGGCCAGCAGCGTGTGGAAGTGCAGGGCGACCTGAACAACGCGCTGACCCAGCCGCAAAATCAGGATCAGCTCAATAACGTGGCGGTTAACTCCACGCTGCCGACGGAACCGGCGACCGTGGCTCCGCTGCGTAACGGCGCTGCCGCACCGCGTCAGACCACCGACACGGCGGAACGTCAGACGGCCCCGCGCACCACCGAGCGCAAGCAGGCGGTGATCGAACCGAAATCGCAAAGCAAACCACAGAGTAAACCGCAGGCTACGCAGACCGCGCCGAAAGCCGTGCCGGTTCAGCCGAAGCGTACGGAAACGGTGATTGCCGCACCGGCGAAAACGCCGGCAAACAACACGACACCGAAAGCGACCGCCAGCGTACCGGCTAAACCTGCCGCGCCTGCGGCGACGGCCACCACCACGGCCCCGGCAGCGACCACGCCAGCGAAATCCGCAGCGCCAGCCGCCACCGCGGGTGGTACCACGGGTAATGTGGGCGCGTTAAAATCCGCGCCGTCAGGACACTACACGTTGCAGTTGAGCAGTTCTTCCAACTCCAACAACCTGAACGCCTGGGCGAAAAAAGAGAATCTGAAAAACTACGTGGTTTATCAGACCTCCCGCAACGGTCAGCCGTGGTATGTGCTGGTGAGCGGTGTGTATGCCTCTAAAGAAGAAGCCAAACGCGCCGTGGCAACGCTGCCAGCCGATGTGCAGGCGAAAAACCCATGGGCGAAGCCAGTGCACCAGGTGCAGGCCGATCTCAAATAATGATTAAAGCGCAGGTTGCTGTCGGAGCTTTCTCCACAGCCGGAGAAGGTGTAATTAGTCAGTCAGCATGAAAAAGAATCGCGCTTTTCTGAAATGGGCAGGGGGCAAGTACCCCCTGCTCGACGATATCAAAAAGCACTTGCCGGAAGGCGAGTGCCTGATTGAGCCGTTTGTAGGTGCCGGGTCGGTATTTCTTAATACCGACTTTTCTCGTTATATCCTTGCCGACATTAACAGCGATCTGATTAACCTCTACGACATCGTGAAAACCCGTACCGATGAGTATGTGCAGAGCGCGCGTGAACTCTTTGTTCCGCAAACCAATCAGGCTGAGGTGTATTACCAGCTGCGCGCTGAGTTTAACCAGTGCCACGATACGCTTCGTCGCGCAGTCCTGTTCCTGTATCTGAATCGTCATGGCTACAATGGTCTGTGCCGCTACAATTTACGCGGCGAGTTCAATGTGCCTTTTGGTCGCTACAAGAAGCCCTACTTCCCGGAAGCAGAGCTGTACCATTTCGCCGAGAAAGCGCAGAACGCGTTTTTCTACTGTGAAACCTATGCCGACAGCATGGCGCGCGCCACCAAAGATTCGGTGGTGTACTGCGATCCGCCTTACGCGCCGCTGACCTCCACCGCGAACTTTACCGCTTATCACACAAACAGCTTCAGCCTGGAACAGCAGGCGCATCTGGCGCAGTTGGCGGAAAGTCTGAAGAAAGAGCAGATCACGGTGCTGATCTCCAATCACGATACGTCGTTAACCCGTGAATGGTACAGTCAGGCGGAGATGCATTTGTTAAAAGTGCGGCGCAGCATAAGCAGTAATGGCGGCACACGTAAAAAGGTGGACGAACTGCTGGCTCTGTATCGCCCATGAGCCGTTTCGCCCGCCGCTAAAACCTCTAAGGAGATGCGGATGAAACAGTATTTAATAGCCCCTTCGATTCTGTCGGCTGATTTTGCCCGCCTGGGTGAAGATACCGCGAAAGCGCTGGCTGCCGGTGGTGATGTGGTGCATTTTGACGTGATGGATAACCATTATGTGCCGAACCTGACCATGGGCCCGATGGTGCTGAAATCCCTGCGCAATTACGGCATCACCGCCCCGATTGACGTGCATCTGATGGTAAAACCGGTCGACAGACTGGTGCCGGATTTTGCCGCGGCGGGCGCCAGCATTATCACCTTTCATCCTGAAGCGTCCGAGCACGTGGACCGCACGCTGCAACTGATCAAAGAACACGGCTGTAAAGCCGGGCTGGTGTTGAATCCGGCCACCTCCCTGAGCTACCTCGATTATGTGATGGACAAGCTGGACGTGATCCTGCTGATGTCCGTTAACCCCGGATTTGGCGGTCAGTCGTTTATTCCGCACACACTGGATAAGCTGCGCGAAGTGCGTCGCCGCATCGACGCTTCCGGCCGGGATATTCGTCTGGAAGTGGACGGCGGCGTGAAGGCGAGCAATATCCGCGATATCGCCGCTGCCGGTGCTGACATGTTTGTGGCAGGCTCAGCCATTTTTGACAAGCCAGACTATAAGCAGGTGATTGATGAAATGCGCAGCGAACTCGCAAAGGTCGGTCATGAATAAGATGCAGGATATTCGTGGCGTGGCATTCGATCTCGACGGCACGCTGGTTGACAGCGCACCGGGCTTAACCCATGCGGTGGACATGGCGCTCTACGCGCTGGAACTGCCGCAGGCGGGGGAAGAGCGGGTGATCACCTGGATTGGCAACGGCGCTGACGTGCTGATGCAGCGGGCGCTGAACTGGGCCCGACAGGAGCGCGCGGCTTTACGCTCTTCAATGGGTAAACCTGCCGTTGACCAGGCCGATATTCCGGAAGAAGAGCAGGTGCGCATGCTGCGTAAACTGTTCGATCGTTATTATGCCGACGTGGTGGAAGAGGGCAGTTTCCTGTTCCCCGGCGTTGAACAGACGCTGGCCGCCCTACAGGCGCAGGGCCTGCCGCTGGCGCTGGTCACCAATAAACCGACGCCTTTTGTCGCGCCGCTGCTGGAGGCGCTTAATATTGCCCGTTTCTTCAGCGTGGTGATCGGCGGCGATGACGTGAAAAACAAAAAGCCGCACCCGGAGCCGCTGCTGCTGGTGGCGGAAAAGCTGGGCATCGAACCGCAGGCGTTGCTCTTTGTCGGCGATTCCCGCAATGATATTCTGGCGGCACGTGCCGCAGGCTGTTGCTCTGTTGGCCTGACTTACGGCTACAACTACGGTGAAGCCATTACGCTTAGCGAGCCGGATCACGTGTTCGACCGCTTTAACGATTTACTGCCCGTGCTCGGGCTCCCGCACAGCGAGGATCAGGAAGAAAATCATGACTAAGCCCATCGTATTTAGTGGCGCACAGCCTTCAGGTGAACTGACCATCGGTAACTATATGGGTGCGCTGCGTCAGTGGGTAGGTATGCAGGATGATTACCACTGCATTTACTGCATCGTTGACCTGCATGCCATCACCGCCCGCCAGGATCCTGAAAAGCTGCGTAAAGCTACGCTCGATACTCTGGCGCTCTATCTGGCGTGCGGCATCGATCCGGAAAAAAGCACCATCTTCGTACAGTCCCACGTGCCGGAGCACGCGCAGCTGGGCTGGGCGCTGAACTGCTACACCTATTTCGGCGAGCTGAGCCGCATGACCCAGTTCAAAGACAAATCAGCGCGCTATTCCGAAAACATCAACGCCGGTCTGTTTGATTACCCGGTGCTGATGGCCGCCGATATTCTGCTCTATCAGACCAACCAGGTGCCGGTGGGTGAAGATCAGAAGCAGCACCTTGAGCTGAGCCGCGATATTGCGCAGCGCTTCAACGCCATCTACGGCGACGTCTTTAAAGTGCCGGAACCTTTTATTCCGAAATCCGGCGCGCGCGTGATGTCCCTGCTTGAGCCGACGAAAAAAATGTCCAAGTCCGACGATAACCGCAACAACGTTATCGGCCTGCTGGAAGATCCGAAGTCGGTCGTGAAGAAAATCAAACGTGCGGTAACCGACTCCGACGAACCGGCGGTAGTGCGTTATGACGTGCAGAACAAAGCGGGCGTTTCTAACCTGCTGGACATTCTCTCTGCCGTGACCGGTAAAAGCATCCCGGAACTGGAGCAGCATTTCGAAGGCAAAATGTATGGCCACCTGAAGGGCGAAGTGGCGGACGCGGTATCCGCTATGCTGACTGAGCTACAGGAACGCTATCACCGCTACCGCAATGACGAAGCCTTCCTGCAAAAAATCATGCGCGAAGGGGCAGAGAAAGCCAGCGCCCATGCCGCCGTGACGCTGAAAAAAGTGTACGAAGCGATCGGTTTTGTCGCGAAGCCGTAACGCATTCGTTCAGAAAAAAACCGGGAAATTCCCGGTTTTTTTGTATCGGCGCAAGAGTGATTCAGAGCCTTACTGCGCTGCCGCCGGGCCGCAGCCGCCGACGATTTTAGAAATAGAAATGGCCGGATGCAGCAGGTAGTCATAGCTGCAGTTGTTGGCTTTGTTCTGCACGTGACCTGTGCAGGCGGAGAGGGTTGCAACAGCTGCAATCAGCGCAGTGATTTTAATAATCTTCTTCATTCGATCTTCCTTGTTATTCATAGTCATCAGCATGTTTTTCATAATTGACGTGGATAATTGCAGAGCGCAATATTTCCATGGTCAATTATAACTGCATGATTATATTGAATTTTAAGGGGATCTCTTAGTCCGGAGTCGGACTGGTAACGTGGACAGAAAAATGAATAAAGCCAGGCGACGCTGGCTTTATCTGAAGATATCAATGGTTTGAGAACCAGTTAAGCTTATCGCGCAGGGCGACCACGCGACCGACAATAATCAGCGCCGGGCTTGCTACCTGTGTCGCCAGTTCTCCCAGCTCGTTGAGAGAACCGCTAACCACTCGCTGTTTGACCGAGGTGCCGTTTTCCACCAGCGCCACCGGCATATCGCTTTCCATGCCGTGGGCGATCAGCTGCGCCTGGATAGTCGCGGCCTGATTCAGCCCCATGTAAAACACCAGCGTCTGTTTTTCGGCGGCAAGGTTGGCCCAGTCCAGTTCCCCGCCGGTTTTGAGATGGCCGGTGATCAGCCGCACGCTCTGGGCGTAGTCACGGTGGGTCAGCGGAATGCCGGAATAGGCTGAACATCCGGAAGCTGCCGTAATGCCCGGCACCACAGAGAAAGGAATGCCCGCATGACACAGGGTTTCCAGCTCCTCGCCGCCACGTCCGAAGATAAAGGGATCGCCGCCTTTCAGGCGCACCACGCGCTTACCGGACTGCGCGGCGCGCAGCAGGATCTGGTTAATCTCTTCCTGCGGCACGCAGTGGTAACCGGCGCGTTTACCGACGAAAATGCGGTCGGCGTCGCGGCGCACCAGATTCATAATGTCGTCGGAGACCAGACGGTCGTACACCACTACATCCGCCTGCTGGATCTGCTGCAGGCCTTTTAAGGTCAGCAATCCGGCATCCCCCGGACCTGCGCCCACCAGCACCACTTCGCCGCGTTTATCCAGCGGCTCGTTCAGCAGCTGTTCGGTGACGTCGCTGATGGCCTGAGTATCGTCGTTGGCGAGCGACTGGGCGAGGCGATCGTTGACAAAGAATTTTTCCCAGAAACGGCGGCGCTCGCCCACGTTATCAAAGTGGGTTTTCACGCGATCGCGCAGTTTACCCGCGTAGCCCGCAAGCTGCCCGAGATGCTGCGGCAGCACGGCTTCGAGTTTTTCACGCAGCAGACGGGCCAGCACGGGGGAGGTGCCGCCCGAGGAGACCGCCACCATCAGCGGCGAACGGTCAATAATGGACGGCATGATAAAACTGGCTTCTTTCGGCGCATCCACCACGTTGCAGAAAATACGCCGCGCTTCGGCGGCATCGCTGACGCGCTGATTGACGTCGTTATCGTCGGTGGCGGCAATCACCAGCCAGGTGGTGTCGAGCAGCGCTTCATTAAAATCGCCCTGCGCCAGCGTTAACATGCCTTCGTTTGCCCAGACGGTAAACTGCGGCGAAAAGGCCAGCGCATTAACGGTGAGCCGCGCACCGGCTTCCATCAACAGTCGGGCTTTACGTTCTGCGACATCGCCACCGCCGACCAGCAGGCAGTCACGACCGCGTAATTGACAAAAGATGGGAAGATGGTGCACGACATTACCTCATTATTTTTATTGGCCCAGGGTTTCCGTGAGCGTCGCTTTCGCCGGTACCGGGCGTTCAGCACGAGGAGTAGCATACCAATAACCCAGTCCCATAAATACGGCACCAGATAAAGTATTGCCCAGGGTTACCCACAAGAGGTTATGACCAATTCCGGAGAGGGTATAGGCTTCGCTGTGATGCCCAAACCAGGAGAGGGCGAACAGCGTCATGTTGGCAACGGAGTGCTCGTAACCGGAGGCGATAAACGCCAGCAGGCACCACCAGATAGCGAGGAATTTCGCCGCGCCTTCCGTGCGCACTGCCATCCAGATCGCCAGACAAACCAGCCAGTTACACAGCGCGCCTTTAAAGAACAGTACGCCTGCGGGCGCGGTGGTTTTCGCCAGCGCCGCGGTATGGACCAGACTGGTATCCAGCGGTAACAGGCTGCCGCCGCCCCAGTTATAGAGCAGCGCGACGAACACCGAGCCAATCAGGTTGCCGAGCCAGGTTTGCGGCAGAATAGTCCACATCTGACCGTGGCTGATGGTGCCTGCTTTGACGCCGAAGGTCAGAAACATGGTGTGACCGGTGAATAATTCAGAACCGGCAATAATCACCAGCGTTAACGCAATCCCGAAGGTCGCGCCCATCACCAGCGGACGAACGCTGGGATCGAGCAGATTACCGAGGGTAAAGATGAGGATAATACCCAGCCCCACGTAAGCGCCCGCCATGGCGGAGCTGATCCAGAAGCCGAGCGGATTTTGCGCCGAGAGCCGGGCAATTCGCGCCGCGTTCGCGGCACATTTATTGATAGTGTCGGTAAACATGTTGATTATCCTCTAACACGTCATCCTTTGGGATGCCGCACAAATGATGTTGTGTGAAAAATTAAAAAGAAAATAAAAATTTAAAAAAGGGGAGGCGTTGCGCCTCCCTAAATGCTTAACAGCGTACCTGCACTTCGCCATCCTTCACCCGCGCGTCAAAATGCGCGACCGAGTGGCTTTCATCCTCCATGCACAGCCCGTCCCGCAGACGGAAACGCTGTTTTTTCAGCGGGCTGGCGACCCACAGCTCGCCGTTGTGCTCGGCAATCAGGCCGCGCGACAGCACGCTCGCTTCAAAAAACGGGTCGATATTGCTGATGGCAAAAACTTCCTCGTCCTGACGCGGGCGAAAAATCGCCACCTGCTGATCGTTCACCAGCGCGCAAACGCCGGTCTGCGGAATGATGTCAGCGATATTGCAGATAGTGTTCCACTGGCTCATACGGTTTCCTCCACCATGGTCACCGGGATACGCTCATAAGGCGTGGCCGGGCGATGCTGTTGACGTTCCGGGACGATCTGCACATTCGGATCGCGCTGCGGGCTGTTAATGAAGTGTCTGAAGCGCACCTGCGCCTGCGGATCCTTCACGGTTTCGGTCCACTCGCAGACCACCGCCTCACGCAGACGGGTCATTTCTGCTTCCAGCTGCGCGTTCAGGCCCAGCTTGTCGTCAATGATCACGCTCTTCAGGTAATCAATGCCGCCTTCCATATTTTCCAGCCATGGCGCGGTACGGGTCAGCTTGTCGGCGGTGCGGATGTAGAACATCATGAAGCGGTCGAGGTATTTCACCAGCGTATCGCGATCAAGATCCGCCGCCAGCAGGTCGGCGTGGCGTGGTTTCATACCGCCGTTACCGCAGACGTACAGGTTCCAGCCTTTATCGGTGGCGATAATGCCCACGTCTTTACCCTGCGCTTCCGCACATTCACGGGTACAACCGGACACGCCAAACTTCATTTTGTGCGGGGTGCGGATGCCTTTGTAGCGGTTTTCCAGCTCGACGCCGAAGCCCACGCTGTCGCCCACGCCGTAACGGCACCAGGTGGAGCCGACGCAGGTTTTCGCCATACGCAGCGCTTTGGCATAGGCATGACCGGTTTCGAAGCCCGCCTCGATAAGCTGACGCCAGATTTCCGGCAGGTCATCTTTCTGCGCCCCGAACAGGCCGATACGCTGAGAGCCGGTGATTTTGGTGTACAGGTTAAATTCGCGGGCGATACGGCCGACTTCCATCAGCCCTTCCGGGGTGATTTCGCCGCCAGCAGAGCGCGGGATCACCGAGTAGGTGCCGTCTTTCTGGATATTCGCCAGGAAGTTGTCGTTGGTATCCTGCAAAGGCGTGTGCTGCGGTTTCAGTACGTACTCATTCCAGCAGGAGGCCAGCAGCGAGCCGACGGTCGGTTTACAGACTTCGCAGCCGTAGCCTTTACCGTATTTGTGCAGCAGTTCGTCGAAGGTTTTGATGCCTTCCACGCGGATCAAGTGGTACAGCTCCTGACGGGAAAACGCAAAGTGTTCGCACAGGTTATGGTTAACTTCAATACCCTGTTTCGCCAGCTCAGCGTTCAGCACCTGGGTGACCAGCGGGATACAACCGCCGCAGCCGGTACCGGCTTTGGTTTCCGCTTTCAGCGCCGCCACCGTGTGGCAGCCTTTATTGATGGCGGAGATCAGCATGCCTTTGGTGACGTCGAAGCAGGAGCAGATTTGCGCGCTGTCCGGCAGTTTATCCACGCCGATTGACGGTTTGCCGCTGCCTGCGTGGGCGGGCAGGATCAGCGCGTCCGGGTTTTCCGGCAGTTCAATGGCGTTCAGCACCAGTTGTTGCAGGTTGCCGAAGTCGCTGGTGTCGCCCACCAGCACCGCGCCGAGCAGGGTTTTATTGTCCGGGCTGACGATCAGGCGTTTATAGACTTCTTTGCTTTCGTCGAGGTACACGTAGCTGCGCGCGCCCGGCGTACGGCCATGCGCATCGCCGATACCGCCTACGTCCACGCCGAGCAGTTTCAGCTTGGCGCTGAGGTCGGCGCCTTCAAAGGCGTTGGTGTTGCCGAGGATATGGTCAACGGCAACCTGCGCCATTTTGTAGCCCGGCGCGACCAGACCGTATACGCGGTTATTCCAACTGGCGCATTCGCCGATGGCGTAGATATCCGGGTCGGAAGTCTGGCAGGTGTCGTTAATCACGATACCGCCGCGTGCCGCGACTGCCAGGCCGCACTGGGTAGCCAGTTTGTCGCGCGGGCGAATACCGGTGGAGAAGACGATAAAGTCGATTTCCAGATCGCTGCCGTCGGCGAAGCGCATGGTTTTGCGGCCTTCAACGCCTTCCTGCACGATCTCCTGGGTGTTTTTGCTGGTGTGCACGCGCACGCCCATGCTTTCAATTTTACGGCGCAGCTGTTCGCCGCCCATCTGATCAAGCTGTTCCGCCATCAGCATTGGCGCGAACTCGATAACATGCGTTTCAACGCCGAGGTTTTTCAGCGCGCCTGCGGCTTCCAGACCGAGCAGACCGCCACCGACTACCGCGCCGCGACGGCTGCGGCGGGCGCAGGCTTCGATGGCGTTCAGATCTTCGATGGTGCGGTAGACAAAACAGTCCTGCGTGTCAGAACCTTTGATGGGCGGGATCCACGGGTAGGAACCGGTCGCCATGATCAGTTTATCGTAATAGACCGTGCGGCCTGCGCTGGAGTGGATCACCTTTTCCTGGCGGTTAATGGTGATAGCGCGCTCGCCGACCAGCACGTTAACGCCGTGCTTCTCGTAAAATCCTTCCCGCACCAGCGACAGCTCTTCAGCGGTATGGTGAGAGAAGTAGGAAGACAGGTGAACGCGATCGTAGGCTTTACGGGGTTCTTCACAAAAAATGGTAATGTCGAACTGGCTGGCGTCCGCTTTATCGAGAAGATCCTCAACAAAGCGGTGGCCGACCATGCCGTTACCGATTATAGCGAGTTTGACTTTGCTCATTTTTGCCTCGATTTCTTTTCTATTACTGCCTACCTTAACGATTCAGCAATGGCGTTTATTGATGCAAATCAATTACACCTTTAACTACTCCTTAATGAGTAGATGACTGATTTCAGGGGATTTTTCTAAGTTGAGGAAATGTCAGGCTTTTCAGAGTTGAGGAAAATCTGAGCAAAAAACAGGGTTTTTAAGAAAACGACCTACTCCTTAAGATCAGGAGGTCATTGACAGGGATGGAGTAGTGTTTTTATGCGGGGGAGTACAGCAAAAAATGCCCCTTCCCGGCAGGAAAGGGGCGCAGAGATTAGTGTGCAGTTGCCGTTGCGCCATGCTGGCGATGACGGGTAACGAAGCCCAGCGCAAAGCACATCACGAAGACTACCGCGTACAGCCCGTTGGCAGTGAACAGCGCCGCCTGCGGGCCGCTACTGGCAACAATCGGGCCGGTGACGATAAAGGTCAGCATGGTGCCGATGGTGCCGCAGGTGAGAATAAAGTTAACCAGCTTCGGCGACGCCACTTTCGTCTGTTGCGAGCCGAGCGTGATGATAGTGGTGTAGATCGCGCTGGAGAAGAAGCCCAGTGCCATGATAAACCACGCCATATGGTCGGCCGCGCTGGTGATGAACAGGTACATCAGTACCGCCGCCAGGCCTGCCAGAATGGTCAGAATGCGCTGCAGATCGAAGAAGCGCAGGATGAAGCTGAACGCCCACATGCCGACCATGTACGACATCCAGAAATCACTGACCAGTTTGCCCTGAGCGCTGACGTCCATGCCCATGCCTTTCACGTATTCCGGAACCCAGGCGATAAAGCCCAGCTGACCCAGGATGTAGCACATGGCCGCGATGGACAGGAACAGCACGCCGATGCCCCATTTTTCTTTCACTACCGGCTTGTCGCCCGGTGCTGCATGTTTGCCCAGCGCCGGGAATTCACAACCAATGGTCAGAATAAAGATAGCGACGTACACCAGACCGATACAGGCGTAAACCCAGTACCATTCGATGCTGCGCGCCAGCAGGTAAGCGGCGACCATCGGGAATATCATCCCGGCCATGCTGAAGAAGGAGTCGGTGAACAGCAGGCGCGAACCACGCTGGCGGCCTTCATACATCTGCGTGACCAGGAAAGTACCAATCGACATGGTGATGCCGCTGACCAGACCGAGCACGAACATGGCGGCGGAGAACAGCGCCAGGCTGTGGGTCAGCATCAGTCCGGCAACGGCCAGGATCATCAGCACAAAACCGAAGCGCAGCTGGGTTTTCAGCGGCACGATTTCCATCAGCCAGGCGTTAAGGAAGATAGAGATTAATATCCCGGCGTTCAGGAAGGTGAAGGTGTTACTCATACTGGATACCGGCAGATTAAAATATTCTGCGATATTTCCCATCACCATCCCGGTGACGATCACCAACGCGCCGGTAAGGGCGTAGGAGAAGAAGCTGATCCATGTGAGCTTAATACGGTTGCTGTTAGTCATGTCTGGCCTGTGCATATAAGTGTAAAGCGCGTTGACAGCGCTGTGAACGGGCAGATTTTATGCAATAAAGTGATACATTTAAATCTTTAATAATGAATATGAAACTTATTGCAGTATTTATTATGAGATCGCTCACACTTTAGGCCGCTATTTATCATAAATTTGTGAGGTTACAACTGTTTCAATTTCGTAAAATTAGGTAAAAGGCTGGCCTGTGAGCTATCGCCTCTTTAGAATCTATCCACTCGCTCTTTTACCGCTCTATGTTTAGGAATTCTCATGGTTAAAATGACTCTGGCGGCTGTCGCAGCTGTATTTGCTCTTTCTGCAATTTCCCCCGCTGCGCTGGCAGCAAAAGGTGATCCCCATGTTCTGTTGACCACGTCTGCCGGTAACATCGAACTGGAGCTGAACAGCCAGAAAGCCCCGGTGTCCGTGCAAAACTTCCTCGACTATGTGAACAGTGGTTTTTATAACAACACCACCTTCCACCGCGTGATCCCGGGCTTTATGGTGCAGGGCGGCGGTTTCAACGAGCAGATGCAGCAGAAACAGCCCAATCCGCCGATCAAAAACGAAGCGGATAACGGCCTGCGTAATACCCGCGGCACTATCTCAATGGCGCGCACCGCGGATAAAGACAGCGCGACCAGCCAGTTTTTCTTAAACGTAGCGGATAACGCCTTCCTCGATCACGGTCAGCGCGATTTCGGCTATGCGGTATTCGGTAAAGTTGTGAAAGGTATGGATGTGGCGGACAAGATTTCTCAGGTGCAGACGCACGATGTCGGCCCTTACCAGAATGTGCCAACCAAACCTGTTGTGATCCTTTCCGCGAAAGTCCTGCCGTAACATTTTGCACGGGTTTTGCGGCCCGTGCTCCTCTTCGCTTCCCTGCGCAACGCCGGATTGCCGCTTATACTTGTGGCTCATGGGCGACAACAACAGGGAGGCGTCATGGCTAAAAAACTCACCGACCGGCAAAAATCCCGTCTCTGGGAACAGCAGCGTAACGTCAATTTCCAGGCCAGCAGACGGCTTGAAGGCGTCGAGTGTGAAGAGATCAAACTAAGCGCCGACGAAGCAAACGCGCGCATTGAAGCGTTAAGGGGGAACCATGAGCGATAAGTTTGGCGACGGGCGCGATCCCTATCTTTACCCCGGCCTCAATGTGATGCGTAATAAGCTCGGAATCCGTCAGGCACAGCGTCTGGGAGACGCTGCATATGAATTTACCGCGCTGCGCGCCGCCACCCTGCCGTTAGGCACCGATACCCCCGGCCTGCCGCACCTGTGCGCCATTCACCGCCATCTGTATCAGGATATTTTTGACTGGGCGGGCGACATTCGCGAAGTGGACATCTATCAGGGCGACACGCGTTTCTGCCATTTCGATTACATCGAAAAAGAGGGTAATGCCCTGATGCAGGAGCTGGAGGTGGAAAACTGGTTGCAGGGTCTTGAGAAAGACACTTTCACCGAACGCCTGGCGCACTATTATTGCGAAATCAACGTGCTGCACCCGTTCCGCATCGGCAACGGTATTGCCCAGCGTATTTTCTTCGAGCAGCTGGCGATCCACGCGGGTTACATGCTGGACTGGCGCGGCATCAAGCCGGATGCCTGGAGCCAGGCGAATCAGAGCGGCGCGATGGGCGATCTCTCTGCGCTGACCAAAATCTTCAGCAAGGTGGTCAGTGAAGCGAAAG
Source organism: Enterobacter sp. PGRG2 (assembly GCF_030291195.1). NCBI lineage: Bacteria > Pseudomonadati > Pseudomonadota > Gammaproteobacteria > Enterobacterales > Enterobacteriaceae > Enterobacter > Enterobacter sp. PGRG2. Next base: position 762,506 of record NZ_CP127837.1, on the reverse strand, counting down.
AGGCAGAGTAAGCCAACGCCCGGCGGA
>NZ_CP127837.1:760483-762398 GCF_030291195.1 Enterobacter sp. PGRG2 | reverse complement strand
AAAGATCCCGCACCATGATCCTGCTTATCGACAACTACGACTCTTTTACCTGGAATCTGTACCAGTACTTTTGCGAGCTGGGCGCGCAGGTGGAGGTCAGGCGCAATGACGTGATTAGCCTTGCCGATATCGACAGCCTGTCGCCGGACAAAATCGTGATTTCCCCCGGCCCCTGTACGCCGGATGAATCCGGCGTGTCGCTGAAGGTGATCCGCCATTACGCCGGCAAGCTGCCGGTGCTGGGCGTGTGTCTGGGACATCAGGCGATTGCGCAGGTGTTCGGCGCGCGCATTGTGCGGGCGCAAAAAGTGATGCACGGCAAAACCTCGCCGGTCACCCATACGGGGAAGGGCGTGTTTCAGGGGCTGAATAATCCGTTAACCGTTACCCGCTATCATTCGCTGGTGATCGAACCCGCCTCGCTGCCCGACTGCTTTGACGTCACCGCCTGGAGCGATACGCAGGAAATCATGGGCATCCGCCACCGGGAGTGGGATCTGGAAGGCGTGCAGTTTCATCCGGAAAGCATCCTCAGCGAACAGGGGCATGAACTGCTGGCTAATTTCCTGTCGCGATGATTTTTTGTTGCCTTGTTGTGATTTTTTATGCATATTTTGTGCTTATATTTTCATAATTAATACAGCACAAAACGGATGGGCGTGACATGGCAACTGAACAAAACGCAATTACGCGCGCAACATTTGACGAAGTAATTCTGCCGATTTATGCACCTGCTGAATTTATTCCGGTAAAAGGGAAGGGCAGCCGCGTGTGGGATCAGCAGGGTAAAGAGTACGTTGATTTTGCGGGCGGTATTGCCGTTACGGCACTCGGTCATTGCCATCCGGCGCTGGTTGAGGCGTTAAAAACCCAGGGGGAAACCCTGTGGCACACCAGCAACGTCTTTACCAACGAACCGGCCCTGCGCCTGGGCCGTAAAATGATTGAGGCCACCTTTGCCGAGCGCGTGCTCTTTATGAACTCCGGCACCGAAGCGAACGAAACGGCCTTCAAACTGGCGCGCTACTACGCCTCCACCCGTCACAGCCCCTATAAAACCAAAATCATCGCCTTCCATAATGCTTTCCATGGACGGTCGCTGTTTACCGTGTCGGTGGGCGGACAGCCGAAATATTCTGATGGCTTCGGGCCTAAACCGGCGGACATCATCCATGTGCCCTTTAACGATCTGCACGCGGTCAAAGCGGTGATGGACGATCACACCTGCGCGGTCGTCGTGGAGCCGATCCAGGGCGAGGGCGGTGTCACCGCGGCGACTCCGGAATTTCTGCAAGGGCTGCGCGAGCTGTGCGATGAACATCAGGCGCTGCTGGTATTTGATGAAGTGCAGTGCGGCATGGGCCGCAGCGGTGAGCTGTTTGCCTATATGCACTACGGCGTGACGCCGGATATTCTCACCAGCGCCAAAGCGCTGGGCGGCGGCTTCCCGGTCAGCGCCATGCTGACCACCCAGGAGATCGCCAGTGCGTTTCACGTCGGTTCCCATGGATCCACCTACGGCGGCAACCCGCTGGCCTGCGCGGTAGCGGGCGCGGCCTTCGATATTATCAATACGCCGGAGGTGTTGCAGGGGGTGAGCGAAAAACGCCAGCGCTTTGTTAAACATCTGCAACAGATCGATGAGCAGTACGACGTGTTCAGCGATATTCGCGGCATGGGGCTGCTGATTGGCGCAGAACTGAAGCCGCAATACCGTGGTCGCGCCCGTGATTTCCTGTATGCGGCCGCCAGCGAAGGGGTGATGGTGCTGAACGCCGGGCCTGACGTGATGCGTTTTGCGCCCTCGCTGGTGGTGGAAGAAAGAGACATCGACGAGGGCATGGCGCGTTTTGCGCAGGCCGTCGCGAAAATCGTCCACGGATAACCCTGTTGCCCGGCGGCGCTGCGCTTGCAG
>NZ_CP127837.1:733055-760411 GCF_030291195.1 Enterobacter sp. PGRG2 | reverse complement strand
ATCAGCCAGATGCCGTGATGCGGGCGCTGACGCCATGCCACCGACGAAATGGTGTGCATGGTGTTCAGATGCCCGATAACACGTTGCAGATGCTGTTCCAGCGTGCTCATTGGGCCCTGGGTTAAGGTCTCCGGCGCTTCCAGAATATTGGCATCCCCCGAGCCTGCCGGCCCGTCATATTCCAGGCGCTGCTGGCAACGCTGAAGCGCAATTTCACAGGATTCCAGATAACGTTGCGCCAGATCCGGCGTCAGCATGGTGTGCTCGCGCGCCAGGGTGGTCATCGCGTTAATGTGCTCGACGATAAACTGGCTGTGCGTCACCCAGAGTTTCATATCTTCCAGATAGTGAGTGTTAAAGCCCGGCTCCTGCATCGCCTGATTGAGCGAGTTAAACAGCGTATTGTGTGCCTGATTGACGCGCATGCGCTGGTACGCCAGCGGCGTGGGCTGCGGATCGTCGCTGAGGATCAGGCGGATGGCCTCCTGGTCCGCCTCCAGCGCGTCGTGGGCGTTCTGCCGCAACAGCCCGCTCTGCCACTGTGGCCACAGCCAGACCATGCCGCCAAAGGCGATCAGACAGCCAATCAGCGTATCGATAAGTCTGGCGACGATAAACTGGTCGCCGCTCAGCGTCAGCAGCTGTAACGAATACACCGCGGTGATGGTGAAGCCCACCGTCGCCCAGCCATAATTCTTGCGGATGATCAGGTAGCTAATCAACGTTATTACCAGCATACCGAGCAGCGTGTAGCCTTCCGGCACATGAAAGTGCAACGTGATCCCGGCAATAATCAGCCCCGCCATGGTACCCGCCGCCCGGTGCTGAATACGCACCCGCGTCGCGCCGTAACCGTTTTGCGTCACCAGCAGCACCGTCATCAAAATCCAGTACGGCTTGGGAAGATGCAGGGCGATACCCATCAGGCTGGCGATGGCGAGCATCACGGCAATGCGCGCCGCATTGCGCAGTGCCGGAGATTTAAACGACAGATAGCTTTTGAGCGCCGGGATCAGCGGCTGGCGGCGCTGTTTATCCTCCATCAGATCGCGCACGTACAGCGGGCGTTGGGTGCGCAGTACTCTGGCGATACGGCTGAAGTGCCAGGCGCAGAACTGGCCGACCGGGTTATCCGGATGCTGACGGGCGATTTTTTCCAGCGCGCCGACCTGCTTGTCCATATTAAAGCGCACGGGAAAGCGGTGATAAAGGATGTCATCCGCCAGCACCCGCAGCCGGGCGGCGACCACCTGCGCATTCCAGCGGATCACCGCTTCGGCGTGGCTCTGCTCCACCAGCTTCTGCACTTCCTGCGGCTGGTGCAGGCTGACGGAGATATGCTCCTGGAGATCCAGCGCCACCTGGAACGCCCGCAGCAGGCGTTTGTAATCGTTATGCTGATTGGCGGCGAGCATGTGCATTTGCTGGTAGCACTGGCTGATCAGATCCACCGCTTTCTGCTGACGCGCCAGCAGCGGGGGCAGCGCTTTTTCCGGATCCGCATGCTGGGTCAGCAGGCTGTATTTGGCTTCACAGTATTCCGCCAGCTGGCGGTAGAGCAGGCTTAAGGATTCGCGCAGCGGCTGTTCGCGCCACATCCAGAACCACAGCCAGTTAAACAGCCCGTACCACAGCGTGCCGGAGACGTAGATCAGCAGCGGCTCCCACACCGGCATATTACCGGCGAGGCTTAACGTAAAGATGGCGGCGATAAGCGACGCCGGCAGCAGGCGCGCGTGCAGGGCGCTGATCTCCGCCGTGACGCCAAGCAGCAGCGCCAGTCCGCCGAGGATCAGCGGCAGGGCGATGTTCTCCGCCAGCAATAGCTGCACCGCCAGGCTACAGCCCGCAAACAGCGAGCCGCCCACGATCAGGCGTTTGAAGAAGCGTTTATGGGGGGTATCGAGCCCGGCAATGTTGCAGCAGGCAGGAACGAGTGAAAACAGCAGCCCCTGTTGCAGGTGCCCGAAGGCGAGGCCGATGGCCACAGGGAGACACAACACCAGCGTTTGTCGCAGGGCGTAGTTAATTTCCGGGTGATAGATCAGCCTGCGCCACATGAGAATGCAAACAAAAACGGCGTCTCGCAGATGCAATACGCCGTTTGAGGGGCTTAGCGGGTTCCGTAAACCACGATGGTTTTACCGTGCGCAGAGATCAGGTTTTGATCTTCCAGCATCTTCAGGATGCGGCCGACGGTTTCACGGGAGCAGCCAACGATCTGGCCGATTTCCTGACGGGTGATTTTAATCTGCATACCGTCCGGATGGGTCATGGCGTCCGGCTGTTTGGCCAGATTCAGTAGCGTCTGCGCGATGCGGCCAGTCACGTCGAGGAAGGCGAGGTTACCCACTTTCTCGGACGTCACCTGCAGGCGGCGCGCCATCTGGGAAGACAGGCGCATCAGAATATCCGGGTTCACCTGGATAAGCTGACGGAATTTTTTGTACGAGATTTCTGCCACTTCACAAGCGGTTTTAGCACGTACCCAGGCACTGCGCTCCTGACCTTCTTCAAACAGGCCCAGTTCACCGATAAAATCTCCCTGGTTGAGGTAAGAGAGGATCATCTCTTTACCTTCTTCATCCTTGATGAGCACTGCCACTGAGCCTTTAACGATGTAATACAACGTTTCCGCTTTTTCACCCTGGTGAATCAGCGTGCTCTTCGACGGGTACTTATGAATATGGCAATGAGACAAGAACCATTCGAGAGTCGGGTCTGTTTGCGGTTTGCCAAGCACCATGCGCGGTTATCCTCTGTTATAAGCTGGCTCCAGAGCCAGGATGAACACTCTGCCTCTGGGGTTGCAATCATATGCTTCCCTGTTCCCGGGAAGTGGCCGTTCGAAAATCCAGCCTTTAATGTTTGATGTCGTCTGCATACATGTGCAACGTCAATGTATCACTGTAGCAGCCAGAATGTTTTAGCATAGCTTTTGCTGTGTGTCTCCTGGTGTCTCGCTTCAGCATGATGCAGGTCGCCTTCCGTTGCGAGAATTGTTATGTGCGCGTAATCTGAAGGGAAATTTACCGCGCCGGAGCGAATAAAATGCAAGCAAGAGTCAAATGGGTAGAAGGTTTAACGTTCCTGGGCGAGTCTGCTTCAGGCCACCAGATCCTGATGGACGGCAACTCAGGCGATAAAGCGCCAAGCCCGATGGAGATGGTGTTGATGGCCGCCGGGGGATGCAGCGCCATTGACGTGGTATCCATTCTGCAAAAAGGGCGTCACGATGTGACGGATTGCGAAGTCAAACTGACCTCCGAGCGCCGTGAAGAGGCGCCGCGTCTGTTCACGCACATCAATCTGCACTTTATCGTCACCGGCAAAGCGCTGAAAGAAGCGGCGGTAGCCCGCGCGGTGGATCTGTCGGCAGAGAAGTATTGTTCGGTGGCGCTGATGCTGGAAAAAGCCGCCAATATCACCCATTCATTTGAGGTGATTGAGGGATGATTTTTGGTGCGCGTCGGGTGGCGCTGCGCTAACCCTGCCGGATGGCGCTACGCTTATCCGGCCTACAATAGCATAATCTGTAGGCCGGATAAGGCGTTCACGCCGCCATCCGGCACAAAAAATCACTCGATTTTCTTGCCTTCCATCAGCCGCTGCACCAGCGGCAGCATGATCAGCTCCATCGCCAGCCCCATTTTTCCGCCCGGCACCACTAATGTATTGATGTGGGAAATGAATGAGCCCTGCAACATCGCCAGCAGCCAGGGAAAATCGATGCCTTCCAGATTACGGAAATGGATCACCACAAAGCTTTCGTCCAGCGACGGGATCGCTTTCGCGGCGAAGGGGTTGGAAGTATCCACGGTCGGCACGCGCTGGAAGTTAATGTGCGTGCGGGAAAACTGCGGCGTAATAAAGTTGATGTAGTCTTCCATCGACCGCACCACCGAATCCATCACCGTTTCCCGTGAATGCCCGCGCTCGCTGGTATCGCGCACCAGCTTCTGGATCCACTCCAGGTTAATGATCGGCACCACGCCGACCAGCAGATCCACATGGCGCGACACGTCCTGCTGTGGCGTCACCACGCCGCCGTGCAGCCCTTCATAAAACAGCACGTCGGTAGGTTCAGGTAGTGGTTGCCACGGCGTGAAGGTGCCCGGCACCTGATTCCAGGGCACCGCTTCATCATAGGTATGGAGATATTTGCGCGACTGGCCGGTGCCGGTCAGCCCGTACTCGATAAACGTCTGCTCCAGCAGCCCGAAGTCATTTGCTTCCGGGCCGAAATAGCTGATATGCCGTCCGGCATCGCGCGCTTTACGGATCGCCATGTCCATTTCCGGGCGCGTGTAACGGTGAAAGCTGTCGCCTTCCACTTCTGCGGCGCGCAGATCCAGTTGCGCGAAAATCTTACGAAACGCGAGGCTGGTGGTGGTGGTTCCGGCTCCGCTGGAACCCGTTACGGCAATCACCGGATGTTTGGCAGACATAGCAACGCTCCCTAAAACTGGTTTTATTCGCGAAACTGCTTCTTCGGCATGATGTTCACCGTTTCATGCAGTTCAGACCACACCAGCACCGCTTCTCCGGTTTGCAGCTGGCGCTTAACGTCGGCGACCTTTTGTTCAAGTGAACGCTCATGTTCACCATAATCGGTGCCTTCACGCAAGACAAAGCTCTCGATCAGGCTGTCGAGCGTCTCTGTTGCCAGATCCTGCCAGGGGATAATCATTTACGCCTCCAGATATGTTGTCAGCCAGTCGGGAATGCGCTTTTCCAGCCACATTTCCGGGCGGCGCAGCGTCCCGCCCACAAAGCCCACGTGCCCGCCATGTTCCGTCAACTGATACTCCACGTTGGGCGGTAAATAACCCGCTGCCGGAATAACATTATGATCCATAAATGGATCGTCTTTGGCGTGAATGATGAGCGTCGGCTTGCGAATGTTCGGCAACACCGGCATGGCGCTGCACTGACGATAATAGTCGATGGCGTCGGTAAAGCCGTGAATACGGGCGGTGATCAGATCGTCAAAATCCCGGATGCGGCGCATACGACGCAGGCGGGCAAGATCCACCGGCAGTGAATCCGGATACGCCTTCAGCTTACGCATCGCGTTGCCCTTTAACAGGTTCAGCAAATAGTGCTGATAAAAGCGCGAAAAGCCTTTATCCATATGATAGCTACAGGCTTCCAGCACCAGCGGAGCCGATACGATCACCGCAGCATTGAGCGGCAGATCGGGTTCATTTTGGCCCAGCAGACAGCCGAGCATATTACCGCCGAGGGAAAAACCCACCGCTGCCGTGGGCGCTGCGCCAAACTCTCGCTGTAACCAGTGTAAAAACCAGGTGCCGTCTTCCGTTTCCCCGGAGTGGTAAATGCGCTTCAGGCGATTGGGTTCGCCGCTACAGCCGCGAAAGTGCATCACCACGCCGAGCCAGCCGCGCGCGCGGGCGGCGTTGATCAGGCCGTGAGCGTACGGGCTGTGCAGGCTGCCTTCCAGACCGTGAAACACCACCAGCCTGGGCTTATGTTTGGCCGCATGCGGATCTTCGCTCCAGGCGAGATCGACAAAATCGCCATCCGGCAGCTCAAGGCGCTGCCACTGGGGCGTGAACTGGAGCCGACGGCGAATCAGGCGCGGCAGCATGGTTTGCAGGTGGGGATTGGCTGCGCCGGCCAGTGGGCGAAATGCAAGGCTGTCAGCGGCAGTATCCGGGATCTCTAAGGGCGTTATTTGAGCCATAATCGTGCGATGTGTTCTTAAAAGTCTGCCGACTACTATACCTGTTAAACCCCGCTGCTGCGGATGAAATTGCGTTTCCGGCCCTGATGCGTTGCCTGCCATAGATACTTTTTGCGTTGCTTTTCCTGATCTCCATCACAGATTGTCACTTTGATTATTACTCTCAGGCTAATGATTAAGCACAGGGCTTAATTGATGACTTTCTCACCAGAGCGCACACTTAGTGCAGTGTTAAGCAAATCAAAATGATGTGCTGAATCAGGAGGTTAATAATGTTATCTGGGCAAACGCCTGCACGGGTATGGAACACACGACGTACCGAGAAACAGCGTCGTCTGGCTTCTGTCCCGGTAGAAGGCAAAGTGCTGCCGACCGACGACCTGGTCGCCATGCTGGAAAAACTTATCGCACCCGGCGACAAAGTGGTGCTGGAAGGCAATAACCAAAAACAGGCGGATTTTCTTTCCCGCTCCCTTGCGCAAGTCAGCCCGCAAAAAGTGCACGATCTGCACATGATCATGCCAAGCGTTGGCCGCAGCGAACACCTCGATATTTTTGAAAAGGGCATCGCCCGTAAGCTCGACTTCTCGTTCTCCGGTACGCAAAGCCTGCGCATTTCGCAGCTGCTGGAAGACGGTCAGCTGGAAATCGGCGCGATCCACACTTACATCGAACTCTATTCCCGTCTGTATGTTGACCTGTCGCCGAACGTGGCGCTGATCGCCGGCTACAAAGCTGACCGCAAAGGTAACCTGTACACCGGGCCGAGCACCGAGGATACCCCGGCGCTGGTAGAAGCCGCGGCATTCCGCGACGGTATCGTCATCGCGCAGGTTAACGAACTGGTGGATGACGAATGCGATTTACCGCGTGTCGACATCCCCGGTTCATGGATCGACTACGTGGTGGTGGCGGACAAACCTTTCTTTATTGAACCGCTGTTTACCCGCGATCCGCGCCTCATCAAACAGGAACACATCCTGATGGCGATGATGGCGATCAAAGGTATTTATGCCGAGCACCAGGTGCAGTCGCTGAACCACGGTATCGGTTTTAATACCGCTGCCATTGAGCTGCTGCTGCCCACCTACGGCGAACAGCTGGGTCTGAAAGGCAAAATCTGTAAACACTGGACGCTGAACCCGCACCCGACGCTGATCCCGGCGATCGAAAGCGGCTGGGTGGAGAGCGTGCACTGCTTCGGTGGTGAACTGGGGATGGAAGAGTATATCCGCGCCCGTCCGGACATTTTCTTTACCGGCGCCGACGGCTCCATGCGCTCCAACCGCGCCTTCTGCCAGCTGGCAGGGCAGTACGCAGTGGATATGTTTATCGGTTCGACCTTACAGGTTGATGGCTACGCCAACTCCTCCACCGTAACCCGCGGTCGTCTGTCCGGCTTCGGCGGCGCGCCAAACATGGGGCACGATCCGCACGGTCGTCGTCATGCCACCCCGGCATGGCTCAACATGATCACCGAACCCGATCCGATGCAGCGCGGTAAAAAACTGGTGGTGCAGATGGTGGAAACCTTCCAGGCAGGGTCAAAACCGACCTTCGTGGAAAAACTCGATGCCATCGACGTGGCGAAGGCCTCCGGCATGCCACTCGCCCCGGTCATGATCTACGGCGATGACGTGACGCACGTACTGACGGAAGAAGGTATCGCTTATCTCTATCGTGCCGAAAGCATGGAAGAGCGTCGCGCGATGGTCGCCGCCGTTGCCGGGATCACCGATATCGGTCTTGGCGTGGACGCAAAACGCGTCGCCGACCTGCGCCGCAGCGGCAAAGTGGTGTATCCGGAAGATATTGGCATCCGCCGCACCGACGCCACCCGTTCGTTGCTGGCCGCCGGTAGCGTGGCGGATCTGGTGGAATGGTCTGACGGTCTTTATAACCCGCCTGCAAAATTCCGGAGCTGGTAATGAAACATCTGCCACAGATCGAAGCTTGCGGAGGTGCCGAATGGCTGGCGCGTACCGCCACCCAGTGTCTGATTGACGAAGCACGGTTAAGCCCGAAGCCCGGTCTGGTGGACAGTCGGGGGAATGGGGCGCATCACGACCTGACGCTGGCGCTGATGGAGCGTTCCGCGCGCAGCCTGACCCCCACGTTTCATGCCCTGGCGCAACAAAGCTGGCAGCGTCCGGCGGACATTGCGCTACGACAAACTATTGGCCGACTGGGCCGCGAAGGCGAACAGCAGATGATGGCTGCCACCGGCGGCGTGAATACCCACCGTGGCGCGATCTGGGCGCTGGGCCTGCTGGTCAGCGCGGCAGCGATGCTGGGCGGCGCGGGCACTGCGGAAGACATTGCAAATGTCGCCGCACAGCTGGCGCAACTGCCGGACGCCGCCGCGCCGAAAACCTTCAGCAAGGGCCTGCGCGCCACCCACCGTTACCGGGTGCCGGGCGCGCGGGAAGAGGCGCAGCAGGGTTTTCCGCACATCGTCCGGCTGGCGCTGCCGCAACTGCATGCCAGCCGTCAACGCGGTGGCAGTGAAACCGGGGCGCGACTTGATGCGCTGATGGCGATCATGACCTCGCTCAGCGATACCTGCGTGCTGAACCGCGCCGGAATGACGGGGCTGGAAACCATGCGCGACGGCGCAAAAGCCGTGCTGGCAGCCGGCGGAACGGCGCAGCCTGCGGGCCAGCGTGCCCTGGCGCAACTGGATGCGCAGATGCTGGCGCTTAACGCCTCGCCGGGCGGCGCGGCTGATTTACTCGCCGCCACCCTGCTGCTCGACCGTATCGCGACCTTGCCTTATTTATCTGATTAAGAGGATGTTATGGAACACATTACGATCTCTTTGCCTGCCAGCCGCACCCTGAGCGGTAAAGCGCTGGCAGGCGTCGTTGGCTCCGGGGATATGGAGGTGCTTTTCACCGCCGACCAGGAGCAGACGCTCACCATTGATATCACCACCTCCGTGGACAACAGCCGCGGACGCTGGGAAGCGCTGTTTAACCGTCTCACCCTGGCGGGCAGCCTGCCGTCCGGCAAGCTGGTGATCCACGATTTTGGTGCGACGCCTGGCGTGGCGCGCATTCGTATCGAACAGGTTTTTGAGGGGGTGAGCCATGCGTGATGACCGCAGTTTTATCGAATTAAAAGCGCGTGAACGCGCCCGCACGCTGCTGGACGACGGCAGCTACCGTGAATTGCTGGATCCCTTTGAAGGCATTATTTCCCCGTGGCTTGGGCCGCAGGGCATCGTGCCGCAGGCCGATGACGGCATGGTGGTGGCGAAAGGCACCATTAATGGCCAGCCTGCGGTGGTGATCGCCATCGAAGGCACCTTCCAGGGCGGCAGCATGGGCGAAGTGTCCGGCGCGAAAATGGCAGCGGCGCTGGAGCTGGCGGCGGAAGATAACCGCAACGGCATCCCGACCCAGGCGGTACTGTGCCTCGAAACCGGCGGCGTGCGTTTACAGGAAGCCAATCTGGGGCTGGCGGCGATTGCCGATATTCATGCCGCCATTGTCGATCTGCGCCGTTATACGCCGGTTATCGGCATTGTGGCCGGTACCGTGGGCTGCTTTGGCGGGATGTCCATTGCTGCCGCGCTGTGCAGCTATTTAATCGTCACCCGCGAGGCGCGCCTCGGTCTGAACGGTCCGCAGGTCATTGAGCAGGAAGCGGGGATTGAAGAGTATGACTCCCGCGACCGTCCGTTTATCTGGAGCATGACCGGCGGGGAAGTCCGCTATCAGAGCGGGCTGGTGGATGCGCTGGTGGGCGACGGCGTGAATGCGGTGAAAGGCGCGATGAATGACTTTATCGCGAAAGGCGTACCGGAAAAACACCGCACCGATAATTACCAGTGGTATCTGGATCGTCTCACCCAGTTCGACACCCGCAAACAGGCGGATGCCGCACAGATCAAAGCGCTCTTTGCCGGGGAGGAAAAAGCATGAATACGACAGTAAGCCGTGGCGCATTATGGCTTGAAAAACTGGCGCCCAACGCACCACGCCTGAGCGGGTTATGCCCGTCTGTACAGGTGGCTGACGGTGAAATTAACGGTGAAGCGGCACGCTTTATCGCCGTGGTTCCGGATGCGCATAACCACTATCCCCGCGCGGCAAACGGTGAAGTCGGTCTGCTGGAAGGCTGGACGCTGGCGAAAGTGGTTAGCGAAACCATCGCCGCCGACGCCGGTAAAAGCGTTAAACGCCCGATCGTGGCGGTGATTGACGTACCGAGTCAGGCCTATGGCCGCCGGGAAGAAGGTTTTGGCATTCATCAGGCGCTGGCCGGTGCGGCAGGGGCTTATGCCAATGCCCGTCTGGCAGGTCACCCGGTGATTGGCCTTATCGTTGGTAAAGCCATGTCCGGTGCGTTTCTGGCGCACGGCTACCAGGCGAACCGTCTGATTGCCTTCAACGACAACGGCGTGCTCATCCACGCGATGGGTAAAGAGTCTGCCGCGCGTATCACGCTGCGTACCGTTGACGCGCTGGAAAAACTGGCGGCGACCATTCCGCCAATGGCGTATGACATCAGTAATTACGCCACCCTGGGGCTGCTGGACCATCTGCTGAACATCAGCAATCCGGAAGCGCCTTCCGATGCCGATCTGGCGGAGGTGAATACCACCCTGCAACAGGCCATTCACGACGCACGTCAGGACACCACGCTTAAAAACCGTCTTGGTGCCGACAACCGTCGCAGCTCGTCACTCGTGCGGGAGCGCATGCGCGCAAGCTGGTAAGAAGTAAAAAAGACCTGCCGGAATGACCGCCCCGTGGGCACATACGCTGTGCCCATGAGGAAGCGTGCATCTGAAAAATAACAAACATCGCGTCAGTGCTATTTCCTTGTTTATCTATAGGTGATTTATGACTTACGTAATTGTTCATGCTCTCGCACCGATTTTTGTGATTATGCTACTGGGATTCTGGGCCGGTAAGGCCGGAATGGTGGATAACAAAAATGTTTCCCTACTTAATATTTTCGTGATGGATTTTGCCCTGCCCGCCGCGCTGTTCAGCGCCACGGTGCAGACGCCGTGGGACGGCATCGTCGCCCAGTCGCCGCTGATCGTGGTGCTGACGCTGGCGATGTGGATCACCTACGCCATCATCTATTTCCTCGCCACCAGCGTCTTTAAAAAATCGCCGCAGGATGCCGCTGTGCTGACCCTGACCGTTGCCCTGCCGAACTATGCGGCGCTGGGCCTGCCGATCCTCGGCAGCGTGCTGGGTGAAACCTCGTCCACCTCGCTTTCTGTGGCGGTATCCATTGCCTGCGGTTCTGTGCTGATGACGCCGTTCTGCCTGCTGATCCTTGAACGTGAAAAAGCGCGTGCGGAAGGCGGTAACAGCGGTTCAACCCTGGCGATGCTGCCGGTGCTGATGTGGCGGTCGATTAAAAAACCTATCGTCATGGGCCCGCTGTTAGGGGTGATTTTATCCGCCATCGGTATTCATATGCCGGATCTGGTGCTGGCGGCCATTAAACCGCTGGGCCTGTCCGCCACTGCGGCGGCGCTGTTCCTGACCGGCGTGATCCTCTCGGCGCGTAAACTGCAAATCAACACCATGGTTATTACTTCGACCATCGCTAAACTGCTGATCCAGCCAGCCATTGCCTGGGGTATCGTGCTGGCGTTCGGCCTGTCCGGCCCGGTTGCCATCACCGCTATCCTGATGATTGCGCTGTCGGCTGGCTTCTTCGGCGTGGTCTTCGGCAACCGCTTTGGCGTACAGTCGCCGGATGCCGAAGCTGTGCTGCTGTTAAGCTCGGTGCTGTGTATTCTGTCCCTGCCGCTGTTTATCTCGCTGACTTCAGGAATGTAAAACATGACTTCATCATCATTGCGACCGCACGATCTTCTCTGGCTGACTGACCGCAGCGCCCTGCAGGGGGTGACGGAATCCTGGGTGGATACGGTCTGGCATGCGGGGTTGCCGGTAGTGGTGCGGCGTGATGTTGATGAGCAGGGGCGCATCCCGGTGGGGGTGCGCGGTCTGCGCCGCGACCAGCGTGCGCCAGGCTGGGTGGACGCGCAGCAGGTTGTGCGCGTTGTCACTCCCGAACAACTGACCGATGCCCAGGCGCTGGTCAGTTCGCCCTTTATCTCCGCGCCACCGGTTCAGATGGCGTTTCAGCTGGCGCAGCATGGGTGGCCGTGGGTCTGGGGGATCACCGGCAGCGTCGGCTATGCGCTGGCGACCGGCATCCCGGTGATCCACGCCGCAAGCGATCTGGATCTGCTGATCCGCGCCCCGCAGCCGCTGTCGCGCGATGCGCTGATGCAGTGGCAGCAGCGGCTGGATACCGCCCTGTGCCGCGCCGATACGCAGGTGGAAACGCCGTCCGGCGGATTCGCACTCAATGAGTGGCTGCGCGACGGTCAGGCACTGCTCAAAACCCGTCAGGGGCCGCGTCTGGTGAGCGATCCCTGGCGCAGGGAGGACTAATGAAAATTCTGTTTACCTTTCCCGGCCAGGGAACGCAGCATCCTGGCATGTTGCAACAGCTGCCCGGTACGGCGCTTGCAGAAGCGCGTGAAGTGCTGGGCGCGGAAGTCGATACCCTGGATACGCCTGAAGCGCTGGAGCATACCCGCGCGGTGCAGCTGTCGCTGTTGATCGCCGGTGTCGCCTGGGCGCGGGAACTGCAACGGCAGGGCGTGGAGCCGGATATCGTCAGCGGCCTGTCGATTGGCGCGTACCCGGCGGCGGTGGTGGCCGGTGCGCTGGCTTTTGACGATGCGCTGCGGCTGGTGACCCTGCGCGGCGATCTGATGGAGCAGGCGTACCCGCACGGTTACGGACTGACGGCCATCATGGGTCTGACGCTGCCGCAGGTCGAAGCGATAAGCGAAGGCAGCCAGACCTGGATCGCCAACCTGAATGCGGAAACGCAGATTGTGATCGCCGGTCGCGATGAAGACATGGCGCAGGTGGCAGAAAAAGCGCTGGCGAAAGGGGCCGGCAAGGCGAAGCGTCTGGCGGTCAGCGTGCCATCGCACTGTGAGCTGCTGACCCGTCCGGCGGAAAAACTGGCGCAGGCCTTTGCCGGGGTGAGTTTGTCCCGTCCGGCGTGCGCTTACCTGAGCGGCAGTACCGGACGCGTGCTGTGGCAGCCGGAGAAAATCGCCGACGATCTGGCGATGAATATGGCGCGCACCGTGCGCTGGCAGGAGGCGATGATCGCCGCCAATGAGCGTGAAGCGCGGCTGGCCATTGAGATGCCGCCGGGTGGCATTCTCACCTGTTTAACACGGCAGGCGGCCTGGGACGGAGAGACGATTTCACTGGAGCGCAGCGGCATTGACGTGGCGCGGCATCTGGTGAAACGCCTTCGGGAGCAGCGGTAACGCATTGCCCGGCGGCGCAGGCTTGCCGGGCCTACAACGACATAGCATGCAGATCGTGTAGGCCGGGTCAGGCGCAGCCGCCACCCGGCAAAAGGATCCGTCATAGAGTTATGTAGGTCGGGTAAGCGAAGCGCCATCCGACAGATTCAATTCACCCACCCGCTTCCTGCAAACTGCGGGCGTACATGCGGCCTTCGGCGGCGAGCGCCAGCAGGTTCGGATCGTGCTCGCGGTTGCGGGGAAAGACGATGGCGATCAGCTGCTGCATCTGGTACGGCTCGGCGAGTTTTAACAGCTGCACCGAGTTTTCATAGACTTTCTTCATACGGCCCGGCATCAGGGTAAAACCAACGCCCGCTTGTACCAGACTCAGCATGGAAAAAATATCGTTCACGCGGGTGACGATCTCCGGCTCAAAACCGGCAATATGGAAGGCTTCCTGAAAGCCTGCGTAGGTGGCGAAGCCTTCCGCCAGCGAGACAAACTTTTGCTGGCGGTAGTCGCGTAAATCGGCAGGTGCCGACATGTTGAGCGTGGCCGACGCGGGCGCGGCGAGGAAAATATCATCGTGAAACAGCGGCAGCACTTCGAGGCTGTTGCGATCGATTTGCGCCTCTGACAGCGAAATGATAATCGCGTCCAGCTCCCCGGCGTCCAGCATGTGCAGCAGAGTTTCGTTAGAACCCATGGTCAGCGCCATCTCCAGCTCCGGCCGGCGCAGCTTCATGCCCATGATCAGACGCGGCACGGTTTCCAGCGTCAGCGAGTAGAGTGTGCCGACACGCAGCCGCCCCTGGCCGACGCCTGCTTCTTTGCGCGCCTCTTCCAGACCACGCGTCATCAGTTGCGTGACTTCCTGACAATACTCCAGCAGCGTCCAGGCCGCGGGCAGCGGCATCAGGGTGCGACCTTTATGCACGAACAGTGGGCAGCGCACGTTTTCTTCCAGCGTATGCAGCGCGCGATGTACGCTCACGCCGCTTAACGCCAGCGCTTCTGCGGTGCGGGCAATGTTCCCCTTTTCCATAAAGGTCATGAAAATGGCGAGCTTGCGAAACGTGATCTCACTGAGGATGTCGTGGCTCATGGTCAGTCGCTTTGCAGCATAGCCTCCAGCTGTTCCTGGGCGTCCAGCCATGCCATTTCACACTCTTCAAGCCCGGCTTTCGCGCTGGCCTGCGCCTGTAAACAGGCGGTGAGTTCGGCTTTGCGGCTCTGGTCGTACAGCCCGCTGTCGCCCAGCTTTTCTTCCGCCGCCGCCTGCTGCGCCTGGAACTTCTCCATCTCTTTTTCCAGACGGGCAATCTCTTTACGCAGCGGCTGCGTCTGGGTGCGCAGTTCCGCTTCGCGGCGCTTCTGATCTTTTCGCGACTGGGCGCTGTTGGCGTTCTCTTTCGCGCCTTCGGCAGGCTGGTTTTCCAGTTTCTGGATGTCGCTCAGCCACTGCTGATAATCTTCCAGATCGCCGTCGAAGGCCTCGACTTTACCGCCGTGCACCAGATAAAACTCATCGGTGGTGGAGCGTAACAGGTGACGGTCGTGCGACACCACCACCAGCGCGCCTTCGAATTCGATCAGCGCTTCGGTGAGCGCCTGGCGCATATCCAGATCCAGGTGGTTGGTCGGTTCATCGAGCAGCAGCAGGTTAGGGCGCTGCCAGACGATGAGCGCCAGCACCAGACGGGCTTTTTCACCGCCGGAGAAGCGACCGGTGACTTCGCTGACTTTATCGCCCTGGAAACCGAAGCCGCCGAGGTAATCGCGCAGCTTCTGCTCCAGCTCCTGCGGCGCAATGCGCGCCAGGTGCTGGATTGGGGATTCATCCGCGCGTAAAAATTCCAGCTGATGCTGGGCGAAGTAACCCAGCTTGATACCTTTCGCCAGACCAATCTCACCGCTTATCGGGTTTAGCTCGCCCGCCAGTAATTTGATCAGCGTCGATTTACCCGCGCCGTTACGCCCCAGCAGACCGATGCGCGAACCGGGAACCAGGTTGAGCTTGATGGAATCAAGAATGGTGCGATCGCCATAACCGGCGCTGACCTTTTCCATTTTCAGCAACGGATTCGGCAGGCTTTCAGGGGCGCGGAAGCTGAAGTGGAACGGGTTATCCACGTGCGCCGGGGCGATAAGCTCCATGCGCTCCAGCATTTTCACGCGGCTTTGCGCCTGTTTGGCTTTGCTGGCTTTGGCTTTGAAACGATCGATAAAGCTTTGCAGATGCGCCACCCGCGCCTGCTGGCTTTCGTAAGTGGCCTGTTGCTGGGCAAGGCGCGTTGCGCGCTGGCGCTCGAAAGCGCTGTAGTTGCCGGTGTACTCGAACATATTTTGCTGTTCGATATGAATGATTTTGTCCACCACCGGATCGAGGAAGTCACGGTCATGGGAAATCAAAATCAGCGTGCCCTGATAGCTTTTCAGCCATTTTTCCAGCCAGATTACCGCATCAAGATCGAGGTGGTTGGTGGGTTCATCGAGCAGCAGTAAATCGGAACGGCAAATCAGCGCCTGCGCCAGGTTAAGACGCATACGCCAGCCGCCGGAGAAGTCGCTGACCGGGCGCTCAAGCTGTTCATTCGAAAAACCGAGGCCGTGCAGCAGGCTTGAGGCGCGGGAGCGGATGGTCCAGGCGTCGATGGCGTCGAGCTTGCCGTGCACCGTGGCAATGGCATGACCGTCGTTACGTTCGTTGGCTGCGTTGAGCTCGGCTTCAAACTGCCGGTACTGGCGGTCGCCGTCAATCACGTAATCCAGCGCGGGTTCGCTCAGCGCCGGGGTTTCCTGATTAACCCACGCCAGCTGCCAGTTTGCCGGATAGGTGAAGCTGCCGCCGTCGGCGCTGAGTTCGTTTTTTAACAGCGCCAGCAGCGTGGATTTCCCGCAGCCGTTTTTTCCCACCAGCCCGACCTTCTGGCCGGGATTGATGGTGGCAGTGGCATTGTCCAGCAGGACGCGTACGCCGCGACGAATTTGTAACGAGGAGAAAACAATCATAGAGCGCCGTTATGTTCCGACTATATTAATTTGTCATTATGATATTTTAGGGTAGTGGGCAATGTGCCGCACCGGGGCGCCATGGTAGCCCAAAACAAAGCCTGGACACAAAATCATTAGAATGACGTGCACGACGCCCGGGAGGGGAATGATGCCACCAACAGCGAAAGTATTGCTGTTATATGCCCATCCGGAATCCGGAGATTCGGTCGCCAACCGGCTCTTACTTAAACCGGCAACGCAGCTTAATAATGTCACCGTGCATGATCTCTATGCACATTATCCTGATTTCTTTATCGATATTCCCCATGAGCAGGCGTTGCTGCGCGAGCATGATGTGATCGTGTTCCAGCATCCCCTCTATACCTACAGCTGTCCGGCGCTACTGAAAGAGTGGCTGGATCGCGTACTGAGCCGCGGCTTTGCCAGCGGGCCGGGGGGAAATCAGCTGGCGGGAAAGTACTGGCGTAGCGTCATTACGACCGGTGAGCCGGAGAGCGCCTATCGTTATGACGCCCTGAACCGCTATCCGATGAGCGATATTCTGCGCCCCTTCGAACTGACGGCGGCGATGTGCAAAATGCACTGGCTTACGCCGATGATTATCTATCATGCGCGTCGGCAACCGCCGGAGGAGCTGGCGAGCCATGCCAGAGCTTACGGTGACTGGCTGGCGGCGCCTGTCGCCATGGGAGGCCTGTGATGGAAGGTTCCGATCTGTTACTGGCAGGCGTGCTGTTCCTGTTTGCTGCCGTGGTGGCGGTGCCGCTGGCGGCGAGACTGGGCATCGGCGCGGTGCTGGGTTACCTGCTGGCGGGGATTGCCATCGGGCCGTGGGGCCTCGGGTTTATCAGCGATGTGGATGAAATTCTGCATTTCTCGGAGCTGGGCGTGGTGTTCCTGATGTTTATCATCGGCCTGGAGCTAAACCCCTCCAAACTGTGGCAACTGCGACAATCGATTTTTGGCATCGGGGCGGCGCAGGTGTTGCTGAGCGCGGCGATCCTCGCCGGGCTGCTGATGTTGACGGAGTTTTCGTGGCAGGCGGCGGTGATCGGCGGCCTGGGGCTGGCGATGTCTTCGACGGCGATGGCGTTGCAGCTGATGCGTGATAAAGGCATGAACCGCAACGAAGGCGGCCAGCTTGGATTCTCGGTGTTGCTGTTCCAGGATCTGGCTGTGATCCCGGCGCTGGCGCTGGCGCCGCTGCTGGCGGGTAACGCCGATGAACATCTGGACTGGATGAAAATCGGCATGAAAGTGCTGGCCTTCGGCGGGATGCTGGTGGGCGGTCGCTATCTGCTGCGCCCGGTATTTCGCTACATTGCCGGATCCGGCGTGCGGGAGGTGTTTACCGCCGCCACGCTGTTGCTGGTGCTGGGGTCGGCGCTGTTTATGGACGCACTCGGGCTGTCGATGGCGCTGGGCACCTTTATCGCCGGGGTGCTGCTGGCGGAAAGCGAGTACCGTCATGAGCTGGAAATGGCTATCGATCCCTTTAAGGGACTGCTGCTGGGGCTGTTTTTTATCTCCGTCGGCATGTCGCTCAATTTAGGCATTCTTTATACCCATCTGCTGTGGGTGCTGGTCAGCGTCATTGTGCTGGTGGTGGTGAAAGGGCTGGTGCTGTACGGCCTGGCGCGCCTGTACGGACTGCGGCGTTCCGAGCGGATGCAGTTTGCCGGGGTGCTCAGCCAGGGCGGGGAGTTCGCATTTGTGCTCTTTTCGGCGGCGTCATCCCAAAGATTGTTCCACAATGATCAGATGGCCCTGTTGCTGGTGACGGTAACGCTGTCGATGATGACCACGCCGCTGGTGATGAAAATCGTCGATAAACAGCTGTCACGACACTTTAACGGCCCGGAAGATGAAGACGAAGCGCCGTGGGTAGAGGATGATAAGCCGCAGGTGATTGTTGTCGGCTTTGGGCGTTTCGGTCAGGTGATCGGGCGTCTGCTGATGGCGAACAAAATGCGCATCACGGTGCTGGAGCGGGATATCAGCGCAGTCAACCTGATGCGTAAATACGGCTACAAAGTCTATTACGGCGATGCCACGCAGGTGGAACTGCTGCGCTCGGCGGGCGCGGAGGCGGCGAAGTCTATCGTCATCACCTGTAATGAGCCGGAAGACACCATGAAGCTGGTGGAAATCTGCCAGCAGCACTTCCCGCATCTGGCGATCCTCGCCCGTGCGCGAGGCCGTGTGGAAGCGCATGAACTGTTACAGGCGGGCGTGACGCAGTTCTCCCGCGAAACCTTCTCCAGTGCGCTGGAGCTGGGACGCAAGGCGCTGATTACGCTGGGCGTGCATCCCCATCAGGCCCAGCGTGCGCAGCTGCACTTCCGCCGTCTGGATATGCGCATGTTGCGCGAACTGATGCCGGTGCATACTGATACGGCACAAATCTCCCGCGTCCGGGAAGCGCGCCGTGAGCTGGAAGAGATTTTCCAGCGCGAGATGCAGCAGGAGCGGCGGCAGTTTGACGGCTGGGATGAATTCGAGTGAGGCAAAATTATGACAATACGTAAACGCTTTATCGCCGGCGCGAAATGCCCGGCCTGCCAGGCGCAGGATACGCTGGCCATGTGGCGGGAAAATAATGTTGATGTCGTTGAGTGTGTTAAGTGCGGTCATCAGATGCGCGAAGCGGATAAAGAAGCCCGCGAGCATGTTCGCAAAGAAGAGCAAGTGATCGGCATTTTTCATCCGGACTAGCGATATACCCCAGCTTTTTTTATGCTTAAGGGTACACAGGGGCAGAATTCCGTTACAATCTGCGCCAGCAATTTTCCCACGCTCAGGAGATATCATGAAAGTAGCAAAAGACCTGGTGGTCAGCCTGGCCTATCAGGTACGTACAGAAGACGGTGTATTGGTTGATGAGTCTCCGGTGAGTGCGCCGCTGGACTACCTGCACGGTCACGGTTCCCTGATCTCTGGTCTGGAAACCGCGCTGGAAGGTCACGAACCTGGCGACAAATTTGATGTAGCTGTTACCGCAAACGAAGCTTACGGTCAGTACGACGACAACCTGGTACAGCGCGTACCGAAAGATGTCTTCATGGGCGTTGACGAGCTGCAGGTTGGCATGCGTTTCCTGGCTGAAACTGACCAGGGTCCGGTACCGGTTGAAATCACTGAAGTGGAAGACGATCACGTTGTGGTTGACGGTAACCATATGCTGGCCGGTCAGAACCTGAAGTTCAACGTTGAAGTGGTTGCCATTCGTGAAGCAACGGCAGAAGAACTGGCTCACGGCCACGTTCACGGCGCCCACGATCATCATCACGACCATGAACACGGTGACGGTTGCTGCGGCGGCCATGGTCACGATCACGGTCATGACCACGACCACGGTAAAGGTGGTTGCGGCGGTCACGGCGGCTGCGGTTGCCATTAATGCGTTAGCGCTCCGGCGCTATACGATCAAAAAAGCGGGATCCTCCCGCTTTTTTTACGCCTTAATAGTGGGGCGGCGGCGTCTCTTCTGACTGGGACGCGATGTGCGATGGCTGGCTGGCTTTGAGTTTGTCTGCCATCAAACGCAGATGTTCGCGCATTTTCGCCATCTCCAGTTCATGGGCGGTGACCGTGAGGTTGAGTTCTTCGATGGTTATTTCCTGAAAAGCCAGACGACTTTCCAGTTCTGCCAGTCGCGCTTCCAGCGTCATTTCCTGCATCATTCACCTCTTTCGTCGTCGTTGTTATCGGGCCAGGTGGCGGGCGGATTCTACTGAAGTTTACGCCCTCGCGCAGCAACCGGACGTCCTGAAGAAACTAATTTAAACAAAAATAGTCTCAAAAGAAGCGATTATCGGGGAAGTCCATATGTTGATTTTCTCCGCAACGTTTTATAGTACGCTTCTTAATAAGTTAACAAGGGGGATCCCCCCGGCCCTGGAGAAATGGATGAAATCACTGTTAAAAGTAACGCTGCTGGCAACGACGATGGCTGTCGCATTGAATGCTCCGCTGACCTTCGCTGCGGATACCGCTGCGAAAGCCGCACCTGCGGCAGACAGCAAGTCTGCATTCAAAAATGATGACCAGAAATCGGCTTATGCGCTTGGCGCATCGCTGGGTCGTTACATGGAAAACTCCCTGAAAGAACAGGAAAAACTGGGTATCAAGCTGGATAAAGATCAGCTGATCGCGGGTGTTCAGGACGCCTTTGCTGATAAGAGCAAATTGTCCGATCAGGAAATTGAACAGACCTTACAGGCTTTCGAAACGCGTGTGAAATCTTCTGCTCAGGCGAAGATGGACAAAGACGCAGCAGATAACGAAAACAAAGGTAAAGCTTACCGCGACACCTTTGCTAAAGAGAAAGGCGTGAAAACCTCCTCTACCGGCCTGCTTTACAAAGTAGAGAAAGAAGGCACCGGCGATGCGCCGAAAGACAGCGATACCGTAGTCGTGAACTACAAAGGTACGCTGATCGACGGTAAAGAGTTCGACAACTCCTACACCCGTGGCGAGCCGCTGTCATTCCGTCTGGACGGCGTGATCCCAGGCTGGACTGAAGGCCTGAAAAACATCAAGAAAGGCGGCAAAATCAAGCTGGTTATCCCACCGGCGCTGGCTTACGGTAAAAACGGCGTTCCGGGGATCCCGGCTAACTCCACCCTGGTCTTTGATGTTGAGCTGTTAGACATCAAACCAGCACCGAAAGCGGAAGCGCAGGCGGAAGCCGCACCGGCTGAAAAAGCAGCTGACGCGGATAAGAAGTAAGCACGCTGAAAGCCGCCGCCTGAATGGGCGGCGGTTTTTTATTGCAGGGCCGATATATACTCTACCTGACGCGTCTGTGTCCTACAGCGCCGCGGAGTTAATTAACGCTGGCAAGCATTGCCCGCGCTGTATTAACTTAGTTGTCCGTGTAAATGATGAGCCTGCCCTGAAAAGTTAACGACAGGCTCCTGAAAAGGAGTGTTTTTTTTCATGTCCAGGTCGCTATTAACCAACGAAACCAGTGAGCTTGATTTGCTGGATCAACGTCCCTTCGATCAGACTGACTTCGATATCCTCAAATCCTACGAAGCGGTAGTGGACGGGTTAGCGATGCTCATTGGCTCCCACTGTGAAATTGTATTGCACTCGTTGCAGGATCTTAAATGCTCCGCCATTCGCATTGCTAACGGTGAACACACCGGCCGCAAAATCGGATCGCCGATCACCGATCTTGCCCTGCGTATGCTGCATGACATGACCGGTGCGGATAGCAGCGTCTCCAAATGCTATTTTACGCGCGCCAAAAGCGGCGTACTGATGAAGTCTGAAACTATCGCCATCCGCAACCGTAACCAGCGGGTTATCGGTTTGCTGTGTATCAACATGAATCTCGATGTGCCGTTCTCACAGATTATGAGCACCTTTGTGCCGCCGGAAACGCCGGACGTCAGTTCGTCCGTTAACTTCGCCTCCTCGGTGGAAGATCTGGTCACGCAAACGCTGGAGTTCACCATCGAAGAAGTTAACGCCGATCGCAACGTCTCTAATAACGCAAAAAATCGTCAGATCGTTTTGAATCTTTACGAAAAAGGCATTTTCGATATCAAGGACGCCATTAATCAGGTGGCAGACCGTCTGAACATCTCCAAGCACACGGTTTATCTCTATATTCGCCAGTTCAAAAGCGGCGATTTCCTGGGGCAAGAGAAGTAATGCGTTTCGCCATTCTCGTCACAGGCCCTGCCTATGGCACGCAGCAGGCCAGCAGCGCGTGGCAGTTTGCCCGGGCGGTGCTGGCTGCCGGTCATGAACTGGTCAGCGTGTTTTTCTATCGTGAAGGCGTTTATAACGCCAATCAGCTTACTGCCCCGGCCAGCGATGAATTCGATCTGGTGCGTGCCTGGCAACAGTTGCAGACGGAGCATCAGGTGGCGCTGCATATCTGCGTGGCGGCCGCGCTGCGTCGTGGCGTGACGGACGAAACCGAAGCCCGCCGTCTGGGACTGTCCGGCGCGAATTTACAGCCGGGCTTTGTGCTGAGCGGCCTGGGCTCGCTGGCAGAAGCCGCGCTGACCTGCGATCGAATGGTGCAATTCTGATGAAATCTGTCGCTTTTGTGTTTAAGACTGCGCCGCACGGCTCAGCGGCAGGACGGGAAGGGCTGGATGCGCTGCTGGCGATGTCGGCGCTGACTGAAGAGATCGGCGTCTTTTTTATCGGCGATGGCGTATTCCAGTTGCTGAAAGAACAGCAGCCCGCTGCGATCCTGGCGCGTGACTACATCGCCACCTTCAAGGTGCTGCCATTATATGACATCGAACAGTGCTGGCTGTGCGCGGCCTCGCTACGGGAGCGGGGCTTATCCGCCTCCACGCCGCTGATCCTGGACGCACAGGCGCTTGAACCGGATACGCTGCGTGCCCGGCTCAATGATTTTGATGTGGTTATGACGTTCTGAGGCCCTTATGCTGCATACCTTGCACCACTCTCCCTGGCAGTGTGATATGACCATGCTACTGCGTACCATGCAGGCCGGGGACGATCTCTTACTTTTGTCCGACGGGGTAGTTGCTGGCATTGAAGGCGGGCATTACCTTGATTTACTGCTGGCCGCCCCCATATCGGTTCATGCGCTCAACGAAGACGTCGTCGCGCGCGGCCTTTCTGGTCAAATTTCGAACAATATTGCCAGGGTTAGCTATACTGAATTCGTCAGCCTGACGGTAAAACATGCCGTTCAGATGTCCTGGTAGTGTGGATCGCTGTATATTTCTTGACACCTTTTCAGCACAGCTCTAAAATTCTGCGTCCTCATATTGTATGAGGTCGATTTATTACGTGTTTACGAAGCAAAAGCTAAAACCAGGAGCTATTTAATGGCAACAGTTAACCAGCTGGTACGCAAACCACGCGCTCGCAAAGTTGCAAAAAGCAACGTGCCTGCGCTGGAAGCATGCCCGCAAAAACGTGGTGTATGTACTCGTGTGTACACTACTACCCCGAAAAAACCGAACTCCGCACTGCGTAAAGTTTGCCGTGTTCGTCTGACAAACGGTTTTGAAGTGACTTCCTACATCGGTGGTGAAGGTCACAACCTGCAGGAGCACTCCGTGATCCTGATCCGTGGCGGTCGTGTAAAAGACCTCCCGGGTGTTCGTTACCACACCGTTCGTGGTGCGCTCGACTGCTCCGGCGTTAAAGACCGTAAGCAATCACGCTCCAAGTATGGCGTGAAACGTCCTAAGGCTTAATGGTTCTCCGTTAAGTAAGGCCAAACGTTTTATATTAATGTCAAACTAAACTCTTTGAGTTTTGGACAATCCTGAATTAACAACGGAGTATTTCCATGCCACGTCGTCGCGTCATTGGTCAGCGTAAAATTCTGCCGGATCCTAAGTTCGGATCAGAACTGCTGGCTAAATTTGTAAATATCCTGATGGTAGATGGTAAAAAATCTACTGCAGAATCCATCGTCTACACTGCTCTTGAGACCCTGGCTCAACGTAGCGGTAAAGGCCACCTGGAAGCGTTCGAAGTTGCTCTCGAAAACGTGCGTCCGACTGTAGAAGTTAAGTCCCGTCGCGTTGGTGGTTCAACTTATCAGGTTCCAGTTGAAGTACGTCCGGTTCGTCGTAATGCTCTGGCAATGCGTTGGATCGTTGAAGCTGCTCGTAAACGCGGTGATAAATCCATGGCTCTCCGCCTGGCGAACGAACTTTCTGATGCTGCAGAGAACAAAGGTACTGCAGTTAAGAAACGTGAAGACGTTCACCGTATGGCAGAAGCCAACAAGGCGTTCGCACACTACCGTTGGTAATCCCTTCGGAGTATTAGTCACCAGGCGGGCGCTTCATAAAAGCTGCCCGCTTTGGGCTACTTAAATTGAACGCCAAAGGCAATAGAGGAATCAAATGGCTCGTACAACACCCATTGCACGCTACCGTAACATCGGTATCAGTGCGCACATCGACGCCGGTAAAACCACTACTACCGAACGTATTCTGTTCTACACCGGTGTAAACCATAAAATCGGTGAAGTTCATGACGGCGCAGCAACTATGGACTGGATGGAACAGGAGCAGGAGCGTGGTATCACCATTACCTCCGCTGCGACTACCGCATTCTGGTCTGGTATGGCGAAGCAGTATGAACCGCATCGCGTAAACATCATCGACACCCCGGGCCACGTTGACTTCACCATCGAAGTAGAACGTTCCATGCGTGTTCTTGACGGTGCTGTAATGGTTTACTGCGCAGTTGGTGGTGTTCAGCCGCAGTCTGAAACCGTATGGCGTCAGGCAAACAAATACAAAGTTCCGCGTATTGCGTTCGTTAACAAAATGGACCGCATGGGCGCTAACTTCCTGAAAGTTGTTGGTCAGATCAAATCCCGTCTGGGCGCGAACCCGGTTCCGCTGCAGCTGGCGATTGGTGCTGAAGAAGGCTTCACCGGCGTTATCGACCTGGTGAAAATGAAAGCCATCAACTGGAACGATGCCGACCAGGGCGTGACCTTCGAATACGAAGACATCCCTGCGGACATGGCTGACCTGGCTGAAGAATGGCACCAGAATCTGATCGAATCTGCTGCTGAAGCTTCTGAAGAGCTGATGGAAAAATACCTGGGCGGCGAAGAGCTGACCGAGGAAGAAATCAAATCTGCTCTGCGTCAGCGCGTTCTGAACAACGAAATCATCCTGGTAACCTGTGGTTCTGCATTTAAGAACAAAGGTGTTCAGGCGATGCTGGATGCGGTAATTGATTACCTGCCAGCACCGACAGACGTACCGGCAATCAACGGTATGCTGGACGACGGTAAAGACACGCCGGCTGAGCGTCACGCAAGTGATGACGAGCCGTTCGCTGCTCTGGCGTTCAAAATTGCTACCGACCCGTTCGTGGGTAACCTGACCTTCTTCCGCGTGTACTCTGGCGTGGTTAACTCCGGTGATACCGTAGTGAACTCCGTGAAAGCTGCTCGTGAGCGTTTTGGCCGTATCGTTCAGATGCACGCTAACAAACGTGAAGAGATCAAAGAAGTTCGCGCGGGCGACATTGCTGCGGCAATCGGTCTGAAAGACGTGACTACTGGTGATACCCTGTGTGATCCGGAGCATCCGATCATTCTGGAACGTATGGAATTCCCGGAGCCGGTAATCTCCATCGCCGTAGAACCGAAAACCAAAGCTGACCAGGAAAAAATGGGTCTGGCTCTGGGCCGTCTGGCTAAAGAAGACCCGTCTTTCCGCGTATGGACTGACGAAGAATCTAACCAGACTATCATCGCTGGTATGGGTGAACTTCACCTGGACATCATCGTTGACCGTATGAAGCGTGAGTTCAACGTTGAAGCTAACGTGGGTAAACCTCAGGTTGCTTACCGCGAAGCGATTCGCGCGAAAGTTACCGACATTGAAGGTAAACACGCTAAGCAGTCTGGTGGTCGTGGTCAGTACGGTCACGTTGTGATCGACATGTACCCGCTGGAGCCGGGCTCAAATCCGAAAGGTTATGAGTTCATCAACGACATTAAAGGTGGTGTGATTCCTGGCGAATACATCCCGGCCGTTGATAAAGGTATCCAGGAGCAGCTGAAGTCTGGTCCGCTGGCTGGTTATCCGGTAGTAGATCTGGGCGTGCGTCTGCACTTCGGTTCTTACCATGACGTTGACTCCTCTGAACTGGCGTTTAAACTGGCTGCGTCTATCGCCTTTAAAGATGGCTTTAAGAAAGCAAAACCTGTTCTGCTTGAGCCAATCATGAAGGTTGAAGTAGAAACGCCGGAAGAGAACACTGGTGACGTCATCGGTGACTTGAGCCGTCGTCGTGGTATGCTGCGCGGTCAGGAATCTGACGTGACTGGCGTTAAGATCCACGCTGAAGTTCCGCTGTCTGAAATGTTCGGATATGCGACTCAGCTGCGTTCTCTGACCAAAGGTCGTGCATCATACACGATGGAATTCCTGAAGTATGATGATGCCCCGAACAACGTTGCTCAGGCCGTAATTGAAGCCCGCGGCAAATAAGCCCAGGTTTTAAAACATTGATCCCGTGCTCCCTCCTTGAGGGGGGAGCACTATAGTAAGGAATATAGCCGTGTCTAAAGAAAAATTTGAACGTACAAAACCGCACGTTAACGTGGGCACCATCGGCCACGTTGACCACGGTAAAACTACTCTGACCGCTGCAATCACTACCGTTCTGGCTAAAACCTACGGTGGTTCTGCTCGTGCATTCGACCAGATCGATAACGCGCCGGAAGAAAAAGCTCGTGGTATCACCATCAACACTTCCCACGTTGAATACGACACCCCGACTCGCCACTACGCACACGTAGACTGCCCGGGCCACGCCGACTATGTTAAAAACATGATCACCGGTGCTGCTCAGATGGATGGCGCAATCCTGGTTGTTGCTGCGACTGACGGCCCGATGCCGCAGACCCGTGAGCACATCCTGCTGGGTCGCCAGGTAGGCGTTCCGTTCATCATCGTGTTCCTGAACAAATGCGACATGGTTGATGACGAAGAGCTGCTGGAACTGGTAGAGATGGAAGTTCGTGAACTGCTGTCTCAGTACGATTTCCCGGGCGACGACACCCCGATCGTACGTGGTTCTGCACTGAAAGCGCTGGAAGGCGAAGCACAGTGGGAAGAGAAAATCATCGAACTGGCTGGCTACCTGGATTCTTACATCCCGGAACCAGAGCGTGCGATTGACAAGCCGTTCCTGCTGCCTATCGAAGACGTATTCTCCATCTCCGGCCGTGGTACTGTAGTAACCGGTCGTGTAGAGCGCGGTATCGTTAAAGTGGGCGAAGAAGTTGAAATCGTTGGTATCAAAGATACTGCGAAATCAACCTGTACTGGCGTTGAAATGTTCCGCAAACTGCTGGACGAAGGCCGTGCTGGTGAGAACGTTGGTGTTCTGCTGCGTGGTATCAAACGTGAAGAAATCGAACGTGGTCAGGTACTGGCTAAGCCGGGTTCCATCAAGCCGCACACCAAATTCGAATCTGAAGTTTACATTCTGTCCAAAGATGAAGGCGGCCGTCATACTCCGTTCTTCAAAGGCTACCGTCCGCAGTTCTACTTCCGTACAACTGACGTGACTGGCACCATCGAACTGCCGGAAGGCGTTGAGATGGTAATGCCGGGCGACAACATCAAAATGGTTGTTACCCTGATCCACCCGATCGCGATGGACGACGGTCTGCGTTTCGCAATCCGTGAAGGCGGCCGTACCGTTGGCGCGGGCGTTGTTGCTAAAGTTCTGGGCTAATTGCCGCTGAGCTTAACCTTTCGGGGTTAATGTGACATGAATGCCAGCCACTTATGTGGCTGGCATTTTTTTTGCCTGTTTATT
>NZ_CP127837.1:726746-732726 GCF_030291195.1 Enterobacter sp. PGRG2 | reverse complement strand
TGTATATATTTAAGAGGGATTTTATTATGCATTTTAAAAAGCATACGCTGGCGCTATTAATGGCGCTGGCGTGTACCCCTTTTGGCGCATCCGCGGGTACACTAACCGCTAACGATCAAACGAATACTATTAGCGGGCTTGACGCCAGCCAGATGTTATCTAAGGACAATGGGAATACCTGGCTGGCGTACAGCACCGAGAATCAGAATAACTTCCCGGGTAATGTCGTGGTCATCGTTGCAGTAAAAGACGATATGGCAATTAAGTCGCAGGCTTACGACCCGTCCCAGTCTTACCCGACCCCTGGCACCGTGGTGCGTTACAACGGTTATTACTGGAGCAGCCAGTGGTGGGTAAATCCAGGTGAGATGCCTGGCAGTAATAGTGTATGGCTGAAGGGTAAGGAAGTGAAAATTAACACCCTGGCAACCTTTACTTTTACGCCTTATACCGGCCAGGCTGCCGTAGATTTTCAAAATGAGCAAAAAGGAAAAGTTGCTGCACAACGTAAAGTCTATGGATACTTCCCGGAGTGGGGCGTTTATGACGCGCATAAGAACTTTACGCCGGACAAAATTGATTACACTGGCATTACGCACCTGAATTACGGCTTTGCGGTGGTTAAGCAGGGCGTTGTCGTGACACACGACACCGAAAAAGGGCCAGGCCTGATGCGCGAACTGGATCAGCGTACAGAGCTGGCGGGCGTAACCAATATTCTCTCTGTGGGCGGCTGGAACAATTCTGAAGAGGGCCAGTTTGAAGCGGCAACGGCGACTGACGCAGGTATCGAGACGCTGGCCAACAGCATCGTATCTTACATGATGACCTGGGGTTTTGACGGCGTTGATATTGACTGGGAATACCCGGATACCGACGCCGAAAAAACCCAGTTCACCAGGCTGATTAAGTCCCTGCGCACTAAACTGGACGCCGAGGGTGTGAAAGAAGATCGCTACTATCAGCTTTCTGCCGCGGTCACGGCAAACCACAATAAGATCCAGTATATCAACCCAGCTGAGACGGTACCGCTGCTTGATTCCGTTAACGTCATGTCTTACGACTTCCATGGCGCATTTGATCCGATCACTGGCCACAACTCACCGTTGTTCGCCAACAGCAAAGATGCCGATCTGGAATTTAACTCAGCGTCGGCGATGGCGGCTTACAGCACCACCTGGAAGGTACCGAAATCTAAGCTGATGATGGGACTGGCCTGGTATGGTCGCGGCTGGGGCAATGTAGAACCCACCGAAATCGTGAAAGGGCTGCCAGGGTTGTTTGCGCCGGGCACGGCTACTATACATGGCCAGTGGGATGACAACGGACAGTACACTGGTACCAACCCATGGTATTACCTGAAAGGTCTGGTGAATAACGGTCAGTATACCCGTTATTGGGATCCTGAATCGCGAGTGCCTTATTTGTACAATAGTGCAACTAAAGAGTTTTTGACTTACGACGATCCGCAGTCAATCCGGGAAAAAGTTGATTACATCAATCAGGAAGGCTACGGCGGCGCTATTGTCTGGGATCTGAGCGGCGATACGCCGGAGCATGAACTGGGCAACATTGTGAAAGAGATCATCACGACGCCTGCGCGTGATCCGGATCTGAAAGGGTTGTTTGTCACCCTGTTTGATAATCAACAGCGTGTCGTTATCAACCTCGATGCGTCTAAGTTGTCTCCTGGTAATGCCTACCGTGTGGAAGTTGACGGGCAGTATCTCTTCTCCACGGAAGGGGCAACAGCTTACTACTCATATCGCTACAACTACGGTAAAGAGGTGTCTTTACGCACAGGTAATGCGGCTTATATCCTGCACCCCGGGGCCAAAATCACCGTTAAACGTACTCAGCCTAACCCAGCCGTCATCGGCGAGCTGATCGTTACCGAAGATATGCTGCAAGGAAATAATCCGGTTGTTAACGACGGCGACGTTAAATCCTTGAAAGTTATCCAGGAAAATAATATTCCCTACGTTCTTGTCGAGTTTGCAAAAGATAAGCTGAAGAGTGCCGACGGCTCATCTTATATTGCGAAAGTTATCGATGATGACAAGAAAAAAGGGAATTACATTTTCAGTTGCGACAATGGTTCCTGTTTTTACAGTTCCGTCAGTGATAAGGGCGACACTATGGTTGTGAAATCAGATGAGCGGGATATCTCCGTAGGCGAAACTGTGGTGGTTGAGCGTACCTCCCCGAATCCGGCGACCATTGCAAAAATTGTCGTTACTGCCGATATGCTGAAATAACAGCTTGTATAAAATGTTATGCCGCCTGCTTGCAGGCGGCTTTTTTACGTTGTGCCCTGTTCCATACCACCCTCTTTTCTGGCATTGAAATCATAACCATTCTCATTTACAATCTGGATAGATTTTGAACGGGAGTGCATATGTACATTTGTCTGTGTAATGGCGTGAGCGATAAGAAGATCCGCCAGGCAGTACGCCAGTTTAGTCCTCAGTCATTTCAGCAGTTGAGGAAGTTTATCCCGGTTGGCAACCAGTGCGGGAAGTGTGTACGTGCGGCGCGTGAAATCATGGAAGATGAGCTGATGAAGCAACCTGAGTTTAAAGAAATCGCCTGAGTTCCTGTCACTACTGCGAAGCTGCCTGTTGCAAATTACCGTCTGCAGACAGCGTCGTGCTATGTCCCTCTGTTTAGCCTTTCTCTTATCCCCTGCAATCGTATTACCGTTCTAATAAGAAATAACTTATTTGGACATTACATTTAGTAAATTAAAAATTCTTTTTGTTGCTTAATTTATATAATTTCCCATTTCGTTAATATTTCATCCGAAAAATAAATTATATGTCATTTCTTGCTGAATAATGCTTTTTATTGTTTTTAAGAATAAATTCCGGGCTAATTTCCTATTTGCTGGTATTGCAGGCCTATTTTGTAGGCCCGTTGCTTCGGGAGTGCTATAACGTTGCTGATAGTGAAAAGTGTAACTGCTGGCACTACTTCATTGCGTCTGACTCTGTATATCACTATCACTGTTTTCAATGAATCGACAGAACGGACAACAATATTAAAGGAACTTATTATGCACCTTAATAAAATTATGGGCGCACTGTTGCTTGCAACAGTGGGTTTCCCATTTGCAGCATCGGCTGCAACATTAATCGCTAACGATCAGACTAATACCATCACAGGCCTGGATGCCAGTCAGATGCTTTCGAAAGACAACGGCGCCACCTGGATTGCTTACCAGAATGAAAATCAAGATAACTTTCCGGGCAATGTGACCGTTACCGTCGCGGTAAAAGACGATAAGGTCATTGAGACGCCAATATACGATCCGAGCCAGTCTTACCCGACGACCGGAACAGTTGTTCGCTATGACAACCACTACTGGACCAGTAAGTGGTGGGTAAATCCTGGTGAATATCCGGGTGTTGACAGCGTCTGGGAGAGAGGTACTGAGATAAATATCCAAACGCTGGGTATATTCGGCTTTACGCCTTATACCGGTCAGGCGGCGATTGATTTCCAAAACGAACAGAAAGCGAAAGTTGCCGGACAACGTAAAATTTACGGCTATTTCCCGGAATGGGGTGTCTATGACGCGCACCGTAATTTTACGCCGGACAAAATTGATTACAGTAAGATCACCCACCTGAATTACGGCTTTGGTATTGTGAAAAATGGTGAAGTCATCACCCATGATACTGAGCAAGGTCCCGGTCTGATGAGAGATCTGGATAAGCGTACCGAAGCCGCAG
Organism: Enterobacter sp. PGRG2; assembly: GCF_030291195.1. Lineage (NCBI taxonomy): Bacteria > Pseudomonadati > Pseudomonadota > Gammaproteobacteria > Enterobacterales > Enterobacteriaceae > Enterobacter > Enterobacter sp. PGRG2. The sequence continues at coordinate 728,992 of NZ_CP127837.1, read as the reverse complement.
GCGTCACCAATATTATTTCTGTCGGGGGCTGGAATAACTCGCTGGAAGGAGAATTTGAAACCGCGACCGCCACGGATGCTGGTGTCGAGAAGCTGGCTAATAGCATTGTCAATTATATGCTGACCTGGGGCTTTGACGGGGTGGATGTTGACTGGGAATATCCGGATACCGAAGCGGATAAAAGCCAGTTTACTAAACTGATTAAGTCGTTGCGCAGCAAACTCGACGATCAGGGCATTAAAGATGATAAATATTATCAGCTTTCCGCAGCTGTTACCGCCAGCCACAGTAAGATGCAGTATATCAATCTGGCGGAAAACACGGCGCTGCTCGATTCTGTCAACGTTATGGCCTATGACTTCCACGGCTCATTCGATCCGATCACCGGTCATAACGCGCCGCTTCATGCCAACAGCAAAGATGAAGATCAGAAATTCAATACCGCGTCTGCAATGACGGAATATGCCACTACCTGGCAAGTGCCAAAGAATAAACTGATGATGGGTATCCCCTGGTATGGACGCGGCTGGGGCAACGTGGAGCCGACCGAAATAGTGAAAGGCCTGCCGGGTCTGTTTGCACCGGGTACCGCGACTGTTCATGGCGCGTGGGATGATGATGGTCAGTTTACGGGTACTAACCCCTGGTATCGCCTGAAAGAGATGTTAGCCAGCGGCGATTATACGCGTTACTGGGATCCGGAAGCGATGGTGCCTTATCTGTATAGCAGCAAAACCAAAGAGTTTTTTACCTATGACGATCCGCAATCAGTGCGCGAGAAAGTTAATTACATCAAGCAGCAGCAATTTGGTGGCGCTATCGTCTGGGATCTGAGCGGCGATACTGAAACGCACGAGCTGGGCAACATTGTCGCCGATGTCATTAAGGAGGACGTCGCTCCGAACATTACTCATTTTCAGTTGGGCCGGGTTATTCCAAACAGTGCAGATGCAGGGTTCAAATGGACAATGAGCCGCGATTTTTATGAAAATAAAAAACTGCGATTCACGATGCCGACCCCGACCGATCACAGTAACTATGTCGCTATCATTAACGTGAAAGGGAGTAAGAATTACTGTGAGAGTGAGAATAAACCCGATAGCGATACGGTTGTTTTCTGCCTGAATACAGGGGTATTCACTGAGCCAGGAGTAGTGGCAAAACTCGTTGATGATAATGACCCGAGCAATGTTTACGCCTCTCTGGAGGTGACTCAGGAACAACTGAATACAGCGGAGAGCAGCGATATCGTTGATACCTACATTAAAAATATCAACGGCAAACTGGAATATAGTGTGATCGCTGACATAAGCCTCGTCCATAGTCGGCAATATCTCAACATGTATATCGATCATAAAGATCAAACTGGTAAGGTGACGGGATCGACTTTCGTAGGATCGTTTTACAAAATGGATCAAGTCAATACGGGGACCTCGGCGGCCATGCTAGGGGACTTGCGCAATAATCGATACTTAAGCGCTACCAGTGAGAATCCAAAAGCGGGCGATGAATATGTCTTTGCGCTTGCAGATGGCTCTCAACCCGATTCTGCCCGCCTGAAGGTGCTGACAAGCATGACGGTCACACCTCAGATGCTGCAAAAATAAGAGTATAAGTCTTAACAACCAGAGCCTGCTTAACCGCAGGCTCAGCCGTTTGCATAGCGCAATTTTTCGACGTTCTACTACGCTTGTAGGTAGTGGAAGCGGAGGAACGATAAAATGAAAGGTGATGTTAAGATAATAAATTATCTCAATAAATTATTGGGAAACGAGCTTATCGCAATCAACCAGTATTTCTTACATGCACGCATGTTTAAAAACTGGGGCCTCAAACGTCTTAATGACGTCGAATACCATGAATCCATTGATGAAATGAAACACGCCGATAAATATATCGAGCGTATTTTATTCCTCGAAGGGATCCCCAATCTCCAGGACCTGGGCAAACTCAACATTGGTGAAGATGTTGAAGAGATGCTGCGTTCCGATCTTGCGCTTGAATTAGATGGGGCGAAGGATCTGCGCGAAGCTATTGCCTGGGCGGACAGCGTTCATGACTATGTCAGCCGTGACATGATGATTGAAATTCTGGCCGATGAAGAAGGTCATATTGACTGGCTGGAAACGGAACTGGATTTGATCCAGAAAATGGGCATTCAGAATTACCTGCAGGCCCAGATCCGCGAAGAGTAAGCATTATCTACAGAGCGGCGACAGCTCGCCGCTCTGCTTCAGTAAATCTCC
>NZ_CP127837.1:689665-726713 GCF_030291195.1 Enterobacter sp. PGRG2 | reverse complement strand
CCCGCCAGACCCAGCCAGGGCCCGAACGCGATTTGTGGCACCTGCGCACCACGCGTCAGTCGCAGCACTATCCAGCAGCCAATCCCCATCAGCGACGCGCCGAGCAGCACCGTCGGTAACGCCTGCCAGCCACACCAGGCGCCCAGTGCTCCCAGCAATTTGGCATCCCCCAGCCCCAGGCCTTCTTTGCCAGTGATCAGCCGGTATACCCACCACACCAGCCACAGCGAAAGATAGCCCGCTACCGCGCCGTACAGCGCATCCGTTAAGGTGTTCTGCTGATACAGCGCATGATAAAGCATACCGAGCCAGATCAACGGCTGCGTCAGCCGGTCCGGCAGCAAGTACGTGCGGGCATCGATTTGCGCCAGCGCCAGTACAAACCAGAACAGCAGCATCACGGCAAAGGCATCGGCATGGTCCGGGAACAGCGCGGCAATCAGCGCGAAAGCGACGCCGCAGGTCAGTTCGGTCAGAGGATAGCGAGCGGAGATGGGCTGCCGGCAGTCCCGGCAGCGGCCATGCAGCAACAGCCAGCCGAGCAGCGGAATGTTATCCACGTACCTTATGCGGTGCTGACAATGCGGGCAGTGCGAGGGCGGCCAGGCGATATGCCAGTTTGCCGGGCAGTCGTTCTCCATCATCAGCGGCAGACGGTAAACCACCACATTCATAACGCTGCCGGTAAGTAACCCCACCAGCGCCAGCATCGCGACGTGCGTTTCGTTAATCATGCGTGCCTGCCTGAGCGAATTCGAGTGTTGCAATGGTGATGCTGCCCGGCGCGCTGCCAGCGCTGAAGGCTAATCGTGATACCTGCAAACCCCGGTTTTGCATCTCATCCAGCCAGCTGAAAAACGCGCTGCTGCTGGCAGCGGAAAGCGCGACGGTAAAACGACCGGGCGTGGCTGGCGTCACCACCACGTTCAGACCCGCCTGCGCCGCGCTGTGCTGTATCAGCGTCGGGACGTCACCGGTCAGCAGCTGGCTGCCCACCAGTCCGCTGCGCTGTGCGGCCTCGCTCACCCACTGGATCTCGCTTTTCAGCCGGGCGTATTCCTGCTGTTGTTGCAGGATGGCTTTGTTCAGCGGCTGTAGTACGCCGTACCAGAACGCCAGCAGCAGGCTGAACAGCGCGAGCAGCATCAGGCTGCGTTTTTCGCCAGCGCTTCTTGATTGCCAGAAAGAATTCATTTGCGCTCCTTTAAGCTGATCTTCACACCGTCCGGTTGTTGCAGAACGGTATATTCACCGGCGGCCTGGGCCATAAATCCGCTGAGCTGTCCGGCATCGTTCGCGTTGAGGATCGCCTCAAAACGGTGAGTATCGAGATCGTAACTGACATGGCTTAGCGTCAGCCCCGGCCAGGGCTGTAACTTTTCCTGAAGCTGCGTCAGCAACGTCAGCACGTCCGGATGACGGTTTTTAACGGAGGAGGCGAAGAAAAATTTGAAGTTATTACTGCGATCCTCGCCGGGAAAATAGCGGCTCCACAGCGTCCGTCCTTCGGATACCAGCGCCTGTTTTTGCTGATGCAACTGCCAGAGCGTCAGCCCTTTCAGGCCGAAAAAGAGCGCCATTGCCAGGCCTGTCATTACCGCTGCGCCATATTTCAGCGCGCGTGGTGCCTGTCTCACAGGCCGGGCCGGGCGAAACGCGCCCTGAATGAGGTTAACCGCAGGCAGGGTGTCAGCGTCGTACCAGAGTCCGGGCTCCTGTATATATTCAACTGCGGTGTGTTCTACCGGAAATGGGCTGGCGCTCAAGACAGGCATCTCCGTGCAGGAACTGAGCAAATGACCGAGCAGCGCCTCGTCCAGCACGCCCGTTTTCCAGGCGTCGTAACGGATCATCCACCGCGACGCCTCCTGACTCAGACTCCAGCCGTTCGCCACATGAGGCAGCCAGAAACCATCCGGCACCATATGGGTGAGCGTCACGCCCGCAACCGAGAACGCCGCCAGCATCTCCGCGAGGGCGCGCCGGGCGATCCCCGCCAGATGCAGCGTATTCTCTTCCCGGCAGAGTACCGTCCACAGCAGATCGTCGGCGTTGCCGGTTACGCTGTCTTCCACCAGCCAGCTCAGGGTTTGCGGCGTAATTTTGTAATTTGCAGCAGGAAGTTCGGCGCGGCGAAAACAGAGGTATTCCGGCGACAGCAACAGGCAGACGGTATCGGCGGGCGGCAGATGCGCCAGCGCGCCCGGCTGAAGATAGTCCTCCAGTTCGTGAAGCGTCGGCGCGGGTGTTTCACCGGCAATGCACCACACCAGTTTTCCTGGTAAAGGGCGTAAGATAATTTTCTGCACGAGGTAAATCCTTTTAATGCCCGCCCGCCGCGCGTCGGCGGGCGGTGATAAAGAGTTGCGACTTTTTCGTATCAAATTCCAGATCGCTGATCGTGCCGCTGCGGCTCTCCCCCTGATCCACGATGGTTTCCAGCCGGAAATACTGGCTGGTGGTGGCAGCGATATTTTTAAACGCCTCCAGTTCTTCCTTGCGTCCCGGAAAGGATTTTTCGATGGATGCTTTCAGCGCGGCAATGCTCGTCCAGCCCTGACGCTTCTGTTTATCAAACAGGGCGCGAATGTCGCTGACCTGCACGGCGTTATTCAGCATCGCCGCCAGCAGAGGCGCATCGTCACGCGTCAGAGTGCTGATGTTGATCTTCAGCTCATCGTTCGGCAGCGCRCACATAAAAGGGATGAGCTGCTGGTACAGCGCAGGCGTCATCCCTTTGATCTGCCGGAGTTCGCTCACCGAATACAGGCGGCGTCCGCCGATGGTATGGGGATCGCCACTGGTGCGGTAATAGTCGTTTTCCGCACCGGCACGGCGCGGCGTTTCATCGCTGTCGATATAATCAGCAATGGCGTCGATAAGCGCTTCGGCTGGCGCGCCGGTCACGCCAAGATTGGCGAGCAGGGCGGTAAAGACCTGTACGCTGGCGGGCACGTCCGCCATGATGTCAGTGGGCGCATTCACCAGCGCATTGATGTTAAAGCAGGCCTGGCGGTCAGTCAGTTGCCAGTTGACGGTTTCGCCGCTGGCAAGCGCCAGCCGCTGTGGCTGCGCCCAGAGCTGATCGCGCGTCAGCAGTTTGGCGTTATCGCGCAGATCCTGCGCAAGCGTCTGCATCGCCTGATGTTCTGCCAGCCCGACCAGCCAGTTTTGCTGCAACTGTTGCTGCGTATAGCCGGTGCGCTTGATGTTAATCTGATAGCGCAGCGTCATTTCACTGGCCAGCGCGGCCATGATCGCCAGGATCATCAGCACCACCAACAGTGCCACGCCTTTTTGCGCTCTCATGGTGTGCCCCCGTTGCGGCGGTTTTCCGGCAGCAGAAGCAGGCGCGCGATCGTGCCCGATCCTTTGATATTGATTTCGGCTTCGATCGCCCTCGGGTATTCCCCGGGCGGAAGCGTGGTCACCACGGCATCCTTAAGGTAATAACGCAGGGTAAAGGCGTTCACGTCCGTCAACATGGGCTGCGTGATGGACGGCTGCTCATCCTCCGGATAGCGCCAGATGGCGCGGTAAAGGGTGTGATTTTTAAGCGACCACTCGACGCGCTGCAGATCCGGCGCACAGCAGATATCCGGCATGTCATTGTTGCTGGCGGTGGTGAGCATCAGACGGCTTTTTTCCCCCTCCGGCGACATCAGCGGCACGATCTGCCAGACATCTTTATCCAGCAGATTTACCGCGCGAACCAGGGCCGCAAAACGCTGCTGATGCTCTTTCGTCACCTCATTGCTGTTTACCGTTGCCGTCAGTAACTGGCTGGTGAGCAGGGTGAGCACCGCAAAGAGCGCAATCGCCAGCAGCACTTCCAGCAGCGTGAAGCCGGTCTGTGCTTTAGCGTGTCGGGGCATCGGCGGCTCCTTTCTCTGCGGGCACATAGCGGCGGAGCCGCATTTTCTGCCCGTTATCAATAGAAACTTCCGCCGTTAATAGCTGCATACCCGGCACGTCCGATGCCGACGCCGTTAGCGTCCATGTCCAGCTTCGTTGGCCCATCTGGCTTTTACCCTGCGCGGTTGCGGCCAGCGGTGTGGCGGATAGCTGCTGCTTTTTCAGCACATTATCGGCAACCCAACTGGCGAACACCTGCTCTTCCATCTTGGAGGTGGCGGCGATTTGCCCGCTCAGGCTGTTGATCAGCGTCAGCGAGACGGAGGCGAAGATCACCATCGCCAGCAGCACTTCCAGCAGGGTCATGCCGGTCTGCTGGCGGCTCATGGTGTTGCTCCACTGCTGAATTGCAACGGCAGGCCGCCGGTGCTGGTCAGGGTAAAGAGTACCGCCTGGCTTTGCCGATCCTGGATTTGCAGCGTAAAGGGTGTGATTTCGCCGTCCGGACGGATAAGGATTTGCGGCGTCCCGGCGGCCTGTCTGGCAAGAGCGACGGGCGAGAGCGTGACCCGCCAGCTGTCATGCCAGGCGCCTTCGGTTGCCAGCCGGAAATAGTTTTCAGGAGTCTGCCAGCGGTTGCGCACCGGTGTGACGATGCGCCAGCCCTGTTCACGGATCTCAATACCCGCGCTGCGGTCTTCCATGGTTGACCAGTCAGCGGTGTATTCCATCAGCGCCGCCAGTTGCTCACCGGCGGTGATGGCTTTTTTGCGATCGTCGTCGCTCACCATCATCACCAGTGTGGCGCTTAACGCCAGCAGCGTCAGCACCAGTAATATTTCCAGCAGGGTAAATCCTTTTACCGCTTTCATGGTCAGGGCTTCGCGTTATCCATTTCCCAGTTCGTGATGTCATCCTGGGTACCGGCTTCACCGTCAACGCCCGCAGAGATAATGTCGTAATCCCCGTGTTCGCCAGGGCTGACCAGCAGATAATCATTCCCCCAGGGATCCTGCGGCAGGCGTTTGATATAGCCGGAGGTGTTGTAATTTTCCGGGATCGGCGAGCTGGTGGGCTTTTCAACCAGCGCTTTCAGCCCCTGAGCCGTTACCGGATAGCGATGGTTGTCGAGCTTGTACATATCCAGCGCGTTTTCCAGCGCCACAATGTCGCTGATGGCTTTCTGCTTGTCGGCGCGCTCTTTATTACCCATTAAGTTAGGCACCACCAGGCTTGCCAGCACGCCAAGAATAACGATTACCACCATCAGTTCGAGCAGGGTAAACCCCTGCTGCCGTTTCTGAGACTCTGTGTTCATATTGCTTTTCCTTAAGTCACTAATGAATTGAGTTGTAAGATTGGTTGCAACACCGAGACGATAATGAACAGTACAATCATCGCCATGGTGATAATCAGCCCCGGCTCAAACAGTGCCAGCGCCAGCGCGATGCGGTTTTGCAATAAGGTTTCCTGCTGTTCGGCGGCGCGGGCCATCAGCTCGCTGAGCTGCCCACTCTTCTCGCCGGAGGCGATCATATAGAGCATCATCGGCGGAAAGAGATCGCATTTATCCAGCGCCAGGTGAAAACCCGATCCCTGACGCACACGGTCGGCGGCGTCGCGCAGTCGGGCCTGGATCTCACGATTGTTAATGCCCTCTGCCGCCAGACTCATACCTTCCAGCAGCGGCACGCCGCTGGTATGTAAAATGCTTAAGGTATGCAGATAACGGGCGCAGTGCACGGCGCGCAGTAGCCCCCGGCTGAGCCGGAAAGCCAGCAGCCAGCGGTCGAACTGATGACGTTTGCCGGGTCTGGTAAGCCAGTGGCGGAACAGCAGCAGCGCGACCACCAGTGCCGCCAGCAAAAAAGGGCCAAAATCGCGAAGCGCATCGCTGATCGTAAGGAGTGCGCGCGTGGACAGCGGTAACTGCTGTTTCATATGCAGAAACTGCTCCACGACTTTAGGTACCACCGTGGTCAGCAAAATGGTCACCACGATCACCGCGACGCTGGTCAGCATGGTGGGATACACCAGCGCCTGGATGAGCTTACTGCGCATTTTTTGCCGCAGCTCGTTATAGTCCGCGAGTTTTTCCAGCACCGTACCGAGCTGGCCGCTTTTTTCGCCGGCTTTGACCAGCGTGCGATAAATGGTGTCGAAAATACGCGGCCAGGCGGCCAGCGCATCAGAAAGCGTGTGCCCGGCGAGAATATGCTCGCGCAGATCGGTCAGGATATGGTTGAGCTTGCTGTTCTGGTTCTGACGGCCAATAACGGCCAGCGCTTCCTCCAGCGGCAGGGAGGCGCTGGCAAGGGTGGCCAGCTGGCGGGTAAAAAGCGCCAGTTCGCTGCCGCTCAGCCGCAGCCGCGCGCTTTTTGTCGGGGGGGTAAACCATGACACCAACTTTTTTTCCCGCAGCGTCAACGGGTAAAGCCCCTGAGCGCGCAGCGTGTCACGGGCCTCTTTACTGCTGGCCGCGCTTAAAGTTCCATGGCGGGTCACGCCGCTGGCATCCATTGCCTGCCACTGAAATTTCATTGCAGTTCTTCCTGCGCTGAGGTGACGCGCATGACTTCTTCAATGGTCGTTTCACCGGCAAGGGCGCGCAGCAGACCGTTTTCCCGCAGGCTGCGGCTCTGCTGACGCAGGCACTGCTCCAGCGCATGTTCGTCGGCATCACGATGAATAATGCTGCGCATATGCTTATCCACTACCATGATCTCGTGGATCGCCAGTCGCCCCTGGTAACCTGAACCCCGACAGTCGCTACAGCCCACCGCCTGCCAGCAATGGGTGGCATCCGGGGCGAGGGCACGCAACAGGGCTTTTAGATCCCCGGGCAGGGCGATTTGCGTGCGGCAGTAAGGACATAACCGGCGTACCAGACGCTGGGCAATGACGCCGGAAAGTGAAGACGACAGCAGAAACGGCTCCACGCCCATATCGCGCAGGCGTGTGATCGCCCCGCAGGCGCTGTTAGTGTGCAGCGTCGATAAGACCAGGTGGCCGGTCAGTGAGGCCTGCACCGCAATCTGCGCGGTTTCCRCATCGCGGATCTCACCCACCATCACCACGTCCGGATCCTGACGCAGAATGGCGCGCAGGCCGCGGGCAAAAGACATGTCCACGCGGCTGTTCACCTGCGTCTGGCCGATGCCTTCCAGCTCGTATTCAATAGGATCTTCCACGGTCAGGATATTGCGCTGGGGTGAGTTCAGCTCAGAGAGGATGGCATACAGGGTGGTACTTTTTCCCGAACCGGTCGGGCCGGTCACCAGGATGATGCCGTGCGGCTGCTGCACCAGAAAATGCAGGCGCTGCGCATCGCCGGCGGTCAGCCCCATCGTGTCCAGCGACAGCCGTAAATTGTTTTTATCCAGCAGGCGCAGCACGGCGCGCTCGCCATACTGCGAGGGCAGCGTGGAGACACGCACATCAATATTTTTACGCCCGAGGCGCAGGGAGATACGGCCGTCCTGCGGCAGGCGTTTTTCCGCAATATCCAGCCGCGCCATGACTTTGATACGTGAAATCAGCAACGGCGCGAGCTTTTTGCCCGGTTGCAACACCGGCTTCAGGATGCCGTCGACGCGAAAGCGCACCACCAGCGACTTCTCGAAGGTTTCGATATGAATATCCGACGCGCCTTCTTTTACCGCCTCGTGAAGAATGGCGTTGATCAGGCGGATCACCGGCGCGTCATTTTCATCGCTAAGCAAGTCCGCATTATCCGGCAGCTCTTCGCTCAGCGTCGCCAGATCGACATCCTGATCGAGATCTTCGGCAATCTGCCGCGAGTCCCCGGTGCCGTTGCGGAACAGCGGCTCCAGATAGTCCTCAAACTGTGCAGGCTCCAGACGCGTGAATCGGACACGGTCGGGCAGGGCGTAGCGGGCTTCCAATAAGATTTCCAGCGGCGTATCGGTACGGCAGACCAGTTCATCGCCGGCCACTGCCACGCCCTGTTTTTGCACCTGCGCATAGCTCACCGGCAGCGGTTGTCCTGGCGGGATGCGTTTCCATAAATCAGCCATGTTGCGAACCCCCTATTCCCTGAAAGGATTGCGTGCTGACGGGCCGGGCGCGGGCGCCAGATCCTCATCCATCTCTTTCAGCATCGGGCGCTCGTCATCATCGACTTTGATCAACGCGCTGGTGGACTTATCGATACGCTGCTTTTGCATATCGCGGTAGCGGGTGTATTTGTCTTTCGACAGCGAACGGTACACCTCATCATCGCGAATAATGGTCGGGCGGATAAAGACCATCAGATTGCGTTTGGCGCTGTCGGTGGAGGTATAGCGGAACAGCTGGCCTATAAGCGGAATGTCCCCCAGCAGCGGCACCTTGGAGACCTGCTCTTTGGCGGACTCATCCAGCAGCCCACCCAGCACCACGGTTTCACCGCTTTTCACCAGCACGGCGTTTTGTATGGTGCGGGTATTGAACGTGGGGCCGAGGGAGCTGGCGTTACCGGATGAGCTGTCAACGCTGGACACCTCCTGCTCGATCTCCATCAGGACGGCGTCGCCTTCGTTGACCTGCGGTGTCACTTTCAGTTTAGTACCGACAGTTTTACGCTCAACGGTGTTAAAGACGTTGTCGCCGGAGGTGGTTTGCGAGCCGGAAAGAACAGGGACATCCTGGCCTACGTTAAAGGACGCTTCTTTGTTATCGAGGGTGACGATACTGGGAGTGGCGAGAATATCGTTCTTGTTATCAGACGCCAGCGCGGTGAGCAGCACGCTCCAGTCGCCCTCGAAAAAGCCCGTCGCCAGCCCGTTAAAACTGCTCAGCGCGCTGGAGATAGCGTTATCGCTGCTCATGGAACCGCTTTCTTTAAACTGGCGCGCTCCCTGGGAGGCGTCAAAGATCGGCAGCCCGGTCTGGGTAAACTGCTGACCGCCCACATTGCTGTTCGCCCACTGCACGCCCAGGTTCAGCCCTTTGCCATCCTGTACTTCAACGATGATGGCCTCAACCAGCACCTGCGCGCGGCGAATGTCCAGCCGCGCAATCACCTTTTCCAGCTCCTGGAGAGTGCTTTGATCGGCGGTGATAACGATTGAGTTGGTCTGTTCATCGGCGGTAATGGAGACATCGCTGGAACCCGATGACACGCTCTGCGGCGAGGACTGTTTGTCTTCAGACAGCTTCGCCGAGACGCCGGTCAACACTTCGACAATTTTGCTGGCTTTTGCATACTGCAGATAGAAAACGCGGGTGTTGCCGAGGTTGGTCTGCTCAATATCCAGCTTGTAGACCAGGGATTTCAGGCGCTGGCGCACGTTGTCGGGCCCGCTGATGAGCAGGGCGTTGGTACGTTTGTCGGCGACGACTTTCGGCAACAAGATCTGCGTCGGGTTTTCTTTTGATTCTTCGCGTAGCAGGTTATTGATCACTTCCGCGAGATCGACCGCCGAGGCGTAACGCAGCTTCACCAGTTCCCGCTCCTGTGTGCCAATCACATCCACCCGCTTCACCACTTCAAGAATGCGGTTAACCATAGTGGCTTTGCCGGTCACCAACAGCACATTCGAGGGATCGTAATGCACCACGTTACCGATGCCGCCGCCCTCCATCATCTGGCGTAATAGCGGCGCAAGATCGCGCGCAGGCACGTTTTTTAACGATACCACGCGGGTGATAAACTCATCGCCCACTGCTGGCTGTGAGGACTCCTGCAGTACGCCGGGCGCGGTTTTAAGCGCAGCGGAACGCACCACCTTCAGCAAGCCGTTATCCAGCGTAACCACGGTATAACCGTAGATATCCAGTACGCTGAGGAAGAACTGGTAATACTCCGCCTCATTGAAGTTATCAAAGCTGCGGACCGATATACTCCCCTGGACGGAGGGATCGACCAGAATGGTTTTGCCGATTTGCTTACTGACTGAAGAGATAAAATCCCTGATGTCAGCATTTTTAAAGTTTGCAGAGTACTGCGCCGCCACCGACGAAGGGGCACTGCAACAAAGTTGTAAGGCCAACATCCATGCGGCGGTTCGTGTCATTCCCTTGAGCAATTTACTTATCCTTATTATTGTCATCCGCGTCCGTTGACACGTTGACCAGTTCTTCCTGTCCATCGCGCAGCACGGTGAATTGCGCGGTGCGTAATGAGGCCAGCGCCTGAATGGCCGCTTCTGCGGAATCTTTGCGCGTCAGGCTGTAGCTGTTCATCTTAATCGCCAGATCCCCGGGCTTGAGTCCCGCCGTAAGGGATCCGGCGGCGTCGGTACGCATATTCAACCTGATGCCCTGTAAAGCGTCCTGCTGATAAACCAGATTGGTAATCAGGAGATCGCCGAGATAAACCGTGCCAGTTTCCGAAGCCGCTGACGATAACGATGTCGATAATGATAATTCGGGTGAATCATTTAAAATAAAATTTTGTGGCTCACCGTTGTTATTAATGGTTACGCTGTTGCTGTCGATCGAGGAAATAAAGACGCCGGGAAGATCTTCTATATAATCACCAAAATTATATATTTCAGTTTTGTTATTCACCGTAATAATGGCCTGGGAACGATTTCTTAAGTTGCTGGCGATGACACCATTAACAATGAGATTGAGCGGCGTGCTTTGGTGTTGTCTGGGGTTATCACTATTTTTCGGCAAGGCCTCGGTATTCTGCGGCATGTTCATTGGCAGGCTGAATGCGGCCATGCGCCGCGAAACGCCTGCGGGCTCATCTTGCGGAGTAAATTTACGGGACAATTGCGCGTAATCATACACGGAATAAATAATAAGTATCGCGGATAAGCAAACCAGCAGCCCGCATAATACGGTCTGTCTTTGTTGTTTAATAGCGCCAGCCAGTTGCTGAATTCTTGTATCCATGAGTCTGCGTACTTATCCTGAAGAAGCTGAATATGGTATAGTCTTTAAATATCGTATTCAACCTCATCATATTTAATGATGATTGTAGTGAAATAACTGTACGATTCTTCTTATATTCTGTGGTGATAATATTAACGGCTCTGATGGATGACCTTTTATAAATGAGCAGTACAGAACGTCAATCGACGTTATATCCTTTTTCAGGATATGAATTAATTAAAACCTTTATTGTTCAGGAGCTGCGGTCTGGCAGCGTGGGCCTGCTGTATGGTGCGCCCGGATGCGGCAAATCGACGCTGGCGCACCAACTTGCGGCGGGTTACCCCGGACATGCCTGCGTCTGGCGGGCTGGTGGCGAAGCCTACCGTTGCCGGATGATGCCCGCCGCGCCCGTTAATGCAGAGCCTGTTGCGATAACGCAGTTCTGGCAGCACGCGATGTCAGCGGTGCCGGAGGCCGAACAACCTGTACTGTTCATTATTGATAATGCGGATGTGCTGAGTCGTCACCTGCCGGTGCTGATACATGATTTCCGTCAGCTGGCAGCGTCCCGGCAGGCAGGGGTTAGCCTGCTGTTGGCAGGCAGCAAGTCGTTAATGCATTACCGGAAAATCAAATCGCAAATCGATTACCCGATCGGCATGCCTCTGCCCGACAGTGACGAAACCCATGCATTTATGCTTCACCAGATGAATGAGGGGGAAGTGGTAAGTCTGCGCCGGGCGTTTACCGATCGGGCAGCAAACGCGGCGCGAGGCAACCTTGCACTGCTCAGCCGTATAGCCAGATCGGCATATCAGCTGGCGCTTGCAGGCCAGATGACCACGCTGACAGCGCGACAGGAAGGGCAATTACTGAATCTGCTGGCGCCGCAACGCAGCGCGGCACGCTGTGGCAGCCTGCTGGCGCTATACGCCGGGCTGGCATTCACCGTTGGCTGGCTGAGTGTCGATACGCTAAAACCGGCGCTTCCTGTTCCGGGCTGGATGATGATCCCCACAGAAGAAAAAGAGCCGGTCGTTGATATCACCGATAGCGGAACCCACATGCGCGACGCCATGCAACAACTGTTCAGCACCTGGGGATATGACGTCCTCCCTGAAGAGGCCTGGTGCGATCAGGCCGGACGCGCAGAACTTGCCTGCGAAAGTGGCAAAGCGAGCCTGAATGATCTGGCCGGGCGTGGGCTGCCGTGGATGGCGCAGTTACGCATAAATAAAGGATTACATGCGGTGGTGATGCGCATGTCGGACACTGAACTTGATCTGCTGATTGCCGGTAAGACGTGGACAGTGCGGCGCGACTGGTTTACAGCGCACTGGGACGGAAACTATGTGCTGATGGAAAAGCAGACGCCGGACGGAAAAATGACCGTTTCCGATAAAAGCTCGCCGGAAAGTATCGTCTGGCTGGATGCGTTACTCAGCCGGGCGCTCAACGTGCCGGTCGACAAGCAAGGTGAATGGACGCCGGCGCTCACCGAGAAAGTGAAGCTCTTCCAGCAACGGGAAAATCTCAGGCAGGATGGCAAACCGGGAAAACGCACGTTGCTCCGTTTACAGCAAGCGCTGGGCGAGGCGCCGCAACTTATTAATGAAAGTACGTCAGATACAGTAGCAATAAAGGAAAGCGCAAAATGATGCGGATCTTCAGGGCTTACCAGGCGCAAAATGGGGACAAAGGCGCCGTCACGCTGAAAGCAACACCCGACGAGCGCAGGCGCCATGGTCTGCGGGCAGGGGGCTGGACACTATGGATCATGCTGATGCTGGCGTGCGGCTATTACGGGCACGTCATCGGGCAGCAGTTCTTCCCTGAGATCTCTGACCGCGCTGCATATGAACCAGCCCGTAACTACTGGCTTTCCGATGTGCATTATGTGTTTAAAAAGAAACCGTTGCCTGCCCGCATTGAGATTGAAACCGATGAAGCAGAAGAAGAGGGGATAATGGCCGATGAACTGCTGTCCAGCGATGAGGATGCGGCTTTGGACGACGAGCGCGAGGACACCGCAAGCGACCATGACGCATTGCGGCTGCGCGTCCGGCAAGCGCTGAAAGAGGTGCAGGGTGAAGAACAGTGACGGGGCCGCGAATATCATGCAATTTTGAAGCGTAAGACCTTGCATCCAGGCCATGTATAAGTATAATACGCCGGCTTGTCGTAATTGACGGCTGGTTCAATATGAACCCTGGCAGCGCTTTTGGCTACCAAACAATGTTCCCAATCGGGGAACTCTGTAAGAACGGTTACACTCTCCCATCAATCGTAATGGGTATGAGGAGTAGCTATTTGTCTATAAAATAATTGGAGCTCTGGTCTCATGCAGAACCAAAGAATCCGTATCCGTCTTAAAGCGTTTGATCATCGTCTGATCGATCAATCAACCGCGGAAATCGTCGAGACTGCCAAGCGCACTGGTGCGCAGGTCCGTGGTCCGATCCCGCTGCCGACCCGCAAAGAGCGCTTTACCGTTCTGATCTCTCCGCACGTTAACAAAGATGCGCGCGATCAGTACGAAATTCGCACTCACAAGCGTCTGGTTGACATCGTTGAGCCAACCGAGAAAACCGTTGATGCTCTGATGCGTCTGGACCTGGCTGCCGGTGTAGACGTGCAGATCAGCCTGGGTTAATCAGGTCATCGAGCGATTGAGAGGTTGATACAATGATTGGTTTAGTCGGTAAAAAAGTGGGTATGACCCGCATCTTCACTGAAGATGGCGTCTCTATCCCAGTAACCGTAATCGAAGTAGAAGCAAACCGCGTGACTCAGGTTAAAGACCTGGCTAACGACGGCTACCGTGCTGTTCAGGTAACCACCGGTGCTAAAAAAGCTAACCGCGTCACCAAGCCTGAAGCGGGTCACTTCGCTAAAGCTGGCGTAGAAGCTGGCCGTGGTCTGTGGGAATTCCGTCTTGCTGACGGTGAAGAATTCTCTGTAGGCCAGGACATTAGCGTTGAGCTGTTTGCTGAAGTTAAAAAAGTTGACGTAACCGGTACCTCTAAAGGTAAAGGTTTTGCTGGTACCGTTAAGCGCTGGAACTTCCGTACCCAGGACGCTACCCACGGTAACTCCTTGTCTCACCGCGTTCCGGGTTCTATCGGTCAGAACCAGACTCCGGGCAAAGTGTTCAAAGGCAAGAAAATGGCAGGTCAGCTGGGTAACGAACGTGTAACTGTTCAGAGCCTGGACGTAGTACGCGTTGACGCTGAGCGCAACCTGCTGCTGGTTAAAGGTGCTGTCCCGGGTGCAACCGGTAGCGACCTGATCGTTAAACCAGCTGTGAAGGCGTGAGGAGATAGCAATGGAATTAGTATTGAAAGACGCGCAGAGCGCGCTGACTGTTTCCGAAACTACCTTCGGTCGTGATTTCAACGAAGCGCTGGTACACCAGGTTGTAGTTGCTTACGCAGCTGGGGCTCGTCAGGGTACTCGTGCTCAGAAGACCCGTGCTGAAGTAACTGGTTCTGGTAAAAAACCGTGGCGTCAGAAAGGTACTGGCCGTGCGCGTTCTGGTTCTGTTAAGAGCCCGATCTGGCGTTCCGGTGGCGTAACCTTCGCTGCGCGTCCGCAGGACCACAGTCAAAAAGTTAACAAAAAGATGTACCGCGGCGCGCTGAAAAGCATTCTGTCCGAACTGGTACGTCAGGATCGTCTGATCGTTGTCGAGCAGTTCTCTGTAGAAGCGCCTAAAACTAAGCTGCTGGCTCAGAAACTGAAAGACATGGCTCTGGAAGATGTGCTGATCATCACCGGTGAGCTGGACGAGAACCTGTTCCTGGCCGCACGTAACCTGCACAAGGTTGACGTACGTGACGCAGCAGGTATCGACCCGGTTAGCCTGATCGCCTTCGACAAAGTCGTAATGACTGCTGATGCTGTTAAGCAAGTTGAGGAGATGCTGGCATGATTCGTGAAGAACGTCTGCTGAAGGTGCTTCGTGCGCCGCACGTTTCTGAAAAAGCGTCTACTGCGATGGAAAAAACCAATACCATCGTTCTCAAAGTTGCTAAAGACGCGACCAAAGCAGAAATCAAAGCTGCTGTGCAGAAACTGTTTGAAGTCGAAGTCGAAGTCGTTAACACCCTGGTAGTTAAAGGGAAAGTTAAACGTCACGGACAGCGTATCGGTCGTCGTAGCGACTGGAAAAAAGCTTACGTCACCCTGAAAGAAGGCCAGAACCTGGACTTCGTTGGCGGCGCTGAGTAAGTCGGAGGAGTAATACAATGGCAGTTGTTAAGTGTAAACCGACATCTCCGGGTCGTCGCCACGTTGTTAAAGTGGTTAACCCTGAGCTGCATAAGGGCAAACCTTTTGCTCCGCTGGTTGAAAAAAACAGCAAATCCGGTGGTCGTAACAACAATGGTCGCATCACCACTCGTCACATCGGTGGCGGCCATAAGCAGGCTTATCGTATTGTTGACTTCAAACGCAACAAAGACGGTATCCCGGCTGTTGTTGAACGTCTTGAGTACGATCCGAACCGCTCCGCGAACATCGCGCTGGTTCTGTACAAAGACGGCGAACGCCGTTACATCCTGGCCCCTAAAGGCCTGAAAGCTGGCGACCAGATTCAGTCTGGCGTTGATGCTGCTATCAAAGCGGGTAACACCCTGCCGATGCGCAATATCCCGGTTGGTTCTACCGTTCATAACGTAGAAATGAAACCAGGTAAAGGCGGTCAGCTGGCGCGTTCTGCTGGTACCTATGTTCAGATCGTTGCTCGTGATGGTGCTTATGTCACCCTGCGTCTGCGTTCTGGCGAAATGCGCAAAGTTGAAGCTGACTGCCGCGCAACTCTGGGCGAAGTTGGCAATGCTGAGCATATGCTGCGCGTTCTGGGTAAAGCAGGTGCTGCACGCTGGCGTGGTGTTCGTCCTACCGTTCGCGGTACGGCGATGAACCCGGTAGATCACCCACATGGTGGTGGTGAAGGTCGTAACTTTGGTAAGCACCCGGTAACTCCGTGGGGCGTTCAGACCAAAGGTAAGAAGACCCGCAGCAACAAGCGTACTGATAAATTTATCGTACGTCGCCGTAGCAAATAATATTAGAGGATAAGCCATGCCACGTTCTCTCAAGAAAGGTCCTTTTATTGACCTGCACTTGCTGAAGAAGGTAGAGAAAGCGGTGGAAAGCGGTGACAAGAAGCCCCTGCGCACTTGGTCCCGTCGTTCAACGATCTTTCCAAACATGATCGGTTTGACCATCGCTGTCCATAATGGTCGTCAGCACGTTCCGGTATTTGTTTCCGACGAAATGGTCGGTCACAAACTGGGTGAATTTGCACCGACACGTACTTATCGCGGTCACGCGGCTGATAAAAAAGCCAAGAAGAAATAAGTAGGAGGAAGAGATGGAAACTTTAGCTCAACATCGCCACGCTCGTTCTTCTGCTCAAAAGGTTCGCCTGGTGGCAGACCTGATCCGCGGTAAGAAAGTGTCGCAGGCCCTGGACATTTTGACCTACACCAACAAGAAAGCGGCTGTACTGGTCAAGAAGGTTCTGGAATCTGCCATTGCTAACGCTGAACACAACGATGGCGCTGACATTGACGATCTGAAAGTTGCGAAAATTTTCGTAGACGAAGGCCCAAGCATGAAGCGCATTATGCCGCGTGCGAAAGGTCGTGCAGATCGCATCCTGAAGCGCACCAGCCACATTACTGTGGTTGTGTCCGATCGCTGAGACTCTGGAGACTAGCAATGGGTCAGAAAGTACATCCTAATGGTATTCGCCTGGGTATTGTAAAACCATGGAACTCTACCTGGTTTGCGAACACCAAAGAATTCGCTGACAACCTGGACAGCGATTTTAAAGTTCGTCAGTACCTTACTAAGGAACTGGCGAAGGCGTCCGTATCTCGTATCGTTATCGAGCGTCCGGCTAAGAGCATCCGTGTGACTATTCACACTGCTCGCCCGGGTATCGTTATCGGTAAGAAAGGCGAAGACGTCGAAAAACTGCGTAAGGTCGTAGCGGATATCGCTGGCGTTCCTGCACAGATCAATATCGCCGAAGTCCGTAAACCGGAACTGGACGCTAAATTGGTTGCTGACAGCATCACTTCACAGCTGGAACGTCGCGTTATGTTCCGTCGTGCTATGAAGCGTGCTGTACAGAACGCAATGCGTCTGGGCGCTAAAGGTATCAAAGTTGAAGTTAGCGGCCGTCTGGGCGGCGCGGAAATCGCACGTACCGAATGGTACCGTGAAGGTCGCGTTCCGCTGCACACTCTGCGTGCTGACATCGACTACAACACCTCTGAAGCGCACACCACTTATGGTGTAATCGGCGTTAAAGTGTGGATCTTCAAAGGTGAGATCCTGGGTGGTATGGCTGCTGTTGAACAACCGGAAAAACCGGCTGCTCAACCTAAAAAGCAGCAGCGTAAAGGCCGGAAATAAGGAGCGTCGCTGATGTTACAACCAAAGCGTACAAAATTCCGTAAAGTGCACAAAGGCCGCAACCGTGGTCTGGCGCAGGGTACGGATGTTAGCTTCGGCACTTTCGGTCTGAAAGCTGTTGGCCGTGGTCGTCTGACTGCACGTCAGATCGAAGCAGCACGTCGTGCTATGACCCGTGCAGTTAAGCGTCAAGGTAAGATCTGGATCCGTGTATTCCCGGACAAACCGATCACCGAAAAGCCGCTCGAAGTGCGTATGGGTAAAGGTAAAGGTAACGTGGAGTATTGGGTTGCCTTGATTCAGCCAGGTAAAGTCCTGTACGAAATGGACGGTGTGTCTGAAGAGCTGGCCCGTGAAGCATTCAAGCTGGCAGCAGCGAAACTGCCGATTAAAACCACCTTTGTAACTAAGACGGTGATGTAATGAAAGCAAAAGAGCTGCGTGAGAAGAGTGTTGAAGAGCTGAACACCGAGCTGCTGAACCTGCTGCGTGAGCAGTTCAACCTGCGTATGCAGGCAGCCAGTGGCCAGCTGCAACAGTCTCACCTGTTGAAGCAAGTGCGTCGTGATGTCGCACGCGTTAAGACTTTACTGACTGAGAAGGCGGGTGCGTAATGACCGATAAAATCCGTACTCTGCAAGGTCGCGTTGTTAGCGATAAAATGGAGAAATCCATCGTTGTTGCTATCGAACGTTTTGTGAAACACCCGATCTACGGTAAATTCATCAAGCGTACGACCAAACTGCACGTACATGACGAGAACAACGAATGCGGTACTGGTGACGTGGTTGAAATCCGCGAATGCCGTCCGCTGTCCAAGACTAAGTCCTGGACGCTGGTTCGCGTTGTAGAGAAAGCGATTCTGTAATACAGTACGCGTTCTCAACGATAAACGGTCCAGAAATGGGCCGTTTATTTTTTCTACCCATATCTAAGAAGCGGTGTTATAATGCCGCGCCCCCGATATGGGGCTTTTTAACGACCCGAGATTTGGGTCCCAAAGTAGTAGTTGACATTAGCGGAGCACTGAAATGATCCAAGAACAGACTATGCTGACCGTCGCCGACAACTCCGGTGCACGTCGCGTAATGTGTATCAAGGTTCTGGGTGGCTCGCACCGTCGCTACGCAGGCGTAGGCGACATCATCAAGATCACCATCAAAGAAGCAATTCCGCGTGGTAAGGTCAAAAAAGGTGATGTGCTGAAGGCGGTAGTGGTGCGCACCAGGAAGGGTGTTCGTCGCCCGGACGGTTCTGTCATTCGCTTCGATGGTAATGCATGCGTTATTTTAAACAATAACAGTGAGCAGCCTATCGGTACGCGTATTTTTGGGCCGGTAACTCGTGAACTTCGTACTGAAAAGTTCATGAAAATTATCTCTCTGGCACCAGAAGTACTCTAAGGAGCGAATCATGGCAGCTAAAATCCGTCGTGATGACGAAGTTATCGTGTTAACCGGTAAAGATAAAGGTAAGCGCGGTAAAGTAAAAAATGTCCTGTCTTCCGGCAAGGTCATCGTTGAAGGTATCAACCTGGTTAAGAAACACCAGAAGCCGGTTCCGGCTCTGAACCAACCAGGCGGCATCGTAGAGAAAGAAGCAGCTATTCAGATCTCTAACCTTGCTATCTTCAATGCGGCAACCGGCAAGGCTGACCGTGTAGGCTTTAGATTCGAAGACGGCAAAAAAGTCCGTTTCTTCAAGTCTAACAGCGAAACTATCAAGTAATTTGGAGTAGTACGATGGCGAAACTGCATGATTACTACAAAGACGAAGTAGTTAAAAAACTCATGACTGAGTTTAGCTACAATTCTGTCATGCAAGTCCCTCGGGTCGAGAAGATCACCCTGAACATGGGTGTTGGTGAAGCGATCGCTGACAAGAAACTGCTGGATAACGCAGCAGCTGACCTGGCAGCAATCTCCGGTCAAAAACCGTTTATCACCAAAGCACGCAAATCTGTTGCAGGCTTCAAAATCCGTCAGGGCTATCCGATCGGCTGTAAAGTAACTCTGCGTGGCGAACGCATGTGGGAGTTCTTTGAGCGCCTGATCACTATTGCTGTACCGCGTATCCGTGACTTCCGTGGCTTGTCCGCTAAGTCTTTCGACGGTCGTGGTAACTACAGCATGGGTGTCCGTGAGCAGATCATCTTCCCAGAAATCGATTACGACAAAGTCGATCGCGTCCGTGGTTTGGATATTACCATTACCACTACTGCGAAATCTGATGAAGAAGGCCGTGCTCTGCTGGCTGCCTTTGACTTCCCGTTCCGCAAGTAAGGTAGGGTTACTGAATGGCTAAGCAATCAATGAAAGCACGCGAAGTAAAACGCGTAGCTTTAGCTGATAAATTCTTCGCTAAACGCGCTGAACTGAAAGCTATCATCTCTGATGTGAACGCAACCGACGAAGATCGTTGGAATGCAGTTCTGAAGCTGCAGACTCTGCCGCGTGATTCCAGCCCGTCTCGTCAGCGTAACCGCTGCCGTCAAACTGGTCGTCCGCACGCTTTCCTGCGGAAGTTCGGGTTGAGCCGTATTAAGGTCCGTGAAGCCGCTATGCGCGGTGAAATTCCGGGTCTGAAAAAGGCTAGCTGGTAATTGTCACCAATTGAATCACGGGAGTAAAGACAGATGAGCATGCAAGATCCGATCGCGGATATGCTGACCCGTATCCGTAACGGTCAGGCCGCGAACAAAGTTGCGGTCACCATGCCTTCCTCCAAGCTGAAAGTGGCAATCGCCAACGTGCTGAAGGAAGAAGGTTTTATTGAAGAATTTAAAGTTGAAGGCGACACCAAGCCGGAACTGGAACTGACTCTTAAGTATTTCCAGGGTAAAGCTGTTGTAGAAAGCATTCAGCGTGTCAGCCGCCCAGGTCTGCGCATCTATAAGAAAAAAGATGAGCTGCCGAAGGTTATGGCCGGCATGGGTATCGCAGTTGTTTCTACCTCTAAAGGTGTTATGACTGATCGTGCAGCGCGCCAGGCTGGTCTTGGTGGCGAAATTATCTGCTACGTAGCCTAATCGGAGGAAAAAATGTCTCGTGTTGCTAAAGCACCGGTCGTTGTTCCTGCCGGCGTTGATGTAAAAATCAACGGTCAGGTTATTACGATCAAAGGTAAAAACGGCGAGCTGACTCGTACTCTCAACGATGCTGTTGAAGTGAATCATGCAGATAATGCTCTGACCTTCGGTCCGCGTGCTGGTTTCGTGGATGGATGGGCTCAGGCTGGTACCGCGCGTGCCCTGCTGAACTCAATGGTTATCGGTGTTACCGAAGGCTTCACTAAGAAGCTGCAGCTGGTTGGTGTAGGTTATCGCGCAGCGGTTAAAGGCAATGCAGTAAACCTGTCTCTGGGTTTCTCGCATCCTGTAGACCATCAGCTGCCAGCGGGGATCACCGCAGAATGTCCGACTCAGACTGAAATCGTGCTGAAAGGCGCTGATAAACAGCTGATCGGTCAGGTTGCAGCGGATCTGCGCGCCTACCGTCGTCCTGAGCCTTATAAAGGCAAGGGTGTTCGTTACGCCGACGAAGTCGTGCGTACCAAAGAGGCTAAGAAGAAGTAAGGTAACACTATGGATAAGAAATCTGCTCGTATCCGTCGTGCGACCCGCGCACGCCGCAAGCTCCAGGAGCTGGGTGCAACTCGCCTGGTGGTACATCGTACCCCGCGTCATATTTACGCACAGGTAATTGCACCGAACGGTTCTGAAGTTCTGGTAGCTGCTTCTACTGTAGAAAAAGCTATCGCTGAACAATTGAAGTACACCGGTAACAAAGACGCTGCTGCAGCTGTGGGTAAAGCTGTTGCCGAACGCGCTCTGGAAAAAGGCATCAAAGATGTTTCCTTTGACCGTTCCGGGTTCCAATATCATGGTCGTGTCCAGGCACTGGCAGATGCTGCCCGTGAAGCTGGCCTTCAGTTCTAAGGTAGAGGTGTAAGATGGCTCACATCGAAAAACAGGCTGGCGAACTGCAGGAAAAGCTGATCGCGGTTAACCGCGTATCTAAAACCGTTAAAGGTGGTCGTATTTTCTCCTTCACAGCTCTGACTGTTGTTGGCGATGGTAACGGTCGCGTTGGTTTTGGTTACGGTAAAGCGCGTGAAGTTCCAGCAGCGATCCAGAAAGCGATGGAAAAAGCCCGTCGCAATATGATTAACGTCGCGCTGAACCACGGCACCCTGCAGCACCCGGTTAAAGGTGTTCACACGGGTTCTCGTGTATTCATGCAGCCGGCTTCAGAAGGTACCGGTATTATTGCCGGTGGTGCAATGCGCGCCGTTCTGGAAGTCGCTGGAGTTCATAACGTTCTGGCTAAAGCATATGGTTCCACCAACCCGATCAACGTGGTTCGTGCAACTATTGATGGCCTGGAAAATATGAATTCTCCAGAAATGGTCGCTGCCAAGCGTGGTAAATCCGTTGAAGAAATTCTGGGGTAATTGACCATGGCAAAGACTATTAAAATCACTCAAACCCGCAGTGCAATCGGTCGTCTGCCGAAACACAAGGCAACGCTGCTTGGCCTGGGTCTGCGTCGTATTGGTCATACCGTTGAGCGCGAGGATACTCCCGCTGTTCGTGGTATGGTCAACGCGGTTTCCTTCATGGTTAAAGTTGAGGAGTAAGAGATGCGTTTAAATACTCTGTCTCCGGCCGAAGGCTCTAAGAAGGCGGGTAAACGCCTTGGTCGTGGTATCGGTTCTGGCCTCGGTAAAACCGGCGGTCGTGGTCACAAAGGTCAGAACTCTCGTTCTGGTGGTGGCGTACGTCGTGGTTTCGAGGGTGGTCAGATGCCTCTGTACCGTCGTCTGCCGAAGTTCGGCTTCACTTCTCGTAAAGCGATGATCACGGCAGAAGTTCGTCTGTCCGATCTGGCTAAAGTAGAAGGCGGCGTTGTAGACCTGAATACGCTGAAAGCAGCAAACATTATCGGTATCCAGATCGAGTTCGCGAAAGTGATCCTGGCTGGTGAAGTTTCAACTCCGGTAACTGTTCGTGGCCTGCGTGTTTCTAAGGGCGCTCGTGCTGCTATCGAAGCTGCTGGCGGTAAAATCGAGGAATAAGTAGCAGATGGCTAAACAACCGGGATTAGATTTTCAAAGTGCCAAAGGTGGCTTAGGCGAGCTGAAACGCAGACTGCTGTTTGTAATCGGCGCGCTGATTGTGTTCCGCATTGGCTCTTTCATTCCGATCCCTGGTATTGATGCCACTGTACTTGCCAAACTGCTTGAACAACAGCGAGGCACCATCATTGAAATGTTTAACATGTTCTCTGGTGGTGCACTCAGCCGTGCTTCAATCTTTGCTCTGGGTATTATGCCGTATATTTCGGCGTCGATTATTATCCAGCTGTTGACGGTCGTTCACCCGACCCTCGCAGAAATGAAGAAAGAAGGGGAGTCTGGTCGTCGTAAGATCAGCCAGTACACCCGCTACGGTACTCTGGTGTTGGCGATATTCCAGTCGATCGGTATTGCTACCGGTCTGCCGAATATGCCTGGTATGCAAGGTCTGGTAATCAATCCAGGCTTTGCATTCTATTTCGCTGCTGTTGTAAGTCTGGTCACAGGAACCATGTTCCTGATGTGGCTCGGCGAACAGATCACTGAACGCGGTATCGGTAACGGTATCTCAATCATTATCTTCGCTGGTATCGTTGCGGGACTCCCGCCAGCCATTGCCCATACGATCGAGCAAGCGCGTCAAGGCGACCTGCACTTCCTCCTGTTGCTGTTGGTTGCAGTATTAGTATTTGCAGTGACGTTCTTTGTTGTTTTCGTTGAACGTGGTCAACGCCGCATTGTGGTAAACTACGCGAAACGTCAGCAGGGTCGTCGTGTCTATGCTGCACAGAGCACACATTTACCGTTGAAAGTGAATATGGCAGGGGTTATCCCGGCAATCTTCGCTTCCAGCATTATTCTGTTCCCGGCGACCATCGCGTCATGGTTCGGGGGCGGTACCGGTTGGAACTGGCTGACAACAATTTCGCTGTATTTGCAGCCAGGGCAACCGCTTTATGTGTTACTCTATGCGTCTGCAATCATCTTCTTCTGTTTCTTCTATACGGCGTTGGTTTTCAACCCGCGAGAAACAGCAGATAACCTGAAGAAGTCCGGTGCATTTGTACCAGGAATTCGTCCGGGAGAGCAAACGGCGAAGTATATCGATAAAGTAATGACACGTCTGACCCTGGTCGGCGCGCTCTATATTACTTTTATCTGCCTGATCCCGGAGTTCATGCGTGACGCAATGAAAGTACCGTTCTACTTTGGTGGGACCTCACTGCTTATCGTTGTTGTTGTGATTATGGACTTTATGGCTCAAGTGCAAACTCTGATGATGTCCAGTCAGTACGAGTCTGCATTGAAGAAGGCGAACCTTAAAGGCTATGGCCGCTAAAGGTCGCTCGAGAAGTTACGGAGAGTAAAAATGAAAGTTCGTGCTTCCGTCAAGAAATTATGCCGTAACTGCAAAATCGTTAAGCGTGATGGCGTCATCCGCGTGATTTGCAGTGCCGAGCCGAAGCATAAACAGCGCCAAGGCTGATTAATTCGCATATTTTTCTTGCAAAGTTGGGTTGAGCTGGCTAGATTAGCCAGCCAATCTTTTGTATGTCTGTGCGTATCCATTTGAGTATCCTGAAAACGGGCTTTTCAGCATGGTGCGTACATATTAAATAGTAGGAGTGCATAGTGGCCCGTATAGCAGGCATTAACATTCCTGATCAAAAACACGCTGTGATCGCGTTAACCTCGATCTACGGTGTCGGCAAGACCCGTTCTAAAGCCATTCTGGCTTCTGCGGGTATCGCTGAAGATGTTAAGATCAGTGAGCTGTCTGAAGAACAAATCGACACGCTGCGTGACGAAGTTGCCAAATTTGTCGTTGAAGGTGATCTGCGCCGTGAAGTTAGCATGAGCATCAAGCGCCTGATGGATCTTGGTTGCTACCGCGGTTTGCGTCATCGTCGTGGTCTGCCTGTGCGCGGTCAGCGTACTAAGACCAACGCACGTACCCGTAAGGGTCCGCGCAAACCGATCAAGAAATAATCGGGGTGATTGAATAATGGCAAAGGCACCAGTTCGTGCACGTAAGCGTGTAAGAAAACAAGTCTCTGACGGCGTGGCTCATGTCCATGCTTCTTTCAACAACACAATCGTTACTATTACTGATCGTCAGGGTAACGCTTTGGGTTGGGCAACAGCCGGTGGTTCCGGTTTCCGTGGTTCTCGCAAATCCACTCCGTTTGCAGCTCAGGTTGCAGCTGAGCGTTGCGCTGACGCCGTGAAAGAATACGGTATCAAGAATCTGGAAGTTATGGTCAAGGGACCGGGTCCGGGTCGCGAATCTACCATTCGTGCTCTGAACGCCGCTGGTTTCCGCATCACTAATATTACTGATGTGACTCCGATCCCTCACAACGGTTGTCGTCCGCCGAAAAAACGTCGCGTATAACGCTCGTTTTTAGGAATGTTGGAGAAAGAAAATGGCAAGATATTTGGGTCCTAAGCTCAAGCTGAGCCGTCGCGAGGGCACAGACCTGTTCCTGAAGTCTGGCGTTCGCGCGATTGATACCAAGTGTAAGATTGAACAAGCTCCTGGCCAGCACGGTGCGCGTAAACCGCGTCTGTCTGACTATGGTGTACAGTTGCGTGAAAAGCAAAAAGTTCGCCGTATCTACGGTGTGCTTGAGCGTCAGTTCCGTAACTACTATAAAGAAGCAGCACGTCTGAAAGGCAACACCGGTGAAAACCTGTTGGCTCTGCTGGAAGGTCGTCTGGACAACGTTGTATACCGTATGGGCTTCGGCGCCACTCGTGCTGAAGCACGTCAGCTGGTTAGCCACAAGGCTATCATGGTAAACGGTCGTGTTGTTAACATCGCTTCTTATCAGGTTAGCCCGAATGATGTGGTTAGTATCCGTGAGAAAGCGAAAAAGCAATCTCGCGTGAAAGCCGCTCTGGAGCTGGCTGAGCAGCGTGAAAAGCCAACCTGGCTGGAAGTTGATGGTGGCAAGATGGAAGGTACGTTTAAGCGTAAGCCTGAGCGTTCTGATCTGTCTGCGGACATTAACGAACACCTGATCGTCGAGCTTTACTCCAAGTAAAGCTTAGTACCAAAGAGAGGACACAATGCAGGGTTCTGTGACAGAGTTTCTAAAACCGCGCCTGGTAGATATCGAGCAAGTGAGTTCGACGCACGCCAAGGTGACCCTTGAGCCTTTAGAGCGTGGCTTTGGCCATACTCTGGGTAACGCACTGCGCCGTATTCTGCTCTCATCGATGCCGGGTTGCGCGGTGACCGAAGTTGAGATTGATGGTGTACTTCATGAGTACAGCACCAAAGAGGGTGTTCAGGAGGATATCCTGGAAATCCTGCTCAACCTGAAAGGGCTGGCGGTGAGAGTTCAAGGTAAAGATGAAGTTATTCTTACCCTGAATAAATCTGGCATTGGCCCTGTGACTGCAGCCGACATTACCCATGATGGTGATGTCGAAATCGTCAAGCCGCAGCACGTGATCTGCCACCTGACCGATGAGAACGCGTCTATTAGCATGCGTATCAAAGTTCAGCGCGGTCGTGGTTATGTGCCGGCTTCTGCCCGAATTCATTCGGAAGAAGATGAGCGCCCAATCGGCCGTCTGCTGGTCGACGCATGTTACAGCCCTGTAGAGCGTATTGCCTACAATGTTGAAGCAGCGCGTGTAGAACAGCGTACCGACCTGGACAAGCTGGTCATCGAAATGGAAACCAACGGCACAATCGATCCTGAAGAGGCGATTCGTCGTGCGGCAACCATCCTGGCAGAACAACTGGAAGCTTTCGTTGACTTACGTGATGTACGTCAGCCGGAAGTGAAAGAAGAGAAACCAGAATTCGATCCGATCCTGCTGCGCCCTGTTGACGATCTGGAATTGACTGTCCGCTCTGCTAACTGCCTCAAAGCAGAAGCTATCCACTATATCGGTGATCTGGTACAGCGTACCGAGGTTGAGCTGCTTAAAACGCCTAACCTTGGTAAAAAATCTCTTACTGAGATTAAAGACGTGCTGGCTTCCCGTGGTTTGTCTCTGGGCATGCGCCTGGAAAACTGGCCACCGGCAAGCATCGCTGACGAGTAACCGGATCACAGGTTAAGGTTTTACTGAGAAGGATAAGGTCATGCGCCATCGTAAGAGTGGTCGTCAACTGAACCGCAACAGCAGCCATCGCCAGGCTATGTTCCGCAACATGGCAGGTTCACTGGTTCGTCATGAGATCATCAAGACGACCCTGCCTAAAGCGAAAGAGCTGCGTCGCGTAGTTGAGCCGCTGATTACTCTTGCCAAGACTGATAGCGTAGCTAATCGTCGTCTGGCATTCGCCCGTACTCGTGATAACGAGATCGTGGCAAAACTGTTTAACGAGCTGGGCCCGCGTTTTGCGAGCCGCGCCGGTGGTTACACTCGCATTATGAAGTGTGGCTTCCGTGCAGGCGACAACGCGCCGATGGCATACATCGAGCTGGTTGATCGCTCTGAATCGAAAGCAGAAGCTGCTGCAGAGTAATCTGCAGTAATATAGAAAAACCCGCTTCGGCGGGTTTTTTTATTTCCGTCCCGCGCCCTTTATCACCCCTCCCTTTAATGCCTTCACAAATGCCTTTCTGATTTTATTCGTTCCCCTGTGCGGGTATGCTTAAAATTTGCCATAACTGCATGAGGAGCTCTTATGTATCGCATTGGAGAACTGGCCAGACTGGCTGAGGTGACCCCTGATACCATCCGTTATTATGAAAAGCAGCAAATGATGGATCACGAAGTGCGCACCCAGGGCGGTTTTCGCCTTTATACCGATAACGATCTTCAGCGTCTGAAGTTTATACGTCATGCCCGGCAGCTGGGATTCACCCTGGAGTCGATTCGGGAGCTTTTGTCGATACGCGTTGATCCTGAGCACCACACCTGCCAGGAATCAAAAAGTATCGTACAAGCCAGGCTAAGCGAAGTTGAAGAGCGGATAGAAGAGTTACAAACTATGCGGCGCTCTTTGCAGCGACTAAACGATGCCTGCTGCGGTACTGCCCATAGCAGCGTCTATTGTTCGATCCTTGAAGCCCTGGAGCAGGGAAGTGGCAGTAAAACTGAGGCAGTTGATCTTTAGCAAAGTCAGATCTACACTCGCCACGTTTTATATAACAATCCGGAGAAAATATGAGTCGCTATCAGCACCAGAAAGGGCAGATTAACGATAACGCCCTGGAAGCATTACTCCATGATCCGCTGTTTCGTCAGCGTATTGAGAAAAACAAGAAAGGCAAAGGCAGTTATCTGCGAAAAGCGAAACATGCAAAACGGAGTGGTCAGGAGGCCAGTGGCAAGAGAGTGAAGCACTTTTTTGCCACTGGCCTTCTTGTTTCCGTCGTCTGTTAAAGACCTGGACGGCTGTTTTGCTCTTTCAGTAAATCACGGATTTCCGTTAACAGTACTTCTTCTTTGGAAGGCGCAGGCGGTGCTTTTGGCTCTTCCTCTTTCTTCCGATGGAGTCTGTTGATCAGTTTGATCGCCAGGAAAATAGCGAACGCCACGATCAGAAAATCAAAAATATTCTGAATAAACACGCCGTAATGCATCACTACCGCAGGAATATCGCCCTGCGCTTCACGCAGCGTAAATGCAAACTGTTTAAAATCAATCCCGCCAATCAACAGGCCCAGGGGTGGCATGATGATGTCAGCCACCAGAGAAGAGACAATTTTACCGAATGCCGCACCAATGATGACACCCACTGCCAGGTCGATTACATTCCCGCGCATCGCAAACGCGCGAAACTCTTTTAACATGCTCATTTTATTCTCCTTATCACCGCAGACCCACCTAAGTCTAACAAAGCTCCCTTTATTTTCCATGTAAGCAGGACAATTGAGTTAAATTACTAATCCTTTGTAAATGAAGGGATTAAATAAAAAAGGCGCTATTTTTAGCGCCTTTAAAAGATTACAGGAAGAAGGGACTGGGCTGGAATAGTCTTTCAACGTCAGAAATAAACTTCTTATCTGTCAGGAACATAATAACGTGATCGCCCTGCTCAATGCGTAAATTGTCATTAGCGATCATGACATCATTGCCGCGCACGACCGCGCCAATAATGGTACCGGGAGGAAGTTTAATATCATCGATCACTCTGCCCACCACGCGAGATGTACTTTCGTCACCGTGCGCCACGGCTTCAATGGCTTCAGCCACGCCGCGACGGAGTGAGGAGACGCCGACAATATCGGCTTTACGGACGTGACTCAGCAGGGCAGAGATAGTGGCTTCCTGCGGTGAGATCGCAATGTCGATCACACTACCCTGTACCAGATCCACATAGGCGCGGCGCTGGATCAATACCATCACTTTTTTCGCCCCCATGCGTTTTGCCAGCATGGCAGACATGATATTTGCTTCATCATCGTTGGTGACGGCAATAAAGAGATCCACCTGATCGATATGCTCTTCCGCCAGCAACTCCTGATCCGACGCATCACCATAGAAGACGATGGTGTTTTGCAGCTTTTCCGCCAGCTCAGCGGCGCGCTTTTGATCGCGCTCGATCAGTTTCACGCTGTAGTCTTTTTCCAGCTGACGCGCGAGACCCGCCCCCACATTGCCACCACCAACCAGCATGATGCGTTTGTAAGGCTTTTCAAGACGCTGAAGCTCACTCATTACCGCGCGTATATGCTGCGAAGCGGCGATAAAGAAGACCTCATCACCTGCTTCAACGATGGTTGATCCCTGCGGCCTGATAGGACGGTCATGACGAAAAATTGCCGCGACACGCGTATCGATATGCGGCATGTGTTCGCGCATGGTGGACAACGCATTGCCGACCAGCGGCCCGCCATAATAAGCTTTCACCACCGCCAGGCTGACCTTGCCTTCGGCAAAATTCACGACCTGCAACGCACCCGGATATTCGATCAGACGGTGAATGCTGTCGATGACCAGTTGCTCAGGAGCAATCAGGTGATCGATAGGAACCGCCTCGGTGTGAAAGAGCTTATCTGCATCGCGGATATAATCAGGTGAACGAATACGCGCGATGCGGTTAGGCGTATTGAAGAGGGAATAAGCGACCTGGCAGGCAACCATGTTGGTTTCATCAGAGCTGGTCACAGCGACGAGCATATCGGCATCATCGGCCCCTGCTTCTCGCAGAACACGCGGATGTGAGCCATGACCTTGCACCACGCGCAGATCAAACTTGTCCTGCAGGTTATGCAGCCTGTCACCGTTAATATCAACAATAGTGATATCGTTGTTCTCACCGACCAGGTTTTCTGCCAGCGTGCCGCCGACCTGTCCGGCACCCAGAATGATAATCTTCATCAGTTGCGGCCCGTCATTTCAGTCACTGTTTGATTAGCTTAGCGTAATAGAAGCCATCGCCGTCTTCCAGACCCGGCAGATTCTGCTTGCCAGGATTGTCCGGCGTGCCGGTGACGCTGAGTGTTGCATCAGGCGTACGTGCCAGGAACGCGGCGATTTGCTGACTGTTCTCTTCCGGCAATACGGAACAAGTCGCGTAAACCAGCGTGCCGCCTGGCTTAAGGTGCGGCCAGATGGCATCCAGGATCTCCGCCTGCAACTGAGCGAGTTCGGCAATATCACGATCGCGACGCAGCCACTTAATATCAGGATGACGGCGGATAACCCCTGTTGCCGAGCACGGCGCATCCAGCAGGATACGATCAAACTGCTGCTCACCGCACCACTGGGCCGGGAAACGCCCGTCGCCCTGTTTCACCTGCGCTTTCATGCCCAGACGTTTCAGGTTGTCGTAAACGCGCGACAGGCGTTTTTCATCGACATCAACCGCCAGCACCTGAGCGTCAGGCGCCACTTCAAGAATATGCGTCGTTTTGCCGCCAGGCGCCGCGCACAGATCGAGAATGTGCTTACCGTTTTCAGGCTCAAGAAAAGTCATGCATCCCTGGGCCGACGCATCCTGTACGGTCACCCAGCCTTCTTCGAAGCCTGGCAGGGTATGAACAGGGGCAGGGTTCTCAAGACGCACCGCATCCGGATAGTCTGGATGCGTAAAACCTTGCTGCCCTGTTTCTTCCAGTAAGGCCAGCCAGCCATCGCGTGAGTGGTGATTGCGATTCACGCGCAGCCACATCGGTGGACGCTGGTTATTTGCTTCGACAATGGCTTCCCACTGCCGCGGATACGCTTTACGCAGGCGGGTCAGCAACCACTCCGGATGGAGAAAGCGGCTCTCGCTGGAAGCGAATTCGGCCAGCAACGTTTCCTGCTGACGCTGGAACTGACGCAGCACGCCGTTAATCAGGCCTTTTAGCTGTGGTCTTTTTATCGCCACGGCCCCTTCAACGGTTTCCGCAAGCGCGGCATGCGGCGGGATCCGGGTATGCAGGAGCTGGTAAAACCCTACCATGATCAGATAATGAATGGTGCGTTGCTTTCCGGTCATCGGGCGTGACATCAATTTATTGATCAGCCACTCCATCTGCGACAGGGTACGCAGAACGCCAAAACACAGCTCCTGAAGCAGGGCTTTATCTTTATCGGATACTTTTTGCTGTAACAGTGGCAGGACATTGCTGAGGGACTGGCCTTTTTCAACGACCTGTTCGATAGCCTGGGCTGCCATGCTGCGTAAATTAATATTTTTTTTCATAGCCACAAAATAAAAATGCCCGGTAACCCCGGGCTTGAGACGTGATGCTCGTCAGGCAAGACGATGTCCGGGAACAAACCATTCCCGGCGGGAGTTGAGCAGGTCTTGCGCGCTCATTGCTTTTTTACCGGCCGGTTGCAGCGATTCTATATTCAGAATACCGTCGCCAGTAGCGACCTGGATGCCCTGTTTAGTGGCGTCCACAATTGTGCCCGGCACGGCGGTAGTCTCAGAATGGATAACTGACGCTTTCCAGATTTTCAGCGGCTGGCCGTCGATTTCAAGCCAGCTCATCGGCCATGGATTGAATGCGCGGATACAGCGCTCAAGTTGCACGGCAGGCAGGGACCAGTCCATGCGAGCTTCCTCTTTGCTGAGTTTCTCCGCATAGGTTACCTGCGCTTCATCCTGTACCTGCGGTTGGGCTGTGCCACCCGCCAGCTGTGCAAGGGTTTCAATCAGGCCGGCAGGCCCTAACTCTGCAAGCTTATCGTACAGCGTCGCGCTGGTATCTTCGGCCGTGATTGGGCAGACAAGCTTATGCAGCATATCGCCCGTATCCAGGCCGACGTCCATTTGCATGATCGTGACGCCGGTTTCCGCATCGCCTGCCCAAAGCGCGCGCTGAATAGGCGCCGCTCCGCGCCAGCGGGGAAGCAATGAACCGTGAACGTTAATGCAGCCCAGACGGGGCATATCCAGCACAGCTTTGGGCAGAATCAGACCATAGGCCACTACAACCATCACATCTGCGTGTAAGTCGGCGACCAGGTGCTGGTTTTCCTGCGGACGTAAAGACGCTGGCTGAAACACCGGTAAACCGTTCTCTTCCGCCAGCACTTTTACCGGGCTCGGCATCAGCTTTTTGCCGCGTCCGGCCGGGCGATCAGGTTGGGTAAATACGCCAACGACGTTATGTCCGGATGACAACAGCGCGTCAAGATGACGCGCTGCAAAGTCAGGTGTACCCGCAAAAATAATACGTAGTGAATCTGACACGTTGATTCTTATCCTTAAGCCCGTGCGTTCAGGCGGTCGAGTTTCTCAACTTTCTGACGAATACGTTTTTGCTTCAGCGGCGACAGGTAATCGATAAACAGCTTACCGACCAGGTGATCCATTTCATGCTGAATACAGATCGCCAGCAGGCCATCCGCTTCCAGCTCAAACGGCTTACCGTCTCTGTCGAGCGCGCGAATTTTTACTTTCTCTGCACGCGGCACCAGAGCGCGCTGCTCCGGGATCGACAGGCAGCCTTCCTCAATACCGGTTTCGCCACTTTTTTCCAGCAGTTCCGGATTGATCAACACCAGGCGACCATCGCGATTCTCGGAGACGTCAATAACGATAATGCGCTGATGAATATCAACCTGCGTTGCGGCGAGGCCAATACCCTCTTCGGCATACATGGTATCGAACATATCATCAACGATACGCTGAATGTCTGCATTCACTTCTTTTACCGGTTCAGCGACTTTGCGAAGACGCTCGTCCGGGATATGTAACACGTGCAAAACTGCCATAAATTTCCAGAGTTGTGTTCAGGAGTAGAAAAGATTATTCCTCCTATTCTAGACAAATCCCCCTCTGATTGACAGCATCAGTGACCAATCGCAAAGATTGCTAAGGCTGCCTGTGGCAAGGGGAAAGGATGACTCTGACAGAGATTTGGTTGCGCCTGATTTACATAGGGGATCTGTATGGCGACAGGATGCTTAACGTCGCGCATTCTTTATTGCAGAACCCGGATATCACGACCTCGACATTAAGTCACACTGGCCTGACCCCACAGCAGATCGCAAAATTTCAGGCGCTGGCTGCGGGTGAAATTGAACGCAGCCTGGCGTGGCTTACGGCTCCCGACCACCATCTGTTGCTGGCCACTGATGCCGCTTACCCGCCGCAGCTAAGAGCCATCAGCGATTATCCCGGCGCGCTCTTTGTCGAAGGGGATATCGGCGTACTGAAGTCGCAGCAACTGGGTGTCGTCGGTAGTCGGGCCCACTCATGGTATGGCGAGCGATGGGGCCGTCAGTTCTGTGAACAGCTTGTGCGTTATGGCGTGACCATTACCAGTGGTCTGGCTCTGGGAATCGACAGCATTGCCCATCGCGCAGCGCTTAACGGCAAAGGTAAAACGGTGGCGGTACTGGGAAACGGTTTACACAGCGTTTATCCAAAGCGGCATCGCGCGCTTGCCGACGGCATCCTTAATGCTGGCGGCGCGCTGGTTTCAGAGTTCCCTTTATCTGCGGTGCCCTGGCCGGGGAACTTCCCGCGACGAAACCGCATTATTAGTGGACTAAGCCGCGGCGTGCTGGTGGTGGAAGCGGCGCTGAAAAGCGGTTCGCTGGTCACGGCACGTTGCGCGCTGGATCAGGGTCGTGAGGTTTTTGCTCTACCAGGCCCATTGGGCAACCCTGGCTGTGAAGGACCGCATAGTCTTATCAGGCAGGGGGCAATGCTGGTGACATCGCCTGAGGAGATTCTGGAAAGTTTGCAATATGGGCTACATTGGGTGCCAGATCACAGCGATAAGCTAATTAATTCTTCAGAACCGGATAACGCGGCATTGCCATTTCCTGAGCTCCTGGCTAACGTAGGAGATGAGGTAACACCTGTTGACGTCGTCGCTGAACGTGCCGGCCAACCTGTGCCAGTGATTGTGGCTCAGCTACTCGAACTGGAGTTAGCAGGATGGATCGCAGTTGTACCCGGCGGCTATGTCCGATTAAGGAGGGCAAGCCATGTTCGACGTACTAATGTATTTGTTTGAGACTTACATCCACAACGAAGCTGAATTGCGCGTGGATCAGGATAAACTGGAGTCAGATCTGACAGACGCTGGTTTTGATCGTGAGGACATCTACAACGCGTTATTGTGGCTGGAAAAGCTGGCTGATTATCAGGAAGGCCTCGCCGAACCGATGCAGCTCGCTTCAGACCCACTCTCTGTTCGTATTTATACTGCAGAAGAGTGTGAGAGGCTGGATGCCAGTTGCCGGGGATTCTTGTTATTCCTGGAGCAGATTCAGGTGCTAAACCTCGAAACGCGGGAAATGGTCATTGAACGCGTGCTGGCGCTGGATACCGCAGAGTTCGATCTGGAAGATCTAAAATGGGTCATTCTGATGGTACTGTTTAATATCCCCGGATGTGAAAACGCCTATCAGCAGATGGAAGAATTACTCTTTGAAGTGAATGAAGGTATGCTGCACTAAATCATCGTTGCAGCAGCAAGAGTTGTTATGGCCAAATCAGCACTGTTCTCGGTGCCTAATCAGGAGCCCTGTCCACAATGCGGGGCTCAGCTTGTTATTCGTTCCGGGAAGCACGGACCTTTCCTTGGGTGTTCCCTGTATCCGGAATGCGATTTTGTTCGTCCGCTAAAAAACCAGGCTGACGGTCATATCGTTAAAGTTCTGGAGGGGCAGCTTTGCCCTGTATGTGGCGCTGAGCTGGTGCTGCGTCAGGGGCGCTACGGCATGTTTATCGGCTGTAGTCAGTATCCCACTTGCGAACATACAGAACTGATCGATAAACCTGATGATACTGCCATTACCTGCCCGCAGTGTCAGACGGGGCATCTGGTTCAGCGTCGTTCCCGTTACGGCAAAACCTTCTACTCCTGCGATGGTTATCCTGACTGTCAGTTCGTTATCAATTTTAAACCGATAGCTGGCGAGTGTCCTGTCTGCCAGTATCCGTTACTCATCGAAAAGAAAACCGCGCAGGGCGTTAAACGCTTTTGCGCCAGTAAACAATGTGGAAAGCCGGTTCTGGCGGAATTAAACAGTGAAGAATAACCTGCAATCAGATCGCATCGCTGACGCGGTGGCGGTACTGAATAATAAAGAAGTCATCGCTTATCCTACAGAGGCTGTTTTTGGTGTCGGCTGCGATCCTGATAGTGAGATCGCAGTCCAGCGTCTGCTTGAGTTAAAACAACGCCCGGTGGAAAAAGGGTTGATTCTTATCGCGGCGAATTTCGAACAGCTTAAACCCTACATCGACGACAGCGCCCTGAATGAATCGCAGCGTGAGGCCGTCTTTGCCAACTGGCCAGGTCCAGTGACATTCGTATTCCCGGCGCGACCCACGACGCCGCGCTGGTTAACCGGCCGTTTTGATACGCTGGCTGTACGCGTTACCAATCATCCGCTGGTGGTGGCCTTATGCGAGGCCTACGGCAAACCGCTGGTTTCGACCAGCGCTAATCTGACGGGCTTACCGCCGTGCCGTACAACAGAAGAAGTACGCGCCCAGTTCGGTGATCATTTTCCGGTGGTGGAGGGCGAAACTGGCGGGCGTCAGAATCCTTCAGAAATACGTGACGCGCTGACCGGCGAGCGCTTCCGACAGGGGTAATATATGGAAAGCTATGCGGTATTCGGTAACCCGATCGCCCACAGTAAGTCTCCGTTTATTCATCAACAATTTGCGCAGCAGCTGCAAATTGATCACCCTTATGGTCGCGTACTGGCGCCAGCAGATGATTTTGTGAATACCCTGAATGCGTTTTTTGCGGCGGGGGGGAAGGGGGCTAACATCACGGTCCCCTTTAAAGAAGAGGCGTTTGCCCGGGCCGATGAACTGACAGAGCGCGCAGCGCTGGCAGGGGCAGTGAATACCCTCAAGCGGCTGGAGGATGGCCGTTTGCTGGGGGATAACACCGATGGTACGGGCTTGCTGAGCGATCTTGAGCGGCTGGGCTTCATTAAGCCTGGTTTCCGTATTTTGCTGGCAGGCGCAGGCGGCGCTGCCCGTGGGGTTCTTCTCCCTTTACTGTCTCTGGATTGCCAGGTAACCATCACTAACCGTACTTTTGCGCGGGCTGAGGCGCTGGCAACCGTCTTCATGCATACCGGCAGCGTCAAGGCGGTGGCAATGGATCAACTACGGGATCATGAATTTGATCTGATCATTAATGCGACATCCAGTGGCATTAGCGGCGAGATCCCCGCGATCCCGGAATCGCTGGTTCATCCGCATCTGTACTGTTATGACATGTTCTATCAGAAAGGAAATACGCCGTTTTTGAACTGGTGTGAGCATCATGGCGCAAAACAGTGCGCAGATGGAGTGGGTATGCTGGTGGCGCAGGCTGCTCATGCTGTTCTGTTATGGCACGGGGTGTTACCGGAAACTGAAGCGGTGATTAATCAGCTGAAGCAGGAAATAGCGCAATGAATCAGGCCATCCAGTTTCCGGATCGCGAAGAGTGGCATGCAGAATTGCAGGCGGTGTGCTTTCCCGTGCTGGTAAATGGTATGCAGCTTACCTGTGCAATAAAGGGCAGCTCGCTGGCGTATCGTTTTAAAGGCGATACGCCGGAACAGTGGTTGCAAAATTTTCAGGCTAACCGCTGGGATATCGAAGAAGAAGCTGAACAGCTGATCCATGATCAGCAAGAAGACGATCAGGGCTGGATCTGGTTACCCTGAGCCAGATAGTCGTCTTTCCATTTGACGTAGTTATTAGCTGAATATTGCAGTCCTTCGATTTCCGCCTCAGTTAAGGGGCGGATCTGTTTAACCGGACTGCCCAGATAGAGATAACCCGTTTCGAGCCGTTTGTTTTGCGGCACCAGGCTACCTGCCCCAATCATCACATCATCTTCCACAACAACGCCATCCAACAGAATCGATCCCATGCCGACCAGAACGCGATTGCCAATGGTGCAGCCATGTAACATCACTTTATGCCCGACGGTGACGTCTTCGCCAATAGTCAGCGGATTACCCGCCGGGTTATAAGCAGACTTGTGCGTGACATGCAGCACGCTGCCGTCCTGAATATTAGTGCGTGCGCCTATCTCGACATGGTTCACGTCACCACGGATCGCGACAAGCGGCCAAATCCCCACATCATCAGCCATGCGGACGTCGCCAATGACGACGCTGGTGGCATCGATCATCACGCGTTGTCCCACTTTTGGGAAAAGATCCTTATAAGGACGTAAGACAGCAGACATATATACCTCAGTACTTGCGAAGGATAATGATGACTTTGGGTCCATTATTCGCACGGCGCAAGCCTTTTACGCCTCAAAATTTGCGCAGATCGAACAGGATCACAGCGATAAGAGTGAAAAATCAGCACTCAGTAAAAAAGATCCAAAAAAGGCTTGTGCAAAAAAATGGGATCCCTATAATGCGCCTCCACTGACACGGAACAACGGCTTACAGGCCACCGGGTCAGAAGGTCTCCTCCGGGAAGGCCGGCAGAGAAAAGCGAAAATAATCGCTTGACTCT
>NZ_CP127837.1:684478-685923 GCF_030291195.1 Enterobacter sp. PGRG2 | reverse complement strand
TTAACACTGAGGCGTGATGACGAGGCACTACGGTGCTGAAGTGACAAATGCCCTGCTTCCAGGAAAAGCCTCTAAGCATCAGGTAACACAGAATCGTACCCCAAACCGACACAGGTGGTCAGGTAGAGAATACCAAGGCGCTTGAGAGAACTCGGGTGAAGGAACTAGGCAAAATGGTGCCGTAACTTCGGGAGAAGGCACGCTGGTGCGTAGGTGAAGCGACTTGCTCGCGGAGCTGAAACCAGTCGAAGATACCAGCTGGCTGCAACTGTTTATTAAAAACACAGCACTGTGCAAACACGAAAGTGGACGTATACGGTGTGACGCCTGCCCGGTGCCGGAAGGTTAATTGATGGGGTTAGCGGCAACGCGAAGCTCTTGATCGAAGCCCCGGTAAACGGCGGCCGTAACTATAACGGTCCTAAGGTAGCGAAATTCCTTGTCGGGTAAGTTCCGACCTGCACGAATGGCGTAATGATGGCCAGGCTGTCTCCACCCGAGACTCAGTGAAATTGAAATCGCTGTGAAGATGCAGTGTACCCGCGGCAAGACGGAAAGACCCCGTGAACCTTTACTATAGCTTGACACTGAACACTGGTCCTTGATGTGTAGGATAGGTGGGAGGCTTTGAAGCGTGGACGCCAGTCTGCGTGGAGCCATCCTTGAAATACCACCCTTTAATGGCTGGTGTTCTAACGTGGACCCGTTACCCGGGTTGCGGACAGTGTCTGGTGGGTAGTTTGACTGGGGCGGTCTCCTCCTAAAGCGTAACGGAGGAGCACGAAGGTTAGCTAATCCTGGTCGGACATCAGGAGGTTAGTGCAATGGCATAAGCTAGCTTGACTGCGAGCGTGACGGCGCGAGCAGGTGCGAAAGCAGGTCATAGTGATCCGGTGGTTCTGAATGGAAGGGCCATCGCTCAACGGATAAAAGGTACTCCGGGGATAACAGGCTGATACCGCCCAAGAGTTCATATCGACGGCGGTGTTTGGCACCTCGATGTCGGCTCATCACATCCTGGGGCTGAAGTAGGTCCCAAGGGTATGGCTGTTCGCCATTTAAAGTGGTACGCGAGCTGGGTTTAGAACGTCGTGAGACAGTTCGGTCCCTATCTGCCGTGGGCGCTGGAGAATTGAGGGGGGCTGCTCCTAGTACGAGAGGACCGGAGTGGACGCATCACTGGTGTTCGGGTTGTCATGCCAATGGCATTGCCCGGTAGCTAAATGCGGAAGAGATAAGTGCTGAAAGCATCTAAGCACGAAACTTGCCCCGAGATGAGTTCTCCCTGACCCTTTAAGGGTCCTGAAGGAACGTTGAAGACGACGACGTTGATAGGCCGGGTGTGTAAGCGCAGCGATGCGTTGAGCTAACCGGTACTAATGAACCGTGAGGCTTAACCTTACAACGCCGAAGATGTTTTGGCGGATTTGAGAGATTTTCAGCTT
>NZ_CP127837.1:674876-684332 GCF_030291195.1 Enterobacter sp. PGRG2 | reverse complement strand
AAGAATTTGCCTGGCGGCACTAGCGCGGCGGTCCCACCTGACCCCATGCCGAACTCAGAAGTGAAACGCCGTAGCGCCGATGGTAGTGTGGGGTCTCCCCATGCGAGAGTAGGGAACTGCCA
Organism: Enterobacter sp. PGRG2; assembly: GCF_030291195.1. Classification (NCBI taxonomy): domain Bacteria; kingdom Pseudomonadati; phylum Pseudomonadota; class Gammaproteobacteria; order Enterobacterales; family Enterobacteriaceae; genus Enterobacter; species Enterobacter sp. PGRG2. The sequence goes on along the minus strand of NZ_CP127837.1, from coordinate 684,210 downwards.
GGCATCAAATTAAGCGTGCTGATATGGCTCAGTTGGTAGAGCGCACCCTTGGTAAGGGTGAGGTCCCCAGTTCGACTCTGGGTATCAGCACCACTTTTAAAGCGGTTAATAGTTCGGCACTTAGAAAAGAATTTGCCTGGCGACACTAGCGCGGCGGTCCCACCTGACCCCATGCCGAACTCAGAAGTGAAACGCCGTAGCGCCGATGGTAGTGTGGGGTCTCCCCATGCGAGAGTAGGGAATTGCCAGGCATCAAATAAAGCAAAAAGCCCAGTCGAAAGACTGGGCTTTTTGCTATGCATCTTTTATGAAAATAACCGCAAAGCCCGGCGCGGCGGCTGGGCTTTGCGGTTATAGAAGCCAGATTAATGAATAACCTGCGACAAAAACGCTCTTGTACGTTCTGATTTGGGGTTGGCAAAGAAGGTTTCTGGCGGTGCCTGTTCAACGATCTCACCACGATCCATAAAGATCACGCGATCCGCGACGGTACGGGCAAAGCCCATCTCATGGGTCACGCAGAGCATGGTCATACCCGACTCGGCAAGGCCAATCATCGTATCCAGCACTTCTTTCACCATCTCAGGGTCGAGCGCAGAAGTCGGTTCGTCGAACAGCATGATTTTCGGTTTCATACACAGCGAACGCGCAATGGCTACGCGCTGTTGCTGCCCGCCGGAAATCTGCCCCGGAAATTTATGGGCATGTTCAGCAATGCGCACGCGTTCAAGATAATGCATCGCCAGTGCTTCCGCTTCCTTCTTCGGCATTTTACGCACCCAAATCGGTGCCAGCGTACAGTTCTGTAAAACCGTCAGATGCGGGAACAGGTTAAAATGCTGGAACACCATGCCCACTTCCTGACGCACCTTCTCGATATTACGGATGTCCTCGTTAAGCTCAATCCCATCCACCACAATCCGGCCTTGCTGATGCTCTTCCAGATGGTTGATACAGCGGATCGTGGTGGATTTACCTGAACCCGACGGCCCGCAAAGGACGATACGTTCACCCTGTTTGACCTCAAGGTTGATATTTTTCAGCACGTGAAACTGCCCGTACCATTTATTCACATTGTCGAGCGTAATCATCGCATCGTCAGACTGCATAATCGTATTACTCATGGTTTTCCTCAGTGCGCTGTACGCCCGGTGTTGAAACGCTTCTCCAGATGCTGGCTGTAGCGTGACATGCTAAAACAGAAAATCCAGTAAACCAGCGCGGCAAAGACATAGCCCTCGGTCGACATGCCAAGCCATGCCGGATCGACCGTGGCCTGCTGCACGCTGCTGAACAGATCAAAAAGCCCGATGATGATCACCAGACTGGTATCTTTAAATAGCGCGATAATGGTATTAACCAGACCCGGGATCACCAGTTTCAGCGCCTGGGGCAATATGACCAGCCCCTGTGTTTTCCAGTAACCAAGGGCCAGCGATTCCGCCGCTTCATACTGACCCTTCGGCAATGCCTGAAGCCCGCCGCGTACCACTTCCGCCACATAAGCCGACTGAAAAAGCACCACGCCAACCAGCGCACGGATGAGCTTATCTATGCTTGTTCCTTCAGACATAAACAGCGGCAGCATTACTGACGACATAAACAGCACGGTAATCAGCGGCACGCCACGCCAGAACTCGATTAACACCACCGACAGGATCCGCACCACTGGCATTTTTGAACGCCGCCCCAAGGCCAGTAAGATGCCCAACGGCAAAGCACCGGCGATACCGACCGCGGCGATGATTAGCGTCAGCGTTAATCCGCCCCATTGACGGGTTTCCACCCGCTCAAGCCCTAAAAATCCTCCATACAACAACCACCACACCACGACCGGATAGATAACTGCCCAGCAGGCGATATAACGGCCACGCCTGGGCAGTGTTTTCAAAAACATCGGCGCGATAGAGAGCAGACCAAAGATTAAGGCAACATTGATCCGCCAGCGCTGCTCATGGGGGTAAAGGCCATACATAAACTGCCCAAACCGCTGATGGATAAATACCCAGCAGGCGCCTTCCTTCGTACAATCCGCGCGGGTCGTTCCCACCCAGTTTGCCTGGAATAACACCCAGTTAAGCAATGGCGGGATCAGCTCCCACATCAGCCACAGGCAGAACAGCGTCAGCAGTGTGTTTGACCAGCTGGAGAAAAGGTTCTTACGTACCCAAAGTAAATAATGCCCCGTCCCGGTACTGACCGGACGCGGCGAGTGAGACACAATAGCTTTTGTCATCACGGATCCTTAGCGTTCAATCAGCGCAATGCGGCGGTTATAGATATTCATCAGCAACGAAATACCGAGACTGATAATCAGGTATACCGACATAGTGATGGCGATAGTTTCAATTGCCTGGCCTGTCTGGTTCAGGACGGTTCCCGCGAAAAGCGACACCATGTCCGGATAACCAATCGCCGCCGCCAGAGATGAGTTTTTGACGATATTAAGATACTGGCTGGTTAATGGCGGGATGATCACACGCAGCGCCTGCGGGATGATCACCTGGCGTAGCGTTACCGGATGCGGCAGGCCAAGCGAACGCGCCGCTTCGTGCTGCCCGTGCGGTACTGACTGAATACCCGCGCGGATAATCTCGGCAATAAAGGCGGAGGTATAGACTGACAGGGCCAGCGTCAATGCTGCCAGTTCCGGAATCAGCGCCATTCCGCCACGGAAGTTAAAACCGCGCAGTTCCGGCACATCCCAGTGCAGGGCCGCCCCGAAAATCATGTGCGCCAGCAGTGGCAATGCGATGAAAAGACCAAGTGCAACCGGCCATGTGCGGCGTAGTTGCCCGGTTTTGATCTGATGCGTTTTATTAAAGCGGAACAGGCCAACCGACAGGACAACTGCCAGCGCGACTGCCGCGATAAAAGCCAGCAGCCCTTCACCTGTTTGCGGCGCGGGAATATAGAGACCACGATTGCTCAAAAACGCCAGGTCGAACGCGCTTACCGCCTGGCGTGGCCCCGGAAGATTACGCAGTACCGCAAAGTACCAGAAGAAGATCTGTAATAACGGCGGAATATTGCGGAACGTCTCGATGTAAATAGTCGACAGTTTACGCAGCAGCCAGTTTTCCGACAGTCGTGCAAGCCCCAGAAAGAAGCCCAGAAATGAGGCAAAAACAATGCATAGCGCCGATACCAGCAGCGTATTAAGCAAACCGACCAGGAACACCCGGCCATAAGTATCGCCCTGCTCATAATCGATAAGATGCTGAACAATGCCGAAACCGGCGCTGCGATCGAGGAAGGCAAAACCTGACGTGATGCCACGGTTGCTCAGATTGGTAACGGTATTGTGTATCAGGTAAATAGCCACGCCGACGACAGCCAGCACGGCGATAATCTGAAACAGCCAGGCGCGAACCGCAGGGTTGGAGAAGGAAAACGATCCTTTAACGGTTGGGCGGCGATGGGACATAAGAAAACCTCGGTAGCCATGACTCTGGACCGGACACCGCAAAGGCGGTGTCCGTTACTGCAAAATACAAAATGTCAGGTCTTAACGTACTGGCGGAGCGTACTGAATACCGCCGTTATTCCAGAGGTTGTTCTGACCACGTTTGATTTTCAGTGGGCTTTCAGAACCCACATTACGTTCGAACACTTCCGCATAGTTACCGACTTTCTTGATGATGTTATAAGCCCATTTGTTATCAAGCTTCAGATCCTTGCCGTAATCACCCTCTTTGCCCAGCAGATGCGCCATATCAGGCGTGGCCGGATTCGCCGCTTTCTCATCGACGTTTTTAGAGGTAACACCCATCTCTTCCGCATTCAGCATGGCGAACAGCGTCCAGCGCACAATGGAGAACCACTCATCATCACCGCGGCGAACCACCGGGCCCAGCGGCTCTTTAGAAATCACTTCCGGCAGAACAATCCACTCGCCCGGCGTGCTCAGCTTAATGCGCAGCGCATAGAGCTGAGACTGGTCGGAGGCCAGCGTATCGCAACGACCTGATTCCAGCGCCTTGGCGGATTCATCAGAACGGTCAAAGGTCACCGGGGTATAGTTCATTTTGTTGGATTTGAAATAATCCGCCACGTTCAGCTCGGTGTCTGTACCTGCCTGAATACAGACGGTGGCACCATCCAGCTCTTTGGCGCTTTTAAGGCCCGCTTTGTTGTGGGTCAGGAAGCCGATACCGTCATAGTAGGTGACGCCGGTAAAGGACATTCCCATGCCTGCATCACGGGAGGAGGTCCAGGTCGTATTACGGGAGAGTACATCCACTTCACCCGACTGCAACGCAGTGAAGCGCTCTTTTGCCGTCAGCGGGGTATATTTTACTTTTGTATCATCGCCGAAAACGGCAGCCGCAACGCCACGGCACACATCCACATCAATACCGCTAAATTTACCGTTGGCGTCTGCATAAGAGAAACCCGGCAACCCGTCACTAATACCGCACTGCACAAAACCTTTTTTCTTTACTGCATCCAGAGTGGCACCAGCATGGGCCTGATTAGCAACAGCAAACAGCGCACCGGCAGCGGCCAGGCTGGCGATCATCATCTTTTTCATAATGCATCCTGTGTGGCGAAATTATCGTTATATGAAGGCGTCCGGGAAACGCCTGAAACCTGTCTGTGGCTTTGGCCATACTTTGTAAAGCAAAGGTAGTGCCAGGTTTTACGTGCGAAAAGAATTAATGCAGAACGCCCGTAATAAGGAGAGTGTAGACAGGGAAAAATAAAATCAGCGCACTGGATTGGTGCGAAATTAAAACCTGTGCCACAAATCAGAGCAAAATAAATTCATAGCAGACGAACCATTGGTGGGATGAATTATTTATACAGGAAAGGGGGAAGAAAATAATGACCCAAAGTAAGAGATAATTTTAACAATGTTGATGGATTGCACCGGACGGGAGCAAAAGCAGGCGTACACCGGCACGCCTGCGAGAAGATTATTTGGTGAGAGCGACGATACCCAGGGTCACGCCAGCAATGGCCGCAGCGCCGCCTGCGATAGCGCCTGCCGTTTCCCAGTTATCCTGCGTGGTGCCTTTCATGCAGGTATTAGTGTGCACCAGGCGGCCCTGATCGTCATAGACGGGGACACAAGGGGAATCGTGAGCACACCCGGCCAGTACGGAAGACAACAGTGCAATGGCAATTAAATTTTTCATGATCACAATTACCTCTTATGTGTGAATGCGCTCATTCTACCACTGGTTGGCGCGCCTTCCTGCGGCTGGAGTTTTACAAAGCATGTCGAATGTAAAAAGCGTGGAGATAAAGCCGCCAGAATGGTGAGATTATGGAGAAATAGAGGATGTGCGCAGGGACAATGATGTACATGAGTGATGGTTTACCGGCGCAGAGGGCGTAAGGCGAAGCGATGCCAGCAGTCCGTCCACCAGCGACGGAGCCAGTCTGTCGAGATCAAAGCTTTTGTCCGTCATGAGCCAGTTTTTGATGATACCGCTCAGGTAGGCCTGAATAATAATCATCGCCAGGTCTATATTACAGTTCAGAAACCCTGGGTTTTCTTTTACGCATTTGTTCAACATCTGCAAAACATGTTCATGATTAAACAACAGACGCTCGCGTATCTCTGTTTCTGATGTCAGCTCTTTTGTAAACTCGCATTTATGGTAAAGAATTTCCACCAGCGCCTGTTCCAGCGGATCCTGAGCAATCAGCCGTAAACCTTCTATTAGTGATTGTCGTAATATTATTTCGGCAGATGCGTCCGAATGTAACTTCATTTTATCGGCTATTTTATCCCTCACAGGTAATTGTTCTTGCCAGATAGCGTTAAATAATTGTGATTTATTTTCAAAGTGCCAGTAAATAGCGCCGCGTGTTACTTGCGCTGCATGGGCTATATCATCCAGCGATGTGCCAGAGAATCCTTGTTGAGAAAAGGTTAAAATGGCGGTGTCAATTAATAATTGCCGTGTTTTTAAGGCATCCTCTTTCGTTCTTTTTGCCATGAATAATAACTATGCTGAATGATGGGTTACATTTGCTAAATGAAATTTCCGCAAAAAATTGAATTTGTATCCTTGCATTTTTCTACTATTCATTCAACATGTCGAGGCTATTTTTATTGCCGTCCTCTTTATATTCATCGCATAAATATAAAGAGGGATGTTTTTATTTTAGTGCTGACGCGGGTCGGTGAATGCGAACAGATATAAGGTGAACCGCTACCATGGCTAAGTTCTTTATTGATAGGCCTATATTCGCCTGGGTGCTGGCGATTATTTTAATGCTGGCTGGCGCGCTGGCGGTCATCAACCTTCCGGTTGCACAATATCCTACGATCGCACCGCCTGCTATCGCTATTAATGCCACTTATCCCGGCGCTGATGCGCAAACGGTCCAGGATACCGTTACCCAGGTGATAGAACAAAATATGAATGGCCTGGATAATCTGATGTATATGTCGTCCACCAGCGATTCTGCCGGCAGCGTGTCCGTCACCTTAACCTTTAAATCCGGCACCGATGCCGATATCGCCCAGGTTCAGGTGCAGAACAAACTGCAACTTGCCATGCCATTATTGCCCCAGGAAGTGCAGCAACAGGGGATCAACGTTAAGAAATCAAGCAGCACCTTTTTGATGGTAATGGGTTTTATCTCGGAAGACGGCAGCATGACGCAGGATGATATTGCCGATTTTATCTCGTCAAATATTAAGGATCCCGTTAGCCGTACTGAAGGGGTGGGCGATGTTCAACTCTTTGGCGCGCAATATGCGATGCGCATCTGGCTTGATCCGAATAAACTGAATGAATATCAGCTCACTACTGTGGATGTGGTAAATCAAATCAAAGCCCAGAACAGTCAGATTGCCGCCGGGCAACTGGGCGGCACGCCATCCGTGGCCAATCAGCAAATCAATGCCTCAATCATTGCGCAGACGCGACTGCGCACGCCGGAGCAGTTTGGCCGTATTACGTTAAAAGTCTTGTCCAGCGGCGCACGGGTACAACTTAAAGACGTCGCACGCATTGAGCTGGGCGGCGAGAACTACAACGTTATCGCCCGGTATAACGGTAAACCGTCAGCGGGTCTGGGCATCAAACTCGCAACAGGCGCTAACGCGCTGGATGCTGCCGATGCGGTGAAACAGCAGATGGCCCATCTGCAGCCCTACTTTCCTCACGGCCTGAAACTGGTTTACAGCTACGACACCACTCCTTTTATCAAGATCTCCATCCGGGAAGTTTTCAAAACGCTGTTTGAAGCCATCGTGCTGGTGTTTCTTGTCATGTATCTGTTTTTGCAGAATCTGCGGGCCACGCTTATTCCTACTATTGCGGTGCCCGTGGTGTTACTGGGGACCTTTGCCATACTGGCGGCGTTTGGCTATTCGATTAATACACTGACCATGTTTGGTATGGTGTTAGCCATCGGCCTGCTGGTGGACGACGCTATCGTGGTGGTGGAAAACGTAGAACGCGTGATGGTCGATGAAGGATTGTCGCCCAAAGAGGCGACGCAGAAATCGATGTCGCAAATACAGGGCGCGCTGGTGGGCATCGCCATGGTGCTGTCGGCGGTATTCGTCCCGATGGCGTTTTTTGGCGGTTCAACCGGGGTGATCTACCGGCAGTTCTCCATCACCATCGTTTCTGCCATGGCGCTGTCCGTGCTGGTGGCGCTTATTTTAACGCCCGCGCTGTGTGCCACCCTGTTAAAACCCACCGCCCACGGCACGACTAACCGGATGTTTGGCTGGTTTAACCGGCTGTTTGAACAAAGTACCCATCACTACACCGGCAGCGTACAAAAACTGCTAAGCCGTACTGGACGCTACATGGTGCTTTACCTGGTGATTGTCGTGGGTATGGCCTGTTTATTTCTTCGTTTGCCGACCTCCTTTTTACCCGAAGAAGATCAGGGGGTTTTCCTGACGATGGTCACGCTGCCCGCTGGCGCTGCTCAGGATCGCACAGAAAAAATCATGCAGGAAGTTACGCGTTACTACCTGACGAATGAGAAAAATAACGTGGATTCCGTGTTTACGGTGACGGGGTTTGGACTCAACGGCAAAGGGCAAAACAACGGCCTGGCCTTTATCCGCTTAACAGACTGGGCGCAGCGCGAGGGCGAGGAGAATCGCGTTGAGGCGATAGTTGCGCGTGCCACGCATGCGTTTCGCAGTATCAAAGACGGGATGGTTTTTGCATTCAACCTTCCCGCCATCACCGAACTGGGCACTGCCACGGGGTTCGACTTTGAATTGATCGATCAGGCGGGGCTGGGGCACGTGGAGTTAACCAAAGCGCGTAATGAACTGCTGAAGAAAGTGGCCCAGCGCCCGGACATGCTGGTGCGCACCCGGCCTAATGGCCTGGAAGATATGCCGCAATTCAAACTGAATGTCGATCAGGAAAAAGCACAGGCGCTCGGCGTCTCACTCGCGGATATTAACAAGACCATTGCCACCGCCCTGGGCAGCACTTACGTGAATGATTTTGTCGATAACGGTCGTGTGAAAAAAGTCTACGCGCAGGCTGATGCGCCTTATCGCATGATGCCGGATGATATTAATCGCTGGTTTGTACGCAGTCGTACCGGCGAAATGGTACCTTTTTCAAGTTTCACCAGCGCCAACTGGATCCAGGGATCGCCGCGTCTTGAGCGCTACAACGGTTTACCAGCGATGGAAATTCTGGGTGAGGCCGCACCGGGTAAAAGCAGCGGTGAAGCTATGAAGATGATGGAGGCGTTCGCCGCCACGCTGCCCTCCGGGATAGGCTTTGACTGGACGGGGATGTCTTATCAGGAGCGTTTATCCGGCAATCAGGCGCCCGCGTTATACGCCATCTCATTAATGGTGGTGTTCCTGTGTCTGGCTGCGCTTTATGAAAGCTGGTCGATTCCCTTTTCCGTCATGCTGGTCGTGCCGCTTGGTGTGGTTGGCGCCTTGCTGGCGGCCAGCTGCCGTGGCCTGAGTAACGACGTCTATTTCCAGGTTGGCCTGCTGACCACCATTGGTTTGTCGGCAAAGAATGCCATTTTGATCGTCGAATTTGCCAGGGATCTGATGGATAAAGAGCGTAAAAGCTTAATCGACGCCACCCTGGAAGCCGTGAAAATGCGTTTGCGTCCGATCCTTATGACGTCACTTGCCTTTATCCTTGGCGTAATGCCGCTGGTGCTCAGTACAGGTGCGGGCAGCGGCGCGCAAAATGCGGTTGGGACCGGCGTAATGGGCGGTATGGTATCCGCGACCTTACTGGCGATATTTTTTGTACCAGTATTCTTCGTTGTTATTCGCCGACGCTTTACCAATAACCACTGAATATATTCACTGAAATTATTTATATAAATAATCTTATACAAGGGGTTTATATTTAAAAGG
>NZ_CP127837.1:623376-674844 GCF_030291195.1 Enterobacter sp. PGRG2 | reverse complement strand
ATGGCTTTAGTTTTAAGTGCCATTATTTGCGGCTTCGGATTCGGTGTCATTTACATAAAGAGTGGATTATTTGTAGGATACCCGGTCCGCTGGTTTTATTTTTCTACCTGCTTTGCGGCTTTTGCCGCGCATTGTGTTTTGAGGAACTGCAATGAATAAATTTGGTGAATGTATTCGCCTTTCGTCAGTCATTATTATGTCAATCGGCTTGCTTGGCGGTTGTAACGATAATGAAAGCGCGCCAGCTAAAATACCGGATCCAGAAGTCAGCGTCTGGCAGGTTAAAGCAGCCCCTCTGGCGGTGACGACAGAATTACCCGGACGAACCGAGGCATTCCGTATTGCAGAGGTACGCCCGCAGGTCAGCGGAATTATTCTCAAACGTAATTTTGTTGAAGGTAACGATATTACCGCTGGCGACTCGTTGTATCAGATTGATCCGGCAACCTATCAGGCAGCCTTAGCCAGCGTGCAGGGCGAATTAGCCAAAGCGGAAGCCGCCGCCAGTATGGCGCATTTAACGGTAAAACGTTATGTACCCCTGGTAGGAACGCAATACGTCAGTCGTCAGGAATATGACACCGCCGTGGCCAGCGCTCGCCAGGCCGACGCCAGCGTTCAGGCGGCAAAAGCAGCCGTGGAAACGGCACGTATTAATCTGGCCTATACCCGCGTCAGTTCTCCCATCAGCGGACGTATCGGTAAATCTGCCGTCACCGAAGGCGCGCTGGTAACCAATGGTCAGACGACGGCGCTGGCCACCGTGCAGCAGATCGATCCGATTTATGTTGATGTCACGCAGTCCAGCAGCGACTTCATGCGTCTGAAGCAGGCAGTAGAACAGGGCAACCTGCGCAAACAGGATGGCAAAGCAGAAGTGGAACTGCTTACAGAAAACGGTCAGGTCTACCCGTTAAAGGGTACGCTGGCATTCTCTGATATTACCGTCGATCAGAGCACCGGCTCGATCACCATTCGCGCGGTTTTCCCTAATCCCGATCACAGCCTGCTTCCGGGAATGTTTGTGCGCGCGCGCCTGGATGAAGGCATCCAGCCACAAGCCATTCTGGTGCCGCAGCAGGGCGTAACCCGTAATGCGCGTGGCGATGCGACCGTCATGCTGTTGAATGACAAAAACCAGGCAGAGCAGCGCAACGTCGTGGCGACACAGGCGATTGGCGACAAATGGCTCATTTCTGAGGGGCTAAAAGAGGGTGACAAGGTCATTGTCAGCGGCTTGCAGCGTGCGCGCCCTGGCACCCATGTGACTATCGTGCCTGCTTCATCAGGTAAGTAAAAACCGCGGTGCAGCAATCGCGATTACGCAGTGAGAGTCGTAAAAGATGTCGAAGTTTTTTATTGATCGTCCGATTTTTGCCTGGGTGCTGTCGATCATATTAATGATTGCGGGTGTACTGGCAATCATGCAATTACCTGTAGCGCAGTATCCGACTATTGCACCGCCCGCCATCGCCATCAGCGCCTCCTATCCGGGGGCCGATGCGCAAACGGTGCAGGATACCGTCACTCAGGTTATTGAACAGAACATGAATGGCATCGATAACCTGATGTATATGTCCTCAACCAGCGATTCCGCAGGCGGCGTCACCATCACCCTGACGTTTAAATCCGGAACTGAAGCGGATATTGCTCAGGTACAGGTGCAGAACAAACTGCAACTGGCGATGCCGCTTTTGCCTCAGGAAGTGCAGCAGCAGGGGATTAGCGTTGAGAAAGCCAGTAGTAGCTTCCTGATGGTCGTGGGCTTTACCTCTGAAAACAAAAGCCTGAACCAGGACGATATTTCTGACTATGTCGCCTCTAACGTAAAAGATGCCATTAGCCGTACCAATGGCGTCGGCGACGTACAGCTTTTTGGTGCGCAGTATGCGATGCGTATCTGGCTGAACGCCGATATGCTGAATAAATATCGTCTGACGGCGGTGGATGTCGTCAACCAGCTCAGAGTACAAAACGACCAGATTGCCGCCGGGCAGCTGGGCGGAACGCCTTCTGTTCCCAATCAGCAGCTTAACGCTTCTATCATTGCGCAAACGCGCCTGAAAGATCCGCAGCAATTCGGCAACGTGACGCTGCGAGTCAATGCAGATGGTTCGCAGGTCCGTCTCAAAGACGTAGCCCGCATTGAGCTGGGCGGCGAGAATTACAACACCGTGACGAAAATCAACGGTCAGGACGCCGCGGCGATAGGTATCAAACTGGCGACAGGGGCAAACGCTCTTGATACCGCAAGCGCCATCAAGAACAAATTGCAGGAACTTGCTCCTTATTTTCCGCAGGGTATGCAGGTTGTTTATCCGTATGACACTACGCCCTTCGTGCAGATTTCCATTCACGAAGTGATCAAAACCCTGTTCGAAGCCATCATCCTGGTTTTCCTGGTGATGTACCTGTTCCTGCAAAATATCCGCGCCACGCTGATCCCGACCATCGCCGTGCCGGTTGTGTTGCTGGGCACCTTTGCCGTCCTCTCTGCTTTTGGCTATTCGATTAACACGCTCACCATGTTCGGGATGGTGCTGGCGATCGGCCTGCTGGTCGACGACGCCATTGTCGTCGTGGAGAACGTTGAGCGTGTAATGGTAGAGGATCACCTGCCGCCGCGAGAAGCCACCCAGAAATCAATGGAACAGATCCAGGGGGCGCTGGTGGGCATCGCCATGGTGCTGTCGGCGGTTTTCATTCCAATGGCATTTTTTGGCGGTTCAACGGGCGAAATTTATCGCCAGTTCTCGATCACTATCGTGTCAGCTATGGCCCTGTCGGTACTGGTTGCGCTGATCCTCACGCCAGCGTTATGCGCCACGCTGCTTAAGCCCGTCGATCCCCATGCCCATGGTGATAAAAAAGGCTTTTTCGGCTGGTTCAACCGTCTGTTTGAACGTTGCACCAGCCATTACACCGACAGCGTTGGCGGCATTATCAGAAGTACCGGGCGTTACCTGCTGGTGTATGCCCTGATCGTGGCAGGCATGGCGGTGCTGTTTTTACGCTTACCGACGTCCTTTCTGCCGGACGAAGATCAGGGCGTCTTTATGACCATGGTGCAACTGCCAGCCGGGGCAACCCAGGCACGTACGCAGAAGGTGCTCGATCAGGTGACCGATTACTACCTGAACGATGAAAAAGCGAACGTGAATTCGGTGCTGACGGTGAATGGTTTTAGTTTCAGCGGTCAGGGGCAGAACTCGGGGATTGCCTTTATCAGTCTTAAACCATGGGAAGAGCGTCCAGGCAAAGAAAACGCCGTAGAGGGCATTGTCGCGCGCGCCACAAAAGCCTTCAGCCGTATTCAGGATGGCCAGGTGTTCCCCTTTAACCTGCCGCCGATTGTTGAACTTGGCACGGCGACAGGGTTTGACTTCGAGCTTATCGATCAGGCCAACCTTGGGCATGATGCGCTGACCAAAGCACGTAACCAGCTGCTGGAAATGGTGCAGCAGCATCCTGATAAACTGGTGCGCGTACGGCCTAACGGACTTGAAGATACGCCGCAGTTCAAACTTGAAGTGGATATTGAAAAAGCCCAGGCCTTAGGTATCGATCTTTCTGATGTTAATCAGACGATCTCAATTGCGCTGGGGGGATCCTACGTTAATGACTTTATCGATCATGGACGCGTGAAAAAAGTCTACGTTCAGGCCGATGCGAAATTCCGTATGCTGCCGGGGGATATTAATAATCTCTACGTGCGCAGCAGCAACGGAGAAATGACGCCCTTCTCCTCGTTTACCACCTCAAGTTGGGTTTACGGCTCACCGCGGCTCGAACGTTTTAATGGTCTGCCATCTATGGAGATCCTGGGGGAGGCCGCCCCCGGCAAGAGTTCGGGTGACGCCATGCTGTTGATGGAACAAATGGCCTCCCGGCTGCCCGCCGGGATAGGTTACGACTGGACGGGTATGTCATATCAGGAACGTTTGTCCGGCAACCAGGCGCCCGCGTTATACGCTATTTCGCTGATCGTTGTCTTCCTGTGCCTGGCGGCACTCTATGAGAGCTGGTCAATCCCGTTTTCCGTCATGCTGGTGGTGCCGCTTGGCGTGATTGGCGCCTTGCTGGCGGCGATGATGCGCGGCATGAATAACGATGTCTATTTCCAGGTCGGCCTGTTAACCACTATTGGCCTGTCGGCGAAAAACGCCATTCTGATCGTGGAGTTTGCCAAAGATCTGATGGATAAAGAAGGTAAGGGCGTGATTGAAGCGACGCTGGACGCGGTGCGTATGCGTCTTCGTCCGATCCTGATGACCTCGCTGGCATTCATTCTGGGCGTCATGCCGCTGGTGATCAGCTCCGGCGCAGGCAGCGGTGCGCAAAACGCCGTGGGTACCGGGGTGCTGGGGGGGATGCTGACCGCCACGCTGCTGGCGATCTTCTTTGTGCCGGTATTCTTCGTGGTTGTACGGCAGTTTTTCACGAAAAAAGCCAGATAACGGCTAAGCGGCCCTGGCCTGGTTCACAGGCCGGGGCTTTTTTATTCGCCAGTACGACCCAACTGTGCGGCTTCCTGAGCGGAAACCGGCCTGCCGAGCAGAAAACCCTGGAGAGTGTTGCAGCCCAGTTCCGTCAGGAAGGTCTGCTGCGCCTCGGTTTCCACGCCCTCTGCGACAATTTTCAGATCCAGCGTTTTCGCCAGCGCTACAATGGCTGAAACGATGGTCGCATCATCGCCGTCACCGTTAAGCTCCTTCACAAAAGCGCGATCAATTTTGAGTTCGCAGGCGGGCAGACGTTTCAGATACAACAGGCTGGAGTAGCCGGTACCAAAATCATCAATGGACGCTTTGACTCCGGCATGCGTAAGCTCAGTCAGAATACGCACGCTCTCTTCCGGATTGCTCATCGCCGTGGTTTCGGTGACTTCAAGGATCAGATCCCCCGGCGCCACCTGATAGCGTTGCAGGCAGTCCATCACGTGTTCCACCAGTCCGGGTTGCTCGAATTGCAGGGTGGATAAATTGACCGCCATTGACCATGAGGTATTCCCCAGGAGATGCCATTCCCGCAGCTGCCGGCAGGCCTCATCGATCACCCAATTGCCGATAGGAATGATCAGCCCGGTCTTTTCGGCCAGTGGAAGAAATACGTCAGGGGTTAACAGACCGCGCTTACTATGCTGCCAGCGCAGAAGCGCTTCAAAGCCGACCACCGGTCCGGTGGGGGCATGGAATTTAGGCTGATAAACCAGACGTAGCTCGTTACGCTCCAGCGCCTGCCACAAATCATTGACCAGTTGTAACTGCGCCTGCGCCAGCGTATTCATTGACGGCTGGAAAAAATGATACCCGTTACGCCCCATGCGTTTAGTGTGATACATCGCCGCATCGGCATTGAACATCAACTCGCGCTCATTTTCACCATCGTGAGGAAAAAGAGCGATACCGACACTGAGTGTGACCACCATTTCATAGGGATCAAGAGTAAAAGGACGATCAACCGCCCGTACCAGTTCACTGGCAAGCGACGCGGCTTCGTCCGGCGCGCTGACTTCAGCCAGCAATACAAATTCATCGCCGCCAATACGCGCCAGGGTGTACTGGCCTTTAAGCGGATGCTTCAGGCGTTCGGTAACGGCGATCAGCAACCGATCCCCCACGTCGTGACCATAGGCATCGTTCACCGCTTTAAAGCCGTCCAGATCCATAAACATCAGGGCAAAAAAGCTCCCTTCACGTCTCGCCTTGCGGATCGCCTGATCCAGACGGTCTTCCAGCAATACGCGGTTAGGTAAACGGGTCAACGTATCATGGAGCGCCAGTTGCGCAAGCTCGCGGTTGGCCTCTGCAAGCGATAAGGCAAGCAGAGAAGTGCGCGCCTGTAGTCGTGCATCCAGCATCGAGACCAGCAGCGTGATCCCCAGAATGGAAAGTGCGACAACGCTGACAAGAACCGCCAGCCAGTTGCCGTTAACGCCATCATGCATCATCGGGTGCTGATGCGGGAAAATCGCCGCCCGCATGCCGGTATAGTGCATCCCGGCGATGGCCAGCCCCATCAGAATGGCAGCTCCCGCGCGCATTTGCGCAACCTGTGCTGCTTCGTGGCGCAAACGGAAAGTCAGCCACAGGGCAGCCCAGGAGGCGACAAAAGCAATCACCAGCGACAGGGCAACCCAGCGCATATCCCAGACGATCGCCGGTGAAACCTGTAACGCCGCCATACCGGTATAGTGCATGGCGGAGATGCCCGCGCCCATCACCAGCGAACCCGGGAGTAAACGACGCTGATGCAGATTGGGTTTGCTTACCAGCCATAGCGCAAACAGCGACGCACTAAAGGCGATCAGCATTGACAGGGTGGTCATGCCGGGGGCGTAGTTCATGTGCATGGTGAGTTCCATCGACAGCATGCCGATGAAGTGCATCGCCCAGATGCCGATCCCCATGGAGAAACTCCCGCCGATAAGCCAC
Organism: Enterobacter sp. PGRG2; assembly: GCF_030291195.1. Lineage (NCBI taxonomy): Bacteria > Pseudomonadati > Pseudomonadota > Gammaproteobacteria > Enterobacterales > Enterobacteriaceae > Enterobacter > Enterobacter sp. PGRG2. Next base: position 668,410 of record NZ_CP127837.1, on the reverse strand, counting down.
ACCCATGCGGTTTTGCCCTGGCTGCTGGTCACGCGTCCTGCCATATTAAGTGCGGTATACGCGGCGAGAATGGCCACGACAAAAGAAATTACAACCAGGACATGGTCGTATTGGCTTACCAGCATGATGTCATCAACTCGTTTACGCTAAGGCGTCGTATTTTGTCTACAGAACAGGCGGAAAGGGCGAGACATTATCATTGTCTGCAAAGGGCGCAAAGGGATTTAAATCCATGATATTAAGAGGGGATAACGACAGTTTCGCTTAAAATCGCCGACGATCAATTACTCCAGCTCGGAACAGTTCACCAGCTTTAACGGATTAACGGAGTTCATGTTGCGGCATTTATCCACTTCAGTGGTGACCAGCTCAACCCAGAACATTAACAGCCCGTCAAACAGGAAAACGGTGACGGCAAATACAATCAGCCAGCCATATTTACGCAACATATTGTTTGTTCACTCTTTCGCCGATTTGGTGCTGGAAATATACACGAAATCCCGGCTAATGAAAGAATGACAAGCAGGGTTTTTTACCGCTGTTTCAGGCAATAAAAAAGGCGCTTCCCCATGCCGGTAAGCGCCTTTTTAAACAAGCAATTAACTGATTAGTATCAGTTCATGCCGTATTTTTTCAATTTCTTACGCAGAGTGCCACGGTTGATGCCCATCATCAGAGCAGCGCGCGTTTGGTTACCGCGGGTGTATTGCATCACCATGTCCAACAATGGCTGTTCAACTTCAGCCAATACCAGCTCATACAGATCACTCACATCCTGACCATTCAGTTGAGCAAAATAGTTCTTCAGTGCCTGTTTTACCGAGTCACGCAGAGGTTTTTGAGTTACCTGGTCCTGAGAGTTAACGGTAGAAACGGTCAGTACGTCAGAATTTACGCGTTGTTCGAACATAGTTCTGTCAGCTCTTTATTTCTGTTTACGCAAAATTTTCGAAGTATGCCTCCAACGCCTCCAGCTGTTCGCTGGCGTCTTCAATGGCGTTGAATGTGCGCCGAAACTGGTCATCTGGAGCGTGCTCCTGGAGATACCAGGATACGTGTTTCCGCGCAATTCGATAACCCTTTGCCTGACCGTAAAAGTCATGCAGTTCCCGAATATGCGCACAAAGCAAGCGCTTCACCTCTGCCAGAGGCAGGGGAGGAAGCAGCTCCCCAGTGTCCAGATAGTGCTGGATTTCCCGAAAGATCCAGGGTCTTCCCTGAGCCGCGCGACCTATCATCAGAGCATCAGCCCCTGTATAGTCGAGCACAGCTCTGGCTTTAAGCGGGTCAGTAATGTCGCCATTCGCGATAATCGGAATGGAAACTTTCTGCTTAACTGCCCGAATACTGCTGTATTCCGCGTCTCCGTTGAACAAACAGGCGCGAGTGCGTCCATGAATGGTCAGAGCCTGGATACCACAATCTTCAGCCAGTTGGGCAATTTCTACGCAGTTACGGTGTTCTGGCGCCCAACCCGTGCGAATCTTGAGCGTAACAGGAACGTCCACAGCCGCTACCACCGCAGTCAGGATAGACTTCACCAGATCTGGATGTTGCAAAAGGGCTGAACCTGCCAGCTTGCGATTCACCTTTTTAGCCGGGCAACCCATATTAATATCAATAACCTGGGCACCGCTTTCCACGTTGATACGTGCGGCTTCCGCCATTTCTTCAGGTACGCTACCAGCGATCTGCACTGTACGAATACCCGGCTCATCAATGTGCACCATACGTAAGCGTGATTTATCACTTTCCCAGACCTGAGGGTTAGATGACATCATCTCGGATACGGTAAGTCCCGCTCCCATCTCGTAGCACAACGTCCTGAATGGCCTGTCAGTGATGCCAGCCATTGGCGCTGCGATCAGGCGATTTCTGAGCTGGTGGTGTCCGATTCGCATGAGTTAAGAAATGACCATACTGTGACTGCAAGGCGGCGTATATTACGCATTTTTTGCACGAGATGAAAGGCCAAACTTTGAACAATCCACTGTTGCAGATCATTGAATCCGTTATTCATATTGGATTTATCAATAAATTATCATGAGAATCATTGAGTTATGTTAATAGTAATAATTCATGACGTAACTAAAATTCCTTAAATACAGTGAATTTTGCCGCTAAAAAACGGCGGGTTATCTGGTAACTTGCTGTTTTTATAGACACTTCAACTCCAGTAATGCGATCTACCTCTCGTTTTTTTCTGCTCATAAAAGCATCGTTACGCGGTACGGGTTCACGCAATAATGTGTCGTTATTCGATGATCACCCGACCGTGTCCCGGCTGTACGGGACGATTATTTTCATGAGGTAAAACGCGGGTCAGCGTCTTCAGTTGTTCCGCTGAAAGTGAAAGCGGCTCTTTCATAACCAGCCAGCGCACGCCTTCCGTACAGGGCGGGGTGGTGAGCGATCCGCTATAGCGATAGTACATTGTGCGTGCAGGCAGCAGTTTTTTGATGTCGACATCCTGTGTAAGCGCCACGCTCTCGTCCGCCTCGCGCGGCATTTCATGCCACAGCTTCTGGAGTTCATTGTTTGGCGTACCGGTGGTAAACATGACGGCCACGACCGTCGTCTCACCCTGCGCGTTCTGGTGCACCAGATGCATCTCCAGTGGGTAATGCTTACCACCCACCGTATTTTCCGACGGCGCATGGAAATGCAGTTGCCGGAGCATGAACAGCTCGCCGTCTATTTTCACGCTGTTTTTGTTATCGTCGGCAAAGGTAGCCATCACCGTATAGCCTTCATGGCTGAGGCTTACCGGGCTTTGCGGATAACGTGGTTTTAGCGGCATAAGACGGGTTTTCATGACCGCTGTAATATCGACAGGCGACTGGTTCATCCCTTTGCTGCACATAAAATAGTCCGGGTTCAGCTCTCCCCAATATTCTGGCGCGCTTTCTCCTTCATAACTCCATTCGTTTGCTGTGGCGCAGGCCGACAGCAGACCCAGCGCTAATAAAGCCACGCTGCGTAATGCAGTGTTCATAACATTCATCCCATGAATAGTTAATCCCAAAAAACATATTAAATTTCAATGAATTGAAAGGAAAATTATAGGCTTATTGACGACGGAATAAAGGACAAAAAATGGGGCAGGCAGGAGATAAGCGCAACGCAGCAGAAGACTGCGTTGCGGCAGGGACTTACTTTTTACGACCGGTAATGCGGCACCACTCTTCTTTTTCCACGACGGGATCAAGCGAGAACAGATCGGCATAGGCATCACAAACGCTTTCCGCCTGGCTGGCCAGAATACCGGAAAGGCCCAGCAGACCGCCTTCAACAGGCAGTACGCTGATCAGCGGCGCCAGTTCACGCAGCGGGCCGGCGAGGATATTCGCCACCACCACATCGGCTTTCATGGTCGCTGGCTGGTCCTGCGGCAGGTACAGCTCCAGACGATCGGCCACGCCATTACGTTCGGCGTTATCACGGCTGGCCTGAATGGCCTGCGGATCGATGTCGATACCAATGGCTTTCGCCGCGCCCAGTTTCAGCGCCGCAATGGCGAGGATGCCGGAGCCGCAGCCAAAATCGATCACCGTTTTACCGGTCAGATCCAGGCCATCCAGCCATTGCAGACACAGCGAGGTCGTAGGGTGAGTGCCGGTACCAAAAGCCAGGCCCGGATCCAGCATCACATTGACGGCGTTCACGTCCGGGACATCGCGCCAGCTCGGGCAGATCCACAGGCGCTCACCGAAACGCATCGGGTGGAAGTTTTCCATCCACTCGCGTTCCCAGTCTTTATCTTCCAGCTGTTCGATTTTGTGCGCAAAACCCGCGCCCAGCAGCGGATGCAACGCAAGCAGTGATACCACCTCGTTCATGTCCGTTTCGGCATCAAACAGGCCGATGACGTCCGTGTCACCCCACAGGCGGGTTTCGCCCGGCAGCGGCTCAAACACCGGCGTATCGTGCGTGTCCTGGAAGGTGATAGAGACGGCGCCGGCTTCGAGCAGCGCATCGCTCAGCGCTTCGGCATTCGTCCCGGTTGTATTCAGTTTCAGTTGGATCCACGGCATGGCAAAACTCTTTATTTATCAGATGTAATAACGTGGCCTTCCGCAACCGGGCGACCAAAAAGGTTCCCGATCAGAAACGCCAGCAAACTCAGTAACAGCGACGGAACAATCGGGTGGAAGCCCAGATATTGTATTTTAAACGTCGCCAGCACGGCATAGAGCACACCGCCCACAATCATCGCGCTAAGCGCCCCGGCCGCATTGGCCCGCTCCCAGTAGAGGCCCAGCACCAGCGGCCACAGGAATACGGCTTCCAGCCCGCCAAAGGCCAGCAGATTAAGCCAGATAATCATCTCTGGTGGACGCCAGGCCGCCAGCAACAGCAAGACGCCAAGGATCAACGTGATCGCCGCCGACATTTTCTTCAGCCGCTTTTCATTATTGATCTGCGCCGGATAGAGATTCAGGTAGAGATCTTTAATGATCGTAGCGGAACTTTGCAGCAACTGTGCGTTGATCGTTGACATGATCGCCGCCATTGGCGCCGCAAGGAAGATCCCCGCTGCAAAAGGCGGCAGCACTTTCATCATCAGCGTTGGGATCACCAGGTCCGGCACGATCAGATCGGGGATCACCGCGCGGCCAAGCGCGCCCGCCAGATGCATGCCCAGCATCAGGATCGCCACCACAATGGTGCCGATGATCATACCGCGATGCACCGCTTTGCTGTCTTTATAGGAGATGCAGCGTACCGCCGTATGCGGCAGGCCGATCACCCCAAAGCATACCAGCACCCAGAACGACGTCATAAAGGTAGGGGTCAGAATATCATCCGCACCCTGCGGCGATACCAGTTTTGGGTCGATGCGTTGCAGCGTATCGACGGCGTTACCCAGTCCGCCAGCGGCATGCACCACGCCGACCAGTAGCACGATAGTGCCAATCAGCATCACCATGCCCTGCAGGGTATCGTTGAGCACGCTGGCACGGAAACCGCCGTAGGCGGTATAGAGCGCAATGCTGACGCCAAAAATCAGCAGCCCGGTTTCGTAAGGAATACCGGCCGCCGTTTCCAGCAGGCGCGCGCCGCCGATAAACTGCACCGCCATCGCGCCAACAAAGGCGACCAGCAGGCTGATACTGGCCAGCCATACCAGCAGGCGGCTCTGATAGCGGCCAAACAGCATATCGTTGAGCGTCACGGCGTTATAACGACGCGCGAGGATGGCGAATTTTTTGCCCAGAATACCCAGCGACAGCCAGACGGCAGGCAACTGGATCATCGCCAGCAGCACCCAGCCGAGACCATATTTGTAAGCCGCCCCCGGCCCGCCAATAAATGAACTGGCGCTGATGTAGGTGGCGGTCAGCGTCATCGCCAGCACGATCCCGCCCATGGAGCGGCTGCCGAGAAAATACTCGTTAAGGAATGAGCCGGAGGCGCGCTTGCGCATGGCATAGACCGACAGGCCAAAAACCACCAGCAAATAGGCGACCAGCGGCAGAATGACTTCAAGCTGCATCGTCGTCCTCCAGGGAAATATCCCGGTAGATAAATTTCACCATCGCCCAGCACAGCAGGATAAATACCAGCGGCAGCAGCAGACAGGACATTTCAAACCAGTGGGGCAATCCGGTGAATCCGGTCGTATCTCCCGGTAAGTAAGCGGTCACTAACCAGGCGGCGAGATAAAGCAGCGTAAGCCAGAGTGCCCAGCGGGCCTCTTTGTGCGCCTGAACGAAACGTGTATCCATTATCGTCCCTCGGGGATCAGAAAGGCGGGGATTGTACCGCAAGAGCGAAAAAGAGAATAAAAAAAAGGCCGGAAATCCGGCCTTTTGCTGCGAGCGCTTAATTACTTCTCATGAAGACCGAGCTTCTTCTCCAGATAGTGGATGTTAGTTCCACCGTGCTGGAAGTTCTCGTCATTCATGATGCGGGTTTGCAGATCAACGTTGGTTTTGATGCCGTCGATGATCAGCTCCTGCAACGCATTTTTCATGCGGGCAATGGCCACGTCGCGGGTTTCACCGAAGCAGATCAGCTTACCGATCATGGAGTCATAATACGGCGGTACGGTATAACCGGCGTAAATATGCGATTCCCAGCGCACGCCAAAACCGCCTGGCGCATGGAAACGGGTGATTTTGCCCGGGCTTGGCAGGAAGGTGTTCGGATCTTCGGCGTTAATACGGCACTCGACCGCATGACCCTGAACCCGGACGTCTTCCTGTTTGATGGACAGCGGCTGACCTGCGGCAATGCGCAGCTGCTCTTTGATCAGATCCACACCGGTGATCATCTCTGTTACCGGATGTTCAACCTGAATACGGGTGTTCATCTCAATGAAGTAGAACTCGCCGTTTTCGAACAGGAACTCGAAAGTACCCGCGCCACGGTAGCCAATGTCAATACAGGCTTTGGAGCAGCGTTCGCCGATGAATTTACGCAGTTCCGGAGTAATGCCCGGCGCTGGCGCTTCTTCGACGACTTTCTGGTGGCGACGCTGCATGGAGCAGTCACGCTCGGCCAGATAAATGGCGTTACCCTGTCCATCTGCCAGCACCTGAATTTCGATGTGGCGAGGGTTTTCCAGGTATTTTTCCATGTACACCATGTCGTTGCTGAATGCCGCTTTCGCTTCAGCTTTGGTCATGGAGATGGATTGCGCCAGTTCGGCATCACCGCGTACCACGCGCATACCGCGACCGCCGCCGCCGCCGGACGCCTTGATGATCACCGGGTAACCAATGCGTTTAGCATGGGCACGGTTAGCATCCATATCGTCGCCGAGCGGGCCGTCAGAGCCTGGTACGGTTGGCACGCCTGCTTTCTTCATCGCGGTGATCGCCGACACTTTGTCGCCCATCAGACGAATAGTGTCAGCTTTCGGGCCGATAAAGATAAAGCCAGAGCGCTCAACCTGCTCAGCAAAGTTGGCATTCTCTGAAAGGAAGCCATAACCCGGGTGAATCGCTGCCGCGCCGGTGATTTCAGCCGCGCTGATGATCGCCGGAATATTCAGGTAGCTTTTTACGGACGGTGCCGGACCGATACAGACCGTTTCGTCCGCCAGTAATACGTGTTTTAAATCGCGATCCGCTGTTGAGTGCACGGCGACAGTCTTGATGCCCAGTTCTTTACAGGCACGCAGAATACGCAGAGCAATCTCGCCGCGGTTGGCAATGACAATTTTATCCAGCATGTTCGCCTCGTTATTCGATGACGACCAGAGGCTCGTCAAATTCTACCGGTTGGCCGCTTTCTACCAGAATGGCTTTCACCACGCCGGATTTGTCAGCTTCGATCTGGTTCATCATTTTCATGGCTTCAACGATGCACAGGGTGTCGCCCGCATTCACTTTCTGGCCCACTTCGATGAACGCTTTTGCGTCCGGGCTTGGGGTGCGGTAGAACGTCCCGACCATCGGGGAACGTACGATGTGGCCACTGATTTCTGCTGCTGCCGGCGCTTCCATTGTTGGGGTGGCGGCAGGTGCAACAGCGTTAGCCAGGGCTGGCTGTTGCATCATCGGTGCGGCATAAGCCTGCTGCATCATGGGATAACCCACGTTTGGCGCAGCACGGCTGATACGAACAGACTCTTCGCCTTCAGAAATTTCCAGTTCGGAGATGCCTGATTCTTCAACCAGCTCGATCAGTTTTTTAATCTTACGAATATCCATGAGTGGGTTCCGTACTCTTGTTTAGTGTGATTGTGACAGGCGTTTTACCGCCGTCTGTAAAGCGTATGAATAACCGTCAGCGCCAAATCCGCAGATGACGCCAGCAGCGATATCGGAGAGATAGGAGTGATGGCGGAACGGCTCACGCGCATGCACGTTGCTCAGGTGGATCTCGATAAACGGGATACTCACGGCGAGCAGGGCATCACGCAGGGCAACGCTGGTGTGCGTAAACGCGGCCGGATTAATCAGGATATAGTCGACATTGTCTTTAGCCTGATGAATGCGGTCGATAAGTACATACTCCGCGTTGGACTGTAAATGCGAAAGAGACACGTTGAGCGCTTCGGCTTCCTGGCTTAAAGACGTAACAATTTCGTTAAGCGTCAGAGTACCGTACTTCTCCGGCTCGCGCGTTCCCAGCATATTCAGATTAGGGCCGTTTAAGAGCAAAATGTGCAACTTGTCCACCATTGTGCTGCTATCTCCTGCAATACTTCGGTAAAAAACAAAATATACCTTCATTGCCCGGTTGTCACCTTTTCAGAGTCCTAAAAACCCTGTTGGCAAAACCAAAGTCGCACATTATAACGATTTCGTAGCATTTGGCAGCTAAATACTGGTCTTATCAGGGAAGATTATCAACCGCTATCCAGGAAATGACAGCGGATGACAGAAGAACTGCGGGAAAGTGCACAGAACCGTGCACTATTGCCACCATTGACGGAACTTCTTGTAACGCCATGCCAAAAGCGCCAGCGCGGCGATGGCGTAGAGTACCGGCTGCGGGGATAATACCTTTACCGACCACAGATAATGAATGGGCGCGAGGATCGCCACAAGATAAACGAAATTGTGCAGACGTTGCCAGTTTCTGCCCAATTTTCGCATCATGGCCTGGGTGGATGTCAGCGCCATCGCCAGCAGGATCAGCCAGCTGATACCGCCGAGCGTCAGATAAGGACGGGATATCAGCTCCTGGCCCAGCAGACCAAGATTATTAATCCCCAGCTCCAGCATAACGTAACTCACCAGATGCAGGCTGGCCCAGGCAAAACACCACAGCCCCAGCAGGCGGCGGGTGCGGATCAGCAACGGTTGTCTGGCGTAACGCGCCAGCGGCGTTACCAGCAGTGAGCCGAGCAGAAATTTTAACGCCATCCTGCCGGTAAAATGCTGAATATCTTTCGCCGGATCGGCGCTGAACCAGCCCTGGCTGGCTGCCCAGAACAGCCAGAGCAGCGGCAACAGTCCGGCAAGATGCAGCACACATTTCAGCCCCGTCACCTGTTTTGCCGTCAGACGCATTTAAAAATTCTCCCGCAAATCCATGCCCTTATAGAGCGACGCGACTTCATCGGCATAGCCATTAAACAGCAGCGTCGGCTGACGATTCACGTCCAGCACGCCGCCGGAACCAATAAAGCGTTCAGTGGCCTGCGACCAGCGCGGATGATCGACATGCGGGTTCACATTGGCAAAAAAGCCATATTCATTGGGTGCCGAAAGATTCCAGGTAGTGGGAGGACGCTCACGGGTCAGTTTGATGCTGACAATGGATTTAATGCCTTTAAAGCCATATTTCCATGGCACGGTCAGACGTACCGGCGCACCGTTTTGCGGCGGCAGCGCTTTACCGTACACGCCGACGGTTAACAGGGTCAGCGGATGCATGGCTTCATCAATACGCAGCCCTTCAACATAGGGATATTTCAGGCCGCCGCCGATAAAGCGATCTTTCTGGCCGGGCATCTCGTCCGGGGAATATAAAGTTTCAAACGCCACGTATTTTGCGTTGCTGGTGGGCTCCACCAGCGCGAGTAGCTTATGCAGCGGGAAGCCGATCCACGGCACCACCATCGACCAGGCCTCCACGCAGCGCATGCGGTAAATTCGCTCCTCAAGGGGGAAGCGCGTGGTCAGCGCATCGTGATCGAGGGTCAGCGGCTTTGCCACTTCGCCGCTGATGGTGAGCGTCCAGGGATCGGTTTTCATGCTGCCGGCGTTAGCCGCCGGATCGGCCTTATCGAGACCAAATTCGTAAAAATTGTTGTAACCCGTGACTTTTTCTTCAGGCGTCAGAGAAAGTTTACTCTGCCATTCATCAGGTTTATTAAAGTTCAGCGGTTTCCCGGCGGGGGCTTTTGGCCGGTCATTGCCCTTAAACCAGCTGAGCAGATCGGCCTGCGCCGCAGAGGAAAGAGAAAGGGCGGTAGCGCTGATGCCCAGCGTTTTTAATACCTGACGCCGTTGCAGCATAAATACCGATTCTGCCGTGACATCTGCTTCTGTTAGTTTTCGTGGTTTCATCTCATCCTCCGTCTGCTTTATATAAGCATGACGGATGAGTTGCGCCAGCGCGAGTGTGTTACCAAAATTTGCCTGCTCACTTTTGTTTGATAGTATCCCGTTTCCTGCTGCAAGTTAGCGCTTACTCTACACTATGTCATGACGGCACAAAGCGCCCTTCAACCAACGGAGTTAACTCAGGGATGCGATTAACGACGAAATTTTCAGCCTTTGTCACTCTGCTTACCGGGCTGGCAATATTTGTCACCCTGCTAGGTTGTTCCTTCAGCTTTTACTCTGCCATTCAGAACAAACTCAGCAACCGGGTGCAGTCGGTTGCCGCCATTATTGATAGCCGTCTCGTCTCAACGCCGGTAAATGTTCTCAGCGCCCAACTTAATGAAATCATGGTGCCAGTGGATATTGCGCGCATCGTTATCCGGCAGGGCGATCATACGCTGGTCAATCAGACCGCCAAAGATGTCTATCGTCCGCAGGGCAGCACCACGCAATACCGTGAAATCACCATCCATTCGCTGAAAAATCCAGGTACGACCATTTCAATGACTTACCAGGATCCGATGGTGAACTATTTTCATTCCCTGCTGGCGACCGCGCCCTTAACCCTCGCCATCGGTTTTATGGTGATCATTATTTTTCTGGCGGTGCGCTGGCTACGCCGCCAGCTCGCCGGACAGGAGCTGCTGGAAAACCGCTCAGTAAAAATCCTCAACGGGGAGCGCGGGCCGCAGGTGCGCGGAAACGTGCATGAATGGCCGTCGCGCACCAGCAGCGCGCTGGATGTGCTGCTGACGGAGATCCAGACGGCGGCGGATCAGCGCAGCCATATGGATACCCTGATCCGCGCGTACGTTGCCCAGGACACCAAAACCGGGCTCAGCAACCGGTTGTTCTTTGATAACCAGCTGGCAACGCTGCTGGACGATCAGGAAAACGTCGGGACGCACGGCGTGGTCATGCTGATCCGCCTGCCGGATTTTGATTCACTGCGTGATAAATGGGGCGCAGCCGCCACCGAAGACAACCTGTTTGTGCTCATTAATTTGCTTTCCACCTTTATGCTGCGCTATCCCGGCGCGCTGCTGGCCCGCTATCAGCGTAATGACTTCGCCGTTTTACTCTCGCACCGCACGCTGAAAGAATCAGAAAGTATCGCCGCCCAGTTGCTGAAATCGGTGGACGCGCTGCCGCCGTCCAAAATGCTCGACCGGGATGACATGATCCACATTGGCATTTGCGCCTGGCGCGGCGGGCAATCCACCGAACAGGTGATGGAACACGCTGAAGCGGCCACGCGTAACGCCGTATTGCAGGGCGGCAACAGCTGGGCGGTGTGGGATGATACGCTGCCGGAAAAAGGGCGCGGCAATGTCCGCTGGCGAACGCTGATCGAACAGATGCTCAGCCGCGGCGGCCCGCGCTTTTACCAGAAACCCGCGGTAACCCGCGACGGGCGCGTGCATCACCGGGAGCTGATGTGTCGCATTTTTGATGGCGATCAGGAGGTCATTCCGGCGGAATATATGCCGATGGTGTTGCAGTTCGGACTGGCGGAGGAGTATGACCGTCAGCAGATGACCCGGCTGATCCCTTTCCTGCGTTTCTGGCCGGAGGAGAGCCTGGCGATGCCCATTACGGTAGAGGCGCTGATCCGCCCCCAGTTCCAGCGCTGGTTGCGCGATACCCTGATGCAATGTGAAAAATCACAACGTAAACGGATTATTATTGAACTTGCAGAGGCAGATGTTTGTCAACACATCAGCCGTTTACAACCGGTCGTGCGATTAATGACCGCATTAGGCGCGCGAATAGTGGTCGCTCAGGCGGGTTTGACGCTGGTCAGCACCAGTTGGATCAAGGCGCTGGATGTGGAACTGCTGAAGCTCCATCCGAGCCTGGTGCGTAACATTGAAAAGCGCACCGAAAACCAGTTGTTGGTACAGAGTCTGGTGGAGGCCTGCAAAGGAACGCAAACGCGCGTTTTCGCCACCGGCATCCGTACTAAAGGGGAATGGCAGACCCTGATTGAACGCGGAGTGGCAGGCGGGCAGGGGGATTTTTTTGCAGCCTCGATGCCGCTTGACACCGAAGTAAAAAAATATTCACAAAGATACTCTGTTTGACCTGCCGTTTAACGTTATTTCACGTAGAATAACGCGCGCTGTATCTTGTGGGGGTGTGCATGTCTGCCCGCCAGTTCGTGCAGTAAAAAAGCCAGTGAATGACCTTAGACTGGTTGCAAAGTGATAGCGAGGAACGCTGCGGTCTCTATCTGTCCTGAAGGAGTCAGGTCGATTTGTAACTCAAGGACACAAACTGCACTAATTTTCACCGTAGCCGTCGATTTTTGCGCCTTGTCGCTGCTGCGTGTGGTTGGTAAAGTAAGCGGATTTTATTCTTCCGCCCCAGCTTTCAGGATTATCCCTCAGTATGTTGAAAAAATTTCGTGGCATGTTTTCCAATGACTTGTCCATTGACCTGGGTACCGCGAATACCCTTATTTATGTAAAAGGACAAGGCATCGTATTGAATGAGCCTTCTGTTGTGGCTATTCGTCAGGATCGTGCTGGTTCCCCGAAAAGCGTCGCTGCGGTAGGTCATGAAGCTAAACAGATGCTTGGCCGTACGCCAGGAAACATTGCGGCTATTCGCCCGATGAAAGACGGCGTTATCGCTGACTTCTTCGTGACGGAAAAAATGCTGCAGCACTTTATCAAACAGGTGCACAGCAACAGCTTTATGCGTCCAAGCCCGCGCGTGCTGGTGTGTGTGCCGGTTGGCGCAACCCAGGTTGAGCGTCGTGCTATCCGCGAATCCGCGCAAGGCGCAGGCGCCCGTGAAGTCTTTCTGATTGAAGAGCCGATGGCTGCCGCAATTGGTGCAGGCCTGCCGGTTTCAGAAGCGACGGGTTCCATGGTGGTGGATATTGGTGGCGGTACCACAGAAGTGGCCGTTATCTCCCTGAACGGCGTGGTCTACTCCTCTTCTGTGCGTATCGGCGGCGACCGCTTCGATGAAGCCATCATTAATTATGTGCGTCGTAACTACGGCTCGCTGATTGGTGAAGCAACGGCCGAGCGTATCAAACATGAAATCGGTTCTGCTTACCCGGGTGACGAAGTGCGCGAAATCGAAGTGCGCGGTCGTAACCTGGCGGAAGGCGTGCCGCGCGGCTTTACCCTGAACTCTAACGAAATCCTCGAAGCGCTGCAGGAACCGCTGACCGGTATCGTCAGCGCGGTCATGGTTGCGCTGGAACAGTGTCCGCCGGAACTGGCTTCTGACATCTCCGAGCGCGGTATGGTATTGACCGGTGGTGGCGCGTTGCTGCGTAACCTTGACCGCCTGTTAATGGAAGAGACAGGTATTCCTGTCGTAGTTGCAGAAGATCCACTGACCTGCGTCGCGCGTGGCGGCGGCAAGGCGCTGGAAATGATCGACATGCACGGCGGCGATTTGTTCAGCGAAGAATAGTCGGTGTCAGATCCGGGGCGGCGCTATTGCCGCTTCGGTTCTGGCCGGCCTGAGAATACGCATAGCCTATGAAGCCAATTTTTAGCCGTGGCCCGTCGCTACAGATTCGCCTTATTCTGGCGGTGCTGGTTGCGCTTGGTGTCATTATCGCCGACAGCCGCCTGGGTGCGTTCAGTCAGATCCGAACGTACATGGATACCGCCGTCAGTCCTTTCTACTTTGTCTCTAACGGTCCCCGTGCCCTGCTCGACAGCGTATCGCAAACGCTGGCATCACGTGACCAGCTCGAACTTGAAAACCGGGCGCTGCGCCAGGAACTGCTGCTGAAAAACAGCGAACTGCTGATGCTGGGGCAGTACAAACAGGAGAACGCGCGTCTGCGCGAGCTGCTGGGCTCACCCCTGCGCCAGGATGAACAAAAAATGGTGACTCAGGTCATCTCGACGGTGAACGACCCTTACAGCGATCAGGTGGTTATCGATAAAGGCAGCGTGAACGGCGTCTACGAAGGCCAGCCGGTGATCAGCGATAAAGGCGTGGTCGGTCAGGTGGTCGCCGTGGCGAAACTCACCAGCCGCGTGCTGTTAATCTGCGATGCCACCCATGCGCTGCCTATCCAGGTCTTACGTAACGATATCCGCGTCATCGCGGCCGGTAACGGCTGTACCGACGATCTGCAACTGGAGCACCTGCCCGCCAACACCGACATTCGTGTCGGCGACGTGCTGGTGACATCCGGTCTGGGCGGACGTTTCCCGGAAGGTTATCCGGTGGGCGTCGTCTCCTCCGTTAAGCTGGATACGCAACGTGCTTACACCGTGATCCAGGCGCGTCCGACGGCGGGTTTACAGCGTTTACGCTATTTGCTGCTGCTGTGGGGCGCGGATCGTAACGGGGCAAACCCGATGACGCCGGAAGACGTGCACCGCGTCGCCAACGAACGCCTGATGCAGATGATGCCCCAGGTATTGCCTGCCCCTGATTCGATGGGGCCGCCTGCGCCCGTGCCTGCACCGGCAACCGGGTTGCCGCAGCCTGCCGGTACAGCGCCGGGAGGACAATAGTGGGCAGTTATCGTAGCCAGGGACGCTGGGTGATCTGGCTCTCGTTTCTCATTGCGCTTTTATTGCAGATTATGCCCTGGCCGGATGACATCATTGTCTACCGGCCTAACTGGGTACTGCTGATCCTGCTCTACTGGATCCTCGCTTTACCGCACCGCGTGAATGTCGGTACAGGTTTAGCCGTGGGTGCCATACTGGATCTCATCAGCGGTTCGACGCTTGGCGTGCGGGCCCTGTCACTGAGCATTATCGCTTACCTCGTGGCACTCAAATTCCAGCTTTTCCGTAACCTCGCGCTCTGGCAGCAGGCGCTGGTGGTGATGCTGCTTTCGCTTGCCACCGAGGTGATTGTGTTCTGGGCGGAATTCCTGGTGATCAATGTCTCCTTCAGGCCGGAAGTGTTCTGGAGCAGCGCGGTTAACGGTGTTCTCTGGCCATGGCTTTTCCTGCTGATGCGTAAAATTCGCCAGCAGTTTGCAGTGCAATAAAAGGGTATTATGACAGATCTCTATCTTGCTTCCGGCTCTCCCCGCCGTCAGGAACTGCTCACGCAACTGGGCGTCTCATTTGAACGCATTCTGCCCGGCACCGAAGAGTGCCGTCAGGCGCAGGAAAGCGCGCAGCAATATGTGACGCGTCTGGCGCGGGAAAAAGCCCAGGCTGGTGTGGCGCAGGCAGCGCGGGATTTGCCGGTGCTCGGCGCTGACACCATTGTCATTTTAAATGGCGAAGTGCTGGAAAAACCGCAGGATACCTCTCATGCTGCTAAGATGTTGCATCAGCTTTCAGGGCAAACGCACCAGGTGATGACTGCCGTAGCGCTGGCCGATCGTCAGCACATTCTTGACTGTCTGGTAGTCACAGATGTGACATTCAGAGTACTCTCTGATGATGAGATCATGGCGTACATCGCCAGCGGTGAACCGATGGATAAAGCGGGCGGCTACGGGATCCAGGGACTGGGCGGCTGCTTTGTGCGACGGATTAACGGCAGTTACCACGCTGTGGTCGGCTTACCGCTGGTAGAAACCTATGAGTTGCTGAGCAATTTTAACGCACTGCGCGAGGGAAGGAATAAAGATGACGGCTGAATTGTTGGTAAACGTAACGCCTTCAGAAACACGCGTGGCGTACATTGATGGCGGCATTTTGCAGGAAATCCACATTGAGCGTGAAGCGCGGCGCGGAATAGTCGGCAATATCTACAAAGGTCGTGTGAGCCGTGTGCTGCCCGGTATGCAGGCGGCTTTTGTAGATATTGGTCTCGATAAGGCGGCGTTTCTTCACGCCTCCGACATCATGCCGCATACCGAATGCGTGGCCGGGGAAGAGCAGAAAAACTTCACCGTGCGCGACATTTCAGAGCTGGTGCGTCAGGGGCAGGATCTGATGGTGCAGGTGGTGAAAGATCCGCTCGGCACCAAAGGCGCGCGTCTGACCACCGACATCACCCTGCCATCCCGTTACCTGGTGTTTATGCCGGGCGCGTCCCACGTTGGGGTATCCCAGCGTATTGAAAGCGAAACCGAGCGCGAGCGTTTAAAGCGCGTGGTGGCTGAATATTGCGATGAGCAGGGCGGCTTTATCATCCGTACCGCCGCAGAAGGCGTATGCGAAGAGGACCTGGCCTCCGATGCCGCCTACCTTAAACGCGTATGGACGAAAGTCATGGAGCGCAAAAAGCGCCCGCAGACGCGTTATCAGATGTACGGCGAACTGGCGCTGGCCCAGCGCGTGCTGCGCGATTTTGCCGATGCGCACCTCGATCGTATTCGCGTCGATTCCCGTCTGACTTTCGAAGCGCTGCTGGAATTCACCGCCGAATATATTCCGGAGATGACCAGCAAGCTTGAGCATTACAGCGGGCGTCAGCCGATTTTCGATCTCTTTGACGTCGAAAACGAAATTCAGCGCGCGCTGGAGCGCAAGGTTGAACTGAAGTCCGGCGGCTATCTGATCATCGATCAAACGGAAGCGATGACCACCGTCGATATCAATACCGGGGCCTTTGTCGGCCACCGTAATCTTGACGACACCATCTTTAACACCAACATCGAAGCCACCCAGGCTATCGCCCGTCAGCTGCGTCTGCGCAACCTCGGCGGCATTATTATTATCGATTTTATCGACATGAATAATGAAGATCACCGCCGTCGCGTGCTGCATTCGCTGGAGCAGGCGCTCAGCAAGGATCGCGTCAAAACCAGCATCAACGGTTTCTCGCAGCTCGGTCTGGTCGAGATGACGCGTAAACGCACCCGTGAAAGCGTCGAGCATGTGCTGTGCAACGAATGCCCGACCTGCCATGGTCGCGGGACGGTGAAAACCGTCGAAACCGTCTGCTATGAAATCATGCGCGAAATTGTCCGTGTGCATCATGCCTACGATTCCGATCGTTTCCTGGTCTATGCTTCTCCGGCGGTGGCCGAGGCGCTGAAAAGCGAAGAGTCCCACGCGCTGGCGGAAGTCGAAATTTTTGTCGGCAAACAGGTCAAAGTGCAGATTGAACCGCTCTACAATCAAGAGCAGTTCGACGTAGTGATGATGTAATTCGTAGCATGCTGCGACACGATCAAGGCCTGTTGCGCGGGCTGACAAGGAGAGATGCGTGAGGCGACTGCCGGGGATATTGCTGCTGACTGTGGCGACATTGGTTGTCATCATTGCGCTGCTGGTGAGCGGCCTGCGCCTGATGCTGCCGCATCTGGACAGCTGGCGTCCGGCCATCCTCGCGAAAATCGAATCCTCCTCCGGCGTGCCGGTAGACGCAAAACAGGTTACCGCCAGCTGGCAAAATTTCGGCCCGACGCTGGACGTACGCGGCATCCACGCCGGTTTTAAAGACGGCGGCGAAGTGTCCATTGAGCGCGTCACCCTGGCGCTCGACGTCTGGCAAAGCCTGCTGCACCTGCGCTGGCAGTTCCGCGACCTCACCTTTTATCAGCTTCAGGTTCATACCAATACGCCCCTGCAACAGAGCAATGACAGCGAGGGCATGGAAACCAGCCGCCTGAGCGATCTGTTCCTCCGCCAGTTCGATCATTTCGATCTGCGCGACAGCCATATCAGTTTCCTGACGCCATCCGGACAGCGGGCCGAGCTGGCGGTGCCACAGCTGACGTGGCTTAACGGCAAAGCCCGTCACCGTGCCGAAGGCGAAGTCAGCCTCTCCAGCCTTACCGGACAACACGGCGTGATGAAAGTGCGTATGGATCTGCGTGACGACGAAGGGCTGCTCAACCATGGCCGCGTATGGCTACAGGCCGATGATATTGACGTCAAACCCTGGCTTGGCAAATGGATGCAGGATAACGTCGCCCTGCAAACCGCGCGCTTTAGCCTTGAGGGCTGGCTGACGCTGAGCAAAGGCGAAGTGTCGGGGGGCGATGTCTGGCTGAAAAAAGGCGGCGCCAGCTGGAAAGGCGATAGCCAGCCGCACCGTTTGTCAGTTGATAATCTGACGGCGCACGTCACCCGCCAGCAGCAGGGCTGGCAGTTCGATATTCCCGAAACCCGTATCACCATGGATGACAAGCCGTGGCCGAAAGGCGCGCTGTCGCTGGCCTGGGTTCCGGCGCAGGAAGTGGGCGGGGCGAAGGGCGTACGCAGCGACGAACTGCGCGTGCGCGCCAGCCATCTGGAACTGAACGGGCTGGACGGCCTGCTGCCCATTGCCGAAAAACTCTCGCCTGCGCTGGGCGAAATCTGGCGCGCCATGCAGCCGACCGGGCAAATCGAAAAGCTGGCGCTGGATATTCCCCTTCAGGCGACTGAAAAAACCCGCTTTCAGGCGAACTGGAACAATCTTGCCTGGCAGCAATGGAAAATGCTGCCGGGCGTCGAGCACTTTACCGGTACGCTCTCCGGCAGCGTGGACGACGGCAGGCTGACCGGCAGCGTCACCGATGCGAAAATGCCCTACAAAACGGTATTCCGCGCGCCGCTGGAAATCGAAAAGGGCGTCGCCACACTTAACTGGCTGAAAAATGACAAAGGTTTCCAGCTCGATGGTCGGCAGATTGATGTCAAAGGCACGGGCGTTCATGCGCGCGGCGATTTTCGTTATCTGCAACCTGCCGGAGATGAACCCTGGCTTGGCATTCTCGCCGGGATCAGCACCGATGATGCCGGACAGGCCTGGCGGTACTTCCCGGAAAACCTGATGGGTAAAGCGCTGGTGGATTACCTGAGCGGCGCAATCCAGGGCGGCCAGGTGGATAACGCCACCCTGGTGTACGGCGGTAATCCGCATCTGTTCCCCTATAAACATAACGAAGGCCAGTTCGAAGTGCTGGTGCCGCTGCGTAACGCCACCTTCGCGTTCCAGCCTGGCTGGCCGGCGCTTAAAAATCTCGATATGGAACTGGACTTCCTTAATGACGGCCTGTGGATGAGGACCGATGAGGTCAACCTTGGCGGTGTGAAAGGTCATAATCTGACGGCGGTGATCCCGGATTACCTGAAAGAAAAACTGCTGATCGATGCTGATATCAGCGGGCCAGGCAAAGCAGTGGGGCCTTATTTCAACGACACGCCGCTGAAAGATTCGCTGGGCGCCACGCTGGAAGAGCTTCAGCTTGATGGCGATGTAAGCGCTCGCTTACATCTGGATATTCCGCTGGATGGCGAAATGACGACCGCCAAAGGCAACGTCCGATTGAATAATAACAGCCTGTTTATTAAGCCGCTGAACAGCACGCTGCATAATTTAAGCGGCCAGTTCAGCTTTGAGAACGGCAATCTGAAAAGCGAGCCGCTGACCGCCCGCTGGTTTAATCAGCCGCTTAACGTGAATTTCTCCACCACCGAGGGCGAAAAGGCCTATCAGGTGGCGGTAGATCTGAACGGTAACTGGCAGCCTGCGGGCATAGAGGCGCTGCCGAAACAGCTGCGCGATGCCGTCAGCGGTAGCGCCGCCTGGAATGGCAAAGTGGGCATCGAGCTGCCTTATCATGCCGGTGCGCGCTACAACGTGGATATCAAAGGCGACTTAAAAAATATCGCCAGCCGTCTGCCTTCGCCGCTGGAAAAAGCCGCCGGTCAGCCGTTGCCGTTAACGGTGAAAGTGGAAGGCGACCTGCGGCGTTTCGATCTGACGGGCAAAGCGGGCAGCGACAGCCATTTCAACAGCCGCTGGCTGCTGGGTAAAAAGCTGACCCTGGACCGCGCTATCTGGACGTCGGAAAGCCGGACGCTGCCGCCGCTGCCGGAAACCGCAGGCGTGGAGCTGAATCTGCCGCCGCTGGATGGCGCGCAGTGGATGGCGTTGCTCCAGCAGGGCGTGGCGAATAACGTCAGTAGCGCGACGGCCTTCCCGGAAAGCATTACCCTGCGTACCCCGGCGCTGACGCTCGGCGGGCAGCAATGGAACAACCTGAGCATCGTGAAGCAGCCGGTAGCGGGCGGTGCTAAAGTCGAAGCCCAGGGACGTGAAATCAATGCTACTGTCACGATGCTGGATAACGCTCCCTGGCAGGCGGCGATCCGCTATCTCTATTACAACCCGGCGGCGGCCGAGCGCGATCCGCTGTCGCCGACGACGCTGCTTACCAAACGGCAGATCGATTTCAGCGGCTGGCCTGATCTGCAATTACGCTGCGCGGAGTGCTGGTTCTGGGGACAAAAATACGGGCGGCTCGACGGCGATTTCACGATCAATGGCGACACCTTAACCCTGAAGAATGGTCTGCTGGACAGCGGCTTTGCCCGTCTGACGGCGAACGGCGAATGGGTCAACCGCGCCGGTGCCGAACGCACGTCGATTAAGGGCAGACTAAAGGGGGATAAGATCGACGCGGCGACCAATTTCTTTGGTGTTACCACGCCACTGCGGGAAGCGCCTTTTGACGTCGATTACGATTTGCACTGGCGCAATACGCCCTGGCAGCCGGAAGAAGCCTCCCTCAACGGTATTCTGCGCACCCGGCTGGGTAACGGCGAGATCGCGGATGTCAGCACCGGACGCGCCGGGCAGCTGCTGCGCCTGGTGAGTTTCGACGCGCTGCTGCGCAAGCTGCGGTTTGATTTCAGCGACACCTTCAGCGAAGGCTTCTATTTTGACTCCATCCGCAGCACCGCCTGGATCAAAGATGGCGTGCTGCATACCGATGACACCCTGGTGGATGGCCTGGAAGCGGATATCGCCATGAAAGGATCGGTAGACCTGGTTCGCCGTAAACTCGACGTGGAAGCCGTGGTGGCGCCGGAAATCTCCGCTACCGTCGGCGTGGCGGCCGCTTTTGCGGTTAACCCCATCGTCGGCGCAGCGGTATTCGCCGCCAGTAAAGTGCTGGGGCCCTTGTGGAATAAAGTCTCCATCCTGCGCTACCAGATCACCGGCACCATGGATAAACCACAAATTAATGAAGTGCTGCGCCAGCCGCGTAGCCCGGCGAAGCAATGATTTGACGGGGGCGAGTAATTGCCTCACTCTCAATAGATATGATTTCTACCGCTAACCTGGCGGCAACCAAAGAGTAGCAACATGACGAGTTTGAATCTGGTTAGTGAACAATTGCTAACGGCGAATGGCCTGAATCATCAGGATCTGTTTTCCATTCTTGGCCAGCTGGCCGAGCGCCGTCTTGATTACGGCGATCTCTATTTCCAGTCGAGCTATCATGAGTCCTGGGTTTTAGAAGACAACATCATTAAAGACGGCTCGTATCACATCGACCAGGGCGTCGGCGTGCGGGCGGTAAGCGGTGAAAAAACGGGCTTTGCTTACGCCGATCAGATCAGCCTGCTGGCGCTGGAACAGAGCGCGCAGGCGGCACGCACTATCGTGCGCGACAGCGGCGACGGTAAAGTGAAAACCCTGGGCGCGGTGGAGTATGGCGCGCTCTATACCAGCGTCGATCCGCTGCAAAGCATGACCCGTGAAGAGAAGCTCGACATTCTGCGTCGCGTGAATGCGGTGGCCCGTGCTGCGGATAAGCGCGTACAGGAAGTGAATGCCAGCCTCACCGGTGTTTATGAACTGATCCTGGTGGCCGCGACTGACGGCACGCTGGCGGCGGATGTCCGCCCGCTGGTTCGTCTGTCGGTCAGCGTGCAGGTGGAAGATCAGGGCAAGCGCGAGCGCGGCTCAAGCGGCGGCGGCGGTCGTTTCGGCTATGAATGGTTCCTCGCCGATGCGGGCGGCGACGTCCGGGCGGATGCCTGGGCGAAAGAAGCCGTGCGCATGGCGCTGGTGAATCTTTCCGCCGTGGCGGCCCCTGCCGGTACGCTGCCGGTGGTGTTGGGCGCGGGCTGGCCGGGCGTGCTGCTGCACGAAGCGGTGGGTCACGGTCTGGAAGGCGACTTCAACCGCCGCGGTACCTCGGTATTCAGCGGGCAGATGGGGCAACTTGTAGCGTCTGAACTCTGTACCATCGTTGATGACGGCACGATGCACGATCGTCGCGGCTCGGTCGCCATTGATGATGAAGGTACGCCGGGCCAGTACAACGTGCTGATCGAGAAGGGCGTTCTGAAAGGCTATATGCAGGACAAGCTGAACGCCCGTCTGATGGGCGTCGCGCCAACCGGTAACGGCCGCCGCGAATCCTATGCCCATTTACCGATGCCGCGCATGACCAATACCTACATGCTGGCGGGGCAATCCACGCCGCAGGAGATCATCGAGTCCGTTGAATACGGCATCTACGCGCCAAACTTTGGCGGCGGTCAGGTGGATATCACCTCCGGTAAATTCGTTTTCTCAACGTCCGAAGCTTATCTGATTGAAAACGGTAAAGTGACGACGCCGGTGAAAGGCGCCACGCTGATCGGCTCCGGTATCGAAGCCATGCAGCAGGTGTCGATGGTCGGTAACGATCTGCAACTCGACAGCGGCGTGGGCGTATGCGGTAAGGAAGGGCAGAGCCTGCCGGTCGGCGTGGGTCAGCCGACGCTGAAAGTGGATAACCTGACCGTGGGCGGTACGGCATAATTTATCGCGTGAAATTGCCCGGCGGCGCTGCGCTTGCCGGGCCTACATTATTTTTCCTTCGCCCGTCCGCGCATCGCCTGAAACAGGTTCGCCACCTCAACAAAATAATCCGTCAGATAGTTAATACAGACCTGCACCTTGAGCGGCAGCTTGTCCTTTTCGGTATAAAGCGCGTAAACCGGGCGCGGATCCGACTGGTAGCGCGGAAATAAGATCTCCAGCGTGCCGCGGTTGATCTCATCGATCACCCACATCAGCGGCACATAGGCCACTCCGGCCCCGGCGGTCAGCCAGCGGGTTAGCGTCATCGGATCGTTAGTGACAAAACGGCCCTGCGGGATCAGGCGCGTGGATAGCCCTTCAGGGGCGATCAGCTCGAATTCGTTATCCGGGCGCACGCTGTACTCCAGCCAGGAGTGATTGCTCAGATCGGCGGGTTTTTCAGGAATGCCGTACTGCGCCAGATAGCTTTTCGCGGCGCACACCACCATCGGCATCGCCCCCAGACGGCGGGAAAAAAGGCTCGAATCCTGCAATGCCCCCACGCGGATCACCACGTCCAGCCCGTCGGCAATAAGATCGGGGGCGGGGATCCCCGTCACCAGATTCACCGTCAGGCCGGGGTAATCCTTCAGCATCCGGGCAGTCATCCCGGCGAGGACATTTTGCGCCATGGTTGAAGAACAGCCGATGCGCAGCGTACCGATGGGCGTGTTATTAAAAGCGTAGAGCTGTTCATGCACGTCCTGTACTTCATGCAGCATCCGTCGGCAGCCCTGATAATAAATTTTACCGGCTTCGGTCAGCGCCAGGCTGCGGGTGCTGCGGTTGAGCAACTTCACCTGCAACTCATCTTCCAGCTTCGAGACGGTCTGGCTGATTGAGGAGACGCTCATATGCAGCTGTCGCGCGGCGGCGGTGAACGAACCCAGTTCGACGACGCGGGCGAACACCGACATGCGTTTTAATCGTTCCATTGTTCACTCTGGCTTAAAAGTGATTTAGATCACACTATATAGATGACAGTATAACAGTTACGCTAATATATAGTTAGCTGAATAATAGATACGTCACTCTCGCCTGGCCTTTCTGGCCCTAATTCCTGCGGTGACGTGAATAATAATTGTCTCCTGCATGCGTTAATCAAGGTCAACATGAGTCTGTTTCCCGTGGTCGTGGTGTTCGGTCTGTCGTTCCCACCGATATTCTTTGAGTTACTTATATCACTGGCGCTGTTCTGGCTGGTGCGCCGTCTGCTGCTCCCGACAGGGATCTATGACTTTGTCTGGCACCCGGCATTGTTTAATACAGCGCTATATTGCTGCTTATTTTATTTACTGACGCGCCTGTTCGACTGAGGTAGATGTGAAAACACTAACAAGAAATTTTACCCGTACCGCCATCACCCTGGTGATGGTTATTCTGGCATTCATCGCCATCTTTCGCGCATGGGTCTATTACACCGAATCGCCGTGGACGCGTGACGCGCGTTTTAGTGCCGATGTGGTCGCCATCGCGCCGGATGTCGCGGGGCTGATCACCGATGTGAAGGTTCACGATAACCAGCTGGTGCAGAAAGACCAGGTGCTGTTCACCATCGATCGGCCGCGCTATCAAAAAGCCGTCGAAGAAGCCGAGGCTGACGTGGCGTACTACCGCGCGCTGGCCAGTGAAAAGCGCCGCGAAGCCGGACGTCGTAATAAATTAGGCATCCAGGCCATGTCCCGTGAGGAGATCGAGCAGTCCAACAACGTCTTGCAGACGGTGATCCACCAGCAGGCGAAAGCGCAGGCGACGCTGGATCTGGCAAAACTCGATCTCGAACGTACCGTTATCCGCGCCCCGGCGGCAGGCTGGGTGACCAACCTGAACGTTTATACCGGGGAATTTATAACCCGCGGTTCGACGGCGGTGGCGCTGGTCAAACAAAATTCATTTTATGTACTCGCCTATATGGAAGAGACCAAGCTGGAAGGTGTGCGAACCGGCTATCGCGCGGAAATTACGCCGCTGGGCAGTAACCGGGTGCTTAAAGGCACGGTAGACAGCGTCGCCGCCGGGGTCACCAACGCCAGCAGCAGCCGTGACGCCAAAGGCATGGCGACCATTGACTCCAATCTTGAATGGGTCCGCCTGGCGCAGCGCGTGCCGGTGCGTATTCGCCTGGACGATCAGAAAGAGAATGTCTGGCCCGCCGGGACCACGGCCACGGTGGTGATCACCGGTGAAAAAGACCGGGACGAAAGCCAGGACTCCTTCTTCCGTAAACTGGCTCACCGTCTGCGTGAGTTTGGTTAAGCATGATGGGCATTTTTTCCATCGCCACACAGCACATTCGCTTCGCCCTGAAACTGGCGTGCGCCATTGTGCTGGCGCTGTTCGTCGGCTTTCACTTCCAGCTTGAAACCCCGCGCTGGGCCGTGCTGACGGCGGCGATCGTTGCCGCAGGCCCGGCGTTTGCGGCGGGGGGCGAACCTTACTCCGGGGCGATCCGTTACCGCGGCATGCTGCGTATTATCGGCACCTTTATCGGCTGCGTGGCGGCGCTGACCATCATTATTCTGATGATCCGCGCGCCGCTGCTGATGCTGGTGGTTTGCTGTATCTGGGCCGGATTTTGTACCTGGGTCTCCTCGCTGGTGCGCGTCGAAAACTCCTACGCCTGGGGGCTGGCGGGTTATACGGCGCTGATCATCGTCATCACCATTCAGTACGAGCCATTACTCACGCCGCAGTTTGCGGTGGAGCGATGCAGTGAGATCGTGCTGGGGATCGTTTGTGCCATAATCGCGGATTTGCTGTTTTCACCCCGATCCATCAAACAGGAGATCGACCGCGAACTCGACAGCCTGCTGGTGGCGCAATACCAGCTGATGCAATTATGCATCGCGCATGGCAGCGGCGAAGAGATGGATAAAGCCTGGGGCGCGCTGGTGCGCCGTACCACGGCGCTGGAAGGGATGCGCAGCAACCTGAATATGGAATCCTCCCGCTGGGCGCGGGCGAACCGGCGGCTGAAAGTGATTAACACCCTGTCGCTGACGCTGATCACTCAGGCCTGTGAAACCTGGCTTATTCAGAACACCCGACCGGAAGCGGTGACCGACACCTTCCGCGAACTCTTTGCGGAGCCGGTAGAAACCGCGCAGGACGTACATAAACAGCTCAAGCGCATACGCCGGGTGATTATCTGGACCGGCGAACGCGACACGCCGGTGACGATTTACAGCTGGGTCGGGGCGGCAACGCGCTATCTGCTGCTCAGGCGCGGGGTGATCGGCAATACCAAAATCAGCGCCACGGAAGAAGAGGTGCTGGAAGGCGAAACTGTGGTTAAAGCCGGGTCCGCCGAGCGCCATCATGCGATGGTGAACTTCTGGCGCACCACGCTCTCCTGTATTCTCGGCACGCTGTTCTGGCTGTGGACGGGCTGGACCTCGGGTAACGGCGCGATGGTGATGATCGCGGTGGTGACCTCGCTGGCGATGCGCCTGCCTAACCCGCGCATGGTGGCGATCGATTTTGTGTACGGTACGCTGGCGGCCTTACCCCTGGGGGCGTTCTACTTCCTGGTGGTGATCCCCTCCACGCAGCAAAGCATGCTGTTGCTGTGCATCAGCCTTGCGGTACTGGCCTTCTTTATCGGCATTGAAGTGCAGAAACGGCGGCTGGGATCCCTGGGCGCGCTGGCGAGCACCATCAATATTATTGTGCTGGATAACCCGATGACCTTTGAATTCAGCCGCTTTCTTGACAGCGCGCTGGGGCAGATTGTCGGCTGTATCCTGGCGTTCACGGTGATTGTGCTGGTGCGGGATAACTCCCGCGCACGTACCGGACGGATGCTGCTCAATCAGTTTATGTCCGCGGCGGTATCGTCCCTGACCACCAATACCGCCCGGCGTAAAGAAAACCATCTGCCGGCGCTGTATCAGCAGCTGTTTTTACTGCTGAGCAAATTTCCGGATGATGTCGCCAAATTCCGTCTGGCGCTGACGCTGATCATCGCCCACCAGCGCCTGCGTGACGCGCCGGTACCGGTGAACGCCGAACTGTCGGCCTGGCATCGCCAGTTGCGACGCACGGCGGATCAGGTGATGTCGGCCACCAGCGACCACAAACGGCGGCGCTACTTTACGCAGCTGCTGGGTGAGCTTGATGTGTATCAGGAGAAGCTGCACAGCTGCTCCGCGCCGGATCAGGTCACTCATCCTGTGAAGCGGCTGGTGGATATGCTCCACAAATATCAGCATGCGCTGACTGACAGTTAAGCCCACAAACCGACGCCAGAAGCGTCGGTTTTTTTATGGCTATACTTAACTTCATTGCCCGAAAACCGAGGCTCAGGAGGATATATGACAACGCAGGCACTTCAGGATCATGCGCTATTCCAGACAGGTTATTTTGTTGATGGAGTATGGAAAAAACTGGAAACGACCTTTGAGGTCACCAACCCGGCAACGGGCGAGGTCATAGCGAAAGTCGCGAAAGCTGGTAAGAAAGAGACGGAAGAGGCCATTGCCGCCGCCAGCCGTGCCTTTCCCGCCTGGCGCGCGAAAACCGCCAAAGAACGCTCTGCGATCCTCTATCGCTGGTATGAACTGATTATCGAGAATAAAAGCTGGCTGGGACAGCTGATGACCGCCGAACAGGGCAAACCACTGAAAGAAGCGGAAGGCGAAGTGGACTATGCCGCCAGCTTTATTCAATGGTTTGCCGAGCAGGCCAAGCGCGCCAACGGCGAAATCATCCCGCCTGCCAAAGCAGGCTCACGCATCTTTGCCACCCGCGAACCGGTGGGCGTAGTGGCGGCGATCACGCCATGGAACTTCCCGATGGCGATGCTGACCCGTAAGCTCGGCCCGGCGCTGGCGGCAGGCTGCACTGCTTTGATCAAACCTGCAAATAATACGCCGCTCAGCGCCTTTGCCCTGATCCAGCTGGCGAAAAAAGCCGGGGTGCCGGATGGCGTACTGAACGCCGTGGCAGGCACCACGGCGGAAATCAGCGACGCCATTATGGCCAGTCCGGAGGTGCGCAAAATCTCCTTTACCGGATCGACGGCAGTCGGCAAAACCCTGATGCGCAACGCAGCGGACACCATGAAAAAGGTGTCGATGGAGCTGGGCGGCAACGCGCCCTATATCGTCTTCGAAGATGCTGATATTGATGCGGCAGTGCAGGGGGCGATTGCCAATAAATTCCGTAACGCCGGGCAGGTGTGCGTCAGCGTTAACCGTTTTTATATTCATGAGTCAGTGTATGACACCTTCGTCAGCAAGCTGGCGAGCGCCGTCAGCGCCCTGAAAGTGGGCAATGGTGTGGAAGAGGGCGTGGTGGTCGGCCCGCTGATTGAACCTTCCGCGGTGGATAAGGTGCGCGAACACGTTGAGGATGCCGTGGCGAAAGGCGCGAAAGTGCTGGCAGGCGGTAAAGCGCATGCGCTGGGCGGCAATTTCTGGGAGCCGACGGTACTGGGCGACTGTAGCGATGGCATGAAGCTGGCCGCCGAGGAAACGTTCGGGCCGCTGGCCGCCTGCTTCCGCTTTACCTCGGAAGAAGAGGTGATCCGCCGCGCCAACGATACGCCGTTCGGCCTTGCAGCCTATTTCTACACGCAAAATCTGGCGCGGGTATTCCGTGTTTCGCAGGCCATTGAAAGCGGCATGATTGGCGTCAACGAGTGTGCGGTTTCGACCGAGCTGGCCCCCTTCGGCGGCGTAAAAGAGTCAGGGCTGGGTCGTGAAGGCTCGGTGCTGGGACTGGAAGAATTTATGGAAGTGAAAACCCTGCATCTGGGGGGATTATAAACATCAGCGGCGGCTCTCGCCGCCCGTGCGCGCGGGATGGCTGGCAATGAATACTATCTACACTTTTGATTTTGATGAGATTGAGGACCAGACGGATTTTTACCGTGAATTTGCGCGCGCCTTTAAGATTGAGCGGGCAAAGGTGCACGATCTGGATTCTCTCTGGGATGTGGTGACAGGGGGAGCTTTACCTGTACCGCTGGAGATCGAGTTTTTGCATCTGGCGGATAAAGAGCGTCGGCGCTATGGCGCGCTGATCCTGCTATTTGATGAAGCGGAAGAAGAACTGGAAGGGGCGCTGCGCTTCAACGTACGAGCCTGAAAAAAAAAAGCCCCTGCAAGGCAGGGGCAATCATATAGCACTACGGAGGGAATTATTTATAGAGTTCAGCAGTGGCGTGCCAGCTGTCACCGGTACGTGCTTCGATAATGCGGTAAGAAGACGCACCTTCTTGTTCAGCTTTTTTATCCAGTGCGGCACGCATATCCATCGGAGAGGAGTTAACGCCACCGACGGAAACGGTACCGATTGACTGGCGGGCCTGCGCCTGATCGCTGCCGATAACGTTCGCGGCAGATGCGCCGAAGGACAGGACGGAAAGGATGCTCAGGGCGGCTACAGTGGTTTTGATTTTCATGTTGTTTACCTCGTCGAATTCTTTTACTGAAGGCCTTTCTTTGTGACCTTCATCACAGAATCAAGTATACACTAATCACGCGAATAATTAATACCATGCTAATGGTTTCAGTATGGTTTTGGTTACAAAATTAGCTTTTTTTATTCCTGAAAGGCATTAAAAATGGCGAATTTTTGCCACGCGCGGAAAGGATTAATATAAAAATCAGAGTGGTAGGTGATTTTGATTTTTTGTGCGGTTTTATTCACTGGGTGAATGTAATGGGGCAGAAAATCGCACTTTCTGTTAAAGAAATGTGGGTGATAAATAGCGGAAAAGGGGAAAACCGCAGTGGTATCCCCCAATAGTTACCCGTTGATGAGGTGGTTCTTACAGCTCCTGCTCAAACAGCACGAGGATCGCTTCATACAGCTCTTTGACAGTAAAGCCGCTGGCCGGCGTGGTGAAAATCGTATCGTCACCGGCAATGGTGCCGAGAATACCTTCCGACTTGCCTAAGGAGTCCAGCAGACGGGCAATCAGCTGCGCCGCGCCCGGACTGGTGTGAATAACCACTACTGCCGCGTTGTAATCAATATCCAGCACCAGGTTCTTCAGCGGGCTGGAAGTCGTCGGAACGCCCAGCTCGGCAGGCAGGCAGTACACCATCTCCATCTTCGCGTTGCGGGTGCGTACCGCACCAAATTTGGTCAGCATGCGCGAGACTTTGGACTGGTTGATGTTATCGAAACCCTGCTCCTGCAATGCAAGCACGATTTCACCCTGGGAGCTGAATTTTTCTTCTTTAAGCAGCGCTTTGAACGCTTTGATTAATTCTTCTTGTTTGGCCGAACTTCGCATAAGTCACCCGTGGAATGGCGAGAGAAACACCATTATTATGCATATAAATGAATTTTTATGCAAATTCTCAGCCTGATTAAAGGCTGAAATAATGTAATGAAAGGGCGGGATTTTATCAAAAAACGTTATCGATAAACATGCCTGCGTCACGTGTCTCTGATTTGGTTAAAAGTAAATTAAATGTTATCAAATTGATGTTGTTTTGAGGGCTTTAGTGGGTGTATTGTACCGCCACGGCTCGGTTGCTGACGCTATAAAGCCATGCAGTTTCCCCCAAAGGGCAACAGGAAGTGAATGATGCTAAAAGCGTGCGAGG
Source organism: Enterobacter sp. PGRG2 (assembly GCF_030291195.1). NCBI lineage: Bacteria > Pseudomonadati > Pseudomonadota > Gammaproteobacteria > Enterobacterales > Enterobacteriaceae > Enterobacter > Enterobacter sp. PGRG2. The sequence continues at coordinate 638,364 of NZ_CP127837.1, read as the reverse complement.
CCGCATTCTTTTGTCATGGATATTGTTAACATTTACCGAAGTTTTAAAGGTCGCCAGCAACGGTTTCAACATATTTACCTTACCATAATAAGGAGTTTAGGATGAAAGTTGCAGTCCTCGGCGCGGCAGGTGGTATCGGCCAGGCGCTTGCCCTTCTTCTCAAGACCCAACTGCCTTCAGGCTCGGAACTCTCTCTGTACGACATCGCGCCGGTTACGCCAGGCGTGGCAGTTGATTTGAGTCATATCCCTACCGCTGTAAAAATCAAAGGTTTCTCCGGCGAAGACGCCACCCCTGCGCTGGAAGGCGCGGACGTGGTGCTGATCTCCGCAGGCGTTGCCCGTAAGCCAGGGATGGATCGCTCCGATCTGTTCAACGTTAACGCCGGTATCGTGAAGAATCTGGTCAGCCAGGTAGCGAAAACCTGTCCGGGCGCCTGTGTGGGTATCATCACCAACCCGGTAAACACCACCGTCGCTATCGCGGCAGAAGTGCTGAAAAAAGCCGGTGTTTACGACAAGAACAAACTGTTTGGCGTCACCACGCTGGACATCATCCGTTCCAACACCTTTGTTGCTGAGCTGAAAGGCAAGCAACCGGGTGAGGTGGAAGTGCCGGTTATCGGCGGACACTCTGGCGTGACCATTCTGCCGCTGCTGTCGCAGATCCCGGGCGTGAGCTTTACCGATCAGGAAGTAGCCGATCTGACCAAACGTATCCAGAACGCGGGTACTGAAGTGGTGGAAGCGAAGGCCGGTGGCGGTTCCGCTACGCTGTCGATGGGTCAGGCCGCTGCGCGCTTTGGTTTATCGTTGGTGCGTGCGCTGTCAGGTGAAAAAGGCGTGGTGGAATGCGCATATGTTGAAGGCGATGGCGAACACGCCCGCTTCTTCTCGCAGCCGCTGCTGCTGGGCAAAAATGGCGTGGAAGAGCGTCAGTCCATCGGCACACTGAGCGCCTTTGAACAAAGCGCGATGGAAGGCATGCTGGAAACGCTGAAAAAAGACATTCAGCTGGGCGAAGAGTTCGTTAACCAGTAACAGTCTGCGCAGTATCTGTATGCTAAAAAGCCGGAATGTTGTTCCGGCTTTTTTACGTCTGCTAGGTTGTGGCGGGGTATTCCTGGATAGTGACCTTAAGGGACAGCTTCTTATCTTCGCGCATCACCTCAACCGGAATTTCTGAACCCGGGCGGATCTCCGCCACCTGATCCATAGTTTCCAGCGCCGATACCGCCGGTTTATTGTTCACCGAGATAATCACATCGTTCACCTGGATCCCGGCGCGCGCCGCCGGGCCGTCCGGCGCCACTTCGTTCACCACAATCCCCTGGATCTGATCGATGCCGCCACCCTGGGTATGCAGCGGGGCGATCTCTCTGCCGCTGATGCCGATGTAGCCGCGGATCACCCGACCGTCGCGGATCAGCTTATCCATAATTTTGGTCGCCAGCTGGAAGGGGATAGCAAAGCCGATACCTTCCGGCGTTTCGCCGTCGTTGCTCTTGTCAAAGGAGAGGGTGTTGATGCCCATTAATTCACCCAGCGAGTTAACCAGCGCGCCGCCGGAGTTGCCGTGGTTAATGGAGGCGTCGGTTTGCAGGAAGTTCTGCCGTCCTGACGGATTCAGGCCAATACGACCGGTGGCGCTGACGATCCCCTGAGTAATGGTCTGCCCGAGGTTGTAGGGGTTGCCGATGGCCATCACCACATCGCCGATGTGCGGCATGCGTTTACGGTTGATGGGGATCACCGGCAGGCCGCCGGTGGCGTTGACTTTCAGCACCGCCAGATCGGTTAAGGCGTCGGATCCAACCAGCAGGGCTTCAAACACCCGGCCATCCTGTAAGGCGACGATAATCTGGTCGGCGTCATTAATCACATGTTTGTTGGTAATGATGTATCCGCGCTCGTCCATGATCACGCCTGACCCCAGGGTGCGGATCTCCAGCTGGTTATTGGCGGAGGCATTCACGCTGCGGTTATAGACGTTAACCACGGCAGGCGCGGCACGACGTACCGCCTGGTTGTAGCTCACCGGCGTGTCGTCAGCGCTGTCAAATTTGGGCGTCGACAACGGACTAAACTGACGTAGGGAGGGCATAGCAGCCAGAAGAAGGCCACCAACAATCAAACCGATTGCAACGGAGCGTATGAGCTTTACAAACATGATGCAGGCGTCACCAGAGAGAGAATGGGCAGCATAGCATGAGTTATCCGGACATCACACGTGGGGATGATGTCCGGAGCCACAAATACCTAACGTAATAATAAATAAAGCGTATCGTTACCGCGTACCACGTGCAGGGCGATGATATTCGGTTTCGCTTCCAGCACCTTGCGCATTTCCGCTATTGTCTGCACACGGTCCCGATTGACGCCAATAATCACATCATCTTTATGCAGGCCGGCCTGGGCGGCAGGACTGCTTTTTTCCACTTCAGAGATGGTGATCCCTTTGGTACCGTCTTTCAGCTGGCCGTCGTTTAAGGTCGCGCCCTGCAACGCCGGGGCGATCATTTCCGCGCTCGCTGAAGATGAGGTGCTTTTATCCAGCGTAACTTCCACGTCCTGCGGTTTACCATCGCGCAACAGGCCCAGCTTCACTTTCGAGCCCGGCTCGGTGGTGGCGATGCGGGAGCGCAGCTCCGCAAAGCTGTTCAGCGGTTTTCCGTTGAGGCTGACAATCACATCGCCGGATTTGATCCCCGCTTTGGCCGAGCCGGAATTGGGCAGCACTTCGCTGACGAACGCGCCGCGCTGCACGTTGAGGTTAAAGGCTTTGGCAATATCCGCGCTCATTTCCATGCCTTTAATGCCCAGCAGTCCGCGCTTGATTTCACCGAACTGGATCAGCTGTTTGGCCAGCGTCTGCGCCATGTTGCTGGGGATGGCGAAACCAATCCCGACGCTGCCGCCGCTGGGGGCAAGAATGGCGGTGTTAATGCCGATCAGCTCGCCGTTCAGGTTTAACAACGCGCCGCCGGAGTTGCCGCGGTTGATGGAGGCGTCGGTCTGAATGAAGTTTTCCAGCCCTTCGAGATTCAGCCCGCTACGCCCGAGCGCTGAAACAATGCCTGAAGTGGCGGTCTGGCCGAGGCCAAAAGGGTTACCCACGGCGACGGCGAAATCGCCCACCCGCAGGCTGTCGGAATCAGCGACGGCGATTTGCGTCAGATTGGTGGCATTTTGCAGTTGCAGCAGGGCAATATCGCTCTGGTCATCGCCGCCAATCAGTTTGGCTTCAAATTCACGCCCATCATTCAACTGCACATTAATTTTCTGCGCCTGGTTGATGACATGATTATTGGTCAGCACATAACCTTTGGCGGCATCGATAATCACCCCGGAGCCAAGGCCTTCAAACGGCTGGGCTTGCTGATCCGGCGCGTCCTCGCCAAAGAATTTCTTCAGTTCTTCCGGCACTTTGGGATTTTGCTGCACCGCGGTGCCTTCCACCTGCACGCTAACTACCGCAGGCAACACTTTTTCCAGCATCGGCGCGAGGCTTGGGATCGCGGCCTGACCCGGAACCTGTGACGGCAAGGCCGCCATCGTCTGTAACGGCGCGGCAAGCGCTAATCCAACACCTAACGCTAACGCACTCAATAGCTGGTTTTTTTTCTTCATTGATGCTGGCTCTCGTAACCTGAAGTGTAAGGAAAAACGCCCCAAAACAGAGGGATGTTATTGAAATTTTGCACGGGTAACAATGAGGACAATGACTAAATAATAGCTGTGATGGGAAAGAAGAGGCGGGCGCAACCTGCGCGCCCGTAAAAATTCTGGCTTAACAGTCGCTTAATCGCGTTTCTTCGCGCCGCGCAGCAGGCCTGACGCGCCTTCTGAATAGTCGCGCGGCATCTGTACCGGGGCCTGATCGTTACCCGCTTCCGATTCAGCAAGGCGATTGCGGAACGGATTCATCTCGGCGGACATTTCCGGCAGCAACTGGCTGGAGCTTTTCGCCATGTGCTGGTACAGCTGGCGATAATCATGGGCCATGTTATCGAGCAGCTCGGCGCTGTGGGCAAAATGTCCGACTAACTCCTCACGGTACTCCTCCAGCTCGGCCTTATTTTTTTCCAGCTCGTATTGCAGGGCCTGCTGGTTGCGTAACTTGCGATTACCGAAACGCATGGCTACAGCACCGATTACGATGCCGACGACTAAACCAATTAGCGCATATTCCCAGGTCATGAACATCTCCCGTTGTCTTGTGATTCCGTAGGGTGTTGGCAGGGAGGCTCCTCGCCTGTGCCTGATTATGCCACTATAACCGCTAATTCCGTATAAGTGGAATCCTGAGGCTGCATCGCGTAGTGTGGAACGGCCTTTTTTTCGTCAACCGTGAATTACGGCATACCGATACTCAAGGAATAACAATAACATCATGCAAAGTATTACCCCCACATCGCGATACCAGCAAGCCCTGGATGCGGGTACGCATCAGCCAGACGAGGTGCAGCGCGAGGCGGTTAACCGGCTGGACGCTATCTGGCAGCAACTCACGCATACCCACACTACGCCTGCGCCACGCGGCGGCCTGATGGCGGCCTTCGGCAAACTGCTCGGTAAGAAAGAAGAATCGACAACCCCTCCCGTACGCGGCTTATATATGTGGGGCGGCGTCGGGCGCGGCAAAACCTGGCTGATGGATCTGTTTTTTCAGACTTTGCCTGGCACACGTAAACAGCGTCTGCACTTTCACCGCTTTATGCTGCGCGTTCATGAAGAGCTGACGGCGTTACAGGGAGAGAGCGATCCGCTGGAAATCATCGCCGATCGCTTTAAAGCCGAAACCGACGTGCTCTGCTTTGACGAGTTTTTTGTGTCGGATATAACCGACGCCATGCTGCTTGGCGGCCTGATGAAAGCGCTGTTCTCGCGCGGCATCACGCTGGTGGCGACCTCTAACATTCCACCGGATGAGCTTTACCGCAACGGCCTGCAACGCGCGCGCTTCCTGCCGGCGATTGAAGCTATCAAGGCCAACTGTGACGTGATGAACGTGGACGCGGGCGTCGATTACCGTCTGCGTACCCTGACGCAGGCGCATCTGTGGCTGTCACCCCTAAATGACGAGACGGCGCAGCAGATGGAAGCGCTGTGGCTGGCGCTGGCGGGCACGCCGCGCGAGCAGCGGCCAGCGCTTGAGATCAATCATCGCCCGCTGCAAACCCTGGGGGCGGAAAATCAGACGCTGGCAGTTTCCTTCACTACGCTGTGCGTCGAGGCGCGCAGTCAGCACGACTATATTGCGCTATCGCGTCTGTATCACACGGTGATGCTCTACGACGTGCCGGTGATGACGCCGCTGATGGAGAACGAAGCGCGGCGCTTTATCGCGCTGGTGGATGAATTCTACGAGCGGCACGTGAAGCTGGTGGTCAGCGCGCAAGCCCCGTTGCATGAGATTTATCAGGGTGAGCGGGTAAAATTTGAATTCCAGCGCTGCTTGTCCCGCTTACAGGAGATGCAAAGCGAGGAGTATCTGAAGCGCGAGCATCTGGCATAATCGCCTCCCCAGGCACGGCGCGGGGAAAAGTATCGTCGCAATCACAAAAAGGGGTCGATCTTTGTACCCGACTTCCCTATAATCTTGCGACCCCACGTTACGAGAAAGTTTTTTTCCCAAAACTTTTGTGTGCCGGCATAGGCTATTCGAAGGGGTAGGTTTGCTGGACAATGTCGTGTGAACCTCAACTGACTAAACGTTTGGGTGTTCACCAACGTGTAACTATTTATTGGGTAAGCTTTTAATGAAAACTTTTACAGCTAAACCAGAAACCGTAAAACGCGACTGGTATGTTGTTGACGCGACCGGTAAAACTCTGGGCCGTCTGGCTACCGAACTGGCTCGTCGCCTGCGCGGTAAGCATAAAGCGGAATACACTCCGCACGTAGATACTGGTGATTACATTATCGTTCTGAACGCAGAAAAAGTTGCCGTAACCGGTAACAAGCGTACTGACAAAATGTACTACCATCACACCGGCCACATCGGTGGTATCAAAGAAGCGACCTTTGAAGAGATGATTGCCCGCCGTCCTGAGCGTGTGATTGAAATCGCGGTTAAAGGCATGCTGCCAAAAGGCCCGCTGGGTCGTGCTATGTACCGTAAACTGAAAGTTTACGCGGGTAACGAGCACAACCACGCGGCACAGCAACCGCAAGTTCTGGACATCTAATCGGGATTATGGCAATGGCTGAAAATCAATACTACGGCACTGGTCGCCGCAAAAGTTCCGCAGCTCGCGTTTTCATCAAACCGGGCAGTGGCAAAATCGTTATCAACCAACGTTCTCTGGAACAGTACTTCGGTCGTGAAACTGCCCGCATGGTAGTTCGTCAGCCGCTGGAACTGGTCGACATGGTTGAGAAACTGGATCTGTACATCACTGTTAAAGGTGGTGGTATCTCTGGTCAGGCTGGTGCGATCCGTCACGGTATCACCCGCGCTCTGATGGAGTACGATGAGTCCCTGCGTGGCGAACTGCGTAAAGCTGGCTTCGTTACTCGTGATGCTCGTCAGGTTGAACGTAAGAAAGTCGGTCTGCGTAAAGCACGTCGTCGTCCTCAGTTCTCCAAACGTTAATCTGTTTCTGCTCAGGCAGAATACAGTTGGCGAAAAAACCCGCTCCGGCGGGTTTTTTTATGCCTGAAAATTTAGTTATCTACTGTAATAGATTGATTCCTGCCTCTTTTTGAGCAATTGCGCAATACCCTCACCACAAAGCCCGCAAAATCTGGTAAACTATCATCCAATTTTGTGCCCAAATGCCGGGGATAGTTCATTTTTTGTTTAAATATTGAACAATGAAATGTACCCGGGTGGATAGATTACTTACATCTGGCGAGCCACGTTGTGGTTTGCAGCAGTAATATTCTGAATATACCTGGAGGTTTTCATGGCTGTCGCTGCCAACAAACGTTCGGTAATGACGCTGTTTTCTGGTCCTACTGACATCTATAGCCACCAAGTCCGCATCGTGCTGGCCGAGAAAGGTGTTAGTTTTGAAATTGAGCATGTGGAGAAGGATCATCCGCCTCAGGATCTGATTGACCTCAACCCGAATCAAAGCGTACCGACACTTGTAGATCGCGAGCTGACCCTCTGGGAATCTCGCATCATTATGGAATATCTGGATGAGCGTTTTCCGCATCCGCCGCTGATGCCGGTATACCCGGTTGCGCGTGGTGAAAGCCGCCTGTACATGCAGCGTATCGAAAAAGACTGGTACTCGCTGATGAACGTTGTCGTGAACAGCACCGGTGCTCAGGCGGATACCGCCCGTAAACAACTGCGTGAAGAGCTGCTGGCTATCGCGCCGGTATTTGGACAGAAGCCTTACTTCCTGAGCGATGAATTCAGCCTGGTCGATTGCTATCTGGCGCCGCTGTTATGGCGTCTGCCGCAGCTGGGGATTGAACTCAGCGGCGCAGGGGCTAAAGAGCTGAAAGGCTACATGACGCGCGTCTTTGAACGCGATTCCTTCCTCGCTTCACTGACAGAAGCCGAACGCGAAATGCGCCTTGGCCGGGGTTAATAAGCATGGAAATGTCACAACTGTCTCCACGCCGTCCGTATCTGCTGCGCGCATTCTATGAATGGTTGCTGGATAACCAGCTCACGCCGCATCTGGTGGTAGATGTGACCCTGGAAGGCGTGCGTGTGCCAATGGAATATGCTCGTGACGGGCAGATTGTGTTGAATATCGCGCCGCGTGCTGTCGGTAATCTGGAGCTGGCTAACGACGAAGTGCGTTTTAACGCGCGTTTCGGCGGGGTGCCGCGCCAGGTGTACGTCCCGCTGGCTGCCGTACTGGCAATTTATGCCCGTGAAAACGGCGCAGGCACCATGTTTGAGCCGGAAGCGGCGTATGACGGCGACGCCATTTCTCTCAATGACGATGACGAGACTGCCACGCCTGAGGGTGAAACTGTCATGTCCGTTATCGACGGCGACAAGCCCGATAACAGTGATGACAACGATCCTGATGACGATCCGCCGCCGCGCGGTGGCCGTCCGGCATTACGCGTTGTGAAATAAACTGACAGGCCCTGACGGGCCTGTTTTTTTTGCCTTTGGTAACGCCATCCCGCACCAGGTGCGCCAGCCTGATATTCCTGTGTTATGATGAGCTTGCTGTCACACATTACTTATCCGGGCGCTATGAACGCATTTGATCCTGATTCCGACAACCCTGCTGAAAAGGTCGCGCGCACGCTGCGTCGTCGTCCGCTGGCGCGTAAAAAGCTCTCAGAGATGGTGGAAGAAGAGCTGGAGCAGATGATCCGCCGCCGTGAAGTGGCCGAGGGTGAACAGCTGCCGTCTGAGCGTGAGCTGATGGCGCTGTTCAACGTTGGCCGCCCGTCGGTACGTGAAGCGCTGGCCGCGCTGAAGCGCAAAGGCCTGGTGCAGATCAGCAACGGCGAACGGGCGCGCGTATCACGCCCCTCAGCGGATACCATCGTCAGCGAACTCTCCGGCATGGCGAAAGACTTTCTCTCGCGCCCCGGCGGTATCGCCCATTTTGAACAGCTGCGTTTGTTCTTTGAATCAAGCCTGGTGCGTTACGCCGCCGAGCATGCCACCGACGCGCAGATTGAACAGCTCAGTAAAGCGCTGGAATGGAACAGCCAGACGCTGGACGACAACGCGCTTTTTATCCGCTCCGACGTTGAGTTTCACCGCGTGCTGGCGCAAATTCCCGGCAACCCTATTTTCAACGCCATTCATCTCTCCCTGCTTGACTGGCTGATCGCCGCGCGTCCGGCCGTACCGGAAAAAGAGCTGCATCAGCACAATAACGTCAGTTATCAGCAGCATATTGAGATCGTCAACGCCATCCGCCAGCGCGATCCGGATGCTGCCGATCGCGCCCTGCATACCCATCTGAACAGCGTTTTCGCCACCTGGCACGCCTTCGACAAAAAGAAAAAATCCCGCGCCTGATCCCGCATTGCCTTAACGATCCTCAAACGATCGTTTAGTGAGGCAGATCCCATTCCCTGCGTTTGGGGACAAAATGTCGATTTTGTGTGCTGGTATAACAGGTATAAAGGTATATAGTCAGACAGTGATAACCCATCAGGAGAAGTTCATGTCTGTTCAGTTAAAAGGTGTTATGCCCGCCCTGTTAACCCCCTTCGACGCCAGCGAAAATCTGGATACCGAAAGCCTGCGCCGTCTGGTGCGTTTCAATATCAGTCAGGGAATTGATGGGCTGTACGTCGGCGGATCCACCGGCGAAGCCTTTGTCCAAAGCATTAAAGAACGTGAAGAAGTGCTGGAGATCGTGGCCGAAGAAGCGAAAGGCAAAATCACGCTGATTGCCCATGTCGGCACCGTCAGCACGCGGGAAACGCAGCAGCTGGCGACAGCAGCCAGCCGTTACGGGTTTGACGCCGTCTCCGCCGTTACGCCCTTCTATTATCCTTTCAGCTTTGCCGAGCACTGCGATCACTACCGGGCGGCCATTGATGCCGCCGACGGCCTGCCGATGGTGGTTTACAACATCCCGGCGCTGAGCGGCGTGAAGCTGTCGCTCGATCAAATCAGCACCCTGGTCACGCTGCCTGGCGTCGGCGCGCTGAAACAAACCTCCGGCGATATCTTCCAGATGGAGCAGATCCACCGCGCGCATCCGGATCTGGTGCTTTATAACGGCTATGACGAGATCTTCGCCTCCGGTCTGCTGGCGGGCGCGAATGGCGGTATCGGCAGCACCTATAACATTATGGGCTGGCGCTACATGGGGATTGTCCGCGCGCTGGCCGAAGGGGATATCGCCACCGCGCAACGTTTGCAGACCGAGTGTAATAAAGCGATCGATCTGCTGATCAAAGTGGGGGTTTTCCGCGGCCTGAAAACTATCCTGCACTACATGGACGTGCTGACGGTGCCGCTGTGCCGTAAACCCTTCGGCCCGGTTGATGAACAATACCTGCCAGAACTGAAAGCGCTGGCGGATCGGCTGCTTGCTGAGAAGTGCTAACCTGATGCCGGGCGGCAACAGGTCGGCCCGGCCATGAAAAACAGACCGAGCGTCGGGAGAATGTTATGACAATGCCTGCCCAGAGCATCCCGTGGTATCGCCATCTTAATCGCAGCCAGTGGCGGGCGTTCAGCGCCGCCTGGCTTGGCTATCTGCTGGATGGTTTTGATTTTGTATTAATCGCGCTGGTATTAACCGAGATCCAGGGCGAATTCGGCCTGACCACCGTTCAGGCAGCCAGCCTGATTTCCGCCGCCTTTATTTCCCGCTGGTTCGGCGGGCTGATGCTGGGGGCGATGGGGGACCGCTACGGTCGCCGCCTCGCCATGGTCACCAGCATCATTTTGTTTTCTGTCGGTACCCTGGCCTGCGGTTTCGCGCCGGGCTACACCACCATGTTTATCGCCCGTCTGGTGATCGGCATGGGGATGGCGGGTGAATACGGCTCCAGCGCCACCTACGTGATTGAAAGCTGGCCGAAGCAACTGCGCAATAAAGCCAGCGGCTTTTTGATCTCCGGTTTTTCCGTGGGCGCGGTGATCGCCGCTCAGGTTTACAGCCTGGTGGTGCCGGTATGGGGCTGGCGGGCGCTGTTCTTTATCGGCATCGTGCCGATCGTTTTCGCGCTCTGGCTGCGTAAAAATATTCCGGAAGCGGAAGACTGGCAGCAAAAACATGCCGGTAAAGCGCCGGTGCGTACTATGGTCGACATTCTTTACCGCGGCAAACTGCGCATTCTGAATATCCTGATGACAATAGCCGCCGCCAGCGCGCTCTGGTACTGCTTTGCCGCGCAGATGAAAAACGCCGCGCTGGTGATTGCCTTTGGTCTGCTGTGCGCGGCGATCTTTATCAGCTTTATGGTGCAAAGCAGCGGCAAACGCTGGCCGACGGGCGTGATGCTGATGGTGGTGGTGCTGTTTGCCTTCCTCTATTCCTGGCCCATTCAGGCGCTGCTGCCGACGTACCTGAAAACCGAACTGGCTTACGATCCCTCCACCGTGGCGCGGGTGCTGTTCTTCAGCGGCTTTGGCGCGGCGGTGGGCTGCTGCGTGGGGGGCTTTCTCGGCGACTGGCTGGGCACGCGCAAAGCCTATGTTTACAGTCTGCTGGCCTCGCAGTTATTGATCATCCCGGTATTCGCCATTGGCGGCGCCAACGTCTGGGTGCTGGGCTTTTTACTCTTCTTCCAGCAGATGCTGGGGCAGGGGATCTCCGGGATCTTACCTAAGCTGATCGGCGGCTATTTCGATACCGATCAACGGGCGGCGGGGCTGGGCTTCACTTATAACGTGGGGGCGCTGGGCGGCGCGCTGGCGCCGATTATCGGGGCACTCTTCGCACAGAAAATGGAGCTGGGCACCGCGCTGGGATCGCTCTCTTTCAGCCTGACCTTTGTGGTGATCCTGCTGATTGGTCTTGATATGCCGTCCCGCGTACAGCGCTGGTTGCGACCGGAAGCCCTGCGTACACACGACGCTATTGATGGCAAAGCGTTTAGCGGTGCGGTAACGCATAACACGGACAAAAGCGGCTTAATGAAAACAAAGCGGGCGGCGAAATGATCACTCTGGCTATCGACATCGGCGGCACCAAACTTGCCGCTGCGCTGGTGGACGTGCACGGGCGATTATCCTGCCGCGCCACCCTGCCGACGCCCGCCAGCCGCACGCCTGATGCGCTGGAGGCCGCCCTGCGCGATCTGCTGACGCCGCTCTACCCGCGTGCGCAGCGCTTCGCCATTGCCTCCACCGGTATCATTCAGGATGGCGTACTGACGGCCATTAACCCGGAAAACCTTGGCGGACTGGCGCATTTTCCGCTGGTGGCCTGCGTCGCGAGCATCACCGGCTTGCCGGGAGTGGCGCTAAATGATGCGCAGGCGGCAGCATGGGCAGAATATCAGCCGCTGGCAGCTCGGGTGCGTGACATGGTGTTTCTGACCGTCTCGACAGGCGTCGGTGGCGGCCTGGTGCGTGATGGCAGGCTGGTCACCGGACAGGGCGGGCTGGCGGGCCATTTCGGCCATACGCTCGCCGATCCGCTCGGGCCGCGCTGTGGCTGTGGACGTACCGGCTGCGTGGAAGCCATTGCCTCCGGACGCGGGATCGCGGCGGCGGCAGAGGGCGAACTGGCTGGCTGTGACGCGAAAACCCTTTTTGCCCTGAGCGAGCAGGGACATGCAGGAGCCAGTGCGCTGGTGGACAGATCGGCAACCGCGCTGGCACGCCTGATCGCCGATGTGAAGGCCGCCACCGACTGTCAGTGCGTGGTGCTCGGCGGCAGCATTGGTCTGGCACCCGGCTATCTTGCCCGTGTGCGGACGGCGCTGTTACGCGAACCGGCGATGTACCATACCGAATTACTGACTGCGCATTATCAGCACGACGCCGGACTGCTCGGCGCGGCCTGGTGGGCTAACGGGAGAAAAGCATGATTTACGGAGATATTCACCAGCCGGAAGCGGCCGGTTTACCCGCCGGATTGCTGGATGCGCTGCGCCAGGCGCTGGCATTAGCGCCGGAGCAGCTATCCTCCGGACGGCACGAACTCGCCGGTACGGCGTGCTTTATGAACGTGATGCATTACAGCACCCAGTTGCCGGACACAAAAAAGGCTGAACTCCACCGGCAGTATGTGGATGTGCAGGTGGTGCTTTCCGGGGAAGAGCAGATTTTTTACGGCGCTGCGGGCAGTGCGCGCGAGTGTGAAGAGTGGCATGACGCAGAAGATTATCAGCTGTGCCAGCACATTGATAATCAGCAGACGCTGACCCTGCGCGCCGGGATGTTTGCCGTATTTATGCCTGGTGAACCGCATAAGCCTGGTTGCACCATGGGGCGGGAGAGCGAGGTAAAAAAAGCGGTGATTAAAGTTCCCTGCGAGGAAGCCACTGGCTGAAATGCGGGGGCGAAAAATATCGCCCCCGCATTTATTACCAGCGATAGTTCCAGAGAATATGGCCGCCGTAAGCGTCGTAGCTGTTTTCGCCCCATTCGCCCGTGGCGCGTACGGAGAGCGTCATTGCTTCATTGAGCTTACCGGTGATCCCGACCTCGACCAGGGCGCGATCTTCCGGCACATCGTTACTCAGCGTTTCGCCGTTAAACTGCAAATCGGTCGCGCCGTCGCCGTTAAGCCAGTTAACCGATGTCCACGGCTGCCAGTCTCCCGGCGCTTTCTGATTGAGGTTGCTGACGCGTACGCCCAGACGGGTCAGAATGCTGTCCTTGTCGCTTTGCGTAATGCGCGTACCGTTAACCTCGGTATGATCGTCCTGATCGAGATAGCTGTAGATGATCTGGCCCTGAGGCTCGATCTTCCAGCTGCGATCTTCTTCACCGTTAACCAGCCAGGCGTGGCCCATTTCCAGCGAGGCGGCATAGCCGTTGCTCTTGTAATCTTCAGAGTCGAGGCCATCGCCACGAACGTAGCCGTCATACCAGTTAGCCTGCACCCAGCTGTCCACATAGCTGCCGGTACGTAACTGTGGATCCTGCTGCCAGGTGGCATACAGCCCGACGTTATAACCGCTGACTTTTCCCTTCGCGGAGTTGCGGTTATTAGTGGCATCCGCATGCGTGACGCTCAGACCTGCGCCAAGCATAAAGCCGGCATGCAGTTCGCCTTCATCATAAGTGCGGGTATAGAGATCGCTGCCGACCTGGAAGACGGTGGTGGTGGTGTCATAACCGCCTTTCGCATCCGCTGCGGTACCTTCGTTATAACGGCCTTTGACGTACATCCAGCCATTTTGTTCGCCTTCATTACGCGCCAGCACCTGCTCGCGATCGTCCAGCTTGTGCAGGAACATTTGCTGTGCAGCGCTCTGGTTAGCCAGATAAGCGCTGGTTTCCGGACGAATGACGTCAGGGGATTTATCTCCACCGCCGTTGCCGTTATCACCACCGTTGCCGTTATCRCCRCCGTTRCCGTTATCGCCGCCGTTACCGTTATCGCCRCCGTTRCCRTTATCGCCRCCGTTGCCRTTATCGCCGCCGTTRCCATTATCGCCGCCGTTGCCATTATCGCCGCCGTTGCCRTTATCGCCGCCGTTGCCGTTATCGCCGCCGTTACCGTTATCGCCGCCTTCGCCGTTGTCACCATCGCCGTTGTCATTTGGATCGGGTTCTTTTTCCGATACCAGATACCAGTCTCCATCGCGCTTTTTAAGATCGTATTCCCAGGCACCCGCTACGGCACGGGATGAGAGAGTGAATACGGCATCGGAAGTCTGCCCAACCTCAATAATTTCAATGCCGTTGATTGTCTGCGCGCCCTGGCCGCCGATATTGGTCAGCGCCACTTTCGATTCACCGCTGGTGTTACCGGTGATGGTCAGCATGTCCGTCGCAGCGTTGTCATCCGCGAGGGTGGTATTCATTATTAGCTGGCTGCCGGCATTACCAACATAGTTACCATTGATGGTAAAACGCTGGCCTGGCTGGGTGTTTGCGCTGCCAATAATCAGCGAACCGCTGTTGCTGACGTTACCCTTTATGGAATCCGCAGTAGCGGAAGGGGTATTCCCTGCCGTCGCCACATTCCAGGCTGCCAGCGTGCCGCCTGCCATAATATTCACATCGCCCGTTACCGTACCGGCACTGGCCAGGGTGGCGCTATTGTTGATGGTGATGCTGGCAGGCGCAGCGGCCGTGCCCAGCGCGCTGTCTTTGGCGACCAGCGTGGTGCCGCCATTGAGTTCAGTGCCGCCGGTGTAACTGAATACACCGTCAAGCGTCAGGGTGCTGGCATCGGATTTAATGAGTTTACCCTGGCCGCTGATATCACTGCTAAAGGTGGAGTCGCCGCTCTGATTAATTATCAGATTGCCGTTATTGGTTACTGCATCAGAGATAAAGGCCGCGGTGTGCGTAGCATCCCCTATTTGTAAGGTGGCACCCTGATTAATAGTGGTGCCGCCAGCATTGTTTATGGTACCGGTTAGCGTTAAGGTGCCGGTGGTGACCTGCAGGACTTTATCATTA
>NZ_CP127837.1:616158-622623 GCF_030291195.1 Enterobacter sp. PGRG2 | reverse complement strand
GCAGCAAACGCCACAGAAGACGAACAAAAAGCAATAGCGGGCATTAATTTTAATATTGTTTTGGTAATCAAATTTAATTGATGCGGTGTATACGACATAATTACTTCCGTTGTAAGAAATGAAATAAGCGGGGCATACTATTCTTAAGCTTTCATTAAGTAAACGGTTGCGACTGTGTCGCTATGCCGATAGTTACAAATAACCGTAATTTTAAGAGTGCTTTATTAGATGTGTGAATGTGAAGTATTCTAATTATTGACGTAAAAGGGAGTATCGCGGTTAAAAGGGGAGTGCTAACAGGAATTATTAAAAGGAGGGGTGGGACAATTATTGACTAAATATATTGATCGCAGAAATCAATATCCGTGGCAGTGTATTATCACACCGCCACGGTTATAGCTTACACTTCCAGCCAGTTCATAATACCTTCTGCTGCTTTACGCCCTTCGGCGATAGCGGTGACCACCAGATCCGAACCACGCACGATGTCGCCACCGGCAAAGATTTTCGGATTGCTGGTCTGGAAGGCATTTTCATTACCTTCCGGCGCAATGATGCGGCCCTGCGAATCCAGCTCGACGCTGTGTTTCGCCAGCCATTCCATGCTGTGCGGACGGAAACCAAACGCCATAACCACCGCATCGGCCGGTAACACGTGTTCAGAGCCCGGTACGATCTCCGCACGACGGCGACCATGGGCATCAGGCGCGCCCATCTCCGTGCGCGCCATTTTCACGCCGCTCACTTTGCCGTTGGCATTCACTTCAATGCCCAGCGGCTGCACGTTGAACTGGAACTCCACGCCTTCTTCACGCGCGTTTTTCACTTCGCGACGGGAACCCGGCATGTTCTCTTCATCACGGCGATAAGCACAGGTAACGTGCGTGGCGCCCTGGCGGATGGACGTACGTACGCAGTCCATGGCGGTATCACCGCCGCCCAGCACCACCACGCGGCGACCTTCCATGCTGACGAACGGCGCATCCGGGGTTTCGCCAAAGCCCATCAGCTGTTTAGTGTTGGCGATGAGGAACGGCAGCGCATCAAACACGCCAGACGCATCTTCATTCTCCAGCCCACCGCGCATCGACTGATAGGTGCCGACGCCCAGGAACACGGCATCATAATCTTTCAGCAAATCCTCAAGCTGTACGTCGCGGCCCACTTCCACGTTCAGTTTGAACTCGATACCCATGTCGGTGAAAATTTCACGGCGACGGGTCATGACTTCTTTTTCCAGCTTGAAGGCCGGAATACCGAAGGTCAGCAGGCCGCCGATTTCCGGATGACGGTCAAAGACCACCGCTTTCACGCCGTTGCGGGTCAGCACGTCGGCACATGCCAGACCTGCCGGGCCTGCGCCGATAATCGCCACGCGCTTATCGGTCTGACGTACACCGGTCATGTCCGGACGCCAGCCCATTTCAAACGCTTTATCATTGATATAGCGCTCAATGTTGCCGATGGTGACCGCGCCAAACTCGTCGTTAAGCGTACAGGAGCCTTCACACAGGCGATCCTGCGGACACACGCGACCGCACACTTCCGGCAGGGTGTTAGTCTGATGCGACAATTCTGCCGCTTCAAAAATTCGCCCTTCGTTGGCCAGCTTCAGCCAGTTAGGAATGTAGTTATGAACCGGGCATTTCCACTCGCAGTAGGGATTGCCGCAGGACAGGCAGCGATCTGCCTGTGCTTTGGCCTGGCCTTCTGAAAACGGCTCGTAAATTTCAACAAACTCTATTTTACGGATCTTCAGCGCTTTTTTCGGCGGATCAACGCGCTGTAAGTCAATAAACTGATAGACATTCTGACTCATTGCTTCCCCTTACTGCGCCTGCACCCGCAGCTCAGCTGCGGAACGACTACGGTGACCCAACAGTGCTTTAACATCGCTGGACTTCGGTTTAACCAGCGCGAATCTGGTGGAGAACGCTGGCCAGTTTGCCAGGATCTCTTCGCCGCGTGAGGAGCCCGTGTGCTGCACGTGCTCGGTGATCAAACCGCGCAGATGCTCTTCATGGATGGCAAGATCATCGACGCTCAGCACTTCCACCAGCTCCGGGTTTACACGCTTACGGAATTCGCCGTCTTCATCCAGTACGTAGGCGAAGCCGCCCGTCATACCGGCACCGAAGTTAACGCCCGTTTTACCCAGAATGCAGACAATACCGCCGGTCATATATTCACAACCGTTATCGCCAATGCCTTCCACCACGGTGATGGCACCGGAGTTACGCACAGCAAAACGTTCACCCGCGCGGCCTGCGGCATACAGGCGACCGCCGGTTGCGCCATACAGACAGGTGTTACCGATAATGCTCGCCTTATGGCTGAGGAAAGCTGACCCCACCGGCGGACGTACCGCCAGCAGCCCGCCTGCCATGCCTTTGCCCACGTAATCGTTAGCATCGCCGGTCAGATACAGCTCCACGCCGCCGGCGTTCCACACGCCAAAGCTCTGGCCCGCGGTACCGCTGAAGTGCGCTTTGATAGGATCCGCTGCCAGCCCCTGATCGCCATGCGTCTGGGCGATATACCCGGACAGCGATGCGCCAACGGAGCGGTCGGTGTTGCGGATATCAAACCAGAAGGTTTTGCTCTGGCCTTCGTCCACATAAGGTTTTGCCTGCGACAGCAGCTGGGCGTTCAGCACGCCGTTATCGAACGGCGGATTATGCTCGGTGCAGTACAGCGCTTTACCCGGATGTGGCTCGGCGGTTTCCAGCAGTTTGCTCAGATCCAGCTTTTGCTGCTTGGCGGTATAACCTTCCAGCGCGATCAGCAGATCGGTGCGGCCAATCAGATCCACCAGGCGTTTCACGCCCAGCTGCGCCATCAGCTCGCGGGTTTCGCGGGCGATAAATTCAAAGTAGTTGGTCACTTTGAACGGCAGACCGTGGTAATGGTTTTTACGCAGTTTGTCATCCTGGGTTGCCACGCCGGTAGCGCAGTTGTTCAGGTGGCAAATACGCAGGTATTTACAGCCGAGCGCGACCATCGGGCCGGTGCCAAAGCCGAAGCTTTCCGCGCCGAGAATGGCGGCTTTAATAATATCGACGCCGGTTTTCAGGCCGCCGTCCACCTGCAGGCGGATCTTATGGCGTAAGCCGTTGGCAACCAGCGCCTGCTGGGTTTCCACCAGGCCCAGCTCCCACGGACAGCCCGCATATTTCACGGAGGAGAGCGGGCTTGCGCCGGTGCCGCCATCGTAGCCGGCAATGGTGATCAGGTCCGCATAGGCTTTAGCCACGCCGGTTGCGATAGTGCCCACGCCCGGCTCGGACACCAGCTTCACGGAAATCATCGCTTTCGGGTTGACCTGTTTTAAGTCAAAAATCAGCTGCGCCAGATCCTCGATGGAGTAAATATCGTGGTGCGGCGGCGGCGAAATCAGCGTTACGCCAGGCACGGAGTAGCGCAGTTTGGCGATGTATGGGGTGACTTTATCACCCGGTAACTGACCACCTTCGCCAGGCTTCGCGCCCTGGGCCACTTTAATCTGGATCACATCCGCATTCACCAGGTAGGCCGGGGTAACGCCAAAACGTCCCGAAGCCACCTGTTTGATGCGCGACACTTTATTGGTGCCGTAGCGCGCCGGATCTTCACCGCCTTCGCCGGAGTTGGAATTGCCGCCGATGCTGTTCATCGCTTCCGCCAGCGCTTCGTGCGCTTCCGGGCTTAACGCGCCGATGGACATGGCTGCCGTATCGAAGCGTTTGAACAGTTCCTGCGCCGGTTCCACATCGTCAATGCTGACGGCGTCGGCAGGCGGATTGATAGCCAGCAGATCGCGCAGCGTCGCCGCCGGGCGTTCGTTAACCAGTTTCGCATACTGCTGATAGTCGCTGTACTCGCCGGTTTGCACCGCCTGTTGCAGCGTGCGCACCACGTCCGGGTTATAGGCGTGGTATTCACCGCCGTGCACGTATTTCAGCAGGCCGCCCGCATCCAGCGGTTTACGCGCCAGCCAGGCACGTTTCGACAGGTTCAGCAGATCCTGCTGGAAGTCGCTGAAGCTTGCGCCGCCGATACGGCTGATCACGCCCTGGAAGCAAAGGTTCGCCACATCGTCATGCAGACCGACCGCTTCGAACAGCTTCGAGCAGCGGTAAGAGGCGATGGTCGAGATGCCCATTTTGGACATGATCTTGTACAGACCTTTGTTGATGCCGTTACGGTAGTTCAGCATCACGGTACGGTAGCTTTTCTCAATGGCGCGGGTATCGATCAGTTTCGCCAGGGTTTCATAGGCGAGATACGGATAGATAGCGGTGGCGCCAAAGCCCAGCAGTACGGCGAAGTGGTGTGGGTCGCGCGCGCTTGCGGTTTCAACAATGATGTTGGCGTCGCAGCGCAGATTTTTTTCCACCAGGCGAGTCTGGATCGCGCCCACTGCCATCGGCGCCGGTACCGGCAGACGATCTTTAGCGATGTTGCGATCCGAGAGCACCAGCAGCACTGTGCCGTCGCGCACCATGGCTTCGGCTTTATCACACAGCGCTTTGACGACCTCTTCAAGCGTGCTTTCATTCACGTCAAAGG
Source organism: Enterobacter sp. PGRG2 (assembly GCF_030291195.1). Classification (NCBI taxonomy): domain Bacteria; kingdom Pseudomonadati; phylum Pseudomonadota; class Gammaproteobacteria; order Enterobacterales; family Enterobacteriaceae; genus Enterobacter; species Enterobacter sp. PGRG2. The sequence goes on along the minus strand of NZ_CP127837.1, from coordinate 618,075 downwards.
TGATGTCAAGCGTGTCGGCGCGATAGTGATGCTCCGTCATGGTGGTGAGCTGTTTGAAATCGGAGTACAGCAGGATCGGCGATTTGAAACTCAGACGGTGCGCCTGGCCTTCTGCTTCACAGAAAACGTTCATTTCGCGGCCAATGCTGGTGGCAAGCGACATCACGTGCGCTTCACGCAGCGGATCGATTGGCGGGTTGGTCACCTGCGCAAACTGCTGACGGAAGTAATCGTAAATGATGCGCGGCTGGCTGGAGAGCACGGCAAAGGGGGTATCGTCACCCATTGAACCGACCGCTTCCTGTCCGTTTTCACCCAGTACGCGGATGATGGAATCCAGCTCTTCCGCGCTGTAGTTAAACTGTTTCTGGTAGCTGCCTAACAGATCGTCGCCCATTTCGCGGCTGCCGACTTCTTCGTCAGGCAGATCTTCAAAGGGCACCAGACGGCGGACGTTTTTCTCCATCCACTCTTTATAAGGGTGACGGCTTTTCAGATCGTCATCGGTTTCCGCAGAGTGCAGAATGCGCCCGCCGCGGGTGTCGATCACCATCAACTCGCCCGGCCCAACGCGGCCTTTTTCCACCACTTCATCCGGCTGATAATCCCAGATGCCCACTTCAGAGGCGCAGGTGATCAGCTTATCTTTGGTGATAACGTAGCGCGCCGGGCGCAGGCCGTTACGGTCGAGGTTACAGGCGGCGAAACGACCATCGGACATGACGATGCCCGCCGGGCCATCCCACGGCTCCATATGCATGGAGTTGAAGTCGAAGAACGCGCGCAGCTCCGGATCCATGTCCGGGTTGTTTTGCCAGGCTGGCGGCACGAGCAGACGCATGGCACGTACGATGTCCATACCACCGGCGAGCAGCAGTTCCAGCATGTTATCCATGGAGCTGGAGTCAGAGCCGGTTTCGTTGACGAAAGGCGCGGCATCGTGCAGATCCGGGATCAGCGGCGTCTGGAACTTATAAGTACGCGCGCGCGCCCACTGACGGTTACCGGTGATGGTATTGATTTCACCGTTGTGCGCCAGATAGCGGAACGGCTGCGCCAGCGGCCAGCGCGGCACGGTGTTGGTTGAGAAGCGCTGGTGGAACAGGCAAATGGCTGATTCCAGGCGCAGGTCCGCCAGGTCCAGGTAAAAGCGCGGCAGATCCGCCGGCATACACAGACCTTTATAAATGTTGACCAGGTTCGACAGGCTACAAACGTAGAAATCTTTATCTTCCACCAGACGCTTTTCAATGCGGCGGCGCGCGATAAACAGGCGGCGCTCCATATCGCGTGGACGCCAGCCCGCAGGGGCGTTGACAAAGATCTGCTCAATACGTGGCAGCGAGGAGAGGGCGATTTCACCGAGCACCCCTTCATTGGTCGGCACGTCGCGCCAGCCAACAATCGACAGGGTTTCCTGTTGCAGTTCTTCTTCTACAATACGGCGCGAGGCGGCAGCTTTTTCAGGATCCTGATTCAGGAACAGCATGCCAACGGCGTAGTTTTTGGCCAGCCGCCAGCCGCGCTCTTCGGCAACGATGCGGAAGAAACGGTCGGGTTTTTGCAACAGTAAACCGCAGCCATCGCCGGTTTTACCATCGGCAAGGATCGCGCCACGGTGCTGCATTCGGGCCAGTGCGTGAATAGCGGTACGCACTACCTTGTGGCTAGGTTCGCCTTCTATGTGGGCGATCAGGCCGAAACCACAGTTATCCCTCTCAAGGGATTTATCGTACAACATATCAGTGAACCTCCCCAGGCTCTACGGGAGTCCGTCTTAACCGACGCGCACAGGCGCAGAAAGAGCATGGCGACGGGGCTTTAAGGCCTCGGGTGTCGCCCTCTTTTTTTTCCTTTTCGCATCGGTACACAAGTGTTGAGGACTTGCTTTAAGAGGGAATCTCAATTACTGCATAT
>NZ_CP127837.1:611712-616042 GCF_030291195.1 Enterobacter sp. PGRG2 | reverse complement strand
TGCATAAATATGATGAGCAGACTGCTCACCCAGAAAGCTTCCAGCGGATCCTCAAGTTATCGGGAATCGGCACACAGGTCAAATGGCAATCTTATTTATACAAAAATGTGCTAAAGGTTGGTTAACTAGTTGTTTTTAATGTTTTTTAATGCTCTTTTTGCCACTGTGTCAGGCCTGACGACCGTTAATGGAGTGTGATCCCTCTCACTATAAGAAAGCGCTGTTATTACCGCGCTGTCCTGTGTTCTGTTTTCCAAACAGAATATTACACTGGCTTTTCTTCGTAACCCGCTTAATGCCACTGTTTTACGCCGAAGGAATTCTTTTTGAAAAATATCCCGCCGACATAAGTAAAAGTAATCAGCGAAGCAGTGAATGAAATCGCGGTAATTGTGCGTGATTATGCAATAGGTGTGCGTCCTCTATGGCGATTGATCCAGGTCATCGCCGACAAAGACTAAAAATGGCAGGCTTGGCTCTTTCATCAGGCCGGTCTATCAATTTATGCAGTTACAGAAATTAGTCAATATGTTTGGTGGCGATCTCGCCCGTCGTTACGGGCAGAAGGTCCATAAACTGACGCTGCATGGCGGTTTCAGTTGTCCCAATCGCGATGGCACTATCGGACGGGGCGGCTGCACTTTCTGTAACGTGGCTTCTTTCGCTGACGAAACCCAGCAGAACCACTCCATTGCGGAGCAGCTGGCTTATCAGGCCACGCTGGTCAACCGCGCCAGACGATATCTCGCCTATTTTCAAGCCTACACCAGCACCTGGGCGGAAGTGCAGGTGCTGCGCGCCATGTATCAGCAGGCGGTAAGCCAGGCCAGCATCGTCGGTTTATGCGTCGGCACCCGCCCGGACTGCGTGCCGGATGCGGTGCTGGATCTGCTCAGCGAATACCACGACGCGGGCTATGAAGTGTGGCTGGAGCTTGGGCTGCAAACGGCTCAGGATAAAACCCTGCACCGCATTAACCGCGGCCACGATTATGCCTGCTACCAGCACACCACCCGCCGGGCGCGCGAACGCGGTCTGAAAGTGTGCAGCCATTTGATTGTCGGTCTGCCGGGAGAAGGGCAGGCCGCATGTCTGGACACGCTGCACCGGGTGGTGGAGACGGGTGTGGACGGGATCAAACTGCACCCGCTGCATATTGTCACCGGCAGCACCATGGCGAAGGCCTGGGAAGCGGGGCGTCTGCACGGCATTGCGCTGGAAGACTACACCGTCACCGCCGGGGAGATGATCCGCCATACGCCTCCTGAGGTGATTTATCACCGTATTTCCGCCAGCGCGCGTCGCCCGACGCTGCTCGCCCCGCTGTGGTGCGAAAATCGCTGGACAGGTATGGTCGAACTGGACCGCTACCTAAACAGCCACGGCGCGCAGGGATCGGCGCTGGGCCGCGGCTGGGTGCAGCCTTGCGCCTGAACTTTTCCTTCCTGAGCGGGGAATAATTCGCACTTTTTCACACAAGCGTCAACGCCTTGCTCAGAATTGAGTATTATTGTGCCAGGTTGTCGCGAAGGGATCCCCTATGAAGCAAATCCGAGTACTGGCGCAATACTATGTCGATCTGATGATGAAGCTCGGCCTGGTGCGCTTTTCCATACTGCTGGCGCTGGCGCTGGTGGTACTGGCGATTGTCGTGCAGATGGCGGTCACCATGGTGTTGCATGGCCGTGTGGAAAGCATTGATGTTATACGCTCTATCTTCTTTGGTCTGCTCATTACCCCCTGGGCGGTCTACTTCCTGTCGGTGGTGGTTGAACAACTGGAGGAATCGCGCCAGCGGCTCTCGCGGCTGGTGGATAAACTTGAAGAGATGCGCGACCGCGATCTCAAGCTCAACGTGCAGCTGCGGGACAACATCTCCCAGCTGAATCAGGAGATCAACGATCGCGTGAAAGCGGAAGCGGAGCGCCAGGCCACCTTCGAACAGCTAAAAATCGAAATGCAGGAGCGTGAACAGACGCAGATCCAACTGGAGCAACAGTCTTCTTTCCTGCGCTCGTTCCTCGATGCTTCCCCGGATCTGGTTTTCTATCGCAATGAAGATAAAGAGTTTTCCGGCTGTAACCGGGCGATGGAGTTGCTGACCGGCAAAAGCGAAAAACAGCTGGTGAATCTGAAGCCTCAGGACGTTTACTCCCCGGAAGCCGCCGAGAAAGTATTGGAAACCGACGAGAAAGTTTTCCGCCATAACGTGTCGCTCACGTATGAACAGTGGCTGGATTACCCGGACGGACGTAAAGCCTGTTTTGAGATCCGCAAAGTACCCTATTATGACCGCGTGGGTAAACGCCACGGGCTGATGGGGTTCGGGCGTGACATAACCGAACGTAAGCGCTATCAGGACGCGCTGGAGCGCGCCAGCCGGGACAAGACTACCTTTATCTCCACCATCAGCCATGAACTGCGTACGCCGCTTAACGGTATCGTCGGTCTGAGCCGCATCCTGCTGGATACGGAACTGACCGCCGAGCAGGAAAAATACCTGAAAACCATCCATGTTTCGGCTGTCACGCTCGGGAATATTTTCAACGATATTATCGACATGGATAAAATGGAGCGGCATAAAGTCCAGCTGGATAACCAGCCGGTGGACTTCACCAGCTTCCTTGCCGATCTGGAAAACCTCTCCGGGCTACAGGCGCAGCAAAAAGGGCTGCGCTTCGTGATGGAGCCTGCGCTGCCGTTGCCGCATAAGGTTGTCACCGACGGCACGCGTCTGCGGCAGATCCTGTGGAACCTCATCAGTAACGCCGTTAAATTCACTCTGCACGGGCAGGTGGTGGTGCGGGTGCGCTACGACGCCCCGCAGGAGATGCTGCGCTTTGAGGTGGAAGATTCCGGTATCGGTATTCCGCAGACCGAACAGGATAAGATCTTCGCCATGTATTATCAGGTGAAAGACAGCCACGGCGGTAAACCCGCAACGGGGACGGGTATTGGTCTGGCGGTATCACGTCGTCTGGCGAAGAGCATGGGTGGCGATATCACGGTGTCCAGCGTGGCGGGCAAAGGTTCGGTATTCTCGCTGTCGGTGCGCGCCCCTGCCGTCGCGGAAGAAGTGGACGATGCGTTCGAAGAAGATGAAATGCCGCTGCCGGCCCTTCACGTCCTGCTGGTGGAAGACATTGAGCTGAACGTGATTGTCGCCCGCTCGGTGCTGGAAAAACTGGGTTGCAGCGTGGATGTGGCGATGACCGGCAAGGCGGCGCTGGAGATGTTTACCCCCGGCGAATACGACTTGCTGCTGCTGGATATTCAGCTGCCGGATATGACCGGGCTGGATATTTCCCGCCAGCTCACCAGCCGCTATGCGGCTGAAGATCTGCCGCCGCTGGTGGCGCTAACCGCCAACGTGCTGAAAGACAAACAAGAATACCTGAACGCCGGTATGGATGATGTCCTCAGCAAACCGCTGGCCGTACCGGCATTAACGGCCATGATCAAAAAATTCTGGGATACCTGTGACGACGAGGAGAGTGATGTGACCCCTGTGGATGACAGTAAATCACAAGCGCTGCTGGATCTGCCGATGCTGGAACAGTATCTGGAGCTGGTGGGGCCGAAGCTGATCACCGATGGCGTGGCGGTATTTGAAAAAATGATGCCGGGCTATATCAGCGTGCTGGAGTCCAATTTCACCGCCCGCGATCAGAAAGGCATCACCGAAGAAGGGCATAAAATTAAAGGCGCGGCAGGATCGATTGGCCTGCGCCGTTTACAACAGCTGGGGCAACAAATTCAGTCGCCGGATCTGCCCGCCTGGTGGAATAACGTGGGCGAATGGATCGACGAGATGAAACAGGAATGGCCGCATGACGTGGCGTTACTGAAAGCCTGGGTGGCGAATGCCAGTAAAAAATAACCCCGGATAAACCGGGGTGCGCGAATACTGCGCCAACACCAGGGAACCGTGGCTGCGCCGGGATTGTGATTTTATAGTTGAACGGGCACGACGAGACATGAGAAAAGTTGGCACTTAAGATACCAAAACTTGAATCATTTGTTACGTGAATCAGTGAAATGTGTGAAGCACAGCGTTGTTATCACAATAATTAATAAACTTAAGCATATTGCCAGAAAGGATTAGCAACATGAAAAAAGTAGGTATTGTCCTCAGCGGGTGTGGTGTTAACGACGGATCAGAGATCCACGAAGCCGTACTTTCTCTGCTGGCGATCGCCAGAAATGGGGCTGAGGCAGTCTGTTTTGCCCCGGATAAAAGCCAGAGCGATGTAGTGAATCATCTGACCGGCGAACCTATGGCGGAAAGCCGTAACGTACTGATCGAAGCGGCACGTATTGCCCGCGGCGC
>NZ_CP127837.1:585208-611678 GCF_030291195.1 Enterobacter sp. PGRG2 | reverse complement strand
CTGGATGCGTTGATCGTACCTGGCGGTTTTGGCGCGGCAAAAAACCTGAGTAATTTTGCCAGCCAGGGGGCGGAATGCACCGTCGACCCCGATCTGAAACGTCTGGCGCTGGCGATGCATGCGGCGGGCAAACCGCTGGGCTTTATCTGTATCGCGCCGGCAATGCTGCCAAAGATTTTCGACTTCCCGCTGCGTCTGACTATCGGCACGGACATTGACACGGCTGAGCTGCTGGAAGAGATGGGCGCGGAACATGTTCCCTGTCCGGTGGATGATATTGTTGTGGATGAAGACAATAAAGTGGTGACCACCCCGGCTTATATGCTGGCGCAGAATATCGCGGAAGTGGCAAGCGGCATCGATAAGCTGGTTGCCCGCGTGCTGGTTCTCGCGGAATGAAACGGCGACGCGCTCCGCTGATGGCGACGTTAAAATCCTGGCTATGGCGGATCCTGCTGGTGCTGATCCTGTTCTGGGGCGGCGGCATCGCGCTGTTTTCCTTCATGCCGGTGCCGTTTTCCGCGGTAATGGCGGAGCGCCAGCTTTCGGCCTGGCTGAGCGGAAATTTCGGCTACGTTGCCCATTCTGACTGGGTCGGCATGGACGATATTTCGCCGTGGATGGGGCTGGCGGTGATCGCCGCGGAAGATCAGAAATTCCCTGAACACTGGGGTTTTGACGTGGCCGCCATCGAAAAAGCCATCTCCCACAACGAACGTAACGAGAACCGCATTCGCGGCGCGTCGACCCTTTCCCAACAGACGGCAAAGAATCTGTTTCTGTGGGACGGTCGGAGCTGGCTGCGTAAAGGGCTGGAAGCGGGCTTAACCCTGGGCATGGAAACGGTATGGAGTAAACGCCGCATTCTGACGGTTTACCTGAATATTGCGGAGTTTGGCGACGGAGTGTTTGGCGTTGAAGCGGCGGCACAACGTTATTTTCATAAGCCAGCCAGCCGTCTGACCATGTCGGAAGCCGCGCTGCTGGCGGCTGTGCTGCCCAATCCGCTGCGCTTTAAGGCTGATGCGCCCTCAGGTTACGTGCACAGTCGACAGGCGTGGATCATGCGCCAGATGCGTCAGCTGGGCGGTGAAGGCTTTATGCGCGACCAGGGGTTGTATCAGTAATCTTCCCCCTCTCCGGCAAGGCGGGGGGACTTATCAGTCTTCGTCAAACCCGGCGTTGAACAGCGCGATCACCGCCGCCAGCGCCTCTTCTTCCTGCGGGCCGGTGGCTTCGATCTCAATCTGACGACCTTTCGCCGAATCCAGCATCAGCAGCGCGATCACGCTGTTCGCTTCTGCTTCTGTCCCTTCTTCATTGCGCAGCAGAACTTCTGCGTCGAAGCCCTGCATCAGTTCAAACAGTTTCATCGCCGGGCGGGCGTGCATGCCCAGCTTGTTAGTGATTTCAACGGTTTGCTTTACGGTCATGATTTGCGTTTTTCCAGCGTACGATGGCGGGATTGCACATTTTTGCCGCGCGAACGGAAGTAATCCGCCAGCTGTTCAGCGATATAAACCGAACGGTGTTTACCACCCGTACAGCCAATGGCAACCGTTAAGTAGCTGCGGTTATTGGTTTCCAGCATCGGCAACCACAGTTCCAGATAGCTGCGCGTCTGATAGATAAAGTTATGTACTTCGGTATGGCGATCAAGAAACGCCGCCACGGGCTTATCCAGACCGGTCATCGGGCGCAGTTTGGGGTCCCAGTGCGGGTTCGGCAGAAAGCGCACATCAAACACGTAATCAGCATCAATAGGAATGCCGTGCTTGAAGCCAAAGGACTCAAAGACCATCGTCAGCTCACGCTCGCGTTTACCCAGCAGACGCGTACGCAGCATTTCGGCCAGTTCGTGCACCGACATTTCCGAGGTATCGACGATCAGATCGGCACGGGAGCGCAGCGGCTCCAGCAGATCGCTCTCTTCGTCGATGGCGCTTTCCAGCGACAGGTTTTTGCTGGACAGCGGATGCAGACGACGGGTATCGCTGTAACGACGGATCAGCGTATTGCGGTCGGCATCAAGAAACAGCAGTTGCGGAGAAAACGCATCGGGCAGGTTGTTCATCGCCTGTTCGAAGATCTCCGGCGATTCCGGCATATTACGCACATCAATGCTCACCGCCGCCGAAATCTGACGGTCAGCAAGCGAGCGCGCCAGTTCTGGCAGCAGCACGACGGGCAGGTTATCGACGCAGTAGAAGCCCATGTCTTCCAGCGCTCGCAGGGCGACAGATTTCCCCGATCCCGAACGACCACTGACGATCATCAGTACCATGTACCCTTTCTCCTCCGGACAACAAAGACGAAGGCCATTTCCTGGTTAAGCATCATCCCGGGAGCCTTCTGTTTCCGTGATGATTTGATAAAGTTCTTCATCGCTTTGCGCGCTGCGCAGACGGCGACAAATGGTTTTATCCGCCAGGCGGCGGGCGACTAAAGAGAGCGTATGCAGATGCGTTTTGGTCTGGTCGGCCGGCACCAGCAGCGCAAACAGCAAATCCACCGGCTGGTTGTCGATAGCATCAAAGGCGATCGGCGTTTCCAGCTGCACAAAGACGCCCACAGCGCGCAGCGTATCTTCCTCCAGCTTACCGTGAGGGATCGCGATACCGTTGCCGATACCGGTGCTGCCCATTTTCTCACGCGTCAAAATCGCCTCGAATACCACCTGCGGCGGTAAGCTTAGCTGTTTGGCGGCCAGTTCACTGATGATTTCCAGCGCACGTTTTTTGCTCTGGCAGTGAACGCCGCAGCGGGTACATTCCTGGTTAAGGACATTGCTCAATTGAAGAGCTGAATCGTTGTTCATCATAATTTCACCTAAGCGCTAACGGTACAAAGGGCCCGTTGTGTTTCACAACAGGCCGTCCTGCACCCGTTAACTGCCCGGACAATTAGTGTTGTTTCAGTTTATCTTTATGTTTAGTGAGCTGCCGTGAAAGTTTATCAATTAAACCATCAATGGCGGCATACATATCCTGCCCTTCCGCACTGGCGTGGATCTCTCCGCCGTTGACATGCAGGGTGGCGTCGGCGATATGCGTCACCTTTTCCACCTTCAGAACAATGTAGACCTGATTGATCCTGTCAAAAAATTGCTCCAGCTTGGCAAATTTTGTCTGTAAAAATTCGCGCAAGGGCTCAGTAATCTCGACGTTATGTCCTGTGATATTGAGCTGCATAGTGTCTTCCTTATCGGTTGAGTCAGACCAGCTGTTTACGCTGGTTAGACGGCGGAATGGATAAAGACTCTCGATACTTCGCAACAGTGCGGCGCGCTACCATGATACCCTGGTCGGACAGCAGGGTAGTTAGCTTACTGTCACTCAGTGGTTTCGCCGGGTTTTCTGCGGCTATCAGTTTCTTCACCAGCGCGCGAATGGCGGTGGACGATGCTTCGCCGCCGCTGTCGGTATTCACATGGCTGGAGAAGAAATATTTAAGCTCAAAAATGCCCCGTGGGCTGTGCAGGTACTTCTGGGTAGTCACACGTGAAATGGTCGATTCGTGCATCTCGACGGCCTGGGCAATGTCGGCCAGCACCATCGGTTTCATATATTCTTCGCCTTTATCAAAAAAGGCCTGCTGCTGCTCAACGATGCAGCGGCTGACGCGCAGCAGCGTGTCGTTACGGCTTTCCAGACTTTTGATCAGCCATTTGGCATCCTGCAAATTACTGCGGATAAACTGGCTGTCCGCGTCATTACGCGATCCGCCGCACATGGCGGCGTAGTGCTGATTTATTTGCAGGCGGGGAATGCTGTCGGAATTAAGCTCGACAGTCCAGCGTCCCTGATGCTTACGTACCAGCACGTCAGGGATAACATATTCGGGTTCGCCCGTCTGGATCGACTGGCCGGGGCGCGGATCGAGCGACTGGATCAGATTGACGGCTTCTTTCAGCACATCTTCTTTCAGCCGCGTTACGCGCATCAGAGAACGGAAATCATGGTTCGCCAGCAGATCAAGATGATCGCTGATGATCAACTGCGCTTCGTCGCGCCAGGGCGTGTCTTTGCTAAACTGCGACAGCTGGATCAGCAGGCAGTCACGCAGATCGCGGGCAGCAACGCCGATCGGATCAAAACGCTGTACGCGCTTGAGCACCGCCTCGACCTCATCCAGCCCGATCTCCTCATCGCCCATGCTTTCAAGAATATCGTCCAGCGAGACGGTGAGATAACCGGTGTCATCAACGGCGTCGACGATGGAGGTGGCAATGGCGCGATCGGTATCCGAGAAGGGGGTCAGTTCCACCTGCCACATCAGGTAATCCTGCAGGGACTGGGTGGTTTCACCCTGATAAACCGGCAGTTCATCATCCTGATAATCGACACCGTTACCCGAAGGCGTACCGGCGGTGTAGATCTCGTCCCAGCTGGCATCCAGCGGCAGCTCGTCGGGCATCTCTTTCTGTTCAAGGGCGTCGACGGCGTCCAGGTTTTCGGTGTCCTGCGTCGGTTGGGCGTCTATCTCATCGTGAAGATCGGTTTGCTCCAGCAACGGGTTGCTTTCCAGCGCCAGTTGAAGCTCTTGCTGAAGTTCCAGCGTAGACAATTGCAACAGACGGATGGCCTGCTGCAATTGTGGCGTCATGGCCAGTTGTTGGCTAAGCCGTAATTGCAAACCTTGCTTCATATTCAGAGCAGTCTTCTCCGCTTAAACCCTTTATTTTCTCTACCCTATCAGAGTCTGAAGCCTTCCCCAAGATATACGCGCTTAACCTGTTCGTCTTCAAGGATTTGCTGCGGCGTACCATGGGCAATCAGGTGCCCCTGGCTGACGATATAAGCCCGCTCACACACGGCCAGGGTTTCGCGGACGTTATGGTCGGTAATCAGCACACCGAGGCCGCTGTCGCGCAGGTGCTCGATAATACGTTTGATGTCGATAACCGAAATTGGATCCACGCCCGCAAAAGGTTCATCCAGCAGAATAAATTTCGGATCCGCAGCCAGCGCGCGGGCGATTTCCACACGGCGGCGTTCACCGCCTGACAACGCCTGGCCGAGGTTATCGCGCAGGTGTTCAATGTGGAACTCTTCCATCAGCTCATTGGCGCGATCTTCACGCTGTTGCGAGGTCAGATCGTCACGGATTTGCAGCACCGCCATCAGGTTATCGAACACGCTCAGACGACGGAAAATCGACGCTTCCTGCGGCAGATAGCCGATGCCGCGACGAGCGCGGGCGTGCAGCGGCAGCAGACTGATGTCTTCATCATCAATGATAATGTTGCCCGCATCGCGCGGCACGATGCCTACCACCATGTAAAAGGTGGTGGTTTTACCCGCCCCGTTAGGGCCTAACAGACCGACAATTTCACCGGATTTAACGGTGAGGCTGACGTCTTCCACCACGCGGCGGCCTTTGTAAGCTTTAGCGAGATTTTTTGCAGTTAAAGTTGCCATAACGGATCAGTTACTCTTTTTTTGTGCCGGAGCCGGGGTTGCGCTTTTGTCCTGCAGTTGCGACGGCACCAGAACGGTGGTGACGCGCTTACCTTTCTCGCTGTAAGCCTGCATTTTCTGCTCTTTCACCAGATAGGTAATTTTGTCGCCTTTGATGTTGCTGTCGAGCTGCTCAAGGAAGGCATCGCCGGTCAGCACCACGAAGTCATTTTGCAGTTCATAGTGCAGCTGAGAGGCATGGCCTTTTACCGGCTTGCCGCTATCCTGCATCTGGTAGAAAGTGGCTGGCTTGCCGAAGCCGTCAATCACTTCTTTACCTTCTTCGCCGCCCGGACGCGTCACCACCACTTTATCGGCATTGATTTTGATGGTGCCCTGGGTGACAACAACGTTGCCGGTGAAGGTTACGACGTTGCCCTGCATGTCTAACGATTGCTGATCGGATTCAATGTGAATGGGCTGATCGGTATCACCGGTCAGCGCAAACGCGGGAATGCTGGCGGCCAGAAGCGTACTGGCAAGCATAAGGTTAAGGCTGAGTTTGTTTGTTTTGAATTTCATATGAGGTTCTAACCTTTTCAATCAGCTCGGCGTTTTTGCTGCGTAAGTTGCCGCGCATTTTCAGGCCGCTGGAATTAAATGTCGTACCGTACAACGTAACCAGATCGTTTGACGTAACATCCTGAGTGATCAGGTTAATCTGGGCGTTATCCGTGGTGATTTTACGCAGTTGAGCATCAGCGGTCAGGGCGTTGACCTCAACGTGTCCATAAAGATAAAGCATCCGGTCATCGGTCAGTTTGGCCTTATCTGCCTTAATTGACCATGTAGGAATTTTGTCTTTGTCGAAAGTCGTCAACACCGGCTGCGTGAACCACGACAGCGCCTGGTCGGAAAAATATTCAACATGCTGCGCGATCAGGCGGTAATTCAGCGCCCCTTCCGGGCTGTAAACCACCGTGTCCGTGTGCTCGCTGCGGTAGGTCGGCTCATTGGTGTTTGCCACCACCTGCTCTGTGTCGTCTCTGTCTGCCAGATTAATGCCAATCAGCACCAGTATTACCAGCGACAGCAGAATGATAACCCAACGTCTGGTTTTACTCATATTGATTGCCCTGTGGCTGCTTCAAGTTTGCCCTGCGCCAGTAACAGCAGATCGCAGACTTCCCGGACGGCCCCGCGGCCGCCATTAATGTAGGTCACGTAATCGGCACGCGGGATCAGCATCGGGTGCGCATCAGCTACCGCCACGCTCAGACCCACGTCCGCCATCACCGGCCAGTCAATGAGATCGTCGCCAATATAGGCCACTTCATCGGCTGATACCGCCAGATCGGAAAGCAGCTGTTTAAACGCAATGCGTTTATCGGACTGCCCCTGATACAGATGCGTAATGCCGAGCGTAACGCAGCGATCTTCTAACAGTTTAGCCTTACGGCCCGTAATTATCGCCACCTCAATACCGGAGGTGAGGGCGCAACGAATGCCATAACCATCACGGACGTTAAACGCCTTTAACTCTTCGCCGTTGTTGCCCATAAAAATCAGTCCATCCGACATGACACCATCCACGTCGAGGATCAGCAGGCGGATTTTCTCCGCCTTTGCCATCACTTGCGCGCTGACGGGACCGTAGCAGGTTGCAAGTGAAGCACCAGCGTTACTCATTCTTTTTATCCTTATTACACTACGCCTGCGCGCAGTAGATCATGCATATGTACCACACCCAGCAACTGGTCGCCATCGGCAACCATAACCACGGTGATGTGGCGGGACTGCATCAGGTTGAGCGCGTCGACCGCCAGCACCCCGGAACGTACGCGAATACCGCCGGGAGTCATGACGTCAGCAATGCCGAGATTGCGGACATCCGCGCCCATATCGAATACGCGGCGTAAGTCGCCGTCGGTGAAAATACCTTCGATTTTCATCAAATCGTCGCAGATGACCGTCATGCCCAGATTTTTGCGCGTGATTTCCAGCAGCGCATCACGCAGCGTGGCGTCTTTGCTGACGTGCGGGATCTCATCGCCGGTGTGCATGATGTCATTCACCCGCAGCAGCAGTTTACGGCCAAGGGCGCCGCCCGGATGGGAAAGGGCAAAATCTTCCGCCGTAAAGCCGCGGGCCTTTAACAGCGCCACCGCCAGCGCATCGCCCATCACCAGCGCCGCGGTGGTGCTGGAGGTCGGCGCCAGCCCCAGCGGGCAGGCTTCACGCGGTACTTTAACGCATAAATGAATGTCTGCCGCCCGCGCCATACTGCTTTCCGGACGGCTGGTCATGCAGATCAGCGGCACCTGCAAACGTTTTAATACCGGGATCAGCGCCAGGATCTCGTTGGATTCGCCGGAATTCGACAGGGCGATGACAATATCCTGCGGCGCGACCATCCCCAGATCGCCGTGCGCCGCTTCGCCGGGATGCACGAAGAACGACGGGGTGCCGGTACTGGCGAAAGTCGCCGCCATTTTGCGGGCGATATGACCCGATTTGCCCATGCCCATCACCACGATTTTACCGGCGCAGTAGAACATTTTTTCGCAGGCTTCGCTGAAGTCCTGATTAATGTACTGATCGAGATGTGCCAGGCCTTCACGTTCAATATCCAGGACATCCTTACCTGCCTGCTGAAAGTCAAAGCCCGGCGGCAAATCTATTTGCGACATATTCAGTTCCCATTAACCGGTAAAAAAAGGCGACAGCCAGTAAAGCATCGCCATCCAAAGGATAAAGCCGCCGATCAACAGCGCGCCCGCGCCTTTACCCGTCTGACACCGTGGACGCCAGCACAACAGGGCGAAGATCACGCTGACCACCAGCATTACCCCATAATCACGGCTGAACGCGAGCGGGTTAAACGCGCCGGGGGCGATAAGCGCCGGCAGGCCCAGCACGATAGCTAAATTGAAAATATTGGAACCAATAATGTTCCCGATGGCGATGTCATCTTCGCCTTTGCGGGCGCCCGCAATCGCCGTCGCCAGTTCCGGTAAGCTGGTGCCAATGGCGATGACGGTCAGCCCGATGGTCAGCTCGCTCATGGCAAAGAAGTTCGCCAGCACGGTGGCGTTATCGATCACCATGCGGGTGGCCATCGGCATGATGATCAGCGCCACGCCTAACCACAAAAAGGCCACCGACAGGCTGCCTTCGCGGGGCAACTCGGCGATCTGCTCGCGGGTCAGGCTGTCATTGCCCTGACGTTCGGCGAGGCGGCCTATTTTCACAATAAACAGCAGCCATGCAACCGCCAGTAATAGCAGGAAGATCCCGTCCAGACGGGTCAGGCTGCCGTCATAGAGCACGCTGCCTGCCAGCAGGCTCATGATTAACATTAGCGGCAATTCGCGACGCAGAATATCAGAATGTACGGTAAAAGGATGGAGCAGGGCGGCAAGGCCTAAGATCAACAGGATGTTGACGATGTTGGATCCGATCGCCGTACCGATCGCGAGATCGATCTGCCCGTGCATAGAAGCGGCGGCGGAAACGATGATTTCAGGCAGCGAGGTGCCGATACTCACCACCGTAAGGCCGATGACAAGCGGCGGGATCCCCAGACTGCGGCAAAGGATAGATGCGGCAAACACCAGACGATCGGCACTGTAGACCACCAAAAGTAAACCAATTATTAACAGCGCCGTGGCTAAAAGCATCTAAAGTCCTTTCTTCAGGTATAATCATCGGCCCGCTACCACGATCGTCTGGCAGGATTGGGATCGTAAAACCAATGATTTCCTAATTTTGACTTTATGCGGCTTAAAAGTAAAACAAATGCCAGCTTTCGCTAACCACAGCGAGTAATATTCTGTAAAAATGTTGGGTTCAGGGTGCGACAACGCGAAATGCTTACCCCTAACAAGGCTAAAAGGATCAGTAAATGAGCCAGACTGTGGCGAATTTAGTCGATGTCCGAGGCGTCAGCTTCTCACGGGGCAGCCGGACCATCTTCGACAATATTTCGCTGACGGTCCCGCGCGGAAAGATCACCGCGATCATGGGTCCGTCAGGGATCGGTAAGACAACGCTGCTTCGCCTCATTGGCGGTCAGATCCCGCCGGATGCCGGTGAGATCTTATTTGATGGCGAAAACGTGCCGGAGATGTCCCGCACCAGGCTGTACACCGTGCGCAAAAGAATGAGCATGCTGTTTCAGTCCGGGGCGCTGTTCACCGATATGACCGTTTTTGATAACGTCGCCTATCCGTTGCGTGAACATACGCCTTTGCCTGCGCCCTTGCTGAAAAGCACGGTGATGATGAAGCTGGAAGCCGTCGGGCTTCGCGGCGCGGCTAAACTGATGCCGTCTGAACTGTCGGGCGGCATGGCGCGTCGCGCGGCGCTGGCGCGGGCCATCGCGCTGGAACCCGATCTGATCATGTTTGATGAGCCTTTTGTCGGCCAGGATCCCATCACCATGGGCGTGCTGGTAAAGCTGATTTCAGAACTGAACAGTACGCTGGGCGTCACCTGTATCGTCGTCTCCCATGACGTACCGGAAGTGCTGAGCATCGCGGATTACGCCTATATTGTGGCGGACAAAAAAATCGTTGCCCATGGCAGCGCGCAAGGATTGCAGGAGAATGCCGATCCCCGGGTGCGTCAGTTCCTGGATGGCATTGCGGATGGGCCGGTACCTTTCCGTTTTCCTGCTGGCGATTATCTTCACGATTTATTAGGAACAGGGAGTTAATCCACTCATGCTGTTAAATTCACTGGCTTCCCTCGGACAGCGCGGCATCAGTATGCTCGCCACGTTCGGGCGCGCCGGGTTGATGTTATTCAATGCGCTGGTCGGTAAACCCGAGTTTCGCAAGCATGCGCCGCTGCTGGTTCGCCAGCTTTATAACGTGGGCGTGCTGTCGATGCTGATCATCATCGTGTCCGGTTTTTTTATCGGCATGGTGCTGGGGTTGCAGGGCTACCTGGTGCTTACCACCTACAGCGCGGAAACCAGTCTCGGTATGCTGGTGTCCCTTTCGCTGCTGCGTGAACTCGGGCCGGTCGTCGCCGCGCTGCTGTTCGCTGGCAGGGCCGGTTCTGCGCTGACCGCTGAAATCGGGCTGATGCGCGCCACCGAACAGCTTTCCAGTATGGAAATGATGGCCGTCGATCCGCTGCGGCGGGTGATTTCACCGCGCTTCTGGGCGGGGGTGATCTCGCTGCCGTTGCTGACGATTATTTTCGTCGCCGTCGGCATCTGGGGCGGTTCGCTGGTGGGCGTGAACTGGAAAGGCATTGATGCCGGCTTCTTCTGGTCAGCAATGCAAAACGCCGTCGACCTGCGTCTGGATCTGGTTAACTGTCTGATTAAGAGTGTGGTGTTCGCCATTTCGGTAACCTGGATTGCATTATTCAATGGTTATGATGCAATTCCGACCTCAGCAGGGATTAGCCGGGCTACTACACGTACCGTTGTGCACTCATCGTTGACCGTTCTTGGCCTCGATTTTGTGCTCACCGCACTGATGTTTGGGAATTGAGTGATGCAAACGAAAAAAAGTGAAATTTGGGTTGGCGTGTTTTTGCTGATCGCCATGCTGGCGGCGCTGTTTGTTTGTCTGAAAGCGGCGGATGTGACCTCTTTGCGCAGTGAACCGACGTACCGTATTTATGCCACTTTCGATAACATCGGCGGCTTAAAAATGAACTCCCCGGTGCGTATCGGCGGCGTTGTCGTTGGACGGGTCGCGGATATTACCCTTGACCAGAAAACCTATCTGCCCCGCGTGTCGCTGGATATTGAAGAGCGCTACAACCAGATCCCGGACACCAGCTCGCTGGCGATCCGCACCTCTGGCTTGTTGGGCGAGCAATATCTGGCATTAAACGTCGGCTTTGACGACCCGGAGCTGGGGTCTTCTATGCTTAAAGAAGGCAGTACGATCCAGGACACCAAATCGGCCATGGTGCTTGAGGATCTGATCGGACAATTCCTTTACAACAGCAAAGGAAGCGATAATAAGCCATCAGAGGATGCGCCAACGCCGGATGCCGCTAATACTGATGCAACGGCACCTGCTGGCCCGACGATTCATTGAGGAGAATTAACGCATGTTTAAACGACTTTTAATGGTAGCAATGCTGGTGATTGCCCCGCTGACTGCCGCCACTGCGGCGGATCAGAGCAATCCTTACACCATGATGCAGGAAGCGGCGAAAAAGACCTTTGATCGCCTCAAAAACGAACAGTCGCAAATCCGTTCCAATCCGGATTACCTGCGTCAGATCGTCGATCAGGAGCTGCTGCCCTATGTGCAGGTGAAATATGCCGGCGCGCTGGTGCTGGGTCGCTATTACAAAGAGGCTACCCCGGCGCAACGTGACGCCTACTTTGCTGCGTTCCGTGAATATCTGAAGCAGGCCTATGGCCAGGCGCTGGCGATGTACCACGGTCAGAGCTATCAGATTGCCCCGGAAAAACCGCTGGGCGATGCGACTATCGTGCCGATCCGCGTCACCATCATCGATCCAAACGGTCGTCCGCCGGTGCGTCTGGATTTCCAGTGGCGTAAAAACAGCCAGTCCGGTAACTGGCAGGCGTATGACATGATCGCCGAAGGCGTCAGCATGATCACCACCAAACAGAACGAGTGGAGCGATCTGCTGCGTACCAAAGGTATTGATGGCCTGACCGCGCAGTTGCAGTCGATCTCTCGTCAGAAGATCACCCTGCAAGAGAACAAATAATGGCGCAGCATCTCAGCTGGACACGTGACGGCGAGCGCCTTGCATTGCAGGGCGAGCTTGATCAGGACGTGCTTAACCCGCTCTGGGATGCGCGAGCTGAGGCGCTGCAGGGCGTGAGCGTCATCGATCTCACCGCGCTTACGCGGGTGGATACCGCTGGCGTCGCCCTGCTGGTGCACTTCATCGCGCTGGTCAAAAAACAGGGCAGGGCGGTGAAACTGGAAGGCGTCAGCGATAACGTCCTGACATTAGCGCAACTTTATAATTTGCCTGCCGACGCCCTGCCTCACTAATATTTTCAGTACGTTACTACCCGTAGCCTCGCGAGATTTTTTAGCGAGGCTTTTTGCTTATTTAAGACAGCGCCACTTTCCTCTAAGATGTTGGACTGTTTTCATTCTCGGACAATAGTAGATCCCATGGAAAATCATGAAATTCAGAGCGTGCTGATCAATGCACTCTCACTCCAGGAAGCCCACGTCACCGGCGATGGCAGTCACTTTCAGGTTATTGCTGTGGGTGAAATTTTTGACGGCATGAGCCGGGTCAAGAAGCAGCAAGCTGTTTATGGCCCGCTGATGGAATACATTGCGGACAACCGCATCCATGCCGTCTCGATCAAAGCGTATACCCCGGCTGAATGGGCGCGCGATCGTAAACTTAACGGTTTTTGAGCTGCCGGTTACGCACCGTCAGCATTTGTGAATTCTTAACAGAGAACAGATGAATGGATAAGTTTCGTGTACAGGGGCCAACGCGGCTTCAGGGCGAAGTGACAATTTCCGGCGCGAAAAACGCGGCCCTGCCAATTCTTTTCGCCGCTTTGCTGGCCGAAGAGCCTGTTGAAATCCGTAACGTTCCGAAACTGAAAGATATTGATACCACCATGAAGCTGCTCAGCCAGCTGGGCATGAAAGTGGATCGCAACGGCTCCGTGTGGATCGATGCCCGTGACGTCAATATCTTCTGCGCGCCTTACGATCTGGTGAAAACCATGCGCGCTTCTATCTGGGCGCTTGGCCCGCTGGTGGCGCGTTTTGGTCAGGGTCAGGTTTCCCTGCCGGGCGGCTGTGCGATTGGCGCGCGTCCGGTTGACCTGCACATCAGCGGCCTTGAGCAGCTGGGCGCGCAGATCAAACTGGAAGAAGGTTACGTTAAAGCGTCTGTGGATGGCCGCCTGAAGGGCGCGCATATCGTGATGGACAAGGTCAGCGTCGGCGCGACCGTCACCATCATGTCCGCCGCTACCCTGGCAGAAGGCACCACCATTATCGAAAACGCGGCCCGTGAGCCGGAGATCGTCGATACGGCGAACTTCCTCAATACGCTGGGCGCGAAGATCACCGGCATGGGCACCGACAAGATCACCATCGAAGGCGTTGAACGTCTTGGCGGCGGCGTCTACAGCGTGCTGCCTGACCGTATCGAAACCGGTACTTTCCTGGTGGCGGCAGCCATTTCCGGCGGCAAAATTGTTTGTCATAAAGCGCAGCCGGATACGCTGGATGCGGTACTGGCGAAACTGCGTGAAGCGGGTGCCGATATCGAAGTGGGCGAAGACTGGATCAGCCTCGACATGCACGGCAAACGTCCGAAAGCGGTTAACGTGCGTACCGCGCCGCACCCGGCTTTCCCGACTGACATGCAGGCGCAGTTCACGCTGCTGAACCTGGTGGCGGAAGGGACAGGTGTGATCATCGAAACGATCTTCGAAAACCGTTTCATGCACATTCCTGAGCTGATCCGTATGGGCGCGCACGCCGAGATCGAAAGCAACACCGCGATCTGCCATGGTGTGGAAACCCTGTCGGGCGCACAGGTAATGGCGACCGATCTGCGTGCATCCGCAAGCCTGGTGCTGGCGGGTTGTATCGCTGAGGGCACCACCATCGTCGACCGTATTTATCACATCGACCGTGGTTACGAGCGTATTGAAGACAAACTGCGTGCGCTCGGTGCGAACATTGAGCGCATAAAAGGCGAATAAGCTAAGCGGTAATGCAACCCCCTGTACGCAGGGGGTTGTTGCATTGTAGATGGCGTACAGCCGCTATTTATGCTTCTGCTGGCGCATCATGCTGGTGCGATCGATAAACTCATGGGTGACCGGATCGTGGTAACGCGACGGCCAGATAATCCAGGGATCCGTGTCCAGCGCCTTCGCAATGATCCATTCCCCTTTCGGCCATGAGCGCGTCAGCGCATTTGCCAGCGTCGATGAACTTAGCCCGTTCCGGCGCGACTCCGCGGCCAGCGACGTCCCTTTCTTACGCAATCCGGCGATGATATCGGCAGGATGCCAGTCGATAAATTTATTTTCCATCACTCCTCCCTGCGGTTGAATTATGCGCGGCTTATCCTGATGCGCCGCAGCAATTCACTATACTCCTTGCGACGTGTTGTTCTAAAAAGTTCATGTAAACGAAAGTGCAATTCAGAATTTATTAAGGTCGAAATAGCAGGATATAAGCGATTATCGGGAAGGTAGTGAAAACTTATAAGAACTTATTAGAATCTTTCCGCGCATGACGCGGAAAGATATCGGCAGCATTAACGATCGCGCTGAACGGCGATGTGGGCGAGGCCAATAAGCGCATCGCGCCACGGCGTATCAGGCAATACCTGCAAGGCATGAATGGCCTTGTCGGCTTCTTCTTCGGCGCGACGACGCGTCCATTCCAGCGAACCGCAATCGGCCATGGCTTCCAGAACCGGCTCTAAAAGATGCCGTCCGTTGCCCTGTTCGATGGCTTCGCGGATCATCTGCGCCTGTTGCGGCGTACCGTTACGCATTGCGTGTAACAGCGGCAGGGTCGGTTTACCTTCGTTGAGATCGTCGCCGACGTTTTTGCCTAAGGTTTCCCCGTCGGCGCTGTAATCAAGCAGATCGTCAATAAGCTGGAACGCGGTGCCCAGATAGCGGCCATAATCCTGCAGCCCTTTTTCCTGCGCGGCGCTACAGTCTGCGAGAATGCCGGAGCACTGGGCAGCCGCTTCAAACAGACGCGCGGTTTTGCTGTAGATCACCCGCATGTAGTTTTCTTCGGTGATGTTCGGATCGTTGACGTTCATCAGTTGCAGCACTTCGCCTTCGGCAATGACGTTTACCGCTTCCGACATTACCTCCAGCACCTTCAGCGAGCCTAAGCTGGTCATCATCTGGAAGGAGCGCGTATAGATAAAATCGCCCACCAGCACACTGGCAGCATTGCCAAAAGCCGCGTTAGCCGTGGCTTTGCCGCGGCGCATATCTGACTCGTCTACCACGTCATCATGCAGCAGCGTGGCGGTGTGGATAAATTCGATTAATGCTGCGAGGGTGATGTGCGCATTTCCGTCATAGCCAATAGCCCGTGCGGCAAGCACCGCGATCATCGGACGGATGCGTTTGCCGCCGCCGCTGACGATGTAGTAACCCAACTGGTTGATCAACTGGACATCGGAGTTGAGCTGTTGAAGGATAGTCGCATTCACACCCGCCATATCTTGCGCGGTTAACTCATTGATTTTTTCTAAATTCATCGCTAATGCCGGGCTTAAAGTCCTGTTTACCACATATCAAAATGGGATAACGAAGGGTTACGGGTTAGAATAGTATCGTCGATTGTACTGAAAAAACCCGCCAGATAAACGTTACCATACACGTTGTGTTTTTTTTCTTCGCGGATTGATGATCACTCTTGTCAAAGCTTCGCGTTTTGCGTAATATTCGCGCCCTATTGTGAATATTTATAGCGCACTCTGAATCACACAAAAGGTGCGCGGAAGCGGAGTTTTTTATGTACGCGGTTTTCCAAAGTGGTGGTAAACAACACCGAGTAAGCGAAGGTCAGACCATTCGCCTGGAAAAGCTGGACATCGCAACTGGCGAAACTATCGAGTTCGCTGAAGTTCTGATGATCGCAAACGGTGAAGAAGTCAAAATCGGCGTTCCTTTCGTTGATGGCGGCGTTATCAAAGCTGAAATCGTTGCTCACGGTCGTGGCGAGAAAATTAAGATTGTTAAGTTTCGTCGTCGTAAACACTACCGTAAGCAGCAAGGCCATCGTCAGTGGTTCACTGATGTTAAAATCACTGGCATCAGCGCTTAAGACTAGGGGAGCAGATTTAAATGGCACACAAAAAGGCTGGCGGCTCAACTCGTAACGGTCGCGATTCAGAAGCTAAACGTCTGGGCGTAAAACGCTTTGGCGGAGAAGCAGTACTGGCAGGTAGCATCATCGTTCGTCAACGTGGTACTAAATTCCACGCTGGCAGCAACGTTGGTTGTGGCCGTGACCACACTCTGTTCGCTTTGACTGACGGTAAAGTTAAGTTCGAAGTTAAAGGCCCGAAAAACCGTAAGTTCATCAGCATCGTTGCTGAATAAGTTTTTCGCGTCCCGGTAACGGATGAAAGCCCCGCAACACGTTGCGGGGCTTTTTACATTCGACGTCCGGAAAAATCTCTTGTAGGGAAAACGGGCAATGAAGCAGCAGGCAGGCATTGGAATTCTTTTGGCGCTGACGACAGCCATGTGCTGGGGTGCATTGCCAATCGCAATGAAGCAGGTGCTGGAAGTGATGGAACCACCAACTATCGTGTTCTATCGCTTTTTAATGGCAGCTATTGGTCTTGGCCTGATTCTGGCCGTTAAAGGCAAACTGCCGCCGATGCGCATTTTTCGGCAGCCCCGCTGGTTGGTGTTGCTTGCCATTGCTACCGGGGGCTTATTCGGGAATTTCATTCTCTTCAGCTCTTCTCTACAATATTTGACCCCAACGGCATCACAGGTGATTGGACAGCTCTCACCGGTGGGCATGATGGTCGCCAGCGTGTTCATTCTTAAAGAGAAGATGCGCGGCACACAGATCATAGGGGCGATAATGCTGCTTTGCGGACTGGTGATGTTTTTCAACACCAGCCTGGTGGAGATCTTCACCCGCCTGACCGATTACACCTGGGGTGTGATCTTCGGCGTGGGAGCGGCAACGGTCTGGGTAAGCTATGGCGTCGCGCAAAAAGTATTATTGCGTCGTCTGGCCTCACAGCAGATCCTCTTTTTGCTGTACACTTTATGTACAATAGCTTTGTTGCCGCTGGCGAAACCGGCCATGATCGCCGAACTCAGCCAATGGCAACTGGCGTGCCTGGTGTTTTGCGGGCTGAATACGCTGGTCGGTTATGGCGCGCTGGCGGAAGCCATGGCGCGCTGGCAGGCGGCGCAGGTGAGCGCGTTAATCACGTTGACGCCGCTGTTTACACTGTTGTTTTCAGATTTATTATCACAGGCCTGGCCCGATGTCTTCGCCAGACCGATGTTAAACCTTTTAGGTTATCTCGGTGCGTTTGTCGTGGTTGCGGGCGCGATGTATTCCGCCATAGGCCATCGCCTGTGGGGACGTCTGCGCAAGCGTGAAGTGGTTGTCACTTTACCCCGCTCAGGCGAATGAGTAACGGAGAGTAAAATGAAGTTTGTTGATGAAGCGACGATCCTGGTCGTGGCAGGTGATGGCGGTAACGGTTGTGTAAGCTTCCGCCGTGAAAAATATATTCCCCGTGGCGGCCCTGACGGCGGCGACGGTGGTGACGGTGGCGATGTCTGGCTGGAAGCGGACGAAAACCTGAATACCCTTATCGATTACCGCTTTGAAAAATCTTTCCGCGCTGAGCGTGGTCAGAATGGTCAAAGCCGTGACTGTACCGGTAAGCGCGGTAAAGACACCTGCGTTAAGGTGCCGATCGGTACGCGTGTTATCGATCAGGGCACCGGCGAAACCATGGGCGACATGACCAAACACGGTCAGCGTCTGATGGTGGCTAAAGGCGGCTGGCACGGTCTGGGTAACACCCGTTTCAAATCGTCCGTCAATCGTACGCCGCGTCAGAAGACCATGGGGACGCCTGGCGAAAAGCGTGACATTCAGCTGGAGCTGATGCTGCTGGCTGACGTGGGGATGCTGGGGATGCCGAACGCCGGTAAATCCACCTTTATCCGCGCTGTCTCTGCGGCGAAGCCGAAGGTCGCGGATTATCCGTTTACCACCCTGGTGCCAAGCCTTGGCGTGGTGCGTATGGATAACGAGAAGAGCTTTGTGGTGGCAGACATCCCTGGCCTTATCGAAGGGGCGGCGGAAGGCGCCGGTCTGGGTATTCGCTTCCTGAAGCACCTTGAGCGTTGCCGCGTACTGCTTCACCTCATCGACATCGATCCGATCGATGGTTCAGATCCGGCGGAAAATGCGCGCATCATCACTGGCGAGCTGGAAAAATACAGTGAAAATCTGGCCAGTAAGCCGCGCTGGCTGGTCTTTAACAAGATCGACATGATGGACAAAGCGCAGGCCGAAGAAAAAGCGAAAGCTATCGCCGAAGCTCTGGGCTGGGAAGATAAGTATTACCTGATTTCCGCCGCCACCCAGCAGGGCGTTAAAGACCTGTGCTGGGATGTGATGACCTTCATCATCGAGAACCCAATCGTTCACGCTGAAGAAGAGAAGCAGCCAGAGAAAGTCGAATTCATGTGGGATGATTATCATCGCCAGCAGCTGGAAGAAGCGGAAGCTGAAGAAGACGACGAAGACTGGGATGACGACTGGGATGAAGAAGACGACGAAGGCGTTGAGTTTATCTACAAGCGTTAATCCAGACTAACTCTCTGCCAGCCAAAAGCCCGGTACGCATAACGCGACCGGGCTTTTTGTTTAGTTGTTCTGGTAAATATCTTTATACAGACGGCTTTCAAACCGCACCAGCGGAATGCGGCGGTTACGCTGATCGGCAGGCTCAACGGCATAGCCGGACAGATACTGCACGAACGCCATCCGCTGACCGCTGGCGGTGGTAATAAAGCCCGCCAGATTGTAGACGCCCTGCAGAGAGCCGGTCTTCGCCGATACTTTACCGTCCACGCCTGCGGCATGCAGACCCGCGCGGTACTGCAACGAGCCGTCGTAGCCCGCCAGCGGCAGCATCGAGATAAAGTTAAGCTCGGTATCATGCTGAGCAATATATTGCAGCACCTGCATCATGGTGGCGGGAGAAATCAGGTTATGACGCGACAGGCCAGAGCCATCCACCACAATGCTGTTCCCCAAATCGACGCCCGCCTGCTGGCGGAGGATCTGCCGTACCGCGTCAGCGCCGGCGCGCCAGGTGCCCGGCACGCCAAAACGCGCATGGCCGATAGTGCGGAAAACCGTGTCGGCGATCATATTGTCGGATTTTTTCAGCATGATCTTCAGCAGATCGTGCAGGGGAGCCGACTGCTTGCTGGCGATCACCGTGCCCGGTTCATTGACCAGCGTCTGACGCAGCAGGGTGCCGCTATAGGTGATCCCCGCCTGTTTCAGTTCATCTTTAATAATGGCGCCGGCATAGCTTGCGCCGTCCTGAATGGCGAACGCCAGCGGCAGGGGGTCAGCACGCTGCGTCATACAGCCTGTCAGCGTGAAACGGTTTAAGTCACCCGGAACCACGTCCAGCTCGCAGTACTGGCCCTCAGCGCTGCCACGGGCCAGCGTACGCACCTGGCTGAACATGTTCACCGGGTAATAGGAGGCGACGCGGATAAATGCCAGATCATTGGCTTTCTGAGCGCTGTAGAGGGAAACCGAGAAACAGTTACGGTCGACAATGGCGGCCGCTGGTGGAGCACTGAAGCATTGCGTCATGTCATTCCATGGCCAGCCAGGCGCTTTGTCATGACTGGCGAAAATGGAGGTGTCGATAAGCACGTTGCCCGCGATTTCACGCACGCCCGCTTTTTTCAGAACCGCCACCATATTGCGAATATCCTGACGTTTTAACGTCGGATCGCCCCCAAAACGCGCCGTCAGATCGCCTTGTAAGACGCCGTTTTCAATCGGGGCTTTGCTTTCAAGCGTGGTCGTGAAGCGGTAATCGGGGCCAAGTTGCAGCAGAGCGGCAAGGGCGGTGATCACTTTCTGCGTACTGGCGGGAAGGGCCATCTGCTGGCTGTGATAATCAATATCCGGTGCCTGAGCGCCAATCTTCTGCACCATCAGGGCGAGGTTCGCGCCGGCAGGCAACTGATTGATGTACTCGTCGACATTCGCCGCCTGAACATTCATCGCTATACTTGTGGTCAATCCGATGACAAATCTGGAAAATCGCATAATCTCGCGCTAACAACCTGGAAACAGGCCGTCATACTACGGTGCATCGCCCTTGAAAGTAAACGATGACCCATAGTGAACTTCGCGGTAAAATGCGTATCAAATTGAAAAATTGCTTCTGACCTGGGGCTGTGACTCCGGGTCAGTTTTCTTTTGCTTCTGGTCCGGGAACCCGATGAAAAACGGGCGGGCTTAGCTGCCGGGGCGGGACACCGCTCCCTACAGGAATGTTCAAGAGGTATAACAAATGCAAGCTATTCCGATGACCTTACGCGGTGCTGAAAAACTGCGCGAAGAGCTGGATTTTCTCAAGTCCGTACGCCGTCCTGAAATTATCGCGGCCATCGCCGATGCCCGTGAACATGGCGATCTGAAAGAAAACGCCGAGTACCATGCCGCCCGTGAACAGCAGGGCTTCTGCGAAGGCCGTATCGCTGATATCGAAGCGAAGCTGTCCAACGCGCAGGTGATCGACATTGCTAAAATCCCGAACAACGGGCGTGTGATTTTTGGCTGTACGGTAACCGTGCTGAACCTCGACAACGACGAAGAGCAGACCTACCGCATCGTGGGCGATGACGAGGCTGATTTTAAGCAGAATCTGATTTCTGTGAATTCGCCTATCGCCCGTGGCCTGGTGGGTAAAGAGCAGGACGATGTCGTGGTCATCAAGACGCCGGGCGGCGAAGTTGAATTCGAAATCATCAAAGTGGAATATCTTTGATTAGGTTACAATGTGTAATATGTTGACGCATTGTAAAGAAAAGAAAAAGGCCGCGAAGCGGCCTTTTAACAACACTCAGAGCGTGGCATTTTGCTCGTCTGCTTTTAGAAAACCCCTCGTTTTACACAGATTTTGTGTTTAACTCAGGATATTCTTAACGTGGCAGCGCGATTTTACGGTCTGCTGTTGGGCGATACAGAACCAGCGTTTTACCGATGACCTGTACATTACAGGCGCCGGTTTCACGAACAATGGCTTCCACGATCAACGTCTTGGTTTCGCGGTCTTCAGTCGCGATTTTAACCTTGATAAGCTCATGGTGTTGTAACGCATGTTCAATCTCGGCCAGTACCCCTTCGGTCAGACCATTGTTGCCAAGCTGTACTACTGGCTTGAGCGGATGTGCCAGACCTTTCAGGTGCTGTTTTTGTTTAGTACTCAGATTCATCGTATATTTTTGCTTACGTTGGGATTGAAAACGGTTCATTCTACCGCCATCTCCCTTATATCGCCAAATTGCCGTGTGGAAATTTACACCATCGGCTCACGATGAACCCAGATGGAATGTTAAATGACAGGTAAAAAGCGTTCTGCCAGCTCCAGTCGCTGGCTTCAGGAACACTTTAGCGATAAATATGTTCAAGCGGCACAGAAAAAAGGGTTACGTTCCCGTGCCTGGTTTAAACTTGATGAAATACAGCAAAGTGACAAACTTTTTAAGCCGGGGATGACAGTTGTTGACCTTGGCGCAGCACCTGGCG
The DNA here is from genome assembly GCF_030291195.1 of Enterobacter sp. PGRG2. Taxonomy (NCBI): domain Bacteria; kingdom Pseudomonadati; phylum Pseudomonadota; class Gammaproteobacteria; order Enterobacterales; family Enterobacteriaceae; genus Enterobacter; species Enterobacter sp. PGRG2. The sequence continues at coordinate 589,963 of NZ_CP127837.1, read as the reverse complement.
GCTGGTCACAGTATGTGGTAACACAGATTGGTGGCAAAGGCCGTATCATCGCATGTGATCTTTTACCTATGGATCCTATCGTTGGTGTGGACTTCCTTCAGGGCGATTTTCGTGATGAATTAGTCGTGAAAGCGTTACTTGATAGGGTAGGCGACAGTAAAGTCCAGGTCGTAATGTCAGATATGGCACCGAACATGAGCGGAACACCCGCGGTGGATATTCCCCGCGCCATGTATCTGGTGGAGCTGGCATTGCAGATGTGTCGGGACGTATTGGCACCTGGCGGCAGTTTTGTAGTGAAGGTGTTTCAGGGCGAAGGCTTCGATGAGTATCTAAGGGAAATTCGCTCCCTGTTTACGAAGGTTAAAGTTCGTAAGCCGGACTCTTCCCGTGCGCGATCACGTGAAGTGTACATTGTAGCGACCGGGCGAAAATCATAACCCGTTGATTTCAGACAATCGTTTGAATGAAGCTGGATATGGCGTATCCTGACGCTGTTTTTAACACAGTTGTAATATGAGGTTAATCCCTTGAGTGACATGGCGAAAAACCTAATACTCTGGCTGGTCATTGCCGTCGTGCTGATGTCAGTATTCCAGAGCTTTGGGCCCAGCGAGTCTAATGGCCGTAAGGTGGATTACTCTACCTTCCTGCAAGAGGTCAATCAGGACCAGGTTCGCGAAGCGCGTATCAACGGACGTGAGATCAACGTTACCAAGAAAGATAGTAACCGTTACACGACTTACATCCCGGTAAACGACCCGAAACTGCTTGATAACCTGCTGACGAAAAACGTCAAAGTGGTTGGCGAGCCGCCGGAAGAACCGAGCCTGCTGGCTTCTATCTTTATTTCCTGGTTCCCGATGCTGTTACTGATTGGGGTCTGGATATTCTTTATGCGTCAGATGCAGGGCGGCGGTGGCAAAGGCGCCATGTCGTTCGGCAAGAGCAAGGCGCGTATGCTCACTGAAGATCAGATTAAAACCACGTTTGCTGATGTCGCAGGTTGCGATGAAGCGAAAGAAGAAGTGGCGGAACTGGTTGAGTACCTGCGTGAACCGAGCCGTTTCCAGAAACTGGGCGGTAAAATTCCAAAAGGCGTGCTGATGGTGGGGCCGCCGGGTACCGGTAAAACGTTGCTGGCGAAAGCTATCGCCGGTGAAGCGAAAGTGCCGTTCTTTACGATTTCCGGTTCGGACTTCGTGGAAATGTTCGTGGGTGTCGGTGCCTCTCGTGTGCGTGACATGTTCGAACAGGCTAAAAAAGCCGCGCCGTGCATCATCTTTATCGATGAAATCGACGCCGTAGGCCGTCAGCGTGGCGCAGGTCTGGGTGGTGGTCACGACGAACGTGAGCAGACCCTGAACCAGATGCTGGTTGAGATGGATGGCTTCGAAGGTAACGAAGGCATTATCGTTATCGCCGCGACTAACCGTCCGGACGTGCTTGACCCGGCGCTGCTGCGTCCAGGCCGTTTCGACCGTCAGGTTGTGGTCGGTCTGCCGGATGTACGTGGTCGTGAGCAGATCCTGAAAGTGCATATGCGTCGCGTACCGCTGTCACCGGATATTGACGCGGCAATCATTGCCCGCGGCACGCCTGGCTTCTCGGGCGCGGATCTGGCGAACCTGGTGAACGAAGCGGCGCTGTTTGCTGCCCGTGGTAACAAACGCGTCGTGTCGATGGTGGAATTCGAGAAAGCGAAAGACAAAATCATGATGGGTGCGGAACGTCGCTCCATGGTGATGACGGAAGCGCAAAAAGAATCCACGGCGTATCACGAAGCAGGCCATGCGATTATCGGTCGTCTGGTGCCGGAACACGATCCGGTGCATAAAGTGACTATCATCCCGCGCGGCCGTGCGCTGGGCGTGACCTTCTTCCTGCCTGAAGGTGACGCGATCAGCGCCAGCCGTCAGAAGCTGGAAAGCCAGATTTCGACGTTGTACGGCGGTCGTCTGGCAGAAGAGATCATCTACGGTGCGGAGCATGTTTCCACCGGTGCGTCGAACGACATTAAAGTCGCGACTAACCTGGCGCGTAACATGGTCACCCAGTGGGGCTTCTCCGATAAACTCGGTCCGCTGCTTTACGCAGAAGAAGAAGGCGAAGTGTTCCTTGGCCGTTCTGTCGCAAAAGCGAAGCATATGTCTGATGAAACGGCACGTATCATCGACCAGGAAGTCAAAGCGCTGATTGAGCGTAACTACAATCGCGCCCGTGAGATCCTGAATGCGAATATGGATATTCTGCATGCGATGAAAGATGCGCTCATGAAATATGAGACCATCGACGCACCGCAGATCGATGACCTGATGGCTCGCCGCGATGTGCGTCCGCCAGCGGGTTGGGAAGATCCGGGCGCGTCCAACAACTCTGACAACAACGGCACCCCGCGTGCGCCGCGTCCGGTCGATGAACCGCGTACGCCGAATCCGGGCAATACCATGTCAGAGCAGCTGGGCGACAAATAAGTTTTTCGCACTGATGCTGTGTCTGTATTACTTCAAACCCTGGAGCTTGCTCCGGGGTTTTTTATTATTCTGTTCACCTCGTTATACAAGGGATGATTTATGAAACGCTTTGCTCAGGGGTCAGTGCTCGACCTGTCGCATCCACATGTTATGGGCATTCTGAACGTTACCCCGGATTCCTTTTCTGACGGTGGCGCGCATAACACGCTGATCGAGGCAGTAAAGCACGCTAACCTGATGATCAATGCGGGGGCGACCATTATCGACGTCGGCGGCGAATCGACACGTCCGGGGGCGCTGGATGTCAGCGTGGATGAAGAGTTGTCCCGCGTGGTGCCGGTGGTTGAAGCGCTGGCGCAGCGTTTTGAAGTGTGGATCTCGGTTGATACCTCAAAGCCGGAAGTGATCCGCGAAATTGCCCGCGTCGGCGCGCATCTTATCAATGACATCCGTTCCCTGACGGAGCCGGGGGCGCTGGAGGCGGCGGCGGAAACCGGGCTGCCGGTCTGTCTGATGCATATGCAGGGCGACCCCAAAACCATGCAGGATGCGCCAAAATACGATGATGTTATTACTGACGTAACGCGCTTTTTTATCGACAATATTGCACGTTGCGAACAGGCGGGCATCGCAAAAGAGAAATTGTTGCTCGACCCGGGATTCGGTTTCGGTAAGAATCTGTCCCACAACTATGCGCTGCTCGCCCGCTTATCTGAATTCCATCAGTTTGATCTACCGTTGCTGGTGGGAATGTCGCGCAAATCGATGATTGGCCAGCTACTGAATGTAGGGCCTTCTGAACGCCTCAGCGGCAGCCTGGCGTGCGCGGTGATCGCGGCAATGCAGGGCGCGCATATTATTCGTGTCCATGACGTAAAAGAAACGGTAGAGGCTATGCGAGTGGTCGAAGCCACACTGTCAGCGAAGGGAAAGAAACGCTATGAGTGAACGTAAATATTTTGGAACAGATGGTATTCGTGGTCGTGTAGGCGATGCGCCAATTACGCCGGATTTCGTTCTTAAACTCGGCTGGGCCGCCGGTAAAGTCCTGGCGCGCCATGGCTCGCGTAAAATCATTATCGGTAAAGATACGCGCATTTCCGGCTACATGCTGGAATCGGCGCTGGAAGCCGGGCTATCAGCGGCGGGCATTTCCGCCTCTTTTACCGGCCCAATGCCGACGCCTGCTGTCGCGTACCTGACGCGGACCTTCCGCGCGGAAGCGGGAATTGTGATTTCCGCCTCCCATAACCCGTTCTACGATAACGGTATTAAATTCTTCTCCATCGACGGCACCAAACTGCCGGATGACGTGGAAGAGGCGATTGAAGCCGAACTGGAAAAAGAGATCACCTGCGTGGATTCGGCGCTGCTGGGTAAAGCCAGCCGTATCGTCGATGCCGCCGGGCGTTACATTGAATTCTGCAAAGGCACCTTCCCGAACGAACTCAGCCTTAAGGGTCTGAAAATTGTGGTTGACTGCGCGCACGGCGCAACCTACCACATCGCGCCAAACGTCTTCCGCGAGCTGGGCGCTCACGTCATCACCATTGGCTGTGAGCCGAACGGCGTGAACATCAACGAGGAAGTAGGGGCAACGGACGTTCGTACGTTGCAGGCCCGCGTGGTGGCCGAAAAAGCCGATATCGGTATCGCCTTCGACGGTGACGGTGACCGCGTGATCATGGTGGATCATGAAGGTAACAAGGTTGATGGCGATCAGATCCTCTATATAATCGCCCGTGAAGGTCTTCGTCAGGGTCAGCTGCGCGGTGGCGCAGTCGGCACGCTGATGAGCAATATGGGGCTGGAGCTGGCGCTGAAACAGCTCGGCATTCCGTTTGCGCGCGCAAAAGTGGGCGACCGCTACGTGCTGGAAAAACTTCAGGAGAAAGGCTGGCGCATTGGTGCGGAAAACTCCGGCCATATTCTGCTGCTGGACAAAACCACTACCGGCGACGGTATCGTGGCTGGCCTGCAGGTTGTGGCGGCGATGGTACGTAACCATATGACCCTGCACGACCTGTGCAGCGGTATGAAGCTGTTCCCGCAAATCCTCATTAACGTACGCTTTACGGCTGGCAACGGCGATCCGCTGGAAGATGAAACCGTGAAAGCGGTCACCGCAGAAGTGGAAGCGGCGCTGGGTAATCGCGGCCGCGTGTTGCTGCGTAAATCCGGTACCGAGCCGTTGATCCGTGTGATGGTGGAAGGTGAAGACGAAGCGCAGGTAACGGCATTTGCTAACCGCATTGCGGACGCAGTGAAAGCGGTATAAGTA
>NZ_CP127837.1:543992-585150 GCF_030291195.1 Enterobacter sp. PGRG2 | reverse complement strand
GTTTTTGCTGTTTTTTTCCGCACTTGATACAATGCGTTGAAATTGCCCTTGCGCAGGTCATGCGCTTTGGTTAGTATTCACACCCGCTTCAGTGGGAAACGAAATAACGTCCCGCTTTTATGGTCAGAAGCTAATGTTACGCGGCAGCCCCGCAAGGAACAGGTTGATTATGTACGAAGCTCTTTTGGTAGTTTTCCTTATTGTGGCGATTGGCCTTGTCGGTCTGATTATGCTGCAACAAGGTAAAGGCGCTGATATGGGAGCCTCCTTTGGCGCAGGCTCATCTGCTACGCTGTTCGGTTCAAGTGGTTCTGGTAACTTCATGACCCGCATGACAGCTGTACTGGGTACCCTGTTCTTCATCATCAGCCTGGTGTTGGGTAACATTAACAGCAACAAAACCAGTAAAGGAAGCGAGTGGGAAAATCTGAGCGCGCCAGCGAAATCTGAGCAAACTCAGCCAGCTGCTCCGGCTAAGCCGACCAGCGATATCCCGCAGTAATAGCAGTATCAGTGCTGAGGTGGTGGAATTGGTAGACACGCTACCTTGAGGTGGTAGTGCCCTAACGGGCTTGTGGGTTCGAGTCCCATCCTCAGTACCAATATTCCGAAAGAAAGACATCGAAAGATGTCTTTTTTTTCGTCTGTAATTTACCTGGCAGACACGGACAAACAAAAAAAGGGCGCTTATCGCGCCCTTTGTTCTCACTGAAAAGGTTATTTCTTCTCGCTGTGTTCCAGGCTGTCCATCTGCGGCAGGCCCGTACTGGCGGAGGCGGTAAGCAGGCCAGACTGCGCATAACCAAACAGCTTCTCGCGGGTATCGGCGATATCCAGATTACGCATGGTCAGCTGCCCGATACGATCGTCCGGAGAGAATACGGAATCCCCTTTTTCCATGGTCAGACGCTCTGCTTTATAGGTCAGGTTGTCAGACACGGTATTCAGGATCGAGTAGTCATTGCCGCGACGCAGTTCAAGCGTCACTTCGCCGGTAATAGCGCTTGCCACCCAGCGTTGCAGCGCGTCACGCAGCATCAGCGCCTGAGAGTCAAACCAGCGGCCCTGATACAGCAGACGACCCAGCTGACGGCCATGGGCGTGATACTGCTCAATGGTATCTTCGTTATGAATACCGGTCAGCAAACGCTCATAGGCAATGTGCAGCAAGGCCATGCCCGGGGCTTCGTAAATGCCACGGCTTTTCGCTTCAATGATACGGTTTTCAATCTGATCGCTCATCCCCAGACCGTGACGGCCGCCAATACGGTTCGCTTCCAGCATCAGTTCCACATCATCGCTGAAGGTCTGGCCGTTGAGCGCAACAGGGTGGCCCTGTTCAAAACGGATGGTGACTTCTTCCGCCGGGATCTTAACGTTCTCATCCCAGAATTTTACGCCCATGATCGGGTTAACGATTTTCACGCTGGAGTTCAGGAATTCCAGATCCTTCGCTTCGTGCGTTGCGCCCAGCATATTGGAATCGGTGGAGTAGGCTTTTTCCACGGACATTTTGTAATCGAATCCGCAGGCGATCATGAATTCGGACATTTCCTGACGGCCGCCCAGCTCATCAATAAAGTCGGTATCCAGCCACGGTTTATAGATTTTCAGCTCAGCGTTAGTCAGCAGACCGTAGCGGTAGAAACGTTCGATATCGTTGCCTTTATAGGTACTGCCGTCGCCCCAGATATTCACACCGTCTTCTTTCATGGCGGCGACCAGCATTGTTCCGGTCACAGCACGGCCCAGCGGCGTGGTGTTGAAGTAGGTCAACCCACCGGTGGTGTTATGAAACGCGCCACACTGGATAGCGGCAATGCCTTCGGCGACCAGCTGCTTACGGCAGTCGATCAGGCGGGCATTCTCGGCACCATACTCTTTTGCACGGCGTGGAATCGCGTCATAGTCATCCTCGTCCGGTTGACCCAAGTTTGCTGTATAGGCGTAAGGAACGGCACCTTTCTGGCGCATCCACAGCAGGGCCGCGCTGGTGTCGAGACCACCGGAGAATGCAATACCAATACGTTGTCCAACCGGAAGATGCTTGAGAATCGTCGTCATAAAATAAATCCCTGCTTAATATACTGATGGTGAGAGACTTAACAGCCACGCCATGATGTGTTGTCACCGGAAGATGATACCGCTTAGCTTCTCATCATTAATGCATTTTTATGCAAAATTAGTGAGTTTTCATTTAAACATCTTTTGGCGACGATCGAAAGCGAAGAGTGACAGAATAGTTAAAAAATCGCTGGCGTAGCCGCCGGGCGGGCGTTTAACGATGTGTCTTTCGCGTCAATACCTGCTTCATTGCGTATTCCACGCTATGCAAATCTGTGCGTGGCGGCAGGTAAACCCCTCTGCCTGGCGTTCATTCTGCGGTTTCCGGCACGCGCGCGTAGTTTTCCTTGCAATGAACAAAATCAATTGATTATAATACTCGTCTTATCAGTAGTTCCCGGTGTTTACACCTGTCTTAACTTGCATTTAATGCATGATCGGCGTAGTATTTGCCACGTTTCAGGCGCGGGGTGGAGCAGCCTGGTAGCTCGTCGGGCTCATAACCCGAAGGTCGTCGGTTCAAATCCGGCCCCCGCAACCACTTTCCCTTAGTGTTCTTTTTCAAATATACTGTGAAGACGTTTGAGCCTTCCTCTTTTTGGATTTGAAAAAAATACTTCTGGAAGGTTCTCCAGGCCGCAGTTGCGGCTATAGGGTTCAGTTATCTAAAGCCCCGATTTATCGGGGTTTTTTGTTATCTGACTACAGAATAACTGGGCTTAGCGCCCTTTTTTTATGTCTTGGGGGTGGGTTTGTCCACATTAGAGCAAAAATTAACAGAGATGATCACTGCACCGGTTGAGGCTCTGGGCTATGAACTGGTCGGCATCGAATTTGTACGCGGTCGCACATCTACGCTGCGCATCTATATTGATAGTGATAATGGCATCAATGTTGATGATTGTGCTGATGTCAGCCACCAGGTGAGCGCAGTAATGGACGTTGAAGATCCTATTACCGTCGCTTACAACCTGGAAGTCTCCTCACCGGGTCTCGATCGTCCTTTATTCACCGCCGAGCACTACGCGCGTTATATCGGCGAAGAAGCAACGCTGGTACTGCGTATGGCGGTACAAAACCGTCGCAAGTGGCAGGGTGTAATTAAGGGTGTTGACGGTGAAATGATCACCGTTACGGTCGACGGTAAAGATGAAGTGTTCGCTTTAAGCAATATCCAGAAAGCGAACCTGGTCCCCCACTTTTAACAGTCTGGATTGAGGTGAAAGGCCCCCAATGAACAAAGAAATTTTGGCTGTTGTTGAAGCAGTTTCCAACGAAAAATCGTTGCCGCGTGAGAAAATTTTTGAAGCGCTGGAAAGTGCTCTGGCGACAGCAACCAAGAAAAAATACGAGCAAGAGATCGACGTTCGCGTAGAAATCGATCGCAAAAGCGGCGACTTCGACACCTTCCGTCGCTGGGTTATCGTTGAAGAAGTGACGCAGCCGACCCGTGAAATCACGCTGGAAGCTGCACGTTACGAAGATGAAAGCCTGAATGTGGGTGATTACGTTGAAGATCAGATTGAATCTGTCACCTTTGACCGCATTACTACACAAACAGCGAAACAGGTTATCGTACAGAAAGTACGTGAAGCTGAACGCGCGATGGTTGTGGATCAGTTCCGTGAGCACGAAGGTGAGATCATCACCGGCGTGGTGAAAAAAGTGAACCGCGACAACATCTCTCTGGATCTGGGCAGCAATGCTGAAGCTGTGATCCTGCGTGAAGATATGCTGCCGCGTGAAAACTTCCGTCCAGGCGACCGTATTCGTGGCGTGCTTTATGCCGTGCGTCCGGAAGCGCGTGGTGCGCAGCTGTTCGTGACGCGTTCCAAACCGGAAATGCTGATTGAACTGTTCCGCATTGAAGTGCCAGAAATTGGCGAAGAAGTTATTGAAATCAAAGCCGCTGCTCGCGATCCAGGTTCTCGTGCGAAAATCGCCGTGAAAACCAACGACAAGCGTATCGATCCGGTAGGTGCCTGCGTAGGTATGCGCGGTGCCCGTGTCCAGGCGGTGTCTACCGAACTGGGCGGCGAGCGTATCGATATCGTGCTGTGGGATGACAATCCGGCGCAGTTCGTTATCAACGCGATGGCACCGGCGGATGTCGCCTCTATCGTGGTGGACGAAGATAAGCACACCATGGATATCGCGGTAGAAGCGGGTAACCTGGCGCAGGCGATTGGCCGTAACGGCCAAAACGTGCGCCTTGCTTCTCAACTGAGCGGCTGGGAACTCAACGTCATGACCGTTGACGATCTTCAGTCTAAGCATCAGGCGGAAGCCCATGCAGCGATCGACACCTTTACCAAGTATCTCGACATTGACGAAGATTTTGCCACTGTACTGGTAGAAGAAGGTTTCTCGACGCTGGAAGAACTGGCCTATGTGCCAATGAAAGAGCTGCTGGAAATTGACGGTCTTGATGAAGCGACCGTCGAAGCCTTGCGCGATCGCGCTAAGAACGCACTGACCACCCTGGCGCTGGCACAGGAAGAAAGCCTCGGTAATAATAAACCGGCTGATGACCTGCTGAGCCTTGAAGGGTTGGATCGCGAAATGGCGTTTAAACTGGCTGCTCGTGGTGTTTGTACGCTGGAAGACCTCGCCGACCAGGGCATCGATGACCTGAGTGATATTGAAGGTCTGACCGACGAGAAAGCGGGCGAGCTGATTATGGCCGCACGTAATATTTGCTGGTTCGGTGACGAAGCGTAATAAACTGTAGCAGGAAGGAACAGCATGACAGATGTAACCGTAAAAGCGCTGGCCGCTGAGATTCAGACCTCCGTGGACCGCCTGGTACAGCAATTTGCTGATGCAGGGATCCCGAAGTCATCTGACGACTCAGTGACAGCACAAGAAAAACAGACATTGTTAGCGCACCTGAACCGTGAACATGGTTCAGCGCCTGACAAGCTGACGTTGCAGCGCAAAACGCGCAGCACACTGAACATCCCTGGCACCGGCGGTAAAAGCAAATCGGTGCAGATCGAAGTCCGCAAAAAACGCACCTTTGTAAAACGCGATCCGCAAGAGGCTGAACGTCTCGCCGCGGAAGAAGAGGCGAAGCGCGAAGCGGAAGAGAAGGCCAGTCGTGAAGCGCAGGAAGCTGCTAAGCGTGAAGCCGAGGAAAAAGCCAAGCGTGACGCACAAGAGAAAGCGAAACGTGAAGCCGAAGAAAAAGCGAAACGCGAATCCGCTAACCCGGTGAAACGCGAAGCTGCGGAAACGAGCAAAGTGAGCAATCAACAATCTGACGAAATGACCAGGACTGCCCAGGCTGAAAAAGCCCGTCGTGAAGCCGAAGCGCAGGAACTCAAGCGCAAAGCTGAAGAAGAGGCACGTCGTAAACTGGAAGAAGAAGCACGCCGCGTGGCAGAAGATGCGCGTCGTATGGCCGAAGAAAACGAGAAAAATGGTGTTAATGTGGCTGCTGAACCGGTTGAAGAGTCCAGTGACTATCATGTAACCACTTCTCAACATGCGCGTCAGGCAGAAGACGACAGCGACCGCGAAGTAGAAGGTGGCCGCAGCCGTACGCGTACTGCTAAAGCACCGCGCCCGAAAAAAGGCAACAAGCATTCCGAATCGAAAGCCGATCGCGAAGAAGCGCGCGCTGCTGTTCGTGGCGGTAAAGGCGGCAAGCGTAAAGGTTCTTCTTTACAGCAGGGCTTCCAGAAACCGGCTCAGGCGGTTAACCGTGACGTTATCATCGGTGAAACCATCACCGTGGGCGAACTGGCTAACAAAATGGCAGTGAAAGGCTCTCAGGTCATCAAAGCGATGATGAAACTGGGCGCAATGGCCACCATCAACCAGGTTATCGATCAGGAAACTGCGCAGCTGGTTGCGGAAGAAATGGGCCACAAAGTTATCCTGCGTCGTGAAAACGAGCTGGAAGAAGCGGTAATGAGCGACCGTGACACTGGCGCTGCGGCAGAAGCTCGCGCACCTGTTGTGACCATCATGGGTCACGTTGACCACGGTAAAACCTCGCTGCTGGACTACATTCGTTCAACGAAAGTGGCCTCTGGCGAAGCGGGCGGCATTACTCAGCACATCGGTGCGTACCACGTTGAAACTGACAACGGTATGATCACCTTCCTGGATACCCCGGGCCACGCCGCCTTTACCTCTATGCGTGCTCGTGGCGCGCAGGCAACGGATATCGTTGTGCTGGTTGTGGCAGCGGACGATGGCGTGATGCCGCAGACTATCGAAGCAATCCAGCACGCGAAAGCGGCGCAGGTGCCGGTCGTGGTTGCGGTGAACAAAATTGATAAGCCGGAAGCTGACCTGGATCGCGTTAAAAACGAACTGTCCCAGTACGGCGTTATGCCGGAAGAGTGGGGCGGCGAGTCTCAGTTCATCCCTGTATCCGCGAAAGCCGGTACCGGTATTGATGACCTGCTGAACGCTATCCTGCTGCAGGCTGAAGTTCTGGAACTGAAAGCGGTTCGCAAAGGTATGGCGAGCGGCGCGGTTATCGAATCCTTCCTGGATAAAGGTCGTGGTCCGGTAGCAACGGTTCTGGTACGTGAAGGTACGCTGAACAAAGGCGACATCGTGCTTTGTGGCTTCGAATATGGCCGTGTTCGTGCAATGCGTAACGAACTGGGTCAGGAAGTTATGGAAGCCGGCCCGTCTATTCCGGTTGAAATCCTGGGTCTGTCCGGTGTGCCGGCAGCCGGTGATGAAGTGACCGTTGTACGTGACGAGAAGAAAGCGCGTGAAGTTGCACTGTATCGTCAGGGCAAATTCCGTGAAGTCAAACTGGCGCGTCAGCAGAAATCCAAACTTGAGAACATGTTCGCTAACATGACTGAAGGCGAAGTTCACGAAGTGAACGTTGTTCTGAAAGCTGACGTACAGGGTTCTGTAGAAGCGATTTCCGATTCCTTGCTGAAACTGTCTACCGACGAAGTAAAAGTAAGGATCATTGGTTCCGGCGTAGGTGGTATCACCGAAACCGACGCGACCCTGGCTGCGGCATCCAATGCTATTCTGGTTGGCTTCAACGTTCGTGCTGACGCCTCTGCGCGTAAAGTGATCGAAGCGGAAAGCCTGGATCTGCGTTACTACTCCGTCATCTACCACCTGATCGACGAAGTGAAAGCAGCGATGAGCGGCATGCTGTCTCCGGAACTGAAACAGCAGATCATCGGTCTGGCTGAAGTGCGTGACGTGTTCAAATCACCGAAATTCGGTGCGATCGCGGGCTGTATGGTTACCGAAGGCACCATCAAGCGTCACAACCCGATCCGCGTTCTGCGTGACAACGTGGTTATCTACGAAGGCGAGCTGGAGTCCCTGCGCCGCTTCAAAGATGACGTTAACGAAGTTCGTAACGGCATGGAATGTGGTATCGGCGTGAAGAACTACAACGACGTTCGCGTTGGCGATATGATCGAAGTGTTCGAAATCATCGAGATCAAGCGTACCATCGCTTAACCTTCGTAATGCCCGGTGGCTGGGTTGCAGGTCTGATAAGCGTAGCGCCTTCAGGCCTGAGAGCACCACCTGGCAACTATTTCAAAAGGGGCTTTTAGCCCCTTTTTTGTCTTTATCTGGAGGACTTATTATGGCGAAAGAATTTGGCCGCCCTCAGCGTGTCGCGCAGGAGATGCAAAAAGAGATCGCGCTTATCCTGCAACGCGAAATTAAAGATCCACGTCTGGGCATGATGACCACCGTTTCCGGTGTGGAAATGTCCCGCGACCTGGCTTATGCGAAAGTGTTTGTGACCTTTCTGAACGACAAAGACGAAGAAGCCATTAAAGGCGGCATCAAAGCATTGCAGGACGCCTCCGGGTTTATCCGTTCGCTGCTGGGTAAAGCCATGCGTCTGCGTATCGTGCCGGAACTGACCTTCTTCTACGACAACTCGTTGGTGGAAGGTATGCGTATGTCTAACCTGGTGACCAACGTGGTGCGTCATGACGATGAACGTCGTGTGAACCCGGACGACACCAAGGAGGACTGATGAGTCGTCCTCGTCGTCGCGGTCGCGATGTGCACGGCGTACTGTTGCTGGATAAGCCGCAAGGGATGTCCAGCAACGACGTGCTGCAAAAAGTAAAACGTCTCTATAACGCGAATCGCGCCGGGCATACTGGCGCGCTGGATCCGCTGGCGACCGGCATGCTGCCGATTTGCCTGGGAGAGGCGACAAAGTTTTCCCAGTATCTGCTGGATTCGGATAAGCGTTACCGCGTGATTGCTCGTCTGGGTCAGCGCACGGATACCTCCGATGCCGATGGACAGATTGTTGAAGAACGCCCGATCACCTTCAGCGCAGAGCAGCTTGCTGCCGCCCTGGAAACCTTCCGCGGTGATATTCAGCAAATCCCGTCCATGTATTCGGCTCTGAAGTATCAGGGGAAGAAGCTTTACGAGTACGCGCGCCAGGGTATTGATGTGCCGCGTGAGGCTCGTCCGATTACCGTTTACGAGCTGCTGTTTATCCGCCACGAAGGGGATGAGCTGGAGCTGGAAGTACACTGCTCGAAAGGCACCTATATCCGCACCATTGTGGACGATCTCGGTGAAAAGCTCGGCTGCGGCGCACATGTGATTTTCCTGCGCCGTCTGGCCGTGAGCAAGTACCCGGTTGATCGCATGGTGACGCTTGAGCAATTGCAGTCGCTGGTTGAGCAGGCCGGTGAGCAGGATATTCCTGCCGCTCAGTTGCTTGATCCTCTGCTGATGCCGATGGACAGTCCGGCAGCGGACTTCCCGGTCGTGAATATTCCTGCCGTCAGCGCCGCTTATTTCAAAAACGGCCAGCCCGTTCGCGCGGCACAAACGCCGACAGAAGGCCTGGTGCGCGTGACGGAAGGGCCAGAGTCGGTATTTATCGGCATGGCAGAAATCGACGATCAGGGTCGCGTGGCGCCACGCCGCCTGGTGGTTGAGTACCCGGCGTAATCCATTGCAGTTACCTTGCGATAACAGGGTACTGCGAGTAGAATATTGCCGCTTAACGTCAGGTTAGATGTTTAACATCTTCCGGCGTTAAACCTGGGGTTGCTGAATTAGAGATCGGCACCCTTTCATTCTTTTAATTTTGGAGTTTAAAATGTCTCTAAGCGTTGAAGCTAAAGCAAAAATCGTTTCCGAGTTTGGTCGTGGCGAGAACGACAGCGGTTCTACCGAAGTTCAGGTTGCCCTGCTGACTGCTCAGATCAACCACCTGCAGGGTCACTTTGCAGAGCACAAAAAAGATCACCACAGCCGTCGTGGTCTGCTGCGCATGGTTTCTCAGCGTCGTAAACTGCTCGACTACCTGAAACGTAAAGATGTTGCACGCTACACCGCGCTGATCGAGCGTCTGGGTCTGCGTCGCTAAGTCTGGCGAGTTTCACAGAAAGGGGCCTTAACGGCCCCTTTTTTCAACCAGACGGCAGCAATTCGACCTAAACTATTGTATTGTTGCTATGAATGATCTTCGTTGCAGAGGTTCGCGCGGCTAATGAGAGGCTTTACCCGGTTTGGGTTAGGGTTGTCATTAGTCGCGAGGATGCACAGAAGATCGGGTATTAACGTCAGCACACCCAATGGTGTGCTGTCATTCATTAAGAAAGGATAAAATTTTGCTTAATCCGATCATTCGTAAATTCCAGTACGGTCAACATACCGTAACGCTGGAGACCGGCATGATGGCGCGTCAGGCAACTGCAGCTGTTATGGTAAGCATGGACGACACCGCGGTATTCGTTACCGTTGTGGGTCAGAAAAAAGCGAAACCGGGCCAGGACTTCTTCCCGCTGACGGTTAACTATCAGGAGCGTACTTACGCTGCTGGTAAAATCCCGGGTGGCTTCTTCCGTCGTGAAGGCCGTCCAAGCGAAGGCGAAACGCTGATCGCGCGTCTGATTGACCGCCCGGTTCGTCCGCTGTTCCCGGAAGGCTTCGTTAACGAAGTACAGGTTATCGCCACCGTAGTTTCCGTTAACCCGCAGGTTAACCCGGACATCGTGGCAATGATCGGCGCATCCGCTGCGCTGTCCCTGTCCGGTATCCCGTTCAACGGCCCAATCGGCGCGGCGCGTGTAGGTTACATCAATGACCAGTACGTGCTGAACCCGACCCAGGAAGAGCTGAAAGCAAGCAAACTGGATCTGGTGGTTGCCGGTACCGAAGGCGCAGTGCTGATGGTTGAATCCGAAGCTGAACTGCTGAGCGAAGACCAGATGCTGGGCGCCGTGGTATTTGGCCACGAACAGCAGCAGATCGTGATCCAGAACATCAACGACCTGGTGAAAGAAGCCGGTAAACCGCGTTGGGACTGGCAGCCAGAAGCGGCTAACGAAGCCCTGAATGCACGTGTTGCTGCGCTGGCTGAATCCCGTCTGAGCGATGCTTACCGCATCACCGACAAACAGGAGCGTTACACGCAGGTTGATGCTATCAAAGCTGAAACTGTGGCTGCGCTGCTGGCTGAAGATGAAACCCTGGACGCCAACGAACTGGGCGACATCCTGCACGCTATCGAGAAAAACGTTGTTCGTAGCCGCGTACTGGCAGGCGAGCCGCGTATTGATGGCCGTGAAAAAGACATGATCCGTGGTCTGGACGTGCGTACCGGCGTGCTGCCGCGTACCCACGGTTCCGCACTCTTCACCCGTGGCGAAACTCAGGCGCTGGTTACTGCGACCCTGGGCACCACCCGTGACGCGCAGAACATCGACGAACTGATGGGCGAGCGCACTGACAGCTTCCTGTTCCACTATAACTTCCCTCCGTACTCCGTTGGCGAGACGGGCATGGTAGGTTCACCGAAGCGTCGTGAAATCGGTCACGGTCGTCTGGCGAAGCGTGGCGTGCTGGCAGTAATGCCTGACGCTGAGAAATTCCCGTACACCGTACGTGTGGTTTCTGAAATCACCGAATCCAACGGTTCTTCTTCCATGGCGTCCGTATGCGGTGCTTCTCTGGCGCTGATGGATGCGGGTGTGCCGATCAAAGCCGCCGTTGCGGGTATCGCAATGGGTCTGGTGAAAGAAGGCGACAACTTCGTTGTGCTGTCTGACATCCTCGGCGACGAAGATCACCTGGGCGATATGGACTTCAAAGTGGCGGGTTCCCGCGACGGTATCTCTGCGCTGCAGATGGATATCAAAATTGAAGGCATCACCAAAGAGATCATGCAGGTTGCGCTGAACCAGGCTAAAGGTGCGCGTCTGCACATCCTGGGCGTGATGGAACAGGCAATCAACGCGCCGCGTGGCGATATTTCTCAGTTCGCGCCGCGTATTCACACCATCAAGATCAATCCGGACAAGATCAAAGACGTCATCGGTAAAGGTGGCTCTGTGATCCGTGCGCTGACCGAAGAAACCGGCACCACCATCGAAATCGAAGATGACGGCACCGTGAAAATCGCAGCGACCGACGGCGAGAAAGCGAAATACGCTATCCGTCGTATCGAAGAGATCACCGCAGAAATCGAAGTGGGTCGCGTCTACAATGGTAAAGTGACCCGTATCGTTGACTTTGGCGCGTTCGTTGCCATCGGCGGCGGTAAAGAAGGTTTGGTGCACATTTCTCAGATCGCTGACAAGCGTGTAGAGAAAGTGACCGACTATCTGCAGATGGGTCAGGAAGTCCCGGTTAAAGTTCTGGAAGTCGATCGCCAGGGCCGCGTCCGTCTGAGCATCAAAGAAGCGACTGAACAATCTCAGCCTGCTGAAGCGGCACAAGCGCCGGCAGCAGAACAAGGCGAGTAAGGTTGCTGTTTAGCTCTCCGTCGTTGACGGAGAGTTTTCATTCCGGGCAGGATGCTGTGTTTGCAGCCGGGGGACAGGATGTCCATCTAATTGTTGTCTTCGGGAGTGGGAAATGAAGCCTTTTTTGCGCTGGTGTTTCGTTGCGACAGCTTTAACGCTGGCAGGATGCAGCAACTCTGCCTGGCGTAAGAGCGAAGTCCTGGCGGTGCCATTGCAACCGACTTTGCAGCAAGAAGTGATTCTGGCGCGCATGGAACAAATTCTTGCCAGTCGGGCTTTAACCGATGATGAACGCGCACAGCTTTTATATGAGCGCGGAGTGTTGTATGATAGTCTCGGTCTGAGGGCACTGGCGCGAAATGATTTTTCACAAGCACTGGCCATCCGACCCGATATGCCTGAAGTATTCAATTACTTAGGCATTTACTTAACGCAAGCGGGCAATTTTGACGCCGCTTATGAAGCGTTTGATTCTGTACTTGAGCTTGATCCAACTTACAACTACGCGCACTTGAATCGCGGTATCGCTCTGTATTACGGCGGTCGTGACAAGTTAGCGCAAGATGATCTGCTGGCGTTTTATCAAGACGATCCCAATGATCCTTTCCGTAGCCTGTGGCTTTACATCGCCGAGCGTAAGCTTGACGAAAAGCAGGCCAAAGAAGCACTAAGACAGCGCTTCGAGAAATCGGATAGAGAGCAATGGGGATGGAACATTGTCGAGTTCTACCTCGGTGACATTAACGAAGCAACGTTAATGGATCGCCTGAAGGCGGACGCAACGGATAACACCTCGCTCGCTGAGCATCTCAGTGAAACCAACTTCTATTTAGGTAAGTTCTACCTAAGTCTGGGGGAAAAGGACAGCGCTACGGCACTGTTCAAGTTAGCGGTCGCTAACAACGTACACAACTACGTTGAGCATCGTTATGCATTGTTGGAATTATCGCTCTTGGGCCAGGAGCAAGATGACCTGGCAGAATCGGACCAGCAATAGCTGACGAACAACGATCAGCCCACCAACTTTTTTACTAAAGTCATCATCCTGACGGGTGAGGGCGTTTTTGTTCGTTAATCAACTAAATTTGAGCCGGTTCACACTTTTCAATGAAAATTGCAGATCAATTTCACGATGAGTTACGTAGACTGGCCGCCATCAATGAGGCACATGTACTACATGACTGATACCATCGAAACCACTTTTTCTGATCTTGGGCTGAATGCCTCCATCCTTCAGGCCCTGAACGATCTGGGTTACGAAAAGCCATCTCCAATCCAGGCAGAGTGTATCCCACATCTGCTGGGTGGCCGCGATGTTCTGGGTATGGCCCAGACCGGTAGCGGCAAAACCGCAGCGTTCTCTTTACCGCTGCTGCACAACCTCGATCCTGAGCTGAAAGCGCCACAGATTCTGGTGCTGGCCCCGACCCGCGAACTGGCGGTTCAGGTTGCTGAAGCCATGACGGACTTCTCTAAACATATGCACGGCGTAAACGTGGTAGCCCTTTACGGCGGCCAGCGTTATGACGTGCAGCTGCGCGCCCTGCGTCAGGGCCCACAAATTGTTGTGGGTACCCCGGGTCGCCTGCTTGATCACTTAAAACGCGGCACGCTGAACCTGTCCAACCTGAAAGGTCTGGTACTGGACGAAGCGGATGAAATGCTGCGTATGGGCTTCATCGAAGACGTTGAAACCATCATGGCTGAGATCCCGGCTGAACATCAGACCGCGCTGTTCTCCGCCACCATGCCGGAAGCGATCCGTCGCATTACCCGCCGCTTTATGAAAGAGCCGCAGGAAGTGCGCATTCAGTCCAGCGTAACCACTCGCCCGGACATCAGCCAGAGCTACTGGTCTGTATACGGTATGCGTAAAAACGAAGCGCTGGTGCGTTTCCTGGAAGCAGAAGACTTTGACGCGGCGATCATCTTCGTGCGTACCAAAAATGCGACCCTGGAAGTGGCTGAAGCGCTGGAGCGCAGCGGTTATAACAGCGCCGCGCTGAACGGTGACATGAACCAGGCGCTGCGTGAGCAGACCCTGGAGCGTCTGAAAGATGGTCGTCTGGACATCCTGATTGCGACCGACGTTGCGGCCCGTGGCCTGGACGTTGAGCGTATCAGCCTGGTCGTTAACTACGACATCCCGATGGACTCCGAGTCTTACGTGCACCGTATCGGCCGTACCGGTCGTGCAGGTCGTGCAGGTCGCGCACTGCTGTTCGTTGAGAACCGCGAGCGTCGTCTGCTGCGTAACATCGAACGCACCATGAAGCTGACCATTCCGGAAGTTGAACTGCCGAACGCAGAACTGCTGGGCAAACGCCGTCTGGAAAAATTCGCCGCCAAAGTCCAGCAACAGCTGGAAAGCAGCGATCTGGATCTGTACCGTGGCCTGCTGTCAAAAATTCAGCCTTCCGCTGACGAAGAGCTGGACATCGAAACGCTGGCTGCTGCGCTACTGAAAATGGCGCAGGGCGAACGTCCGCTGATCCTGCCACCAGAAGCGCCGATGCGTCCGAAGCGTGAATTCCGTGACCGTGACGAGCGTTTCGAACGCCGTGGCGATCGCAACGACCGTGGTCCGCGTGCTGAGCGTGGCGGTGAAGATCGTCCGCGTCGTGAGCGTCGTGACGCTGGCGAAATGGAACTGTATCGTATTGAAGTGGGCCGTGATGATGGTGTTGAAGTTCGTCATATCGTTGGCGCTATCGCTAACGAAGGCGACATCAGCAGCCGTTACATCGGTAACATCAAGCTGTTCGGTACTCACTCCACCATCGAACTGCCGAAAGGTATGCCGGGCGAAGTTCTGCAACACTTTACCCGTACGCGTATCCTGAACAAGCCGATGAATATGCAGCTGCTGGGTGATGCACAGCCGCACGAACGTCGCGGTGGCGATCGTCCTGCCGGCGAACGTCGCTTCGGTGGCGGTGAGCGTCGCGAAGGTGGCCGTGGCCCACGTCGTGAAGGCGCAGCGCCAGGCGCTGGCCGTTTCAGCGGCGAACGTCGTGAAGGCAGCCGTGGTCCGCGTCGCGAAGACGGTGCCGCATCCGGTCGTCGTCGCTTCGGTGATGCATAATCGCGTAACGCATTACGCTTTACTGTAAAGTAAAAGTTCCAGCCCCGATCTTAACAATCGGGGCTTTTTTTATCTGCTTTGTACTCATGTACTGGTACAATGCTGGCGCAATGCTTCACTGACCGAAGCTGTTATAACACCGGAGATAAAACGGATGGCGACGTTAACGACCACACACACCACTCCTTCGCTGCTGGCTGGCGTTGTGATTATTGCGGGTACAATCATTGGCGCAGGCATGTTTTCCCTGCCGGTGGTGATGTCCGGCGCGTGGTTCTTCTGGTCAATGGCGGCGCTGATCTTCACCTGGTTCTGTATGCTGCATTCCGGGCTGATGATCCTTGAAGCGAACCTCAACTATCGTATTGGATCCAGCTTCGACACCATTACCCGCGATCTGCTCGGCAGGCGCTGGAACGTCATCAACGGCATTTCCATTGCCTTTGTGCTCTATATCCTGACCTACGCCTACATTTCCGCGAGCGGCTCGATCCTGCATCATACTTTTAGCGAAATGTCGCTAAACGTTCCGGCACGGCTGGCGGGATTTGGTTTTGCGCTGCTGGTGGCGTTTATTGTCTGGCTGTCGACCCGCGCGGTCAGCCGTATGACCGCCATTGTGCTGGGCGCCAAAGTCATCACCTTCTTTCTGACCTTTGGCAGCCTGCTGGGGCACGTTCAGCCCGCCACGCTGTTTAATGTGGCCGAAAGCAACGCCTCCTATACACCTTATCTGCTGATGACGCTGCCGTTTTGCCTCGCCTCTTTTGGTTACCACGGTAACGTCCCCAGCCTGATGAAGTTTTACGGCAAGGATCCGCGCACCATCACCCGTTGTATCGTGCTGGGCTCGTTACTGGCGCTGGGTCTGTACGCGGTCTGGTTGCTGGGAACGATGGGCAATATTCCGCGCCCGGCCTTTATCGCCATTGCCGCGCAGGGCGGAAATATCGATGTGCTGGTGCAGGCGTTAAGTGGCGTGCTGAATAGCCGCAGCCTGGATTTACTGCTGCTGGTGTTTTCTAACTTTGCCGTTGCCAGCTCGTTCCTGGGCGTGACGCTGGGGCTGTTTGATTATCTGGCGGATCTGTTTGGGTTTGATGACAGTGCGGCAGGGCGGCTGAAAACCGCGGCGCTGACCTTTCTGCCGCCGGTGGTGGGCGGTTTACTGTGGCCGAACGGTTTTCTGTATGCGATTGGCTATGCCGGACTGGCAGCAACGATCTGGGCGGCAATTGTTCCGGCGCTGCTGGCGCGCAAATCCCGCAAACGCTTTGGCAGCCCGCGGTTTCGCGTCTGGGGAGGCAAACCGATGATTGCCCTGATCCTGATTTTCGGCGTCGGCAACGCGGTGGTGCATCTGTTGTCGAGTTTTAATCTGTTGCCGGTGTATCAGTAGTCAATCTCTTGCCGGATGGCGGCTGCGCCTTATCCGGCCTACAAAATCAATATTGTAGGCCCGGTAAGCGTAGCGCCACCGGGCAAAACCTGGAAATGTAGGCCCGGTAAGCGTAGCGCCACCGGGCAGGCCAGAACTAACCCAACAGCTCTTCTTTCACCTGCATCGCCAGGTCAAACGAATGCAGCCGCGCCTGATGATCGAAAATCTGGCCGTTCACCATGATCTCATCCGCCTGGGTTTCTCGCAGGATCGACTCCAGCCCGTGACGAACTTTCGCTTTATCCCCCACCAGCGACATGCTCAGCGCCTGCTGTACACCGTATTTTTCTGACGGCGACCAGAAGTGATCGATGTTATCAATCGGCGGCGGCAGCTGCGAGGTCTCGCCCCGGCGCAGCTTCACAAACGCCTGCTGCATGGAGGTGAACAGGAATTCTGCATCGCGGTTACTGTCGGCGGCCACGATATTGATGCACACCATCGCATACGGCTTCTCAAGGCGCGCCGACGGCTTAAAGTTGCTGCGGTACAGGTGCAGCGCCTGGAACAGCATATCCGGCGCAAAGTGCGACGCGAACGCAAAGGGCAGGCCAAGCTGGGCGGCGAGCTGGGCGCTGTAGAGACTGGAGCCGAGCAGCCAGACGGGAATTTTCTCGCCGTAGCCGGGTACCGGGCGCACATGCGGATTCGGATCGCGGGCGTCAAACCAGTCCACCAGCTCAGCCACATCGCGCGGGAAGTTATCGACATCGCCGCTCATATGACGGCGCAGCGCCATCATAGTGCGCTGATCGCTGCCCGGCGCACGCCCCAGACCCAGATCGATACGACCCGGATAGAGCGTATTGAGTGTGCCGAACTGCTCGGCGATCACCAGCGGCGAGTGGTTCGGCAGCATCACGCCGCCGGAGCCGAGGTGCAGAGTGTCAGTATTTGCCGCCAGATAACCAATCAGTACGGACGTCGCCGCGCTGGCGATGCCCGTCATATTGTGATGTTCAGCCAGCCAGAAGCGATGATAGCCACGTTTTTCAGCGAGACGGGCCAGATCCAGAGAGTGTCCGAAGGCGTCTTTCGCAGAAGCGCCCTGCGGGATAGGTGCGAGATCGAGCACCGAAAAAAGCGGGGATGTATCGGTCATAATGTGCTCACTTTGTTACAGGCTAATTCTTTAATACTGCATTAAAGCGTAGCTAAAGCTGTTAACAAAGTGAGCTATCTGTGTAATTGCGCGGCAGGCTACACCAGTTCCAGGCCAGCTACCCGCCTCCAGTAGCCGTTGCAGTCGCTGTGCGCCGCCAGCGGCAGCGGGGCGTCGCCGCTGGCGTTAGCGCGAAAGGCCGCCAGCATCTCCAGCGTCTCAGGGCCCATGGGCGACAGGCGCACAATATCCACCAGCCCGTGCATTGAGGTCTGCTCGTTGCCGAGGTTATAGACATAGCCGCTCATCGTCTGAATACCGTTTAACACGAACACCTGCTGGTTTTCCTGCGACAGCACATTGCGCCCGGTCGGGTATTTGATGCAGCAGGTTTCGCACTCATCTTTGGGCCGGTCTTCCGAGCGGGCGGTAAAGCAGCGCGCTGAATAGGCCAGCGGCAGATGACCGTAGCTCAGCACTTCCACTTCAAACTGATTGCGGATCCCCAGCTCATCGCACTGGTTAAGCAGATTAACCAGCCAGTCGCGGGACAGCTCCACCGGCATACACCAGCGCACCATGCCCTGTTTGTGCAACAGGCGCAGCGTCACGGCGTTATAGCAGTTCAGTGCATGACCGGCGACAAACGGCAGTTTCCGCTCCGCGCACATATTCACCACGCCGAGATCGCTGGCCTCCAGCATAAACTCGCCGTTCTCCACATAGCGCTTCAGTTCATTAAGTTCAGATGAGGCCTGCACCAGCGCCAGCGTCGACAGCACCACCTGCTTGCCGCTTTGCGCCAGCGCTTTCGCCATATCCAGCCAGTCGCCTGATTTGGTGGCGCGGCGCTTGCTGCATACCGCCTCGCCAAGATAAATAATATCGGCTTCGCTTTCAGCGGCCTGCTGATAGAAATTTTCCAGCGTCTCTTTTGACCAGTAGTAGAGCACCGATCCTAATGCATATTTCATTGGTTTCTCACTGCCATTTACGGTGATAGGCGCCCAGCGTCGTTTGCGTGCCTTCCGACATCGCCCCCAGCGTGTCCATCCATGCCGCCTGCGGCGCGTAGGCGTCCGGTGCGGCCATGCATTTATCGATAGCCTGACGCCAGACCTTCGCCACCTGGCTGACGTACGCCGGGCTGCGCTGACGACCTTCAATTTTCACCGAGGCGATATTGGCCGCCAGCAGCTCCGGCAACAGCTCCAGCGTGTTCAGACTGGTCGGCTCTTCCAGCGCGTGATAGCGCTCGCCATCCACCAGATAGCGCCCCTTACACAGCGTCGGATAACCGGCGTTTTCCCCTTCCTGATAGCGGTCGATCAGCACATCGTTCAGGCGTGATTCCAGCCCCTGCGGCGTTTGTTGCCAGCGCACAAAGCGCGCCGGTGAACAGGCGCCCACGGTATTGGGTGACTCGCCGGTCAGGTAAGAGGATAAATAGCAGCGTCCTTCCGCCATAATGCACAGGCTGCCGAAGGCGAACACCTCCAGCGGAACCGGCGTGGTGCGGGAGAGCTGTTTCACCTGATGGATCGACAGCACGCGCGGTAGCACCACGCGCGCCACGTCAAAATGACGGTGATAAAAACGAATGGCTTCGTCATTGGTGGCCGATGCCTGCACCGAGACATGGCGTTCAATATGGGGATAGCGTTCGGCGGCATATTCGAGCATCGCCAGATCGGCGAGGATCAGCGCATCCGCGCCGAGCTGCGCCGCCATGTCCACCGCCCGCTGCCAGCGCTGATAGCCGTCAGGGTGGGCGAAAGTGTTAATGGCGATGTGCAATTTTTTGCCGTGCTGGTGGACATAGTTCACTGCTTCCTGGAGCTTTTTCTCCGTAAAGTTAAGTCCGGCAAAATGGCGGGCATTGGTATCATCTTTCAGGCCGATATAAACGGCGTCGGCTCCGTTCTCGATGGCCGCCTTTAGCGCCGGAAGATTTCCGGCCGGGCAGAGCAACTCCATAATATATCCTGCGGTTCAACGGGCCAGCCTGACCCGGACGCACCTGAGAGGTGCAAAAATTGTTAACGAACTGGGATTTTAGTTAACCCTTCGGCGACAATTTTTGATTTGAGGCAGTTAATCGCGTATTGATGACACCAATAATGCTGTATTTCTTCGTCGTAATTGTTGATTTGCGCCGCTATGTCGTTTGTATGATGTGGCAGAATAAGCGCACTAATCATTTCAGGGAGTAATGCTTGTGTTGGATAAACTGCGCTCACGTCTCGTTCTCGCGGGTCCGTCTTTGCTGAGTGTGCCTGTGAAGCTCGCGCCTTTCGCCCTTAAACGCCAGGTACTGGAACAGGTCCTGCGCTGGCAGTTTCAGCAGGCGCTGGTGGATGGAGAACTTGAGTTTCTCGAAGGACGCTGGTTAAGTATCGAGGTGCGTGACATTGGCCTTCAGTGGTTCACCTCCGTTGAGAACGGTCAGTTAATCGTGCGCCAGTCTGCCAATGCCGACGTCAGCTTCAGCGCGGATGCCAGCGACCTGCTGATGATCGCGGCCCGCAAGCAGGATCCGGATACGCTGTTCTTCCAGCGCCGTCTGGTGATTGAAGGTGATACTGAACTGGGTCTGTACGTCAAAAACCTGATGGATGCCATTGAACCTGAGCAGATGCCGAAGCCGTTACGCGTTCTGCTCATGCAACTGGCGGAATTTGTTGAAGCGGGCCTGAAAACGCCCCCTGAAACTAAACCTCTTTCTGTAGGTGAACCATGCTGATTAGAGTTGAAATCCCCATTGATGCGCCAGGCATTGACGCATTACTTCGTCGCGCTTATCCGGGCGATGGCGAAGCGGGTCTGGTACATGATCTGCGTGAAGATGGTTTGATCACGCTGGGTCTGGTGGCGACAGATGACGAAGGGCAGGTGGTGGGTTATGTCGCCTTCAGCCCGGTCTCTGTGCAGGGTGAGGATTTGCAGTGGGTAGGGCTTGCGCCGCTGGCCATTGACGAAAACTACCGTGGGCAGGGTCTCGCGCGGCAACTGGTGTATGAAGGGCTGGATTCGCTCAATGAGTTTGGCTATGCCGCCGTGGTAGCCTTAGGGGATGCGGCATTCTATGACCGCCTCGGTTTTGAGCGGGCGGCGCATTACGATCTGCACTGCCGCTGGCCGGGTACGGAAACCGCCTTCCACGTCCATCGGCTGGCGGATGACGCCTTCAACGGCGTAACCGGGCTGGTGGAGTATCACGATCATTTCAATCGCTTTTAAGCGCAGGCATTTGCAGGCTGGCTAACAGCGCTTCAAATGAACCATCCCCGCTGACGAGGCGCTCTTTCTGGCGCTTCGTCAGTTGTTTGATCCGGTATTCGATCCGCAATGCAAGCGAGCGTTCACCAACCTGCGCCGTAAAGGCCAGCCGCAGCTCGCCTTTACCCCGTAGCGCCTTTGCGCCTTTGCCCGACTGATGCTGGCTGAAGCGGCGGGATACGTCCGTGGTAATGCCGGTATAGAGCGAATCATCAGCGGTGCGAATAAGATAAACAGACCAGGGCGTCATTACAGCGTTCACTATGTTAAGGTGAGCGCACCATAGCATGAGGAAGAAGTCAGATGGAATCACTCGCCGCCATTAATCGCTGGCTGGCCAGACAACACGTGCTGAGCTGGTGTGTCACCCGCGACGGGGAGCTGTGGTGCGCAAACGCCTTCTATCTCTACGATCCCGTAAAAGTGGCGTTCTACGTGCTGAGTGAAGATCACACCCGCCATGCGCAGATGACCGGGCAAAACGCGCCGGTGGCGGGCACCATAAACGGGCAGCCGAAAACCGTCGCGCTGATCCGCGGCGTGCAGTTCAAAGGGAAGATCCGGCGTCTGAGCGAGGAAGAAAGCGACGTACCGCGCGCGCAGTATAATCGCCGCTTTCCGGTGGCCAGAGCGTTATCGGCCCCCGTCTGGGAGATCCTCCCGGACGAGATCAAATTTACCGATAACACCCTGGGCTTCGGGAAAAAACTTCACTGGTTGCGCGACTCAGCTGCCGAGTAAGCGCAGGGCTTCGCGGTTAAAGGCGGGCAGATCGTCCGGGGTACGGCTGGTGACGATCTGATTGTTGTCGATGACCACTTCCTGGTCATAGAAATCCGCACCGGCGTTTTTCAGATCGATAACAATAGGTTTCACCGTAGTGAGCTTGCGTCCGCGCACTACCTCAGCGCTGATCAGCAGCTGCGGGCCGTGACAGATGGCAAACACGGGTTTACCGGAATCCACAAATTCACGGGTAAAGGTAACAAAGCGATCGTCGCCGCGCAGGGTGTCCGGCGAGTGACCGCCCGGCAGTAACAGCGCATCGAACTCGTCCGGCTTCACCTCATCGATACCTTTATCGATAGTGATGCTGGCTTCCCCTTTCTTACCTTTGACCGTTTTACCGGCTTCCATCTCAATGGTGATCACTTCATGGCCGGCTTTACGAAACGCCTCGGCAGGTGACGTAAATTCTGAATCTTCAAACTCGTCGGTTATCAAGACTGCAATCTTCTTGCCCATATTTCCTCCGCTGTTTTGGGTTCAGACAGGTGATTTCGCCATAAATCGTTAATAATGACGAAGAGTACTGTTAAGTCTGGTTCAGTGACGCGACATTGCAAGGCGGACTAATCTGCAAAGGAGATGAGATGACTCAGGTAATGATCACCGGCGCGACCGGCCTGGTAGGGGGACATCTGCTGCGTATGCTCAGGCAGACACCCGAAATCACCGGCATCGCCGCGCCCACGCGCCGCCCGTTAGCGGACGCTTACGACGTGTTTAATCCGCACGATCCGCAGCTCAGCGATGCGCTGGCGCAGGTAAAAGATCCGCTGGATATTGTGTTTTGCTGTCTGGGCACCACGCGCCGCGAGGCTGGCAGCAAAGAAGCTTTCATTCATGCTGATTATACGCTGGTGGTGGATACGGCCATTACCGGCCAGCGAGTGGGGGCGAAACATATGCTGGTGGTCAGCGCCACGGGCGCGAATCCTCATTCCCCCTTTTTCTATAATCGCGTTAAGGGCGAGATGGAAGAAGCGCTGAAGGCGCAGCACTGGCCCCGGCTAACCCTGGCCCGCCCGTCGATGCTGCTCGGCGACCGCAATAAAAAACGCTTCAACGAGTCGCTGATGGCGCCATTATTCCGTCTGCTGCCGGGAAACTGGAAATCCATTGAGGCCCGTGATGTCGCAAAAGCCATGCTGATCACCGCGCTTTCTCCGGCGCAGGAAGGCGTAACGGTACTGGATTCCGCGCAGTTACGGGAAATCGCCCAGCGCGCACGGGATTAATCGTTTCCAAAAGCGGTTCGCAGGCGTAGTATTTTCCGGCTTAATAAAACATTACTCCTGGAAAATGCTATGACTGGTCAGTCTTCATCTCAGGCGGTTGCCCCTGTCCAATGGTGGAAACCCGCACTCTTTTTTCTCGTCGTTATTATCGGACTCTGGTATGTGAAATGGCAGCCGTACTACGGTAAAGCCTTCACTGCCGCCGAAACGCACAGCATCGGTAAATCTATTCTCGGCCAGGCGGCCAGCAGCCCGTTACAGGCGGCGCTGGATTACGCCATGGTCTATTTCCTCGCCGTCTGGAAAGCCGCCGTGCTTGGCGTGCTGCTCGGTTCCCTGATTCAGGTGCTGATCCCGCGTGACTGGCTGCTGCGCACCCTCGGACAGCCGCGCTTTCGCGGCACGCTCCTTGGCACGCTGTTTTCCCTGCCGGGAATGATGTGCTCCTGCTGTGCTGCGCCAGTGACGGCGGGTATGCGTCGTCAGCAGGTTTCCATGGGCGGGGCGCTGGCATTCTGGATGGGAAACCCGTTACTTAATCCCGCGACCCTGGTCTTTATGGGCTTTGTGCTCGGCTGGCACTTTGCGTTGATCCGTCTGGTGGCCGGGCTGGTCACGGTGATCGGGGTGGCGGCCGTGGTGCAGCATGTGGTGAAAGATCGCGCGCAGCCGGTTGAACCGGTGGAAGTGGCGGTCCCGCAGGCGCAGGGCGGTTTTATGACCCGCTGGGGTAAAGCGCTGTGGTCGCTGTTCTGGAGCACCATTCCGGTGTATATCCTCGCCGTACTGGTGCTGGGTGCCGCGCGCGTCTGGCTGTTCCCTCATGCGGATGGCGCGATCGATAATTCCCTGCTGTGGATCATCGCGATGGCGATCGTCGGCTGTCTGTTCGTGATCCCGACGGCTGCCGAAATCCCGATTGTGCAGACCATGATGCTGGCTGGTATGGGCACTGCGCCTGCGCTGGCGCTGCTCATCACCTTGCCCGCCGTCAGCCTGCCGTCATTGATTATGCTGCGTAAGTCGTTCCCGGCGAAAGCTCTGTGGCTTACCGGTGCGCTGGTGGCATTGTGCGGGATGATTGTCGGCGCGCTCGCGCTGGTGTGAGATTTGACACCCTCTCCCGACGGGAGAGGGTTAACATGAGTGGATTATTTAATAAAGGTGAAGGCTGTTGTCACGTGCTTCACGCCGCTCACCCGGCTGGCGATATCCGCCGCCGCCTGCGCTTCACGTTCGGTCACCAGCCCTAACAGGAACACTTCGCCGTTCTCAGTGGTTACCTTCACGTTCGAAGATTTCACCTGATCGCTGCCTAACAGCTGCGAACGAACTTTGGTGGTGATCCAGGTATCCGATGATGCCGTGCCCAGCCCAATCGGCTGACCCTGACGGATCTCGTTATATACTTCGGTGGTGCCTTCCACGCCCATCGCGATCTGTTTGGCGCGTGCGGAGAGCGAACTGTCCGGAGACTGTCCCACCAGCAGGACTTTGCCCTGATAAGCGGTCACGTTAATGCGGGTGTTTTTCTTAATCTGTTCGTCTTTCGACAGCGCGCTGTTTACGCGTACCTCCAGCGTGCCGTCATCCACTTGCGTACCCACGGTACGCGGATCCGTTGCCGCTTTCGTGCCCACCGCTGCCGTTCCTACGACCGCAGCAGCTACACATCCCTGAAGCAATAATGCGGAAATAAGGACTGCGAGGGGCGAAAATGCCTTCATGTGTACTCCTTAATCATCCTGGTGTGGAAAAAGCGTGTTATCGATCAGATCGCACAGGCAGTTCACCGTCAACATATGCATTTCATGAATACGTGCACTTCGATGCGACGGTATACGAATTTCAACATCCTGAGGCCCCAGAAGCCCGGCCAGTTCCCCGCCGTCGTAGCCTGTCAGCGCGACAATGGTCATATCGCGTGTCACTGCCGCTTCCACCGCTTTCACAATGTCGCGGCTGTTGCCGCGGGTGGAGATGGCCAGCAGCACATCCCCCGCATGACCCAGCGCCCGCACCTGTTTGGCATAAATTTCTTCATGCCGACGATCGTTGGCGATCGCAGTTAAGACCACGTTATCGGTATTAAGTGCAATGGCGGGTAAACTGGGGCGGTCTGTTTCGTAACGATTGATCATGCTGGCAGCAAAATGCTGTGCATTGGCGGCAGAGGTGCCATTACCACAACAGAGGATTTTGTTGCCGTTGAGCAGGGACTGAACCAGCGTCATGGCAGCACGGGAAATCGCATCCGGCAACGCTTCCGCCGCCGCAATCTGGGTTTGAATGCTTTCCGTAAAGCAGACTTTAATTCTTTCGAGCACGATAATCCCTATTATTTCAGCAATTATGAGTGGTCGTTAAAGGCGTCTTGTATCCACTCAACATCATTTCCGGTGAAGGCTACCACATCGAACCGGCAATCCACAGTGTCAAAACTCCCATTGTGCCGGGCAAGCCACAAACGCGCGGTTTGCAGCAATCGCAACTGTTTTTGCCGGGTAACGCTGGCCGCAGCGCCGCCGAATGTCGCCGTTTTGCGGTAGCGAACTTCAATGAAGACCGTCGTCGGCCCGTGTTTCATTATCAGATCAATTTCGCCGCCACGCGCATGCACGTTGGCGGCGATAAAACGCAGTCCTTTGCCTTCCAGCCAGCGACGCGCGCGTACTTCCCACGCCTCGCCGGTCTGTTTACGCGTTAACCGGCCGGGACGATCTGCCCCTGTTGGTATTTCAGCCATGATAACTTCCTGTTAATCACACAATCCTGAGTGGCGGAAAGGTCGCCGGTGTTGCCGTTAATCTCAAAGCCCGGCACCTGGCGCATTTGCGAGAAGTGATTAGCCAGCGCCCAGGCATCCACGCCCATGGCATACAGACGCGCCAGTGAGTAATCGTTATTCACGCTGCTGAGCGCCTGCTGCATCAGCGCCGGATTGCTGCCCGCCAGCATCGGGATCTCGCTGTATTGCAGGCCTTCCATCTCAAGACGGAAATCCGGACCGGCAATGCCTTTCGCACTGCGGGAACTGGCGTACAGCGTGGCATGGCTCTGGCTGCCGTTGCGCATGGCGATCATCGGTTTGATAAGCGCAATTTCATCCGGCGTTGCCAGAATATAGGCTGCATCAACATTACCGCCGCCGCTGATTTGCGCATCGCTGGGCGGCGCCGGAATGGTCAGGCCGCCGATAGTGACGCTCTGCTGCGCAGGCAGGCTGGCCGTCACCGGGCTGCCGGTGAGCGCGATACCGGAATTGCTGTTAATGCCCATCTTCAGTTCTGCTGTGGAACCAAATTTCTGTTGCAGCACCGTACCGCCGCCGAGTTTTTGCCACTCATCGGCAAAGGCGTTGGTGACGCGATCGCCAAGCGTACTGCGCGGCACCAGCATTAACGGTGCGCGGTGGCCCTGATCCCAGATGTGGTGCGCCGCATCGCGGGCCTCATCTTCCGGCGACAGGGCGAAGTAACAGATATTCGCCCGGCTCTCGACGGTTTCCGGCTGGTTAAGGGCCAGCACGTTAAGCGCCGTATTGCTCTTCATCAGCTCTTCGACGTTGGATTTCAGCAGCGGCCCCACCACAATGCTGGCGCCATCCTGCTGAACCTGGGTGAGGATCTGATCCAGCGGCTGCGTGGTGGTATCGTAGACTTTCAGCTGCGCGCCAGGGTTAGCGGGCGTACTGACCGCGGACGGCGGAGCGGCTGCTGTTTCAGTGGCTGCCACTGGCGCATCTGGGGACGGCGCTGGCGTAGCAGCCTCTGTCGGTTGTGCTTCCGGCTGCGGCTGATCTTCACCGCTGATATCGCCAACCTGCGCCGCCGACGGGCTGACGACGTCCGCGGGCGCGCTGCTTTCTTCAGTGGTGGCGGCCTGCGCAACCTGGGCAGGCGTAGCCGGGCCTGATACGGCAGCAACGCCGTTCTTCGCCGCTTCAAAACCCTGCTGGATGGTACGGCCAAATACCGCCGCCTGACCGTTCAACGGCAGCAGCAGGGCAATTTTGCTGGTGGAGGCCGGGGTAAAGTTCTGCACGTTCACCAGCTGTGACGGCAGCATTTTCGCGCCAGGGTTTTGCGGATAACGCACCTGCCAGTCGCTGATGCCCGCTTTCAGCATGTTCGGATCGTTACGGTTATCAAACCAGACGCGTTGCAGATCCAGCCAGCCCTGCAGCACGTTTTCATCGGCATTGATCACCAGCGCCTGCGCCTGTTCCGGCGTCATCTGCGACAGTGCCTGCCAGGTGGCGTCTATGTTGGCCTGCTTTTCTTTCGCCGCCAGCAGCGGCTCCTGCGCAATCAGCGCCCGCAACAGCGTCAGGGAAGGGCGACCCTGCTGGGCGGTAATGCCCGCCTGCCAGAATCGGCTTTGCTGATTTTTGTCGAGTTCTGCCGGATCCATTTTGCCGAGGAGCGCCTGCGCGCCCTGGAAATCTTTCTGCGCGACTTTCATTTCCGCCGCCAGCAACGCCTGCTCGCGACGCTGCGCGTCACTGAGTTCCTGCGGCAACCGGGCGAACAGCTCGCTCGCCTGCTGCGTTTTACCTTCTTTCAGCAGTGCACGAATGGCGAGTAATTGCCAGTTGGTCTTG
Organism: Enterobacter sp. PGRG2; assembly: GCF_030291195.1. Lineage (NCBI taxonomy): Bacteria > Pseudomonadati > Pseudomonadota > Gammaproteobacteria > Enterobacterales > Enterobacteriaceae > Enterobacter > Enterobacter sp. PGRG2. The sequence continues at coordinate 557,821 of NZ_CP127837.1, read as the reverse complement.
CTATCATCGGAGCTTTGCTGCATCTGGTTCAGGTAATAACCCGAATCAGCCTGCTCTGCGCCCTGCATGTGCGCACTGCTCTGATCCGGTGATTGCGTTCCGCAGCCTGCGAAAAGCAGGGCGGCCAGCACCACAGGCAGACAACGCGTGGCTTTTGAACGAAGAAATGTTGACGGTACCATTCTGTATCCAGTGATATTTTTCAGGCAATGCTCAATATTAAATCGGCACTACGGACGAAACAATGAAACAACGCGAATCAGCTGAGAATTCTCAAGGTCAGCTTTATATTGTACCCACTCCTATCGGGAATTTGGCTGATATTACACAACGTGCTCTCACCGTGTTGCAAAGCGTTGATTTAATTGCGGCTGAAGACACGCGTCACACGGGATTACTGCTGCAACATTTCGCCATCAGCGCGCGGCTCTTCGCCCTGCACGATCATAATGAGCAGCAAAAAGCGGAAACCCTGGTGGCAAAGCTCAAAGAAGGCCAGAACATCGCGCTGGTTTCCGATGCGGGCACGCCGCTGATTAACGATCCCGGCTACCATCTGGTGCGCACCTGCCGCGAGGCCGGGATCCGCGTGGTGCCGCTGCCGGGGCCGTGCGCCGCCATCGCCGCGTTAAGCGCCGCCGGGCTGCCGTCGGATCGTTTCTGCTACGAAGGATTCCTGCCCGCCAAATCCAAAGGCCGCCGGGACACGCTGAAAGCGCTGGAAGCGGAGCCCCGCACGTTGATTTTCTACGAGTCCACGCATCGTCTGCTGGATAGCCTGGAAGATATTTGCGCCGTGCTGGGTGAATCGCGCTATGTGGTGCTGGCGCGTGAACTGACCAAAACCTGGGAGTCGATCCAGGGCGCGCCTATCGGCGAGCTGCTGGCCTGGGTGAAAGAGGACGAAAACCGCCGCAAAGGTGAAATGGTGCTCATCGTCGAAGGGCATAAAGCGCAGGAAGAAGATCTGCCGGCGGATGCCCTGCGTACCCTGGCATTGTTACAGGCGGAACTGCCGCTGAAAAAAGCCGCAGCGCTGGCGGCTGAAATTCATGGCGTGAAGAAAAACGCGCTGTACAAATATGCCCTGGAGCAGCAGGGAGAGTAATTCTGCAAGCCGTTAACCGCCTCCCTGCATTTTCAGGGCTGTGGAGGCGAAAACCGCAGGGCCGTCGGCGTACAGGGCGGCTCGCTGCTTTTAGGCTGGTACGGCTTAAGCCCGAAGGGACAGAGCGCGAAGCGGCACTTTTTATCTTTCGGACAGGGGGTGACAAAATCCCGTGTATTGCCCGGACAATCGGTCTTTTTTAACAGGTTTTGCCACAGTTTCGCGTTGTAGGGCGACGCGTGAATAACCGAGATGTTCCGCAATTTTCCATCGACGAACAGGCCCAGTTCCCCGGTCAAAAAGGCGTTCCCCTGCCGCAAAAAATAATCCCCTTTACACCACAGGATGAGCTTAAGATTTTTTGACGTCTGGGCTATCGAGAAGTAGGTCCCGGTATCCGGGCTCGCCAGAGAATCAATAATTTTCCAGGTCATAACACCCCTTGTTTTTTTAATTTAAGAAAGTCGCGAATGGCAAACGCGCAATCGTTTAGTGATGCGCTAATTCACCGCGCCATGCGGTATGATTTGCCTTAAGGTCATCAAGAAAATTCGCGTCTAAAATTAACTTAGTTTAGATTTACGAATTCATCAAAAAACTTACAAAAGGTGGTGTTTTATCCGGTAGGAAAAGGGGCTAACGCCCCTAAGATTTTGAAGGTTGCTAATGCCAGACTGCTTTAAAGGTGTCGGCGCACTTACTATCAGACGATAATCATCTCCATATTTTTCTGCCGAAACGCTTTGATTTCTTCGGCTTTAATACTTTCATCGGTGATAATGCAGTCGATCTGTTCAATCGGCAGCACCTGATTAAAACCGCGGCGATTGAATTTGGTGGCATCAAGGACGGCGACCACCTTATGCGCGGCGGCAGCCATCACGCCGCTGATGGAGTAGCCTTCGTTAAAGGTGGTGATGCCATTCTGCGTGTCGATGCCATCGGCCCCGACGAACATCAAATCAGCGCTGATGCCCTGTAATGAACGCTCCGCGATGGTGCCATGCATGGAGTGGGTTTTATGGCGCACGGTGCCGCCGCACACCACCAGCGTAATATCCTTGTTATCCGCCAGCATAAACGCAGCGGGCAGACTGTTGGTGATCACCGTAATATTGGCGTGTTTTGTCAACGCTTCGGCAATAAGCATGGTGGTGCTGCCGCTGTCCAGAATAAGGGTCATTCCTTCCTGGATCATGGCGATGGCGGCCTGGGCAATACGCTTTTTCGGATCGCTGGCAAGCTGGTAGCGATCCTCCAGCACCACTTCCTGATTATCGGGTTCCGTCAGATTGCTGCCGGGTCTTGCTGCACCGCCATGGAAGCGGGTCGCCAGCCCCTTTTTTTCCAGCAAACGCAAATCTGCGCGGATTGTCACTTCTGAAATACCAAAGGCTGACGCCAGATCTAATACCAGCACGCTGCCCTGCGCATTAATCAGATCAACGATTGCGTTCCTTCGTTCAAATGAGTTCATCTTTATCTGCCTGATTATTAACTGACCTTAGTGTAATCGAAGGGTTATGAAAGTTGAATGCCATTTTTCGAAAGGAAATGTGAGCCAGCTCAGGTTGCTGGCCCGAAAGTCTAACTGAACTGCAGCAGAATTTTGCCCTGCATCGGCGCGCCCTGAAGCGCTTCTACCGCCTGCGCAAAATGCGCCGCATCGCCACGGTGGGCGATAAGCGGCGTCAGACTGAGGCGTTTTTCCGTCAGCAGACGCGCGGCGATTTGCCACTCCTCGCCAGGCCAGGGTCCGGAATAGTTCATCCAGCTGCCGGTTATCGTCAGCTCCTTACGCAGGATCTGGCCAAAAACTGACGAGGGGAGCGTGAGATCCTGATGCAGCGTGCCTACCAGCGCCAGCTGCGCGCGCGATCCTGCGATGTCAATCGACAGAGCGACGGTTTGCGGCGTACCGGCGGTTTCCAGCAGCAGCTGATCAAACTGACAATCGGCCAGCGCCGCCTGGATCTGCGCCGCGCTCATCTCCCGGCTGTTAAAGGTTTGCGTCGCCCCAAGTGATTTTGCCAGCGCCAGTTTTTGCGGATTAATATCAATGGCGGTTATGCTTCGCGCGCCCAGCTCTCTGGCGCACTGCATGGCAAGTAAGCCGATAGTGCCAGCTCCCACAATGATGACATTTTTCCCGGCGCAGCCGCCCAGCAGATGGAACGCATGCAACCCAACGGTAATGGGCTCAATAAAAGCGCCGTCCTCAATCGGCATGTCAGCGGGCAGGGCGAAAAGGTTCGCGCGCTTCAACACCACATATTCCGCGTGGCCGCCATCGCTGCGCGAGCCCACGAACTGATAGTGTTTACAGAGCGAAAAGTATTCCCGCTCGCACTGCGGACACTGAAAGCAGGGCAGCAGCGGGACGCAGGCCACCGCGTCGCCTGGGTGCAAATCCGTGACGGCTGCGCCGCAGGAGACCACATAGCCGCTAAACTCATGCCCAAGGGTGATGGGGTAATAATGCGCGCCGTGCGCGAAAATACGCGGAATGTCTGAGCCGCACAGACCCGAGCTGATGACCTTCACCAGCACCTCGTCTTCCGCATTAATCTGAGGCTGTGGACGTTCTTCAACGCGCACCTGTCCCTCAGCATGGATGACCACTGATTTCATACACTTCTCCGGAAAGGTTATGGGGGCGTCAGCCCCCGGAGATTAGGAAACGGTTTGCGCCTGTTGCGCCGCCGCGGCTTTCTCCGCCATCACGAACTGGCGCGCGCGACGCCAGGTGAGAAACACCCCGGCCAGATAGATCACGCCAATCACGGCAAAGCCGACTATGTTCTGCCAGGTAAACAGCTGGATCAGCAGCCAGGTGACCGGCGAACCGCCCTGGTCCATGGAGGCCACCATACCGCCCGCCTTCAGCGCGCCTGCGTTCGCCGCCAGTTGCGTATGCAGGCCGATAGTTTGCGTGGCGATCCACAGCGTAATGCCCATAATGATGACGCCGGAGATCAGCGTACGGAACAGGTTGCCCTGATGAACCGCCACTGCCATAGCCACAAAGAAGCCAATGGTGGCCAGATCGCCGAACGGCAGGACCTGGTTACCGGGAACCAGCACGGCAATCAGAATGGTCAGCGGAATAAAAATCAGGCTGGCGGAGACCACCGAGGTATGACCAAGCAGCAGCGCGGGATCCAGACCAATCAGGAATTCCTGACCGCCAAATTTCGCCTGTAAACGCTTACGGGCGTGCTTCGCGATAGGCGTCAGACCATCCATGATAGGCTTGATGACGCGGGGCATCAGCAGCATCACCGCCGCGGTTTTTACCGCCAGTTGCAGCACGTTTTTCGCGTCGTAGCCCGCCAGCAGCCCAATCACTAAGCCCATCACAAAGCCAACGGTCACCGGCTCGCCAAAGGGTCCGAAGCGCTTTTGCACATCATCGGCGCTGAAATGGATACGGTTAAGACCGGGGATTTTTTCGATAAGCGTGTCGACCAGAACCGCCACCGGGCCAAGATAGGCCGATGAACCGTGGGGTATCGCAATGCCCTCCAGGCCAAAGAAGTCGCGGGTATCTTTCGCAAACCAGTCGCCCAGCTTGTAAACAAAGGCCGCATGCGCCACTACGCCCAGCATGCCGATCCAGTAGGAGCCGGTCGCCAGATGCAGCATGGCGCCGGTAAAGGTCATGTGCCAGATGTTCCAGATATCGACGTTCACCACGCGGGTCATCCGCGTCACCAGCATCAGAATATTGACGCCAATGGCGACAGGAATGGCGATCAGCGCGATCTGCGAGGCCCAGGTCATGGGTGACGATCCCGGCCAGCCAATATCCACCACATGCAGGTTGATCTGGAACTGCTCCGCCATGGCTTTTGCCGCCGGGCCGATGGAATCAAGCATCAGGCCGATCACCAGCCCGATACCGACAAAGCCGATGCCGATATGTAGGCCGGACTTAAAGCAATCCCCGAGCTTCATCCCCAGCAATTTCGAAAACAGGATGATCACCAGCGGCAGCATTACCGTTGGCCCAAGATCGAGGATATAACGCATGATTTCGCTAAACATAAGCTTACCCCCGCAGAATGGTCAGGATTTTTTGCTGCAACGGCTCGATGCCGACGCCGGAAACGAAAGGCATACCGTGAACGACAGGGATGCTGCCGAAAGTTCTGTCGACGCGGGCGGTGGTGCAGATCAGGTGCGCCCCGTCCATGTAGGTTTCGATTTCCGTTACCCGGCACTGCACCAGTTCGAGCGGGATGTTATTGGCCTCGCACAGCTCTTTGATCTCTTCTGCTGCCATAGTGGAGGTCGCCACAGCGCCGCCACAGGCGACGATTACTTTACGTTTCATAGGGTATTCCTTTTATTATCAGTATATTAATAAGGTCAGAGACAGGGTTCTTGCTCAAGCAGCCTTTGCCTGAATAGCGACGCCAGTTCAGCGTCCGGCGCATGAAGCAGCGCCTCCAGGGTGGCCGGGTTTTGTAGCTCGCTGAATAACCGGCGCAGCAGTTTTAGCTGGGCGTCGGGGTTTTCAACGATCAGCGCGATGATCAGCGAAACGGCAATCTCATCGTCGTCATCGGCGCGCCGGAACAGCACCGGGCTGTCCGGGCGGATCAGGTAAATGGCGGGCGATTTGGCATGTAGCGCCTCGCAGTGAGGGATAGCGACGGCATGCTGTTCCAGCGCAATTCCCGTCGGGAAGGCGGCTTCCCGCTCCAGCAACGCCTGCGGGTAGGTGTCGTGCACCACACCATGGGCCAGCATCGTTTCGCCAATATGCTGCAACGCATGCTGGCAGGAGGGAAAGTCGATGCCGGTTCGGACAAAGAGTTGGCTCATAGATCCTCTTTCAGGTTCAGACGATGTCAGGTGAACAGCCATAGCGGTAAGCGCGCAGCACATCCTGGATGCGGTCGAGGATCAGCGCGTGCGGCGTGGCGTTCAGTTCGTTGCGGGAAAGCCGTTCAAACTGCACCGGCATGTACTGGCTGATCAGGCCCAGCGGCAGCGTAATTTCACCAAGACCTGCGATCAGTTTTTCGACGCTCTGGCGAATGCGCGGATGCGGCCAGTAGTAGCGAATACGATCTGAAAGGCTGAAATGGATATCCACCATCGACTGGCTCCATGTCGGGCGGTAGTACTTTTTCCAGTAGCCAGGCTCGTCGAGCATTACCTCGTCGATCACCTCCAGCACATGGCTGCGGCGCTCCGGCGGAACCAGCGCGTTTTCCATCTGCGCCAGCGCAAATATCGCTTCGCGCAGGGCAAAGGTCAGCGCCGGGCCAACTTTCAGAATGGCAAAGTGATCTTCCACCAGCGCCCGGTAAGCTTCGCGGGTCTGGTAATCCGTGGAGTGCGCCTCATAGACCAGCGGCGTGGCGGCGATCCAGTCAGATAACTCACGCGCCGCCTGCGGCTGATAATGGATGATTTGCGTATGGTCGAACTCGACGCCCGGCTGCACCACCAGGGCGATGACGCGCTGCATGGCGTCCTCCAGGCCTGCGGCGCGGAAGGCCGCCTGATGGGTTTCCAGGGTGGCGGCGGCATCCCTTGCGCGGGTGACGTGGACGCTGCCAATGCTGCTGGCTTCGCCGCCGGGCACCGGTACTTCCGTGCCAATCACGTAGGTGAGCTGGCGTTTTTGTTCCGGTGTGGCCGTGGCTTCGGCGGCAGCGCACAGACGGGCGGCGCGGCTGGCGACGACGGCGGGATCGAGCGCAACAGGATCGTCTGCGCAGGACATGGAAGCATCAAGATGGATCTTGCTGAAGCCTGCCGCGACGTAGGCCCGGATAAGCTCGACGGATTTCTCCATCGCGTCAGCCGCGTTTTCGTTCTGCCAGCAGTTGGGGCCAAGGTGGTCGCCGCCCAGAATAATGCGCTCGCGGGGAAAGCCCACTCCGGCGGCGATGTTAAACACGAAGTCGCGAAAATCCGCGGGCGTCATTCCGGTATAGCCGCCATATTGATTGACCTGATTTGAGGTGGCCTCAATCAGTACCTTTTCCTGCGTATACAAATCAAAGCGCAGTGCCGCTTCGATCACCAGCGGGTGGGCGGAGCAGACCGAGCAAATGCCCAGTCGTTCGCCCGCTTTATGGCGCGAGATAATTTCTTTCATTTTGTAGGGTCCGTTTGGTTTTGTTTAGTTTCGTTATCTTCTGTGGCTGAGGCAAAAGTAATGTTCCGTTTCTGAAGCCTGCTCTCAAAGTTTGCCTTCGCAGCCGCACACGCCTATCACTTTGCGCACCACCTCTTTCATGGCGGCTTTCGCAGGTTGCAGATAGTGGCGCGGATCGCTGGCCTGCGGGTGTGCCTGCAGGTAGTCTTTCAGGGCGGCGGAAAACGCCATTTTTAACTCAGTCGCCACGTTGACTTTGCAGACGCCAAGCGCGATGGCGCGGCGAATGTCGGCATCAGGCAAACCGGATGCGCCATGTAGCACCAGCGGCACATCCACGCACTGGCGGATGGCGGCAAGACGGTCAAAATCGAGTTCCGGCTCATGGTCATACAGGCCATGCGCGGTGCCGATAGCGACCGCAAGGGAGTCCACGCCGGTGAGTTCAACAAAGGTTTTTGCCTGCTCCGGGCTGGTGAAACGCGCATCCCGGCTGTCGACATGCAGATCGTCTTCCTGGCCGCCAAGCCGCCCCAGCTCGGCTTCCACGCTGGCGTCATAGCGATGGCAGAACTGCGTAACGCGCTGCGTCAGCGCCACGTTTTCACTAAAGGGCAGATGAGAGCCGTCGATCATCACTGAGCGAATGCCAGCCACGACTCTGGCTTCAATATCGGCAAGGGTTTCATGGTGATCGAGATGCATGGCGAGAGGATGATCAAGCGCGCGTGCCAGATCCGCGGCAATGGCGATCAGGTTGCCGGTGCCCGCATAGCTGAAGGTGCCCGGCGTACCGGCGACAATCAGCGGCGCGCGCAGTTCAGCGGCGGTTTCTGCCACCACCTGTAAAGTCTCAAGGTTATGGATATTGAAGGCCGGTACGGCATAGCCTTCCTGCTGCGCTTTGGTGAGCATGGTTCTGGTCGAGATAAGATACATACTTTCTCCGTTACCTTTCGAATGATTTCTTTCGAAATAAAATAAAGGTATTTGAAAGTAATTTTTGTGATCCTGATCGAAGGGATGGATTTTCGAAACAAAGAAGTGAGGACAAAAAAAACCTCATCTCCGGATGAAGATGAGGTCGGGTACTACGCCGTTATGGCTATAGCATCAGGTGACCGGAGCCGGGTTAAACACCGCCAGCTGGTTATGCAGGCCCCACTGATCGGAGAAGGTTTTCTTACGCCCGCTGGCAACATCCAGAATAAAGTGGAACAGCCGCCAGCCTACTTCCTCGATGGTTTCTTCCCCGGTGGCGATAGTGCCCGCGTTGATGTCCATTAAGTCATACCAGCGAGTCGCCAGCTCGGTGCGGGTCGCCATTTTGATCACCGGTACGGCCATCAGACCGTAAGGCGTACCGCGCCCGGTGGTGAACACCTGCACGGTAATGCCGGAGGCGACCTGCTGGGTGCCGCAGACAAAATCGCTGGCGGGGGTGGCCGCGTAAATCAGGCCGCGTTTCGTCGGGCGCTGGCCAGGCGACAGCACTTCTGAAATGGCGCTCTGGCCGGATTTGGCGATAGAGCCGAGGGCCTTTTCCACCACGTTCGCCAGCCCGCCTTTTTTGTTGCCGGGGGACGGGTTGGCGCTGCGGTCGGTTTTGCCCATATCCAGATAGTTATCATACCAGGCCATCTCTTCGAGCAGGCGTTTACCCACTTCTTCATTGATGGCGCGCGGGGTGAGCAGATGGATGGCGTCGCGCACTTCAGTGACTTCAGAAAACATCACGGTCGCGCCACAGCGCACCAGCAGATCCGAGGCGTAGCCTACCGCCGGGTTCGCCGTGACGCCGGAAAAGGCATCGCTGCCGCCGCACTGGGTGCCGACCACCAGATCGGAGGCCGGGCAGGTTTCGCGCTGGCGCAGGTTAAGTTTTGCGAGATGGCGTTCCGCCACGGCGAGAATGTCATCCACCATGGATTTAAAGCCGACATGCTGCTCATCCTGCAAACGGACGATGCTGGCCCCGTCAGCGGGGATCGCCAGCACATCGCTGGTGCCTTCCAGCAGGCGTTCCGGTTGCAGTTTTTCACAGCCGAGGCCGACCACCATGACTTCGCCGCCAAAGTTCGGGTTGAGGGAAATATTGTGGATGGTGCGGATAGGCACCACCGCTGCCGGGGCGTTGATCGCCACGCCGCAGCCGTAAAGGTGATTCAGGCCGACCACGCCATCGACGTTCGGGTATTTCGGCAGTAAATCGCGTTCAATGATTTTCACCACGTAATCCACCACGCCCGCCACGCAGTGCACGCTGGTGGTGATGCCGAGCAGGTTTTTGGTGCCGACGCTGCCGTCCGCGTTGCGATAGCCTTCGAAGGTGTAACCTTCCAGCGGCGGCAAAGGTTCAGGTACGCGGGTCGCGAGTGGCAGGGTATTGAGCGGCGGGGCTTCCGGCAGTTCAACGGTCGATTCGTCAATCCAGCTGCCACGCGCGACATCACGCACCGCATAACCGATAACCTCGCCGTAACGGATGATTTCGCCATGAGCCGGAATATCGGTCAGCGCCACTTTATGCCCCTGCGGAATGTGCTCTGTGAGTTCAAGCCCGTCAGGGAAGCGGGTGCCGGCTTTCAGGCCATTGTCATTGACAATAATTGCGACGTTATCAGTGTCATGAACCTTAATATAAAAGGCTGCCGGCGAATATTGTCGGATTTCGATATCGGCCATTGTCCAGTATTCTCCAGTCAATTTATGGGGCAAAAATGAGTAATTTAAGCGTCGCTTTCTGGTTATTAATATTTAAAGGGAGCGGTAACGGAATAAAGCATGGCAGGTGTCACAGTTGAATAATGTGATCGCCATCACTCATCGTTACCCTCGCAAGCCCCACCGCGCAGACAAGATAAAATATGTGCATCAGCGCCCAGAACCTTGTGCAGATGCTCAATAACTTTGTTCTTTATGATGAGTAAATTGAGCATTGCAACAATGCGCAACCGGCGTACGTTATTTATACTTATTCTCGTTTTCTTTGTATTCTGGTGTTTTAAATAATGCCATCAGGAATTGCATTTAATCAGAAAATAATTAAGAGCGGGATTTTGCTGGCGACAGAAACGCATAATTTAAGTATCGGTTAATTCAAGGTATATACAATGAATAACACTGTTTTCCCGAACACATTTAAAGCTGCGCTGGCGGCGAATCAGGTGCAGATTGGCTGCTGGTCGGCGCTGGCAAACCCGTTTACCACAGAAGTGCTGGGCCTTGCCGGTTTTGACTGGATCCTGCTGGACGGTGAACACGCCCCTAACGACGTACTTTCTTTCGTGCCGCAGTTGATGGCGCTCAAAGGCAGCAGCAGCGCCTCTGTGGTTCGTGTACCGACCAACGATCCGGTGGTGATCAAGCGCCTGCTGGACATCGGATTTTATAACTTCCTGATCCCGTTCGTGGAAACCGAAGCCGAAGCCGTGCTGGCGGTAGCCGCCACCCGTTATCCGCCGGAAGGCATTCGCGGCGTATCGGTATCCCATCGCGCCAATATGTTCGGCACCGTACCGGATTACTTCGCCCAGTCGAACAAAAACATCTCCATCATGGTGCAGATCGAAAGCCAGGCTGGCGTGGATAACCTTGACGGCATTCTCACCACCGACGGCGTGGACGCCGTATTCGTTGGGCCGAGCGACCTGGCGGCAAGCCTGGGCTATCTCGGCAACGCCGCGCACCCGGAAGTGCAGCGTGTCATTCAACACATTTTTGCCCGCGCCAAAGCGCACGGCAAACCGGCAGGCATTCTGGCCCCGGTAGAGGTTGATGCCCGTCGCTATCTGGAATGGGGCGCGACCGTTGTTGCCGTCGGCAGCGATTTAGGCGTATTCCGCGCCGCCACGCAGAAGTTAGCCGACGCCTTTAAAAAATAACCACGACGACAAGAGAGACATAATTATGACGATGAAAGTGGGTTTCATTGGCCTGGGTATCATGGGTAAACCGATGAGCAAGAACCTCATGAAAGCCGGTTACTCAGTGGTGGTGGTGGATCGCAATCATGATGCCGTGTCGGAAGTGGTTGCCGCCGGTGCCGAAACCGCCGCAACGGCAAAAGAAGTGGCCGAACAGTGTGAGGTGATCATCACCATGCTGCCGAACTCCCCGCATGTAAAAGAGGTGGCGCTGGGGGAAGGCGGCATTATTGAAGGCGCGAAACCGGGCACCGTGCTGATCGACATGAGCTCTATCGCACCGCTGGCAAGCCGCGAAATCAGCGAAGCCCTGAAAGCCAAAGGTATTGATATGCTCGATGCGCCGGTCAGCGGCGGCGAACCAAAAGCCATCGACGGCACGCTGTCGGTGATGGTGGGCGGCGATAAAGCTATCTTCGATAAATATTATGATCTGATGAAAACCATGGCGGGATCCGTGGTGCATACCGGCGATATTGGTGCAGGCAACGTTACCAAACTGGCCAACCAGGTGATAGTGGCGCTGAACATCGCGGCCATGTCGGAAGCCCTGACGCTGGCGACCAAAGCGGGCGTTAATCCGGATCTGGTCTTCCAGGCGATCCGCGGCGGTCTGGCGGGCAGCACCGTCCTGGAGGCGAAAGCGCCGATGGTGATGGATCGCAACTTTAAACCGGGCTTCCGTATCGATCTGCACATCAAAGACCTGTCTAACGCGCTGGATACCTCTCACGGCGTGGGCGCGCAGCTGCCGCTCACCGCGGCGGTCATGGAAATGATGCAGGCCCTGCGTGCCGATGGTCATGGCAACGACGATCACAGTGCGCTTGCCTGCTATTACGAAAAACTGGCGAAAGTGGAAGTCTCCCGCTGATCCCCGCGCCCGGTGGCGTCACGCTGCCGGGCCTGATAAGTAAGCCGAAAAGCAAATCCCTCCTGCGACATGCGGTAACAGGCTACAGATATGAAAATCGTCATCGCTCCTGATTCATATAAAGAAAGCCTGTCCGCTTCAGAAGTGGCGCAGGCAATAGAAAAAGGCTTTCGGGAAATTTTTCCCGGGGCAGAGTATGTCTGTGTCCCGGTCGCGGACGGCGGTGAAGGCACGGTGGAAGCCATGATTGCCGCCACCGGGGGCACGGCGTTCGTCGTCCCGGTCACCGGCCCGCTGGGGGAGGTGGTTGACGCGCGCTGGGGCATCTCCGGCGACGGGCAGACCGCCTTTATTGAAATGGCGGCGGCCAGCGGCCTGGCGCTGGTGCCGCCCGCGTTACGCAATCCGCTGATCACCACCTCGCGCGGTACCGGCGAGCTTATTCTGCATGCGCTGGAACAGGGCGCGCGCCATATCATTATCGGTATCGGTGGCAGCGCCACCAACGACGGCGGCGCAGGCATGGTACAGGCGCTGGGCGCGAAGCTGTGCGATGCCAATGGCACGGAGATCGGCAACGGCGGCGGCAGCCTGATGAGCCTGAATTCGATCGATATGACGGGGCTGGATCCACGTCTTGCCCGGTGCACCCTCCGTGTGGCCTGTGACGTCACTAACCCGCTGCTCGGCGACCAGGGCGCGTCGCGTATCTTCGGCCCGCAAAAAGGAGCGAGCGAGGCGTGCATTATTGAGCTGGACAAAAACCTCGCTCACTACGCGGACGTCATTAAAAAATCCCTGCATGTGGATGTGAAAAACGTACCGGGCGCAGGCGCGGCGGGCGGTATGGGGGCGGCGCTGATGGCGTTTCTCAACGCCGAGTTGCGCAGCGGCATTGAAATTGTGACCGACGCGCTGAACCTCGAAGAACATATTCACGATTGTACGCTGGTGGTGACCGGTGAAGGCCGCATCGACAGCCAGACCATTCATGGCAAAGTACCGGCGGGCATTGCCTCGGTGGCCAAAAAATACCATAAGCCGGTGATCGGTATCGCCGGGAGTCTGACCGCCGATGTGGGCGTGGTGCACGATCACGGCATTGATGCCGTGTTCAGCGTATTAACTACGGTCTGCACGCTGGACGAGGCGTTTCGCGGCGCGTCTGACAATATTTATCGCGCTTCGCGCAATATTGCCGCGACCTTGCAGGTCGGGATGTTGAGCGAAGGGTGACATCGTGGCGCAAACCCTCTATACTTCGCGCCGAAGCTGACCAGACAGTCGCCGCTTCGTCGTCGTCCCCTCTCGGGGGGAGACGGGCGGAGGGGAGGAAAGTCCGGGCTCCATAGGGCAGGGTGCCAGGTAACGCCTGGGGGGGAAACCCACGACCAGTGCAACAGAGAGCAAACCGCCGATGGCCCGCGCAAGCGGGATCAGGTAAGGGTGAAAGGGTGCGGTAAGAGCGCACCGCGCGGCTGGTAACAGTCCGTGGCACGGTAAACTCCACCCGGAGCAAGGCCAAATAGGGGTTCACAAGGTACGGCCCGTACTGAACCCGGGTAGGCTGCTTGAGCCAGTGAGCGATTGCTGGCCTAGATGAATGACTGTCCACGACAGAACCCGGCTTACCGGTCAGCTTCAACTTCTTACAGAACCCCGCTTCGGCGGGGTTTTTGCTTTCTGCGGTTTGCGTTTTGATTTTGCCGGGTGGCGCTGCGCTTACCCGGCCTACAAACTGACGCTTACCCGGCATGGCGGTGTTGTGCCCCTGTAGGCCCGGCAAGCCTGCGCCGCCGGGCA
>NZ_CP127837.1:526390-543979 GCF_030291195.1 Enterobacter sp. PGRG2 | reverse complement strand
CTACATCGGTAAATCAATCAATAAAGCACGCAGCGGCGTATCGGCGACGAGGGTAATATTCGGCTCATCACGGATAAAGGCCCCGTCGCCGCAGGTCAGGGCCTGTTGCCCGGTCTGGTGCGTCACGGCGTGCACGCTGCCATGGATCGATTGCAAATAGGCGCGCGGGCCGTGGAGATGGAAACTCAGCTCTTCGCCTTTTTCCAGTTCGATATGATGAACCCACGCCTGCTGACGCAGTTGCAGGCTGCCCTGGCTGCCGTCAGGCGAGGCCAGCAGTTGCTGCGCATGGTCTGCCAGCGAAATTTTCTGCACCAGCGAATTTTCCCGCTCGGGGCTGGCGTCCAGCCATAGCTGCATACGCGTCAGGGATTTATCTTTGCTCAGGTTATGTTCGCTGTAGCTGATGCCCGGCTGCGTGGCGATCAGCAGCGCATCGCCTGCCTTCGCCTGGACATGATGACCTTCACTGTCGCGGTACTCGGCTTCGCCTTCCAGAATGAGATTTAAAATATCCACTTTTGGATAGGTACGCGGCTGGAATGACGCGCCCGGCGCCAGCACTTCCTGGTTCAGCACCCGCAACGAGGCATAGCCCAGCAGGTTCGGGTCAAAATAATGGCCAAAGGAGAAGGTGTAGCGGGCCTGCAACCATCCGAAGTCGGCCTTTCCGCACTGTTTGGCTGTTCTTGTCGTGATCATAATGTTTGCCCTCTCTTTACACTTTAACAATGGTAAAGGTATGGACGCTGCATTGTTAGCCAGATATTCTGCCCGGTATATTCAAATTTCCTGAATGAAAACGACATGGCTAAAGAAAGAGCGTTAACCCTCGAAGCATTACGGGTAATGGATGCGATCGATCGGCGCGGTAGTTTCGCGGCGGCGGCAGATGAACTGGGCCGTGTTCCTTCGGCGCTCAGCTACACCATGCAAAAGCTGGAAGAAGAACTGGATGTGGTGCTGTTCGACCGCTCCGGCCACCGTACAAAATTTACCAACGTGGGCCGTATGCTGCTGGAGCGCGGGCGTGTGTTGCTGGAAGCGGCAGATAAGCTGACCACCGATGCGGAAGCGCTGGCGCGCGGCTGGGAAACCCATCTGACGCTGGTGACCGAAGCGCTGGTGCCGACGCCGTCATTCTTCCCGCTGGTGGAAAAGCTGGCGACCAAAGCCAATACCCAGCTGTCGGTGATCACCGAAGTGCTCGCCGGGGCATGGGAGCGTCTGGAGCAGGGCCGGGCGGACATCGTCATCGGGCCGGATATGCATTTTCGTTCCTCGTCGGAAATTAACTCCCGCAAGCTGTATAAGATCATGAATGTGTACGTGGCGGCACCGGATCATCCTATTCACGATGAACCTGAACCGCTCTCGGAAGTAACGCGCGTGAAATACCGCGGCGTGGCGGTGGCGGATACGGCGCGGGAACGCCCGGTGCTCACCGTACAGCTGCTGGATAAACAGCCGCGTCTGACGGTAAGTTCTATTGAAGATAAGCGCCAGGCGCTGCTGGCGGGGCTGGGCGTGGCGACCATGCCCTATCCGCTGGTGGAGAAAGACATCGCTGAGGGGCGTCTGCGGGTGGTCAGCCCGGAATATTCCGCCGAAGTGGACATTATCATGGCCTGGCGGCGCGACAGTATGGGAGAAGCGAAAGCCTGGTGCCTGCGCGAGATCCCGAAGCTGTTTATCAATAAATAAGCGACTCCTCCGCCCGGAGGAGCCAGCAGGATCAGGGGACCTGTTTTGGATCCGGTCCAAAACGGTTTTCGCCTGGCGTACCGCTCTGGCAGTTAAAGGCGATGATCACCAGCCAGCCGATCACCGGGATCAGCAGCAATAACAACCACCACGCCGAGCGGTCAGTATCATGCAGACGACGGAACTGCACCGCCCACCACGGCAGAAAAATCAGCACACCATAAATTGTGGTCAGCACGCCTTCGCCGCTGCCCCGCTGAAACCCCAGGATATTATCCACAATCCCCAGCACCGCGGTCAGCACGATGTTGACCAGAATAAACATCCAGTACTCTTTGCGGCGCGCACGCCCGCGAAACCCAATGTAGTTCCTGAGAACTTTTAAATACCAGTCCATGTTAGCGCCTCAATCTATGGTTAATTCACTGTTTTATCAGCAATCATATTAATCATAGCCATCAATATTTCGCCGGTAAATATCATGCGTCTGAATTAATCGAAGCGATCATTTTTATGCTGACATTCCGGGGAGGATCACAAAACGCGTTGCGCCTGTTGTGATCCTCCTCACCTGAAATGATCCCGTTCTGTGAGGCTGCTCGCTTTTTAATCGCCGGAGTCGGTTTTCACGAATTCATTCGCTGCCGCGCTGATTTACAGCCAGGGCGCGCGCCGCCATGCTGACGTCATCCGGCGCTTCCTGTTCAAGACTGCGGGCCAGTTCATTAAGCCGCGCCGGACTGAGCAGGTTGCGGAAGAGGTAAGGGTGCTTCTCACCTTCGCCGCTAAACCAGACGTCCAGCTCACGGCTGATGCTGCGCAACGCCTGTAGCGCGTCGGTGAACTGCTGGGCCATACCGGACTGCGCGCCATATTTGCGTATCCAGATCCGCAGCACGATGGCCCGCGTTACGGCGCTGTAAGCGCGGGTGTACCACAGGGCGCGGGTGGTGGTGTCGGTGAGGCGGCGGGTGAATGTCGGGCTGAGATGGTTATCGCTCTGCAACTGCTGGGCGAGGGTCTGCATATGACCGGCGAGGAACAGCGTCTGCTGCCGTTCCAGTTCGATAAGCTGAAACTGTTGCTGACCCAGTTCGGGATCGTCGGCGGGCATCAGCGGCTGAAACGCCTGCGCCCAGTTCGCGCTGCGGGTATCCAGATGCAGCAGGTGCAATGCCTGCTGGAAGGTGGCGGGCGGCTGGCTGTGAGATTGCAGCACGCGGCCAAGCAGCGTCGGGGTTTTGCAGCTCCATTCGTAGCTGGCGCTCAGCAGGTTGCTGAACAGCGTCTCAAGATGCAGCGGCAGGGGCGCTACCGCATGGGTTTGCAGCCAGGCGCGCAGAAGGGCTGCGGGCGTGCTGTCCGGCTCGCGCACCTGCCGGGCAAGGCCGTAGAGATTGATTTCATTAAGGGAGTCGGTCAGCTCCAGATCGGGGATCCACTCCCAGTTAAGGCGCAGGGTAACGGCTTCGGGCATCGCGCCCTCCTGACCGCTGAACCACTGCAAACGCTGGTGGAACTCCTCCAGTAAATAGCAGGGCAGCAGCGTCCAGCCGTATTCGATGCCCCACATATCAAACTCCAGCCATTTGGTGAAGCCCGTCAGGGTGGTCAGGTTGGGGTTGTTGGCAAAGCCGGGACGGTAATCCAGCTCGGTGGCTTTGACCGAGGCGCGCACATCGCCGGGCAGCGCCTCCAGCGCGGTTTTTAACATATGCCGCGGCCAGCTTTTGTCCCGGTAATCGCGCAGCACCAGCTGGCGACCCTGACGGCGCACTGACTGGTACAGCAGGTTTAATACGCCTTTCCACGCTTCGTTGCTCATGTCGGGGGTGGAAAGGGAGAGCCGTAATCCGCGTACCGACGGTAGCAGCCGGAGCAGTTCCGGAATGGCATGGCCGAACAGCCAGTCGGTAAAGCTGGCGTCATCGCCGCGCGATTCCGTGAGAAAGAACTCCGGGAATTTCGCTTTCTGTTCGCTGCAGTCGGGGGTGGCTTCCCCCTGTAACCAGAGTTGCAGATGGTGCTCATCGCAGTAGCGGCTGACCTTTTGCAGATACAAAAGCGCATGGTCGCGGCGATGGATCAAATGGCGAATGTCGCCGGGGCGGCAGCCGGGCGAGGGCGCGGCAAGATCGGCGATCAGCGACTGCTGATGAATGATAAGGCCATTGAAATGGTGCGCCTTCAGGATGGCGGCAATGTGCTGGAAATAGTGCCAGTCCCATATTTTCGGCGTGTTGACTTCCAGCAATAACAAGGGTGCAGCGGACATTATGACCTGTTTCCTGGGGAAGCGGTTCACTCACCATACGGGCAAGCGCCCGGACGATCGACAGTTATTTATCACGAACGGAGAAAAATGATGGCGAAAGGGGATAGGGTTCAGCTTCATTATTATGAATATACCGATGAGGATACCGGCGCACGGGTTATTCGCCTGACGCCGCCGGATATTATTTGTCATCGTAACTACTTCTATCAAAAGTGTTTCCTGGATGAGGGACGCCAGTTAATTTTCGCCGGCGAGTTCAGCGGCACGCGCAATTATTATTTACTCGATATCGCCAGCGGCGAAGCAAAACAGCTTACCGAAGGGCCGGGGGATAATACCTTTGGCGGTTTTCTCTCACCGGATGAGCAATATCTTTATTACGTGAAGGGCGAGCGCAATCTGATGCGCGTGACGCTGGCGACGCAGGAAGAAAGCGTGGTGTATCGCGTACCGGATGAGTGGGTGGGTTACGGCACCTGGGTGGCGAATTCCGACTGCAACAAACTGGTGGGCGTGGAGATTCATCGCGACAGCTGGCGACCTATCAGCGACTGGACTGTCTTCCAGGAGTTTTATGCCGAACAGCCGCGCTGTCGGGTGATCCGCATCTCGCTGGAGAATGGCGAGCGGGAAACCCTGCTGGAAGAAAATCAGTGGCTCGGGCACCCGATTTACCGTCCTTTCGACGACAACACGGTGGCTTTCTGCCACGAAGGGCCGCTGGATCAGGTGGATGCCCGCATGTGGCTGATGAATGAAGACGGCAGCCACATCCGCAAAGCCAAAGAGCCTGCGCCGGGTGAGAGCTATACCCATGAATTCTGGGTGCCGGACGGCTCGGCGCTGATGTACGTCACCTACGTCAAGGACAGCCCGGTGCGCTGGCTGTGCCGGGTAAATGGCGACAGCGGTGAAGATGAAAAGCTGATCGCCATGCCGCCGTGCTCGCACGTGATGAGCAACGACAGCGGCACGCTGGTGGTGGGCGACGGCTCCGGTAAACCCATTGATATTGCCGATAACGCGGGCTATGGCGATGCCACCGATCCCTATCTTTACCTGTTCGATATTGCCCGCAAGCAGACGCACAAAGTGGCGCGCCACAGCTCGTCATGGCGCGTGCTGGATGGCGATCGGCAGGTGACGCATCCGCATCCGTCGTTCACGCCGGATGAAAAACAGGTGTTGTTCAGCTCCGATAAAGACGGCCTGCCGGCGCTGTATCTGGCGGATATTCCAGACCACGTACTACGCAGCATTCATTCCTGAGAGAGCGCGCTATGTTAAAGAAATTCTTGCCCGTCACGGCATCGTTGTTGCTGGTCTGCGCCTGTGCGGCGGTGGCCCAGCCTACGGAAATTCGTATCTCCTGGTGGGGCGGCAACAGCCGTCATCAGGCGACGCTGAAAGCCATTGAGCTGTTTGAAAAGCAAAACCCGGATATTCAGGTAAAAGCGGAATATGCAGGCTGGGAGGGGTATCTCTCGCGTCTGACGGTGCAGATGGCGGGGGGAAATGAACCGGATGTCATTCAGACCAACTGGAACTGGTTGCCGCTGTTTTCCAAAGACGGCGACGGTTTTTATGACCTGCTGAAACTGAAAGAGAGTATCGATCTCAGCCAGTACGATCCGCAGTCGCTGCAAAGCGTAATGGTGAATAACAAGCTGAACGGTATTCCGGTGGCGATGACCGCGCGCAGTTTTTATTACAACCAGAAATTGTGGCAGGAAATGGGCGTCGCCTATCCGCAAAGCTGGGATGAATTAAAAGCCGCCGGGAAAGCTTTTAAAGCGAAGGACGAAAATAAATATCCGCTGGTGCTCGACTATATGGAGTCGATCACCCTGGTGCAGTCATGGATGGTACAAAAACATAATATCGCCGCCATCGACGAAAAAGCCGGGAAATTTAATTACACCCCGCAGCAGTGGGTGGAGTTTTTCCAGGTCTATAAAGATCTGGTGGACAGCCACGTCTTCCCGTCGACCCGCGTGCTGTCGTCATACGGTAAGTCCAACACCTGGGAAATGAAGCCCTGGATCCAGGGGCAATGGGGCGGGATCTATATGTGGAACACCAATGCGGTGATGTACGAGAACAACCTCGCCGCGCCTTATAACAAGCTGGAGCTGGGGCCGTTCTTTATGCTGCCAGGCGCTAAGGACGCGGGGCTGTTCCTGAAACCGACCATGATGTTCAGCGTGGCGAAAACCAGTAAACATCCGCAGCAGGCGGCGAAGCTGATCGACTTCCTGATGAACGATCCGGCAGGCGTGGCGGCGATGGGGCTGGAGCGCGGTACGCCGCTGAGCAAAAAGGCCGTGGCGCAGCTGTCATCGAGCGGCGTGTTAAAGGATGACAATATTACTGTTACGGGGATCAAGTCGTCGCTGGCGCTGCCGCATAAGATCCCGACTTCGCCTTACTTTGATAACCCGCAGCTGGTGGCGCTCTGGCATGACACCATTCAGAACATTGACCAGGGCAACCTGACGGTTGAACAGGCGGCGTCGCAGTTTGCCAAAAAAGCCGGGCGCATTTTACAGCGGGCCGTCAAAAAATGATCGCCTTCAGCGCCACCCTGGCCTGTCAGTACGACACGCCTTTTTCGCCCTTTCCGGCCGCGCAATTTGGTCACGGGCTGGCCTGGCTGTCGGCCAGCGGCTTTGATGCCGCCGAGCTGTGCATCAATGATTACGAGGGCGTGGAGGTGGCGGCCATCCGCCAGGCGTTAGATCGTGCGGGTCTTGGCTGTACCACCATCGCCACCGGCCAGGCGCGTAAACGTGACGGGCTGACGTTGCTGTCGGCTGATAAAAGCGTGGTGCGCCGTACCCAGGCGCGACTCTTTGAACATATTGACGCCGCCGCGCAGCTTGGCAGCCACGTCACCATCGGATCGCTGCGCGCCACGGATCTGCCGCTGGATAAAGGGCAGTATATGAGTGAGCTGGCGGCGGCGCTGTTTCCCTGCGTCGAGTACGCGCGGCGCAACGGCGTGGTGCTGATCCTGGAGGCGCTCAACCGCTATGAAGTCTGTCAGCTGCACAGCGCGCAGGAGATGATGGCTTACCTGGCGTTCAGCGATGCGCCGGAAAACGTCGGCGTGCTCTGGGATCTGTTCCACGCCAGTATTGAAGATGCGGATTATGCGCAGGCCATCGCCACGCTCGGCCCGCGGCTGCGCCATGTGCATCTGGCGGATTCGAACCGGGGATTTCCGGGGTACGGACATTTACCGCTGGAGGAGGTCTACACCGCGCTCAGGCTGGCGGGCTATCAGGGGGCGGTATCGCTGGAGTGCTTGTGCAGGCCGTCGGCGCAAACCGTGATCGACGGGGCGGGGGAACTGGTGGCGCGGCTGCGGCGTCTGTAAACGCCGCCGCCGCGCGGATCAGATCATTCGCTGTCGCGGCTGCCGAAACGGCTATCGCGACCGTGCGGCTCATCAAGATCCTGCCACGGGCCGATGGAAATAATACCGGTCGGATTAATGGTCTTGTGGCTGCAATAGTAGTGGGTGCGGATATGCGCAAAATCCACCGTTTCTGCAATACCCGGCATCTGCCAGATATCACGCAGGAAGCCGTGCAGATTCAGGTAATCGCTGATGCGGTGCTTATCGCATTTGAAATGCGTGACGTAGACCGGATCGAAGCGGATCAAGGTGGTCCACAGACGGATATCGGCTTCAGTCAGACGATCGCCGGTGAGATAGCGGTGCTGGCCGAGGATCTGCTCCAGGCGCGACAGCGAATCAAACAGCGCGGTGACCGCCTCGTCGTAAGCGGCCTGGCTGGTGGCGAAGCCCGCTTTGTAGACGCCGTTGTTCACGGTGTCGTAGATCCAGCCGTTCAGCTCATCAATCTGCGACTGCAACTCCGCCGGGTAGTAATCCCCCGCGCGGGCGCCCTGCGCATCGAACGCGGTATTGAACATGCGGATGATTTCCGCCGATTCATTACTGACGATGGTCTGGTTCTTTTTATCCCACAGCACCGGCACGGTGACGCGACCGCTGTAGTGCGGATCGGCATGCAGATAGAGCTGGTAGAGGAAGTCGTGCTGATAGAGGGTGTCGCCGGTCGCCGCCGGGAAATTGTCGTCAAAGGTCCAGCCGTTTTCCAGCATCAGCGGATTGACCACCGAGACATCAATAAACGGCTCCAGGCCTTTTAATTTACGCATGATCAGCGTGCGGTGCGCCCACGGACAGGCGAGGGAAACATAGAGGTGATAACGGCCTTTTTCCGCGGCGAATCCGCCTTCACCGCTCGGGCCTGGCGCGCCATCGGCGGTCAGCCAGTTGCGGAAAGCTGAGACTGAACGCTTAAAGCTGCCGCCTGTGGATTTAGTGTCGTACCAGGTGTCATGCCAGACACCGTCAATTAGTTGTCCCATCACGTTCTCCTTCAGGTTGGGCAGATGCGCAAAAAATCACAGGCCAGGTGAGCGAAGCGCCACCTGGCAAAGGTTGACAATGCCCGGCGGCGCTACGCTTGCGCTGGCCTGCATACTACGTCAGCAATTTAGTATAGAAGCCTTACCACTTTTTATTCAGCACACGGTCGATGCTGAATGCGCCCGGCCCGGTGATGCCCAGCAGCAGGAAGCCGCCAGCGATGGACAGATTTTTCATGAACATCAGCGCATTCACCCCTTCCGCAAAGTTATTGTGGAAAATGAAAGCGGTCAGCAGGGTAAAGCCTGCGGTGAACAGCGCGGTGGTACGGGTCAGGAAACCAAACAGGATCGCCAGACCGCCGCCGAACTCAAGCAGAATGGTCAGCGGCAGGAAAAAGCCCGGCACGCCCATCGCTTCCATGTACTGTTGTGTACCTGCATACCCGTTGATTTTTCCCCAGCCCGCATAGATAAACAGGATTGGCATCAGAATACGCGCTACCAGGAAACCAACATCTTCTAATTTTTTCATTTTACTCTCCAGAAATCTCATGCGGTATGCAAGTGTGATTGTTCAGGCAGTTACGGCGTCTGGCGCACGTTTGCCGTTGATGGAGAGGATAATAGGCGTAGCGATAAGAGATTGTTAGCAAGGAAAACTGTCAATCTTTATCAAATATTCTGAGTAATAACAGGCGGGAGAAATATACCCGACGGCGATCCGCCGGGCAGGGGACGGGTTAACGCAGGTGTTGCTGGCGTAACGTCGTTTGCACCAGGCGCCAGGCGCTCCACGCAGCAAAACCGCGCTTCCCCCAGCGTACCAGCATATTAGGATTGCGGATGGTGCGAATAGCCAGCAGGCTACTGCCCACCAGCGCCCATGAGCGCAGGCTTAACAGCGTATTCCATCCGCGATCGTAAGATAAGGTTCTCTCTTCCCAGTCGCGACGGCTGGCGGCGAGATCCAGACGTTGCTGCTGGATCTGGCTCAGCAGCACGGCCTTACGCCTTTGGCGATCAATCTGACTGCTCATCTCAATCATCCTCCAGCAACGAACGATCGTTGGACAGCTCCTGACGGGTATGACGCAGCAGGGTGGACCGGCGCGCTTTACGCAGGGTCCATATAGCACCAATCAATGCGCCAATCAGCAGTACCGCCGTCGTGCCAATCATGACGTTCAGACGGTATTGCGGGTCAATGGCCCAGATGATCAGCACCATCAGACTCATCAGTCCGAAAGCGGCGAACAGCATGGTCAGACCTACCATCAGGAGCAGCTGGAAGAGATTCGCTTTCTCTTCTTCCAGCTCAACCACTGCCAGCCGCAGACGCGTTTCCACCATCTCAACGATGATGGTCACAATGCGCTGCCCGATGCCCAGAACGCTTTTACCGGGCCCGTTTGTGTGACGTGAACTATCCATAATCAACGACGCGAAATCAGGACGCCCAGCACTACGCCAATCGCAGCACCGATGCCAACGCCAGTCCATGGATTCTCACGTACATAATCTTCAGCCTTACCGGCCGCTTCACGTGTCTGTTTAGCGATAATGTCACTGGTCTCGCCCAGACGGTAACGGCTTTCATGCAGCGCACGTTCAGCCTTGCTACGCAGTTTACTCAGCTCTTCTTTCGATTTTGACCCGGAGCTATTCAGCACTTCTTCCAGGGTGTCCGTCAGGGATTTCAACTCAGCGCGCAGATGTTCCGTATTGGTATCTTTTGACATAGTTCTCTCCAGTGAGTGAGTGTTAACTTCCTTTAATAATCCCGAGCCTCAAGCGCTTTCAGTTCTTCCTGAGCCTCTTTCAGCTTATGTTCTCTTTTGGACACCTTATCCGCATCGCCTTTTTGCTTCGCTTCCTGAAGATCCTGCTCGCGTTCGGCAATCTCTTCTTTCTGATCGGCGATCTTCTCCTGATGATCGGCGCGCAATTTGCTGTCCGTGCAATTGGCTCTGACTTCGCTAAGTGCTTTATTCAGGCCGTCGATACGGCTCTGATTATTGTGCTTCTCGGCGTAACGGATTTCTTTTTGAATATCCTGCTCCTTTTCCTGACAAAGGGAAGCAGCCTGTGAAGCGGCACTCAGTGAAAAAAGGGCTAACGCCAGTGCGGTGCGGTATTTCATTCTTGAAACCTTCCATTGTTGCTACGGGCCTCAACATGAGGCGCCGAAATCCAGTTGATTAAAAGAGTAAGATGGGTGCCCGTGTACTAAGCATAGTAACGAACGGGGAGAAAACCAAAATGCGGGCGAAGTTTCGGAATAATTGAAGTTTTCAACCCAGCCGATGTGGCGTATCGCGCAGTCGGGAAAGCCATACCGCGGCTTTATCATCGTCATCCTGTTGCGCGATGATATAGCCATGGGGCAGGGTGCGATCGAGCACCACTTTGGCGGCAGCGCTCTGCGCGCTGGAATCAAACTTAATTAACAGCGTGTCATTCTGCGGGGTAATGCTGTTAAAGCGAATGCCGTTAGCATCCAGATGATGCCAGATAGAAAAGCCGTCAGGCACGCTGACGCTCTGGCTGGCCGGGCGAATAGCCAGCGTTGACTCACGCTGTTGCAGCGTCGCCCAGGCAAAGAAAAAGATCGTGAACAGCATGACTGCTGCCACCATTAAAGCAACGCGCTTCATCGACGTGCGTTGAATAAGCATCCGGTTATTCCTGCTTTCCATATTTTTTCTTCCATAACACCACCAGCGTACCGATGAGTCCAAACACCAGCAGTACGACCGGCAGCAACATCAGGCAGGACATCAGCGCATCCTCATACTTGAGGAAAACCGGCGTCTTACCAAGAAGATAGCCCAGGGTCGTCAGGATCACCACCCAGAGCAGACCGCTCATCCAGTTGAAAAACTGGAAGCGCGCATTGTTCAGACCAGAAATTCCGGCAATAGTTGGTAACAGTGTGCGAACAAATGCAATAAATCGCCCCAACAGCAGCGCAGACAGGCCGTGTTTGTGGAACATATGGTGCGCGCGCTGGTGATAATGCGCGGGAAGATGCGACAGCCAGTTCTGCACAATGCGGGTATTACCCAGCCAGCGGCCCTGGATGTAGCTCAGCCAGCAGCCGAGGCTGGCGGCGGTAGTCAGCAGCGCTATGGTGAGCGGATAGCTCATCGCGCCTTTGGCGATCAGCACGCCCACCAGCACTAACAGGCTGTCGCCGGGCAGAAAGGCGGCGGGCAGCAGGCCATTTTCCAGGAACAAAATCATAAACAGGACGAAATAAAGCATGCCGATCATGGAAGGATTCGCCAGCGTCTCGAAATCCTGACTCCACAATGCATTAAGTAGCTGAGTAAATAGTTCCATTCGTTATTCCTGGTACATCGGTTAACGTCACGCCAGATCGGATCCTGTGCACCTATACGTGCGGGCAAATTGCATCTAATTGTAACAAATGCCGGAGTTCTGCGTCTCAAAATTTATGAAATGTAAGAATTGATTTTGCTTGTGGCGTAGGGGGGAGACCAGAGTATTTACAAAGGCTGACACTCTATACCTTTTGTTACTGCGGGGAGCGCAGCAAGCGCAGGAGCGCCTGCTGTGGAGGATAAAAATTTATTTTACCGCGTTCGCGGCAGCATCAAGGTGAACCACAGGATTATCTGCAAAAAGATAGCGGTCAGCGTTGAATTCGAAATCATCGCTGGTTTCGTTAAACAGCATCTGTTTAGTGTTTTCCAGATGCTGCCACATCGCCAGCTTGGCGGCATGCGGGTCTTTACGGATCAGGGCTTTAAGGATCTGGTCATGATCGTCGCACCAGTTATCCACGGTGCGTAAATCGATATGATCGTGTAGCTTTTTCCAGTACGGGTTATGAATACGCTGCGTCCACATCTTTTCGACAATCGCCGCCAGCGCCGTATTCTGCGTGGCAAGGGCTACCTGAACGTGAAACTGCAAATCCCATTCGGAATCGCGGAAGCATTTCTCCTGGCGCGCCCGATCCTGAATTTCCATCAGCTTCATGATGTCCTGTTTCGTCACCTGGGTGGCGGCGAATTCGGCAATATTGCTTTCAATCAGCTGGCGGGCCTGTAGCAGTTCAAACGGGCCGTAGTTGGCGAACTCAAGCGTTTCGTCCGGCACCTGCTGGTATTTAGGCTGGTTCGACATCACGTGGATCCCGGAGCCTTTACGCACTTCAACGTAGCCTTCCACTTCCAGCATGATGATGGCCTCACGCACCACGGTACGGCTGACGTTTTTTTCATCCGCAATGAAGCGCTCGGCAGGCAGTTTATCACCAACGAGATACACGCCGTTTTCAATACGGCTTTTCAGCTCAGCAGCGAGCTGCTGATACAAACGACGCGTGTCAGTGATTTCCATATACACTCCAGGCAGGATAAGACAGATTAGATTTGTTATACCACTTTTACGCCATTCTCACCACCGCAGAAAAGTAAAAAGCCGCCCCGGACAACGGGGCGGCTCGTATGCAAATGGTTTAACAGCGCGTTTTAACTTTGTGTCGCAGGTCCGCCATAGGCGGCTTTTTCCGCTTCCAGCTCCGCGGCCGATTTACTTTTCAGCACCGTCCAGATCACCACAGCGCCCATGATGTCGAACACTGCCAGTACCGCGAACAGTGGGCTGAAGCCGATGGTATCCGCCAGCGCACCTACTACCAGCGCAAACATGGTGCTTGCCGTCCAGGCCGCCATGCCGGTCAGACCGTTTGCGGTTGCCACTTCGTTACGACCGAACACGTCAGAAGAGAGGGTGATCAGCGCGCCGGACAGGGACTGGTGAGCAAAACCACCGATGCACAGCAGGCCGATTGCCACATACGGGCTGGTGAACAGGCCGATCATGCCAGGGCCAATCATCAGTACCGCACCCATGGTCACCACCATTTTACGGGACACGATCAGGTTCACGCCAAACCAGCGCTGGAACAGCGGCGGCAGGTAACCCCCGACGATACAACCCAGGTCAGCAAACAGCATCGGCATCCAGGCAAACATCGCGATTTCTTTCAGGTTAAAGCCGTAGACTTTGAACATGAACAGCGGGATCCAGGCGTTAAAGGTACCCCAGGCCGGTTCTGCGAGGAAACGTGGCAGGGCGATGCCCCAGAACTGACGGGTGCCCAGAATCTGCCATACGGACATTTTTTTGCCGTTATTGGTCTGGTGCTGCGCTTCCTGACCGCCAATGATGTAGCTACGTTCTTCTTCGGTCAGTTTTTTCTGATCGCGCGGATGTTTGTAGAAAATCAGCCAGGCCATAGCCCAGGCGAAGCTCAGTACGCCGGAGATAATGAACGCCAGCTGCCAGCTGTGCATCACGATGGCCCAGACCACCAGCGGCGGGGCAATCATCGCGCCAATAGAGGAACCGACGTTGAAGTAGCCGACGGCGATAGAACGCTCTTTGGCCGGGAACCACTCGGAGGCGGCTTTCAGACCCGCCGGGATCATCGCGGCTTCAGCGGCACCCACTGCGCCACGCGCCAGCGCCAGTCCACCCCAGCTTCCCGCCAGCGCTGTTGCGCCGCAGAAAATGGCCCAGGTCACGGCGAAGACCGCGTAGCCAACTTTGGTGCCGAGGATATCCAGCACATAACCCGCCACCGGCTGCATGATGGTGTAAGCCGCCGAATAGGCCGCGATAATGTAGGAATATTGTTGCGTGGAAATATGCAGTTCTTCCATCAGCGTTGGTGCCGCCGCAGCGATGGTATTACGCGTCAAGTAACCCAGTACGGTACCGAGCGTCACCAGCGCTATCATGTACCAACGTAACCCTTTAATTTTACGCATGTAAACCTCATCGTTATGTTATTTCCGCCTCTGGCGGTTCACCTCCCGACCAGGTCGGGGGATGTTATGTAACGGGGGGAGCGAAATCGGGACTGATTCCCGGTACGGTCCAAACCTTGCCATTGTTATTCGTGCGAAATTCGGTATCCGTACCGTTAATCCGGGTGAGTAACTCACCTGTAATACATTCCGTCGGTCTATGTTTTGCGACGGCAGAAAGATAACTTGTCATACAACTTTAAAAGGTGAGTGACATCACAAAAGTGCGTTTCTTTGTGTGGTCTTTATTTTCGGTCAGCGAAGCCAGAGCTGGCGCGGTCTGCGGGGATGTTTACCCCAATCGGGGTAGTTTATTTGTCAGCATTTATTGATCTAACTCACGAAAATATCTTCGGTCTGTAGAAATTGGTGTGATAACTTTGTCAGCATTAAGGCATACATCTACGCTCTTTTTAGAGGAAGACGATAATGACTCCGTTTATGACCGAAGATTTCCTGTTAGATACCGAATTTGCCCGCCGTCTGTATCACGATTACGCAAAAGATGAGCCGATTTTCGATTACCACTGCCATTTACCGCCGCAGCAGATCGCAGAAAACTACCGCTTTAAAAACCTGTATGACATCTGGCTGAAAGGCGACCACTACAAATGGCGCGCCATGCGTACCAACGGCGTGCCGGAGCGCCTGTGTACCGGCGATGCCTCTGACCGCGAAAAGTTTGATGCCTGGGCGGCCACTGTTCCGCATACCATCGGCAACCCGCTGTACCACTGGACTCACCTTGAACTGCGTCGCCCGTTCGGTATTACCGGCAAACTGCTGTCGCCGTCCACCGCTGACGAGATCTGGCATCAGGGTAACGAACTGCTGGCGCAGGAGTCCTTCTCTGCCCGCGGTATCATGCAGCAGATGAATGTGAAAATGGTCGGCACCACCGATGATCCGATTGACTCGCTGGAGCATCACGCCACCGTCGCGAAAGACACTTCCTTCAGCATTAAAGTGCTGCCGAGCTGGCGTCCGGATAAAGCCTTCAATATTGAACAGGCGACCTTTAACGATTACATGGCGAAACTGGGTGAAGTCTCCGATACCGAGATCCGCCGTTTCAGCGATCTGCAAACTGCCCTGACCAAACGTCTGGATCACTTTGCGGCGCACGGTTGTAAAGTCTCCGACCACGCCCTGGACGTGGTGCTGTTTGCGGAAGCGAACGAGGCCGAGCTGGACAGCATCCTTGCGCGTCGTCTGGCAGGCGAAACCCTGAGCGAGCATGAAGTGGCGCAGTTCAAAACCGCCGTGCTGGTGTTCCTCGGCGCGGAATATGCACGCCGTGAATGGGTGCAGCAGTACCATATTGGCGCGCTGCGTAATAACAACCTGCGCCAGTTCAAACTGCTGGGGCCGGATGTGGGCTTTGACTCCATCAACGACCGTCCGATGGCGGAAGAGCTGTCGAAGCTGCTCAGCAAACAGAACGAAGAAAACCTGTTGCCGAAAACCATCCTTTACTGTCTGAACCCGCGCGATAACGAAGTGCTGGGCACCATGATCGGTAACTTCCAGGGGGAAGGCATGCCGGGCAAAATGCAGTTCGGCTCCGGCTGGTGGTTTAACGATCAGAAAGACGGCATGGAACGTCAGATGACACAGCTGGCGCAGTTGGGCCTGTTAAGCCGCTTTGTCGGTATGCTGACCGACAGCCGCAGCTTCCTGTCCTATACCCGTCATGAATATTTCCGTCGCATTCTGTGCCAGATGATTGGCCGCTGGGTCGAAGCGGGCGAAGCCCCTGCCGACATTCAGTTGCTGGGCGAGATGGTGAGAAATATCTGCTTTAACAATGCGCGTGACTACTTCGCGATTGAACTGAACTAAGGCCGTTTGAGGTTGATATGCAATACATCAAGATCCATTCGCTGGACAACGTCGCAGTCGCACTGGCTGACCTGGCGGAAGGCGCAGAAGTTACCGTAGATAACCAGACGGTGCGGCTGCGTCAGGCAGTAGGACGCGGGCATAAGTTCGCCCTGCGCACCATCCATCAGGGCGAAAACGTGGTGAAATACGGTTTGCCTATTGGTCACGCCACGGCAGACATTGCTGAGGGTGAATATATTCACTCTCATAATGCCCGCACCAACCTGAGCGATCTGGACGAGTATAGCTATCAACCTGAACCTCAGGCTGAAGCCGCGCAGGGTGCGGATCGCGACGTTGAGATCTACCGCCGGGCGAACGGCGAAGTCGGCATCCGCAATGAACTGTGGATCCTGCCGACCGTCGGCTGCGTGAACGGTATCGCCCGTCAGATCCAGACGCGCTTTCTGAAAGAAACCAACGATGCCGAAGGCACCGACGGCGTGTTCCTGTTCAGTCACACCTACGGCTGCTCGCAGCTGGGGGATGACCACATTAACACCCGCACCATGCTGCAAAACATGGTGCGCCACCCGAATGCGGGCGCGGTGCTGGTGATTGGCCTCGGCTGTGAAAACAACCAGGTCGACGCCTTCCGCGAAACCCTGGGCGACTTTGATCCGGAGCGCGTCCACTTTATGGTCTGTCAGCATCAGGACGACGAAGTGGAAGCGGGCCTTGAACATCTGCATCAGTTATATGAAGCGATGCGTCACGACCAACGCGAGCCGGGCAAACTGAGCGAGCTGAAGTTTGGGCTGGAGTGCGGCGGATCCGATGGCCTGTCCGGCATCACCGCTAACCCCATGCTCGGTCGTTTCTCCGACTACGTCATCGGTAACGGCGGCACCACCGTGCTGACCGAAGTGCCGGAGATGTTTGGTGCGGAACAGATCCTGATGAGCCATTGTGTCGATGAAACCACCTTTGAAAAAACCGTCACCATGGTGAACGATTTCAAACAGTATTTTATCGCCCACAACCAGCCGATTTACGAGAACCCGTCGCCGGGCAACAAAGCCGGCGGCATCACCACGCTGGAAGAGAAATCCCTCGGCTGTACCCAGAAAGCGGGGGCCAGCCAGGTTGTGGACGTGCTGCGTTACGGCGAGCGTCTGCAAAAGCACGGTCTGAACCTGCTTTCCGCGCCGGGTAACGATGCCGTCGCCACCAGCGCGCTGGCCGGTGCCGGTTGCCATATGGTGCTGTTCTCCACCGGTCGCGGTACGCCGTACGGCGGTTTTGTGCCGACGGTGAAAATCGCCACTAACAGCGAGCTGGCGGCGAAGAAAAAGCACTGGATCGATTTTGACGCGGGTCAGCTGATCCACGGCAAAATGATGCCGGAGCTGCTGAACGAATTCGTGGATGTGATTGCGGATATCGCCAGCGGCAAAAAGACCTGCAACGAACGTAATGATTTCCGCGAGCTGGCGATCTTTAAAAGCGGCGTAACGCTGTAAACCTGTTGCCGGG
>NZ_CP127837.1:522496-526352 GCF_030291195.1 Enterobacter sp. PGRG2 | reverse complement strand
CTGTAAATGCCTTGCCGGGCGGCGACTGCGTCTTGCCCGGCCTACATAACCTGCAAATCAACGCAGGCCCGGCAAGCTTGCGCCGCCGGGCAATAATACTTAACTGCGCAGCGCGTTTTTCGCCAGACGTTCATCTTCCGCCTGGCATGCTGCCGCGGTGAACAGCACGTCGGTGGAGGAGTTAAGCGCGGTTTCGCAGGAATCCTGCAACACGCCGATGATAAAGCCCACCGCCACCACCTGCATGGCAATATCGTTCGGAATGCCGAACATATTACACGCCAGCGGGATCAACAGCAGCGAACCACCCGCCACGCCCGATGCCCCACAGGCACACAGCGAGGCCACCACGCTCAGCAGTAGCGCCGTCGGCAAATCAACCGGAATACCCAGCGTATGCACCGCCGCCATGGTCAGCACGGTAATGGTGATCGCCGCGCCCGCCATATTGACCGTCGCCCCCAGCGGAATGGAAACCGAGTAGGTATCGCGGTCCAGATTCAGTTTTTCCGCCAGCGCCATGTTGACCGGAATGTTCGCCGCCGAGCTGCGGGTAAAGAACGCCGTCACGCCGCTTTCACGCAGGCACAGCAGCACCAGCGGGAAAGGATTGCGGCGAATTTTCCAGAACACCAGCAGCGGGTTGATCACCAGCGCCACCAGGAACATACAGCCAATCAGCACCAGCAGCAGATGCGCATAGCCGTAGAGGGTGGCAAAACCGGTTTCCGCCAGCGTCGCCGACACCAGGCCAAAAATACCGATCGGCGCAAAGCGGATCACCAGCTTCACCATAAAGGTCACCGCGTCCGACACATCGTTAATCAGGCTTTTGGTGGAGTCGCTGCCGTGACGCAGCGCAAAGCCCAGACCAATGGCCCACACCAGAATGCCGATATAGTTGGCTTCCAGCAGCGCATGTACCGGGTTAGACACCATGCTCATCAGCAGGCCACGCAACACTTCCGTAATGCCGGCGGGCGGCGTGATGTCCGTCGCGCCGGTCACCAGTTGCAGGGTGGACGGGAACAGGAAGCTGAATACCACGGCGGTTAAGGCAGCGGAAAAGGTGCCCACCAGATAGAGCACCAGAATAGGACGGATATTGGTTTTCTGACCGTGGCGGTGATTGGCGATGGATGCCATCACCAGCATCAGTACCAGCACCGGCGCCACCGCTTTCAGCGCGCCGACGAACAGCGTGC
Source organism: Enterobacter sp. PGRG2 (assembly GCF_030291195.1). Classification (NCBI taxonomy): domain Bacteria; kingdom Pseudomonadati; phylum Pseudomonadota; class Gammaproteobacteria; order Enterobacterales; family Enterobacteriaceae; genus Enterobacter; species Enterobacter sp. PGRG2. The sequence continues at coordinate 525,147 of NZ_CP127837.1, read as the reverse complement.
CCAGCAGACCGGCAGCAAGCGCGGCTGGTTTTGATACCCAGGCGAGCAGAATGCCCAGCGCTAACCCGACGAGAATTTGTTTTACCAGACTGCCGTGCACCAGACGGTGCAGCACACCTGTGGAGTGTTGCGTACTCATGAGGAATTCCTTAGATGGTGTTGTAGTGCCATCCCGGACATCCTCTTAAGGGATGTTCATGTCGGGATGTAACAAATGTTTGCAAAGAGGAGTATACGCATTCGCAGGCGGCGGGAAAGAACAAGAGGCTGGATTGGTGGCAAGTGTCGTGTTTTTTAACTGTCTGATAACATATTTGTGACATGGTCAACAATTAAACCTTCTCCGTTGCCGGAGAAGGTTCTGTTTGTCAGCCCTGGAGCTTTTTCTTGTCGTTCTGGTGATTCACCCAGGCGTTAAGCAGCAGGGTTATCGCCAGAATACCGCCCACCACGCCAAGGGAGATGGCAATCGGGATATGGTAGAAGTCGACGATCAGCATCTTGATACCGATAAACACCAGGATCACCGACAGGCCGTACTTCAGCAGCGCGAAGCGTTCCGCCACGCCCGCCAGCAGGAAGTACATGGCGCGCAGACCGAGGATCGCGAACAGGTTAGAGGTCAGCACGATAAAGGGATCGGTGGTCACCGCGAAAATAGCCGGAATACTGTCGACCGCGAAGATCACGTCGCTTAACTCAACCAGGATCAGCACCAGCAGCAGCGGCGTGGCGTACAGCAGACCGTTTTTACGCACAAAGAAGTGCTCGCTTTCGATCTTGTCCGTCATGCGCAGATGACCACGCAGCCAGCGCACCAGCGGTTTATCGCCAATACCCGCTTCGTCTTCTTTCGCCAGCGCCATTTTCACCCCGGTGAACAGCAGGAACGCGCCGAAGACGTACAGCAGCCATTCGAACTGGGAGATCAGCCAGCTACCGGCGAAAATCATGATGGTACGCAGCACAATCGCCCCCAGCACGCCGTAGATCAATACACGACGTTGCAATGCAGGCGGCACGGCGAAGTAGCTGAACAGCATCAGCCAGACGAAGACGTTATCCACGGCCAGCGCTTTCTCAATCAGGTAACCGGTGAGGAAGGCGAGCGCCTGCGGATCGGCCACGGCACGGCCTTCGGTGCTGGCGAGATACCACCAGAAGGCGGCGTTAAACAGCAAAGAGAGTGATACCCAGACCAGTGACCAGACGGCCGCCTGCTTCATGGACATCGTATGAGCGCCGCGACGCCCCTGAAGCAGAAGGTCGATGGCGAGCATGATCACGACGACAACTGCGAATCCGCCCCAGAGCAGCGGTGTGCCGACAGTATTCATAGGAAATTCCTTACATAAAAAAAACGGCTGACGTCGAAAGACGATAGCCGTTTATTTTAGATGCACGGGTCCTCGCCTTTCGGCAAGGTCTCACTTACATCCTTAAGGATGCCCGGCGACCGGATGCTTGCGCATCGTAATGACGACCAACCGGCAATGAAGTTACTCCCCTTTGCTGGTAACAAAATATGACAGAGATCGCATTCCGTCAATGGGTCGTAACAACTGTTTTACATAGCTTTACGCCACCGGATCGGCAGCCGCTTCGCTGTCAGCCGGGAAAATCACGCCGGTCTGGCGGCGGATCTCCGTCAGCAGGTTCGCGGTTATGCGGCTGATGGCGATGCCCGGATGGTTCACCTCGTTGTTTTCCACCAGGTCGGCAAAGCGCTCTGCCTCATACAGCATGGTATTGATATGCTGCGGTTGGGAGAGATCCTGTGGCTTGCCGCCGCGCGGCACAAAAGATACTTTCTGGCATTCGGAGATTTTTTCTATCACCAGCGAGCCTTCTTCGCCCTGGATCTCGCTCGCCAGCACCGATTCACTCACTTTGGAATGTTGCAGGGTGACGCTGAAATCGCCGTAGTTAAGCACCACCACGCCGTGCGCGTCCACGCCACTGTCCAGCAGACTGGCCGTGGCCTGTACGCTGTGCGGTTCGCCCCATAACGCCACCGCCGAGGCCAGGCAGTAAAAGCCGATGTCCATAATCGAGCCGTTGGAAAACGCCGGATTAAAGGTGTTCGGATTTTCGCCGTCCAGATAGCGCTGATAGCGGGAAGAGTACTGGCAGTAATTAATAAAGGCTTTGCGCACCTTGCCGACTTTCGGCAGCGACTGTTGCAGCAGCAGGAAGTTAGGCAGCGAGGCGGTTTTAAAGGCTTCGAAAAGCACCACGCCATTTTCCCGCGCGCAGGCAACGGCGGCTTCCACTTCACGCAGATTGGAGGCCAGCGGCTTTTCGCAGATCACATGCTTTTTATGGCGCAGGAACAGTTCGGTTTGCGAAAAGTGCAGGGAATTCGGGCTGGCAATATACACCGCGTCAATATCATGGCTTTGCGCCAGCGCCTCAAGGGAGGTGAACAGATGTTCGACCGGATAATCGCTGGCGAAATGCTGCGCCTGTTCAAGGCTGCGGGAGTAAACGGCGGTAAGGGTATATTTGCCGGTCTCATGGGCGGCATCGACGAACTGGCGGGTGATCCAGTTCGTCCCAATGACTGCGAAACGTATCATAAACGGCGTTGTGCTCCGTAAAAGGGGACCATCCGCCAATGTAGCACGTCAGTATGACAAAACCAGTGCGCT
>NZ_CP127837.1:478892-522468 GCF_030291195.1 Enterobacter sp. PGRG2 | reverse complement strand
CCAGCGCCTGATGCGTCAGCCACAGGCGGGTGTCGAACTCTAGCTGGTGGTAATGCGGCTCCATATGACAGCACAGCTGATAAAAGGCCTTGCTGTGATCTTTCTCTTTCAGGTGCGCCAGCTCATGCACCACGATCATCCGCAAAAAGGCTTCCGGCGCGTTGCGGAACACCGTCGCCACGCGGATTTCCGCTTTTGCCTTCAGCTTGCCCCCCTGCACGCGGGAGATGGCGGTATGCAGACCGAGGGCGTTATTCAGCACATGAATTTTATTGTCGTAGGCCACTTTGTTGATCGGCGGCGCATTGCGCAGAAACTGACTTTTCAGATCCTGGGTATATTGATAGAGAGCCTTGTCGGTGGTGACGTTGTGCGTATCGGGATAACGCTTTTGCAGCACCTCGCCGAGCCGGTTCTGCTCGATGAGCGAAGTAACCTGGGCCAGCAGATTTTCCGGATAGCCCTGGAGATAGAGAAGTTTGCTCATCATTGCCCCACGATAGCAGTTAAAAAAGGGTATACTCACGCCCCCATTCAGGGGATCACACCGAATTTTACCATCCAGGAGGGCCGATGAGCCATTCAGACAACGGTTTCCGTTCACTTAACTTAAAACGTTTTCCGGAGACGGACGACGTCAACCCACTGCAGGCGTGGGAAGCGGCAGACGAATACCTGCTGCAACAACTGGACGAAACTGAAATCAGTGGCCCGGTCCTGATTTTCAACGATACTTTTGGTGCGCTGGCCTGCGCGCTGGTGGAGCACAAGCCTTACAGCATTGGCGACTCCTACCTGAGCGAACTGGCGACCCGTGAAAACCTGCGCCATAACGATCTCAACGAAGGGGATGTCACCTTCCTTGACAGCACCGCGCCTTATCCGGCCGCGCCGGGCGTCGTGCTGATTAAGATCCCGAAAACCCTGGCCCTGCTGGAGCAGCAACTCCGCGCCCTGCGCACGGTAGTGACGCCGCAAACGCGCATCATCGCTGGCACCAAAGCGCGTGATATTCACAACTCGACCCTTGAACTGTATGAAAAAGTGCTGGGGCCGACCACCACCACCCTGGCCTGGAAAAAAGCGCGTCTGGTGAACTGCACTTTCAGCGCCCCGGCGCTTAACGATGCGCCGCAGACCCTGAGCTGGAAACTGGACGGCACCGACTGGACTATTCACAACCACGCCAACGTCTTTTCCCGTACCGGGCTGGACATCGGCGCGCGCTTCTTTATGCAGCATCTGCCGGATAATCTGGAAGGGGAGGTGGTCGATCTCGGCTGCGGTAACGGCGTGATTGGCCTGACGCTGCTGGATAAGAACCCGCTGGCCAGCGTGGTATTCGTGGATGAGTCGCCGATGGCGGTGGCCTCCAGCCGTCTTAACGTCGAAACCAACCTGCCAGAGGCGCTGGATCGCTGCGAGTTTATGATCAACAACGCGCTGTCAGGCGTCGAGCCGTTCCGTTTTGACGCCGTGCTCTGTAACCCGCCGTTCCATCAAAAACATGCGCTGACGGACAATATCGCCTGGGAGATGTTCCACCACGCCCGCCGCTGCCTGAAAATCAACGGCGAGCTGCGCATCGTGGCGAACCGCCACCTGGATTATTTCCACAAGCTGAAGAAGATTTTCGGCAACTGTGAAACCATCGCCACCAACCAGAAATTCGTGATCCTGAAAGCGGTTAAAACCGGACGCAGACGGTAAATTTCCCGCCCGATGGCGCTGCGCTTACCGGGCCTACGCGGCTCATGTAGGCCGGTGCAAGCGCAGCGCCGCCCGGCAAAGGCAAACTTATATCTCCAGCGCCAGCCGGGTACCCTGGGCAATCGCGCGGCGGGCGTCCAGCTCCAGCGCAACATCGCAGCCGCCGATGAGATGCACGGTTTTTCCCGCTTCGCGCAGCGGCTCCGCCAGTTCACGGCGCGGCTCCTGGCCTGCGCAAATCACCACATGATCCACCGCGAAGAGTTGCGGCTCGCCGTTGATCAGCACATGCAGACCGGCATCGTCGATTTTTTCGTAGCTCACCGCCGGGATCATTTTCACACCGCGCGCCAGCAGAGTTGCACGATGGATCCAGCCGGTGGTTTTGCCGAGTCCCTCGCCCGGTTTGCTGGCTTTACGTTGCAGCATCACGATCTGCCGCGGACTTTTCGGTAACTGCGCGCCTTCCTGCCGCAGGCCGCCGGGCTGATCCAGAGTGGTATCAATTCCCCATTCGGCACAAAACTCCGCAATATTCTGGCTGGTGGACTCCCCCGGCTGGCTCAAATACATCGCCGTGTCGAAACCAATGCCGCCGCTGCCGATGATCGCCACGCGCTCGCCGACCGGTTTTTTATCGCGCAGCACGTCCAGATAGTTCAGCACCTTCGGATGCGTGATCCCCTCGATCGGCGGGGTGCGCGGCTCGATCCCGCAGGCGAGGATCACCTCGTCAAAGTCGCCCAGCATGTCAGGCGTGACCCGTTGGTTTAGCCGCAGATCGACGCCGGTCACCGCGATCATGGTGCGGTAATAGCGCAGCGTCTCGTAAAATTCTTCTTTGCCGGGGATCTGTTTGGCGACGTTAAACTGCCCGCCCGGTTCCGCCTGGGCGTCGAACAAGGTCACGCTGTGGCCGCGCGCCGCCGCGTTAACCGCGAAAGACAGCCCGGCGGGTCCCGCGCCAATCACCGCCAGCTTTTTGATCTTCACCGCCGGTACGATCAGCATTTTGGTTTCATGACAGGCACGGGGGTTGACCAGGCATGAGGTCACTTTCCCGGCGAAGATCTGATCCAGACAGGCCTGGTTACAGCCGATACAGGTGTTGATTTCGTCCGCACGTCCGGCCTGCGCCTTGGAGAGGATCTCCGCATCGGCGAGGAAAGGCCGCGCCATCGATATCATATCCGCGTCGCCGCGCGCCAGAATCTCCTCCGCCACCTGCGGATCGTTAATGCGGTTAGTGGTAATTAAGGGCAGCGACACTTTCCCCTTCAGTTTACGGGTCGCCCATGTAAAGGCCCCGCGCGGCACCGGCGTGGCGATGGTCGGAATGCGCGCCTCGTGCCAGCCGATGCCGGTATTGATAATGCTGGCCCCCGCCGCTTCAATGGCCTGCGCCAGCTGCACGGTCTCCTCAAAAGTGCCGCCGCCTTCCACCAGATCGAGCATCGACAGGCGATAGATAATAATGAAGTCGCTGCCGACCCGCTCCCGCACCGCGCGCACCACTTCGACGGCAAAACGCATCCGTCGCGGATAGTCACCGCCCCATTCATCGTCGCGCTGGTTAGTGCGGGCGGCGAGGAATTCGTTAATCAGATAGCCTTCCGATCCCATCACTTCCACGCCGTCATAGCCCGCTTCACGCGCCAGCGCAGCGCAACGGGCAAAGTCGTCGATAAGCGCGAGGATCTCCTCGTGCGTCAGGGCGTGGGGTTTAAAACGGTTGATCGGCGCCTGAATGGCGGAAGGCGCAACGGGGTGTGGCTGATAGCTGTAGCGCCCGGTGTGCAGAATTTGCAGGGCGATTTTACCGCCCTCGCGGTGCACCGCCCCGGTGATGATCTGATGATGCGGCACCTGGCTGGCATCACAGAGCACCGCGCCGCCTTCCATGGTAACGCCGGAGAACGCCGGAGCCACGCCGCCGGTGACGATCAGCGCCACGCCGTGCCGGGCGCGTTCGGCATAAAAAGCGGCCAGTCGTTCGGCACCGTCAGGGCGCTCCTCAAGGCCGGTGTGCATGGAGCCCATCAGCACGCGGTTTTTCAGCGTGGTGAAACCCAGATCGAGCGGGGCGAAAAGCGACGGATAGCGGCTCATAATCTCTTCCAGTGTAAAATTATTGTTATGTGGTCGGATGAGTTACTAATTTAGCCAGCGCGGGGGCAAAGGTAAAAGCGGGATCGAATGATTGTGATGGGATTCAAAGAACTTCCCCGGTGGCGCTGCGCTTAGCGGGGCTACGCTTACCGGGGCTACGAAACCGCAGAAACCCCAGGCCGGATAAGCGCAGCGCCATCCGGCATGATTTACGGCGCCGTTGCCCGCACCAGTCCCGGCGCTTGCCACATCGAGGTGGTCAGCCCGCTGTCCACCAGCCCAAGCTGATCCGCATACACCGCCTGCCATTTCTGCATCATGCCGTCATACAGCTCCCGGTGCGCCGGGTTAGGTGTAAATTCCCGGCTCCAGCTCACCAGCCGCTCGCCGGTGGCGGCCATATCGTCGAACAGCCCGGCGCCGGTACCCGCGGCGATGGCGCAGCCGAGCGCGGTGGCTTCTTTCACGTCCGGTACGCGCACCGGCAGGCCGGTCACGTCGCTTAAAATCTGGCTCCACAGCGCGCCTTTCGCGCCGCCGCCCGCAAATACCAGGCCATCAAAGGTCACGCCGGAGAAGCGCGAAATCTGCGCCAGGTTGCAGGCGGAAACAATAGCTGCGTTCTCCTCCAGCGCGCGAAACAGCGTGGCTTTATTGCATTTTTCCGGATCGATGGAGAGGTTAATAAAAGACGGCGCGGCGTGATACCAGTGTTTGAAATGCATGGCGTCCGAGAAAATCGGCATCACGCCGTGTGAGCCTGCAGGGACGCGGCCCGCCATCTCTTCCATCAGCGCGTAGGCGTCCATCCCCATCCGTTCGGCGATCAGCTTCTCCTCGGCGCAAAACGCGTCCCGGAACCAGCGCATGGTCAGGCCGGTGAAAAAGCTGATCGACTCCGCCTGAACCATGCCGGGGATTACGTGCGGATTAACGCGGATATTCATATCGGGATCGGTGCGTACCTGCGGCAGATTGACCACCTGCTGCCAGAAGGTGCCGCCGAGCACCGCCGTCTGCCCGGCGCGCACCACGCCCAGCCCCAGACAGCCCAGCTGCACATCGCCGCCGCCCATCACCACCGGCGTGCCCTCGCGCAGGCCGCACTGCATGGCGGCAGAATGGGTCACCGCGCCCAGCACGGTGCCGGTCTCTTTTACCGGTGAGAGAATATCGGCGCGCAGCCCGGCCATATCCAGCAGCGCCGGACGCCAGTCGCGCGAGAAAAGATCCAGCATGCCGGTGGTGCCTGCGTTGGAGGGATCCACCGCCAGCTCGCCGGAGAGTTTCGCCGCCAGCCAGTCGCTGATCATGGTGATCGTCGCTGCCTGACGATAAATATCGGGCCGGTGATGCGCCAGCCACAACAAACGCGGCATCGCGCTCAGCGCCAGCGTCTGCCCGGAAACCTCGTACACTTCCGCTTCAAAGCGATCGTCGTGGATCTCTTTTAATTCCGCCACTTCGCGGCTGGCGCGGGCATCGACGTTAGCGCAGGCCCAGATCGCCTCGCCGTTGCGGTCATAAAGCACAATGCCTTCACGCATGGAGCAGCAGGCGACGGACTGAATATCAGCGCCGGTCAGCTGTGCCCGCGTCAGCGCCTGGTGAATGCACTGGCAGGCCAGCTGCCAGTTGGTGGTGAGATCGAACTCCATCGAGCCGGGCACGTTCTCCACGCTCAGGTGTTTCCACTCGGCCTGGCCTGCGGCGATCTGCCGCCCCTGTAAATCAAAAATTACCGCGCGAATGCTGCCGGTCCCGGCATCTAAGGCTAAAAGATAACTCATGAGCTTGCCTCGCTGTTGGCGCGCGGCAGGCCGGAATTACTCCGCCAGTGCCAGGATCGCGCGTGCTGTCGTCTCTTCCGTCACCAGGCCATTGATACGGCGACCTTTGAGTGCGGCATAAATCGCCTCTGCTTTTTCGATGCCGCCGGCCGCGCCGACAATGGTCGGCAGTTGCGCCAGTTCATCGAGGGTGACGCCGAGCAGTTCCCGGTGGATGTCGAGGTTGTCCACCCGCTCGCCGTCCGCCTGCAAGAAATACCCCAGAATGTCGCCCACCGCGCCTTTGCGGGCATACATCAGCTGTTCGCCTTCGCTGATATAGCCGGATCGCATAATGGTGGCGTCGCGTTTCTGGTTGACCGATCCAATGCCCACCACGGCGACGTCCGCGGCGGTTGCGGCGAGGATCACGTCCCGCACGCTGGATTCGCGTTTTAAGATCTCCGCCACATCCGCCGATGATACCCGCAGCGGGGCAGGGATCATGCTGATGCTACAGGCCGCGTCCAGCTGGCCGATGCCGGTCATATACGGCCCGACGCCGCCGGACAGCGTGACCAGGCGGATCTGCTGTGAACTGATAAAACCGCTCAGATGCTGGATACAGCTCATGGTGGTTTCGCCAAAGCCCACCGCCAGCAACTGCCCCGGCGACAGCACGCCCATCAGCGACTGGGCAGCGCCTATCCCGAGGCGCACACTCATTGCCGGTGTGTTCAGCGCGGGCAGCACGCGGGTGATCTTCAGCCCAAAGCGCTGTTGCAGTTCGGTTTCCAGCGCCAGACAGCCCTCATAACGGGAATTGATCTGCACGCGGATCACGCCGGACTGCCGCCCCTTTTCCAGCAGGCGGGAGATCTTCAGCCGAGGCAGTCCCAGCCGCTCGCCAATATCATTTTGCGTTAAGCCATCGTGGTAGTAGCACCAGGCCACCCGCGCCACCAGCTCTTCCTCCGATAACGTCAGCCCGGCAAAGCGGCTCTCATCCGTAATACGTTTTTCGCTCATATGATGAACTCTTATAAAATTTTAGATCAAATGTTCTCATGCGCCGCTGAATAAAATGTGAGCGCCATGGCAAAAGCGATCTTTTGTCCCTGCGCAAAACAAAGCAACGATCCGAATGCAAAAAAGTGTGATCCGGGCACGGGTATTAATATAGCTCACCGTCTACGCTTTTTGAACATTGTGAATTTTTAAAATCATATGTTCATTACCGGAGCCAGAATGATCCCTCTCATTGAAGCCCGTGACGTCCGCAAACAGTTCTCCGGCGTGCCCGTTCTGAAAGGCATTGATTTTACGCTGCTTGCCGGTCAGGTGCATGCGCTGATGGGCGGCAACGGGGCGGGGAAATCCACGCTGATGAAGATCATCGCCGGGGTGGAAACCGCCGACAGCGGCACGCTGCACATTAACGGCAGCGCCTACCGCCGCCTGACGCCCGGCCAGGCGCATCAGCTGGGCATTTATCTGGTGCCGCAGGAGCCGATGCTGTTTCCCAATCTGACGGTGCGGGAAAACATTCTGTTCCGCCTGCCGCGCAGCGGGAATACCGATGAGGTGCTGAATGAAAAATTACAGCAACTCAACTGCCAGCTGAATTTGCAGGCTGCCGCCAGCACGCTGGAAGTGGCGGATCAGCAGATGGTGGAGATCCTGCGCGGGCTGATGCGTAACGCGCGCATTCTGATCCTCGATGAACCCACCGCCTCGCTGACGCCGGGGGAAACAGAGCGGCTGTTCCGGCAGATCCGCGCCCTGCAGGGGCTCGGCGTCGGCATCGTGTTTATCTCCCATAAGCTGCCAGAGATCCGCGCCCTGGCCGACAGCGTCTCGGTGATGCGTGACGGCGCGGTGGTGCTCAGCGGCGCGCTCAGTGAATTTGACGATCAGGCGCTGATCGGCGCGATGACGCCAGCCAGCCGCGCCCATCATTTAAGCGACTCGCAAAAACTGTGGCTGGCATTGCCGGGCAACCGGCGGACCCAGCCGCAGGATTTTCCGGTGCTGCGCGTGGAAGACCTGACCGGCGAAGGCTTTATCGATCTGGATCTTGAGGTGTACGCCGGGGAGATCGTCGGCCTGGCGGGGCTGGTGGGATCCGGGCGCACCGAATTTGCCGAAACCCTCTACGGTCTGCGTCCGGTACGCGGCGGGCGCGTGTGGCTGGAAAATCAGGAGATTACCAGCCGCGATACGGCCTCCCGGCTGGCGCGCGGGCTGGTCTATCTGCCGGAAGACCGCCAGGTGTCCGGGCTGTTCCTCGATGCGCCGGTGCGCTGGAACACCGTGACGCTTAACGAACCCTCTGTCTGGCAGCAAAAAAGCCGCGAAGCGGCGGTGGTGGAGCGTTATCACCGGGCGCTGGGCATCAAACTTAACAACGCCGATCAGACGGTGCGTACTCTCTCTGGCGGTAATCAGCAAAAAGTGCTGCTCGCCCGCTGTCTTGAGGCCAATCCGCTGCTGCTGATTGTCGATGAGCCAACGCGCGGCGTCGACGTTTCCGCGCGGGCGGATATTTATCAGCTGCTGAAAAGCGTGGCGGCGCAGAACGTCGCGGTGCTGATGATCTCAAGCGATCTCGATGAATTCCCCGGTCTGGCCGATCGGGTGGTGGTAATGCATCAGGGAATGCGCAGCGGTGAACTGGCGCGGCAGGCGATCAACGTCGATCGCATGATGGCGCTGGCCTTCGGAGGACAGGCATGAAGACCTTACTGAAAAACCGCGAGCTGAGCGCTTTTCTGGCGATCCTCGCGCTCTTTGCCGTGCTGGTGGCCCTCGATCCGGCCTACCTCAGCCTGCAAACCCTGGGCATGATTTTCGCCAGCAGCCAGATCCTGATCCTGCTGGCGCTGGGGGCGACGCTGGTAATGCTGACGCGCAACATTGATGTTTCGGTCGGCTCGACGGTGGGCTTAAGCGCCATTGCCGTCGGGGTGGCGCTCAACAATGGCTACGGCCTACCGCTCGCCATGCTGTTTGCCCTGAGCATAGGCGCGCTGGCGGGGGCGTTCAACGGTCTGCTGGTGGTCGGGTTGCGCATTCCGGCCATTGTCGCCACCCTTGGTACCCTCGGGTTATACCGTGGCGCCATGCTGCTGTGGACCGGCGGTAAGTGGATTGAAGGACTGCCCGCCAGCCTGAAATCCCTGTCGGTGCCGGTGGCGGCGGGCGTGTCGCCCCTCGGTCTGCTGGTATTAGCCGTACTGGGCGCGGGGGCCTGGTGGCTGGCGCGCACGGCCTCCGGGCGGGATTTTTATGCGGTAGGGGATAACCTCGCCGCCGCACGGCAACTGGGCGTGGCGGTCAACCGCACCCGTATGCTGGCCTTCACCTTAAACGGCGTGCTGGCGGCCTGCGCCGGGATCGTCTTTGCCGCGCAGATCGGCTTTGTGCCTAACCAGACCGGCAGCGGGCTGGAGATGAAGGCCATCGCCGCCTGCGTGCTCGGCGGCATCTCGCTGCTCGGCGGCACCGGCACGCTGATCGGCGCGTTTCTGGGCGCGTTCTTCCTCACGCAAATCGACACCGTGCTGGTGCTGTTTAAGCTCCCGGCCTGGTGGAACGACTTTATCGCCGGGCTGGTGCTGCTGGGCGTGCTGGTGCTGGACGGGCGTCTGCGTCAGGCGCTGGCCCGTCATCAGCGCCAGCTTAAATACAGCCGTTTTCAGCCGGGCCACAAGGGGAGTAAGCACGTCGCCCGCTTTCCGCATCGCAAAAATAAAGAGGTGGCGTAAATGAAGCTCAACTGGGAGTGGTCGCTGCTCGGTCTGCTGGTGCTGGAGATCGCGCTGTTCGGCGCGATTAACCCGCGCATGCTGGACATCAACATGCTGCTGTTCAGCACCAGCGACTTTATCTGCATCGGCATCGTGGCGCTGCCGCTGACGCTGGTGATCATCAGCGGCGGTATCGACATTTCCCTCGGCTCCACCATTGGCCTGTGCGCCATCGCGCTGGGGGTGATGATGCAGGCGGGCTGGCCGATGGGCCTCGCCATCGTGCTGACGCTGGCGCTGGGTCTGCTGTGTGGCCTGCTAAACGCTGCGCTTATCCACTACACCGGCATCAGCCCGCTGGTGATCACCCTCGGCACGCTTTATCTCTACGGCGGCGGGGCGCTGCTGCTCTCCGGCATGGCGGGGGCGACAGGTTACGAGGGTATCGGTGGTTTTCCGGACAGCTTTACCGCTTTCGCCAGCCTGACGCTGTTCGGGCTGCCGGTGCCGCTGGTGCTGTTCGGCGTGCTGACCTTTGCCTTCTGGCTGCTCGCCCACCGCGGGCGCTTCGGGCGGCACCTGTTTTTGATTGGTCAGAACCCGCGCGCGGCACGCTATGCGGCACTGCCAGTGAACGGTATGCCCTACGCGCTGTACGGGCTGGTGGGGGTGGCGTCGGCGATTGCCGCGCTGGTGCTGGTCTCTTACTTCGGTTCGGCACGTTCGGATCTGGGGCGTGATTTGCTGATGCCGGCGCTGACGGCGGCGGTGCTCGGCGGCGCGAATATCTACGGCGGATCGGGGTCCATTCTGGGTACCGCGCTGGCAGCGTTGCTGGTGGGGTATCTGCAACAAGGGTTACAGATGGTCGGCATCCCCAACCAGGTGTCGAGCGCGTTGTCAGGTGCGCTGTTGGTTGTGGTGGTGATGGGGCGTTCGCTGAGCCTGCACCGGGAATGGGTGCGCACGGCCTGGCGTCGGCTTCTCTCGCGAAAAACAATCGGAGCATAAGATGAAAGCAAAACAGATAGTGCAGCTTAGCGCGCTGGCGCTGGCAACCTGTGTGGCAACGGCGCAGGCCGCCGACCGCATCGCCTTTATTCCCAAACTGGTGGGCGTCGGCTTCTTCACCAGCGGCGGCAACGGCGCGAAAGAGGCGGGCAAAGATCTCGGCGTTGACGTCACCTACGACGGTCCCACCGAGCCGAGCGTTTCCGGCCAGGTGCAGCTGGTGAATAACTTCGTCAACCAGGGCTACAACGCCATTATCGTGTCGGCGGTGTCGCCTGACGGTCTCTGCCCGGCGCTCAAGCGGGCGATGCAGCGCGGCGTAAAAGTGCTCACCTGGGATTCCGACACCAAACCGGAATGCCGCAGCATCTATATCAACCAGGGCACGCCGGAACAGCTGGGCGGCCTGCTGGTGGAGATGACCGAAAAACAGGTGACGAAGCCTGATGCGAAGGTGGCGTTTTTCTACTCCAGCCCGACGGTGACCGACCAGAACCAGTGGGTGAATGCCGCGAAAGCGAAGATCGCCAAAGATCATCCGCAGTGGAAAATCGTCACCACCCAGTTTGGTTATAACGACGCCACCAAATCCCTGCAAACCGCCGAAGGGATCTTAAAAGCGTATCCGGATCTGGATGCGATCATCGCCCCGGACGCCAACGCCTTACCGGCAGCGGCGCAGGCGGCGGAAAACCTCAAGCGTACCAACGTGGCGATCACCGGCTTCAGCACGCCGAACGTCATGCGCCCGTATGTGGAGCGCGGCACGGTGAAAGCCTTCGGCCTGTGGGACGTGGTGCAGCAGGGGAAAATCTCCGTCAACGTCGCCAGCCAGTTACTGAAGAAAGGCGATCTGAACGTCGGCGACACGGTGGAAGTGAAGGGGCTTGGCCCGCTTAAAGTGGAGCCGAACAGCGTACAGGGCTACCAGTATGAAGCGAAGGGCAACGGCATTGTGCTGCTGCCGGAGCGCGTGGTGTTCACCAAAGATAACATCGGCAAATACGATTTCTGACGGGGGAGAGCATGGCAGATTTAGACGACATCAGAGAAGGTAAAAACTTTGGCCTTGAAACGCCGCAACAGAACACGCTGTTCGCCCTGAAGGGCTGCGGCGCGCTGGACTGGGGGATGCAGTCGCGGCTGGCGCGTATTTTCAATCCAGCCAGTAATCGCACGGTGATGCTGGCGTTCGATCATGGCTATTTTCAGGGGCCGACCACAGGGCTTGAGCGTATCGATCTGTCGATTGCGCCGCTGTTCGGCGAAACCGATGTGCTGATGTGTACCCGCGGCGTGCTCAGAAGCGTGGTGCCGCCCGCCACCAACAAACCGGTGGTGCTGCGCGCCTCCGGCGGCAATTCCATACTTTCGGAGCTCTCGAATGAATGCGTGGCGGTGGCGATGGAAGACGCGCTGCGCCTCAACGCCTGCGCGGTGGCGGCGCAGGTGTATATCGGCAGCGAACATGAACATCAGTCCATCAATAACATCATCAAGCTGGTGGATGCCGGTAACCGCTACGGTATTCCGACGCTGGCGGTGACGGGCGTCGGCAAAGAGATGGCCCGCGATGCCCGCTATTTTTCCCTCGCCAGTCGTATTGCCGCCGAGATGGGGGCGCAGTTCGTGAAGACCTATTTTGTTGAGGAGGGCTTCGAAAAAGTGACCGCCAGCTGCCCGGTGCCCATCGTCATCGCCGGCGGTAAAAAACTGCCGGAGCGCGAGGCGCTGGAGATGTGTTTCCGCGCTATCGATCAGGGCGCGTCCGGCGTTGATATGGGACGTAATATTTTCCAGTCCAGCGCGCCCCTCGCCATGCTGAAAGCGGTGAAAAAAGTGGTGCATGACAATATGAGCGCCCACGAGGCGTTCGAATTCTGGCAGGAAGAAAAACAGGGAGAGGCGCGATGAACGTGACGCTGGTGGAGATCAATATCAAACCGGAGCGGGTCGATGAGTTTCTGGCGGTGTTTCGCGCCAATCACGAAGGGGCGATCCAGGAACCGGGCAACTTACGCTTCGACGTGTTGCAGGACCCCGAAGTGAATACGCGTTTTTATATCTATGAGGCGTACCAGGATGAGGCGGCGGTGCTGGCGCACAAGCAAACGCCGCACTATCTGGCGTGCGTGGAGAAGCTGGACGACATGATGTCGGAGCCGCGTAAAAAGCGCAGTTTTATCGGGTTGTTACCGGAGTAAGGCGACCCTGTTCCCGGCGCTGTCAAACAGATGTAAATGCCGCGCATCCGTGCTCATGGTCAGCGGATGACGCGGCGGGTAGTTCAGCTGCTGGAATGACTTCAGGCAGCACGGCTGTCCGGCCAGCGTAAACCACACCAGCGTGGCGTCACCCTGCAATTCACACAGCCGGGTGGTGGCGCTGAAGGTGAGTTCGCCGCTGCTGTCCGGGCGGATATGTTCCGGGCGGATGGCGACGAAAAGCGCATCACCCTCAAGCACGCCATCAGGCTGGCGTGACAGCGGAAAATGCAGCTCGTCGCTGATACTCAGGCCGCCATCGCGCCATTCGGCCTGCAAAACGTTAATTTTTGGCGTGCCGATAAACTCCGCGACAAAGAGGTTCGCCGGGGTGTTGTAGAGTTCCAGCGGCGTCCCCGTCTGTTCAATATTCCCCTTGTTGAGCACCACAATTCTGTCCGCCAGCGTCATGGCCTCCACCTGATCGTGGGTGACGTAAATCATGGTGTTGCCAAGCCTGTTGTGCAGCTCCTGGATCTCCTGGCGCATCTCCACGCGCAGTGCCGCATCCAGATTCGACAGCGGCTCGTCGAACAGAAACACCTCCGGCTGCTGAACGATGGATCGCCCAATCGCCACGCGCTGGCGCTGGCCGCCGGAGAGATGTTGCGGCAGGCGATCCAGCAATGCTTCAAGCTTGAGCATTTTCGCCGCTCCGGCGATGCGTTGCGTAATTTCTGCGGGCGGCGTGTTCATGTTTTTCAGCCCAAAGCTGAGGTTCTGCCGCACGGTCATGTGCGGGTAAAGCGCGTAGGACTGAAATACCATCGACAGGCTGCGTCTGCCCGCAGGCTGGTGGGTGACGTCCTCATCGCCCATCACTATCGCTCCGCCATCGGGCGTTTCCAGCCCGGCAATAATACGCAGCAGCGTCGATTTACCACAGCCGGACGGGCCGACCAGCACGATGAATTCGCCGGAGGAAATATCCAGCGACAGGTTTTCAATAATGGTGTTTTTGTTGTACTGCTTGTGAATATTTCTCAGGGTGAGGGCGGTCATGTGAAATCCTTTTTAATGGCCTATCTGTATAAGATATTAATCGCCGTTGAGCTTGTTAAAAATAATCAGATGTATTTGTCTTGATTATATTTTTGCATTTACTTTTCGCCGCAAAGTTTAGCGATAAATAAAAACCGAAATGTGACTGAATTATCGTTAAACATAAATCACTCTTGTTAACTTACAGGCCGTTTGCCGCGTGCGATGTTTTATTTAACACGCGTCAGGAATAACATGGAGATCAGGATGAAACGTGCAATACTTGCCACATGGACCGCATCACTCTTATTAAGTGTTTGTCTTACTGGCTGCGGCCCTGATGAGCAGCCCGCCGACACCGCGGCGAAAACGCCGATTAAATTATGGGTGACGCCAGTCGAGAACGAAGAAACCTTCTGGAAGAAAATGGTCACGGAGTGGAATAGCGATCCCACCCATACGCCGGTAGAATTCACCCCTATTCCCGTCGCCAGCAGTTCCGAAGAGGCCATCATGAACGCGATTGCCTCCGGCACCGAACCGGATATCACCAGTAATATATTTATTGGCTTCGCCTCGCAGCTGAATGAAATTAATCAGCTGGAAGATCTCTCTAAAATGCCGGGCTTTGCCGAACTGATTAAACAGCGCCAGATGAATGAGGTCATGCCCGCCTGGGAAATTAACGGTCAGCAAAACGTGCTGCCGATTTATATCAATCCCACGGTCTGGTGGTGGCGTGCCGATCTGCTAAAACAGTATGGTTTTGACCAGGTGCCGCGACGTTATGACGAGCTGTACCGGCTGGCTGAGGCCCGCCATGCGGATAACAACGGCTACGTGATGCAGCTCACCGCCGGAAAAAACTGGTGGGAGCGCTGGTACGATTTTATTCCGCTGCTGTACGCGCAAAACGGCGGCAAGCCCTATATCGCGGATAACCAGGCGCAGTTTAACAATGCCGACGGCCAGGCGGTGCTGACCTTTATGGGCAAGGTGTTCAACAGCGGCTGGAGCAGCTACGACTTTACCTCAGCGGAAGATCCGCTGGCGAGCGGTCAGGTGCTGGCGTCGGCGCGCGGCCCCTGGGACATCGCCCGCTACCGCAAACAGTTTCCCGAGATCTTAAAGCAGATCCAGATTGGCCCCATGCTGACGCAAAACGGCAGCGAAAAACCCTATACCTTTGGCGACAGCAAAGGCGTGGCGATGTTCAGCACCAGCAAACACAAGGCCGAGGCCTGGGCGTTTTTGCAGTGGGTGTTCGGCAAGGCGGAACACGATCTGCTGTGGCTGGAAATGGTCGGTATGCCGCCCGCCCGCGCCGATCTGCTCACCAACCCGCTGTTTGTCGGCTACTTCGCGAATAACCCGCTGGAAAAACAGATCGCCTCGTATGTCAACGTCGCGCTGCCCGCGGCGGCGACCACCAAAACCAGCGACATTCAGCGCAGCATGACGCAGATGATCGAGCGGGTCATTTTCCGCAACGACGATCCGTCGGCGGCGCTCAGTGATTCCGCTCAGGAAATTAACGGCATTCTGAAACCTTAAGAGGCGGCGATGGCTGGACATGACGCACGTACCGGAGGCTGGCTGGCCTCCGCATGGCTCGGGTATTCGCTGCTGTTCTGGTTTTATCCGCTGGCCTGGCTGGCGTTGTTAAGCGTGACGCAGTGGCAGTTCACCGGTACGCCGGTTTTCACGGGGCTGAGCAATCTGTTCAGCGTGATGCAGGATGAGCTGTTCTGGACCTCAATGCTCAATGTGCTGCGCTTTCTGCTGTGGTACATCCCGATTGTGTTTCTCAGCGCGCTGCTGTTCGCCGCCGGGTTAAAGCGCATCACCTTTGGCCGGGGGTTTATCGCGCTGAGTTTCCTGCTGGCGAACATTTCGTCCGGCGTCGCCTACTCCATTGTGTTTTCAAAACTGTTCAGCGAGTTCGGCCCGGTGAACGCCTTTTTACGCGAGCTGTTCGGCATTTCCGTGCCCTGGTTTACCAACCCGGACTGCGCGATGCTCTCCATTGCGCTGATCGTCACCTGGAAATTCGTCGGCTATTACGGGCTGATCCTTTACTCCGGCATGCTGGCGATCCCGCAGGACATCTATAGCGCCGCGCGGCTGGATAAAACCGGTCGCCTGCGCCAGGCGTACGCCATCACGCTGCCGATGATGAACCCGCAAATCGTTATGGTGATGGTGCTGGCGATCACCGTGGCGTTCAGCATCTTTACCGAGCCGTATCTCATCACCGGCGGCGGCCCGCTCAACAGCACCACCAGCCCGATGGTGGTGATGTACGAAGTGGCGTTTCAGAAGATGAAACCGAGCTGGGCGGCGACCATGTCGATTATCGTCGCCGCGTGCAGTTTTCTGCTGATCTGGCTGTTCCGCAAACTCTTTGAAAAGCACATTGAGATCGTCTGATGAAAAAACTTACCCCCGCCAGCCTGCTTCTCCACGCCGCCATGTTGATCCTCGCGCTCACCTGGCTGTATCCCTTTATCTGGATGGTGATGGCCTCCCTGAAACCAACGGCGCAGATCTACACCACCAGCCTGTTTGCCGGTGACGTTTCGCTGGCGAACTACCAGTTTCTGTTTGATAACAGCAACCGCGCCGATAAGCCCTTTATGCGCACGCTGTTTAACTCGCTGTTTGTGTCGCTGACCATCACCTTTTGCGTCACGGTTACCGCCATGCTGGTGGGCTACGCGGTGGCGAAAACGGATTTTCGCGGCAAAAACGCCTTCAAAAATCTGCTCATCGTGCAGATGGTGTTTCCGGCATTTATGTTCATCATTCCGCAGTTTATTTTGATGCGCGAGCTGGGGCTGATTAACAGCTACAGCGCGATGATCCTGCCCTACGCCATGAGCGCCTGGGGGATCTTTATGGTCTCCCAGAGTTTTAAAGGCACGCCAAACGACTATATCCACGCCGCAAAACTCGATCACGCCAGCCTGTGGGGCATTCTGCGCCACGTGATGATGCCGCTGAACAAATCGATCCTCGCCATTGTGGCGCTGTTCACCTTTTCCACCGCCTGGGACAACTTTCTCTGGCCGCTGATCGTGATGCGCGATGCCGACAAAATGCCGTTCTCGGTGCTGCTCGCCACCTTCAGTAAATCCTGGGGCATTCACCTCGGCCCGGTACTGGCGGGATCCGTGGTGCAGATGCTGCCGGTGATGCTGCTGTTTATTATGTTCCGCAAATATTTCCTGCAGGGGATGTCATTGTCACTCAAATAAGGAGGGCCGGATGGAACCGGTGCGCTGGTGGCAGGAGTGCGTGTTTTATCAAATTTATTTGCCCGCGTTTTGCGACGGCAACGGCGACGGGCGGGGAGATTTTATCGGCCTTGCGCAGAAGATCGACTATCTGCATGAGCTGGGGATCGGCGGGATCTGGATCACGCCGTTCTACCCGTCGCCGCTGGTGGATAACGGTTACGATATCAGCGATTACTGCGCGGTGGATCCGCGTTTTGGGGAGCTGGACGATTTCCGGCGCGTGGTGGCGGCCTGTCATGGGCGGGGGATCCGCGTGGTGATCGACCTGGTGCTCAACCATGTCTCATCACAGCATCCATGGTTTGTTGATGCCTGGAATAATCCCGCCAGCCGTTACCGGGATTATTTTATTTTTACCGACCAGCCCAACAACTGGCAGTCGTTTTTTTCCGGCAGCGCCTGGATGCCGGAGCCGGATACCGGGCAGTTTTATTACCATAAATTCGCCCCGCAGCAGGTGGATCTCAACTGGCAGAATCCGCAGGTGGAGCAGGAGATCTACCGGGTGATGGATTTCTGGCTGGCAGCTGGCGTGGATGGTTTTCGCTTCGACGTGATCAACTTTCTCACTACCGACGGCATCGGCGCGGATAACCCGCAAAGCGCAGGTGAACAGGAACATTTGTACGATGTGAACCAGCCGGGACTCATGGCCGTGCTGCGCCGCCTGATGGCGTATGCCCGCGCCAGGGGCGAGCTGTTTCTGATCGGCGAAATCGGCAGCGAAGATCTGGCGGTGCTGCGCCGCTATCAGGCCGCGGATCTGCTGGACGTGGTGTTTAACTTCAACCTCGGCAGCCAGAAAACCTTCAGCGCGGCGGCGATTTTCGCCGCCTTAACCGCCATGAATGAGCAGCAGCCGGGCCTGCCGACGCTGTTTTTTTCCAGCCACGATATGTCGCGCATGATCAGCCGCTTTGGGGAAAACGAACGCGATACCGATCGCGCCCGCGCGGTGCTGGCGCTGCAACTCACCGCCCGCGGCGTGCCCTTTATCTACCAGGGGGAAGAGTTCGGCCTGACCGATTATCGGCCGCGATGCCTTGCAGACATCAGCGACGTGCAGGGCAGAACGCACTACCAGACGGCGCTGGCGGCGGGCATGACCGCAGACGAGGCGCTGGCAATCGCCCTGACGCATACTCGCGACGCCTCCCGCGCGCCGCTGCCCTGGGGCGAGAAAGACGCGCTGTGGAAGGATTATCGCGAGCTGATAGCCCTGCGTAACCACATCCCGGTACTGCGCTACGGTGCGTATACCCGCCTGGCGTTAACGGACGCCTGCATCGGGTTTTCCCGCATCACGGCGGACGAGCAGGTGTGGGTGGCGATCAATTTCGGCGCGCCGGTGCGTAATCCGTGGCAGGCGGTTGCAGGTGAGGTGCTGTACGGCGATAACGCCCCCTGGCTTGGGAAAAATCAGTTTGTGATCAAAAGGAGAGGTTATGGAAAGGCACAGTAAAAATCCGCTTATCACGCCGGCTGACGTGGTGCCGTCTTCACCGGAGATGAAAGTCGAGTGCGTTTTTAACGCCGGGGTGACGGAGTATCACGGCGAAGTGTTGCTGCTGGTGCGCGTGGCGGAGAGCGTGAAGTGTAACGATGCAAACAAGATCGTCGTGCCGCTGCTTGAGCAGCAGGGCGGGGCGTGGGTGGCGGCGACGCGGGCGTTCGATCGCGCGGATCCGCGCTACGACTTCAGCGATCCACGGCTGATCGTACAAAAAAGCGATCCGTCGCAGATCTGGCTCACCTCCATGTCCCATCTGCGGCTGGCGCGCAGCCGCGACGGCGTGAATTTCAGCGTCGGCCCTCAGCCGTTTATCCTCGCCGACAGCCAGTACGAACAGTTTGGCTGCGAAGATGCGCGCATCACCCGCATCGACGACGTCTGGTATATCAACTATTCGGCGATTTCACCGCTCGGCATCACCACGGCGCTGGCGATCACCCGCGATTTTGTCACGGTGGAGAAAAAAGGGCTGATTTTCTGTCCGGATAACCGCGATGTCTGCTTCTTCCCGGAAAAGGTGGGCGGAAAATATATGGCGCTGACCCGCCCGGCACCCTGTCATTTTGGTCTGCCGGAGATCTGGATCTGCGAATCGCCGGATATGCTGCACTGGGGTAATCACCGGCATCTGCTGGGGCGATCCGGCGATGCCTGGGACGCGCGCAAATCCGGCGGCGGCGCGCCGCTGCTGAAAACCGATCGCGGCTGGCTGGAAATTTATCACGGCGTGGATGAAAACCAGCGCTACTGCTTGGGGGCGTTACTGCTGGATACGGACGATCCGCTGAAGATCCTCGCCAAATCCCCGGTGCCGTTGCTGGAGCCGGTCGCCCCCTATGAGCGGGAAGGATTTTTCGGCAACGTGGTCTTTACCTGCGGGGCGTTGATCAGAGACGAGACGCTGCACATCTGGTACGGCGCAGCCGATGAGTGTATTGCGCTGGCGACGCTGCCGCTGGATGCGCTGTGGCAGCATCTGGGGGTGTGAATGTTTCCCTCACCCCGCTGGTATAGCCGGGTGAGGGGGCAAATCTCACGCCTCCGCCACGCCTACCCGCAGCGCAGCCAGCGCCGCACCGGCGGCTTTCAGCACCTGCTCGCACTGATCAATCTGTAGCGTCAGCGGTGGTTCAATACGAATGGTTTTCGAATTGTTCAGCGTCCCGGCCACCAGTACATGCTGGCGGAACATCTCGCTGGCAAAGTTATAGCCCGTCTCGTTATCCACAAACTCAATGGCCATCAGCATGCCTTTGCCGCGCACGTCCTGCACCAGATCCGGGTATTCACGCGCCAGCAGACGGAAGCCGTCCAGCAGCATGTCGCCTTTCTGCTCTGCCTGCGCCGGTAAGTTCTCTTCCAGCAGCACGTTAATGGTCGCCAGCGCCGCGGCACAGGCCAGCGGGTTGCCGCCGAAAGTGGTGGTGTGCAGGAAGGGATTATCAAACAGCACCGAGAAGACTTCTTCGGTGGCGATGGTGGCGCCAATCGGCATCACGCCGCCGCCCAGCGCTTTGGCGAGACAGAGAATATCTGGATGGACATTTTCATGCTCGCAGGCAAACATTTTGCCCGTGCGTCCCATACCGGTCTGCACTTCGTCGAAGATCAGCAGCGCGCCGAACTCATCGCACAGCTTACGCACCGCAGGCAGATAGCCGACCGGCGGCAGGATCACACCCCCTTCGCCCTGGATGGGTTCAAGGATCACCGCCGCCACGTCATCGCCGGTTTTGTGGCATTCCGACAGCAGCGTGCGCATGGCCTCGATGTCGCCGAACGGCACGTGGCGGAAGCCCGGCAGCAGCGGCATAAAGGGTTTGCGGAAGGCGGATTTCGCCTTGGCCGACAGCGCGCCCAGCGATTTACCGTGGAACGCGCCGCTGGTGGCGACAAAGGTAAATTTACCGCGCGGGGACTGCTAGGCTTTCGCCAGCTTCAGCGCCGCCTCAACGGATTCGGTGCCGCTGTTACAGAAGAAGCTGTATTTCAGTTTTCCCGGCGCCAGCGCGGCGAGGGTTTTGGCGAGCATCGCCCGCAGTGGATCAAGTAATTCCTGGCTGTGAAGGGGTTGTTTGGCGAGCTGATGCTGTACGGCGGAAACAACGACTGGATTACGGTGCCCCACGTTAAAAATACCAAAGCCACCCAGGCAATCTAAAAACTCCTGTCCCTGGGTGTCGACAAGCGTATTCAGACTTCCTGCTTGCCACTCTACGGCTCCGTAATCCCCGCCTGCGGTGACAGATTTTCGATACTCTAAAAACCCCGGATTGACGTGCTCTTTAAAATATTCAATCACCTCACGATTCAGATCTTTCATTTCGTCATGAGAAAGCGTGGCCTTCTCAATAATGTTAAGGGCATGTGCGCTACAGGCAAGAGCCGATGCGCTGGAAGGTAACCTGTTCAAAATGAGCTCCTGGGAGTGGCGTATCACGCGATACACAAAATAATTATTGCAGGGATTACGCCACTTCAGCAGGCGCGCAGAAAATCGGGATAAACACCAGGTGGAATCGCGATCGCGCAAAATTTAATCGTCCGGCGGGGCGATTAAACTCTTTTCCTGCGGCGGTAAAAAGCGGTCTTTGGCTGTACTTTCGCCGATATTGCGCAGATATGGTGCAGATTTTGCCTCTTTATAGGGCACAGGCAAAAAGGGAGTAGAAGTAGTTTCTTGATGAAAATATTAGAAAATCAATGACCTGCATGGCATGAAATTAACAGGGTTTTAGTGTGATTTGCGATCTAAATCAAATTTAACAACTAAAGATAAACTCATTAGCGCCGAAATAACATTTGCCAGAAAAATTAACAGCCAGATAACTCTGCAAAGGACGCTTTCATGCCTGCTCAACCCTGGGTCAGTCAGCACGAGTATTCACTCGATGATGACACCACCCTGATGTCCACCACCGATCTTAACAGTTACATCACTCATGCGAATGACACCTTTGTGCAGGTCAGCGGCTATGAGTTAGAGGAGCTGATCGGCCAGCCGCACAATCTTGTTCGTCACCCGGATATGCCAAAAGCCGCGTTTGCGGATATGTGGGCCACCCTGAAACGCGGCGAACCCTGGAGCGGCATCGTGAAAAACCGCCGCAAAAACGGCGATCACTACTGGGTGCGCGCCAACGCCGTGCCGATGGTGCGCAATGGCAAAGTCACCGGCTATATGTCGATCCGCTCCCGCGCCACGCCGGAGGAGATCGCCGCCGTCACGCCGCTGTACAAGGCGCTGAACGAAGGGCGCTGCAACAAGCGTGTGGATACCGGTCTGGTGGTACGCAAAGGCTGGCTGGGCCGTCTGCCCGCGATGCCGCTGCGCTGGCGGGTGCGCAGTGTGATGGCCGGGCTGTGGCTGGTGCTGGCGGCGTCCATGGCCTTGCTGCATGCCAGCTGGGCGGTGCAGCTGGCGGCCGCGTTGATCCTGCTCATCGGCTGCGGCATTTTTGAGGCGCAGATAGTGCGTCCGGTGGAAAAGGTTGCGCAGCAGGCGCTGAAGGTGGCAACCGGCGAGCGCAACAGCGTGCAGCACCTTAACCGCAGCGATGAGCTGGGGCTGATCCTGCGATCCGTTGGTCAGCTTGGCCTGATGTGCCGCTGGCTGATTAACGACGTGGCGCACCAGGCGACAGAAGTGCGCGACGGCAGCGAAACCCTGGCGAAAGGCAATGACGATCTTAACGAGCGGACGCGCCAGACGGTGGTGAATGTGCAGCAGACGGTCACCACCATGGGGCAGATGGCAGCCTCGGTACAGAACAATTCCGCCACCGCTGCTGCGGCGGATAAGCTCTCTATTGAAGCCAGTAATGCCGCCAGCCATGGTGGACGAGCGATGGATACGGTGGTGAAAACCATGGATGAGATCGCCGACAGCACCCAGCGCATCGGCTCTATTACCTCGCTGATTAAC
The DNA here is from genome assembly GCF_030291195.1 of Enterobacter sp. PGRG2. Classification (NCBI taxonomy): domain Bacteria; kingdom Pseudomonadati; phylum Pseudomonadota; class Gammaproteobacteria; order Enterobacterales; family Enterobacteriaceae; genus Enterobacter; species Enterobacter sp. PGRG2. The sequence continues at coordinate 500,138 of NZ_CP127837.1, read as the reverse complement.
GACATCGCCTTCCAGACCAATATCCTGGCGCTTAACGCCGCCGTGGAGGCCGCACGCGCAGGGGAGCAGGGCAAAGGTTTTGCCGTGGTGGCCGGGGAGGTGCGTCATCTGGCCAGCCGCAGCGCCAGCGCCGCCAATGATATTCGTAAACTGATTGATGCCAGCGCCAGCAAGGTGCAGTCCGGTTCGCAGCAGGTGCATGCCGCGGGCGCCACCATGGATAACATTGTTGAACAGGTGCAGAACGTCACGCAGCTGATCGCGCAGATCAGCCACTCCACCTCTGAGCAGGCGGCGGGGCTGTCGGATTTGACGCGCGCCGTGGCAGAACTGGATACCATCACGCAGAAAAATGCCGGGCTGGTGGAAGTGAGCGCCCAGGTGTCAGCGATGGTCAAACAGCGCGCCAGCCGTCTGGAAGATGCCGTCACCGTCCTGCATTAAGTCATTTCCCTCACCGCTTTTCTGCCCGCAGAGAAGCGGTTTTTTATCGCCTGATGGCCTTCCCTCCTGTTAGCTTCATGTAAACTACATATTTAAATATTGTTAATTTTATATTAAAAGCCGAATGCTTTTTGATCGAAATATAGCGTATTTACGGATCTTCATTAGGCTATTTTTCGAATAACAGCAACCTGTCTGAGAATATTCTTTTCGTGCGGTGATAAATAAAAAACCGATCAAACTCATAAAGTTAGCGAAACCGTTACCGATAACGTTTCCTGTGCGTAGCCATTTACAACCAGGGAAAAAATATGTTCTTACATGATGTTAAGATCGGCACAAAATTATTTCTGGCGTTCGGAATTTTTATTGTGTTGATGGTGGTGAGTTCCGGTCTGTCGCTGTTCAGTCTGAATCGTGCCAATAATGGGATGCAGGACATTGTTAATCGTGACTATCCCACGACCGTGAAGGCCAATCAGTTGATTCAGAATTTTCAGGAGTTTGTCAGCACCCAGCAGCTGATGGTGCTGGATACGGACGGGAAGTGGAGCGCCGAATCGCAGAAGCATCTGACCGCCATTAGCGGCAACATTACCGTGTTGCTCGACGACCTCAGCAGCGCCCTGCGCGATCGCGAGTCGCAGCGCATCCTGAGTGAACTGCGCCAGATACGCCAGCAGTATCTGGATTCGCGTTTCCGTATTCTCGAGGCGGTGAAAAATAAAGATACTCACGCGGCGGTGGAAGAGATGATGAACAACACTCTGCCGGTACAGCGCGCCTACAAAGACAAAGTGCAGGAGTTGATTGCCGTTCAGGACAACAATATGCGCAGCGCCGGTAAGCTGGTGGAGCATGATTTTAAATCCAACCGCACCATGCTGATCCTGCTGGCGTTGATCAGCATTGGCGCTGGCAGCCTGATGGGGCTGTTTATTGTACGCGCCATCACTCGCCCGCTGGTACAGGCGGTGCAGTTTGCCGAAGCCATTGCCGACGGCGATCTGACTCAGCATATTGACGTAAAACACCGGGACGAAACCGGCGTGCTGCTCAGCGCGCTGGTGGCGATGAAATCGCGCCTGTACGAGATTGTGCAGGAAGTGCAGAACGGCTCGGAGAACATCTCCAGCGCCGCCGCGCAGATTGTGGCCGGTAACCAGGATCTGGCTGCCCGCACCGAAGAGCAGGCTAGCTCCGTTGAGCAGACCGCCGCCTCGATGGAGCAGATCACCGCCACGGTGAAAAACACCAGCGAACATACCACCGAAGCGACGCAGCTCTCTGCCGAAGCGGCAACGGTGGTGAAAAATAACGGTCAGATGATGAAGCAGGTGACCGAGAAAATGCGCGTCATCAACGACACTTCTGACCGTATGTCCGACATCATCAACCTGATCGATTCCATCGCCTTCCAGACCAATATTCTGGCGCTCAATGCGGCAGTGGAAGCGGCGCGCGCCGGTGAGCACGGACGTGGCTTTGCGGTCGTGGCAGGGGAAGTGCGCCAGCTGGCGGGCAAAACCGCCTCATCCGCCAGCGAGATCCGCCATCTGATCGAAAGCTCCACCGCCCAGGCCCGCGACGGCATGGCGCTGGTGGAAAAAGCGGGCGGGCTGATTAACGGCATGGTCAGCAACGTGGAAGAGATGGATACCATTCTGCGCCAGATCGGCCACGCCAGCCGTGAACAGACGGAAGGCATTTCGCAGATCAACAGCGCCATTGGCCTGATTGACTCCACCACTCAGCAGAACGCCAGCCTGGTGGAGGAGTCCGTGGCCGCCGCCGCGTCGCTCAGCGATCAGGCGTCGCACCTGAAAGGTCTGGTCAGCGTGTTCCGCGTGCGCCGGGAGGCGACGGCTTAATCCAGCTGTGAAATCTCCAGCGCCGCACGGTCGATCACCGCGATGATCTGTTCCCGCTGTGCGGCGCTGACGTTTTCCTGATTCACTTTCCGATCCAGCACGGCTTTAAAGTTATCCAGCGCGCGTTTCATCTGCGGATCCTGACGCAGCAGATACCCGACGCTGCGGGCTTTGATCCGCGCCTGGATCTGGCCGAGCTGCTCAGCGTTTTCCGCCAGCCACTGCATTCCGGCTGGGGTAATAGCGATCTTTTTCCGTCCGCCGTCTTCCCCGATCGCGATAAACGCCTGTTCCTGCAAAAAATCCAGCGTCGGATAGATCACCCCAGGGCTTGGCGTGTAATGCCCGAGGGTGAGCTGTTCAATGGCCTTGATCAGCTCGTAACCGTGGCTGGCGTTGCGGGACAGCAGATCCAGAATGACCAGCCGCAGATCGCCATGCCCGAAAAAGCGCGGACGGCGGCTGCCGTGCTCGTGATGACCGTGATCCTGTGGATGCCTCATCGCATAATCCCTCTGAATTAGATATATCTAATTTTGCTTGCGTTCCTGCTAATTAGCAATCATTATCATTTAAAAACCAAATCAGATATATCGTTTTTAACGTGACGAAGGCTAAATAATGACCACATCACATCAGCGTTACCCGCAGCGCGTGCGCAATGAACTGCGCTTTCGTGAACTGACAGTATTACGAGTTGAACGTATCAGCGCAGGTTTTCAGCGCATTGTGCTGGGCGGCGACGAACTGGCGGGCTTCAGTTCGCAGGGGTTTGACGATCACACCAAAGTCTTTTTCCCGCAGCCGGGACAAAAAGTGGTGCCGCCCACGGTCACCGAAGACGGCATCGTCTGGCCGGACGGCCCGCGCCCGGCGGCCCGTGACTATACGCCGCTGTATAACGCAGAACGTCACGAACTGGCGCTGGATTTCTTTATCCATGACGGCGGCGTCGCCAGCAGCTGGGCGCTGGAAGCCCGGGAAGGCGACACCCTGACCATCGGCGGCCCGCGCGGTTCGCTGGTGGTGCCGGAGGATTACGCCTGGCAGCTTTACGTCTGCGATGAGTCCGGGATGCCTGCGCTGCGCCGCCGCCTGGAAGCTATCAGCAAAACCCCGGCGCGCCCGGAGGTAACCGCCATCGTGACCATTGGCGATGAGGCGTATAAGGATTATCTGGCGCATCTGGACGGCTTTAATATCGAGTGGATTATCGGTCATAACGAGGACGTACTGGCGCAACGGCTGGCGCAGGTGCGCGTCCCGGCGCAGGAGTATTACCTGTGGATCACCGGGGAAGGGAAGGTGGTGAAAAACGTCAGTCAGCCGTTTGAAGGCGGCAGCGTTGATCCGCAGCTGATGCGGGCGGCGGCCTACTGGCACGCCAAATAATCAGGCGACCGCGTCGAGCTGCGCTTCGCTCACCTGGCGCTCCAGCGCGGCGCGGACTTCGCTGAGCGCTTTTTCCTGCTGGGTAAAATAAGCGTCCATATTGCTTAGTGATGACACCAGCAGCCAGGACTCCTCTTTTTCCAGCTCCGCCAGCTCGGCGACCAGGGTGTCGATTTGTTCACGTACCTGCGCCATCTTTTTGCGGATACGTTCCAGATCGTTCAGCCGGTCGCTGGCCATCATCGGCTCAAAGCCCTGATGCAGACGCGCCACCAGCGAGCGAATGGCTTTGACGTCGCCGCGGTGTTTCGCCTGATTAAGCTGCACCATCATGGCGTTGGCTTCATCTTTCAGTTCATCCGCCACCAGATCCGGGTGACAGAGTTTACTGGCCTGACGCCACAGTCGCTTGAGTTCGCTTTGATCTTCTTCTGACAGCTGGCGGCCTTTCCGGAAACGGATCTCGGCGTCGTGCTGCTGCTCGCGGTATTTTTCGTACTCGTCGTTTGCCTCGTCACAGGCCTGACGCGCGGGCTCTTCTTCCCGCGTTAAGCCGGTTTCCAGCTCCTGCGCTTCCGCCAGCAGATTGGCGATCAGATCGCTTTGCTGCTGGAGCTGTTTGCGCGCCTCGACAGACTGCACCGAATCGGCGGGCAGCTCGCGCCAGCGTTTTGTGAGCATCGCCAGCACGTCCAGCGCCTGCGCCATATACTGCTGGCAGCGGCGGTAGTCCTCTTCCCGACGCTGCCGCTCCGCCAGCTGGCGGCGCAGGTTCAGTTCCGCCAGATTTTTACGCAGCTGAAGGATCTGCGTCATCAGCGGCCCGAGACGGTTCAGGTAAAGGTCATTAAACTCATCTAACTGCTGAACGCGGGCATTGCGACGGTCGATCAGATCGCGCAGCCGCTCCTCCAGCGCTTTGAGTTCCAGCTTGCTGGCCGCCACCTGCGGATCCCGCCACTGGGTCACCGCGCGCTGGCTTTGCAACCAGGCGGTGATCGCCGTCATGGCGGCGGTGTAATTCTTTTCCTCAAGCGCCGCGACAATCGCCAGCAGCTCATCATTGAACGCTTCATTTTTCAGCCGTGCGAGCTGACTGACAATGATGTCGTCATCTTCCAGTTCTATGGCATTTTTGATGATTTCAAGTCGTTTGATGGGTGTGCTCATGATGCCTTTCGCTTTAGCGCTTAAGTATTTGAGTTAAGGTTAGTTATCAGCAGAGCTACCGGAAATCATACACAGGTCTGATAAATGGTGCGAGGGGCATTAGGCGGGTTTGCGGCGGGTGACAGGCCTGGCGGGGAGTTTTCCTGCAGAAAACAAAACCCACCGCAGTGGGTTTTGCTGACAACCCTTATTGCTTCGGAATAATGAGCACCTGGCCCGGATAAATTTTGTCCGGATGGCTCAGCATCGGTTTGTTCGCTTCGAAGATTTGGTTGTACTTGTTAGGATCGCCATACACCTGTTTGGAAATGGCGCTCAGGGTGTCGCCGGATTTCACGGTGTAGTAGGTGGCTTCGGCGGCGGAGTCGGTCACTGAGACGTTATTCTCCACGCTGCCAATCCCCGCCACGTTACCGACGGCGACCTGGATTTTTTCTTTCTGCTCCTGGGTCAGGCCATCACCGGTGACCACGGCCTTGCCGTTTTCCACCTTGACGCTGACTTTATCGGCCCCGGGAACACCTGTTTTTTTGAGATGCTCTTCAAGCTTAGTGCCGTGATCGCTGTCGTTGCCTTTCAGTGAATCCCATAACTTTTCGCCTGCATCTTTCACAAAATCAAATAAACCCATGGTTTCTCTCCAGTTCAAAAGACCTTTTAATCCTGGCAAAGGCGGCAGAAAGTGCCAGTTTTGGTTAAAGAAAGCAGACTTGCGACCTGGGGCGCGCTAAAAAATAGTGCGCCGTCGTGCGGCTATGATACAAAGTACCCATCATTTTATGTGCAAGTACCAGAACGGATGGCGGCGTCTGTCCCGATGGCTCATATTCAGGAACACGCTATGGGTTATTCCATCGACATCATCTCTTGTATCACCGACCGCTTCGTGGAACTCACCACCACTGAAAAGCGTATCGCGCAGTTTATTCTGGATGACGTACAGTCTGCCGCCACGCTGCCGATCGCGGAGATGGCGCGTCTGACCAGTACCAGCCAGGCATCGATCACCCGTTTTGCCCGTGCCATTGGCTGCAAAGATGTGCGTGAACTGAAGGTCAAACTGGCGCAGTCGCTGGCGGTCGGGCAGCGATTTATTATCGACGTGCCGGATCTCGAAGGTGTGCAGGGAATTTACGGCACCATCATTAACGTGCTGGAGATGAACCGTCGCGCGCTGGATGCGGCCTCACTGAATAAAGCGGTGGGCTGGCTGAGCGGGGCGCGGCAGATCCTGGCGTTCGGCATGGGGGGCGGCTCCACCATCTGCGCGCAGGAACTCCAGTTCCGTCTGTTTCGCCTTGGCCTGCCGGTGGTGAGTCAGAATGACGGGCTGCTGGTGCGCATGATGGCGGCCTCGGTGTCGCCTGGTGACGTGGTGATCGCACTGTCGCTGGGCGGCTTTACGCCGGAGGTGGTGGAAAGCGCGGGCATTGCCAGACAGTATGGCGCGAAGGTAATCGCCATCACGCCGGAAGCGACGCCGCTGGCGCAGCTGGCGGATCTGGTGCTGCCGCTGATTGTGCGTGAAAACGACTACATCTTTAAGCCGAGCACGTCGCGCTACGCCATGCTGGCGATGATCGACGTGCTGGCGACAGAATTAGCGATGGCTAACAAAAGCCAGGCGAAAGACCGCTTACGCAGAATTAAGCTGGCGCTGGACAGCCATCGCGGCGGCGCGGATCGGCAACCGCTGGGGGATTAACCCACCAGCCGATTGTGTAATATTCCACCAAGTAATGGTGGGACATTGATGCGGTGCAGCAGTCTTCCTGAAAGGCCTGATCGTCTTTGGACTATTACTTTCCTGTATAAAACGGGTTGTGGCAGCACGTCAAAATAAATAATGCAATTAATAACTAATGCAAATGAATATTAACTGTCAGGATAATAAATACAGAGATGGTATTTGTTTTATGAATATATTAACGGAAGTAATGATTACCTAAATATATTCCTAAAAACACGCGGCTGGCTCTTTTTGTAGAGAACTTTTAATTTCATCAATTTTTCTAATCTTTTGTTTTAATATGTTGTTTTTCCAGCATTTTTGCGGCCATTGCTTGTGTTGATCTGAACTAAAATAAACTATAGCATATAAATAATATCACTCGTCCTATCGAGCAATCATCATTTCTAATATTGCAATAACGATAGCTTCATCTAATAATCCCCTCCAGGCACAATAAGCATCTCATTTTATCAGTGCAGTGAAGCGTTGTGCTTTTGTATACCCGACATAATGCACGGAAGTGTATGTGAACTAACATATAATGGAGTTATGAATTATGCGACATTCAGTTATTAAGATGGCTCAGATTGCTGTGCTGGTTGCTGGTGGTTTGGGGACAGTAAATGCGATGGCTGCTGATGGCCAAATTCGTATTACCGGTGAAGTCATTAATAAAACTTGCACAGTAGCAATCAACGGCGCGCCGTCTTCTACATTGTTGAATATCGATCCGGTTGCTGCCGTCGATCTGAATAAAGATGTTAAGTCCGCTAAAGGCACGACTTATAAAGCATCTCGTGATATGCGTACCGTAAATATTACTCTGGAAAGCTGCGTCCTGCCTCAGGGTAAAACTAAAGTTGCGGTCAGTTTTGATTCTACTGGCTATGCGGATGCGGGCACCAGCACCTATACAAATAGCCTGCTGAATTCTGTGAATACCATGGATGTTGCCGCGAAAGGCGTCCAGATCGGTTTCACTAAGATTAATGGCAGCGATCTGATGATGGATTTGAATGGTCTGGATGAGACTGCAGACTATAAAGACACCAATTCAGGTGCGCAGACCTACAGTTTCGAAACTCGCTACGTTCAGACGGCTGCTAAAGTAGAAGATGTCACCGCCGGTGATATCGAAACGGTAGCCACTTTCAGCGTCGTTTATTTGTAATTATTTACTAAATCTAAGGCGGTAAGTCTTATTGCCGCCTTGTTTTTTCAGAGAGCAATAAATTAAATGTCAGTTAAATATTTAGCTACAATTGTGGCAGCGATGCTGGCCGTGAGCGCATCAGCATGGGCAGATGTTGTCATTAATACCACTCGAGTGGTCTATAAAGAAGCGGCCAAAGAAATTAACGTTCGCCTGACTAACGAGGGCACGCGTCCGCTACTGGTGCAGTCATGGCTGGATGATGGCCGTGCGACCGAATCGCCGGAAAATATTGATCTGCCTTTTATGATCACACCGCCGGTCTCACGCATTGATGCGAAAAAAGGGCAGACGTTACGTATTTCCAAAATGGCCGCCAATTTTCCCAAAGATCGTGAAAGCATCTACTATTTAAACGTGCTGGAAGTTCCGCCAAAAGCAAAAGGCGAGGCACAAGCGAGCAACAAATTACAGCTGGCATTCCGTACCCGTATTAAGATGTTCTATCGTCCAGAGGCGTTAACCGTCAAACCACAAGACGCGGCGGCGAAAGTTGAATGGCGTGCTGAAAATGGTGCGTTAATTGCGAAAAACAGCTCCCCTTATTATGTGACGTTCAACATGATGAAAGTCGGTAATAATATGGCGAAGTCAGGAATGGTTGCGCCTTTTGCAACGGAAAAATTCGAGTTTGATAACAAAGCGTTTAAACCTTCTGCGGGAGCCAGCCTGGCCTATAGCTATATTTCTGATTATGGTAATGATGTAGAGGGTACTGCTGTTATCAAATAATATTTCAATTACAATGGATTGTTCAGGTTTTTTCTATGGATATGTTAGTTAGCGAACGTTTTCGTTTATCACGTATTGCTGGCGCATTCATTTTAATGAATGTTGCCGGGGGAGTTTTCGCTGCGGAAACGGAAACAGTTGAGCAAAATAGTCTCTCACCTGCATCATCAGTAGAAAATTCGAATGCGCAGCAAGAGGGTGAAAGTAAAGAAAGTGAAATAGCGGGAACTGAAGATGAAGAGGTGGAGTTCAATAACATCTTTTTATCAAATTCCCCAATTGATGTTAGCCGTTTTTCCAAAGGAAACCCTGTCACTGCCGGGAAGTATAATGTTTCGGTTGTACTTAACGAGCGGGAAATGGGGAAATTTGAAATTCAATTTGATGATAATCCGCAAGATCCGTTAAGAGCGCTGCCCTGCTTTAGCCTGAAAGAACTGGCTAAGCTTGGCATTGATATCGGCGCAATTAATGTTTCCGGCATGGAAGAAGAAAGCTGCGTTTCGCTGAAGACGCTGATACCACAAGCCAGCTGGAAAATGGATATTAACGATCAGCGTTTTATTCTGACTATTCCACAGGCGATGGAACGGGCGACCCGCCCTGATGAAGTGCCGGATACGCTCTGGGACGATGGCATCAACGCGGCCTTTGTCAGCTATAACACCAGTTATTATCGTTCGAGCTATAGCGGCGTTGAGTCCGACAGCGGTTGGATGGGCCTTGATGGCGGTCTGAATTTACTGGGGTGGCGTGTCCGTGTCCGTGGCGATGCGAACTACGCAAAAGAGAGTGGCACCACGTTTGACAGTTCAAACCTGTACGCGGAGCATGATGTTGCACCGCTTAAATCTCAGTTGCGGGTAGGTGAGATATACAGCAGCAGCACATTTTTTGATGCGTTTCCATTACGCGGCGTGACGCTGAGCAGCGACACGCGCATGTTGCCCGACTCTCTGAACAGCTTCCGCCCGGTTATTCGTGGGGTCGCGGAGTCGAATGCGAAAATTATCGTCAGTCAGGCAGGCACTAAAATATTAGAAACTACCGTGCCGCCCGGGGCGTTTTCGATCGATAACTATAATCCGATCAGCTCCAGCGAACAGCTTGACGTCACGATCCAGGAAGCGGATGGCCGGACGCGTCAGTTGATTATCCCATACAACGGCGGTGGGCAATTGCTTTACCCGGGCGTCAGCCTGTACACGCTGGCGGTGGGGGAATATGACGGCGCGAGCAGTAGCGATAAACCGGTGGTCGGCCAGGGAACCTGGCAATACGGTCTGAATAACTATCTGTCATTGTATACCGGTGCTGAATATATGTCGGACTATTACTCCGTTATTGGCGGGGTGGCGCTGAATACGCCGGTTGGCGCAGTTTCTTTAGATTTGACTCAGTCGCATTTGTCAGCAGAAGACGGTAGCCGGAAAGGGCAGAGCCTGGGGATTAAATACAACAGCTATATTACTCCGACGAATACCAGTTTTAATATCGCGGCTTATCGTTATTCGACAAAAGATTTCTTCACGCTGGGTGAGGCGGCAGATTATCTGTCGAATACCGACTGGCAGGACATGGACGATCGGCTTAAATCACAGGTGCAGATTAACGTTAGCCAGACCCTCGAAGCGGGATGGGGCTCGTTTTATTCTTCAGCAATGTTATCGGAGTACTGGCGTTCAGGGCGTAAAGAGAAAAGCTATCAACTGGGATACAGCAACTCCCTGGGCCGGGTCAGCTATAGCGTTTCCGTTAACCGCTATTACACCGGCGATAACGAGAAGGACGATCAGCTCTATCTGTCGTTATCTGTACCGCTCGGCGATCGCGCCGAGGATAAATCGCCGCTGTTTGATTATCTGAACACCAGTTATACCCGTAGCAGTAAGGGAGACCGCAATTTATCGGCTTCGACTTCCGGTTATAACCAGGACGCGGGTCTGAACTACGGTGTTAATGCGAATTATCGTCAAAACGGCTATGACGGGAATAAGATTGAGAATATCGGGGCGAATGCTTCGTGGGATACCCGTTATGGTAGCTGGGGGGCCAGTCTTTCTGCCGATTCAGACAACAGCCGCCAGATGTCGGTGAGCGGCAGCGGTGGCGTTTTACTCCACAAGGGAGGAATAACCCTCGGGCGCACCATCAATGGTGACACGCCTGTTGCATTAATCGAGGCGAAAGGTGCGAAGGGCGCGCGTGCAATGGGGGATAACGCGTCGCGAATTAATAGTGCTGGCTATGCCTATGTCTCTAACCTGTCGCCCTATCGTTTTAATGATGTGAGTATCGATCCCTCGAAAATGGAACAGGATACGGAATTAAAAGAGACGTCCACCCGGGTGGTGCCGCGTGCCGGAGCAATTATTTATGTCCCCTTTGCGACGGACGATCGTCGCTCGGTATTTTTCCACCTGAAGTTGAAAAATGGCAAAAATATTCCGCTGGGGGCAGAGGTAGTTGATGATTCGAATAATCAGTTAGGTATCGCTGGACAAAACAGTCGAATATTCACCCGTGGCATTGCTGAAAAAGGGCGTTTAACTGTCAAATGGGGTGAAGATATGAGTGAACAGTGTTCTTTTAATTACCAGTTACCTACCAGGGACGATATTAAGTTACGAACAGATACGTTATCAGTCGATAATATTAATTGTGATTAGTTATTATAGAAAAGGAGAGCTATATGTTTTTAAAGAATAAACAGACAGTAAGGGTGCTTACTGTTATGGCTGGAGTTATGGGGTTCGGACATCAGGCGATGGCCGCAACGAGTACGCTGGATGTAACTGCTCAGGCATATATTGAAAAAGGTACCTGTACGTTTAAAGTGGATAATCAGTCCGCCACGAGCGTTCCTTTTGCCTTTAATACCGTCACACCAGCTGAGATTGAAGCGCAAAATAAATCAGTTGAAAAGAAAATTGTCATCTCAGATTGTGTGGGAACGTCGGGAATGAACATTTCCCTGTCGTCATCAAATAAAGTTAAAATCAATGGCGATACCACACATGACTACCTCCGCCCAGCTAATGTGGCGGTGAAGGTAGCATATAAAACGGAAGTTAAAACCGAGGGTGGTAACTATGTTCCGCTCTATGTTGGGGCACCATCAATCAGATTGGGTGGCAATTTCGAGCCATTTGGACAAGGTAAAACGGGTAACCTGTATATTAAAGCCACGCTGATCCCTGCAGTGGCTGATATTATGACAATTGGTTCTGGATCACTGGACTCAACAGCAACGCTTAACATGGACTTTTTATAATTAAGGATGATTATGATGAAAAAAGTACTGGTACCTTTAATTTTTTTGGCACCATTTGCCGCCCATGCTCTTGATGACGCTAGCCTGACACTTAATTTTACCGGAACGTTAAGTTCACCAACCTGTACAGCGAAGTTTGATACTAATGCGACCAGCTTTAATATTGACTTTGGCAACGTAAAAAGTAGTGACGTCCTGGCTTCGGCAAGCCATGGGGGTTATCTGGTACCCAATACAGTCTATAAACCCGTTAAAGTGAAATTTACCGCATGTGGTGCATCAAGTAAGTTTGTTGTGGGTCTGTCATCCGCTAAAAATAACAGTGACGGTACGTCTTATAAGAACAAGTCGCTTAAGATGTTCACTACTGCGGCGACCCCAGCCGCAACCGGGTTAGGCGTGGCCTTCTTTAAAACTAATCAAGACAGCTCGGAAACTAATACCCTGCCAACCAATGGCTCGACCGTGAGTTTGGCTTTCTCTGGTAACACGACGGGCGATGCCACCAACGGTTATGTATGGACAACCTACGCAGGATTAGTGGCAATTGATAGTGCTAAGCTGACGTCAGCGGCCATTTCTGGGTATGCTGGCACCACGCTGAAAACGGATGGCGCAATAAATATCGACTATCTGTAATTAAGATACGCGGAGCCTGTTTACAGCTCCGCGTATTGATAGCATGGACAGCGTTATAAGTTGATGGAGGAACCCATGACAAAAAATGCATCATTATTATACTTGTTGATTTGTGGAATAAGCATGTGCGGTTTTCCTCATTCAGTCATGGCGGATGATAAGGTTGATGCAGCCAGTATGGGGCTGCAGTTTAGTGGGGAGCTAATTAATACTTCCTGTACAGTAACGTTTCCCAGGGATACGCTGATAATGGAGGCCGTGGGGATCGATAAATTTACGCAGCCCGGAATGACCTCAGCCTATAAGCAAAACTTTCAGCTCATCATTAATAATTGCAATCTGTCACCTGCCGTTGTCAGTGATATACGACTTTCCTTTAGTACCCTCGATGGTCAGGGCCGTGTTGCCCCCGGAGCGTTTAGCAATCAACTTCCGGGTGGGGCCAAAGGCATTGGGTTTGCGGTCTATGACCAGCGTGATAATCAGAATGTATTAACGGTTTCGGGAGAAAGCAGAGTGTTAAACTATCCGGTTAATAGTAGCGCTCCGCTGGATATTCCGCGTGATTTTTACGTTAAATATATACAATCCGGGGCCGATGTCACCGCTGGGCAGATCTCTGCAACATTGTTAGTGAGTGCATTTTATGACTAGTCAAATTTATGACAATAACGGCCTAAAAAAGCACATCATATTTATTCTAATGGCTAAGATGAAAATGAAACTCAAATGGTTTTTACCTGTTTTACTTTATCTGTTTACCGGGCATTGTCAGGCTGCTTTGCAGACGACATATATAATGGATGCCTCTTTTGCTGGTCAATCCGACTTATCAATAGCGGCAACGTTCAATGTCGATAGCGCTTCCATCCCGAATATGGGCGGGGGGGTGAAAGTTATGCAGGAGAAACAACTTCCTCCTCCTACCACGGGAATTGAATATAATCAACGCTCTTTATGGGGTGACCGCGGTAATGGAACCTGGCGCTGGGCAAGCAGTTCCCCACTTTTGACTGCGTCCTATGACAGTAACAATGTTGATACCACTCAAACCAGGACTGTTGATGGTAAAACTTATTATAAATTAAGAATGGCTGACAGCGAGAGATTTCCTGTTTACGTACGGCTTGAACAGAAAGTCTTCTTGCCTGTAAAGAACGCTTATTCTTATGTCGATCTGAAGGACGTAGAGAATCAATCTAGACAACATCGGGGCTCTTTCTTTTTTAACACCATTTTCCAGAATAGTTATCTTAGTGGATGTAATAACGCGCAGGGAAACTTCAATGTCACTCTTTTTTGTGTACGAGATTTGTATTATGAATTAAGTTCACAGTTCGCGAACCGCGATGTGAAAATGTATTTTTACATGCCCAAAACCCCGTTATATCCCATTAATTTTGAAAATATTTTTGTAGGTTCTTTAAGTTTTAGTCGCGTATGTATGGTTGCTACTGGCGGAGATGAAAGCGCTGCCTTTGCAGCGGCCAATAATTGTACAATGAATTCCAAAAAAGCCGTCGTATCCAGATTTTATCTGCAGGGTTCATTGATATTCAGAAACACCTGTAAAGTGACTGAGACCACTAAGAACGTTGTGTTAGCGAATATCACCGATGCTAAGCTGGCGGGAAAAGCACAAGGTACTCTGCCTGAAGGTTATACGCCGCAAGAAACAAAGGTGTCGATGAAGTGTTCTGGCAATATCAATAATTCTTTTCCTGATGGAGCGGGTATTGTGCAGGCGACAATGATGGGAGCAGGCTACAGTTTTGACGCTGACCTCGCATCGAAGGGCATTTTGCTGGCGAAGGGGGTGGGGACCACCATTAACAACCTGGGCGTTAAGATTACTCAGGATGCCGCAGGCCAGTCCCTGGTGAAACTCGATGGTTTCTCCCCCCTGAGGGCGACAATCAACAATGATATGGCTACAGTGACATTTTATTCTTATCCCACCCCTGCCCGGACAGGGGCCAATCCAACCGGTGCCGGAGGCTATGAAGCATCGGCAACGCTGACCTTTGAGATACTTTGACAGCGCAATCAGTCCCGGCTCGAGCCGGGACTGACGTTTATGAAGGGATCTGCTCCGGATTAATCTAAAAAAGACCTGCAACGGAGCAGAACCTTTAGCCCCGGTCAGCCCGGTAGCAGGTCACATCCACTTCGACTTTGCAATCCACCACCAGATCCGCCACGCAGCACACGCGGGCGGGCGGGTGTTCGCCGAAGAATTCGCGGAACACTTTGTTAAATGACTGGAAGTAGCGGGCATCCGTCAGGAAAACCTTCACATGCACCACGTCGGCCAGGGTGTAACCGGCTTCGGTCATGATGTCCACGCAGTTCTGGATCGCCAGACGGGACTGCTCAATGATGCCGCCTTCCACCACTTCGCCGTCTTTCATCGGCGTCTGGCCGGAAACATACAGCCAGCCCGCCGCTTCCACGGCTTTGGCAAACGGCAAATGCTGCCCGCCCGTGCCGGTGCTGCCACCGACGCCATAACGTCTAATACTCATTTTTGCTCCTTATTTGGTTTTTCCCGGCGCAGAAAACGCCCTGCGCGGCCAGTGACCTGCTGGTCCTGACAATAACTCATTACCCCATTCACCATCACCGCTTCAATACCGGCGGCGGGTTGTTTGGGATCGCTGAAACTGGCCACATCCCGCACGGTGGCCGGATCGAACAATACCAGATCCGCATAATAGCCGCGTTTGACCAGCCCACGCTCGGGCAGCCGGAAACGGGCCGCCGACAGGCCGGTCATCTTGTGCACCGCCACGGTGAGCGGGAACAGCTTTTCGTCGCGGCTGTAATGGCCGAGCACGCGGGGGAAGGCGCCCCATAAACGCGGATGCGGCATCGGATCGTTCGGCAGACCGTCAGAGCCTATCATGGTCACCGGATAGCGCAGCACGCGGCGCACATCCTGCTCGTCCATGTTGTAGTAAATGGCCCCGGCAGGCATCAGTAATTTGCCCGCGTCATACAGCGACATCGACCAGCTTTCGGCGATCTGCTGAAGCGACTGCCCGGCCACTTCCGGATGCGGTTCGGACCAGGTGATGATGATGTCGAATTCGTCGGTGATCTGCTTCATGTCCAGCGTGGACGAGGAGGCGGAGTAGGGGTAGCAGTCACAGGCAACCTCCTGCTGCTGGCGCACGGTGTCGAACAGCTTCAGCGTCTCCACAGTGCGCCCCCAGTTTTTCGCCCCGGCGCATTTATGGTGCGACACCACCACCGGCACCCTGCCGTGGCGACCGATRCGAAACGCCTCGTCCAGCGCCTCCAGAATGGGTTCAAATTCCGAGCGCAGATGGGTGGTATAGATACCGTTTTCCGCCGCCAGCTCCTCCGCCAGCGCCATCACTTCTTCAGTAGTGGACTGGAAGGCGCTGGCGTAGGCCAGCCCGGTGCTGAGGCCCAGCGCGCCCTGCGACAGCGCCTCTTTGAGCTGCGCGCGCATACCGGCGATTTCCTCCGCCGTGGCCGCGCGGAACAGATCGTCCATATGATTGTTGCGCAGGGCGGTGTGGCCGATCAGCGTGCCGACGTTAATCGCCGGGCGCGCCTGCGCAATCGCCTGCGCGTAGGCGTCCACCGTCGGGAAGACAAACTGCTGCGCCTCGCCGAGCAGGTTCATTGGATCGGGTACTTCGCCGTGCATGGTCGCGCAGGCGGCGCTGATCCCGCAGTTGCCGACGATCACCGTGGTCACGCCCTGGCTGATTTTCGGTAAATAAGCAGGCATGCGGATAACATTGATGTCGTCATGGGTGTGGACATCGATAAATCCCGGCGCCAGCACGCGCCCACTGCCGTCGATTTCCCGCACGGCGTGGCCTTCGATAGCCGGCGCAATCTCTGCGATGCGATCGCCTTTGATCGCCACATCCGCCCGGTACTCTGCGCCGCCTGATCCATCGATAACCGTGACATTCCTGAACAGATAGTCGAACTTCATGTGATCCTCACCCCCCTTTTGGTCTGCGCTGAAGTTAACCATTTACAAGGGATAAAAACAGTGGAAAATGACACAAAACGCATATGAATTTATGATACTTTTATTCACTATCGATGGTTTTAAATTAATACTTATTTAAATTACAGTAAGTTATAAAAGATACCCGATCTGAAAGATACTGATTCCCCTGAGGAGCGTTGTTATGAAATACCAGAATGAACACCTCGTACCCCATAAAGCCGCCCTGATGTTTACCCCGGCCAACGTCCTGAATGAGGATGTCTGCCTGCCCGCAGCGCTGATCAAAAAAACCGCCCTGGAGAACAATATTCAGTGGATGCAGGATTACGCCGACGCGCGCGGCGTTTCTCTTGCGCCTCACGGTAAAACCACCATGACGCCGTGGATCTTTCAGCGGCAACAACAGGCGGGCGCCTGGGCGATTGGCGTCGGCAGCGCGTGGCAGGCCAGCATCGCCATGGCGAGCGGCATCAGGCGCGTGCTGATGGTGAATCAACTGGTGGGGAAGGCGAACATGACGCTGATCTCACAGCTGAAGAACACCTATCCGGATGTGGACTATCTGTGTTGTGTGGACAGCGCGGCCAATGCGCAGGTGCTTTCCGCGTTTTTCAGCGCGCAGCAGCAGACGCTGGACGTACTGATTGAGCTGGGCGTGCCGGGGGGCCGCTGCGGCTGCCGTACCGCGGATGAAGCGCTGGCGTTGGCCGCTACGGTGGCGGATCTGCCGGGGCTGCGCTTGCGCGGGCTGGAGCTGTATGAAGGCGTGGTGCACGGCGATAATCCACAGCCGCAGGTGGAAGCTTTCCTGCGCGAGGCGGCGGCGCTGGCCTGCCAGCTGGACCGTTATGTCGACGGCGAGTTTCTGCTGACCGGCGCGGGTTCGGTGTGGTACGACGTGGTCTGTAACGTCTGGCTGGCGGCAAAAAAACCGTCGGACTGCCGCATCGCCATTCGGCCCGGCTGCTATATCACCCACGATGGTGGAATTTATCACGAGGCGCAGCATGCGCTGATGGCGCGCGACTGCGTTGCCTGCGATCTGGGCGGCGATCTGACCTGTGCGATGGAGCTGGCGGCCATGGTGCAGTCGGTACCGGAAGCAGGGCGGGCTATCGTCAACTTCGGCAAGCGCGACAGCGCCTTTGACGCCGGACTTCCGCAGCCGATCGCCCATTATCGGCAGGGTAAGGCGCTGGCTGATCCTTCAGCATTGATCGAAACCACCGGCATAATGGATCAGCACGCCATGCTGAAACTCCATCCCGGCGCAGAGGTGCAGGTGGGGGATATTCTGCTGTTCAGTACCTCCCACCCGTGCCTGACGTTCGATAAATGGAAAACGCTGCTGCTGGTGGACGATGAGTACAACGTGCTGGAAGAACTGGATACCGAATTCTGACAGGCGTTCCCTCTCCCGTCCGGGAGAGGGGAAATGCGCTTAGCTGCTGGCCTGCGCCGCTTCTCTGGCTTTTTCTTCCGCCTGTTGCTGGCGCTCGGTTTCCAGCATCTTTTTCTCGTACACCTTAAAGAACGGGTAATAGATGGCAAGGGAGATAAAGAAGCAGACAAACACCAGTCCGCAGGCGATTAAATTCCAGTTCGTGGTGATCAGCGCCCCGAGCGGGGCCGGAACGGTAAAGGGGGGTTTGACCATCATGCGCGGGATCAGGCCGCTGATGGTGCAGAGATAGACCACCAGCGTGTTTGCCATCGGCGCCAGGATAAAGGGAATGGCCAGCAGAGGGTTCATCACAATGGGCGCGCCAAAAATCATCGGTTCATTGATATTAAACAGGCCGGGAATGAAGGAAATTTTTCCCAGCTGTTTCAGGTAAATCACCCGCGAGCGGATAAATAACACCACCAGCGCCAGCGTCGAACCGGTGCCGCCCATCTGTGCATACCACTGGAAGAACTGCTCGGTGAAAATATTCGGCAGGTCATAAGCACTGACGCCGGACTGGAACAGCTCCATATTCTGCACAATGGCCTGATCCCACAGCGGGCGGATCAGCGGCCCCATCACCGCATGACCATGAATACCCAGCACCCAGAACAGGTCGATCATAAACTGCGTGACGATGCCGCCAAACAGATTCGTGCCGGTCATAAAGCCTTTCAGCGGCATAATGAGGTAGCTGATGATGGCGTTAATATCGATATTAAAAAAGTGCCGTGGGATCCAGAATACCAGCACCACGGCAAGCGTCGGGAATAGTGCAGAGAATGAACTCGCCACCACCGGCGGCACCCCGGCGGGCATTTTGATTTCGATATTGCGCACTTTAATAAAACGGTAAATCTCAATGGCGATCAGCGATGAGATAATCGCCCCGAACAGCCCCTGAGAGCTGAGCGAACTTAATGGAATATACCGTCCGGTAACCGCATCCCCGGCAACCGTGACCCCCTGTTTAATATTGACCGGCACGATCATCAGGATGGTCGCCAGCATCGCCAGCAGACCGCTGGTAATATCGTTGAGCTTATAACTTTTGC
The DNA here is from genome assembly GCF_030291195.1 of Enterobacter sp. PGRG2. Classification (NCBI taxonomy): domain Bacteria; kingdom Pseudomonadati; phylum Pseudomonadota; class Gammaproteobacteria; order Enterobacterales; family Enterobacteriaceae; genus Enterobacter; species Enterobacter sp. PGRG2. The sequence continues at coordinate 481,172 of NZ_CP127837.1, read as the reverse complement.
CCAGGAAAGAGCCGATGGTAAAGGCGGCATACAGCGACATCAGCCCGACGGTAAAACGAAACGGAACATCCAGCATATCGCGCCAGGGCGCGACAAAATCCATATAGCCCTTGATGGGGATATTCAGCAAAATCACAAAGAATGAGCCGACAATGGTCAGCGGCAGAATGGAAATAAGGCCGTTGCGGATCGCCTGCATGTGCCGCTGATTACCAATGGCGTTCGCCAGCGGTAATAACTTTTCTGCCAGGGTATCAAAAGCCGACATGGTCACTCTCCTCAAAGCCATTATTTTCAATTACCGTGCGGAACCAGCGGCCTGACTTTTTAAGCGAGCGTTGACCATTGGCTAAATCCAGACGATAAAACCCGTAGCGGTTTTTATAGGCATTCTGCCAGGACCAGCAGTCGATAAAGGTCCACATGTGATAGCCGAGACACTGGCTTCCGTCGGCAATGGCCTTATGCAGCCAGGTAAGATGTTCCTCAAGAAAGGCAATGCGGTAATCGTCCTGCACTTCGCCATTCACCATAAACTGCTCTTCGTCCATGATGCCGATTCCATTTTCCGAGACGAACCATGGAATATTGCCGTAGCGATGCTTTATCAGCATCGCGATGTCATACAGTGCGGGCGGATAAATTTCGATGCCGCGGGAAGTATTCATCCGGCGGCCTGGCATGATGTACTCTTCAAAGAAGCGTTCAGGGACAAAATTCTGCGCTTCGGTAAGGGGCGTTTCGCGCGCTTTTACCCGCCGCGGGCGATAATAATTAATCCCCAGCAGATCGATACGCGTCGCTGCAATTAATTCGCTGTCACCCGGTAAAGCCACGGGGAGCTGACTGTGTTCGTTGAGGATGGCGAGTAATTCCGCCGGATAGCGGCCCAGTAATATCGGCTCGTTAATGCTGCGGGTATAAAACAGATCCGCCATCGCCGCCGCCTGCCGATCCTCCGGACTGTCGTTGCGGGGATATACCGGAATGACATCCATAATAATGCCGATTTTTCCCGGCAGATTTCGTTTACGCCAGGCCGCCACCGCTTTACAGTGGGCAATAACAATATGGTGCAGCACCTGGGCCGCACGGCGAAAATCGCTGACGTAAGGATAATGGCGGGGATGAAGATAACCCGCTTCCGCCGGAATAAGGGGCTCATTAAAGGTAAACCAGTGGCGCACCCGATCGCCAAACAGCTGATAACAAATGTCGGCATAACGGGCGAAGGCCTCCACCACGTCGCGATTTTCAAAACCGCCTTTTTCCTGCAATGCCATCGGCATATCGAAGTGGTACAGATTAATAAAGGGCTCAATACCCTGATCAATGAGCTCATTAATAACCTGGTTATAGAACTCAACGGCGAGAGGATTAATGTCGCCATCCCCGTCAGGTATTAATCGTGACCAGGAAATGGAGGTGCGAAAGGAGTTGAGGCCAATATCTTTCGCACGCTGAATATCTTCCCGCCAGTGCTGATAAAACCCGGAGGTATCGTCGGCGGTGACGCCGTTATAAAAACGCTCGTTATAGTGATGCGAGGCATAATCCCAGATATTGTCGCCTTTGCCGTCGCCGGGTATGCGCCCTTCGGACTGGGTGGCGCTGGTCGCCGTGCCCCACCAGAATTTATCAGGAAAGCGGTATTTCATGGGCGATCCTTATTTTACCAGTGACAGGGCGTGATCGAGGACTTTATCCCCCTGCATCGATCCATATTGCATCATATCGATAGCATCCACCGGCACGCCGTGCGTGGCGGCGGCAGCCCGTAAACTCTGCAACTGGAACTTCACCTGCGGCCCCAGCAAAATCACGTCGGCTTCCGTGACGATCTGTTCAAAATCCGAAACGGGTACGGCGGTAATTTCCACCGCCACGTCACGGCTGCTGGCGGACTGCTTCATTTTTTCCACTAACATGCTGGTAGACATACCGGCAGCACAGCATAAGAAGATCTTTTTCATTGCTTTTCCCTCAGTGAATAAACGCCAGAATGCGCGACGCGCGGTGGAAGGTATTCTGGGTAGTGACCAAAAAACCCACAAGTGAGGGGGGACACAAATCAGGAGTTATAGTCTGATACTTTTTGGGGGATTGGTGGGTGTTTGGGGGGATAGCCGTTTAAAAACAGGGGGGTAGGGGTGTTACTTATATGAACGGTAAAACTTTATCGTCTGAAAACAAAAAGGAGTCAGATGATTTTCATCTAACTCCTTGTTTAACCTGGTGGCCCCTGCTGGACTTGAACCAGCGACCAAGCGATTATGAGTT
>NZ_CP127837.1:409019-446291 GCF_030291195.1 Enterobacter sp. PGRG2 | reverse complement strand
AACCTGGTGGCCCCTGCTGGACTTGAACCAGCGACCAAGCGATTATGAGTCGCCTGCTCTAACCACTGAGCTAAGGGGCCGTGGCGGGGGATTATAATGTAACTTCCCGCTTCAATCCAGCCATAAGCGTGTGCCTGCCGTTTTTATAAACAACCTATAATCAATCCTTTATACTTTATGGATGATCCCATAACTGGAGCTTTAGATGATCAACGATATTCTCGCGCCTGGCCTGCGGGTGGTGTTCTGCGGCATTAACCCTGGTAAATCGTCGGCGCATACGGGCTTTCATTTTGCGCATCCGGGCAACCGCTTCTGGAAGGTGATCCATCAGGCGGGCTTTACCGACGAGCTGCTGAAGCCGGAGGAGGAGATGCGGCTGCTGGATACCCGCTGCGGCATCACCATGCTGGTGGAGCGGCCTACGGTGCAGGCCAGCGAAGTAGACCTGCATGAGCTGCGTACCGGCGGCCGTGAGCTGGTCAAGAAGATAGAGGACTATCAGCCTCATGCGCTGGCGGTGCTGGGCAAAAAAGCCTATGAGCAGGCGTTCAGCCAGCGCGGTGTGAACTGGGGTAAGCAGAAGATCACCATTGGCGCGACCGAGGTATGGGTGCTGCCTAATCCAAGCGGCCTGAACCGGGCGACGCTGGATAAGCTGGTGGAAGCATACCGGGAATTAGATGAAGCGCTGATCGTGCGCGGTTTATAGCGCCCATAAAAAACCCTCCGGAGAGGGCTTTTCACAAACGGCTTGCGGGCGATTAATCGTCCAGGAAGCTGCGCAGCACTTCAGAACGGCTCGGATGGCGCAGTTTACGCAGCGCCTTCGCTTCGATCTGACGGATACGCTCACGGGTAACGTCGAACTGTTTACCCACTTCTTCCAGCGTGTGGTCGGTGTTCATATCGATACCGAAACGCATACGCAGAACTTTCGCTTCACGGGCAGTCAGGCCAGCCAGTACGTCATGGGTGGCGGCACGCAGGCTCTCGGTGGTGGCAGAATCCAGCGGCAGCTCGAGGGTGGTATCCTCGATGAAATCACCCAGATGCGAATCTTCATCATCGCCGATTGGCGTTTCCATGGAGATCGGCTCTTTGGCGATTTTCAGCACTTTACGGATTTTGTCTTCCGGCATCAGCATGCGCTCGGCCAGCTCTTCCGGCGTCGGCTCGCGGCCCATTTCCTGCAGCATCTGGCGGGAGATACGGTTGAGCTTGTTGATAGTCTCAATCATATGCACCGGAATACGAATAGTGCGCGCCTGATCCGCGATGGAACGGGTGATCGCCTGACGGATCCACCAGGTTGCGTAGGTGGAGAACTTGTAACCGCGACGGTATTCGAACTTATCAACCGCTTTCATCAGGCCGATGTTGCCTTCCTGAATCAGATCGAGGAACTGCAGACCGCGGTTGGTGTATTTCTTGGCGATAGAAATAACCAGACGTAAGTTCGCTTCCACCATCTCTTTCTTCGCACGACGCGCTTTCGCTTCGCCGATGGACATACGACGGTTGATGTCTTTTACCTGCTCGATGGTCAGGCCGGTCTCTTCTTCAATCTGCTGCAGTTTTTGCAGGCCGCGCTGCACGTCTTCTGCAACTTCATGCAGTTTTTCAGACCACGGCTTGTTCATCGCGATAGCCGCGTTGAACCAGGTTTCGCTGGTTTCATTGCCGGTGAACAGGGTGATGAAGTTTTTCTTCGGCATTTTGCACTGTTCAACGCACAGCTTCATGATCAGGCGTTCCTGAGTACGCACGCGATCCATCATGACACGCATGCTGTTAACCAGGTAGTCGAACTGTTTCGGCACCAGGCGGAACTGCTTGAATACTTCAGACAGCTTCAGGATCTCTTCCTGAGCGCTGGCGTGCGTGCGGCCTTTGGCTTTGATGGTGTCGCGGGTGACCATATACTGCGTACGCAGCTCGGCGAACTTCTCTCGCGCCAGTTCTGGATCGATGCTGTTATCGTCGTCGCTGTCGTCTTCTTCTTCATCTTCGTCTTCATCGTCGTCCGCCATCTCTTCGGTGGACAATTCAGAACCGACATGCGTCGCGGTAGGGGCCAGATCTTCTTCTGCGTTCGGATCAACAAAGCCGGTGATCAGGTCAGACAGACGTGCTTCTTCCGCTTCCACGCGATCGTACTGCTCCAGCAGATAGGTGATCGCTTCCGGGTATTCGGCAACGGAACACTGAACCTGGTTGATGCCGTCTTCAATGCGTTTGGCGATGTCGATTTCGCCTTCGCGGGTTAACAGCTCAACGGTACCCATTTCACGCATGTACATGCGCACCGGGTCGGTGGTACGTCCGATTTCAGACTCAACGCTGGACAGCACCTGTGCGGCAGCCTCTTCCGCATCTTCATCGGTGTTGTTCGAGTTTTCAGCAAGCAGCAGATCATCGGCGTCCGGTGCTTCTTCCATCACCTGGATGCCCATGTCATTGATCATTTGGATGATGTCTTCGATCTGATCGGAGTCGACGATATCTTCCGGCAGATGGTCATTGACCTCGGCATAGGTCAGATAGCCTTGCTCCTTACCACGTTGGACAAGAAGTTTCAGCTGTGACTGCGGGTTTTGCTCCATAAGACGGTATCCACACTTAATTCATGAGGGTTGGTGTCGGTCGGCGAAACTAAGCCGCCAACATAAGCTAATGAGGGCTTACTTATATTTTTGCCGCTGCCCTTCAATGCGGCTGTCGGGGTCTTCCCGAACGATACTCGGCACTTAAGCCGTTAAATTCATTTGCGGGCGCGCGCTTCGGTAATGACGCGCACCTCTTCGCGCTCCGCTGGCGTTAACCCGTGGGTCCGCGAGCGGGCGATCAATTCTGAGAGCCGAAGCTCAAGTACCGAGTCGAACATGTGGTTCAGCGAGTCGGTGAACGTTTTTTCTGCAATGTCCTTATCAGCTATATCGTCCCACATGGACAGCTTTTCAAGGGTGGCGGCTTCATTTGTGCCACGATACTGCTCTAACAGTTGACCGGTGGTCAGGCCAGGCTGTGACAAACAAGTGTTGACCAGTTCGGCAAATAAGCCAAGTCCGGGCAATTTTTCCTGATTCAGACCTTCCAGCGGCGGCACAAGCGGTGCCAGCTCGGGGTTCTGAACCAGCAATCCTATCAGTATACGCATGGTTGTGCGTTTTAGCTGAGGCACAGGTCGGACCGCGCCATTTTCGGATTGTTTGGGCATTAAACGTTCAAGTTGGTTATCGTCAAGAATGCCCAGTTTGTTACCTAATTCTTGCCGTAAATAGATACGAAGTGTTTCACCCGGTACCTGAGTAATCAGCGGCAGCGCCAGCGTACTGAGCTGCGCGCGCCCRTCGGGCGTACTCAAATCGACCTGCGGCATCAGGCTGTTAAACAAAAACGTGGAGAGCGGCTGAGCCTGCTCCATCCGCGCTTCGAACGCCTCTTTACCCTCTTTACGCACCAGCGTATCGGGATCTTCGCCATCCGGCAGAAACATAAAGCGTAACTGACGGCCGTCGGTCATAAACGGCAGCGCGGTTTCCAGCGCGCGCCAGGCGGCTTCTCTGCCTGCCCGATCACCGTCATAACAGCAAATCACGCTGTTGGTGACGCGAAACAGCAGCTGAATATGTTCAGCAGTTGTGGAGGTACCCAGCGAGGCGACCGCATAATTAATGCCGTACTGCGCCAGGGCAACCACATCCATATAGCCTTCGACAACCAGCAAGCGGGGCGGTTCCGCATTATCCTGCTGGGCTTCATACAGGCCATACAGCTGGCGGCCTTTATGGAAAATATCGGTTTCCGGGGAGTTCAGATATTTGGGCGTGTCGTCGCCAAGCACCCGACCGCCAAAACCGATCACCCGCCCGCGTTTATCGCGGATCGGGAACATCACGCGGTCGCGAAAACGGTCGTAACTGCGTCCCTTATCGTTGGTGACCAGCATGCCGGCATCGGTCAACGACTGATGATTATCCTGGTTGCCGCCAAAACGCTTTAACACGTTGTCCCAGCCGGGAGGGGCAAAACCAATGGCGAATCGTGTGATGACATCGTTGCTTAATCCGCGCGTGGCCAGATACTGGCGGGCACGCTCGGCGACAGGCTGCAACAGGGATTGTTGATAAAACGTGTTCAGGCCGTCCATTAACTGATAGAGGCTTTGCCGCTGATGGCGCTCTATCTGGGTCAGCCCGCTGCCTGCTTCAAAAGGCACGTCGAGATTGTGCATGGCCGCCAGTTCTTCTACGCTTTCCACGAACTCGAGCTTGTCGTAGTTCATTAAAAAGTCGATAGCATTACCGTGCGCGCCACAGCCAAAGCAGTGATAAAACTGTTTCTCACCGTTTACGGTGAAAGAGGGGGTTTTTTCGTTATGGAACGGACAACACGCGTGATAATTCTTGCCCTGCTTTTTAAGCGTGACCCGTGCATCGATCAGATCGACGATGTCGGTGCGCGCCAGCAGGTCATTGATAAATACTCGTGGGATTCGTCCAGCCATGTGCCCCATTACCCTCAGCGCCAGGCGTTCAGGTATGTCAGATCATAAACGAAAATAAGCCGCGCATTCCTTTCGGAAGCACGGCCTTACAACTACAACTCAGTCTGTAAAATTGAGAGCTTAAGCCCTCAATACATTAGTACAGACGAGTACGGCGTGCGTTTTCGCGAGCCAGTTTCTTCGCGTGACGTTTCACTGCGGAAGCTTTAGCGCGTTTACGTTCGGTAGTCGGTTTTTCATAGAACTCACGACGACGAACTTCCGCCAGAACACCTGCTTTCTCACAGGAACGCTTGAAGCGACGCAGAGCTACGTCGAACGGCTCGTTTTCACGTACTTTAATTACCGGCATGTGCCTCTCACCTTTGATTAAATCGGTTTGCCGCTGGCATCAACGCCAGCTTATTTCAAAATGGTGCGGAATTTTACTGCAAATGCTGCTGCTTTGTAAAGCACCGCTACCCTTCTTTGCAAGGGACTTTTGTAAGGGGGACGAGTATACACGAACTGGCAAGACGGGGTGAGCAAAGTTTTACAAGCATGGGCATTCGCCCTACACTGCGCGGTATTGAAAAGAGGTAGAAACCACCATGCGTGTACTGGGTATTGAAACATCCTGTGATGAAACCGGCATCGCCATTTATGACGATGAAAAAGGGCTTTTAGCCAACCAATTGTATAGTCAGGTGAAATTACACGCTGACTACGGCGGCGTGGTGCCGGAACTGGCATCCCGCGACCATGTGCGCAAAACCGTGCCCCTGATCCAGGCGGCAATGAAAGAAGCGAACCTCAGCGCGCAGGAGATAGATGCAGTAGCCTATACCGCAGGGCCGGGTCTGGTAGGGGCGTTACTGGTCGGCGCGACCGTTGGCCGTTCGCTGGCCTTTGCCTGGGATGTGCCGGCCATTGCCGTGCATCATATGGAAGGCCACCTGTTAGCGCCGATGCTGGAAGACAATCCGCCGGAGTTCCCTTTTGTGGCGCTGCTGGTTTCCGGCGGACATACCCAGCTCATCAGCGTGACGGGCATCGGGCATTATGAACTGCTCGGCGAGTCGATCGATGATGCCGCCGGAGAAGCCTTCGATAAAACCGCGAAGCTGCTGGGGCTGGATTATCCCGGTGGTCCTATGCTGTCAAAAATGGCGGCGGCAGGAATGGAGGGACGCTTTACCTTCCCGCGTCCGATGACCGATCGTCCGGGGCTGGATTTCAGCTTCTCGGGCCTGAAGACCTTCGCGGCCAACACCATTCGCAGCAACGGCAACGACGATCAAACCCGCGCTGACATCGCCCGTGCGTTTGAAGACGCGGTGGTGGATACGCTGATGATCAAATGCAAACGCGCGCTGGATCAGACCGGCTTCAGCCGTCTGGTGATGGCGGGGGGCGTAAGCGCGAACCGCACGCTGCGCGCAAAGCTGGCCGATATGATGCAAAAGCGCCGCGGGGAGGTGTTCTATGCGCGTCCGGAGTTTTGCACTGATAACGGCGCGATGATCGCTTATGCGGGTATGGTCAGGCTGAAAGCCGGAACGACGGCGGATCTGGGCGTTACGGTTCGTCCGCGCTGGCCGCTGGCAGAGCTGCCTGCGGCGTGATGATGCATGCCGGATGAAGCTCATCCGGCATAAAAACTACTCTTCGGTATTATCCCTTTCGCGCTTTTTCCTGAACTTCGTCCAGATTTTTGTCTCCTGCCTGCGCCACAGACGCTGGATGTTGTCATGGTGCCGCAACAGGATCAGACAGGAGAGCATGGCCACCGGGAAGGTAAACTGCGGTTTAAACCACCAGACGTAAAAGGGCGCAATCAGCGCGCTGATAATGGCTCCCAGCGACGAATAGCCGCTAAGTAACACCGTCAGCAGCCAGGTACCCGCCATGACGCCCGTCAAATCCCAGCCAATAGGCGCGATCGCCCCGAACGCGGTGGCGACGCCTTTACCGCCCTGGAAATGAAAGAAGACCGGCCAGATATGGCCCAGACAGGCGGCAATCGCGATAAGCCCCAGCCAGAACGGCGTGATGCCCAATGCATACGCACCCCAGACAGGCAGCATGCCTTTTAGGACATCGAAGATCAGTACCGTTACGGCTGCTCCCTTGCCGCCAATTCGCAGGACGTTGGTCGCTCCGGGATTCCCGGATCCGCTCTCGCGGGGGTCAGGCAGACCCGCGATGCGGCAGACCAGAATGGCGCTGGAGATTGAGCCGCAAAGGTACGCGAGGAGGATCATTCCAGGCGCGATTGCACTCATAACGCTGTTCCGTTTTGAAAATGTCGTTTTATTCTCTGCATCTGTGGATAATACGCATAATTTTTTGAAAGTGGTATCCAGGTTAGCTAAAAACCAGGCGGGGCGTGATGGACATTGTATTTATAGAGCAACTTTCGGTAATCACCACCATTGGTGTTTACGACTGGGAACAAACAATCGAGCAGAAACTGATGTTCGATATCGAAATGGCGTGGGATAACCAGGCTGCCGCGAAAAGCGATGACGTAAACGACTGTCTGAGCTACGCCGATATCGCCGACACGGTGATTGGCCACGTGGAAGGCCAGCGTTTTGCGCTGGTGGAGCGGGTGGCCGAGGAAGTGGCAGAGCTGTTACTGAGCCGCTTTGCGTCACCCTGGGTACGCATTAAAGTCAGCAAACCGGGCGCGGTAGCGCGGGCGGCAAACGTCGGCGTGATCATCGAACGTGGGCTTAATCCGAAACAAAACAATTAACTTCATAATTATTAAACCAAATGCCAGTATACCGGTCTGATGTCAGGGCCTGACGCGGCTTCGCTGGCGAGCCGACCGTTTTGTTTACTTTTTAGGGGTTTAATTGATGAGCGATATGCACTCCCTGCTGATTGCAGCGATTTTGGGTGTTGTCGAAGGACTGACTGAATTTCTGCCGGTATCCAGTACCGGTCACATGATCATCGTCGGGCATCTGCTTGGATTTGAAGGCGAAACCGCGAAAACCTTTGAGGTGGTGATCCAGTTAGGATCTATCCTCGCCGTGGTGGTGATGTTCTGGCGACGTCTGTTTGGTCTTATTGGTATTCACTTTGGGCATCCGCCGCACGAGGGAGAGGGCAAAGGGCGCTTAACGTTAATCCATATTCTGCTGGGTATGGTGCCAGCCGTGGTGCTGGGGCTGATTTTCCACGATACCATCAAATCGTTATTCAACCCGATTAACGTGATGTATGCGCTGGTTGTCGGCGGCGTGCTGCTGATTGCTGCCGAATGTCTGAAGCCGAAAGTACCGCGCGCGGCGGGTCTGGACGATATGACCTACCGTCAGGCGTTTATCATCGGCTGCTTCCAGTGTCTGGCGCTGTGGCCGGGCTTTTCCCGTTCCGGGGCGACGATTTCCGGCGGGATGCTGATGGGCGTCAGTCGTTACGCAGCTTCTGAGTTTTCGTTCCTGCTGGCGGTGCCGATGATGATGGGTGCCACCGTGCTGGATCTCTATAAAAGCTATCATTTCCTGTCGATGGCGGATTTCCCGATGTTCGCCGTTGGCTTTATTACGGCCTTTATTGTCGCGCTGGTGGCGATAAAAACATTCCTGCAAATTATTAAACGTATTTCGTTTATTCCCTTTGCAATTTATCGTTTTATTGTTGCAGGTGCGGTATACCTCGTCTTTATGTAATTTCAGACGCTAAGAAGCCCCGCCACTGGCGGGGTTTTTTATTTGTCTGAATAATGCTTTTCCCTTCCCTTAGTTTTTCTAAAAAAGCAATTAACTTTACAGCCTTAATTATTAGGTTTAAACCAGCCGTGCTTATAGTTAAGCAAAGCTAATGGTTTTAACTTTAGGGATAAAGGAAAGGTGTACCTATGCAATTAAATAAATTAACTGCGGCGATAATATTGTCTGTCGCTGGGCTGCCATCGCTGGCTTGTGCTGCAAACGTGACAGGAAATGACGACACCAACAGTTTTTCCGGGCTGGATGCCTGGATGATGATCTCAAAGGATAATGGCTATTCCTGGCAGGCCTATACCGACAGCAAGCAAAATAACTTCCCGGGTACGGTAGTGGGACTGGTGGCGCAGAAAGATGAACTGGCCATTATTTCGCACCCTTATGATCCAAACAGAACCTATCGTGGCGGCGAAAAAGTACGTTTCCTCGGCTATTACTGGACGGCGCAGTGGTGGGTGGATAAAGGCATTAGTCCGTCGACCGATCCGGTCTGGAAAAAGGGCGATAAAGCCGATTTAAATATGTACGCGGAATTCTATTTCACACCTTATAGCGGCCAGAAAGCAAAAGATTTGCAGGCAACAGAAAAAGCAAAAGTGGCTGCACAGCGTAAAGTTATCGGTTATTTCCCGGAATGGGGCATTTATGATGCGCATAAGAACTTTACCCCGGATAAAATCGACTATTCCGGTCTGACGCATGTGAACTACGGCTTTGCAGTGATTAAAGAAGGCCGGGTTACCACCCATGATAAAGAACGGGGGCCGGATCTCATGCGCGATCTCGATCAGCGTACGGAAATGGCCGGCGTCACGCATATGATTTCCATCGGCGGCTGGACTAACTCCGCTGAGGGCGTATTTGAAGCGGCGACCGCGACCGATGCCGGTACCGAAACCCTGGCGGACAGCATGGTGTCCTATATGCGCACCTGGCGTTTCGACGGTATAGATGTTGACTGGGAATACCCGGATAGCGACGCTGAAAAAGCCCAGTTTACGAGGCTCATCCAGAAACTGCGCAGCAAGCTGGACGCGGCAGGTTTACAGGATGATAAATATTATCAATTGTCGATTGCGACAACGACCAACCATAAAAATATCAAGTACATTAACCCGGAAGTTACCGTGCCGTTACTGGATAGCGTCAACGTGATGGCCTATGACATGCACGGTGCCTTTGATCCGATTACCGGACACAACGCGCCGCTGTTTGCCAACAGTAAAGATGCCGATTTAAAACTCAATTCTTCCTCGGCGATGATGGAATACGCCAATACCTGGAAAGTGCCGAAAGCAAAACTGATGATGGGTATCCCTTACTATGGCCGTGGCTGGGGAAATGTCGCGCCGACCGAAGTGGTTAAAGGTTTGCCGGGCTTCCTGGTAAGCGGCACCGCAACCGTGAAAGGCGCATGGGATGATGCGGGTCAGTTTACCGGCACTAACCCATGGTATGTGCTGAAAGAAAAACTGGCGAGCGGCGAATACGCGCGTTACTGGGATGCGGAATCCCATGTTCCCTATCTTTACAGCAAATGGAACGGTGAATTCCTGACCTATGACGATCCGCAGTCAGTGCAGGATAAAGTAAATTATATTCAGCAGCAGAATTTCGGCGGCGCGATCATCTGGGATCTGAGCGGTGATACGCCGGAACATGAGTTAGGCCATATTGTCGATGATATTCTGGACAATACCCAACCGGTACCGGGCAACGGCGTAAAAGCAACGCTGTTCAGGGATATGAAGTTCAAAGGCGCGAAGCTGGACGTAAAAGAGGACATTCCTTGTCTGACGAAGGTTTACGACTCTGCAAATCATTCAGCAAATGATATGACGTCTTCAATCAACGTCGGGCCAGACTCGTTAGGGATTACGATCTTTAGCAACTGCGAGTATACGGGCACTAAAACCATGATCCCGGAAACGGTAGAGGAAATGCCGTCGTGGTTAAACGATAAAACCTCTTCGGTAAAAGTGGTCAAAGCGCTGGCGTTTAAAGACACTGATTTTAGCGGCCTGAGTCTGACGGTTGAAGATGACATGCCTGCACTGACAGGTGATGTGAAATTCAACGATATGATCTCTTCCATTAAAGTGGCGGAAGGCTACTCGGTACGTCTGTATAGCGATACCGGTTACAGAGGCAAATATATTGAAGTGAAGGGCGGTCAAAACATAGCAAATATGAATTCCGTGAATATGAATAACAATGTGTCTTCCATTGGCGTAACTAAAACGAACTGATAACCGGCCCTTTTCTGTCCGGAAAAGGGCCGTTAAGCAGGATTTAAGACGCGTCCGGCAGCATATCGCCGGACGCTTTTTTCCACGCCTCTACCGCCGCAATTCGCCGACGGGTCAGCTCTTCACGAATGGCCGGGCCGCTAAAGCCTGCGTCAATCACTTCTTTATTCGTCACCTGTTGCGCCGCTTTCCAGGCCTCACGCAGCAGACGCCCCTGGTAATAATCCGTGGCTTCAAAAGTGGTTCTGCCGCGCACATCGGCTTCGCTGGTCAGCGCGATCTGCTCCACGCGCTGCGGCTTGCGCCAGGCGTCGATGGCATCAAAGAGTTTAACGATGGTCTGCGGCTTAAGGATCGGCAGGGTGTGGATCAGATCGTGATATTCCGCCACCAGCTTCGCCAGATCGCGCAGTTCGTTGGGCACTTTTAAGCGCGCGCAAAGGTTTTCAACCAGCCTCACACCCGCCGGGCCATGGCCGTGATGGCGCGGCCAGAGATGTTTCGGCGTTAACCCTTTGCCCAGGTCGTGACAGAGCGTGGCGAAACGCACATCCAGATCCGGGCTGAGCATCGCCGCCATGGATAACGTCATCAGCACATGAATGCCGGTGTCGATTTCCGGGTGCCACTTCGCCGGAGCGGGCACGCCAAACAAAATGTCGAGTTCCGGGAACAGCACTTTCAGCGCGCCGCACTCGCGCAGCGCCATAAAATAGACCTGCGGATTACGGCTGCTGAGGGCGTTTTCCGTTTCCTTCCATACACGTTCTGGCGTCAGGTGTTCCAGCTCACCGGCGGCGGTCATCTCGCGCATTAAGGCCAGGGTTTCATCGGCAATACGGAAACTCAAATGGGCGTAGCGGGCCGCAAAGCGCGCCACGCGCAGCACGCGCAGGGGATCTTCATTAAAAGCCGGGGAAACGTGGCGCAGCACGCGCATTTTGAGATCGCGAAGGCCGTTATAGGGATCAATGATCGTGCCGTCATCATCCTGCGCCATCGCGTTAATCGTCAGATCGCGGCGCAGCAGATCCTGCTCCAGCGTGACGTCTGGCGCGGCATAGCAGCTAAAGCCGGTATAACCAAAACCGGATTTTCGCTCGGTGCGCGCCAGCGCGTACTCTTCGTGAGATTTGGGATGCAGGAACACCGGAAAATCACGGCCTACCTGCTGATAGCCCGCGTCAAGCATCTCCTGCGGGGTGGCACCGACCACCACCCAGTCTTTATCTTTAACCGGTAGCTTTAACAACGCATCCCGAACCGCACCACCGACCAGATAACTCTTCACACCGCTTCCCCATGGTTACATTCCCGTTAATGATACGTAACTCCGGGGAAGATGGCGAATCGGCGTCAGCTCATCCAGCGGTCTTTGCGTTTCCGGCTTGGGATCATGTGCGGTAACACCAGACCGAGCAGCAGGCCCGCGCCCAGCACGCCGCCGCCATACATAAACCACTGCATGATGATCGAACGCTGTTTGTCATCGATCTGAAGATTGGCGGCATCCACTTTCTTCTGCGCCACAATCAGTTCGTTTTTAAGCTTCTGGTTTTCCTGCTTCAGACCGTTGATCACGCCGTCGCTCTGCGCCACTTTCTGCTGCATTTCAGCCGTGCGCTGATTCCAGGTGTTGTCAATGTTAGTCAGTTTATCGGTCAGGGTTTTGACCTGGTTTTCCAGATCGGGTACGCGGGTGCGCAGGCTGGGGGTGCTGTTCAGTTCTTTTTGCGGGATCCACGCGGTGCGGCCACTGCTGTCACGTACCTGCGCATAATTGGTATTGTTGTCGGTCTGTAACAGGACAACTTCTTCACCGGCGTTCAGGGTACCCAGCAGGCGGTAATTATCACCCGGGCCGCTGCGTACCCAGGTGTTCAGTTCATCAGAAACGTAACGCTTTTCTTCGGCGTGAGCCACAGTAGTAACGCTAAGTGCGAATAAGGTCAGTCCTATCAGGCGTAATTTTGGCATCAGGCAGTCGTTAGTGTCATAAAAAAGTGGAACGATAGTAGTGGCATCAGTCTGACGAGGCAAAGTATTCGGCATCAATAAGAATCATCCAGGTCAAACCTGCCACTTCTGCGAATTTTTCAGGCCGCCAATGTCTCACAGAATGGCAATTTGGCGCAAAATACTATCTACTGACAAACATCAAACGGGTAAGTTCGCCGAAATTTTCACTGTTGTGACATAACCATAAGTACAAGACCATGGCTCAAGAAATCGAATTAAAATTTATCGTTAATCCACAGAACGTAGAAACGCTGCGCAGCCACCTGCACACGCTCACCACTGAGCACGTTGCGCCGACAAAACTGCTCAATGTTTACTACGAAACGCCGGATAACTGGCTGCGTGGGCATGACATGGGGCTGCGCATTCGCGGCGTCGGCGATCGCTATGAAATGACGATGAAAATCGCCGGTCGTGTGGTGGGCGGGCTGCATCAGCGCCCCGAATATAACATCGACATTGATGGTCCGGAGCTTGATCTGGCGCGCTTCCCGGCGGAAGTCTGGCCGGAAGGCGGCTTGCCGGAGGATTTAGCCGCCCGCGTCAGCCCGCTGTTCAGCACCGATTTTGAACGGGAAAAGTGGCTGGTAAATGTCGGCGACAGCCGCATTGAGATTGCCCTTGATCGTGGCGAAGTCAAAGCCGGCGAGTTTCAGGAGCCGATCTGCGAGCTGGAGCTCGAACTGCTGAGCGGCGAGCGTGACGACGTGCTGAAGCTGGCGCACCAGCTGGTGACGCAGTCCGGTCTGCGTCAGGGCAGCCTGAGCAAGGCAGCGCGCGGGTATCATCTGGCCGCAGGCAATGCCCCGCGCAAGATCAAACCTACCGGTATTCTGCCGGTGGTGCCAAAAGCCACCATTGAGCAGGGGCTTGAAGCCGCCCTCGAAATGGCGCTGGCGCAGTGGCAGTATCATGAAGAGCTGTGGGTGCGCGGCGAGGGCGCAGCGAAAGAGGAAGTGATGAAGGCGATCGCGCTGGTTCGTCACGCGCTGACGCTGTTCGGCGGCATAGTACCGCGAAAAGCGAGCGCTCACTTACGTGATCTGCTGACCCGGACTGAAGCCACCATTACTTCTGCCGTATCCGCCGAAACCGCGGTGTACAGCACCGAAACGGCGAAAGCGAAACTGGCGCTCACCGAGTGGCTGCTGACGCGCGGCTGGCGTCCTTTCCTGGATGCGAAAGGCGAGGCGAAAATCGGCGACTCGTTCAAGCGTTTTGCGGATACCCATCTTTCCCGCCACGCCGCCGAGCTGAGAACCACCTTTGCGCATCCGCTGGGCGATCGTTATCGCGACCAGCTGCCGCGCCTGTCTCGTGACATCGACAGTGTGCTGCTGATGTCCGGCTTTTATAATGAGGTGCAGGCTAAGGCGTGGATTGAGAACTGGCAGGGGCTGCTGCACGCCATCAAAACCGGCCAGCATATTGAAATTGAACATTTCCGCAACGAAGCCAACATGCAGGAACCGTACTGGCTGCACAGCGGAAAACGCTAACCCAGGCAAAGGATCACCGCGATGATGCCGCTTTCCTCATCCTTACAGCAACATTGGCAGACGGTAGTTGAACGTCTGCCCGACGCCTCCCTTAGCCCACAGGCGAAGTCGGTGCTCACTTTCAGCGATTTTGTGTGCGACAGTCTTATCGCCCATCCTGACTGGCTGACGGCGCTTGAACATGAGCCCGTCAGAGCGGATGAGTGGCGGGAGTATGCCGGTCAGTTGCAGGCGACGCTGTCACAGGTGCAGGATGAAGCCAGCCTGATGCGCGAGCTGCGTCTGTTTCGCCGTCGTATCATGGTGCGCATCGCATGGGCGCAGGCGCTGTCGCAGATTTCGGATGAGGACATCCTGCAACAGCTGAGCGTGCTGGCGGAGACGCTCATCGTCGCTGCCCGCGACTGGCTGTATGACGCCTGCTGTCGGGAATGGGGTACGCCGTGTAGTCAGGACGGGCAACCTCAGCCGATGCTGATCCTTGGCATGGGCAAACTCGGCGGCGGCGAGCTGAACTTCTCCTCGGATATCGATCTGATTTTTGCCTGGCCGGAAAACGGCGTGACCCGCGGCGGGCGGCGCGAACTGGATAACGCGCAGTTCTTCACCCGGCTGGGGCAGCGGCTGATTAAAGTGCTCGACCAGCCAACGCAGGACGGCTTTGTCTATCGCGTGGACATGCGCCTGCGCCCCTTTGGCGACAGCGGACCGCTGGTGCTGAGCTTTGCCGCGCTGGAGGATTATTACCAGGAGCAGGGGCGCGACTGGGAGCGCTACGCGATGGTCAAAGCCCGCATTATGGGCGACAACGATGGCACCTATAGCAACGAACTGCGCGCCATGCTGCGGCCTTTTATCTTCCGTCGTTATATCGACTTCAGCGTCATCCAGTCGCTGCGTAACATGAAGGGCATGATCGCCCGCGAGGTGCGCCGCCGTGGCCTGAAGGACAACATCAAGCTGGGCGCGGGCGGTATCCGCGAAATCGAATTTATCGTGCAGGTGTTCCAGCTGATCCGCGGCGGGCGCGAGCCGTCGCTGCAATGCCGCGCGCTGCTGCCGACGCTGACGGCCATCGACCAGCTGAATCTGTTGCCGCCCGGCGATGCGAACTCCCTGCGTGCGGCCTATCTTTATCTGCGTCGTCTGGAAAACCTGCTGCAAAGCATCAACGATGAGCAGACTCAGACCCTGCCGGGGGACGATCTCAACCGTGCGCGGCTGGCGTGGGGGATGAACGCGCCGGACTGGGACGGGCTGATGCAAAGCCTGGCGACGCACATGGCGGCGGTGCGCCGGGTGTTTAACGAACTGATCGGCGACGATGAATCCGCGTCTCCTGATGAACAGCTGTCTGAGCAATGGCGCGAGCTGTGGCAGGACGCGCTGCATGAAGAAGACACCACGCCAGGGCTGGCGCATCTGTCTGACGACGATCGCCGCCGCGTGGTGGCGCTGATCGCCGACTTCCGTAAAGAAATTGATAAACGCACCATCGGCCCGCGCGGTCGCCAGGTGCTTGATCACCTGATGCCGCACCTGCTGTGCGAGGTATGCTCGCGGGATGACGCGCCGGTGCCGTTGTCACGTCTGACGCCGCTGCTGACCGGCATCGTCACGCGCACGACCTATCTGGAACTGCTGAGCGAATTTCCCGGCGCGCTCAAACACCTGATTTCCCTGTGCGCCGCCTCGCCGATGGTGGCGAGCAAACTGGCGCGTTATCCGCTGCTGCTGGATGAGCTGCTGGATACCCGCACGCTGTATCAGCCGACGGCGATGGACGCCTATCGCGACGAGCTACGCCAGTATCTGCTGCGCGTGCCGGAAGAGGACGAAGAGCAACAGCTGGAAGCGTTACGCCAGTTTAAGCAGGCGCAAATGCTGCGCGTGGCCGCCGGTGACATCGCCGGTACGCTGCCGGTGATGAAAGTGAGCGATCACTTAACCTGGCTGGCGGAGGCGATTATTGACGCCGTTGTTCAGCAGGCGTGGACGCAAATGGTGGCGCGTTACGGGCAACCGACTCATCTTCAGGATCGGGAAGGGCGCGGTTTTGCGGTGGTCGGCTACGGCAAACTCGGCGGCTGGGAGCTGGGTTACAGTTCCGATCTCGACCTGGTGTTTTTGCATGACTGCCCGGCAGAGGTGATGACCGATGGCGAGCGGGAAATTGATGGCCGCCAGTTCTACCTGCGCCTCGCCCAGCGCATTATGCACCTGTTCAGCACCCGCACCTCGTCGGGCATTCTCTATGAAGTGGACGCCCGTCTGCGTCCGTCCGGCGCGGCGGGAATGCTGGTCACAACCGCAGAGGCTTTTGCGGATTATCAGCAGCACGAAGCCTGGACGTGGGAGCATCAGGCGCTGGTGCGCGCCCGCGTGGTGTACGGCGATCCGCTGCTGAAAACGGCATTCGACACCATTCGTCGCGAGGTGTTGATGACGCCGCGGGAAGGCGAAACCCTGCAAAAAGAGGTGCGCGAGATGCGCGAGAAAATGCGCGCGCATCTGGGGAATAAGCATAAGGATCGTTTTGATCTGAAAACCGATGAGGGCGGCATTACCGATATTGAGTTTATCACCCAGTATCTGGTGCTGCGCCACGCTTGTGACAAGCCAAAGCTGACGCGCTGGTCCGATAATGTGCGCATCCTTGAACTGCTGGCGCAGAACGACATCATGGATGACGACGAGGCGCAGGCGCTGACGCAGGCCTACACCACGCTGCGCGATGAGCTGCATCATCTGGCGTTGCAGGAACAACCTGGTCATGTGCCGTTGTCGTGCTTTATGGAAGCCCGCCAGCAGGTCAGCGCCAGCTGGCAGAAGTGGCTGGTGGAACCGTGCGCTTAACCGCCAGTGTGGTATTATCGCGCGCAAAATTTTTGAAATTGCCTGGAGTCTGGAATGAAAGTAACGCTGCCAGAGTTTGAACGTGCAGGTGTCATGGTGGTCGGTGACGTCATGTTGGATCGCTACTGGTACGGCCCAACCAGCCGTATTTCACCGGAAGCGCCGGTGCCCGTCGTGAAAGTGGATACCATCGAAGAACGTCCAGGCGGCGCGGCGAACGTGGCGATGAACATCGCGTCACTGGGGGCGAACTCGCGCCTGGTGGGCCTGACCGGCATCGACGATGCGGCACGCGCGCTCAGCAAAACGCTGGCTGATGTTAACGTCAAATGCGATTTTGTTTCTGTACCCACACATCCGACGATCACTAAACTGCGTGTACTGTCGCGTAACCAGCAACTGATCCGCCTCGACTTTGAAGAAGGGTTCGAAGACGTTGATCCTGAGCCGCTGCATGAGCGTATCAGCCAGGCGCTTGGCAACATTGGCGCGCTGGTGCTTTCTGATTATGCCAAAGGCGCGCTGACGACGGTGCAGCAGATGATCACCCTCGCGCGCGATGCGGGCGTACCGGTACTTATCGATCCGAAAGGCACCGATTTTGAGCGCTACCGCGGTGCCACGCTGTTGACGCCGAACCTCTCCGAATTTGAAGCGGTGGCGGGCAAGTGCAAAAGCGAAGAAGAGATTGTAGAGCGCGGCATGAAAATCATCGCCGATTTTGATTTCTCGGCGCTGCTGGTGACGCGCTCCGAGCAGGGCATGACGCTACTGCAACCGGGCAAAGCACCGCTGCATATGCCGACTCAGGCGCAGGAAGTGTATGACGTCACCGGCGCCGGTGATACGGTGATCGGCGTGCTGGCCGCGACGCTGGCGGCAGGCAACACGCTGGAAGAGGCCTGCTATTTCGCTAACGCGGCGGCCGGTGTGGTGGTGGGGAAACTGGGTACCTCTACGGTATCGCCTATCGAGCTGGAAAATGCGGTACGCGGACGTTCAGAAACCGGCTTCGGCGTGATGAACGAAGAAGAACTGAAACAGGCCGTGGCGGCCGCCCGCAAGCGTGGCGAGAAAGTGGTGATGACCAACGGAGTGTTCGATATTCTCCACGCGGGCCATGTCTCTTATCTGGCGAATGCCCGTAAGCTGGGGGATCGCCTGATTGTGGCGGTAAACAGCGATGCGTCCACGAAACGTCTGAAAGGGGAAACGCGGCCGGTAAACCCGCTCGAACAGCGCATGATCGTGCTGGGCGCGCTGGAAGCCGTGGACTGGGTGGTGTCCTTTGAAGAAGATACGCCGCAGCGCCTGATCGCCGGTATTCTGCCGGACCTGTTGGTAAAAGGCGGGGATTACAAGCCAGAACAGATCGCCGGTAGCGAAGAAGTGTGGGCGAATGGCGGGGAAGTGATGGTGCTCAATTTTGAAGATGGGTGTTCAACCACCAACATCATCAAAAAGATCCAGAAAGACAGCCAGTAAGACGAATTGCCCGGCAGCGCGACGCTGGCCGGGCAGTGTCTTTTATTTCTGCACGTCCGTGTCGACATCTACCACGTCAACCGGCGGAATGGCCGGAGCCGGTTTCACTTCTTCTGTGGTGTGGCGATTTTCCAGATCGCTGATGCGTTGCTCCAGCAGCGCCAGCTTCTCGCGGGTGCGCAGCAGAACCTGAGTCTGCACATCGAATTCTTCACGGCTGACCAGATCGAGACGCGTCAGTTGCGATTGCAGCGTCTGACGGATTTTTTTCTCTACGTCTTCGCCAAACTCGCGAATGCCTTTCGGCATGGACTCGTGAACCTGACGGGCAATCTGTTCAATTTTCTTCGGGTCAATCATAGTCGTTCCCTGTTCGTGTGGGTAATAGCATACATTGTAGCGTGTTAAGCGCAGGGTTAAACCAGATTTGTTTACCACGCGGGCATTGCCGCCAATAATCAATAGCGTTATAGTTATCGCGCTTATTCTCAGGGCGGGGCGAAATTCCCCACCGGCGGTAAATCGGCAGCTACGCCGAAAGCCCGCGAGCGCTTCAGATGCAAGTCTGAAGGTCAGCAGATCCGGTGTAATTCCGGGGCCGACGGTTAGAGTCCGGATGGGAGAGAGTAACGATCCAGACGGGCGAGGCCCGTTCACGTTATTTTTTTGCCGCTGTGCGGTACTCCTAAGACTGCCCTGATTCTGGTAACCATAATGTTAATGAGGTTTTTTTACCATGAATCAGACGCTGCTTTCTTCTTTTGGCACTCCTTCTGAACGCGTTGAACTCGCGTTAACCGCACTGCGCGAAGGCCGTGGGGTAATGGTGCTTGACGACGAAGACCGTGAAAACGAAGGCGATATGATTTTCGCCGCCGAAACCATGACCGTTGAACAAATGGCGCTGACTATCCGTCACGGCAGCGGCATCGTATGCCTGTGCCTGACCGACGAGCACCGTAAACAGCTCGACCTGCCAATGATGGTCGAAAACAACACCAGCGCATACGGCACCGGTTTTACCGTGACCATCGAAGCCGCGCATGGCGTGACCACCGGCGTTTCTGCCGCTGACCGCATCACCACCATTCGCGCTGCTATCGCCGATGGCGCGAAGCCGTCCGATCTTAACCGTCCGGGCCACGTGTTCCCGCTGCGCGCGCAGCCGGGCGGCGTGCTGACCCGTGGTGGTCACACCGAAGCGACCATCGATCTGGTGTCGCTGGCCGGGTTTAAACCTGCAGGCGTGCTCTGTGAACTGACCAATGATGATGGCACCATGGCCCGCGCGCCGGAGTGCATTGCCTTTGCGCAGCAGCACAACATGGCGGTTGTCACCATTGAAGATCTGGTGGCTTACCGTCGTGAGCATGAGCGTAAAGCCAGCTAAGCGTTAAGAAGCCGAATAAAAAATCCGAAGTCAGTTTCCTGGCTTCGGATTTTTGCATTTTAACGCTCCGCTATTTTCCCCGGCTAAGCTTTATTCCCCAGGCAACACTCATAATTACCAGCAGGATAAAGCAGGTGCCAAACGCCAGCAGGCAGGCCTGCGCCATGTTCATGAAATGCCATGGCGGGATCAGATACCAGCCTTCCGACTGCTGATACAGATCGATAAACCATTTCTGCACGCTGCTCAGGGTCACGCCATCCGGTACTACGGGCGCATCATAACCGCAGTCGCCGGTGGGTTTAAACCACTCCGGCGCCCAGGACGCCAGCGGCAAATTAAACGGAAAGGTGGGTTCCGTTGAGCATCCCTGAACGCCAAAAAGCGCGTCCGGATCCGGGTTATGCACCGCGTAATGAATGCCGTTCAGCTTGATGGCATATTTCATCCCTATGATGCTGCCGTAAAACGCCGCCACGCAGCCCGTTAGCTTCAGCACAAGGTTTTTAGGGTTAATGGCCGCGACTATCCCCCCGAATACCATCACGAACATGGCGAAACGGATATAAACGCACTGCTCGCAGGGAGCCATGTAGAGATAGATCTGGAAAAACGAATGCGCCAGAACGATCAGCCCACCCATGGCAGCCACCATTAACAGCCATAAAAAGCGCGTCTCCTGCCAGCGGACTAAGGTGTCCACCGGCGAGGTTTTTAGCGAGCGCCATAATCCCTTAAGGAAATTCATAGGCACTATCCCTGTTTAGCCGCCAGCTCTTTGATGAGTTCAGCCATGGAGTCGATGGATTTTATATTTTTGGTGTAGATAAGATATTTACCGTTCACCACGTAAGCCGGAACGCCCTGGATTTTGGCCACGTCATAGCTGGCTTTCCAGCGTTCATACAGTGCCTGTACCTCCGGCGTTTTCACCGCCTCGTCAAATTGCGCGCGCGTCATGCCTACCGCATCCAGTCCGGTTTTCAGGAAATCATCAGCACCGCCGTCCCAGCGCTCTTTTTTATCGTGATAGGCCTGGTAGTAAGCAAATTTCGCCTTTTTAAACAGCGACTTCTCATCTAACAGCGACGTACCCGCCGCCTGGTCTTTCAGGATCAAAATGGCAAATAATTCGCTGGCCTGTTTGCCGTATTTCCCTTTGGTTTCCAGGTGGAAGGGGGTAAATGCTGCCACATCGGCGACTTTTGCAGAAACCGGGCCGGTGACGGCTTTGTCATATTTATAACAAAACGGGCAGTCGTAGCTGAAAACCTTAATTAAGGTTTTATCGGCATTGGGGATCGGTTTTTCCAGCACCTGATAATCCGTGCCTTCCGTAAACGCCGATGCCATAAAGGGCATCATGAGCGCGGATAACACCACTGCGCTACGCAGCAGAGCCTTAAGATATTTAGTCAGCATAATCATTCCTTAATTAACAGATAAAATGCAGCGCATCACTTAAACATATTCTGCGGATGCATCATCAGCGCGCGATAATGAGTCTGGTTAGGTTTGTCAGATAACACATCAATTTCGACTTTAACTTCTTTGGTCTTATAGTCGATTTCATTCAGCTTACCGATAGTGGGCTGACCGACGTCAAACAGGTGAATGGAACCACTGAAGCCGAACATAGTGTCACGGTCTTTCTGATATTCAATGACCGAGGTGATGGGGCTGTAAAAATCATATCCACGATCTTTGCCATATTCCCACACCTGCTGCACCGTCATGTTTTTCTCGTCAATTTTGTATTCCACAAAACGCGAGTATTTCATGGTGGGCAGAGCGGGTTGCTCCAGGCCGCGGCCATCGCCATTATCAAAGACTGTCAGGGTGCCTTTGCTGGACAACCAGGCGGTATGCTGGGTGTAAGCGAAATCAAAATCGGTGTTCTGGCACTTGCCGTTTTCATCGCAGGTGAGCGGTTTGCCATCTTTCGCTACGGGCTTCAGCAATTTAGGCGCAAGCTTTTCGTTCCAGCCTTTTGACGGCGCGAGGATCCATTTCACCTGCTTGTCCCGGCCGATTTTCACCACGCCCTGATGACGGGAGGAGAGAATAATCGAGTCATCTTTGGCATCGTAGGCAATGGAGTTCACGTGCGCCCAGTTGCGGCCCGGCCCTACGCCTAACGCATCGCCATAGGGCGTATCAGGCTCCAGCTTCGCCTGCTGCCCGGCATGTTTCAGATCGACGTTAACGCATACCGCCCCGGCGTCCAGCGCGCCCAGCAGACTGTCGCGCAGGGGATCGAGGATTTTATTCAGATCCCAGACGTCAAGGACGCGTCCGGACTTGTCCACTTCGATGATGTGATCGCGAATGGTGTGAACATGCAGCCCGTCATCGCGCTTGTAGTTGCGTTTGCCCACGCGCAGTAACACGGTGCCTTTAGGCGTTTCCAGCGACTCGTGGGTGGCGTCCAGGAAGCCGCGCGGTAATTTATGATCTTCCAGCACCTGGCCGAGCATATCGAATTCATACCAGTGCTGACCCTGCACCGCCGTAAAGGTGCCGCGCGGCGTTTCGCGGATCCCCATCAGATAGCCGCGTTTATTAATATCGACATCTTTGCCGTCATAGAGCGCGTCCTGCTCCAGCCACCAGCGGTATTCCCCCTGGGTGTCCACTACAAAAGTGAAGGGGGCAATATCGAACGGCAGCGCGCCGCCTGCGGGACCGGCATCAAGGATCCCCGCATTTTTATCTTTTTCGCCATGCCAGTGCAGATCGGAACCCTGCGGCGTAAAGGTGTGGGTATTCACCATATAAAGGCGATCTTCAAAACCGGGAGCGACTTTAATCACTTTGGTTTGTTGCAGATCGCTGAAGGAACGGTTATCGACATAATGGTTCACGATAGCGGATGTCGTAATAACGTAATCCTCTTTCACGGCTTTACCGTTTTCTTTGTACTCCACCGTGACCTTATTATTGTATTTTTGATATAAGCCAAAAACTGGAATGCCGCCGTAATTCCTGAGTGACGCGGCACCCACGGCATAGCTGATGGGGACGCCTTTTTCCCCTTTGCCATGCACCGTAACTTTCACATCGGAAATGTTATGGCTGTCGAGGGAAATTAACGCGGTGAGCGGGGCATTACCGTAGGGGTCGACAATGACTGAACCTAATTTTCCTGCCGGTGGCGCAGGCTGAAATCCGGCGGCGAGGGAACTGGCGGTTGTCAGGCTAAAGGATAATGCCATGCCAGCGATTAACAGCTTCTGGTAGGGTTTGAGCATAATAAAATTCCTTTTTTGACGACTTTAATCATTCATAATAAATATGATTTTGCCGTTTATTGAGCGGAGTTATACTTTCATGATTAATAGCGATACCGAATCTGTGGTGAGTAATAATATGTATGAACTGCGCAGTAATAATAAGCCTGTGCGTGCGCGGGTAAATCATCCTGATAAAATTATGTGAGCCGCTTCCATAGCTTTTATTTTTAAGAATATATAAAGATGTTTATTGCTGTTAGCAGGTGTTTGTATGATCGGTATCAGTTTATAAGCGTAAAAGTCTGTCACTATGAGAAAATATGCGCGTCGAAAGCCTCCGCGCGAAAGCAGATTATCAGGAGAGTATAAATGTTTATCCCATGGTACTGGCTGGTGATCATCGGCGTGGCGATCCTGGGCTACGTCTGTCATATAAAACGCTACTGCGCCGCGTACCGACAGGACAGAGACGCCTTGCTGGCAGGGCTGCAAAAGCTCAGCCAGAGTAAAAAAGGAAAAGAGGTGAAAGCTGCCGGACAGTCTCCGGCAGCCGCAGAGAAAGACGCTTAGCCCACGCCCAGAAACTGTAACAGTACCAGGCTCAGGCCCATCACCGACATGCCGCACAGCACGCCGTAGCTGGGGTTGTTGTTGGGGTCGATCTCTTTTGCCAGCGGCATCAGCTCATCCACCGACAGAGCGACCATAATACCCGCCACCGCCGCCATGATCGCCGCCATCAGCAGCGGTGAAAGCAGGTTGCCGAGGATCAGCCACGCCAGCACGCCGCCGAGGATCTCCGCCAGTCCTGAAATACCCGCCCAGAAAATGGCGGTACGCTTAGAGCCGGTGGCGGCATAGACCGGCCCGGCCACCGCCAGCCCTTCAGGAATATTGTGCAGCGCTACGGCAAGGGCGATGCCAAAGCCGAGTTCAAGGTTGTTACTCGCCGTCACATAGGTGGCGATCCCTTCCGGAAAGTTGTGCAGGCTGATGCCAAGGGTCAGCAGGATCGCCGTGCGCCTGAGGTTACGCGGCAATGGCTCGCCTTCTGTGGCGGGCAGCAGATCCTGCGGATGGGCATGAGGCAGCAGGCGATCGAGGCCAAAGTAGCCGAGCAGGCCGACGATAAACATGCCGTAGCCGAGAAACAGGCGGCATATCCGGCGTGGCTAAGGCCGCAGGCAGCATCTCCATCAAAGAAATTAACAGCATGATGCCCGCGGCAAAACCCAGTGAAAAAGCCAGCACGCGATTGGAGGGCTTCTGGCCCATCACGCCGAGAATGGCGCCAATAAAGGTGGCCGCGCCAGCCAGTAAGGTCAGGATCAAGGGAACTGACATTAACAACTCCTTGTGATAATCATTCTCATTTATGTTAATGAGGATTTACCGCCAACGCGAGCGGGTCATTCGTCCTTTACGCATTTCTTACATTCAAAATTCCTGATGATCTTCATCATGGTTATCTGCGTTTATCCGCAACGGAAACAGCGTAAGGTAAAGGCATATTATTTCCCGCCTTTGTAAGGATATGACCATGTCAGCACCGCGTATGCCAGCACTATTTTTAGGTCACGGCAGCCCAATGAATGTTCTTGAAGATAACATTTACACCCGTACCTGGCAGCATCTTGGTGAGACGCTGCCGCGTCCGAAAGCCATCGTGGTGATCTCTGCACACTGGTTTACCCGCGGCACCGGCGTGACAGCTATGGCGGAGCCAAAGACCATTCATGATTTTGGCGGTTTTCCGCAGGCGCTGTATGACACCCATTATCCGGCCCCCGGCTCACCTGCGCTGGCGCAGCAACTGGTGGATCTGTTAGCGCCGATCCCGGTGACGCTGGATCAGGAAGCCTGGGGTTTTGACCACGGATCCTGGGGCGTGCTGATCAAGATGTACCCGCAGGCGGATATTCCGATGGTGCAGCTCAGCCTCGACAGCACCAAACCGGCGGCCTGGCATTACGAACTGGGGCGCAAGCTCGCCACGCTGCGCGATCAGGGCATCATGCTGGTGGCCAGCGGCAACGTGGTGCATAACCTGCGCACGGCGCGCTGGCACGGCGAAAACACGCCTTATCCGTGGGCCGTCTCATTTAACGATTATGTGAAGGATAATCTGACCTGGAAAGGGCCGACGGAGCAGCATCCGCTGGTGAATTATCTTGATCATGAAGGCGGTTCGCTGTCGAACCCGACGCCGGATCACTTCCTGCCGCTGCTCTACGTGCTGGGCGCGTGGGACGGCCAGGAGCCGGTCACTATTCCGGTGGAAGGTCTGGAAATGGGCTCGATCAGTATGCTGTCGGTACAGATAGGGTAAACAAAAAACCCGGTAGGCAGAACGCCACCGGGTTTTGATTATTCCACGAAAATATGCGGATAGAAGCGCGACAGATCCTGGGTGATCAACGCCCGATCTTCGCGAATGCCGATCCCCGCAGGTTGATCGTTGATAAGCCAGCTGCCAATCAGCACATAGCTGTCGCCGAATTTCGGCAGCGGGCAGAACTCCTGCACAATCATGCCTTCTTCGCCGTACGGGCCTTCCGCCTGCTCAATGGTTTGACCGTTTTCAATGATCGACACATTTGCGCCTTCGCGGGAGAAAATTGGCTTCACCACGTACTTTTCAGGCGTCGGATGCTCGTCTTCGGCAAACCAGGCGGGCAGCAGATTTGGATGATCCGGGAACATCTCCCACAGCATCGGTAACAGCGCTTTATTGGAAATAATGCTTTTCCACGCCGGCTCCAGCCAGCGGACGCCAGCGTCTTCCAGCTTGGTGGAGAACATTTCGCGCAGCATGTATTCCCAGGGATAAAGCTTGAACAGATTGCTGATCACCTGATCCTGCAAATCGCTGAACTGGCCCTTTTCACCGAGGCCAATGTCTTCCATATAGAGGAATTCGGTGGCGATACCGGCTTCGGCGGCGCAGTCCTGCAAATATTGCACGGTGCCGCGATCTTCCACGGTATCCCGGCAGCAGGCCATGTGCAGCAGGTTAAAACCATACTGGTCGCGCAGCTCGCCGAAGCGCTCGATCAGCTTTTCCTGCAGGCTGTTGAACTGATCGCTACCGGCGGGAAGATTGCCGGCATTCAGCTGATCTTCAAGCCACAGCCACTGGAAAAACGCCGCTTCATACAGCGAGGTCGGCGTATCGGCGTTGTTCTCCAGCAGTTTAGGATCGCCCACGCCGTCCCACGCCAGATCGAGGCGGGAGTAAAGCGAGGGTTGCTGCGTCTGCCAGGACTGGCGCACAAAGCCCCAGGTGTGTTTAGGAATGCGGAATTTAGTCATCAGCGCATCGCTGGCAATCACCTTTTCCACCACCTTCAGGCACATCTGGTGCAGTTCCGCCGTGACGTCTTCCAGCTTCTCAACCTGTGCGAGGGTGAGCTTGTAGTAGGCGTCTTCACACCAGTACGGCTCGCCGTACATGGTGTGGAAGTTAAAGCCGTACTCGGTGGCCTTTTCGCGCCAGTCCGGGCGCTCAACAATACTGATTCTTTCCATGCGTATCAGCCGCCCATTGAGCGTGTAGAGGTGCCAGCAGCGCTGCGCTGCATGGTGGATTGTTTAGCGACTGATTCGCCGAACCCGCCGCGGGTCACGGTGGTTGTGGTGGCCGGTTTAGGGGCCAGCGCGGTTTTCGGCACGGTGGCGGTACGGCCTGGCTGTGCGGCGCCGTAGCCTTTACCGGAGGCATCGGTGTACTGGCCATAAGCCGGGCTGGCCGGGTTGCGTGAGGTAAACAGCGGCTGCTGCGCGAAGCCTGCGCCGCCGCCCATCAGACGACCCATCATATAACCCGCCATCAGCGGCATCCAGAAGCTGCCGCTTTGCTGGGTTTGCGCCTGGTTTTCCGGGGCCATGCCTGCCTGAGCAGGGGCCTGCTGGCACTGGCCTTCGCCAAATTCAGCCACGCAATCTTCACGCGTAGCGTATTTCGGCGCGGTACGTTCGGCTTCTTTTTTCGCGTTATTAAAGGCAGTGGTACATTCCGCACTTTTGCCCGGGTTGGCGCTGGTGCAGTCGTCCGCATTTTGATACATGGATACCGTTTCGTCGCTTTGTTCGCAGCCTGCCAGCATAAACACGGCAGTGACGGCAAAGGCGACCGGCGTCAGGTGGCGTGCGCTCCAGCTTTTGCGGAACGTCGCATGATTAATCGTTTTTGTCCGTTTCATAGATGTCTTCCAGAACCCAGAGTTACAGCAAGGTGAATAATGCTCAGGATAGAGGATGAGTGGTCGAAAATGAAGCGCGATCGGGCCGGAACGGGTGGTGAAGAGGGATCTTTACGTTGTCTTACGTTGAAATGGGGGCTGACGCCCCCATTGAACAGATTAACGGCTAAACGGATTAGCGCCGCTACGTGAACTGTTGGTTGCCACAGGGGCGTCAGCGGTGGTCGCGGACTGTGCGTCGGCGGCGATGTTCTGCACGCGCGCATCCTGCTGTGGATTTTCCGGCGCCACGGCTTCAGGCGTGGTTGAGGTCGGTTTACCCAGCGTGCTGTTCAGCGCCAGCAGATCCTGCTCGTTCAGCGTACCGAGGGCGGATTTAATATTCAGCTGGTTGATCAGATAGTTATAACGCGCGCTGGAAAGCTGCTGCTTGGCGTTATACAGCGCCGTGGTGGCGTCCAGCACATCGACGATGGTACGCGTACCCACGGAGTAACCCGCTTCGCTCGCATCCAGAGAACTTTGCGCAGAAACCACGGCCTGCTCATAAGCCTTGATGCTGCTGATGGACGCGTTAACGTTGTTAAAGGAGGAACGAACGTTCTGTACCACGCTGCGGTGCGCGGTTTCGAGCTGCTCGCTGGCGCCAACGAAGTTGTACTGCGCCTGCTTCACCTGTGAGTTAACCATTCCGCCCTGGAAAATCGGCAGAGAGAAGTTCAGGCCTACTTTGTTCTGACCAACGTTGCTGTCATCAAACTGCGCATTGTTGGTTTTAGAACCGCTGTACGAGGTATCAGACACGCCGGTAGAGGCGGTGAGATCCAGGGTCGGCAAATGGCCGTCCTGCGCCTGGCGGATCTGCTCACGCGCCAGGTCCTGATTCAGACGCGCCTGCAACAGCGACAGGTTGCGGTTTTCCGCTTCTTTCAGCAGGGCATTGACCGGCTGCGGCTTGTCAGTTTTGAAGTTATCAACGTTCAGGGAAGCCAGTTCCGGATAGTAGTTACCGGTGACCTGACGCAGCTGCTCAACGGCGTTATCCAGATTGTTGCGTGCGGTGACTTCATTCGCCAGTACGGTGTCGTACTGTGAACGGGCGTTCTGCACGTCGGTAATGGCAACCAGGCCAACGTTAAAACGCTGCGTTGTCTGATCGAGCTGGCGATAGATCGCCTGTTTCTGTGCTTCAGTGTAAGAGAGCGAATCAATGGCGCTCAATACGTTGAAGTAAGCGGTGGCGGTATTGAGGATCAACGTCTGCTGGTCAGTCTGGAAGGTCACATCCTGGATACCAGCGGCTTTTTCCTGCAGCGTCAGCGCGCGCCACTTTGACATGTCAAACAGGGTTTGTGTAAGTTGCAAAGAGGCGCTGGTGGCATTGGAGTTCACACCATTGCTGTCGCGGAAGCCATTGCTGTAGGTGTAATCCGCACCCAAACCCAGCTGTGGCAGTAACGGGCTGCGTGCTTCGTTGATTTTCTCGAATGCGGCATCACGGTCTGCTGCCGACCTGCGCAGTTCCGGGTTGCTTAAACGCGCCTGCTTATAAACCTGCAACAGGTTTTCTGCCTGGCTCATGGCGCTGAAACCTGCAAGGCTCAGGCCGATTAGGATGGGGAGCAATTTCTTCATTTGCATTCCTTGTTGTGAAGCATGATATAGCGCTGATCAAAGAGTAAAAATAATTGCCGATTCTAGCAGAGACTAGCATGACAAAAGGTTGGCGTTACGTGCCATCTGGCGTTAATTTGCACCAATCTACCACAAGGTACAGTAAACGGCAGTGCTGGTGCCTTGAAATCCACAATTTCATCATTATTTAGGGGCGGGATGAATCATGAATAAAGACAAACCGGTTGCCACGACTTTCACCAAAAATGATGTAGAAATTATTGCACGGGAAAAACTGTACAGTGGTTTTTTTTCGCTCGATTTGTACCGCTTTCGCCATCGCCTTTTCAACGGGGAAATGAGCAACGAAGTACGGCGTGAAATTTTTGAGCGCGGTCACGCGGCAGTGTTGCTACCCTATGACCCTGTGCGCGATGAAATCGTACTGATCGAGCAAATCCGTATCGCCGCGTATGACACCAGCGAGACGCCCTGGCTGCTGGAACTGGTGGCGGGCATTATCGAAGAGGGTGAAACCGTTGAGGACGTCGCGCGCCGTGAAGCGGTAGAAGAGGCGGGCCTTGAGGTTGGCCGCGTGAAGAAATTTATGAGCTACCTGGCAAGTCCGGGGGGCACCAGCGAGCGGTTATCGCTGTTGGTTGGTGAAGTGGATGCCACAGAGGCCAAAGGTATACATGGTCTGGTGGACGAAAACGAAGATATTCGTGTTCATGTGGTGAGCCGGGAACAGGCTTACCAGTGGGTAGAAGAGGGGAAAATCGACAACGCAGCGTCTGTCATCGCCCTGCAATGGCTGCAGCTGCATTATGAAGCATTGAGAAAAGAGTGGATAAAATGAAGCGTTACACACCTGACTTCCCTGAGATGATGCGCCTGTGCGAAACCAACTTCGCGCAGTTGCGACGCCTGTTGCCCCGTACCGACGCACCCGGCGAAACAGTGAGCTATCAGGTGGCAAATGCGCAATACCGGTTAACCATTACCGAGTCCACCCGCTACACTACGCTGGTGGAAATCGAACAGACGGTTCCGGCGATAAGCTACTGGAGCCTGCCGTCGCTGACGGTACGTCTGTATCATGATGCGATGGTCGCTGAAGTGTGTTCAAGCCAGCAGATTTTTCGCTTCAAGGCACGTTATGATTACCCAAACAAAAAGTTGCACCAACGCGACGAAAAGCATCAAATTAATCAGTTTTTAGCCGACTGGCTGCGATACTGTTTAGCACATGGAGCAATGGCGATTCCGGTTTGTTAGCGTCGTGAAACCTAAGGACACCATTTGGAAAGCCTGTTAAATCTGGGGCTGGCTGGTGAGGCCAACATCAGGATCTTACAAATAACCGATACTCACCTGTTTGCTGAGAAGCATGAAACGCTGTTAGGCGTGAACACCTGGGAGAGCTATCGGGCGGTGCTGGACGCCATCCGCGCGCAACAGCGCGACTGCGATCTTATTGTCGCGACGGGCGATCTGTCACAGGATCACACGGCTGCGGCCTATCAGCATTTTGCTGACGGCATCGCAAGCTTTGATGCGCCCTGCGTATGGCTGCCGGGAAACCATGATTTCCAGCCCGCCATGTACAGCACGCTTCAGGATGCCGGTATTTCGCCATCAAAACGCGTTTTTGCGGGCGAACACTGGCAAATTTTGCTGCTCGACAGCCAGGTGTTCGGCGTGCCGCACGGTGAACTGAGCGAGTTTCAGCTCGACTGGCTGGAGCGTAAGCTGGCGGATGCGCCGGATCGCCATACGCTGCTGTTGCTGCACCATCATCCGCTGCCGGCGGGCTGCGGCTGGCTGGATCAGCACAGTCTGCGCAATGCGCAGGAGCTGGACAACGTGCTGGTGCGCTTCCCAAAGGTGAAATATCTGTTATGCGGCCATATTCATCAGGAGCAGGATCTGGACTGGAACGGTCGCCGTCTGCTTGCCACGCCGTCAACCTGCGTGCAGTTCAAACCGCACTGTTCTAATTTTACGCTGGATACCGCCGCTCCCGGCTGGCGCTGGCTGGAACTGCGCGCCGACGGCACGCTGCATACGGAAGTGTGCCGCCTGCAAAGCACGCAGTTTCGTCCGGATACCGCTTCAGAAGGTTACTGATGTCTACGCTTCTTTATTTGCATGGCTTTAACAGTTCGCCGCGTTCGGCGAAGGCCACCCAGATGCAACAGTGGCTTGCCGGGCATCATCCGCACATCAATATGGTGGTGCCGCAACTGCCGCCCTATCCTGGCGAGGCCGCTGAACTGCTGGAATCGCTGGTGCTCAGACACGGCGGCGAGCCGCTCGGTATCGTCGGTTCCTCTTTAGGCGGCTATTACGCCACCTGGCTGTCACAATGTTTTATGCTGCCTGCCGTCGTGGTGAACCCGGCGGTGCGGCCCTTTGAATTATTGCGGGATTTTCTGGGGCAGAACGAGAACCCCTACACCGGTCAGCAATATGTGCTAGAGTCACGCCATATTTACGATCTTAAAGTCATGCAGATTGACCCGCTGGAAGCGTCGGATTTACTCTGGCTGCTACAGCAAACGGGCGATGAAGTGCTGGATTACCGCCAGGCCGTCGCGTATTACGCGTCATGCCGCCAGACAGTTATCGAAGGCGGAAACCATGCCTTTGTGGGCTTTGACGATCATTTCACACAGATTATCGATTTCCTCGGACTGCATTAAGTCTGTCGGGAAACGATGCGATCACTATCTACGAACAAACCATGACGCAATCCTATAACGCTGATGCCATTGAGGTACTGACCGGGCTTGAGCCGGTTCGCCGCCGTCCGGGGATGTATACCGACACCACCCGCCCAAACCATCTGGGCCAGGAAGTTATTGATAACAGCGTGGATGAGGCGCTGGCAGGTCACGCGAAGCGCGTGGATGTCATTCTGCACGCCGATCAGTCGCTGGAAGTTATCGATGATGGCCGCGGCATGCCGGTGGATATTCACCCGGAAGAGGGCGTTCCGGCGGTGGAGTTGATCCTCTGCCGTCTGCACGCGGGCGGTAAATTCTCCAACAAAAACTATCAGTTCTCCGGCGGCCTGCACGGCGTGGGGATCTCCGTCGTTAACGCCCTGTCCCGACGCGTGGAAGTGAACGTGCGTCGCGACGGCAAAATCTACAACATCGCTTTTGAAAACGGCGAGAAGGTTAAAGAGCTGGACGTGATCGGCACCTGCGCGAAACGCAACACCGGTACCAGCGTCCACTTCTGGCCGGATGAAAGCTTCTTCGACAGCCCGCGTTTCTCGGTCTCCCGTCTGACGCACGTGCTGAAAGCCAAGGCAGTGCTCTGCCCTGGCGTGGAAATCACCTTTAAAGATGAAGTGAACGGCAGCGAACAGCGCTGGTGTTATGCCGACGGGCTGAACGACTATCTGGGCGAGGCGGTAAACGGCCTGCCCACGCTACCGGAAAAACCCTTTGTCGGCAGCTTTGCCGGTGACGTAGAAGCGGTGGACTGGGCGCTGCTGTGGCTGCCGGAAGGCGGTGAGCTGCTGACGGAAAGCTACGTCAACCTGATCCCTACCATGCAAGGCGGCACGCACGTCAACGGCCTGCGTCAGGGGCTGCTGGACGCGATGCGTGAATTCTGCGAATACCGCAATATTCTGCCGCGCGGCGTGAAGCTGTCGGCGGAAGATATCTGGGATCGCTGCGCTTACGTCCTGTCGGTCAAGATGCAGGATCCGCAGTTCGCCGGGCAGACCAAAGAGCGCCTCTCTTCACGTCAGTGCGCGGCCTTCGTGTCCGGCGTGGTAAAAGATGCCTTTACCCTCTGGCTGAACCAGAACGTCCAGTCAGCCGAAATGCTGGCGGAAATGGCGATTTCCAGCGCCCAGCGCCGTATGCGCGCCGCCAAGAAAGTGGTGCGTAAAAAGCTGACCAGCGGCCCCGCACTGCCCGGCAAGCTGGCGGACTGTACCGCGCAGGATCTGAACCGTACCGAACTCTTCCTCGTGGAAGGGGACTCGGCGGGCGGCTCGGCGAAACAGGCGCGCGATCGTGAATATCAGGCGATCATGCCGCTTAAGGGTAAAATCCTTAACACCTGGGAAGTCTCCTCCGATGAAGTGCTGGCGTCCCAGGAAGTGCACGACATTTCGGTGGCCATCGGTATCGATCCGGACAGCGAAGATTTAACCCAGCTGCGCTACGGCAAGATCTGTATCCTCGCGGATGCGGATTCCGATGGCCTGCACATCGCCACGCTGCTGTGCGCGCTTTTCGTGAAGCACTTCCGCACGCTGGTGAAGCACGGGCACGTCTATGTGGCGCTGCCGCCGCTGTATCGTATCGATCTCGGTAAAGAGGTGTACTACGCGCTGACCGAAGAGGAAAAAGCCGGTGTGCTGGAACAGCTGAAGCGCAAGAAGGGCAAACCGAACGTCCAGCGCTTTAAAGGCCTCGGCGAGATGAACCCGATGCAGCTGCGCGAAACCACGCTTGATCCCAACACGCGCCGTCTGGTGCAGCTGACCATCAGCGATGAAGACGATCAGCGCACGACGGCGATGATGGATATGCTGCTGGCGAAAAAGCGTTCCGAAGATCGCCGTAACTGGTTGCAGGAAAAAGGCGATCTCGCCGAACTTGACGGCTAATCAGCAAATAACAGCGGGGCGAATTATCGCCCCGCTTTTTTTTATGCTTTCGCCAGCCTGAGCTTTATCATCAGATTGCGGGTCTCGTTAATAATATTCTTCTTTAAGCGCAGGAAAGGAAAAACGAACCACAGCCACAGCACATATTTTTTATGGTCCTGCGAACTTAACTTCACCACCGGCGTTTTCAGTCGCGCATACTGACTCTTCTTTATTTGTTTTAACGCCGTTTTATCGACGCTGGTATAAACAAATCCGCAATCCCGATAATTCTCGATATGATAAAAACCCGCGCAGGCGTTTATTCTGGCGATGGCGATTGAAAAGGGAACAGGGCCGGTGGTACGCAGCACGCCCATTCGCCCGATGCCATACACCCAGGGTTTGTAAGACCTTATGCGTGACACCACTTCATCGATCACCCCTTTGATCCACGGCGAACGCGCGCAGACCGTGATGTTCCACTGCTGATACTCACCATTTTCCAGAAAAGAGAGCTCCTCGTGACGACCTGTCTGTTTCCGACGCCCGCAGGCCGTGCTTTGCCAGCTGCACAGCAATAGCTGACAGTCGTCAGGGATAACCTCATCCAGCGGTCGCGAGCAGGCGCTTTTGATATCCAGATAGACCCCGCCTTCCACGTACAGCATCAGATAACGAAAAAAATCCGCCCGTGCCGCGCCGTATTCTGGGTTGATCATAAGCCAGGTATTCAGCATCTCTTCGCCATAGTGCTGGCGAATAAAATCCTTAATCATGCTGGTGTCATAAAAGTGATAGGTCCAGTGCGGATTATTCTTCTTTAATTTTTCA
Source organism: Enterobacter sp. PGRG2 (assembly GCF_030291195.1). Classification (NCBI taxonomy): domain Bacteria; kingdom Pseudomonadati; phylum Pseudomonadota; class Gammaproteobacteria; order Enterobacterales; family Enterobacteriaceae; genus Enterobacter; species Enterobacter sp. PGRG2. The sequence continues at coordinate 412,060 of NZ_CP127837.1, read as the reverse complement.
ATAGAAGTAACGATGCTCTCCGGTAATGCATACCAGCCTTTTGTGTATATTTGATGAATTTTTTTTGGCACCTTGTTCATAGGCATCCTTCGAAACAGAAAAGTCCGGATCCTGCTATCAAAAAGAAATAAGAAAACGTATCAGCGCTTATTCAGACCATCGTCCTCGGTGAGGAGTTCCGTCTTTCAGCTATTCAGAATGTATATAAAAGTAAAATATACCGGGAAGGAATAAACGATAAGAAAAAGCTTATTTGCCGGACGCTTTCTCTGCGGATTTACCTGAAGGCGAATGATTTTTCCGGTACTGCAACGGGGTTTCACCGATCCCCTTCCGGAAGGCGCTGATAAAGTAAGTGACATCGGAAAATCCGACCACCGCCGCCACCTCGCTGACGCTCAGCGGGCTGTGCAACAGCGCCTCACAGGCTTTGCGCAGGCGGATGGTATTCAGATACTGATGCAGATGCTCCCCCGTCTCCACATGAAAGCGGCGGGAGAGATAGCTGCGCGATTTCCCCAGCTCCTGCGCCAGGGTGTCGAGGCTGAATTTCTGCTGGTAGTTTTCCTCCAGCCAGAACATCACCTGCGTCGCCAGGCTCTGCCGGTTATCCGAGGGCGCAGCGTTATCATCCGGCAGCATAGTGAACAACGTCAGCAGCAGGCAGGCGACCTGCTCCGCATTCAGCGGGGCGGTGGCGGCAAGACGGGCATACAGACTGAACAGATTATCAATATGGGCATGCTGGGCAGAAGCATCCACCACCAGCGCCGGGCCGCCGCGCGTCGACAGCTTTTGCAGGCGCTGCTGGTTTTGCGGGAAATCCCGCAGGATCTTGAGCACTGCATGCTGATCGACATGAATGATAGTGCGGCGATAACAGTCCTGCGCCTGCTCGTCGACCATCACCTTATGCAGCGTGAAGGGCGGGAAAATAAACAGCCGCCCCGGTCGCATGGTGTACTGCCGGTTATCGACGATGGCGATGCCGTAGCCCTCCTCGACGTACAGCACTTCCAGACATTGATGCCAGTGATGGTAACGCACCGTATTGGCAAACAAGCGGCTGAACGACACTATGGCATCGTTAAGGGTAATTAACTCCAGACGATCCGACGGCCACCTTTCGGACATGGTGCAATAATTCTCAACTTTTAACGGTCAAAAAGCATTTATAAACCCTTTTTTTAAATTTTCTCAACAGCCAGTTCAAAAGAGTTCTGCGGGTGTGACAAAGGTAACATTTCTGGCTGTCGCCGATTCACTATGCTTGTGCCACTTGATTGTGAGAGGCAGAACCATGCTGACGGCGACTACAGAAACCTCAAATACATTGTCTTCCCGTGCGGAGGTGGTTGATGCATTAATGACCATGCTCAGCGCGCTGGATCGGCAGTTTCCCGCAGGAAGCTCAGGCTTTCCATTAGGGGATACCTGCGCCCATTACGGCGCTGATATAGCCATGATGGAGGGATTGTCACGCGCGCTGTGGGGCGTTTTTCCGCTGATGGCGGGGGGCGAACCCGTGCCGTACAGCGATAAATATCTCACGGCGATTAAACAGGGCACCGATCCGCAGAGCGCCGGATACTGGGGCGATACCGGGCCTTACGATCAGCGGCTGGTGGAGATGGCGGCCTACGGGCTGGGGCTTTCGTTATTGCAGGATAAACTGCTGGAAAGCTTCACCGCCCGCGAGCGGGAAAACCTGCATCGCTGGCTGAACCAGATCACCGACGCGCAAATGCCGGACAGCAACTGGAACTACTTCGCCATTATGGTGCAGCTGGGCTTCAAGCGCGCCGGGCTGCCCTGGGATCGCGGTGCTATCGAGCATCGCTTTGAGCTGATGGAAGCCTATTATCTGGGCGACGGCTGGTACGCCGATGGCCCCGGTCGTCCGAAAGATTATTACATCTCAATGGCATTCCACTTTTACGGCCTGATCTACGCCACGCTCAACGGCGAAGACGATCCCGCCCGCGCGCAGATCCTGCGCGATCGTGCCGCGCAGTTTGCGCAAGATTTTATTTATATGTCGGCGACCGGAGGCGAGTCGGTGCCCTTTGGCCGCAGCCTGACCTACCGTTTCGCAATGGTGGCATTCTGGAGCGGCGTGGCGTTTGCCGGGCTGGACGTGTTCTCGCCGGGCGTGGTGAAAGGCATTATCCTGCGCCATCTGCGCTGGTGGCTGAAACAGCCTATTTTTGACCGCGACGGCATTCTGACCCTCGGTTTCGCGTATCCCAACCTCGCTTTCTGCGAAGACTATAACTCACCGGGATCGCCGTACTGGGCGCTGAAAGTCTTCCTCATCCTGGCGCTGCCCGCGGAGCATCCGTTCTGGCTGGCGGAAGAGCAGCCGCTGCCCGCGCTGGACAATAAACGTGTCATTCCCCATGCGCAGCAGATCCTCGTGCACAGCGAGAATTCACAGCATGTGTACATGCTCACCTCCGGGCAACTGGAGCTGAACAATTATGTGAATACCGAAGCCAAATACACCAAATTCGCCTACTCCAGCCGCTTTGGTTTCACCATTGAGCGCGGGCGCTACGGCATTAAGCACGCCGCCTGCGACTCCATGCTGCTGCTCTCGGAAGGGGATAACTACTGGCGTGGCCGCCGCGAGTGCGACGAGGTGGTGGTGCGAGACGATCATATTTTTTCGCGCTGGTCACCCTGGCATAACGTGCAGATCGCCAGCTGGCTTATCCCCTGCGGCGACTGGCATGTGCGCATTCACCACATCAACACCGCCCGCCATTTAAACAGTACCGAAGGCGGATTTGCGGTAATCAAGGCGGAGCCGCAGCTGCTGGCTGACGGCTGCTTGCTCCAGGCCCGTAATGGCACCAGCGCCATCCTGTCTTTACCCGCCGGGGCGTCACGCCAGGCGGACTGCATTATTACGCCGCCGAACAGCAGCGTGATGTTTGCCGAATGCGCCGCCATTCCGGTGCTGACCGGCGAGCTGGCGCCGGGTCAGCACTGGCTGTGCTGTGCGGTTCGCGCCGGCGCGCATCAGGAGGCATTTACCC
>NZ_CP127837.1:406354-408986 GCF_030291195.1 Enterobacter sp. PGRG2 | reverse complement strand
CCCTTGTGGTGCGCCATCCGCTATCGGGAAACCCAATTACCATCACAGTATAAATACCGGGCGTCAGCCCGGAATAACACTCAACCTCTGTATCTGCATGCTTTCGTCGAGGATAGTATGGCTAAAATATTAACCACCAACCGGTCTGAATATTACAAGATCAGTAGCTTTATCTTTCTTTATTTCTTTACCTGGTCGGCCAGTATTGGTCTGCTGGCCATCTGGCTCGGACAAAAAGCGAATTTAAGCGGCACCGTTATTGGTACTGTGTTCGCGGTAAACGGCATATTTTCGGTGATCTTAAAACCGATTTACGGCTACATTCTCGATAAAATCGGCATGAGTAAATATCTGCTCTATTTTGTCGTGGCGATGTCGGCATTAATGGCGCCGTTCTTTATTTATGTCTATCAGCCGCTGTTAATGTCCAACACCATGCTGGGCATTATTGTCGGGGCGATCTATTTAAGCTTTGCCTGGTATGCCGGCGTGGCGGCCTGCGAGTCCTATACCGATCGCTACAGCCGCCTGAACGGTATGGAGTTCGGCCAGATCCGCATGTGGGGATCGCTGGGCTGGGCGGTGGCGTCATCTTTCTCCGGCCTGCTGTTTAACCTCTCGCCCGCGTATAACTTTATGCTCGGCAGCGTGGCTTCCATCGTGATGCTGGTGGTGCTGTTCAGCCTGAAAGTGGATACCCGCACGGCACACGCCAGTGAAGTGCTGACCAAAGAAAAAATCGCCCCGGCTGACGTCTATGCACTGCTGAAAAGCCGCAAATTCTGGGCCTTCTGCCTGTACGTGGCGGGCGTGGCCTGGATGATGTTTATCGCCGAGCAGCAGTTCTCCCGTTATTTCGTCACCTTCTTTGATGATGTGCACCAGGGCAACGCCATCTTTGGTTATCTGGGGACCGTGCAGTCCGGCATGGAATTCATCATGTATATGGTGATCCCGCTGTTTGTGAATTATGTCGGCGCGAAGAAAGTCTTATTGATCGTCGGATTGCTGGTGGGCGCACGGCTGATTATTTCCGGCGTCTGCGACTCGCATCTGCTTATTTCCGTGCTTAAACCGCTTTATGGCCTGGAAATCTGTCTGCTGCTGGTGTCGGTATTTAAATATATCGCCGAGCATTTCGATAAACGCGTTAACGCCACTATGTATCTGCTGGGTTATCAGGCGATGCTGTATGTCGGAAATGTGGTGGTGTCGTCTCCGGCCGGGCTGATGTACGACCGTATCGGCTTCGAGCAGACCTATATCATCATGGGTTCCATTGCCCTGTTCTTTACCCTTGTGTCTGCTTTCACGCTGTCCGCCTGCCAGAGCAAAATGCGCCCGAACGCACCGCTGGATGTGGCCGGAAATAACGCCTCACGTTAATCCCTGAAGCGGGATGATGTTATCCCGCGGTAGTCAGTCAAAAGGAACCGAAATATGTTAAATAATATCGTTGAAGAACCGTTACGTGCATTCCCGGAGACGCTGGATCGCCATGCGTTTAGCGACGAGATGGCTTCCGCCCGTAACCATGTTCTGACGCTGATCCGCCGTCATTTAACCGAGTTCGGTGATAAATTTCCCGCAGAAGCGGCGGTGGACGGGCGCTATCCGCTGACGGAAAACGTTGAATGGACCACCAGCTTCTGGACCGGGCAGCTGTGGCTGGCATGGGAAATGAGCGGCGACGCGGTTTTCCGTGAGCTGGCGGAAAAGCACGTCCGCTCGTTCGGCGCACGTATTGCCGGTCGCCACGATACCAATACCCACGATCTTGGCTTTCTCTACACGCTCTCCTGCGTGGCGGCATGGCGGCTGACGGGTAACCGCGATGCGCGCGGTTTCTCGCTGCTGGCGGCGGAAGCGCTGCTGGAGCGTTTTCACGTCCGGGCGAAAATTATTCAGGCGTGGGGCGATCTGAAAGATCCGGCACAGGCCGGGCGCATGATCATCGACTGCACTATGAACCTGCCGCTGCTCTACTGGGCGACGGAGCAGACCGGCGATCCGCGCTTTGCCGACGCCGCGAAAGCGCACGTTCAGCAGTCGGCGACTTACCTGATCCGCCCCGATGCCTCCACCTACCACACCTACTATATGGATGTGGAAACCGGCGCGCCGCGCTACGGTAATACTCAGCAGGGCTAYGCCGAYGAYTCCTGCTGGTCGCGGGGGCAGGCGTGGGGGATTTACGGTTTCCTGCTCAGCTACATCTATACCGGCGATCGCGACATGATCGCGCTTTCCAAACGGCTGGCGAACTATTTCCTCAACCGTCTGCCGGAAGATTATGTCTGTCACTGGGATCTGGCGCTGCTTGGCACCGATGCGCTGCGGGATTCGTCGTCTGCGGCCATTGCCGTGTGCGGATTGCTGGAACTGGTGAAGCACCTGCCGGTGACCGATCCGGATCGCGCACGCTATCAGCAGTGGGCGGAAGGGATCATGTCATCGCTGACGAAGCATTATCTGGCGGGCAGCGACGAGGCGTGCAACGGTCTGCTGAAACACTCCGTCTATCATCTTGCCAGCAATAAAGGCGTGGATGAGTGCAGCAGCTGGGGAGATTATTTCTACGTGGAAGCGTTGATGCGCGTGACGCAAAGCTGGAAGCTGTACTGGTGATTTG
>NZ_CP127837.1:333401-406324 GCF_030291195.1 Enterobacter sp. PGRG2 | reverse complement strand
ATGGGGTATTACACGCCCTGCTCAAGAATGCGAATATGGGTTTCCAGCACGTCGCCTTTCACCGCCTCGCTCCACGCCTTCATGTGCGGAGTTTGCAGATGCGCTTCAAGGTGTGCGACGGTTTCCCACAGTTCCACCATCATAATGGAATCCGGGTTGGTGCTCTGGAAGCTCACGCCAGCGGCGTGATCCACCATCGGCGCATAGCCGTGGCAGCCTTCTTCTTTCAGTACGGTCGGGATAATCTTCGCGAATTCGTCGAGCACCGCCTGGCGATGGTGTTGGCCCGGGCGGGTACGAATCTCAGCAATCACTGTTAACATGGTTTAACTCCTTCTAAATTCCATCTCACAGTTAAGCAAAAATTTCCGCAAGATGCTTGCGATATTCTGCAATATAGCGCGGCACGTCCGGCATTTTGATCACGTCGTTGGTGATAAAGGTCGGCAGCGGATCGAGACCCAGGAACTGATTCGCTTTGTGGAACGGCAGGTAAACGCCGTCAACGCCAACGCCATGGAAGAACTGCTCTTTATCGGTGAAGGCTTCCAGCGGCGCGTTCCAGGTCAGCGACAGCATATAGGTTTTACCCTGTAGCAGACCGCCGGAACCGTATTTCTTCGCGCCGTCAGAGCGGGTACGGCCATCGCTGGCGTACAGGGAACCGTGGCCTTCAGTGAAGACATCGTCCATGTATTTTTTCACCGTCCAGGGCGCGCCCATCCACCAGCCTGGCATCTGCCAGATGATGGTGTCGGCCCACAGGAAGTTCTGCACTTCGGCTTTGATGTCGTAATCGCTGTCGGCACGCACGACGCGGACATCATGTCCGGCGTCACGCAGAAAACCCTGCGCGACCTCGGTCAGGGTGTCATTCAGCTGGCCTTTGGAGTGGGCGAACTCTTTCGCGCCGTTAACAATCAGAATGTTGCTCATTATTTATCCTCGAATAATTGCGTTTGACGACAATCTTACCCGTAACGACGGGACGGTAAAATGAGCAAAATGTGCAAAGTCTTTTGCTGCTGGCGCAATAATCCTTACCAGTTGATGTCGACGGCGAAGCCAGTTGGCGTCACCTGCCGGAAGTGCACTGTCATCTGATGCAGCGCCGCGATGCGCCGTACAATGGACAACCCCAGCCCGCTGCCGGTTTCTTCCTGACCTGGCGGGCGATAAAAACGCTCGCCGATACGCGCCAGCGCCTGCGCGCTGACGCCGGGGCCGTTATCCCGCACGCAAAAACCGCGCGCCTTCAGCACCACATCCACCCGGGATCCCGGTGGACAGTAGCGGATGGCGTTCTCCAGCAGATTGCGCACCAGCAGTTGCAGCAACAGTTGATGCCCGCAAAAGATGACGTTGTCGGCGCGCGTCTCCAGCCGCAGATCGATGCCCGCCCGCTGCGCGCCAGACCACGCTTCCATAATGGCGCTTTGCAGCAGATCCGCCATCGGGATCGGCTCCGGCTCCTCCAGCCCGTTCAACGAGTCGAGGCGCGAGAGGGTAAGCAATTGCTCCACCAGCCGTGACGCACGGTCGATCCCCTGACGCAGATTGGTCAGCGCATGATCCAGCGACGCCGGATCGTCCTGTGAAAGCTGCGCCACGTCGGTCTGCACCTTCAGCGCCGCCAGCGGACTGCGTAATTCGTGGGCGGCGTCAGAGGTAAAGCGGCGTTCACGGGACATAAATTCATGAATACGTGTGAACAGCTGGTTCAGCTCGTCCACCATCGGGCGCACTTCCTGCGGCGTGCCGTCCACCGGCAGCGGGGTGGTGGCGTCCGGCTTACGCTGATGCAGCAACCGGGCGATGCGCCGCAGCGGCGACAGCTCGCGGCTGACCAGCCACACCAGAAACAGCATCATCACCGGCAGCGCCACCAGCCAGGGCGTCAGCTGCGACATGACGATTTCCAGCGCCAGATCCTCGCGGTACTCTTTTTCCTGCCCGACGGCGATGCGCCGTTCGCCGTCTTCGGTGGTCAGCCACAGCACGCGCCAGTCGTCGCCATCCACACGCGTATCCTGAAAACCGTCCTGCCGGTAGTCGTAATTGAGTTCAGTGCCGTTATCGCCGTCGTTCAGCAGCCGCTTGCCGTCGCGGGAGAAAATAGCAAACGCCAGCACATCGTCATCCAGTCTGCCATGATGATGGCGCACCAGCTTTTTACTTTCCGGCAGTGTCTGCGCCGGGCGCATATCGGCGGGATCAAGCACGCTCAGGCGTTTTGCCAGCAGCATTTGCTGGGTATCAAACAGCTTATCCAGCGAATGCCGCGTTTCATGCCATGCAGCCAGGCAGGCGCAGCCCCAGGCGACGATCGCCAGCACCATAAATCCGGTGGTAAGCCTTAAGCGCAGGCTGTGGGTCAGGGTCTTAATCATGCGTCTCCCAGTGAATAGCCAATGCCATGCACGGTGCGGATAAAACGGCTGCCCAGCTTGCGGCGCAGATGATGAATATGCACATCCAGCGCATTGCGGGAGACGTCATCGTCCCAGTTATAAAGTTTTTCTTCGATAAGCGTGCGGGGCAGAACGCGCCCCGGATTGCGCATAAACAGCGCCAGCAGGGCGAACTCTTTCGGCTGCAACACCAGCGGTTCGCCCGCCAGGGTGGCGGTGAGCTTAAGCGGATCGAGCGTCACCTCGCCGTGGGATAACGTGGCTTCCACGCCACCATGATGCCGACGGGTTAAGGCTTCAAGACGGGCGGCAACTTCAATGAGCGCAAAGGGTTTGCAGAGATAGTCGTCTGCCCCCAGCCGTAGCCCTTCTACCCGCTGCTCCAGCGCATCCCGGGCGGTAAGGATCAGCACCGGATGCTGATGTCCGGCGCGTCGCCACGCTTTTAGGATGTCGAGCCCGTCCATGCCCGGCAGGCTGAGATCGAGCACCACGGCGTCGTAGGGCGCCTGATCCAGCGCCTGCATACCCTGCCTGCCATCGGTAAACCAGTCGGGCGTCATCCCCAGTTTGCTCAGACCCGCTTTCAGCCCGTCCCCGATCAGCCTGTCATCCTCAATCAGCAATATGCGCATACCGTCTCCTCCATGGTTCCTGCTGGCAGTTAATACCCGCTGGCTGCGGGCTTGTACAGGGAAAATCGCCGGTAAGTTAACCCTTCCGGCATTATCGAGAGAAAAAGCAGAAAAAATGTTGGCTGTTAAGAACCCGCTAAGATCTGCGGTGTTAACTGATGCTTAAGGTTACCCATCCACAAGGAGAAGACGTGATGAAAAAGACCGCAGCACTGTTAACTGTCCTGATGTTTGCTTCTGCTCCCGCACTGGCGATGCACACCGGCCTGACGGAGCATGAAACGGGTGAAGCGCGCCATACGGGGCAGGGAAATACCGCCACCGGGAATATCGGCCATGACGGACATGGTCACTGGGGAGATAACACCACGGCGCCGAAACCGCAGCCGAATGCTTCAACCCGGACGCAGCCACAAAGTAACAACAGTTAATTTTTCAGCCAGGCCTGGGTTTGCAGGCCTGTTATAGTTATTTACTGTTAGCCATCCTCAAGGGAGAATCATCATGAAAAACATCGCTATGCTTTTTACCGTGCTGGCCCTGGCCTCTGCTCCGGCGCTCGCCGCCCCCCAGGGCGGTTTTCAGGCCTCTGATACCGCAACCCAAACGCAAAACGGCGGCGGCTTTACTGGCCCGTCGGGCACCAAAACCACGGCCGAAAAAGCGAAATCCCTGTCCGATGACGCCTGGGTAACGCTGACGGGTAAAATTGAACAGCGTACCGGCGGCGACAACTATTTGTTCCGCGATGAATCAGGCACCATCGATGTGGAAATTGATGATAAACGCTGGAATGGCCAGACCGTCACCCCGCAGGATACCGTTGAAATTCAGGGGAAAGTCGATAAAGACTGGAACTCCGCTGAAATCGAGGTGAAGAAAATCACCAAAACCAGTAAGTAACTGGCATCGGGCCGGGAAACCGGCCTGCTTTTCATCCCTCATCATCGCCTTTCGATCTCCCCCGACAAAAACCGCCCGGTGCGCTAAAGTTATCGCGCAGCACAATGACTCATTGCCTTATATAAGGTAGTATCTGCGGCATTATCGCCGCCGGAAAGGCGGGCGCACACGTTGAGGAACATCGATTAATGAGCGATATGGCAGAGCGCCTTGCGCTGCATGAATTCACGGAAAACGCCTACTTAAACTATTCCATGTACGTCATTATGGATCGGGCGCTGCCGTTTATTGGTGATGGCCTGAAACCTGTTCAGCGCCGCATCGTGTATGCGATGTCAGAGCTCGGTCTTAACAACAGCGCCAAGTTCAAAAAATCGGCCCGTACCGTAGGTGACGTGCTGGGTAAATATCACCCGCACGGCGACAGCGCCTGCTACGAAGCCATGGTGCTGATGGCGCAGCCGTTCTCTTACCGATATCCGCTGGTGGACGGTCAGGGCAACTGGGGCGCGCCGGACGATCCGAAATCCTTCGCCGCCATGCGTTATACCGAATCCCGTCTCTCTAAATACGCCGAGCTGCTGCTGGGCGAGCTGGGGCAGGGCACGGTGGAATGGCAGCCGAACTTCGACGGCACCCTGCAGGAGCCGAAAATGCTGCCTGCTCGTCTGCCGAATATTCTGCTGAACGGCACCACCGGCATCGCGGTTGGTATGGCGACGGACATCCCGCCTCATAACCTGCGTGAAGTGGCGAAAGCGGCGATCGCGCTTATCGAACAGCCGAAAACCACGCTGGATGAGCTGCTGGATATTGTGCAGGGGCCGGATTATCCGACCGAAGCGGAAATCATCACCTCGCGGGCGGAAATCCGCAAAATCTACCAGAACGGGCGCGGCTCGGTGCGTATGCGTGCGGTCTGGACCAAAGAAGACGGCGCCGTGGTGATCACCGCGCTGCCGCACCAGGTCTCCGGCGCGCGCGTGCTGGAGCAGATCGCCGCCCAGATGCGCAATAAAAAGCTGCCGATGGTCGACGACCTGCGCGATGAATCCGATCACGAAAACCCGACGCGTCTGGTGGTTGTGCCGCGTTCGAACCGCGTGGATATGGATCAGGTGATGAACCACCTGTTCGCCACCACCGATCTGGAAAAAAGTTACCGCATCAACCTGAACATGATCGGGCTGGATGGCCGCCCGTCGGTGAAAAACCTGCTGGAGATCCTCTCCGAGTGGCTGGTCTTCCGACGCGACACCGTGCGTCGCCGTCTGAATCACCGTCTGGAGAAAGTGCTCAAGCGCCTGCATATCCTTGAAGGTTTGCTGGTGGCGTTCCTCAACATTGATGAAGTGATTGAGATCATCCGTACTGAGGACGAACCGAAGCCAGCGCTGATGTCGAAGTTTGGTATCAGCGAAACCCAGGCCGAGGCGATCCTTGAGCTGAAATTACGCCACCTCGCGAAGCTCGAAGAAGTAAAAATCCGTGGTGAGCAGGCCGAGCTGGAAAAAGAGCGCGACCAGCTGCAGGGCATTCTCGCCTCTGAGCGCAAAATGAGTAACCTGCTGAAGAAAGAACTGCAGGCGGATGCCGAAGCTTTTGGCGACGATCGCCGCTCGCCGCTGCATGAACGCGAAGAAGCGAAAGCGATGAGCGAGCACGACATGCTGCCGTCTGAGCCGGTGACCATTGTGCTGTCGCAGTCTGGCTGGGTGCGCAGCGCCAAAGGTCATGACATTGACGCGCAGGGCCTGAGCTACAAAGCGGGCGATGGCTGGAAAGCCTCCGTGAAAGGCAAGAGCAACCAGCCGGTGGTATTTATTGATACCACCGGACGCAGCTACGCCATCGATCCGATCACGCTGCCTTCGGCGCGTGGGCAGGGCGAGCCGCTGACCGGTAAGCTGACGCTGCCGCCGGGCGCGTCTGTGGAACATATGGTGATGGCAGGCGAAGAGCAGAAACTGCTGATGGCATCGGACGCAGGCTACGGCTTCGTCTGCACCTTTAACGATCTCATCGCCCGTAACCGCGCCGGTAAAGCGCTGATCACGCTGCCGGAAAATGCCCGCGTCATGCCGCCGCTGGAAATTACCGACGACAGCGATATGCTGCTGGCAATCACCGCCGCCGGACGCATGCTGATGTTCCCGGTCAGCGATCTGCCGCAGTTGTCAAAAGGCAAAGGTAATAAGATCATCAGCATTCCGTCGGCCGAGGCCGCTAAAGGCGAAGACAGCCTCGCGCACCTCTATCTGCTGCCGCCGCAAAGTACGCTGACCATCCACGTTGGCAAGCGCAAAATCAAACTGCGTCCGGAAGAGTTGCAGAAGGTGCATGGCGAGCGCGGACGTCGCGGCACGCTGATGCGCGGCCTGCAACGCATCGACCGCGTGGAGATTGACTCCCCGCATCGCGCAAGCCCCGGCGACAGCGAAGAGTAATCACGGTATCACCGTCCCCCTTTTCTTACGGGGGACGTCAGTTAAAATTTCCCGAATGGCCGGATGCCCCGGGCATAAGAGGTAGCTATGCTGTTTATTATTCGCTCTATTATTATTGTTGTTTACAGCATTTTGCTGTGTATTTTTGGCTGTATATATTGTCTGTTCAGCCCACGGAATCCGAAGCACGTCGCCACTTTTGGTCATATGTTTGGCCGCCTCGCGCCTGTGCTTGGCCTGAAGGTGGAAACCCGCCTGCCGCCGAATGCCGCTGAGTTTGGCAACGCTATCTATATCTGTAACCATCAAAATAATTACGATATGGTCACCGCGTCCTGCATCGTGCAGCCGCCGACCGTGACCGTGGGTAAAAAAAGCCTTATCTGGATCCCTTTCTTCGGCCTGCTTTACTGGCTGACCGGCAACCTGTTGATCGACCGCAATAATCGCGCCAAAGCGCACGGTACTATCGCCCAGGTCGTGAAGAACATTCAGAAGCGTAATATTTCAATCTGGATGTTCCCGGAAGGCACCCGCAGCCGTGGCCGTGGTCTGCTGCCGTTTAAGACCGGTGCATTCCATGCGGCTATTGCCGCCGGTGTGCCGGTGATCCCGGTATGCGTCTCCACCACCTCGAATAACATCAGCCTCAACCGCTGGAATAACGGTCATGTGATCGTCGAGATGATGCAACCGGTGGATACCACTAAGTTTGGTAAAGATCAGGTTCGTGAGCTGGCAGTACACTGCCGGGCATTAATGGAAAATAAAATCGCCGCGCTTGACCAGGAAGTTGCCGTGCGCAATGCCGCCGATAAGCGTTAATTTTCCCTCGTATTAAAAGTCAGTTTTACATGGAGCAGATATGTCACTCAGTCGGCGTCAGTTTATTCAGGCATCCGGGGTTGCGCTTTGTGCCGGAGCGGTGCCGCTGAGGGCAAACGCTGCCGGGCAGCAACTGCCGTTGCCCATTCCCCCCTTGCTGGAATCACGCCGCGGCCAGCCGCTGTTTCTGACGCTTCAGCGCACGCACTGGTCCTTTACCCAGGGCACCCGCGCCCAGGTGTGGGGGATTAACGGCCGCTATCTGGGGCCGACGATCCGCGTCTGGAGCGGCGACGACGTGAAGCTGATCTACAGCAACCGCATGACGGAAAACGTCGCCATGACGGTGAGCGGCTTACAGGTGCCCGGCCCGCTGATGGGCGGCCCGGCGCGCATGATGTCACCCAATGCCGACTGGGCGCCGGTGCTGCCGGTGCGCCAGAATGCCGCCACGCTGTGGTATCACGCCAACACCCCTAACCGCACCGCCGAACAGGTCTATAACGGGCTGGCGGGAATGTGGCTGGTGGAGGATGAGATCAGCAAATCCCTGCCGATCCCGAATCATTATGGGGTGGACGACATCCCGGTGATTATTCAGGACAAGCGGCTGGATAACTTTGGCACGCCGGAATACAGCGAGCCGGGCAGCGGCGGCTTTGTGGGCGATACGCTGCTGGCGAACGGCGTGCAGGGGCCGTATGTCGAGGTTTCCCGCGGCTGGGTGCGTCTGCGTCTGCTGAACGCGTCTAACGCGCGCCGTTATCAGTTACAGCTGAGCGACGGTCGCCCGCTGCACGTTATTTCCGGCGACCAGGGCTTTCTGCCTGCGCCGGTGTCGGTGAAGCAGCTGTCGCTGGCGCCGGGCGAGCGCCGGGAGATCCTCGTGGATATGACCAATGGCGATGAAGTGTCGATAACCTGCGGAGAAGCGGCGAGCATTGTCGATCGTATTCGCGGCTTCTTCGAGCCATCGAGCATTCTGATCTCCACCCTGGTGCTGACGCTGCGCCCGACCGGGCTGTTGCCGCTGGTGACCGACAGCCTGCCGATGCGTCTGCTGCCGAGCGAACTGCTGACCGGCACGCCGGTGCGCAGCCGTGATATCAGCCTCGGCGACGATCCGGGTATCAACGGCCAGCTGTGGGATATTCAGCGTCTGGATATTACCGCCCAGCAGGGCACCTGGGAGCGCTGGACGGTGCGCGCCGACACGCCGCAGGCGTTCCATATTGAAGGTGTCAGCTTCCAGATCCGCAACGTCAACGGCGCCATTCCCTTCCCGGAAGATCGCGGCATGAAAGATACCGTGTGGGTGGATGGTCAGGTAGAGCTGCTGGTGTACTTCGGGCAGCCGTCCTGGCCGCATTTCCCGTTCCAGTATTACAGCCAGACGCTGGAGATGGCGGATCGCGGATCTATCGGGCAACTGCTGGTGAATCCCGCCCCCTGATTTTTTTCCCCTCACCCTAACGAACGGCCCGGTATTCTCCCTCTCCCCTGGGGAGAGGGCCGGGGTGAGGGGTTAAGCACGGATGATTTTTAAACAATAAGCCTTCATTCTCTGCGGTATTACAGCGTATAATCCCCGCCCTTCGAATTTGATAACTTTTCCCCGGAAGCATTATGAGCGCTATTTCCCTGATCCAGCCGGATCGCGACCTCTTTTCGTGGCCGCAATACTGGGCGGCCTGCTTTGGCCCCGCACCTTTTTTGCCAATGTCACGGGAGGAGATGGATCAGCTTGGCTGGGACAGCTGCGACATCATTCTGGTTACCGGGGATGCCTATGTCGATCATCCGAGCTTCGGCATGGCGATCTGCGGACGTATGCTGGAAGCGCAGGGCTTCCGCGTGGGGATCATCGCCCAGCCGGACTGGAGCAGCAAAGAGGATTTCATGCGTCTGGGCAAGCCGAATCTGTTCTTCGGCGTCACCGCGGGCAACATGGACTCAATGATTAACCGCTATACCGCCGACCGTAAACTGCGCCACGACGACGCCTATACGCCGGATAACGTGGCGGGTAAACGCCCCGACCGCGCGACGCTCGTTTATACCCAGCGCTGTAAAGAAGCCTGGAAAGACGTGCCGGTGATCCTGGGGGGTATCGAAGCCAGCCTGCGCCGTACCGCGCACTATGATTACTGGTCTGATACCGTGCGCCGCTCGGTGCTGGTGGATTCGAAAGCCGACATGCTGATCTTCGGCAACGGCGAGCGCCCGCTGGTGGAAGTGGCGCATCGTCTGGCGCAGGGCGAGCCGGTTGACAATATCCGCGACGTGCGTAACACGGCGATCATGGTGAAAGAAGCGCTGCCGGGCTGGAGCGGCGTGGATTCCCGCATCATTGACCGGCCAGGCAAAATTGATCCGATCCCACATCCCTATGGTGAAGATCTGCCATGCGCCGATAACCAACCTGTTGAACCAAAAAAAGTCGAAGCAAAAGCCGTCGTTGTGCAGCCGCCGCGCCCGAAACCCTGGGAAAAAACCTACGTGCTGCTGCCGTCCTTCGAGAAGGTAAAGGCCGATAAAGTGCTTTACGCCCATGCGTCGCGCATTCTGCACCACGAAACTAACCCAGGCTGCGCCCGCGCGCTGATGCAAAAACACGGCGAGCGTTATATCTGGATCAACCCGCCCGCCATTCCGCTCTCTACGGAAGAGATGGACAGCGTCTTTGCGCTGCCGTACCAGCGTATTCCGCATCCGGCCTACGGCACTGCCCGTATCCCGGCCTATGAGATGATCCGCTTTTCCATCAACATTATGCGCGGCTGCTTTGGCGGCTGCTCGTTCTGCTCCATTACCGAGCACGAAGGGCGCATTATTCAGAGCCGCTCTGAAGATTCGATCGTGAACGAGATCGAGGCGATCCGCGACACGGTGCCGGGCTTTACCGGCGTGATCTCCGATCTCGGCGGCCCGACCGCCAACATGTATATGCTGCGCTGCAAGTCACCGCGCGCCGAGCAGACCTGCCGCCGTCTGTCGTGCGTCTATCCGGACATTTGCCAGCATATGGATACCAATCATGAGCCGACGATCAATCTCTATCGCCGCGCCCGCGATCTGAAAGGTATCAAGAAGATCCTGATTGCCTCCGGTGTGCGTTATGACATCGCCGTGGAAGATCCGCGCTACATTAAAGAGCTGGCGACCCATCACGTTGGCGGTTACCTGAAAATCGCCCCGGAGCATACCGAAGAAGGGCCGTTGTCGAAGATGATGAAGCCGGGCATGGGGAGCTATGACCGCTTTAAAGCGTTGTTCGACACCTACTCGAAACAGGCCGGCAAAGAGCAGTATCTGATCCCGTACTTTATCTCCGCGCACCCCGGCACACGCGATGAAGATATGGTGAACCTGGCGCTGTGGCTGAAGCAGCGGCGCTTCCGCCTCGATCAGGTACAGAACTTCTATCCGTCGCCGCTCGCCAACTCCACCACCATGTATTACACCGGCAAAAACCCGCTGGGTAAAATTGGCTATAAGAGTGAGGATGTGGTGATCCCGAAAGGGGATAAGCAGCGTCGTCTGCATAAAGCGCTGCTGCGCTATCACGACCCGAAAAACTGGCCGCTGATCCGTCAGGCGCTGGAAGAGATGGGGAAAAAACATCTGATTGGCGGACGCCGCGACTGCCTGGTGCCGTCGCCGACCATTGAAGAGATGCGCGAAGCGAAGCGCCAGAACCGGCATACTCGCCCGGCATTGACCAAACATACGCCGGTGGCGCATCAGCGTCAGACGCCGGTCAGCGCCAGAAAACGCAGTAAGGTTGCCGGGGGGTAAGCCTGTTGCCCGGTGGCGCTCCGCTTACCGGGCCTACAGGCCGTTGCCCGGTGGCGCTCCGCTTACCGGGCCTACAGGCTGTAGGCCGGATAAGACGCGTGCGTCGCCATCCGGCAATGAATTACCCGCCGAACTGATCCGGGTCCGGGCCAAGACGTTTGCCCTGATCCAGTTTGGCGATTTCACTCAGTTCATCTTTATCCAGACGGAAATCCCACACATCGAAGTTTTCCGCAATGCGCGCAGGCGTAACGGATTTCGGGATCACCACCAGACCCTGATCCAGATGCCAGCGGATGACGATTTGCGCCGGAGTCTTGCTGTATTTGTCTGCCAGCGAGCGGATCACTTTCTGATCGAACACGCCTTCGCCGCCCTGCGCCAGCGGACTCCAGGATTCAGTCTGGATCTTATGGGTGGCGTTCCAGGCATGCAGCTGACGCTGTTGCAGCAGCGGATGCAGCTCGATCTGGTTGATCACCGGCGTCACGCCCGTTTCATCAATCAGACGCTGTAAATGCGCGATCTGGAAGTTACACACGCCGATGCTTTTCACCAGCCCTTGTTCCTGCAGGGCGATCATCCCTTTCCAGGCTTCCACATAGTGATCGATAGCCGGTACCGGCCAGTGCATCAGGTAGAGATCAACATGATCCAGCTGCAGTTTATCCAGACTTTCCTGCAATGCTTCCTGCGGGCGTTTTTGATCGTCATTCCACAGTTTCGTGGTGATGAACAGATCCTCACGCGGGATGCCAGCGCTCTGAAGCGCCTTGCCGACGCCTTCTTCGTTCTTATACGCGGCAGCGGTATCAATTGAGCGATAACCCACTTCCAGCGCTTTATGAATGGCGGAGATCACTTCCTCATTGCCCGCTTTCCACACGCCGAGACCCAGTTGCGGCATGATGTTGCCGTCCTGAAGCTTGATAACGGTTGGATTTGCCATGCATTCCTCCTTTTATGAAATCCACCAGGCATACGCCTGGTGAAGTGGTGTGCCTTAAGTCTGGACGAAAAGCCCAAAAACGAAAGGCGCAGAAGAAAAAACCTTTAGCGAGCCGCTTCGTAGATACGACGGCTGACATCCAGAGTCATATCCTGATGTTCGCCTAAATTCGTCATACCGTGCTCTTCCAGTTTCGCCAGCAGGGCAGGGATGGTGCTGCCGTCCAGACCGTAGCCGGACAGGCGCGTCGGCACGCCCATTTGCTCGAAGAAATCGCGGGTGGCCGCGATAGCCGCATCGATACGCTCGTCGTCAGAACCTTCCGTGATGTTCCACACGCGCTCGGCGTACTGCAACAGCTTGTCGCGTTTGGCGTCGCGTTTCTCATTCCACAGCGCAGGCAGCACCACCGCCAGCGTCTGGGCGTGATCCAGACCGTGCATCGCCGTCAGTTCGTGGCCGAGCATATGCGTCGCCCAGTCCTGCGGCACGCCCGCTCCAATCAGGCCGTTCAGCGCCTGGGTCGCTGCCCACATCACGTTTGCGCGTACGTTATAGTTCTCCGGATCGGTGAGTGCTTTCGGGCCGTCTTCAATCAGCGTCAGCAGAATGCCTTCTGCAAAACGGTCCTGAATTTTAGCGTCCACCGGATAAGTGACGTACTGCTCAACGGTGTGCACAAAGGCATCCACCACACCGTTCGCCACCTGGCGCGGCGGCAGGGTGTAGGTGTAAACCGGATCCAGCACCGCGAAGACCGGCTGCACGAACGGCGAATGGAACGCCTGTTTATCGCCGGTGGCTTTACGGGAGATCACCGCGCCTTTGTTGGACTCAGAACCGGTGGCGGGCAGCGTCAGCACGGAACCCATCGGGATGGCGCTTTTGATTTCGCTGCCAGAGGTTTGCAGGATCTGCCACGGATCGATGCCTTCCGGGTAGTGGGCCGCCGCGGCGATAAATTTGGTGCCGTCCAGCACCGAGCCGCCGCCGACCGCCAGCAGGAAGGTCACGTTTTCCTTACGCGCAATCTCAACGGCTTTCATCAGGGTTTCGTAAGACGGGTTCGGCTCGATGCCGCCAAACTCCAGCACGTCGAGACCATTGAGGGCGCTGTAAACCTGATCCAGTACGCCGGTTTTTTTGACGCTGCCGCCGCCGTAAGTGATCAGCACGCGTGCGCCTGCCGGAATTTGATCGCGCAGATCGGCAATGGCGTTTTTACCAAACAGAATGCGGGTGGGGGTATGCAGATTAAAGTTATTCATTGCTCGTGCCCTTATGTGGGTTAAAAAACGGCTGGCCATGGATGGCCTGATGCGTTTCATTGTGGCCATCGGGGCTGTTCCTCTCAATGCACATTCCTGCCGATGTCTTGCCCATTTCTCCATGTCGCTGGAGAATATGCACAGAAATACGCACACTGTATTCGTCAAAAAACCCATCCGGAGTGGTGTAAAATGAACCGCGAAGAAATATGTCTGCACCTGACAGAACAGGTTAAGCGACTGAAAATTCATGAGAACAGGCTGAGCGAGCTGTTGCCGGATATCCGCCTGCTGTACGGCACGCAGCCGGGCACTCGCACGCCGGTGATGTACCAGCCGGGCATAGTGATCCTCTTTTCCGGGCATAAAACGGGCTATATCAACGACCGCGTATTTCACTATGACGCCAACGAATATCTGCTGCTCACCGTGCCGCTGCCGTTCGAGTGTGAAACCTTCGCCACCCCGGAAGTGCCGCTGGCGGGGATCCGCGTCAATGTGGATATTCTTCAGCTTCAGGAGCTGCTGATGGATATCGGCGAGGACGAGCATTTCCGGCCAGCGCTGGCGGCAAGCGGTATTAACTCCGCCACGCTGTCCGATGAAATTCTCTGTGCGGTGGAGCGCCTGCTTGACGTGATGGAGCGCCCGCTGGATGCGCGTATCCTCGGCAGGCAAATCGTGCGGGAAATCCTCTATCACGTGCTGACCGGCCCGCGCGGCGGCGCACTGCTGGCGCTGGTAAGCCGTCAGACGCACTTCAGCCTGATCAGCCGCGTGTTAAAACGCATCGAAAGCCAGTACACGGAAAACCTGAGCGTTGACCAGCTGGCCGCCGAAGCCAACATGAGCGTCTCGGCGTTCCATCACAATTTTAAATCCGTCACCAGCACCTCGCCGTTGCAGTATCTGAAAAGCTACCGTCTGCACCGGGCGCGGATGCTGATGATCCACGACGGTATGAAAGCCAGCGCGGCGGCCATGCGGGTAGGATATGAAAGCGCCTCGCAGTTCAGCCGCGAGTTTAAACGCTATTTTGGCGTGACGCCGGGGGAGGATGCGGCCAGGATCAGGACGATGCAGGGGACGTAATAACCCCCTCACCGCGAGGTGAGGGGATAAAAGTCAGGCGTTGCAGTATTTCTTCTTAATCACCACGATCACTGTGCCCAGTAATCCGGCGACCAGCAGAAATACGGGCAGGATCATCAGGAAGGTCATCACCTGATCTTCATGGCGCTTCACGAAAGGGATCATGCTCAGCGCATAGCCCAGCGAGGTCACCGCGCCCACCCACAGCAGCGCGCTCAGCCAGTTAAAGAACTGAAAGCGGCGGTTGGAGAGGCCGGAGATGCCCGCCATCGTTGGCAGCAGCGTACGCACGAAGGCCAGAAAACGCCCGGCCAGCAGCGCCAGCAGGCCATGCCGCTCGAACATGCAGGTGGCCCGCTGATGGTATTTAGCTGGCAACTGCGCCAGCCAGCTTTTCACCACCCGCGTATTGCCCAGCCAGCGGCCCTGAATATAGCTCAGCCAGCAGCCCAGACTGGCGGCGGTGGTGAGGATCACCAGCGCCGGTATAAAGTCCATCACGCCGCGGGCGATCAGCGCTCCGGTTAAGAGAAGCAGACTGTCGCCTGGCAGGAAAGAGGCCGGAAGTAATCCGTTTTCCAGAAACAGTGTCGCAAACATCACGAAGTAAACGACACCGACAACATGTGGATCAGCTAACGCCGCGAAATCATGATGCCAGAGCGCGGCGATAATATTTTGAATAACTACCATGGACTTTCCTGTGGAACCGCATATTGAGCGCTATTGTACGCCTGAAATGTCAAGGACACCTTGATCCCCCACGCAAGAAATGCAGACGAGTCTGCTGGTCTGGAAAGATTTCTTGTCAGGCTGCTAACTTTACACGATGCGCTCAAATCCCGCTGCTAAATCAGCACGTAAATCATCAACGTTTTCTAAACCTATATGCAGACGGATAAGGGTGCCAGTAAAGTCGACCTCAGCGCCCGGACGGATCGCCGCAATATGCTCCGGCTGGTTCGCCAGGATCAGCGATTCATAGCCGCCCCAGGAGTAGGCCATGCTGAACAGCGTGAAGTGATCAAGATAAGCCGCCAGCTCCTGATTATTCAGCCTCTTACGCAGCACAAATGAGAACAGACCGCTGCTACCGGTAAAGTCGCGCTTCCAGAATTCATGGCCTTTACTGCCCGGCAGCGCAGGGTGATTCACGCAAGCTACCTGCGGATGCGCCGCCAGCCATTCGGCAAGCTGCAGACTGCTTTCATGATGCTGGCGCAGACGCACGCTCAGGGTGCGCAGGCCGCGGCTGGTCATATAGGCGGTGTCAGCGTCCACCATTTGCCCCATCAGGTAGGCGTTTTCGCGCAGTTGCTCCCAGCAGCGGGCATTCGCCACGGCGGTGCCGATCATGCCGTCGGAGTGGCCAATCAGGTATTTGGTGGCCGCCTGAATGGAAATATCAATGCCGAAATCCAGCGCTTTAAACAGGATGCCCGCCGCCCAGGTGTTGTCGATCATGATGATCGCTTCCGGAGCCACGCGCCGCACAGCGGCCACGATAGCGGGCACGTCGTGCACTTCCATGGTGATCGAGCCGGGGGATTCAAGGAAAACGATGCGGGTATTGGGTTGGATCAGTCCGGCGATGTCGCCGCCGATCAGCGGGTTAAACCACTCGGTGGTCACGCCCATTTTTGCCAGGATTTTCGTGCAGAAATCCTGCGTCGGTTCATAGGCGGTATGGGTAACCAGAATATGGTCGCCCTGTTCAACAAAGGCCAGAATGGTATTGGCTACCGCTGCCGCGCCGCAGGGAAACAGCGCACAGCCCGCGCCACCTTCCAGTTCACACATGGCGTCCTGTAAGGAGAAATGCGTCAGGGTGCCGCGACGGCCATAAAACAGCTCGCCGCTGGCGCGCCCTCGCGTGGCCTGCTTTTTTGCTTCCACCGTGTCGAACACCAGAGAAGAGGCGCGCTGGATAACGCTGTTCACCGCACCCTGAGTATATTTTTTGCTGCGCCCGGCATTCACCAGCGCGGTATCAATGTGCTTCGCTGCCATAATCGAAACCTGTTTTTATACGTCTGGATGTCCAGACTACCATGAATGCCCGATTCTGCATCCTGAGGGTTATTCATTCAGCACAATATTTTCTGAAAATGGCCCGATGAAAGCTTTTACTGAGTAAGCGCAATGAAAATGCACAGGAATTGGGGCATCATGTAAATACTAATGAGAACTACTATCAATTCGACGCTGTTTTGATATTATTATGCTCAGAATTTGTGATTTATGTCCGGAGATACACAGTGGGTAATAATTTGATGCAGACGGACCTCTCCGTCTGGGGTATGTATCATCATGCCGATATTGTTGTAAAAATCGTGATGATTGGCCTGATCCTGGCGTCAGTAGTCACCTGGGCAATTTTCTTCAGCAAAAGCGTTGAGCTGATCTCGCAAAAGCGCCGCCTTAAGCGCGAACAGCAACTGCTCGGCGAAGCCCGTTCGCTGGATCAGGCAAGTGAAATCGCCGCCTCCTTTAAATCTAAAAGCCTCAGTACGCTGTTAATTAACGAAGCGCAGAACGAGCTTGAGCTCTCTGCCGGTTCGGAAGATAACGAAGGCATTAAAGAGCGTACCGGTTTCCGCCTTGAGCGCCGCGTGGCGGCTGTGGGCCGTCATATGGGCCGTGGGAATGGCTATCTGGCGACCATTGGCGCGATCTCGCCCTTTATCGGCCTGTTCGGTACCGTGTGGGGCATCATGAACAGCTTTATCGGGATCGCCCAGACGCAGACCACTAACCTGGCGGTTGTCGCGCCTGGTATCGCGGAAGCGCTGTTAGCCACGGCCATTGGTCTGGTTGCCGCTATTCCGGCGGTGGTGATCTACAACATCTTCGCCCGCATGATTGGCAGCTATAAAGCCTCGCTGGGCGACGTCGCCGCGCAGGTGCTGTTACTGCAAAGCCGCGATCTTGATCTTGCCGCCAGCCCGACGGCTAAACCGGTGCACGCTGCACAGAAATTACGTTTAGGTTAATGTCCTATGGCAATGCGTCTTAATGAAAATCTGGACGATAACGGCGAAATGCATGAAATCAACGTGACGCCCTTTATCGACGTCATGCTGGTACTGCTGATTATCTTTATGGTGGCCGCGCCGCTGGCGACGGTGGACGTGAAGGTCAATCTGCCTGCCTCGTCCAGCCAGCCGCAACCGCGTCCGGAAAAACCGGTCTATCTGTCGGTAAAAGCGGATAAATCGATGTTTATCGGCAACGATCAGGTGACGGAAGAAACCATGATCAACGCGCTGAACGCCGTGACCGCGGGTAAAAAAGACACCACCGTTTTCTTCCGCGCGGATAAAACCGTGGATTATGAAACCATGATGAAGGTGATGGATACGCTGCATCAGGCGGGCTATCTGAAGATAGGTCTGGTGGGTGAAGAGGTCGCGAAAGCGCAGTAATCGCCTTATCACGCCCGGCGGCGCTGCGCTTGCCGGGCCTACTGGATCTGGTAGGCCGGGTAAGGCGAAGCCGCCACCCGGCAAATCAAAGTGTAGGCCGGGTGAGGCGAAGCCGCCCAGAGTGTAGGTCGGGTAAGCGAAGCGCCACCCGACAAAAGAACGCTGACTCCGGTCAGCTTTTTTTTGCGCGTTATTCCGCAACCGGCGGCGTTTTCTCTGTCAGCGCTACGCTGGTGACGTTAGACGTCAGATAGCCCCCGTCAGCCAGCTTGCGGGTAATACGCAGCGTAGCCGTCTCTCGCGCCAGCAGATGCTGGTAGTTGGCTTCGAGGCGGGACATGATTTTTTCGTACAGTTCAGGGTGGCGCTTCGCCACTTCGTTTATCGCAGCGCCGTAAATCTCTTCTTTAATCTGCAACGCGTAAATTTCGCGGCGGTTCTGCCATTTTAAGCGCACCAGCGCGGCAGGAATGGAGATCAGATCCCGCGCCAGACGGGTAATATGATCATTTTTACTCTGTACCAGGGCATCGAGATTTTGCTTTAAGATAAATTCGTCGCTTTTATGATTATCTAAAGCCAAATAAACGTTATTATCTTCAACATCTTTCACGTTATTCATCCTCTAGTTTATAAAACAAAGGCGCATCTTTTTCGCGGGTAATGAGGTTAAGCCAGACATCATTACCGGCGGCATTTATCTCTTCGGTTTTTTCGGCAATTATTTGACTTAAGGTTTGGGCATCAATGTCCCCTTCGGCTTGTAAATCGTTAAGCAGACGGGTAAATGTTTCAATTTTTACTACGCGGTATAATCGATCTTTTATATGGCGGTCGCGTTCTTCCAGCAGCATATTTCTCGATTGCCTGGTATGGCTGACATTCGTTAATATATCGCTTTCGAAATCAGAGAGCGTTCTTTTTCCCTGAGTGAAATTAACGTCTTTTTCTGCTTCCCCCGATTCAGTTTCCTTCGCGGAAATGTGAAAACGAGCCGGGACAAGGTTCTCGGGCAGCATCTCTAATATCCTTTGATTTCAAACGAGTGGGGAAGGGGTCCGGGCGTGAGGTTCGTTGACAATATCATGGCAGACTTTTAAAATCAAAAAAAATGGAGCCAGCCCATGAACAGTATTTTTTATTCTGTTATTGCTTTGTTGTTACTTACTGCGGGCGTACTTTTTATGATGCGCGAGCTGAATAAAGGCACGCCAGCCGCAGACAGCAACCCACTTCCTGAGGCCGCGCCGTTGTCAAAGGAGGAGGGAGAAGATCACTTTTCAATGTTAATGAATGCCATTACGCCGGTGTGGTACTGGCGTGTCAATCATGAATATATTGATTTTCTGCACGCGACAATTAAAAGAATGAACATATCGCAAATAAATAGCGTGCCGGGCTTATTTGAAGCGCAACGTCGTTGCAGCGATCTGAATTCAGCAGTGTATAAGTATTACGATAATATAAAAAAACGCTGCCTTAACGGTGAGAAAGTTCCGCACTCCGATCTGGAATTACTGAACTTAAGTCAGTGTTTTCACGAATTCAGTCTCGACGCCTATCCGGAACTGGTCACGCTGGTGTGGCCGGAGTATGCCCGCCCGGACGTGGATCCGCGGGATGTGCGCACCGCGCAAATTTGATGGCTGAACATGCCGGGGGGGTGTCCCCGGCATGGTGAGATTATTTGTCCGACGACGCCTGCCAGAGATTCAGCTCGCCATCTGCCACGTGTTTATCGATCTGCGCCAGCTCTTCCGCGCTGAAGGTCAGATTGTCCAGCGCCCGCACGTTTTCTTCGATTTGCTCGGGACGGCTTGCGCCGATCAGCACCGAGGTGACGCGCGCATCTTTCAGCAACCAGCTTAACGCCATCTGTGCCATCGATTGTCCGCGCTGTTGCGCCATCTCGTTGAGCAGGCGCAGGCTGTTCAGGTTACTGTCGGTCAGCATCTTCTCGGTTAATCCGCGCACCTTTTTCCCTTCCCGCTGCATACGCGAGCCGTCAGGAATACCGTTGAGGTATTTCCCGGTCAGCAGACCCTGCGCCAGCGGCGTAAAGGCGATACAGCCCACGCCGTTGCGCTCCAGCGTATCCAGCAGGCCGCTTTTATCCACCCAGCGGTTGAGCAGATTGTACGAGGGCTGGTGGATGAGCAGCGGGATTTTCCATTCACGCAGCAAATCGACCATCGTCTGGGTGCGTTCAGAGGAGTAGGACGAGATACCCACGTACAGCGCTTTACCGCTCTGCACCGCCTGCGCCAGCGCCGAGGCTGTCTCTTCCATCGGCGTATTTTCATCAACGCGGTGGGAATAGAAAATGTCGACATACTCCAGCCCCATGCGGCTGAGGCTCTGGTCGAGGCTGGCCAGCAGATACTTACGCGAGCCGCCGGACCCGTAGGGGCCTGGCCACATGTCATAGCCCGCTTTGGTGGAGATGAGCAGTTCATCGCGGTAGGCCGCAAAATCCTCCCTCAGCAGACGACCAAAATTTTCCTCGGCGCTGCCCGGCGGCGGACCATAGTTGTTGGCCAGATCGAAATGGGTGATGCCCGCATCAAAGGCGGTGCGTAGCAGGGCGCGCTGGGTATCCAGCGGCTGAACGTGACCAAAACTGTGCCACAAACCCAGCGAAAGAGCAGGCAGGCGTAACCCGCTTTTCCCGCAGTAGCGATACTGCATCTGCTCGTAACGGGCAGGATTGGCTAACCAGGGCATGATGTCTCCTTTTTTGATTATAAATATTCGAAACGCTGTTTCTATTTTAGCGTTACCGCCGATCGCCACAAGCCGCAGCGGTCACAAATCTTTATGATTATGTAGCGTTGCTTAACTATTCATTAATGCGCCTTATGGTTTAAGCACTCAGGCGTCACGCGGCCCGGATACCAGGCTGGAAGGCAGGCGCGGTGAGCGCTTGCGGGTTTGGCTCATCAAAAAAAGCGCATCTTTATTACGGGTAACATATGCATAATATGGCGAAACACGTAATTAACTATACGTGCCATATTTAAGATTACTTAATTTAAATTAATGCACCCTTTTTAAATTACCGTCTATATTGAGATGCTGCGACTACAGATAGTAAATAGTATTATTTAAATAAGGGATTTATTCCCCCATAAACATTGTTTAAACCAACCCGAGAATCTATTAGTTTTGGGAGGATTCTTATTTTTCGCATCAATAAGAATGTTAGCAGGCTAAATAAATGGAGTGGGGATTTTCTCTTTAAGATAAGTAGCTTACAGATAGTTGCCGCTGTAACTATCTGCTGAACTATATGTAAAAGTGTGAGCAAAAGTGAATGGCGATATTATTTAAATGCCTGGAGCCTTGTTTTTTAAAGGATTCCTGGTGGATTATTTTTTGATCAAAAAAGGTCCGCCGTGGCATACATATTACGCATATTTTGCCGATAACCATAATAAGTCCCACCTTCTGGATGGGAATGCACCTCAAGCAAGGAATTAACTATGCGTATGCTCCAAAACTTCACAATTCGCTTTGTGATGCTCGCCATTCTTGGCGTTTTCTGCCTGCTGTGGTCGGGTGTCGGATTATTCAGCGTGTTATCGCTGTCGAAAGTGGCTGAAGGCAATGATATGGATCGCCAGTTGGTCACGCAGATGACGCTGCTCAGCCAGGGCAATGATCAGTATTTCCGCGTCGTCACCCGATTGTCACGGTCAATGGAGGCAAAAGCGGCGGGCGGCAGCGCCGATTTTGGCCCGGTTCAGCAGGCGCTGGACAATATGAAAACCAAACTGGACGCGCTGAAGGCGATCTCACCCGGCCCGATTGATGCGAATGTTTCCGCACAGGTGATCGGTAACTGGCAGGCGCTGCTGGATCAGGGCGTGACGGCGCAGGTTCAGTTTGCGCAGCAAGGCAATCTTGACGCTTACCGCAATCAGGCGAGCAACGTAACGCCCGCTTTGAGCCGCGCCTTTGGTGCCAGCACCGAAGCGTTCAACAAAGCGGCGAACCAGATGCTGGATGATACCCGCGTCATGGTAGACCATCAGACCAGCGTTACCCGCACGGCGATCATCGCGGCGGTGATCTTAGGCCTTCTGTTACTGCTGTTCTCCGATCGCTATCTGGTTGCCATGCTGGTTAAACCGCTGGCGAAAATTCGCCAGCACTTCAGCCTGATCGCCCGGGGCGATCTCAGCCAGCCGGTAGAGGCGATGGGCCGTAACTGTGTGGGACAGATGGTGCCGCTGTTGCAGGAAATGCAGGATAGCCTGCGTGATGCGGTCAGCGCCATTCGTTCCGGCAGCGACAATATCTGGCGCGGTGCAACGGAGATTTCCAGCGGCAATAACGATCTCTCATCCCGTACGGAAGAGCAGGCGGCAGCGCTGGAAGAGACGGCGGCAAGCATGGAACAACTGACCGCCACCGTGAAGCTGAACGCGGACAACGCACGTCAGGCCAGCGAACTGGCGGAAGTGGCGTCCACCACTGCCAGCAAAGGCGGCGCGCTGGTCAGCGAAGTGGTCACCACCATGAGCGACATTTCAGACAGCTCGAAGAAAATCGCCGAGATCACCACGGTGATCAACAGTATCGCCTTCCAGACCAATATCCTGGCGCTGAACGCCGCCGTTGAAGCGGCGCGTGCCGGTGAACAGGGCCGTGGTTTCGCGGTGGTGGCGGGTGAAGTGCGTAATCTGGCCAGCCGCAGCGCAGGGGCGGCCAAAGAGATCGAAACCCTGATCGCGGACTCGGTCAGCCGCGTCGATAAAGGCGCAAAACTGGTGAACGATACCGGCACCACCATGGAAGGCATTCTGCGTGCGGTTACTGAAGTGACCACTATTATGAAGCAGATCGCCGGCGCGTCCGCGGAGCAGAGCAAAGGCATTTCGCAGGTCGGGGTGGCCATCACCCAGATGGACAGCGTCACCCAGCAGAACGCCGCGCTGGTAGAGCAGGTATCGGCCGCCGCCGTGGCGCTGGAGCGTCAGACGGAGGAGATGCAGCGTGCGGTTCAGCAGTTCCGTTTATCGGCAGACGAGCAAAAGCTTGCCGCCGCGCCTGTTGCGACATCGTCGTCACGCTATACCCCGCCAGTAAAATCCCCCGCCTCTGACGAGTGGGTCGCGTTTTAACTTTTAGTATTCTGATCATCAGGCCACGACGGTAACGTTGTGGCTTTTTTTGTAAATAACCATGTCACTTTTAAGGTTAATTGTCGGGCCGATCGCAGCAATTTTCCAGGGAAGGGTTTGAAATAGCGCCACCTTTGCATAAGGAAGCGCAATTATGGTTACAACAACATCTGCTATTCCGCCCGGCATCACGCGCCGGGATTTCATGACGTTATGCACCGCGCTGGCCGCCACCATGGGGCTTAGCAGCCAGGCGGCCGCCCGCATGGCCGGGTCGCTCAGCCAGCCGCAGCGCCTGCCGGTTATCTGGATCGGCGCGCAGGAATGTACCGGCTGTACCGAATCGCTGCTGCGCGCCACCCATCCCACCATTGAAAATCTGCTGCTGGAAACCCTTTCCCTCGAATATCACGAAGTGCTGAGCGCGGCCTTTGGGCATCAGGCCGAAGACAACAAACATCAGGCGCTGGAAAAATATCAGGGGCAGTACGTGCTGGTGGTGGATGGCTCGGTGCCGCTGAAGGACAACGGCATTTACTGCATGGTCGCCGGTGAGCCCATTGTCGACCATATCCGTAAAGCCGCTGAACATGCGGCGGCCATTATCGCCATTGGCTCCTGTGCCGCCTGGGGCGGCGTGGCGGCGGCAGGCGTCAATCCAACCGGCGCCGTCGGATTGCAGGCGGCACTGCCAGGCAAAACGGTGATCAATATTCCCGGCTGCCCGCCGAATCCGCATAACTTTCTTGCCACCGTGGCGCACATCATTACCTGGGGCAAGCCGCCCGCGCTGGATGCCAAAAACCGCCCGACCTTTGCTTATGGTCGATTGATCCATGAACACTGCGAACGGCGACCGCACTTCGACGCCGGACGCTTCGCCCGCGCCTTTGGCGACGAGGGCCATCGCGCCGGCTGGTGTTTATATCATTTAGGCTGCAAAGGCCCGGAAACCTGGGGCAACTGTTCGACGCTGCAATTCTGCGATGTCGGTGGCGTGTGGCCGGTGGCGATTGGTCATCCGTGCTACGGCTGTAACGAAGAAGGCATCGGCTTTCATAAAGGCATTCACCAGCTCGCCAGCGTGGAAAATCCGACGCCGCGCGCCGACAAACCGGAGGTGGCGCAAAAAGAGGGCGGCGCGGTTTCTGCCACGGCAATGGGGTTACTCGGCGGCGTCATTGGCGTGGTGGGCGGCGTCAGCCTGATGACGGTGCGCGAACTGGGGCGTCAGCAAAAGCACGATGACGCCGATCGTCAGGGAGAGTGATCGTGGACAGACGTGATTTCCTCAAACTCTCTGCCGGGAGCGCCTTGCTGTCAGGCAGCGCGTCTCCCGCTTTCGCCGCCGCCACCAACCGCCCGCCGATCCCCGGCGCGCTGGGGATGCTGTACGACTCCACGCTGTGCATCGGCTGCCAGGCCTGCGTCACCCGCTGCCAGGATCTTAACTTTCCCGCCCGCAATCCGCAGGGGGAAGCCACCTGGTCGAACAATGACAAACTTTCCCCCTACACCAACAACATTATTCAGGTGTGGCGCAGCGGCAGCGGGCTGCACAAAGACCAGGTGAAAGATGGCTACGCCTACATCAAAAAGCAGTGCATGCACTGCGTTGATCCTAACTGCGTATCGGTCTGCCCGGTATCGGCGCTGAAAAAAGATCCCCTCACCGGCATTGTGCATTACGACGCCAGCGTCTGTACCGGCTGCCGCTACTGCATGGTCGGCTGCCCGTTTAACGTGCCGAAATATGATTACGCTAACCCGTTCGGGGCGCTGCATAAATGTGAGCTGTGTAATCAGCCGGGGCTGGCGCGGCTTGATAACGGCGGTCTGCCCGGCTGCGTGGAGGCCTGTCCGGCGGGAGCGGTCATTTTCGGCACCCGCGACGCGCTGCTGGCGGAAGCGAAAAAGCGGCTGGCGCTGACGCCCGGCAGCCAGTACCGCTATCCGCGCCAGACGCTCAGTACGGGAGATACTTACCTGCATCCGGTGGCGCGTTATGTGCCGCATATCTATGGCGAAAGGGAGGCGGGCGGCACCCAGGTGCTGGTGCTGAGCGCCGTGCCGATGGAAAACCTCGATCTGCCGCCGCTGGATGAGCTCTCTACCGGCGCACGTGCCGAAAATATTCAGCATACGGTTTACAAAGGCATGCTGCTGCCGCTGGCGATGCTGGCGGGCCTGACCGTGCTGGTGCGTCGTCACAGTAAAGGCGATCAGCATAAGGAGGACGATGATGACGCATCATGATCCGCAGCCGCTGGGCGGAAAACTCATCAATAAGGCGATCCTGATCTTCGCGCCGCTGGTGGTGCTGTGCCTGATCCTTATCGGCAAACGGCTGGTGTTCGGTCTCGGATCGGTTTCCGATCTTAACGGCGGCTACCCCTGGGGGATCTGGATCGCCTTCGATCTGTTAATCGGCACCGGTTTCGCCTGCGGCGGCTGGGCGCTGGCGTGGGCGGTGTACGTTTTTAACCGCGGCGAATATCACCCGCTGGTGCGCCCGGCGCTGCTGGCCAGCCTGTTCGGTTACTCCCTGGGCGGGCTGTCGATCACCATTGACGTCGGGCGTTACTGGAACCTGCCGTATTTCTATCTGCCAGGGCATTTCAACGTCAACTCGGTGCTGTTTGAAACCGCCGTCTGTATGACGATCTACATCGGCGTGATGGCGCTGGAATTCGCGCCCGCAGTGCTGGAGCGCCTCGGCTGGAAAGTGTCGCTCAGGCGCATCAACAAAGTGATGTTTTTTATTATCGCGCTGGGGGCGCTGCTGCCCACTATGCATCAGTCGTCGATGGGATCATTAATGATCGTCGCCGGGCACAAAGTGCATCCGCTATGGCAGAGCTATGAAATGCTGCCGCTGTTTTCCCTGCTCACCGCCTTTATCATGGGCTTCTCCATTGTGATTTTCGAAGGATCCCTGGTGCAGAGCGCGCTGCGTGGCAGGGGCGCGGATGAAAAGCCGCTGTTTATCAAACTGACCTGGCTGTTAAGCCTTCTGCTGGCGCTGTTCCTGCTGCTGCGTTTTGGCGAACTGCTCTGGCGCGACAAGTTGCACTACGCCTTTGCCGGAGACGTTTACTCTGCGCTGTTCTGGGGTGAAATCGCGTTGCTGGCGTTTCCGCTGCTGGTGCTGCGGGTAACCCGCTGGCGGCGCGATGGCCGGGTACTTTTTCTGGCGGCGCTCAGCCAGCTGCTCGGCTGCGCCTGCTGGCGGCTCTCTTATTCGCTGCTGGCCTTTAACCCCGGCGGCGGCTGGCGCTATTTTCCGACCTGGGAAGAGCTGCTGATCTCCATCGGCTTTGTGGCCATTGAGATCTGCGCCTACATCTTACTGGTCCGCCTGCTGCCGATCATTCCTCCGCTACAACAACCTGTTCATTGTCCTCAGGGAGCGAGTAAAGCATGAGCCAACGAATTACTATTGATCCCGTTACCCGTATTGAAGGCCATCTGCGCATTGACTGCGAGATCGCCGACGGCGTGGTGTCGAAAGCCTGGGCCTCCGGCACCATGTGGCGCGGCATGGAAACTATCGTTAAGGATCGCGATCCGCGCGATGCCTGGATGATCATGCAGCGCATCTGCGGCGTCTGCACCACCACCCATGCGCTCGCGTCGGTGCGCGCCGTCGAAAGCGCGCTCAGGATCAACGTACCGCTGAACGCGCAGTACATCCGCAATATCATTCTCGCAGCGCACACTACCCACGATCATATCGTCCATTTTTATCAGTTGTCGGCACTGGACTGGGTGGATATTACCGCGGCGCTCAATGCCGATCCGGCCAAAGCGGCGGCGCTGCTGGCGGGGATCTCCCGCTGGCCGCTCAACAGCGCGGCGGAATTTACCCGCGTGCAGAACAAAGTGAAGGAGCTGGTCGCCAGCGGACAACTGGGGATTTTCGCCAACGGCTACTGGGGACATCCGGCCATGAAGCTGCCGCCGGAGGTGAACCTGATCGCCGTCGCCCACTATTTACAGGCGCTGGAGTGTCAGCGGGATGCGAACCGTATTGTGGCGCTGCTGGGCGGCAAATCGCCCCATATCCAGAATCTGGCGGTGGGCGGCGTGGCGAACCCCATCAACCCCGACGGCATCGGCGTGCTTAACCTTGAACGGCTGATGTACATCAAATCTTTTATCGACAAGCTCGGCGATTTTATCGAGCAGGTCTATAAAATCGACACGGCGGTGATCGCCGCGTATTACCCGGAATGGCTGGCGCAGGGGCAGGGGGCGGTGAACTATCTCTGCGCGCCGGAATACCCAACCGACAGCCAGAACGGCAGCTTCCTGTTCCCCGGCGGGGCCATTACCGATGGCGATTTCGCTACCTTCCGCCCGATTAACGCCCACAGCAACCAGTGGCTGATCAACGGCATTCAGGAGAGCGCGAAACATGCCTGGTACCAGGACGACGAACCCCAGGCTCCCTGGCAGGGAACCACACATCCGGCCCACACCGGCTGGGCGGATGACGGCAAATATTCCTGGGTGAAATCGCCGACCTTTTACGGCAAAACCGTGGAAGTCGGACCGCTGGCGACGCTGCTGTGCAAGCTGGCGGCCGGGCGGCAGGAGACCCAAACGAAATTGCAGGAAATTAACGACATTTACCAGCAGCTCACCGGGCAACGCCTCGACGTGGCGCAACTGCATTCGACACTGGGACGCATTATTGGCCGCACCGTTCACGCCTGTGAACTGCAGCTGATCCTGCAACATCAGTATCAGGCGCTGATCGCCAATATCGGCAAAGGCGATCACCTCACCTGGGTGAAGCCGGTCATCCCCGAAACGGGGGAGTTTTACGGCGTCGGTTTTCTGGAAGCGCCGCGCGGCATGTTATCCCACTGGATAGTGATCAAGGACGGCAAAATCGCTAACTACCAGGCGGTGGTGCCGTCCACCTGGAACGCCGGACCGCGCAACTTTAACGATCAGCCGGGGCCTTATGAACAGGCGCTGGTGGGTACGCGCATTGCCGATCCGCATAAGCCGCTGGAAGTGGTGCGCACCATTCACTCTTTCGATCCGTGTATGTCCTGTGCCGTGCATCTGGTGGATACGGACGGCGGCGATCCGGTATCGGTAAAGATGCTGTGATGACCATTTTAGTGTTAGGCGTGGGCAATATTTTGCTCAGCGACGAAGCCATTGGCGTGCGCATCGCCGGGGTGCTGGCGGCGCGTTACCATCTGCCGGAGCACGTGGAAGTGCTTGATGGCGGCACGGCGGGCATGGAGCTGCTGGAGGCGATGGCGAATCGCCGCCATCTGATTATTGTCGACGCCATTGTCTCGCGTAAATACTCCCCCGGCACCGTTCTGACGCTGCGCGATGAAGAGGTGCCGGTGCTGTTCACCAACAAAGTTTCGCCCCATCAGCTGGGACTGGCGGACGTGTTATCGGCGCTGCGTTTTACCGGCGAGTTTCCGCGCAAGCTGACGCTTATCGGCGTCATTCCCGCATCGCTGGAACCGCACGTCGGCTTAACGCCGGTGGTGGCCGCCAGTCTGGAGCCTGCGCTGGCGCGGGTGATCGCTGAACTGCGTGACAGCGGGGTGACGCTGGTGGAGCGTGCGGCATGAGCGGCTTTTCCGGTGATCCGGCGGAGCAGGTGCAGACGGCCTTTGCGGCGATCGGCGCACGCACGCTGCACGATCTGGCGTTTTTGCATCCGGCAATGCCGGTATATGCCGCGCCCTTTACCCTGTTTGAAGAGCAGTGGATCGGCTGTCTCATCACGCCGTGGATGCTCAGCGCGCTGGTGCTGCCCGGCCCGCATCAGCGCTGGCAGCCGCGTCCGGTAGGGGGAAAACTCGCCCTCGCGCTGCCTGCGGGAAACATCACCTTTACCGTCGGTGAGCTGGAAAGCATCGGGCACTATCTGGCCTGTTCGCTGATGTCGCCGGTGCAGCGCGGGCTGACGGCGGCGCAGGGCATAAACCTTACGAACGACTGCGCCCGTATGCTGCTCTCGCTGCCGGTAAACACCCCGGATCTGTCGCGCCGGCGGGCGCTGTTTGGCTGGCAGGCGCGCGCCCGTGCATGAGCTGTCGCTGTGCCAGAGCGTGGTGGAAATTGTGCTGGAGCAGGCGGCGCAGGCCGGTGCCCGGCGCGTAACAGGCGTCTGGCTGGAGATTGGCGCGCTGGCTTGCGTGGAAGAAAACGCGCTGCGCTTTAGCTTTGCCAGCGTCTGCGCGCAGACGGCGGCGCAGGGCTGCGCGTTACATCTCATCCATCGCCCGGCGCAGGCGTGGTGCTGGACGTGCAGCGCCCGCGTGGAAGTGCAGCGTCACGACGCGGTCTGTCCGTGCTGTCATGGCGCGAGCCTTAGCGTGGAAGGCGGCGAGGCGCTGCGGGTAAAAAGTATCGAAATCGAATAAAAGGAATAACCGATGTGTATAGGCGTGCCGGGGCAGATCGTTGCGGTTGGGGAAGATCTCCACCAGCTGGCGACGGTAAACATTTGCGGCGTACAACGACAGATTATCATCGCGCTGGTGTGCGATGGCGATCCCGCCGCGCTGTTGGGGAAGTGGGTGCTGGTGCACGTCGGTTTTGCGATGAGCATCATTGATGAACAGCAGGCGAGAGAAACGCTGGCGGCGTTAGAGCAGCTGGACAGTTAACGGCGGACGTCGGTGATCATCTGCGTCACCGCGCTCAGGTTGCCAATTTTTACATCGCTGGCGCGCTGAAATTTGCTTTTATCAATCAGCAATAACGACTGCTGCGCCCGGCTTAGCAACTGCGTTTTGAATCCGGCATTATGTACCGTCGGATCCCACATATCGCCGTGGGTATCAACACCCTCGCAGGAAAAGATAAACAGGTCGATCTCAAGCGCTTTCAGTAAGGGGGCCAGCGTTGGATTCATATAACAGCGGTATTTACGATCCAGTTCGCCGCCGGTGCAAATCAGCCTGACGTGCTGGCGGCGCGCCATCTCCTGACAAACGGGCTGGCTGTTGGTAAATACGGTCAGCGGCACGTCCGGCAGCTGTCGCGCCAGATGAAAACAGGTGGAGCTGGCATCCAGCGCCAGGCACATCCCCTCTTCGATCCACGCCAGCGCATGGCGGGCAATATCGGCTTTATCCGCATAATGGCTTTTCAGCCGGGCGACGAAGGGCTCGCCGCCATCGTGATTTTGCGTGTGGATCAGCCGCGCGCGCCCGTGATGACGCACAATTTTCCCCTGCGCCTGTAACGCCGTGAGATCCCGGCGCAGCGTCTCTTTGCTGATGCCGAGCTGTGCCGCCAGGCTGGCGGTGGTCAGGGTGTCGTGGCGGGCGAGGAGCGCCAGAAGGGTTTGTTGTCGTGCGGATTTCATGCCCGGCCTCAGGCTGTCAGCCGCGGGGAAACGGAGATCAGCGTTGCACCCATCGCCACGCCGTTTTTGCCGCTGTGCTTGATGTGATACATCGCCTCGTCCGCGCGGGTTAAGGCTTCCACAAAGCTGTCCTGCGGCTGCACTTCATCAATGCCGATGGATGCGCCCACCGATCCGACACCGTTATCCAGATCAAAGGGCGTCAGCACGGCGTGCAGCAGATCCTGCGCCGCGCGGTAGATCGTCGCATCCGCCAGCGCAAAGGGCAGCAACAGCACGAACTCATCGCCGCCAAGCCGCCCGATAGTGGTGCCCGGCGGACAGGTGTCGCGCAGACGCTGGCTGAGCTGGATCAGCAATACATCGCCGCTACGGTGCCCGAGGGTATCGTTAACATGCTTAAAATTATCCAGATCGATAAAAGCCACGCACAGCGGCCCGGTCTGTTTACGCTCGTCGAACTGTTTGATCAGCGCGTGACGGTTGGCAAGTCCGGTGAGCGGATCGTGATTGGCCAGCAGCGCCAGTTGCTCTTCGTACTGCTTCTCTTTGGTCATGTCGATGTGTGTGCCGGTGACCTTCAGCGGATTGCCGCTGGCATCCCGCTCGCTGACGCGCCCGCGATCCAGCACCCAGGTTACGGTGCCGTTTTTATGCTGCATGCGGTGCAGGGCTTCGTAGTAAGGGGCTTTGCCCTCAAGATGATCGTAAAAGGCCTTCAGTACCCAGGGACGATCCTCCGGATGCAGATGATCTTTCCATACCTCAAACTGCGCGCTGAGCTCTTTCGGCTGATAGCCGAGCATCGATCCCCAGCGGCGGTTAAAGATGATCAGTTTCCCGCTGGGCACATCCAGCTGCCACAGGCACAGGCCGGTGCCGTCGAGCGCAGCGCTGAGTTTACTGCGGGCGTCACGCGCCAGCCTCACCAGACGGGCATTATGCTTTTTCAGATTCTGGATCTGCTGTGTCAGGGCGCGTTCAGACATAGGTGTCCGCAATGAATGAAAAAAAATCATTCTTACCAGTTATTATTTTGTTGTAAATATGCGGCGGGAAAAAGAAACCGGCGGGCGGCAGAGAAAAGAAAAACCGGGCGTAGTTCGCCCGGTTACACAGGTTAGCTGTTGCGCTTGTCTTCGGTGTTGGTGTCGAAGTCACTGGCGTCGTGACGCTCATGCAGCTGTTCGTTCAGCGGCCCGTTGGTGCGGTTGACGATGCGGCCACGCTTCACGGCCGGACGCTCCGCCACCTCTTTCGCCCAGCGCAGCACGTTTTTGTAGCTGCCGGCATCGAGGAATTCGGCGGCGTCATAGATGGTGCCGAGCACCACGTTGCCGTACCACGGCCAGATCGCCATATCCGCGATGGTGTATTCGTCACCGGCCACAAACTTATGCTTCGCCAGCTGCTGATCCAGCACGTCGAGCTGACGCTTGGCTTCCATGGTAAAGCGGTTGATGGCGTACTCGATTTTCACCGGCGCGTAGTGATAAAAATGACCGAAGCCGCCGCCGAGGAACGGGGCTGCGCCCTGTAGCCAGAACAGCCAGTTCAGCGCTTCGGTACGCCCGGCCGGATCCTTCGGCAGGAAGTGGCCGTATTTTTCCGCCAGATAAAGCAGGATGGATCCGGATTCGAACACGCGGGCCGGCGGGGTAGTGGAGTGATCGCACAGCGCCGGGATTTTGGAGTTCGGGTTCACCTCAACAAAGCCGCTGGAGAACTGATCGCCTTCGCCAATACGGATAAGCCAGGCATCGTATTCCGCGGCGGTCACGCCTTTTTCCAGCAGCTCTTCCAGCAGAATAGTTACCTTCTGGCCGTTCGGCGTGCCGAGGGAGTAAAGCTGGAGCGGGTGCTTGCCGACTGGCAGGGTTTTCTCATGCGTGGCGCCGGATACCGGGCGATTGATGCTGGCAAAGGCGCCGCCTGCGGATTTATCCCACGTCCAGGTTTTCGGTGGCTGATACTGATTGTCTGACATGTTAACCTGCCTTTTCATTGATGTGTTGAAGCAGTGTAGCAGGCGCTACGCGCAGAAACGGACGGTTAGTGCGCTTAACGCCAGGTCATTGTTATTCAGGAAAAAAGGCGTTCAGCCCAGACGGTGACGTCATCTCCGCTGCCAAGATCCGGCTGCACCAGACCGTTGACCATAAAGGTCGGTGAGACGTGAATGCCGTTCTGACGGGCATATTTGCAGTGCCATTTAATAACGGTTTGCAGATCCGCCCGGCCAAAGGGTACCGAGGCATCCACCCCGCTATAAGCTTTAAGGCGCGCCAGAATATCGTTTGGCGTGGCGTCCATATTCGGACCGCTGCAATGATCGGTAAATTCAAACTCTTCACGATGATCGGCCACTGCCTGCATGACTTTATGCGCCGCGTCGCGCCCGTCCGGCAGCGTCGAGGCCGCAAGGATATAGCGCACGATCACGCCGGAATACAGATGCCACGGCTGGGATTGCAGTCGGATTTTGATGGTGACTTTATCTTCGCCGACATGCTGTAACAGCGCGTCCAGCTTGTTAAAGGCTTTGACGGAGAACGGACAGGTAGGCTCAAGAAAAACTTCAAAGGTGCGTGGCCCGTGGCCCCACTCCAGCGGTTGCGCGTTAAGGGCAGCTTGCTGACTCATGTTAACTCCTGATGTTGTGTGTTTTTATTCACTATATCAAAAGCGTGATGAATGTTTTTAGCATGGCGGGCAGAGAAAGGAAAAGGCACGCTGGCGTGCCTTTTTAATCTTTATGGGCAGGTCCTTGACGTAACATCAAACCTTAAGCATTTTCACCGTCGCATCCACGTCGATCTCATCTTCCGTAAAGATTAACGTCTCTCCCTGGAAGGTGGTGATCGCCAGTTTTTTCAGCGTCCGCATTTGTCCCGGCTTGATATCGGTTTTTGGGCGAATGTTGCCCATCAGCAGCCCTACGGACAGCACGGTATTTTCTTTATCGATGCGCGCCTCGACGGGGACTTCTTCGCTGAAAACCACGTAAGATTTGATGGCTGTAAGCTTAATGCGCTCACCGGCGATGAAGATGTATTTGCTTTCCGGCAGCACTTTCACTGCGTAGGCGGACAGGCCTTTATTATTGGTGGTGGGTTCAAAGGTCACCGCCGCATCTTTCTTGATGAGTTCAGGGTTGGCGACCTTAATCACATGAAAATAACGGTTATCCCCGTTTTCATCTTTGAGAAATCCAAAACCTTTGTCTTTGAACCAGGTTGTGATTGTTCCGTTCATCGCCATTACCGCCTGTTTAATCGTTTATCTGCTCAGTTCTTGCCGCGCGCAGTGTAATGCACAACGCCTGCGCGTACTACGTTTTGCTTACCACATCAAATCATCAGGTACTTTGAAATCTGCATACGGATCGTCTTCATCCTGCGCTTCCTGACTCAACGCACTGTTGAGGACAATACTTTCTGCATCCCGCTGCGCAATTTTATCGGCAACGCTTGCCGGAATAATGGCGTATTCACTCTCGCCGCTGCTGTCTTTCATCAGACGCGCAATCGCAAGACGTCCGCTAATCAACTGCGCCTGGGTCACCTTATCGACGGCGATTTTTTTAATAAAGTTATTGTCGGTAAAGTTGAAATCAATATTGCCTCTGGCAATGTTGATGCGGTTCATCTCAATCAGCTGCTTCACCTGCGCTTTGTACTCTTTGGACAACGCTGCTTGTTTTTGCTGTTCGCTCAGCAGCTTGTCGCGCTCCAGCTGCGCTTTTTTATTCTCTTCCACCGCAGCACGGGCTTCACGCGTCTGCACGCGGGATTTCTTCGCCGTGCGCTGCACTTTGGCCATTTTTTTGCTGGTCACCAGGCCCGCTTTCAGCATCTGCTCTTGTAAGGTAAGTTTGGTCATCGTCGTTTCTGAACTCATTGGATAATTTTTGTCATTATACCCGCAATTGCTGAGGCTGTGACAGGTACCGATGGAGGCGGGGGAGTGGGAGCGCAGCGGGCAGAACGTCCAAAAGCAAAAACCCGCCTTGTGGGCGGGTTCTTTAAATAGTGGTGCCCGGACTCGGAATCGAACCAAGGACACGGGGATTTTCAATCCCCTGCTCTACCGACTGAGCTATCCGGGCAACGGGGCGCATTAAACCTGATCCGCCTCGTGTCGTCAACGAAATTTATTTAAATCGTTGCAGACTGCACAATCTATCAGCAATCTGGCGTCAGTGCACGCGGTTCAGGCGAAAAAAGCGCTCCAGGCGGCGGAGATCGGCATGGCGATAATCAACGCGGGCAACATGTTAGCGACGGCAAACATCTTGATGCCGCAGATACGCAGGCCGGTGGCCAGCAGCAGAATACCGCCGACGGCAGTGAAATCGCCCATCATCGCCGGTGTGGTGAGCGGCAGAATAAAGGTCGCGCAGGTGGCGAGGGTAAGCTGAATAATCAGCATCGGCACCGAAATGGCCGCCACGGCAATGCCCAGCGAGGTGGCAAAAATCACCGCAGTAAAGAAGTCGAGAAAGGCTTTGGCGATCAAAATACTCGGATCGCCGGTCATGCCTTCGCGCATCGCGCCAAAAATGCCGGTGCCGCTGGCGCAGAACAGAATAATGATGGCGACCAGACTTTCGATAAAAGCGTCATGACCTTCCGGCACGCCGGTTGATTTTTTGCCGCGCTGCACCAGTTTACGCAGGCGGTTCACCCCGCCGCTGATGCCGCGCTCGACGTAACAGATCTCGCCAATCAGCGTGCCCACCAGGGTTGCCAGCACCATCACCGGCAGGTTGACGCATTTCATTACCAGCAGAATGCCGATACCCAGCGAGCACAGGCCGAAAATAGCAGGCATCGAACCACGCACGCGTTCGGGTAAACGGTGGCTTAACACCGCGCCGAGGGTGCCGCCGATCAGTACGGCAGCGGCATTGATAAAGGGGCCAGTTAACACGCTGTTACTCCTGAAAAATTTGTTTGCACTACTGCATAGTATGCCGCAAAAACTCAGGTTCCAGGCATTTTTTGCGTGTTGCACCTGCCGGTCAAAAGTGACATTATTGCGCGAAATTTCCTCTCTTAATCACGGGGCCGCCTGGATGACACCACATTCTGCTCGCCAGACCTGTCGCATACTTATGCGATCGCGTACCCGTTCTGCCATGATCCATACTCTTCTCACCATGCGGTGAGGGCAACGCAGGCTCATCCGAGGGCAACCGTAAAGGCAGACGCGATCTGTTTTTACTGATGTCTGGCGATTGGAGCTGGCTCCAGTCAGATACCTTCATTGGGTGAGATCGCCATCTCGCCCGGGGCTTTTTACTCCCCTGAAACGGGTAAACGTGCTTATGAAAACCATGAAAATTGCCGCCAGCCGCGAGCTGGTTTCCCAGCTTTCCACCCATCGCGAGGTGGTCAGCCTGGACAACACGGATTTTACCGACGTGGCGGCAGTCGTCATTACGGTGGCTGACAGTTACAGCGGCATTCTCGCGCTCTTAAAACGTACAGGCTTTAAGCTGCCGGTATTTCTGTTCAGCGACACGCCTGCCGATGCGCCAGCGGGCGTCGAGGCGGTGATCGGCGGTAAAGCGCAGGAGATGCTGGAGCTGGAATCCGCGGCCTGCCGTTACGAAGAAAACCTGCTGCCGCCGTTTTTCGATACCCTGACGCAGTATGTGGCGATGGACAACAGCACCTTTGCCTGTCCGGGACATCAGCACGGCGCGTTCTTCAAAAAACACCCTGCCGGACGTCAGTTTTTTGACTTCTTTGGCGAGAACGTTTTTCGCGCCGACATGTGCAATGCCGACGTTAAGCTCGGCGATCTGCTGATCCATGAAGGTTCCGCCAAACACGCGCAGAAATTTGCCGCCAAAGTGTTCCATGCGGATAAAACCTACTTTGTGCTGAACGGCACGTCGGCGGCGAACAAAGTCGTCACCAATGCGCTGCTGACGCGCGGCGATCTGGTGCTTTTTGACCGCAACAACCATAAATCCAACCACCATGGCGCGCTGATCCAGGCGGGGGCGACGCCGGTCTATCTGGAGGCGGCGCGCAATCCGTTTGGCTTTATCGGCGGCATTGACGAGCACTGTTTCGACGAACGTTACCTGCGCGAGCAGATCCGCGCCGTCGCGCCGCAGAAAGCGGACGACGCACGGCCGTTCCGCCTGGCGGTGATCCAGCTCGGCACCTACGACGGCACCATCTACAACGCCCGCCAGGTGATCGACAAGATCGGATCGCTGTGCGATTACATCCTTTTTGACTCAGCGTGGGTGGGCTACGAGCAGTTCATTCCGATGATGGCCGACTGCTCGCCGCTTCTGCTCGATCTGAATGAAAACGATCCGGGGATCTTCGTCACCCAGTCGGTGCACAAGCAGCAGGCGGGCTTCTCCCAGACCTCGCAGATCCACAAGAAAGATAACCACATTCGCGGCCAGACGCGCTTCTGCCCGCATAAACGGCTGAACAACGCCTTCATGCTGCACGCCTCCACCAGCCCGTTTTATCCGCTGTTCGCCGCGCTGGACGTCAATGCCAAGATCCACGAAGGCGAAAGCGGCCGCCGCCTGTGGGCGGAGTGCGTCGAACTGGGCATCGAAGCGCGCAAGGCGATCATCGCCAACTGTAAGATGATCAAACCTTTTGTGCCGCCGGAAGTGGCGGGGCGACCGTGGCAGGATCATCCGACTCACGCTATCGCCAGCGAACGCCGTTTCTTCAGCTTTGAGCCGGGGGCGAGCTGGCACGGTTTTGAAGGCTATGCCCGCGAGCAATATTTTGTCGATCCCTGCAAGCTGCTGCTCACCACGCCGGGGATTGATGCGCAGACCGGCGACTACACCGATTTTGGTATTCCGGCGACCATTCTGGCGCACTACTTGCGCGAGAACGGCATCGTGCCGGAGAAGTGCGATCTGAACTCGATCCTCTTCCTGCTGACCCCTGCCGAGAGCGCGGAGAAAATGGCGCAGCTGGTGGCGATGCTCGGTCAGTTTGAGCAGCACATTGAAGACGATACGCCGCTGGCCGACGTGCTGCCGACCATCTTCAACAAATATCCGGTGCGCTACCGCGATTACACCCTGCGCGAGCTGTGTCAGGAGATGCACGATTTGTACGTCAGCTTTGACGTTAAAGATCTGCAAAAAGCGATGTTCCGCGCCGACAGTTTCCCGCGGGTGGCGATGAATCCGCAGGATGCGAACAGCGAGTTCATTCGCGGCAACGTCGAGCTGGTGCGCATCAGCGAAGCCGAAGGACGCATCGCGGCGGAAGGCGCACTGCCGTATCCGCCGGGCGTCTTATGCGTGGTGCCGGGAGAAGTGTGGGGCGGCGCCGTACAGCGCTATTTCCTCGCGCTGGAAGAGGGCGTGAACCTGCTGCCGGGCTTCTCGCCGGAGCTACAGGGCGTGTATAGCGAAACAGACGCCGATGGTATCAAGCGTCTGTTTCGCTATGTGTTAACAGAGAAATAAAACCGGGATGCCTTACCTGCGGCGATAGCTCTTCTGCGCGGTATCCACTTTATACAGATAGCGGCGCGATTCAGCGGACGGATGCCGCGTGGTGAGCGCTTCGTACACATCCCCCGGCGTCATGCGGTTAATAATATTCGCCGCCTGCACCT
Organism: Enterobacter sp. PGRG2; assembly: GCF_030291195.1. Lineage (NCBI taxonomy): Bacteria > Pseudomonadati > Pseudomonadota > Gammaproteobacteria > Enterobacterales > Enterobacteriaceae > Enterobacter > Enterobacter sp. PGRG2. Next base: position 368,465 of record NZ_CP127837.1, on the reverse strand, counting down.
TATCGCTGGAGAACACCCGCAGCACGCTGCCCGCGCCGCCGTTATAGGCGGTGATCACCGCATAACGCCGTGAGGTCGGGTTGGTGATGCCGGACAGATAAACATTGTTCAGCATCGCCAGATAAGCCGTGCCGGTATCAATATTACTCGCCGGATCGAACAGGAAGTTGCGGTCCGGCATCCCGGAGCGACCCTGGGCGCGGAACACGTCTTTCCCGGCGCTGTGCTGGACAACCTGCATCAGCCCCAGCGCATCGGAGCGGCTGACGGCGTACGGGTTAAAGGAGGATTCGGTCTGCATAATCGCCAGGATCAGCGATTCATCGACGCCATACTTGCGTGACGCCTGACGCACCATGCCGGTGTACTTATGGGCGCGTTTATCCAGGTGGTTCGCCACCAGATTAATGGTCACGCTGTAGATCACTTTCAGCCCGTTCTGCCGGCTTTTCATGCGCGTTTGCAGCAGATAATCCGCGTAACGTGCCGCGCGCCACTGCCAGCGAATGGCCTCGCCATTGTTATCCACCACCTGTCCGTAGAGGAACGGCTGTTTGGAAATAGGAATGTCATCGACATCGGAGTAGAGGTCGATAGAGCCAGGATCGTCACCCATCAACAGCGTCTTGATGATCGCCTTGCGCAGGTGCGCCGCAGGATCTGTCCCGGCGATGGTTTCGATGGTGATCGAGCCGTCATCAAAGTTGATGTGGCTGCGGGTCTGGTACTGATCGGTGTATTTAACGTAGTCCTTGGGGCCGGCAATCAGGACTTCGTTAAATCCCCAGATATTTTCGATGTTATGGGCGAACTGCCCCATGAGAATGTCAAAACCGTTGGTGTCCTTTACCCAGGCTTCGTTATAGCTATCGCCCTTATTGTTGGAACTGGAACACGAGATGAGTAACGGCGCGATCAGGGCAAACGCTAAATATTTTTTCATCATTCCGCAGGTGCGTGTTGTGTTGGTGTTATAGGTGAAAAAGCCGGGTTACCCCGGCACTGTTATTCTTATTCCTGCGGCTTATAGCCTTCGATGTGCACATCTTTGCCTTCGAACAGGAAGTTAATCATCTCCTGCTCCAGCAGCTTGCGGTGCTCCAGGTTCATCATATTGAGTTTCTTTTCGTTGATGAGCATGGTCTGCTTCTGCTGCCACTGCGCCCAGGCTTCTTTGGAAATCTCGTTATAGATGCGCTTACCGACGTCGCCCGGATAAAGCTGGAAATCCTGACCTTCCGCTTCACGGCCCAGGAAGGTACAAAAAATGGTTCTGCTCATAAAAATTCCTCTTTCATCTCAGCGCTATACAGCGGCGCCGGTACGTAATTGCTGTAACAGGCGCTCAACGGGCGCCGCCAGTCCGACGGATTGCGGTTGCGCTAAGTTATACCAGAGACCCGCTCCTTCATCCATGCATGCGGTGAATGAGGACACGGGAAGCCACATTGGCACAATATCCAGATGGAAATGGCTGAAAGTATGGCGAAACGCCGTTAACTGGCTGAGAGTATCGGCGCTAATCTGACGTTCCGCCAGCCAGCGACGCAGACTGTCTTCATCTTCAAACTGCGGAAAGCAGAATAATCCCCCCCACAGGCCGACCGGCGGACGCTGGGTCAGAAACACTTCGTCGCCGTGCTGAAGCATCAGAAAATAGCCGGTACGCTCCGGCAGCGTCTGCTTCGGTTTTTTGCCCGGATACAGCGCCCAGCTCTCATGTTGATACGCTTCGCAGCCATTATTGAGCGGACAAAGCGAGCACTTGGGTTTTGAACGGGTGCAGACCATCGCCCCTAAATCCATCATCGCCTGGTTAAAGCGCGCCACGCCCTCGGCGGGCGTCACCTGCTCGCTGATGTCCCACAGGCGTTTTTCCACCTCTTTTTTGCCCGGCCAGCCGCCGACCGCGTAGCAGCGGGCCAGCACGCGCTTCACGTTGCCGTCGAGGATCGGGAAATGTTTATTGAGCGACAGGGATAAAATCGCCCCGGCGGTAGAGCGCCCGACGCCGGGCAGCGCCGCCACTTCCTCAAAGGTGTCCGGGAACTGCCCGTGATGCAGCGTCGCCACCTGCTGCGCTGCCTTATGCAGATTGCGCGCGCGGGCGTAATAGCCAAGGCCGGTCCACAGGTGCAGCACCTCATCAAGGGGCGCATTGGCTAAATCCGTCACCGTCGGGAAACGCGCCATAAAGCGCTCAAAGTAGGGGATCACGGTGGTGACCTGCGTTTGTTGCAACATCACCTCAGAGAGCCATACTTTGTAGGGCGTTTTTTCGAGTTGCCAGGGCAGGGTTTTACGCCCGTATTTGTCATACCACTCCAGCACCTGGGCTGAAAATTGCGACGCGTTTAAGGTCAAAGCAGGGATTCCGGGTAACGATTTGGAGGAGCCAGATTGCAGCACAGCGGCACAGAGGTGTAAACCAGAAGTTTCCGGTGCTTGCATCCGGCAACTAACTTTGGATAATGCCCGTTTCCCGAACACTCTCACAAGCAGACATATTTATGAAGAACGACGTCATTTCACCGGAATTTGATGAAAACGGTCGCCCGCTGCGCCGTATTCGCAGCTTTGTCCGCCGCCAGGGGCGTCTGACGAAAGGTCAGGAGCACGCGCTGGAAAACTTCTGGCCGGTGATGGGCGTGGAGTTCACCGAAGAACCGCTGGATTTCGCCGCGCTGTTCGGCCGCGACGCGCCGGTTACGCTGGAGATAGGGTTCGGCATGGGCGCATCGCTGGTCACTATGGCGAAAGCGAAGCCGGAGCAGAATTTCCTCGGCATTGAAGTGCATTCGCCGGGCGTGGGCGCTTGTCTTGCCACCGCCCATGAAGAGGGTGTCGAGAACCTGCGCGTGATGTGCCACGACGCGGTGGAAGTGCTGCACAAAATGATCCCTGACAATTCTTTAAACATGGTGCAACTCTTTTTCCCTGACCCATGGCATAAAGCGCGTCATAATAAACGCCGTATCGTTCAGCCGCCGTTTGCTGAACTGGTAAAAAGCAAACTGAAGCTGGGTGGCGTATTCCATATGGCAACCGACTGGGAAGCCTATGCTGAACACATGCTGGAAGTGATGTCATCGCTGGACGGCTATAAAAACCAGTCCGCCAGCAATGACTATGTGCCGCGTCCTGAATCGCGTCCGGTAACCAAATTTGAACAGCGTGGCCATCGTCTTGGTCACGGCGTATGGGACTTAATGTTCGAGAGGGTGAAATAATGGCAACGAACCGTAGCCGTCGTCTGCGTAAGAAAATGCATATCGACGAGTTTCAGGAATTAGGCTTTTCCGTCGCATGGCGTTTCCCGGAAGGCACCAGCGAAGAGCAGATCGACCAGACCGTGGATGACTTCATCAACGAAGTGATCGAGCCGAACAAGCTGGCGTTTGACGGCAGCGGCTATCTGGTGTGGGAAGGGCTGATTTGCAAACAGGAAATCGGCAAATGCACCGAAGAGCACCAGGCCATTGTGCGTAAATGGCTCGAAGATCGTAAGTTCGACGATGTCCGCATCAGCGAACTTTTTGACGTCTGGTGGGACTAAGTACATACCGAAAGGGCCGGCACATGCCGGCCCATTTTGTCTCTGAAGGAGTTTTTATGTTGCGCAAAACGCTGCTGGCGGCTGTCCTGACGGTAACCGCATTTACCGCACAGGCTGAATATAAATGTAGCGTCACGCCGCGTGATGACGTGGTGGTAAGCCCGCAAACCGTGCAGGTGAAAGGCGAGAACGGCAATCTGGTGATGACGCCGGACGGCAACGTGATGTTTAACGGCAAGCAATACAGCCTGAGCGCCGCCCAGCGCGAGCAGGCGAAAGATTATCAGGCGGATCTGCGCACGGCGCTGCCGTGGATCGACGACGGTGCGCGTAGCCGCGTCGAAAAAGGCCGCGTGGCGCTTGATAACATCATCGCGAAAGAAGTGGGTGAAAGCAGCAATATGCGCGGTCGCCTCACCAAACTCGACGCGCAGTTAAAAGAGCAGATGAACCGCATTCTTGAGCGTCGTCCTGACGGCATCACCTTCCATTACAAAGCCATTGATGAAGTGCGCGCCAACGGCCAGCAGCTGGTCAATCAGGCGATGGGCGGCATCCTGCAGGACAGCATCAATGAGATGGGCGCGAAAGCCGTCCTGAAAGGCGGCGGCAATCCGTTGCAGGGCGTGCTCGGCAGCCTCGGCGGGTTACAGACCGCGATCCAGAACGAATGGAAGAATCAGGAAGCTGATTTCGAACAGTTCGGCAAAGCCGTGTGCAGCCGCGTGGTGTCGCTGGAAGAGAGCCGCAAAGCGCTGGTCAGCGGGCTGAAGTAAGGTTTTTCCCCTCACCCCGGCCCTCTCCCGGAGGGAGAGGGAGAAATCATCCGCCGGCTGGTCCCCTCTCCCTGGGGAGAGGGTCAGGGTGAGGGGAGTTTCAGAAATCTGCCGGCGCTTTAAACGTCATACTGTTGCCAAAAGCCGGATGGGTGATGGTCAGCATTTCCGCATGCAGTTGCAAGCGTGGGGCCATCGCCAGCGCCTCGGGGGTGGCATAAAACCGATCGCCTAAGATGGGATGTCCCAGCGCCTGCATATGTACACGCAGCTGGTGGGAACGCCCGGTGATCGGCTTTAGCTCGACGCGCGCGCTGTTATCCGCCGCATACTCCAGCACGCGATACTCCGTCTGCGCCGGTTTCCCGGTTTCATAACACACCTTTTGCAGCGGGCGATTCGGCCAGTCGCAAATCAGCGGTAAATCCACCAGCCCCTCTTCTTTTGCCGGATGGCCCCACACGCGGGCCACATACTGCTTCTTCGGCTCACGCTCGCGGAACTGCCGCTTAAGCTCGCGCTCAGCGGCTTTGTTCAGCGCCACCACAATCACGCCGCTGGTGGCCATATCCAGACGATGGACGGATTCAGCCTGCGGATAATCGCGCTGAATGCGCGTCATCACGCTGTCTTTATGCTCGTCAAGACGTCCGGGCACGGACAACAGGCCGCTCGGCTTGTTGACCACCATAATGTGCTCATCCTGATACAGAATGACCAGCCACGGATCCTGCGGCGGATTGTAGGGTTCCATCAACATTGCAGGCTCCGGTTACTGATGCGTCACGACGATCAAACGCAGGGCATCAAGACGCCAGCCCGCTTCGGCCAGGCTCTCCATCACCTGCTGGCGATTGCTTTCAATGGCCGCCAGTTCATCATCACGGATGTTCGGGTTGACCGCTTTCAGCGCTTCCAGACGGGAGAGTTCAGCAGAGAGCTTCTCATCCGCTTCAGTACGCGCGGCTTCGATCAGCGCTTTCGCGGCTTTTTCGATCTGCGCTTCGCCCTGTTGCAGAATGGCGTGCACGTCCTGCTGCACCGCGTTCACCAGCTTGCTGCCGGTATGACGGTTCACCGCGCTCAGCTGACGGTTAAAGGTTTCAAACTCCACCTGTGCCGCCAGGTTGTTGCCGTTTTTATCCAGCAGCATGCGCACCGGGGTGGCAGGCAGGAAGCGGTTAAGCTGAAGCTGTTTCGGTGCCTGTGCTTCCACCACATAGATCAGCTCCAGCAGCAGCGTCCCCACCGGCAGGGCTTTGTTTTTCAGCAGCGAAATGGTGCTGCTGCCGGTATCGCCGGAGAGGATCAGATCCAGACCGTTGCGGATCAGCGGGTGCTCCCAGGTGACAAACTGCGCGTCTTCACGGGACAGCGCCACATCACGTTCAAAGGTGATGGTGCAGCCATCTTCCGGCAGGCCAGGGAAATCCGGCACCAGCATATGATCGGACGGCGTCAGCACGATCATGTTTTCGCCGCGATCGTCCTGATTAATGCCGACAATATCGAACAGGTTCATGGCAAAGCTGATCAGCGCCGTGTCGTCGTCCTGCTCTTCAATGCTTTCCGCCAGAGCCTGCGCTTTTTCGCCGCCGTTGGAGTGGATCTCCAGCAGACGATCGCGCCCCTGCTCAAGCTGGGCTTTCAGCGCGTCGTGCTGCTCGCGGCAGGATTTGATCAGATCGTCAAAGCCGTCGGTGTTTTCCGGCGCTGCCAGATAGCCGATAAGATCGGTATACACCTTGTCATAAATAGCGCGCCCGGTCGGGCAGGTGTGTTCAAACGCATCCAGACCCTCATGGAACCAGCGCACCAGCACAGACTGGGCGGTTTTTTCCAGGAAAGGCACATGGATCTGAATATCATGCGCCTGACCGATACGATCCAGACGACCAATACGCTGCTCCAGCAGATCCGGGTTGAACGGCAGATCGAACATCACCAGGTTGCTGGCGAACTGGAAGTTACGGCCTTCGGAGCCGATTTCCGAGCACAGCAGCACCTGCGCGCCGCTGTCTTCTTCGCCGAACCATGCCGCCGCGCGGTCGCGTTCAATAATCGACATGCCTTCGTGGAACACCGCCGCACGAATGCCTTCGCGCTCGCGCAGCACCTGCTCCAGTTGCAGCGCGGTGGCGGCTTTGGCGCAAATCACCAGCACTTTCTGCGAGCGGTGGCTGGTCAGATAGCCCATCAGCCATTCGACGCGCGGATCGAAGTTCCACCAGGTGCCGGAATCGCCTTCAAATTCCTGATAAATCTGCTCCGGATAGAGCATGTCGCGGGCGCGATCTTCGGCGCTTTTACGCGCGCCCATAATGCCGGAGACTTTGATCGCCGTCTGATACTGCATCGGCAGCGGCAGTTTAACGGTGTGCAGCTCGCGCTTCGGGAAGCCTTTCACGCCGTTACGGGTGTTACGGAACAGCACGCGGCTGGTGCCGTGTCTGTCCATCAGCATGTTGATCAGCTCCTGACGGGCGGATTCAGCGCCGTCACGGTTGCTGTTGGCGGTTTGCAGCAGCGGTTCAATGTCCTGCTCGCCAATGAGTTCACCCAGCGTGTTCAGCTCGCTGTCGGTAAGGGTTTTTCCTGCCAGCAGCATGGCGACCGCATCGGCCACCGGGCGATAGTTATTCTGCTCTTCGACAAACTGCGCAAAGTCGTGGAAGCGGTTCGGATCCAGCAGGCGCAGACGCGCGAAGTGGCTCTCCAGCCCCAGCTGTTCCGGCGTCGCGGTGAGCAGCAGCACCCCCGGCACGCGTTCCGCCAGCTGTTCAATGGCGAGGTATTCGCGGCTTGGCGCATCTTCGCTCCACACCAGATGGTGGGCTTCATCGACGACCATCAGATCCCATTCGCCGTCGCACAGGTGCTCCAGGCGCTGCTTGCTGCGGCGCACGAAGTCCAGCGAGCAAATCACTAACTGCTCGGTTTCAAACGGGTTATCGGCGTCGTGCTGGGCTTCGGCGTAGCGCTCGTCGTCAAACAGGGCAAAACGCAGGTTGAAGCGGCGCAGCATCTCCACCAGCCACTGATGTTGCAGGGTTTCCGGCACCACGATCAGCACGCGCTCGGCCGCGCCGGAGAGCAGTTGCTGGTGCAGGATCATGCCCGCTTCGATGGTTTTCCCCAGGCCCACTTCATCCGCCAGCAGTACGCGCGGCGCATGGCGGCGGCCCACATCGTGGGCGATATGCAGCTGGTGCGGGATCAGACTGGTACGCTGACCGCGCAGGCCGCTCCACGGCATCCGGTACTGTTCGCTCTGGTATTTACGCGCGCGGTAACGCAGCGAGAAGCGATCCATACGGTCGATTTGACCGGCAAACAGACGGTCCTGCGGTTTGCTGAACACCAGTTTGCTGTCCAGCAGCACTTCGCGCAGCATGACGTTCGCCTCGCCGGTATCCTGGCGTGTACCTATGTAGGCGAGGAGGCCGTTTTCTGCTTTTACTTCTTCAATATTGAGCTGCCAGCCTTCGTGGCTGGTCACTGTGTCACCTGGATTGAACATCACGCGGGTTACGGGAGCGTCGCTACGGGCATACAGGCGGTTTTCTCCGGTGGAGGAAAAAAGCAGAGTGACGGTACGCGCATCCATGGCGACAACAGTTCCAAGTCCCAGTTCGCTTTCTGTATCGCTGATCCAGCGTTGACCAAGTGTAAAAGGCATATGTATTCGGCTCTATATCTCTAATTGCAGGCAATAGTTTGACCACCGTCTGAAAGCGACGGCACATCAAAATTTGGGGCCAGGATTGGGAAGGGCGCTATGGTACTGGAAGGCACAGCTTTCGTCACCTTTTCGTCATCATTCAAAATAACCCAAGCTGGCCGGTAACAAGTGTAGCAAAATCATCGTGGAGGAAAGGCAGAATGCCGTCCGCCACCGGTTGTAGCTGTTTGGTCAGATAGTGATCGTAGTCCAGCGGCGACTGCTGATAGGCCACCGGCTCCGGGCCGTTCGTCGTCCAGACGTACTTAATGGTGCCGCGATTCTGATACTGCAACGCGCGGCCCATTTTCTGGTTATGTTCATCCGCCAGCCGTGCTGCGCGGACGTGTGGCGGCACGTTGCGCTGATACTCCGCCAGCGGGCGGCGCAGGCGTTTACGGTACACCAGCCGATCATCCAGCTCGCCCGCCATCAGCTGCGCGATGGTTTCCCGTACATAATCCTGATACGGCTCGCCGCGGAAAATGCGCAGATACAGCGACTGCTGGAACTGCTGCGCCAGCGGCGTCCAGTCGGTGCGTACCGTTTCCAGCCCTTTAAACACCATGCGCTGGCTGTCGCCTTCCTGGATCAGCCCGGCATAACGTTTCTTGCTGCCGGTATCCGCCCCGCGAATGGTCGGCATCAGGAAGCGGCAAAAATGGGTTTCAAACTCCAGCTCCAGCGCGCTGGTCAGCCCGGACTGTTGCAGATGTGTCTGCCACCAGGCGTTAACGTGCGCCACCAGCGCCTGACCGGTTTTCGCCGCCTCTTCTTCGCTGTGCGCGCCTTTCAGCCACACAAAGGTGGAATCCGTATCGCCGTAGATCACATCAAAGCCCTGCGCTTCAATTAACGCTTTGGTCTGCAACATGATCTCGTGCCCGCGCAGGGTGATGGACGAGGCAAGCCGCGGATCGAAAAAGCGGCAGGCGCTGGTGCCGAGCACGCCGTAAAAGGAGTTCATGATGATCTTCAGCGCCTGGGACAGCGGTTTATTGTTGAGGCGTTTGGCCTCATCCCGCCCTTGCCAGACCTGGCCGATGATCTCCGGCAGACAGTGTTTTTCCCGTGAAAACCAGGCGTCGAGAAAGCCCGGTGTGCTGTGCTGCGGATCCGGCTGCGCCATGCCTTCTACCAGCCCGACCGGATCGATGAGGAAGGTGCGGATAATGGCCGGATAAAGGCTTTTATAGTCCAGCACCAGCACCGAATCATACAGCCCTGGCCGCGAATCCATTACGTATCCGCCGGGGCTGGCCTGCGGCGGCACGTCGCCGAGGTTGGGCGCGACGTAGCCCGCGCGGTGCATCCGCGGAATATAAAGGTGGCTGAAGGCGGCAACGGATCCGCCATGACGATCTGCCGGCAGACCGTTGACCGTGGCGCGCTCCAGCAGGAAGGGCATGATGGCGGTTTTATGGAAAATACGCGTCACCAGCTCGCAGTCTTTCAGGTTATAAGTGGCGAGAGCGGGTTTGTTTTCGGCGAAACGGCGTTCGATCTCATCCATGCGATTCCAGGGATTATCAATAGCTTTACCTTCGCCTAATAGTTCCTGCGACACCGCCTCCAGCGAAAACGACGGGAAGCTCCAGAACGCTGATTTCAGCGCGTCGATGCCGTCGATGATCAACCGGCCATTGGCCTGGGCGAAGAACACGCCGTTTTTAAAGCCATGCTCGCGCCACTCCAGATCGGTGCTGCCGCGACCGAGCCGCAGCGGAATACCGTAACGCTCGGCATGTTTTTGCAGCACGCGCAGGTCAAACTGCACCACGTTCCAGCCGATCAACACATCGGGATCGTGAGCGGCAAACCAGGCGTTGAGCTTTTCCAGCAGCTGCGGGCGGCTGGCGACGTATTCAAGATGAAAATCCACGCCGCTGGCGTCGCCGTTTTGCGGACCAAGCATATAGACCGTGCGCTGGCCGCAGCCTTCCAGGCCGATGCAGTACAGCTCGCCGTGGCGGGTGGTTTCAATATCCAGCGACACCCATTTCAGGGGCGGACGATAAGCGGGATGCGGCTTTAAGCGCGCATTGATCAGCGAACCGTTGTGCGCCTCGCCGTCGACCCACACCGGCGCGGTAATGAAGCGCTCCATCAGAAAACGCTCCGGCGGTCGGATATCCGCTTCAAACACCGTGACGCCGCCTTCGCGCAGCAGTTTGTCGTAGCGCATCAGCTGGCGATGGGCGCGGCAATAAAGGCCGTGCACCGGCTGGCGATGGAAATCTTTCAGCGCCAGCGGCGTGAGGCGGTACTGGGATTCACCGGCGAGAATGCGCTGCGCCTGCGGCACCTGTTCCGAGGGGATAAACGCCACCGATTCCTGCGGCGGCAGCACCACGTGCAGCGGCCCGTCATCCGTGGCCAGCCAGAATTCCACCTCAGTCCCTTTCGGGGTATCCCGCCAGTGTCGGGTCAGTAAAAAGCCTTCTCGCGCCTGCGCCACACTGTGCTCTCATAAAAATAAACCAGGCGTAATTATAGCCTGGTTCGGAGGTGGGTGCTGGTGTTTTATACAGGNNNTACTGCCCGTAATACGCTTTCGCGCCATGCTTGCGCAGATAGTGCTTATCCAGCAGGGTTTGTTGCATCGCGGGCAGGTCCGGCGTCAGTTGACGGCTGAAAATGCCCATATAGGCCACTTCTTCCAGCACGATGGCGTTATGTACCGCGTCATCGGCGTTTTTGCCCCACGCAAAGGGGCCATGGGAGTGCACTAATACGCCGGGCATCTGTGCGGCATCGATACCCTGTGTCCTGAAGGTTTCGACGATGACGTTACCCGTTTCCCACTCATATTCGCCGTTGATTTCCGCGTCAGTCATTTTGCGGGTGCAGGGGATCGCGCCGTAGAAATAGTCGGCATGGGTGGTGCCCGTCGCCGGGATGGATTGTCCCGCCTGCGCCCAGATGGTGGCGTGTCGCGAATGGGTATGCACGATGCCGCCAATGGATGGAAAAGCCTGATACAGCAGGCGATGGGTCGGCGTATCGGACGACGGCTTTTTATTACCCTCGACCACTTCACCGGTTGCAATGCTGACCACCACCATGTCTTCGGCGGTCATCACGCTGTAATCGACACCGGACGGTTTGATGACGAACACCCCGCGCTCGCGGTCCACGGCGCTGACGTTACCCCAGGTTAGCGTCACCAGATTATGCTTTGGCAGCGCCAGGTTGGCGTCCAGCACCTGACGTTTGAGATCCTCTAACATTCATCTCTCCACGCCGGATGGCGCGTTGCTTATGTGGCCTACATAAACAACGCGCCACCGGGCATTAACCATTAATGTTTCGAACCGTAATACACCTCGTTCCAGCGCAGCGCGTCTTTGAACGCGGGCAGGCGGGTGTCGTTATCGATGACCGTCAGTTCAATACCATGCAGTTCGCTGAACTGACGCATATCCTCCAGATCCAGCGCATGGCTGAAGACGGTGTGGTGCGCGCCGCCGGCGATGATCCAGGCTTCGGAAGCGGTTGGCAGATCCGGCTGGGCTTTCCACAGGGCGTTGGCGACCGGCAGCTTCGGCAGCGCATGCGGCGCTTCAACCGAGTCAACGCAGTTCACCAGCAGACGGAAACGATCCCCCAGATCGATCAGGCTGGCGTTGATCGCCGGACCTGTTTTGGTGGAGAAGATCAGTCGGGCCGGATCGGCTTTGCCGCCGATGCCCAGATACTGCACGTCGAGGATCGGTTTTTCGTCCAGCGCGATGGTCGGGCACACTTCCAGCATGTGCGAGCCAAGCACCAGATCGTTGCCGTTCTCAAAGTGATAGGTGTAATCCTCCATAAAGGAGGTGCCGCCGGGCAGACCGGTCGCCATCACCTTCATGATGCGCAGCAGCGCCGCGGTCTTCCAGTCGCCTTCACCCGCAAAGCCGTAGCCCTGTTGCATCAGACGCTGCACCGCCAGACCCGGCAGCTGTTTTAAGCCGTGCAGATCTTCAAAAGTGGTGGTGAAGGCATGGAATCCGCCCTGTTCGAGGAAGCGTTTCATGCCCAGTTCAATGCGCGCGGCGTCGATAACGTTCTGCCGTTTATCGCCGTTGATCTGCGCCGCCGGGGTCAGGCGGTAGCTGCTTTCATATTCATCCACCAGCGCGTTAATATCGCCGTCGCTGATGCTGTTCACCACCTGCACCAGATCGCCCACCGCCCAGGTATTCACCGAGAAGCCGAATTTGATTTGCGCCGCGACTTTATCCCCGTCGGTCACCGCCACTTCACGCATGTTGTCGCCAAAACGGCACACTTTCAGATGACGGGTGTCCTGTTTCGACACCGCATGACGCATCCAGGCACCGATGCGCTGCTGCGCTTTTTGATCCTGCCAGTGGCCGGTCACCACGCTGTGCTGTTGACGCATGCGCGCGCCGATAAAGCCAAACTCGCGGCCGCCGTGCGCAGTCTGGTTGAGGTTCATAAAGTCCATATCAATGCTGTCCCACGGCAGGCTGGCATTGAACTGGGTATGGAACTGCAACAGCGGTTTATTGAGGATGGTCAGGCCGTTGATCCACATTTTGGCTGGCGAGAAGGTGTGCAGCCACACCACCAGACCCGCGCACTTGTCGTCATAGTTGGCGTCGCGGCAAATCGCGGTGATCTCATCCGGGGTGGTACCGAGCGGTTTCAGCACCATTTTGCACGGCAGCTTCGCTTCCTTATTCAGCGCGTTCACCACCTGTTCCGCATGAGTCGTGACCTGGCGCAGCGCTTCCGGGCCATACAGATGCTGGCTGCCAATCACAAACCACACTTCATAGTTATCGAATACGGTCATTTATCGTGTCCTTAATGAGTCAGCGCTGCCTGCGATGCGGGGGCAGCTGAAGGGAGATAGTGTTGTTCGGCGCTTATCGCCCACTGTTGATAGCGGCGATAGAGCTGTTCAAAACGTTGTGCCTGGCGCGGGTCCGGTTGCAGGGTGTTTTCGATGCGGCTGGCCATCGACTGTTGGGCGGCCGGAATATCCGGGTGATCGCCCGCTGCCACGGCAGCAAAAATAGCCGCACCCAGGGCGCAGCACTGATCGGAGGCGACAATCTGCAGAGGACGGTTCAGCACGTCGCAGCAGGCCTGCATGATGACGCGGTTTTTACGGGCGATGCCGCCCAGCGCCATCACGTTATTCACCGCGATCCCCTGTTCGGTGAAGCACTCCATAATGGCGCGCGCGCCAAAGGCGGTGGCGGCCACCAGTCCGCCGAACAGCAGCGGGGCGTCGGTGGCGAGGTTCAGATCGGTGATCACCCCTTTCAGACGCTGATTAGCATCCGGTGTGCGGCGGCCGTTAAACCAGTCGAGGATCACCGGCAGATGATCCAGCGACGGGTTATCCGCCCAGGCCTGGGTGAGCGCCGGTAACAGCTGTTTCTGGCTGGCGCGGATCTGCGTTTTCAGTTCAGGGTGTTGCAACGCCAGCTGCTCCAGCGGCCAGCCGAGAATGCGGCCAAACCAGGCGTAGATATCGCCAAAGGCCGATTGCCCGGCTTCAAGGCCGATAAAGTCCGGCACCACGCTGCCGTCAACCTGGCCGCAGATGCCTTTAACGGCGCGATCGCCGACGCTCGGTTTATCGGCGATCAGGATGTCGCAGGTAGAGGTGCCGATTACTTTCACCAGCGTGTTAGGCTGCGCACCCGCGCCCACCGCGCCCATATGGCAGTCAAACGCGCCGCCGGCAATCACCACGCTTTGCGGCAGGCCGAGGCGCTGCGCCCATTCGGCGCTGAGCGTGCCCACCGGAATATCAGCGGTATAGGTGTCGGTGAACATCGGGTAGCTGAGATGTTTGTTGATCAGCGGATCAAGCTCATCGAAGAAACTGGCAGGAGGTAAGCCGCCCCAGCTCTCATGCCACAGGGATTTATGACCGGCGCTGCAACGTCCACGGCGGATCGCCTGCGGGCGGGTGGTGTCGGAGAGCAGGGCGGGGATCCAGTCGCACAGCTCGATCCAGGAGGCGGCGGCCTGCGCCACCGCGGCGTCGGCGCGGGTCACATGCAGGATTTTCGCCCAGAACCATTCGCTGGAGTAAATGCCGCCGATATAGCGGGAGTAATCCACTTTTCCGGCGGTGTGGCACAGGCGGGTAATGGCTTCGGCTTCTTCGACGGCGGTGTGATCTTTCCACAGCACGAACATGGCGTTCGGGTTGTCGGCAAACTCCGGGCGCAGCGCCAGTACGCGACCTTCGGCATCAATGGGCGCGGGAGTGGATCCGGTGCTGTCCACGCCAATGCCGCTGACCTGCGCGCGCTGCTCTGCGCTCAGTTCCGCCAGCACGCTTTTCAGCGCGGCTTCCATCGATTCGATATAGTCGCGCGGGTGGTGGCGGAACTGGTTATGAGGAGCGTCGCAATAACGCCCTTCCTGCCAGCGGGGATACCATTCGACGCTGGTGGCGATCTCCTCGCCGCTGACGCTGTCCACGGCCAGGGCGCGAACCGAATCGCTGCCAAAATCGAGGCCAATTGCAATTGCCATCGTGTTACTCCATCAAGAATAAGCGTATGGAGAAACATTAGAGACAGACGCCGGAAAGGGTCAGGCAGGATCCGCTAATCTTATGGATAAAAATGCTATGGCATGGCAAAGTGTGACGCCGTGCAAATAATCAATGTGGACATTCCGCCTGGCTTTATAGACACTTTTGTTAAGCCTTTTTTGCCGGTGCGTGGAAACAAAACCGGGCAAAGTGCTTTTATCTGGCGGGGTTGGTGAAGGCTGTTTTACCTGCGGAAGGCACCGCCGGGGGATTTGATGATACAAATCACAATATGGACAATTGGTTTCCTTTAATGACATCCGGAGTATTGCCATTATGGCTGAACCGCAAAACGATCCGCTGCTGCCTGGCTACTCTTTCAACGCGCATCTGGTGGCGGGTTTAACGCCCATTGAGGCAGATGGTTACCTGGATTTTTTCGTTGACCGCCCGCTGGGCATGAAGGGTTATATCCTCAATCTGACGGTGCGCGGCGAAGGCATCATCAATAACAATGGCAAAGAGTTTGTCTGCCGTCCCGGCGACATTCTGCTCTTTCCGCCCGGCGAGGTGCACCATTACGGGCGGCATCCTGACGCGCGGGAATGGTATCACCAGTGGGTCTATTTCCGCCCACGCGCCTACTGGCATGAATGGCTGGCGTGGCCGACGATTTTCGGTCAGACCGGGATTTTCCGTCCGGACGAGGCGCATCAGGCGGCGTTCAGCGAGCTGTTCGACCAGATTATCCATGCCGGGCAGAGCGCCGGGCGCTACGCCGAGCTGCTGGCGATCAATCTGCTGGAGCAGGTGCTGTTGCGCCGTATGGAGGCCATTAATGAATCCCTGCATCCGCCGCTGGATAACCGCGTGCGCGATGCCTGCCAGTACATCAGCGATCACCTTAGCGACAGCCATTTTGACATCGCCAGCGTCGCCCAGCATGTCTGCCTGTCGCCGTCGCGGTTATCACACCTGTTCCGCCAGCAGCTGGGCGTCAGCGTGCTGAGCTGGCGCGAGGATCAGCGTATCAGCCAGGCCAAGCTGTTGCTCAGCACCACGCGGATGCCTATCGCCAGCGTCGGGCGCAACGTCGGCTTTGAAGATCAGCTCTATTTTTCCCGTGTGTTTAAAAAATGCACCGGGGCCAGTCCGAGCGAGTTTCGCGCGGGATGTGAATGAAACGTAAATGAAACGAAAAGAGATGTCCGGTGGTCTGAGTTAACCAGTAAACTACTTATCAGATCATTTAATCGGGCAGGTTATGCAGGCATTTCTGGAACATTTTATTACGCAGTCGGCGGCGTATTCCCTTATCGCCATTGCGCTGGTGGCGTTTTTTGAGTCGCTGGCGTTAGTCGGGCTGATTTTACCCGGCACGGTGATGATGGCGGGGCTTGGGGCGCTGATTGGCAGCGGCGAGGTCAATTTCTGGTATGCATGGCTGGCGGGCATCGTCGGCTGTCTGCTGGGCGACTGGATCTCCTTCTGGCTCGGCTGGCGCTTTAAAAAACCGTTGCACCGCTGGTCCTTTCTGAAGAAAAACAAAGCGCTGCTGGATAAAACCGAGCATGCGCTGCATCAGCACAGCATGTTTACCATTCTCGTCGGGCGCTTTGTCGGGCCAACCCGGCCGCTGGTGCCGATGGTGGCGGGGATGCTGGATCTGCCGGTGGTGAAGTTCATCCTGCCCAATATTATCGGCTGCGTGTTCTGGCCGCCGTTCTACTTTTTGCCGGGTATTCTGGCAGGCGCAGCCATTGATATTCCCGCCGATGAACAGAGCGGCGGCTTCAAATGGCTGCTGTTGTTGGCTGCGGTGTTGTTATGGCTGGCGGCATGGATGTGCTGGCGGTTGTGGCGCAGTGCGAAAGCCAGTCCCGACAAGCTGACGCGCTTTCTGCCGCGCGCCCGTCTGCTGTGGCTAGCGCCGCTGCTGCTGGGTGTGGCGGTGGTGGCGACGGTGGTGGTGATCCGCCACCCGCTGATGCCGGTGTATGTGGATATTCTCGGCAAGGTCGTCAGGGGGCATTGACGGGGCATTGCCGGGTGGCGGCTGCGCCTTACCCGGCCTACACGAACATCATTGCTTCAGGTTTCGTAGGCCCGGCAAGCAACGCGCCGCCGGGCAACACGGCCCAATTTACACGAACATCATTGCTTCAGGTTTCGTAGGCCCGGCAAGCAACGCGCCGCCGGGCAACACGGCCCAATTTACACGAACATCATTGCTTCAGGTTTTGTAGGCCCGGCAAGCGACGCGCCGCCGGGCAACAGGGCTCCATTATTCCACCCGCACATTCACATGCCCGAACGGGGGTACCTGATGAACGGCCAGCGGCTCACCCAGCGCATTGCACGTCTGCCATCCTTCCGGCACGGTTAGCGGGTACTCACCAGGGTTAAACAGTCTGACGAGAATCCCGCCATACAGCACATCCACGCCGCTGACCGCCAGCCCTTCGGGAATATCTGCCAGCAACTGCCGCACCTGTACCGGCTGCGCCGGTAAAAACACGTCGAAATTATCCAGCCGCTGCACGCATTTTTCGTCACCCTGCCATTGCCAGAGCGTCGGGTTAACCCGGAAGCGCTGGGCGCAGGCCACCCGCTCATCGGCGGCAAGCGGCGTCAGACAGAGCGCAAAATCAAAGCTCAGCACTCCCGGCAGTTCCGCTTCCGGCGTGGCTAACCGCTGCCCCGAGGCGCGTCCCGGCCGCCACAGCAAATCATCTTTGCCCAGTTGCGATGCCCCGCGAAACAGCGTTACGCGCAGCAGGCGATCCTCGTATTCATACTCTTTCAGGCCGCGGGCGAAAAAATGGAAATCGTCGTGGGCGCGCAGCTGGTGCATAAAAGGCTCGATGTCCACCGGCCGCTCGGTGAAATCCGTCCGCGCGCTGTCCGGCTGGTTCTGCCGGGTGATCCAGCCGAAGGGCATATCCGCCTGCACCGCGGCGATGGGCGTGCCGGTGTCGAAAACCAGCTGCATCCGGTG
Organism: Enterobacter sp. PGRG2; assembly: GCF_030291195.1. Classification (NCBI taxonomy): domain Bacteria; kingdom Pseudomonadati; phylum Pseudomonadota; class Gammaproteobacteria; order Enterobacterales; family Enterobacteriaceae; genus Enterobacter; species Enterobacter sp. PGRG2. Next base: position 350,903 of record NZ_CP127837.1, on the reverse strand, counting down.
CTCGCGTACCTGATTATCCACCGTCAGATGAAAACGGATCAGCGCCTCTTCCAGCGTCACGGTCAGCGTCACCGCCACGGCCTTCAGATGCCCGCTGCGCCCGGTGCGCTGCGCATTCAGGCACTCCGGCAGCGACAGCAGGCTGGCGACGATCATCTCCTGTTTCGCCGGATTCTGCTTCACCGAAACCAGTTCCATCCAGCCGGAACGTAACTCCACGTCCCCCGCCAGCGGCGAAAAGTCATACAGATCGCCGTCGTTACCCAGATCGCTCAGCTGGAGCAGCCGGGTCAGCGTGCGCGGGCGGCGCTTATCCACCAGGCACAGATTCTGATCCTGCCAGCTGATGCGGTAGTAAGCGTTCTCGATAAAGGTCTGGCGCAGGGACTGCATCCACGGCATCGCCGCAGGTTCATTGTGCTGCACAAAAAACAGCGCCATCCCCAGCGGCGGCACAGGCGCATGGAGAATATCCACCCGGTTGCGGTAGTAATAGTCCGCCGAAAAGGTCTCCACTTCGCCGTCGGGCGTCAGCAGCACCGCCCGCGGTTTGCGGATTTTTTCCTGCGCCAGCAGGATGAATTCCACCGGCAGACCCTGTTCATCCACCAGCCGGAACCCAGGCGTCGGCGTGATCAGCACCTGATTGTGTACGCAGAGGGTGGGCGCGCCCGTGCCGTTAACCAGCAGAAAACGGTAGCCCCGATCCGCCGCCAGGTTTGCCAGCAGCAGACGGGCGTGCAGGCTGAACAGCGCCTCGCCGATCTGCCGGGCGTGGGCGAAGCGGGCCAGCACGTCGCGGTTGGTTTCATCGCTGTTGCAACCGCCCATGCTGTCGTGGGCGTGGGACTCCAGCAGCATGCGCCAGGCTTTTTCCAGCATCGCTTCGCTGCAGGCCAGCCCGTTCAAACGCGCCAGCGCCAGCAGCGGTTCGGTCTGATGGATCAGCTGCGTTTCCGCATCGTCGTTCGCCCGTTTAATGTCGTAGCGCGAGGAGCCAATGGTTTTATGCACCCTGGACAGGCGTGGACGGCGGAACTCCCCCTGCCATACGGCGAGGTCTTCCTCGTTCAGCGCCGCGAAATAATCCTCATAGCTACTGGCGATGAATTCATCCTCGCTGTGGGCGTTAAGCTCCGCGATAAGCCTCGCGAAATCCCCGTCGCAGCTGACCTGATCGCCGCCAATGGGGCACAGCAGATGGCGACAGGGAGTGAGCTGTTTAAGGCGGGCGATCAACGGGAAGGTTTCTGTCTCAACATGCGAGAGCGAGAAATTACGCCAGCGCCCGCCGCGCTCCGGGTGCGCCAGCGAATAGCCAAACGGCATGATCGCCGTGGTGATGGCGTCGCCGTTCGCCGCCTGCCAGCGCATTTCCGTCGCGCCCATCACCTCAGGATCGTAGCCCCGGCGCAGCAAAATATGCCGCAGCCCGAAGGCCGCCGCCAGCTGCGACAACTGTGCCGGGCTGCCGAAGGTATCCGGTAAATAGAGCACGTCCATGCAGCCGCCTGCCGCGCGGGCAAGCTCAATGCCGATGCGCAGGTTGCGGAACACGGATTCGGTGCTGATGCTGAACAGATCCGGCTGCGTATACCAGGGGCCGATCAGCAACCGACGCTGGCGCACCAGCGCCGTCGCCCGTTCGGTCATCTCCGGTTTGAGCTGTAAATAATCCGCCAGCAGCGAGCTTTGCCCGTCGAGGTGATACACCAGTTCCGGATGAGTTTCTAAGGCTTCAATCGCCTCCGTGAAGGCTTTCAGGGCGAACACCTGGGTGTCGAGGGTGGTGAAATACCACTCCCTGTCCCAGTGGGTATGGGAGATCGCGTGAATGATGCGCTTGTCGTTCATTGACTTTCCTTGTCGCTGGCCATTTCCAGCAGGTATTCGGCATGAATATCCTCGCCGTACCACATCGGGAAATTGGTGCCCCAGATATTGTTATACAGGTGGGCGAAAATGCCTTCCGGCTCGTCATGCGGCTCGCCAAACCACAGAATGCGCGGCTCATGCAGGGCGACCAGCGGCGCGTCGAGCGGCTGTAATTGCCAGTCGGGGGTGAAAACGCGCTCGACGCCGTGCAGATTGCGGTTGCCGTTGCGCGCCACCTGCTGCCAGTCGATGGTCTGGCCGATTTTGCGGCACTGACTGCGGGATTTATCGATAAGCCCGAATTGCAGCCAGATCTCCTCCGGCAGGCGGTTCGCCTGTTTACCGATAATGGATACCTGATAGCGAATGGCAGGGCGATCTTTACCAAAACGCCAGCTGTGCCGCACTTTTTCCGGTAGCCGCAGCACCATGCCCGCCTCGTTTTGCACAAAACGCGCCTCGATAAAAAGCTGATACTCGTCCGGCGTCTCCTCCACGCGCACCTCATGCAGCCGCAGCGTGGCGCAGCGGGAAGTCACGGGCACGGCGGTCAGCTCCAGCCCCGGTTTGGTAAAGTCGGCTATCGCCCAGTCGCGGGTGGTGGTCAGATTTTGCAGATAATGTCTGGCAAAACGCTGATAGTCGTCATCGCTTACCTGCCGGTAAATCACTCTGCCCAGTGGCGCAGCAGAGAACACCTTACCGCCGACGCTCAGGGTGCTGAGGCTGCCATCATCGGCGATATAAAGATGATAATCGCCGAAAGTGCGTGAACGTCGGTTGACGATAATGCCCTCCATGGCGACGGGGGCGAGGGGGGTAAATTTCTCTGTTATCGCAGGCGGCAGACAGGCAAGGGCGTTATCGATGTAATCGCGCTGCTCCTGCCAGGAGACGGCGATGTTGTGATAGCCTGGCGCACGGCGGTGCGGCAGACGCGCGGCAAACTCGCCGATAAAGCGGTACGGCTCCGGGATGCCGTTTTCCACACGATCCGCCTGCCGCGCCACGTCAAATTCGCCGGGCAGGTAGTGGTTGTAATCCGCCAGATGCAGCTTGAGATCCATCCCCCAGGTGTGCTCCGGCACCATGATCAGCTGCGCCATCGCCTGACGATACGCCTCGCTGGCGGCAGAGATCCGCCCGGCGGACACCTCCTTTGCCAGCAATCGCACCAGCCGCAGATAGCGGCTGACCTTGCCCGGATCGGTCGCCAGTCCGTGATTCCAGGTGTCGCCAATTTCACTGTCGATTATCGGTAACTGATGTTTGATGGTTTCCACGCGGGCAGCAAACGCATCCAGCGTGGAGGCGCTGACCTCGGCGTCGGGATAACGCGCGTGGTAGCGGGCGAGAGTGGCATAAACCTGCGCGGCGTCGGGCGGGGCGCAGTTATCGGCGGCGTGACAGAACACCAGTAACTCGTCGAGCGGCTCGCACCAGTATTCGTTGCCATAGCCTCCCGGCGAATAGTTGACGATAATTTCCGCCTCCCCGAGTCGCCAGCGGAACAGCCGCGGCACGTCCGGTGCAGTGGAGGCTTCATTAACGCCGAGGTGCAAATAAGCGATACCGGCCTCGGCCAGCCAGGGGATGATCGCCTGGGTATAGCCGGGCACGTCGGTCATTTTGGCGGCAATAGTGCGCTTATTGAAACGCAGATCCAAATCCATCGCATAGTCGAGCCCGGATTGCAGGGTGCCGGCGCTGAGCAGTTCGCTGTGGGAAGTAAAAGGCAGGCCATGCCAGACGATGTCGCCGCGCAGGATGGCGTCAGTCAGGGCTCGTCGCCCCTGGTCGTCTGCCGTCTGTAAGAAGCGGGTGATGAGCCAGGCTCCGCAGGTCCAGATAAAGTTTTTCGTCCCCGGCCGGTTCACCTTCTGCGCCAGCTGGATCACCGCCGGGATAAACTCATGCAGGTATTTATCTTCGACGGTGCGGGCCAGATCGGTAAAGCCAATATCCAGATGCGTTTTGTAGATAATATGTACACGTTGCATAGGATTATCCTCGGTAAATGGGGTTGGTCAGCAACTGGGCTACCTGGCCGCGATTGATGCGCAGCAGGGCGAAGGCTGCGTTCTGCATGTCAATTTCCTGGTTCACGTCGCCGTAGCGATTGGGCACCACGATGACGGTTTTGTCGGTGTAGAGCAGTACGCTGTTGTCTTTATGGGTGCGGAGTTTGACGTGCAGGATCCCGCCGCTGGTGGTGTCGCCCGGGCCTGCCTCGCCAATACAGAAGCGGTGCAACTGCGTCTGGTCATCGCTTTGCATATAGCTGCGCCCGGCGACCAGCGCAGAGAGGATGTCCTGGCGCTCGCGGCTGATGGCGCGTACCCACATGTACGGCCAGCGCAGCCCTTTTTCTTTATGAAAATCGCTGCCCGCCACGGCGCTGATTTTTTCGCCCTGGCAGAGCTGGTGATGCCAGTAGTTAAAAGCGTCTTCGTTGCCGGTCTGCCCGTCCCACGGCCCGTTCCAGATCTCCAGCCAGTCGTGGTCCGCAAAACGGTTCTGCCACGGGCAGTAGTGGCAGAAAGGGTGATTAATACCGATGCGCGCCCCGTTGCGGCGGGCTTCGGCAATGCGCCCGGCGATGTCATCTTCGGTAAAATGCGGCAGAAAGTTCACCACCGGCCGGGTGACGCCCAGCAGGTTGGCGTGGCCGCGCTCGCTGGTCAGCTCCATGCCGGGGATCAGGCACAGTGAGGCGTTAATGCCCGCGATTTCATGGTTCTGCGAAATGGTGTTGTGGTCGGAAAAACAGAGGAAATCGAACTCCATCTGGCGGGCGCGGGCAATCAGTTCGTTCACCGTTAAGCTGCCGTCGCTGTGCACAGAATGCACATGCGTGTCGCCTTTCAGCCAGCGCGGAAATTTCGGGTACAGGGTGATCTCCACCACCACTTCGCAGAGGCGGCGGATCTTATGCAACCCGAGCAGCACGTGCCATTTGCCGTTGACGATGCTGGTGCGCTGATAGCCGGGCGAGGCGAAATTTTCACTCAGCGTGATGGTTTTACGCGCGCCGCCGCTCCAGCCGTTGATGCGGTCATTGATCATCAGCCCCATATCCACCACGTTACCCGGCGTGAAGCGGTAGCTGATGTCGATGCGCTCGGTATTCAGACCGGGATCGAACTCCAGGCGGCGCAGAGTTTTTTCCTCATGGGGTGAAACCTTCAGGATTCGGGTCAGTGTCACCGGCTCGGTATTCATGCTGTTTCTCCTTCGTCTAACAGTTCCTTGCAGTCACCGGCGATCATCACCACCTCGGCGCCATAAATAATCTGGAAGGCCCGTTCGCTGACCTGCACATAGCCTTTCGCCCGCAGCGTTTTCTTCCACACCGCTTCAGGGGCGACGCGGGAGCCGTCTTTCACCTGAACCCGCAGGCGTGAAATGCAGTTGTCGAACTGCTCGATATTCTCTTTGCCGCCGAAAGCCTCGATGATGTGCCGGGCGAAGCGCATTCCCTGTTGCTCGTTAAAATCCTGTTTGCTGTAAAGCCGGGTAGTTGCCTCATCCTCTTCGCGCCCCGGCGTCATGACGTTGAAGCGCAGGATCAAAAAGCGAAACAGTGCGTAGTAGAGAACGAAAAACAGCGGCACCAGCCACAGATAGCCCCACAGGTTGAGTTTCGCGGGCTGGAGCAGCACCGGCAGGATGTCTTTCAGGCTGCCGCCGTAGATGGACACGTTCGCCATTTCGGTCAGCACAAAGGCGAGGCCGGTCAGCGGCACATGCACCAGATAAAACAGCCAGGGGGCAACAAACAGAAAGGTGTATTCGATGGGTTCGGTGACGCCAAACAGGATCATGGTGACCACCACCGGGATCAGTAAGCCCGCCACGACTTTTTTATGCGGCGATTTCGCGCACTGGTAGATGGCCAGCGCCGCCCCCGGCAGCGCGCCAAAATGCACCACCACGCGGCCGGACTGAAAGCCACGCACCAGCAGCTGCGGCGTCTCCTCGCAACCGAGCTGCGCCATATAGATATTGGTGGTGCCGCTTACCAGCTGGTTGCAGACGGTCATGGAGCCGCCCAGTTCCGTCAGTCGGATCGGCGTGGTGATCAGATGATGCAGGCCGACGGGCAGCAGGGATTTATCCGCCACCGCCCAGATAAAGGTGCCGAACAGACCGGAATCCCCGATAAGCCTGCTGAACTGCGCCAGCATGCCGCCCAGCGGCGGCCAGATAACATAAAGCAGCACGCCGAGCAGCGATCCGGCCATCAGCGTGACGATAGGTACCGTGCGCGTACCGGCAAAAAAGGAGAGCACCAGCGGCAGTTTGACGTTATATAAGCGGTTATGCAGCCCGGCGGTGATCAGTCCCACCGCCATACCGCCGAATACGCTCATGCGGTAGGAGAACATCCCCAGCTCGCTGGTATAAATCGAGGCGCGCTGTACGGCGGCAATGTCATTCAAATGCTGTTGCTGCCGGAAAAATTCAACGCTGGTGGTTTGTGGAGTAATACCATTTAATTCCAGCAGCGTGGCGATAATAAAATGCATCGCCATAAAACAGACCGCGCCGGAAAACGCCGCCCAGCCTTTTTCTTTTTTCGCCAGACCGAAGGCCACGCCAATGGCGAAGAACAGCGGCAGGTTGCGAAATACCACGTCGCCGGTGGCTTTCATCACGCTGAAGGTCGTAAATAAAAGCGAGCCTTTGGTAATGATGTTCTGTAAATGCAGCGCTTCGATGGTGCCGCTACTGGTGAAGGCGCTGCCAAAGCCCATAAACATTGAGCCGACGGTAATGATGGAGATTGGCACCAGCATCGCCTGGCCAATCATTTGCATTGTTTGCTTCATAAAAATCCTTTTTTACGGGCTTTAATTATTCATTTGAATAATGTATTGAAGTACCCCGGTTTATTTATTTTGTGTGATATTGACTGCGGTAATTACTATTCCGCTATTTTATTTCTTCTCCTGAAAATAATTATTTATTATCAGGCTGACGAGCGCGAATATAACGATTTAACGGCGCGGATTTTGTGATGTGAACAGCGTAACGCTATCAATGCAGAGGATATTTGTAAGCAAAAGATGCCGCGGTTCACGGCATTATTAGCGGTTTCGTTATCAGGAAAGGGATGGCGCGGGCAGACCATCGGCGCTGATTCGCCCGTCAGCCAGGCGAATAACGCGGGGAAAGTGTCGGCGGGTAAAATCATAATCATGGCTGATGGCGAGCAACGTCGTCTGCCGCTGGCGACAGACCGCCAGCCACGCTTCAAAGCGTGCTAACCAGCGTGCGTCAAAATCCCGGCTCGGCTCATCCAGCAGCAGCACCGGCGGGGCCATCGCCTCCAGGCTTGCGACCGCCACCATTCGCCGCTGGGCAGCATGCAGATCCAGCGGATGCGCCTGCGCCACGTCCGCCAGACCGCACAGTTCAAGCGCCGCGCGGACGCGCTGCTCAATAACGGTGGTGGGCAATTTTTGCAGCTTCAGGCCAAAAGCCACTTCACTCAGCACCGTGCTGTGCAGGATCTGGTTTTCCGCCTCCTGAAACAGCACGCCGATCTGCGCGGCGCGTTGCGGGGCGTTCAGCGCTGACAGCGGCTGCCCTTTCAGTAAAACTTCACCCTGCTGCGGGGTCAGCAGACCCGCCATCAGGCGCAGCAGCGTGGATTTTCCGGCGCCATTATCGCCGGTTAACGCCACCCATTCGCCGCGCTCAATGTTCAGCGTGAGATGATGCAGACAGTTTTCCGCGGCCGCGGGCCAGCGGAAGGTAAGGTTATGCAAAGCGATCATAGAGCGGTCAGTCCTGTTTCATCGAGCTGCCACATCTGGCGGCAAAACGCCTGCGCTGGCTGGCGGTGACGTTCAAAGAGCATCACCAGCGCCCCGCTGGCATCTGCCCATGCCGCCAGGCGGCTAAGCATCTGTTGCGTGGCCTGCGGCGTCAGACGGCTGAAGGCCTCGTCGAGCAGCAGCAGGCGCGGCTGCATCGCCAGCGCACAGGCGATCACCACCCGCTGGGCTTCGCCGCCGGAGAGCGTGGCGGGGTGCCGGTGACGCAGCGGCAGGCAATCGGTGAGCGTCAGTGCGGCTTCAAGCCGGGCGAGGATTTCACCTTCCGCCAGGCACAGGTTTTCCGGCCCGAAGGCAATTTCTTCTTCCACGCTGAAGGTACAGCCGGAGAATTGCAGGGCAGGGGACTGCTGCACCAGCTGTACGGTCTGCGCCTGTTCGGGCAGCGACCGTTCACCCGGCGGCTGGCCCAGGATCCGCCCGGTTCCGCTAAGGGTGCCGGGCAGATAATCCGGATACCATCCCGCAAGCAGCTGCGCGAGGGTGCTTTTGCCGCTGCCATTACCGCCGAGGATCGCCACCATGCCCGGCTGCGCGATCTGCAAATTCAGGCTGCGCGGCGGCGCGGCGCTGTGCGCGGGCTGAAAGCAGAGGTTTTCTAGCGTAACCATAGCCAGGCTCCGGTTTCTGCCAGCATCAGCGCGAGCAGGGTATAACGCAGCGCGCGCTGGCGGCGGCTGTCGGGGGGCGACCAAAAAGTCGTGCGCGTGCGGTGCAGACGAAAGGCGCGCATGTCCAGCGCCGCGCCGCGTACCGGCAGATCGTTAAGCGCGCCCTGGATCAGCGGTACGATCAGCGCCGGGACGGCACACAGCCGCTGATACCAGTGCCCGTCCAGCGGGACGCCTCGTGCGCGCTGCGCTTCGTGAATGCTCGCCAGGCGGTGTTTAAGCTGCTCGGCAATCAGCAGCGGCCCGGAGAACAGATACGCCACGCCCGGCGGCAGCCGGCTGGCAAAAAGCGCGCGGATAAACTGGCGTACCGGCACGAAAGCCATCCACAGTTGCGACGTGGCGACGATGGTCAGAATGCGCTGCCACAGGACGATCGCCTGCGCCCAGTGGCTGGCATCGCGCGGCTCACCGCTCAGCCAGGCCACCAGCCAGCCGCCGTGCACCAGCCACATGCCGACGCCGAGCGACGCCATCAGCCAGGCCACATAGCGGGCGCGGGGACGGGTGGCGCGAAACAGCAGCAGGCTGATGAAAGCCGCGCCGCTTACCACCGTCAGCAGCGGCCCGGCGGGCAGCAGCAGCACCGACCAGGCCCCCAGACTCCACAGCGTCAGGGAGGTAAAAGGATGCATTCAGCGTACGGCCGACATGGTCGGGAAACGGCGCGTGGTGCGCAGCGGTAACTGGCGCAGCAGGATCCAGACGATCGCCGCCGTGAGGATCTTATCCACCAGATTTGCGCCCACCACCGTCAGCGCCACGGATTCGATCAGATCGTTCCCCATGGATCGCGCCCAGGCGACAACCAGATCCGCGCCGCTGCCGGTGACGCCGCCAAACAGCGCGGTGCGGATCGGCACCGCCACTATCGTGACCGCCAGGGCGATCAGGATCCCGCTGACAACGACCCTGGGCAGGGTGCGGAACCAGCCGAGCCGCGCCAGCCAGCCTGCCGTCAGGCCTATCACCATCGCCACCGGTGCAAAGGCGGCGGCAATAGGATCGGTTAACAATCCCCACAGCAGGTTAGTGAGTAAACCGGTCAGCATGCCGACAACCGGCCCCAGCAGGACGGCGCTCAGCAGCGTGCCGATGGAATCAAGAAAAATCGGCAGCTTGAGCATACTGATAAGCTGCCCGCCGATCATATTGATGGCGACGGAAATAACGATCAGAACCAGCGTCTGGCTGGAGAGTGGGCGACGCGCCATAGCAACCTCTTTGATTTAAGCGACAGTTAACGGGAATGGACAACGAGTTCGTCATAGCCGGAGAGCGGGCAGGGCTGGCGCGAAAACGACAGCGCCGTCAGTTCGCCAATCACCAGTTCCAGGGTGGTGCGCACCGTGCAGCCGGGCATAACGTGACCGCCCAGCAGCGCGCCCTGTTCGTCGGCAATGCTCAGGTGCAGATGCTCCCCCGTTAATTCCAGCGTGCCGGACAGCGAGATGAGTTCGTAGGTGCCGGTAAGCCGGGTGCTTTCATCGCGGCCCGCATAGCGCAGGGCGACCTCCGTCAGGCTGCCGGTAGCGCCGGCAATCCATGCGGCCTGTAGCCCGTGAAGGGCCATAAACTGACGTAATTCCGTTAACAGCTCCTGACCAGGAGCGAGGCGCAGCGCGTAAAACCGCGCCGCAGAGGCAATGGACTGATTCATGGGATGAGTAAACTCCGAAACTCGGACGTGGGCCGAATATTAAGAGTGACGGCGGTTCTGTGTACTGATGTATATCATTAAAATATTCCGCCGTTATGACGCTTTTATTCTTTAGAAATGCCCGTTACGGGAAAGGATGGCCGCAGCGTGAGGGGGTAAAAGTGTGATGCAGATCAGATTACTGTCGTTCATCGCCGGGCGTCGATTCCTTTTATTCCGCGTTTCGCTTATTCTAGCTGAAGCGTTTCAGTCGATTAAATTTTCGACAAAATATTAACAGGTCGCAGTTTGCGACAGGTAAGGTTTCCCTTGTTGTGCCGCTGCATTATTCTGTCAGCCACAGCAAATCAGGGACAGCCTTGCAGGAGATCTATGACCGTACGCGTGGCGATAAATGGCTTCGGTCGCATCGGGCGTAACGTGGTTCGTGCTTTATATGAATCCGGGCGTCGTGCGGAAGTGAGCGTGGTGGCAATCAATGAACTGGCGGATGCTGCGGGCATGGCGCATTTGTTGAAATATGACACCACCCACGGGCGTTTCGCATGGGATGTCCGTCAGGAACGCGAACTGCTGTATATCGGCGATGACGCCATCCGCCTGCTGCATCAGGAAACCATTGAGGCGCTGCCCTGGCGTGAGCTGGGCGTGGATGTGGTGCTCGACTGCACCGGCGTGTACGGCAATCGCCAGCACGGCGAAGCGCATCTGGCGGCAGGCGCTAAAAAGGTGCTGTTTTCGCATCCCGGCAGCCACGATCTCGACGCCACCGTGGTCTTTGGCGTAAATCAGCATACCTTGCGTGAAGATGACCGCATTGTATCTAACGCCTCCTGCACCACTAACTGCATTATTCCGGTGATCAAACTTCTTGATGACGCTTACGGCATTGATTCCGGCACGGTAACGACGATCCATTCGGCGATGAACGATCAGCCGGTGATCGACGCCTGGCACGCGGATCTGCGCCGCACGCGCGCCGCCAGCCAGTCCATCATCCCGGTCGATACCAAACTCGCGGCGGGCATCACCCGTTTCTTCCCGCAGTTTGAAGATAAATTCGAAGCCATTTCCGTGCGTGTGCCGACGATAAACGTCACCGCAATCGACTTAAGCGTCACGGTGAAGCAACCGGTAAAAGCCATAGAAGTCAACCTGTTGCTGCAAAAAGCGGCACAGGGTGCATTTCATGGTATAGTTGACTATACGGAATTACCGTTGGTCTCAGCAGATTTTAACCACGATCCGCACAGTGCCATTGTGGATGGTACGCAGACGCGGGTCAGTGGCGCGCACCTCATCAAAACGCTGGTGTGGTGTGATAATGAATGGGGCTTTGCTAACCGAATGCTCGACACGACGTTAGCCATGGCAGCGACTGGTTTCAGGTGAGATGCACATTGCATCTGCCAAACTTTAAAAAAAACGAGAGGATTCACCATGTCTGTAATTAAGATGACCGATCTGGATCTGGCTGGTAAACGTGTTTTTATCCGTGCGGATCTGAACGTACCGGTTAAAGATGGCAAAGTCACCAGCGACGCGCGTATCCGTGCTTCTCTGCCGACGATTGAGCTGGCGCTGAAACAGGGTGCGAAAGTGATGGTTACTTCTCACCTGGGCCGTCCTACCGAAGGCGAGTACAACGAAGAATTCTCTCTGCTGCCGGTAGTTAACTACCTGAAAGACAAACTGTCCAGCCCGGTTCGCCTGGTAAAAGACTACCTGGACGGCGTTGAAGTTGCCGCAGGCGAGCTGGTAGTGCTGGAAAACGTTCGCTTTAACAAAGGCGAAAAGAAAGACGACGAAACCCTGTCTAAAAAATATGCCGCGCTGTGCGACGTATTCGTGATGGACGCCTTCGGCACGGCACACCGCGCGCAGGCTTCCACCCACGGCATCGCGAAATTCGCGGACGTGGCGTGCGCAGGTCCGCTGCTGGCGGAAGAACTGGACGCGCTGGGTAAAGCGCTGAAAGAACCGGCTCGCCCGATGGTAGCTATCGTCGGTGGTTCTAAAGTCTCCACCAAACTGACCGTTCTGGATTCCCTGTCCAAAATCGCTGACCAGCTGATCGTGGGCGGCGGTATTGCGAACACCTTCGTCGCCGCTCAGGGTAATAACGTGGGTAAATCCCTGTACGAACCAGACCTGGTTGACGAAGCAAAACGTCTGCTGACCACCTGTGACATCCCGGTTCCGACGGATGTTCGCGTGGCGACCGAGTTCTCTGAAACCGCGACCGCGACACTGAAATCTGCCAGCGACATCAAAGATGAAGAGCAGATCCTCGATATGGGCGACGTTTCCGCACAGAAACTGGCTGAAATCCTGAAAAACGCCAAAACTATTCTGTGGAACGGCCCGGTAGGTGTGTTCGAGTTCCCGAACTTCCGTAAAGGTACCGAAATTGTGGCGCACGCTATCGCCGACAGCGAAGCGTTCTCCATCGCCGGTGGTGGTGATACCCTGGCAGCCATCGATATGTTCGGTATCGCTGACAAAATTTCCTACATCTCCACTGGCGGCGGTGCGTTCCTCGAATTCGTGGAAGGCAAAGTGCTGCCTGCAGTAGCTATGCTCGAAGAGCGCGCTAAGCAGTAAGTTTGATCAGGCGGGGAAACCCGCCTGATTTTCAGCGCGCTTTGCTCAAGCACGCGCTCCCTTTTTCTAACGGCCAAGATACAGGACTACGTAACATGTCTAAAATTTTCGATTTCGTAAAACCTGGCGTGATCACTGGTGATGACGTTCAGAAAGTGTTCCAGGTAGCTAAAGAAAACAACTTCGCTCTGCCGGCAGTTAACTGCGTTGGTACCGACTCCATCAACGCCGTTCTGGAAACCGCTGCGAAAGTGAAAGCGCCGGTAATCGTTCAGTTCTCTAACGGCGGCGCAGCCTTCATCGCCGGTAAAGGCGTGAAAACCGACGTGCCGCAGGGCGCAGCAATCCTGGGCGCTATCTCTGGCGCGCATCACGTACACCAGATGGCTGAGCACTACGGCGTGCCGGTGATCCTGCATACTGACCACTGCGCGAAGAAACTGCTGCCGTGGATCGACGGTCTGCTGGACGCGGGTGAAAAACACTTTGCGGCAACCGGCAAACCGCTGTTCTCTTCCCACATGATCGACCTGTCTGAAGAGTCTCTGGAAGAGAACATCGAAATCTGTTCCAAATACCTGGAGCGCATGTCCAAAATCGGCATGACCCTGGAAATCGAACTGGGTTGCACCGGTGGCGAAGAAGACGGCGTGGACAACAGCCACATGGACGCTTCTGCACTGTACACCCAGCCGGAAGACGTTGATTACGCGTACACCAAACTGAACGCTATCAGCCCGCGCTTCACCATCGCGGCGTCCTTCGGTAACGTACACGGCGTTTACAAGCCGGGTAACGTGAAACTGACCCCGACCATCCTGCGTGATTCTCAGGAATACGTCAGCAAGAAACACAACCTGCCGCACAACGCTCTGAACTTCGTCTTCCACGGCGGTTCCGGTTCTACTGCGCAGGAAATTAAAGACTCCGTAAGCTACGGCGTTATCAAAATGAACATCGATACCGACACCCAGTGGGCAACCTGGGAAGGTATCCTGAACTACTACAAAGAAAACGAAGCCTATCTGCAGGGCCAGCTGGGCAACCCGAAAGGCGAAGATCAGCCGAACAAGAAATACTACGATCCGCGCGTATGGCTGCGTGCTGCACAGACGTCCATGATCACCCGTCTGGAGCAGGCTTTCAAAGAACTGAACGCGGTTGACGTTCTGTAATTTGAAATAAGCTGTGCAAATGGCTTCCCCCGGGAAGCCATTTTTATTTCCGGGCTATTATTTCGCTTTAAAACATTCATCACACTTATTCATCTGCTAATTGTGAGTCAAGGCACATAACCTGCCATGTGGGATAAGTATGATCGTTATCGTTGCGTTGAAAATAATAATGAAGCTATTGCAAACACAATAACCATAATGAGTCGCGAGGGTATTCAGGCGAATATCTCCGTTAAGCGTAAATTACAGCACGCTGTAATTTATCTCTGGTTATTGCGAGGAAAGGATGCACATTCAACACGATCTGCCCGTCACTATCGATGATATTTTAGACGCCAAGAAAAGGCTCGCCGGACATATCTACAAAACCGGGATGCCGCGCTCAAATTACCTCAGTGAATGCTGCCACGGCGAAATCTATTTAAAATTCGAAAATATGCAGCGCACCGGCTCGTTTAAAATTCGCGGTGCGTTTAACAAACTCAGCTCGCTTAGCGATGAGGAACGTCAGCGCGGGGTGGTAGCCTGCTCCGCCGGTAATCATGCGCAGGGTGTGTCGCTCTCCTGCGCCATGCTCGGCATCAACGGCAAAGTGGTAATGCCCGTCAGCGCGCCGAAATCGAAAGTCGCCGCCACCAGCGATTATTCCGCCCAGGTGGTAATGCACGGTGAAAATTTTAATGACACCATCGCCAAAGTCAGCGAAATCGTCGAAATGGAAGGGCGTATTTTCATTCCGCCTTACAACGACGAAAAGGTCATTGCTGGGCAGGGGACGATTGGCCTGGAGATTTTAGAAGATCTCTATGATGTCGATAACGTCATTTTACCGGTCGGTGGCGGCGGCTTAATTGCCGGGGTCGCGCTGGCTATCAAATCTATTAACCCCACCATTAATATTATCGGCGTGCAGGCGGAAAATGTGCACGGTATGACGGCCTCGTTTCGCGCCGGGAAAATAACCAGCCATCGCACCACAGGTACGCTGGCGGACGGCTGCGACGTTTCACGTCCCGGGGATTTAACCTTTGAGATCGTCAATGCATTAGTCTCAGATATGATTCTGGTGAGCGAAGAGGACATTCGCCACAGCATGTTAGCGCTGATCCAGCGTAATAAGATTATCGCCGAAGGGGCAGGGGCGCTGGCCACGGCTGCATTATTAAGCGGCAAGCTCGACGATATTATCAAAGGGCGAAAAACCGTCAGCCTTATTTCCGGCGGGAATATCGATCTCTCGCGGGTCTCCGCTATTACCGGCGCCGGTGAATTCTGAAGGCATAAAAAGGATATTTTATGAGCACAACTGACAGCACCATTCTCAGCCAGCAGGGCAAAGCGCTATGGCGTAAATCCGACACCACCTGGACGCTGGGATTATTCGGCACGGCCATTGGCGCAGGGGTATTATTCTTCCCGATCCGCGCCGGATTCGGCGGCTTAATTCCTATTCTTTGTATGCTGCTGCTGGCGTACCCGATTGCCTTTCTCTGTCACCGCGCGCTGGCCCGGCTGTGCCTGTCCGGCAGCAAGGTATCGGGCAATATTACCGAAACGGTGGAAGAGCACTTCGGCAGGACCGGCGGCGTGGTGATCACCTTTCTCTACTTCTTCGCCATCTGCCCCCTGCTGTGGATTTACGGCGTTACCATTACCAACACCTTTATGACCTTCTGGGAAAATCAGCTCCAGCTGATGCCGCTAAACCGTGGCCTGGTGGCGCTGGCGCTGCTGCTGTTAATGGCGGTGGTGATCTGCTTCGGTAAGGATCTGATGGTCAGGGTGATGAGCTGGCTGGTATTTCCGTTTATCGCAAGCCTGGTACTGATCTCCCTGTCGCTGATCCCCTACTGGAACAGCGCGGTGATTGACCAGGTTAACCTGAGCGAGATTTCGCTGGCCGGTCATGACGGTATTCTGGTGACGGTGTGGCTCGGTATCTCCATTATGGTGTTCTCCTTTAACTTCTCGCCCATTGTCTCCTCTTTCGTGGTCTCCAAACGCGAGGAGTATGAAGCGGATTTTGGCCGGGATTTTACTGAACGCAAATGTGCACAAATTATCTCCCGCGCCAGCGTGCTGATGGTGGCGGTGGTGATGTTTTTCGCCTTCAGCTGCCTGTTTACCCTGTCGCCGCAGGATATGGCGGACGCCAAAGCGCAAAATATTCCGGTGCTCTCTTATCTGGCAAACCACTTCGCCGCCATGAGCGGCAGTAAATCCACCTTTGCCACCGTGCTGGAGTATGGCGCGTCCATTATTGCGCTGGTGGCTATTTTTAAATCCTTCTTTGGCCATTACCTTGGCACCCTGGAAGGGCTGAACGGCCTGGTAGTCAAGTTTGCTTACAAAGGCGATAAAACCCGCGTCTCCACCGGCAAGCTGAATACCATCAGCATGCTGTTTATCATGGGTTCCACCTGGATTGTGGCCTATGCGAATCCGAATATTCTCGATCTGATCGAAGCCATGGGCGCGCCTATTATCGCTTCGCTGCTGTGTTTATTGCCGATGTATGCCGTGCGCAAAGTCCCGCAGCTTGCGAAATATCAGGGCAAAGCCGACAACCTGTTCGTTACCCTGATCGGCCTGCTGACCATTCTCAACATCCTCTACAAACTATTTTGATCGGCTAAAAATGCCACGACGGAGAGGGAAACCTCTCCGTTAATCCGTTGAAATCTGGCAGATGATCTTTTTTATGGTTACCCTTTGTTGACCTGTCTCACGCCTGCAACGTGAGTGTTACGCCGTTTTGGCAAGAAAAAAAGGAACCGTAAATGGACGATCTTAACGTGGTTGGCAGCATCAATAGCGCAGGGGGATGGCTGGTACATAACCAGGCATTACTGCTGAGTTATGCGGTGAATATCGTGGCGGCTATCGCCATTATCATCATCGGGATGATCATCGCGCGTATCATTTCCAACGGCCTCAATCGCCTGATGCTGGCGCGACATATTGACGCCACCGTGGCGGACTTTTTATCGGCGCTGGTGCGCTATGGCATTATCGCCTTTACGCTGATTGCCGCGCTGGGGCGAGTCGGGGTGCAAACCGCCTCGGTGATCGCCGTGCTGGGCGCCGCCGGTCTGGCCGTTGGTCTGGCATTACAGGGGTCGCTGTCGAACCTGGCCGCGGGCGTGCTGCTGGTGACCTTCCGCCCGTTCCGCTCCGGTGAATATGTTGATTTGGGCGGTGTGGCCGGTACCGTGCTGCATGTGCAGATTTTCTCTACCACGCTGCGCTCTGCCGATGGCCGCTATGTGGTGATCCCGAACGGTAAAATCATCGCCGGGAATATCATCAACTTTTCCCGTGAGCCGGTACGCCGCAACGAATTTATCATCGGCGTGGATTACGACGCGGATATCGATCTTGTGAGAAAACTGCTGACGGAGATCATCGAATCGGACGACCGCATTCTGAAAGATCGCGAGATGACCGTGCGCATGAACGAACTGGGCGCCTCAAGCGTGAACTTTGTGATCCGCGTCTGGAGCAACAGCGGCGATCTGCAAAACGTTTACTGGGACGTGCTGGAACGCATCAAGAAAACCTTCGATGCCAACGGCATTAACTTCCCGTATCCGCAGATGGATGTGCATCTGAAACGCGAAAAAGCGGAAAAGCAGGCGGAAGCGGAAGCCTGACCTGAGCATCAATGCCCGGCT
>NZ_CP127837.1:287449-333339 GCF_030291195.1 Enterobacter sp. PGRG2 | reverse complement strand
ATTATTAACTCCACTTATCCCCGATTAAAATTATCCATTTCCGCTAATAACTGCCGCCCGGTATAGTCGGCGCATTCCTTATTAGCGTGAGTAATTCCAGGTGTTAACTTATTATATTCAGGGGCTTGCCCTCGGCGCGGCTATGATTTTACCCCTCGGCCCGCAAAATGCGTTTGTCATGAATCAGGGCATTCGCCGCCACCATCATTTGCTGGTCGCCTCGCTGTGCGCGGTGAGCGATTTGCTGCTGATTTGTGCCGGGATCTTTGGCGGCAGCGCGCTGCTGATGCGGTCGCCGTGGCTGCTGGCCATCGTCACCTGGGGCGGGGTGGCGTTCTTGCTGTGGTACGGCTTTGGTGCGCTGAAAACGGCGCTCGGCAGCCAGCCGGAGCTTGCCAGTGGGGAAGTATCGAAGCAGGGGCGTGGGCGGATCATCGCCACCATGCTGGCGGTCACCTGGCTTAATCCCCATGTCTATCTCGATACCTTCGTGGTGCTCGGCAGCCTGGGCGGGCAACTGGCCGAAGCGCCAAAACGCTGGTTTGCGCTCGGCACCATCAGCGCCTCCTTCCTGTGGTTTTTCAGCCTGGCGCTGCTGGCGGCTTGGCTCGCCCCGCGTCTGCGTACCGCCACTGCCCAGCGCATTATTAATACGCTGGTGGGCGGCGTGATGTGGTTCATTGCCTTTCAGCTGGCCCGCGAAGGTGTCCATCACTTACAGGCGCTGTGGTAATCAGACCATACCTTATGGACAAGCGTGCTGAAAACGCTAAGCTTGCTGGCAGAAGCCTGTATTTTTGGGCGATTGTCATGACATGGAGGAACTACAGTGAAGTTTAACGTTATAGCCCTGGCAGCAATGGTTGGATTAGGTGCGATGTCGGTACAGGCAAGCGAATTGCCGAACGGGCCGCACATCGTTACTTCAGGCACGGCAAGCGTCGATGCGGTTCCGGATATTGCCACCCTGGCAATTGAGGTCAACGTAGCGGCCAAGGATGCCGCCTCTGCCAAGAAACAGGCAGACGATCGCGTGGCGCAGTATTTAGGCTTCCTCGAGAAAAACGGCGTTGCCAAAAAAGACATCAACTCCGCCAACCTGCGCACTCAGCCGGATTACGACTATCAGGACGGCAAAAGCATTCTGAAAGGCTACCGCGCGGTACGCAGCGTGGAAGTGACCCTGCACGAGCTGGATAAACTTAACTCCCTGCTGGATGGCGCGCTGAAAGCGGGCCTGAACGAAGTGCGTTCAGTCACCCTGGGCGTGGCGCAGCCGGAAGAGTACAAAGACAAAGCGCGTAAAGCGGCGATTGACGATGCGAAGCATCAGGCTGAACAGCTGGCGGCAGGTTTTAACAGCAAGCTTGGCCAGGTGTACAGCGTGCGCTACCACGTTTCCAACTATCAGCCGACCCCGATGGTCCGCATGATGAAAGCGGATGCCGCCCCGGTATCAGCCCAGGAAACCTACGAGCAGCCGACCATTCAGTTTGACGATCAGGTCGACGTGGTGTTTGAACTGCAACCGGGCGCAAACGCGGCACCGGCACAGTCCACGCCTGCCAGCCAGCCGGCTCCGGCAGCGCAGTAAGGTTGGTGGTGTGCCCGGCGGCGCTGCGCTTGCCGGGCCTACGACAGTACGACAGTAGGCCGGGCAAGCGCCAGCGCCACCCGGCAGTTGCGCCACAATACTTTAATCCTGACGCAATACCCGATGACCGTGCGCTAACAGCGCATCGGTGACGTTGCGCATCATGCGGCTTTCCGGCGCAAAGCGGTGCCAGTAGAGCATCCGGCGCTGGAACAGGCCCGGCGTCAGGTCAATCAGTTCACCGCTGTCTAACTCTCTTTCGATCTGCAAATGCGGGATCATGCAACAGGTGGTGCCCTGACGCGCCAGCTGCACGAAGGCTTCTGACGAGTTCACGATATGGCAGGGCACGCTGCCCGGCGGCAGGTCGAAATTCTGCTGTAAAAAGGCCTGATGCATATCATCCAGATGGTCGAACGCCACGGCAGGCGCTTTCAGCAAGGCCTGGCGGGTTACGCCGTTCGGAAAATAGCGCTCAGCAAAGGCTTTCGAGCCGACAAACAGGTAATCGAGCGCGCCCAGTTGATCCACCAGGCAGCTTGGCAATGCCTGCGGTTGAATGGAGACCGCGCCCACCACTTCGCCACGTCGCAGCCGCTCCTGGGTACGGGTTTCATCTTCCACCTGTAAATTCAGGCGGATCGGCGAATCGGCCAGTACCGGGGCCAGCGCCGGTAACAGCCAGGTCGCCAGACTGTCGGCGTTCACCGCCAGCGACAGCAGCAGCGGCGTGGAACCAATCTGTTCATCCCCGAGCCACTCTTCTTCCAGCAGTTCTACCTGACGCAGCAACGCCAGCAGTTTTTGCCCCTGTTCAGTCGGACGCGGCGGCACGGTACGCACCAGCAACGGCTGACCAAACATGTTCTCAAGCTGTTTAATACGCTGAGAAACGGCGGACTGCGTGATACACAGCTTTTGCGCGGCGCGCTCAAACCCACGTTCCCGGATGACCGCGTCAAGCGCCTGTAATGTTCTGTAGTCAGGACGTTTCATTGCTATAACTTATCCCCGTTTGTGATTAGGCGCACTATGACATAATTTTGGCGTCCTGGCGGGATGCATTTATAATGCGGGCAGGATTTTCTCACCACAGGCCAATGATCATGACGCAGGATGAACTGAAAAAAGCAGTTGGATGGGCGGCGCTCAAATACGTTGAACCCGGCACTATCGTGGGTGTGGGCACCGGCTCCACGGCGGCGCATTTTATTGACGCGCTTGGTACGATGAAAGGCCAGATCGAAGGCGCGGTATCCAGCTCCGATGCCTCCACCGCCAAACTGCAAAGTCTCGGCATTCACGTTTTTGATCTCAACGAAGTGGACCGTCTGGGCGTGTACGTTGACGGCGCTGACGAGATCAACGGTCAGATGCAGATGATCAAAGGCGGTGGCGCGGCCCTGACCCGCGAGAAAATTATCGCCTCGGTTGCCGACAAATTTATCTGCATCGCCGATGCCTCCAAAGAAGTGGCGATCCTCGGCGTATTCCCGCTGCCGGTTGAGGTGATCCCGATGGCGCGCAGCGCCGTGGCGCGTGAGCTGGTCAAGCTGGGCGGGCGTCCGGAATACCGTCAGGGCGTGGTGACCGATAACGGCAACGTGATCCTCGACGTGCACGGACTGGAGATCATCGATCCCATCGCGCTGGAAAACGCCATCAATGGTCTGCCGGGCGTGGTGACGGTCGGGCTGTTCGCCAACCGTGGCGCGGATGTCGCGCTGATTGGCACCGCCGACGGCGTGAAAACCATCGTAAAATGATCTGGCGGGGAGCCTGCCTCCCCGTTAAAAAAATTTTGCGTGACAGATTTTGGTGACATCTATCACGTTTTTAATTCCGCCCTGATTTTCCTTCCGCAATCGTTTTCTTTTCCAGCATTTTCCTCTGCCAAATTCCGCTGTATGACTTTTCTTCAGAGCGCCGACGTAAAGGTTCATATTGCTGCAATAGTTTTTTTTGATATGTTGGCTAAGGCGAACACACACATAAGTTATGACAAACAGGGTCGGGGAAATGGCAAAAGTATCACTGGAAAAAGACAAAATTAAGTTTCTGCTGGTGGAAGGGGTGCATCAAAAAGCAATCGATAGCCTCCGCGCCGCGGGTTACACCAATATCGAATTCCACAAAGGGGCGCTGGACAGCGAACAGCTGAAAGCCTCCATCCGTGATGCGCATTTCATCGGCCTGCGATCCCGTACCAACCTGACGGAAGAGATTTTCGCGGCGGCAGAAAAACTGGTCGCCGTGGGCTGCTTCTGCATCGGCACCAACCAGGTGGATCTGAACGCGGCGGCAAAACGCGGCATTCCGGTATTTAACGCGCCCTTCTCAAATACCCGCTCGGTAGCGGAGCTGGTGATCGGCGAGCTGCTGCTGCTGATGCGCGGCATTCCGGAAGCCAACGCCAAAGCGCACCGTGGCATCTGGAACAAGCTGGCGACCGGCTCCTATGAAGCGCGCGGCAAAAAGCTGGGGATTATCGGTTACGGCCATATCGGCACGCAGCTGGGGATCCTTGCGGAATCGCTGGGGATGCACGTCTTTTTCTACGACATTGAAAGCAAACTGCCGCTTGGCAACGCGACTCAGGTTCAGCATCTTTCCGACCTGCTGAACATGAGCGACGTGGTAAGCCTGCACGTACCGGAAAACGCCTCCACCAAAGATATGATGGGCGCGGAACAGCTGGCGCTGATGAAACCGGGTTCGCTGCTGATCAACGCCGCACGCGGCACAGTGGTGGATATTCCGGCATTATGCGAAGCGCTGCGCAGCAAACATCTGGCGGGGGCGGCAATCGACGTCTTCCCGACGGAACCGGCCACCAACAGCGATCCGTTCAACTCTCCGCTGTGTGAATTCGATAACGTGCTGCTGACGCCGCACATCGGCGGCTCTACCCAGGAAGCGCAGGAAAATATCGGCCTCGAAGTGGCAGGTAAACTGGTGAAATACTCCGATAACGGCTCCACGCTGTCGGCGGTGAACTTCCCGGAAGTATCCCTGCCGCTGCACGGCGGTCGTCGCCTGCTGCACATCCATGAAAACCGTCCTGGCGTGCTGACCGCGATCAACCAGATTTTTGCCGAGCAGGGCGTGAACATCGCCGCGCAGTATCTGCAAACCTCGCCGCAAATGGGCTATGTGGTCATTGATATTGAAGCGGAAGAGGATGTGGCAGAGAAAGCGCTGCACAGCATGAAGGCCATTCCGGGCACCATCCGCGCCCGACTGCTGTACTGATTTTCCCTCACGCTGACCCTCTCCCCAGGGAGAGGGGTTACCACATCCAGACTTTCGACGGCGTCACCACTGCCGGGAGCGGCACATCCCACTCTTCCACCGGCAGTTTCTCCACAAACTGACAATCATGGGCGTAACCCACCGGCGTCAGCGCATACTGCTGCCAGTCTTGCAGTGTGCGGTCGTAAAAGCCGCCTCCCATGCCCAGCCGTTGTCCCTGCGCGTCAAAGGCCACCAGCGGCGTGATCAGCACATCCAGCTTGCTGAGCGGCAGCACGTCGCGCACATCCAGCTTCGGCTCATAGATTTTCAGCCGGTTCATTACCAGATCGCTTTGCGGATGGTAATGCAGAAACAGCAGATTGCCGGGGCTGAAGGGGTGAAGCACGGGCAGATAAACCTGTTTGCCGCTGCGCCACAGCTGTTCGATAAGCGGGCGGGTATCCAGCTCGCCATCAAAGGATAAAAACAGCGCGACGGTGCGGGCCATCACCACGGGCGGAAACGCCATCATGCGGGAGGCGGCCTGTTCGGCAAAGCGTAATTGTTGATCGGTGGTCAATGCGCGACGGCGCAGACGAATTTGCTGGCGAATGGTCTGACGGGGTGAAACCGGGAGTGTTGTTTGCGTCATGATAACGGCTGGTACAGGTAGTGGTAGAAGAAGGGGAATCTCCGAGATGCCGCCGCAGGCTGTAACCCTTGAACCCTTGGTTCAAGGTGAATGTGTCGTCACAGTTTTAAGGCTTCTCGGACGAACCGAGCATGCTCACCAACCGTGGAGCGCCACATTCTTGTGGTATGAAATATCGGCTCAGGGGACTGGCCCGCTTGCGAACATCTCAGAGAAATTTTTTCTTCATGGTCACTCTACCATAGTAGACCCTGAAGTGTTATTCAAACTTCGGCCCCGGTCTTTCTGTTATGCGACCCTGATCAAGCAATGCCTGTTCGATGGTCTGCTGTAACATCCGAATACGCTGCTCCATGTTGGCGGCGTAGTCGCGGGTTTTTGCCTTTTCCTGAGCAAGTTCGTAGCTGATGTTCAACGCGGCGATGAAAACCAGCTGCTCAGTATTTGTGACTCTAGTGCGTACTTTCAGATCTTGCAACCGCTGATTCAGATCTTCCGCAGCCTGATTCAAAGCATCCCTTTGTTCAGGTGGGCAATTCACTCGCAGTGAACGGCCAAAAATTTGGATATCGACGGGTTCTGCAGACATGCCACCTTCCTGCTGTTTGACTGCGCTCTGCCTTCCCAGCCGAGCCCTGGCTGCGAAGGGGCGTCACTATAGCTACCCTGATGAGAGGATTCAAGCCCTTTAACGGCACAAATACATTGCCTGAGGTAAGGCCTGACGGGTATATCACCAGGGTCCAAAGTGGTAGCATACCATGAATATTCCTCCCAACGACGACGAATGCGCATGTCAATACAGAACGAAATGCCTGGTTACAATGAACTTAACCAGTTACTCAATCAACAGGGCGTTGGCTTAACCGCGGCGGAAATGCACGGTCTGATCGGCGGGATGCTTTGCGGCGGCAACAAAGACGCCTCCTGGCAGCCGCTGTTGCACGACCTGACAAACGAAGGCCTGGCCTTTGGGCATGAGCTGGCGGAAGCCTTGCGCAAGCTGCATGCCGCCACCAGCGACGCGCTGGAAGACGATGGTTTCCAGTTCCAGCTGTTTCTGCCGGATGGCGACGACACCACCGTTTTCGAACGTGCCGACGCCATGGCGGGCTGGGTCAACCACTTCCTGCTTGGTCTGGGCGTCACTCAGCCGAAGCTGGATAAAGTGACCGGCGAAACCGGCGAGGCGATTGACGATCTGCGCAACATCGCGCAGCTGGGCTACGAAGAAGACGAAGACCAGGAAGAGCTGGAGATGTCGCTGGAGGAGATCGTCGAGTATGTGCGCATTGCCGCGCTGCTCTGCCACGATACGTTCACCCGACCACAGCCAACCGCACCGGAAATGCGTAAGCCCACGCTACACTAAACTGTCTTGTTGAATATGGAGGTGTCATGACACAGCTTGAATTTCTTCGTCGCCGTCAGGCCTTACTGGCGCAGATGGCGCCTGCCAGCGCGGCTCTAATCTTCGCCGCGCCGGAAGTGACCCGCAGCGCCGACAGTGAATATCCCTACCGGCAGAGCAGCGACTTCTGGTATTTCACCGGCTTTAACGAGCCGCAGGCCGTGCTGGTGCTGATTAAAAGCGATGACACCCATAACCACAGCGTGCTGTTTAACCGCCTGCGCGATAAAACCGCCGAGATCTGGTTTGGCCGCCGTCTCGGGCAGGAAGCCGCCCCGGAAAAACTGGGCGTCGATCGCGCGCTGGCGTTCAGCGAAATCAACGAGCAGCTCTATCAGTTACTGAACGGCCTCGACGTGGTCTATCACGCGCAGGGCGAATACGCCTGGGCCGATGAGATCGTCTTTGCCGCGCTGGATAAACTGCGTAAAAGCGCGCGGCAGAACCTCACCGCGCCAGCCACCATGACCGACTGGCGTCCGATGGTGCACGAAATGCGCCTGTTCAAATCCGCCGAAGAGATCGAGGTGATGCGTCGCGCCGGAGAGATCACCGCCCTGGCGCACACCCGCGCCATGCAGGTCTGCCGTCCGGGGATGTTCGAATACCAGCTGGAAGGTGAGATCCTGCACGAGTTTTCCCGCCACGGCGCGCGCTTCCCGTCCTACAACACCATCGTCGGCAGCGGTGAAAACGCCTGCATCCTGCACTACACCGAAAACGAAAGTGAAATGCGCGACGGCGATCTGGTGCTGATTGACGCCGGATGCGAATACAAGGGCTACGCGGGCGACATTACCCGTACCTTCCCGGTAAACGGCAAATTCACCCCCGCCCAGCGCGCCATCTATGACATCGTGCTGGAATCTTTAGAGACGGCCCTGCAACGCTTCCGGCCGGGCGTCTCCATTCAGGACGTGACTGCCGACGTGGTGCGCATCATGATCACCGGCCTGGTGAAGCTCGGCATCCTGAAAGGCGAAATCGACCAGCTGATTGCCGACAACGCGCACCGTCCGTTCTTTATGCATGGCCTGAGCCACTGGCTGGGGCTGGATGTGCATGACGTCGGCGTTTACGGCGCGGATCGCTCCCGCGTGCTGGAGCCGGGCATGGTGATCACCGTCGAGCCGGGTCTGTACATCGCCCCGGACGCCGACGTGCCGGAAGAATACCGCGGCATTGGCGTGCGTATTGAAGACGATATTCTGATCACTGAAGACGGCAACGAAAACCTCACCGCCAGCGTGGTTAAAAAAGCCGATGACATCGAGGCGCTGATGGCGGCAGCGAAACGCGCATGAGCGTGATTATCGTGGGCGGCGGCATGGCGGGCGCGACCCTGGCGCTGGCCATTTCACGCTTATCAAAGGGAACGCTGCCGGTGCATGTGGTGGAAGCCATCGCCCCGGACGCCACGCGCCATCCAGGGTTTGATGCCCGCGCCATTGCGCTGGCGGAGGGCACCTGTCAGCAGCTGGCGCGGGTCGGTATCTGGCAACGCCTTGCCGACTGCGCTACACCTATTACCACCGTAAACGTCAGCGATCGCGGCCATGCGGGTTTTGTCACTTTAGAGGCGCAGGATTACCGCGTGGACGCGCTGGGTCAGGTGGTCGAGCTGCATGATATCGGCCAGCGCCTGTTTGCCATGCTGAAAAACGCCCCCGGCGTGACGCTGCATTGTCCCGCGCGGGTCAATACCTTTTCCCGCACGGAAAACGGCGTCAGCGTGATGCTGGAAAATGGCGATCAGATCGACGGCAGGCTGTTGGTAGCCGCGGATGGCTCCCGTTCGTCGCTGGGATCGCAAAGCGGCATTACCTGGCAGCAGACGCCCTATCATCAGGTGGCGGTGATCGCCAACGTCACGGTGTCTGCGAAACAAGCTGGCCGCGCCTTCGAGCGCTTTACCGAGCATGGCCCGCTGGCATTGCTGCCGATGACGCAGGGGCGCTACTCGCTGGTGTGGTGCCACGCAGAAAACAAGCGTGACGAGGTGCTCGCCTGGTCTGACGAAAAATTCTGTCACGAGCTGCAAAAAGCCTTCGGCTGGCGGCTCGGGCGTATCCTTCACGCCGGAACGCGCAGCGCCTATCCGCTGTCGCTGACCACCGCCTCGTCGTCCATTTCCCATCGCGTGGTGCTGGTGGGCAATGCCGCCCAGACGCTGCATCCTATCGCCGGGCAGGGGTTTAACCTCGGCATGCGCGACGTGATGACGCTGGCCGAAACCCTGACCAGCGCATGGGCCAGTCAGACGGACGTGGGCATCTATCCGGTGCTGTGCCAGTATCAAAAACGCCGCCAGGCCGACAAAGAGGCGACCATCGGCGTCACCGACGGGCTGGTGCACCTGTTCGCCAACCGCTGGGCGCCGCTGGTCGCGGGGCGCAACGCCGGTCTGATGGCAATGGAATTATTTACCCCGGCACGTGATGTGCTGGCGCAGAGGACGCTGGGCTGGGTCGCGCGCTAGGCCTGTCTTACCAGGCTATTTTATTTGCCATTTTGAACCTGGGCAGTGCTCAAAATCCTCACGTACTGCAAGTACGCTCCGGTTTTTCCGCGCTGTCCGTGTTCAAACTGGCTGCAACAATTACGCCTGCTAAGCCAGGCTGCTGGAGTGAATTGTGCAAAGTGTAGATGTAGCAATTGTTGGCGGGGGCATGGTCGGGCTGGCTGTGGCCTGTGGATTACAGGGCAGCGGGCTACGCGTGGCGGTGCTGGAACAGAATGCGCCGGTGCCGCTGGCCCCGGATGCGCCGCCTGAACTGCGCGTATCCGCCATCAACGCCGCCAGTGAAAAACTGCTGACGCATCTGGGCGTCTGGTCTGACATTCTGGCGCACCGCGTCAGCTGCTATCACGGCATGGAAGTGTGGGACAAAGACAGCTTTGGCCGCATCGCCTTTGACGACGAAAGCATGGGCTACAGCCATCTGGGACACATCGTCGAAAATGCCGTGGTGCATCAGGCGCTGTGGCAAAAAGCACAGCAGAGCAGCGACATCACGTTGATTACCCCGGCCACGCTGCAACAGGTCGCCTGGGGCGAAAACGACGCCTTCCTTACCATGCAGGACGGCAGCATGCTGACGGCGCGCCTGGTGGTGGGCGCAGACGGAGCCAACTCCTGGCTGCGTAACAAAGCCGATATTCCGCTCACTTACTGGGATTACGGCCATCACGCGCTGGTGGCGACCATCCGTACCGCCGAACCGCACAACGCCACCGCGCGTCAGGTGTTTTACGGCGAGGGCATTCTGGCATTCCTGCCGTTGGCCGATCCGCATCTGTGCTCTATTGTCTGGTCGTTGCCACCGCGTGAGGCGGAAAGAATGCAGCAGGCCAGCACCGAAGACTTCAATCAGGCGCTGTGCGTGGCCTTCGACAATGCCCTTGGTCTGTGTCAGGTGGAGAGCGAGCGTCAGGTCTATCCCCTTACCGGACGCTACGCCCGTCAGTTTGCCGGCCACCGTCTGGCGCTGGTTGGCGACGCGGCGCACACCATTCATCCGCTGGCCGGGCAGGGCGTCAACCTGGGCTTTATGGATGCGGCAGTGCTGGTTAACGAGCTGCGTCGTCTGCATCGCGAGGGCAAAGACATCGGGCAGCATCTCTATCTGCGCCGTTACGAGCGCAGCCGCAAGCACAGCGCGGCGGTGATGCTCGCCGGGATGCAGGGCTTCCGTGGGCTGTTTGCCGGTAACAACCCGGCAAAAAAATTGCTGCGTGATATTGGCCTCAAGCTGGCCGACACACTCCCTGGCGTGAAGCCGCAACTCATCCGTCAGGCGATGGGTCTCAACGACCTTCCCGACTGGCTGAAATAATCATTTTTTAGCCTTCCGCCTGAACTAAGATCCGCGTCACACTTTCCCTTCCCGGTTCCGGGAAGGGCAGCGTCTCCTCATTTGAAATAATCTAATTTCACCCGCTTTTTCAGATTACTTTTTCTCATGTCATGAATTTTCAGCGTCGGGAAATTCTCATGATTTTTGGTGAAAAATGTCACTTTACAGGGTCGGGAAGTTCAATTCTCCCTATAAAGAGAATGTTAATTACTCGTTATTAAGTTTTTTACGCTGTGCGGCTCTGCGGATTTTCAGGTCATAAGCTAATGTGATGACGCATTTTTACTTATGGTTTAGGGCGCTTTTCAGTGATAAGTTCAGGCGAAAGGTAACGTTTGCGTCGGCAACCTGAAAGGAGGCTGACGCCGGGGGTCGTGGCGGTTTTTATGACCCGGGAAATCCTTAACAGCCCCGCTTATTCAATGAGGAAAAGATGGCTCAGCAGACTCCTTTGTTTGAACAACACACGCTATGTGGCGCGCGCATGGTGGATTTCCACGGCTGGATGATGCCGCTGCATTACGGCTCCCAGCTTGATGAGCACCACGCCGTACGCCGCGATGCAGGCATGTTCGATGTGTCGCACATGACCATCGTCGATCTGAAAGGCACCCGTACCCGCGACTTCCTGCGTTACCTGCTGGCTAACGACGTAGCCAGACTTACCACCCCCGGCAAGGCGCTCTACAGCGGCATGCTTAACGCCTCCGGCGGCGTGATTGACGACCTGATCGTCTACTTCTTCAGCGAAGACTTCTTCCGCCTGGTGGTCAACTCCGCCACCCGCGAAAAAGATCTCGCCTGGATCACCGAACACGCCGCGCCTTACGCCATCGACATCAGCGTGCGTGACGATCTATCGCTGATCGCCGTGCAGGGCCCGAACGCCAAAGCCAAAGCCGCCACGCTGTTCAGCGATGAACAACGTGAAGCCGTCAGCGGCATGAAGCCATTCTTTGGCGTGGAAACAGGCGGACTCTTTATTGCCACCACTGGCTACACCGGCGAAGCGGGCTATGAAATCGCCATGCCGAATGAAAAGGCCGCCGAATTCTGGCATGCGCTGGTGGAAGCGGGCGTGAAACCCTGCGGCCTGGGCGCGCGTGATACGCTGCGTCTGGAAGCGGGCATGAATCTTTACGGTCAGGAAATGGATGAAGGCGTCTCTCCGCTGGCCGCCAATATGGGCTGGACCATCGCCTGGGAACCCGCTGACCGCGACTTTATTGGCCGCGACGCGCTGGAATCCCAGCGTGAAAAAGGCACCGAACAGCTGGTCGGCCTGGTGATGACCGAAAAAGGCGTGCTGCGTAACGAACTGCCGGTGCGTTTCACTGACCACGACGGCAATCAGCAGGAAGGCATTATCACCAGCGGTACCTTCTCACCGACGCTGGGCTACAGCATTGCGCTGGCCCGCGTACCGGCAGGCATTGGCGAAACCGCCATCGTACAGATCCGTAACCGCGAAATGCCGGTTACCGTCACCAAACCTGTTTTTGTGCGCATGGGTAAACCTGTCGCGTAACGCATTTTATTGTGGAGAAACTTTTATGAGCAATGTACCGGCTGAACTGAAATACAGTAAAGAACACGAATGGCTGCGCAAAGAAGCGGACGGCAGCTACACCGTCGGCATTACCGAGCACGCGCAGGAGCTGCTGGGTGACATGGTGTTTGTCGATCTGCCTGAAGTGGGCGCGACCGTCAGCGCGGGCGACGACTGTGCCGTTGCCGAATCTGTAAAGGCCGCTTCCGATATTTATGCGCCGGTCAGCGGCGAGATTCTGGCCGTCAACGACGCGCTGAGCGACACGCCGGAGCTGGTCAACAGCGAGCCGTACAGCGGCGGCTGGATCTTCAAAATCAAAGCCAGCGATGAAAGCGAAGTTGCCGCTCTGCTGGACGCCAGCGCGTATGAAGCGCTGTTAGAAGACGAATAAATATTTCATTACTTTGCAGGCCCGGTGAGCGCCAGCGCCACCGGGCAAATCAGCCAGACCGTTTCAGGAACCCTCGCCCATGACACAGACGCTAAGCCAGCTTGAAAATAGCGGCGCATTCATTGAACGCCACATCGGACCGGATGCCACGCAGCAGCAGGAAATGCTGAACGCCGTGGGCGCAGAGTCCCTCAACGCGCTGATCGGCCAGATCGTGCCGAAAGATATTCAGCTGGATACCCCGCCGCAGGTGGGTGACGCCGCAACCGAATTTGCCGCGCTGGCAGAGTTAAAAGCCATCGCCGCCCGCAATAAACGCTTTAAGTCTTATATCGGCATGGGTTACACCGCCGTGCAGCTACCGCCGGTGATCCTGCGCAACATGCTGGAAAATCCGGGCTGGTATACCGCTTATACCCCGTATCAGCCGGAAGTCTCCCAGGGCCGTCTGGAAGCGCTGCTTAACTTCCAGCAGGTGACCCTGGATCTGACCGGACTGGATATTGCCTCCGCCTCGCTGCTCGATGAAGCCACCGCAGGCGCGGAAGCCATGGCAATGGCAAAGCGCGTCAGCAAACTGAAAAACGCCAACCGTTTCTTCGTGGCGGCAGACGTACACCCGCAGACGCTGGACGTGGTACGTACCCGTGCTGAAACCTTTGGTTTTGACGTGATCGTCGATGATGCCGACAAAGTGCTCGATCATCAGGATGTGTTCGGCGTGCTGTTACAGCAGGTGGGCACCACCGGCGAAGTGCATGACTACAGCGCGCTGATCGCCGAACTGAAAGCGCGCAAAGTGATTGTCAGCGTAGCCGCCGACTTTATGGCGCTGGTGCTATTAACCGCGCCGGGCAAACAGGGCGCGGACATCGTCTTCGGCTCTGCCCAGCGTTTCGGCGTGCCTATGGGCTACGGCGGCCCGCACGCGGCCTTCTTCGCTGCGAAAGATGAATTCAAACGCTCCATGCCAGGCCGTATTATCGGCGTGTCCAAAGATGCCGCCGGTAACACCGCGCTGCGCATGGCGATGCAGACCCGCGAGCAGCATATCCGCCGCGAGAAAGCGAACTCCAACATCTGTACCTCGCAGGTGTTGCTGGCGAACATCGCCAGCCTGTATGCGGTTTATCACGGTCCGGTCGGCCTGAAGCGCATTGCCAGTCGTATTCACCGCCTGGCGGATATTCTGGCGGCTGGCCTGCAACAGCACGGCCTGAAACTGCGCCACGCCCACTACTTCGACACCCTGTGCGTGGAAGTGGCGGATAAAGCCGAAGTGCTGGCGCGTGCTGAAGCCCGTGAAATCAACCTGCGCAGCGACATCATTAACGCGGTCGGCATTACGCTCGATGAAACCACCACCCGCGAAGACGTGCAGCTGTTGCTTGCCGTGCTCACCGGTGTTGAGCAGCACGACATTGACGCGCTGGATAAAAATGTCGCCCACGACAGCCATTCCATTCAGCCGGTTATGCTGCGCGAAGACGCGATCCTCGCGCATCCGGTGTTTAACCGCTATCACAGCGAAACCGAAATGATGCGCTACATGCACAGTCTGGAGCGCAAAGATCTGGCCCTTAACCAGGCGATGATCCCGCTCGGTTCCTGCACCATGAAGCTGAACGCCGCGGCCGAAATGATCCCCATCACCTGGCCGGAATTCTCGGAACTGCACCCGTTCTGCCCGCCGGAGCAGGCGGAAGGCTATCACCAGATGATCAACCAGCTCTCCGACTGGCTGGTCAAACTCACTGGCTACGACGCTTTGTGTATGCAGCCAAACTCCGGCGCGCAGGGCGAATATGCCGGTCTGCTGGCGATCCGTCACTATCACGAAAGCCGTAACGAAGGGCATCGCGATATTTGCCTGATCCCGAGCTCCGCGCATGGTACTAACCCGGCGTCGGCACAGATGGCGGGGATGCAGGTCGTGGTCGTGGCCTGTGATAAAAACGGCAACATCGATCTGAACGATTTGCGCGCCAAAGCAGAGCAGGCGGGCGACAATCTCTCCTGCATTATGGTGACCTACCCGTCCACCCACGGCGTGTATGAAGAGACCATCCGCGAAGTCTGCGAGATCGTGCACCAGTTCGGCGGCCAGGTGTATCTGGATGGCGCGAACATGAACGCCCAGGTGGGCATTACCTCGCCGGGCTTTATCGGCGCGGATGTGTCGCACCTTAACCTGCATAAAACCTTCTGCATTCCGCACGGCGGCGGTGGTCCTGGCATGGGGCCGATTGGCGTGAAAGCGCATCTGGCACCTTTTGTACCGGGTCACAGCGTGGTGCAAATCGAAGGGATGCTGACCCGCCAGGGCGCAGTATCTGCAGCGCCGTTTGGCAGCGCTTCTATTCTGCCGATCAGCTGGATGTATATCCGCATGATGGGCGCGGAAGGGCTGAAAAAGGCCAGCCAGGTGGCGATCCTCAATGCCAACTACATCGCCAGCCGTCTGAAAGACGCCTATCCTGTGTTGTACACCGGTCGCGACGGTCGTGTGGCGCACGAATGTATTCTGGATATTCGTCCGCTGAAAGAAGAGATCGGCATCAGCGAGCTGGACATCGCCAAGCGCCTGATCGACTACGGTTTCCATGCGCCGACCATGTCCTTCCCGGTGGCGGGCACGCTGATGGTTGAGCCGACGGAATCAGAAAACAAAGTCGAACTGGACCGCTTTATTGATGCGATGCTGGCGATCCGTGGGGAAATCGACCGCGTGCAGGCCGGTGAGTGGACACTGGAAGATAACCCGCTGGTCAACGCGCCGCACACTCAGCGCGAGCTGGTGGCGGAATGGCAGCACGGTTACAGCCGCGAGCAGGCGGTCTTCCCGGCAGGGCTGAACAACAAATACTGGCCGACCGTGAAGCGTCTTGACGATGTGTACGGCGACCGCAATCTGTTCTGCTCCTGCGTGCCGATGAGCGACTATGAGTAATTGATCCGTTCTGTTCTGTAGGCCGGGTAAGCGTCAGCGCCACCCGGCTTTTTTTATAAGGAAAACGTAATGGCAATAGCACTGGTTACCGGCGGCAGCCGCGGGATCGGCAAAGCAACGGCGCTGCAACTGGCGCGCGAAGGTTATACCGTGGCGGTGAACTATCACCACAATATTCAGGCCGCCACCGACGTGGTTAACGAGATCGTCGCAGCAGGCGGCAACGCCTTTGCGCTGCGGGCGGACATCAGCGATGAAGCGCAGGTGCTGGCGATGTTCGAGAGTATCGATCGGGAAGGCGCGCCGCTGACCGCGCTGGTGAATAACGCGGGCATTTTGTTTGAACAGAGCACTATCGAAAACCTGAGTGCCGAACGCATCAACCGCGTCCTTGCGACCAACGTCACCGGCTATTTTCTTTGCTGTCGCGAGGCGGTAAAACGCATGTCCCATAAGCACGGCGGGGCAGGCGGTGCGATTGTGAACGTATCTTCCGCTGCATCACGCCTGGGCGCTGCGGGTGAGTATGTGGATTATGCCGCCTCGAAAGGGGCAGTGGATACGCTGACGGCCGGCCTGGCGCTGGAAGTGGCGGCGCAGGGGATCCGCGTGAACTGTGTACGGCCGGGTTTTATCTACACGGAGATGCATGCCGACGGCGGCGAGCCGGGGCGCGTGGATCGGGTGAAGACGGTATTACCGATGCAGCGCGGCGGCCAGCCCGAAGAAGTGGCGCAGGCGATAGTCTGGCTATTGAGCGAAAAGGCGTCCTATGTGACGGGAAGTTTTCTTGAGCTGGCGGGCGGGAAATAAACAGGCCCTGAACGCGTGTAGGCCGGGTAAGCGTCAGCGCCGCCCGGCAAAATGAAACCTTGTAGGCCGGGTAAGCGCAAGCGCCACCCGGCAAATATCAACCTCAGAGATTCTCGCCGTTGCTGGCGATCACTTCTTTGTACCAGTTAAAGCTCTTCTTACGGGAACGGGACATGTCGCCGGTGCCGTCATCGTGCTTGTTCACATAGATAAAGCCATAGCGCTTGCTGTACTGCCCGGTGGTGAAGGACACACAGTCGATGCAGCCCCACGGGGTATAGCCCATCAGATCCACGCCGTCATAAGTTACCGCTTTGACCATCTCTTCTACGTGCGCCCGCAGATAGTCGATGCGGTAATCGTCGTTGATGCTGCCGTCTTCTTCCACTTTGTCGTAAGCGCCAAAGCCGTTTTCCACGATGAACAGCGGTTTCTGGTAACGCTCATAGAGTTCGCACAGCGCATAGCGCAGGCCAACCGGGTCAATCTGCCAGCCCCAGTCGGAGGCCTTCACGTGCGGGTTCGGCACGCTGCCCTGGAAACCGGAGATCGCATCGCCGCTGCCGCCTTCTTCTTTCACGGCGTTGGTCATGTAGTAGCTGAAGCCCAGATAATCGCAGGTGCCTTCACGCAGGATCTGCTCATCGCCCGCTTCCATTTTGATGTTGAATTCCCGGCGTTCCCACTCGTTCAGTACATAGGATGGGTAGTAGCCACGCAGCTGTACGTCGGTAAAGACATAACGCTCACGCATGGATTCCTGCGCATACATCACGTCTTCCGGCTTACAGGAGAACGGGTACAGCGGCACCATCGCCAGCATACAGCCGATTTTCATCTCCGGATTAATGCGATGACCAATCTTCACCGCCATGGCGCTGGCCACGAACTGGTGATGCAGCACCTGGTACATGGTTTCTTCAGAATTGTCATGCTCGGTATACACCACGCCGGAGCAGCAGTAGCCGAACAGCGGCGCGCGCCAGTTACGCTGGTTGTTGATCTCGTTAAAGGTCATCCAGTATTTAACTTTGTTCTTATAGCGCTCGAATACCACTTCCGAGAAACGCACAAAGAAATCCACCACTTTACGGTTGGTCCAGCCGCCGTATTCCTGCACCAGATGCAATGGCATTTCAAAGTGGGAGAGGGTGATCACCGGCTCAATGTTGTATTTGAGCAGCTCATCAAACATGTCGTCGTAAAACTGCAGGCCTTCTTCGTTCGGCTCGGCTTCATCGCCTTTCGGGAAGATGCGCGTCCAGGCGATGGAGGTGCGGAAGCATTTGAAGCCCATCTCGGCAAACAGCTTGATGTCTTCTTTATAGTGGCTGTAAAACTCCACCGCTTCGTGGTTCGGGTAGTATTTGCCCGGCACCACTTCGCTGGTGATCTCGCGCGGTACGCCGTGCGCGCCGCCGGTCAGCACGTCACAAATGCTCGGGCCTTTGCCGCCTTTGTTCCAGCCGCCTTCAACCTGATGCGCCGCAACCGCGCCGCCCCATAAAAAGTCTTTCGGTAATGTCAGCTTTTTCATCGATCATTTTCTCTTGTGTGCGGTAAATAAAGGTTACCGGGCAGTTTCACTCTGAAAATGAGTCTAACAAAGGGCGGAGAAATGTCACGATATAACAAATCACCGCTACGGTGACTTGTTACATGGAAAAAACAGCCTGTTTTTTTATGCTAATTTCTTCGCCAGTTTACGGCCTAAGGATTCGAGAATATAAATTACCGGGATTTGCGTGGTGACATCATAAACCCCGGCGATACGCATTTGCGGCGCATGCCAGGAGATATTGAAATCCGCCAGTTTCGCCAGCCGCGAATGCTCATGGCTGGTGATGGTCATCACTTTACAGTTATGCAGGCTGAACTGGCTGGCGAAGCGCAGGATCTCTTCAGTTTCACCGGACACCGACAGCACGATAGCCAGCGCGTTTTTCGCCATGTCGTTAGTCACCGGAAAATAAGGATCGTCAATATGGTTGCTGAATTTTCCGATATTGGAAAAGAATCGTGCGCCATATTTAGCAAGCGACCCAGAAGTGCCTGCGCCGACAAAAATAATACGCTCGGAAGCGAAAATAATATCAACCGCCTGATCCAGAAGCGTATCAAATTCATCGTTATTCACGCTTTTAAAAAAGCTGATAATTTCCCCGGCGCCAAAATTAGCCTGCGGCGGTTCGTTCTGCTCTAAATATAATTTATAGCGCACGCGAAATTCCGAATAGCCTTCGCAATTCAGCTTGCGGCAGAAGCGCAGTACGGTGGTGGTGGAGACGCCAGCAGCGTCGGCCAGCTCGCGAATGGTCATGTACATCACCTTGTCGCGATTCTTGATGACGTAGTGATAAACCATCATCTCAAGATTATTGAGGCTGGCGACAGCGGAGTGAGTAAACAGGGTCACGGGCTTGCAGGATCCTTTCCGGGCAACTGAACGGCTCTATGCTGCCACAAAACGGACAAAACAGGAATCGCATAACGCCGGGTGCAGTCACCGGGAAAAATGAACAACTGTAAACTTAACAATGCCCGCAATGCCTGGAAGCGAAGCGGCTGGAAATATATTTTAGCGAACAGGTGTGCACTGGAATCATTCTCAGTTACTCTGGTGAGGTCATCGTCAGTGTCGCGCGTTTGTCATCATCGTGCGTCAGAATGGCGATGAGTAACCTTTGTTTCCTGGAGTACGCCAATGGTTGAAAAACCGCTTATCACGAAGGGATATTCAGTGGCTGAGGAAGTAGCCAACAGCATCAGTCACGGCATCGGGCTGGTGTTTGGGATCGTCGGCCTGGTACTGCTGCTGGTACAGGCAGTTGATAACA
Source organism: Enterobacter sp. PGRG2 (assembly GCF_030291195.1). Taxonomy (NCBI): domain Bacteria; kingdom Pseudomonadati; phylum Pseudomonadota; class Gammaproteobacteria; order Enterobacterales; family Enterobacteriaceae; genus Enterobacter; species Enterobacter sp. PGRG2. Next base: position 314,048 of record NZ_CP127837.1, on the reverse strand, counting down.
ACGCCAGCGCCACCGCCATCACCAGCTTCAGCGTTTACGGCAGCAGTATGATTGTGCTGTATCTGGCCTCCACGCTGTACCACGCCATTCCGCATCCGCGGGCTAAAGTCTGGTTAAAGAAATTTGACCACTGCGCCATCTATTTATTAATCGCCGGCACCTATACCCCATTTTTACTGGTCGGGCTGGATTCACCGCTGGCGCGGGGGCTGATGATTGTTATCTGGAGCCTGGCGCTGCTGGGGATCCTGTTTAAGCTGACCATTGCGCACCGCTTTAAGGTGCTGTCGCTGGTGACTTATCTGGCGATGGGCTGGCTGTCGCTGGTCGTGATTTATGAAATGGTGATGAAGCTTGCCGTTGGCAGCGTAACGCTGCTGGCCGTGGGCGGGCTGGTATATACGCTGGGAGTGATTTTTTACGTCAGCAAGCGCATTCCCTATAACCACGCCATCTGGCACGGCTTTGTACTGGGCGGCAGCGTTTGTCACTTCCTTGCGATTTATTTGTATATCGGCGCATTGTAATCATTGCCGGAAAGGCAATGCAGGCCCGGCAAGCAACGCGCCGCCGGGCCAACCAGCCTGTATCAGGCTTCTTCTAACGAGTAGGGCAGCGGCTCGATGGCCAGCGTAAAGCTGTCATCGCGCACACGGAACACGCTGTCCGGCTCCATATCGTTATTCATTACCACCTGCACCAGCAGACGTCCGTCCTCCAGTTGAGCGGCGGCGAGTACCGTGCCGGTTCTGCGCCAGTTCTCACCCAGTTTCATTTCCAGGTCTTCACCGGCTTCCGGGACGCGGCTGGCTTTGCCCGCCAGATACCAGATTGCGCGCTTGTTAGCGCCGCGGAATTTCGCCCGCGCCACCATCTCCTGGCCGGTATAGCAGCCTTTTTTAAAGCTGATGCCGCCCAGCGCCTGAATATTGGTGGCCTGCGGCAGGAACTGCGCGCTGTTGGCGGCATCGATCACCGGCAGACCGGCCTCAATGTTCAGCGCCAGCCACTGCTGACTGTTATTAAGCTGCGCTTCGCCGCGCAGGGTTTCGGTGATGCGCTCCGCGGTGGCGACATCGGTCACCAGCAGGAAACGCTCCGCCGGCTGCTCAAACCACAGAATTTGCGTGTCGCCATCCTGCACCACCTGCGTTTGCTGATCGGGCAGGGTGGAGAACAGGTTCGCCAGCGCCGCGCGGGCCTGGAATCCGGCCACGCCAAGCAGCACGTGCTCGTCGTCGGCGGCAATGGTGACCTTCGAGAAGACGGCGTATTTTTTCAGCTCGGTCAACTGCGCCTCGCGCACGCTGCGACGTTCGATCCACGCAAAGCCATCGTTGCGACGGAACAGGCGCAGGTTGCTCCACATTTTGCCTTTGGCATCGCAATGGGCAACCAGCAGATGCTGATGTTCAGTGAGTTGCGCCACGTCGTTAGTGACCTGGCCCTGCAAATATTTTTCGCTGTCGGCACCGGTGATCGTGGCCAGCGCCCAGTCATCGAGCGTCATTAGCGTCAGCGGCAAACGCGCAGAGGCGCAGGGCAGACGCGGAGGAAACGGAGTAAAAGCCATAGTGATGTCCTGGTAAGCTTAACGCTGTATGAATGCTTAATGTTAAAAGAGCCGTGGTTCATTGCAAGCGGTAATCGCGTGGACCGCACAGCTTGCGAGTTTGCGCGCAAAAAATGGTAATCCTTACATTTTTAAAGGTTTATTCTGGAAGCTTGCTTCCGAAGCCGAACATTCCGGTGAGGATTGGCCGGAAAAAGCGTTACACTAGAAGCCATCTTTAACGTCGCTATGCAGGAAAAGAACATGGATATTACCAACAAAGCCCGCATTCACTGGGCGTGCCGCAGAGGTATGCGTGAACTCGACATTTCCATCATGCCTTTCTTCGAACATGAGTACGATACGCTAAGCGATGACGACAAGCGGCTGTTTATCCGCCTGCTTGAGAGCGACGATCCGGATTTATTCAACTGGCTGATGAATCACGGCGAACCTGCAGATTCGGAATTGCAGCGGATGGTCCAGTTAATTCAGACACGGAATCGGGAACGTGGTCCTGTGGCAATCTGATTTACGCGTCTCATGGCGCTCGCAATGGCTCTCTTTATTACTGCACGGTCTGGTGGCGGCGCTGGTGTTGCTTATCCCCTGGCCGTTAAGTTATACGCCGTTGTGGTTATTACTGCTTTCGCTGGTGGTGTTTGACTGCGTGCGCAGCCAGCGCCGTATTAACGCCAGCCATGGTGAAATTAAACTGCTGATGGATTCGCGCCTGCGCTGGCAGGGCAATGAATGGGATATTACAGGCGCGCCCTGGCTGTTAAACAGCGGCATGATGCTGCGCTTACGGCGCAGTACGGACGGCAAACGGCAGCATTTGTGGCTGGCGGCAGACAGTATGGACGCGCAGGAGTGGCGGGAGCTGCGCCGGATGATGCTCCAGCAACCGGCGCAGGAAAAGCGCTGAAGCTCAGGCGAAGTTTTCCGCCATTTCGCCAAGAATTTGCTCGCACCAGGTTTGCAGGCGTTCTTCGCTTAAATCGTACTGATTGGTTTCATCCAGCGCCAGGCCGACAAACAGCTGCCCGTCAGCAATGACCGGTTTGGGGCTGGTGAATTCGTAGCCTTCGGTGGGCCAGTAGCCGATAAACTTTACCGCTTTGGCGGACAGTTTGTCGTGCAGCATGCCGAGGGCGTCAAGGAACCATTCGCCGTAACCGAGCTGATCGCCCATGCCGTAGAGGGCAATCATTTTGCCATCCAGGTTAAGGGTATCCAGCTGATCCCAGATGGCTTCCCAGTCTTCCTGCAGCTCGCCGAAATCCCATGTCGGGATGCCGAGGATCAGCACATCGTACTGCTCCATCAGTGTGGGCGCGTCGTCTTTAAGGTTATGCAGCGTCACCAGTTCCGGGCCGATAATGTCGCGGATTTTCTCGGCTGCCATTTCGGTATAGCAGGTACTGGAACCATAAAAAAGACCAATGTTCATAGCGTAAACGTCTCAATTCCTGATGTGGCTTTGCGCACAGTGTACCAGAATCAATACGCAATCAGGCATAATGCCCTGACGTTGAAATAAGGGGCAATGATGGAACAGGATCTCGCACGCATAGAACAATTTCTCGATGCCCTGTGGCTGGAACGCAATGTGGCTGAAAACACATTGAGCGCCTATCGTCGCGATCTGCGTATGCTTGTCGAGTGGCTGCACCACAGAAACAGCGATGTGCTCAGCGTGCAGCATGACGATTTACAGGCGCTGCTGGCCGAGCGCGTCACCGGCGGCTACAAAGCGACCAGCTCCGCCCGTTTACTGAGCGCGATGCGCCGTTTTTTCCAGTATCTTTATCGGGAAAAGGTGCGTACTGACGATCCCAGCGCCGTTCTGGCATCGCCAAAACTGCCGCAGCGCCTGCCAAAAGATCTGAGCGAGGCGCAGGTCGAGCGCCTGTTGCAGGCGCCGCTTACCGATCAGCCGCTGGAGTTACGTGACAAAGCCATGCTGGAAGTGTTGTATGCTACCGGCCTGCGCGTGTCGGAACTGGTCGGGCTGACAATGAGCGACATCAGTTTGCGTCAGGGCGTAGTGCGGGTGATCGGTAAAGGTAACAAAGAACGGCTGGTGCCGCTGGGGGAAGAAGCGGTCTACTGGCTGGAAAACTACCTGGAGCACGGGCGGCCCTGGCTTTTAAACGGCGCGTCAGTGGATGTGCTGTTTCCCAGTAGTCGCGCCCAACAAATGACCCGTCAGACGTTCTGGCATCGTATTAAGCATTATGCCATCCAGGCGGGCATAGACAGTGAAAAGCTTTCGCCGCACGTGTTGCGACATGCCTTCGCCACGCATCTGTTAAACCATGGCGCTGATTTGCGCGTCGTGCAGATGCTGCTCGGGCACAGCGATCTCTCCACCACGCAGATTTATACGCATGTGGCAACGGAACGCTTGCGGCAACTCCATCAACAGCACCACCCACGCGCGTGATGCTGACTTATTAAGGATGTGAAATGAAAAAGAGTTTGATGATGTTCACCCTGCTGGCGGCGTTCAGTTCCGCGGTTCAGGCCGACGATGCGGCCATTAAGCAGACGCTGGCGAAGCTGGGCGTGCAGAGCACGGAAATTCAGCCATCACCCATCAGCGGTATGAAAACCGTGCTGACTAACAGCGGCGTGCTGTACGTCACTGAAGACGGCAAACATATGATCCAGGGGCCGCTGTATGACGTGAGCGGCCCGCAGCCGATCAACACCACCAACAGCATGCTGATGACGCATCTCAACGCGCTGGAAAAAGAGATGATCGTTTATAAAGCGGCGAACGAAAAACACGTTATCACCGTGTTTACCGACATCACCTGTGGTTACTGCCACAAGCTGCATGAGCAGATGGCGGATTACAACGCGCTGGGTATTACCGTGCGTTATCTGGCGTTCCCGCGTCAGGGTATGCAGAGCGAAGCGGCAGACAACATGAAGGCCATCTGGTGCGCCAAAGATCGTAATAAAGCCTTTGACGATGCGATGGCGGGCAAAGGCGTGAAGGCCGCAAGCTGTGATGTCGACATTGCCGACCAGTATGCCCTTGGCGTGCAGTTTGGCGTGAGCGGCACGCCGGCGATTGTGCTGAGCAATGGCTATGTCGTGCCGGGCTATCAGGCCCCTCAGGAGATGAAAACCTTCCTGGACGAACATAAAAAACAGACCGGCGGTAAATAATTTTCGTGAAACTTCAGAGACAACTTCGCCGCCGCGAGCCGGATCCGGCGGCAAATCTGCCGGATAACCTGCCGCCCCTGTTACGGCGTCTGTATGCCAGCCGCGGCGTGGTATCGCCTGCGGAGCTGGAGCGCGGCGTAAAAGGGATGCTGCCCTGGCAGCAACTGAGCGGCGTGGAGAAGGCCGCGGAGCATCTGTATCAGGCGTTTAAGCAGGGGCTGCGCATTATGGTGGTCGGCGATTTTGATGCCGATGGCGCCACCAGCACCGCGCTGAGCGTGCTGGCGATGCGGTCGATGGGCTGTCCGAACGTCGCCTATCTGGTGCCGAACCGCTTTGACGATGGCTACGGCTTAAGCCCGGAAGTGGTCGATCAGGCCCATGCCCGTGGCGCGCAGCTGATCCTCACCGTGGATAACGGCATTTCGTCCCATGCGGGCGTGGAGCGCGCCCATGAACTGGGGATTCCGGTGCTGGTGACCGATCATCATCTGCCCGGCGACACGCTGCCGGATGCAGAAGCCATCGTTAACCCGAACCTGCGCGACTGCGCCTTCCCGTCGAAATCGCTGGCGGGCGTCGGAGTGGCCTTTTACCTGATGCTGGCGCTGCGCACCCATCTGCGCGATCAGGGCTGGTTTGAGGCGCAGGGGATAGCGATCCCCAATCTGGCCGAGCTGCTGGATCTGGTGGCGCTGGGTACGGTAGCCGACGTGGTGCCCCTGGATACCAACAACCGTATTCTTACCTGGCAGGGCTTAAGCCGTATCCGCGCGGGCAGGTGCCGACCCGGTATTAAAGCGCTGCTGGAAATCGCTAACCGCGACGCGCAAAAACTGGCGGCCAGCGATCTGGGCTTTGCCCTTGGCCCGCGCCTGAACGCCGCAGGTCGACTGGATGACATGTCGGTCGGCGTGGCACTGTTGCTGTGCGATAACGTCGGCGAAGCCCGCGTGCTGGCCAGCGAACTGGATGCGTTAAACCAGACGCGCAAAGAGATTGAACAGGGGATGCAGGCGGAAGCGCTGGCGCTGTGCGAAAAGCTGGAGCGCAGCAGCGAAGCCCTTCCCGGCGGGCTGGCAATGTATCACCCAGAATGGCACCAGGGCGTGGTGGGGATTCTCGCCTCCCGCCTGAAAGAGCGCTTTAACCGCCCGGTGATCGCCTTTGCCCCTGCGGGTGAGGGCCTGCTGAAAGGTTCGGGCCGCTCTATCCAGGGGCTGCATATGCGCGATGCGCTGGAGCGGCTTGATACGCTCTATCCGGGCATGATGCTCAAATTCGGCGGCCACGCGATGGCGGCCGGGCTGTCGCTGGAAGTGGCGCGCTTCGACGAGTTCCAGCAGCGCTTTGGCGCGCTGGTGACCGAATGGCTGGATCCGGCGCTGTTACAGGGGGAGATCGTCTCCGACGGCCCGCTGGACGCGCAGGAGATGACGCTTGGCGTCGCCGAAATGCTGCGTGATGCCGGGCCCTGGGGGCAGATGTTCCCGGAGCCGCTGTTCGATGGGCGCTTTCGCCTGTTGCAGCAGCGCATCGTTGGCGAACGCCATCTGAAAGTAATGGTGGAGCCGGTCGGCGGCGGTCCTCTGCTGGACGGCATCGCCTTTAACGTCGACACCAGCATCTGGCCGGATAACGGCGTGCGGGAAGTAAGCCTCGCCTATAAACTGGATGTAAATGAGTTTCGCGGCAATCGCAGCGTTCAGCTGATTATCGACGACATCTGGCCAATTTAGCGCCAGTATTCGCTATAAAACAGGGCGTAATTCCGGTAGAATTCCGCTCTTATAACCGCATTTTGACAAGTCCAATAAAAGAAAACAGACCATGTTTGAAATCAATCCGGTAAAAAACCGCATTCAGGACCTCACGGAGCGCTCGGACGTTCTTAGGGGGTATCTTTGACTACGATGCCAAGAAAGAGCGTCTGGAAGAAGTAAACGCCGAGCTGGAACAGTCGGACGTCTGGAACGAACCTGAACGCGCACAGGCGCTGGGTAAAGAGCGTTCCTCCCTCGAAGCCATCGTCGAAACCCTGGATCAAATGCGCCAGGGTCTGGAAGACGTCGCTGGCCTGCTTGAGCTGGCCGTGGAAGCCGACGACGAAGAAACCTTTAACGAAGCCGTGGCTGAGCTGGACGGGCTGGAAGAGAAGCTGGCGCAGCTTGAATTCCGCCGTATGTTTTCCGGTGAATACGACAGCGCCGACTGCTACCTGGATATCCAGGCCGGTTCCGGCGGCACAGAAGCCCAGGACTGGGCGAGCATGCTGACCCGTATGTATCTGCGCTGGGCCGAAGCCCGCGGCTTCAAAACTGAAATTATCGAAGAGTCGGAAGGTGAAGTGGCGGGTATCAAATCCGTGACCATCAAGATTTCCGGCGATTACGCTTACGGCTGGCTGCGTACCGAAACCGGCGTTCACCGCCTGGTGCGTAAGAGCCCGTTCGACTCTGGCGGTCGTCGCCATACGTCGTTCAGCTCCGCGTTCGTTTACCCGGAAGTGGATGACGATATTGATATTGAAATCAACCCGGCGGACCTGCGTATCGACGTTTACCGTGCCTCCGGTGCGGGCGGTCAGCACGTTAACCGTACGGAATCGGCGGTGCGTATTACGCACATCCCGACCAATACCGTCACGCAGTGCCAGAACGACCGCTCTCAGCATAAGAACAAAGACCAGGCCATGAAGCAGATGAAAGCGAAGCTTTATGAACTGGAAATGCAGAAGAAAAACGCTGAGAAACAGGCGATGGAAGACAACAAGTCCGACATCGGCTGGGGCAGCCAGATCCGTTCTTATGTGCTGGACGACTCCCGCATCAAAGACCTGCGTACCGGTGTTGAAACCCGTAACACGCAGGCGGTGCTGGATGGCAGTCTGGACCAATTTATTGAAGCAAGTTTGAAAGCAGGGCTATGAGGAACCAACATGTCTGAACAACAAGCACAGGGCGCTGAAACCGTAGTTGATCTGAACAATGAACTGAAAGCTCGCCGCGAAAAGCTGGCACAACTGCGTGAGCAGGGTGTTGCGTTCCCGAACGATTTCCGTCGCGATCATACCTCTGACCAGCTGCATGCCGCCTACGACGACAAAGAGAACGAAGAGCTGGAATCGCTCGGCATTGAAGTCGCCGTAGCTGGACGTATGATGACCCGCCGCGTAATGGGTAAAGCTTCGTTCGTCACCCTGCAGGACGTGGGCGGTCGCATCCAGCTGTACGTCTCCCGTGACGATCTGGCTGAAGGCGTCTATAACGAGCAGTTCAAAAAGTGGGACCTCGGTGACATCCTCGGTGCGCGTGGCAAGCTGTTCAGGACAAAAACCGGCGAGCTGTCCATTCACTGCACTGAGCTGCGTCTGCTGACCAAAGCTCTGCGCCCGCTGCCGGACAAATTCCACGGCCTGCAGGATCAGGAAGCGCGCTATCGTCAGCGCTACCTGGATCTCATCGCTAACGAAGAATCCCGCAACACCTTTAAAATTCGCTCGCAGATCATGGCCGGTATTCGCCAGTTCATGGTAAGCCGCGACTTTATGGAAGTGGAAACCCCGATGATGCAGGTCATCCCGGGCGGCGCGTCTGCGCGTCCGTTTGTGACCCATCACAATGCGCTTGATCTGGACATGTACCTGCGTATCGCGCCGGAACTGTACCTCAAGCGTCTGGTGGTCGGCGGTTTTGATCGCGTGTTTGAAATCAACCGTAACTTCCGTAACGAAGGCATCTCCGTACGTCACAATCCAGAGTTCACCATGATGGAACTCTATATGGCGTATGCGGATTACAAAGATCTGATCGAGCTGACCGAGTCCCTGTTCCGTACCCTGGCGCAGGATATTCTGGGCAGCACCAAAGTGCCGTACGACGACCAGGTCTTTGACTTCGGTAAACCGTTCGAAAAACTGACCATGCGCGAAGCGATCAAGAAATACCGTCCGGAAACGGATCTGGCAGATCTGGATAACTTCGACAGCGCGAAAGCCATCGCCGAAAGCCTGGGCATCAAAGTTGAGAAGAGCTGGGGTCTGGGCCGCATCGTGACCGAGATCTTCGAAGAGACCGCCGAAGCGCATCTGATCCAGCCGACCTTCATTACTGAATATCCGGCTGAAGTCTCTCCGCTGGCGCGTCGTAATGACGAGAACCCGGAAATCACCGACCGCTTTGAGTTCTTCATCGGCGGACGTGAAATCGGTAACGGCTTTAGCGAGCTGAACGATGCGCAGGATCAGGCTAAACGCTTCCAGGATCAGGTTGACGCGAAAGCGGCGGGCGACGACGAAGCCATGTTCTTCGACGAAGATTACGTCACTGCGCTGGAGCACGGTCTGCCGCCGACTGCCGGCCTCGGTATTGGTATCGACCGTATGGTGATGCTGTTCACCAACCGTCATACCATCCGCGACGTGATCCTCTTCCCGGCTATGCGTCCGGTTAAATAATCACGCGCAACGCGAACAAGCCCTGGCAGCGATGCCGGGGCTTTTTTTATGCGGCGGCGAAAACGCGCAGCCGTTTCCGCACCTCGGGCCGGGCGACCTGCTGCACCATCCACGGACTGAACGCCCAGGGCGTGGCATCCACGGCGCAGAACAGCGCTTCCAGTGTTACCCACTGATGATCCATCACTTCATCGGCATTCACCGCCAGCGGTGTGGTGACGCGCGCGGCAAACACCGGGCAAATTTCATTTTCGACAATGCCTGAAGGATCGGTTTCGCAGTAGCGGAATTCCGGATACACCGGCGCAATGGCGGCGACGGTCGCGCCGACTTCAAACTGGCAGCGACGGATCACCGCGGCGGTAAAATCTTCCCCGCTTTGCGGATGCCCGCATACCGAGTTGGTCCATACGCCCGGCCAGGCTTTTTTGTGCAGGGAGCGGCGGGTAAGCAGGCACTCGCCACGCGCATTGAACAGCCAGCTGGAGAAGGCGAGATGCAGGGGCGTATCGGCATGGTGCGCGGCATATTTTTCCTGCGTCCCGGCCGCCATACCCTGCTCATCCAGTAAAATCACATGTTCCTGCAACATAATCTTTATCCACTCTCAATCCAGCCAGAATAACGGTTCTATTATACGTGAGGGGCAATAAAACGTTTTGCTCTGGCGCGCTTAATCTGGCATGACCAGCGACATTTATTCAGTGAACTGGGTAATAGACGCTAATGCATTTTGCATCGCGGCTGTGGCTGCTATGATATGCAGTCATGCTCATTTGTTCCGGGGAAGTGTTTTGATTGCAGGACGCCTGATGAAAAATCCGTGTCGACTTCTTATCTGCCTGGCGTTCAGCCTGTTGCTGGCGGCATGCTCATCGAAAAACGCCGCCGACGGCGAAACTTACACCGTTAAGCGTGGCGACACCTTATCTAAAATTTCGCGCATGACCGGCACCAGCGTCAAAGAGCTGGCGCGCCTGAACGGGATTTCCCCGCCTTACACTATTGAAATCGGCCAGCGTCTGCGGGTTAACAGCGGCGGGAAATCCGGCGGCTCGGGTAAGGGCGGCAAAACCGCGTCCGCCAGACCGTCAGCTTCCGTGCCCTTAGCCTCCTGGCCGCCGGTGGGACAACGCTGCTGGCGCTGGCCGACGAACGGTAAAATTATCCTGCCGTACTCCTCCGCCGATGGCGGTAACAAGGGGCTGGATATTGCCGGTACGCGCGGACAGCCGGTGTACGCCGCCGGTGCCGGTAAAGTGGTGTACGTCGGCAACCAACTGCGCGGTTACGGCAATCTGATTATGATCAAGCACAGCGAAGACTATATTACGGCCTATGCCCATAATGATTCGCTGCTGGTGAATAACGGCCAGAGCGTGAAGATCGGTCAGAAGATTGCCACTATGGGCAGCACCGACGCCGACTCGGTGCGGCTGCACTTCCAGCTGCGTTATCGCGCCACGGCAATCGATCCGGCGCGTTATCTGCCGCCGCAGGGCAGTCCGCCTAAATGCTAAGCGATTAATATATCGCCAGTTAGCCGCCATGCGGCTTGCCAGACGGTGCGTAAGGTTTATAATGCCCTACGCACCTCAAAGCGGGCGTAGTTCAATGGTAGAACGAGAGCTTCCCAAGCTCTATACGAGGGTTCGATTCCCTTCGCCCGCTCCAGATTTATTCTTTCATCACCCCAGGCTGCACCCTCAACTGATTCTCCCCGACCTTTTTCCCGTGCCTGTCTTCGATCCAGTAATTGATCTCCACGTCCTGTTTATCCGCAGGCGTTACCGTCACCTCCTGCACTTTCTGCCCGGAATCAGCAGGAATAGTCAGGGTGGTTTCACCCTTATCCAGCACGCGCCGATCCTGCTTCACCTGCCATTTCAGTTGGCACTGATCGCAGGCAGACCAGGTATCGTTGATCGCCCACAGCCGCACGGTGGCGGGTTGTCCGGGCTGCCACTGGGCGGTCACAGGTTCAATAGACGGCAGCAGCGGCTGATAGGCTTTTTGCAGCGCGTAATAGCCCGCTTTCGGTTTACGCAAATAATCCACCACGCCCCAGTTGATGGAAGGCCAGGTCTCGACAAACATAAAGTGGAACAGCGCGGTTACCGGCTGATAGCGCTGTCGGCGGTAACTCTCCGCCGCCGTGGCGACCAGTTCCGCCTGATAGGCCTGGGTATTGGCGATCATCTGCTGCAAATTATCGCCGCGCGGGATTTTGGCGAACTTAAAGGTCTGGAAAGGCTGGAAGTTGTGGTATTTCCAGCGCGTCCAGCCGGGATCGTCGGCGGCGGTGGTTTTCGGCCAGCGCACTTCTGGCGGAATAATGGTCTTCAGGGTCGACAGCCGCGGCAGCGCCTGCGCGCCGAATTCAGTAATAATAGCGGTTTTAGCCGGGCCAAGCAGATCGCGGATGGTGCCGAAATACCATCCGGCCCAGTAGTGCTCTTCGACTGCCGAAAAGCGCCGCACGATGCGCGAGTTATCGGTCGCCAGCGCATCCGCTACTTTATCCGTCAGGGCGCGGTTTAAATCCTTATGCCAGTCGGGGAAGCGTTTTTCCATCCACGGCGAGTTCCAGGGCGGTTCGTTATGGCCGCCCCAGACGATAATGGCAGGCGAGTTGCCGAACTGATCCACCATCTCCCGGGTCTGGCGTACCGCGTTGTCGGCGAAAGCGGCGCTGTTATCGTAGCCCCATTGCAGCGGCACATCCTGCCAGATCATCAGCCCCATCTCGTCCGCCACCTCATAGAGCCCGCGGCCCGCCACATGACCGTGAACGCGGATGGCGTTGGCGTTCATCTCCTCCACCAGCCGGAAATCCCGGCGGTATTTTTCCCGCGTCATGGTACTGAGCCACGGCGAGCCGATATAGTTGGTTCCTTTGATAAACAACCGCTTGCCGTTAATAAGCCAGCCTTTATTCTCCGGCTGTTCTTCCACTTTGCGCAGGCCGGTGCGCGTGACGGCGGTATCCATGAGCCCCTGGCTATCCGTCAGCGAGGCGCGTACCCGATATAAATGCGGTTTGCCGGATCCTTTCGGCCACCAGAGTTTTGCGGCCTTCATCGGCAGATCCACGTTCAGCGTACGGGCGCTGCCGTCCGTTTTCTCCAGGGTGACAGGAAATTCCTGCTGAAAGCGCTGGCCGTTAAAATTAGCAGGAGCCGCGTTCAGGCGCAGTGTGGCGCTGCCGCCTTCAAGGGCACGGTAGCGGATCGTCGCCTGCAACGCGGGATTGTCCAGCCCCTGACGCCAGTCCGGGCGCAGGATGATTTCATCAATAGTTGCGCCCCTGCTGAGATGCAGTCTCACCGGTGCCCAGATACCCCCTGAGTTGGCATCCTGCCCCTCCGGCGACCAGGCGCCGCCTGGCCGACTATCGTGCTGATTAAGCACGCCCTTCATCAAGGCTTTATGCAGCGGCCAGATTTTCTTCGGATCTTCGAACGGGCTATCCACTTTTACCGCCAGCTTATTATGACGACGCAGTGATTTAGTGACATCCACCGCGAAGCGCTGGAAATAGCCTTCATGACGGGTCAGCGCCTGACCATTGAGCGTCACATCCGCAAAGTAATCGACGCCGTCAAACACCAGCGTGGCCATGGTATCTGCGGGCTGCGCGGGCAGGGTGAAGGCATGGCGGTACATCAGCGCCCCCTGATGATCGTACCCGGCGCTGTACCAGTTAGCCGGAACCTTTAGCGCCCGCCAGCCCGCGGTGGAGGCGGTGGTGCCATCAAAAGCGCTGTCATTCGCGTCATGCACCTGCCACTGTCCGGCGAGGGACCAGGTCACAGGCACCGTGGTCGCCCGGGCCAGCGGGACGAGGGCGACCAGCAACAGCATGATATTACGCACCATTTTTTACCTCCTGCGCTCGGCGTTGCAGCCACGCCATAATGCGACTGGCCTCGGCGTACAGGCCATCCCGCAGGGTTTTCAGTTCGTCGTCATCCAGCGTCTGCGCATCGCTTTCCAGCTGTTGCAGCAGTTGCGTGAGATGCCCGAAATCCAGCGCCATGGCTTCGCCGCGCAGTTTATGGGCAGCCCGGCGCAGGCCGTCGCGGTCATGGCTGTTCATGGCCTGTACAATCGTCGCCAGCGCCTCATCCAGTCCCTCGCGGAACAGAGCTAATAACTCGTCCACCAGCTCCGCATCGTCGGCGCACTGCTTCAGCAGGCGGGCCTCGTCCGGCAGCCCCTGTTCCGGCGGGCGGCAGACACGCAGGATCTCATCCTGCAACGCGTCCTGGGTGACGGGTTTGGCGATATAGCCGTCAAAGCCCATCGCCAGGCAGCGCTCTTTGTCCCCCTGCATGGCGTGAGCGGTCATGGCGATGGCAGGCTGATGCGTCTGCTGCTCTTCCCGCAGCAGGCGGATGGCGGTTTCGCCGTCCATCTCCGGCATCTGTAAATCAATGAGCAGCACATCCCAGCGGGCCGCGCGCCAGCGTTCCAGCGCTTCACGACCGTTATTCACCACCTCGCACTCATGCCCGAGCCGCTCCAGCAGCCGCCGGGCAACTTTCTGGTTAACGAGATTATCTTCCGCGAGCAATACGTGCAGCCCCTGGCGCGCGGTTTCAGGCGCGGCCTGTGGGGCGGGCGGCGGCGGTGTCTCCTCCGCAGGCGGCACCGGCGCAAGCACGCTGGCGATCACCTGATGCAGTTCATGCTGGGCAACCGGCTTATGCAGATAGTGGGCAATGCCGATGCGTTTGAGCATTTTTGCGTCGAAATGGCGGCTCATTGAGCTGAGCATAATGATATGGCTGTGGCTGGTCTGCGGCAGCACCGACAGCTCCAGCGCCAGGGAGACGCCGTCCATGTCCGGCATCTGCGCATCCAGCAGGATCAGCGGCCATGGCGTTCCCGACGCCGCCAGTCGCAGGGCGTCGGCGGCGTTATTGACGCAGGTGGGTTGCAGTCCCATCAGGCTAAGCATGGTATCAAGCAGGCGCAGGTTGGTGCTGTTATCATCCACTACCAGTACCCGTTCGCCGTTAAAGCGCGCCAGGGTTGAGCGGCTGGCGGTTGAGGCCTGCTGACTGGTGAGCGGAATGGTGAAGGCAAACTCGCTGCCCGCGCCGGGTTCACTGGTGACCGACAGCTCACCGCCCATGATCTTCACCAGCCTGGCGGAGATGGTCAGCCCCAGCCCGGTGCCGCCATAGCGACGGGTGGTTGAGCTATCGGCCTGGCTGAAGGCTTCAAAAATGGCTTTCTGCTTGTCCGGCGGAATGCCGATGCCGCTGTCGCGCACCCGGAAGCGCCAGTGACCTGCGCTGTCGGCAGGCTCGATGGCCAGCAGCACTTCCCCCTGCGGGGTAAATTTCAGCGCGTTACCCAGTAAATTGGTGAGGATCTGCCGCAGCCGGGTACCGTCCGCTATCAGCACTTCCGGCACCGTAGGGGCAATATCCACCAGCAGTTCGATGCTTTTTTCGCTGGCGGCGGGCATATGCGGGCGGATCAGCGACTGGACGAACGGGCGAATTTCCACCGGCGCTTCGTCCAGCATCACCTTGCCCGCTTCGATTTTAGAGAAGTCGAGAATGTCGTTGATGATATGCAACAGCGACTGGGCCGAGCTCATCACCAGCGAAAGATACTCCCGCTGATCCGCCGTCAGCGGCGTGTCCAGGCAGAGCTGGGTCATGCCTAAAATGCCGTTCATCGGCGTGCGGATCTCATGGCTCATATTAGCGAGAAAGGCGCTTTTCGCCTCGTTCGCCTCGCGCGCGACTTTTGCCGCTTCAATGGCGAGCAACTCGGCTTCCTTGCGCCGGGTAATATCCTGAAGCGTGCCGATAACCCGCTCCGCTTCACGATCAATGGTCATGGTCACCACCTGCCCGGAAAGCAGCATCCAGCGCCATTCCTGGTCGGGATGACGCACACGGATCTCGCACTCGAAGACCGGCATATGATCTTTTTTCGAGGAGGCCAGCGCCTGGCGCAGGGTGGCGCGATCCTCCTCATGCACCAGATTCAGCAGAAAACGCACCGGATGGTGCCACTGCCCCCGGGACTGCCCGACCATCGCCAGCAGGGTATCGTTGACCTGCAGGGTATCCTGCGATACCTGCCAGTCCCAGATGCCGATCTGGATCGACTCGGCGGTCAGTAAAAAATCTTCATGCAGCTGGTGGCGGGAACGGCGGGCCTGATCGAGCTGGGTAATGTCGCTGTGCAGGCTGACGATGCCGCCATCCGGCAGGCGCTGATGCTGCACATATAACTGCCGTTGCCCGGACTGGCGCACTTCATAATGATATTTCTGACGGCAGTTACGGATAATGGTTTCACGAAGGCTCTGGCGTTTGGCGGGATCGATGTTGTACACCGCATCGATAAATTTTTCGGCAAGCTCTTCCAGCGTGGCACCGGCGGTAAGCCAGGGGCCGATCACCGGATAAAGCTGCGTGACTTTATCATTCCAGGCCTGCAGTCGTTCGGCAGAATCATAGATCATCACCGCCACCGGCAGCGCATTCAGATCGAAGCAGGACGATGCGTTCATCATACCTCCTGTGCCCGGTAGTGCAGCTCTGCCTGACGGCGCAGATACTCCAGCCCCGGCGCAATCGCCATCGCCCAGGCGGTGAGGATCTCGTCGTCACACTCGGGATCCCGAAGG
Source organism: Enterobacter sp. PGRG2 (assembly GCF_030291195.1). Classification (NCBI taxonomy): domain Bacteria; kingdom Pseudomonadati; phylum Pseudomonadota; class Gammaproteobacteria; order Enterobacterales; family Enterobacteriaceae; genus Enterobacter; species Enterobacter sp. PGRG2. The sequence goes on along the minus strand of NZ_CP127837.1, from coordinate 298,199 downwards.
TGAACGGTGTTCAGCATCGCCTCGCGCCAGAGGGCAAAAAAGCGCGGCGGCAGACGCAGGCCGTCATGGCTCTGCTCGCGGGCCAGGCGTTCGAGAAAATCCGGTACAAACAGCACGCCGTCCACGGCGAGCATGGCGAAAAACGTTTTGTACATCATCTGCGGCCCTTCCTCATCGGGCTGGCGGGAGAAGTGCAGCTCCGTCTCGGGCGTCATGTGTTTGAAAGCGTCGTAAAAGGTCTGAAAAAAACTCTTTTTATCGTTTTCAGGGATCACCCGGTTGAGGCTCGCCTCAAAGAGATCGCGGTAAAACTTCATGGCGCGGCCCTCGCAGCACGTTCACCCGGCAGGCACAGTCCGGGCGGGTTAAATTCATCCGCCAGACGGCGTGAGAAGTAGCTGTCCTGCTCCATCAGGCCATTTTTAAACAGCGGCCCGGCATTGTGTTTATAGAGCAGCGCTTCCAGCACCATGGCATTAGTGGAGAGCGTAAGGGATTTATTGATGTCGCCGGTGGCCTCGACGCGGCCTTCAAACCAGCCCTTTTGCGGATCGTTAAGATGACGGGTCACCGCCATCAGCGCGTCGGTATAATCGGTGTCCCATAGCGTCCAGAGGGTAAAGACCGCTTTGGTCGATACCTGCGACAGCCGCGGATAGTCCCGGCCATCGTCCCCCAGGGTATTCCAGGCGTAGCCATTGCCCCACACGGTATCTTCGACATGCCAGGGGGCCTGGCCGAGTGAAAAATCGGCGCGGGCGGTCAGCACTTTGTCTGTTTCCCAGCGTGATTTCTGGGTGAGCCATACCCGCTCGGCCCGCGTGCGCAGGGTACTCTGGAACTCAGACGGCAGGCCCGGCGGTTCCCAGCCGAATTCCAGCCCCGGCAGCATATAGGGGAGGGTGGTAATGAGCGACGGCTGCCAGGTGGTACGGGGATCCCGGGCGTCAACGGCGAGGCTGCGCTGGTAGATGATCACGTTGCGTGACGGCGGGGTAAAGGCCTTGCCGACCGGGAATCCCCACAGGCGGAACGCGCTGGCGGCATATTCACTTTCCCCCAGCCGCAATTCTTCGCGCACCACCGGCTGGCCGTTTTGCAGCGACGAGGACCAGAGTTCGCCCTCTTTATCCATCACCGGACAAAAATTCCAGCGCAGGATTATTTTATCCAGATACTCGCGATACTGCGGTGCGCGCTCGGCGGTGAGGCGCAGCGCCAGCATCAGGCGCGCCATATCTCTGGCGGACCAGCCGCTTTTTACCGGTTTTCCGCTGAAGTCGATAAGGGTGGCGCTCTGGGTGGAATAGAGCCGTCCCGGCGTACGCTGCTCGCTGAGCATCAGGCGATTAAGGGTACCAAGCAGCCGCGTCAGACGGGCATCAAACTCATCCTCCTTAATCAGATCCAGCTCGCGGGCAGCCAGCAGGGCGATCAGCGTGTCGCCCATCTGCCACAGGGTGACGCGGGGTTGTTTATCGCTGCCGTTGACCAGCCCGGTCTGCGGCTGGGTGTTATTGACGAAATAGCGCCAGGCGATGCCTGCCCACTCCTGCTCCTGCGGCGTCAGACGGTCAATACGCGCGCTGCTATGCCAGCCGCCTTTCGTCAGCCAGCGCCATCCCGCCCCGTCGCGGCTAAAAAGCGCAAAGGCGATAAGCAGGACAATCAAAATTCCCGCCAGCCAGCGGCTCAGGGTTTTAAACATTGCGCCGTCACCGGAGGAAGTTTCACGGGCTCATCCGCCTTACAGGAGGAGCACTGGCAGGCCTGGCACGCAGGTTTAGTGCGCTGGCTGGTGCCGGTCTGTTCGCACCAGGTTTTCACCGCCGGGGTACTCTCCAGGAACGGACGATTCCGTTTGGTGTTGTTCTCCTCAAACTGATCGACAAGTTTCTTCTCCCACAGGGAGGGCGCGAACTGGCGATCTTTCGGGTTATCGCTGTTAAATTGCAGCAGCTTGCCCTCTTTTTTGAACAGCAGCGCCTCCAGCATGATGCCGTTATTGTTGGCGGTGAACTCTTTAATCGGGCCGTCGCCGTTTTCATACAGCCCTTCGTAATAGCCTTTGCCCTCTTCGTTGGCGTTTTCAATGGTGGTGAGTAACCGATCCGTGTAAGGCGAATCCCATAGCGCCCACATGCCGAGGGCCGCTTTTAGCGACACCGCAGCGGTATTAGGAACATATTGTCCTTTATCGGTTATGGTGTTCCAGTTAAAGCCATCGCTGAACACGGTGTCGTAGACAAAGTACGGTGATTTATCGAGCTGGTGCTCCGAACGGGCGGTTAAAATGCCGGTAATGGCGTAGCGGTTCTCCTGCGCCTGATAGACACGGTCGGCGAAGTCTTTCATCCACGCGAGGGAATAATCGCGCGGGCTGTTATCGCGATCCGTCGGGTTATCGAAACCAAACTCCAGGCCGTAAAGCAGGTAGGATTCGGTTACCACATAGTTATGTTGACTGGTACGACGGGGATCGCGTGAATCGTACGGCACCAGCACGCAGTAAATTTCTGCCAGCTCATAGGGTTCCGGTCGGCTTGACTGGCAGGTGCTGAATCCCCATAAACGGAAGCCCGCCGCGCCATATTCCTCATAGCCCAGACGTCCTTCCTGAACATATTTGGGCTGGCCGTTTTCCAGATAAGCGCCGTATAACATGCCGCAGGGATCCACGGCATGGCTGAAGTCCCAGCCCAGCACGATATTATCCACGCTGTTGCCATATTCCGGATAACGCTCTTTGATGACCCTCAACCAGATCAGCATCCTGCCAATGTCCAGCGCTGAAAAGCCGATCTCGCCGGGTTTGTTCTGGTAGTTCACCTTCTGCCCGCTGATGGTGTTGTAGGCCTTGTTAGGGAGCTCATCACGGAACAGCACCAGTTTATTCAGCGTGGCAAGCAATTTGATCATGCGCCGATCGAATTCCGCCTTATCAATAATCCCCAGCTCGCGGGCTGCGGTCATCGCCGCCATATAAGACGCGCTGTCCCACATGGTGGTGGACGGGTATTTGTTTACCGCGTTCACCAGCCCGGTGGTGGGCTGGTAGTTGGAGACGAAATATTGCCAGGCGTTTTTCGCGATGGCCATTTCCCGCGCGCTCAGCTCGCCGCTGCGGGGATCGTAGCCGGAAGCAGGTAATTCAGTGGCCGCCCGTGCGCCCGAGATCGCCAGCCAGAACGCCACCAATCCGGCCAAAAGTGGGAAAAAGAACAAGCATTTCAGCTTCATGGCGTAGCTCCTGCTGAAGAAGTGGATCGGGATGCGTCGTTAAAACAGGCCAGGCACAGCATCTGGCCGTGGGCAATGTACGCCAGGCTTTCAAGGACCACCGCATTGGTATCGGCGTCAATCACCTTATTCACGCTGTTATTCAGATTCAGGCCGCGCTGCCAGCCTTTGCCGGGTACCTGTAACGGCTGCACCTGCTGGCGTAACGCCTCGCTCCAGCTGTTGCGGAACAGGGCATACCAGGCAAAGGCGGAGCGGGTGGAGGTGATGGCAGTCTGCTCCGGGGTGGCATCGAGCAGGGCGCTGTTTTGCAACGGCTGGCGATCCGGCAGATCGTTGACGTAGTCCGGCGCAGGCTCGGCATAATCGGTACTGATGGGCGGTTTACGCACCCGCAGGCTGTTGCGGCGCTGCTGAATTTGCATAATGCGCCAGGTGATTTCCGCGCTTTGCGCGTCAAAGCCCAGTTCGAGGCCGGTTAACAGATAGGGCAGGCTAATGAGCGACGGCTGTTTGCCCCAGGGGGTGCGCAACCCTTCGTCCGGCACCATCACGCCATCGATGTCGATCATCTGCTGTCCTTCCGGCGGATTCGTTACCGCCAGCCCGGCGGCGCTGTCGATCAGCCGCAGCGTGTGGCTGGCATACAGCCGGTAGCCGTAGCTGTTGCGCGGCTCGTCTGTGTTCAGCGCCCAGTGATGCAGCGGCGCGGCGGCCTGGGTGGCGGTGCTGGTGACCACCATCGCCCCGGTGTTCCACTGGTTAAAGAGATCGCGAATGGCGGGAGCGTGCTGGGGATAGCGCCACAGCAGCGTTTGCAGGGCGTTCAGCAATCGTCCCATGCCGATGGCGGAGGTATCCGGTTTTCCCAGCATTTTCAGCGTGTCGGCGTGGTAATAAGCGGCGGGCACGCCCTGCGGATTCAGCGGCAACTGACCGAGGGTAAAGAGGGCGGCAGTAACGCGCTCGTCAAACTCGGCGGCAGTCAGAATGTTAAGCTGTTTTGCCGCGCTCAGGGCAAACAGGTAGCTGCCGGTACTCCACAGGCTGAACCAGGGTTCGCGATCGTGGGCGTTCGCCAGGCCATTAGGCTGGGTGTTGTTGACGTAATACTGCCAGGCCACCCGCGCCCAGATCGCCTCATCAAAGGTCAGCTCGCGGGAGGCGGGCAGCGGCGGAAAATCCTTGCTGAGGCTCAGCCCGCCGCTGCTTTCAACGCGCGAGGGCATCTGGTGCTCCACCCATACCACAATGGCAAACCCGAGCAGAAAACCCAGCAGGATAGTGAGATAGCTGCGGGCGGAAAGCAGGGCGTCACGCGTTCTCATTGGCTGGCTTCCTCTTCAGCAGGTGTCCATATGGCGGCGAGGATCAGGGGCAACATGGCGGCGATATTCACCGCGCCCCAGAAAATATTGATCACGTAGCCGGAAGGATCATCCACCTGTCCGCGCGCCACCTGGATCCCGCCCCAGATCAGCCCCGCCAGGGTTAACACCACGATGGCGATCTGCGGTTTCACCAGATAGAGAAAACGCCCGGTCTGCCGCTCTTTCGGCGTTACGTGGAATTTGATCTGCTCGCCGCGCAGCACGGTATTAAGCGCCCGCAGGTTCATCGAAAAGAAGGAGAGGTAAGAGGCGCGGCCATCCCAGGCGGAAATCCCCCAGGTGCCGAACATAAACGCCAGTTCCGAGAAGATGAAAAAAGGCAGAAAGTGCAGGTAAAAGGGAGTTGACCAGGCGGAAACCGGCGGAATGCCGGTGAACAGATAGATAATGGGCGATACCAGAAAGACCGTATTCCACACGCAGGCCATATAGGACCAGAAGGTAGTGGCGTACATGAGCGTCTGCGGCAGCGACAGCTTAAAACGGCGTCGGCTGAAAATGTTGTCATGAAACAGAATGTCCAGCGAGCCAGCGGCGTATTTAAAGCGCTGGATCATCCACGTCAGCATGTCCTGCGGCGAGAGCATTTTGGATTCGATGCGCGGGTGCATCACGGAGCGCCAGTTACGCGCCGCGTCGCCGTGCAGCAGGATGGAGGTATAAATATCTTCCGAGACGTGAAATTTATAGGGAGTGAGTTCGGTATCAAAGGCGACATGTGGGCGCATAGCGTCCTGTAAGGCTTCCCGCGTGGCAGGATCGCGGATGTCGCGGGTGTGGCGGGAAATCTCTTCTTCCACCGTCCATACATAGCTGCGTAACGCCGCCTGCATCACCGCTTCGCGGCGATGAATGGACGCCGCGCCGCAGCAGAAAGCGGCGTTAGCCCAGTTACGCCGCCGCAGGATCACGTCATAAAACATGCGCGGATCGTTGAAAAAGGGATCGCGGCCAATGGTGATCGGGCCGACGATTTTTTGCGCCAGCCAGCCGAGGCCGTAGCCAGGCTTGCCCGCTTTACGCCCCAGCCAGCGCGCCAGGCTTTCCCCTTCCGGCAGGTCGTAAAACCACTGCGGCGTCTGCACCCAGGCGACATCCGGATCGCGGAAATAGCCCAGCGTATGGCTGAGCAGTGTCGGGAAGACCCGCGTGTCCGCATCGCAGATAACAATAAAATCGCCGTCGGTTTGCTCAAGGCCGTTACGCAGATTGCCGGCCTTATAACCGATATTGGTCTGACGGGTGATGTAATTAACACCTTCTTCATCGCAGACGGCTTTCATCTCCGGCCGCCGTCCGTCGTCCAGCACATGCACCTGATAATCGAGCGGAAAGGGGTACTGCATTTTCATCGCATCGCGGATGGACAGCCTGACCAGCTCGACGTCCTCAGAATAGGTGGCGATGAACAGATCCACTTTCACCGGCCGCTGCTCCACCGCGTCTTCAGCCAGCAGGCAGTCGTTGATCTCCGCGGGCGGCGGGTTCTGCGGCGGATCCTCTTCTTTCCAGATATTGATGGTAAATAATACTGTGCCGATCCAGGCGAAGGTTTCCGCCAGCACCAGCGGCACGGCGTACCACAGCGCATCGGTATTCAGAGAGGCAGTCCAGCGCCAGTAAATATAATTGCCGCCCAGAATAAGCGCCGCTACCGCTAATACCTGCCAGGTCATCATCACCCAGCGCGGTGTTTTAAGCGGTTCAGGCGGCCTGCGATTTTCAAAACGGGAAAAGTAAAAATCCATAGCGGTGGATATCCTGCTTCCGTGATGATGAATTATTGATGCATTACAGGCACCGGCCTGCCCGGAAAAGTAAAGTCAAAACAAAACGAAAAGTAAATTAAGTGTAGAAGCCCGTAAAAAAGTGTCCAGCAGAATAAATTGCCATAATTTAGCCGGGCTTAACTTACTATCATTGTCACTAAATAAAAAATGAGTGCCGATGAATAATTGCCAGAACCATTTATTTAAGCTAAATAAATAATTTGAAACATTTTTTTGGGATGAGTGTAAGGGAAACCTATGAGCCAGATTGCGCCAGCGCTACCAAAAAAAGAAACTGAAAAATCAGTGTCATGGCGCTATGCGATCCCGGGCAACCGCGATCTGCGTATTGACCTGATGCGTGGCATTGCGCTGGTAATGATGGTGGTGGCGCATACCGAATTACTCTCTGTTTTTAATATTTTCACCTGGGAACGATTCGGCTTAACTACTGGTGCTGAAGGCTTTGTTATTCTTTCAGGATTTATGCTTGGCATGTTAAATCGCGCCCGTCTGCAGAAAGTGGTATTGCTTACTGTATCGTGGGGACTTTATCTGCGGGCATGGAAAATATATCGCGTAAATATCATTATTATAGTTTCCTTCTTATTGCTGGGGTATTTGCCGTTTATCAATGTTTTTGAAGTCACCCATTTTACCGATCGCTTTTCCGGTACCACCTGGTCCCTTTATCCGGTCACACCGCAAATCAAAGAAACCTGGTTTAATATCATTCTCTATTTGCAGATAGGCCCGCATCAGACGCAAATTCTCGGCCTGTATATTTTTTTGTTGCTGTTAAGCCCACTATTTCTGGGGATGCTGAGTAAAGGGAAAGTGTACTGGCTGTTAAGCCTCTCACTGCTGGTGTACGGCTGCTGGCAGCGCTGGCCGCTGCGCGTTACGCCGTCCGAATTTGAGTTCGCCTTTCCGCTGCTGGCCTGGCAATTTATCTTTGTGCTGGGCATGTGCAGCGGCTGGTACAAAGAAGAGTTGCTCTCTTTTGCCCGCACGCCCTCCGGCAAAGTGGTGGTGGTTGCCATGGTGGTGATCGCCCTTATCCTCGCTTTTGTCGCCCAGAACCATACTAACCCCTTTATGCCGCACGCCCTGCTGATGCATGTGATTTCCCCTGCCGATTTCAACGCCTTTTATCATACCTGGGCGGCGAAAAACGGCCTCGGGCCGGTGCGGGTGCTGAATGATATTTGTCTGATGGTGACGGTCTATTTGCTGCTCAGCTGGTGCTGGCTGCCGATTTATCGCGTGGCGGGGTGGTTTCTCATCCCGCTGGGACAACGCTCGCTTTATACCTTCATTTTGCATGTCTATGTGGTGCTGCTGGTGAGCCAGTTTGTGACCTTCGATTTATGGCGGCAGGCATGGATCGAAAACACCCTCATTCACGCGGCCGCGCTGGGCGTGTTATGGCTGATGGCGAAATACAACGTCGCCGCTCGCTGGATCCCTAACTAAGGAAAGGCAGTATGCGTGAGAAATTCTTGCTGGCCTGCGCGCTGCTATCGGCCGCCACCGCAACGGCCGCAGCGGAAGCAGACAAAAAAGAGACTTTACGGGATGAAGCCGGCGAACCGGTGCAGGTGGGGGTTTTCACCAGCCGCTGGGGACGGCTTTTCTCCGGTAATGAGGATAAATTTTCCGGGGCGCTGAGCTTCACTTCAGGGCTGAAGGAGCAGAGGATCGCCATTCCTAACAGTTCATCCACGGCGGAGCAGAAAAAGAAATACAACCAGACGCTGAACCTCAGCCTGCAATATTCGCCCTACAGCTTCTGGTTCGCTAACGTCACTTCCCGTCTGCCGGTGACGGATACCAGCCGTTACACGGCGGATTTCCGCTACAGTTTTGGCTATGACGACTGGCACGCCAATACCGTTAGCCTGGTCTACAGCAACTATGGCGACAATCACTTCTGGACCTCCGGCAGCCGCCGTAATACCTATTTTGAGCAGGGCGCCGTGACGCTGGCCTATAAATTCTCGCTGCCAAAGCCCGTGGAAAACGCGCTGTTGATCAATAAAGGCGACTCCATTATCTGTCAGGCGGGCTACAGCTGGGTGCCGCGCTATTACGATTTAAGCAGCAACGATATCCGCAAAAACAAAAACGTCATGCTGGGCGGCTGCGGTTATACCTTCAAACAGCATTTCTTCGTGCGCGCCACGGCGTTCTGGTATCCCGACAGCAGTCAGCAGCAGCCGTGGAACGGCGATTACAGCTACAGTTTTGGCTATGCGGGCTATACGCCGGGATCTTTTTCCGTGCAGTACGCCAACTATTCCGGCACGCGTTATCCGGGTCATCAGACCGGCAATGGGAAATTTCGTGAAGGCACGGTCAGCCTTACCTGGTTCTTACCGCTATAGGGGATACCATGTCGCCACAACAGGTTCTGGTTGTTGAAGATTCACCGGTTTACCGTCGTCTGCTGGTACGGATGTTGGCCCAGTGGGGCTATGCGGTGAGCGAGGCGGAAAACGGCATCGCCGCGCTGCATATTCTGGAAACCCAGCCGGTGAGTATGGTGATCAGCGACTGGGAAATGCCGGAGATGGATGGCCTGACGCTGTGCCGGGAGATCCGTAGCCGCCAGTTTGGTCACTATATTTATGTCATCCTGCTCACCGCGCGGGAAAATACCGGCGATGTGACCCTCGGCTTTGATGCGGGCGCGGATGATTTTCTCAGTAAGCCCGTCGAGCAGGCAGAGCTGCGGGCGCGGCTGCACGCCGGGGCTCGTATTCTGACGCTGGAGGCGACGCTGGCGGCGCACAACACGCGGCTTAGCGAAGCGCTGCGGCAGATTGAGCTGGATCTGGAAGCGGCGGCGCGTATTCAGCACTCGGTACTGCCGTCCCACCAGTTGCGCTATCAGGATTTTTTTTCCGACTGGCTGTTTTTGCCCTCGGCCTGGGTATCGGGGGACATTTTCAACGTCTTTCCGCTGGATAACCATCTGGCGTTTTACTGCGTCGATGTTTCGGGCCACGGCGTCGGCGCGGCCATGATGTCCCTTGCCGTTGCGCGTCAGTTTCTGCACGGCCGGGCAGTGGAGCGTTTTTTATTTGCCGATAATGGCGAGGTGGCATCCCCCGCCGATGTGGTGCAGATCCTCAACAGCCGTTTTTGCAGCGAAGAGGCAGAGATCATGAGCTACTTCACGATGATTTATGGCGTGATTGATCTCGACAGCGGTCAGGGGCGGCTGTGCCAGGCCGGACACCCGACGCCCTTTATCGTCACCCCGAACGGCGACGCGCGCGCCGTGGGCAGCGGCGGCGCGCCTGTGGGCTTAATGCCCAATCTCAGTTGGGAGGATGTGCACTTCTCGCTGGCTGCGGGCGAGCGGCTGTGCCTGTTCAGCGATGGTATTACCGAATGTGAGGATCCGACCGGCACGCAGTTCGGCCCGCAATCTTTACAACACTGGCTGCAAAGTCACACAACACTGCCGCTGGACGAACTGCTGGCGCAGTTTGGTCAACATTTGATCCGCTGGCGCAACGGTGAAGGCGATGGCGATAACGCGATGGCCGACGATGTTTCACTGCTGCTGATCGAGCGAAAAGGAGAAGCGTAATGCACATTGATACTGAACGACATCTGAACATGAATATCCTCACTCCTTCAATCCGCCGCCTCGACGCCTCCGTTGCCGCGGCCTTCAAAGAGGCGATCATGCGGGAAGTGGGGGAAGATCGTAAGGCGCTGATCATGGATTTCAGCAAAATTGATTTTATCGACAGTAGCGGCCTCGGCACCCTGGTGTCGCTGATGAAAATGATGAACGGCAGGGGAGAAATGGCGCTGTGCAGCATGAACGCCGGGATCCGCAATATGTTTACCCTCACGCGTATGGATCGTATTTTCCGCATCTGCGCCGATCGCGCCGCGGCCGTCGAGCAGCTGAACCATGGCGGATAAACAGCGTTTTGCGGCGTCGCTCCGCTCGCTTACGCCGCTGGCCGGGTGGCTGGCAAACCATATGGCGGATCTGCCGGTGCAGGAGGAGTGGCAGTTCGCCCTTGATTTAGCCGCCTGCGAGGCGGCCACCAATATCATTCGTTATGCCCTGCACGAGGACGACAGCCGATCCTTTAGCGCCGAATTTTCCGCCACGGACGAAGAGGTCTGCCTGCGCTTTACCGACAGCGGCGACGCCATGCCTGACGGGCTGATTGAGGCGGCGCGCGCGACAGACTTTGCGGAGATGTCGCCGCTGATGGAAAGCGGCCGGGGACTGAAGCTGATCTTGCTGTGCGTCGATACTTTCGATTACGCGCGCGAGGCAGACCGCAATATCACCACGCTGATAAAAAAGGTGGAAGG
>NZ_CP127837.1:251336-280842 GCF_030291195.1 Enterobacter sp. PGRG2 | reverse complement strand
CCCGCCCCGTAGTCACCACGCCTTCATATCGGTATGCTAAATTCGACCCAATAAAAACAACACACCGAGCCAATGTCATGGATAAAGCACTCCTGGATGCGGGCTACCGCCTCTACAGCGGTCAGCAAATAGATGTCTATTTCAATACCGCACTCTGTCAGCATGCCGGAAAGTGCGTACGCGGCAGCGCGGCGCTTTTCGATCTGAAACGCAAACCCTGGATCATGCCGGATGAAGTGGATGCGGCAACGGTCACACGCATTATCGACACCTGCCCGAGCGGTGCACTACAGTACCGCCAGAAAAAAGAGAGTGAATAATGGAAATCCTTGAAGGCCATAATAAATTTTATGTGAATAATGCCGACGGCGAGCAGATCGCGGAAATCGTTTTCGTCCCGACCGGCGAGCATTTAAGCATTATCGAACATACCGATGTCGACCCGAGCCTGAAAGGTCAGGGCGTCGGCAAACAGCTGGTGGCGCGCGTGGTTGAAAAAATGCGTCAGGAAGAGCGAAAAATTATCCCGCTTTGCCCGTTTGCCAAGCATGAGTTTGATAATACCCGCGAGTATGACGATATCCGCGCCTGATAGTACGCATGTGAGTATGCAATGCGAAGTCATCGGCGTCTGAATATATAAAGCCCGCATAATGCGGGCTCTTAAATTTCAGTTACAGGTTAAGCGCAATTCGCTTACCGTCTGGCAGGGTAACATCTAACGTTAACTCTCCGCCCAGCGCCGTAACATAGCGCTTGAGTGTAGAAAGTTTCGGGTCATTATCGATCTTCTCCATCTTAACGACAGAAGGCTGGCTTACGCCCAGCGCGGCGGCGAGTTGTGTCTGCGAGACGTTTAGCTCTTCGCGCAGTTTCGCTAAGGTAATTTCCTGACGTATTTCAGCGGCACGCGCCTTTATGCGATCACGGCTTTCTGGAGAGCGTTTAGCCATCATTTCTTTAAGCGTCGCCATTTTCTTTAACCTCCGGTGATTTCAGATGCGATTTGAACTCAGCATCGGCAATCTTAATCATACGTTTATAGAAGATTTTATCCGTTTCACCTTTCTTATCTGCCGCGCATAACACAATCGCTTTTCGCTGCGGATCAAATGCGAAGAATGCCCGGAATGGATGCCCCGCAACCTGTACGCGAAGTTCCTTCATGTTCTGGTATTGCGATCCCTTGATCTGGTCTACCTGTGGTCGTCCTAAGTGTGGACCATCCTCTTCGAGAATGACGAAGTGGGCTAAAATTTCTTCCTGTACTTCCTCGGTCTGTTCCTCAAACCACCTATCAAACAGCTTTCGCGTAATGATTTCCCACACCAATTTCCTTATCTCCTATAACCTGCGGGTTATAAAATTTTATAACCCACAGGTTATAATGGCAAGTGATTTCCCATAAAATAGCCTCCTTTAAAGATTTATAATGATTCTCATGAATGCATTCCCGATATTTAGTAAAAAGCCATAACATTATTATCTGATGGCCTTTTCTGTTATTGATTATTCCTCTGACCCTCTGCACTGCGCTGGCACAAATATGGTCGACTTTAGTGCAGCGTCATCTTAAATATATTCTCGATATATATAAATAAATCAAATTAATCATTGAGTTAACTTTCTGGCACGGCAGTTGCTATCTGGATTTCATCTTGTATACCAACAGGGATCCAGAACATGACAGCAATGACAGGAAATACGTTGTCGGCATGGCAACAGCATATCCACCAGCATAGCGATGACATATTTTCACTCCTTGAGGCGTATGCCGGATCCCTGGCGTCGGAAGATAACGCCTGGATCGCCATTGCCAGCGCCACGCAAATCCGCGATCAGCTCGACGCCTTACTGACGCAATATCAGCAGAACCCGCAGGCGTTGCCGTTATTCGGCATTCCGTTTGCGGTGAAAGACAATATTGACGTCGCGGGCTGGCCGACCACCGCCGCCTGTCCGGCCTTCGCTTACCCTGCTGAGCGCGATGCCTTCGCGGTGGCAAAACTCAAAGCGGCAGGCGCGATCGTCATCGGCAAAACCAACCTCGACCAGTTCGCCACCGGGCTGGTGGGCACGCGCTCACCCTATGGCGCGGTGAGCAATACTTTTAACGCGGATTACGTCAGCGGCGGCTCCAGCTCCGGCTCGGCCTCCGTTGTTGCGCGCGGTCTGGTGCCGTTCGCGCTGGGCACCGACACCGCCGGATCCGGTCGCGTCCCGGCGGCCTTTAACAATATCGTCGGGCTGAAGCCCACCAAAGGCTGGCTCTCCGCGCAGGGCGTGGTGCCTGCCTGTCGGCTGAACGACACGCTGTCGGTCTTCGCCCTGACGGTGGAGGACGCCTTTTATATCACCTCCCTTGCCGCAGGCCACGATGATGGCGATGCCTACTCCCGCGTCCATCCGGCCACCGCGCCTGCCGCCATTTCACAAAATCCGGTGTTTGCCATCCCGGCAACCCTGACCTTTTTTGACGACGCGCAGGCACAAGCCGCGTGGGAACAGGCGCTGGCCGCGCTGCGCGAAAGCGGCGCTACCCTGAAGCCGATTGATTTTTCAGCCTTCACCCGTCTCGCAGAACAGCTGTATCAGGGGCCATGGGTGGCGGAGCGTACCGCCGCTGTTGGTGAAATGCTGGATCACCCGGAGAAAATGGATCCTACCGTGCACGGCATTATTTCCGGGGGCCTGACGTTCAGCGCTGTCGAGGCGTTTCAGGCGGAATACCTGCGGGCAGAACTGGCGCAGCAGATCAATGCCGCCCTGCGTGAGGTGGATGCGCTGGTGGTGCCGACCTCGCCGACCATTCACACCATTGATGAGATGAAGCTGGAGCCGGTGCGCTTTAACTCGCAGTTTGGCACTTATACCAACTTTACCAATCTGGCGGATCTTTCCGCACTGGCGCTGCCTGCGCCGTTCCGCGCCGACGGATTACCGGCAGGGATCACGCTGATCGCCCCGGCCTGGCACGATCGCGCGCTGGCGGATTTCGGCGTGCGCTGGCAACAGCAACTGGCGCTGCCGCTGGGGGCGACGGGGCGGGATTTCACGCCGTCCTGCACGCCGCTACCGGTGTCGGCGCAGCATGTGCGCGTGGCGGTAGTCGGTGCGCATCTGCGCGGTATGCCGCTCAATTTCCAGCTGACTACCCGCCGGGCGGTCTTTGTGGAAACCACGCAAACCGCCGCCTGCTACCGCTTGTATGCGCTGGCGAATACCCAGCCGCAGAAACCGGGTCTTGCCCGCGCGGATGAGGGGGCGGCCATTGAGGTGGAGCTGTGGGACATCCCGCTGGCCCGCTTCGGGGAATTCGTTGCGGAGATCCCGCCGCCGCTCGGCATCGGCACGCTGGAGCTGAGCGATGGCCGTCTGGTGAAAGGCTTTATCTGTGAACCGGCAGCGCTACCTGATGCCACGGACATTACCGCATTCGGAGGCTGGCGCAACTGGATCGCCCGCCAGGAGACCCGCCATGTTTAATACCGTCCTTATCGCTAACCGCGGCGAAATTGCCTGCCGCGCCATCCGCACCCTGAAGCGCCTCGGCATCACCAGCGTGGCGGTGTACTCCGACGCCGACAAAAACGCCGAACACGTTAAACAGGCGGATGTCGCACTGCCACTTGGCGGAGAAAAAGCCAGCGACAGCTATTTGCGCATCGACAAAATCATTGCCGCGGCGCAGGAGAGCGGGGCGCAGGCCATCTGGCCCGGCTACGGTTTTCTCTCCGAAAGCCTGGCGTTCGCCGCCGCCTGCGACAGCGCCGGGATCGTCTTTATCGGCCCGACCGCAGAACAGATCGGCGAGTTCGGCCTCAAGCACCGCGCCCGTGAGCTGGCCGCCGCCGCAGGCGTGCCGATGACGCCGGGCACCGGTCTGCTCAATTCCCTGCCGGAGGCGCTTAACGCCGCGGAGTTGATCGGCTATCCGGTGATGCTGAAAAGCACCGCAGGTGGCGGCGGCATCGGCCTGACGCGCTGCGCCGACGATGAGGCGCTGGCACAGGCCTGGGAAAGCGTGCGTCGTCTGGGAGAACAGTTTTTCAGCGATGCGGGAGTGTTCCTCGAACGCTGCATCGATCGCGCGCGCCATATCGAAGTGCAGATTTTTGGCGACGGGCAGGGCAACGTGGTGGCCCTCGGCGAGCGCGACTGCTCCCTGCAACGCCGCAATCAGAAAGTGGTGGAGGAGACGCCCGCGCCGCATCTGCCGCCCGCCACCCGCGAGGCGCTGCTGAACGCCGCCGTGCAACTCGGGAAACAGGTGAACTACCGCAGCGCCGGGACGGTGGAGTTTATCTACGACAGCGCACAGGACGCCTTCTATTTTCTCGAAGTGAACACCCGCTTACAGGTGGAGCATCCGGTGACCGAGTGCGTCACCGGGCTTGACCTGGTGGAGTGTATGCTGCGGGTCGCCGCCGGGGAGTCCATCGACTGGGCGCGGCTGGCGCAGGCACCGCAGGGCGCGGCCATCGAAGTGCGTATTTACGCCGAAAATCCGCTGAAAAACTTCCAGCCCAGCCCCGGCGTGCTGACCGAAGTGGTGTTCCCGTCGGACGTGCGCATTGATACCGGCGTCATCACCGGCAGCGAGGTGTCAGCGTTTTACGATCCGATGATCGCCAAACTGATTGTCCATGCGCCAACCCGCGAGGCGGCGCTGGCAAAACTTCAGCAGGCGCTGAACGCCACGCGTCTGCACGGCATCGCCACTAACCTCGATTATCTGCGGCAGATCACCGCCAGCGACGCCTTCGTGGACGGCAACGTCTGGACGCGAATGCTGGACAGCGTGACGGTGGAGAGCGCGGTGATTGAGGTGCTGCAACCGGGCACCTGGAGTAGCGTGCAGGACTATCCGGGACGTCTCGGGTACTGGGACATCGGCGTGCCGCCGTCCGGCCCGATGGATGATTTTGCCTTCCGGCTGGCGAACCGCATTGTCGGCAACCACGACGCGGCGGCGGGGCTGGAGTTTACCCTGCAGGGCCCGGTGCTGCGTTTTCACGCCGCGGCGGTGATCGCCCTGACCGGCGCGGACTGCCAGGCTACCCTGGACGGCGAGACCGTTCCCCTGTGGCAGCCGGTAACGGTGCATGCGGGGCAGACGCTGGCGCTGGGCCGGGCGCAGAGCGGCTGTCGCGGTTATCTGGCGGTACGCAACGGCATCGACGTGCCGGAATATCTCGGCAGCCGTTCCACCTTCGCGCTGGGGCAGTTTGGTGGTCACGCCGGGCGCACGCTCAGCGTGGCGGATCTGCTGCCCATTTCCCGTCCGGCGCTGATCGCCTGCACCACACCCGCGCCGGTGAGCGAGCCGCAGGCGCTGTCACCGGTGCTGATCCCAACCTATGGCGATGAGTGGCGCATCGGCGTGCTTTACGGCCCGCACGGCGCGCCGGATTTCTTCACCCAGGCGTCCATCGACGACTTCTTTGCCAGCGAATGGCAGGTGCATTACAACTCCAACCGGCTTGGCGTGCGGCTGGTGGGGCCAAAACCCGGCTGGGCGCGGCCCAACGGCGGCGAGGCCGGGCTGCATCCCTCTAACGTGCATGACTGTGAATACGCTATTGGCGCGATCAACTTTACCGGCGATTTCCCGGTGATCCTCACCCGTGACGGGCCAAGCCTCGGCGGTTTTGTCTGCCCGGTGACCATCGCCAAAGCCGAGCTGTGGAAAGTGGGCCAGGTGAAGCCCGGCGACCGCATCCGCTTTTATCCGATGAGCATTGAGGAAGCGGTGGCGCGGGAGAACGCCATGGATCGCATTATCGACTCGCTGCAAACCAGCCCGCTGGCCACCTTTGAGGTGCCGTCCCTGGCGGAGCGCAACGGCGTCTCCGCGGCGGCGCTGGTGTCGCTTCCGGCATCCGCCGGTGCACCGGCCATTGTCTATCGCCAGGCGGGGGATAACTACATCCTCATCGAGTACGGCGATAACGTGCTGGATCTGGCGCTGCGTCTGCGCGTGCACCTGATCATGGCGCAATTGCGTGAGCTGGCGCATCCGGGCATTAAAGAGCTGTCGCCGGGCGTGCGCTCCTTACAGGTGCGTTACGACAGCAAGCTTATCAGCCAGCAGGCGCTGGTGGCGCTGTTGCTGGAAACCGAATCGCGCACCGGCGATGTCAGCCAGATGAAAGTGCCGTCGCGCATCGTGCATCTGCCGATGGCCTTTGAAGATCGCGCCACCCTCGATGCCGTCAGCCGCTATCAGGATACGGTACGCGCCAGCGCCCCCTGGCTGCCGAACAACGTCGATTTTATTCAGCGCATTAATGGTCTTGAAAGCCGCGAGGCGGTGAAGGAGACGATTTTTGACGCCAGCTATCTGATCCTCGGCCTGGGCGATGTATACCTCGGCGCGCCCTGCGCGGTGCCCGTCGATCCCCGTCACCGGCTGTTAAGTTCCAAATACAACCCGGCGCGCACCTTTACCGCCGAAGGCACGGTGGGCATCGGCGGCATGTACATGTGCATCTACGGCATGGATTCCCCCGGCGGTTATCAGCTGGTAGGGCGTACGCTGCCGATCTGGAACAAGTTCCTGAAAAACGATCAGTTCAGCGCTGGCGAACCCTGGCTGTTGCGCTTCTTCGACCAGGTGCATTTCTACCCGGTCAGCGAAGAAGAGCTGGATCGGCTGCGGGAGGATTTCCGCGAAGGCCGCGCCACCGTGCGCATTGAAGAAACGGTGTTCGATTTCCCGGCGCATCTGCAATTCCTGGATGATAACGCCGACGACATCAGCCGTTTCCGTGAGCATCAGGCCGCCGCTTTTGAGACGGAAGTGGAGCGCTGGCAGCTGGACGATGACAGCAGCCAGGAGATCGCGCCGGTGGCAGAGGACGCGATCGACGAGGACGCGCAGCCGGTAATGGCCGACATGAGCGGCAATATCTGGAAAGTGCTGGTGCAGCCGGGCGACGAGGTGACGGCTGGACAGCCGCTGGTCATCGTCGAGGCGATGAAAATGGAGCTGGCGATTGTCGCGCCGCAGGCGGGCCGCGTGAAGCGTCTCGGCTGTAAGCCTGGCCGTCCGGTCAATCCCGGCGACAGCCTGCTGTGGCTGGAGTAGCACGATGCAAATGGCGGCGAGCGGTAAAAACGACAAAACGCGCAGCGCGGGGCTGGCGGAGCGCATCTATCAGGCGCTGAAAAACGAAATTTTCGATTTCCGCCTGATGCCCGGCGAGCATTTCAGCGAAAGCGAGATCTCCGCCCGTATGTCCGCCAGCCGCACGCCGGTGCGTCAGGCGCTGTTCTGGCTGGAGCACGAAGGCTATGTGCAGGTGTATTCCCGCAGCGGCTGGCAGGTGCGGCCTTTTGATTTCACCTACTACGAAGCGCTGTATGACTTTCGCATCGTGCTGGAGCGGGAAGCGGTGCGCCGCCTGTGCGGCATGCCGCCGGGCCTCTGTTCAGAGCATCTCGCGCCGCTTACCGCCTTCTGGATCGCCGCGCCGCGTATGACGCCGGGCAAGGCGCTGTCGCTGATGGACGAACAGTTTCATACCACGCTGGTGCAGAGCACCGGCAACAGCGAAATGGTACGGGTGCACGTTGAGCTGACGGAGAAGATGCGCATTATTCGTCACCTCGATTTCACCCGCGAGGATCGCGTTGAGGCGACCTACAACGAGCACGCCCGCATTTTGCAGGCCATCGAAGATCAGAACACCGGGGAGGCGCAACAGTTGCTGACCGGACACATTTCCCAAAGCAAAGCCGAGGTCAGAAAAATCACACTACACATGCTCCAGCAGGCCAGTTTGCAACCCGTTTCACCGTAGTCAACAACAACACTCACTCAATACCATTTAGGGGTTTAGTCATGAAAAGACGTTCGTTGCTGAAAGCATTTGCCCTGTCCGCCACCTTTTTGAGCATGGGCTTTTCTCTACAGGCACACGCAGCAGAGACGATTAAAGTGGGGATCATGCACTCCCTTTCCGGGACCATGGCGATCTCTGAAACACCGCTGAAAGACATGGCGCTGATGACCATCGCCGAGATCAACGCCAAAGGCGGCGTGCTGGGTAAACAGCTGGAGCCGGTGGTGGTCGATCCCGCCTCCAACTGGCCGCTGTTCGCGGAAAAAGCCCGTCAGTTACTGAGCCAGGATAAAGCGGCGGTGGTGTTTGGCTGCTGGACCTCGGTATCGCGTAAATCCGTGCTGCCGGTATTTGAGGAGCTGAACGGGCTGCTGTTCTACCCGGTGCAGTATGAGGGCGAAGAGATGTCGCCGAACGTCTTCTACACCGGTGCAGCGCCGAACCAGCAGGCGATCCCGGCGGTGGAGTACATGATGAGCGAAGACGGCGGCAGCGCGAAACGCTTCTTCCTGCTCGGCACCGATTACGTCTATCCGCGCACCACCAACAAGATCCTGCGCGCCTTCCTGCACAGCAAAGGCGTGAAGGATCAGGACATCGAAGAGGTCTATACGCCGTTCGGTTACAGCGATTACCAGACCATTGTCTCCAACATCAAAAAATTCTCGGCCGGCGGCAAAACGGCGGTGATCTCCACCATCAACGGCGACTCCAACGTGCCGTTCTATAAAGAGCTGGCGAACCAGGGCATCAAGGCGACGGACGTGCCGGTGGTGGCCTTCTCGGTGGGTGAAGAAGAGCTGCGCGGGATCGATGCCAAACCGCTGGTCGGGCATCTGGCGGCGTGGAACTACTTTGAGTCGGTCAGCAATCCGGTGAACACCAAATTTGTCGCCGATTACCGGGCGTATGCCAAAGCGCACAAGCTGCCGAACGCCGATACCGTGGTGACCAACGATCCGATGGAAGCGACCTACGTCGGCATTCATATGTGGGCGCAGGCGGTGGAAAAAGCAGGCACCACCGATGTGGATAAAGTGCGCGCGGCCATGGCGAACCAGTCGTTTGCCGCGCCGAGCGGCTTTACCCTGACCATGGACGCCACCAACCATCACCTGCACAAGCCGGTGATGATTGGCGAAATCGAAGATAACGGTCAGTTCAACGTGGTGTGGCAGACGGAGCAGGCGGTTCGCGCCCAGCCGTGGAGCCCGTTCATTGCCGGTAACGACAAAAAGCCGGATCACCCGGTGAAAACCGGCGGTAAGTAATTCCCGTAGGGCAGAGGCATGGGGCGGCAGACGCGGCCCCACGCTGTGGCTGAACTCACCCGGAAAGACAGTGACATGATGAAAATACTCCCGGCTTTGGGCTTTCTTCTTTTAAGCGGTCTGCTGATGGCAAGCCACGCATACGCCGGGCCTGCCGCTGAGTACGGTCAGGCCAGCCGCGCGCAGCAGATCCAGTTGCTCCAGCAGTGGGCCGCCGCGCCTGAAGCTTCACGCCTGCCGTTTCTGCAAAAGCTTAATGAGGCGGAAGTGGTGACGGATACGCGCGGTCAGCTGTTTACGCCAGCGGGTGACAAATTTATTCCGCTGGAAGGCGATGCCGCCCCGGTGGGCAGCGTCAAAAAAATCTTCCTTAATAACCGCCTGCGCGGGCTGATCAAAAGCGCGCTGGCCTCGCATCAACTGGTCAGCCCCGATGACGCCGTGCGGCTTCAGGCGGCGCTGACGTTACAGGCTAATGCTCAGGCCGATCAGCTGCCGCTGCTCAGCGCGCGCCTGGCCGCCGAACAGGATGATCGGGTGCATACCGCGCTGGCGATTGCGGTGGCGAATTTACAGCTGGCGGACAGCCGGGCGGAAAAACGCCTGGAAGCGGTGAAACTGCTGGGTGAAGCCAGCGATCCGCAAGTGCAGGCCAGCCTGATGCGCCTGACGGATCCGCAGGTGGAGCCGGATCCGGCGGTGCGCGCCGCCGCGGCGGAAAGTCTGGCGCAGGTGCAGCAGCGCCTGAAGTGGGGCGAGTGGCTGGGGCAGGCGTTCAGCGGCATTTCGCTGGGATCGATCCTGCTGCTGGCGGCTTTGGGGCTGGCGATCACCTACGGGCTGCTGGGGGTGATCAACATGGCCCACGGCGAGATGCTGATGATCGGCGCATACTCCACCTGGTTGGTGCAGGATCTCTTTTCGCGTGTGGCCCCGGAGTGGCTGGCGTTCTACCCGCTGGCGGCGCTGCCGGTGGCCTTCCTGATCACCGCCGCGGTGGGCATGATCCTTGAGCGTACCATTATCCGCCACCTCTATGGCCGACCGCTGGAAACCCTGCTCGCCACCTGGGGGATCAGCCTGATGCTGATCCAGTGCGTGCGCATGCTGTTTGGTACGCAAAATCTCGAAGTGGCCAACCCGGCCTGGCTCTCCGGCGGCTGGGCGGTACTGCCGAATCTGGTGCTGCCGTACAACCGGCTGGCGGTGATCCTCTTTGTGGCGGGCGTGCTGACCCTTACCTGGCTGCTGCTGAATAAAACCCGTCTCGGCATGAACGTGCGGGCGGTGACGCAAAACCGCCGTATGGCGGACTGCTGCGGCGTGCCGACCGGACGGGTGGACATGCTGGCCTTCGGCCTGGGTTCCGGCATCGCCGGGCTGGGGGGCGTGGCCTTATCGCAGCTGGGCAACGTTGGCCCGGAACTGGGGCAGGGTTACATCATCGACTCTTTCCTGGTGGTGGTCACCGGCGGCGTCGGCCAGCTGGCGGGCACGGTGGTGGCCGCGCTGGGGCTGGGCGTGCTCAACAAAGTGCTGGAGCCGCAAACCGGCGCGGTGCTGGCGAAAATCGCCATTCTGGTCCTGATCGTGCTGTTTATCCAGAAACGGCCGCAGGGGTTATTTGCATTCAAAGGGCGGGTAATTGACTGATGAGCCAACCGATAACGCTGACCCTGGCCCGACGCGCGCCACGCCTGACCGGCTTTTTTACCGGGCTGCTGTTACTGGCGCTGCTGGCGCTGCCGTTTCTGGCTTTGCTGCCCGCCGCACATCCGCTGGCGATCTCCACTTATACGCTGACGCTGATCGGCAAGATCCTCTGCTATGCGGTGGTTGCCGTGGCGCTGGATCTGGTGTGGGGTTATGCCGGAATGCTGTCGCTGGGGCACGGGCTGTTTTTTGCCCTCGGCGGCTACGCCATGGGCATGTACCTGATGCGTCAGGCCGCTGGCGACGGGCTGCCTGCTTTTATGTCGTTTCTGTCGTGGACGGAGCTGCCCTGGTTCTGGGCGGGAACACAATATTTTGCCTGGGCGCTGTGCCTGGTGATCCTCGTGCCGGGGCTGCTGGCGCTGGTGTTTGGCTGGTTCGCCTTCCGCTCGCGCATTAAAGATGTCTACTTTTCAATTATGACCCAGGCGCTGACCTATGCCGGAATGCTGCTGTTTTTCCGCAACGAAACCGGCTTTGGCGGCAATAATGGTTTTACCGGCTTCACGACCATGCTGGGCTTTCCGGTCTCCGCCACCGGCACGCGCATCGGGCTGTTTATCGCCACCGTGCTGTTGCTGGCGGGCACGCTGCTGGTGGGCGTGCTGTTAACCCGCAGCAAGTTTGGCCGCGTGCTGACGGCGGTGCGCGATGCGGAGAACCGCCTGATGTTCTGCGGCTACGATCCGCGCGGCTTTAAGCTGTTCGTCTGGACGCTGTCGGCGGTGCTGTGCGGGCTGGCGGGGGCGCTCTATGTACCGCAGGTGGGCATTATTAATCCCGGCGAAATGTCGCCGACCAACTCCATCGAAGCGGCGATCTGGGTGGCGCTGGGCGGGCGCGGATCGCTGATCGGCCCGATCCTCGGCGCGGGGATCGTCAACGGCGCGCGCAGCTGGTTTACCGTGGCCTTCCCGGACTTCTGGCTGTTTTTCCTCGGCCTGATGTTTATTCTGGTCACGCTGTTTTTGCCGCGTGGCGTTATCGGCCTTATTCAACGGAGGAAGCATGACTGATGCGCTCTTTACCCAGCCGCTGCCGCAGGATCGCTTTCGGGAAACCACCGATCCGGTATTGCAGCTGGAAAAAATCAACGTCACCTTTGACGGCTTCCGGGCGCTGACGGATCTGTCGCTGTCCATTGGCGTCGGCGAGCTGCGCTGTGTGATCGGCCCCAACGGGGCAGGGAAAACCACGCTGATGGACGTGATCACCGGCAAGACGCGGCCGCAGAGCGGACAGGTGTTTTACGATCAGACCATCAGCCTGCTGGAACTGTCGCCGGTGGAGATCGCCCGGGCGGGCATTGGCCGTAAATTCCAGAAACCGACGGTGTTTGAAGCGCTGAGCGTGCTGGAAAATCTGGAGATTGCGCAGAAAACCGATAAATCGGTGTGGCACAGCCTGCGGGCGAAGCTGAACGGCGAGCAGCGCGATCGCATTGAAGAAGTGCTGGAGCTGCTGCGTCTGACCGGGCAGAAACAGCGCCCGGCGGGTCTGCTCTCCCACGGACAAAAACAGTTTCTGGAGATCGGCATGCTGCTGGTGCAGGAGCCGCATTTACTGCTGCTCGATGAACCCGCCGCCGGCCTTACGGATGCGGAAACCGAATATATCGCGGGGGTGTTCCGCAAGCTTGCGGGCAAGCATTCGCTGATGGTGGTGGAGCACGATATGGGCTTTGTGGAAACCATAGCCGATCACGTGACCGTGCTGCATCAGGGGCAGGTGCTGGCAGAAGGCTCGCTCGCGCAGGTGCAGGCGAATGAGCAGGTTATCGACGTTTATCTGGGGCGCTGATCATGTTGCAGGTTAAAGAGTTACAGCAGTATTACGGCGGCAGTCATATTCTGCGCGGCTTATCCTTTGACACCCCGCCCGGCGAGATCACCTGTTTGCTGGGGCGCAACGGCGTGGGTAAAACCACGCTGCTGAAATGCCTGATGGGGCTGATCCCGGCCAAATCCGGGACCATTCACTGGCAGGGCAAGCTGATTAATAATGCGAAGCCGCACCAGCGCGTTCAGCAGGGGATCGCTTATGTGCCACAGGGGCGGGAGATTTTTCCGCGCCTGACGGTGGAGGAAAATCTGCTGATGGGGTTGTCGCGCTTTTCCGGGCGCGACGCGAAAAGCGTGCCTGATGAGATCTACACGCTGTTCCCGGTTCTGCGGGAGATGAAGCAGCGGCGGGGCGGGGATCTTTCCGGCGGGCAGCAACAGCAGCTGGCGATTGGCCGGGCGCTGGCGTGCCGTCCACAGCTGTTGATCCTTGATGAGCCGACCGAGGGGATCCAGCCGTCGGTGATCAAGGAGATCGGTGCGGTGATCCGCGGCCTGGCGAACCGGGGTGATATGGCGATATTACTGGTGGAGCAGTTTTACGATTTCGCCGCTGAGCTGGCGGATAATTATCTGGTGATGTCACGCGGGGCGATTATTCAGGCAGGGAAGGGGCATGAGATGGAAGCGCAGGGGGTAAGGCATCTGGTGGCGATTTAGTTTTGTGGGGTGGTGCCCGGCGGCGCGTTGCTTGCCGGGCCTACGGTCAATACCTGTAGGCCGGGTAAGCGCCAGCGCCACCCGGCACAACAGTTACATCACAATGTCGCATTCCCGGCATGCATCCCCGGCACCAGGATCACCTTGCGGCACTCCTCCTGGCGCTTCTCGAAGATCTCATAGCCGCGCGCGGCATCTTCCAGTGGCATATGGTGGGTGACGATCTCTTCCGGCGTCAGATGGCCTTTTTCAATCAGCGCCAGCAGGTCCGGCAGGTACGCGTGGACATGCGTCTGACCCATCTTAAAGGTCAGCCCTTTATCGAACGCATCGCCGAACATAAAGGCGTGAATAAAGCCAGCGTAGACGCCCGGCACGCTGAGCACGCCGCCGCGACGCACTGCCGCGATACCCTGACGCAGCACTTTACCGCTGCTGCCTTCCAGCTTCAGGTTGCTCAGTACCGTTTCGGTCAGGCTGCCTTTCGCTTCAAAGCCTACGGCGTCGATCACTGCATCCACGCCACGATGACCCGCGGTATGCTCAATGATGTAGGCCGCCGGATCGTCGTTGTCGTCGAAGTTGATCGGCACGATGCCGTAACGCTGTTTGGCAAACTCCAGCCGGTAGTCGTTATGGTCGATCATAAAGATCAGTTCAGCACCCATCAGACGGGCACAGGCGGCACTCAGTAAACCGACCGGACCCGCGCCGAAGATCGCCACGCTGGAGCCTTGCTTGATATCCGCGTTTTTCACCGCCTGCCAGGCGGTGGGCAGAATATCTGACAGGAACAGCACTTTTTCGTCCGGCAGGGTATCCGGTACTTTGAACGGGCCGACGTTGGCTTTCGGTACGCGCACGTACTCAGCCTGACCGCCGGGAACGCCGCCGTAAAGTTTGCTGTAACCAAAGAGTGCGGCGGGCGGCGTAATGGATTTACGGTTTAAGGTGGCGCCGCCGCCGCTGTTGGTGTTTTCACACGCGGAATACTGGTGCATATGACAGAAAAAGCAGTCACCGCAGGCGATCACAAAGGGGATCACTACGCGATCGCCTTTCGCGACGGCGTGTACATCTTTCCCCGTCTCGACCACTTCTCCCATAAATTCATGACCGAAAATATCGCCATGATCGGTGCCGGGGATCTTCCCGCGATAGAGGTGAAGATCCGAACCGCAGATCGCGGTGGCGGTAACGCGCAGGATAATGTCGTCCGCCGCTTCGATACTCGGATCGGGCATGGTATCGACACTGACTTTATGCGGGCCGTGATAGGTGAGTGCTTTCATTATTGTTTGCTCCGGTATCGTAATCGCGTGTTAAACAGAAACTACGTCAGATCTTGCCGTTACAGCGTGCCGGTACCGCCATCGGAGCACCAGACCTGACCTGAGCTGTAGCTGTTTTCATTGGAGGCCAGCGTCACATAAATAGTGGCGATTTCGGCAGGCTGCCCGGGGCGACCCAGCGGCGCTGAGGCACCGAACTGCTCCAGTTTTTCCTGAGGCTGACCACCGCAGGCCTGCAACACCGTCCAGTATGGCCCTGGCGCGACCGCGTTCACGCGGATGCCTTCTTCCGCCAGCTGTTGCGCCAGGGATTTGGTAAAGGCGGCAATAGACGCTTTAGTCTGGGCATAGTCCAGCAACGTCGGGCTTGGCTGGTAGGCCTGTACGGACGAGGTGTTGATGATAGAGGCGCCGCGTGGCAGATAATCCAGCGCCGCTTTGGTGATCCAGAACATCGCGTAGACGTTGGTTTTAAAGGTGGCGTCAAAGTCTTCAGTAGACAGTTCGCGGATATGGTTGCGGAACTGCTGACGACCGGCGTTATTCACCAGGAGATCCAGCCCGCCTAACTCTTCGGCCGCCTGTTTGACCAGCTGCTGGCAGAAGGATTCGTCGCGAATATCCCCCGGGATCGCCACGGCTTTACGGCCTGCAGCGCGAATAAGTTCAATTACCTCGCGGGCATCTTCTTCTTCCGCCGGCAGGTAGTTGATGGCGACGTCTGCGCCTTCACGGGCATAGGCAATAGCCACCGCGCGGCCAATACCGGAATCGCCGCCGGTGATCAGCGCTTTTCTGCCTTCCAGACGACCACTGCCCTTATAGGAGGTTTCGCCGTGATCGGGACGCGGATTCATTTTACAGGCCAGGCCAGGGAAGGGTTGATGCTGACGTTCAAACGGGGGGACCGGATAGTTGTCTGCCGGATTGGAGATACCTGCGGTGGTGACGCCGTTTTTATTGCTCATGTTTCGCTCCTTCTGTGTGGCTTTGGGTCTATTAAGCATAGATCATCAGCGTGAAATGCCAGTGTTCTCGGAATTTTGCACATAAAAAGTTGCTTAAAAGGCATTTGCCGCTTCGTTTAGCCAGCCTGGAAAAATCTGCAATTCGCAATGCTGGCTTGCGCCATGCCGCAGGGTGCAAAATACTTGAAGCATTGAAAATCGTTTGGTTTTTGGTTGCAGATGTGGCAAAGCCCACCGACAACCGCTGAAACGAGTGAGGATGTGGTGACAGACACTTACAAAAATGCTTCTGGCAACAGCACGTCTTTACCTGCGCTTGCGCCCCCGTCCGGGGAAGAGACGCTGGGAAGGGTGGTGATGGAAATGCTGCGAGGCGGACAGGAAATCAACCGGCATAGCCTGTGCGTCAAACTGGCCGCGCAGATTGACCTTTCAACCGATCCGGCGCTGGAAGCGCAGCTGAGTGAACTTCTTGGTCTGGTGCTAAATAAAAGTTAAAATTCATTGTGAATATCTATGTCCAGGCCCTTTCTTTCCGCCGCTGACGCAGCCATACTCACCGGGTTACACCGTGCCTAACGGTAACAATAATGAGAGGCTCAATGAGCAAAAATGATAAGGAAAGACTGGTAGATACCATCATGGGGGAAGCGGTGTTGCATCTTCTCGAAAATGATGACAACGTTTCCTTTGATGCGCTTATCGGCCAGTTACAGGAAAATCTGCAAAATGAAACCGACCGGGAAAGGCGGGATGCTTTCCGGACCGCTATTAACGGTGTTCATCAGTTCCGATCGCTGCAAACTCAATCGATGAGCACGCCAGGATCGTTAAAGCAGAGTTTGCGCAGTACGCTGGCGCAAAAAAATACCTCTAGCACTAAACATTAATACCACTAAACATTAAACTGTCCCTCTGCTTACCCTGCGGGTTAGCAGAGTTCGCCCTTCTAATCAGACTTGCTCTGGCATGCTTCATCGATGCTCCTGTGACTTTGATAATGGCTCCGGCCATAGAAGAAGACATCCCACCCCGCATTGAGAGTGCAATTGAAAGAAGATGAACAGATTTGTCTTGAAAATATTCAAGAGGCAATCGGCGAGGCTGCGACTCATCTTATGAGTATCGGTCATGCTATAGACGCCGAAAATATCATCCTCGTACTGCGCGCACGCCGTATGATGACGACCGATCCACACCACCAGCAGGTTATTGAAGGAGCCTGTAAGTTACTTAAGGTTCGGGTAAGACAATCCGCGTAATCTCAGAATTCACACCGGTCAGCCGTGCGTGTTTCACGGTAGACCGGGTGGATTTTTATCAAAACTTACAGATCGTCTGGCGTTTGCTGAACAATCTTTTCCAGCGCGCTGCGATAGACATCCAGTTTTACAACGTCCTCTTCCGTCTCAAGTAAGCGGATCACCGCCAGAATAAGGTTCTTATTAGTGACCTCTATCTGGTTATGCTTCAGACTTGCCGAAAGCTCCTGGATGAACAGTCTTTCGGCTTCAAACGTCTGCGCGCTCTGGCCGAAGTATTCATTCAACTGTTCTTCTGATGTCGCGGTGTGCATAAAAGATCCTCAAAATTCATAACGTTTTCCTCTCAATATGGCGAGAGGGTATGAGTAACCGAATAAAATTAGTCATCATTAAGATTATCCGCAATATGGCACGTGCAATTTCTTCAAAAATTTTTTACGCAAACGTTAACTATTTTAAGAATGTGCTTATCAAATGTTAAGCTCAGTTCTGCACCAGCTTAATCTTCTGCCAGTGCCTGTTTCAGATCTTCCAGCAGATCCTTCTCATCTTCGATCCCAACCGATAACCGGATTAACTGCGGCGTAATGCCATTAGCGAGACGTTGCGCCAGCGGGATAGAGGCGTGGGTCATAAAGAACGGCTGACTCACCAGGCTTTCCACGCCGCCGAGGCTTTCCGCCAGCGTAAAAAGCGTCAGACGACTGATGATTTGCGCGGCACGCTGTTCATCGCCTTTCACCACGATGGAGATCATACCGCCCGGCAGCGCCATCTGGCGGCGGGCCAGCTGATACTGCGGATGCGATTCCAGCCACGGGAAAAAGACCTGTTCAATCTGCGGCTGCTGTTCAAGCCATTGCGCCAGCCGCAGGGCATTGCTGCTGTGCCGCTCAATGCGCAGCGCAAGAGTGCGGATGCCGCGCAGGGTGAGAAAACTACTGAAGGGATCAAGCACGCCGCCGACGGCGTTTTGCAGATAGCCAAGTTGTTCAGCCAGTTCAGGGCGATCGCCTACCACCGCCAGCCCGGCCACCACGTCCGAATGACCGTTAAGGTATTTGGTGGCGGAGTGCACCACAATGTCAAAACCCAGCGCCAGCGGGCGGTGGATCAGCGGCGAGGCAAAGGTGTTATCCGCCACGCTGATCAGGTTGTGGCGTCTGGCGATGGCGGCGATGGCTTCCAGATCCGCCAGCTTCAGCAGCGGGTTGGTCGGCGTTTCCACCCAGATCATCCGTGTGTCCGGACGGATCGCCGCCTCCAGACCCGCCAGATCATCCGGCTTCACCCAGCTCACCCGTAAGCCCGTGCTGCGGCGTCGCACGTTTTCGATTAAACGGTAGGTGCCGCCGTAGACGTCGTCGATGGCGACAATGTGGCTGTCTTTGTCCAGCAGCTCCAGCACCGTGGAAATGGCCGCCAGCCCAGAGGCGAAGGCGTAGCCGCGCGCACCGGCTTCCAGTTCGGCGATGGCGCTCTCCAGCGCGTGGCGCGTCGGGTTACCGCTACGGGAGTATTCGTAGCCGGTGTGCTGACCCGGCGCAGGCTGCGCAAAGGTGGAGGTGGCGTAAATCGGCGGCATCACCGCACCATGCTGATCGTTAAACGCGCCGCTGTGCACGCTGAGGGTATTTAATGTTTTCATTTTTCTTCCTTACAGGCATTGCTGATCAGACCCTGCTCGCGCAGCCAGTCGTCGTTAAACATTTTTGAGAGATATTTGTTGCCGCTGTCGCAGGCGAAGGTCACCACGCGTTTCGGCGTGGTCTGGGCTGCGCAGTAACGCAGCGCCGCCGCCAGCAGCGTACCGGTGGAGGATCCGGCGAGCACCCCTTCGCGCTGTAGCAGCAGGCGCGCGGTGGCAAAGGCGTCGGCATCGCTGACGCGGTACGCCTGTTTCACGCCCTCAATAAGCGCAAGCGGCGGAATAAAGTCTTCGCCGATGCCTTCCACCCGCCATGATCCCGCCTCGCCGTGCTGCCCGTTTTCCACCTGGTCGGCAAGAATGGAACCTTCGGGATCCGCCAGCACAAATTCGGTGTGCGGCGAGTAACGGGCAAACCAGGCTTGCAGGCCGCCAAGGGTGCCGCCAGAGCCGACGCCGACGACAATGGCGTCCACGCGCCCGTCGAGCTGGTCGTAAATCTCTTTGGCGGTGGCGGCGTGGGCCAGCGGATTGGCCGGGTTATTAAACTGGTCGATGTAATAGGCGCCAGGCATACCCTGCGCCAGACGCAGGGCGTAATCCTGGTAATACTCCGGATGGCCTTTGGTGACGTCCGAGCGGGTAAGCATCACCTCTGCGCCCAGCGCGCGCAGGTGGAATATTTTCTCGCGGCTCATTTTATCCGGCACCACCAGCAGTACGCGGTAGCCTTTTTGCGCGGCGATCAGCGCCAGCCCCAGCCCGGTATTACCGGCGGTGGCTTCAATAATGGTGCCGCCCGGCTTCAGTAAACCTTCCCGCTCGGCGGCTTCAATCATCGACAGCGCCACGCGATCTTTAATCGACCCGCCGGGATTCTGGTTTTCCAGCTTCAGGTACAGCTCACAGGGCCCGCGCTGCAGCTTATGCAGCTGGAGTAGCGGCGTATGGCCGATTAATTCAGTGACAGAATGGGCAACAGACATGGTGTGCGATCCGTAGTTAACACGATGCCTGGATAATAGGTCTGCGATTTTCGCGGATTAAAGAATCTTTCTCTGCATTTTAGATCGAAAAGGAATATCACCTGCTGTTCAGCCATCAGGAAGTAAATCCCTGTAGACATCCGGACGTGTTGATTGCTATAAAACGGCACTTTTGCCGTAAAAACAGGCGAATGGCACATAAATTGTCCGTGATTTATGCGTTTTTTAGCTAACCAATGCTGAAAATATCCATTACACAGCCAACCCTTTTGCCATGCTGGTTATAGCTAACAGGTATAAGCAATGATGATTAAGTTATTTCAATTATAATTGCGACAGATTATTATCGTCTGGACATCCATACTGCTAAACCGCCAAAACGGATAGAACACATACATGATCGTCCTTCGGAATATTTCCAAGATTTTTGACCACGGAAAGGTGCCTATCACCGCTGTGGATAGCGTTAACCTGACGGTGGAGCAGGGACAAATTTACGGCATTATCGGCTACAGCGGCGCAGGAAAAAGCACGCTGATCCGTCTGCTTAACGGTCTGGAAAAACCGACCTCCGGGGATGTCACCATCAACGGGCAGAATATTTCCAGCGCCGAGGGCGAAGCGTTGCGCCAGGCGCGTCTGAAGATCAGCATGGTCTTTCAGCACTTTAACCTGCTGTGGTCGCGCACCGTCAGCGAGAACATCGCTTTTTCGATGCAGATCGCCGGTGTGCCGAAAGCGAAAATCGCCGCCCGCGTGGCGGAGCTGATTGAGCTGGTGGGGCTGACCGGGCGCGAAAAAGCCTACCCGTCGCAGCTCAGCGGCGGCCAGAAACAGCGCGTCGGTATTGCCCGCGCGCTGGCCAACAGCCCGGACGTGCTGCTGTGTGACGAAGCCACCTCGGCGCTCGATCCGCAGACCACCGATCAAATTCTCGATTTGCTGCTGGATATTAACCGCCGCTTTAAGCTGACCATTGTGCTGATCACCCATGAGATGCACGTGGTGCGCAAGATCTGCGATCGCGTGGCGGTAATGGAAAACGGCAAAGTGGTGGAGGAGGGCGATGTGCTTCAGGTGTTTACCCATCCGCAGCAGCCGATCACCCGCCAGTTTGTGCGTCAGGTGAGCCAGTATGCAGAAGAAGAGGCGTTTAACCCGGCGCTGGCTTCCGGTCTTGATGGCAGCATTATCAAACTGACCTTTACCGGCAATAAAACCTATCAACCGGTGGTCAGTGAACTGACGCTGCGCTACGGCCTGTCGTTTAATATTCTGCACGGCAAAATGACGCAAACCGCACATGGCCTGTTCGGTCAGCTGTGGGTACATGTGGTGGCAAATCAGGAACAACTGAACAATATCCTTGCCGATCTGCAACAGAGTGATATTGAAGGCGAGGTAATTAAGCATGATTGAGAATTTACTGCCCCACCTGAAATGGGACCAGCTGTGGGCGGCGACGCTCGAAACCTTATATATGACGGCGCTGTCCGGCGTGGCAACCTTTGCGCTTGGCCTGCTGCTGGGGCTGGCGCTGTTCCTGACCGCCAAAGGCGGCCTGTTCCAGAATAAGCCGCTGTACAGCGTGATTTCGGTGGTGGTGAACGTGTTCCGTTCCATCCCGTTCATCATTTTGATTGTGTTACTGATCCCCTTCACCAAGACGATTGTCGGCACCATTCTCGGCGCGGATGCGGCACTGCCGGCGCTGATTGTCGGCGCGGCGCCTTTTTATGCCCGCCTGGTGGAAATCGCCCTGCGTGAAGTGGATAAAGGGGTGATTGAAGCGACGCGTTCCATGGGCGCGCGCCTCAGCACCCTCGTATTCCGGGTATTAATCCCTGAATCCTCGCCTGCGCTGGTGTCCGGTATTACCGTCACGCTGATCGCGCTGGTGAGCTATAGCGCCATGGCAGGTGTTATCGGTGCCGGTGGCTTAGGAAATCTTGCATATCTGGAAGGATTCCAGCGTAACCATAACGACGTCACGCTGGTGGCGACAGTAACCATTCTGGTGATTGTCTTCATCATTCAGTTCTGCGGCGACGTGTTGACCTCTCTGTTAGACAAACGCTAAACATAACAATTACTGGAAACCAACATCATGAAAAAGACACTGACACTGATTGCCGCAGCCACCCTGAGCGCCCTGAGTTTTGCTTCCTGGGCCGATACCCTGACCGTGGGCGCATCCAATGTGCCGCATGCCGAAATTCTTGAGCAGGCGAAGCCGATCCTCGCCAAAGAGGGTATCGATCTGGAAATCCGTCCGTTCCAGGACTACATCCTGCCGAACACCGCGCTGGCAAGCCGCGACATCGACGCCAACTATTTCCAGCACATCCCGTATCTGAACAGCGTGCTGAAAGATCATGCGGATGACAAAACTTATGATTTCGTCAATGCGGGCGCGATCCACATTGAGCCGATTGGCATCTACTCCAAAAAATACAAATCGCTGAAAGATCTGCCGGAAGGCGGCAAAGTCATCATGCGTGACGCGGTGGCGGAAGAGGGTCGTATTCTCTCTATCTTCGAGAAAGAGGGTGTGATCAAACTGAAGCCGGGCATCGACAAAGTGACCGCCCGCATCAGCGACATCGTGGAAAACCCGAAAAAGCTGAAGTTCCTGCCGAACGTCGAAGGTTCTCTGCTGCCGCAGATGTATAACAACGACGAAGGCGACGCAGTGGTAATTAACGCCAACTATGCCATCGATGCTGGCCTGGATCCGGTGAAAGATCCGATTGCCGTGGAAAGCGGCGAAAACAACCCGTACGCCAATATCATCACTGTGCATCGCGGCGATGAGAAGAAAAAAGAGATCGTCGAGCTGGTGAAAGTGCTGCACTCGAAAGAAATTCAGGAGTGGATCCGCACCAAATATAAAGGCGCGGTGATCCCGGTTAACAACTAATCCAGCCCCTTCACGCGTCGGCTGCCGCTGGCGCGTGTTTCCCCCATCCTGCCGTATGAAATTCCTCTGTGATAGTAGTCACCAATTCTAAACAATTAAGAAAATAGTTAATAACAATCCTCTACTATTGCCGGGACAAGCTGAGCAGAGGTAGAGATGAAAGATGTCGTGATCGTAGGGGCCGTGCGCACGCCTATTGGCTGTTTTCAGGGCGCTTTATCTCGTCATTCTGCGGTGGAACTCGGCAGTCTGGTGGTTAAAGCGCTTATCGAACGCAGTGGCGTGATCCCACAGCATATAGATGAAGTTATCCTCGGACAGGTGTTAACCGCCGGCGCCGGGCAAAACCCTGCCCGCCAGACGGCGATCAAGGGCGGGCTACCGAATTCGGTGTCGGCTATCACCATTAATGATGTCTGCGGATCCGGGCTGAAAGCGCTGCATCTGGCGACCCAGGCGATCCAGTGCGGCGAGGCGGATATCGTCATCGCTGGCGGCCAGGAAAACATGAGCCGTGCGCCACACGTGCTGACGGACAGCCGCACCGGCGCGCCGCTTGGCAACAGCCAGCTGATCGACAGCCTGGTGCATGACGGCCTGTGGGACGCCTTTAATGATTATCATATGGGCGTGACGGCGGAGAACCTGGCG
This sequence comes from Enterobacter sp. PGRG2, assembly GCF_030291195.1. NCBI lineage: Bacteria > Pseudomonadati > Pseudomonadota > Gammaproteobacteria > Enterobacterales > Enterobacteriaceae > Enterobacter > Enterobacter sp. PGRG2. The sequence continues at coordinate 257,780 of NZ_CP127837.1, read as the reverse complement.
CGGGAGTACGGCATCAGCCGTGAGCGCCAGGATGATTACGCCTTACGCTCCCAGCAAAAAGCCCGCGCCGCGATAGACGCGGGGCGCTTTCGCGACGAAATCGTGCCGGTGCTGGTGGATCGCCCCGGCGGGCAGACGCTGCGGGTGGAGTGCGACGAGCAGCCGCGCACCGACGCCAGCGCTGAAGGGCTGGCGGGACTCAGCCCGGTCTTTGATCGCAGCGGATCGGTGACGGCGGGCAATGCGTCATCCATTAACGACGGCGCGGCGGCGGTGCTGATGATGAGCGAAAGCAAGGCGCTGGAACTTAACCTGCCGATCATGGCGCGCATCCGGGCTTTTGCCAGCGTCGGGGTCGATCCGGCGCTGATGGGCATTGCGCCGGTATATGCCACACGGCGCTGCCTTGAGCGCGCGGGATGGCAGCTACAGGATGTCGATCTGATCGAGGCCAACGAAGCCTTTGCGGCGCAGGCGCTGTCGGTCGGGCAGATCCTGGAATGGGACGAGCGGCGGGTAAACGTTAACGGCGGGGCCATTGCGCTGGGGCATCCGATTGGCGCGTCCGGCTGCCGTATTCTGGTGTCGCTGGTGCATGAAATGGTGAAACGGCGGGCGCACAAGGGCCTGGCGACGCTGTGCATTGGCGGCGGGCAGGGCGTGGCGCTGGCGATCGAGCGCGACTGATTTTGTCTTGTGTGCCGGGCGGCGCTGCGCTTGCCCGGCCTGGGTTTATGGCTGTTTTGCCGGGCGGCGCTGCGCTTGCCCGGCCTACGTTTGTGCTGTTGGGTCTCTGTGTAGGCCCGGCAAGCTTGCGCCGCCGGGCGTGCCAGACTCCTCCTCTCAACTCCCCCTCCCGATAAACATCATTAGGCTAATCCTCACTGTTTTAAATTTTTTGAAATTGAAATTTCTGTCTGCAAATTAACCCTGATGCCATGGGTAATGAATAATTATAAATTTAATGATGACTCAAAAATAAAGTAACAACAGGTACTATATGTCTGCTAATCCACTATCATGCTGATAAATATGGTTTTTCATTTTTTATGAAATCTTTGTTGTTACTAAGTTAATAATATATTTATGTGATCGCAGTCTTTATTTAATGCCATTATCACAAATTATTATTGATGCTCATCACGTCTTCCTGCTCTGCTTTTCAGCAAGCGAATAATTACGATCCGGATCACTAAAAAATACTTTTTAAAAAAATAAAATGCAGTCTCATAAAAACGGAACGATATTTTAAATTTTTGAGGGTTTTTTCATGGTTAAAAAGTCTCTGGTCCTTGCGTCTCTCATTGGTGCATCATTTGCGGCCCAGGCCGTCACCGTTGACCTGCGTCACGAATATATTGACAGTGGCAGCAACGCCGACCGTGTTTCTGTATCCCACCGTTTTGATAATGGCATCGGTTTTGGTGTGGAAGCAAAATGGAAATCAGGCGGTGAAGATGCAGATAAACCATTAACCGAAATTGTAGGTAATGGCCATGAAGAATCCATTAACTGGCGCTGGAAGGCGACAGATAATTTTGCGCTGACGCCAGGTTTTAATATTGAAAGTAAAGACACCTTCTCCATTTATAAGCCGTATCTGCATGCGCAATATACCTTTGACAGCGGCTTTTATGTAGCGGGTCGTTACCGCTATGAGTATACCCGTAACCCTGACTCAGATGTGGTTGATAACAAAGTAAATAAATTCGACGCCTGGGTGGGCTGGGCGATGGGCGACTGGCGTACCGAGCTGAACTACGTCTATGCCAAAAGCACCGAAGACGTGGTTCGTGAAAATGGTAAAAACTACTCCAACGAATATAACGCCAAGCTGGCTTACAAATGGGATAAAAACTGGTCGCCGTATGTTGAGCTGGGTAACGTTGGCGTGAGAAATACCGATGAGCGTCAGACCCGTTATCGTGTAGGCGTCGCATATTCCTTCTGATATAAAACTTATCCTCATGAGATGCCCCGGCGCAGTTAGTCGGGGTTTTCTCGTTTTTGCTATTTATGGCACTGGCAGACAATCTAATAAAATAATAATAAGCGGATTTAAAGGATATTATAAATAAAAAAAGGCCCTCCCGAAGGAGGGCAAGGCCAGTTACAGAAACACTAACTCAATTACGCTTGCAACATTTCACGCTGCTCAGGAAGCTTCGCAATATAAAGGGCGGGTTTGCCATCTTTATCGGAGCTAAACAGGATCGCACTATCGTCCGGCGTAAAGGACGGGTGCGGGTGAGTCACCTGACGACTGTTTTCGAAGGTGGCCCATGAGGTATCGTGACGCGCCACGCGGAAATACGCGCGCTGTGCCACATCAAAGACATAAAGATAAGGATCGTTATCGATGGTGTAGCCGCCGGTATCCTTTACATCCACCGGCGTGCCGGAACCGTCGCCGACCAGTAGCGTGCCGTCGAAGTTACTCATCAAATGTGAACAGGCAGGCATCTGCATAACGTCTTCATTCACGCCGGTGTCCGGATTGAAACGGGAAATGGTGCGGCCCTGTTGTCCTTTCAGATAAGAAACGTACACCAGCGCGGAACCGTCCGGCACCCAGAACTCATGGGTGCAGCTTTCGCCTTCGGCGTGATCTTTCACTTTACGCACATTGCTGCCGTCTTCATTAACCAGCCACATGCGGGCGTCGATCAGATCGTGCGGGCCTTCGTGGCAGAACGCCACGGTGTTGTCATCGAATGGACGGTAAATCGGGTGGCCGAGCCAGATCTTCTCATCGTGGATCACTGAGCTTTCGCCGCTCTGCAAATCAATTCGCATCAGGCGGCAATGGGGACCTTTATGGAAAAAGTCATGGAACAGCTGCCAGTCGGTGAGCGGCGTCCAGTCGCTTTTCGCGATCTCAATGCCCACCAGTTTGGTGCAGTCGCTGTTGGCAACCCAGGTGCCGTAGCCTACCCAGTCGTCAGACACGCGATAGACTTCGCGCTCTTCAAAAGTGGTGAGATTGACTTCGCGCAGAGTGCGATCGTTCTTCACGTAATAAAGGGAACGATCGTCAGGGGAAAGGAAACCGCCGAACGTATTGTCGCCGCTGCCTTCCGTCAGCTGTACGGCTTCGGCCTTTTCAATATTCAGCAAGTAGTAGTTCCAGTGCCCGTCAAATTCACCGGCGAAAAGCAGATGACTGCCATCGTTGAAAAAACACTTCTGGTAGAAGTAGTTACGATGGCAGGTGACTTCTGGTGGGGTTAAGCGGGTGATCTCCGCACCCGTATCGGGGTCACGGCTGACCTCATACTGAAGTTTTACCCGCATGCCTTTCGCCATAATGCGCTCCTTTTCCTGGTCCGGTTGTAGGGCGGTGTCCCAAAGAGTTGATGAGTTTAAAAGCTGGGTGTCAATTTATCAAAACGTCGTTTCAATGTGTGTGACAGGTGGCGCACTTTATGAGGATCTCCTTAATTTATTTTACATAACGACGTCTGGCTCCGATGCAGAAGCTCTGGGATCTTCGTTTTTGAGCACTAAAACTCACTCAGAATGGGTAAATTTAAAGATATTTTAAGTGTTTGTTTTAAATGATTTTTATTCGAGAGAAAAACGCCAGAGTTAATCCTGTCTTGTTGTCAACTGCGTACAATCGTGATCCTCTTTACACTTTTACTATTTAATTACAGAAAAAGTGAAACGTTGTTTTATTTGGAATTGAAAACACGTTTTAAGCGGGATACTATGTGCCCATACTGCAAGCGGAACACTGTTTTAATGCTTCGCTGCATGACATCTCAGTCAGTTTCTTTGGAGGTTAATGTGGAAGTCAGACAAAGCATCCACAGCGCGCACGCAAAAACACTGGATACCCAGGGGCTGCGCGATGAGTTTTTAGTTGAGAAAGTGTTCGTCGCGGATGAGTACACCATGGTGTACAGCCACATTGACCGCATCATCGTCGGCGGCATTATGCCAGCGGCCAAAACCGTGTCGGTGGGCGGCGAAGTGGGCAAACAGCTCGGCGTGAGCTACTTCCTTGAGCGCCGTGAACTGGGCGTGATCAACATCGGCGGCGCGGGCAGCATTACCGTTGACGGTCAGGTGTATGAAATCGGCCATCGCGATGCGTTGTATGTCGGTAAAGGCGCTAAAGAAGTGGTCTTTGCCAGCCGCGATGCGGCGAACCCGGCGAAGTTTTACTACAACTGCGCCCCGGCCCATACCACCTATCCGACCAAAAAAGTGACGCCGTCTGAAGTATCGCCGGTGACGCTGGGCGATCCGCTGACCAGTAACCGTCGCACCATCAATAAATATTTTGTCCCTGATGTGCTGGAAACCTGCCAGCTCAGCATGGGCCTGACCGAGCTTGAGCCGGGCAACCTGTGGAACACCATGCCGTGCCATACCCATGAGCGCCGCATGGAAGTCTACTTCTACTTCAACATGGACGAAGACGCCTGCGTGTTCCACATGATGGGGCAGCCGCAGGAAACGCGTCACATTGTGATGCACAACGAGCAAGCGGTGATCTCTCCGAGCTGGTCTATTCACTCAGGCGTGGGAACGCGCGCTTATACCTTTATCTGGGGTATGGTCGGCGAAAACCAGGTCTTTGATGATATGGACCATGTCGCCGTTAAGGATCTGCGCTAGTCGCGGACAGCATAAGTTAACTCTGCCTGTTCGTGCAGGCGCTGCAAGATTAAGGAACAAACATGATTCTGGATGCATTTTCTCTTCAAGGTAAAGTGGCCGTTGTCTCCGGTTGTGACACTGGTCTGGGTCAGGGTATGGCGCTGGGCCTGGCGGAAGCGGGCTGCGACATCGTGGGCATCAACATTGTTGAGCCGACAGAAACCATCGAACGCGTAACCGCGCTGGGCCGTCGTTTTCTGAGCCTGACCGCCGATCTGCGTCAGATTGACGGTATTCCTGAGCTGCTGGAACGCGCGGTATCTGAATTCGGCCATATCGACATTCTGGTGAACAACGCCGGTCTTATTCGCCGTGAAGATGCGATTAACTTCAGCGAAAAAGACTGGGACGATGTAATGAACCTGAACATCAAGAGCGTGTTCTTTATGTCTCAGGCCGCGGCGAAACACTTTATCGCGCAGGGTAAAGGCGGCAAGATCATCAACATCGCTTCCATGCTTTCTTTCCAGGGCGGCATCCGCGTACCGTCTTACACCGCATCGAAAAGCGCGGTGATGGGCGTGACCCGTCTGCTGGCGAACGAGTGGGCGCAGCACAACATCAACGTTAACGCGATTGCGCCGGGCTACATGGCAACTAATAACACCCAGCAACTGCGTGCCGACGAAGAGCGTAGCGCCGCAATTCTTGAGCGTATCCCGGCGGGTCGTTGGGGGCTGCCGAGCGATCTGATGGGGCCGGTGGTGTTCCTGGCCTCCAGCGCGTCTGATTATATTAATGGATATACCGTGGCCGTTGACGGCGGCTGGCTGGCCCGTTAATTAATCATATTCTTAAATGATTACGCCCTGCCCGAAGCAGGGCTTTTTTATGCCTGAAATAAAGTAACTTCCAATAAAATATTAAAAAACTTTATATTTTATTTCTGCATTCTGATTTTTGTGAGACATCTCATTTAATATATAATTGATATGAATTACGCTAATGATTAATGAAAAAATGAGATATTGATTTGCTGATTACTTTGTTTAACTTGTTGATTTTTAGGGGTTAATATTTCTTTTCTGGAGGGTATTTAATCTAATTTTTTATAATGTTGTTAAAGTGCAACATTTTTATCTCTCATCCGACCATCGTGTCATTATCCTATTTCATGCTGCAGATATCATGTCACTGTGGCATTCGAAAAATAAATATTCTTATAATGACGCGCCTCTATTGCATGAGGGGCAGTCAATTCAACAAGGATTTTTTCAAACATAAGGACCAGGAAATGAGAACGTTAATTGATTCATGGAAGAAAAAAGCGAATCGGTATCAGGAGCTTAAAAAACAGAAGGGCGTGACCTTACTGGAAATCATCATTGTACTGGGTATTATCGGTATTATTGCCGCGGGTGTGGTAGTACTGGCACAGCGTGCGTTTACGTCTCAGGATATTTCAAACGTTATTGATGATACCAACTCAGTTCGTGTCGCTATGACCGAAGCGTATAAAGACAGCATGGAATATCCAGCGCTTGTATCTGTAGTTGATATCACCAAAGCTGATATTGCCAAATCAAGCAGTAAGGCTGCCATCGTATCTCTGGTTAAAATGGGCAAGATCAGTCCTGACGAAGCATTTAATGGTTTCTCCAATGACGCATTTGAAATTGGTCACGCTAAGTTGGGTACAAGCGATGCAAAATTTAAAGGTTTCTATATAGTTCTGAATGGCCTGGAAACTGAAGATTGCCGCAATGTCATCTCACAAGTGGGTGCTCAGTGGGACTATGTTGCCACGACTACTGGACGTGCAGGGGAAAACAGTGG
>NZ_CP127837.1:250817-251222 GCF_030291195.1 Enterobacter sp. PGRG2 | reverse complement strand
TGATTCTGGTGCGGGTAACGCGATCGTACTCGGCAGTCGTTAATTAACCAAGCATTAATAATACTAATATTTCATGCCCTCTGATCCTCAGAGGGCATCTTTGTCAGAATGGATGCATGACATGACGAACAGGCAGAATAATAAACCGGGTCGTGCGGATGCAGGCGTCACATTATTAGAAATGATAATTGTGCTTGCCGTTATTGGTGTGGCCTTGATAATGCTCGCCAATTATAAACGAAAAGAAGCACAACAAACGCATCAGCAAGTTATCGCTGAGATGATCGTGCGCGATATTTCTGGCGTGCTTAAGTTCACCGCGCAGACCAAGCTGGACATTCTTGATAGCAGTAATAATCCTGCGACTAAAGATAATCCCCTTTACGATCCTAAAAATCCGGATAA
>NZ_CP127837.1:248773-250691 GCF_030291195.1 Enterobacter sp. PGRG2 | reverse complement strand
TTCACGTTACCTCTTCCTCGGCAGTGAGTGCCGGGGTCCCAGTGGCGCAAAAGGCGCATTAAAATTCAAGCTTGCAGACACCATGCTCCCATGTGAATTGCGTGCAGGTGCAGAAGATTTCGAACTGGTGCTGGAGCGTGTGGATTTTGTCAACAACAGCGGCAGCACTGACGCCCTCGGCATTCAGCGCATCGATTTTTACCTGACCCATCAGGCAGAGGCCGAGGATGAAGGACTGCATTTTACCGGCTTTATTAAACCGCTGGAAAAAGCGCTGCGTAATGCGGGTCTCGGCTATATCCAGGCGGCAGTAGTAGAGATCACCTCATCCGGTGAATTCAGGCTGATTATGAAGAATTCAAAGGTAATTGAGGTCAGTGATGTTGCCAGTAATATGGATCTCTTTGATACCGATAAACGCTACGGTATCCGCCTGAGCTTCGATAAAAGCAGCGAGTATATTCCGGCTGACGGCTCGGTGCCTGTCGCCAAAATGTGCTGGAATGATGTAAAAGGTGAAGCCGGGCCCTGCATTTCCGCCATTGATTCCGATCGCCTGGTGATCAAAACCAGTGATGCAGCGGGCAAAAACAGCGATGAACCGGCGATGTGCTGGGATAAAGAACAGAAACAGAGCACCCTGTGCCTGGCAGCGATGAATAGTACCGGCGTTAATCCAAACGGTGAGAATCCGGACGATCGCATCCTGCATTTACGCACCACTTCAAGTAAAAATGATACTGAAGTAGTGCCGGGAACGCCGAGTTCACTCAAGGGTACTACCGGTACGCTGTATGCCAATATCGTGATGGAAAACACTTCCCGGCGGCACCCGGCGATATGGCATATCGCCTATAACCAGGATGATGCTAATAAGCTGAAAGATGGCATTGGTGGAAGTAAAAATACCAGTGACAACGATAGTACCACTTTAGATTTTAAGGATGCCTTCCGGGGCCAGTATGAACTGGTCACGCCAGCCGTCACCTTCTACCAGTCATTTAAAAATGATTATGCGCCAGGAGCCGGACCGAAAACGAATATTGATCAACTGTATATAGATACCAACGCCGAGAAGAACTATAAGGCGCTATTATCAGAACCCGGTGTGATCAGGTTGCCACTACAAACCTGCCCGCGAGTGGATGGCAAGCCATCTAACGCTGAAAGCAAATCAGCGAATGCCCCATTGCTGGCCCGTAAACTCTATCCACGCTTGTCGGTCGCCATTTCATCAGTAGCGGCAGACGATAATAAAGAGATGGATGAGCGTGGGTATACCGACTATACCCAGCAGGGCGCGGTGCGAGCTAATACGAACGCAAAAGGCAATCCGGCAGGAGCGATAGCCGGTGTCGCGGTACAGGCAAATATTGTAGTAGATAAAGATGACGCCAGTGAAGCTGACAGGTCGCTTCTGAAAGAAGAAAAAACAGGCCTTTTTGATGACTGGATTTCTGATATTTGGTTTACCGGCAAGGATGTTTACCATAAACCATTTTGGTTAATCAGCGCGACCGCTGCAACCATCGACCCCGATGGTAATGGTACCAATAAAATCAACCCGCAGTCATTGTCGGTCATTATTACCCAATGGTGCAGCACCATTCCGCAGGGAGGGATTATCTCTTCTGATGCTGCTTATAACTGGGATAGCAAAGAACCACATAAGTTTTTATTGCACTCCGTTGTAGCCGAAGATACAGATTTGAAATTCTATAACGACAGTAATACTGAAATCGATTTCCCTGACCATGAACGAATGACCTATTAATCATTGGAAGAAAAAAATGAAAAAAACATGGATAATTAAGGCCACGGTAACTGCCGTAATAGGGGGGCAGATCGCCTTTGCGGGTGCCGCAACCGCATCAAAGAACGCCGACGCGGGCCTGCTGGTCACAACACCGCAGCCAGC
>NZ_CP127837.1:246326-248687 GCF_030291195.1 Enterobacter sp. PGRG2 | reverse complement strand
CGGAAGTAAAACTGGTGCTGGTCGAAGAAGAATTGCTCAGCCAGCAGCTGTCGAAATGGGCGCAGCAAAATGGCTATAAGTTGCTGTGGAACAGTTCAACCGATTTTGTCATTTATAAAGCAATCAACCTCTCCGGGAAGACGACACAGGATGTATTAGTGAAGCTGGGAAAGGTTTTTACCTCTGAGAATTATGGCTTAGTGATCAAAGACTATCAGGCCAACCACGTACTGATCATTGATGAACAGTAATAAACGCAAGGGAATGATGCTATGAATATTAAAGTTTCGCTTCTGGCACTGACGCTGGCCATTCAGGGCTGTACGTCTTTTGATACGAAATACAATAAAGATAATGTTTTAAAAGAGACGGGTAATCCAACTACACCGGATGAGATGAAAACCACCGGCTACATGAAATATAATGAACCCTATCTGGGTAAAAAAGTGGAATTTAACTCCCGCAAACAGTCCCTGCTGCGCAAGCATGTAAAAATTCAGTCGTATGAAGCGACCGATTTAGCCACCATTCTGGAGGCGGTTTCGGCGCAGACCGGCGTCAGCTATCGCATTAATACCAAAGCCGGTGAAAAGGCAGAGGCGGGCGAGCCAGAATACCGCAGCGTCAACTTTGAAGGCACCTTTGAGGAGTTTACCCGCTATATTTCCGCGCTATATGACGTCAATCCGGTGCTGGATAACAACGGCGTGCTGGTGGTTTCTTACTACCAAAACTATGTGCTGAAGCTCGATTTCTACGGCGAAGAGAATAAGTTTGAAACCAGTCTCGATCTGTCCGGCAACGAGGCCACCTCAAGCGGCGGCGTGAAGGGCAAAGCGGAAACCAAGTTCGAGTCCAGCTTCTGGGACGACGTGGAAGACATGGCGGAGAAATTCGTCAGCAGCGGCATGTACAGTATCTTTAAAGATGCTTCGATCCTGACTATCACGGCGCGTCCGTCTGAATATCACGCCCTTAATGAGGCGCTGAAAAAATTCCAGGCCGACAATACGCGTCAGTTTGTGGTTACCTACAAAATTTTCACCCTCGATAAGCGTAAAGCGAAAGAGCTGGGCGGCGGCATTAACGGCAAATTTAATGACGGCACGTCCTCATTCGGTATTGAAAGTGCCGATATGCTGATGAAACTTTCCGGCGGCATGTCCGCAGGCTGGACGAATCAGCATATGAACATCAGCGCACAGCTGGATGCGCTGTATGAATTAACCGGCAGTAAGGTATTGCAGAGCGGCTCTTTTATTACGCGCAACAATATTCCGGTACCGGTCAACATGACCAATTCACAAAATTATGTTTCCAGTCGTACTCGCGAAGAAGACTCGGAAACGGGCGATGTGGACATGACGGTTGAGACATCCGAACTGATCACCGGCACCAGCTTTATTCTGACGCCGCGTGTGTTAACGGACGGTCGTATTGAGGTGGCCAGCGCCTTTACTAAGCGTTACCTGCAGGGCATTGAAGTTTTCGATGACGTGCAGTTGCCTGCTGTGAGCACCACTGAAACCTTTAATATTTCTACCATTACACCGGGAAGTTTATTACTGGTCAGTAAATACGAAGCCAGAGAGGATGCAGACAGCCGCGGCATATCCATTCTGGAAGGGTCGGTCACTAACGATGAACATACCGAAACGGTAGTGATGGTTGTCGGTATCGATCATTATCGCGCTCCTACACAAACCCGGTGAGGCGTTTATGCTTGAGCGTTTGGCAGAGAATAACGTCCTGATCAATCTGGTCTGGAATTATCAACCGGCGTCACATGAACCCTATTATCTGGAATGGGTAGCGCATTTACGCCGCACGCACCGACAGCTGAAAACGGTTGACGACAACAGTCAGGAAATGACGGCATTTTGTCACAAACTCTCTACGTTGTATGAGCCGTTTGCGCTGTGGATGCGTGCGTTGTACGGGGATGGGATCTTTTACTGTGAAACTCAGGGGAATTATTACTTTCTGATTATTTCGCAGGGTGCCCCCGTCTCGGGTAGCGATATTGTCGTATCACGGCGGTTCTGGACAATCCTGAAAGAGCAACTGGCTGAATCGCCTGAGTATAAAGATCTCGCGCTCAGGAAAATCACCGAAGAGCATATTTCAACGGTGATCGAACGCTGCAACGAACATCAGGCGAAAATGAAAAAAAGGCGTCAGGTCATTATTGGCTCGCTGGCGTTGGGCGGCATCGTTTTACTTTTGGCCGTGATGGTGCTGCTAAAAGTCTTTTTAAGAGGATAAGCAGGTGGCTGAATCCAATAAGTTATATTTCTGGAAAAGTCGTAGTCTGAATGTCTCGTCATCAGGCAAGGGCACGCCTGTTCTGGTCTGGGTTAT
>NZ_CP127837.1:242309-246286 GCF_030291195.1 Enterobacter sp. PGRG2 | reverse complement strand
TATTACTACTTCATCTGGAAACCCGAACAGGAGCGTCTGGCGCAGATTGAAAGGGAAAAAGCGGCGCGCCAGCAGAAAATCAAATCCGTTGAGAAGTTTTATCAGGATTCGCTTACCGGCGGCAGCATTACGGATGTCCATAAGCTGTTAGCGCAACTCCTTATGGTGAATGACCGTCTGGCGATGCTGGGCTTTAGTCCAAAAGCGATGCTTTGTAATAGTAAGGATTGTTCCCTGAGCTATCAGCTTGATGCCGGAAAAATATTCACTATGACCGATATTCAGGTGGGGGGAGAGAGTTATTCACCGAGCTTCTCTCAAAACAGTCTGGATTATACTGGCATACCTTCTGGTTTGAATAATCACCCGTGGTTAAACGACTGGAAAAATAAAAAGCCAGTCGATCTGCCGGTATGTACTGATGTTTTAAGCTACCTGAGTACCTGGAATTCCCTTGGCGGCAGCTATAACGAAATTGCCCTGAACGGTTTCCCGGCGTCTTCGGTAGCAAATGATGAATCCGCGCTGAAAAATGCGGTGATGTCATTTGGCATGCTGTTCGCTAACTGGACGATAACCATACCGTCTGAAATGGCGATGACGAAAGTATCGCTATTGTTACAGAAACAGCTCTTTGCCGATGCATTCATTATTAAATCTATAGAGTTCAAAGAAAAATCAACGCTTGTTACCGGAGGACTGGCATGCAAAAAGGGAAATTAATTATTGCGGGGTTGATGTTGACGCTGTCGCCTGCGATCTATGCGGCAGAGACGGCGGAAGTAAAGCCCGCTGAGCAGGTTGTGGAAGGGCAAGCTGCGGCTACAGCCGAAAGCGCGGCTTCGCCGATGCAAAATCATGTCGTCCAGTTGATGGAGAAGGATTTCAGCTTCGAAACGCAGTATCGGGAACTGAATAATCAGCTTGTACTGGAAAAACTGCGTAGCGAACTACGCAAACTTCGCGGCGGCAACGCCGCCTCTGTTCCGGCGCCTGCAACGCCTCTTACCGCAGCGGAAACTGATTTTAGCGATGAGCCTGCAGAAGCCGGCGCGTCTGCACCTGCGTTACGGGCGTTGCTGATCTCTGAAATCGCCGGGCAGAAACGCGTCGCAATTTCAGGTGAAGGCGGCGGGGTAAAAATGGTGCCACTGAATAAACGCTTTAGTTACGGCGGTTATGAATATATTGCTCATCATCGTCAGGGCGATGAAGTCACGGTTGAGGTTATTAGTCAGTGATAGATTATATCCAGTTTACCGAGGAGAATATTCATTCTCAGGAGTGGCAATTTAAAGAGTATGACGGCGATATGCTGGTTGCTGAACATGCGGATGAAGCCTGGTTGCTGGTATCGACACCACTTATTGATAATCTTGCTCCAATGCAGGCGGTATTTCACCGCCTGCTGGTGACGCATAATTTGCAGATCAAGGGCATAGCCCAGGTTACGGAACGCAATTATTACCAGATTGTTGAGCAGCTGCTCTCCACAGAAAACAAGCTGCTGGAGCAGGAGTCCAGTAATACACAGCGCGCGCTGGAAGAGTTACTGAAAAAAGCCGTAGCATTAAAGGCGAGCGATTTGCATATCACGCGTAACGATATGGTGGCGGATATTGAGCTGCGAATTAACGGCGTTCTCTGTCCATTTATCCAGATGAAAGCGTCACGCTGCGACGAACTGGTCTTCGTGCTTTATAACGTTGAGGCCAGTACGCGTGACACTACCTGGAACCGCAATATTGCCCAGAATGCGAATATTCTCTATTCGCTGGATGGTAAAAGCTACCGCTTCCGTTACGCGCATTATCCGGTATTTGGTGAAACCAGCGATTGCTATCACGCTGTGTTGCGTATTATTCCGTCGGGGCTTGATAAAGCCAGCGTCGCCAGTCTGGATAAGCTGGGCGTCTCGGATGAGGAAATCGTCGATCTCAAACGCATTCTGAGTAACCCGTACGGCGCTTATATCATTGCCGGGACGACCGGATCGGGTAAATCGACGACGCTGAAAAACCTGATGGAGTGGATGCAAATTCACCGTTATGACAATCGCGGCTGTTTCCTGACCGTGGAGGATCCGGTGGAATACCAGATCTACGGCGCGAAACAGAGTTCGGTATTAAGCGGCGAGTCAGGTGGTTTTCACTCGGCAATTAAATCTTCATTACGTCGCGATCCGGATGTGCTGATGGTGGGGGAGATCCGCGACAGTATTTCATCAAACGCGCTGGCCGGTGCGGTAGAGAGCGGTCACTACTGTTTTACTACGGTACACGCCGGGAACATTGTGTCGCTGTTGCAGCGTCTTTCAGCGCTGGGGATCACCAGCGATAAACTCTCGACGCCGGGTTTTATCGCGGGGCTGCAATGCCAGAAACTGATCCCGCTACTTTGCCCGCACTGCAAGGTGCCCCTGCGTACCGACGTTATTTCCGGACGCGAATTCCCGCTGTTTGAAAAAAATGCGGCGGGATGCCCGGCCTGTAAGCATACCGGTATCAGCGGGCGGCAGCTGGTGATGGAGTACCTGCTGCCGGTGTACGACGAACTGGAAGCCATTGCCGAACAGAAATGGCTCAAGGTTTACACCATCTGGCGTGCCAAGCGTTTTAAAACCACCAGCCTCAGTGAAGGATTTGAGATTAAAGAAAAAACCATGGCGGCGGTGCTGACCGGACGGGTTTGCGCCACATGGTTTCAAATGGAATTTGGCGGAGTTGCTCAGGAAGAACTGGAGGTTATAGTTGAAAAAATTCGGTAAGAAGCAACGTATTTACCTCTACCAGTTTTGTGCCGACATGATAGAAGCGGAGCTGCCGCTTTATGATGCGTTACAAAAACTGCGCGCAGAGGGTAAGCAGTTACTTGGAAATGGCTTTGCAAAGCGACTGGAAGCGCTCACCACAAAGATGGCGAACACCACCTCGATTTCCATGGTATTTGAAGGTTTTGTGCCGGATTCGGAACTGAGCGTCATTAACGCAGCAGAACGCAGCTGCAGTCTGGCAGATGGTTTTAAGACGCTGGTTAACGTCATTAAATACAACAGCGAGCTAAAACAGAAAATCGTCGGCGCGGTGACGTTTCCGCTTATTATGCTGGTGCTGTCGCTGATTGTGATTGCCGGTTACGCCGCCAAAGTTTTCCCGGCCTTTGAAAGCGTGGTGCCGGTTTCTAAATGGCCCGGCGTAACCCAGGCGCTGTACACCTTTGGTATGGCGTTATGTAATGGTCTGTGGATCTATATTCTGTGTGGATTTATCGCGACCGTGATCGTCATTAATATCGCGATGTCCAAAGTAGCCGGTCCGCTGCGTAATAAATATCTCGATCGTATTATTCCGTTTTCGACCTATAAGCAGCTTTCCGCCTCGATATTTCTTAACAACCTGGCGCTGATGCTGCGTAATAAAATCCCGCTGCATGATGCGTTAAGTATTATCGGCCTGAACGCTAACCGCTGGCTGCGCTGGCACCTGAATGATATGCAGGAAAAAATGGCTAAGGGCATGAGCTACGGCGAAGCGCTGAACTCTGGCCTGCTTAATGCCGAAGCCTTGCTGAACATCAGCCTTTACGCTGCGCTGCCCTCCTTTAATGAAGTGCTGATGGCGGTGTCAGATAAGTCCCGCGAAAGTATTCGTATTTATATTGGTAAGCTTTCCGGTTTGCTGAAATCGCTGTCCACGCTGGTGCTGGGAGGTTGCGTAATATGGGTCTTCGCTGCGCTCTTTGCGCTGAGTGACAAACTGGCTGCGATGGGTGCCAGCGGTTCGTTTTAAGCAGGAAAAAGGAACGAAAAGACATGGAACTGTTGCTGCCCTGGCTGCCGGGGCTCTTTTTACTGCTGGGGCTGCTGTTTGGCAGTCTGGCAAACGTCATTATCTACCGTCTGCCGCTAATGATGGGCATCCACGAGAATGGCGATGACGCCGGGGTTAATCTCTGGTGGCCGCCGTCCCATTGCCCGT
>NZ_CP127837.1:241621-242222 GCF_030291195.1 Enterobacter sp. PGRG2 | reverse complement strand
CCATCCCGGCGATTTATCCGCTTTCAGAACTGGCGATGGGGCTGGCGTGGTGTGCGCTGGCGTTCTTTGGCGCGGCACTGTCGCCAGTGATCCTGCTGGCTTGGGCGCTGCTGTTTCTGCTGCTCTATATCGCGGCGGTGATTGATTTTAAACACCTGATCCTGCCGGATACGCTGGTGTTTAGCGTGCTGTGGGGCGGACTGCTGCTTAGCGTGGCGGGCTATTCCTTTATTCGCCCCAAAGACGCCGTCTATGGCGTGGTGCTGGCGTGGCTGCTGCTGTGGTGCGTGATGAAGCTGTGGTGCGCCTTCTGCAAATACGAGGGCCTCGGCAACGGCGATGTGAAGCTTTTCGCGGCGACGGGCGCCTGGCTTGGCTGGCAGCATTTGCCTGAACTGCTGCTCTACTCGGCGCTGCTGGGCCTGCTCTGTTATGCGGCGATCTATTTCGTTACCCGTGGCGATGGCGATAAACGCCCCGTTTACATTCCGTTTGGTCCGGCGATTGCGCTCACTGCCTTTATGCTTGTGATAATCGGGAGGTAGCCAGTGCCATGTTTGATCTGGAGTTTGTGGCTCAGCATCGCGCCGTTATCCATCGG
>NZ_CP127837.1:241096-241535 GCF_030291195.1 Enterobacter sp. PGRG2 | reverse complement strand
GTAGCATCATCACCGATGAGGTGCGCTTTGTGCATCCCATTGAGAAAAAGGTGGCAGTAAGTTCCGCTTTTGGCCTGCGCCGCCATCCGATTCTGGGACGTTATATCGAACATAAAGGGATGGATCTTCCGGTGCCGGTTGGCAGTCCGGTGATGTCGGTCGCCGATGGCGAGGTGGTGGAGCGCGGGCACGATCGCCGCGCCGGTAACTACCTCACCGTGCGGCACAATGACGGCTGGTACAGCCGCTATTTACATCTGAATACGGTGACTGTGCGAAAAGGCGATCGGTTGTCAGCCGGGGAAACCATTGCCACTTCCGGCAATACTGGATTGTCCACCGGGCCGCATCTGCATCTGGAGATCGGCTATAAAGGCGTCGCGCTCGATCCTGCGCCATTACTCAGCGGCAGCCCAATGCTGCTGGCAAGGCGCATGCG
>NZ_CP127837.1:240860-241070 GCF_030291195.1 Enterobacter sp. PGRG2 | reverse complement strand
CGGGATCCCCGCGAGTGGTGATGATCTCGCAGGGGGAGGGCGGTACACGCATTACCGTCCGCTTTAACCATAAAACCCGCACCGTCGCGCCCGGCAGTAAAGTATTCGGCGGGTATCGGGTTGTTCAACAGCACAATGGCAAATATCAGATCGTTTCTGCGGTTTGATAAAGGAGTTACTTATGAAAAAAACAGGAATAGTCGTTGGCCT
>NZ_CP127837.1:221482-240805 GCF_030291195.1 Enterobacter sp. PGRG2 | reverse complement strand
GGGCGTTTTAGTTTTCAGGCGCGTACCCCCGAGCCTAAAGATCATTTTATCACGCTCAAAATCCAGATGGTTGGAAGAATGCCTAATGATTCCGGCGGTAATCAGGTGCTGGGCGTTAATGTTTACTGGAAAACAAAGGATAAAAATCAGCTACAGGGAAGGAGCGTTTATTCATCGCTACAGCCCAATTTACCGCGGGCTGGCAAGAATTTTTCTGATACTTATTATGTCGATCACGATAGGCATAAGTATGAAGGTAACCACGAAAATATCGAGTGGCTGGTCTGGGAAGGCGTGAATATGGATTGGGATTATGATAACGGCTGCCCTCCTACGCCCGGCAATAGTTCTACCCGGTTTTACAATCATCGTTTCAAAACTTATGAAATCACAGGCGTGGTCCCGGCCACCTGTTCGGCTGACGCTTTGGTGAGTCTCCCGCAGGGTGAAGATTTAGATGTTGCATTAACCTCGTTTGCGGTGTCATTTAATAGCGGAATCTGTAACCGCATGGGCGAGTTTTGTATCGGTGCAAAAAGCGGCTCAAGTACCACCTTCGCAAAAGATATTTATATCCCTTCGTATAAGCTGGAATTCCTTGTGATTGAAGTTATTGGCTTTGAATACAATACCAATACGGGGGGCGCCAATCAGTCGTTTTATATTCTGCCCATAGAGGCGCTGAAATTTACCCCCACAGGCGAGCCGGGTAATCCGGGAAGAATGAATTTACTGAGGGGCGATCGTAGTCCGGCAGGGGGCGAATTTTCAGCATTTGGTGTGTCCGGATATACGCAGGGTGGCGAAGGCGAAATAAGGGGCTATTACAACGCACAGGACAGCCATTTCTACCAGAATGACGAAAGAACGGCAGCCTGTGGTCAGTTAAGCACCTCTCCCTGTACTTACGATTTCTCTAATCTGGATACATTGATTCTTAGCCTGGAGTATACAAATCCACATAAGATCCCCAAATGGGAACAACCTTTTGGAAGTGGCGTCATATTTACCCTCGAACCCAGGAGTTTTACCTGGCATTGCATGGAAGAACGCAGCCAGTGTACTTTCCCTCCTCGTAAGTAATAAAAAAAGGCAGCGTCAGACGCTGCCCTTTTTCTTTCCCGGTAAGAGCGATTAACGCATCGCGCGTTTCAGAATACGTTCTGCCTGACGCTGGAAGTCAGCGGCGGTTTCTTCCACGCTTTTCTGGCCGTAGTCGATATACTGCAATGCGGTCCCGAACTGTGCCACGATCTGCGGATCGTCAAAGTATGGCGATACCGTCAGTTTCGATGGCAGAGACTGCGCCAGGCGCAGACCCGCAACCGCCGGATCTTCTTCTTTAATCGCGCCGCTGGCGGTCAGGGTTTCCACCGCCGCTTTACTCAGCGGTACACCGCGCTCCAGACCGAGGGTTTCCGCGCCTTCTTTGCTGTTCAGCAGGAAGTTAATCAGCTCGGCTGCTTCTTTCGGATGCTTAGTGGATTTACCGATAGAGAGCATTTGCGCCGGTTTAAAGAACAGGCCTGCGTCGGTGGCGCCGTCCAGCATCGGATAGCTGCCCAGTTCCAGCTTCGCCGGTGGCTTCAGGTTGTCGGAGTATTTGGTGATGGTGGAGTTCCACATATAGGTGCCGCCCCATTCCCCTTCGATCCAGGGTTTCATCTCATACATGTTGCTCTTCCCGAAGGACGCATAGTACTTGGTGTCCGGCATCACATGGCTGTCGACCAGGTTTTTATAGGTCTGGAAGAACTCCACCCACTGCTCTTTGCTGTAGGCGAATTTTTTGGTTTTCTCGTCTACCGCCGGAATGTTGTATTTCTGGATCATGTACGAGTTCAGCAGCGCCAGCGTATCCTGGTGCTCAAGCACCACCGGGTAATACTGTTTACCCAGCTTGCTTTCAAAGGTTTTGCCCGCGGCTTTCAGTTCGTCCCAGGTTTTCGGGTAGGCGACACCCGCTTTTTTCCAGGTCTCATCGTTGAAATAGAAGACGCGCGCCGTGACGGAGATCGGAATACCGTTCAGCTTGCCGTTAACGGTGGTGCTTTTCAGCTCTTTCGGATCGAACTGGCTTAAGTCGATGACGTCTTTCACCTGGTTCAGATCATAAAAGCCGTCACCGGTTTTGGAGAAAATCGGCAGCCAGTTCCAGTTGGTCTGCATCACGTCAGGCTCAGTACCGCCGGCGATCTGGGTGGTCAGGCGGGAGAGGTGACCATCCCAGCCGGTGTACTCAGATTTCACATTGATGTTCGGGTGCAGCTTGTGAAACTCTTCAATCGCTTTCAGGGTGACCTGGTGGCGACCATTGCCGCCCCACCAGGACATACGCAGATCCACATTGTCCGCGGCGTAAGAAGGTAAGGCACAGAGTCCCAGAGTGGCGGAGATCGCTGCGCTTAAAAGCACTTTTTTCATTGTTATGCTCCAGTTTAGAGAGAGATGTTCTGTTCGGTTTTCGCGTCAAAAATATGACACTTATCCATGTCAAACTTGAAGTACACCTTACGATGTAAACCTTTCGCTATCATCGGCTTGGCTACATCAGAAGGAATGCGGGCGGTCAGTTCATAGTTACCCACTCTCAGGTAAACAAAGAATTCATGACCCATGTTTTCGACGCGCACCAGATCCCCTGAACCGTAACCTTCGGCAAAAGGCTCGTCGGAGACGGAGACAAATTCCGGGCGCACGCCAAAGAAGACGTCCTGATCCTGATAATTGGCTACTTTTTCGCGCTGTTTCGCGTTCAGCGGCAGCGTTTCATCGCCCACGGTGATGTGCAGGTCTTCACCTTTTCTGACGATTTTTCCCGGTTTGATGTTCATCTCTGGCGCGCCGATAAAGCCCGCCACGAACATGTTTTTCGGGAAGTGGTAGAGGTTATCCGGCGTATCCACCTGCATGATGTGACCGAGTTTCATCACGCAGATACGATCGCCCATGGTCATCGCTTCGGTCTGATCGTGCGTCACGTACACCGTGGTGGCCGGTTTGCCGGACTGTTTCAGCTGTTTGTGCAGATCCGAAATACGGATGCGCATCGAGGCGCGCAGCTTGGCGTCAAGGTTGGAAAGGGGTTCATCGAACAGGAAAACGTCCGGCTTTTTCACAATCGCGCGGCCTACCGCCACACGCTGCGCCTGGCCGCCAGAAAGCTGACGCGGCAGCCTGTCCAGCAGCTCCTCCAGCTCAAGGATTTTCGCCGCTTCATCCACCTGCTTATCAATCTGATCTTTCGGCAGTTTGCTCAGCTTCAGGCCAAAGGCCAGGTTCTCGCGCACCGTCATATGCGGGTAAAGCGCATAGTTCTGGAACACCATGGCGATACCGCGGGCTTTTGGCGCGAGGTTGTTCACCACGCGTTCGCCGATACGCACTTCGCCGCCGCTGATGGTTTCCAGGCCCGCCAGCATACGCAGGGTGGTGGACTTGGCGCAGCCGGAGGGGCCGACGATAACCATAAACTCCCCGTCAGCGATTTTCAGGTCGATACCATGTACCGCTTTGAAGCCGTTGGAGTACACTTTTTCCAGTTTGTTGAAAATAACTTCAGCCATGATATTTCCCTCTTAACCTTTAATTCCGCTGCTGGTAACGCCCTGCACGAAGTAGCGCTGAGCCAGGAAGAACACAATGATGGACGGCAGAATGGAGATACTCGCCATTGCCAGAATTTCGTTCCACGGCGCGCCTTCAGTGACGTCGATGGACATTTTCAGCGCCAGGGCGATCGGATATTTGTCCACGCTGTAGACGTAGATCAGCGGCCCGATAAAGTCGTTCATTGACCACATGAACTGGAACAGCGCCACGGAGATAATCGCCGGTTTCAGGATCGGCACCACCACGTACCACAGTACCTGCGCCGAGTTACAGCCATCGATCTGCGCCGCTTCTTCCATGTCGCGCGGCACGCCGCGCAGGAACTGGATCAGCATGAAGACGAAGAATCCTTGCGTGGCGAACGCGGTCGGCAGATACAGCGGCAGATAGCTGTTCAGCATGCCCATTTCACGGAACATCAGGTACTGCGGGATCAGCAGCACGGTGCTTGGCAGCAACATGGTGGCGATAAGCGTCGCGAACCAGAACTTCTTCCATGGAATTTCAAAGCGCGCAAAACCGTAGGCGACAATGGTCGAGGAAATAATGGTCAGCAGCACTTTCGGGATCACATACTTGAAGGTGTTCCACATGTAATGGCCGAAAGTGTATTCCGTCCCGGTTTTCCAGCCGTTCACAAAGCCATCGCTGGTGGGGTGGGCAGGCCACAGGCCGAGGGTGGTGAAGATCTCGTGGTTCGGTTTGAACGACGCCGAGAACATCCACGCCAGCGGGTAGAGCATCAACAGGCCAACAAACAGCAGGATCACGTAGCGGATCGCGGCGCTGATCTTCTCTTTACGCTGCGTCTGCGCCACTTCGCGCTCTGCGTCTGTCATTGCAGGCGTAATTTGTTGTACGTCAGCCATTTTTGCCTCCCTTATCGGCGGAGTAGAACACCCAGTATTTTGAAGATTTGAAGGCGACAGAGGCGAAGAGTGCCACGACCAGGAACAGTACCCACGCCAGCGCGGCGCCATAGCCCATATCAAAGTACTTGAAGGCAGTGTCGTAGATATAGAGCGAGAACAGGTAGGTGTAATAGGTCGGCCCGCCGCCGGTGATCACGTATGGCCCGGTAAATTCCTGGAAGGCCTGCGTGGTCTGCATAATGAAGTTGAAGAAAATGACCGGCGTGATCAGCGGCACCGTCACTTTCATGAACATCTGCCATTTGGATGCGCCGTCGATCATTGCCGCTTCATACTGTGATTGCGGAACGTTTTGCAGGGCGGCGAGGAAAATCACCATTGCTGAGCCAAACTGCCAGACGCGCAGCAGGGTAACGGACATCAGCGCCAGCGACGGCTCGCCCAGCCAGTTAATGGGATCCAGACCAAACACGCCGATAAAGCTGTTCAGCAGACCATCAATGGCAAAGAGCGCGCGCCACAGCACAGCAATTGCCACAGAGCTGCCGAGGATCGACGGAATATAATAAGCGGTACGGAAAAAACCGATGCCGCGCAGTTTAAAGTTCAGTACAAACGCAATACCCAGCGCGAAGGCCAGCTTGAGCGGGATGGTTAAAAATACATAGGCAAAGGTCACGCCCATGGATTTCCAGAAGAGGGAATCTTCTGTCAGCATATAGCGATAGTTTTCTATGCCGTTAAATACCGGCGGGCTCATCAAATCGTACTCGGTAAAGCTGAGTACAAAAGATGAAACGAAGGGAAAGGCCGTAAAGATAATCAACCCTATGATATAAGGTGAAATCCAGGCTAATCCCAGTGCTCTGTTTTCATTCATACATACCTACCTGGCGATCAATGGTTTAAAACGGAACCGGAGATTTCTGGTGCCCGCACCGGTAAGGCGAAGGCGTAAATGTGCAAAATCTTTGCCCTTTTCCATGGGCGGTGTGAATGAGTTTTAAAATCTTCTGAACTCGCGTTCTTGATTTGTAAAACATCGTTTTAATTTATTTTATTGTGATTTGTTACGGCGTCATTCGATTAATCATGGAAATGTGATCAGAGTCGAAACGACGTTTCAATAAGGTGAGGTGTGTGTCATTTCTGCGAAAAAGATCTGATGTATAGACAGGGTGAATGGCATACAGAACATGAATAAAACAAGGCGCAGCCTGAAATAGATCACCGCTAAAATCATTTACAGACTAAGTATTTAGCGCATTGGCTTAAATAAAAACGCCCTCCGTGCAGAGGGCGCTTTGAACAGTGGCGGGCTATCAGCTTTTCAGGAAATCTTCCCGTACCGGCGTGAAGGTGTCGAGCAGCGTACCGGGCTTCAGGCAGACGCAGCCGTGCATTACGTGCGGTTTCTTGTAAAGTGTATCCCCGGCGCTGACGATATGTTTTTCATCGCCGATGGTAAATTCAAATTCGCCGGAGAGCACATAGGTCAGCTGTTCATGAGGATGATTATGAAGCGGGCCGACCGCGCCTTCTTCAAAATTGACTTCTACTGCCATCATTTTACCGTCGTGCGCAAGGATACGACGGGTGACGCCGTTGCCCAAATCGTCAAGCTGAGTGTCTTTATGGAAAATAAACATCGGATCGTCCTGTAGTCAGTAAATTGCATGAAGTAAAACATTGTTTCATTAAATTTATATCAGACAGAACTAAAAAGAAACGCCAGAGCCGGTGAAGTGGAAAGCCGATCACATATTGTTTTGACGATAACGTTTAAGGGGAAAAAGATGAAAACGATAGGCTTGCTCGGCGGTATGAGCTGGGAATCCACCATTCCGTATTACCGCTTAATTAATGAAGGGGTAAAAGCACGGCTGGGAGGGCTGCATTCCGCCAGCCTCCTGTTGCACAGCGTGGACTTTCACGAGATCGAAGCCTGCCAGGCTAACGGCGACTGGCATAAGGCTGGCGTAATGCTGGCGGAAGCGGCGGCGGGGCTTGAGCGTGCGGGCGCGCAGGGTATCGTGCTTTGTACCAACACCATGCATAAAGTGGCGGGGCAGATTGAAGACCGCTGTCAGGTGCCGTTTTTACATATCGCCGATGCCACCGCCCGGGCAATTCAGCGCGCCGGGCTGAAATCCGTGGCGCTGCTCGGTACGCGCTATACCATGGAGCAGGAGTTTTACCGGGGCCGACTGGCGCACCACTTTGGGATTGAAACCACGGTGCCGGATGCGGACGATCGCGGGCGGGTCAATCAGATCATTTTTGAAGAACTTTGCCTCGGCACCTTCAGTGAGCCGTCGCGTGACTATTTCCTTGGGCTAATCGCGCGCATGGCGGCGGAAGGGGCGCAGGGGGTGATATTCGGCTGTACTGAAATCGAACTGCTGGTGCCGGCTGACCAGTGCCCGATCCCGGTATTTGACACCGCCGCGCTGCATGCCGCCGATGCGGTGGAGTTTATGCTCTCTTAAGGCCGCGCCAGCACCGCATCCAGCGGTTCGGTGATGCGCGGCATGGAAGATTGCAGATGCCGCGCAAAGGTTTCCACCAGCGCCGAGGCGGGGCGGTGCAGCGGGCGGATCAGGCTGACGGTAAAAGGCACGTCAATGCTGAAACGCCTGACCACCACGCCGCTGGCGGCATAATCCAGCGCGGTCAGCGGATTTACCACCGACACCCCCGCGCCTGCCCGCACCATGGCGCACACCGACGCCGCGCTGTGCGTTTCCACCACCATCCGCCGTTTCACCTGATGCTCCGCGAAAAGCGCGTCCAGCAACTGGCGATAGCTGTCGGTACGCGACAGGCTGATGTAGTTTTCCCCCTGAAAATCCTCCGGCGTCAGCACGGTTTTATGCGCCAGCGGATGATCCTGTGGCAGTACGCAGACTTCGTTGAGCGTCAGCAGCGGCGTGCGCTCGGTGCCTGCGGGCGTGCTCAATGTTTCCGTCAACCCCAGATCGTGACGCTGGGCCGACAGCCACTCCTCCAGCAGCGGCGACTCCTGCGGCACCACGTTGAGGCTGACCTCCGGGTAACGCGCCAGAAAAGGTTGCAGCAGCAGCGGCAAAAACGACTGGGAGAACACCGGCAGGCAGACCACCGACAGCTCCCCCTGACGAAATTCCCGCAGGCTTTCGGCGGCGCTGACGATACGGTCCAGCCCGTACCAGGAGCGTTGTACTTCTTCGAACAACCGCAGTCCCTGCACCGTGGGATGCAGGCGGCCCCGCGTGCGCTCGAACAGCGTCAGGCCGATCACCTTTTCAAAGCGCGCCAGCTCACGGCTGACGGTGGGCTGCGACGTCTGCAATAGCCGCGCCGCCTCCGTCAGGTTGCCGGCGGTCATCACCGCGTGAAAAATTTCGATATGGCGCAGGTTAACGGCGGGCATGACAGGTTCCTCATACAACAAATTCCCATATCATAAATGAATAGACTCGCGATAAAACGATATTTTTTATCCGGTTCGCGTTATGGCGTAATAGCTAAAAATTATTAACCGGAGCCACCTATGCCACGCTCACTTAACAACACCGACACCGCCCTTAACGCCGCGAACCTGCTGGCGCTGCCCGCCCTGTACGGCTGCCCGGTCTGGGCGTACGACGCGCAGATCATCCGCGAAAAAATCGCCCAGCTCAGTCAGTTCGACGTGGTGCGTTTTGCGCAGAAGGCCTGCTCCAACGTGCACATTCTGCGCCTGATGCGCGAGCTGGGCGTGAAAGTGGATTCCGTGTCGCTGGGTGAAATTGAGCGCGCGCTGGTGGCGGGTTACGAGCCGCAGACCAGTCCCGATGACGTGGTCTTCACCGCTGATATGATCGACGCCCCGACGCTTACGCGGGTGCATGAGCTGCAAATTCCGGTGAATGCCGGATCGGTGGATATGCTGCGCCAGCTGGGGGAAGTCTCGCCAGGGCATCGCGTCTGGCTGCGGGTGAATCCGGGCTTTGGCCACGGTCACAGCCAGAAAACCAATACCGGCGGCGAAAACAGCAAGCACGGTATCTGGTACAGCGATCTGCCTGAGGCGCTGGAGGTGATTAAGCGTTATCAGCTGAAGCTGGTTGGCCTGCATATGCATATTGGTTCCGGCGTGGACTATGAGCATCTGGAGCAGGTGTGCGGCGCGATGGTGCGCCAGGTGATCGAGTTTGGTCAGGATCTGGAAGCCATCTCCGCCGGTGGCGGCCTGTCGATCCCTTATCGCGAAGGGGAAGAAGCCATTGATACCCACCACTATTACGCCCTGTGGAATCGCGCCCGGGAGCAGATCGCGGAGCATCTGGGGCATCCGGTCAAGCTGGAAATCGAGCCCGGGCGTTTCCTGGTGGCGGAATCCGGCGTGCTGGTGGCGCAGGTGCGCAGCGTAAAAAGCATGGGTAGCCGCCACTTTGTGCTGATAGACGCCGGTTTTAACGATCTGATGCGCCCGTCCATGTACGGCAGCTATCACCACATCACCGCGCTTGCGGCAGATGGCCGTGATTTAACAACCGCGCCCTTAATGGATACCGTGGTGGCCGGGCCGCTGTGTGAATCCGGCGACGTGTTCACCCAGCAGGAGGGTGGCAAAGTGGAAACCCGCGCGCTGCCTGCGGTGGTGCCAGGGGATTACCTGGTGCTGCACGATACCGGCGCGTACGGGGCGTCGATGTCCTCTAACTACAACAGCCGTCCGCTGCTGCCAGAGGTGTTGTTTGAGGGCGGCGAGCCGCGCCTGATCCGCCGCCGTCAGACCATCGACGAACTGCTGGCGCTGGAATTACTTTAAGCTTTTGAAATGCGGGCCGGGGGCGACCGAATCGCGCAGTACCAGCGTGCCGGTAAAGGGCGGGATCGTCTCAATGGGGCGATCCGCCGCCAGCCGCATCGCCTGATCAATGGCGGTAGTGATCATGATGTCGATAGGCAGACAAACCGTCGACAGCCCCGGCTCCAGCCATCTGGCGCTGGGGGCATCATCAAAACCAAACAGCGAAATATCCTGCGGAATACGCAGCCCGGCCTGATGGATCGCCTTTGATGCGCCGAGCGCCATATCATCGTTACAGGCAAAGAGCGCGCTGAAGGCAACGCCTTCCTGCAACAGTGCCTGACACTGCTCATAGCCGCTGGTCATACCCGCATCGCCATACCTGACTTTCGCTGCATCCCAGCGGATCCCGTGCTTTTCCAGCGCTTTGCGGTAGCCCATTAGCCGCGCTTTACCGGTGGGCGTGTGGATAGGTACGGTAATGCAGGCGATATCGCGATGGCCCTGAGAAATCAGATATTCCACCGCTTTAAATGCCGCGTCCTGCTGCTCGAAAAAAACACATTTATCCCGCGCCTGGCTGACGTCGCGGTTGATCACAATCAGCGGCATCGGGATGCGATCGATCAGCGCCATAATGGCTTTTTCGCGCATAAAGCGGGTGTAGAGCACAATGGCGTCGCAGCGGCGGTCCGCCAGCATCTGCACCGCTTCTTCTTCCCGCTCCGGGGTATCGTGCCCGTCGGTGACAATCAGCTGCTTGCCGTGGGTTTCCGTCTGGCGCGACGCCTGCTGTAACAGGCGACCAAAGTAGAAGCCGTCAAAGGTCGATACCACCAGGCCAATACTGTTACTGGTGCGGTTGGCCAGCGACTGGGCAAGAAAGTTTGGCCGGTAGCCCAGCTCTT
Organism: Enterobacter sp. PGRG2; assembly: GCF_030291195.1. NCBI lineage: Bacteria > Pseudomonadati > Pseudomonadota > Gammaproteobacteria > Enterobacterales > Enterobacteriaceae > Enterobacter > Enterobacter sp. PGRG2. The sequence goes on along the minus strand of NZ_CP127837.1, from coordinate 230,636 downwards.
CCATCGCTTTAAACACCTGCTGCCGGGTGCTGTCTTTAACCTGACCTGTACCGTTCAGCACGCGTGAAACCGTCGCCTTCGAGACGCCCGCGCGCAGTGAAACATCCAGCATTGTTGCCATGACGACGTCCTGTTTCCTGAGTTGAGCGGGAGTTTATCACAAAGGCTATATGACGTTACGGCCTCTCCCTGTGGAAAAGAGATGGGTGGAATACCAATCTACGCGCGATCACATAATCTGGAATACCACTTTCTATCCTGAGAGCTTTATCACAGAACTTTTCCCCCACGCTGTCTACTTTTGGTATGCCAGTTGGTATTCGGCTGTAACCCTGGACAATAAAAAAGCCCTTTTACTGAGGTACCATCGTATGGCTTTACAGGATAAGCTCATTGATTCTCTGGGTAGTTTTGCGACAACCTTTAACAGTTATCGCTATATTATGGCGATTAAATCCGCCTTTATTACCCTGATGCCGGTCATTATTGTCGGTGCGTTTTCAGTACTGATTTCCAATATGGTGCTGGATCCAAAAAACGGTCTCGCCAGTTTTCAGTCGCTGTCATTTCTGGCGGCGTTAAAACCCATTACCAGCGCCATTAATTATGCCACGCTCAACTTCTTAAATATCGGCGCGGTATTTTTAATTGGTCTGGAATTAGGGCGTATTAACGGTATTAAATCCTTATTTCCTGGCCTGCTGGCGGTCATTTGTTTTATCTGCGTGACGCCAACGACCGTAGAAATGCTGGTGGACGGCGAAATGCATGTGGTGAAAGACGTGCTGCTACGTCAGTTCTCGGATACCCGCAGTCTGTTCCTTGGCATGTTTATCGCCATTCTGTCGGTGGAAATTTATTGCTGGCTGGAAGGGCGCAAGGGGCTGAAGATCAAAATGCCCGACACCGTGCCGCCCAACGTCGCGGCGTCGTTTTCGGCGCTGATCCCGGCGATCATCACCACCACCGCCATCGCCACCTTCGGATTCGTTTTCCATCAAATCACCGGCTTGTATCTCTACGACGCCATCTATCAGGTGGTGCAACAGCCGCTGGAGCGTGTGGTGCAGAGCCTGCCGGGGATCCTGCTGCTGATGTTCGTGGCGCAGCTGTTCTGGGTGATCGGTATTCATGGTAACCAGATGATCAAACCGATCCGTGAGCCGCTGCTGCTGGGGGCGATCACCGTCAATATGAGCGCTTTCGAACAGGGCAAAGAAGTGCCGAACATCATCACCATGCCGTTCTGGGATGTGTACATGAGCATCGGCGGTTCCGGGCTGACCATCGGCCTGCTGATTGCCGTGATGATCGCCACCAAACGTAAAGAGATGCGCGAGATCGCCAAGCTCTCTATCGGCCCTGGCCTGTTTAACATCAACGAACCGGTGATTTTCGGCATGCCGATCATGCTCAATCCGATCCTCGCGATCCCGTTCATCATCACGCCGCTGGTCACTGGATCCATTGGCTATTTCGCCACCGTCACCGGTTTCGCCGGAAAAGCGGTGGTAATGGTGCCCTGGACCACGCCGCCGCTGATCAACGCCTGGCTCTCCACCGCTGGATCGATGGGCGCGGTGATCACCCAGTTTATCTGCATCGTTACCGCGGTCATTATCTATCTGCCCTTTGTGAAGATCGCCTCGCGCCGCGCGGAACAGGCACAGCTGAAGGCGGAAGCAACGGAACTGGCGAAAAACGCCTGAGGACAGTATGAGCACGAAAACCATCGTTATCCCGCCGTCATTTATCCTCGGGGCGGCGGCCTCCGCCTGGCAAACCGAAGGCTGGAGCGGAAAAAAAGCCGGGCAGGACTCCTGGCCAGATCTCTGGTACAAAAACGACCGCCACGTCTGGCACGAGGGTTATGGCCCGGCTGTTGCCACCGATTTTCATCATCGCTTCCGTGAAGACGTGCAGTTGATGAAAGCGGCGGGGCTGAGCCACTACCGCACCTCGATCAACTGGTCGCGCTTTTTCACCGACTACGAGAATGGCGTGGTGGATGAGGAGTACGCCGCCTGGTATGACGAACTCTTTGCCGAGATGCATCGCCACGGCATAGAGCCGATGATCTGCCTTGAGCATTACGAGCTGCCCGGTTATCTGCTGGAAAACTACGGCGGCTGGGCGTCCAAAAAGGTGGTGGAGTTTTTCCTGCTATATGCGGAAAAAGTGTTTGCCCGCTATCACACCCGGGTGACGCGCTGGTTCACCTTTAACGAGCCGATTGTGGTGCAGACGCGCGTCTATCTGGATGCGCTGCGCTGGCCTTATGAACAAAACACCGGCACCTGGATGCAGTGGAACCACCACAAAAACCTCGCCACCGCGAAAGTGGTGAAGCTGTTTCATGAGAAGGGCTATCAGGGCAGCGTCGGCTGTATTCTTAATCCGGAAGTGACCTACCCGCGCTCTCGTGCGCCGCACGATGTGCGGGCGGCCGACATGTACGATCTGTTCTACAACCGCGTGTTTCTGGATCCGTTAGTAAAGGGTCACTATCCGCCGGAGCTGTTCAGCCTGCTGGAACAGCATCAGGTGGCGTGGGAGTACAGCGAGGAAGAGCTGGCGATCATTCGCGATAATACTGTCGATGAACTGGGGATTAACCTCTATTACCCGCACCGCGTGAAAGCGCCGTCCCGCGCCTGGCATCCGGAGACGCCTTTCCATCCGGCATACTATTACGAGCCATTTGAATTACCGGGGCGGCGGATGAATAAATCCCGCGGCTGGGAAATTTATCCGCAGATTATTTACGACATGGCGATGCGCATTAAAAACGACTACGGCAATATTCCGTGGTTCGTTGCCGAAAGCGGTATGGGTATTGAAAACGAGGGGCAGTTCCGCAATGCCGATGGCGTGATTGAAGATGATTATCGCATCGCCTTTATCAGCGAACATCTTTACCAGACGCTGCGCGCCAGGGAAGACGGCGCTAACTGCCAGGGTTATATGCTGTGGGCGTTCACCGATAACGTCTCGCCGATGAACGCCTTTAAAAATCGCTATGGTTTAATTGAGATCGATCTGCAAAATAACCGTAACCGGCGCGCCAAAAAATCTGCCTCATGGTACCGTCGGTTAAGCGAGGAGCGCACGCTCACGCTGACTCTCGACGATGAATGGAAATAGCAGGTGATATGGTGGAGAAAGCAGTCGTAGTGACGGAAAAAAAACAGTACCAGGAGATAGGTGAGGATCTGCGCGCGCAGATTATCCAGGGACACTACCCGGTGGGTTCCCGTCTGCCGCCGGAGCGAAATATTGCCGAAACCTACGGCGTCAGCCGCACCATCGTGCGCGAGGCGCTGTTAATGCTGGAGTTGCAGGGCACGGTGGATATCCGCCAGGGATCCGGGGTGTACGTGATGCGCATCCCCCAGGAGCACGAAAACGAAGAAGAACGCTTTTTAAGCAGCGACGTCGGCCCCTTTGAGATCCTCCAGGCGCGGCAACTGCTGGAGAGCAACATTGCCGCCTTTGCCGCAAAAATGGCCACCCGCGCCGACATCGACAACCTGCGGCGTATTCTGGAGCAGGAACAGCGCGCCATTGCCATGAATGACAACTCCCAGGACAACAGCAAAATGTTCCACCTGGTGCTGGCTGGGGCGTCACAAAACCAGATGCTGCTGGGCACGGTGGAAAGCATCTGGCATCACATGGACAGCAGCCCGCTGTGGCAGCAGTTTAATGTGCATATCGCCAGCCGGGCGTACCGTCTGAAATGGCTGGGCGACCGGCAAACCCTGCTCGCGGCGCTGCGCCGTCGCGATGTAATGGGGGCATGGCAGGCGATGTGGCAGCATCTGGAAAACGTCAAAAAAAGCCTGCTGGAGCTGTCGGACGAAGACGCGCCGGACTTCGACGGCTATCTGTTCGAATCCGTACCGCTTTTTCAGGGAAAATTAATGTGAAAATCCAGCCGCTTTACGACGTGCCGCAGTTTACCGGACAGGTGATCGACTGGCAGTGGCGCGCCTTTGGCGACGGGTTGCCGCGGGAATTTTTTGCCAGCATCGTCGAACACAGCCAGCGTCCCGGCGAGCTGCCGCTGACCTTCGTGGCGACGGACGGCGAGCAGTTGCTGGGTACGGTGGGACTCTGGCGCTGCGATTTAATCAGCCGCCAGGATCTGTGGCCGTGGCTGGCGGCGCTGTATGTGGATGAAAGTGCGCGCGGGCAGGGGCTGGCGGGGGCGCTGCAACAACAGGTGATAGAGTACGCCCGCGGGCAGGGCTATCCGCAGCTGTATCTGTGGTCTGCCTGCATGGATTTTTACGAGCGCTACGGCTGGCAGTACATTGGCGACGGCCTTGAATACCCGGACAAAACTGTGCACCTGTACCGCTATACGCTTTAGCTTTCCTGCAACGTGCCGACCGAGTGGCGTCGTACCAGCGTCGGGTTAAAGACGTGGGTAATATCCGGCAGTGGACGATTTTCCGCCAGCGCCAGCGCCAGTTCGGCGGCCTGGGTCGCCATGGTGACAATCGGATAGCGTACGGTGGTCAGGCGCGGACGCACGTAGCGGGAGATCAGAATGTCATCAAAGCCGATCAGCGAAATCTCACCCGGCACGTCAATGCCGTTATCGTTTAACACCCCCATCGCCCCTGCCGCCATGGAGTCGTTATAACAGGCCACCGCGGTAAAGTTTTTGCCGCGTCCCAGCAGTTCAGTCATCGCCTGCTCGCCGCCGCTCTCGTCAGGCGCAGCCCAGGTCACCAGCCGGTCGTTGCATGGCAGGCCATTTTCCCGCAGCGCGTCGTAATAGCCCTGCAGTCGATCTTCCGCATCCGAAATGGCGTGATTGGAGCACAGATAGCCGATTCTGGTGTGTCCCTGCTGGATCAGATGGCGGGTCGCCAGCCAGGCGCCGTAACGATCGTCCAGCGCCACGCAGCGCGTTTCAAAGCCCGGCACGATGCGGTTGATCAGCACCATGCCCGGCATCTGTTCCATCAGGGCGGCGAGATCGGCATCGGGGATCATTTTGGCGTGCACCACCAGCGCCGCGCAGCGATGGCGGATCAGTTGTTCAATCGCCTGCCGCTCTTTGTGTTCGTTATGGTAGCCGTTGCCGATAAGCAGAAAATTGCCGGTGTTATAGGCCACATGCTCCACGGCTTTCACCATTGAGCCAAAGAAGGGATCCGAGACATCGCCCACCACCAGCCCGACGGTTTCCGTCGACTGCTGCGCCAGCGCGCGGGCATTGGCGTTCGGGTGATAATTAAGGGATTCCATGGCGCTCTGCACCGCCAGGCGCGACGATTCGCTGGCTTTCGGGGAGTGGTTGATCACGCGTGACACCGTGGCAACAGAAACACCTGCAAGCCGGGCTACATCCTTTATCGTCGCCATACAGAACCTTCTTTTTGGGTAAGCGTTTACACAGCGTTAAGTGTTACGGAAAAGCGCCGTCTGTTCAAGGCGATTGCGGTACGGGACGCCGTAAACGTGATCGACAGCCTACTGCGGTTGGTGAAAACGTTACACGAGGTGGTTGACAGCAAATAAGACAAAAAAAGCGAATTCAAACCTTTGGTTACACTTTGCGAAGGGCTGTTGCGATTGATTACTGTAGGGACAGGGGGGCTGTTGCTACAGTTGAAGTCCCAGAGGTATTGATTGGTGAGATTTCAGTACGTTTTGAGTACTCACGTTTTGCACCAACCTGCGCGGATGCGCAGGTTTTTTTTCGTCTGGATTTTACCTTCGCCCCTTCTGCACTTCTCGTGTAATCTGCCACAATTCCCTGACATCTTTCATATTAACTGACACAGGAAGTTGCCATGTTACTGGACTTTTTCCGTTTTTTATTCCGCCTGTTGTTCAGGGTCGAACTGACCGGCGATACCCAGGCGCTCCGCGGTGAGCGCGTACTGATCACCCCTAATCACGTCTCTTTTCTTGACGGCGTTTTGCTGGCGCTGTTTTTACCGGTACGTCCGGTGTTTGCGGTTTACACCTCCATCAGCCAGCAGTGGTACATGCGCGCCCTGCGCAATCTGATTGATTTTGTGCCGCTCGATCCCACAAAACCGATGTCTGTTAAGCAGCTGGTGCGCATGATTGGCCAGGGCCGCCCGGTGGTGATCTTCCCGGAAGGGCGCATCTCGGTGTCCGGATCGCTGATGAAAATTTATGACGGCGCAGGCTTTGTGGCCGCCAAATCCGGCGCGACCGTGGTGCCGGTGCGCATCGAAGGCGCGGAGCTGACCTTCTTCAGCCGCCTGAAAGGGCTGGTCAAACAGCGCCTGTTCCCGCGCATTCATATCCGCATCCTGCCGCCTACCACGCTGCCGATGCCGGATGCGCCGCGCGCCCGTGACCGTCGTAAAATCGCCGGCGAAATGCTGCACCAGATCATGATGGAAGCGCGTATGGCCGTGCGCCCGCGTGAAACGCTGTTTGAAGCGCTGCTTGCGGCGCAATACCGTTATGGCGCGAACAAGCCCTGTATTGAAGACATCAACTTCAAACCGGACTCCTATCGCAAGCTGTTAACGAAAGCCCTGTTCGTGGCGCGTATTCTGGATAAATACACCGCGCAGGGCGAAAAGATCGGCCTGATGCTGCCGAACGCGGCCATCAGCGCGGCGGTGATCTTTGGCGCGGTCGCCCGCGGGCGCGTTCCGGCGATGATGAACTACACCGCAGGCGTGAAAGGGCTGACCAGCGCTATCACCGCCGCGCAAATCAAAACCATTTTTACCTCACGCACCTTTATGGACAAAGGCAAGCTCTGGCACCTGCCGGAGCAGCTGACGCAGGTACGCTGGGTATATCTCGAAGATCTGAAGGGCGACGTGACTCTTGCCGATAAGCTGTGGATCTTCGCCCACGTGCTGATGCCGCATCTGGCGCAGGTGCCGCAGCAGCCGGAAGACGCCGCGCTGGTGCTGTTTACCTCCGGCTCGGAAGGTAAGCCGAAAGGCGTGGTGCACAGCCATAAGAGCCTGCTGGCGAACGTCGAGCAGATCCGCACCATCGCGGATTTTACGGCTAACGATCGCTTTATGTCGGCGTTGCCGCTGTTCCACTCCTTTGGGTTAACCGTCGGCCTGTTCACGCCGCTGCTGACCGGCGCGGAAGTGTTCCTCTACCCAAGCCCGCTGCATTACCGCATCGTGCCGGAACTGGTGTATGACCGTAACTGTACCGTGCTGTTCGGCACCTCCACCTTCCTCGGCCACTACGCGCGTTTCGCCAATCCGTATGATTTCTACCGTTTGCGCTACGTGGTGGCGGGGGCGGAAAAACTTCAGGAGAGCACGCGGCAAATCTGGCAGGATAAATTCGGCCTGCGCATTCTGGAAGGCTACGGCGTCACCGAGTGCGCGCCGGTGGTCTCTATTAACGTGCCGATGGCGGCGCGCCCCGGCACCGTCGGGCGCATTCTGCCGGGTATGGACGCGCGTCTGCTGGCGGTACCCGGCATTGAAGACGGCGGTCGCCTGCAACTGAAAGGGCCGAACGTGATGAACGGCTATCTGCGGGTGGAAAATCCCGGCGTGCTGGAAGCGCCGACGGCGGAAAATGAGCGCGGCGAGATCGAGCCGGGCTGGTACGACACCGGTGACATCGTGCGCTTTGATGACAGCGGCTTTGTGCAGATCCAGGGGCGCGCAAAACGCTTTGCCAAGATTGCTGGCGAAATGGTGTCGCTGGAGATGGTCGAGCAGCTGGCGCTGGCGGTATCGCCGGAAAAAATGCACGGCACGGTGATCAAAAGCGACGCCAGCAAAGGCGAGGCGCTGGTGATGTTTACCACCGACAGCGAGCTGACGCGCGACAAGCTGCTCCAGCATGCCCGCGCGCAGGGGATCCCTGAGCTGGCCGTCCCGCGGGATATTCGCTATCTGAAGCAACTTCCGGTATTGGGCAGCGGCAAGCCTGATTTTGTCACCCTCAAAGGTCTGCTTGAAGACCCGGAACATCATCATGCGTGAGTCACACACTAACAACTCCCTGTGGTCGAAGGGGATGCTGGCAGTCACCGCCGCGCAGTTCCTGTCTGCTTTCGGGGATAACGCGCTGCTGTTCGCGACTCTGGCGCTGCTGAAAGAGCAGTATTACCCGGACTGGAGCCAGCCGATCCTGCAAATGGTGTTTGTAGGCGCTTACATACTCTTTGCGCCTTTTGTCGGCCAAGTTGCTGACAGCTTCCCCAAAGGCCGCGTGATGATGGTGGCGAACAGCCTGAAACTGCTCGGCGCGGCAAGCATCTGTCTCGGCGTTAACCCGTTTGTTGGCTATACGCTGGTGGGGATTGGCGCGGCGGCCTATTCGCCAGCCAAGTACGGCATTCTGGGCGAGCTGACCACCGGCGATAAGCTGGTAAAAGCGAACGGTCTGATGGAGTCCTCCACCATCGCCGCCATTTTGCTTGGCTCGGTGGCGGGCGGGGTGCTGGCAGACTGGCACGTGCTGGCGGCGCTTGGCGTTTGTGCGCTGGTGTACGCGGGTGCGGTGGTGGCGAATCTGCTGATCCCGGTGCTGCCGGTGGCCCGTCCCGGTCAGTCCTGGCGTTTCGGGCCGATGACCAACAGCTTTTTCAGCGCCTGCCGATCCTTATGGCAGAACGGCGAAACCCGCTTCTCGCTGGTGGGCACCAGTCTGTTCTGGGGCGCAGGCGTGACGCTGCGCTTCCTGCTGGTGCTGTGGGTGCCAGAGGCGCTGGGTATTACCGATAACGCCACGCCGACCTATCTGAACGCGATGGTAGCGGTGGGGATCGTGGTGGGCGCAGGCGTGGCGGCGAAACTCGTCACGCTTGAAACGGTGTCGCGCTGTATGCCCGCCGGGATTTTAATTGGCGTCGGCGTGCTGTTCTTCTCCCTGCAACATGCGCTACTGCCTGCCTATGGCCTGTTAATTCTGATCGGCCTGCTCGGCGGATTCTTCGTGGTGCCGCTGAACGCGCTATTGCAGGAGCGCGGTAAACGCTCGGTGGGCGCGGGGAATGCCATTGCGGTACAGAATCTCGGTGAGAACACCGCTATGCTGCTGATGCTGGGGCTGTATTCGCTGGCGATAAAAGTCGGCGTGCCGGTGGTGGGCGTTGGCGTAGGCTTCGGTGCGCTCTTTGCGCTGGCGATTGCCGCGCTGTGGATCTGGCAGCGTCGTCGGTAAA
>NZ_CP127837.1:189231-221472 GCF_030291195.1 Enterobacter sp. PGRG2 | reverse complement strand
ATACGTAGGCCGGGTAAGCGCAAGCGCCACCCGGCAAAAAAAAGCCGGGCATCTGCCCGGCTTTTTACATCACGGTGCCGGATAGGTATACACCCGGTGCACTGCTTCAATCTCTGCTAGCACGTCCTCACTGAGATCAAGATGGAAGCTCTCCACATTGGTCTTCAGCTGTTCCAGCGTGGTCGCCCCCAGCAGGGTGCTGGCGACAAACGGCTGGCGGCGCACAAAGGCCAGCGCCATCTGCGCCGGATCCAGATTATGACGCTTCGCAATATCCACATAAGCGGCGACTGCTTTTTGCGACTGCTCGCCGCTGTAGCGGGTAAAGCGGCTGAACAGGGTATTACGCGCGCCTGCCGGTTTCGCGCCGTTGAGGTATTTCCCGGTCAGCGTACCAAAGGCCAGGCAGGAATAGGCCAGCAGCTCCACGCCTTCAAACTGGCTGACTTCCGCCAGCGCCACTTCATAGCTGCGGTTCAGCAGGCTGTACGGGTTCTGAATGGTGACGATGCGCGGCAGATCGTGCTTGTCCGCCAGGTGCAGATAACGCATCACGCCAAACGCCGTTTCGTTGGAGACGCCAATGTAACGAATTTTCCCGGCACGCTGGTATTCCGTCAGCGCTTCCAGGGTTTCAAGGATGGTTACACCCGGCGCGCTATCCGTCCACTCATAGCCCAGTTTGCCGAAGCAGTTGGTCGGACGCTGCGGCCAGTGAACCTGATAGAGATCGAGATAGTCGGTTTGCAGGCGTTTTAAGCTGGCATCCAGCGCCTGGCGGATATTTTTGCGATCCAGCGCCTGATCCGGGCGGATACCGCTGTCGCTGTTGCGGCTCGGGCCGCTGACTTTTGAGGCGATAACGAGTTTTTCGCGGTTACCCCGCTTCGTCAGCCAGTTGCCGACGTAAGTCTCGGTAAGCCCCTGGGTTTCCGGGCGCGGCGGGACAGGGTACATCTCCGCGACATCAATAAAATTTATTCCCTGGCTTACGGCATAATCGAGCTGTGCATGGGCGTCGGCTTCGCTATTTTGTTCACCAAACGTCATAGTGCCCAGCCCCAGAGTGCTTATCTCAAGGGAGCTGTGAGGGATACGGTGATAGTGCATTTGCCGGCTTCCTTTTGTTAACAACGTCAGTCGCTTCCTGACAAAGGAATATAAACATGGCAGAGGGGAGTGAAAAGGGGAAGTGAAAAATCAAAAGGTCAGCAGGGTACTGACCCTTTCAGGATTAACGTTCGATAATCTGTGAAACGTCGTCGCGGTTGATCTGCATCTCATTGCCCTGCTGATCGCGATAGCTAACCAGTCCGGTGTCATCATCAATTTGTGGTTTACCATCTGTCAGGATCATTTTGCCATCTTTGGTCGCCATAACGTAATCACTGCTGCACCCTGAAACCGCAAAAGCCAGGCCTACTGCAGAGATCACCACTGCCCATTTTTTCATCGTTTTATTCCTCGCGTGACGGTTAACTGAATGTAGTCTAGTAATAACGCAGAATAATGTGATGAAAAAGCAGCAAATTCTGAAAGCGGAAGAAAAAATGTACACTCCCCCGGGGGCGGGGGAGCGGTAAATCAGAGCGGACGCTTCTTGTTGCGCAACAGATTGAGGGTTTCCACGGCAATGGAGAAGAACATTGCGAAATAGATGTAGCCTTTCGGCACGTGGATGCCGAAACTTTCCAGCATCAGCGTAAAGCCGACGAGGATCAGGAAGGCCAGCGCCAGCATTTTCACCGACGGGTGACGATCGACGAACTCGCCAATCGGACGCGCCGCGAACATCATCACGCCAACGGCAATCACCACCGCCGCCATCATAATAAACAGATGGTCAGACAGCCCCACCGCCGTAATCACCGAGTCGAGACTAAAGATGATGTCCAGCAGCATGATCTGCACAATCGCGCCCATAAAGGAGTGGACGTTGGTTTTCAGTCCTTCCTCTTCCCCCTCAATGGACTCGTGGATCTCTTTGCTCGCTTTCCAGATCAGGAATAAGCCGCCAAGCAGCAAAATCAGATCGCGTGCCGACACCGCATGGCCCATCACCTCAAACAGCGGCGTGGTCAGGCGTATCACCCATGCGATTGAGGCCAACAGCGCCAGACGCATGATCATTGCTCCCGCAAGGCCGAGACGGCGGGCGCGGTTACGCTGTGCGGGCGGAAGTTTTGCCACTACCAGAGAAAGGAAAATAATATTATCGATACCCAGCACTATTTCCAGCAGCGTCAGTGTTCCGAGCGCCAGCCAGGCATTGGGATCGGTGATCCATGCAAATAACATCGTAAAAGTCCTGCCAAAAAAAGAAGGGCTAATTATAAGCGCAAGCCCGGTAAGGGCAAAATTTAATAACCCTGCAACAAAAAATGCCGCGCCAGCAGCGCGCGGGTAAAATTCTTTTTCAGATAAAAGCCGCGGGGCAGGGTCAGGATACGCTGTCCCTCGGTGCCGACGGCCTCGGTCAGCGCTTTGCTGTTCGCCGCTTTCGGGCGCAGTTGCAACACTTCGCCGTGACGGGCGGTAATACTTTCAACCTGACCCAGCACGATTAGATCCATCAATTCCTCCCAGTCCATGCGCAACTGGCGCTCCTCTTCTTCATCCGGACTCCACAGCAGCGGTGCTCCCACACGCCGTATGGCGAGGGGGATCTCCCGCGATCCTTCCACCGGGATCCACAACACRCGCTTTAACTTGTGACGCACATGACTGGTTTCCCACACCACGCCACTATTACCCGTCAACGGGGCAACGCACACAAAGGTGGTTTCCAGCGGACGTCCGGCGTTATCCACAGGAATGGTTTTAAGCTCCACCCCGAGCGCCGCGAAATCCTGTTCCGGCTTGCTGCCCGCGCTTGCGCCCAGCCAGCGTTCCAGCAGGATCCCGGTCCAGCCCTTATCACGTTTCAGATCCTGGGGCACCGGCAGACCGGCCATTTGACCCAGTTCTCCTAACGTGAAGCCCGCCAGACGCTGTGCCTGCGCCAACAGCTTTGCTTCGGAATCCGGTGGTGTAGTTAAGGGAACAGGTGGAAACATGATTCAGACCTTTGGTTAAAAAATGAACAACAATTATGCACCGGGGTGAGCAGTGAGGTTTATTTCTGTGAGCAACCTTCAATACTATGATTTAACGACTCTTTTTGGAAATAATCACTTATGTTGCGCAACAGCCTGCCCGGTTTTCCAATTCTGGTCACTGGCAATGAACAGGATCTTACACCATGTTATCCACAGAAAAGTGGGATAACTGGTAAAAACCTTCACTACTGTTTCCATTTACAGCCTTGACGTGGGAGCAAAATCGAATTTTCGCACAAATTGTGTTTAACTTGGTGGCACAAACTGTGGATAAAACCGACGCTGTGCGATCTTTCATCAGCGAGGCGATCATCCCTGTGATGATCGTCACATAACCGCCTTTTCGTTCCGGTATAAGTGCATTAAGATACTGACGCATAGCGCTTTATTTTTTCATGGCATTAATACGGATTTAGGACTACTCTGGGTTTTCCCCCTTTAATTCCATACTTCTTCACAACTATATCCACAGAAAAAGTGAATAAAGTGGCCGCCCGGAACCCTAATCTGTTTATAACTCGGCAGATAACTGTGAGTTATTCAATTGTTATTAGGTTATGCACCGTTAACAGAGTGGTTTACCGTTTACCACTAGTGTGAAACAATCGTTCAAATTCAGATTTTTTTTGAGGTAGTCCGGTGATTGATGACGATGGCTACCGCCCTAATGTTGGGATCGTAATTTGTAACCGACAGGGCCAGGTGATGTGGGCCAGGCGCTTTGGTCAGCACTCATGGCAGTTTCCTCAGGGGGGAATTAACCCCGGAGAATCCCCGGAGCAGGCTATGTACCGGGAGCTGTTCGAAGAGGTTGGGTTAAGTCGTAAAGATGTGCGTATCCTTGCTTCTACTCGCAACTGGTTGCGTTACAAGTTACCGAAACGTTTGGTGCGTTGGGACACAAAGCCGGTGTGTATCGGCCAGAAACAAAAATGGTTTCTTCTGCAATTAGTCAGCAGCGATGCTGATATTAATATGCAAACCAGCAGTACCCCCGAGTTTGATGGCTGGCGCTGGGTGAGTTACTGGTATCCCGTTCGTCAGGTTGTCTCCTTTAAACGCGATGTCTATCGTCGGGTGATGAAAGAGTTTGCAAGCGTAGTGATGGCGCTTTCTGAAGCGACGCCGAAGCCGCAAAGTCCCCCAGCCTGGCGACGTAAAAGAGGTTAAGCCATACACAACATGCTCACCCGGCTGCGAGAAATCGTCGAGAAAGTGGCAAGTGCTCCGCGCCTCAACGAGGCGCTGGACGTACTGGTTACTGAAATTTGTCAGGCGATGGATACCGAGGTCTGCTCGGTTTATCTCGCCGATCACGACAGACGCTGCTATTACCTGATGGCGACGCGCGGTTTGAAAAAGCCGCGTGGTCGTACTGTCACGCTTGCCTTCGATCAGGGCATTGTCGGCCTGGTCGGTCGGCTTGCGGAGCCCATCAACCTGGCCGATGCGCAAAAGCACCCCAGCTTTAAATTCATTCCCGCAGTCAAAGAAGAGCGCTTCCGTGCTTTTCTTGGCGTGCCCATTATTCAGCGCCGCCAGTTGCTGGGCGTGCTGGTGGTGCAGCAGCGTGAATTACGCCAGTTTGACGAGAGCGAAGAGTCCTTCCTCGTCACGCTGGCCACGCAGATGGCCGCCATTCTTTCCCAGTCACAGCTGGCGGCGCTCTTTGGTCAGTACCGTCAGACACGCATCCGCGCGCTGCCTGCCTCGCCGGGCGTAGCCATCGCCGAAGGCTGGATGGATGCCACGCTGCCGCTGATGGAGCAGGTGTATGAAGCCTCGACGCTCGACACCTCGCTGGAGCGCGAAAGGCTGACCGGGGCGCTGGAAGAGGCGGCCAGTGAATTTCGCCGTTACAGCAAGCGCTTCTCTGCCGGGGCGCAGAAAGAGACGGCAGCGATCTTCGATCTCTATTCGCATCTGCTCTCTGACGCCCGCCTGCGCCGGGAACTGTTTGAGGAAGTGGACCGGGGCTTTGTCGCCGAATGGGCGGTAAAAAAGGTTATTGAGCGCTTTGCCGAACAGTTTGCGGCGCTGACCGATGGCTATCTGAAGGAGCGCGCCGGGGATTTGCGCATGCTCGGCCAGCGTCTGCTCTTCCACCTTGACGATACATTACAGGGCCCGAATGCCTGGCCTGCGCGCTTTGTGCTGGTGGCTGATGAACTCTCCGCCACCACGCTTGCCGAACTGCCGCACGACCGACTGGTGGGCGTGGTGGTGCGCGATGGCGCGGCGAACTCCCATGCGGCGATCATGGTTCGCGCCCTTGGCATCCCGACCGTGATGGGCGCAGACATTCAGCCGTCGATCCTGCATCAACGCACGCTGATCGTCGATGGCTATCGCGGTGAACTGCTGGTGGATCCAGAGCCGATCCTGATGCAGGAATATCAGCGGCTTATCAGCGAAGAAAATGAATTAAGCCGTCTGGCTGAAGATGAAGTTAATCTGCCCGCCCAGCTCAGAAGCGGCGAGCGGGTAAAAGTGATGCTCAACGCGGGCTTAAGCCCGGCGCACGAAGAAAATCTCGACAGCCGCATTGACGGCATCGGTCTTTACCGCACCGAAATCCCCTTTATGCTGCAAAGCGGTTTCCCCTCGGAAGAGGAGCAGGTGGCGCAGTACCAGGGCATGATGCAGATGTTTATCGACAAGCCCGTCACGCTGCGTACGCTGGATGTCGGCGCCGATAAACAGCTGCCTTACATGCCGATCAGCGAAGAGAATCCGTGCCTCGGCTGGCGCGGGATCCGCATTACGCTCGATCAGCCGGAGATCTTTTTGATCCAGGTGCGCGCCATGCTGCGCGCCAACGCCGCCACCGGTAACCTGAATATTCTGCTACCGATGGTCACCAGCATCGATGAGATCGACGAGGCGCGACGTCTGATTGAGCGCGCCGGTCGCGAAGTGGAAGAGATGATCGGCTACGCCATTCCCAAACCGCGCATTGGCGTGATGCTGGAAGTGCCGTCGATGGTCTTTATGATCGCCCATCTGGTTAAACGGGTCGATTTTATCTCCGTCGGCACCAACGATTTGACCCAGTACATTCTGGCGGTGGATCGCAACAATACCCGCGTGGCAAATATGTACGACAGCCTGCATCCTGCCGTGCTGCGCGCGCTGGCGATGATCGCCGACGAAGCCGAACGGCACGACATCGATCTGCGGCTGTGCGGTGAAATGGCAGGGGATCCGATGTGCGTCGCCATTCTCATCGGCCTTGGCTACCGTCATCTGTCGATGAACGGCCGCTCGGTGGCGCGTATCAAATATTTGCTGCGCCATATCGATCACGAAGATGCGCAGACGCTTGCCAGACGGGCGCTTGACGCCCAGCTGGCCGCCGAAGTTCGCCATCAGGTCGCGGCCTTTATGGAACGGCGCAGCATGGGCGGGTTAATTCGCGGCGGACGCTAGGTGCAGGATCCGGCGAACGTTATACATATCTTTTACAACTTCAGCGCAATCAGCATGTCCGCCTTATGCTATGATTCGCAACTTTGGCGCGCCTGTCGACGCGGGCGCACGTCTTTGCCGCTGACCACTTTCGGCGGAATAACAACAAGTTGTGGTGACAGATGAACAGTGGTTATCTGCGTTTTCCGGACATCGATCCGGTGATTTTCTCCATAGGGCCGCTTGCCCTGCACTGGTACGGCATGATGTATCTGGTCGGCTTCATCTTTGCGATGTGGCTGGCGACGCGCCGCGCTAATCGTCCCGGCAGCGGCTGGACGAAAAACGAAGTCGAAAACCTGCTGTACGCAGGATTCCTCGGCGTGTTCCTTGGCGGGCGTATCGGCTACGTGCTGTTCTATAACTTCCCGGTATTCATGAGCGATCCGCTGTACCTGTTCCGCGTCTGGGACGGCGGCATGTCGTTCCACGGCGGTCTGATCGGCGTTATTCTGGTAATGGTCATTTTTGCCCGTCGCACCAAACGTCATTTCTTCCAGGTTGCGGATTTCATCGCGCCGCTGATCCCGTTCGGGCTGGGCGCAGGCCGTCTGGGTAACTTTATCAACGGTGAACTCTGGGGCCGTGTCGATCCGGGCTTCCCGTTCGCCATGCTGTTCCCCGCCTCCCGCAGCGAAGATATGGCGCTGCTGCCGGCGCACCCGGAATGGCAGTCTATTTTTGATACTTACGGCGTCCTGCCGCGACATCCGTCCCAGCTCTATGAACTGGTGCTGGAAGGCATTGTACTGTTCATCATTCTCAACCTGTTTATTCGCAAACCGCGCCCGATGGGTGCCGTCTCCGGATTGTTCCTGATTGGTTATGGCGCGTTCCGCATCATTGTTGAATTCTTCCGCCAGCCGGATGCGCAGTTTACCGGCGAATGGGTGCAGTACATCAGCATGGGGCAAATTCTCTCCATCCCGATGATTGTCGCCGGCGTTCTGATGATGATCTGGGCGTACCGCCGTCGCCCGCAGCTACACGTTTCCTGAGGAACCATGAAACAGTATTTAGACCTGATGCAAAAGGTGCTCGATGAGGGCACCCAAAAAAACGATCGTACCGGTACCGGCACGCTGTCTATTTTTGGCCATCAGATGCGCTTTAACCTGCGCGACGGCTTCCCGCTGGTGACCACCAAACGTTGTCATCTGCGCTCAATCATCCATGAGCTGTTATGGTTCCTGCAGGGCGACACCAACGTTGCCTACCTGCATGAAAACAACGTCTCCATCTGGGATGAATGGGCGGATGAGCAGGGCGATCTGGGTCCGGTATACGGCAAACAATGGCGCGCCTGGCCGACGCCGGATGGCCGCCATATCGATCAGATCTCGAACGTGCTTGAGCAGTTAAAGAACGATCCGGATTCGCGCCGTATTATCGTTTCCGCCTGGAACGTGGGTGAACTGGACAAAATGGCGCTGGCGCCTTGCCATGCGTTTTTCCAGTTCTACGTGGCTGACGGCAAACTTTCCTGCCAGCTTTATCAGCGCTCCTGCGATGTGTTCCTGGGTCTGCCGTTCAACATCGCCAGCTACGCGCTGCTGGTGCACATGGTGGCGCAGCAGTGCGATCTGGAAGTGGGCGACTTCGTCTGGACCGGCGGCGACACCCATCTGTACAGCAACCACATGGAGCAGACGCACCTGCAGCTGAGCCGTGAGCCGCGCGCGTTGCCTAAGCTGATTATCAAGCGTAAGCCCGCTTCGCTGTTTGACTACCGCTTCGAGGATTTTGAAATCGAAGGCTACGATCCGCATCCCGCCATCAAAGCACCTGTCGCTATCTGATGCGCAAAGCGTGACATAACCGGTGCCTTAGCGCGCCGGTTTTTTTTATCCGCCGTTCCGTTTTCCGGGGCGTCTTCCGGAAAAAATGCAAAGGCCTGCAACGGCATTTAAACCTCTCGTAACGCCCCGCAAAACCACGCTTTTCCGTTCGCTCTCTCTGCACGTCCTCGGCACACTGCCGCCATGAAAAAACAACAAGGCTTCACCCTGATCGAAATCCTGGTCGCCGTGGCGCTGGTCATCACTCTGAGCGGCGCAGGTCTGTACGGCTGGCAGAGTTTCCGCCTGCACCAGCAGCTGTGGCAAACCGCCTGGCAGGTGCGTGTTTACCTGGAGCTGCTGCGCGACGATGCCAACTGGCAGAACCGCGACCACCTTATCAGCGCCAGCACAATGGAGGGCGGCTGGTGCCTGTTAAGTTCGGTGAATGAGCAGGCAGGCTGCGCGGCTGATAATGCGTTTGCGCTGCGGCCGTTGTCCGCGGGCGTGGCGCTGGCTGACATCACGCCGTCGCTGCGTTTTTTTGGTCTGCGTAATACCGCCTGGCCCGGGCATATCGTGCTGCGCAATCCGGCGGGCGAATGGCGAATTATCGTTTCAAACGGAGGACGAATAAGAATGTGTCAACCTGTGGCGGCCACGCCATGCATCTGACCCATCGCGGCTTTACCTTGCCGGAGGTGTTGATCGCGATGACAATCGGCAGCGTGCTACTGCTTGGCGCGGCCCGCTTTCTGCCGGCCTTACAGAGGGCGATGCTCGCCCAGACCCGCCAGCAGGCGCTGGAAGATGAAATCTGGCAGCGGCTCTATACCATGGCAAAACATGTGCAGCGGGCCGGTTATTGCCATGGCCTGTGCAGCGGCCAACCGCTGGTGATAAACCCGCAGGCGTCCTGCATCATTGTGCAGTGGGACGGCAACAGCAACGGCGTGTGGGATCGCGCGCCTGCAAAAGAGCCGGATCAGACCGGATTTCGCCTGCACGACGGCGCGCTGGAAACCCGGCGCGGGGCGACATCCTGTCAGGATAAGGGCTGGGATAAAATGACCGAGCCTGAGACGATCACCGTAGAGCAGTTCAGCGTGACGCACGTGCGGCCTGAAGGTTTTCACAGCCAGCTCACGCTTACCCTTGCGGCCAGCGTGACCGGCCATCCGGACGAGCGCATCACCGCCCGCCACAGCGTAACGGGTTACAACCTGTGAAGCGCCAGCGTGGGATGTCGTCGCTGGGGCTGGTACTGCTCATCATGCTGCTGGGAAGTGTGATGCTGAGCGGACTAAACCAGCGCCAGCAAACGCATCATCTGCGGGTGGTCAGCGAAAGCCGGGCGCTGCGCACGATGGCGGAGGCGCAGTCCGCCATGGAGTGGGGAAGGGTACAGCCATGGCAATCCCGGCCTGCGGTGCAGTGTCGGCAGGCGCATGCCCGTGACTGGCGCGCCTGTCTGCGAATTTTTGACGACCAGACGCTGCTGCTGATAGCCGCGAGCGGCGGTCATACGCTGTGGCGTCTGGGCGCGGTGGAAAACGATCTCGTGACATTTTCCCGTCATGGCTGGAGTGATTTTTGCCCGTTCACCGGGGAGGCGTTATGTCAGCTTCCCTGAAAAATCAGACGGGATTCAGCCTGCCTGAAGTGCTGCTGGCGATGGTACTCCTGGTGATGATCATCACCGCGCTGGCGGGAACGCAGCGTGCATTAATGAGCGGTTTTATGCACGATAGCCTTTACCGGGAGGTATGGCGTAATGCCTGGCAGCATATACAGTGGTATCCTGTTGCTCCGCCAGCAGGCTGGCAGGTGAAGCGAATGCAGACAAGCACGGCGGGATGTGTCAGCATCAGCGTAACAATCACCTCTCCCGTGGGTCGGCAGGGTCAGATGTCGCGGCTATATTGCCCAATCAGTCAGTAGTCAGGAGCATGTATGTTAAGGGTTTATCACTCCAATCGTCTGGATGTGCTTGAAGCACTGATGGAGTTTATCGTTGAGCGCGAACGCCTCGACGATCCCTTTGAAGCGGAAATGGTGCTGGTGCAAAGCACCGGCATGGCGCAATGGCTCCAGATGACGCTGTCGCAAAAATTCGGTATTGCCGCCAATATCGACTTCCCGCTGCCCGCGAGTTTTATCTGGGATATGTTCGTGCGTGTGCTGCCGGACATTCCTAAAGAGAGCGCGTTTAATAAGCAGAGTATGAGCTGGAAGCTGATGGCCCTGCTGCCCGACATGCTGGAGCAGGAAGCCTTCGCCATGCTCGGGAATTATCTGCACGACGATGACGACAAGCGCAAACTCTTCCAGCTCGCCTCGCGCATTGCGGATCTCTACGATCAGTATCTGGTGTACCGCCCGGAATGGCTGACCCGCTGGGAAGCCGGCGAATGGGTGGACGGCTTAGGTGAAGCGCAGATCTGGCAGGCGCCGCTGTGGCGCATGCTGGTTGAGCATACCGCGGCGCTCGGACAGCCGCACTGGCACCGTGCCAATCTCTATCAGCGGTTTATCCAGACGCTGGAGAACGCCAGTGAATGTCCGCCGGGGCTGCCGTCCCGCGTCTTTATCTGCGGCATCTCCGCGCTGCCGCCGGTCTATTTACAGGCCTTACAGGCGCTGGGCAAGCACGTAGACGTGCACCTGCTGTTCACCAACCCGTGCCGTTACTACTGGGGCGATATTAAAGATCCGGCGTTTCTGGCGAAACTCATCACCCGCCGCCGCAAACATCATCGCGAAGCGCAGGAAACGCCGCTGTTCCAGGAAGGGCTGGAGGTGGAAAGCCTGTTTAATGATGAAGGCGAGCAGGACGTGGGTAACCCGCTGCTGGCCTCCTGGGGCAAGCTGGGACGCGACTATATCTATCTGCTGGCGGGACTAGATCGCTATGACGAACTGGACGCCTTTGTGGACGTCACCCCTGGCACGCTGCTCAATAATTTGCAGTCGGACATTCTGGAGCTGAAAAACAGCGTGGTCGCTGGCGTCACCGCCGAGGAGTATGCGCGCAGCGATGCGAAACGCCTGCTCGATCCCGCCGATCGCAGCGTGACGGTGCACGTCTGCCACAGCCCGCAGCGGGAAGTGGAAGTGTTGCACGACCGCCTGCTGGCCATGATGCAGGACGATCCGGAACTGACGCCGCGCGACATCATCGTGATGGTGTCGGATATCGACAGCTACAGCCCCTTTATTCAGGCGGTCTTCGGCAGCGCCACCGGGGCGCGTTTTGTACCCTATGCCATTTCCGACCGTCGGGCAGGGCAGGCGCATCCGGCGTTACAGGCGTTTCTCAGCCTGCTGTCGCTGCCGGACAGCCGTTTCCAGTCAGAAGACGTGCTGGCGCTGCTTGACGTGCCTGTACTTGCCGCGCGTTTCGATATTGATGAAGAAGGGCTGCGTTATCTGCGTCAGTGGGTCAACGAATCCGGCGTACGCTGGGGCATGGATGACGATAACGTGCGCGAGCTGGAACTGCCGCCTACCGGTCAGCATACCTGGCAGTTTGGCCTGATGCGTATGCTGCTGGGCTATGCGATGGAGAGTCGCCACGGGGAGTGGCGCTCGGTGCTGCCTTATGATGAATCCAGCGGGCTTATCGCCGAACTGGTGGGGCATCTGGCTTCGCTGCTGATGAAGCTCAATCTGTGGCGCAAAGGCCTGTCACAGGCGCGTCCGCTGGTCGAGTGGCTGCCGGTATGCCGGGATATGCTTAATGACTTTTTCCTGCCCGATGCCGACACCGAAGCGGCGCTGGCGCTGATTGAACAGCAGTGGCAGGCGATGATCGCCCACGGCGTAGGAGCTGCATATAACGAGTCGGTACCGCTGACGTTGCTGCGGGACGAGCTGACGCAGCGCCTGAACCAGGAGCGTATCAGCCAGCGTTTTCTGGCCGGGCCGGTAAATATCTGCACCCTGATGCCAATGCGCTCTATTCCCTTTAAAGTGGTCTGCCTGCTGGGCATGAACGACGGCGTATACCCGCGCACGCTGGCGCCGCTGGGATTTGACCTGATGAGCCAGAAGCCAATGCGCGGCGACCGCAGCCGCCGTGACGATGACCGCTACCTCTTCCTTGAGGCGCTGATTTCCGCCCAGCAAAAACTCTATATCAGCTACATCGGACGCTCGATTCAGGATAACAGCGAACGCTTTCCGTCCGTACTGGTGCAGGAACTGGTGGATTACATCGCTCAGAGCCACTATCTGCCGGGAGATGCATCGCTCACCTGCGATGACAGCGCAGCAAGGGTGATCCAGCATCTGAATCATCTGCACACCCGTATGCCATTCGATGCGGAAAACTTTGTCAGCGATGAAGTACAGAGCTTCGCCCATGAGTGGCTGCCTGCCGCCAGCCAGCAGGGCGTTGCCCACGAAACCTTTATTCAGCCGCTGCCCGCGCAGCCTATAGAGACGCTGGCGTTTGAGCAGTTACAGCGCTTCTGGACGCACCCGGTGCGGGCCTTTTTCCAGATGCGCTTACAGGTGAACTTCCGCCCGGAAGCCAGCGACATCCCCGACGCCGAACCCTTTATTCTGGACGGACTGAACCGCTATCAGCTTAATCAGACGCTGTTGAATACGCTGGTGGAGCAGGAAGACGCCGAAAAGCTGTTCCGCCGCTATCGTGCCGCAGGAGAACTCCCCTACGGTGCATTCGGCGAAATTGTCTGGGAAACGCAGCAGCAGGAGATGCAGGCGCTGGCGGATCGCATTAACGAATGCCGCCTGCCTTGTGAAAGCATGGAGATCGACCTTCACTGCGGCGGCGTGCAGCTCACCGGCTGGCTACAGCAGGTGCAGGCCGACGGGCTGCTGCGCTGGCGACCCTCCCTGCTCAGCGTATCTCAGGGGCTGCAACTTTGGCTGGAACACCTTGTCTACTGTGCGAGCGGCGGCACCGGGGAAAGCCGTCTGTTCGTACGCAAAGACGGCGAATGGCGCTTCCCGCCGCTTGAAGCGGATCAGGCGCATCACTACCTTGAACAGCTTATCGCCGGGTATCGCGAGGGGATGTCGCAGCCCTTACTTTTACTACCAGAAAGCGGCGGGGCATGGATAAAAGCCTGTTACGACGCGCAAAATGATGCCATGTTAAAGGACGACGCGACGCTGGCGAAAGCGCGCGCGAAGTTTCTTCAGGCTTACGAAGGCAACATGGTGGTGAGCGGCGAAGGGGACGATGTGTGGTATCAGCGTCTGTGGCGCACCCTTGAACCGGAACACTTTGATGCCATCACCGCCCAGGCGGAGCGCTATTTATTGCCGCTCTATCGTTTCAGTCAGTCCTGATAAAAATGAGTCGCTGGCAGGGCCAGTACAGCGTTTGTTAATGATGAGGTTTGTGAATGCCGAGCAGCACCTGGTTTAAAGCATTAATCATTTTTGCCGCCCTCTGGGCACCGTTAAGTCAGGCAGACACCGGCTGGCAACCCGTTCAGGAAACTATTCGTAAAAGCGATAAAGACACCCGTCAGTATCAGGCGATCCGCCTTGATAATGGCATGGTCGTGCTGCTGGTCTCGGATCCGCAGGCAGTCAAATCCCTCTCCGCGCTGGTGGTGCCGGTGGGATCCTTACAGGATCCCGATACTCATCCAGGCCTTGCGCACTATCTTGAACATATGACGCTGATGGGGTCGAAAAAATACCCGCAGCCGGACAGCCTCGCCGAGTTTCTGAAGTCGCACGGCGGCAGCCATAACGCCAGTACCGCGCCTTACCGAACTGCTTATTATCTGGAAGTGGAAAATAACGCGCTGGAAGGGGCCGTTGATCGCCTCGCGGACGCCATCGCCGCGCCGCTGTTAGACAAGAAGTATGCCGAACGTGAACGCAATGCGGTGAATGCCGAGCTGACCATGGCCCGCGCCCGCGACGGTATGCGCATGGCGCAGGTCAGCGCCGAAACCATCAACCCGGCCCACCCCGGCGCGCGTTTTTCGGGCGGCAATCTTGAGACGCTGAGCGATAAACCCGGCAGCCCGGTGCATGACGCTCTGCTGGCTTTCCGCGATAAATACTACTCCGCTAACCTGATGAAGGCCGTGGTGTACAGCAACCGTCCGCTGCCTGAGCTGGCGAAAATCGCCGCGCAAACCTATGGACGCGTACCGAACAAAAATATCACCCCGCCGGAAGTGACGGTGCCGGTGGTGACGGATGCGCAAAAGGGCCTGATTATTCACTATGTGCCCGCCATCCCGCGTAAAGTGCTGCGCGTGGAATTCCGTATCGACAATAACACGCCGCAGTTTCGCAGTAAAACCGATGAGCTGGTGACCTATCTCATCGGCAACCGCAGCCCGGGAACCCTCTCTGACTGGCTGCAACAGCAGGGGCTGGTGGAAGGGATCCGCGCTGACTCCGATCCGGTGGTCAATGGCAACAGCGGCGTGCTGGCGATTTCCGCCACGCTGACCGACAAAGGCCTTGCCCATCGCGATGAAGTGGTGGCGGCAATTTTTAGCTATCTGAAACTGCTGCGCGAACAGGGCGTGGATAAGCGTTATTTTGATGAACTGGCGCACGTTCTGGATCTCGATTTCCGCTATCCGTCCATCACCCGTGATATGAGCTATGTCGAATGGCTGGCGGATACCATGATCCGCGTGCCGGTGGAACATACCCTGGATGCGGTGAATATTGCTGACCAGTACGATCCCCAGGCGCTGAAAGACCGCCTTGACATGATGACGCCGCAAAACGCCCGCGTCTGGTATATCAGCCCGGATGAGCCGCATAATAAAACCGCCTATTTTGTGAATGCGCCTTATCAGGTGGATAAAATCAGCGCGCAGACCTTTAGCGACTGGCAGCAAAAATCCGCCGCCATCCCGCTGAAATTGCCGGAGCTGAACCCCTATATTCCGGACGATTTCACCCTGCTGAAACCGGGTAAAACCTTTGAACATCCGGAACTTATCGTGGATGAGCCAGCGCTGCGGGTGGTGTACATGCCGAGCCGCTATTTCCCGCAGGAGCCCAAAGCTGATGTCAGCGTGGTGCTGCGTAATCCACAGGCGATGGACAGCGCCAGAAACCAGGTGCTGTTTGCCCTGAACGACTATCTGGCGGGGATCGCGCTGGATCAGCTCAGCAATCAGGCGGCAGTGGGCGGCATTAGCTTTTCGACTAACGCCAATAACGGCTTAATGCTTAACGCCAATGGTTATACCCAGCGGCTGCCGCAGCTGTTTGAGGCGTTGCTGAAAGGCTACTTCAGCTATGAGCCAACCGAAGAGCAGCTGGCGCAGGCCAAATCCTGGTATGCGCAGATGATGGATTCAGCCGACAAAGGCAAAGCCTACGATCAGGCTATTTTGCCTCCGCAAATGCTCTCTCAGGTGCCCTATTTCCAGCGGGAAGTGCGCCGCGAACTGCTGCCCTCTATTAGTCTGCAGGACGTGGTGGCCTACCGTAACGCGCTGAAAACCAACGCCCGTCCGGAATTTCTGGTGGTCGGCAACATGGCGGAAAGCGAGGCGAAAGCCTTAGCGCACAACGTACAGACGCAACTGGGGACGCAGGGTAATGAATGGTGTCGTAACCGGGATGTGCTGGTAGATAAAAAGCAGTCGGTCATCTTTGAAAAAGCGGGCAGCAGCACTGATTCCGCGCTGGCCGCGGTGTTCGTGCCGCCGGGTTACGATGAGTTCAGTAGCTCCGCCTACAGCGCCATGCTTGGCCAAATTATCCAGCCATGGTTCTACAACCAGTTGCGCACCGAGGAGCAACTCGGCTATGCGGTTTTTGCCTTCCCCTTCAGCGTCGGACGGCAATGGGGTATGGGCTTCCTGTTACAAAGCAGCGATCGCCAGCCAGCGTATTTGTGGGCGCGTTATAAAGCCTTCTTCCCGACGGCGGAAGCCCGACTGCGGGCGATGAAGCCGGAAGAATTTGCCCAGATCCAGCAGGGGGTGATTGCGCAAATGGAGCAGGCCCCTCAGACGTTAGGTGAAGAAGCCTCGCAGATCAGCAAAGATTTCGATCGCGGTAATATGCGCTTCGATTCACGTGATAAAGTAGTGACCCAGATTAAACTGCTGACGCCGCAAAAGCTGGCGGATTTCTTCCACCAGGCGGTGGTTGAACCGCACGGTATGGCGATCCTCTCCCAGGTTTCCGGCAGCCAGAACGGCAAGGCTGAGTATGTACGTCCTGAAGGCTGGAAAGTGTGGGATAACGTCAGCAAGTTGCAGCAAACTATGCCCCTGTTAAGTGAGAAAGAATGACCGAACCCGCCCAGACCCTTGATCCACTGCGCTTGCCGCTGACAGGCGAGCGCCTGATTGAAGCGTCGGCGGGGACGGGAAAAACCTTCACCATTGCCGCGCTCTATTTGCGGCTACTGTTGGGCCTTGGCGGTCCGGCGGCATTCCCGCGCCTGCTGAGCGTGGAAGAGTTGCTGGTGGTGACCTTCACCGAGGCGGCGACGGAAGAGCTGCGCGGACGTATCCGCAGCAATATCCATGAACTGCGCATCGCCTGCCTGCGCGGTTCTTCTGATAATCCGCTGTATGCCAGCCTGCTGGACGAAATCCCCGACCGGCAACAGGCCGCCAGCTGGCTGCTGCTTGCCGAACGGCAAATGGACGAGGCGGCCGTGTTTACTATTCACGGCTTCTGCCAGCGCATGCTGAGCCTTAACGCCTTTGAGTCCGGCATGCTGTTTGAGCAACAGCTGATTGAAGACGAATCCCTGCTGCGCGCGCAGGCGTGCGCAGACTTCTGGCGTCGCCACTGTTATCCGCTGCCGCGTGATATCGCCCAGGTGATCCACGCCTCCTGGCAGGGACCGCTGGATCTGCTGAAATCCATCAACCGCTATTTGCAGGGTGAAGCGCCGGTGATCAAATCGCCGCCGCCGGAAAACGAAACCCTGGCGGAGCGGCATCAGCAGATCATCACGCAAATTAACGACATGAAAGCCCAGTGGCTGACGGCCTGCAATGAAATTGACGCGGTGATCGAGCCATCCGGCATCGACCGGCGTAAGTTCAACCGTGGCAACCAGGGTAAGTGGATCGAGAAGATCACCGCCTGGGCGCAGGAAGAAACGCGCAGCTATCTGCTGCCCGACGCGCTGGAAAAGTTCTCGCAATCCTTCCTGGCGTCACGCACCAAACCGGATGGCGTGGTGCCGGAGCATCCGCTGTTTGTCGCAATTGAAACCTTTCTGGCCCGTCCGCTGACGTTAAGCGATCTGGTGCTGGTCAAGGCGATGAAAGAGATCCGCGAAGCCGTGGCGCGGGAAAAACGACGTCGCGGCGCGCTGGGTTTTGACGACATGCTCAGCCGTCTCGACAGCGCCCTGCACAGCGATAACGGCGACGCGCTGGCCGCGGCGATCCGCCAGCGTTTTCCGGTGGCGATGATCGACGAATTCCAGGACACCGATCCGCAGCAGTACCGTATTTTCCGCCGTATCTGGCGACAACAGCCCGATACCGCGCTGCTGTTAATTGGCGATCCGAAACAGGCGATCTACGCGTTCCGCGGCGCGGATATTTTCACCTACATGAAAGCGCGCAGCGAAGTCAGCGCCCACTACACGCTGGATACCAACTGGCGCTCGGCACCGGGTATGGTGGCCAGCGTCAATACGCTGTTCAGCCGCATGGATAACGCTTTTATGTTTCGCGAGATCCCCTTCCTGCCGGTGAAATCCGCGCCGAAAAACAGCGCGTTACGCTTTGAGTTTAACGGTCAGATGCAGCCTGCCATGAGCCTGTGGCTGATGGACGGCGACGGCGTCAGCGTCGGGGATTACCAGACCTTTATGGCGCAGCACTGCGCCGCGCAAATCCGCGACTGGCTGATTGCCGGACAGCAGGGCAGCGCCGTGCTGCACGATGGCAAAGTCAGCCGCGCGGTGAAAGCCTCGGATATCACCGTGCTGGTGCGCAGCCGCCACGAAGCGGCGCTGATCCGTGATGCGCTGACGCTGCTGGCCATCCCGTCCGTTTATCTCTCCAACCGCGACAGCGTATTTGAAACCCCTGAAGCGCAGGAGCTGCTCTGGCTGTTACAGGCGGTGCTGGCCCCGGAGCGGGAAAGCACGCTGCGCAGCGCCCTGGCCACCTCCATGCTGGGTCTGAACGCCCAGCACATCGAAGCGCTTAATCTTGATGAGCAGGCGTGGGATGAGGTGGTAGAGGAATTTGATGGTTATCGTCAGCTGTGGCAAAAGCGCGGCGTGATGCCGATGCTGCGCGCGCTGATGAAGCACCGCAATATTGCGGAAAATCTGCTGGCGACCTCCGGCGGCGAACGTCGGCTGACGGATATTCTGCACATCAGCGAACTGCTACAGGAAGCAGGCGCGCATGCCGAGAGCGAACATGCGCTGGTGCGCTGGCTGGCGCAGCATATCGCCGAGCCGGACAGTAACGCCTCCAGCCAGCAACTGCGGCTGGAAAGCGACAAACATCTGGTGAAAATCGTCACCATTCACAAATCCAAAGGTCTGGAATATCCGCTGGTCTGGCTGCCCTTTATCGCCAACTACCGCGCGCAGGACCAGGCTTTCTATCACGATCGCACGTCCTTTGAGGCGGTGCTTGACCTGAGTGATGCCGAGGAGAGCGTGGCGCTCGCCGAAGCTGAACGTCTGGCGGAAGATTTACGTTTGCTGTACGTGGCGCTGACGCGTTCGGTGTGGCATTGCAGCCTGGGAATTGCGCCGCTGTTTCGCCGACGCGGTGAGAAAGCCGGCGACAGCGATTTTCATCACAGCGCCTGTGGACGCCTGATCCAGCAGGGCGAGCCGCGCGACGCCGCCGGGCTGCGGGCCTGCCTGCAAAGCCTGGAGAGTGACAACATCGCGCTGCACATTCCCGGCGTGCCGGATAACCGCCGCTGGCAGTTCAACAGCGAGGTGCCGCCGTTGCTGCGCGCGCGCGACATTGAGCGCCTGGTGCGTGATGACTGGCGCGTCACCAGCTATTCCGGCCTGCAACAGCGTGGGCACAGCATGGCGCAGGATCTGCTGCCGCGCTTCGATCTCGATGCCGCAGGCGAACGGGATGCGCAGGAAACCCCGGCGCTGACGCCGCACCAGTTTCCGCGCGGCGCGTCGCCCGGTACCTTCCTGCACAGCCTGTTTGAAGATCTCGATTTCACTCAGCCGGTCGCGCCGGAATGGGTGGCGGAAAAGCTTGAGCTGGGCGGGTTTGACGAGCACTGGCAGCCGGTACTGAGCGAGTGGATCAACGCGATCTTACAGGTGCCGCTCAGCGGGCCAGGCATCTCGTTAAGCCAGCTACCGGCCCGCGAAAAGCAGGTGGAGATGGAGTTTTATTTGCCGATCAGCGCGACCCTGACCGCACCGGCGCTTGATGCGCTGATCCGCCGTTACGATCCGCTGTCCGCCGACTGCCCGCCGCTCGATTTCCGCGATGTACGCGGCATGCTGAAAGGCTTTATCGACCTTGTTTTCCGTCATAACGGGCGCTATTACCTGCTCGATTACAAATCGAACTGGCTCGGGGAAAGTAGCGAAGCCTATACCCAGGCGGCGATGGCGCAGGCCATGCAGGCGCACCGTTATGATCTGCAATACCAGCTCTACACCCTGGCGCTGCACCGTTATTTACGACACCGCATCGCCGGATATGATTACGAGCAGCACTTCGGCGGCGTGATTTATCTGTTCCTGCGCGGCGTGGATCGCGACGCGCCAGGCCAGGGGATTTTTGCCACCCGCCCGGATGTGCAACTGATTAGCCAGATGGACGCGCTGTTCGCCGGTGAGATGCAGGAGAACAGAGAATGAATATGCAGAATTTATTATTAGAGGCCGTGGCGCAAAAAGCGCTGCGTCCGCTGGATGTGCAGTTTGCGCTGACCGTCGCCCGTGACGATGAACCCGCCGTGATGCTGGTGGCGGCGTTGTTAAGCCGCGATGCGGGGGAGGGGCACGTCTGCCTGCCGCTGTCGCGCCTGTCCGTCGCCGAGTTCAATCGCCTGTATCCGCAGCTGTTGCCCTTGCTGGAAGAAGCGGGCGTACCGGATGACTGGCGCGCAATGCTGCTTGCTTCGCCTGCGGTGAGCGCAGGAGATGAGCCGACGCCCATGGTGCTGACCGGTGAGCGGTTGTATCTCAACCGGATGTGGTGCAATGAGCTGACGGTGGCGCGCTTTTTCTGCGAGGCCAACCAGCCGCTGCCGGTGAATGAAGATGAAATTAAACGATCGCTGGATGAACTCTTTCCGGCAACCGACGGCATCAACTGGCAGAAAATCGCCGCCGCCGTGGCGCTGACAAGACGGATCTCGGTGATCTCCGGCGGGCCGGGCACGGGTAAAACCACCACCGTCGCTAAACTGCTGGCGGCGCTGGTGCAGACCGCCAACGGCGACAAATGCCGTATCCGGCTGGCGGCGCCTACCGGCAAAGCCGCCGCGCGACTGACCGAATCGCTCGGCGCGGCGCTGCGCCAGCTGCCGTTAAGCGATGAGCAAAAGAAACGTCTGCCGGATGAGGCCAGTACGCTGCACCGCTTGCTGGGGGCGCAGCCGGGCAGTCAGCGCCTGCGCTACCATGCGGGCAACCCGCTGCATCTGGACGTGCTGGTGGTGGATGAAGCCTCCATGATCGACCTGCCGATGATGTCGCGGCTTATCGACGCGCTGCCGCCGCACGGGCGGGTGATTTTCCTTGGCGATCGCGATCAGCTGGCGTCGGTGGAAGCCGGTGCGGTGCTGGGGGATATCTGCGCCTGGGTGAACGCTGGTTACAGCCCACAGCGTGCTGAAGAGCTGTCGCGTCTCACAGGCATGCAGGTGCCCTGCGGCGAACAACAGGGCGCAGAGGCGCTGCGTGACAGCCTCTGCCTGCTGCAAACCAGTTACCGCTTCGGCAGCGATTCCGGTATCGGCCAGCTGGCGGCCGCGGTAAACCGGGGCGATAAGCCCGCCATGCGCGCGGTCTTCAGCCAGGGCTTTACCGACATCGGCAAAAGCACCCTACAGACCGGCGATGATTATCAGACCATGATCGATGATGCGCTGGCAGGTTATGCGCGTTATTTACAACTGGTACGCGACGGCGCGCCGCCGGAAGACGTGCTGGCGGCGTTCAGCGAGTTTCAGTTGCTGTGCGCGCTGCGCGACGGGCCCTTTGGCGTCGGCGGTTTAAACGAGCGCCTTGAGCAACGACTGGCG
Organism: Enterobacter sp. PGRG2; assembly: GCF_030291195.1. Classification (NCBI taxonomy): domain Bacteria; kingdom Pseudomonadati; phylum Pseudomonadota; class Gammaproteobacteria; order Enterobacterales; family Enterobacteriaceae; genus Enterobacter; species Enterobacter sp. PGRG2. The sequence goes on along the minus strand of NZ_CP127837.1, from coordinate 199,931 downwards.
CAGAAACGCTGGCTGGTGCGTCATGCCCACTCCCGCTGGTACGAAGGGCGTCCGGTGATGATTGCCCGCAACGACAGCGCGCTGGGGCTGTATAACGGCGATATCGGCGTGGCGCTGGATCGCGGGCAGGGGACGCGCGTCTGGTTCCCGCTGCCGGACGGCACCATCAAGTCTGTGCAGCCGAGCCGTTTACCGGATCACGATACCGCCTGGGCGATGACGGTACATAAATCCCAGGGGTCGGAGTTTGACCATGCGGCGCTGATTTTGCCGGGGCAGATTGTGCCGGTGGTGACCCGCGAGCTGGTGTATACCGCCATCACCCGTGCGCGGCGCAGGCTGTCGCTGTATGCCGATGACCGTATTCTGGCGCAGGCGATTGCCACCCGCACCGAGCGGCGCAGCGGATTAAGCGACATCTTTTCACTGTGAAAGCGCCCCCGCCCGCTGCGGGGGCGTTAATCAGCCGAGATCCGCCATCAGCACTTTTGAACGGCGCTGATAGTTGTACATCTCTTTTTTGCTCTCCGGCAGGGAATCAATATCCACCGGCGTAAAGCCGCGCTCCTGGAACCAGTGAATACTGCGCGTGGTTAACACGAAGAGTTTGCTGAGTCCCATCTGCCGGGCCTGTAAAGCCACACGCTCCAGCAATACCTCACCGCGGGACGAGCTGCGGTAGTCCGGGTGCACCGCCACGCAGGCCATTTCACCGATTTTTTCTTCCGGGAACGGATAGAGCGCCGCGCAGGCGATGGTCAGGTTATCGCGCTGGATAATAGTGAATTTGTCGATCTCCATCTCCAGTTGCTCACGCGAGCGGCGAACCAGAATACCCTGCTGCTCCAGCGGGCGGATCAGCTCCAGAATACCGCCGATGTCGTTGATGGTCGCACGACGGATCTGCTCGGCGCTCTCCATTACGATCTGCGTGCCGATACCGTCGCGGGAGAACAGCTCCTGCAACAGCGCGCCATCTTCCTGATAGCTGATCAGGTGACTGCGGCGCACACCGCTGCGGCAGGCTTTGACCGCCCCGCGCAGAAAGCGCACCGTACCCGACTGGTAATCCTGACGCGCTTCCAGCTCCTCAACACGCGCCTGGGCATCGTTGGGGAACAGCTCTGAGACGATATTGCCATCGTCGTTGATCACCCCCTGAGAGGAGCAGAAGCCGATCATTTTCTCCGCCTTCAGCTTAATCGCCAGCTGGGTGGCGATCTCTTCTGACGTCAGGTTGAAGCTTTCACCCGTTACCGATACTGCCACCGGCCCCATCAGCACAATGGCGCCGCTGTCCAACTGGCGGTGAATGGCTTCCTCGTCGATACGACGGATACGGCCGCTGTGGCAGTAGTCCACGCCATCATCCACGCCCAGCGGCTGGGAGATAATAAAGTTGCCGCTCACCACGTTGATATGCGCGCCCTGAAGCGGCGTGTTGTTGAGGCTCATCGACAGCCGGGCGGTAATATCCAGCTGCAACTGACCTGCCGCCTGTTTAACCAGCTCCAGCGTTTTGGCGTCGGTCACGCGGGTATGTTTGTGATAAACCGGCTCGTGATGATGCGCGGCAAGGTTCGCGTCAATTTGCGGGCGCGCGCCATACACCACCACCAGGCGAATGCCGAGGCTGTGCAGCAAGCCAATGTCATTGACGATACTGGAAAAGTTCTCATGCTCAATGGCTTCGCCGCCCAGCATGATGACAAAGGTTTTCCCCCGATGGGCATTAATATAGGGAACTGAATGGCGGAATCCCTCGACCAGTTCGGTTCTACGCTCCTTCACCACGGCACAACCCTCACTGCATGATTATTCGGATTTTGTGTATTTTTATTCTTTTATGGCGGCGGGCGCAAGCCTAAATTTGCCGCGGCTCCATTTTCATTGCCACGAGAATTAAGTTACGAATGCTATGTTTACCCTTTTGTTGATGACAGTTTATGCGTCATTCGTTAAAGTTTTCGGTCAATTTGGACGTATAGATAGCTTATTAGATTTACTTTGCTCGGGAGAGGCATGTCAGGATCCAATTCAATTATCAGCCGCCGCCGTTTACTGCAAGGGGCAGGCGCGATGTGGTTGCTCAGCGTAAGCCAGGTGGGACTGGCTGCGGTAAGCCAGGTTATCGCCGTGCGCGTCTGGCCTGCATCCACCTACACGCGCGTGACCGTGGAATCGAACCGGTTATTAAAATATCGCCAGTTCGCCCTGAGTAATCCTGAACGTCTGGTTGTGGATATTGAAGGCGTCAACCTGAACTCGGTCCTCAAAGGCGTGGGCATGCAGATCCGCGATGACGATCCCTTTATCAAATCTGCGCGCGTCGGGCAGTTCGATCCGAAAACCGTGCGTATGGTGTTTGAGCTGAAGCAGAATGTGACGCCGCATCTGTTCTCGCTGGCGCCGGTGGCAGAATTTAAAGAGCGTCTGGTGATGGATCTCTACCCGGTGAACGGACAAAACGAACAGGATCCGCTGTTGGCCCTGCTGGAAGATTACAATAAAGGTGAGCTGGACCGGCAGGTGCCGCCTGCGCAGAGCGGGCCGAAGCCGGGTAAAGCGGGGCGCGATCGCCCGATTGTGATCATGCTGGATCCGGGGCACGGCGGGGAAGATCCCGGCGCGATTGGCAAATACAAAACCCGGGAAAAAGATGTGGTGCTGCAAATCGCCCGCCGTCTGCGTGCGCTCATCGATCGCGAAGGCAACATGAAAGCCTATATGACGCGTAACGAAGATGTGTTTATCCCGCTGAAGGTGCGGGTGGCGAAAGCGCAGAAGCAGCGGGCGGATCTTTTTGTCTCCATCCATGCGGATGCCTTTACCAGCCGGGCGGCGCGCGGTTCATCGGTGTTTGCGCTGTCCACCAAAGGCGCAACCAGTACCGCCGCCAAATACCTCGCCGAGACGCAGAACGCCGCTGACCTGGTGGGTGGCGTCAGCAAAAGCGGGGACCGCTATCTCGATCACACCCTGTTTGATATGGTGCAGTCGCTGACGATTAACGACAGCCTGAAGTTTGGCAAAGAGGTGTTAAAGCGTCTTGGCGGTATCAACAAACTGCACAAAAACCGCGTGGATCAGGCAGGCTTCGCTGTACTGAAAGCGCCGGATATTCCGTCGATCCTCGTCGAAACGGCGTTTATCAGTAATATCGAAGAAGAGCGCAAGCTGAAGACCGCGAAGTTCCAGCAGGAAGTGGCGGAGTCGATTCTGGCAGGGATCAAAGCGTACTTTGCAGAGGGCGGGGCACTGGCACGGCGCGGATAACGCGTCGTTTTTTTACGGAACGCAGAAACAAAAAAACACCCGTCAGGGTGTTTAATGTGTTGGTTGCGGGGGCCGGATTTGAACCGACGACCTTCGGGTTATGAGCCCGACGAGCTACCAGGCTGCTCCACCCCGCGTCCGTCTTTACTCTTCCATCGAGTAATCTTTCTCTTTGTGCATAATTGGTTGCGGGGGCCGGATTTGAACCGACGACCTTCGGGTTATGAGCCCGACGAGCTACCAGGCTGCTCCACCCCGCGTCCGTCTTTTACTCTTTCATTCGAGTAAACGTCTTACTGTAATGCACTTAATTGGTTGCGGGGGCCGGATTTGAACCGACGACCTTCGGGTTATGAGCCCGACGAGCTACCAGGCTGCTCCACCCCGCGTCCGTGGAAGCGCACTATACTCCGCTCGCACTTTGACGCAACCTTTTTTCCAAAAAAAGGCGCATTTCACCGGGCGTCTGAATAAAAATAGTGCAATAAGGCTATTTTTTATACTCCTCGGGACAGTGATGCCGTTCGCACATTTCATTAGCGGCAGGGGTTTGTTATCTTCAGAGCACGCATTCGGCTTAAGTAAGAAGACGAGACATAATGAAAGGACGTTGGGCGAAGTACCTTCTCACTGGCGCGATGGTGGTGATCCTCGCAGCCTGTTCCTCTAAACCGACCGATCGCGGTCAGCAGTATAAAGACGGGAAATTCACCCAGCCTTTCTCTCTGGTTAATCAGCCAGACGCCGTAGGCGCGCCTATCAACGGGGGCGACTACGCCGAGCAGGTAAGCCAGGTGCGCACCGCGTCACCGCGCTTATACGGCAAGCAGAGCGCCATTTATAACGCCGTACAGGACTGGCTGCGCGCGGGCGGCGATACGCGCACTATGCGCCAGTACGGTCTGGACGCCTGGCAGATGGAAGGTGCGGATAACTACGGCAACGTGCAGTTCACCGGCTATTACACCCCGGTGGTGCAGGCGCGTCATACCCGTCAGGGCGAATTCCAGTACCCGATTTATCGTATGCCGCCAAAACGCGGACGGCTGCCGTCCCGGGCGGAGATCTACGCCGGGGCGCTGAGCGACAACTATATCCTCGCCTACAGCAACTCGCTGATGGACAACTTTATTATGGACGTGCAGGGCAGTGGCTATATTGATTTCGGCGACGGCAGCCCGCTCAACTTCTTCAGCTACAGCGGCAAAAACGGCCATGCCTACCGCAGCATCGGTAAAGTGCTGATCGATCGCGGCGAAGTGAAGCGGGAAGATATGTCGATGCAGGCGATCCGTCACTGGGGCGAAACGCACAGCGAGGCGCAGGTGCGCGAACTGCTGGAGCAAAATCCGTCCTTCGTCTTCTTCAAACCGCAATCTTACGCGCCGGTGAAAGGGGCGAGCGGCGTGCCGCTGATTGGCCGCGCATCCGTGGCCTCTGACCGCAGCATTATTCCGGCCGGGACAACGCTGCTGGCGGAAGTGCCTTTGCTGGATAACAACGGCAAATTCAACGGCCAGTACGAGCTGCGTCTGATGGTGGCGCTGGATGTGGGCGGCGCAATTAAAGGCCAGCACTTCGATATTTATCAGGGGATTGGCGCAGACGCCGGTCATCGCGCGGGATGGTATAACCATTATGGCCGCGTGTGGGTACTGAAGACCGCGCCGGGCGCAGGATCGGGTAACGTGTTTAGCGGGTGATCGTGCTACTATTTTGCCCCTCTCCTGCAAGGGGAGGGTGATCATCAACTCCATTTCTGAGGTTTTATGTCTGCGGTAATCAGCGACGCCTGGCGTCAGCGTTTTGGTGGCACAGCGCGTCTGTATGGCGAAAACGCGTTGCAGCTTTTTGCGGATGCGCATATCTGCGTGGTGGGGATCGGCGGCGTCGGATCCTGGGCGGCGGAAGCGCTGGCGCGCACCGGCATCGGCGCTATCACGCTGATTGATATGGATGATGTCTGCGTCACCAACACCAACCGGCAGATCCACGCCCTGCGCGACAGCGTGGGCCTTGCGAAATCCGAAGTGATGGCTGAGCGCATTCGTCAAATCAACCCGGAATGCCGGGTGACGGTAGTGGACGATTTCGTTACCGCCGACAACGTGGCGAAGTACATGAGCGCCGGATTCAGCTATGTGATCGACGCCATCGACAGCGTACGGCCTAAAGCGGCGCTGATCGCTTACTGCCGTCGCAATAAGATCCCGCTGGTGACCACCGGCGGCGCGGGCGGGCAGATCGATCCGACGCAGATCCAGGTCAGCGATCTGGCGAAAACCATTCAGGATCCGCTGGCGGCGAAGCTGCGCGAAAGGCTGAAAAGCGATTTCGGCGTGGTGAAAAACAGCAAGGGTAAGCTCGGCGTGGACTGTGTGTTCTCCACCGAAGCGCTGGTGTATCCGCAGGCGGACGGCTCGGTATGCGCGATGAAAAGCACCGCAGAAGGGCCAAAACGGATGGACTGCGCCTCAGGCTTTGGCGCGGCGACCATGGTCACCGCCACTTTTGGTTTTGTGGCGGTGTCCCATGCGCTGAAAAAAATGATGGCGAAAGCGGCGTGTCAGGCCTGACGCGCGGCATCCTGTACGGCGGCGGCCAGCGCCGCCAGCCCCTGACTGCGCGATGCGCTGAGCTGCCCGCGTAATCCCAGTTCATCAAACAGCGCCAGTGGATCCTGCGCCAGCAGGGTCGACGCGGTTTTCCCCTCCACCGCCGTCAGCAGTACCGCCAGCAGTCCCCGCACAATGCGGCCTTCGCTGTCGCCGAAGAAATGCAGTTTTCCCTCGCCTGAAAGGGTATGTCCCAGCCAGACGCGATTTTCACAGCCGGGAATTTCCCGCGCCTGGGCTTTAAGATCGTCTGACAGAGCAGGCAACTGTTTACCGAGCAGGATCAGCTGTCGGTATTTATCTTCCCACTGCGTCAGCGGGTTAAAGATCTGACGCAGTGTGTCTTCGGTTACGGCGCTGCCGAACGGGTGTCCGGCGAAAGCAGGGTTAGTCATTAATCCACCAGAAGTTCAAGGGCGCGGTCGATGGCGTTCACCAGCGCATCGACATCGTTTTTCGTATTATAGGGCGCAAAAGAGGCGCGCAGTGTACCGCTGACGCCGAGCGCCGCCAGCAGCGGCTGGGCGCAGTGCTGACCGGCCCGCAGCGCGATGCCGTACTCCGCCAGCAGCGTCACCATATCGCTGTGGTGCACCCCGGCGAAATCAAAGGCCAGCAGGCTGGAATCCTGGCAGCGGAACGAGCGGAAGCCGGGGCGTTTTGCCAGCGCGTCTTCCGCCAGCGTCGCCAGCCCGCGGCTGTAGCTTTCGGCCTGCGCCATATCCATTTCTTCCAGCCATTCCAGCGCCGCGCTCAGCCCAATCACCCCGGCCACGTTCGGCGTGCCTGCCTCCAGGCGCCAGGGCACCGGCTGGGTTTTAAAGCCGTCAAAGGTGACCTCGGTGATCATCTTACCGCCGCCCAGCCAGGAGGACATCACCTCCAGCAATTCGCTTTTGCCGTACAACGCGCCGATGCCGGTCGGGCCATAGAGTTTGTGGCCGGAAAAAGCATAAAAATCAATGTCCAGCTTTTGCACGTCCGCCGGGAAGTGCACCGCGCCCTGTGCGCCATCCACCATCACCACCATGCCGGCAGCGTGGGCGAGAGTTATGGCGCGCGCCAGATCCGGACAGCCGCCGGTGACGTTAGACATTTGCCCGATGGCCAGAATGCGGCAGCGGGGGGTGATCAGCGCGGGAAGTTGTTCAATGTCCGGCACGCCATCGACGGCAACAGGCAGCTTAACCACGCGCGCGCCGGTTTGCTCCGCCACCTTCAGCCAGGGTACCAGATTGGCATGATGCTCTGCCTCGCTGACGATGATCTCATCGCCTGGCTGTAAACGCGGACGCGCATAGCACTGGGCGACCATATTGATCGCCTCGGTGGTGCCCCGCGTCCAGACGATGTTTTTACCGGCTGGCGCGTTAAGCAGGGCGGCAACCTGGTCGCGCGCGGCTTCATAGCGCGCCGTCAGTTTTTGCGCCTGCGCATGCTGGCTGCGATGCACGTTTCCTGCGCTCAGGCTGTAAAACTGCTGCGTGGCGTCAATGACGGCCTGTGGTTTTAGCGCAGTGGCGGCGCTGTCCAGATAGACGCCCGCATCGGCAAGAGCAGGAAATTGGGCACGAAAATGGGCAGGATTGAATGCGTTCATGGCGTTCCTCATAGTCAGACGATGATCGTCGCGCAATTTGCAAACTGATACAAGCGCCTGTGCTCCATCAGATTTTTCTGTTTATCCTGGCGCACTTTCGAAAGCAGGTTATGCTAAATAGTGTTGGGTGGACGTTGAACCCTGTTAATAAACAAGATTCAGATAGCATTAATTGCTAAAAGGAGAAGAATCATGAAAAAGACTGCCGCCATTATTACCGCATGTATGATGACTTTTGCACTGAGCGCCTGTTCGGGTCCGAACTATGTAATGCACACCAACGATGGCCGTTCCATTGTGTCTGAAGGTAAGCCGAAAACCGACGATCAAACCGGCATGATCTCTTATAAAGACGCTAACGGTAACAAACAGCAGATCAATCGCACTGACGTAAAAGAAATGGTTGCTCTGGAAAAATAATAGCCCGTTTCAGAGTAAAAAAAAGCACCGCAATTTGCGGTGCTACATTAATCACTATGGACAGACAGGGTAAATGTACAGGAAGTGAAAAGGGTAGCGTTGCTACCGTGGTCTGAATAGCAGACCAATTGCAAACACAACATCACAACCGCAAGCCAAAAGCCCTTCAGAACACGCATTCCAAAAAAGACTCTTCGTTCCGGCTCAGGAAGTGCCGCCACTATAGGTATTTGCTGGTAGTTCCTCAACGGACAAATTATAATGTCTCAGATAAAAAAAACTAATGGGTTAAACCTTGTTTCCTGTTTGTTAAATTCCATTAACATCTGAACCTTATAATCATGTCCAAGCGCTTACCACCTCTTAATGCATTACGTGTTTTTGATGCCGCCGCACGCCATTTAAGCTTCACCCGCGCCGCAGATGAGCTTTTTGTGACGCAGGCCGCAGTAAGCCATCAAATCAAGTCTCTTGAGGATTTCCTTGGGCTGAAGTTGTTCCGCCGTCGCAACCGTTCTCTGTTATTAACAGAAGAAGGTCAGAGTTATTTTCAGGATATTAAAGAGATTTTTTCCCAGCTCACCGACGCCACCCGTAAACTGCAATCGCGCAGTGCTAAAGGGGCGCTGACCGTCAGTTTATTGCCCAGTTTTGCCATTCAGTGGCTGGTGCCGAGACTCACTAGCTTTAATTCAGCTTATCCGGGAATCGACGTCAGGATCCAGGCGGTTGACCGCGAAGTGGACAAGCTGGCGGATGATGTCGATGTGGCAATTTTTTATGGGCGCGGCAACTGGCCGGGCTTGCGTGTCGAAAAATTATACGCAGAATATCTGCTGCCGGTCTGCTCGCCGTTACTGCTCACTGGCGATAAGCCCCTGAAAACGCCTGCGGATCTGGCAAAACATACGTTATTGCATGATGCTTCCCGCCGCGACTGGCAAACTTATACGCGACAGTTAGGTCTTAATTTGAATGTGCAGCAGGGACCGATTTTCAGCCATAGCGCTATGGTGCTACAGGCGGCAATCCACGGACAGGGTATTGCGCTTGCCAACAATGTGATGGCGCAGTCCGAAATTGAGGCAGGCCGACTGGTCTGTCCGTTTAATGATGTACTGGTCAGTAAAAACGCGTTTTATCTGGTTTGTCATGACAGTCAGGCAGAACTGGGTAAAATAGCCGCCTTTCGACAGTGGATCCTGGCAAAAGCGGCATCAGAGCAAGAAAAATTCCGCTTCCGTTACGAGCAATAATTCAACGCGCGCGATTTCGCGCATGACTTTTTAGGGTACTGACATGACCAGCCGGTTTATGCTGATTTTTGCTGCCATTAGTGGCTTTGTTTTTGTTGCGCTGGGCGCCTTCGGCGCGCACGTGCTGGGGAAATCTCTGGGCACGGTAGAGATGGGCTGGATCCAGACCGGTCTTGAATACCAGGCTTTCCATACGCTGGCGATTTTCTGCCTCGCCGTGGCGATGCAGCGTCGCATCAGCATCTGGTTTTACTGGAGCAGCGTGTTTCTGGCGCTGGGTACGGTGTTGTTCAGCGGGAGCTTATACTGCCTCGCGCTTTCCCATCTGCGCCTGTGGGCCTTCGTCACCCCGGTCGGCGGCGTCTGCTTCCTCGCGGGCTGGGTATTAATGTTAATTGGTGCTATTCGTCTGAAACGTAAGGGCGTTGTTCATGAATAAAGTTGTCTTGTTGTGTCGCCCGGGTTTTGAGAAAGAGTGCGCCGCAGAAATTACCGATAAAGCCGGACGCCTTGAGGTGTTTGGCTTTGCCCGCGTGAAAGAAAACTCAGGCTATGTGGTTTTCGAATGCTATCAGCCTGATGACGCGGATAAGGTGGCAAAAGATCTGCCGTTCAGCTCGCTGATTTTTGCCCGTCAGATGTTTGTCGCCGGTGAGCTGTTACAGGATCTGCCGCCTGACGATCGCATCACGCCGATTGTCGGCATGTTGCAGGGCGTGGTGGAAAAAGGCGGCGAGCTGCGCGTTGAAGTGGCGGACACCAACGAAAGCAAAGAGCTGATGAAGTTCTGCCGCAAGTTCACCGTACCGCTGCGTGCGGCGCTGCGCGAGGCGAAAATCCTCACCAGCTACGAAACCGCAAAACGTCCGGTGGTGCATGTGTTCTTTATCGCTCCTGGCTGCTGCTATGCCGGTTATTCGTATACCAATAACAACTCGCCGTTTTACATGGGCATTCCGCGCCTGAAGTTTCCGTCTGACGCGCCAAGCCGTTCCACCCTCAAACTGGAAGAAGCCTTCCATATCTTCATTCCGGCAGACGAGTGGGACGAGCGCCTGGCAAACGGCATGTACGCGGTGGATCTGGGCGCCTGTCCGGGCGGCTGGACCTATCAGCTGGTGAAACGCAACATGTGGGTGGCCTCTGTGGATAACGGCCCGATGGCGCAGAGCCTGATGGATACCGGGCAGGTCACCTGGCTGCGTGAGGATGGTTTCCGCTATCGCCCGACGCGCAATAACATTACGTGGATGGTGTGCGATATGGTGGAGAAACCCGCGAAAGTCACCGCTCTGATGGTGCAGTGGCTGGTCAACGGCTGGTGCCGCGAAACCATTTTCAACCTCAAGCTGCCGATGAAAAAACGCTACGAAGAAGTGTCCGGCAACCTGGCGTACATTCAGGAGCAACTGGCGGAGCACGGCATCAATGCCACTATTCAGGCCCGTCAGCTGTATCACGATCGCGAAGAAGTGACCGTGCACGTGCGCCGCTGGTGGGCTGCGGTGGGCGGACGTCGCGACGAGCGTTAAA
>NZ_CP127837.1:163632-189165 GCF_030291195.1 Enterobacter sp. PGRG2 | reverse complement strand
ATTATCTCGCCAGCCGCAGCTGCTGCAAATTCCCTTCCACCTGTAGATCCGTTTTCAGCCTTGCCACATCCCGGCAGATAAACGCCATTTCGCGATGTTCCACCAGTTTTTTGCGCCACTTTTCCGGTACCTCCGCAAGCCCTGCATAGAGATTTTCCAGCGTGCCAAAGGTGGTGATAAGCTGCGTGGCGCTCTTCTGCCCGATACCCGCCACGCCCGGAATTTTTGAACTGCTGATCCCCGCCAGTCCCCAGTAATCCGCCAGTTGCTCGGGCGTGACGCCAAATTCAGCGGCGATAAAGGGCGCATCCAGCCAGCGCTTCTGAAAATAGTCGCGGATGCGGATGGTCGGAGAGAGCAGCTGGCAGTAGCCTTTGTCCGTTGACACTATGGTGGCCTGATGCCCGGCCTGCGCCACTTTTACCGCGAGGGTGGCGGCCAGATCGTCCGCCTCATTGCCATCTGACATCCAGCATGGCACGCCGTGGCTGGCAAAGGCCGCACGCAGGGCAGGCATTTCCGCGTGCAGGTTGTCCGGCATCGGCGCGCGACCTGCTTTGTAATCCGGCAGGATCTGATGTCGCCAGCCGCTGTTGCGCGCCTCGTCATCAAAGACCGCCACCGCATGAGTCGGCTGGCTGTGAAGGATCAACTGGTCGAGCGCGTGCAGGCAGGTCTGGACGCAGGGCGATCCCTGCACGGCATGGATCCGGCGAATAAGATTAAGCGCATCAACAATTAACAGATGAACAGCCACAGCACGCTCCAGAAAAAATTTAACGCGCTAAGGGTAACACCAGCGGTGAGGGGGAGGCCAGAAAGCGGGGGAAAAACGGGAAGACGCCTCGCAAAAAAGCCGGGTGGCATAAGCGCACCCGGCTTCATAAAGGAACGACTGACGTGATTAATCGCAGGCGACGACTTTCATCGCCAGGCCGCCACGGGATGTTTCGCGGTATTTGGCGTTCATGTCTTTGCCCGTCTCATACATGGTCTCAATGACTTTATCGAGGCACACGCGCGGTTCGCTGGTACGGCGCAGGGCCATACGCGCGGCGTTCACCGCTTTCACCGAGGCAATGGCGTTGCGTTCAATGCAGGGTACCTGTACCTGTCCGGCGACCGGATCGCAGGTCAGCCCCAGGTTATGCTCCATGCCGATTTCGGCCGCGATGCACACCTGCGTCGGGCTGCCGCCCAGCAATTCCGCCAGACCTGCCGCTGCCATGGAGCAGGCCACGCCCACTTCACCCTGACAGCCCACTTCCGCGCCGGAAATGGAGGCGTTCATTTTGTACAGGGAGCCGATTGCGCTGGCGACCAGCAGATAGCGGGCCAGTGAGTTAGCATTTACTTCACGAATAAATTTATCGTAGTACGCCAGCACCGCCGGCACGATGCCACAGGCGCCGTTGGTCGGCGCGGTCACCACACGTCCACCGGCGGCGTTTTCTTCGTTCACCGCCAGCGCGAACATGTTGATCCAGTCGACCACCGCCATCGGATCGGTAGAAGTTTTATCACCGCTGACCAGCATCCGGCGTAACGCCGCCGCCCGGCGCGGGACGCGCAGTTTGCCCGGCAGGACGCCTTCGGTGGTAATGCCGCGCTCAATGCCGCCGCGCATCACTTCCCAGACGTTTGCCAGATGCTGATCCAGCTCGGCTTTGCTGCGCAGGGCCAGCTCGTTTTTCATCATCAGGCCGGAAAGGGATAAGCCGGTTTCCTGGCAATGACGTTGTAAATCGGCGGCATTTTTATAGGGGTACGGCACCGTGATTTCTGCATTACTGGTCAGGCCGAAGTGCGCCTCATCGACGATAAAGCCGCCGCCGATGGAGTAATAAGTCTGGCTGTAAACCACGCTTTCACCCGCCAGCGCGCTGATACGCATGCCGTTTTCGTGCAGGGAAAGGTTATCCGCATGGAAGTTCATGCACTGGTCAACCGGGAATTCTACTTCATGCTGACCGTTCGCCAGCAGCAGGCGGCCATGGGTATTCACGTCCTGAATGAAGCCCGGAATGCTGTCGATGTCGACGCTGTCCGGCAGGTTGCCCGCCAGTCCCATAATAATGGCGATATCGGTATGGTGACCTTTGCCGGTGAGGGACAGTGAACCGTAGACATCCACCACGACGCGAGTGATGTCATTGAGAATGCCACGCGCAATCAGGTCGTCCGTAAACTGTTTACCTGCTTTCATTGGTCCCACGGTATGGGAACTGGAAGGGCCAATGCCGATTTTGAAAATATCGAATACGCTAATCATGATGCATCATCCGTTGCTATGAGTCAGAGGGCGCCGCCCGAAAGGGCGGCGCGGGGGATTAGCTGAACAGGGAGTAGAAGATAGCGGAGATAGCTACCAGGCCCATGCAGACAACGAAGATGTTGCTGATGTGACCGCTGTATTTGCGCATCGCCGGCACTTTCTGAATCGCATACATCGGCATCAGGAACAGGATCATCGCAATAATCGGACCGCCCAGGGTTTCGATCATACCGAGGATGCTCGGGTTCAGGGTTGCCACAATCCAGGTGGTCACCAGCATAAACAGCGCGGTGATTTTATTCAGGCGGCTGATTTCGATGGTTTTGCCACGGCTGCGCAGGGATTTGATCACCATACCATTGAAGCCTTCACGCGCACCCAGATAGTGGCCGAGGAAGGATTTAGTGATGGCGATGATGGCGATAATCGGTGCCATCCACGCGATAATCGGCGCGTTAAAGTGGTTAGCCAGATAAGACAGAATAGAGATGTTCTGATCTTTCGCAGCCTGCAAATCTGCCGGCGTCAGGCTCAGCACGCAGCTGAACACGAAGAACATTACCGTCAGCACCATCATGATGTGCGCGAACGCCAGGATGCGGGAGCATTTCTTCTCGGCTTCATCACCGTACTCTTCACGTTTCGCCACGGCGAAGGAGGAGATGATCGGTGAGTGGTTGAAAGAGAACACCATTACCGGAATAGCAAGCCACAGGGTCATCCACAGGCCTTTACCGGTGCTGGCGGCTGCGTCAAAGGAGAGCGTTTCCAGCGCGGCACCGCTCCACTGTGGGATCAGGTACAGGGCCAGCAGCATCAGCGCAACCACGAACGGGAACACCAGAATACTCATCGCTTTCACGATCATCTGCTCGCCGAAGCGCACGATGGTCATCATACCGACGATCAGGATCAGGGAAAGAATGAAACGCGGCGGCGGCGTCATACCCAGCTGGTGGGTCATAAAGCTGTCAACCGTGTTGGTGATCGCCACGCTGTAAACCAGCAGGATCGGATAGATAGCGAAGAAATAGAGCAGGGTGATGAGTTTACCTGCGCCGATACCAAAGTGTTCTTCTACCACTTCAGTAATATCTTCCCCCGGATTTTTACCGGACAGCACAAAGCGGGTCAGACCACGGTGAGCAAAAAAGGTCATCGGGAAGGCGATGATGGCCATGATGATCAACGGGATCATACCGCCGACACCGGCGTTGATCGGCAGGAAGAGCACACCTGCGCCGATAGCGGTGCCGTAAAGGCCCAGCATCCACATGGTGTCAGTTTTACGCCATGCGCTGCGCGTTTCTACGGCAGCAACAGTGCTGGTTTGAGTTGTTTCCATCTGTATCTCCTGGAGGAAGCTAAATATCAGGTTTTTCAGTGCAATCTAATGAAAAGTGGCCTGACGGTAATATGAAATCTGTTCAGCGACGGTTTTTTTATAATTTCTTGCCGTAACTATCGGCGGGCGGAAAGATACATTTATGTAATGAATGTATCAGTGATCCCGATCGCAAATGCAATAATCCGCTTTCTCTGGGGTTAATGACAGGTCATCCCACTGCAAAGCGATCCCACGCCAAAATTAATGGTGGCGCAGGCTACCACTGACAATATATGCACGCAAAGCATCAAACGAAAAATACGACAAAATCGCTGCAAAAGATGATGTAAACAGCGTTTTCTGAGGAATACCTGAGGTAAGAATGGATTTTTAGCGGTGAAATAGCATACGCAACCGTTTGGCTTAGGGAGCAGAAATAAGAATGGCTTATAACGGGCAGGATGGTTTTGCCCGGCGGCGCAGGCTTGCCGGGCCTACGAAACGGACGCCGGACGGCAGAGTGTAGGCCGGGTAAGCGCAGCGCCACCCGGCAAGACAGTCCAACGGCCGGGTAAGCGTAATGTCACCCGGCATGAAAACCCGCTATCAGGTCATAATTTCATAGCAGGGAATATACGCCGAGCCCGGCAGCTTCATGCGGTGCTGCGCGACAAAGCCCTGCAGCAGGTCGTCCATACGGCGCATCATGTCGCTGTCGCCGTGGATTTTGTACGGCCCGTATTCTTCAATTGCGTGGATCCCCGCCTCTTTAACGTTCCCGGCCACAATGCCTGAAAATGCGCGGCGCAGATCGGCGGCCAGAATTTCCACCGGCTGATCTGGATAGAGCTTCAGGTTCGCCATATTTTCATGGGACGGGATGAAAGGCACCTGGAGTTCCGGCGCAATGCGAATTGACCAGTTAAAGCTGTAGGCATCGCCGGTTTCACGACGATTCTCTTTCACCATCGGCATCGCTTTTTTCATCAGCCGCGCCACTTCATGGGCGTCATCAATAATCACGCGGTAATAACGACGCGCGCCTTCGCCCAGCGTGTTAACAATAAATTCGTCGAGCACGCGGAAGTAGTCCGCGCTCTGTTTTGGCCCGGTGAGGATCAACGGCAGCACCTGGTCCTGGTTGGCAGGATTCATCAGAATGCCCAGCAGATAGAGCAGTTCTTCCGCCGTACCGACGCCGCCAGGGAAGATGATAATGCCGTGGGCGATACGCACAAAGGCTTCCAGACGCTTTTCAATGTCCGGCATGATCACCAGCTCATTGACCAGCGGGTTTGGCGGTTCTGCGGCGATAATCGACGGCTCCGTCATGCCGATAAAACGGCCTTCTTTGTAACGCTGCTGCGCATGGCCGACCGCCGCGCCTTTCATCGGCGCTTCCATCGCCCCCGGCCCGCAGCCGGTGCAGATGTTCAGTTCACGCAGGCCGAGTTGGGTGCCCACGCGTCGGGCGTACAGGTATTCGGTTTCGTTGATCGAGTGACCGCCCCAGCACACCACCATGTTCGGCGCTTCGCCGACGTGCAGCGCACGGGCGTTACGCAGGATGGAAAACACCAGGTTGGTAATGTGGGTCGAGCTTTCCAGATTTAAATGCTGGAAACGACCTGCGCTGTGGATCTGTCCGTTAACGAACAGAATGTCGCGCAGCACGGCAAAAAGGTTGGCCTGGAGTGCGCGGATGATGCGGCCATCCACAAAAGCGTCTTCCGGGGGATTGATCAGTTCAAGCTTCACGCCGCGCTCGCGGCGCAGAACGTTAATGTCGAAACTTTCAAAACGTGACAGCAGTTCTTTGCTGTTATCGGTCAGACTCCCTGAGTTAAGAACTGCCAGTGAACAGTTGCGAAACAGCTGGTACAGGTCGCTGCTGGCCGTGCGTTTAAGCATATCGACTTCCAGCTGCGACAACATATCCATTGAGCCTAGCGGGCTTATATGTGTAATCAAGTGAGCTCCTTACGGGGCGAAAATCGCCGCTCCCTGTGATTACAATAGCCCTGGCTTATGACGTTTAACAACCTCATGCGCCGATTGTGCGGCGCAAATGCAGAAATTTTTATGATTACTGACGAACCAGTCGTCCGGTTGAGGGCGCAAAATCGCCGTTGGTGCGCCAGGGGTTGATGTCCAGCCCGCCACGACGGGTATAGCGCGCGTACACGCTCAGGGATTCTGGCTGACAAAAACGCTGCACGTCATTAAAAATGCGCTCGACGCACTGCTCATGAAACTCGTTGTGATGGCGGAAAGAAACCAGATAACGCAGCAGCTTCTCGCGGTCGATTTGCGGCCCGCGATATTGGATCTGCACCGAACCCCAGTCCGGCTGATGGGTGATCAGGCAGTTGGATTTCAGCAGATGGCTGACCAGGGTTTCTTCGACAATCGGGCCGCTGGCGGCGTTTTCCAGATAATCGGCGCTAAAGTCGTAGTTATCGATCGTAATATCCTGATCGTCAATGCACACACCGTTGAACGCGGCGATCGGCTGACCTTCCAGTTCATTAAGGCGATAAAGCGCCACGCTCACGTCGCCCTGCGCACAGGCGCTGAGATCGCGCTGCAGGGTGGCCTGCACCTCATCCCAGCTGGCGAAACGCGTCTGATTGAAGCTGTTGAGATAGAGCTTAAAGCTTTTTGATTCCACCAGATTGACGCTGGCGTAGTTAAGTTCCACCTGTCCAACCGCCACCTGCGGCAGGCCATTGCTGTTCAGCCATGACAGCTCATAGAGCGTCCAGATATCGCCGCCGTGAAAGGGCAGGTTGTCGGCATGCAGGCCGAGCGGATCGCGGTTCAGGCTGCGCGGTACGCCCTGCAACAGGCTGGCGTCGTAGGTATCGCGGTACGCGGTGGATTTGCCGAGGGTCAGGCCAGCCAGCGCCTGGTGGTTATCATAAGAAGACATGTTTCATCGCCATTTTGCAGGTAAACTATCCGCCAAGTTTATCCTGGCTTTGGTTAAGAGAGAAATCGGTGCACACAGAAACGGCGCTCGCCCTGAAAGCATTTACCGCACGCTATTGCGATGCCTGGCATGAGACACGCCACAGCTGGCCGCAGAGTGAAGATCTGTACGGCGTGCCCTCGCCCTGCATTATCTCTACCACCCAGGACAGCGTGTTCTGGCAGCCGCAACCCTTTGAAGGGGAACCCAATGTAAACGCGGTTGAACGGGCATTAGATATTGTGGTACAACCCGCGCTGCACGCGTTTTATGCCACCCAGTTTGCCGGTGATATGCCCGCGCGCTTTGGCGCACAGACGCTGACGCTGCTGCAAACCTGGAGCGAGGACGATTTCCGCCGCGTGCAGGAAAATCTAATTGGCCATCTGGTGACGCAGAAGCGCCTTAAGATTTCGCCCACGCTGTTTATCGCCACGCTCGACAGCGAACTGGACGTTATTGCCGTCTGCAACCTGACCGGACAGGTAATTGTCGAAACCATCGGTACGGCGAAACGTACGGTGCTGGCCCCGTCCGTTACGGAATTTCTTAATCAGCTTGAGCCTGTTCTGTAATCCAGATTACTACTGAGTTTGTGAGAGATCTCTTACACAAGCTGTAGGAGATCGCCAGGATTTTCTTCTCATTCAGTCCGTCATGCTCTCCCGTTAATCCCTTATATTCAACAAGTTAACCTCATAAACTCCCGTCTGTGTCGAATGCTATTCTGATTATGTTCTTAAGCACCTTCTTGTAGGACAGGGCAAAAAAGCGGATCCTTATCCCCGTTGACAAGAGGTCACATTGCGAAGTGGATGCCGGGATGGTGTAGCTTCGCAGCAGGAACACCAGGACGGTGCTGCAAGGAAAGGCTTCCGGATGAAGCAAAGTGGATGACGCAGGACGCGTTAAAGGACACCTCCAGGACGGAGAATGAGAGCCGGTCAGGATGCCCGGCGGACCAGGATGTTCAGGGACGGGCGTTACGGATAACGCAGATCGTATCGGGGTGGTACGAGCAGGATGCAGTTGTTTACGGATGAACAGGTCAGGAGACCGCAGGAAAAGTTGTCAAGGATGAGCAGGGAGCAACAAAAGTAGCCGGAATGCTGCGAAACGAACCGGGAGCACTGTTTTTACAGTGCTCCCTTTTTTTGTTCAGGCCCGACTAGTGCTATCCTGCGCGCCAGTTTTATTTTCAGTCGAGGTTGATATGACTCCCCACCAGCACGTGCGCCAACAACTGTTCAGCCTGGAAACCCTCTTAAACGAGCAGGGCATCTGGCAAACCCATGCCCCGGCCGCCAGCGCTTTCGAAAGTACCGAGCCTTTTTGTCTGGATACCATGGAGCCGTTCGAGTGGCTGCAATGGGTGCTGATCCCGCGTATGCATGCCCTGTTAGACAGCGGACAGCCGTTGCCGCAGACCTTTGCCATCGCGCCTTATTATGAAGTCGCGCTTGATGCCAGCCATCCGGCGCGGGATGTGGTGCTGGTACAGCTTCAACAGCTTGATGCCATCTTTGCTGGCGATAACGCCTGATGCTGGAAATCATCTATCAGGACGAATGGCTGGTGGCGGTGAACAAACCCTCCGGCTGGCTGGTGCACCGCAGCTGGCTCGATCGCGATGAAAAAGTGGTGGTGATGCAAACCGTGCGCGACCAGATTGGTCAGCACGTGTTTACCGCCCATCGCCTCGATCGTCCGACCTCCGGCGTGCTGCTGATGGGCCTGTCCAGCGAGGCGGGCCGCCTGTTATCGCAACAGTTTGAACAGCACCAGATGCAGAAGCGCTACCACGCTATCGTGCGCGGCTGGCTGATGGATGAGGCCGAGCTGGATTATCCGTTGACCGAAGAGCTGGATAAAATCGCCGACAAGTTTGCCCGCGCAGATAAAGGCCCTCAGCCCGCGGTGACGCACTATCGCGGGCTGGCCACTGCCGAGATGCCCGTCGCCACCGGGAAATTTCCCACCACCCGTTACGGACTGGTGGAGCTGCTGCCGAAAACCGGCCGCAAGCACCAGCTACGCCGCCATCTTTCGCATCTGCGCCACCCGATTATCGGCGACAGCAAGCACGGCGATTTAAAGCAAAACCGCAGCGCCGCCGAACACTTCGGCTGTCAGCGCCTGATGCTGCACGCCAGCGAACTGTCGCTGACACATCCTTTTACCGGCGAGCCGCTGGTGCTGCGTGCCGGGCTGGACGAGGTCTGGATGCAGGCACTGTCGCACTTTGGCTGGCGGGGGCTTCTCCCTTTAAATGAAAGGGTTGAGTTTGCCGCATGCAGCGGTCAGGATGAAGAGAGTCAAGTCTGAGCAAGGAGTGAATAGCATGGCAGAAGTAGGCATATTTGTCGGCACAACCTATGGCAACGCGCTGCTGGTGGCGGAAGAAGCAGAAGCGATCCTGAGCGGTCACGGGCATAAGGCCACCGTTTACGAAGATGCAGTGCTGGCCGACTGGCAGCGCTATCAGGATAAAATTATTCTGGTGATCACCTCCACCACCGGGCAGGGGGATTTTCCCGACAGCATCGCCCCGTTGTTCCATGCGGTGAAAGATCAGATCGGCGTGCAGCCCGCACTACGCTATGGCGTGATCGCCCTCGGCGACAGCACCTACACGCACTTTTGCGGCGCGGGTAAAACCTTTGATGCCCTGCTTCAGGAACAGAACGCACAGCGGTTGGGCGAGGTATTACTGATCGACGCCAGCGAAGATCCGGAACCGGAATCCGTCTCTAACCCGTGGGTCGAACACTGGGCCACCTTACTGAACTAAATAAAAGCCACCATGAAGGTGGCTTTTTACATTCTTACTCCCCTTTCTGTTCATTTCCGTGAAGTACTCCCCATAGCCCTGGGCTTTTGCATCAAACCTTCACCCCATGCCTGCGTAATGTTGTGGGGTTGCACAGTGAGTGTTCGTAGCCCGCTTTTTATACTTTTCGAGCCAGATACAAATGCAGCGTTCAGGGGAAAGCGACCTGACAGATGAACTGCAAAAAACAACAGCATGATCCCGGGCACCCTACCGCTACACCGACGGGAAACATGCTACGAACATCTACGCTTCGGGAGTACAACCATGAGTTCATTAAGCCACGCGGCGAGCAGTGCGGAAAAACGCACCAATGCCCGCTACTGGATAGTGGTGATGCTGTTTATCGTCACATCCTTCAACTACGGTGACCGCGCCACGCTGTCTATCGCCGGTTCGGAAATGGCCAAAGACATTGGCCTTGATCCCATCGGTATGGGTTATGTTTTCTCGGCATTTTCATGGGCCTATGTGATTGGCCAAATCCCCGGCGGCTGGCTGCTTGACCGTTTCGGCTCCAAGCGCGTCTACTTCTGGTCCATTTTTATCTGGTCCGCCTTCACCCTCCTGCAGGGTTTCGTCGATATTTTCAGCGGGTTCGGCATCATAGTCGCGCTCTTTACCCTGCGCTTCCTGGTCGGGCTGGCTGAAGCGCCATCTTTCCCCGGCAACAGCCGTATCGTCGCGGCCTGGTTCCCGGCGCAGGAGAGGGGCACCGCCGTCGCCATTTTTAACTCCGCACAATACTTCGCGACGGTGATCTTCGCGCCGATCATGGGCTGGTTAACTCATGAGGTGGGCTGGTCGCACGTGTTCTTCTTTATGGGCGGTCTGGGGATTGTCATCAGCTTTATCTGGCTGAAAGTGATCCATGAACCAAATGAACATCCGGGCGTAAACAAAAAAGAGCTGGAATACATCGCCGCAGGCGGCGGGCTGATCAATATGGATCAGAAAGGCCCTAAAACGCATGTTCCGCTCAGTCAAAAGTGGGGGCAGATCAAACAGCTGATCGGCTCCCGCATGATGCTCGGCATCTATCTCGGCCAGTACTGCATTAACGCCCTGACTTACTTCTTTATCACCTGGTTCCCGGTCTATCTGGTGCAGGCGCGCGGCATGTCGATCCTGAAAGCAGGCTTTGTCGCCTCGGTGCCGGCCATCTGCGGCTTTGTGGGCGGCGTACTGGGAGGGGTGATTTCCGACTGGCTGATGCGTCGTACTGGCTCGCTGAATATCGCCCGTAAAACGCCTATCGTGCTCGGCATGATGTTGTCGATGGTGATGGTGTTCTGTAACTACGTTGAAACCGAGTGGATGATCATCGGCTTTATGGCGATGGCGTTCTTCGGCAAAGGCATTGGCGCGCTGGGCTGGGCAGTGATGGCGGATACCGCGCCGAAAGAGATCAGCGGCCTGTCAGGCGGGCTGTTCAATATGTTCGGCAATGTCTCCGGCATCGTCACGCCGATCGCTATCGGCTATATCGTCGGCACCACCGGCTCCTTTAACGGCGCGCTGATTTACGTCGGTATTCATGCGCTGGTGGCGGTGCTGAGTTATCTGGTGCTGGTGGGTGACATTAAACGTGTCGAACTAAAACCTGTGGCGGGACGTGAATGATGAATACGCAGGCAACTCCCTTAATTGCCAGCATGCGAGTGATCCCGGTAGCCGGGCACGACAGCATGCTGATGAATATCGGTGGCGCGCATAACGCTTACTTCACCCGCAATATCGTGGTGTTGACCGATAACGCCGGTAACACTGGCGTCGGTGAAGCGCCGGGCGGCGAAACCATTTACCAGACGCTGGTGGATGCCATTCCGCTGGTGGTGGGGCAGGAAGTGGCCCGTCTGAATAAAGTCGTACAGCGGGTCCACAAAGGCAACCAGGCAGCGGATTTTGACACCTTCGGCAAAGGCGCATGGACGTTTGAACTGCGCGTCAACGCAGTGGCCGCGCTGGAGGCGGCGCTGCTGGATCTGCTGGGCAAAGCGCTGAACGTGCCGGTGTGCGAACTGCTCGGCCCCGGCAAGCAGCGCGATGCGGTGACCGTGCTTGGCTATCTGTTTTACGTCGGCGACCGCACCCAAACGCCGCTGCCGTACCTTGACGCCACGCCGGGCAATCACGACTGGTATCGCCTGCGTCATCAGCAGGCGATGACCAGCGAGGCGGTGGTGACGCTGGCGCAGGCGGCGCAGGATCGCTACGGCTTTAAAGACTTCAAACTCAAGGGCGGCGTGCTGCCCGGCGAGCAGGAGATCGAAACCGCACGCGCGCTCAAGAAAGGTTTTCCGGATGCGCGTATTACCGTGGATCCCAACGGCGCATGGCTGCTCGATGAGGCCATTCGCCTGTGTAAGGGACTCAACGATGTGCTGACCTATGCGGAAGATCCGTGCGGGGCGGAGCAGGGCTTTTCCGGGCGCGAAGTGATGGCGGAGTTCCGCCGCGCCACCGGGCTGCCGGTCGCCACCAATATGATCGCCACCAACTGGCGGGAAATGGGGCATGCCGTCATGCTCAATGCGGTAGATATACCGCTGGCGGATCCACATTTCTGGACGCTGTCCGGGGCGGTGCGTGTGGCGCAGCTGTGCGATGACTGGGGCCTGACCTGGGGCTGTCATTCGAATAACCATTTTGATATTTCGCTGGCGATGTTTACCCATGTCGGCGCGGCAGCACCTGGTACGCCAACGGCCATTGACACCCACTGGATCTGGCAGGAAGGCGATGCCCGCCTGACGAAACAGCCGCTGGAAATTAAGCAGGGCAAAATTGCCGTCCCTGACGCGCCGGGACTGGGCGTGGAAATCGACTGGGGCCAGATTGAGAAGGCCCACGAGCTCTACAAAACCCTGCCGGGCGGCGCGCGTAATGACGCCGGCCCCATGCAGTATCTCATCCCGGGCTGGACGTTTGACCGCAAACGCCCCGTCTTTGGACGCCATTGATTAGAGTAAAAGGATGACAGAATGAGCACCACTACCCCCGTTGTTACTTCCATGCAGGTGATCCCGGTTGCTGGTCACGACAGCATGTTAATGAACCTGAGCGGTGCCCATGCGCCGTTCTTTACCCGCAACATCGTGATCATCAAAGATAACGCCGGACAGACCGGCGTGGGCGAAATACCCGGCGGCGAAAAAATCCGCACCACGCTGGAAGACGCCGCCGCGCTGGTGGTGGGTAAAACCATCGGCGAATACAAAAATATCCTCACCGCCGTGCGTCAGGCATTCGCCGATCGCGACGCCGCTGGCCGCGGCCTGCAAACCTTCGATTTGCGTACCACCATTCACGTGGTGACCGGTATTGAAGCCGCGATGCTCGATCTGCTCGGCAAACACCTCGGCGTTAACGTTGCCACCCTGCTGGGCGACGGGCAGCAGCGCAGCGAAGTGGAAATGCTCGGCTATCTGTTCTTTGTCGGCGATCGTAAACGCACGCCGCTGCCGTACCAGAGCCAGCCGGACGACAAATGCGACTGGTATCGCGTGCGCCACGAAGAAGCCATGACCCCGGATGCGGTGGTGCGCCTGGCGGAAGCGGCCTATGAAAAATACGGCTTTAACGATTTCAAACTCAAGGGCGGCGTGCTGGCGGGCTTTGAAGAAGCGGAGGCAGTTACCGCGCTGGCTAAACGCTTCCCGCAGGCGCGCGTGACGCTCGATCCGAACGGCGCCTGGTCGCTGGATGAAGCCATCGCTATCGGTAAATCCCTGCGCGGCGTACTGGCCTATGCCGAAGATCCGTGCGGCGCAGAGCAGGGTTTCTCCGGGCGTGAAGTGATGGCGGAATTCCGCCGCGCCACCGGCCTGCCGACCGCCACCAATATGATCGCCACCGACTGGCGGCAGATGGGGCACACGCTGTCGCTGCAATCGGTGGATATTCCGCTGGCGGATCCGCACTTCTGGACCATGCAGGGCTCGGTGCGGGTGGCGCAGATGTGTCATGAATTCGGCCTGACCTGGGGTTCACACTCCAACAACCATTTCGACATCTCGCTGGCGATGTTCACTCACGTAGCGGCCGCAGCGCCAGGCAACATCACCGCCATTGATACACACTGGATCTGGCAGGAAGGCAATCAGCGCCTCACTAAACAGCCATTCGAAATTAAAGGCGGCATGGTGCAGGTGCCGACTACGCCGGGCCTCGGCGTTGAGCTGGATATGGATCAGGTGATGAAGGCGAATGAACTGTATCAGAAGCATGGCCTGGGCGCGCGCGACGACGCCATGGGCATGCAGTACCTGATCCCCAACTGGACTTTTGATAACAAACGCCCCTGCATGGTGCGTTAGTGCAACCCCGCCGGTTCTTGCGGGAACCGGCGCTTTCCCGTATCGGGAAAGATAATACTGGCAGTCAACATACCTAAGGACAGCATATGAAAATAGTGATCGCACCGGACTCATACAAGGAAAGCCTGAGTGCCCTCGATGTCGCTACCGCCATTGAACGCGGTTTTAAAGAGATTTTCCCGGACGCGGAGTACGTCAAACTGCCGGTGGCAGATGGCGGCGAAGGCACGGTCGAAGCGATGGTGGCTGCCACCCACGGCAGAAAAGTGCAGGTAAAGGTGACCGGCCCGCTCGGCGAATCGGTGGCGGGTTTTTACGGTCTTTCCGGCGATGAACAGAGCGCCTTTATTGAAATGGCCGCCGCCAGTGGTCTGGAACTGGTGCCTGCGGCAAAACGCGACCCATTAATTACAACATCCTGGGGGACGGGCGAGCTGATCCGTCACGCCCTCGATGCGGGCGTGAAACACATTATTATCGGGCTTGGCGGCAGCGCCACCAATGACGGCGGCGCCGGAATGGTGCAGGCGCTGGGCGCGAAGCTGTTAAATGCGCAGGGCAAGGCGCTGGGGCAGGGCGGCGGCGAACTGGAAACCCTGGCGCGCATTGACGTCAGCGAACTGGATGCGCGCCTGAAAACCTGCCGCATAGAAGTGGCCTGTGACGTGACAAACCCGCTTACGGGTGACCAGGGCGCATCGGCGGTTTTTGGCCCGCAAAAAGGCGCGACGGGCGAAACCGTTGCCCGTCTCGACCACGCGCTGCACCATTATGCGAAGATCATTCAGCGCGATCTGGATGTGGATGTGCTTACGCTGGCAGGCGGGGGCGCGGCGGGCGGCATGGGGGCCGGGCTGTATGCATTTTGCGGCGCGGAGCTGCGTCGCGGCATTGAGATCGTCACCGACGCGCTGCATCTGGCGGAGCACGTTGCCGGTGCCGATCTGGTGATCACCGGCGAAGGGCGCATCGACAGCCAGACCGTGCACGGCAAAGTGCCGGTTGGTGTGGCGAAGGTCGCGAAGCGTTATAACAAACCGGTAATTGGTATTGCCGGCAGCCTGACGGCAGACGTGGGGATCGTCCATGAGCACGGTCTGGACGCGGTATTCAGCGTCATCTACACCATCTGCTCACTGGACGACGCGCTGAAAAATGCCGGGGAAAACGTACGCATGACCGCGCGCAACGTCGCGGCGGTGTTAAAGGCCGGGCGGGGATTACCGCCGTCAGCCTGACAACGTCGCCCTCTCCCTGCGGGAGAGGGCCGGGGTGAGAGGGAGTATTATCCCAGGATCTTACTCGCTTCCCGCCCCACGTTATCCATCTCATCCAGCAGTTCGAGGAATTCCGGCTCCAGATCCGCGGCGGGCGTTCCGCTGCGTAACTGGTGCTCAATCAGATGGCAGAGATTTTTCAGCCGTGGCACGCCGCTGTAGCCACAACTGCCATGCAGCTTATGAATGGCCTCCGTCAGTCCTTCCGGCGCTTCTCCCACCAGCTGTTCTTCCACCTTGTTGCGGATCTCCGGCAGGAAATCGAGCAGCATCTGTAACATTTCCCGCGCCAGATCATTCTTTCCGGCGGCCTGACGCAGCGCCATCTGCCAGTCGAGGGTGGCGTTCGGGTTGACCGTGGCTTCCACCGGCTCAGGAAGCGGTTGCGGCTCAGGCGGCGTCAGCCACTGGCTGACGCCAGGGCCGGGCAGATAGCGCAGCAGCAGGCCGCGTAACTTATCTTCTTCGATCGGTTTCGCCAGATAACCGTTCATGCCCGCGCTGAACAGCTTCTCTTTCTGATCGGCAAGGGCATGGGCCGTGACCGCCACTACCGGCGTCTGCTGCTGGTGCGGCAACTGGCGGATTAACTCGCAGGCGCGAATGCCGTCCATTTCCGGCATCTGAATATCCATCAGGATCAAATCGAACTGCATCTGCCGCGCCCGGTCAACGGCCTGTTGCCCGCTTTCACACAGCTCCACCTGCTGCACCTGATCGTCAAGCAGCGCGCCGATCAGCTTCAGGTTGGCGGGATTATCATCTACCGCCATGACGCTCATCGCCAGCTTATCCGCGTTCTCCAGCAGCGGCGGCGCACGGCGGTTAAGGCGACAATATTCATTGAGCGCGGGCAGCAGTCGCGCCGCCGTTAGGGGCTTGAGCAGACAGGCCGCCGCGCCATTTTGTTTCAGCTCTTCGGCGTTAATTTGCGCATGGCAGGGCAGCGCCAGCAGCAGGTAATCGGTCATCTGCGACGCCTTCGCCAGCCGGGTATGCTGCATGGTCAGCGGCTCCTGCAGGGTCACCGGCACCGCCAGCAGCAGAATATCGTAATGATCTTCCGGCAGCCCTGACAGTGTCGGGCTGTAGATCACCTCCAGCGGCGTACTGCTCAGTAAATCCAGCGTGCTCTGCGCCGCCGCCGTGTTCGGCTCAATGTAGGCCAGCCGTTTACCCGTAAGGCACAGCGTTGATGGCCCTTCGCCGATGACGTTTGGATTGAGATCGAGATTGATGTGGAACCAGAAGGTGGACCCGCGCTGCGGCTGGCTGTGGAAAGAGATATCGCCGCCCATTTCATTAACCAGTTTTTGCGTGATCACCAGCCCAAGGCCGGTACCGCCGTGTCGCCGCGAAATACTCGCATCCGCCTGACGGAACGCCTGGAACAGCCGCGACTGATCCCGCTCGGGAATACCGATACCGGTATCGCGGATCTGCACCTCGATCTGCACTTTGTTATTACTGATGGAGCGTTTTTCCACCAGGATGTCAATGTTGCCGTTTTCGGTGAACTTAATGGCGTTACCCACCAGATTAGTAATCACCTGTTGCAGGCGCAGGGGATCGCCAATGACGTTGTCCGGCACGTCGTTCTTGATGTTCAGCGTCAGCTCAAGGCCCTTATCATGCGCGGCATGGGCCAGCAGCGTCACCACTTCGTCCAGCGCGTTGCGCAGCGGGAAGGGAATGCTTTCAAGGATCAGCTTACCGGCTTCAAGCTTCGAAAAATCCAGCACGTCATTAATGATGGTAAGCAGATTATTGGCAGAGCGCTCAATGGTATGCAGATGATCTTTCTGGGTGGGCGTCAGTTCGGATTTCAGCGTCAGGCGGGTAAAGCCAATCACGCCGTTAAGGGGCGTGCGCAGCTCATGAGACATGTTCGCCAGAAACTCGGACTTGATGCGCGCCGCTTCCTGCGCCCGTTTTTTCGCCAGATCCAGCTCAACGTTCTGGATCTCCATCTGCTCCAGCGTTTCCCGCAGATCGGAGGTGGCCTGATCGATATTGTGCTGCATCTCCTCGTGATAGGCCGCCAGCGACATCGCCATCGAATTAATGCCGTTTTTCAGCATATCCAGCTCGCCGAGCATGAAGCCTTCCACGCGGCTGTCCAGCTGACCGCGACGGATACGGTCAACGGTATTGACCATATTGCGGATCGGGCCGGTGACGTCGCGCATCAGCCGCCAGCCAAAGATCAGGGCGATGCCGATACAGAACAGCATCATCACCGAGGAGACAAAAATCTCTTTGTACTGCTGCAGGCGCACGGAACGCAGATCCAGCTCCAGCGCCACGTAGCCCAACATATTATTCGCCTGCTTGGCATCCGCCGTGGAAGATTCGTCAGGTGAATACCTTTCTGAGATAATCGGCGTACGCAGGATCATAAAATCGCCGTTGCGCACCACGCTTAAGCGGCGCGGGAAAGGCGTGCCTTTCGACAGTTTTAGCTCGTCCGGATCGAGATGGAAATTTGAGGTAACAAACAGATTGTTACGCTCATCGTAAATGGAGATCGCCCGCACGATGTCCGAATGGCGACGGTGCAACACGCTGATGAGCTGCCCGATAGACTCACGGTTTTGCAGATTCATGCCGTATTCGCTGGAGACGGCGAGCGGCTCAATAATGCTGGCGCCGGCGTCTTCAAGCTGACGCTGTAAGTCATTGTAGCGGTGGACAACAAAGAAGATGCTGAGCAACAAACCGATCAGTACGGTGGGAGCCAGAATCAAAATCATCATGCGCGCGCGCAGGCTGTAGTTGGTCATGGAGTTCCGTTATGGGACAATTAGGGCAATTATGTTTGATTGAGAAAATTCCCGGCAATGGCGCAATTCTACTCTGCAAAACGACGCGTGGCGACGCGTCAGATCATAACTGTTGAAGTGAGCGACCTCGATCCTTTTGGTCAGGGCGTGGCTCGTCACAACGGTAAAGCGCTGTTTATCCCCGGACTACTGCCCGGCGAACGGGCGGAAATCATGGTGACGGAAGACAAACGTCAATATGCCCGCGGGCAGGTTAAGCGTCGTCTTAACGACAGCCCGGAACGGGAAACGCCGCTGTGCCCGCATTTTGGCGTCTGTGGCGGCTGTCAGCAGCAACATGCCAGCGTGGCGCTGCAACAGCGCAGTAAGCGCAGCGCGCTGGCCCGCATGATGAAACGCGACGTAGACGAAGTGATCGCCGACCAGCCCTGGGGCTATCGTCGTCGCGCGCGCCTGAGCCTGAACGTGGCGGCAAAAAGCCAGCGGCTGGAAATGGGGTTTCGCAAAGCGGGTTCAAACGACATCATCGACGTGAAGCGTTGCCCGATTCTGGTGCCCCGTCTTGAGGCGCTGCTGCCATCATTGCGCAGCTGTCTGCAGGCGCTGGACAATCCGCACCATCTTGGACACGTCGAACTGGTGCTGGCCGATAACGGCCCGCTGCTGGTATTGCGTCATACCGCGCCATTAAGCGCCAAAGATCGTGAAAAACTGGAACGCTTTTCGCATTCCGGGGACGTAGCGCTGTTTCTTGCGCCGCAAAGCGACATACTGCAACCGGTAACCGGCGAGGCGCCCTGGTACACCTCGGACGGGCTACGCTTAACCTTCAGCCCGCGTGATTTCATTCAGGTGAATGATGGCGTGAATCAGCAAATGGTGGCAAAAGCGCTGGCGTGGCTGGACATTTCCCCTGGCGATCGGGTGCTGGATCTGTTCTGCGGGATGGGCAATTTTACCCTGCCGCTGGCGAAACGCGCCGCAAGCGTGGTGGGCGTGGAGGGTGTCGCGGCGCTGGTGGAAAAAGGGCGGCAAAACGCCGAACAGAATGCGTTGCACAATGTGACATTTTTTCATGAAAACCTGGAAGAAGATGTCACTGCGCAGCCCTGGGCACGTCACGGCATAGATAAAGTGCTGCTCGATCCGGCGCGCGCCGGTGCGCCGGGCGTCATGCAGCACATAATAAAACTTGCCCCGTCAAAAGTAGTCTATGTTTCCTGTAACCCGGCCACGCTTGCCCGCGACAGTGAAGCATTATTAAATGCGGGGTACCAGATTCAGCGGCTGGCGATGCTGGACATGTTCCCGCACACTGGGCATCTGGAATCTATGGTGTTATTTGCACGCAGTGTGAGCACAGGTAATTAACTTCGGCTTGTCGAATTCGACAGGCTTCGTCCCTGAAAGGAGAGGACAATGGTTGCGGTAAGAAGTGCACATCTTAATCGGGCAGGAGAATTCGATTCTGAAAAATGGATCGCCAGTCTGGGAATTTCCAGTCAGCCCTCGTGTGACCGCTTAGCCGAAACCTGGGCGTACTGCCTGCAAAAAACCCAGGGCCATCCTGACGCCGATCTGCTGTTGTGGCGCGGCGTCGAGATGGTGGAAATCCTCTCCATGTTAAGCATGGATATTGAAACGCTGCGCGCGGCGCTGCTGTTTCCGCTGGCGGACGCCAACGTCGTCAGCGAAGACGTCCTGCGCGAGAGCGTCGGTAAAGCCATTGTCGATTTGATCCACGGCGTGCGTGATATGGCCGCTATCCGTCAGCTGAAAGCCACGCACAACGACTCCGTTTCTTCTGAACAGGTGGATAACGTTCGCCGGATGCTGCTGGCGATGGTCGATGATTTCCGCTGCGTGGTGATCAAACTGGCCGAGCGCGTGGCGCATCTGCGGGAAGTGAAAGATCTGCCGGAAGATGAACGCGTACTGGCGGCCAAAGAGTGCACCAATATCTATGCGCCGCTGGCGAACCGCTTAGGTATCGGTCAGCTGAAATGGGAGCTGGAAGATTACTGCTTCCGCTATCTGCATCCGGATGAATACAAGCGCATCGCTAAACTGCTGCATGAGCGCCGTATCGATCGTGAACATTACATTGATGAATTTGTGGGTCATCTGCGCTCGGAAATGAAAACCGAGGGCGTGAAGGCCGAGGTGTATGGCCGTCCGAAGCACATCTACAGCATCTGGCGCAAAATGCAGAAAAAGCAGCTCGCCTTTGACGAGCTGTTTGACGTGCGCGCGGTGCGTATTGTGGCCGAGCGCCTGCAGGACTGCTATGCGGCACTGGGTATCGTACACACTCATTATCGCCATCTGCCCGACGAGTTTGACGACTACGTCGCCAACCCGAAACCGAACGGTTACCAGTCCATTCACACCGTGGTGCTGGGGCCAGGCGGCAAAACCGTTGAGATCCAGATCCGTACCCGTCAGATGCATGAAGATGCCGAACTGGGCGTGGCGGCGCACTGGAAGTACAAAGAAGGGGCAGCCGCGACAGGCGCGCGTGCGTCAGGTCATGAAGATCGCATTGCCTGGCTGCGTAAGCTTATCGCCTGGCAGGAAGAGATGGCCGACTCCGGCGAAATGCTCGACGAGCTGCGCAGTCAGGTGTTCGACGATCGCGTTTACGTCTTTACGCCGAAAGGCGATGTGGTCGACTTACCGGCAGGCTCCACGCCGCTCGACTTCGCCTACCACATTCACAGCGACGTCGGCCATCGCTGCATCGGGGCGAAAATCAGCGGACGCATTGTGCCCTTTACCTATCAGCTTCAGATGGGCGATCAGATCGAAATCATCACCCAGAAGCAGCCGAACCCCAGCCGCGACTGGCTGAATCCTAACCTTGGCTATGTCACCACCAGCCGCGGACGGGCCAAGATCCATAACTGGTTCCGCAAACAGGATCGCGATAAAAATATTCTCGCCGGGCGGCAGATCCTTGATGACGAGCTTGAACATCTGGGGATCAGCCTTAAAGAGGCGGAAAAACAGCTGCTGCCGCGCTACAACTTCAACGAAGTGGAAGAGCTGCTGGCGGCGATTGGCGGCGGCGATATTCGCCTTAACCAGATGGTTAACTTCCTGCAGGCGCAGTTTAATAAACCGAGCGCCGAAGAACAGGACGCCGCTGCGCTTAAACAGTTGCAGCAGAAAACCTGGGCGCCGCCGCACCGTAACACCAACAAAGATAAAGGCCGCGTGGTGGTGGAGGGCGTTGGTAATCTGATGCACCACATCGCCCGCTGCTGCCAGCCGATCCCTGGCGATGAGATCACCGGTTTTATCACTCAGGGACGCGGCATCTCTATTCACCGCGCCGACTGCGATCAGCTGACCGAACTGCAATCCCACGCGCCTGAACGAATTGTCGACGCGGTATGGGGCGAGAGCTACTCGGCGGGCTATTCGCTGGTGGTGCGCGTGACCGCTAACGATCGCAGCGGTCTGTTGCGCGACATTACCACCATTCTCGCCAATGAGAAGGTCAACGTGCTGGGCGTGGCAAGCCGCAGCGACACCAAACAGCAGCTGGCCACCATTGATATGAATATCGAAATCTATAATCTGCAGGTGCTTGGCCGCGTCCTCGGCAAACTGAATCAGGTGCCGGATGTGATAGACGCGCGTCGCCTGCACGGCGGTTAATTCTACTTTTTCGGCCCGACGGCGGGTTGCTGTCGGGCCTGTATTTTCAGGACATTTCAATGACGCAAATCGATCGCCTGCTGGGCATCATGCAACGCCTGCGCGACCCGGAAAACGGCTGCCCGTGGGATAAAGAGCAGACCTTTGCCACCATCGCCCCTTACACCCTCGAAGAAACCTATGAAGTGCTGGACGCCATTTCCCGGGAAGATTTTGATGATCTGCGCGGCGAACTGGGCGATCTGCTGTTCCAGGTGGTGTTTTACGCGCAAATGGCGCAGGAAGAGGGGCGTTTTGACTTCAATGACATTTGCGCGGCAATCAGCGACAAGCTTGAACGCCGTCACCCGCATATCTTTGGCGATGCCACGGCAGAAAACAGCACTCAGGTATTAGCGCGCTGGGAGCAAATTAAGCACGAAGAGCGCGCCGAAAAAGCGCAGCATTCGGTGCTGGATGACATCCCGCACAGCTTCCCGGCGCTGATGCGCGCGCATAAAATTCAGAAGCGCTGCGCCTCGGTCGGCTTTGACTGGGCCACCCTCGGCCCGGTGGTGGAAAAAGTCTACGAAGAGATCGACGAAGTGATGGACGAGGCGAAACAGGCGGTCGTCGATCAGGCGCGGGTGGAAGAAGAAATGGGCGATTTGCTGTTCGCCACCGTGAATTTATCCCGTCATCTGGGCGTCAAAGCGGAAGTGGCGCTGCAAAAAGCGAACCTCAAATTTGAGCGTCGTTTCCGGGAAGTGGAGCGTATTGTGGCCGCCCGCGGGCTGAGCATGACCGGTGTGGATCTGGAAACCATGGAAGAAGTCTGGCAGCAGGTAAAGCGGCAGGAATCTGATCTCTAACGACTTTTGCGGATCAAGCGCGATTTGTGTGATTTTTTAAATAACAAGCGCTTGATTTGCGTCAAAAACATTTAGCCAAAAGGGGCTATTTTCTCACTCCTTATTATTGTCAGAACCTGTGGAAGAGGAGGAAGAATGAAAGTTTGTGGCAACTGCCTGGTTCCGGTATACTGCTTTCCCGTCCTGGTTATTCCATCGTCTTTTAAACCTAACTTCTCAGGTTCAGCATGACAACGAACTATATTTTTGTGACCGGCGGGGTCGTATCCTCTCTGGGAAAAGGCATTGCCGCAGCCTCCCTCGCAGCCATTCTTGAAGCCCGTGGCCTCAGCGTAAGCATTATGAAACTGGATCCGTACATCAACGTCGATCCGGGCACCATGAGCCCAATTCAGCACGGGGAAGTGTTCGTTACTGAAGACGGCGCTGAAACCGATTTAGACCTGGGCCACTACGAGCGCTTCATTCGCACCAAAATGAGCCGCCGTAACAACTTCACTACCGGTCGTATCTACTCCGACGTTCTGCGTAAAGAGCGCCGTGGCGACTATCTGGGCGCGACCGTTCAGGTTATTCCGCACATCACTAACGCCATCAAAGAGCGCATCATCGAAGGTGGCGAAGGCTACGACGTGGTGCTGGTTGAAATCGGCGGTACGGTGGGCGACATCGAATCCCTGCCGTTCCTTGAAGCGATTCGCCAGATGGCCGTGGAAGTGGGCCGTGAACACACCATGTACATGCACCTGACGCTGGTGCCATACATGGCGGCGGCAGGTGAGGTGAAGACCAAACCGACACAGCATTCTGTGAAAGAGCTGCTTTCTATCGGTATCCAGCCGGATATTCTGATTTGTCGCTCAGATCGCGCGGTTCCTGCCAACGAACGTGCGAAAATTGCTTTGTTCTGTAACGTTCCAGAAAAAGCCGTTATTTCTCTGAAAGACGTCGATTCTATTTATAAAATTCCGGGCCTGTTGAAATCTCAGG
Organism: Enterobacter sp. PGRG2; assembly: GCF_030291195.1. Lineage (NCBI taxonomy): Bacteria > Pseudomonadati > Pseudomonadota > Gammaproteobacteria > Enterobacterales > Enterobacteriaceae > Enterobacter > Enterobacter sp. PGRG2. The sequence goes on along the minus strand of NZ_CP127837.1, from coordinate 165,879 downwards.
GACTGGACGATTATATTTGTAAACGATTCAGCCTGAACTGTCCGGAAGCTAACCTGTCTGAATGGGAACAGGTTATTTACGAAGAAGCGAATCCGGCGGGTGAAGTCACCATCGGCATGGTCGGCAAATACATTGAGCTGCCGGATGCCTATAAATCGGTGATCGAAGCGCTGAAACACGGTGGTCTGAAGAACCGCGTAACCGTCAACATCAAGCTGATCGATTCGCAGGATGTGGAAACGCGCGGCGTTGAGATCTTAAAAGGTCTGGACGCGATCCTGATCCCGGGTGGTTTCGGCTACCGCGGCGTTGAAGGTAAGATCGCCACTGCACGCTTCGCGCGTGAAAATAATATTCCTTATCTGGGCATTTGCCTGGGTATGCAGGTTGCGCTGATTGAGTTTGCGCGCAACGTAGCGGGAATGGACAACGCCAACTCAACGGAATTTGTGCCAGACTGTAAGTACCCTGTCGTGGCGCTCATTACCGAATGGCGTGATGAAGATGGCAATGTCGAAGTCCGCACTGAAAAGAGCGACCTGGGTGGTACGATGCGTCTCGGCGCACAGCAGTGCCAGTTGGATGACGACAGCCTCGTTCGTCAGTTGTACGGTGCGTCTACCATTGTTGAACGTCACCGTCACCGCTATGAAGTCAACAATATGTTGTTGAAACAAATTGAAGCTGCGGGTCTGCGTGTCGCGGGCCGTTCCGGCGATGATCAGTTAGTTGAGATCATCGAGGTGCCAAACCATCCGTGGTTTGTCGCCTGTCAGTTCCACCCGGAATTTACTTCAACGCCGCGTGATGGACATCCGCTGTTTGCAGGCTTTGTTAAGGCCGCAAGCGATTTCCAGAAGCGTCAGGCGAAGTAAGAGTTAGAACGACAATGCACCCTGCCGGGTGCATTGTTTGTCTGGAGTTTTAGTTTAACTTGTACTGAGGAAATCCTAATGTCCAAAATCGTTAAAGTCATCGGTCGTGAAATCATCGACTCCCGTGGTAACCCGACTGTTGAAGCCGAAGTACACCTTGAAGGTGGTTTCGTCGGTATGGCTGCTGCCCCGTCAGGTGCTTCTACTGGTTCCCGTGAAGCTCTGGAACTGCGCGATGGCGACAAATCCCGTTTCCTGGGTAAAGGCGTAACCAAAGCGGTTGCTGCGGTTAACGGCCCGATTGCTCAGGCAGTGCTTGGCAAAGACGCCAAAGACCAGGCTGGTATCGATAAGATCATGATCGATCTGGACGGTACTGAAAACAAATCTAACTTCGGTGCGAACGCTATCCTGGCTGTGTCTCTGGCTAACGCCAAAGCCGCTGCGGCTTCTAAAGGTCAGGCGCTGTACGAGCACATCGCTGAACTGAACGGCACTCCGGGCAAATACTCCATGCCGGTTCCGATGATGAACATCATCAACGGTGGCGAGCACGCAGATAACAACGTTGATATTCAGGAATTCATGATCCAGCCTGTTGGCGCTAAGACGCTGAAAGAAGCTGTGCGTATGGGTTCTGAAGTGTTCCACAACCTGGCTAAAGTTCTGAAAGCTAAAGGTATGAACACTGCAGTTGGCGACGAAGGCGGCTACGCGCCGAACCTGGGCTCCAACGCTGAAGCACTGGCTGTAATCGCTGAAGCGGTTAAAGCAGCAGGCTACGAACTGGGCACCGATATCACTCTGGCGATGGACTGCGCAGCGTCCGAGTTCTACAAAGACGGTAAATACGTTCTGGCCGGCGAAGGCAACAAAGCCTTCACCTCTGAAGAATTCACCCACTTCCTGGAAGATCTGACCAAACAGTACCCGATCGTTTCCATCGAAGATGGTCTGGACGAATCTGACTGGGATGGTTTCGCATACCAGACCAAAGTGCTGGGCGACAAAATCCAGCTGGTTGGTGACGATCTGTTCGTAACCAACACCAAGATCCTGAAAGAAGGTATCGAAAAAGGCATCGTTAACTCCATCCTGATCAAATTCAACCAGATCGGTTCTCTGACCGAAACTCTGGCTGCGATCAAAATGGCGAAAGACGCTGGCTACACTGCGGTGATCTCTCACCGTTCTGGCGAAACTGAAGATGCGACCATTGCCGACCTGGCAGTAGGTACCGCTGCAGGCCAGATCAAAACCGGTTCCATGAGCCGTTCTGACCGCGTTGCTAAATACAACCAGCTGATCCGTATCGAAGAAGCGCTGGGCGAAAAAGCACCGTACAACGGTCGTAAAGAGATCAAAGGCCAGT
>NZ_CP127837.1:152718-161822 GCF_030291195.1 Enterobacter sp. PGRG2 | reverse complement strand
TTCTACAACAGCAGCGGTAAGGTCGCGCTGGCGGTTTGCTGGCTGGTATCGCTGTAATGCGCGTCATAAGACATTAAGGCAGTGATCAGCAGTTCCACCAGCAGCATGGCCCCCACTTTGGCATTCAACGCCCCGGCGCTGAGCGGCCCTTCCGGTTTTGCCGCCACCAGCAGCATATCGCTGATCGACGCCAGCGGACTGCGCGGCGTATTGCTTAACGCCAGCACCGTCGCACCACGTTTACGGGCCAGTTTCACCACATGCAGCAGATCGCGCGTGGAGCCAGAACTGGAGATCGCGATCACCAGCTCGTCACTTCCCAGCGTGGTGGCATTCATCGCCGCGCGATGCATATCGCTGAACAGCTGCGCCGTTTTGCCGAGGCGTAAAAGTTTGTAGTGCAGATAATCGCCAATGATGGCGCTGGCCGCCACGCCGTAAATCTGCACTGTGCGCGCCTGATGCAGTGTCATTGCCGCCCTGGCCAGCACCTCGCGGTCAAGCAGCCTCGACGTATCCCGCAGCGCCATGACCGACTCTTCCACCAGCGTATCAATCTCATCGCCCTGCTCACGCGGCGTCCCGGCGCGCTGCACATCCAGCGCCAGCGCCATTTTGAATTCCGTATAGCCTTTACAGCCCAGCATACGGCACAGGCGTGTGACGCTGGCTTCGCTGGTGGCGCTCTCCCGCGCCAGCTCGGTGATGGTCTGATAAAGCACCCGCGAAGGTTCTGCCAGTATGTATTCCGTCAGCTTCTGCTGCGTGGGACTGTAACCCGACATTCCCTGGCGAAGGCGCAGCAGCACATTTTCATTTTCAGACATTCCGGGATCCTTTACGTCGTTAATGCCCGATAGTGTGGCGGAAAGAGGGGACAGGTTGCCAGTCATTTTAAAATAGTATGATCCGCTTCCGCTTTTTTGATGATAATTTTCACGTTAAATATTTATTGTGGTAAAAATTTTCATCAACAAGCGGCGAGCGGAGAAAGAGTATGACAATGTTCAGTGGTGCTTCCCCTGGGGGCTGGTTTGAAAAAGCGCAGCGTTTTGGTAAATCCTTTATGCTGCCGATTGCCGTACTTCCGGCGGCGGGGCTGCTGTTGGGGATTGGCGGCGCGCTGTCGAATCCCAATACGCTGACGGCCTGGCCTTTCCTGGATGTGGCCTGGCTACAGGCGATTTTCACCATCATGAGCAGCGCCGGGGCGATTGTTTTTGCCAACCTGTCGGTACTTTTTGCGGTGGGCGTGGCGGTGGGGCTGGCGAAAACCGATAAGGGCACGGCGGGACTGGCCGCGCTGCTGGCGTATCTGGTGATGAATGCCACCATTAATGCGCTGCTGACGCTGACCGGTACACTGGCGAGCAGCGATCCCGGCGCGGTCGGGCAGGGCATGACCTTAGGTATTCAGACGCTGGAAACCGGCGTGTTTGGCGGCGTGGTCATCGGCCTCGTCACCTGCGCGCTGCATCACCGCTTTAATAAGATCGCGCTGCCGCAGTTTCTGGGCTTTTTTGGCGGCTCGCGCTTTGTACCCATTATCAGCTCGCTGGCGGCGATCCTTGTCGGCGCTATCATGACGGTGGTCTGGCCGCATTTTCAAAAGCTGATTTTCGGTCTTGGCGGGCTGGTGGATGCCACCGGCTACCTAGGCACTTTTCTCTACGGCTTTATTTTGCGCATGCTTGGCCCCTTCGGGCTGCATCACATCTTTTATCTGCCTTTCTGGACGACGGCGCTGGGCGGCAGCGAGATCGTCAACGGGCAACTGGTGGAAGGCACGCAGCGCATTTTCTTCGCGCAGCTGGCCGATCCCGCGACGCAGCAGTTTTACGAAGGCACCTCACGCTTTATGTCCGGCCGCTTCATCACCATGATGTTCGGGCTGGTGGGTGCATGTCTTGCGATGTACCACACCGCGAAACCCGAAAACAAAAAGCGGGTAGCTGGCCTGCTGTTCTCGGCGGCGCTGACGTCCTTCTTAACCGGCATTACCGAACCTATTGAGTTTTCGTTCCTGTTTGTCGCGCCTGTGCTGTACGTTCTGCACGCGTTGTTCGACGGGCTGGCTTTCATGCTGGCGCATATGCTGCATATCACTATCGGGCAGACGTTTTCCGGCGGCTTTATCGACTTTGTGCTGTTCGGCATTTTGCAGGGCGAAGCGAAAACCCACTGGCTGTATGTGCCGCTGGTCGGCATTCCGTGGTTCTTCCTGTACTACTTCACCTTCCGCTTCCTGATTAAGCGCTTCAACTTCCTCACGCCAGGCCGCGAAAAAGAGCAGGCGGAAATCTCTGCCGTCAGCGGCACCGAACGGGCAGAGGCCATAGTGGCGGCGCTGGGCGGGCGCGGGAATCTGGACGAGGTCGACTGCTGTGCCACACGCCTGCGCGTGACGGTGAAAGCGGGCAGCAAAGTGGATGAAGCCGCCCTGAAAGCGACAGGCGCGCGCGGGGTGATCGTTCGTGGTAACGGGGTTCAGGTGATTTATGGGCCGCACGTCACCATCATCAAAAACGAAATGGAAGAGATGTTAGCGTTATGAATGCATTAGAACAGATCAAAAAGGCGCTGGTGGTATCCTGCCAGGCGCTGGAAAACGAACCGCTGCACAGCGATTTTATTATGTCCCGCATGGCGCTGGCCGCAGTGGAAGGCGGCGCCGCAGGTATTCGCGCCAACAGCGTGGTGGATATCAAAGCCATCAAGGCGCAGGTGTCGCTGCCGGTGATCGGCATTATTAAGCGTGATTACCCTGACAGCGACGTGTTTATCACCGCCACGCTGCGCGAAATTGACGAGCTGATGACGGTCGCCCCGGAAATCATCGCGCTGGATGCCACCCAGCGTAAGCGACCTGGCGGCGACACCCTGGCCGCGCTGGTCAGTGCGATCCGCCGCCGTTATCCGCAGGTCTTGCTGATGGCGGATATCGCCACCCTGGATGATGTGCGTATCGCCGGTGAGCTGGGCTTTGACTGCCTCGGCACCACCCTTTATGGCTATACGGCTGAAACGGCGGGGCACCGGCTGCCGGAGAACGATCTGCAATTTTTAAAAGAGGTACTTTCCATCGCCACTATCCCGGTGATCGCCGAAGGCAATGTCGACACGCCTGAGCTTGCCGCGCAGTGCCTTGCGCTGGGGGCGCATTCGGTGGTGGTGGGCGGCGCCATCACCCGGCCGCAGCAAATTACCGCGCGTTTTACCCGCGCGATTAATGCGCAGGGCGCGAATGGCACATGATCGTCTGGCCGGGATCTGCGATACTTAGGGTTTAGATCCTGAACAGAGATGAGTATGCAGTACCCGATTAATGAAATGTTCCAGACCTTGCAAGGCGAGGGTTACTTTACCGGCGTTCCTGCCATTTTTATTCGTTTGCAGGGATGCCCGGTTGGCTGTGCCTGGTGCGACACCAAACACACATGGGACAAGCTTTCCGATCGGGAAGTGTCGCTCTACAGCGTTATCGCCAAAACCAAAGAGAGCGATAAATGGGGCGCGGCGAGCAGCGAAGATTTGCTGGCGATTATCAGCCGTCAGGGTTATACCGCGCGTCATGTGGTGATCACCGGCGGTGAGCCCTGCATACACGATCTGCTGCCGCTGACGTCACTGTTTGAGAAGAACGGTTTTAGTTGCCAGATCGAAACCAGCGGCACGCACGAAGTCCGCACCACAACCGGCACCTGGGTCACGGTATCGCCGAAGGTAAACATGCGCGGCGGATATGACGTGCTGACGCAGGCGCTGGAGCGCGCCGACGAGATCAAACATCCGGTAGGCCGTGTGCGGGATATTGAAGCGCTGGATGAACTGCTGGCGCGTCTTGACGATGACAAACCCCGCGTTATCGCCCTGCAACCCATCAGTCAGAAAGAAGACGCCACGCGCCTGTGCATTGAAACTTGCATCGCCCGCAACTGGCGGCTGTCGATGCAGACGCATAAATATCTGAACATTGCCTGACCAGACGCCCTCTCCCACGGGAGAGGGTCATATGACAGGAGATCACTCCCCGCGATAAATACAGCCCGCCGTACAGGTTTCTTTCACCATCACCGCGCTCAGCTGCGGCACCAGCGGCTTCATTTCGTTCCAGATCCACGCGGCCAGCACTTCGCTGGTCGGGTTCTCAAGCCCCGGAATATCATTCAGATAATAGTGATCCAGGCGGTCATACGTCGGCTTAAACGCGCGTTTCAGCTCGGAAAAATCCATGATCCAGCCGGTATGCGGATCGACTTCACCGGTAATTTCCAGGCGCACCATAAAGGAGTGACCGTGCAGGCGACCGCATTTATGGCCTTCCGGCACGTGCGGCAGGTGATGGGCGGCTTCGAAGGTGAAATCTTTAAACAAGGTGGTGATCATTATCATTTCTCTGTAAGGCAAAAACCGCCGTAGGGTAGCGGATATGACCTTTTTTAGCATTAACAAAAACCGGGAAAAGTGTTTAACCAAAGTATTTGTCAGGGTTATGGGTTTTTTATTATTAAAATTCAAAGATTTAATTGACCGGTTTTAGTGTTAATAACTATAGCTAAAAGAGGTTAGTCATTTTGGTTATTTGTTATTTCCAACCCTTCTTTAGTTGTTATTATTCGCGCCGTTAACCTTACTCTCTGTTCTGTTTTTCCCCCTTATAAAAACAGCTTTTACTGGAACTGGACGACGCATGACGACTCAGGCCCCACCTTCCGCTTTGCTGCCGCTTAACGCGGAGCAAATGTCGCGCCTAACGGCGGTGACATCCGAACTTACTCCGACTCAGCTTGCCTGGGTTTCCGGCTATTTCTGGGGCGTGCTTAATCAGCAGCCTGGAACCGTTGCGGGCACAACCACGCCTGCCGCGCCTGCCGCGAAAGAAACGCCAGCTATCACGCTGATTTCCGCCTCGCAAACCGGCAACGCCCGCCGCGTGGCGGAAGCCCTGCGCGATGATCTGCTAGCGGCGAAGCTTAACGTTAACCTGGTGAACGCGGGCGACTATAAATTCAAACAAATCGCTCAGGAAAAACTGCTGGTTGTCGTGACCTCCACGCAAGGGGAAGGGGAGCCGCCGGAAGAAGCCGTCGCGCTGCATAAGTTCCTGTTCTCGAAAAAAGCGCCCAAACTTAACGGTACGGCCTTCGCCGTATTTGGCCTGGGCGATTCCTCTTATGAATTCTTCTGCCAGAGCGGCAAAGATTTTGACAGCAAGCTGGCGGAGCTGGGCGCTGAACGCCTGCTCGACCGCGTTGACACTGACGTTGAATATCAGGCCGCTGCCGCCGAATGGCGCGGGCGCATCCTGGACGTTCTGAAATCCCGCGTTCCGCAGGAAAGCCCGGCGCAGGCTGCGGCTACCGCCAGCGGCGTGGTCAACGAAGTCACTTCCAGCCCCTATACTAAAGAAGCGCCGCTTTGCGCCACGCTGTCGGTGAATCAGAAGATCACCGGGCGCGATTCCGAAAAAGATGTGCGTCACCTGGAGATCGATCTGGGTGATTCCGGCCTGCGCTACCAGCCGGGCGACGCCCTCGGCGTGTGGTATCAGAACGATCCGGCGCTGGTCAAAGAACTGGTTGAACTGCTGTGGCTGACCGGCGACGAACAGGTGAATGTCGATGGCAAAACCCTGCCGCTGTCCGAAGCCCTGCAGTGGCATTTTGAGCTGACGGTGAATACCGTCAACATCGTCGAAAACTACGCCACCCTGACCCGCAGCGAAACCTTACTGCCGCTGGTGGGCGATAAAGCGAAGTTGCAGCACTACGCCGCAACCACGCCGATTGTCGATATGGTGCGTTTCTCCCCGGCGCAACTGGATGCTGAGGCGCTTATCGGTCTGCTGCGTCCGCTGACGCCGCGCCTGTACTCCATCGCCTCGTCGCAGGCGGAAGTGGAAAGCGAAGTGCACATTACCGTGGGCGCGGTGCGTTTTGACATTGAAGGCCGCGCGCGGGCTGGTGGCGCCTCCAGCTTCCTCGCCGATCGCGTGGAAGAAGATGGCGAAGTGCGGATGTTTATCGAACATAACGATAACTTCCGTCTGCCGGAAAACCCGGAAACGCCGGTGATCATGATAGGGCCAGGTACCGGTATCGCACCGTTCCGCGCCTTTATGCAACAACGTGCTGCCGATGAGGCCCCCGGTAAAAACTGGCTGTTCTTTGGCAATCCGCACTTTACGGAAGACTTTTTATACCAGGTGGAGTGGCAGCGCTACGTTAAAGACGGCGTGCTGAACCGCATCGACCTGGCCTGGTCCCGCGATCAGAAAGAAAAAATATACGTACAAGACAAACTGCGCGAACAGGGCGCAGAGCTGTGGCGCTGGATCAATGACGGTGCCCACATTTATGTCTGCGGCGACGCCAATCGTATGGCGAAAGACGTTGAGCAGGCTTTGCTGGATGTGATTGCCGAATTCGGTGGCATGGATACCGAAGCGGCGGATGAATTTTTAAGTGAGCTGCGCGTTGAGCGCCGTTATCAGCGAGATGTCTACTAATGAGTGAAAAATATCCAGGTCCGCTGGTGGTCGAAGGAAAACTGACTGACGCCGAGCGCATGAAGCGGGAAAGCAACTACCTGCGCGGAACTATTGCGGAAGATTTACATAACGGTCTGACCGGCGGTTTTTCCGGTGACAACTTCCTGCTGATCCGTTTTCACGGCATGTACCAGCAGGACGATCGCGACATTCGCGCCGAACGCGCCGAGCAGAAGCTGGAGCCGCGCCACGCTATGATGCTGCGCTGCCGTCTGCCGGGCGGCATCATTACCCCGCAGCAATGGCTGTCGGTTGATAAATTCGCTACCGAGAAAACCATCTACGGCAGCATCCGTCTGACCAACCGTCAGACGTTTCAGTATCACGGCATCCTGAAAAAGAACGTCAAACCGGCGCATCAGATGCTGCACGAAGTGGGGCTGGATGCGCTGGCAACGGCGAACGACATGAACCGTAACGTGCTGTGCACCTCAAACCCGGTGGAATCCCAGCTGCATGCCGAAGCGTACGAGTGGGCGAAAAAGCTCTCTGAGCACCTGCTGCCGCGCACCCGCGCCTATGCGGAAATCTGGCATGATGCCGAGAAAGTGGCGACCACCGACGAAGAACCCATTCTCGGTCAGACCTACCTGCCGCGTAAATTTAAAACCACGGTGGTGATCCCGCCGCAGAACGACATCGATCTGCACGCCAACGACATGAACTTTGTCGCCATCGCCGAAAATGGCAAGCTGGTGGGCTTCAACCTGCTGGTAGGCGGCGGATTGTCCATTGAGCACGGCAACAAAAAAACCTACGCCCGTACCGCGACTGAATTCGGCTTCCTGCCGCTGGAACACACGCTGGCGGTCGCCGAAGCCGTGGTCACCACGCAGCGCGACTGGGGCAACCGTACCGATCGTAAAAATGCCAAAACCAAATACACCCTGGAGCGCGTCGGCCCGGACGTCTTCAAAGCGGAAGTGGAACGTCGCGCGGGCATTAAATTCGCGCCGATCCGCCCGTATGAATTTACCGGTCGCGGCGATCGCATCGGCTGGGTGAAAGGCATTGATGATAAGTGGCACCTGACGCTGTTTATCGAGAATGGCCGTATCCTGGATTACCCGGATCGCCCGCTGAAAACCGGTCTGCTGGAGATCGCGAAGATCCACAAAGGCGACTTCCGCTTAACCGCGAATCAGAACCTGATCGTGGCGGGCGTGCCGGAAAGCGACAAAGCGAAGATCGAAAAGCTGGCGCGCGATCATGGTCTGATGAACGCCGTGAAACCGCAGCGTGAGAATTCCATGGCCTGTGTCGCTTTCCCGACCTGCCCGCTGGCGATGGCGGAGGCCGAGCGTTTCCTGCCGACCTTTATCGATAAAGTGGAAGCGGTAATGGAAAAACACGGCCTTGGTCATGAGCATATCGTGCTGCGTGTTACCGGTTGCCCGAACGGCTGTGGCCGTGCGCTGCTGGCGGAGCTGGGGCTGGTCGGTAAAGCGCCGGGACGCTACAACCTGCATCTGGGCGGCAACCGTATGGGCACGCGCATCCCGCGGATGTACCGTGAAAACATCACCGAACCGGAAATTCTCGACACCATCGATGAACTGGTGGGGCGCTGGGCGAAAGAGCGCGATGCCAACGAAGGCTTCGGTGATTTCACCGTTCGTGCTGGCATCATCCGTCCGGTGCTGGATCCGGCACGGGATTTCTGGGAATAACCTGATACGCCGGATGGCGGCGTGAACGCCTTATCCGGCCTGCAAAGCTAAACCGTAGGCCGGGTAAGCGTAAGCGCCACCCGGCAAACCCGCCATTCCGTAGGCCGGGTAAGCGTAAGCGCCACCCGGCATAAGTGAGGAATCTATGTCCGTACTCGATCTAAACGCGCTCAACGATCTGCCAAAAGTAGAACGCGTACTGGCCCTCGCCGAAACGAACGGCCAGCTTGAAAAACTCAGCGCAGAGGAGCGCGTTGCCTGGGCGCTGGAAAACCTGCCGGGCGAATATGTGCTGTCGTCGAGCTTTGGTATTCAGGCGGCGGTCAGCCTGCATCTGGTGAATCAGATCCGCCCGGATATTCCGGTGATCCTCACCGATACCGGCTACCTGTTCCCGGAAACCTACCAGTTTATTGACGAGTTAACGGACAAACTCAAACTGAACCTGCAAGTGTATCGCGCGAAAGAGAGCGCCGCCTGGCAGGAAGCACGCTACGGTAAACTGTGGGAGCAGGGCGTCGAAGGCATCGAAAAGTACAACGACATCAACAAAGTCGAGCCGATGAACCGTGCGCTGAAAGCGCTGAATGCGCAGACATGGTTTGCCGGCCTGCGCCGTGACCAGTCCGGCAGTCGTGCCAGCCTGCCGGTGCTGGCCATCCAGCGCGGCGTTTTTAAAGTGCTGCCGATTATTGACTGGGATAACCGCACCGTCTTCCAGTACCTGCAAAAGCATGGCCTGAAATACCATCCGCTGTGGGATCAGGGCTACCTGTCGGTTGGGGATACCCACACCACCCGTAAATGGGAACCGGGTATGGCTGAAGAAGAAACCCGCTTCTTCGGGCTAAAGCGTGAGTGCGGATTGCATGAAGGCTAAGCAA
>NZ_CP127837.1:135283-151142 GCF_030291195.1 Enterobacter sp. PGRG2 | reverse complement strand
GTTTTCGCCCGTGCCAGTTCCTTCACCAGCGGCAGCATGATGCGCATTACGTCGCGGCTGCGGCGTTCGATGCGGCCTGGCAGGGCGCTGTCGATGTGCTGCTGGTTATCCAGACGCACATCGTGCCAGCTGGTGCCGTCCGGGAATGAACGGGTTTTGGCGCGCTGCTGGTTACCGTCTTTATTGCCCAGCGACCAGTTTGTCGCTTCCACCGACAGCACCGGAATTTTTGCTTTATCAAACACCTCAACATCGTGGCAGCACGACGTGCCTTTCGGGTATTGCGGATTCAGGCCAGGATTGGTGGCGGCGGCGATGCCGCGACTGCGGGCAATGGCCAGCGCGCGGTCGCGGGTCAGCTTGCGTACCGAGGCGGGGGTATTTTTGCCGCTGTTGAAATAGAGCTTATCGCCGACGATCAGATTATCGAGATTGATCACCAGCAGGGTGTTTTTCTTCTCAGCCTCGCTCATGCGGTTCAGAAAGTTTTCCGCGCCGAGCTGACCTTCCTCTTCGCCGCTGGTGGCGACAAAACGGATGCTGTACTGCGTCGGAACATCTTTCAGCGCGTCGGCCAGTTCCAGCATCACGCCAACGCCGGCAGCGTTATCGTCAAGCCCCTGTAAGGTCAGGCCGCCGAGATTGTTATCAATATCCGCATCGCTGCGCGGCGCGTAGGTGTCGAGGTGCGCCATGATAATAATCTGCTCCGGCTGCTTGCCCTCATGCGCGGCGATCACCGTGCTGCCGGTAATGTTGTGCCAGTTACGCTGATTGGTTTTCGAGGTATAGATAAAGCGGCTGGTGAACTTGCGGATATCGCTCTGGTAACCCATCTGCGCAAACTGCTGTCGCACATAATCCGCCGAAAGCATCTCTGCCGGCGTGCCGGTCATACGGCCGGGGAAATAGGTTGCAATATAACGTGCCTGATGGCTTGCCATGTCGCCAGGCGGTAGCAACGCCGCCTGAACGGGAAGAGTAAAGCATACGCCGAACGCCAGGGCAGCGGTACGGTGGCGCAATGCGGAAAACATAGTGAGTCCTTAAACATGCCGGAAATTTTTGACCGGCTTAGTATGAAACTGTGATCGGCCTTACACAATTTGAATTGCGCCTAAACGCACGAATTTTCTGGCGTTAAGCACTTTTTGATATTTGCTTTCCCGCGTCGTTATTCCTTTGCGGAACTACTCATTCCAATTCGTAATTTCATTCGCTCACAGCCGCCCCCTATAGTCCCCTTATTCCTGAATGTTAGCGAGCTGTTACCTTGTGGATCACCTGCCCATTTTTGCTGCGGTAAAAAACCGACCCGTACTGGTTATTGGCGGTGGCGAGATCGCCGCCCGCAAAATCGCGTTCTTATTACGCGCGGGGGCGAAGGTGCAGGTTGTCGCCCGTGAACTGGGCGCAGAGGTGCAGCGTCTGGCGGATGAACAGGCACTGGTATGGCTGGCAACCGAGTTCGATGAAACGCAGCTTGATGCTGTGTTTCTGGTTATCGCCGCCACCAGCGACCGCGCGCTTAATCGTCGCGTCTATGACGCCGCCGACGCCCGCCACCGGCTGGTGAACGTGGTGGACGACCAGCCGCTGTGCTCCTTTATTTTCCCGTCAATCGTCGATCGCAGCCCGCTGGTAGTGGCGATCTCCTCCGGCGGTAACGCCCCGGTGCTGGCGCGTCTGCTGCGGGAAAAAATCGAAGCGCTGCTTCCGGCGAATTTAGGCCGCATGGCGGAGGTTGCCGGACAGTGGCGCGAGCGCATCAAAACCTTGCGTAAAACCACAGACGCGCGTCGTCGTTTCTGGGAAGCGGCCTTTCGCGGGCGCTTCGCCAGCCTGATGGCTGCCGGGAACGAACAGGCCGCCGAAGCGGTGCTGGCGGAAGAGCTGGCATCGTCAGGCAGTGCTGGCGGGGAAATTATCCTGGTGGGCGCAGGGCCAGGCGATGCCGGGCTGCTGACGCTGCGCGGTCTGCAGGTTATTCAGCAGGCTGACGTAGTGTTCTATGACCATCTGGTCAGCGATGAGGTGCTGGAGCTGACGCGGCGCGACGCCGACAAAATCTGCGTCGGCAAACGGGCTGGCGGCCATGCGGTGCCGCAGCATGAAACCAATCAGATGCTGATTGATGAAGCGCGGGCGGGCAAAACCGTGGTGCGGCTGAAAGGCGGCGATCCCTTTATTTTTGGGCGCGGCGGCGAAGAGCTTCAGGCTGCTGCCGCTGCGGGCGTGCCTTTCCAGGTGGTGCCCGGAGTGACGGCGGCGTCCGGCGCAACGGCTTACGCAGGCATCCCGCTCACGCACCGTGATTTTGCCCAGAGCGTGACCTTTGTGACCGGGCATTACAAAGCCGACAGCACGCCTTTCGACTGGTCGCAGCTGGCGCAGAGCCGTCAGACGCTGGCGGTGTATATGGGCACCATGAAGGCGGCGGAAATCAGCCAGCAACTTATTTCGCACGGTCGCGATAAAGCGACGCCGGTGGCAGTGATCTCGCGCGGTACGCGCCGCGATCAGTCAGTCAAAACCGGCACATTAGAACAATTAGAGAACCTGGCGCTTAACGCCCCGATGCCAGCGCTGCTGGTGGTGGGCGAAGTGGTGCACTTACGCGATGCGCTCGCCTGGTTTCAACACTCTACAGGCACGGGATCTTTTGATAACTCCGTGGTAAATCTGGCTTAAGGAACGGTTATGGATCAAAAACGACTCACTCACCTGCGACAACTGGAGGCGGAAAGCATCCATATCATTCGCGAGGTGGCGGCAGAATTTGGCAATCCGGTGATGATGTATTCCATCGGCAAAGACTCCAGCGTGATGCTGCATCTGGCGCGCAAAGCGTTTTATCCGGGCACGCTGCCGTTCCCGCTGTTGCATGTGGATACCGGCTGGAAATTCCGCGAAATGTATGAGTTCCGTGACCGCACCGCCAAAGCCTACGGCTGCGAGCTGCTGGTGCATAAAAATCCCGAAGGCGTGGCGATGGGCATTAACCCCTTCGTGCACGGCAGCGGCAAGCACACCGACATCATGAAAACCGAAGGGCTGAAGCAGGCGCTGAACAAATACGGTTTTGATGCGGCCTTCGGCGGCGCGCGCCGTGACGAAGAGAAATCCCGTGCCAAAGAGCGTATTTACTCGTTCCGCGACCGTTTCCACCGCTGGGATCCGAAAAACCAGCGCCCGGAGCTGTGGCATAACTACAACGGCCAGATCAACAAAGGCGAAAGCATTCGCGTGTTCCCGCTCTCCAACTGGACCGAGCTGGATATCTGGCAGTACATCTTCCTCGAAAATATTGAAATCGTACCGCTGTACCTGGCCGCTGAGCGACCGGTGCTGGAGCGTGACGGTATGCTGATGATGATCGATGACGATCGCATCGACCTGCAACCGGGCGAAAAAATTGAGCAGCGCATGGTGCGTTTCCGTACCCTCGGCTGCTGGCCGCTGACCGGCGCGGTGGAATCCGAAGCGCAAACGCTGCCGGAGATCATCGAAGAGATGCTGGTGTCCACCACCAGCGAACGACAGGGACGCGTCATTGACCGCGACCAGGCCGGCTCTATGGAGCTGAAGAAACGCCAGGGTTATTTCTAAGGAGCCGCCATGAATACGACTATTGCACAACAAATTGCCAGCGAAGGTGGCGTGGAAGCCTATCTGCATGCGCAGCAGTACAAAAGCCTGCTGCGTTTTCTGACCTGCGGCAGCGTCGATGACGGCAAAAGTACGCTGATTGGGCGTCTGCTGCACGATACCCGCCAGATTTATGAAGATCAGCTCTCGTCGCTGCATAACGACAGCAAACGTCACGGCACCCAGGGCGAAAAACTGGATCTGGCGCTACTGGTGGATGGTTTACAGGCCGAGCGCGAGCAGGGCATCACCATCGACGTGGCCTACCGCTATTTCTCCACCGAGAAGCGTAAATTTATTATCGCCGACACGCCGGGCCACGAGCAGTACACCCGCAATATGGCGACCGGCGCGTCCACCTGCGACCTGGCGATCCTGCTGATGGACGCCCGTAAAGGCGTGCTGGATCAGACCCGCCGCCACAGCTTTATCTCGACGCTGCTGGGCATCCGTCATCTGGTGGTGGCGGTGAACAAAATGGATCTGGTTGAGTTCAGCGAAGAGAGATTCAATCAGATCCGCGAAGAGTATCTGACCTTCGCCGAACAGCTGCCGGGCAGCCTCGACATCCGCTTTGTGCCGCTGTCGGCGCTGGAAGGCGATAACGTGGCGAGTCAGAGCAGCAATATGCCGTGGTACAGCGGTCCGACGCTGCTGGAGGTGCTGGAAACCGTTGAGATACAGCGCGTGGTGGAGACGCAGCCGATGCGTTTCCCGGTGCAGTATGTGAACCGCCCGAATCTTGATTTCCGTGGCTTCTCCGGCACCATCGCGTCCGGCAGTGTCAACGTCGGCCAGCGCGTCAAAGTGCTGCCGTCAGGCGTCGAATCGACGGTGGCGCGTATCGTTACCTTTGACGGCGATCTGCAACAGGCCGGGGCAGGGGAAGCGGTCACCCTGGTGCTGAAGGACGAAATCGACATCAGCCGCGGCGATTTACTGCTGGATGCGCAGGACGGGCTGAAAGCGGTGCAGAGCGCGTCGGTGGACGTGGTATGGATGGCGGAGCAGCCGCTGACGCCGGGCCAGAGTTACGACATCAAAGTCGCCGGTAAGAAAACCCGCGCCCGCGTCGATGGCATTCAGTATCAGGTGAACATCAACACCCTCGAACATAATCAGGCTGAAAACCTGCCGCTGAACGGCATCGGGCTGGTGGATCTGACCTTTGACGAACCGCTGGTGCTGGATAAGTATCAGGAAAACCCGGTGACCGGCGGCATGATCCTGATCGATCGTTTGAGCAATGTCACCGTGGGCGCAGGTATGGTGCGGGAGCCGAACGCGCAGGCAAGCCATGCGCCATCGGAATTCAGCGCTTTTGAACTGGAACTGAACGCGCTGGTGCGTAAACACTTCCCGCACTGGGGCGCGCGTGATTTGCTGGGAGGCAAATAATGGCGCAGCACGATGAAAACGTCGTCTGGCATCCGCATCCGGTGACCGCCGGGCAACGCGAACAACTCCACGGTCATCGTGGGGTTGTGCTGTGGTTTACCGGGCTGTCTGGCTCGGGGAAATCCACCGTTGCCGGGGCGCTGGAAGAGGCGCTGCACGGGCTTGGCGTCAGCACCTATTTGCTTGATGGCGATAACGTACGCCACGGGCTGTGCAGCGATCTGGGTTTCAGTGATGATGACCGCAAAGAGAACATCCGTCGCGTCGGGGAAGTGGCGCGTCTGATGGTCGATGCCGGGCTGGTGGTATTGACGGCGTTTATCTCTCCGCACCGCGCCGAACGTGAAATGGTGCGAGAACGCGTCGGGGAAGGGCGCTTTATTGAGGTGTTCGTCGACACGCCGCTGGCCATCTGCGAAGCGCGCGATCCCAAAGGGCTGTACAAAAAAGCCCGTGTTGGGGAGCTGCGTCACTTTACCGGTATCGATTCGGTCTACGAAGCGCCTGAAACGCCGGATGTGCATCTTGATGGTGAACAATTGGTAACAAATTTAGTGGGTCAATTATTAGACCTGCTGAGACAGAACGATATTATCAGATCCTGAGACATGTCCGATTTTGCTATCACGGACAGTCAGGTCACAGGATCCAATATGCGCAATAGCCAGAACATTTATCTGTCACGGTCTGAGACCGCTGCCCGCGAGGAAACCACCTGGTCATTTCCGGGGGCAATCGTTGGCTTTGTGTCGTGGTTGTTGGCGCTCGGCATACCCTTTCTGCTCTATGGCCCGAATACACTGTTCTTTTTTCTGTATACCTGGCCTTTCTTTCTGGCACTGATGCCCGTCGCCGTGGTGGTGGGCATCGCCATGCACTCATTGCTGGACGGCAGGCTGCTTTACAGCAGCGTGGCGACGGTAATTATCGTGGTCACCATGTTCGGCGCGTTATTTATGTGGCTGATGGGCTAAGCCGTTCCATACTTCAAAGCGTAACGCTCGTTAAGGCAATGTGTCAGGAATGCGTACCTGTGCGCCCGCCCGTAAATAGTGCTACATTTGGCCGCGATGACGCGGTATCGGCTTAGTGTGGAGTCTGCGCGCAAGTTATGGGATGATGATGCCGATTTTCAGGGGGCACGATGGGTAAATTAACGCTGCTGTTGCTGGCACTGCTGGTCTGGCTACAGTATTCACTGTGGTTCGGCAAAAACGGCCTGCATGACTTCAGCCGTGTCAACGACGATGTGGCCGCGCAGCAGATAACAAACGCCAAACTTAAAGCGCGCAACGATCAGCTTTTCGCCGAAATTGACGATCTCAATGGCGGCCAGGAAGCGATTGAAGAGCGCGCACGTAACGAACTCAGTATGACCAGACCAGGCGAAACCTTTTACCGTCTGGTACCGGATGCGTCTAAACGCACGCCAGGGTCACTGCAAAATAATCGATAAGCGAAGCCCGGGTTTACGACATGGCAGCAATAATTCCGGACGTTTGTGCCGTGGTGCCGGCCGCCGGATTTGGCCGCCGCATGCAAACGGAATGTCCTAAGCAGTATCTCTCAGTTGGCAATAAAACGATCCTCGAACACGCGGTGGCGGCGCTGCTGGCGCATCCGCGCGTGGCAAGAGTGATCATCGCCATCAGCCCCGGCGACGCGCGCTTTGCGCAGCTGCCGCTGGCGGATCATCCGCAGGTCACCGTCGTTGACGGCGGGGCCGAGCGGGCAGACTCCGTGCTGGCGGGGCTTCAGGCCGCAGGGGATGCGCCCTGGGTGCTGGTGCACGACGCGGCGCGTCCCTGTCTGCATCAGGACGATCTCGCCCGCCTGCTGGCGCTCAGCGACACCAGCCGCGTCGGCGGTATTCTTGCCGCCCCGGTACGCGACACCATGAAGCGCGGCGAGCCAGGCATCGCCGCCGTGGCGCATACCGTGGATCGTAACGATCTCTGGCATGCGCTGACGCCGCAATTCTTCCCGCGTGAACTCCTCCACGACTGCCTGCAACGCGCCTTACATGACGGCGCGACCATCACCGACGAAGCCTCGGCGCTGGAGCATTGCGGCTATCACCCGGTGCTGGTCAGCGGCCGCGCGGATAACATCAAAGTCACGCGACCGGAAGATCTGGCGCTGGCAGAATTTTACCTCACCCGAATGACCGGAAAGGAGATGGCATAATGCGTATTGGACACGGTTTTGACGTACACGCCTTTGGCGGCGAAGGCCCGATTATTATTGGCGGCGTGCGCATTCCTTTCGAAAAAGGTCTGCTGGCCCACTCCGATGGCGACGTGGCGCTGCATGCGCTGACGGATGCGCTGCTGGGAGCGGCGGCCCTTGGCGACATTGGCAAGCTGTTCCCGGATACCGATCCGGCGTTTAAAGGCGCCGACAGCCGCGAGCTGCTGCGCGAAGCCTGGCGTCGTATTCAGGCGAAAGGCTTTACGCTCGGCAACGTCGACGTGACCATTATCGCCCAGGCGCCAAAAATGCTGCCGCATATCCCGCAGATGCGCGTGTTTATCGCCGAAGATCTTGGCTGCCATATGGATGATGTGAACGTTAAAGCCACCACCACGGAAAAGCTTGGCTTTACCGGCCGTGGCGAAGGTATCGCCTGTGAAGCGGTGGCGCTGTTAGTCAGGGCGGCAAAATGATTGCGTTCGACGACCTGACGTTTCTGCATGGCAAACCCCAGGCCTCCGGCGCGCTGAAAGTCAGCCCGGAAGATTTTGTGGTGGTGGAAGATTTAGGTTTTGAACCTGATGGTGAAGGCGAGCACATTCTGGTGCGCATTCAGAAAACCGGCTGCAATACCCGCGCGGTGGCCGACGATCTGGCGAAATTCCTGAAAATTCCCGCCCGCGAAGTGAGCTTTGCCGGACAAAAAGATAAGCACGCGGTGACGGAACAGTGGCTGTGCGCCCGCGTGCCGGGCAACGGTATGCCGGACATTTCCGCCTTCCTGCCGGAAGGATGCCGGGTGCTGGAATATGCCCGCCACAAGCGTAAGCTGCGCTTAGGCGCGCTGCGCGGCAACCAGTTCAGGCTGGTGCTGCGCGACATCAGCGATCGGGCGGAGGTGGAAACGCGCCTGCAAGCCATCGCGCAGCAGGGCGTGCCGAACTATTTCGGCGCGCAGCGCTTTGGTCTGGGCGGCAGCAACCTGCACGGCGCGTTGCGCTGGGCGCAAAGCAATGCGGCGGTGCGCGATCGCAATAAACGCAGTTTTATGTTGTCGGCGGCCCGCAGCGCGTTGTTTAATCAGATTGTCAGCGAGCGGCTGAAAAAAACAGACTTTAATCAAGTTGTTGACGGCGATGCGCTACAATTAGCCGGGCGCGGAAGCTGGTTTGTCGCCACCCCTGAAGAACGCGAAGATTTACAGGCCCGCGTGGATCAACGCGAGTTGATGATTACGGCTGCCCTGCCGGGAAGCGGTGACTGGGGAACGCAGCGTGAAGCGCTGGCGTTTGAGCAGGCGGCGATTGCCGATGCCCCCGAATTACAATCCTTGCTGTTGCGTGAAAAGGTTGAGGCGGCGCGGCGCGCCATGCTGCTCAACGTGCAGCAGTTAAGCTGGAACTGGTGGGATGACGTGACCGTCGAGTTACGTTTCTGGCTACCGGCAGGTAGTTTTGCCACCAGTGTGGTAAGGGAACTTATCAACACATCGGGTGATTATGCGAATATTGCTGAGTAACGATGACGGGATCCATGCGCCAGGCATTCAGGCGCTGGCGAAGGCCTTGCGGGAATTTGCCGACGTACAGGTCGTCGCGCCCGATCGTAACCGCAGTGGCGCGTCCAATTCGCTGACCCTCGAATCTTCATTACGCACCTTCACCCATGAAAATGGCGACATCGCCGTGCAGATGGGTACGCCTACCGACTGTGTCTATCTGGGGGTCAATGCCCTCATGCGCCCCCGTCCGGATGTTGTCGTCTCCGGTATTAACGCCGGGGCTAACCTGGGCGACGATGTGATCTATTCCGGTACCGTCGCGGCGGCTATGGAAGGGCGACATCTCGGCTTTCCGGCGCTGGCGGTGTCGCTTAATGGTTATAAGCATTACGACACGGCCGCGGCGGTGACCTGTTCGATCCTGCGGGCATTAAACCGGGAGCCGCTGCGCACCGGACGTATTCTGAATATCAATGTCCCGGATCTGCCGCTTGCTGAAATCAAAGGCATTCGCGTCACGCGCTGCGGTACCCGTCATCCGGCGGATAAAGTGATCCCGCAGGAAGATCCGCGCGGCAATATGCTCTACTGGATCGGCCCGCCAGGGGAGAAACACGACGCCGGGCCGGACACCGATTTTGCCGCTGTCGATGAAGGCTATGTGTCGGTCACGCCGCTGCATGTCGATCTCACCGCTTACAGCGCGCAGGAAGTGGTGAGCGGATGGCTTGAGCGCGCCGGGGTGAATACGCAATGGTAACAAAACGCATACAGGCGCTGCTGGAACAGTTACGCCAGCAGGGGATCCGTAGCGAGCCGGTGCTTGACGCGCTGGCGCAGGTGCCGCGTGAAAAATTCATTGATGAGGCGTTTGAACACAAAGCATGGGAAAACGTCGCCCTGCCTATCGGCCAGGGGCAGACCATTTCGCAGCCTTATATGGTGGCGCGCATGACCGAGCTGCTGGAACTGACGCCGGAGTCGAGGGTGCTGGAAATTGGCACAGGTTCAGGCTATCAGACGGCGATCCTCGCCCATCTGGTGCACCATGTTTGTTCCGTCGAACGTATTAAAGGCCTGCAATGGCAGGCCCGTCGTCGTCTTAAGCAGCTGGATCTACATAATGTTTCCACCCGTCACGGCGATGGCTGGGAAGGGTGGCAGGCACGTGCGCCCTTCGACGCCATTATTGTGACGGCTGCACCGCCGGAAATCCCTGTGGCGCTGATGTCGCAGCTGGATGAGGGCGGCATTCTCGTTTTACCTGTGGGGGACGAACACCAGCAACTTAAACGGGTTCGTCGACGGGGAAGCGAATTTATCATCGATACCGTGGAAGCCGTACGCTTTGTTCCGCTTGTGAAAGGGGAACTGGCCTGATTCCTGGAATTGTCTGAGGGATTTCAGCGCATATCCGCGTAGGGTGTAGCTCATTTGCGAATGACCGCCACAGTCATCATTAAGTCACTGACAGTTAACACATTCCTGGAGGATAAATGAGCACGGGAAGCCCAAAATTTACCGTAAGTCGCCTCGCGGCATTATCACTGGTTTCGCTCTGGCTTGCAGGATGCTCAAGCTCGGATAACGCGCCAGCGCCGGTCAGCTCCGTCGGCGGCAACAGCGCTTCCAGTTCAGGTTCCGGAATGTTAATTACGCCGCCGCCCAAAATGGGCGCGTCTGCGCAACAAACGCCGCAAATTCAACCCGTGCAGACGCCAGCTATTCAGCCGATGCCTGCGCAATCCCAGACCCAGCCAATGGCAGAACAGCCGGTTCAGACCGAAAACGGTCGTATTGTGTACAACCGTAAGTATGGGAACATTCCGAAAGGTAGCTATACCGGCGGCAGCACTTATACGGTCAAAAAAGGTGACACGCTGTTTTATATCGCCTGGATCACCGGGAACGATTTCAGGGATCTGGCCCAGCGAAACAACGTTGCCGCCCCGTATGGCCTGAATGTCGGGCAGGTTCTGCAGGTCGGTAATGCATCGGGTACGCCGATAACGGGCGGAAATGCTATCACTCAGGCTGATGCTTCTGCGCAGGGAATCGTCACTCCGCCTGCACAAAATTCAACCGTGGTGGTTGCGCCGAAACCGACAATTACGTATTCTGAGGACTCAGGTGAACAAAGTGATAACAAGATGTTGCCAAACAACAAGCCTGCGACTACCGTCACAGCGCCTGTAACCGTGCCATCTGCTACCACTACCGAACCGACCGCCAGCAGTGCATCTACCAGCGCCCCTATATCGACCTGGCGCTGGCCGACTGAAGGCAAAGTTATCGACAACTTCTCTGCCACCGAGGGTGGTAATAAAGGGGTTGATATCGCTGGCAGTAAAGGGCAGGCTATTATCGCGACCGCTGACGGACGCGTGGTATATGCCGGCAACGCACTGCGCGGTTACGGTAATTTAATCATCATTAAACATAACGATGATTACCTGAGTGCCTACGCCCATAACGATACAATGCTGGTCCGGGAACAACAAGAAATCAGGGCGGGGCAGAAGATAGCTACCATGGGTAGCACCGGAACCAGTTCAACACGCTTACATTTTGAAATTCGTTACAAGGGGAAATCCGTCAACCCGCTGCGTTATTTGCCGCAGCGATAATTTGGCAGAGTCATTGGCTCACTCTTGTTTCGTCCCTGCAGCGCGCTTAATCGCCGTTGCAGGGTAAAAAAACAAACAGTGAAGTTAATGCTTTGTCCAGGGATCACGGGTAGGAGCCACCTTATGAGTCAGAATACGCTGAAAGTTCATGATTTAAATGAAGACGCGGAATTTGATGAGAACGGAGTTGAGGTTTTCGACGAGAAAGCCTTAAATGAAGAGGAACCCAGTGATAACGACCTGGCAGAAGAGGAACTGTTATCGCAGGGCGCCACGCAACGTGTGCTGGACGCGACTCAGTTATACCTTGGAGAAATTGGTTACTCTCCGCTGTTAACTGCTGAAGAAGAAGTTTATTTCGCACGACGCGCACTGCGTGGGGATATTTCCTCCCGCCGTCGGATGATTGAAAGTAACCTGCGTCTGGTGGTGAAAATCGCCCGTCGCTACAGCAATCGTGGACTGGCGCTGCTGGATCTGATTGAAGAGGGTAACCTCGGCCTGATCCGCGCGGTAGAGAAATTTGACCCTGAACGTGGGTTCCGTTTCTCCACTTATGCCACCTGGTGGATCCGTCAGACCATCGAACGGGCGATCATGAATCAAACCCGTACGATTCGACTGCCAATCCACATTGTTAAAGAGTTAAATGTCTATCTGCGTACCGCTCGCGAGTTGTCCCATAAGCTGGACCACGAACCGAGTGCAGAAGAAATTGCAGAACAGCTCGATAAACCTGTTGATGATGTCAGCCGTATGCTGCGTCTCAACGAGCGCATTACCTCGGTAGACACCCCGCTGGGTGGCGATTCCGAAAAAGCGCTGCTGGACATCCTGGCCGATGAAAAAGAAAACGGTCCGGAAGACACCACGCAGGACGATGACATGAAACAAAGCATCGTCAAATGGCTGTTCGAACTGAACGCCAAACAGCGTGAAGTGCTGGCGCGTCGTTTCGGTCTGCTGGGTTATGAAGCCGCCACGCTGGAAGATGTTGGCCGTGAAATTGGACTGACGCGTGAACGTGTCCGCCAGATTCAGGTAGAAGGTCTGCGTCGTCTGCGTGAAATCCTGCAGGCGCAGGGGCTGAACATCGAAGCACTGTTCCGCGAATAATCGATTCTGTACAAAAAAGGCCAGTCACATGACTGGCCTTTTTCTTTGCCCGCTCCTGAGCAAGCGGGCGGAGCACACGCCTTAGTTCAGCGTATAATCCAGTGTGATTTCAGCGTTGAACAGCTGAGATACCGGGCATCCGGCTTTCGCTTTCTGGATGATCGGATCAAACTGATCTTTCTCGATCCCCGGCAGTTTCACCGTGCTGTTAAGCGCAATTTTGGTGATTTTAAAGCCGCCATCCACCTGATCCAGCGACACATCCGCCGTGGTATCGATGCTTTCCGGCGTAAAGCCCGCTTCGCCCAGCATTAGCGACAGCGCCATTGAGAAACAGCCTGCGTGGGCCGCGCCAATCAGCTCTTCCGGGTTAGTCCCGGCGGCGCCTTCAAAACGAGTATTAAAACCGTAAGGCTGCTGCTTCAGCGCGCCGCTTTCGGTGGAGATGGTACCTTTACCGCGCTTAATATCGCCTTCCCAGTGTGCCTGCCCTTTCTTATGAATGGTCATGTATTTACCCCATTTTGTTGCTGAATGAAGTAACAAGTATAGAAGCTCAGCCAGGGCTTGCCCGGCAACTCGGAATACTACGAAGATATGCAGGCACAACAGGGGGAGGTTGTAGGCCCGGCAAGCCTGCGCCGCCGGGCGGAGGGGGTCAGACCAGACTCTTCAGACGATAGATCCACTCCAGCGCCTGACGCGGTGTCAGCGTATCCGGATCCAGCGCCTCCAGCGCTTCCACCGCCGGGCTGGTTTCTTCCGCAGGCATCAGCAGCGACATCTGCGTACCGTCCACCTGGGTGGCTGCCGCGTTCGGGGTAATGCTCTCCAGCTCGCGCAGCTTCTGGCGCGCGCGCTTGATCACCTCTTTCGGCACGCCCGCCAGCGCCGCTACCGCAAGACCATAGCTTTTACTGGCCGCGCCGTCCTGTACGCTGTGCATAAAGGCGATGGTGTCGCCGTGCTCCAGCGCATCCAGATGCACATTCGCCACGCCTTCCATTTTTTCCGGCAGCTGCGTCAGCTCGAAATAATGGGTGGCGAAGAGGGTCAGCGCCTTAATGCGGTTCGCCAGATTTTCCGCACAGGCCCAGGCGAGGGACAGACCGTCATAGGTCGACGTGCCGCGGCCGATCTCATCCATCAGCACCAGGCTGTTCTCGGTGGCGTTATGCAGAATATTGGCGGTTTCAGTCATCTCCACCATAAAGGTCGACCGACCGGAGGCCAGATCGTCCGCCGCGCCCACGCGGGTAAAGATACGGTCGATGGGACCAATCTCCACTTTTTGCGCCGGGACGTAGCTGCCGATATAGGCCAGCAGGGCGATCAGCGCCGTCTGGCGCATATAGGTGCTTTTACCGCCCATATTCGGGCCGGTGATGATCAGCATCCGGCGCTGCGGTGACAGCGACAGCGGGTTGGCGATGAATGGCTCGTTCAGCACCTGCTCGACCACCGGATGACGTCCCTCGACGATGCGGATCCCCGGTTTATCGCTGAAGGTCGGACAGCTGTAATTGAGCGTGTCAGCGCGCTCGGCAAGGTTCACCAGCACGTCGAGTTCTGCCAGCGCGGTGGCGCTCTGTTGCAGATCCCCCAGATGCGGCATCAGCAGATCGAACAGCTCTTCATACAGCTGTTTTTCCAGCGCCAGCGCTTTGCCTTTTGAGGTCAGCACCTTGTCTTCATATTCCTTCAGTTCTGGAATGATGTAGCGTTCGGCGTTCTTTAACGTCTGACGGCGTAAGTAATGAATGGGCGCAAGATGGCTCTGGCCGCGGCTGATCTGAATGAAGTAGCCGTGCACGCCGTTATAGCCCACCTTCAGCGTATCTAGCCCGAGTTTTTCACGCTCGCGAATTTCGAGTTTATCCAGATAATCGGTCGCGCCATCCGCCAGCCCGCGCCACTCGTCCAGTTCGGCGTTATAGCCTGGCGCGATCACGCCACCGTCGCGCACCAGCACCGGCGGCGCATCAATAATTGCCCGCTCCAGCAGTTCACGCAGCTCGCTGAACTCGCCCATTTTTTCACGCAGCTGCTGTACCGGCTTGCAGTCGACGTCCGCCAGTTGCTCGCGCAGGATCGGCAACTGCTGGAAGGCGTGACGCATACGCGCCAGATCGCGCGGGCGGGCAGTGCGCAGCGCCAGACGCGCAAGAATACGCTCCAGATCGCCAACCTGACGCAGCACTGGCTGCAACTCAGCGGTCAGCTCCTGTAACGCGCCAATGGTCTGCTGACGTTCTGTCAGCACTGCGGTATCACGCACCGGCATATGCAGCCAGCGCTTGAGCATACGGCTGCCCATCGGCGTGACGGTGCAGTCCAGCACCGACGCCAGCGTATTTTCAAAGCCGCCGGCCAGGTTCTGGGTGATCTCCAGATTGCGGCGCGTGGCGGCATCCATAATGATGCTGTCCTGCTGGCGATCCATGGTGATGGAGCGGATATGCGGCAGCGAGGTGCGCTGGGTATCTTTGACATACTGCAACAGGCAGCCCGCTGCACAGAGGCCGCGCGGCGCGTTTTCCACGCCAAAACCCACCAGATCGCGGGTGCCGAACTGTAAATTCAGCTGCTGGCGGGCGGTGTCGATTTCAAATTCCCATAGCGGACGGCGGCGCAGACCGCGGCGGCCTTCAATCAGCGAGGTCTCCGCAAAGTCTTCGGCGTAGAGCAGCTCCGCCGGATTGGTGCGCTGCAGCTCTGCCGCCATGGTCTCCCGGTCTGCCGGTTCACTGATGCGAAAACGGCCGGAACTGATGTCCAGCGTGGCGTAACCGTAGCCTTTGTTGTCCTGCCAGATGGCGGCGAGCAGATTATCCTGACGCTCCTGCAACAGGGCTTCGTCGCTGATGGTGCCCGGCGTGACGATGCGCACCACTTTGCGCTCCACCGGGCCCTTGCTGGTGGCCGGATCGCCGATCTGTTCGCAAATCGCCACCGATTCGCCAAGGCTGACCAGCTTCGATAAATAGTTTTCCACCGCGTGATGAGGAATGCCCGCCATCGGGATTGGCTCGCCTGCCGATGCGCCGCGTTTGGTAAGCGAAATATCCATCAGCTGTGACGCGCGTTTGGCATCGTCATAAAACAGCTCATAGAAGTCGCCCATACGGTAAAACAGCAAAATATCCGGATGCTGCGCCTTGAGCTTCAGGTACTGCTGCATCATTGGGGTGTGGGCGTCGAAATTCTCTGATGTACTCATTGGCGTATGATGTCCATGTTCTTAACTTTTAATGAATGAGTGAGTTTTTTATTTTTTTACGTCTCACCGCAACCTGTTCGGTTTATAAGGCATAGCGAGCATGATAACGGAGTCTGTAGGGCAGGAAAACAACAGGGGAAGGCTTTACCCGTTTAA
>NZ_CP127837.1:90300-134397 GCF_030291195.1 Enterobacter sp. PGRG2 | reverse complement strand
GGTTTATAAGGCATAGCGAGCATGATAACGGAGTCTGTAGGGCAGGAAAACAACAGGGGAAGGCTTTCGTTTAAAGGGACATCGCGCAGGATGAAAAGCCGCTATGCTGCCAGTCGGTTTCAGAGCCTGCGCGTATCATTAAAGATGCATCAGCGGCGTTCACGCAGCGCGGCGATATCTTCTGGCGTCGTGCGGCAGCATCCGCCAATCAGTTTCGCCCCGGCCTCTAACCACTGTGACAAATGCCCCGCCAGGGATCCGCAGCTGTCGCCATGCGTATGCCAGGCTTTGCTTACCGCGTCATAGGTTTCACCGGAATTAGGATAAACCACCAGTGGCAGCGCGCTCAGGCTTTGCAGGTGCTTCAGCGCGGCGGTGGTTTTATTCAGCGCGATACAGTTAATCCCCAGCGCAATAACTTGTGGACAGGCGGCAAGCGTATTCACCACCTGAACGAGCGGTGTGCCATCGCTCAGATGCTGGTCATCCCTTAAGGTAAAGGAGAACCACGCCCGTGCCTGCGGGTACTCTGTCAGCAGGTCGGCCAGCGCGGTGATTTCGGCAAAAGAGGGTAAGGTTTCACAGGCCAGCAGATCGGCCCCGGCATTGAGCAGGGCTTCAATGCGCGGGCGATGAAAAGCCTTAAATTCTTCCGCAGGGCGTACATAATCGCCGCGATATTCAGAACCATCGGCCAGATAAGCGCCGTATGGCCCGACAGATCCCGCCACCAGCAGCGGACCCGCGGCTGGATCCTCAC
Source organism: Enterobacter sp. PGRG2 (assembly GCF_030291195.1). Classification (NCBI taxonomy): domain Bacteria; kingdom Pseudomonadati; phylum Pseudomonadota; class Gammaproteobacteria; order Enterobacterales; family Enterobacteriaceae; genus Enterobacter; species Enterobacter sp. PGRG2. The sequence continues at coordinate 133,637 of NZ_CP127837.1, read as the reverse complement.
GCAGATAAATTTCCCGCGCTTCTTTCGCCAGCGCAACGCTCTGTTCAATCAGCGCTGCCGATTGCGCCTCCGTCAGTCCACGTGCCGAAAAGCCCAAAGGCGTGGCCTGGTAACTGGCGGTAATGGCAATTTGCGCGCCCGCGCGGAAATAGTCCAGATGCACGTCCCGGATAAGCTGCGGATTTTCCATTAACACTTTCGCGGACCAGAGATTATCCGCAAGGTTGCATCCGCGCGCTTCCAGTTCGGTGGCCAGCGCGCCATCAAGTACGGCAAAAGGATGACTTTCAAGCAGAGCGGTAAGGGGATTAATCTGCGGCATAGTCAGTCTCCTTCGATGTGGTTTTATGAGTCAGAAAATAGCTGGCATAGCAGAGGGCAACGAAAGGTATGCCGCACCAGAGGGCAATGCGCTGATCGGGATCGAACGCCAGACCGATACAGGCGAGCAGACACAGCAGGAAGCCGAGTACCGGCACCAGGGGATACCAGGGCGCCCGGTATTGCAACCCGGCGAGCAGCTTACCCGACCGGATATGGCGGCGACGAAATACAAAATGAGACGCGCAGATGCTGAGCCAGACGGCTACCACGGCAAAGCCAGATATGGCGCTGAGGGCAACAAATACCGTATCAGGGGCGATCACGCTGGATAACAGCGCCAGCAGGCCGCCGATCATAGAAGCGGAAAGCGCCACCAGCGGCACGCCGTTTTTATTAACGCGGGCAAAACAGCCCGGCAAGGTTTTTTCATTGGACAGCGACCACAGCATACGGCCCGATGCATAGAGACCGGAATTCGCCGCGGAAAGAATGGCCGTCAGGATGACAAAGTTGAAAATATCCGCTGCGTACGGAATGCCAATTTTTTCAAAGACCAGCACAAAGGGGCTTTTCTCAACGCCCGCGACTTCCATGGGGATCAGCGCTGCGAGAACAAAGACCGTGCCGATAAAAAACACAATCAACCGGGCGATAGTGGCCCGGATCGCCACCGGGATCGCCTGATGCGGATTTTCCGTTTCCCCTGCCGCTATGCCAATAAGCTCAGTGCCGGAAAACGCGAAATTCACCGCCACCATGGTCATCAGAATGGGCAGACCGCCGTGGGGGAACCAGCCCTCGCGGGTGAGATTAACCAGCCCAGGCGCGGAGGATCCATCCTTCATCGGGATAAAACCGAAGATCGCCCCGCAGCCCAGGATAATAAAGACGAGAATAGTCGCGACTTTAATCAGGGAGAACCAGAATTCCCCTTCGGCAAAAAAGCGCGTTGAGACCGCGTTAAGGGAAAAAATCAGCACGCAAAACAGGGCGCTCCATATCCAGACAGGGACGTGTGGAAACCAGTACTGCATACAGAATCCGGCGGCGGTGAAGCTCGATCCCAGCGCCACTGTCCAGGTAAGCCAGTATAACCATGCCACGGTGTAGCCGGTTGCCGGGCCAATATAGCGCGCCGCATAAACATGGAAAGCGCCTGTCACGGGCATCGCCACGGAAAGCTCCCCGAGGCACTGCATCACCAGCCAGACCACCAGCGCGCCAATCAGGTAAGCCAGCAGCGTCCCTGCCGCGCCTGTGGTGGAAATGATGTAGCCCGTGTTAAAAAACAACCCTGTGCCAATGACGCCGCCCAGGGAAAGCATGATCAAATGCCGGGGTTTCATGGTGCGCTTAAGCTCGCCATTTTCTTGTTGCCTTTGCATATCACCTTCTAAACGTATGGATGTCTGAATGTCCGTATGGCGTTCTTTATAGCCTGATTGTTAACAAAAGACCAGCCCGGGGCATGGGGGAGCGCGCGCCAGTAGTCACCGGGTGCCGGATGCAGAAATTTTTCAGGGTAAAGGTTAATAATTATTAAAACGCCATAAATATTGGTCGCGTGTTTTAACACCGTTATGAATTGATTAATCTCACAATTAAAATTTCCATGATAGATATTTATTATTTTAACGAAGTTTTTATTAGCACTTTCTTGTGCAAATTATTTCGTTGATTAGCAGACGAACTAAAATTAATTACAGCCAGGATTAATCTTATAAGTACCCTTAAACATTTATCTTTCTGCCCGTTTGCTAATTAGGCTCTATTCTTATAAAGCAGCGCAATCTCTTAATAAAACTCTCTTTAATGCTAAAGAAACCGAGCGGTTCCCCGGAATAATTTATCAATTTTATTTTTCATTCACGTCCCGTGTGCGCATGAAAAGTATCATTGCGGAGACGTTGCTATGCAGGTGTTCAGATCGTTCTGGCAGGCGGGGTATGAGGGTGCCGATCATATCACCCGAAATAATGATGCGCTTTCAATGAATAACGCCACAGCCCATGATAAAAAGCATCGGCAGGATTATCAGGCGCTCGCGCCATTTCAAATTACCACCGTCAGGGAAAGCGTCGGCTGGCGGCTGGTGGAACAGGAAAATGGCTACGACTTTTCTTCCGTTGCTGAAAAAATGGCAGCAGCGCAGGACAACGGCATTCAGATTTGCTGGACCATTTGTCATTACGGCTGGCCGGAAAATATTGAATTCTTTTCCGAAGATTTTATTTCGCGCTTCGCTCAGCTGTGCGGAGCGCTGGCTACATTCCTGCGCCCGTATTATGACGAGGCGCCAGTTTATTCGCCGATCAATGAAATGTCTTTTACCAGCTGGGGGATATCGGTCGGACTATTTGCGCCTTCTCTCAGCGTGCGCGATCCGACCGGTATTCGCAGCAAACGTCAACTTGTTCGCGCCACGCTTGCCGCCTGCGATGCCATCTGGCAGGCGGATCCCCGGGCGCGATTTTTACACTGCGATCCCATTATTCATCTGGTATCGCCGGACGACAGCCCCGAATCGCAGCAGAACGCGGCAGGCTGGCACAACGCGCAGTTTCAGGCCTGGGATATGCTCGCCGGGCGTCTGGAGCCGGAACTGGGCGGCGCGCCGCGTTATCTGGATCTGATTGGCGCGAATTACTACCACGACAACCAGTGGGAAAGCGAAACCAACCGCCGTCTCTGGTGGCATCTGGGCGACAGTCGGCGCAAAAGGCTGCACAGCCTGCTGGCAGAACTTTATCAGCGTTACGAGCGCCCCCTCCTGCTGGCTGAAACCAGCCATGTGGGCAGCGGGCGGGGTGCCTGGATCACGGAGATTGCCCGGGAAGTCGCCCAGGCGCAGATCGCGGGCGTGGAGATGATGGGGATCTGTCTTTATCCCGTCATTGACCGGCCGGACTGGGAAAACCACGCCGTCTGGCATCGCAGCGGCTTATGGAATATCGACCCCGAAGGACATGACCCTTTTGAACGTCAGCTCGATCCAGTCTATGCGCAGGCGCTCAACCGCGCCCGGCAGATGCTCGATCATTTCCAGTGTTTATTTAGCGTGGCGCACAGGGCCTGCAAAGAGAGAAAACCTATGAAAAGAATCTATGTTTTTAGCCATCTGCGCTGGGATTTTGTATTTCAGCGCCCGCAGCATTTGATGACCCGTCTGGCTGAGCACTATTCGATATTTTTTATCGAAGAGCCGGTATTTTCCGCCGATGAACCGGCGCTTTACCTGAGCCAGCCCGCGCCTAATGTGACCGTCGTGAAGCCGCATACGCCATCGCCGGTTACCGGTTTTCATGACGGGCAGATCGAGTATATGCAGTCGTTGCTGGCGGAAATTACCGAAGACGACGAAACGCCCATCGTCTGGTTTTATACCCCAATGGCGCTGCCGCTGCTGAAAGTGTTTTCGCCCGCGCTGGTGGTTTACGACTGCATGGATGAGCTGGCCGCCTTCGAAAAAGCGCCGCGTCAGCTGCTGCAACGTGAATCCGCGCTGCTCTCACGGGCGGATATTGTTTTCACCGGCGGGCCAAGCCTGTATGCAGCGAAAGCCGGGCGGCATCACAACGTGCACTGCTTCACCAGCAGCGTCGATGCGGTGCATTTTGAACAGGCGCTGGATCGCGCTAACCATCATCCTTTACAGGACGATATTCCCCATCCACGTTTGGGATTTTGCGGCGTGATTGATGAGCGTATGGATCTGGACATTATCAGCGCGCTGGCGGACGCGCATCCCGACTGGCAACTGGTAATGGTCGGGCCGGTGGTGAAAATCGATCCGGCTTCGCTGCCGCAGCGACAAAATATCCATTATCTCGGCATGCAGCCCTATCAGGCGCTGCCGCAGTTCCTGGCGGGATGGGATGTGTGTCTGATGCCTTTTGCGCTCAATGCCGCGACGCAGTTTATCAGCCCCACCAAAGTGCTGGAGTATATGGCGGCGCAGTTGCCGGTGGTCAGCACGCCCATTACCGACGTGGAAAAACCATATGGCCACGTGGTGGCGATTGCCCGTACGCCCGCAGAGTACGTTCGCGCCTGTGAAGCGGCGCTGCAGATGAGTGACGCGGCCCGCCAAAATCAGCAGCAGGCGATGCAGGGCATTGTGGCGGCGACTTCATGGGATCACACTGCCGAAAAAATGCATACGCTGATGGATAATCTGCTGTACAGCACGCCGCCGGAAAATGTGCTCAGCGCCGCAACGGACATGGCGGAGATCAACGACCCTTCGGTATTACGCCTGACGCCGCCGCACCATGCGCCGGCAGTGTCCACCCGCTGTCTGATTCTGGGAGCCGGACCGACAGGGCTGAGCGCCGCCTTTCATTATGGCGAAGGCGCGACCCTGCTGGAGCGCAATGCCACCGTCGGCGGGCTGTGCCGATCCATCGAGGACAAAGGATTCACCTTCGATTATGCCGGACACATTATGTTTTCCGAAGACAGCTACGTGAAGGCGCTGTACGACATGCTGCTTGGCAGTAACCTTCACTGGCAGGCGCGAGAGGCCTGGGTTTACACCGAGGGCGTCTATACCCGCTACCCTTTCCAGGGCGCGCTCTACGGCCTGCCGCCCAATATCATTAAAGAGTGTATTCTCGGCGCGATAGAGGCGCGTTATGGCGTGGCATCCGCGGCGAAAACCGTGTCGATCCGTAGCGATAAAGAGGCCTCATGTGACAGCAGCGCCGGTCAGGTGGTGGACTGCTGCGCGGATGGCAGCATCCCGGATCTGAGCAGCAATGACAGCGTGCAGGACGCCATGCCGCCGGACAATTTTGAAAGCTTCATCTATAAAACCTGGGGCGCGGGCATCGCCAGGCACTTCGCCATTCCGTACAACAAAAAATTGTGGGCGGTGCCGCTCGCCGAGATGGAAACCTCATGGCTGGGCGGACGCGTACCGCTGCCGGATCTGGCACAGATCATTGAAGGCGCGCTGACCGAAAAGGGCAAACCGATGGGGCCGAACGCTTTCTTCGGCTATCCGCTGAAAGGCGGCTTCCAGGCGCTGATGACGGCATTTTTACCCTATATCAAAGGTACGGTGGAAACCGGGGCGGAAGTGAAGCAGATCTTTGCCCAGCAGCATCTGGCGGTGCTGGCGGACGGCAGGCAGTATCGGTACGAACAGCTGATCAGCACCATGCCGCTGCCGCAGCTTATCCATATTATGGGCGATGAAGTGCCGTCATCGGTACGGGCGGCGGCGAATGGCCTGCGTCATGTGTCGGTGCGCTGCGTCAACCTGGGAATAGGCCGGGCGAATTTAACCGATAAACACTGGATCTATTTTGCGGGCAGAACCGTCTTCCACCGTATTTTTGTGCAGGGCAACGCCAGCCCACACTGTAATCCGGAAAATGGCTTCGGGCTGACCTGCGAGATCACCTATTCACCGGACAAGCCGCTGCCGGAGCAGGGACAGGTGCTGATCGACAGATGCATCCGGGAATGTATTGAAGTGGGGCTCTTTACCGCTGACGATCCCGTGCTGACCGCAAGCCAGGTCGATATTCCCTGCGCGTATGTGCTTTACGATCATCAGCGTAAAGCAAATGTTGAAACGGTCAGAAAATGGCTGTTATCCCGTGACATCATTCTGTCCGGACGCTATAGCGAATGGGAATATTACAATTCCGATCATGCTTTTATTGCCGGTAAAGTTGCCGCGGAAAAAGTGAAAAACGACGAATATCGTCATTCAGGTTTATAATCTGTGTTAACACCGGGCAGTTATCTGCCCGGTGAATATAGTCAATGTTATTAACCTATTACCCGCCTGCATTTCCCCGCCTTTTCAGATTTCATCAAGAGATATCAATTACCTGTTTATTTAAGATGTGTCGCTAACTGACAGGGGTGATTGTTTTTTAAACATATTACCGGTCAGTCACACTATTTCATGGAATACGCCCATCAGGATGATGAGCGTTAAAAGGAAGACGACAATGAAACGACACCCACTATTATATTTATTAGGCACCTCGCTGTTATTGGGCGCCAGCCAGGTCAGCGCCGCGGATAATAGCCTTTTTATCAAAAGCAAATTACTGAAATCCTCCAGCGAAACCCGCGCCATCGCCGCGGATCCTGCAACGGCCTCGGTTGAGGTTATCGGCATTAACAGCAACATTATTGCCGACTCCACGCCTTTTCTGACGGTGCTGCTGCCGGGCCAGACGAAGGAAGAAAAGGTCTGGTTAGCCAGCTTCAGCAAAACCGATCGTGGGATGCAGGTCTGGCGCGGCCGCTATAACCGCAAAATGCTGAAAAATACCGCCATGAAGTCACTGAAGGCGGCTGACTTTGATTCGGTGATCCTGGTACGCAAAGGCGATAAGGTCACCGGCACCGTGCGTCGCAACGGACAGCTGTACCGCATCCAGCCGCTGAGCAGCGGCCAGCATGCGGTGATCAAAATCAACGAAGCCGCCGTACCTTACGACACGGAACATCTGGAAACGGTGGTTTCAGATGTCACCTACGAAGAAAACGACGCGCCTGATTTATCCCGCCTGGGTTATACGCTGCCGTGTCAGTCATCCTGGGGGGCCGATACCACCTATCCGGAAAAAGGCTGGATGGTGAGCTACAACGAGCGTAACTACCGCAGCCGCTGGGAAACCAAAGGCGAAATGCCGGGTGTGTCGCCGGTATGGGAGCCAAATGGCGTCTGTGTTCAGACTGGTGAAGCCCCGGCGCCACTACCATTACCTGTACCCGTGCAGGTCTGTGCGGCGGAATGGGCGGCGCAGAACAGCTATCCGCAGGCGGATCTGTTGGTGAGCTACCAGGGCATCAACTATCGCAGCCGTAATAAGGTGGCGGCGGATGATGTGCCGGGCGTTAACCCGGTGTGGGAGCCGCAGGGCACCTGCTATGTGCCCGTAGTGCCGCAGCCTGAAAAGACCAGGGTGAGCGTGCTGGTTGCTGCCACACCGGCGGCGGCGAAAAGCCTGGGCGATCTGGACGCGGTGGCGCAGCTGGCGGTGGAAGAAACGAACGAAGGCTACGAAAACAGCGGTATCGATCTGAAACTGGTGCTGGCAGGGACCATGATCGATCCGTCCTATGTTGAGCCAGCGAATTCATCCGACATGCTGCGCGATCTGAAAAACACCAATGACAACAAGCTGGAAGAAGTGCACTACCAGCGCGGCCTGACCAATGCCAATATTGCGGTTCTGCTGGCGAAGAAGTACGGTTTCTGCGGCCAGGCCTATGTAAACGCCAGAGCGTCAACCGCCTTTGCGGTGGTGGAGGCTTCCTGCGCGGTGGGCGGTTACAGCTTCGGTCATGAAATTGGCCATTTGCTGGGGGCGGCGCATAACAAATCCAGCGCCAACGCTTATGCCTACAGCTATGGTTTCGGCTGGCAGGATCCGGAATTCCTGTTCCGTACCATCATGTCCTATGGCTGCGCCAAATCCTGCCCGCGCATCAACTATTACTCTCATGCCACTATGGAGTACAACGGTAAACCGATGGGCAACGCGACTGAAGCAGACAACACTCGCGTGCTGAAAGAGCGCAAGGAAACGGCTACCACCTGGCATTAATCCTGTCGCGCTCTGCGATATATCGTATTTAATCAGAAGGCGGGCATACTGGCCCGCCTCTTTTTTTTGTAAGATTATTAAATATAAATAAATATATTCTTACTCTGCCGCTTCGTTATATTCCATGTCTCGCTTTAAGATAATTCCAGGCACTCCTGGCACGATTAATATAATGGCTTTTATATTTGCATCTTCGCTGGCAGACGCTATAGTTAATATTGCCTGACGGGGAAATACTTCCCCTGATTTACCAAAACTCAATGAGGTATTAATTATGACTCAGCAACGTGGCGGTTCCGGTAATTTCTCACAAGATCGCGAACGCGCATCCGAAGCAGGGAAAAAAGGCGGCCAGCAAAGCGGCGGCAACTTTAAGAATGACCCTGAAAGAGCCTCAGAAGCGGGTAAAAAAGGCGGTAAAAACAGCCATGGCGGCGGACGTTCTTCCTGATCCGTCAATGCGCTAACCGGTGTTCTTTCATTTGCTGACGTGAATGACGACGTTAAAAATTAAAGAACCGGTACTGGCAATCCTGCACTTACGTGTGGGGTTGCCATTTTGTTTTTCAGGAAATGATAAATAAAAAGAGCTATCAGGATTTTAATTCTTCCAGCAGCAGAATAGTGCCGGCCATGGCGTAATTCGCCGCCTGCAATAATACTGCCTCACTGTCCCCTTCAAATTGTTTACACTGGGTATAGGTTTCTGACCCCGGTAATTGCCATGCAAACCAGATAGTTCCCGCGGGCGTGCCGTCTTCGCCACCATCAGGCCCGGCGTAACCGCTGACCGCAATTGCCACGTCCGCGCCAGAATGAGCAATAGCACCGGCCGTCATCTCAATCACTGTCTGCTGACTTACGGCAGTGTGCATCTCAATGGTTTTCTTCTTAACGCCGAGAGTGGTGATTTTTGCTTCATCCGTAAAAGTGACAAAACCGCTGCCATAAAAAGAGGGGGTGTCTTTTGCCGCACATAATGCAGAGGCAATTTGTCCGCCGGTACAGGACTCAGCAGTGGTCAAAAAGAGTTTTTTTTCCGTCAGTAAGCGACCTAATTCATTGGCAATAGACGCCGAAGGCATTGTCATAACAAACTCCTTAACTGCGCGAGCCCGGAATAAGATCCGGGCTCGCTCAGAATGCATTGAAAAAATTAAACGTCTTTTTTCGCTGCGGTATTTTCGATCGGCTCTGCAACAGATCCCAGGTCAGTGCCGGTGACCGGATTGATAGCTGGATCGGATTGCGTGCGCTTGATCATCGCCAGCAAATCACTTTCCTGCTGCGAAGGCAGCGTGACAGAGGCTTTACCGTCGCCACCATCAACGGCTGGCTGCGGATCGGCAACATAGTTGAAGTTCTCGTCGCTGTTCCAGCTGCCACGAACTTCTTCCCCTTCAGACATATTGAAGTAGGTGTTGGCATACTGCTCGATCGGCGGCAATTTACCCGGCGGGAAATTGTTGCGAATAGAGTACAGGGCTTTTTCGAAAGACATCTGGTGCGCCACTTCGCGCGTCATCAAAAAGCCCAGCGCATCTTTCACGCCTGGATCGTCCGTCAGGTTAATAAGGCGTTCATAGATGATTTTCGCACGTGCTTCAGCAGCGATGTTAGAACGCAGATCCGCGGTCGGTTCGCCGATGGTATCGATATAAGCTGCCGTCCAGGGCACGCCCCCGGAGTTGGTCAGCGGCGTACCGCCACCGTACAGAAGGGAGGTGATATGGCTGTCGTTGCCGCGGCCGGTCAGCGAGCGATAAAGCTCTGCTTCTTTTTCAGTCCCTTCCGCCAGTTCACCTTTGGCACCCTTGTTCAGCATGCCGACCAGCGTACCGATGATTTCGAGGTGGCTCAGCTCTTCAGTGGCGATATCCAGCAGCATATCTTTGCGTCCCGGATCGTCGTCACTCAGGCCCTGGGTAAAGTAACGGCAGGCAGCAGCCAGTTCGCCCTGCGGGCCGCCAAACTGCTCAAGTAAAAGGTTAGCGAGGCCCGGATTAGGCTCCGCTACACGAACGGTGTACTGTAATTGCTTCACATGTCTGAACATAATTTCCTCTGTATTATCATCATCGCCCGAAGGCGTGGTCTGCGCCGGTTCTCAGTGGAAAGATTACTTTTTAGCTTCGGTGTCTGGTGTCGCCGAACGGATCAGGAACTGCTCGGTGACGTCTGGAATATGGGTGATGCACCATTCCGCCATCGCTTTTTCCTGCTCCAGAATTTGTGCAAATACGCGTGCGCCTTCCTCATCACCGGCCATTTTCGCCGCAGCGATCAGGGAGGTGTAACAGGCAATTTCGAAGTGCTCAAACACATAACCGCTGATGGCGCCTTTTACCACTTCATCAGGCGTCATCATGCCGCCAACGGCCTGGCCCAGCGCCGCCATTTTGCTCATGGCATCTTTTACGATTGAGGTGGAAACGCCATTGCGTTCGATCACCTGATCAAGCAGGACTTGTTGCTGACGGGTTTCTTCAATGTGCTGCACAATGCGGGCTTTCAGATCGGGGTAATGCTCCAGGCGGTCTGCCATTTTGGACAACATTGACTCAGCTTGTTTTTCCATCGCATGAGCATCACGTAACCAGTCATGATAATTTTCCAGATGAGTCATATTAATTTCTCCTGATAGAACATTGTTGTAGGCAATATATGTGGCGGAAAAGTTGCTATCATCACAATGATAATTCCCCCCCCACATTTTTGTTTATCGGACACAATGGAAACAGCGAAACATCATCATTATTATGTTTCAATGTTTTCATTGTTTTACTTTCTGATAGTTAAGCGTAGCACAGGCTTCGGGTTGCGCTAATTTAATGCAAATTTTTTTGTAAATCAGTGGCTCATGCGCAGGTATTAGTTTTTGACCGGAATCAAGAAGTTCAGTCTGCATAATATATTTTGTATTTTATTTTTAAGTTTATTAGTTCAGCTTTGTATTTTGTACATAAGACAAATCCTGAACGCTTGTTGAAATTTTTCGGGTAAGTGTGGCTTGACAGTTTTTAATATGAGGTCAGACTTAAAGAGTCTTTTTTGAAAATAAGAGACTGGAATTAATAATATTCCTGAGTTTATTTGCGCTTCGTTATTGATGCGTATTTAGTAGCCTGAACAGATGTAATAAAGGAGGGCAAGATGAAATATATGATGAACCCTATGGCTGGTCAAAAAGACGATCCATCTGAAGCGCCGGAATCCGGCGACAAAACCGATTCCGATCCGAAAAAGTAATGCCAGTCTGCTGACATAACCTGTCAGCGCCAGACTCTGGCAACGAAAGGGGAAAAACCAACGCTTAGCGGCGTCTGTTTTTCCCCTTTTGCTTATCTGGCGACAGACGTCAACGGCGGCGTATTATCCAGCTGACGAATGGATGGGGTGAAGCAGACGGCGATGGTCGCCGTCACAATAGCCACGGCAGACGCCAGCAGCACATTATTGCTGCCATAGTGTGCCGCCAGTGGCCCCGCAGCCAGTTCTCCTGCCGGGATAGCCACAAAGGAGCCGAGCGCATCATAAGCGTACACGCGGGCGAGCTTATCAGGTGGGATATGCGTTTGCAGCGACTGCGCCCAGGACACGCCAAATAACCCAAATCCCGCGCCTGCCATAAAAAAGGCCGCCATCAACAGCGCGGGCGAAGGTAACAGGCTGAGCAAGGCTACCGGCAGAGCGCAGAGGTTGACCAGTATGACGCCGATAAACAGATCCCGGCGGGGGCGCCAGCGAAGCGCGATAACCGATCCTGAGATTAGGCCGAGACTCTGCGCGGCAATAATAAATCCCCAGTTCGCGCGGCCAAAGGTGGCGTCCGCTACTACCGGACCCAGCACCATCACGATACCGCTGAAGGCCGCGTTGACGATGGCGAACTGCGCGACTATCGCCCAAACCCATGAACGGGCGATGAACTCTTTCCAGCCATCGCACAGATCCTGCAAAATATGGGAAGCCGGGCCGTCAGACGCGTGCGCGACGGCGCGGGTCAACAGATACAGCGGCGCGGCGGCGGCAAAGCCCAGCGCATCCACCGCCAGTCCCCAGCCCGGACCAATGGCGCTGATCAGGATCCCGCCCAGCGAAGCGCCGATAACGGTGCCGCCATAAATTCCCAGTTGAATAAAAGCGTTGGCTTCGCGCAGCGTCGGCGCGGGCACTGTTTGCGGTACCATCGCGGAAGAGGCCGGAAGCGCAATGCCCGCCGCTGCGCCGTTAATGGCGCCCAGCACCGTCAGCAGGGTAAAGGTCGCCGCGCCATCCAGCACTGACCATGCCACCAGGCCTTGCGACAGCGCAGCGATGATGGATGAGGACACCAGCACCATACTGCGGGAGTAACGATCTGCCAGCACGCCGCCAATCAGCAGAAAGGCGACGTTAAAAATCGAACGGGCCGCCACAACGATCCCAAGCTCGGTGGCGCTGCCACCCATATCCAGCACCGCGAACGCCAGCGCAATGGGCGCGATGCCGTTACCTAAAACGGTAAACAAGCGGGCAAAAAACAAATGGCGAAACGGCGCATAATAAAAGGCCCGTCGGATTCGTGGCGCGTGGTTATCTGGCGTCATGGGATGTCCCCGGTGGCGTTAACCTGCCCAATCCATGTCGTAAAGCGGGATAYACCCATGCTGATTTCTTCTCCCTTGCAGGTAATTTACCCGGTGATATACCGGATAAAGGCGCATTACACTACTCCGTGCACGGGCGGATGATCAACTGCCCGAATTCGACCACAATCGATACCGCGGCCCCTGTGGGAAAGCCCGCTTCGGCGAGCCAGTCGCCCTGTAAAGACAAACTCGGGTGCAGGCTGTAACGCCGGGGGATTTTGGTTTTGCGCTCTTCATGACGTCTGCGCACATATCCCACCGTGATACGGCGCATCGCTTTAGACATTTTTACCTCTGAAACTACTGGCTTCCCGGTCATACACCACTCCTTTTCCACTTATCGGTTGTTGAACATACCGTCATAAATTGCTGTATAAATTAACAGTAAAATACCGGAAGGCAAGGTGAGGAATTGCGAGGCGGATTCCAGAAATGCAATGCAAAAACAGCAACGCGTTTCATTCACGTAAGAATATATTGTGCAATAAGCTTTTCCTTATTTTCCTCATGCGAAAGTGTTAGTGGATTTGTATATATGTCTTATATTAATAAGACTATTTATGAGGGACGCCGATGAACATACCCGCACTGCCCGCCAATGAAACTGAACGTCTTAAATCTCTCTATATGATGGATTTACTGGACAGAAAAGATGATGAGCGATTATCACGCTTGACCCGTGTAGCAAAGGCGACCTTCAATGTGCCTATTGCGCTGATCTCCCTGCTGGATCGCGACAGGCAGTGGCTGATCTCCCCGATCAACGAGAATTTACGACAGACCTCGCGAAATGTTTCCTTTTGCGCCCATGCCATTTTGTTGCAGGGGATTTTGATCGTCAAAGATGCCCATAAGGATGAGCGCTTCGCGAAGAATCCTTACGTCACAGGCGCGCCTTTTGTGCGCTTTTATGCCGGGTGCCCGGTACATTTGCCCGACGGCTCCATTGCCGGTACCATCTGCATTATTGACTCAAAACCCCGTGATTTCAGTTCCGATGAAATTAATTTACTGCTCGACCTGGGGGCAGTAGTGGAAGATGAATTTCTGATCATCAGCCAGGCGATGACTGACAAGCTGACCGATCTGCCTAATCGTCGTGGTTTTTACCGCCTTGGCGACAAACGTTTTAAAGAGATGACCAGCACACAGACGCCATTCAGCTTGCTTTATTTCGTGGTAGACAACTTACAGTCAATTAATGACATCTGGGGGCATGCCGAGGGCGATAATGTACTGCGCGGGTTTGCCCGCAGTCTTGGCAGTTGTCTGCATAAAGATGATATTTGTGGGCGAGTGGATGGTAGCGCCTTTGCGGTATTGCTACAGCAGAAAAACGATCACGACGCCGATGCGTTTCTGTTTAAACTGCAAACCAAAATCGATGAGTTAAATCTTAATGCGGATAACAAATATCACATCAACTATGCCTATGGCCTGCTGCAAAGCGATGCGGAAAAATACGCTGATATATTTGAAATGCTCAATGACAGCGATACGGTGATGTATTCCGAACATCGCAAGAAAAAGCACAGATAAGCGCCAGACTTAACGCCAGCGCGTGCGCTCAATGCCGCTTCTTTGAGGCTTACCGATGGGCATTTCATCTGCCCATTTGGTGGCGTCGTTAATCATTTCGGCGACAATACCCCGCGTCAGCCCGACCTTTTTCGCTTCCAGGCTGGCTTCTTCCCACTGGCGGTTTTCATACAGCTGCGCCAGATTCACCAGCTGAAAAAGCATGCCTTTACGCTCCTGCAACGCAATGCGCACGTCGGCGGAGATCACCACCTGTTCGATCAGCTCTTCCTGAGGAATACCCAGAATGACATCCAGCAGTGAAAACAGGCCGACCATAAAAGCATCGTTAGAAGAGTGGATGCCAAGCAGCCGGTTGGCTGCGAGTTCGCAGAAACGGGCACGGATCAGGCTTAAATAATAAATTTCATTAGTTTTGGGGCTATTAAACGACGTCAGACAGGCGACCAGCACAAAACGGCGCAACTCGGTGACGCCAAGATAAACCACAATGTCTTTAATTGACTGGCTGCGGCTGCCGCGAATGCCGCGCGCATTGTATAAAATATTCTGCGCATAACGCATAATTTTGAACGAGAGCGCGATATCACGCTTGAGCAATTCCTCAATCTGCATGAGATCCGGGGATTCTGCGTTAACTTCCTGAATAAGCTTTAGCGCAATGATCTGATTCTGAATAATTTTTTTACTTTTGAAGATCACCGGCTTGCTAAAAAAATGCCCCTGAAAAAGGGTGAAGCCCATATTTTTGCAGGTGTCGAATTCTTCGATGGTTTCGACTTTCTCCGCGAGGAAAATCGTCCCGTTGAGCAACGCACGGTGGTGCAGAATATAAGCCTGAATTTCCTGTAAGGTGCTTTCGCGCACATCAAATTTAATAATGTGGACATAGGGCAGAAAAGCATTCCAGTTATCGCTGAGCGAAAAATCATCCAGCGCAATACGAAAGCCTTTTTTATGCAGTTGCTTAACGGTTTCCAGCAGACGCGGATCCGGCTGCGCGGTTTCCAGAATTTCGACAACTACCCGATCTTTGGGCAAGGTTTCCGCCAGTCCTTTGATCAGGAGTTCATAGGGAAAGTTAACAAATACCGCGCTGGCAGCGCTCTGACGGTCGGTTGGTACACCGAGAAATTGTTCTTCAATAAGCTGAGCAGTCGCTTGTTCAGGCGAGACATTGGGAAACTGGTTAGTCATGCTATCTCTGAAGAGCAGCTCATACCCGAAGGTATTGAGATTTTCATCAAAAATTGCCTGCCTTGCGACAAAAGAAAACATTCTCCATCCTCACCCGGAACCATCAGCTGGTCGCTGAAAAAAGCCGCAACCAATTTAAGTTTAAGACAGGAGCCATTTTGCTGCCTGCTGGCGTGATTTGTAAAGTTTAGTCACAGTAAGTTGATGGTTTTTTATCGTTTTAAAACAATAAATTGACATTAATAACGTTTTTACCCTACCTGGGGGCGTCTGACGCCCCCCGGCGGGCGCTTAATTTATGGCTGTCGCCCGGCGATCCCGCCAGCCTGCGACCAGAAAGGCGAGGATAAATACCGCAGTGAAAAGCACGACAATGGTTGGCGCGGGGGCGCTGTCGAGCCAGAAAGAGAGATAGACCCCGGCAAAAGAGACCACCACGGCCAGTATCACCGCCAGCCACAGGGCATGGGCGAAACGGCGCGTCAGCAGCACCGCGACCGCGCCGGGGGCGATGAGCAGCGAAATCGACAGAATAATCCCCACCGATTTTAAGGTGGCGACTATCGTCAGGGCGATCATGCACAGCAGGCCATAATGGAGCAGGGCGGTGTTAAGGCCGCAGGCTTTTGCCTGCTGAGCATCAAAGGCATGCAGTAAAAAATCCTTCCATTTTACCAGCATCACCAGCGCCACTCCGGCGGCTATCAGGCTGCTTTGCAGGATGTCGCTCGTTGCCACGCCCAGCATGTCGCCAAATAAAATATGGTCGAGATGCACTTCCGACTGGATGGAGATATAGAGGATCAGTCCTGCGCCAAACATGCCGGAAAAGACAATGCCCATCAGCGTATCGCGCTTAATGCGGCTATTATCGTCGAGATAGCCGGTAGCGATGGCGCAGAACAGTCCGGCGATAAAAGCGCCGATGGCGACGGGGATACCGATGATCCAGGCGATCACCACGCCGGGAAAGACGGCGTGGCTCATGGCGTCACCCATCAGCGCCCAGCCTTTCAGCACCAGAAAAACCGACAGTAAGGCACAAGGCACGGCGACAATCACCGAAATCGCCAGCGCGTTTACCATAAAATCAAACTGGAAGGGTTCGAACATTATGCCGCCTCCTGATTTGCCAGCCGCGCCCGGCGGCGGTTCGCCAGCAGACCGTGTTTAGGCGCAAACACAAAGGCCAGCAGGAACAGCAGCGTTTGCGCCACCACGATAATGCCGCCTGTGGCGCCGTCGAGATAATAGCTGACCCAGGCGCCGAGAAAGCTGGTGATACTGCCAATCGCCACCGCAATCATCAACAGGCTGGGGAAGCGGTCGGTAAGCAGCCAGGCGGTCGCGCCCGGCGTCACCACCAGACAGATCACCAGAAAGGCCCCGACGGTTTGCAGCGCGGCGACGGTGGACACCGACAGCAGCGTAAAGAACAGCAGCTTCAGACGCGCCGGGTTGAGGCCAATGGAGCGGGCATGGTTCTCATCAAAAAAGGTCACCATCAGGTCTTTCCATTTCAGAAACAGAATGACCAGCGAGACAATGCCGATAATGGCGAGCTGAATGACGTCATCCGGCGCGATGGCCAGAATATTGCCCAGCACGATGGTCTGAATATTTACGGACGTGGGATTGAGCGACACCATAAACAGGCCAATGCCGAAAAAGGATGAAAAAATCAGGCCGATAATGGCATCTTCTTTCAGGCGCGAGCGCTGATTAAGAAACAGCATCGCGCCCGCCGCCAGCCCCCCGGATAAGAACGCGCCGAGGGAGAAGGGCAGGCCGAGCATATAAGCCCCCGCTACGCCCGGCACAATGGAGTGAGACAGCGCGTCGCCGATCAACGACCAGCCTTTAAGCATCAGATAGCAGGATAAAAACGCGCACACGCCGCCCACCAGCGCCGATACCCACATGGCGTTAAGCATGTATTCGTAACCGAACGGCTCCAGGATCCAGTTCACGGCTGCTCTCCTTTTGCAGGAGGACGGCGGGAAATAAAGGGGCGCTCGTCATCGGTGATGATGTGCTCCTCACTGCCGCTTAACACCACGTGACGCAGCACGCCGCTGAACGCCTGTTCAAGGTTTTCTGCGGTAAAGGTGGTTTCCGTCGGCCCGCTCGCCAGCACCGTGCCTTTGACCATCACCGTGTAATCACAGAATTCTGTGACGGAGCCTAAATTGTGCGTCGACACCAGCATGGTGCGCCCCTCGTCGCGCAGCTCGCGCAGCAGTTCGATGATCTTCGCTTCGGTCTGCACATCGACACCGGTGAATGGCTCATCCAGCAGAATGACCTGCCCGTCCTGGGCGATGGCGCGGGCAAGAAACACCCGCTTTTTCTGCCCGCCGGAGAGCTCGCCGATCTGCCGGTGACGAAATTCCAGCATCCCCACGCGGGCAAGGGCGGCGTCCACCGCCTGATGATCCGGCGCTTTCGCCCGGCGCAGCATCCCCATATGCCCGTAACGGCCCATCATCACCACATCTTCCACCAGTACCGGAAAGGACCAGTCCACCTCCTCGGCCTGTGGGACATAGGACACCAGATTTTCCCGCAGCGCCTGTTTAACAGGCCGCTGAAGGATGGAAATCTCACCGCCCGCCAGCCGTACAAAGCCCATCAGTGCCTTGAACAGCGTGGATTTACCCGAGCCGTTGATGCCCACCAGCGCGGCTATGGAACCCCGCGGCACGCTAAAACTGGCGTCACGCAGCGCGGTATGGCCGTTGCGATAGGTGACGGTAACATTCTGAATATGCAGGCCTGGCGGCTGGGTTTGCGCTGAGGTATTCATTTTTGCGCCTCCACGCCCTGCTGAATACCTTTCACCAGGGTTTCACTGGTTACGCGCAGCAGATCGAGAAAGGTCGGCACCGGGCCGCCGGCGGCGCTGAGGGAGTCAACGTAGAGTACGCCGCCGTAGAGCGCGCCGGTTTCCCGCGCCACCTGTTTCGCCGGTTTATCCGATACCGTACTTTCGCTGAACACCACCGGAATATGATTTTTCTTGATCGCGTCGATCACTTTGCGCACTTGTTGCGGTGTGCCCTGCTGATCGGCATTGATCGGCCACAGGTACAGCTCTTTGAGATCATAATCCCGCGCCAGATAGGAGAACGCCCCCTCGCTGGTCACCAGCCAGCGTTTGTCCGCAGGCAGTGAGTCCAGCTGCGCGCGCACCGGAGCCAGCGTTGCCTGGATCTTCGCTTTATAGGCTGTCGCGTTTTGCTGGTAGATTTGCGCGTTGTCCGGATCGTATTTCACCAGCGCATCACGAATGTTATCCACGTAGATCAGCGCATTTTCGGCAGACATCCATGCATGAGGGTTAGGTTTACCGTTATAGGGGCCTTCGCTGATGCCCATCGGTTTTACACCATCAGATACCACCACCTCCGGCACGCCGGACAGATGCTGATAAAAACGCGCAAACCACAGCTCCAGATTCAGACCATTGGCGAGGATCAACTGCGCGCCCTGGGCGCGTTTAATGTCGCCGGGCGTCGGCTGATATTCGTGGATCTCCGCCCCCGGTTTGGTGATCGAACTGACCTCTGCCGCATCTCCCGCCACGTTTTGCGCCATATCTGCGATCACGGTGAAAGTGGTGATGACCCTGAATTTCTCTTTTGCCTGCGCGGGCGAAAGGGCGAACAGCGCAACCAGGGCAGCGGCGAACACGAATCTCAGACGTGATGAGTACGGCATGGTATCCCTCATGATGGCGTGGTTAATAATACAGCGAATATAGCCTTTGCTATGTTATATAGCACACGCTATAGGTCTGAGCGAAAATTATTCGCATTTAATAGCCAGACAGACAAAAAATCACCGATCTGGTGGCAGGGTATGGAAAGTTGTAAAATAAAAGCATCTTTATATTCAGGAGCGCGTTCCTATGTCCGGCAAACGCATTGCCCGCGAAAAACTCACTATCCGTAAAATGATCACGCTCTATCAGCGGCAGTCACCCGATGCCGTTGCCGACGCGGAGCATTACGACGCGCTGTACGCCTATGCGGAAAAACGGCTGGATAAATGCGTGTTTGGCGAGGAAAAACCGGCGTGCAAACAGTGCCCGGTGCACTGCTATCAGCCGGTAAAGCGTGAAGAGATGAAGGCGATCATGCGCTGGGCGGGGCCGCGGATGCTGTGGCGGCACCCGGTGCTGACGGTGCGCCATCTGATCGATGATAAGCGCCCGGTGCCGGAACTGCCGGAAAAATACCGCCCCAAAAAATAGCCCGACCTTTATTCCGCCGGGCCATCCGTTTAGTACAGCGTATCTTTATCAATCCCCAGCCGCTTCATCCTTGAGAGCAGCGTCGTGCGTTTTAACCCCAGCCGCTGCGCCGCACCTTTTGGCCCGGCAACCACGCCGTTGGTTTCACGCAGGATCCTGACGATCAGTTGATATTCATCTTCGCCCTCCTGCGGCGTTTCCACCGCCGCATCGAAGCGTTGCGGCACGCTCATTTCCGCCATCGACAGTTGCAGAACGTTGCCCCGCGTCAGCAGCACGGCGCGCTCGACAACGTTTTCCAGCTCGCGCACATTACCCGGCCATGGCTGGTTGCTTAAAATACGCAGCGTTTCGGCGGGGATGCTGTCGATATTGCGCCCCAGCCGGTGGGCGATTTTGAAGGTGAAGGCTTTGACCAGCAGGGGAATATCTTCCGGGCGTTCACGCAGCGGCGGAATGCGGATCGGAAAGACGTTCAGGCGATAGTAGAGATCGCTGCGAAATTCGCGATCGGCCACCATCTGCTTCAGATCGCGGTTGGTGGCGGCGATCAGGCGCACATCCGTCTGGATCAGTTTGTTGCTGCCGAGGCGTTCAAACTCCTGCTCCTGCAATACCCGCAGCAGCTTAGGCTGAAGTTCGAGCGGCATATCGCCCACTTCGTCCAGGAAAAGCGAGCTTTTATCCGCCAGCTCAAAGCGACCGATGCGCTGGGCGCTGGCCCCGGTAAAAGCCCCGCGCTCATGACCAAAGAGATCGCTTTCCAGTAGTCCGGCAGGCATGGCGGCGCAGTTCATTTTCACCATGCGGCGCGCGTTGCGTCCGCTGAGATTATGAATAGCGCGGGCAATCAGCTCTTTCCCGGTGCCGGTTTCGCCAAGGATGAGCACCGTACTGTTGCTTTTCGCCACCATTTCCACCTGTTGCAGCACGCTGTACATGGCTTCGCTGCGGCCGATGATCTCCCCGAATTCGCTGTCCACGTTATTGAGCTGCTCGGTAAGGGCCAGGTTTTCATCCACCAGCCGTTCTTTCAGGCGGTGAATTTCCTGATAGGCCTGCGCATTGTCGACGGCAATGGCCACCCGTTCAGCGATCTGCCGCAACAGCGACAGGGTGGACGGCGTAAAGGTTTCGCCATCGCACTGCGCAAGTTTAAGCACGCCGAGCAGCGTGCTGCCGGACATCAGCGGCAGCAGGCACAGCGTCTGGATCTTATTGCCCCAGGTTTCAAACAGCCGACGCTCATAAGGGGCCAGTTTGTCGCGCTCGTGCAGTTTCAGCACCAGCACATCCTTGCTGTTAAATACCCGCTCTGAGAGCGTACCCGCCTCGTCTACTTCACTTTGCTCATGCACCGGCGAGCGGTCATTCGGATAATGGGTGGAGTAAATATTGAGTTTGCCTTTGCGACTGCTGCGCAGCACGATGCTGATGGCGTCGATGTGGAAATAGTGGTGGATCTCTTTCGCCACCTCGCTGACCAGATCGTCAATGTCCAGCCGGGACAATACCGCATTGGTAATGGCCACCAGAATGCGAAAGTTATCCCGCTCGCGGCACAGCAGTTCGTGATCGGATGCGCCGTCAGGGTGCTGCTGAATATGTTCCATCACCACGCCGGTGAGCTGGGCGAGGGTATGCAGACGGGCGTACTCTTTCTCGCTCCAGGGCCTGTCCGCCTGACGAATAAACTCGCAGCCGCCGAAGATCCGCCCGTCAATCGCCAGAGGCAGCAGACAGTAGTGCCCCCAGGGATCGTACAGGCCGCTGGCCGCCAGCTGTGGCCAGGTGTCGCAGAACTCCGCGTAATTGCAGTGCAGCGCTTCCGGGCGTGACAGAATGCGCCGCACCGGGCCGTGCGCCAGCAGGGTGTCATCTTCATATTTCACCGCGCGGCCATCTGCCCGCGTGGCGTAATAGCGGGCATGATGATCGTCGGCGTTCCACAATACGATCGCTGCGCTGTCCGCCAGGTCTGACGCCTTCACCAGCTGCGTCAGGCTCTGACAGAGCGACGGCAGATCGGGCTGATGTAATAACGTGCGCGTAATATCAAACAGGCCCTGCTGCCCGAGATCGCTCATCGGTGTATACGACATATCGCTAGTCCAGAAAGGCACCGAAAGCCGGTGCAAAAAGAGTTTTAATGAATACAGGTGGCGGCGGCGCAAATATCAGCAAATGCGCGGCAGCGGCTCAGCGTGCGGCAGATCCAGTATGCGCTTCACGCCATATAATCCGGCGAGACGCACGCCCTTGCGCCCGACCACTTCGCCTATCAGCGCCGCGTCGCGGCCGAGCGGATGGGCGCGCAGTCGCTCCAGTACCGCATCGGCGGCATGGCGTTCCACGGCGATCACCAGTTTGCCTTCATTGGCAAAATTCAGCGCCTCAAGCCCCAGCAGTTCACAGACGCCGCGCACCGCCGGTTTCATCGGCAGGTCGGCCTCGCGCAGTTCAATACCGTAGCCGCAACTGGCGGCAAACTCATGGGCCACCGCGTTGACGCCGCCGCGGGTGGCATCGCGCAGGGCTTTGACGCCGGGAATGTCGCGCAGAGACTGGACAAGCGGCATCAGTACGGCGCAGTCGCTCACCAGATCGCCATCCAGACCGAGGTTTTCCCGCAGGTTGAGAATGGTCGCGCCGTGATCCCCGAGCGTGCCGCTCACCAGCAGCAGATCGCCGGGTTGCAGCTGTTGCGCCCCCCAGCGGATCCCGGCGGGGATAGCGCCGATCCCGGCAGTATTAATAAAAAGCTTATCCGCCGCGCCGCGCTGCACGACTTTGGTATCGCCGGTGACAATCGCGATACCGGCGGCTTTCGCCGTCGCCGCCATGCTGTTGACTACTGCCCGCAGCGTGTCGAGGGGCAATCCTTCTTCAAGGATAAACCCACAGGAGAAAAAGCGCGGCAGCGCGCCGCTCACCGCCACATCGTTAGCGGTGCCGCAGATGGCGAGCTTGCCGATGTCGCCGCCGGGGAAAAACAGCGGATCGATAACGTAGCTGTCGGTGGAAAAAGCCAGCCGGTCGCCCGCGGCGCTCAGCGTGGCGAGATCAAGGCGCGCCTGATCTTCCTGCTCCGCCAGCCAGGGATTGTCAAAGGCCTGCATAAACAGGCTGCCGATCAACTGCTGCATCGCCTGGCCGCCGCTGCCGTGGGCCAGTTGTACGGTACTCATGCTTCACTCTCCTGACTGCGATACTGATACCAGGCGGCGCAGGCTCCCTCTGAGGAGACCATCAGCGCGCCAAAGGCCGACTGCGGATCGCAGGTTTTGCCGAACAGCGGGCACTGGTGCGGTTTGCATTTACCGGTCAGCACGTCGCCGCAGCGGGCGCGCGGATCGTCATACGCCTGCTGCGGGGCAGGGCGAAAATGCGCCTGCGCATCAAATGACTGGTACGCCGGTGTCAGCTGCACGCCGGAGTGTTCGATCATGCCAAGCCCGCGCCACTCGCTTTTGCCTTCGACGCAGAACACCTCGGCCATCGCCTGACGGGCCAGCGCGTTGCCGCCATCGGGCACCACGCGGCGGTACTGATTTTCAACCAGACTGCGGGCTGCTATTTTCTGCTCAACCAGCATCAGTACGCCTTGCAGTAGATCAAGAGGTTCGAAACCCGCCACCACTAACGGTCGCTGAAAGTCGCTGGCGATAAAGCCGTAGGCGTCGATGCCAATCACCATACTGACGTGCCCCGGCGCTAAAAAGGCGTCGATGCCGTTGTCCGGCGCTTCCAGCAGGCTGCGCAGCGTCGGGATCAGCGTGATGTGCTGGCAGAAAAAAAAGAAATTATTGAGCCCGCGCGCCTTCGCCTGTTGCAGCGTAATGGCGGTGGCGGGCATGGTGGTTTCAAAGCCGAGGCCGAAAAACACCACTTTGCGCTGCGGATTTTCCGCCGCCAGCGTCAGCGCATCCATCGGCGAATAGACGATGCGGATATCCGCGCCGCGCGCTTTCGCCTGCAACAGCGAACCGTTTTTTCCCGGCACGCGGATGGCATCGCCGAAGGTGCAGAAAATCACCTCCGGACGGCTGGCGATCTCCACGCAGCTGTCGATGCGTCCCATCGGCAACACGCATACCGGGCAGCCCGGCCCGTGAATGAATTCGATATTGTCCGGCAGCAGCTGATCGAGGCCGAATTTAAAAATCGCGTGGGTATGACCACCGCACACTTCCATAATGCGCAGCGGGCGGGAAGCGGTGTAAGAGAGCAGGCGGGCGCGATCCCGCAGGCGATCGATAAGCTGCATCACCTGTTCCGGGGCGCGGTATTCATCAACAAAACGCATCACCGGCCTCCGCTGTTGTGGGCGTCACCGTACAGCAGACCGCCGACGTCCGGCTCTACCTCGAACATATTTTGCAGGGCGCTCAGGGTGTCGCGGGCTTCCGCTTCGTTGATCACGCTCATCGCAAAGCCGACGTGCACCAGCACCCACTGGCCGAGACGCGACTGGCCCGTTTCGTCGGTGCTGCCCACCAGCGTCAGATCCACATCGCGCTGAATGCCGCAGACGTCCACTTTCGCCTGTAAACCGTCGATGGCGCTGATCTGCCCCGGTACGCCTATGCACATTGTTGCGCCTCCAGCCAGGCAAGCCAGCTGTCCATGCCTTCGCCGCTGGTGGCGGAGATCAGGATCACTTCTATCTGCGGATTCACCGCCCGCGCCGCCTCTAAACAGTGTTCGACGTCAAAATTCAGATAGGGCAGCAGGTCGATTTTATTGAGCAGCATCAGCGAGGCGGCGGCAAACATATGCGGATATTTCAGCGGCTTGTCTTCGCCTTCGGTGACCGACAGCACCGCCACTTTATGCCGCTCGCCCAGGTCAAAGCTCGCCGGGCACACCAGGTTGCCGACGTTTTCGATGAACAAAATCCCGCCGTCGTCCAGCGGTAAACGCGGCGCGGCGTCGGCGATCATCTGCGCATCCAGATGGCAGCCTTTACCGGTATTCACCTGAATGGCCGGGGTGCCGGTGGCGCGAATACGCGCGGCGTCGTTTACCGTTTGCTGATCGCCTTCAATCACCGCGCAGGCGGTTTTCCCTTTCAGGCGCAGCAGGGTTTCGGTGAGCAGGGTGGTCTTACCGGAGCCGGGGCTGGAAACCAGGTTCAGCACCAGCAGTTCGCGGGCGGCGAAGCGCGCGCGGTTGCGGGCGGCAAGCTGATTGTTTTTATCCAGCACGTCGATTTCCACTTCCAGCATCCGGCGCTGGCTCATGCCGGGCGCATGGGTGCCCGCCTCGCCATGACCATAATGCAGATCGCCGCTGTCGGTTCGCGTCGGACTAAAGGCGGTTTTCATGCCAGTAATGGTAAGCCCGGGCCGGGCGGCTGGCGCAAAGGGCGCGCCGCGAAACGCCGAGTGCGGATTGTGCTCGTCGCCTTCTATATAGAGATTGCCTTCACCGCAACCACAGGTGGTACACATATTTCACTCCTGTTCAATTTCCAGACGCTGAATTTGCAGACCGTCGTCGGCGACAATCTGTAAG
Organism: Enterobacter sp. PGRG2; assembly: GCF_030291195.1. Classification (NCBI taxonomy): domain Bacteria; kingdom Pseudomonadati; phylum Pseudomonadota; class Gammaproteobacteria; order Enterobacterales; family Enterobacteriaceae; genus Enterobacter; species Enterobacter sp. PGRG2. The sequence continues at coordinate 108,597 of NZ_CP127837.1, read as the reverse complement.
CCGTCGCTGTGACACAGCGGACAACGGCGCACGCGCTGGCTCAGTAAGGTGACGTACTGCTGACAATGCCCGCACCAGCACTCGGCCTGTTGCTCATCGAGATGCAGTGTACAACCTTCCGCCACCGTGCCACGGCATACCAGATCAAAGCAGAAGCTCAACGCGCTGCTTTCGACGCAGGAAAATGCGCCAATTTTTAACCACACTCCGGTGACGCGACGTGCGCCGTGCGCCGCCGCCTGCTGTTCGATAAGTTCCAGCGCGCGCTGGCAAAGGGTAATTTCGTGCATAGCGCCTCCCGTTAGTCGATGGCCTAACGAATGCAATAACGATGCCAGCTCTTTTTGACATGTCACTGACGATGTCGACGCTGACGAAATGACATGTCATTTTTGCAATGGTTTTGTTTTTTATCTTTAAAATTCAATGCATTAAAAACTGGCATAAAAACTGCTAACAGCGGTTATCGCAACTAATTGGGTAACCTGACATGACCATCTGGGAAATTAGCGAAAAAGCGGACTACATTGCCGAACGGCATCAACGCCTCCAGGATGAATGGCGTCATTACTGCAACTCACTGGTTCAGGGGATCACCCTGTCAAAAGCGCGGCTGCATCATGCCATGAGCTGCGCGCCGGACCGGGATCTGTGCTTTGTCTTATTCGAGCACTTTCCGGTTTACGTCACCCTCGCCGACGGCTTTAACAGCCACACCATCGAGTATTACGTCGGCAGCAAAAACAGCGACGACAAGCTGTTGATTGCGCAGGCGCAACTGGGGCTGGACGGCCGGGTTGACGGCCACGTCAGCAACCGCTCCCGCGAAGCCGTACTCGAACACTATCTCGATAAAATCGCCACCGTTTACCACGGCCTGTATGCCGCCATTGAACAGGATCTGCCCATCGATCTGCATCAGCTGGTGAACCGCCCGTTACAAAGGGCGCAGGCGTAACCGCACGGGTGTCGATGAGTGTCGAAACAGACAGTACATCGGCATGATTTCGTCAAAAATGACCACCTGAGGAATGCCTGGTGAATCGTTTTGTAATTGCTGACTCCACCCTCTGCATTGGCTGCCACACCTGTGAAGCCGCCTGTGCCGAGACGCATCGCCAGCGCGGTTTGCAGTCTATGCCGCGCCTGAAAGTGATGCGCAACGAAAAAGAATCTGCGCCGCAGCTGTGTCATCACTGCGAAGATGCGCCCTGCGCCGGGGTCTGCCCGGTGAATGCTATTAACCGCGTCGATGGCGCGGTGCAGCTCAATGAAAGCCTGTGCGTCAGCTGCAAGCTGTGCGCCATCGCCTGTCCGTTTGGTGCCATTGAAATGTCCGGCAGCCGCCCGCTGCATATTCCGGCAAACGCCAACACGCCGAAAGCGCCCGCCGCGCCGCCTGCGCCAGCCCGTGTCAGCACGCTGCTGGACTGGGTGCCAGGTATCCGCGCCGTGGCGGTGAAATGCGATCTGTGCAGCTTCGATGACGCCGGTCCCGCCTGCGTGCGCACCTGCCCGACGCAGGCGCTGCATCTGGTCGATAACCATGACATCGCCCGCGCCAGCAAACGCAAGCGCGAGCTGACCATTAACGCGGATTTCGGCGATCTGTCGGCGCTGATGCTGCCGCCAGGAGGTACACATTGAACGCGCTTTCACTCATTAACAGCGCGCTGCTGTTTTTTTCCGCGGCGGCGCTGCTGGCGGCGGCCTTTTCATTTTGTAAGCCGCTGAGCGGCGTGATGGCAGGGCTGGGCGGCGCGCTCGCCAGCGCCATGACGGCGGGGGCCGGCGCGCTGGTGCTGCTCAACGGCGTGGCGGTGCAGGGCACGGTGTCGCTGGCGGGTATGGGGATGCTGATCACGCCGCTGTCGGCTATCTGGCTTATCACCCTCGGCCTGTGCGGGCTGTTTGTCAGTCTGTTTAACCTTGACTGGCATCGCCATGCCGGGGTGCAGGCGAACGGTCTGCTGATTAACGCCCTGATGGCGGCGGCGGTGTGCGCTGTCGTTGCAGATAACTTTGGCGTGCTGGTGGTCATGGCGGAGGTCATGGCGCTGTGCGCGGTGTTTCTTACCGGCTGCGGCCAGTCGGCAAAACTGTGGTTTGTGCTGGGTCGGGCGGGCACGCTGCTGCTGGTTATCAGCGGCGGGCTGATCTGGCAGCGTTATCACACGCTGGATCTGACGCAGATGAATATGGCCGCCCAACAGTTACCGCTGAGCGCCGGGATCTGGCTCTCCGGCGTGGCCGGATTTGGCCTGCTGGCGGGGATCATCCCGCTGCACGGCTGGGTGCCGCAGGCCCATGCGAATGCCAGTGCGCCCGCCGCGGCGCTGTTCTCCACCGTGGTGATGAAAATCGGCCTGTTCGGCATCCTGACATTATCGCTCGCGGGCGGCAATCCACCGCTGTGGTGGGGCATTGTGCTACTGGTGCTGGGCATGGTGACGGCTTTTGTCGGCGGCCTTTACGCGCTGATGGAGCACAATATTCAGCGTCTGCTGGCGTACCACACGCTGGAAAATATCGGCATTATTTTGCTCGGTCTGGGGGCCGGTCTGACCGGCATCGCCCTGCAACAGCCTGCGCTTATCGCCCTCGGCATGACCGGCGGCCTCTATCACCTCATCAACCACAGCCTGTTTAAAAGCACGCTGTTTCTCGGCGCGGGCAGCGTCTGGTATCAGACCGGACACCGAGACATTGAAAAGCTGGGCGGTATCGGTAAACGCATGCCGCTGATCTCGCTCGCCATGCTGGTGGGGCTGATGGCGATGGCGGCGCTGCCGCCGCTCAACGGCTTTGCCGGGGAGTGGGTGATCTACCAGTCCTTCTTCCGCCTGAGCAGCAGCGAGCTGTTTATCGGCCGTCTGCTCGGCCCGCTGTTAGCCGTGGGGCTGGCGATCACCGGCGCGCTGGCGGTGATGTGTATGGCGAAAGTTTATGGCGTGACCTTTCTCGGCGCGCCCCGCACCCCGGAGGCGGCAAACGCCCGTCCCGCGCCCTTGCTGATGACCTTCTCCGTAGTGGCGCTGGCGCTGTGCTGTATCGCGGGCGGCGTGGGCGCGCCCTGGCTGCTGCCGTTGTTATCAACGGCGGTACCGCTGCCGCTAGCCACCGCGCAGACCAGCGTGTCGCAGCCGATGATCGCGCTGCTGCTGGTGGCCTGTCCGCTGTTGCCGCTGATTATCATGCTGCTGTTTAAGGGCGACCGTTTACCGGGACGCCAGCGCGGGGCGGCATGGGTGTGCGGGTACGATCATGAGCCGTCGATGGTGATCACCGCCCACGGTTTTGCCCATCCGGTGAAAGCCGCTTTCGCCCCGGTGCTGAAGCTGCGTCACTGGCTGAACCCGGTCGCCCGCTTTCCTGGCTGGCAGCGTGAAGGGGCGGCGGTACTGTTCCGTCGCCTGGCGCTGATCGAGCTGGCGGTGCTGGTGGTGGTTGTGATTTCCCGAGGAGCCTGAACATGAATCTGCTGTTTCCGTTACTTCAGGCGCTGGCGCTGTTTGCCTTCGCGCCGCTGCTGTCCGGCGTAACCCGCGTGGCGCGCGCCCGTCTGCATAATCGTCGCGGGCCGGGGGTGCTCCAGGAATACCGCGACCTGATCAAGCTGTTCGGTCGGCAGAGCATTGCGCCGGACGCGGCGGGCTGGGTGTTTCGCCTGATGCCGTTCGTGATGGTCGGCGTGATGCTGACCATCGCCACCGCGCTGCCGGTGATCACCGTCGCCTCGCCGCTGCCGGTACTGGGCGATCTGATCACCCTGATCTACCTGTTCGCCATTGCGCGCTTCTTCTTTGCCATCGCCGGGCTGGATACCGGCAGTCCCTTTACCGGGCTGGGGGCCAGCCGCGAGGCGATGCTCGGCGTGCTGGTGGAGCCGATCCTGATCTTAGGACTGTGGGTCGCCGCGCTGGTGGCGGGTTCGACGCACATCTCTTATATCACCGCCGCGATTTACCACTGGCCCGTCGGTCGCAGCCTGCCGCTGATCCTCGCACTGTGCGCCTGTGCCTTCGCCACCTTTATTGAGATGGGCAAACTGCCGTTCGATCTCGCGGAAGCGGAGCAGGAGTTACAGGAAGGGCCGCTGACCGAGTACAGCGGCAGCGGCTTTGCGGTGCTGAAGTGGGGCATCTGCCTCAAACAGCTGGTGGTGCTGCAACTCTTCGTCGGCGTCTTTTTCCCCTGGGGGCAGATGATGCACTTTAGCGTCACCGGCCTGCTGCTGGCGCTGGTCATTGCCGTGGTGAAACTGCTTGTCGGCGTTTTAGCGATCGCCCTGTTTGAAAACAGCATGGCGCGTCTGCGTTTTTGCGCCACCTCGCGCGTCACCTGGGCCGGTTTCGGCTTTGCCTTTTTAGCCTTCGTCTCCTTGCTGGCGGCGTGATTTAAGAGAACTTATGTATGTCTGAAGAAAAAATCGGTCAACACTACCTCGCCGCCCTGCATCAGGCCTTTCCGGGCGTGGTGCTGGATGAAGCCTGGCAGACCCGCGATCAGCTCACCCTGACGGTGAAAGTGAATTATCTGCCGGAAGTAGTGGAGTTTCTCTATTACCAGCAGGGCGGCTGGCTGTCGGTGCTGTTCGGCAACGACGAACGCCAGCTGTGCGGCCATTACGCCGTCTACTACGTGCTGTCGATGGAGCAGGGCACCAAATGCTGGATCACGGTGCGGGTGGAAGTGGATGCAAATACCCTTGAGTTTCCATCGGTGACGCCGCGCGTACCGGCGGCGGTTTGGGGCGAGCGCGAAGTGCGCGACATGTACGGCCTGCGCCCGGTTGGGCTGCCGGATGAGCGTCGCCTGGTGCTGCCGGATGACTGGCCGGACGAACTCTATCCGCTGCGTAAAGACAGTATGGATTACCGTCAACGCCCGGCCCCGACCACCGACAGCGAAACCTACGAGTTTATTAACGAACTGGGCAGTAAGAAAAATAACGTCGTACCGATTGGCCCGCTGCACGTCACCTCCGACGAACCGGGCCATTTCCGCCTGTTTGTCGATGGTGAAAACATTATCGACGCCGATTACCGCCTGTTTTATGTCCATCGTGGCATGGAAAAACTGACGGAAACCCGCATGGGCTATAACGAAGTGACTTTCCTGTCGGATCGCGTGTGCGGCATCTGCGGCTTTGCCCACAGTACCGCCTACACCACCTCGGTGGAAAACGCGATGGGCATCAAGGTGCCGGAGCGTGCGCAGATGATCCGCGCCATTCTGCTGGAAGTGGAGCGGCTGCACAGCCACCTGCTCAACCTCGGCCTGGCCTGTCACTTTGTCGGCTTTGATTCCGGTTTTATGCAGTTTTTCCGCGTACGCGAAACCTCCATGAAAATGGCGGAGATCCTCACCGGGGCGCGTAAAACCTACGGCATGAACCTGATCGGCGGCATTCGTCGCGACATGCTGAAAGACGACATGATCCAGACCCGTCAACTGGCGCAACAGATGCGCCGCGACGTGATGGAACTGGTGGACGTGCTGATGAGCACGCCGAATATTGAACAGCGTACCGTCGGCATTGGCCGTCTGGATCCGCAGATCGCCCGCGACTTCAGCAATGTCGGCCCGATGGTGCGCGCCAGCGGCCATGCGCGCGATACCCGCGCCGATCACCCGTTCGTCGGCTACGGGCTGCTGCCGATGACCGTGCACAGCGAACAGGGCTGCGACGTCATCTCTCGCCTGAAAGTGCGCATCAACGAAGTGCTGACCGCGCTCAATATGATCGACTTTGGTCTGGATAACCTGCCCGGCGGCCCGCTGCTGGTGGAGGGCTTTACCTATATCCCGCACCGTTTTGCCCTCGGTTTTGCCGAAGCGCCGCGCGGCGATGATATTCACTGGAGCATGACCGGCGACAACCAGAAACTCTACCGCTGGCGTTGCCGGGCGGCGACCTACGCCAACTGGCCGACCCTGCGCTATATGCTGCGCGGCAACACGGTATCCGACGCGCCGCTGATCATCGGCAGCCTCGATCCCTGCTACTCCTGCACCGACCGTATGACGGTGGTGGATGTGCGCAGGAAGAAAAGCAAAGTGGTGCCGTACAAAGAGCTTGAGCGCTACAGCATCGAGCGTAAAAACTCGCCGCTGAAATAAGGAGTCGCCATGTTTACCTTTATCAAAAAAGTCATCAAAACCGGCGCGCCGACCTCGTCGTACCCGCTGGAGCCGATTGCCGTCGATAAAAACTTTCGCGGCAAGCCGGAGCACAATCCCCGGCAGTGCATCGGCTGCGCCGCCTGCGTGAACGCCTGTCCGTCAAACGCCCTGAGCGTGGAAACCGATCTGGCCCGCGACGAGCAGGCCTGGCAGTTTAACCTCGGGCGCTGCATTTTTTGCGGCCGCTGCGAGGAGGTCTGCCCGACGGCGGCGATTACCCTGTCCCAGGCCTATGAACTGGCGGTATGGAAGAAAGAAGATTTCCTGCAACAGTCGCGCTTTGCGCTGTGCGAATGCCGCGTCTGCGCCCGGCCCTTTGCCGTGCAAAAAGAGATCGACTACGCCATCGCCCTGCTGCAACACAACGGCGACACCCGCGCGCACGAGCACCGGGAGAGCTTCGAAACCTGCCCGGACTGCAAACGTCAGAAATGCCTGGTGCCGTCAGAGCGGATTGAACTGACCCGCCACATGAGGAAGGCCAGCTAATGCAAAACTTAATTGGACCGCGTGACGATAACGGCATCCCGGTGCCGATGACGGTGGATGAATCCATCGCGCGCATGAAAACCTCGCTGCTGAAAAACATCAAACGTTCCGCCTACGTCTACCGGGTGGACTGCGGCGGCTGCAACGGCTGTGAAATCGAGATTTTCGCCACCCTTTCGCCGCTGTTCGACGCCGAACGCTTCGGCATCAAAGTGGTGCCCTCGCCGCGTCACGCCGATATTCTGCTGTTTACCGGGGCAGTGACCCGCGCCATGCGTTCGCCTGCGCTGCGCGCCTGGCAGTCAGCGCCGGATCCGAAAATCTGCATCTCTTACGGCGCCTGCGGCAACAGCGGCGGCATTTTCCACGATCTCTACTGCGTGTGGGGCGGCACCGACAAAATTGTGCCGGTGGACGTTTATATTCCGGGCTGCCCGCCGACGCCTGCCGCCACGCTGTATGGCTTCGCCATGGCGCTGGGCCTGCTGGAGCAAAAAATTCACGCCCGTCTGCCGGGTGAGCAGGACAACCAGCCCGCTGAACTGTTGCATGACGACATGATGCAGCCGCTGCGCGTGCGGGTGGATCGCGCTGCCCGCCAGCTGGCCGGCTATCGCTATGGCCGCCAGATTGCCGATGATTATCTGCGGCTGCTGGGCAAGGGCGAACAGCAGGTGGCGCGCTGGCTGGAAGCAGAAAACGATCCGCGGCTGAATGAAATCGTGCAGCGGCTTAACAGCGTGGTGAACGAGGCGCGCATCGGATGAGCGAGAAGGTCGTTTTCAGTCAGTTGAGTCGCAAATTTGTCGACGAGAATGATGCCACGCCGCCCGCCGCGCAGCAGGTGGTCTATTACAGCCTGGCGATCGGTCATCACCTGGGGGTGATCGACTGCCTGGAAGCGGCGCTGACCTGCCCGTGGCAGGCGTATCTGGCGTGGATCGGTACGCTGGAGGAGGGCAGCGAGGCGCGGCGCAAAATGGAAGGCGTGCCGAAGTATGGCGAGATCGTCATTGACCATTCGCATATCAGCATGCTGGCCAACGCCTTTGATCGCGCCCAGGCGCAGCAGACGCCGGAGCAACAGGCCTGGAGCCAGACGCTGCTCAGTATGCTGCACGATATTTATCAGGAGAATGCCATCTACCTGATGGTGAGGAGATTACGTGACTGATGTTTTACTCTGTGTCGGCAACACCATGATGGGCGATGACGGCGCAGGTCCGCTGCTGGCGGAAATCTGCGCGGAGCGGGGCTGCGAAGCGTGGACGGTGATTGACGGCGGCAGCGCCCCGGAAAATGACATCGTGGCGATCCGCGAGCTTAAACCCGCGAGGCTGATGATTGTTGATGCCACCGATATGGGGCTTAATCCGGGTGAGATCCGCATTATCGATCCGGATGACATCGCCGAGATGTTTATGATGACCACCCACAATATGCCGCTCAACTATCTGGCCGATCAGTTAAAAGACGATGTCGGCGAAGTGATTTTTGTCGGCATTCAGCCGGATATTGTCGGCTTTTATTATCCGATGACCCCGCCGGTAAAGGCGGCGGTGGAGACGGTGTATCAGCGCCTCGCCGGATGGCAGGGGAACGGCGGTTTTTCACCGCTGTGATTGAAACTCTGCCCGGTGGGAAATGCCGGGCGGCGCTGCGCTTGCACCGGCCTACATAATTTCGACAATGCGGATTTTTGTAGGCCCGGTCAGGCGAAGCCGCCACCGGGCAATGCAATTTATTCCAAATCCGCGCCATTACTGGCAATCACTTTCTTATACCACCAGAACGATTTCTTGCGCGTGCGGGCGAGGGTGCCGTTGCCGGCGTCATCACGATCAACATACACAAAACCATAGCGCTTGCTCATTTCACCGGTGGACGCCGATACCAGATCGATACAGCCCCAGGAGGTGTAACCCATCAGCGGCACGCCGTCTTCGATGGCGTCACCCATCGCCCGGATATGCTCGCGCAGATAGCTGATGCGGTAATCGTCGTTGATCTCGCCGTTGTCATCGATTTCATCCCGCGCGCCAAGACCGTTTTCCACCAGGAACAGCGGCTTCTGGTACCGGTCATACATCATATTCATGGTGATGCGTAAGCCCAGCGGATCGATGCCCCAGCCCCATTCGCTGGCCTGAATGTACGGGTTTTTCAGCGACTTCACGATATTCGCCGCGCTGGTATTCCCGGCGTTCATATCAGCCGATGCGCAGCGGGAGGCGTAATAGCTGAACGACACGAAATCGACGGTGTTTTTCAGGATCTCATCGTCTCCCGGCGCTTTCTCAATGTGTACGCCTTTCTCGCGGAACACGCGGGCGGAATAGTACGGATAGGCCCCGCGCGCCTGCACGTCGATAAAGAACAGGTTTTCGCGATCTTTCTCCAGCGCCATCCACACATCTTCCGGCTTGCAGGAGTAGGGGTAAAAATTACCGCCCGCCAGCATACAGCCCACCTGATTCTGCGGGTTCACCTCATGGGCTATTTTAGTCGCCAGCGCGCTGGCAATCAGCTCATGGTGCGCCGCCTGGTATTTTACCTGGTCCTGATTCTCACCTTCTTCAAACGCCAGTCCCGCGCCGGAGAACGGGCTGTGCAGCATGATGTTGATTTCATTGAACGTCAGCCAGTATTTCACCAGCCCGTCAAAGGCTTCGAAACAGGTGCGCGCATAGCGGGTGAAAAACTCCACCATCTGGCGGTTGCGCCACGAGCCGTATTCCACCACCAGATGCATCGGCACGTCGAAATGGCACAGCGTCACCAGCGGTTCGATGTTGTACTTTTTGCACTCCTCAAACACTGCTTTATAGAAGGCGATGCCTTCCGGGTTGGGCGTCAGCTCGTCGCCGTTCGGATACAGACGCGCCCAGGCAATGGAAGTGCGGAACACCGTGAAGCCCATCTCCGCCATCAGGGCGATGTCTTCCTTGTAGCGATGATAAAAATCAATCGCTTCATGGCTGGGGTAGAACTCATCATCACGCAGCGCCACGCGCTTTTCCTGGCCCAGCTTCACCGCCAGGCGGTTTGCGCCATGGGGGATCATATCGACGGTGGTCAGGCCCTTGCCGCCTTCGCGATATGCCCCTTCAGACTGGTTGGCGGCCAGCGCGCCGCCCCATAAAAATCCTTCCGGAAATACTGACATACTTACTTCTCCTTAAATCATGCTCTGGCTTCGGTACTGACGGTCGCTTTCGCCGCCTGCAACTCACGCGCTTTCGCCGCTTCTTTTTCTACCGGAATATCTTCAAAGCCCAGCATCAGCGTGAGCACAAAGGACAGCACCACCGCCAGCGCCATCACGCCGAATACCCAGACGATGCTCATCGGATTGGCCGGATCGAAGAACTGCACGCTGGTAAACAGTCCGGGTGCTGCCATTGAATGGCTGGCGAGTCCGGCAATGCCCGCCACCGCGCCGCAGATAAAGCCGCTGATGAGGCTGGCGATAAGCGGTCGTTTCAGTCGTACCGCCACGCCGTACAGCGCCGGTTCCGAGATGCCCGCCAGAATGGCAGAGGCTGCGGCCGCCAGCGCCGTCTGACGCAGTTCCGGGTTTTTCGTTTTCCATGCCACCGCCAGTGAGGAGCCGCCAAGGGAGAGGTTAGCGCCAATTTCTGACGGCATCACCATGCCTTCTTTACCGGTTTCGGCGATGGTCTGAATAATAGTCGGCGTAAACACGCGGTGCATGCCGGTCATCACCAGTAGCGGCCACAGCGCGCCCATAATGGCGACGGACAGCCAGCCAAGATAATCGTGAATGGTGTATACCAGCGCAGAGATGGCGCTGCCGATCCAGATACCGATTGGGCCGATGAGCACGATGGCGAGCGGGGCGGCAATCAGCACGATCAGCATCGGCTTGAGGAAGTTTTTCGTCACCGCCGGGGTGATCTTATCGACCCAGCGTTCGATATAAGACAGGCACCAGGTCATCACCAGCGCCGGGATCACCGTGTAGGTGTACTTCACCGCCGTTACCGGGATAAAAGCGAATTCGACGTGCTCGCCCTGAGCTGCTTTCGCCATCAGCTCGATAAAGCTCGGGTGCACCAGCACACCGGCAATGGCTATCGCCAGCGACATGTTGGTTTTAAATTTGATCGCCGCCGAAGCCGCCACCATCAGCGGCAGGAAGAAGAAGGCCCCGTCGCCGATCACCGTCAGGATGGTCAGCGTTGGCGCGCCTTTTTCCAGCACGCCGGTCATCTCCAGAATCATCGCCAGCAGCTTGACCATCGATCCGCCGATGATCGCCGGAATCAGTGGGGACATGGTGCCGATCAGCACATCCAGAATCCCTGCGCCGATGCGCTTTAAGGTCAGTTTCTGTTTTGATGCGGTTTCCACCGGCTGCATATCTCCCGGCAGCAGGCTCACCACTTCGCGGAACGCCTGCGAGACCGTGTTGCCGATGATCACCTGGCACTGGTTATCGTTACGTACCACGCCCATTACGCCGCTGATGCTTTTCAGGCCGGGAGCGTCGATGAGCGATTCATCTTTTACTACAAAGCGCAGACGCGTCATGCAGTGCGTCACGGCAGCGATATTGTCAACGCCGCCCAGCGCAGCAATCACAGAGTGGGCAAGCGCCGCATAATTCTTAGCCATCGGGAAGTAATCCTGTTTTATCAGTAAGATACGCTTTCATTGTCAGACAATGACACAGCAGATAGGAAACCGGTTCCACAAAAGAATGATGAGTTCTTGTGAATCAAACAATGATTTTTATATTGATTTGTGATGAGGCTCGCCAAATATTTGGTTAGCTGTAGGCCGGGCCAGACGCCGTCGCCGCCCGGCACCAAAGCTGCAAACTGCGTGACTGTGAAGTACACTGCCGCTTATCGACATTAAAGGGACAATGATCATGACGACGATGCTGGAGGTCGCAAAGCGGGCAGGGGTGTCCAAAGCCACGGTATCCCGCGTGCTGTCAGGGAATGGCTATGTGAGCCAGGAAACCAAAGACCGGGTGTTTCAGGCGATTGAGGAGAGCGGCTACCGGCCTAATTTGCTGGCGCGCAATCTGGCGACGAAAAAGACGCAGACGCTCGGCCTTGTGGTGACCAACACCCTCTATTACGGCGTCTATTTCAGCGAGTTGCTGTTCCATGCCGCGCGGATGACGGAAGATCATGGCCGCCAGCTGATCCTCGCCGACGGTAAACACAGCGCGGAAGAAGAGCGTCAGGCGATCCAGTATTTACTCGATATGCGCTGTGACGCGATCATTATTTATCCGCGCTTTCTCAGCGTGGATGAACTGGATGCGATTGTCGAAAACCATATTCAGCCGGTTATGGTGCTTAATCGTCGGCTGCGGAAAAATAGCAGCCACTGCGTCTGGTCGGATCAAAAGCAGTCCAGCTTTAAAGCGGTGTCGACTTTATTAGCGCGCGGCCACCGGGATATTGCTTTTATTACCGGCTCGCTGGATTCGCCAACCGGTATTGAACGTCTGGCGGGCTATAAAGATGCGCTGTCGCAGCATGGCGTTGCCCTGCGCAACGATCTGATTGTCGAAGGAAAATGGACGCCGGCCAGCGGCGCTGAGGGCGTGAAAACGCTGCTCTCACGGCAGCAAAGCTTTACCGCGCTGGTGGCCAGTAATGACGACATGGCGATTGGCGCAATTAAGCAGCTGCATGAGGCTGGAATAACGGTTCCCGAGCGGGTTTCCGTGCTGGGATTCGATGATATTGCGCTGGCCCCTTATATTATGCCGTCGCTGTCCAGCGTGCGTATTCCGGTCACGGAAATGATCAAAGAAACCATTAACCGGTTAATCTTTATGCTCGACGGCGGTGAATTTAAATATCAGCAAACCTTCGCCGGGGAATTACATTCCCGCGACTCCATCATTGACGGGCCACACGCCTGACGTCGACAGGTGTCATCGTCACTCGTGTCGATGACACTTTCTTTCTGCCTCGTCTTTTCTAAAATATTTATAAATATCAATAAATTAAAATCTGGCACGATTCATGTATAGCTCCGCGGTAACCTTTACAGCCGGAGAACCCGATGAACCGTTTCATCATGGCGGATGCCAGTAAATGCATTGGCTGCCGCACCTGCGAAGTCGCCTGCGTGGTTTCGCATCAGCAAGATCAGGACTGCGCTGCCCTGACGCCCACCACCTTTCTGCCGCGTATCCATGTGATTAAAGGTGTGAATATCTCCACCGCCACCCTGTGCCGTCAGTGTGAAGACGCCCCTTGTGCCAACGTCTGCCCGAACGGCGCAATCAGCCGCGATAAAGGCTTTGTGCATGTGATGCAGGAACGCTGCATCGGCTGCAAAACCTGCGTGGTCGCCTGCCCGTATGGCGCAATGGAAGTGGTGGTGCGCCCGGTCGTGCGCAACAGCGGCGCGGGCCTGAACGTGCGCGCCGAAAAAGCCGAAGCCAACAAATGCGATCTCTGCCATCACCGTGACGCCGGTCCGGCGTGCATGGAAGTCTGCCCGACCCGGGCGCTGGTCTGTGTCGACCGCAATATGCTGGAAAAAATGAGCGCCGATAAACGTCGTCGTTCCGCCCTGGATACCACCGGCATGCTGTTTTAACCCGAACCCGATTTCAACTTTTAACAGGTCTGTTACTGATGAAAAAAATCACAAGCGTATGTCCCTACTGCGGCGCAGGCTGCAAACTTAAACTGGTCGTTGAGAACAATAAAATCGTGCGCGCGGAAGCCGCCGAAGGGGTGACCAACCAGAATCAGCTGTGCCTGAAAGGCTATTATGGCTGGGATTTTCTGAACGATACTAAGCTCCTCACGCCACGCCTGACGCAGCCGATGATCCGCTACGAAAAAGGCGGCAAACTCACGCCGGTCAGCTGGGACGAGGCGATCCGCTATACCGCAAAACGCCTGGGCGAGATCCGCGCGCAGTTCGGCCCGCGCGCCATCATGACCACCGGTTCGTCCCGCGGAACGGGGAACGAAACCAACTATGTGATGCAGAAATTCGCCCGCGGCGTGCTCAATACCAATAACGTCGACTGCTGCGCGCGCGTCTGTCACGGTCCATCGGTGGCGGGATTGCAGGAAACGCTTGGCAACGGCGCGATGAGTAACTCCATCGGCGACATTGAAAATTCCCGCTGCCTGCTGGTATTTGGCTATAACTGCGCGGATTCGCATCCCATTGTGGCGCGTCGGGTGATCAAGGCGAAACAGAACGGCGCGAAAATTATCGTCTGCGATCCGCGCCGTATCGAAACCGCGCGCATCGCCGATCAGCATCTGCAAATCAAAAACGGCTGTAATATGGCGCTGGTTAACGCCTTTGGTTATGTGCTGCTGGAAGAGCAGCTCTACGACAAAGAGTACGTCGCCAGCTTTACCAGCGGGCTGGACGGCTACCGGGAAACGGTAAAAGATTATGCGCCGGAAAAGGTAGAGCACCTGACCGGCGTGTCGGCGCAGCAGATCCGTCAGGCGATGCGCACTTACGCCGCCGCGCCGTCGGCCACCATTATGTGGGGCATGGGCGTGACGCAGTTCGGTCAGGCGGTGGACGTGGTGAAAGGGCTGGCGAGCCTGGCGCTGCTTACCGGCAATCTGGGGCGCGAGCACGTCGGCGTCGGGCCGGTGCGCGGGCAGAATAACGTGCAGGGGGCGTGCGACATGGGCGTCATCCCTAACCAGTTCCCCGGCTATCAGGATGTGGTGGATCCGGCGGTGCGCGCAAAATTCGCTGCCGCCTGGGACATTAACCCTGACGACATGGACGATAAACCCGGCGTACGCATCACCGAAGTGCCGCATCTGGCCATCGAAGGCAAAGTGAAAGCCTATTACATCATGGGTGAAGATCCATTGCAGACCGAAGCGGATCTGGGCCTGGTGCGCAAAGGCTTTGCGGCCCTTGATTTTATCGTCGTGCAGGACATTTTCATGACCAAAACCGCCGAGCAGGCGGACGTGATCCTGCCCGCCACCTCCTGGGGCGAGCACGGCGGCGTCTTTACCTGCGCCGACCGCGGCTTTCAGCGCTTCGAAAAAGCCATTGAGCCTGCCTATAACGTCAAACGTGACTGGGAAATTATCAGCCTCATCGCCACCGAGATGGGCTACCCGATGCACTACGACAATAATCAGCAGATCTGGGATGAACTGCGCGCGCTGTGCCCGCTGTTCTATGGCGTGACGTATGAAAAAATGGGCGATATGGGACACGTACAGTGGCCTTGTCCGACCCTCGATCACCCCGGCACGCCTTTCCTCTACAAAGGCAATAAATTTGATACGCCGGACGGCAAAGGGCATCTGTTTGCCGCCCCGTGGCGCGCGCCTGCGGAAGTGCCGGACGCCGACTACCCGCTGGTGCTGTGCACCGTGCGCGAAGTGGGGCACTACTCCTGCCGCTCGATGACCGGTAACTGCGCGGCGTTGCAAACCCTGGCGGATGAGCCGGGTTTTGTACAGATCAACCCGCAGGACGCCCGCGCGCTGGGCATTCAGGACCGGCAACTGGTGTGGGTTTCCTCGCGCCGTGGCAGGGTGATCAGCCGTGCCGATGTTAACGAACGTATCAACACCGGCAGCGTGTACATGACCTATCAGTGGTGGATTGGCGCCTGTAATGAACTGACCCAGGACAATCTCGATCCGATCTCCAAAACCCCGGAAACCAAATATTGCGCGGTGAAGGTGAGCGCGATCGACGACCAGCGCTGGGCGGAAGATTACACTCAGACCACCTATCTCGAGATGAAAAACCGGCTGCGTGATGCAGTGGTATGACAGGACAGAATGAGAAATAACGGCGTACTGATCCGTGTGCGCGGCAAGGTGCAGGGGGTGGGTTTCCGCCCCTTCGTCTGGCAGCTGGCGCAACAACTCGATCTGCGTGGCGATGTCTGCAACGACGGGCACGGCGTCGAAATCCGGCTGTCTGGCGACGCCACGCGTTTTCTTCGTGAACTGTACCGGCACTGCCCGCCGCTGGCGCGCATTGACGATACTGAGGTGACCCCCTGGCAGTGGGACCATGCGCCCACCGCTTTCACCATTCGCCACAGCACCGGCGGCAGCATGGACACGCAGATTGTGCCGGACGCCGCCACCTGTCCGGCCTGTCTGGCGGAAATGAACGATCCTGCCGAGCGGCGCTACCGTTACCCCTTTATCAACTGCACCCACTGCGGGCCGCGGTTTACCATCATTCACGCCATGCCTTACGACCGTCCGTTTACTGTGATGCGCGCCTTTCCGCTGTGTCCGGTCTGTGATGCGGAGTACCGCAATCCGGCGGATCGGCGTTTTCATGCTCAGCCGGTGGCCTGCGCAGACTGCGGCCCGCAGCTTGAATGGCAGGCAGCAGGGGTAAGCGAAGTGGGCGAGGCGGCATTGCAGGCGGCAATCGCCATGCTGGCGGCGGGAAAGATCGTCGCCATCAAGGGCCTGGGCGGTTTTCATCTCGCCGTTGATGCGCAAAACCAGCAGGCGGTGATGCGGCTACGGGAACGTAAGCGCCGTCCGGCCAAACCGCTGGCGGTGATGATCCCCCGCGGCAGTTGTGAGGCGGCGGCAGAACATCTGCAAACCGCCGCCGCGCCCATTGTGCTGGTGGCGAAAAGCGCGTTGCCGGAACTGTGCGAGGCCATTGCGCCGTCGCTTGCGGAGGTGGGCGTGATGTGGCCCGCCAGTCCGCTCCAGCATTTGCTGATGCAGGCGCTGGAGCGTCCGCTGGTGATGACCTCCGGCAACCTCAGCGGACGACCGCCTGCGCTGACCAACGACCAGGCGCTCAACGATCTGGCGGATATTGCCGACGGCTTTTTACTGCATAACCGCGATATCGTGCAGCGCATGGATGACTCGGTGATGCGCGTCAGCGGTGAGATGCTGCGCCGGGCGCGCGGCTTCGTGCCGGACGCGCTGCCGCTGCCGCCGGGCTTCCAGGATGTGCCGCCGCTGCTGTGCCTCGGGGCGGACATGAAAAATACCTTTTGTCTGCTGCGGGGCGACCGGGCGGTGCTGAGCCAGCATTTTGGCGATCTGACCGAGGACGGGGTGGAAACCCAGTGGCGCGCCGCCCTCGATCTGATGCAGAAAATTTATGACTTCACGCCGCAGCAGGCGGTATGCGATGCCCACAGCGGCTATCGCTCCACGCAATGGGGCGAGGCGCTCGGCCTGCCGGTGAGCCACGTGCTCCATCATCACGCTCACGCGGCGGCTTGTCTGGCAGAACACGGCTGGCCGCGTGACGGTGGTGACGCGATCGCGCTGATCCTTGACGGCATCGGCATGGGTGAAAACGGCCGTCTGTGGGGCGGGGAGTGTCTGCGGGTGAACTACCGCGAATGCGAGCACCTCGGCGGCTTACCGGCGGTGGCGCTGCCCGGCGGCGACCTCGCGGCACGACAGCCGTGGCGCAACCTGCTGGCGCACTGTCTGGCCTTTGTGCCGGACTGGCAGCGTTATCCGCAAACCCGCGTGCTACAGGATAAAAACTGGCCGTTGCTGGCGCGGGCGATAGCGCAGGGGATTAATTCCCCCCGCGCGTCATCCTGCGGGCGGCTGTTTGACGCCGTGGCCTGCGCGCTCGGCTGCGCGCCGGAAAGCCTGAGCTACGAGGGCGAGGCGGCCTGTCGGCTGGAGGCGCTGGCAAGTGAATGTTCCGGCGTGGCGCATCCGGTGCAGTTGCAGCCGCATGATTTGACGACGTTCTGGCGGACATGGCTCAGGTGGGACGCAACGGTAAGCGAAAAAGCCTGGTCGTTTCATGATGCGCTGGCAAAAGGGCTGGCGGGACTGATGCGGCGCGAGGCGCAGGCGCGGGGGATCACGACGTTGTGTTTTGGCGGCGGGGTGATGCACAACCGGCTGCTGGTGGCGCGCTTACGGCATTATCTGGCGGAGTTCAGGTTGCTGTTTCCGAAGGCGTTACCGGCGGGGGATGGGGGGATCGCATTGGGGCAGGGGATTATTGCGGCTGCACGCTTGGTGTAATGTGGTAAGTTGCGCTCTTACTGACTTCTGCGTACGACTCAGAC
Source organism: Enterobacter sp. PGRG2 (assembly GCF_030291195.1). NCBI lineage: Bacteria > Pseudomonadati > Pseudomonadota > Gammaproteobacteria > Enterobacterales > Enterobacteriaceae > Enterobacter > Enterobacter sp. PGRG2. The sequence goes on along the minus strand of NZ_CP127837.1, from coordinate 90,881 downwards.
TTCAGGCGCACAGAGCRCGCAGGGGGCGGCCAGTCGCCGCCGCCCCCTGCACCCCCGGGCTCCCGGCAAGAAAATCGCCGCTTCGCGGTGCCCTCGGCTTATCCCTTCCGGCTTCGGGTCGGGCGCGATGCAGCGTCCCTGCAAGTCGCGCCCTCAGCCCGCATCCATGCGGGCTGCCCCGGCCGTAAGGGAACGCCTCAGCGATTTTCAGCCGGACTCCCCACACTTCATGATTTCTAAAAAACACCACTCACAGCTTCCTGTAAGTTCGTAAAAAAATTAAAGCCACTCCGTCGCCTTATAAAAAATAAAGATAATGACGCGAGGGGTTGAGTCCCCGCTGAAACCGGCGAGCCGGAGGCCGGATGACAAGGGCTGGACGCCATGGATGGCGGCCAGAGGCGAAATGAGGCAGGAGGCCGAATAGAGCCGACCGCGGGCAGACGGKCGGGAGGTGAGCGCAGTGCGCAGCAYCGGTTTCTKTGCGGGGCCGCGGGGATTGCTAAGGGGGCCGCGGTGGCCCCCTTAGCACGTTCACCGTCAGCGGCGTCACGCCTGACACGGAACGCAAAGTGAACGGA
>NZ_CP127837.1:87594-90250 GCF_030291195.1 Enterobacter sp. PGRG2 | reverse complement strand
CCCCAATAAATCTACGCGTTCAGCGCCTTCAGCAACCCAAACGCCTCCTTCATCCGGTCCTCACTCACCACAAACGCCCGCAGCTTCTCCCCCTCAAACCCCTTCGCCACCATCCCGTCCGGGCGCGCCTCGATCTGCCAGTGCAGATCCCCGCGCTGTGTCTCCCCCGCCAGATGCAGCGGCAAATCCGGCGTCTTCACCTTCACCAGCATCGGCGGCAGCGACAGCGTGGCCTGCTGGCCCAGCAGCGTCTTCGCCAGCCACATCGCGCAAATCTGGATCGGTTGCAGGAAGGGCAGCAGCTTACCGTTGATCTCCGCGCAGTCCCCCAGCGCATAAATATCCTCAATGCTGGTGCGCAGCTGACTGTCGACCACAATGCCGCGTCTGACGGCAATACCCGCCTGACTCGCCAGCGCTGTCTGCGGTTTCAGGCCAGTGGCGGCCACCACCGCATCCACCTCAAGGAGGCGATCGCGATCAAAGCGGGCCTGAATGCCCCCGGCGGTGGCCTCCAGCCCAAGCAGCTGCGACTTCAGCAGCAGATGCACGCCGCTTTCCGTCAGACGGTGTTGCAGGCGGCTGCTCACTTCCGGCGGCATCAGCGAAGAAAGTATGCTGGCGGCGGTATCCACCAGCGTCACCGTTTTACCGGCGCGGTTAAAATCCATCGCCAGCTCAGTGCCGATCAGCCCGCCGCCGACAATCAGCACGCGCTGCGCATCGCGCAGGGTCGCGCCGCACGCCTGATACTCCTGCTGACTGTTCAGCGTCAGCATCAGCTCGCTGCCCGGCACCGGCGGCACAAAGGCCGAAGCCCCTGTCGCCAGCACCAGTTTGTCGTAAAACCACTCCTGCTGCTGGCTTTTGACGCAGCGGCGGGTGGGATCGATTTCCGTCACCCGCGTCTGCGGGAACAGGCGCAGATTGAACTGTTCCGCAAACTCCCCCGCCGACTGGCGGGTGAGATCGTCTGCGGACTGGCCGAGGCTGATCACGTGGCTGAGATCCGGTTTGTTGTATTCGTCCATGCTGTCAGCGGCAATCAGCGTGACCGGAACCTGCGCGTCCTGTTTGCGGATATTTTTTACCAGCTGTCGGGCGGCGAAGCCCGAACCAATAATGACGATACCCTGATTCATTTTGCCTCCACGGCCAGCACATCAAACACGTCTTTACCCAGTGAACATTCCGGGCACAGGAAGTTGTCCGGCACCTCGTCCCACGGCGTGCCGGGGGCGACATCCTGCATTGGCTCGCCGGTGGCCGGATCGTAGATCCACTGGCACACGCTGCACTGCATGCACGGACCGAGATCAGCGACGGCAGGCTCGCTGACGCTTTCTTCCTGCGGTTTTACGTCCGGGGCAGCAGCGGAAGGCAACGGGGTAAGCGCCCACTGACGGGCAATATCACGACCGTGCTGACGGCAGATTTCCAGCGCATCGATATCCGGACGCCATTTGGCTTTCAGGCTGAGTGACATCTCAAAACCGGCATCCTGCAAACGGGTAGACAGACGGTCCACCGCGCCGCCGCTCCAGCCGTGGGAACCAAAGGCGCTGGCGCGTTTATTGCGGAAGCGCAGCCCGGTCATCTCTTCCACCAGCCCGGCGATTTTCGGCATCATCACGTTGTTCATGGTGGAGGTGCCCACCAGCACGCCTTTGGAGCGGAACACGTTGGTCAGCACCTCGTTTTTATCGCTGCGGGCGACGTTGAAGATTTTCACCGCCACGCGGGGATCCACTTCGTTGATGCCCTGGGCGATGGCGTCGGCCATCATGCGGGTGTTGTTCGACATGGTGTCGTAGAAAATGGTGATGCGATCTTCCTGATAATCTGCCGCCCATTTGAGGTACAGTTCGACGATTTGCGTCGGGTTATCACGCCATACCACGCCGTGGGAGGTGGCGATCATATCCACCGGCAGGTTAAAGCCGAGGATTTCGGTGATTTTCGGCGTCACCAGGCGGCTGAATGGCGTCAGGATGTTGGCGTAGTAGCGCTGGCACTGTTCGAACAGTTCCACCTGATCCACTTCGTCATTAAACAGGTGTTCGTCGCAATAGTGCTGCCCAAAGGCGTCGTTGCTGAACAGTACCGCGTCGCCGGTCATATAGGTCATCATGCTGTCCGGCCAGTGCAGCATTGGCGTTTCCACGAAGATCAGCTGTTTACCGTTACCGATGTCCAGGGTGTCGCCGGTTTTCACCACGTTAAAATTCCACTCCGGATGGTGGTGATGACCGTTAATGGAATCGATGGCGTTATTGGTGCAGTAAATCGGCGTGTCCGGGATACAGGACATCAGCTCGGTCAGCGCCCCGGCGTGATCTTCTTCCGCATGGTTGATGATGATGTAGTCAATATCCGCGAGGTCGATTTCAGCACGCAGGTTTTGCACGAATTCACGGCTGAATTTGTGGTCGACGGTGTCGATGAGCACGTTTTTCTCTTCGCGGATCAGATAGCTGTTATAGCTGCTGCCGCGCAGGGTTTTGTATTCGGTGCCGTGAAAATCACGTACTTCCCAGTCACGTTGTCCAACCCAGTGAATATTATTTTTTACATGAATAGTCATATTAACCTCAGCCACTCTGAAATTGAGAAAGATGACTGACATATATCAAGATGCGTGCCAGTTTTTAATTTT
>NZ_CP127837.1:73574-87558 GCF_030291195.1 Enterobacter sp. PGRG2 | reverse complement strand
GTAGTTTGTCAAAATGACTATGCTTTTAATGGTCAATATGACACTATGCATTGTCAAATTGACTGTGAGGTGAATATGCGTTTTTCCGTGGAAGCGCTGGCGAAAATCGCCATTGAACTGCAAAGCGATATCGGTCATCAGGATCGCTTTTCCCGGCTGATCGCCACGCTGCGCCAGGTGCTGGGCTGCGATGCCTCGGCGCTGCTGCGCTATGAGGCGCACCAGTTCATTCCGCTGGCTATCGACGGGCTGGCGCAGGACGTGCTGGGGCGACGCTTTTCCCTTGCCGGACACCCACGTCTGGAGGCGATTGCCCGCGCCGGGGACGTGGTGCGCTTTCCCGCAGACAGCGATCTGCCCGATCCCTACGATGGCCTGATCCCCGGTCAGGAGAGCCTGAAAGTGCATGCCTGTCTGGGCCTGCCGCTGTTTGCCGGGCAGAAGCTGATTGGTGCGCTGACCCTTGACGGTATGGAGCCGGATCAGTTCGACGGCTTCAGCGACGAAGCGCTGCGTCTGATCGCCGCGCTGGTGGCCGGGGCGCTCAATAACGCACTACTGATAGCCCAACTGGAAAGTCAGAACGTGCTGCCTGCCGGTGAGAGCAACTTCACGCCGGAGCGCGGGCAGGAGATGATCGGCCTCGCCCCGGCGATGCAGCAGCTGAAAAAAGAGATCGATATCGTCGCCGCCTCGGATCTCAACGTGCTGATCAGCGGCGAAACCGGCACCGGCAAGGAACTGGTGGCGAAAGCGATTCACAGCGGATCGCCACGGGCGGTGAATCCACTGGTCTATCTGAACTGCGCGGCGCTGCCGGAAAGCGTGGCGGAAAGCGAACTCTTCGGTCATGTGAAAGGGGCCTTTACCGGGGCGATCAGCAACCGCAGCGGCAAGTTTGAAATGGCCGATAACGGCACGCTGTTCCTTGATGAAATCGGCGAGCTGTCGCTGGCGTTGCAGGCGAAGCTGCTGCGCGTGTTGCAGTACGGTGATATTCAGCGCGTCGGCGATGACCGCAGTCTGCGGGTGGATGTGCGCGTACTGGCCGCCACCAACCGCGATCTGCGTGAGGAGGTGCTGGCGGGGCGGTTTCGCGCCGATCTGTTCCACCGCCTGAGCGTCTTTCCGCTGTTTGTGCCGCCGCTGCGGGAGCGGGGCGAGGATGTGATCCTGCTGGCGGGTTATTTCTGCGAGCAGTGCCGGATGCGGCTCGGGCTGGCGCAGGTGGTACTGAGCCCCGGCGCGCGGGCGCAGCTGCTGGCGTATGGCTGGCCCGGCAACGTGCGCGAGCTGGAACATGCCATTCATCGCGCGGTGGTGCTGGCGCGGGCCACGCGGGCAGGGGATGAAGTGGTGCTGGAAGCGCATCACTTTGCCTTTAACGATGACGCCGCGCCTGCGGTAACGCCCGCCATCAGCCTGCCGGTGAACGACGCCGCGCTGAACCTGCGGACGGCAACGGAGGATTTTCAGCGCCAGCTGATTGAGAATGCCCTGCGTACCCACAACCATAACTGGGCGGCGAGCGCGCGGGCGCTGGAGATGGACGTCGCCAACCTGCACCGGCTGGCGAAGCGTCTGGGGCTGAAGGGCTAGAGAATGCCCGCCTGGTAGAAGTCCTGTAAGTTGATAGCGCCGGTGAGCACGCCGTTTTCATCCACGACCGGGGCGGCGGCGATTTTGCGCTTCATCAGGATCTCTTTGGCATCAATGGCGCGGCTCTGCGCCTGTAGCGTGACGCCGCCCGGCGTCATGGCGTCGCGCACGGCGGCGTCCAGCTTGCCGCCGCCCACCAGCCAGCGGCGCAGGTCGCCATCGGTAAACACCCCCTGAACGTGCTGCGCGCTGTCGCACACCGCCACCAGCCCCAGCCCGGTACGGCTCAGCTCCAGCATGGCGTCCATCACGCTGGTGTCGAGCTGCACCTGCGGCAGGGCGTCACCGGTACGCATCAGGTGATGCACTTTATTAAGCAACCGCGCGCCCAGCGCCCCCGCCGGATGCGAACGGGCGAAATCTTCTTCGTTAAAACCGCGCGCCTGCATCACCGCCATCGCCAGCGCGTCGCCCATCATCAGCGTGTTAACGGTGCTGGAGGTGGGCGCAAGGTGCATCGGGCAGGCTTCACGCTCCACCGAAATGTCCAGCCAGGCTTTGGCGGCCAGCGCCAGCGGGGAGCGGGATTTACCGGTCATCGCCAGCAGCGCGACGCCTTTTTCTTCCAGCCGCGGAATGATCAGATCCAGCTCTTTTGCGGTACCGGAATAGGAGATAAACAGCAGCAGGTCGCGGCTTTCAATCATGCCAAGATCGCCGTGCAGCGCTTCCGCCGGGTGCACAAAAAACGCCGGGGTACCGGTGCTGGCGAGGGTGGCGGCGATCTTCTTGCCAATGTGTCCGGATTTGCCGATGCCGGAGACAATCACTTTGCCTTCGCAGTGCAGGATGGCGCTGGCGGCGCGCACGAAGTCGTCCCCGAGGCGTTCCGGCAGACGGCTGGCTTCCTGTAATTCCAGCAGCAGGGTCTGGCGGGCAGTATTTAACAGATGTTCACTCATGGCTCTCTCCGGCAATAATCACGTCAATTCCTTTGTCTTCCAGTGCGGCGCGGAACTCCTCAGATATTCCCGCGTCGGTGATCAATTTATCTACGCTCTCCAGACTACAAACAATATTCGGGCTTTTGCGACCAAACTTTGAGGAGTCGGCCATCAGGATCACTTCCCTCGCGGCGTTGCACATGGCTTTACTGACGGTGAACACTTCGTTAAAGGTGGTGACGCCCGCGCTGAGATCGATGCCGTCGGTGCCCATAAACAGCTTATCGAAGCTGAAATGCTCAAAGGCGTTTTCCGCCAGCTGACCGTGGAAGGAGGCGGATTTTTTACGGAAAGTACCGCCCGGCATCAGGATAGTCTGCTCGTTGTCCAGCTCCGACAGGGCGTTCACGATGTGCAGGCTATTGGTCATGACCGTGATGTTATTAAAACGGCTGAGCAGGGGCACCATTTGCAGCACCGTACTGCCTGCGTCGAGGATCAGCGAATCACCATCGTGAATAAAGCCCACCGCCGTTTCGGCGATGCGCGCTTTCTGAGCGGTGTTAATCAGCGCTTTATGATCGATAGGCGGATCCGCTTCGTCCTTATTAAGCACGACGCCGCCATAAGTGCGGATCACCGTACCGGCGTGTTCGAGGATCACCAGATCTTTGCGGATGGTGGTGCCGGTGGTGTCGAACTGCTGCGCCAGTTCATCTACCGAACATTTACCCCGCTGATGCAGATGTTCGAGAATAGCGGCCTGGCGCTGACGTGGTTTCATAGGCGTGGATCCTGCGTGAAATTGCGAACTGATAATTTCGCAAGCTAAAAGCGTTCACAACGAAATTACCCATGTTTCATTTTAAGCGCTAATGATAGAGCATTCTGACAGCGCAGATCATGGGGAAAGATCACATCAGGGCGTAATTCATCACGATGTTTGCCGGTAAGCGCGGAAATTTTTAACGGTCTGGCGAAAACCGTCAGCCCTTTCATCAGTAAGGTGTCCGTCACGCGCTGCTGTTCATCCAGCGCGACGGCGATGACCACGCGGGGCCGGAAGCGTCCACCAGCCCGCCCGACGCCGACCCGCCCGCGCTGGCACAGCTGCTCAAAGGCGCGGTTAAACTGGCGGATCTGCCACCCGCCCAGCGCCAGCTGGCCGATCCAGGCGATGGCGGCGACGGTGATAAGTGCCGTTACCATAGTGACTCCTTAATTGCCGCAATTGCCGGGTGGCGGCTRCGCCTTACCCGGCCTACGGTCATGCAGGGTTGTAGCCCCGGTAAGCGCAGCGCCACCGGGGAATGTTCTCAAAACATCACCTGACCGCCAGTGATATTAATCGACTGCCCGGTGCAGTAAGACGCCAGCGGGCTGGCGTAAAACAGCAGCAGGTTGAGCACATCCTGATAATCGCAGCCGCGCTTCAGCGGCACTTTATCAATGTAATGCTGCTCCACCTGATCGGCGGGAATGCCGAGCTTGCTGGCATACTGCGGGATCAGCGACTGGAACATCGGCGATTTCAGCAGATTACCAAGCATCAGCGAATGCACGGTAATGCCGTACTCCGCCAGATCCAGCGCCAGCGACTGCGTTAACCCCACGCCACCGAACTTGGCGGCGCTGTAGCCGGAATTGTGTTTGCTGCCCACTTTGCCGGATTTCGAGTTGATCTGGATGATGCGCCCGGCGATGCCGTCGCGGATCATCAGCCGAGAAAACTCCCGCGCACAGAGGAAATAGCCCACCAGATTCACCTGCAACGAGCGGTCAAAATCCCCCAGCTCGACGTCGCTGATAAAGGCCGCTTTGGCGATCCCGGCGCTGTATACCAGCAAATCGACGCGGCCAAAAATCTCGTCCACGCCTCGGGAGAGCGCCAGCACGCTCTGTTCGCTGGTGGCGTCTGCCCCGAAACCGTACGCCTTACCTTCGCCGAATTCGGCATTGATCTGCTGTGCGGTGCTGGCGGCTTTATCGCTCTGAATATCCACCACCGCCACACGATAACCCTCTGCGGCCAGCCCACGGCACAGGAACGCCCCTAAGGTCTGTCCTCCGCCAATGACAACGGCAACCTGATCCATACTTTTCTCCTCAACTACGCAGTAAATTTTAAAATGCAGCCCGGCTGGATCGCCGACGGCACCGGCCCGGCGACATGCACCGTGCCGGGAAATTCCGCCTCGCGCTCTCCGTCAAACCGCAGGGTGATATGACCCAGCTCGCGCAGGTTTTCCCCCGCCACCGCCCCCACGGCGGTAACGGGATAGCGCTGTTCCCCCAGCTCAAATACCGCGCCAGGTTGCAGGCTGCCGTGCATTTCGCCGTGACAGTGAATGAAGCAGAACGCCTGAATATCGGCGGGCGCGCCCTCGCGAAAGGTGATCAGCATCTGTTCGTCCAGCGCCTCCGCAGCGCTGTCGCCAATATGGGTGATGGTGGTCTGGTAGATCACGGACATCGTTTATGACCTCTTATTGATAGATGAAACCTGAAACAAACCAGGCGATAAGGACGGTAGGCGCGCCGGTGAGAAAACGGCTGACCAGTACAGAAGGAACGCCGACGCGCACCGTGTCCTGACGCGCTTCCGCCAGCGACAGCCCGACCGGGATGAAGTCGCACGCCGCCTGGGCGTTAATCGCAAACAGGGCGGGCAGGGCGAGATGCGGCGGGATGTGCCCGAGGCCAATCTGTACGCCGATCAGTACGCCAATCACCTGGGCGATGACCGCGCCGGGGCCGAGGAAGGGCGACAGCAGCGGGAAGGAGCAGATCAGCGCCAGCGTCACCAGCCCCAGCGGATGGCTGGCGAGCGGGGCGAGGCCGTGGGCGATCCAGTCGCCCAGACCGGACGCCATGATGATGCCGATCAGCGCCGCGACGAACGCCATAAACGGCAGGATGGTTTTCAGCACCGTATCAATGGTGTCGCGCCCGGCCTGAAAGAGTACCGCCACCGCCGAGCCCATCCCCATGCCGACTTTCGCCAGCAGGCCGTCGCTCTGCTCGGTGATCTTCTTACTGGTGTCGTAATCCCGCGGCGCAGGATTTGCCGTGGCAGCCTGTTCGTGGCGAATGTTTTCCTCTTTCACGCCGGAGACGTAAATGTCTTCGGTGATGTACTGCGCCAGCGGGCCGGATTTGCCGGTGGCGTGGATATTCACCGTCGGGATACGGCGTTTCGGGTAGATGCCGCAGCGCAGGGTGCCGCCGCAGTCGATCACCGCCACGCCGATCTCTGCTTCCGCAGGTTCTCCCTCTTTGAAGCCGTCCACCGCCTGCCAGCCGGTAAGCTGCGCCAGCTTGTCGACGATGGCCGGGCGCGTTCCGGCCGTGATATAGACGATTTTTTTCGGCGTGGTGGCGTCAATCGTCAGCGGGCCGCCCCAGCCGCCGGTGCCCTTTTCAATCACAATGCGCGTCATGATGTTGCTCCTGCCAGGCGGACTTTCTGCTCCAGTTGAATGCCCATTTTTTTCTCAAAAATGGCGGTGGTGAGGTCAGTGACCCAGCCGCGAAAGAAGTTGGTGACGAGGCCGACCAGCAGGTAGCTCACCGCCAGCGGGCCGAGGGGTAAACCCAGCGTAGTGAGGCCGCTGGCGATGCCCAGATAGACAAACAGTTCGCCGGGATTAATGTGCGGGAACAGGCCGTTCATCGAGTGGCAGCTATAGGACGCGGCGGCGTAATAGCTCGGCTTGTATTTTTCCGGCATAAAACGGCCCAGGCTGAGCGTCATCGGATTACAGAACACAAAAGTGCCGACCAGCGGCAGCAGCAGATAGCGGGTAACGGGATTACCGGCGCAGCCCTGCGCCAGTCGTTCGATGCGTTGCTGACCAATAAAGTTAATCAGCGCGTTCATGATCACCAGCAGACTGATCAGCAACGGCAGAATGCCCGTCACCATGCCGGTAAATACTTGGCCACCTTTCTGAAACAGCCCGATAAACCACTCGGCGCCGTGCGTGATGGTTTCGATCATTCTTTTCTCCTCCAGGGTAGGGTCTTTTGCACGGCTAATAATAATCACTTTGAAAGGTTTGAAAGTGTTATTCAGATCTCATTATGAAAGATAAAATGATCGAAATGAAAGATTTTAAGGAAAAGAAGGGGAGTAAACGTTCGTTTTGCAAGATTTAGGCGGGGCGCAGGAGAATGTTGCGGCGACTTCTCTTTGCCGCTTCCTTGTGGACAGGCAGATGCTTTACCATAATTCCCTCTCGCCGAATTCGTTATCTTATATGGATGTCCCATGTTTAAGCGTCGTTACGCAGCTCTTTTACCTGTGCTGGTTCTGCTCTCCGCCTGTAGCAGTAAACCAAAATCCACTCAGGCTCCCGCCACTGCGGGCACGCCGCCTGCCGGCGGATTCCTGCTGGAGCCGCAGCATACTATGCTCAATCCGGCCGGCGATTTTGCCAACAACCCGGCGGCTGAACAGTTCATTGATATGATGGTCAGCAAACACGGTTTTGACCGTCAGCAACTGCATGAGATCCTCTCGCAGGCGAAGCGCCTTGATTCCGTGCTGCGCCTGATGGATCGCCAGGCGCCGACCGCCAGCGTACCCTCAGGGCCAACCGGTGCCTGGCTGCGTTACCGTAAACAGTTCATCACGCCGGATAACGTGCAAAATGGCGTTGCCTTCTGGGATCAATATGAAGATGCGCTGAATCGCGCGTGGCAGGTGTACGGCGTGCCGCCGGAAATCATCGTCGGCATCATCGGCGTGGAAACCCGCTGGGGCCGCGTGATGGGTAAAACCCGCATTCTGGATGCGCTGGCAACCCTGTCATTCGCCTATCCGCGCCGGGCCGCCTATTTCTCTTCCGAACTGGAAACCTTCCTGCTGATGGCGCGCGATGAGAGCGACGATCCGCTCGATTTGAAAGGTTCTTTTGCCGGGGCGATGGGCTACGGACAGTTTATGCCGTCCTCCTATAAAGAGTATGCCGTTGATTTTAATGGCGACGGGCATATCAACCTGTGGGATCCGGTGGATGCTATCGGCAGCGTGGCCAACTACTTCAAAGAGCATGGCTGGGTGAAAGGCGATCTGGTGGCAGTACCGGCCATCGGGCAGGCGCCGGGGCTGGCGAACGGCTTCAAAACCAAATACAGCGTTGCGCAGCTGGCGGCGGCGGGCTTAACGCCGCAGCAATCGCTGGGTAATCATCAGGAAGCGAGCCTGCTGCGCCTCGATGTGGGCACCGGCTACGAATACTGGTACGGTCTGCCGAACTTCTACGCCATTACCCGCTATAACCACAGCACCCACTATGCAATGGCCGTCTGGCAGCTCGGTCAGACAGTAGCGCTGTCGCGCGTTAAGTAATAACGATAAAGGCCGGCGTCCGCTGGCCTTTTTTCTGAAGCCCCCTCGTAAAATCGACTTCCCGCCCCCACCTTTATTGAGAAGATGCTATCTTGTCTGCCATGTTTTTATTCACTTACGGGAGTCATGATGACAGACAGTGAATTGATGCATCTGAGCGAGCGTATCGGACAGGCGCTCAAAGCGCGGGGCGCTACAGTAACGACCGCGGAATCCTGCACCGGTGGCTGGGTGGCGAAAGTCATCACCGATATTGCGGGCAGTTCCGCCTGGTTTGAACGCGGTTTTGTCACCTATAGTAACGAAGCGAAAGCGCAGATGATTGGCGTTAAGCCCGCCACGCTGGAACAGCATGGCGCGGTGAGCGAGCCGGTGGTGGTTGAGATGGCGATAGGCGCCATTAAAGCCGCCCGCGCGGACTATGCGATCGCCATCAGCGGCATTGCCGGACCGAACGGCGGCACAGCTACCAAGCCCGTCGGCACCGTGTGGTTTGGCTTTGCCAGCGCCGCAGGCGAGGGGATCACCCGCTGTGAATGCTTCAGCGGCGACCGCGAAAATGTGCGTCGTCAGGCCACGGCTTATGCCCTGCAAACGCTATGGCAACAATTTCTACAAAACACTTGATACTGTATGAGCATACAGTATAATTGCCGCAACAGTTAAGAATTCCCGGTTGAGCACCACCTGCTTTACCCGGCATGACAGGAGTAATAATGGCTATCGACGAAAACAAACAGAAAGCGTTGGCGGCAGCACTGGGCCAGATCGAAAAGCAATTCGGTAAAGGCTCCATCATGCGCCTGGGTGAAGACCGTTCCATGGATGTGGAAACTATCTCCACCGGTTCGCTTTCTCTGGATATTGCACTGGGCGCAGGCGGTTTGCCGATGGGCCGTATCGTAGAAATCTACGGGCCGGAATCCTCAGGTAAAACAACCTTAACCCTTCAGGTTATCGCGGCGGCGCAGCGTCAGGGTAAAACCTGTGCGTTTATCGATGCTGAACATGCGCTGGATCCTGTCTACGCACGTAAGCTGGGCGTGGATATTGATAACCTGCTGTGTTCTCAGCCGGATACCGGTGAGCAGGCGCTGGAAATCTGTGACGCGCTCGCGCGCTCAGGCGCCGTTGACGTGCTGGTGGTTGACTCCGTTGCAGCGCTGACCCCGAAAGCCGAAATCGAAGGCGAAATCGGTGACTCTCACATGGGCCTCGCGGCACGTATGATGAGCCAGGCGATGCGTAAACTGGCGGGTAACCTGAAGCAATCCAACACGCTGCTGATCTTCATCAACCAGATCCGTATGAAAATTGGTGTGATGTTCGGTAACCCGGAAACCACCACCGGTGGTAACGCGCTGAAATTCTACGCTTCCGTGCGTCTCGACATCCGCCGTATCGGCGCGGTGAAAGAGGGCGATAACGTAGTGGGCAGCGAAACCCGCGTGAAGGTTGTGAAGAACAAGATCGCCGCGCCGTTCAAACAGGCTGAATTCCAGATCCTCTACGGGGAAGGTATTAACTTCTACGGCGAACTGGTTGACCTGGGCGTGAAAGAGAAGTTCATCGAGAAAGCAGGTGCATGGTACAGCTACAACGGTGAGAAAATCGGTCAGGGTAAAGCGAACGCCACTACCTGGCTGAAAGAGAACCCGGAAACGGCGAAGGAAATTGAGAAGAAAGTGCGTGACGCGCTGCTCAGTAATCCGGATACCAAGCCTGACTTCACCGTTGATGACAACGATGAACACGCGAAAGAAGGCGACGAAGATTTCTGATAATCTTATGTAACCGATAAAAAGGGCTGCTTATGCAGCCCTTTTGCTATTCCATTCCCAGCAGGTGTGCTATGTCTGATTCTGATACTACGCCCCGTCGTTCCGCCTATGCCCGGTTACTGGATCGGGCAATGCGTATCCTCGCGATGCGCGATCACAGCGAACAGGAGTTTCGCCGCAAACTCACCGCGCCCGTTATGACCAAAACCGGGCCGGAGCCGGTGGATGCCAGCGAAGAAGATATCAATAACGTCGTCAACTGGTGCTTTGAAAATCGCTACCTTGATGACGATCGTTTCGCCCGCCAGTTTATTGCCAGCCGCGGGCGCAAAGGTTACGGCCCGTCGCGCATCAGCCAGGAGCTGAACCAGAAAGGCATTGGCCGGGAAGCCGCGCAGGCGGCGATGCGCGAGTGTGATATTGACTGGACGGCGCTGGCCCGCGAGCAGGCCTACCGCAAATATGGCGAGCCGCTGCCCACCGCCTTCGCCGATAAAGTGAAAGTACAGCGATTTCTGATGTACCGCGGCTTTATGATGGAAGATATTCAGGCGCTGTGGCGAAATTTTGATGATTGACTGCATACGGGATTTTACTTCGCAGTAAAGAAAACTTATCTTATTCCCACTTTTTCCGGTAGTTGGCGGCGTTCTCTACGCAGTCAACCGCCGGCTACGATAATACGTTAGCTTGATTTCAGGATAATTATGAGCAAGAGCACCGCTGAGATCCGTCAGGCGTTTCTCGACTTTTTCCATAGTAAGGGCCATCAGGTAGTTGCCAGCAGCTCCCTGGTTCCAAATAACGACCCGACTCTGCTGTTTACCAACGCCGGGATGAACCAGTTCAAGGATGTATTCCTTGGTCTCGACAAGCGTAATTATTCCCGCGCGACCACCTCGCAGCGCTGCGTGCGTGCGGGCGGTAAACACAATGACCTGGAAAACGTCGGTTACACCGCGCGTCACCATACCTTCTTCGAAATGCTGGGTAACTTCAGCTTCGGCGATTACTTCAAACACGAAGCCATTCAGTTCGCATGGGAACTGCTGACCGGTGAAAACTGGTTTGCCCTGCCGAAAGAGCGTTTGTGGGTAACCGTGTATGCCACTGACGACGAAGCGTACGACATCTGGGAAAAAGAAGTCGGCATTCCGCGCGAACGTATCATCCGTATCGGTGATAACAAAGGCGCGCCATACGCTTCCGACAACTTCTGGCAGATGGGTGACACCGGTCCGTGCGGCCCGTGCACCGAGATTTTCTACGATCATGGCGATCACATCTGGGGCGGGCCTCCGGGTAGCCCGGAAGAAGACGGCGACCGCTACATTGAGATCTGGAACATCGTCTTTATGCAGTTCAACCGCCAGGCCGATGGCACCATGGAACCGCTGCCGAAGCCGTCCGTGGATACCGGTATGGGCCTTGAGCGTATTGCCGCCGTACTGCAACATGTGAACTCTAACTACGATATCGATCTGTTCAGCAAACTTATCGAAGCCGTAGCGAAAGTGACGGGCGCGACGGATCTGAGCAACAAATCCCTGCGCGTCATTGCCGACCATATTCGTTCCTGTGCCTTCCTGATTGCGGATGGCGTGCTGCCGTCGAATGAAAACCGTGGCTACGTGCTGCGCCGCATCATTCGTCGCGCGGTGCGTCATGGCAACATGCTGGGCGCGAAAGACACCTTCTTCTACAAACTCGTCGGTCCGCTGATCGCGGTGATGGGCGCGGCAGGGGAAGATCTGCAACGCCAGCAGGCGCAGGTTGAGCAGGTGCTGAAAACCGAAGAAGAGCAGTTTGCCCGCACGCTGGAGCGTGGCCTGGCGCTGCTGGATGAAGAGCTGTCGAAGCTGACCGGCGACACGCTGGACGGTGAAACCGCCTTCCGTCTGTACGATACCTACGGTTTCCCGGTGGATCTGACCGCCGACGTGTGCCGTGAGCGTAATCTGAAAGTGGACGAAGCGGGCTTCGAAGCCGCAATGGAAGAGCAGCGCCGTCGCGCGCGTGAATCCAGCGGTTTTGGCGCCGATTACAATGCGATGATCCGCGTTGACGGCAGCACCGAATTCAAAGGCTACGACCACCTTGAGCTGACCGCAAAAGTCACCGCGCTCTTTGTCGACGGTAAAGCGGTAGACGCCATCACAGTCGGTCAGGATGCGGTGGTGGTGCTGGATGAAACGCCTTTCTACGCCGAATCCGGCGGTCAGGTGGGCGATAAGGGCGAGCTGAAAGGCAATGGCTTCACCTTTACCGTTACTGACACGCAGAAATACGGTCAGGCAATTGGCCACCAGGGCAAACTGGCGTCCGGCGTGCTGAAGCTGGGCGATGGCGTAAAAGCGGAAGTTGACGAGGCTCGCCGCGAACGTATTCGTCTGAACCACTCCGCCACGCACCTGATGCACGCCGCGCTGCGCGAAGTGCTGGGTACGCATGTGGCGCAGAAAGGTTCTCTGGTTAACGACAAGATCCTGCGCTTTGACTTCTCGCATTTCGAAGCGATGAAACCGTCAGAGATCCGTGCGGTTGAAGATCTGGTGAACGCGCAAATCCGCCGTAACCTGCCGATCGAAACCAATATCATGGAACTGGAAGCCGCACGCGCGAAGGGCGCAATGGCGCTGTTCGGCGAGAAATATGATGATCGCGTGCGCGTGCTGAGCATGGGCGATTTCTCAACGGAGCTGTGCGGCGGGACTCACGCCTCACGTACCGGTGACATTGGCCTGTTCCGTATTGTGTCGGAATCCGGCACCGCCGCTGGCGTGCGTCGTATCGAAGCCGTCACCGGCGAAGGGGCGATTGCCAGCCTGCACGCGGAAAGCGATCAGCTGCATGACATTGCGCAGTTGCTGAAAGGCGACAGCCAGAACCTGGGCGAGAAAGTGCGCAGCGTTCTGGATAAAACGCGTCAGCTTGAGAAAGAGCTGCAACACCTGAAAGAACAACAGGCAGCCCTGGAGAGCGCAAGCTTGTCCAGCAAAGCCGAAGACATCAATGGCGTGAAGCTGCTGGTCAGCGAACTGGCAGGCGTTGAGCCGAAGATGCTGCGTACCATGGTCGACGATCTGAAGAATCAGTTAGGTTCTACTATAATCGTGCTGGCTACGGTGGCAGAGGGTAAGGTTTCTCTGATTGCGGGTGTGTCTAAGGATGTGACCGACCGCGTGAAAGCAGGGGAACTGGTAGGAATGGTAGCCCAACAAGTGGGGGGCAAAGGGGGCGGTCGACCGGATATGGCGCAAGCCGGCGGTACCGATGCGTCAGCGCTTCCCGCAGCACTGGCCAGCGTTAAAACCTGGGTAAGTGCGAAGCTGTAAATAACGAAAAAGCGCAGGCAAATGCCATGACTCAGGTTGTGGCATTTTTGCCACTACGCTTTTGATAACGATAAAGTCAGGTTGAAGTTGTGTATATCGGCTAAACTTACGTTTAACAGAAAGTAATAGTGGTGATAGCTGTCGCTTCAGATACTGGTCATCACATACTTTTTTGACGTTTATGATGGATAATGCCGGGATACAGAGAGACCCGACTCTTTTAATCTTTCAAGGAGCAAAGAATGCTGATTCTGACTCGTCGAGTTGGTGAGACCCTCATGATAGGGGATGAGGTCACTGTGACTGTTTTAGGCGTTAAGGGCAACCAGGTACGTATTGGGGTCAATGCTCCTAAAGAAGTGTCCGTTCACCGTGAAGAAATCTACCAGCGTATCCAGGCTGAAAAATCCCAGCAGTCCAGCTATTGATATTATCGCGTCTCGCCCCCCGGCGAGGCGCGGTTCATTCCCGCTATTTTCCTCCTCTTTCGTGACACTATCATTTCCTTTTAATTTCCCTGTGCATCCGCACGTGCAAATTCTTTGACTATTCTGCGCTTTTTTATCGCCATGGGGCTGAACCGCCTCCGCCAGCTACAGCGGCCGCGCCTGCTAAAATCTGCTGATAAAACATCCTTTTTGCGCTTTTTGCAGTCTAATTGTCTGCGAAGTGTGCAATCGATTCAGGGCTGGGAAAAATTGTTTGACTTATAAGTCCCAGAAAGTAATATGTGCGCCACGCAGCGACGATGAGCAGAAACAAGTTCTTCGAAGCACTCGTAAGAGGCGTGTGGTGAGGTGGCCGAGAGGCTGAAGGCGCTCCCCTGCTAAGGGAGTATGCGGTCAAAAGCTGCATCCGGGGTTCGAATCCCCGCCTCACCGCCATTTTGCATCCGTAGCTCAGCTGGATAGAGTACTCGGCTACGAACCGAGCGGTCGGAGGTTCGAATCCTCCCGGATGCACCATTCTCCC
>NZ_CP127837.1:73182-73467 GCF_030291195.1 Enterobacter sp. PGRG2 | reverse complement strand
TAATCCTCCCGGATGCACCATTCTCCTCTGGTTGTTTCAGTAACAATCAGCGCAGTAAAGCAATACCTGATGCATCCGTAGCTCAGCTGGATAGAGTACTCGGCTACGAACCGAGCGGTCGGAGGTTCGAATCCTCCCGGATGCACCATCTCTTTTGATTGTTTCAGTAACAGTCAATGCAGTACCTTAGYAATTCCCGATGCATCCGTAGCTCAGCTGGATAGAGTACTCGGCTACGAACCGAGCGGTCGGAGGTTCGAATCCTCCCGGATGCACCATTCTCCT
>NZ_CP127837.1:64471-73075 GCF_030291195.1 Enterobacter sp. PGRG2 | reverse complement strand
TAATCCTCCCGGATGCACCATTCTCCTCTGATTGTTTCAGTAACAATCAGCGCAGTACAGCAATTCCCGATGCATCCGTAGCTCAGCTGGATAGAGTACTCGGCTACGAACCGAGCGGTCGGAGGTTCGAATCCTCCCGGATGCACCATTCTTCCCCGGTCTTTCAGCAACAGCGATTCATGAAAGAATCTGCAATGCTGTTACAAGCACCAGGGAGGATAACGTTGCTTCAGCAACGGCCCGCAGGGCAAGGCGCAGCCGAGTAATCCTCCCGGATGCACCATTCTTCGTACCTCCTCCCAAATCCAAAATTCCCGATATTCTCCTTGCGCTGCCAGCGACAAAAATCCTTGTTTACGTTACAGTATCCTTCTGTTATCCGGTTGTGAGAACGCGATGTACGAACGTTACAGTGGACTAATTTTTGATATGGATGGCACCATCCTGGATACTGAACCTACGCACCGTAAAGCCTGGGATGACGTCCTTGGGCGCTATGGTCTGCGCTATGATTTGCAGGCGATGATTGCCCTTAACGGCTCACCGACCTGGCGTATCGCGCAATCTGTTATCGAATACAATCAGGCCGATCTGGATCCACATCTGCTGGCGCAGGAAAAAACCGCCGCCGTGAAGTCTATGTTGCTCGATGGAGTGCGTCCGTTGCCGCTGGTAGAAGTGGTCAAAGCGTGGCACGGTCGTCGCCCGATGTCCGTCGGCACCGGCAGCGAAAGTGCCATTGCCGAAGCGCTGCTTGCGCATCTGGGCCTGCGGCACTATTTCACCGCCGTGGTCGCCGCCGATCATGTGACTCACCATAAACCCGCCCCCGATACCTTTTTACGCTGCGCCGAGCTGATGGGCGTTCCGCCCGCCGAGTGCGTGGTGTTTGAAGACGCGGATTTCGGCCTTCAGGCGGCACGCGCAGCTGGCATGGACGTCGTGGACGTGCGCGTATTGTGAGTGACGGCCTGTCACTCTTCTCATTGTTTGCCGGCAGTTTTCTCAGCGCCACGTTATTACCGGGCAATTCTGAGGTGCTGCTGGTCGCCTTACTTCTTTCTGGCGTGAGTCAGCCCTGGCTGCTGGTATTAATAGCAACAATGGGTAATAGCCTTGGAGGGCTGACTAACGTTATCCTTGGTCGCTTCTTTCCGCTGCGTAAAACGTCACGCTGGCAGGAAAAAGCCACAGGTTTTCTCAATCGTTATGGCGCAGCCGCGCTATTATTGAGCTGGATGCCTGTTATTGGTGATTTGCTGTGCCTGCTGGCGGGATGGATGCGCATCTCGTGGGGGCCAGTTCTCTTTTTTTTATGCCTTGGCAAGGCGTTGCGCTATGTTGTTGTGGCATTCGCAACGCTTCAGGGCATGACGTGGTGGCACTAATTGCATTGCTGGCCTTAAATCGTCAACCATTACAATTATGCTGTGTAGAAATGATTTCGACAGGCGGGAGGTCAATTTGATCCCGGACGTATCACAGGCGCTGTCCTGGCTGGAAAACCACCCTCAGGCTTTGAAGGGGATCCAGCGCGGGCTGGAGCGCGAAACGCTGCGCGTTAATGCAGATGGCAGTCTGGCAACAACCGGACATCCGGAGCAGCTCGGTTCAGCGCTGACACATAAATGGATCACGACCGATTTCGCGGAAGCGCTGCTGGAGTTTATTACTCCGGTCGACGGCGATATTGATCATATGCTGACGATCATGCGCGATGTGCATCGCTATACCGTGCGTCAGCTGGGCGACGAGCGGTTATGGCCGCTGAGTATGCCCTGTTACATCGAGAACGGTCAGGACATTGAGCTGGCGCAGTACGGCTCCTCAAATATTGGTCGCCTGAAGACGCTTTACCGTGAAGGGTTGAAAAACCGTTACGGCGCGCTGATGCAGACCATTTCCGGCGTGCACTATAACTTCTCGCTGCCGATGGCCTTCTGGCAGGCAAAATGCGGTGAAACGGATAAAGAAGCGATCTCGGCAGGGTATTTCCGTCTGATCCGCAACTACTACCGTTTCGGCTGGGTGATCCCGTACCTGTTTGGCGCGTCGCCGGCGATTTGCCCGTCGTTCCTGCAGGGCAAGCCGACCTCGCTGCCGTTCGAGAAAACGGAAAACGGCATGTATTATCTGCCGTATGCCACCTCGCTGCGTTTAAGCGACCTTGGCTACACCAATAAGTCGCAGAGCAACCTCGGCATCACCTTTAACGAGCTGAACGAGTACGTGGCGGCGCTGAAACGGGCGATTAAAACCCCGTCTGAAGAATACGCGAAGCTGGGCCTGACGAAAGACGGCAAGCATCTGCAAATCAACACCAATATCCTGCAGATTGAAAACGAGCTGTACGCGCCTATCCGTCCGAAACGCGTAACGCGCAGCGGCGAAACGCCGTCGGATGCGTTACTGCGCGGCGGCATTGAGTACATTGAAGTGCGCTCGCTGGACATCAACCCGTTCTCACCCATTGGCGTTGATGAGCAGCAGGTACGCTTCCTCGACCTGTTTATGGTCTGGTGCGCGCTGGCGGATGCGCCGGAGATGAGCAGCGACGAACTGCTGTGCACGCGCACCAACTGGAACCGCGTGATCCTTGAAGGGCGTAAGCCTGGCCTGACGCTGGGTATCGGCTGTGAAACGGCACAATATCCGCTGGCGAAAGTGGGCAAAGATTTATTCCAGGATCTGAAACGCGTCGCGCAAACTCTCGATGGTATTGACGGCGGTGATGCGTATGCGAAAGTATGTGATGAACTGGTGGCCAGCTTTGACGATCCTGAACTGACTTTCTCGGCGCGCATTCTGCGCTCGATGATTGATAACGGGATTGGCGGCACCGGCAAATCACTGGCGGCGCAATATCGCGATATGCTGCGTGAAGAACCGCTGGAAATTCTGAAAGAAGAAGATTTCAGCAAAGAGCACGATGCGTCATGGGCGCGGCAGCGGGAAGTGGAAGCGGCGGATACCGAGTCGTTTGAAGAGCTGCTGGCAAGACACGCCTGACAGAAAAGAAAAAGGCCACATTTCTGTGGCCAAATATTCATCTCTGAAAACAGGGATGATGATAACAAATGCGCGTCTTTCATATATTCAGACTCGCGGTTGTTCGAAGAGTTCAGTTTATTTTTAAAAAAATCACTCCGGAGGTGACAAGATGCCATTGTTGGATAGCTTCACAGTCGATCATACCCGTATGGAAGCGCCTGCTGTGCGCGTTGCCAAGACCATGAACACGCCGCATGGCGACACCATTACCGTTTTCGATCTGCGTTTCTGCATTCCGAACCAGGAAGTGATGCCGGAAAAGGGCATTCATACGCTTGAGCACCTGTTCGCCGGTTTCATGCGCGATCACCTGAACGGCAACGGCGTTGAGATCATCGACATTTCGCCGATGGGCTGCCGCACCGGTTTCTATATGAGCCTGATCGGTACGCCGGACGAGCAGCGTGTGGCTGATGCCTGGAAAGCGGCGATGGCGGACGTGCTGAAGGTGAAAGAGCAGAACCAGATCCCGGAACTGAACGTCTACCAGTGCGGCACCTATCAGATGCACTCGCTGGACGAAGCGCAGGAGATCGCGCGTCATATTCTGGATCGCGACGTGCGTGTGAACAGCAACGACGAACTGGCGCTGCCGAAAGAAAAACTGCAGGAACTGCACATCTAGTTTCGGTCAGTGACGTATAAAAAAAGCCAGTTCAGTGAACTGGCTTTTTTATTTGCCGGTTTTGCCGGGTGGCGCTTCGCTTACCCGGCCTACACCTACAAAGCGTAGGCCCGGCAAGCAACGCGCCGCCGGGCGAAACAACACAATATCAATGCGCGCCGCCACCGCCACCCGCGCCGAACGGCGGTCTGGCGAACCACACCAGCCCCAGCAGCAGAAGGAAGATCCCGGCGGAGATCCAGAAAATCTCATTCGCCGAAATGATCAGCCCCTGGTTGGTGATCTGTTGGGCGATCCACCCGGACGCCTGCTGCTGCGACATGCCCATTCCCTCAAGCTGCCCGTAGATTTGCTCAGTATTCGCGTTATAGGGATTCACCGACTCGGTCAGCTGCGCATGATGCATCGACTCACGGCTGGTCCATAGCGTCGTGGTGATCGACGTACCAATCGAACCTGCCAGCGTGCGGGTAAAGTTCGACAAACTCGACGCCGCCGCCAGCCGTTCAGGCGGCAGACCGGAGAGCGTAATGGTCGTCAGCGGCATAAAGAAGCAGGCGACGGCGAAGCCCTGAATAAACTGCGGCCACGCGGACGCGCCAAAGTCCATGCCCGGCTCAAAGGTATAGGCGCGCCAGTAGAAGCACACTGCATACATAATGAAGCTGAAGGTCACCAGACGACGCATATCCAGCTTATGAGCAAAGCGGCCGATAATCGGCGACAGGATCACCGGGATAATGCCGACCGGCGCGGACGCCAGCCCCGCCCAGGTTGCCGTGTAGCCGTATACCTCCTGCAACAGCTGCGGCAGCAACACAATAGCGCCGAAGTAGAGCATATAGGCAAGGCTGATACACAAACAGCCGATGGTAAAGTTGCGCGACTTGAACAGCGAAAGATCGACAATCGGATGGTCATCCGTCAGCTCCCAGACAATCAGGAAGGAGAGGGAGACCACCGCAACCACCGTCAGCACGATAATTTCGGTGGAGTTGAACCAGTCCAGCTCTTTACCCTGATCGAGCATCACCTGCAAACTGCCGATGCCGACGATCAGCAATGCCAGCCCGACGCCGTCAATGCGCCGCTGCTCGGTACGGGTTTCGCGTCCGCGCAGCGCCTGCGCCGCCATCAGCACCACCACCAGACCAATAGGCACGTTGATGAAGAAGATCCAGCCCCAGTGATAGTTATCGCTGATATAGCCGCCGAGGATCGGCCCGCAAATCGGTGCGACAATCACCGTCATCGACCAGAGCGCCAGCGCCACCGATCGTTTGGCGGGCGGGTAGTTGCTCAGTAACAGACTCTGCGACAGCGGGATCAGCGGACCGGCGACAATACCCTGGATCACGCGGAAGAAAATCAGCATGTTCAGGCTGCTCGACACCCCGCACGCCCAGGAGGCGATGGCAAAGGCGACGGTGGACCATAAAAAGAGTCGCACCTCGCCGACGCGTTTCGCCAGCCAGCCGGTGATCGGGATGGAGATGGCATTCGCCACGCCAAACGAGGTGATGACCCAGGTGCCCTGGCTCAGTGACGCGCCCAGGTTACCGGCGATGGTCGGGATCGCCACGTTCGCAATAGTGGAGTCCAGCACCTGCATGAAGGTCGCAAGGGACAGCGCGATGGTCATGATGACCAGCTGCGCGCCCTCCAGCGGTTTACGCTGCTGCATAGCACTCACCTCAGGATTAACCCGCGTTGGCCTGAACGATGTTATTGATCAGGGTATTCACCGGCTCCAGGCTGATTTCCCGCGCATTACTTTCATACGCTGGCGTACTGCGCGCCTGGCTTGCCAGCACCTGGCCGTCGCGGTTGGTGGTATCCACCGTCACCAGCGAAGAAAGACCAATGCGCAGCGGGTGATCGGCGAGCTGTTTCGCATCCAGCTCAATACGTACCGGCAGACGCTGAACCACTTTGATCCAGTTGCCGGTGGCGTTTTGCGCGGGCAGCAGCGAGAAGGCGCTACCGGTGCCCATATCCAGACCGACCACTTTACCGGTGTACTTCACGTCATCGCCGTAGAAATCGCTGATCACCGTCGCAGTCTGACCAATGCGCATATGCGCCAACTGCGTCTCTTTAAAGTTCGCATCCACCCACAGACCCGTTGCCGGGACCACGGCCATCAGCGCGGTGGTCGGGCTGATTTGCGCGCCAGGCTGTACCGCACGGCGGGAAACATAGCCGGAAATCGGGCTGACGATTTTGGTACGTTGCAGCGCAAGCCAGGCGTTACGCACTTCGGTGGCGGCCTGTTGCACCGCCGGCTGATCTTCAAGGCGGGTGCCGAGGATCATCGCCTGGTTAGCATTATATTGCTGCACTGCCACATCAAGCTGCGCCTGCGCGCTGGCGACCGCATCACGGGAGTGTTGCAGCTCTTCGCGGCCAATCAGGTTGGCGCTGCCCAGCGGTACACGACGATTCAAATCGCTCTGCGCCTGGGCGAGGGCGGTTTTTTTCACTTCGATGTTAGCTTGATACTGACGGCTGTTGATCATCAACTGGCGGGTCTGACGCACGCTGGAGGCCAGTTGGGTCTGCGCTTTTTCAAATGCCTGCTGGGCATCCGTCGGATCGAGGGTCACCAGCACGTCGCCCTGTTTTACATAATCGGTGTTGTCATGCCAGACTTTCGTCACGCTCCCCGACACCTGCGCCATAATCTGCACCTGGTTGCCAGCCACATACGCATCGTCGGTTTCTTCGACGTGACGCAGTACCATGAACCAGTAAATCCCGTATGCCACAGCAATAATAATAAAGAGCAAGGTCAGAAGAAGCAGGGCACCTTTACGTTTGCCTTTCTTCCTGACCGGTTGCTGCGGGGTTTGAGTCTCCGCATTTGCGCTCATGTGTGTTCTCCACGATCTTTTTATATATTCGGCAACGCCGACCTGTTCACCAAAAAGCCAGCATTAAAAATGCTGGCCTGGCGGATTTCTTATTTAATCAGGATGTCAGAGCTAATCGTCGCGTTAGCGCAGCGCCTCAAGAATGACGTCTTCTTCGTCCATCTGGTCGAGGCGGTTCAGTAGCTTACGGGTGATTTGCTCAAGCTGTTCTTTCTCGGCGGGGCTCAGAGAAGACCAGAGCAGGTGCAGACAGTTATGCTGCGGGGGTAAAACCTGACGCAAAAATTCGTGACCTTTTTCGGTCAATTGCAGATGCAGACAACGACGGTCGTTGTCGCTCTCACGGCGTTCGATCCAGCCGCGTTTTTCCAGTTCATCGGCAATACGGGTGGCATTGGTGCGCGACGAACCCAGCGCACAGCTCAGCTCGGAAGGCTGAATGCTATGATTTTCCTGCGACTCAAGGGTAATTAACGCCATGAACAACGTTTCGTTGATCCCCTGCGCTTTCAGCATTTTGTTGCGGTTATCCAGCAGTTTGCCCTGCATATGCATACACAAACGCGTCAGCAGAATTTCCTGAAACGGAAAATCTTCATAACGACTGGCACGGAACTTCAGCATTTGCTCAATGGGCGTGAACGAACTTTCCATCTCAATATGACCTCATTAATTACAGCCGATATAGTAACGGCGGTGACAAATAATGTAAATGTATTATTTTCCTTAAGTGATTAGTTTTAAGAATAGTTTCAGCCGGGCTGAAGCCGATCCTGACGATGGTAGCCGAGCCACCAGACCAGCAGGTTCAACAGCGCCATCACGCTTCCCGCCACACAGACACCCGCCCAGCCCGCATGCTGCCAGGCTGATGCAGAAATCAGCGAGCCTGCCGCGCCGCCGATAAAGTAGCTGGTCATATAGCCCGCCGTCAGACGGTTACGCGCGTCCGGCTTCACCAGATAGATCACCGTCTGGTTGGTGATATGCACCCCCTGCACGGTCAGATCCAGCACCAGGATACCGATGATCAACGCAATGGCAGAAGTATGACCAAACCAGATCGCCACCCAGGAGAGCAGCAGCAACAGTAAACCGGTGGTGGTGGTGATATGCGCCTTGCCTTTATCCGCCATGCCGCCGGCAGGCCGCGCGCCCAGCGCACCCGCCGCCCCGGCCAGGCCAAACAAACCGATCACGCCTTCGGAGTAATTAAACGGCGGCGCGGCCAGCAGAAACGCCATTGAGGTCCAGAGAATGCTGAAATTGGCGAAGGTCAGACAGCCGAGCACCGCGCGGGTACGCAGCAGCGAATCGCGGGTGAACAGAGAAAATATCGAGCCGAGAAGCTGAAAGTAGTTGAGATGGTTGTCCTGCTTCACTTTCGGCAGCCCGCGCCACAGCGCCAGCGCCATGACCAGCATTAAGGCGCTCGCCACCCAGTAGACGGTGCGCCAGCCGCCAACTCCCGCCAGCAGGCCGGAAACCGTACGCGCCAGCAGAATGCCCAGCAGCAACCCGCTCATGATAGTGCCGACCACTTTGCCGCGCTTTTCCGGCGAGGCGAGGGTGGCGGCCAGCGGCACCAGGATCTGCGCCACCACCGAGAACAGCCCGGTCAGCGCTGTGCCGAAGATCATCATCCACGCCGAATGGCTGGTGGCGGTGATCAGCAGGCCGCAGGTGGAGAGCAGCGTCATCAGCACAATCAGCGTCCGGCGTTCAAACATATCGCCGAGCGGCACCAGAAACATCAGGCCGACGGCATAGCCGAGCTGCGCGGCGGTGACGATAAATCCGGCCTGGTTGGGGGTGAGGGAAAAGGCGCGGGCGATGGTATCAAGCAGCGGTTGCGCATAGTAGTTACTGGCGACGGCGAGACCGGTCGCGACGGACATCAGCACGATCAGAGCCGGGCTGAGGGTGTGGGTGGAATTTTTCATTATTATTGAAGTCGTTAGTTGAGTGATTTTCTTGCCAGAATTCAATGATAACGAATTGGGGGATTGTTGGGGAATTGTTACGTGTCCGAACGTGCGGTTAAAGATGCCCCTC
>NZ_CP127837.1:54126-64445 GCF_030291195.1 Enterobacter sp. PGRG2 | reverse complement strand
ATTACTTCTGCGCTGCCAGCGCTTCTTTCACCCAGCCGTCAAACTGCTGCTGGTGGGCTTTGATCCAGCCATCGACGTGACCGTTAATATCGGCTTCCGAGGCTTTACCGGCATGCATCATCGCGTTCTGCGCGTTAATGTCAGCCAGCGGCAGTTTCATTACCGAGAACAGCTTCGCCGCCGCCGGATTTTTTTCCGCCCAGGCTTTGTTCGCCACAATATGCATGGTGTTAACCGGGAAGCCGTAGTTCATGCCGTTCGGCAGTTTGGTATCAATGTCTTTCTGCTCGCCCGGCAGGGAGGAGAACGGCACCTGCAACCACACCACGTCTTTACCTGGTTTCAGGACGTCGCTCACCCAGTAAGGGGTCCAGGTGTAATAGAGCACCGGCTTGCCTTCTTTAAAGCGCGCAATGGTATCCGCCATCATCGCCGAGTAGTTACCGTGGTTCACGGTCACGGTATCCGTCAGCTTATAGGCTTCGTTCTGATGGTTGATCACCGCCTCGCAGCCCCAGCCTGGCGTGCAGCCCATCATGTCGGCTTTACCGTCGCCATTGCTGTCGAACAGCTTCGCGATCTTTGGATCTTTCAGCTGCTCAATATTGGTGATGTGATATTTTTCAGCGGTTTTTTTGTCGATCAGATACCCCTGGGCCGCGCCGGTAACAAACACCCCTTCGCGGTAAAACTTCTTATCGCCGCCCGCTGCGGCATACATATCGTCATGCAGCGGCTGCCAGTTAACGGCGGTAAAGGTGGCATCACCGGAGGCAATGGAGGTATAGCCAACGTTGTAATCCACTTCGCTCGGCTTATTCACGGTGTAGCCGAGCTTTTCCAGCGCGCGGCTGACCAGCTGTGTCTGGAAACTTTCTTCTGAGATGGTGCTCTGGATCGGTTGTACGGTAATGCCTTTACCCGGCAGATCGGCGGCGAAAGCGCTGGTGGAGATAAGGCTGGCAAACGCTGTGGCAATGATTACATTCTGTCGCATCGTTGTTCCTCAAGCTAAACATTAGTCAGGCCCGGCAGGCGCAGCGCCGCCGGGCAACAGGATCACTTACTGAACGGACGGGTCAGCAGACCCAGCGGGCCGGTCTGATACCAGCGGCGGTTGCCACGACTGCGGGAGTCGCGACCCACGGCCTGGGTCAGACGGTCAAGGATAATGGCGAGGATGACGATCCCGACGCCGCCCACGGTGGCCAGGCCCATATCAAGACGACCGATACCGCGCAGCACCATCTGACCCAACCCGCCAACGGCGATCATCGAGGCGATCACCACCATGGAAAGGGCCAGCATCAGCGTCTGGTTCACGCCCGCCATAATGGTAGGCATCGCCAGCGGTAGCTGAACCTTAAACAGCATCTGCCGCGGGCTGGCGCCGAAAGAGCGCGAGGCTTCGATCAGATCTGCCGGCACCTGGTTAATGCCGAGGATCGTCAGACGCACAATCGGCGGCAGGGCGAAGATAATGGTCACCACCACGCCGGGCACGTTACCGATACCGAACAGCATGACAATCGGCACCAGATACACGAACGCTGGTGTGGTCTGCATGGCGTCCAGCAGCGGGCGAATAATCTTCGCCGCCCGCTGGCTGCGCGCCAGCCAGATCCCCAGCGGCAGGCCGATGATCATGCAGAACAGCAGCGCGGTCAGCACCAGCGCCAGGGTGATCATCGCCTGCGACCAGGCGCCGATAGCGCCGATAGCGACTAATGAAATCAGCGTCGCCACGCCCATGCTGAGGCTCGACATCTGCCAGGCAATCAGCGCGAAAATAACAATCGCCACCGGCGCAGGCATACCCAGCAGCAACTGCTGGAAGGCGCTGAGGATATAATCCACCGGCACGCGAATGCCCTGGAACAGCGGGCGGAAATGCACTACCACCCAGTCGATACCCTGCGTCACCCAGCTGTCGAGCGGGATCAGCGTTTTATGGAAGGGATCCATAATATTGAAATGCTCCGGCGCAGGCGGCGCGCTGGAAAGCCAGTCAGTACCGCCGCCATCGGCTGGCGCCCCTGACGGGCTGCCCCATGCATCTGCGGATTGTGCGGCGCTGTCGGCAGCCGGTTCGCTGCCCCACGGATTAGATTGATCAGCCATTGTTCACCCCATCGCGATCTAAAGCCCTGAGCAGCGCACCTTTGGAGATGCTGCCCATATACTGTTGCTCCTCACCCACTACCGGTACGGCGCAGGGCGCCTGTCCGACAAGGGAGAGCAGTTCGCTGAGCGGCGTTTCGGCTTCCACCGCAGCGGGGGACTCCAGTAACGCCGCATCGATACCCAGATTCTGGCCCAGCGCCGTTTTCAGGGAATCAACAGAGACAATGCCGACAAATTTATTTCCGCGCTCGATGACGTAACCGTAATCACGATCCTCATCCTGCAATAATTTCAGCGCCGAGCGCGGGCCGAAACCTGGCGTTTTACGGATCAGACCCGCCTGAGTACGACGGGCAATATCTTTGGCGCTGAACACCTGACTAATATCCACGCCGCGGAAGAAGGTGCGGACATAATCATTGGCCGGATTATTGAGAATTTCATCGGGCGTACCGACCTGCACCACTTTGCCATTTTGCATAATGGCAATGCGATCGCCGATACGCATGGCTTCATCCAGATCGTGGGAAATAAAGACAATGGTACGCTGATGTTTCGCCTGTAATTTTACCAGCTCATCCTGCATTTCCGTGCGGATAAGCGGATCGAGCGCGGAGAAGGCCTCGTCCATTAATAAAATATCAGGATTAATGGCTAATGCGCGCGCCAGACCGACACGCTGACGCATACCGCCAGAGAGTTCATCCGGATACGAATGGGCATAATTTTCCAGCCCCACCTGACGCAACGCGTCCAGCGCTTTGGTCTGGCGTTCAGCGGCGGGCACGCCCGCTAATTCCATACCGAAGGCGGTATTATCCAGCACCGTCATATGCGGCATCAGCGCAAATGACTGGAAGACCATCGCGATCTTTTTCCTGCGCACCTCGCGGAGTGCGGCGTCTGATATTTTGGCGATGTCTTCGCCGTCAATCAGCACCTGCCCGCGGGTGGGTTCAATCAGGCGATTGAGAAGGCGAACCATGGTCGATTTACCTGAACCAGATAATCCCATGATGACGAAAATCTCGCCTTCTTCAATGGCCAGACTGGCGTCAATGACGCCAAGCGATAGCCCTGTTTTTTCCAGTATCTGTTCTTTCGAAAATCCTTTTTCGATATATTTGAAAGCTCGCTGTGGATGCTCACCAAATATTTTATAGAGATTTTTAATTTCGAGTTTAATTGCCATGCAATAAATGAGTTCCCGTTATTTATTTATATCAATACAGTTCCTGATGGAAATAATGAGCGGGCTATACCCTAACATACTCAGATTCTGTGACAACCCTCAAATGCCAGCTGGCACGGAAATTGCCGAAGCGCATCTGGCGGCATTTCCCATGATATAAGGGCTGAGAGCGAGTCTTACAAAGTGATATTTTTTTTGAAAAGCACGTGAAATGGTACCTGAAACGGGAAGCTTCAGGTGAAAGGAATTAGTTGGGAGCAGTGTAGTTCACAGGGAAATATTCGTGTGATGAAAACGGAAATATTATGAAATATCCATCCGGGAAATACGGAAATATTTCCCGGAGAGGAGAGGATTAAAAATCCCAGTCTTCGTCGGTGGTTTCCACCGCTTTACCCATCACATAAGACGAGCCTGAACCGGAGAAAAAGTCATGGTTTTCATCGCCGTTGGGCGACAGCGCCGCAAGGATCGCCGGATTCACATCGGCCATTTCCGGCGGGAACAATGCCTCATAGCCGAGGTTCATCAGCGCCTTGTTAGCGTTGTAACAAAGAAAAGCCTGCACATCCGCTTCAAGGCCGGAGCCGCCGTATAAATCCGCGGTATAGGCCAGCTCGTTGTCGTAGAGATCCATCAGCAGATCCAGCGCAAAGAGCTTTAACGACTCGCGCTCTGTTTCGTCGACTTTTTCGAGGCCCTTCTGGTATTTATAACCGATGTAATAGCCGTGTACCGCTTCGTCACGGATAATCAGCCGGATAAGATCGGCGGTATTGGTCAGCTTGCCGCGGCTGGAAAAATACATCGGCAGCCAGAAGCCGGAATAAAACAGGAAGGATTCCAGAAAGACGCTGGCGATTTTCTTTTTCAGCGGCGCATCGGCGGCGTACTGCTCGAGGATCAGCTGCGCTTTGCGCTGCAGCGGCGCGTTTTCCTCGCTCCAGGCATAGGCGGCATCCACATCTTTGGTCTGACACAGCGTCGAGAAAATCGAACTGTAAGAGCGGGCATGCACCGCCTCCATAAAGCTGACGTTCGACAACACCGCCTCTTCATGGGGCGTCAGCGCATCCGCCATCAGCGCCGGCGCGCCCACGGTATTCTGGATGGTGTCGAGCAGCGTCAGGCCGGTGAACACGCGGATGGTAAGCTGCTGCTCGGCCTGGCTCAGCGTCTGCCAGGCGGGGATGTCGTTAGACAGCGGCACTTTCTCTGGCAGCCAGAAATTGCTGGTCAGGCGGTTCCACACTTCCAGATCTTTATCGTCCTGGATCTTGTTCCAGTTAACCGCACTGACGCGGGATAAACGGCTCATCCTTTTCTCCTTACAGCGCGCATGACACGCAGCCTTCAATTTCGGTGCCTTCCAGCGCCAGCTGGCGCAGGCGGATGTAATACAGCGTCTTGATGCCTTTCTTCCACGCATAAATCTGCGCGCGGTTAATATCGCGCGTGGTGGCGGTGTCCGGGAAGAACAGCGTCAGCGACAGCCCCTGATCGACATGGCGCGTGGCGGCGGCATAGGTATCAATAATTTTTTCCGGCCCGATCTCGTAGGCATCCTGATACATCGCCAGATTGTCATTGGTCATAAAGGGGGCAGGGTAGTACACGCGCCCGGTTTTACCCTCTTTGCGGATCTCGATTTTCGACACAATCGGGTGAATGCTGGAGGTGGCATGGTTGATATAGGAGATCGACCCGGTCGGCGGCACCGCCTGCAAATTCTGATTGTAGATACCGTGGCGCATCACATCGTCGCGCAACTGCTGCCACATGGCGCGCGTCGGCAGCACAATGCCCGCGCGGGCAAAGAGTGTGCGCACTTTTTCGGTTTTCGGCTGCCACTCTTCTTCCAGATAGGGCGTGAAGTATTCGCCGCTGGCGTAGCGGGAGCGCTCAAATCCGGCAAAACGCTGGCCACGCTCGCGGGCGATCATCATTGAGGTATGCAGCGCATGCCAGGTGATGGTGTAAAAATAGAGATTGGTGAAATCAATGCCTTCTTCGCTGCCGTACAGAATGCCTTCCCGCGCCAGATAACCGTGCAGGTTCATCTGCCCGAGGCCGATGGCATGAGACGCGGCATTGCCGTTTTCAATGGATGGCACCGAGCGGATATGGCTCATGTCCGACACCGCCGTCAGGCCACGCACCGCGGTTTCCACCGTGCGGCCAAAATCCGGAGAGTCCATGGTATGGGCGATGTTCAGCGAGCCCAGATTGCAGGAGATATCCCGCCCGGTCTGCGCGTAATCCAGGTTTTCATCGTATTCCGACGCGCTGTTGACCTGCAAAATCTCTGAGCACAGATTGCTCATGTTGATGCGCCCGGCAATCGGGTTGGCGCGGTTAACCGTGTCCTCATACATGATGTACGGATAGCCGGATTCGAACTGGATCTCCGCCAGCAGCTGGAAAAAATCGCGCGCGTTAATGTACGTTTTACGAATGCGATCGTCAGCCACCATCTCATGATAGTGCTCGCTGATAGCCACATCGCCGAACGGTTTGCCATAAATACGCGCCACGTCATAGGGAGAAAACAGCGCCATCTGCGCATTGTCTTTCGCCAGCTGGAAGGTGATATCCGGGATCACCACGCCAAGGGAAAGGGTTTTGATGCGAATTTTTTCGTCGGCGTTTTCCCGTTTGGTATCCAGAAAACGCAGAATATCCGGGTGATGGGCGTGCAGATAAACAGCTCCCGCCCCCTGACGCGCGCCGAGCTGATTGGCATAAGAGAACGCATCTTCCAGCATTTTCATCACCGGAATAACGCCGGAGGACTGGTTTTCAATGCGTTTGATGGGCGCGCCCGCTTCCCGCAGGTTAGAGAGCAAAAACGCCACGCCGCCGCCGCGTTTGGAGAGTTGCAGCGCGGAATTCACCGCCCGGCCAATCGACTCCATATTGTCTTCAATACGCAAAAGGAAGCAGGAGACCAGCTCGCCGCGCTGCATTTTGCCGCAGTTCAGGAAGGTTGGCGTTGCGGGCTGGAAGCGTCCGGCGAGGATCTCCTGCGTCAACTGCTGCGCGAGTTTTTCATCACCCTGCGCCAGCGTCAGCGCTACCATCACCACCCGATCCTCAAAGTGTTCCAGATAGCGTTTGCCGTCGAAGGTTTTCAGCGTGTAGCTGGTGTAATACTTCCAGGCGCCAAGGAAAGTCTGGAAACGAAAACCGCTGGCGTGCGCCGTCTCAAACAGGCCGATCACGAAGGCGCGATCGTAGCGCGCCAGTACGCTGTCATCGTAATAGCCCTCTGCAACCAGATAATCCAGGCGGCTGTTCTGATCCGCAAAGGTCACAGTGTTAGGCAGCACGTGGGCGGTATAGAACGCGTCCACCGCCTGATGATCTTTTTCAAACTGGATGCGGCCCGCTTTATCGTACAGATTCAGCATGGCGTTCAGCGCGTGATAGTCCGTGGAGGCCTGCATTACGCGTTCTGCGGTTGTCGTTGCCAAAATTCGCTCACTCCTTTTCGCACATTTAAGATGTCACGCGGCGTACCCATCAGCTCAAAACGGTACAGATGCGGCACGCTGCATTTTTGCGCGATGACATCCCCCGCACGGCCATAAGCCTCGCCAAAATTGCGGTTACCGGCGGCGATCACGCCGCGGATCAAGGCCCGGTTATGCGCATCGTTTAAAAAGCGGATCACCTGACGCGGCACCGCGCCTGCGGTTCCGCCACCGCCGTAGCTCGGCACCACCAGGATATAGGGCTCGTCTACCTGGATCCGCTCACGCTCATCCAGGGGAATACGCACAGCGGGCAGTCCCAGGCGGGTGATAAAGCGGTGCGTATTCTCCGAGCTGCTGGAGAAGTAGACGAGGGTGCTCATGCGCTGGCGACGCGAGGGGCGCTGCCCAGACGGTTAATCATATCCGGGCGAAAGCCGGACCAGCGGGTGTCACCGGCGATCACTACCGGCAACTGGCGGAATCCCAGCGCGCGCAGTTCGTCTGCCGCTTCCGGCACCAGGTCCACATTCACCAAATCGAACGCCACGGCACGGCTTTCCATGGCGCGTTTCGTTGCATGGCACTGCACACAGTCGTTTCGAGTGTAAATAGTAATGCGCATGATTCGTATTTCCATCTAAGATAGCGGGACGACGCGAAAAATCGCGCCGGGTTGTGTGTCACTTGCTTAAGGAAATACTAGATGTAGTTATAAAGATTATCAACCACACAATATCCAGGAATTTTTCGATCCATTTCATCCCGCTGAAGCACTCAGCGGGGAAGGGAGTTTTGTCGCTACATTACATGCGCATAGCGATGGCGAGACGGTTAAAGGCATTCATCAGGCTGATGGCGAAGGTCAGATCGCTGATTTCCTGAGCGCTAAAATGTTCCAGCATGGGCTGATAAACATCATCCCCCGCATGGGTCGTGGAGATATGCGTCAGCGACTCCGCCCAGGCCAGCGCGGCTTTTTCCTTCGCGCTGAAGTGCGGGCTGATATGCCAGCCTGCCAGCGCATCAAGCTTGCTCTGGTCGGTGCCGGTTTTGCGCAGCGCTTTGCTGTGCATCTCCAGACAAAACGCGCAGCCGTTAATCTGCGACACACGTAAATAAACCAGCTCCAGCAGCGGTTTGTCGGTAGCGCTGCGCTCCAGCGCCTGGCTGGTCTGAATGAGGCCGTTATATGCCTCCGGGCTGAGTTCGGAATAGGGCAGGCGTAAATCAGTCATGGTCATCTCCTCGTTTAGATGGCGAGAAGGTAGCACTATAATGGTCTGCACCAGAGAGCCATATTTTAACTAAAAAAGCAGACCATAATGGACGCCCGATACCAGCAAATCGCCCGCCTTCTGAAATCTTCCATCGCTTCCGGCGAGCTTGCGGCCGGCGCCCGGCTGCCGTCGAGCCGTACCTTCGCCCGGGAAAACGGCGTGTCGCGCGCCACCGTAGAGCACGCTTATGCCGAGCTGGTGGCGCAGGGCTGGATTGAGCGGCGCGGGCAGGCGGGAAGTTTTGTCAGCGACACCGTAACGCCGGGCAGCGCTTTACCTGCGGCGTCCCTGACGGAGGGGACAGATAACATTCCGCAGCCGTTTCAGATGGGGTTGCCCGCACTCGATCTCTTTCCGCGCGCGCTCTGGGGGCGACTGATGGGGCGGCGGCTGCGCACCCAGACACGCTTTGATCTGGGGCCGGGCGACGTGGCGGGAGAGCGGCTGTTACGCCAGGCCATCGTCGATTACCTGCGTTTCTCCCGCAGCATTGACTGTACCCCCGAGCAGATATTCATTACCGCCAGCTACGCGATGTCGATGACGCTGATCCTGCGTACCCTCGCCACTGCTGGCGACGGCATGTGGGTGGAAGATCCGGGCTTTCCGCTGATCCGCCCGGTGATTGCCCGCGAGCAGGTCAGGCTGTTGCCGGTGCCGGTCGATGAGAACGGCATGAATATCGACGCCGCCCGGGCATTACACCCGCAGGCGCGTTTCGTGTTGCTGACGCCAGCACATCAGAGCCCGCTCGGCGTGGCGCTGTCGTTGCCGCGCCGTCGGCAGTTGCTGGACTGGGCGGCGCACCGTGAGGGGTGGATCATCGAAGACGATTATGACAGTGAGTTTCGCTATCACGGCAAACCGCTGCCGCCGCTGAAAAGCCTCGACGCCCCGCAGCGGGTGATCTACGCCGGGACCTTCAGTAAATCGCTGTTTCCGGCGATCCGTACCGGCTGGATCGTGGTGCCTGCGCCGCACGTAGCCGCTTTCCGTCGCCAGGCGGCGATGTATCCCTGTACGGTGCCAGGGCTGGTTCAACTGACGCTGGCGGATTTTATCTCGCAGGGTCATTTCTGGCGGCACCTGAAAAACATGCGTCAGCATTACGCCCGGCGGCGTGAATGGCTGGAAAGAGCGCTTAAGCAGCAGGGCTTTGACGTGGCGGCGCAGCAGGGCGGCATTCAGCTGGTGATCGCGGTTACGGATGACGATAAGCAACTGGCGGCACGGGCAAATCAGGCCGGGCTGGCGGTGCAGGCATTAAGCGCATGGCAGATAGAGGGGGGCGAAAGAAGGGGGCTTCTGGTCTGTTTTACTAATATTTCATCGGCGGAAATGGCGGAACAGCTGGCGGAAAAACTCAGCAAGGCAATACGCCCCGCGAGCGCAACTCACGGGGCTGCAATGGACTAGCGACGCATGCTCAGGAGCGCGCCGAGGAAAATCCCGACCGCTGCCGCAGCACCTACGCTGGACCATGGTTTTTCTTTAACGAACGTATCCGCGCAACCCACTACATCGCAGGCTGCCTGTTTCACACGGGTACGGCCCTGCAGTTTTGCACGGGTTTCTTTTAACAGCGCCTGTGCTTTACGACGTGCGCCATCGGCGTCATCCTTCACGTCACTGCCCCAGGACTTCAGTACGCTTTCCAGGCTGTCCGCTAAACGGCTGACATCATCATTGATATCCTGAACGCCTTGATCAACATCTCTGCGGTTCGGTCTGCTAAACATATGATCCTCCCTTGTTTTCGTTGTCATGATCAGTGTAGCGCACAAAATCCACCCTTGAAGCGGATCGCGAGATATGCCGCCCTTTATGGACTTTTCCGAAAGCGCTGCTAATGCTCATTACTGTAAGGTTGCGATGCAGTAAATGATGACGAGGAAAAAATATGTATTTACGACCCGATGAGGTGGCACGCGTTCTTGAGAAAGCGGGATTTACGATGGATGTCGCTACGAATAAAACCTACGGTTACCGTCGCGGCGATAATTATGTGTACGTGAATCGCGAAGCGCGAATGGGACGTACCGCCTTAATTATTCATCCCACGCTTAAAGAGCGCAGTTTGTCCCTTGCGGAGCCCGCCTCGGAGATCAAAATGTGCGATCACTATCAGCATTTCCCGCTCTACCTGGGCGGCGATGCGCAGGAGCATTACGGCATTCCGCACGGATTCAGTTCGCGGATGGCGCTGGAGCGTTTTCTGTCAGGGCTGTTTGGCGAATCGGCATAATGCGT
>NZ_CP127837.1:44197-51983 GCF_030291195.1 Enterobacter sp. PGRG2 | reverse complement strand
AATGTAGCGACGGGTCTGTGCCTGTCGCCTGCCGTCAGGCTTTCGCCTGGTAGTAATTACTCACTCTGAACAGACGGCGGCAGTAGTCCAGGAAGTAGCCGTAGACCGCGCCCATCAGCATCGACACCACGATATTCGAACTTACCGCCGCGGCGATCTGGTGCCAGTCGGCGCCCACCGTCAGCAAAATCGCCACGTAGACCGGTGATTGAAAGGTGACATAGGCCGCGATATCCGCCAGATTTTTCATCCAGCCCGCCGGGGTATAACGACGCGCCAGACGCATAATCGCATCCCGGTACAGGCCGTAGGGCCAGGCAATCAGGATGTTAACCGGGATGGCGACCAGTCTGGAAGAGAGCGACTGCTCAAAGCTCATGCCTGAAAGAAATATCTCAATCAACATGTTCACTACCGAACAGTAGACCACCATGGCAAAGGTGTCGGCCACGGCGTGACGCAGGCGTGACTGCGGAGAGAACATGCTAAAGCTCCTGTGAAAAATATTATCAGGTCTTTCGCCGGTGAAACCAGCGTAATGAAGGGGGATGTTTAGTGTGGATAGAGTATATCGCTACCATGAAACGCACAATTAGCGATTAATTTTTATTTAACGCGCTTTTGTCAATAAAATACTCTGTGAGCGGGCGATTTTTTCGCGCTGCGTTATATTGCGCGGGAGGTCAGAGGAAAGTCTTGATTAACAATAAGTTGAAGAGAGTGCGGTGAGCACGCCCACCGCACAGGCAAAAGACGCTGATTAACAGACGCCGAAATCGCCCTCTTCTTTGTACGGCGTGACGTCAACCGCTTTCAGGGTAAACTTTTCACCCTGTTCGTCGCTGGCGCGTACGGCAACGATTTGATCGTCATTTACTTCGATCACTTTCAGTTTTGGGCCGCCCATACGCGGCTGCACCAGATCACCTGCTGAAAACATAATTGCACTCCTTCATGAATAGTATGACTGCGTAAAGCAGAGTAAAAGCATAAGACGAAACTGGCGATACCCGCCACAATGACTACGCTTAAAGAGAAATTGTCTTTTTTTACAATAACCTGGATTTTGCTTGCAAGGGAGTAGTTATGGGTTTCTGGCGTATTGTTATCACCATCATCCTGCCGCCGCTTGGCGTGTTACTCGGGAAAGGCTTAGGCGGAGCCTTTATTCTGAATATTATCCTGACGCTGCTGGGCTATATCCCCGGTCTCATTCATGCGTTCTGGGTGCAGTCACGCAACTAATCTTTCCGGCGGGCAGGGCCTCCTGCCCGCCAGACCTGCTTAACGCTTAAAAGGTTTCCCAGTTCGCATCACCTGCGGCGACGGTTGCCACTGTCGGGCGTAGCGTGGTTTTCGCTTTCGCTACGGGTGTTACCGGGCGACGCAGTTTGTCATTCACCTGAAAGACCGCCACCGCCTGACGCAGTTGATCCGCCTGTTCTTCCAGCGCCGCCGCTGCGGTCGCGGATTCCTGCACCAGCGCGGCGTTCTGCTGCGTGACGCTGTCCATCTGCGATACCGCGAGGCTCACCTGCTCAATACCGCGACTCTGCTCATCCGACGCCGAGGCGATCTCGCCCATGATATCGGTCACCCGCGTAACGGCATTAACGATCTCTTTCATGGTTTCACCCGCTTCGGCCACCTGTGACGAACCGGTATCCACGCGGCTGACGGATTTTTCGATCAGCGCCTTGATCTCTTTGGCGGCGCTGGCGCTGCGGCTGGCCAGAGTACGGACTTCACCCGCCACCACCGCAAATCCGCGACCCTGTTCACCGGCGCGCGCCGCTTCTACCGCCGCGTTAAGCGCCAGGATATTGGTCTGGAAAGCAATACCGTCGATCACGCTGGTGATTTGCACGATCTGCTGTGAACTGTCGGCAATATCGTTCATGGTGCGCACCACATTGGTGACCACCTGGCCACCGCGATCGGCCGTTTCCGAGGCCGTCCGTGCAAGTTGAGCAGCCTGACGGGCGTTATCGGTGTTCTGTTTCACCGTGGCGGTCAGCTGCTCCATGCTGGCGGCGGTTTCTTCCAGCGACGCTGCCTGCTGCTCGGTGCGCGAGGACAGATCGTTATTACCGGAGGAGATCTCTCCCGCGCCGGTGTAGATGGAATCCGAGCTGCTGCGCACCGCGCTGACGGTGGAAACCAGCGACTGTTGCATCTCATGCAGACCCGCAGCTAACTGGCTCATTTCGTTACGCCCGTCAGCATCGATCTGGCGCGTCAGATCGCCCCCGGCAATGGCGCGAATATGTGCCAGCATGTCCTGCAAAGGTTTAAGCAACATGTGTTGCAGGCCCAGCCAGATCACCACAAAGACCGCGATCATCACCAGCAAAATGGTGCCCAGCGTCCACTGCATCTGGGTAAAACTGTGCTGATTCTGCGCGGCTGCGGCTTTCAGCAGGCCATTGTTTTCCGCCCGCCACTGGGCGAACGCGGCTTCCATGTCATCCTGCGCCTGCTGTGCATCAAGATTGCCGTAGGCTTCATAATTATTGGCTTTCAGATACTGGATCGACATCTGCAACACATCGTGCATCTGACGCCAGTTTTTCTCCATCAGCGCGGCGACCGCCGCATCCTGCCCGCTGATACGTTCAGTACGCTTGTAGCTTTCGAAGTAACCTTCAGATTTGCTGAGTGAATCGCCCGCCGTGGTCAGCAGTTTATCGATGGCCGCCAGAGAGGCCGGATCGCGCTGATTTTTCAGAAAACGGATCGCAACGCGGGTCACAGTGACGCGGGTTTTGACAAGGGTATTCACACTGTCGCTAAGATTTTCCTGCTGTGCGTTCAGTACGCCATATTGTTGAAAGTTGCTGCGATCATTATCAACCGCAGAATAGAACAACCCACCCGTCACCACCTGCAACATACAGAAAATGGCAAGCGCGAAGATGATCCCGGTGATGACCTTAATATTTTTAAGCATGACAGCCGTCCGTAAGTGATCCGCAAGTGCATAAGGGTTATCGACGACGGCAGGGGGATCTTTATGAACATTTAGTTAACATGTGCATAAAAATTAGCCCCGGTGGTTATAACCGGGGCGGGGGATTATTGACCGGCCTTGCGCAGCTCAACCGCGCGGGCGATAGACGGCTCCAGCAGACGGGCGACGGCGGCGAACACCGGCACGACCACGGAATTGCCAAACTGACGATAGGCCTGGGTGTCGGATACCGGAATGCGGAACGGGCGTCCGCCGGGGGTTTCAAAGCCCATCAGTCGCGCGCATTCCACCGGCGTCAGTCGACGGGGGCGGCGCGCCTGATTCGTTGGATCGGCAAACGCCGTTTCGCCCAGCGCATGATCCCAGCCGCGATCGACAAGGATCTCCGAGCCATCTTTGTGGTAGCGGGCAGACAAAGTACGGGTCACCACCTCCGGGCGCGTGGGATCCACCAGCCCGAAGCCAAAACCGTTGCCCTTCGCCTGGTGCTTTTTGGCGTAGCGGTAGAGGAAATCCCACAGCTTTTCCGACAGCACATACTTGCTGTCCACCACCGGATCCAGCAGCTCGCCGAAGGCCGGTCGCTGCGCCGGATAAAAGCGTTTAATATCGCGCAGGGTGAAGTTGTTGTGAATGTTCAGGTCGCGGCGAAATCCCACCAGCACAATGCGCTCGCGGTGCTGGGGTAAAAAATGTTTGCCGTCGATGATTTTCGGATCGTCCTTGCCGTTCACCGCCGCATCCGCCACTTCATAGCCCAGCTCGTCCAGCGTCTGCATGATCACGCTGAAGGTTTTGCCCTTGTCGTGGCTTTTGAGGTTTTTAACGTTTTCGAGAACAAAAATCGCCGGCTGTTTGGCTTTGATGATGCGCGCCACGTCAAAGAACAGCGTGCCCTGCGCTTCACATTCAAAACCATGGGCGCGGCCCAGCGCATTCTTCTTGCTGACGCCCGCGAGGCTGAACGGCTGGCAGGGAAAACCGGCAAGCAGCACGTCATGATCGGGAATGGTGCGGTCAATATGCGCGT
Organism: Enterobacter sp. PGRG2; assembly: GCF_030291195.1. Taxonomy (NCBI): domain Bacteria; kingdom Pseudomonadati; phylum Pseudomonadota; class Gammaproteobacteria; order Enterobacterales; family Enterobacteriaceae; genus Enterobacter; species Enterobacter sp. PGRG2. The sequence goes on along the minus strand of NZ_CP127837.1, from coordinate 47,982 downwards.
AGGCCTGCGCTTCGGTGACATCAGGATTATCGCTCAGGGTCACTTCCCGGATGTCGCTGTTAAAGGTGTGCGCCGCCTCGTCGTTATACCAGTTGGCTTTGTAAGTGCGCACCGCGTTTTTGTTCCACTCGCTGGTGAACACGCACTGGCCGCCGATGGCGTCAAAACCCTGTCTGATGCCGCCGATACCGGCGAATAGATCAATAAAACGGAACGCATAGTCGGGATGATGCGCGGGCGGGGAAGGCAACATTTTACGCAATAATGCTTCTTCACTGGCGGTCAGGGATTTGGGCGCGCATTTGCCGTTCACCCAGCGGTTGAGGGTTTCCCGGCTCCAGTCGTTTTTGCCCAGCTTGCGCAGCTGCTCGGCCACATATTTTTGTCCGTAGATCGCCAGTACCTTATCCAGCAGCGCTCTGTCACGCGCCTGTTGATCCTGCTCTTCCGCCTGCGCCTTCGCCAGCAGATCCTGAGCAATAACATCAAATTCCGACATAGCATCTCCTTGGTTTAATGCGTGAAAATATATCACTCATTTGACCCAGCGCCTTATTTCATTTGCGCAGCACTGCTTTTTTTGTCATTGCTATACTCTGATTTCACCCCTCTGGTGGCCTTAAGGGTACTTTGTGCGTATTGCAACTATTACCAATGTCGCCTATGTCGCGACGGTTATTCTGACGCTCGCCTCCGGCGTGGCGCTGTTTATGGCCTCCAGCGCCGACCGCACGGAGCGTAAAGCCGTAGAGCAGCGCTATGTGCTGGATAAACTCACCGAAGAGATTGAAATCGAAGCCTTCGCCTTAAGCGAACTGGCGCGATCGATCGTCATTAATCCTGATGCTGAGGCGATCCAGCAGCTGAAAGCCGGATTCGCGAAAGAGCGGGAGCTGGAAAAACACCTGGTCGCCGTGAAAGATGTCGGCGCCTCGCCGGATGAACTGCTGCTGTTACGGGACGGGATGGTGGTGCTCAAAGCGCTGGAGGATGAGCAGCAGGCGGCGCTGGCAGCAGTGGAACGGGGCGCTGCGGCGGAAGGGATGAAAATTGTCTTCAGCGCCGATTACGAGCAGCAGCTCGATCAGGTGCGGTATCGCTTCGATCACTTCCGGCAGCTGCTGGATCAGCGGGCGCAGGTCGCGATCGGCGAGGCGACCAAAAAATCCCAGTGGCTGCGCTCATTATCAGAAATCATGGTCGGCCTCACCGCGCTGCTGTTTCTGTTTGTGCTGGGCTTTATTATCAAGCACCGCATTCTGCGCCCGGTGGTGACGCTCAGCGATGTGGTTAACCGTCTCGCCTCTCAGGATTACGACGTCGAAGCGCCGGTGCTGGCGCAGGTGGATGAGATCGGCGACATGGCGCAGGCAATCCGCATCTTCCGTGAGAACGGCCTGGTCCGCCAGCGGCTGGAGCGCGAGCGCGATGCCGACTGGGTGACGCGCAATCTGCTGGCCCGCATGACGCAACGGCTACAGGGCTGCGACTCCAGGGACAGCATTCTGAAGGTGATCGCCCTGTTTGTGCCGCAAATTATCCCGGATATGAGCGGGCGGCTGTATATGCTCGATCGGCGCGCCAACCGTATGGTGTGCATGACCAGCTGGCTGTCGCCCTCCGGTGACGACACGCCCTTTACCCCGGATCACTGCTGGGCGCTCAAACGCGGGCAGCTTCACAGCCCGGCGCGGGATACGGTGGATGTGCCCTGCGAGCATTTAACGCCCGACGTCGCTGACAAGGCGATCTGCGTGCCGTTAATCGCGCAAAACAATATTATCGGTCTGCTGACCTTCGAGAATCGTGCGCCGGAGAAAGAGCCGCCTTACACCTATCTTGAACTGATCGCCGAAACCCTGGCCCTGTCGCTGGCTAACCAGAAGCTGCGCGATACGCTGACCGAGCGGGCGATGTACGACTCCCTCACCGGGCTGCACAATCGTTATCATCTGGAAGAAACCCTGCGTACGCTGCTGGGGCGCGCCGAAGCGAAAAAAAGCGTGCTCAGCTGTCTGATGATCGACATCGATCACTTCAAACGCCTCAATGATACCTACGGGCATGAGGCGGGGGATCTGGTACTGCGCGAGACGGCGCAGGTGATCCAGCATGCCTTAAACGAGCGCGGCATGGCGTTTCGCTACGGCGGGGAAGAGTTCCTGGTGATCCTGCCGGAAATGAACGAAGCCCAGGCGCAAAGCGTCGCCAGTAAGCTACTGATGGCCATCTCAACGCAGCCGATGATCTACGAGACGCAGGACATTGGCCCGGTATCCGTTTCCATCGGCATCGCCACCTGGCCGGTTCACGCCCGCGCCGATAATTTGATCCGTACCGCCGACCTGGCGCTCTATCTCGCAAAAGAGCGTGGCCGCGGACAAATCGTGATGGCGAAAAAAGGCGAGTAGGGGCAGGCGGCTATTACCGGGAATTAGCTCTCTTTTATGATGATGCTCCGCTGTTTATCGCCGCCCGCTCTCCGTTAGGCTAAGGGTAAATTGATGACCCAGTGAACCTGACATGACCCAGCCGACAAAAGAGCAAGTGATTGACGCGTATCGTTTGATCCGCACGGAACAACCCTGGAAGTTTGATGCCTCCGACCTGTCTCATCACCGCGTGCTGCCCTATGCCACGCGGTCGCCCTGGTTAGATGATCCTGAGTTTTTAAGCCTCTACGAAAAAATTAAAGGGCATACGCTGGTCGATTTGTATCGCTGCTATGAATTATGGCTGCTGGCAAAGCAGACCGGCAAAGTTGAAGGCGTGGTGCTGGAAGTGGGCGTCTGGCGCGGCGGCACCGGCGCGGTCCTCGCACAGGCGACAAAAGCGCTGGGTAAAAAAGTCTATCTTGCCGATACCTTTACCGGCGTGGTGAAAGCCGGTGAGAAAGACACGCTGTATAAAGGCGGTGAACATGCGGATACGTCGCTGGCGATAGTTAACGCGCTTATGTCATCTCTGGCGATAGATAATATCCAGATCCTCGAAGGTATTTTCCCGGACGACACCCAGCATTTACTGCCAGAGAATATTGCGCTGCTGCACTGCGACGTGGATGTGTATTCTTCAACGAAGGATATTGTTGACTGGTGTCTGCCGCGCATGAATACCGGGGCAATGCTGGTATTTGATGATTACGGCTTTTTTGGCTGCGAAGGCGTCACCACGTTCTGCGATGAATTAAAACTGCGCAACGATCTTATTTTCACGCACAACCTGAACGGTCACGCGGTATTTGTGAAAATCTGAATACAGTCGCTGGATAATCAGGCCCAACGGTAGCGTTGGGCCTGAAAAGCGCGATCAATAGAGACGAAGCGTTAATTACATTTTCCTGTCGGGGCTTTTAGCGGGCCGCATGCACTGTAATCCAGCAGCAGGTAGCCTTTTCGCTGCATGCAAATTTCTATCTTCCCGATACGGTTTTTATGCTGCTCCAGACTTTCGCCAGAATGAACATAATTCCGGCTAAAATCATCCGGCGCGATGTTTTTATCCAGCCCGCAGCTGTAGAGATCCCGTGTACGCTGCGCGACGTCGGTATGCCCGAGCTGGCCCGGTTTCTGAATGGTATGCGCATACGGAAAAGAGGTGTAATTGCTGGAATCCATATCACCCACCACGCAACCGGTGAGCAGAGCGCAGAGTAACAGCACGGTTTTATTCAGCATGGCTAATTACATTTTCCTGTCGGGGCTTTCAGCGGGCCGCACTTATCGAAGTCCTGCAAGATATAGCCTTTGTTTTGCATGCAGCTTTCAAGCCTGCTGATTCGCTTT
>NZ_CP127837.1:43623-44160 GCF_030291195.1 Enterobacter sp. PGRG2 | reverse complement strand
CGCGACTGAAATCATCCGGCGCGATGTTTTTATCCAGCCCGCAGCCGTAAAGATCCCGCGTACGCTGCGCAACGTCGGTATGTCCGAGCTGGCCCGGTTTCTGAATAGTATGCGCATAGGGCGGGTGGCGAAAATTGGATGAATCAAGATCCGCCACCACGCAACCTGTAAGCATCAGCCCTGCGGCGGCCAGGCATGCAACATGCCGGATCGCCATTAGTCTGTGCATAAACCGGTCGGGGCTTTCAGCGGGCCACAGTCATCAAAACCGTAAACCTTATAGCCCTTGCCTTTCATACAGCTCAGCACTTTATTACGTCGTGCATTGAACTGTTCAGACGTTTCGCCCGGATAGGAGCCGTTCAGGCTCCAGTGCGGATCGTCAAGATCCACTTTTGGGTTCACGCCGCAGGCATACAGATCGGTTTTGCGCTGCTGCACGTTAGTGCGCCCGGCGGCGTCAGGTTTCTGGAACAATTTAATCCACGGCACATAGTCGTAGTTAGAAGAGTCCATATCGGCGACCACACAGCCAGT
>NZ_CP127837.1:43262-43579 GCF_030291195.1 Enterobacter sp. PGRG2 | reverse complement strand
CTAATTACATTTACCGGTGGGCGCTTTTAACGGGCCGCACTTATCGAAGTCCTGCAAGATATAGCCTTTGTTTTGCATGCAGCTTTCAAGCCTGCTGATTCGCTTAGTATGCCCCTCTGAGGTTTCGCCAGGACGGAGTTGGTTGCGACTGAAATCATCCGGCGCGATGTTTTTATCCAGCCCGCAGCCGTAAAGATCCTTTGTACGCTGCGCAACGTCGGTATGTCCGAGCTGGCCCGGTTTCTGAATAGTATGCGCATAGGGCGGGTGGCGAAAATTGGATGAATCAAGATCCGCCACCACGCAACCTGTAAGCG
>NZ_CP127837.1:17629-42618 GCF_030291195.1 Enterobacter sp. PGRG2 | reverse complement strand
GTCTCTTCACGCATCTTCGTCGCTGCGAGAGAGAGTGTCCCCTGGGTAATAGCCGCGTCCGGCGAACCGGCTACCACGCCCACCAGCGTTTGCAGGAAGCGACGCTGATACTGGAGCTTATAGACTTCTGCCAGCGCGGCATCGCGTTTTTCAACATCGCCAGACTTGATTGCCGCCTGCAAATCAGCGCGCGCCGCCGCCTGCTTACCATCCAGATAAGAATTGATCTGGTTGTTGGCATTCTCCTTGAAATCGCGCGTCACTTTCACTTGCAGGTTCAGCTCTTTCAACACCTTGTCTTTATCAAAGTTGTTTGCAAGCTTACCGGAGTTCGCGGCGGCGGTTTCCGTGGTGATGTCGGTTTTAACGCCTTCCACGGCCTGCTGCTGATCGGCAGGGCGGGTGACGGTGATATTGCTGGTATTGATACCGCTGCGGGTGACCGAGCTTTCACTGTCGCTGTCATGCCCGATACCAAAGCTGACGTTCTTATCCAGCGAGGCATAACCGTTTGCCGGTACGTGGTAGCCCTCTTCGGTGGTGACGGTTTTGTTGCTCTGGCGGGTAGCATGATCGCCCAGACCCAGATCGGCGTTCATGCTCATGGAGCCGCCAATGCCAAAGCCGTTGCCTTCGTATTCGGAACGGTTATTGATATCGCTCCAGCTCAACGTACCGGTACTGAACTGATTTCTGCCAGCCAGTTCGGCGCTTTCGCTGGAGGTGATCAGCCCGCCTTTCAGGTCGGTATGATCTTTCACGTTAATGTTATAGCCGTTTTCGCCCGCAAAGACGCCGGACTGCTCCTGCACCGAGGCGTAATCAGCATTGACCTTCGACTGGCCGTAGTTGCCCGACGCGGAGAAACCGTAGCCAACCGTGACCTGGCCGCCCATATCTTTCTGCTGGCCGTTGTAGCGTGAGGTGTCCTGGAGGCTTTCGATATTCAGGTTTTCCGCCGTAATATCCACGCCTTTGCCCAGCACCTGGCCGCCGCGCAGCGTGGTGGTGCCGCCACTGGTGATGGAGGTGAAACCATCCAGATCGCCGACATGGCTGTTGCGCCAGTAAACGTCATCGCCGTTACCGTAGCCTTTGCCTTTGGTAGCGCCTGCGGTGACGCCGAAGGAGGCGCCGCCCTGGCCGTAGCTCACCGCCACCCCGGCGTTCCAGCCGCTGGATTTATTGTCGCTGCGGGAGTGACGCTCCTGCTGCGCGGCAACGATATTGACGTCGTTATCCGCAAACAGCGTGGTGCCCTGTTTGCCGCTGACGTCGGAGCCGATGATATTGATGTCGGATTGCTCGCCGCCGGTCGCCACCACCACCGCTTGTTTCCCGGCGTTCACTTTACTGGCGAGCGCGCTGGTGCTGGTGGTATCTTCGGTATTGGTCTGCTTGCTCTGACCGTAGGTGAGGGACACGCTGACGTTCTGCGCCACTGCCTGCGCGCCGTTATCCATCACGCCCTGCGCGGCGTTCATCATGGTGCTCGCAGCCCGCGCGCTGTCCCACGCGGCGTTGGCGGCGGCCAGCATATTGATGCGATCGTCGTTACTCTTGCCGACGGCCTGAGTGGTGTTGATGACGCTTTGCAGCGCCTGCACCACCGGCACGTTCACTGCCAGCGTAAAGCCTTTCTGCTCAAGGGTACGTTTGTACTGCGAGGCGTAAGTGTCCTGCGCGGCTTCGATGGTGACGTTTTTGCCCTGAATGCCGACGTTGCCGTTCGGCGAGGCGACGCTGCTGCCCGTCTGACGGTAGTCGTTACCGGCAATCAGCACGGTGTCCCCTTGCAGGCTGCCGACCATCGAGCCCTGACCGGCTTTCGCCTGGCTCGCCTGTTCGGTGGTTTCCTTGCGCGAGCCGACGGTAAAGCCGATGCCGCCGGAGCTTAACAGGCCGGATTTTTTCTCCTGTTTGAAGTGCGTTTCGTCGTTGCGGCCGCCCATGGTGGTGAGGGTTAAATCGTTGCCCGCGCGCAGCGCCACGTCGTGAGTACCGACGACGCTGCTGCCCGCCACGGTCAGATCATTGCCCGCAGCGATGTTTACCGATCCGGCGCTCAGCTCGCTGCCCTGCACCTGCTGTTTATCAACGGTGTCGCGGGTAGTGGTGGTGGTTTTCGACAACCAGCCATTGCCGCCCACCACTTTATGCCGTTCGTCCAGCGTGCTGTCGTTCAGCACGCCTTCGATGTTGACGTCATGACCGGCATTCATGGCCAGCGCGCCGTCAGATTTCACCGCCGCGCCGCGGGCATTAATGTCATTGCCCGCGCCCATCACCACGCCGCCGGTGGCGCTCACCAGGCTGCCGGTGTGATCGCGGCTGCTCTGCGTCAGGGTGTTGTCTGCATCCCATACCAGCTTATCGCCGCGCGCGGTGGTGACGGTATCCAGGTTCAGATCGCGTCCGGCCACCAGCTGCGCCTTGCCGTTTTCACCGCTGGCGATCACCTGCGCGCCGGTCAGGGTGATGTCGCGCCCGGACTGCAACGCCAGTTTGCCGTCATCCCCCTGCACGTAAATACCGGAAACGCTGTTGATGGTGGTACGGGTGAAGCTGTTCTCACCGCTGGCACTCTCAGCGCTTCTCACCGTACTGATGACGTTAATATCGCGGCCTGCAGTCGCCAGCAGAGTGTCGTTGCCGATGATGGCCCCGTCGATACTGTTGATATCGCGGCGGGCATTAAGGCGCACATCTGCGCCCTGGATCAGGCCCGCCTGGTTGGTGATGTTATCGGCGTCAAGTTGCAGCACGCGGCGTCCGGCGATGGTGCCGGAGTTAAACAGATCGCCATTGAGCTTCATCGAGACGTTATTACCGGCGATCAACGCGCCGGAGCCGTCGATGTCCCCCGGTTTCACTTTCGCGTACACCTGCGGGATCAGCACGTTTTGCATGGAGCCGTCCGGCATCTGCACGCGGGTATTCACCAGCCAGACAATATCGCCGGTCAGCAGCGCCATCTGCTCCGGCGTCAGCGCCACGCCCAGTTTCAGCGAGTATTGTTTGCCGAAGGTGATGCCCTTATCCATCAGCGCTTTGAACTGCTCTTCGTCGTTGTTGTAGCCGTCGAGGTAGCGCTGACCGGTGATACCCACCACCTGCTCGCGTACCAGCCGCTGCTCGTAGTAGCCGTCGCCCAGACGTTTGATGGTGTTATCGCCGTCGTTGGTGAAGGCGTTTTGCATATAGTCGCTGCCGAGCCACTGGCGCTCGTTGGTGAAGCGCGTATCGGTTTCCACCAGATATGGCACGTCCGCCGACGGGTTCACTTTAAACAGGCTGTTGTCCGGCAGCGTGGTATTGGCGCCGATAATGCGGATCGCCCCCTGCGCCGGGTTCACTTCAAACTGTTGGCCGGCAGGCGGCGTGACGGGTTCGCCCGGGGAAACCGTCTGCTGCCATGGCGCATGACCGGCATCTTTGACGCCCGCGTTCACCAGATTCGCCCGATCAATAGTGACGTCAGTACCCGGCGTTTTCAGCGGATTGAGGGAGATGTTGCTGCCCTGTACGCTGCCGTTGCTGACCAACTGGCCCGGTTTCAGGGTGATGGTCTGGATCGCCGTCGGCGGCACATAGGCGGTTCTGTCGTCGCCCTGTTCATCGCTGCCTTTATGACGGATGCGGTAATAGTGGGTGACGGTACCGACGTCGGTGGTGTGGCGCTCGCCGTTCACCGCATCGTTTTTCACCTGGGTCACGCCGTCGATATCAAGCGTCCCCCCGGCGATCACCTGGCTGTTGTCGTTGAACAGCCGATCGCCGGTGATGCTCATATCGCCGCCCGCGAGGATCTTCGCCGGATCGCTCTCCTGAATGCGCGTCTCTTCCACCGTGCGGGTGTAATCATACTGGTTGAAATTATCGTTACCGTGTCCGCTGCGCTCCGGCGTATTGAGGTTGCGCAGGCCATCGGAGGAGTTGCCGTCAACGTAAACGCCTTCATCGCCCGCCTTCCAGCGGTTGGTCGAGCCGGAGTGCTGATACTCGGTGAGATCTTCCTGCGAGACGGTCACCAGCGCGGTGGAGAAATGATCGTTGATGTTGTTGATCTGTCCGGCGTTGATACGCATGTTGCCCGCAGATTCAATGGTGGAGCTGTGGTTATTGATCGTACCCGCACGTCCCGTCGCCACACCTTTATCATCCAGCGTGCCGCCGATCGCCATGTCGCCTGCGCTGTAAATCAGCGCGTGATCGCGGTTATTCAGGGTTCCGACGCCCAGATCCACCCGTTCACGCCCGGCCAGCGTCGCTGCCGTGCCGTTTTCCGTGAGGTTATTAAAGGTTCCGGCATTAATGCCCACCGCATCGCCGTAAATACGACCGCTGCCGATATTGTTCAGGGTCCCGGCATTGATGCGCGTAATGCTGCCATCGATCAGGCCGCGGTTATCCAGCGTCCCCTGTGCGTTCAGGGTGTTACGCCCGGCGGTGATCTCGCCGCTGGCGGTATTGGTAATATTCTTGCTCTGCACGTCCAGCGCGCCGCCCGCCAGCAGTTTGCCGCTGTTGGTCAGATCGCCTGCGGTGGTCACAGCGGCGTTGCCGTTGGCGGCGATGGTGCCGCTGTTATCCAGCGACTGCCCGCTGTTGAGCGTCATATCGCCCAGCGACAGCAGCTGCCCGCTGCCGTCGATATAATCTGCGTCTACCGTCAGCTGTTTACCGGCTTTCGCGGTGCCGCCCTGGTTGCGTAGTTGCAGCCCGTCGCCACCCAGATCCAGCAGGCTGGAGGAGGCCAGCGCCCCCGCGTTGTTATTCAGCTCGCCGTTGTTACGCACGGTGAGGGCGTCGTCCGCCAGAATGCTGCCGCTCTGGTTATTCAGGCTGTCGGTGTTGAGCGCCACGCGCTGGCCTTCCAGCCCCTGATTGTCCCCCAGCGTGTTCTGGTTAATAAAATTAACGGCGTTGACCGTCACCGCCTGGCCGCCGCGGATCAGCCCCGAGAGGTTATCCACCACGCCGCCCGCGCTGTCGAGCAGCAGATCGCCTACTGACTGGATCTGCCCACCGCTGTTTTGCAGCTGATTGCTGTGCAGGCGGGTGGCAGATTCGCCGATCACCCGGCCGCCGTTCTGGTTATTGAGCGTACCGGCATCAATATCAGCCGCGCCTTTTGCCGCCAGCGTGCCGCCCGCATTATTCAGCGCGTCGCCGGAAATATTCAGCGCCCCGAGGCTGTTCAGCGTGCCGCCCGCGTTGTTCAGATCGCGGGTGGTGACGTTGACGCCGTTGCCCTGCATCAGACCGGCGGCGTTATTCAGGGACGCAGCCGGGGAGAGGGCGAGGCCGTCAGTGGCGACCAGCTGTCCGTCGCGGTTATCCAGCGTCTTGCCGTCAAAGGCGATATTTTTACCCGCCAGCGCCACGCCGCCGACGTTATCAAACGCGCCTGCTGCCAGCGTCATATCGCCAAGGCTGGTGATGCCGCCTTTATCTCCGCTGTTACGGTTGCTCAGGGTGTCGGCGCTGATACGCAGCGCATCGCCGCTCTGGATCAGCCCGCCGTCATCATTGGTCAGGGTGGTGCCGTCGAGGGTCAGCGCCTGCTGCGCCGCCAGTTGCCCGCCCTGATTGCTCAGGGTGGTAGCGTTGATAGCCGCCGCGTTGCCGCTGACCAGCGTCCCTTTCTGGTTCAGTACGTTATCTGCATTCAGCGTCAGCGCCTTGCCCGCGCCCGTGACCCCGTTGCGGTTATCCAGCGTGCCGCCGTTGAGGTTCATGAGATCGCCGGATTTCAGCGAGCCGTTCTGGTTTTTGAGGGTGGCAAAACGCGCGTCCAGCGCCTGTTCAGAACCGAGCTGGCCGCCGGTGTTGTCAATATCGCCGCCGGTAAGGGTAAAGTTGCCGCCGCTGGCGAGGAAGCCGTCCTGGTTATTGATCGCGCCGCTACTGAGATCCAGCGCGCCGTGAGAGAGCAGCGATCCGGACTGGTTGTTAAACGTGCCGTTGTTGAGCGCAAGCGTTGCGCCGTCCGCAACAATCACCCCCTGCTGGTTATTCAGCCCGGCGGCAGTAATCCGCTGGGTTTTCGCTGCTTCGATACGCCCACGGGTGTTGTTCAGGGTTTGCGCGCTGCGAATATCGCCATCGCCCGCCGAGGCGGAGATCAGGCCGTCCTGGTTAGTGATCGTCCCGGCATCAAGGCTGGCGTTACCTGCCACCGCCAGCAGCTGGCCGCCGGTGTTATCAATAGACTGTGCGCCAAGCTGTACATTGCCGTTGGCGGCGATCTGCCCCTGCTGGTTATCAATGCTGCCCGGCAGGTTAACGGCCAGGGTGCCGCTGCCCGCCTGAATAAGTTTACCCTTCTGGTTCGACAGACTGCCCGCGCTCACAGTGAGCGTATCGGCACTCAGGCTGCCGCCGTTATTGTTGAGCAGTTTACCGGTGCGGGCGGTGACCTCGCTGGCGTTAACCTGGGCATTTTGCGTGTTCAGATCCCCCGCGCCGCCATCCAGCAGCACGCGTTTTGCCTGAGTCTGGCTGCCGCTGACGTCCACGCCCTGGCCGCGCGCGCTGAGGTTGCCGCCTGCCAGCGTCTGCCCGTTGGCGGTCAGTTGTCCGCTGGTATCCAGCTGTAAATCACCGGCGTCCGCCAGTTTACCGTCGTTATTCACCCCGGCCGCCAGCACGCTGTTTTTGCTGCTGGACAGGGAGGCGGCGCGAACCTGCACGTTGTTACCAGCGGTCAGCACGCCGCTGTTGCTGAATTCGCCCGTCGTCTGCACGGCGACGTTTTCACTGCCGCGGGTGATGCCGCTGTTTTCGATGCGTCCGTCAGCGGTCAGGGTAACGGTACCGGCCTGCGCGCCAATGGCCCCGGCGTTACGCACGCCGACGCCCTGCTCGGTGCCGACCATGCGGATCTTACCGGCGTACATCCCGCCGAGGCTGGAGACATCCACCGCCAGCTGAGGACGGGTGGCGGCATCGTCGCTGCCTTTGCTGATCTGCTCATGGGCGGCGTCCACCTGGTTGCGCCCGGTGGTGACTTTCAGATCCTTAGCCCACAGGCCGGCATTCACTTTCACCGAACGGGCGATGATATCGGTGTAATCCGCGCCTGAGGTGTCCATGCCTGCGCCATCCACCACCACTTCACCGCGTTCAACGTTATAGCCCGTCAGGTTGCCATTGTTCATCTGCACCTGGCCGGTGGTCAGGGTGGCGCGGTTGGTATTGATAAAGCCGCAGCCGCTACAGGTGATGCCTGCCGGGTTGGCGATCACCACCTGGGCCTTTTGCCCGGCGACTTCGATCATGCCGTTGAGCTTGCTCGGATCCCGGGAATTGACCTCGTTAAGGATGATCTTCGCTTCGCCTCTCGCCAGCCACGGGTTGGCAGACACCATGCCGCCCAGCTGCGTCTGCACATTTTTATGGGAGTTGTTAAGGATCGCCCCCTGCTGGTTAACGTCAAACTTGCTGTAATTGTTGCGCGACACGCCCGCCGCCGACGGCGTCTGGATATTGACCTGGGTGGTGCCGTTGGCGCTGTTGAGCACCGTCGGCTGCTGGTTTTTCGGCGCGCCGGCGTCGGCGATAATATCCGCCTGCGCCGTCTGCACCACACCCATCGCCAGCCACAGGCTGAAGCTCAGCGCGCTGACTTTGCCGACAAGACGGCTGTGATTATGGCCGATGCCGGAAGAACGGGAAGAACCCGCGCGGCCTGAGCGGGCGATGTCGGCCACCACCATCAGCATGCCGCGTGCTTTGTTGAAAACGATGCGGTACAGGTTCTTATTCATGGTGCATTCCTTTAAAAACTTCCGGCAGGTTGACGCTTAACGGATGGGCGTGCTGCCAGGCTTGTGCTTGTTCGCGGCTGACGTGGTTGCCGTGCAGCATCACCACGCGTTTGCCGAGTTGCTGCCCGCGATGGTGCAGGGCGCGCAGACAGTGATCGGGAAAGAGATCGCGGCGCATCAGGCTGCCCATCGCCGCGGTATGGCCAAAGGGGGCGATCCAGTCGATACACCACATGCGGTCGCCGGAGGCCCAGTCTTCATCGCGCATTTCAATGGCCGGGCGCGTGAGGTAGCGGGCTTCCGACTCCGGATCGAGCCAGGCCCAGCTGAAAAAGAAAATCGGCTGTTCGTCTTTCGCCACCAGTACGTACTGGCGGCGTTTAATGATCGGCAGCAGCAGCGTCGGCAGCGCGTGCAGGGGCGCATCCCGGTGCAGCGGGGAGTGCATCCACAGCCAGACGCTGGCGCCCAGGACTTCGGCTTCGCTCTCATCGCCGCCGAGGATCAGCGGCGCTTTGATGTCATACTCGCCAACGCGCATTACCAGCTCCAGTTCAGGTTAAACCCGAGGGTGGTGGAACTGGTGCGGAATCCGTCCGGCTTCGAGAACGGACGTCCGGCGAACAGGTCATAAGCGGTGTTAAACGCACTGCCGCGCAGGCCGACCACGCCGCCCGCCAGATGCTTGCCAATCAGATATTCCGAGCTGTAGCCGCCCACTTCGCCGTAATCTGCGCCAAGATAGAGTTCCTGATTGGGAACGGGCGTGCGCCAGGCGACGTCGTTACGCACATACCAGCCGTGGCTGGCGCTCAGCGTACGTTCGCCGTCAAAGCCGCGCACCGTCCAGCGGTTGCCGATGGCGAACTGCTCCTGCGGCGTCAGCGGCGTGTTGCTCATCTGACGTTGATACTGGACGTTATAGCGGAACTGCTGCGAGCCAAGCTCAAACGGCAGATCCAGCCCGGCGCTGAGCTGAATAATTTTGCTCAGGGCGGTTGCGTCACCAAAATACTCTTCCGGCGCAGGCTGCGCGCCAAACCAGCGGGTGCCGCGCTGATAGCTGATCCCGGCATCCAGCGTGGCCTGACCGATATAGTGGCGGTGCTGCAAGCCGGCGCGCCAGGCGGCGGTCTGGCGATGCTGTACGCCGACTTCCGTATCATCGATATAGTTGCGGGTTTCGCGGGTCAGGATCTCATAGCTAAATGAGGTTTTCTGCGAGCCGCTGCGGTGCAGCACACGGCTTAACTGCACGTTAAGGTTTTTGCTTTTACCGCTGTAGCGGTAATCGGCGTTCTCACCGGCAACCGTCTGGTGATAATCAAAATCGCTGCCGGTGACCCCCAGCATCCAGTAACCGAAGGGCACGGAATAGTGCGCGGTATAGTTCTTGCTGCCTTTACCGCCCTTGTTATCCAGATCGTGACTGGCGGAGAAGTATAAAAGATCGCTCAGCGAGAAGGGGTTATCCAGCGACAGGGTCGCGCCGCCCTGATAGCGTCCGGTGGTTTCGGTGCCGGAGTCATCCAGCGACAGGCCCAGACGCCACATTTTCGATTGCTTACGGGTGATGACCACATCGCTCTCGCCGGGTTTCTCGCCGGGGACAATCTCCATGCTCGCCTCGACCGTAGGCAGACGCTGTAAGTTTTCCAGCCCCTGCTCAATGTCTCGGAGATCCAGCAGTTTGCCTTCGTGCGCCGGGAAGGCGCTGTAAAGCTGGATATAGTCGTCGCTGCCATCAGTCAGTGCTACGTGACGAATATTGCCCGGCACGATAGCCAGCTTCAGGGTTCCGCTTTTCAGATCCTGCGATGGGGCAAGAACGCGGGTGGTGATCCAGCCGTGATCGACGATGCGGTTTTGCAGGGTGCTCATCAGCAAGTTAATGCCTTTCCCGCCCAGACAGCGCCCCTCCGCCTGGCTGGCGATATGCTGTAACGGCAACCAGCGCGGCAGGGCATCTTTGCCGCTGATTTCAACGCGGTTAATGGCAAAGCAGGGCGTTTCGGTCGGGAAATTAATGCGCCCATAACCGGTAGAGGGTTCGGATAAACGAACGTCCGGTGCCTGTGGCGTTAGCTGCTGCTCAATCGCTCTTTGACGCTGCTGCTGAATAATAAATTGATTATCAGGTTCTGCGGCAAAGACGGAAAACGGAAATGGCAGGCTGCTAACAGCCGATATTATTATCGCTATTTTATGTGACGAATTCATCGGACGTTCCGCGCTGTGTAATAAAAAAGGAAGCAATGTGAAGATATGTAAAATTGTTTAAAAATCGACGACTCAAGAAAAGGGGGATTAATCCTAAAGACCGCGGATTGCGCCTCAGGACTATCCCCAAATCTGGTAGGAGGAGGTAAAACCAGCCTGCACAGGTGAAATAAGAAGCGGCTTAAGCCAGTTTAGGCAGCAGGTTCAGGGTATTGCCGAACCAGCAAAGGATCACCACCAGGCCAAATAAAATCACCAGCCCAGGAATGATTTTTCCGCCCCACACCGTGAATTGTTGTTGCGGGAATTTTTGCCGTGATTTCAGCGCCAGACAGGCGGGGACTATTACCGCCCAGATGGTGGCGCACAGGCCAGCGCCGCCGATGCCATAAATAAAGCCGTTCGGGAAGATCAGATAGAGCGCGCAGGGCGGCAGAAAAGTTAACAGCAGGGTTTTAAAGCGTCCGCCGGGGGAATTATCCATTTTGAAGAGATCGGCCAGGTAATCAAACAGCCCCAGCGTCACGCCAAAAAATGAACTGGCGACGGCGAGGTTGGAAAACACCAGCAAACAAAACTCAATGGTGCCGTTCTGCTTCGTACCTAAAAAGGATTTCACCAGCGAATCGACGTTGCCGCCGGAGGCGATAATGCCTTTAAAATCTGCGCGCGGGATGTTGCCCATGGTGCAGTACAGCCAGAATAAATAGATCAGCAGCGCCAAAAGCGAACCAAAGACCAGACTTTTAACCAGCTTATCTTTGCGTTTGCCATAGCAAATTATCAGGCTGGGAATATTGCCGTGAAAGCCAAAAGAGGCGAGGCAAACCGGTATCGCCATAAAAATATAGGGGAAGTAACCGGCTGAATGGTCGGCAACGTTACTGACATCGCGCAGAATGGAATAATCCACCTGAAAGAAAAAGGAGCCAAACACCACCACGAAGGCGATAATTTTTATGCCGAGAAACAGTGAGGTGATGCGGCTGGCCGCCAGCGAGCTGAACCATAATACGCAGGCGACAAACAGCGCAGTACCGATGCCAATGGCGCGGGCGTTCACCTCATGCCCGGATTGCATGGCGAGGGTTTCACTGATGATGGCACCGTTGGCGGAGATATACGCGTAGGTCAGAATATAAAGCACAAAGGCCACGGTGATCCCGCTGAACAGATTCCAGCGGCTGCCCAGCAGATCTTTGGTGATGGTATTAAAACTCGCGCCGACGGGATAATTGAGATTCGCTTCCAATAACAGCAGCCCTGAATGCAACATGGAAAACCAGGCGATGATCAGAATGAACGTCCCCCAGAAAAACCACGCGCCGGCGAGATCGACAGGTAACGCAAACATCCCCCCGCCAATGACGGTTCCCGCTATCACCATGATCCCCCAGAAGGAGGAGTGTTTTGCCTCATATTTATCGTCCATGATGACCACTTGCCCGGATGTATTCATATTATGATCGCCCATAATTTATTATGAAAACGCTGTGCACAGTCAGCAGCGGGCTACAGGGATGCTGTAGCCCGGCGCGTTGCGGAAGGGAATATCAGACTTCTTTTAATTTCGCGGTAAAGTGACGTAATACTTTAGGTTCATACGTGAAGGTTAAACCTTTTATATTGGGCGCGTTTTCTTTTACATGCTGGAAGGCTTCGATAATAAAGTCCATATGCGATTGCGTATAGGTGGCGCGCGGGATGGTCAGACGCAGTAGTTCAGCCGGGCAGGGCAATTGTTTGCCGGTTTTTGGATCGCGGCCTAATAAGAAGGAGCCAATTTCCACTGCGCGGATCCCTGCCACTTTATATAATTCACAGGCCAGCGCCTGGGCCGGGAACTGTTCTGCCGGAATATGCGGTAATAATTTACCCGCATCCACAAAGGCGGCGTGTCCCCCGGCCTGCTGACAGGTAACGCCGATGGCTTCCAGGCCGTCCACCAGATACTGTACCTGCTTGATACGATAGGCCAGCCAGTCCTGATTCATGCCGTCAGTCAGGCCAACCGCCAGGCGTTCCATTGCGCCGCCTTCTAACCCGCCGTATGTGGGAAAACCTTCCTGCACCACGCAGATCGTCCGGCATTCGGTATAGACATCAAGGAAGCTGTCGTCCTTAATGCATAACAGCCCGCCCATCGGCACCATGGCATCTTTTTTCGCCGACATGGCGAGCATATCCGCATATTTATAGGTTTCGCGGGTAATGTCTTCAACCGACCAGTCGCGGTATTCTGCTTCACGTTGCTGAATAAACCAGGCATTTTCCGCAAAGCGCGCCGAGTCCATCACTACCGGAATATCGTATTTACAGGCAATGGCGTACATGGCTTTTAAGTTGGCGATGGACACCGGCTGGCCACCAGCGGAGTTACAGGTAATGGTGGCGACAATATAGGGAACGTTAGCGGGCCCCACTTCCTGAATGCCTTTTTCCAGTCCGTCCAGGTCAAAGTCGCCTTTGAAATCGCAGCGGGCGGAGGTATCAAACGCCTCTTTGATATAAACATTGCGCACGGTACAACCATTAATCTGGCTGTGGCCCTGAGTGGTATCAAAGAAATAGTTAGAGAAGGCCACCATTTTGCTGCGGTCGAGCCCTTTTTCCTGCTCACGTTTTTTGATCAATACCGGAATATATATCTGCTCAGCGCCGCGCCCCTGATGGGTGGGAATGGTGTGCTGATAGCCAAAAATATTTTTTACCGCCTCCGCCAGCGCATAATAACTTCTGCTGCCGCTGTAGGCCTCATCGCCCCGCAGCATGGCGGCCTGCATATTCTGCGTGACCGCGCCGGTGCCGCTGTCGGTCAGCAGATCGATAAACACATCTTCGCTGTCCAGCAGAAAGGGATTCATGCCCGATTTAAGAATGGCCTGTTCCCGATGTTCGCGGGTGGTGCGTTTTACCGGTTCAATAACGCGGATGCGGAAAGGTTCAGGTAAGTGTTGAAAATTGTTCATTGTTCAATCCTGTATTTATGGCGATGCTAATGCCTGCGCTTTAATTATGCGCAGACACGACGGAGCGCTGCCGGATAAAGGGCGCGGCCTCGGATAAGATTTATTCAGAATATGCCGGACACACACGCAGCAGACGGATCTATCCTGCGCGGTAAGTCATGGCAAAAAAGGAGGGATTAAGGGCGGTGATTGACAATAACGGTATCGAGGTTAAACCACTTTGCGGTCATATATGTGAAATTTAAGATAATCATAGTTTATCAACTCACATTAAACATGATACTACAGTATTACATCCGCATCCTTTGTCCACGGCGGGATTTATTAATTGTGAGTTGTCTCACGATTGCTTTTTGCGGCGTTTACGGGGAGGCAGCCGTAGTTTCCTGATCATGAATATCCTTAACAGCATGGGATAAAAGAACATTTAAGCCTTACGACTTAATGCTACTGTTCCGGCATAGCACCATAGGGGCAGTGTTTAAAACGACAGTCGGGTTTTTTTGTGCAGCCATGAATAAACGGCTCGGTATTTCCTGGGCACTGGATATTATTGCTGAAGGACGCCCACAGCGAGGGTGAGAAGGGAAAAGCATGAATGACGTTGATATCGCGCTTACGGTCGTTAGCAACGATGCCGAAAGCGGTAGTAGATAAGGTGTTGCCTTTGTGCAAAAAATAATCTCCGCGATACCATAAGATGAGATTTAAATTCCGCACGCCAGATACAACTGCGAATGCCGTTCCCGTTTTGGGACACGCGAGAGCCTGTTTAACAAACCATTCCATATTAAGTAAATTCTCCATAACTTATTTCGAGCCAGTTAGGTAAGCTCTTAGGATTATTCTTTTATCCCACGCGCCAAGGATAACGACTGAGCGTTCAGTGTCGAGGGTGCTTTAATAAACATTCCTAAGCTGACAAAATAAATGTTTCTATATGTTTCCTTGCAAAAGATAGTTTAATAATCAGCCGGAAAGTTGAAAGCAGGGCATAATTGGCGGTTTACACTAAACTTTTATCCACTTAAGCAGATAAAAGGAGCGCTTATGAAGTTATGGCCTGTAGTGACTGGTGTGGCGATTGCGCTGACGCTGGTCGCCTGTAAATCTCCCACGCCGCCAAAAGGCGTTCAGCCCATTAGCGGTTTTGACGCCAGCCGCTATCTCGGCAAATGGTATGAAGTCGCCCGTCTGGAAAACCGCTTCGAACGCGGCCTGGAGCAGGTCACCGCGAACTACAGCAAGCGCAGCGACGGCGGGATCCGCGTGCTCAACCGGGGATACGATCCGGTGAAGAAAGAGTGGAATGAGAGCGAAGGGAAAGCTTATTTCACCGGTGCGCCGGATACTGCCGCGCTGAAAGTGTCGTTCTTCGGCCCCTTCTATGGCGGCTATAACGTGATCAAGCTGGATGATAAGTATCAGTATGCGCTGGTCAGCGGCCCGAACCGCGACTACCTGTGGATCCTCTCGCGCACGCCAACCCTGCCGGAAGCAGTGAAGCAGGATTATCTGAAGACCGCCCGCGAGCTGGGATTCAGGGTGGATCAGCTGGTGTGGGTGAAGCAGTAGCCTTCTGTTCTGAAGCAGATCCTGCGCAACGGCTTAAGTAAGATCTGCCATCACCTTGCGCAGGACGTCCTTCAACCAGATCAGCGCCATATCCTTGTCGCACCGCTTATGCCACAGCAGCGAAAGGGCAATTTCCGGTGTTTCCACCGGAACGGGACTGCACCCTAATCCGTAATGCGTCACCCAGTCGTCTGCAAGCCCGGACGGAACTGTGGCTAACGCTGGTATGCGCGCCAGCAAAGGCGGGAGTGAGGAAAAGTGTGGTGTCACATAGCGAACCGAACGCGCTTTACCCAGGGCTGCCAGCTGGTCATCCACCGCGCTCGAGGTTGCCCCGCGATAGGAAACCAGCACATGGTCATGTGCCACGTAGTTTTCCAGCGTCAGCGGCGCCTGCAGGGAAAGCTGTTCAGGATGCCAGAGCGTACAGAAATGATGTGACACAATCTTTTCACGGCGCAGCGTAGCGGGCGTGCTCTCGCCAACCGAAATGGCAAGATCGACTTCTCCGCGCGCGACGAGTTCAGCATCCCGGAAGGGATCGCTGGCCGTGACCTTAAGAGTAACGCCTGGCGCATCGCGGGTGATACGCGCCTGCAATTCCGGCATCAACCAGCGCTCAACCCAGTCGCTCATCCCAAGACGAAAAACATGCGTTGCCCCGGCTGGCGTAAATGACGCTGGCTGAAAAAGCACGTTCTGCATCTGTTCCATTAAAGGACCCAGCTCAGCGATCAGCGCTTCGGCACGCGGCGTTGGCTCCATGCCACGTGCCGTGCGTACAAACAGTGGATCGTCGAACATGCCACGTAAGCGCACCAGCGCATTGCTGACCGCAGGCTGACCAAGATGCAGCTTCTCTGCCGCGCGGGACACGCTGCCTTCGCGCTTCAGCACCAGCAGTACTGTTAACAGATTCAGATCGATACGATGAAAATCATTTTCATTGATAGTGAACATTACTTTTATCAATTTGAGTGATGTTTATTGCCTGAGGATACTGTGAACCACGTTCTGGTGATACTTTTTAGGAAGGTTTTTGATGAAAATTGTACTGACGCTGGTCGCTTCACTTCTTTTTTCCGGTCCGCTAGTGGCCGCTGAACAAACCACCGCCCTGGATCAACAGGCGCCGGGCTATTACCGGATGATACTGGGAAAAGTGCGCATAACCGCCGTATCTGACGGCACGGTGGATGTTCCCCTGAACACACTGTTAACCCATATCTCTCCGGAAAAACTGCGTAATGCCATGGATAAAGATGCAATGACGCCGAAGGCCGAGACATCAATTAATGCCTACGTCATCGATGATGGTAAAACACGTGTTCTGGTGGATACTGGTGCCGGGGAGCTTTTCGGACACAACGGCGGACATCTGCTGACCAATCTGTCCGCGGCAGGTTATCCGGCGGAGACGATTGATACGGTACTGCTGACCCACATTCATGCGGATCACTCGGGCGGCGTCTCCCGGGCGGGCAAACCTGCTTTTCCAAATGCGGAAGTGTACGTGGATAAAAGAGACGTCGATTTCTGGCTTGATCCGGCTAACGAAAACAAGGTTGAGGCCAGTCAGGCGCATACTTTTGCTGAATCCGAGCGCACCCTGGGCCCGGTCATCAAAGCGGGGCGGTTGAAGACCTTCCTGGCACCGGCCATATTACCGGGCGGAATACGGGCGGAGTCTACTGCAGGGCATACGCCGGGGAGCGTGCTTTATCGCGTGGAAAGTGAAGGCCAGACGTTGGTGCTGTGGGGCGACATTATTCACGCGAAAGCGGTGCAGATGCCCGATCCGCACGTGGCAATTCATTTTGACGTCAACCAACAGCAGGCTATCGCCACACGTGAAAAAATACTCAAGCAGGCTGCGGATCAGGGTTACTGGGTGGCCGCCGCGCATATCTCTTTTCCGGGGTTAGGACATGTACAGCATGACGGTAGCGGCTATCGCTGGGTGCCGGGGAATTACACGACTCAGCTCGGGCAGTAGGAGCGCTTGAGGAAATGGGTAGGGATACAACCTGGGTGGGCTTAAAATCTATTCGTTTAAATTGATTATTTTCCGCAGAATAATATTAAAAGGATAATGACTATTCGATATTTATCTAATTTTTTATACGGATCAGAAAGTCTGAAAAGCCATGTGCTTAAGCAAAGTTAAAACTGTGCTTAGAATGATACCCGTGATAACTTTTAATAGAAAAAGCATGTGATATGACTTTCTTATGCTCTACAGAAAATAGAGCTTGCTTTTTATTGCGTTTTTCGGAGCCATGAGGGAGGGAACCCAAAATGCCTGGTAAAGGCGCGTGTAAAAGACTGCAATGACTCAAATCCATACTTGATCGATATAGTAGTAATTGTATCTTTTTGCATTATTATGTCGCGATAAGCGTACTCAAGCTTTTTTGCTTTGATGAAGAAGCCTGGCGCTATTCCTGTATGGCTCTTGAATATTCTCTGGAGATGCCATTTTGAATAACCTGATTTCACAGCAAGATCATCCAGTCGTATATTTTCTGTGATATTTTTTTCAATCCATGTTATTAAATCCGTACAAAAGTTTGACTTATTCATAATACGACTTGCTTTGAATTTTAAGGATTAAAGAAAATATGCTATTTTAAAATAATTTCTGTTGCCGGGCTTACAGCCCGGCATTATTTTTAAAAAGTATATGAAAAACCAGCCCAGAAGGACAGAAGAGAATCTTTTTCTACCATCGGACTATTTTTTACAGCGTCCGGAAGTATGGTGTAACGTGAGCCACCATATATGTTCCAGCTATCTGTCAGCATATAGTTCATGTTGAGTTCGACATAAGGTGTTATACTCTCACCGGGCGTGTATTTTTTAAAGCCACTTCTTCCCGATTCCTTGTTATTTATGCCGTAATAATATTTGTTAAATTTACGGTCATTCCAGTTAAAGCCTAGTGAAGGCTCAATGCTTAACAAACCAATCTGTACCGGATAACTCCATGCGTTATTCCAGTATAAACCATTACTTGTATCTAAAGAGTCAGTTGTAAGCGTAGTTTCAAATTTCCCCATTTCAGGCGACTCATGTGAATAACTTATCCCTGTCATTAGCGTGCTGTGACGATTATTTAGCTGGCGCATCGCCCTTGAGTGGCTATCGGTTGCTTTAAAAGAAAGAGGTAGATAATATCCAAGTATCGCAATGCGATCGGATGGCGTATGAAGAAAATCATACCCAGCACTCAGACCATGAAACCAGAACGGCCCTGCTTCGTAATCAACGTTAGGAAAAACAAGGTTGTTTTTATTCTCATCAACCTGCTTGTATAATTTTGAAGACCATCCAGTGGTCAGGCCTAATGAAAAATCATCTGCCTGAGCGGCCTGCAGGAAAGCTCCCGTTAGTATCGCCACCGAAACCACTGACTTTATTAAATTCGTCATACTGTACCTTGCCAAAAAATTCCAGCTTATATTTATTTTGTTAAAAAACTTAGTCGATCGATACCTAATTATTTATCTATATCAATCTGACTTCTGATAAATTTTTCTGTATTTTCAATATACTCCTGGTACCCAAAACCTTCGATTCCCAGACTGAGTATCCCATCCAGGCCATGAGAATAAGCGATAAAATCCCACGCTATTAATTCTTTAGGCCTGGTATATTTGAACTCTCCGTTTGAGGCTCCTTTTTCAAGAAGATTCATAATGGCTTCATGCCATTGTCTGACCACCATACCAAATGCTTTACGCATCGTTTCATCATGAAAAGAATAAACTTCTGCTTCTTTCCATAATTTACTGTAGTGATGCGCATCCTCATGATTCTCGACGAAAAGGCACCAGTGAAGCATATCCAGGCAGCTGGCGTTTTCCTTTATGCCCGCTTCATACATATGTTTCAGAGCCTGATCTACCGAGAGTTTAAAAGCTTCGGCCTTAAGATCGGAGGCTGATGAAAAATGGTGATGAATTTGCCCTATAGCTATCTCAGCCTCCTGAGCAACTCTTCTTACCGTCATAGCTGATAACCCTTCCTCATACGCAACTTTTACTGCGGTTTCCAGGATCATCTGACGTCTCACATCACGACTGAGATAAGACATGGTAGTTTTGACTCCTTTTTGCACTCAATCTGGACATTCGTTCAAGTTCACTATAAATTCAACTTGAACACATGTCCATATCTTAATTTTTTATAAGGTAGTAACAGCATGAAAAGCAAATGGTATGTACTTTTACTAGTGATAATCATGTACTTACCTGTTTCGATCGATGCCACTATTCTTTACGTTGTTGCTCCCGTTCTCAGCACGCAACTCCAGGCCTCGCATAATCAGTTGCTGTGGATTATGGATATTTATCCCCTCGTAATGGCTGCTCTTCTGTTACCTATGGGGGCGTTTGGAGATCGTATCGGCTACAGGAAAATGGCGATTTACGGAAGCCTGGTTTTTGGCATTGCCTCGACTGGTGCTGCCTGTGCGAATACGCCAGAAATACTTATAGCTACCCGCGCACTTCTTGCGGTTGGTGCTGCGATGATTGTGCCTGCGACGCTCGCTGCAGTGCGCAGAAATTATGTGGATGAGAAAGATCGCAATATGGCACTGGGTATCTGGACAACAGTTGGTACAGGCGGTGCTTTAGCCGGGCCATTGGTGGGGGGAGTGCTGCTTAGTCATTTTTACTGGGGTTCAGTGTTTTTGATCAATATTCCAGTAGTAATGATAGTAATTTTTTTAATTTCCAAAACCTTACCGGACGACAAAGGCGACATTCGCCAGCCTGTCAATCTTTTTCAGGGGCTCCTGTTAATGAGTGCGTTGCTGATATTAATTTATGCCACGAAAAGTCTGGTTAACCATGGCAACCCGATTCTTTTATCTGTCTATCTGTTTTTGGTCGGACTGGTTTTGTTCGGCTGTTTCATTACTATCCAGATGGTTTCTCGTTCCCCACTGCTCGACACGGGGCTTTTGACAAAGCGGAATATCATTGCTGGCGTGATTCTGGCTCTGGTTTCAATGATTACGCTGGTTGGTTTTGAGCTTGTAATTTCTCAGGAGTTACAGTTCGTTCACCGTTTCACTCCGGTGCAAGCCGGGCTATATATCATGCCGCTAATGCTGGCAAGTTGTCTTGCTGGACCGGTCGCTGGTTATCTGATTAACCATTTTGGGGTTAAAAGTGTCGCTATGGTCGGACTTGCTGCCTCTGCTATCAGTCTTTATGTATTGTCAGATGTTAATTTCGTTAGCCAGACTGCAAAAGCCTGGACATGGATGGTGGTTCTTGGGGCAGGCGATACTGTCGCTTTAATGGCCTCTTCCTCAGCGATTATGACGGCTGCACCAGCAGACAAAGCCAGCTCTGCAGGTTCACTTGAAGGCATGTCCTACGAACTGGGGACGGGGCTGGGAATTACTGTTTTCGGATCCGTACTGGCTGGCGTCTATTCCGCGACTGTTCGCCTTCCGGAAAACTTGCCGCGGGATATTTATGCCTCAGCCAGTAAATCGTTTAGCGAAGCTTTAGCGATCTCGCGCCACCTCGATGAAGCCTCCAGGGAAGATCTTCTTAAAGCTGCTTCTTCAGCTTTCATGCATTCCCATACTGTCATGCTTGAGTCGGCATCGTTGATTCTGACGATGTTGATGATCCTGACTTTCTTTATTTTCAAACCTGGTAATGCCTTCAGAAGTTGATGATGGCTGCATCGCACTTATTTCATTGATTAAATCGGAAATTCATTATGAATATCAGGAAACTGGCCATTTACACGACGTTTTGCCTGGGATTTATCACCGGTTGTGATTCGTCAGAGTCGAACGAAACGGATCCAGTACCAGTTAAAACCAAAGTAGTGACAAAAATACTTAATGCTGAAGATATTTACTCCACACGTGTATTCCCTGCCCGGGTTTCTGCGGTGAAAACCGCACAAATTCGCCCGCAGGTGGGAGGCATAATTCAAAAGCGACTTTTCAGACAGGGTTCGGAAATACTACAGGGTCAGCCACTGTTTCAGATTGATGCAGCGCCGTTTGAGGCAGATGTCGAAATGGCTAATGCAGCAGTTGCAAAGGCAAAGGCCACCTATCAGCAGATGAGTAAGCGGGCAAGTCGATTCGCACAATTACAAAAAAGCGCAGCGATTAGTCAACAGGATCTTGAAGATGCAAAAGCCAGCAGCGCGCAGGCAGCAGCAGATCTCGCAGAAGCGACGGCGTCACTTAACCGGAAAAGACTGGATTTGAATTATGCGACGGTAAAGGCACCGATAAGCGGACGTATTGACCAGGAGTTCATTACGGAAGGGGCACTGGTCAGTCCCGGTGATACGCAAGCAATGGCGGTTATTCAGCAACTTGATCGTGTTTATGTAGATGCCCGGGTACCAGCTCAGGAGCTTCGTACAATTTATCAGACGGTTGAAACTGATCCGGCTAGCCAGTCTGGCGCTGTTGCAGATGTTCTTGATGATAAAGGCCAGTCATATGAAACCGCTGCCCGACTCCTGTTCTCAGGTATCAGCGTCAATGACGAAACCGGTGATGTTGTACTCCGGGCAGAAGCAGAGAACCCGCAGCGGATCCTGCTGCCTGGAATGTTCGTTAAGCTAAAAATCACGCGGCTCATCCAAAAGGAAGGGCTGGTTGTACCTGAACAGGCCCTTAGCAGGGCGGATGATAAAACTACCGTATGGATAGTAGGGCACGAGAATAAAGCCAGGCGCGTTGAGATCCAGACCGGAGAACAAACTGAAAAAGGCATCACTGTAACGGCCGGCCTCAAAGCGGGAGACAAAATCGTCATTGAAGGTCAGGACAAACTTCAGGATGGTGCCGAAGTGATTGCACAGTCTGACGTTATAAAAAATTAACTTCGTAATGACTTATTACTACGGGAAATGCTGATGTCTCAGTTCTTTATACGCAGACCAATATTCGCATGGGTCATTGCGCTTTTTATAATTCTTTTGGGTGTGATTGCAATCCCACAACTTCCGGTCGCTCAGTATCCATCCGTTGCGCCACCTAGCCTGTCAATTACGGTCACCTATCCAGGCGCCACCCCTCAGACCATGAATGAGTCGGTGATTTCATTGATTGAACGTGAATTATCTGGCGTTGATGATCTGCTTTACTATGAATCAACCAGTGACACGTCCGGGGTAGCGACAATCACCGTCACATTTAAACCAGGGACTGATATTCGGCTCGCACAGGTAGACGTTCAGAATCAGATTAAAGTTGTGGAGCCACGGCTTCCACAGGCTGTTCGCCAGAACGGATTAAGCGTGGAGGCTGCCTCCTCTGGATTCCTGATGATGGTTGGCCTGAACTCTCCGACGGGTAAGTTCAGCGAAGCAGACCTGAGTGATTACTTTGCAAGAAAAATTACTGACGAGCTACGTCGTATCGATGGTGTTGGTAAGATTCAGGCGTTTGGCTCGGAGAAAGCCATGCGTATATGGGTCGATCCTTCGAAACTCATCTCATATAAGCTGTCCGTCAGCGATATTAATACGGCAATTACAGAGCAAAATGCTCAGGTCTCACCCGGTAAACTGGGCGACTCGCCTTCAACTGCTAATCAGATGACAGCTTATCCGCTGGACGTCAACGGTCAGCTTGGTACGCCAGAGGAGTTTCGTAAAATCGTCCTCAGGGCGAATCCTGACGGCTCCCGCGTTACGCTGGGGGATGTGGCCCGGGTTGAACTTGGTTTACAGTCCTATGCGTTTGCCATCAGAGAAAACGGACATGGCTCAACGGCGGCTGCCATTCAGCTCTCACCAGGCGCGAATGCGGTACGGACATCTGATGCGGTTAAAACCAGAATGCAGGAGCTGGCAAAATCATTCCCGTCAGGAATGGAATATTCCATTCCTTTTGATACTTCACCCTTCGTAAAAATCTCGATTGAGAAAGTTGTGCATACGTTTGTTGAAGCGATGGTGCTTGTTTTCCTGGTGATGTATCTCTTTCTTCAGAACGTTCGCTATACCTTTATTCCTGCCATCGTCGCACCCGTAGCATTGCTCGGCACCTTTACCGTAATGATGCTTGCGGGATTTTCCATCAACGTTCTGACAATGTACGGCATGGTTCTGGCGATAGGGATCATAGTGGATGACGCCATTGTTGTTGTTGAGAACGTCGAACGCCTGATGGCTGAAGAGGGATTATCGCCTAAGGACGCGACGATTAAAGCCATGAAGGAGATCACCGGAGCAGTAGTCGGCATCACATTAGTTCTGACGGCTGTTTTTCTGCCAATGGGGCTGGCCTCAGGTTCGGTCGGGGTAATTTATCGTCAGTTTACGCTTTCGATGGCGGTTTCTATTCTGTTTTCGGCGTTTCTGGCTCTCACTCTAACGCCGGCACTGTGCGCGACTTTGCTGAAACCCGTTACGGCCGACTCTCATAAAAAGAACCGTTTTTTTTCCTGGTTTAACAGAACGTTTGATCGCCTTACGGGACGGTATGAAAATGGCGTAACCCTTGTCATACGTAAAACCGGGAGGATGACGCTTATTTATATGGTCTTATGTGGCGTTCTCTTTTTCGCTTTTAAGTTTTTGCCGTCTTCGTTCCTGCCTGAGGAAGATCAGGGTTACTTCATCACCTCGGTACAGCTTCCGGCGGATGCCACGATGGAGCGTACTGAAGCCGTCGTGAAGAAATATGAGAAGCTCGTTATGGAACGTCCGGGCGTTGAACGTAATGTTTCAATACTGGGTTTCAGCTTCTCCGGCGCGGGTACAAACTCTGCCATGGCATTTACAACGCTGAAAGACTGGGATCAGCGTAACGGCGCTACGGCGCAAAACGAAGTGACAAACGTACAAAATGAGCTGGGTGATATTCCTGAGGCAACCATTACCAGCCTGCTGCCGCCTGCCATATCTGAGCTAAGTACGTCCTCGGGCTTTACCCTCCGACTCGAAGACCGGTCCGGTCACGGGTATGCGGAACTGGTGAAGGCTCTTAATATGCTCCTGGAAAAGGCGGGTCAGAGCAAAGCTTTATATGGAGTTTATATGGACGGTCTGCCAGATGGTATGGGGATCAGCCTTAAAATAGACAGACCTAAAGCTGAAGCAATGGGCATATCATTTAATGAAATAAATCAGACGCTGTCCGGCGCCCTCGGCTCAAGTTACGTAAATGACTTCCCTAACGAGGGGCGCATTCAGCAGGTGATTGTGCAGGCTGAAGCATCAGCTCGTATGCAGCTACCTGAAATATTAGCGCTGAATGTCCGTAATAAAAATGGTGGAATGGTGCCCCTGTCTGAGTTTGTTCGCCCAGTGTGGCAAAGTTCACCTGTGCAACTGGTTCGTTATCAGGGGTATCCGGCATTCCGCGTCACAGGATGGCCTAACTGGGGTTATTCAAGTGGCGATGCGATGGCGGAAATAGAAAAAATCGCTGCCGATTTACCACCAGGTTTTGCCATCGAATGGACCGGACAATCTCTTCAGGAGCAGCAGTCAGCTTCAGAAGCGCCGATGCTGATGATTCTGTCAATGCTGGTCATTTTCCTTGTGCTGGCGGCTCTGTATGAAAGCTGGTCGATACCGGTTTCAGTTATGCTTGTCGTTCCGTTGGGTCTGATTGGGGCGATAATTGCCGTCTATCTTAGAGGGATGCCCAACGACGCCTTCTTTAAGGTAGGCATGATTACTATCATCGGTCTGTCAGCGAAAAACGCTATTTTGATCGTGGAATTTGCGCGGCAGCTCCAGCAAGAGGGGGAGAACCTTCTTAATGCCACCGTGAAAGCCGCGCGAATGCGTTTAAGGCCCATCATGATGACATCGCTGGCATTTACCCTGGGGGTTGTTCCGCTCATGCTGGCTTCGGGTGCCAGTGCCACAACCCAACAGGCAATAGGCACAGGGGTATTCGGTGGCATGGTGACCGGGACGTTATTAGCCATATTTTTTGTTCCTGTCTTTTTTGTCACGGTATTGTCGCTCGTTGATAAAATCAGGAAAAAAACAAGATTTTGACAGGCAACATGAAGGAGAGGGTACCACCTCTCCTCTTATGCACATCATCTCAACGTAGAACGGTACGGTAACGATTTTCAAAGACAAGTTTAGAAAATCTGTGGTGCTGGTGAGGAAAGCTTAACAACGAGAAAGATACGGAGAAAGTAACCTACCCTTCAGGTGTGGGTGCGATAAATCTTATACGTGTTGGATGAGGCTATCGCAAATTAGAAATGTTCATAACAGCGCGAAAAGGCTTAATCTGCTATAAAAAAAGCCCGCATCAGCGGGCTTTTTTGTCACTTGGGAGCCGTGGCTCCTTTGCGTATCCTTTTAGGTCACGTTACTGTCTGGTCAGAGTCCTACCGTGACACCTAACTTCCTGTTTTTCAAGGTGCTGTCCTTGCACTGTCCAATCATGATTGGTGGAGCTGGCGGGAGTTGAACCCGCGTCCGA